>NZ_LR898465.1:397500-4274184 GCF_905067615.1 Hyphomicrobium sp. MC8b | reverse complement strand
AGTCATGGACGTTCCCCGTTGTTGACTGGACCCGTATTGAAAAACGATTTACGGCGGCGCCAGTGTCGACTCAATAGGCGGTCTCGCCGCCTGTCGACAATTGCCCGTGAAGGGCACCTTTACCCCCTTAAATTAGGGCGTAAAAGCGGCGCGACATGTTCCAGTGCAGGCTATGACAATCTTTTGTGGAGCAAGGCGAGAGCATGAACATTCACGAGTACCAGGCGAAAGAGCTTTATCGTCAGTACGCGGTTCCGACACCGAATGGTTTCCCCGCTTTCTCGGTCGAAGAAGCCGTTGCCGCAGCAAAGCAACTTCCCGGTCCGGTCTGGGTCGTCAAAGCTCAGATTCACGCGGGCGGTCGCGGCAAAGGCAAGTTCAAGGAAGCCTCAGCCGGAGACAAAGGCGGCGTCCGTCTCGCCAAGTCGCTGGAGGAAGTCGAAACCTTCGCTAAGGAGATGCTCGGAAACACGCTCGTCACGGTCCAGACCGGACCGGCGGGCCGCGTCGTCAATCGCCTCTATATAGAAGACGGCTCCGCCATCGAGCGTGAGCTTTATCTCTCGGCCCTCGTCGATCGCGCGACCTCGCGCGTCGCGTTCATCGTCAGCCAGGCGGGCGGCATGAACATCGAGGACGTCGCGCACGACACGCCGGAAAAGATCCACACGCTGACGATTGATCCCGCCACGGGATACCAGCCATTCCACGGGCGCAAGGTTGCCTTCGCGCTGGGCCTTACGGGCGATCAGGTGAAGACCTGTGGAAAGCTTGTTGAGAACCTGTTCAAGATGGTCGTCGAGAAGGACATGAGCCTGCTCGAAATCAACCCGCTCGTCGTCACTAAGGATGGCAAGCTCATCTGCCTCGACGGCAAGATGGATTTCGATTCAAATGCGCTCTATCGCCATCCCGAAATCGTCGCCATGCGCGACCTCGGCGAAGAAGACCCGACCGAAATCGAAGCCTCGAAATACGATCTCGCCTTCGTCAAGCTCGACGGCAACATCGGCTGCCTCGTGAACGGCGCGGGCCTTGCCATGGCGACCATGGACATCATCAAGCTTTATGGCGCCGAGCCTGCGAACTTCCTCGACGTCGGCGGCGGCGCATCGAAGGAAAAAGTCCAGGCAGCCTTTAAGCTCATTCTCGAAGATCCGGCCGTCAAAGGCATCCTGGTCAATATCTTCGGCGGCATCATGCGTTGCGATATCATCGCTGAAGGCGTCGTCGCCGCTGCCCGCGAGATGGCGATCAACGTCCCGCTCGTCGTCCGCCTGGAGGGCACGAACGTCGATCTGGGCAAAAAAATCCTGAAGGAGTCCGGCCTTAAGATCATTCCGGCCGACGATCTCGCCGACGCGGCCAAGAAAATCACCGATCAGCTCAAGCAGCCCGCTTAAACCGGGGGTCGAACGCGCTAGGAGCAGCAATTTCGATGCTCCTGGTACGTCAGTTCTACTTGCTGCACCGCAAAAAATGCGCGACATTTAGGCCTAAGAAGGCCAAGAACAACGCGGGGATGGAATGTCTATTCTTGTCGACAAGAATACGAAGGTCATTTGCCAAGGCATTACTGGTAGTCAGGGAACCTTTCACACCAAGCAGGCGCGTGCCTACGGCACCGAAATCGTCGGCGGCGTAACGCCCGGCAAGGGCGGCTCCAAGCACCCTGACGCCGAACTCGCCGACATTCCGTTGTTCGATAGCGTTGGCGAAGCGGTCGCCAAGACGGGTGCCACCGCAACCTCGATCTACGTTCCCCCGCCCTTCGCGGCCGACGCCATTCTCGAAGCCATCGACGCTGGCGTACCGCTGATCGTCTGCATCACCGAGGGCATTCCGGTGATGGACATGGTGCGTGTCAAGCGCGCGCTCGACGGTTCGAAATCGCGCCTTGTCGGACCCAACTGCCCCGGACTTCTCACACCCGATCAATGCAAGATCGGCATCATGCCCGGAAACATTTTCAAGAATGGCTCGGTCGGCATTGTATCGCGCTCGGGAACGCTCACATATGAAGCCGTAAAGCAGACGACGGACGTTGGTCTCGGGCAGACGACGGCCGTCGGCATTGGCGGCGACCCCGTCAAAGGTACGGAATTCATCGACGTCCTCGACATGTTCCTCTCCGACGACGAAACGCAGTCGATCATCATGATCGGAGAAATCGGCGGCTCCGCCGAAGAGGACGCGGCTGACTTTCTCATCCAGGAAGCAAAAAAGGGCCGCAAAAAGCCGATGGCAGGCTTCATTGCCGGCGTGACGGCGCCTCCGGGCCGCCGCATGGGCCACGCGGGCGCGATCATCTCCGGCGGTAAGGGCAAGGCGGAAGACAAGCTCGCGGCGATGAAAGCTGCGGGCATTGCCATTGCGCCGAGCCCCGCCGCGCTCGGCCGTACTCTTGTCGAAGTCTTGAAGGCTTAAGGTCGCCGAAATAACCGAGCCGTAAGACTGGCGGCGTTATCAGTCCGGTCACTGTCCGCGTCATCCAGAGCATCGAGGCAACGCTCTTGGAGAATGAATAAGGACGAACGACATGGCACGAAACGGCCAGAATGAAGCGTTCCTGCGCACCTCTTTTCTGAGCGCGGCCAACGCCCCCTATATCGAAGACATGCAGGCTGAGTATGAGCGCAACCCCGGCGCCGTCAGCGACGAGTGGCGCCGATTTTTCGAAAGCATCAAGGAAGCGCCCACACAACTGACGGGATACGCGGGCGGACCCGCCTGGGCGCCGCCGCTGTCCGCGCTTCTCGAGGAAAGCGGTACCGATAAAGATCTCGTCGGCGCGCTGACCGGCGATTACGGCGAGACCGAGCGGACCATCCGCGACAAGATCGAACGCCGCGCGCAGATCTCAGGCTTCGAAATGACGCCCGCGGCGTCGCTCCGGGCGACGCAGGATTCGATCCGCGCACTGATGTTGATCCGCGCCTATCGCGTCATCGGTCACTTGGCGGCTGACCTCGATCCGCTCGGCCTCGCCGACCGCCGCGTCCATCGCGAATTGCTGCCGGAGACCTACGGCTTCACCGACGCCGACCTTGACCGCCCGATCTTCATCGACCGCGTCATGGGCCTCGAAACCGCAACGATGCGTCAGATCCTGACCATCCTGCGCCGGACCTACTGCCGCAAGATCGGCGTCCAGTTCACCCACATCACCGACCCGACGCAAAAGGGCTGGATTCAAGAACGCATCGAAGGCCCGGAAAAGGATGTGCGCTTCACGCCGGAAGGCCAGAAAGCGATCCTGAAGAAGCTCATCGAAACGGAAACGTTCGAGAAGTTCTGCGATATCAAATATACCGGCACCAAGCGCTTCGGCCTCGACGGCGCGGAATCAATCATTCCGGCGCTTGAGCAAATCATCAAGCGCGGCGGTCATTTGGGCGTGCAGGAAATCGCCATGGGCATGGCCCATCGCGGCCGCCTCAACGTGCTCGCCAATGTCATGTCAAAGCCGCTGCGCGCGATCTTCAAAGAATTCAAAGGCGGTTCCTTCAAGCCCGACGACGTCGAAGGCTCAGGCGACGTGAAATATCACCTCGGCGCCTCTTCCGACCGCATGTTCGATGGCAACAGCGTGCATCTTTCGCTGACGGCGAACCCGTCGCATCTCGAAATCGTCGATCCCGTCGTCCTCGGCAAGGTGCGCGCCAAGCAGGATCAGCGCAACTGCCCGAGTAACGATCGCACCGCCGTGATGCCGCTTCTCATTCACGGCGACGCAGCGTTCGCGGGTCAGGGCGTCGTCGCGGAATGCTTCGGCCTGTCAGGCTTGCGCGGCCACCGCACCGGCGGCTCGATCCACTTCATCATCAACAATCAGATCGGCTTCACGACCGCGCCGCATCACTCGCGCTCGTCGCCCTATTGCTCCGACGTCGCCCTGATGATCGAAGCCCCGATCTTCCACGTCAACGGTGACAGCCCCGAAGCCGTCGTTCACGTCGCCAAGATCGCGACCGAGTTCCGGCAGCGCTTCCAGAAGCCTGTCGTCATCGACATGTTCTGCTATCGCCGCCACGGCCACAACGAAGCCGATGAGCCGCTGTTCACGCAGCCGGCGATGTACAAGCGGATCAAGTCGCATCCGACGGTCGTCGACATCTATTCGAAAGATCTGATCGACGAAGGCATCATCACGCAGGCCGAATTCACCGCAATGAAAGACGAGGTGCGCGGCAACCTCGACAACGAATTTTCGTTCTCCGACGGCTACAAGCCGAACAAGGCCGACTGGCTCGATGGCCGCTGGTCGGGCATCACCCGCCCCGACAGCGACGACTGGCGCGGCAATACCGGCGTCGAGATCGAAACGCTCAAAGACATCGGCCATCGCGTCACGACGATCCCGAACGACTTCCACATTCACAAGACCGTCGGCAAACTGATCGAACGCCGCCGCGAGATGATCGACACCGGCCAGGGCATCGACTGGGCCATGGCCGAGCACATGGCCTTCGCCTCGCTGCTGATGGAAGGCTTCCGTGTTCGCCTGTCCGGCCAGGATTGCGAGCGCGGCACCTTCTCGCAACGCCATGCCGTGTTCATCGACCAGGAAAGCGAACGCCGTTTCTCGCCGCTGAAGCACTTGTCGCCGAACCAGGCGCGCTTCGAGATCGTCAACTCGATGCTGTCGGAAGAAGCCGTTCTCGGTTTCGAATACGGCTACTCGCTCGCTGAGCCCAACGCGCTGACGCTGTGGGAAGCCCAGTTCGGCGACTTCGCCAACGGCGCCCAGGTGATCTTCGATCAGTTCCTGTCGTCGGGCGAACGCAAGTGGCTGCGCATGTCGGGCCTCGTCTGCCTGCTGCCGCACGGCTACGAAGGCCAGGGTCCGGAGCATTCGTCGGCTCGCCTCGAACGCTATCTGCAGCTTTCCGCGGAAGACAACTGGCAGGTCGCCAACTGTTCGACGCCTGCGAACTATTTTCATATTCTGCGGCGTCAGCTGCACCGGAATTTCCGCAAGCCGCTGATCCTGATGACGCCGAAGTCGTTGCTTCGTCACAAGCGTGTCGTCTCGAAGATCGAGGATTTCGGTCCGGCCACCAGCTTCCACCGGCTGCTGTGGGACGATGCCGAGCGCGGCTCGTCGTCGATCACGCTGAAGCCCGACGCCGAGATCAAGCGTGTCGTGATCTGCACCGGCAAAGTCTACTACGATCTTCTCGAAGCGCGCGACGCCAAGGGCCTCGACGACGTCTATATCCTGCGCGTCGAGCAGCTTTATCCCTTCCCGGCCCGCGCCCTCATCAACGAGCTTGGCCGCTTCAAGTTCGCCGAGATCGTCTGGTGTCAGGAAGAGCCCAAAAACATGGGCGCGTGGTACTTCATGGACGCCAATATCGAGTGGGTTTTGAACCACCTTGGCTACATCCACCGCCGCCCGCGGTACGCCGGACGACCAGCGTCGGCCGCCACCGCAACCGGATTGCTTTCGCAGCACATCAAGGAGCAGACAGCGCTCGTTGCCGACGCGCTGGGAATTTGAAACGCATTTCGCGACCGGCTCCCTGAAGGGGGAACGCCGGTCGCAACAAAAAAGTATCCCGCGATTGGCGGCCGGCTCGACGAAGGAGAGTCGCCAATCGCAAACAAGAAGAGGCTAAAGAATGTCGATCGAGATCCGCGTTCCCACGCTTGGCGAAAGCGTCACGGAAGCGACAGTAGGCAAGTGGTTCAAGAATGCGGGCGATGCCGTCACCGCGGATGAACCGCTCGTCGAACTGGAAACCGACAAGGTGACCGTTGAAGTTCCGGCACCCGCCAGCGGCGTTCTCGGCGAAATTCTGGTGCAATCGGGCTCGACCGTCGAAGTCGGCGCACTGCTCGCCGCGTTAAACGAAGGCGGCGCCGCGGCGGCTCCGGCAAAGAGCGAAGCCAAAGCCGCTCCGCCTCCGCCGCCTCAAGCAGCGCCCGCTCCTGCTGCGGCTCAAGCCCCACCTCCGCCGCCACCGCCTGCAGCCCAGAAGGCCCTCACCGAAGCAGGTCTCGAGACATCCGACATTCAAGGCTCCGGCCGCCGCGGCCAGGTGCTGAAGGAAGACGTCTTGGCAGCGGTCGCGTCATCGGCGCGTCCTGCCGCCCCGCCGCCGGTGCATGAAGCCGCTCCGGCAACGAACGTCGTCGCGATCCCGACCGCTCCCGCCTTGAAAGCCGTCCCGCAGGAAACGCGCCTCCCCTCGGCCGGCAACGACGTCGCCCGGGAAGAACGCGTGAAGATGACGAGGCTGCGCCAGACCATCGCGCGGCGCCTGAAGGACGCGCAGAACACCGCCGCCATGCTGACGACGTTCAACGACGTCGATATGAGCGCCGTGATGGCGCTGCGCTCGCAATACAAAGACATTTTCGAGAAGCGCTACGGCGTGAAGCTCGGCTTCATGGGCCTGTTCGTGAAGGCCTGCATCCAGGCCCTGCGCGATGTCCCCGCGGTCAATGCCGAGATCGACGGCGATGAACTGATCTACAAGAATTACTATCACATCGGCGTCGCCGTCGGCACCGAGAAGGGTCTTGTCGTGCCGGTCGTCCGCGACGCCGACCGCTTAAGCCTTGCGGGCATCGAGCAGCAGATCAACGAATTCGGCAAGCGCGCCCGTGACGGCCGCCTCTCGATCGAAGACATGCAGGGCGGCACATTCACGATCTCGAACGGCGGCGTCTACGGCTCGCTGATGTCGACGCCGATCTTGAACGCACCGCAATCCGGCATCCTGGGCATGCACCGCATCGAGGAACGCCCGGTCGTCAAGAAAGGCCAGATCGTTGCGCGCCCGATGATGTACCTCGCGCTCTCCTACGATCACCGCATCGTTGACGGCAAGGAAGCCGTGACGTTCCTCGTCCGCGTCAAGGAATGTCTCGAAGATCCGCAGCGCTTCATCCTGGAGCTCTGAGGAATGGCCGCATATGATCTGATCGTTATCGGCACCGGCCCCGGCGGTTACGTGTGCGCCATCCGCGCTGCTCAGCTCGGCATGAAAGTCGCCGTCGTCGAGAAGCGCGCAACCTTCGGCGGCACCTGCCTCAACATCGGCTGCATCCCGTCGAAGTCGCTGCTTCACGCGTCGCATTGCTATGACGAGGCGAAGCACGAATTCGCGTCGATGGGCATCGGCACCGATCCGACGCTCGATCTCGCCAAGATGCAGGCGTTCAAGCGCGAAGGCGTCAAAGGCAATACCGACGGCGTCGCTTACCTTCTGAAGAAGAACAAAATCGATCATCACTTCGGCACCGGCCGCATCGTGAAGTCCGGTCAAGTCGCGGTCACGTCTCCAAGCGGTGACACGCAAACGCTCGAAACAAAGTCGATCGTCATCGCGACGGGTTCAGACGTCACGCGCCTGCCGGGCATCGAGATCGATGAGAAGCGCGTCGTCTCGTCGACCGGCGCCCTCGATTTCGAGACGGTACCGAAAAAGCTGCTCGTCGTCGGCGCAGGCGTCATCGGACTTGAGCTGGGCTCTGTCTGGCGTCGTCTCGGCTCGGAAGTTCTCGTCATCGAATATCTGCCGCGCATTCTGCCCGGCATGGACGCCGAGGTCGCAAAGTCTTTCCAGCGCATCCTCGAAAAGCAGGGCATTGCCTTCCGCCTGTCGAGCAAGGTTGCGGGCGTCGAAACATCCGACACTGGCGTCGTCGCCAAGGTCGAGCCCGCAGCAGGTGGTGTCGCCGAAACGGTCGAGGCCGACGCCGTTCTCGTTGCCGTTGGCCGCGTGCCCTACACAGAAGGGCTGGGCCTCGCCGAAGCCGGCATCGCGCTGGACGCCAAAAAACGCGTGCTCGTTGATGGCCACTACCAGACCAACGTCACCGGCGTTTTTGCCATCGGTGACGTGATCGCCGGACCGATGCTCGCCCACAAGGCGGAGGACGAAGGCGTCGCCGTCGCCGAGATCATCGCCGGTCAGGCGGGCCACGTGAACTACGACGTGATCCCGAGCGTCATCTATACAAGTCCGGAGGTCGCGAGCGTCGGCAAGACGGAAGAGGAACTGAAGGCCGCAGGCATCGCCTACAATGTCGGCAAGTTTCCGTTCACCGCCAACGGCCGCGCCAAGGCGATCAATCAGACGGCGGGCTTCGTGAAAATCCTGGCGGACGCGACGACCGATCGCGTGCTCGGCGTCCACATTATCGGCGCCGTCGCAGGCGAATTGATCGCCGAAGCGTGCGTGCTGATGGAATTCTCAGGCTCGGCCGAAGATCTAGCGCGCACCTGCCACGCGCACCCGACCTTCTCCGAAGCGATGAAAGAAGCCGCCCTCGCTGTCGCCAAACGCGCCATCCATTTTTAACGCCGGAATCGCACCCAACCGTCATCCCGGCGCAGGCCGGGATCCAGTCAAGCCGAGCTTGCGTTGCGGTTCCAGCCTCGCCTTGCAGCCTTATGGGCGGGGCCGGGAACAGAGCGAGCTTCTGATGCTCCACTCAGCGCAGCCGCATCAATGACTTTCGCTTGATGCTTTCGGCGAACATGGGCGTTTCCCGGCGATTATGATCGCCTCCAGCCGATTGTCGAGCCTGTGCCGCATCCTCGAACGAAATGTTGTGTTCCTTGATGAACGCCATGAACTCTTCGGTCGGATGCGCGATGACGCTATTCGTAAATTCGCAGCTCGTCGCGCTGATCGGCTTGATACTCAGGTCCCAAATAACTTGAACAGTCGTGTGACCGTTCGGCGAAAAGGCATCTGATATTGAAACCATGTGGCAATGGAGAGGGTCGGTGACCTCGCCGACGTACTGCTGAATCATCAACGTGCCTCCGATTCTCTCGACGTTGATGGACATTTTGCGTCCGTCATCTGTCGTCGTGAAACCGGCGGTGATGTGATCGGGCGCACAACACCTGCGATATTCGTACATGGGCAGGTTGAACAGCCAATCAGCGATATCGAGACCGTCTGCCGGAACATCGAGAACGTGGCTGAAAGCCGATTTGGATAGAACAAGCTCCGACAGAACTTTGGTCGACATTTGAAGGTCCTCATGTGTTGCAAGCGCTGAGGACAAATGCGCGTAAATCGCGGAGCAATCTTTCGATATTCGATGCGCTTTATCTTATCCGCACGATGCCATTGCAGATCGGCCTATAATGCGGCTGCTCAACTTTACGGATGCCATGTCTTTTCTGGCTGACACGCAGGCCGAATTTAAAATATGACCGCAGATGACAAAGGCCCGTTGCCCACATGTCGATCATCGCCGCATGTCGCAGCGAATGAAGCGCTCTATTTGCCGAAAGTAATACGACCATGGAAATCTACGTCGATGCGGATGCGTGTCCGGTGAAGGCGGAAGTCCTCCGCGTCGCCACCCGCCATGATCTCATCGTGCACATGGTCTCGAACAGCTGGATGCGGCTGGAGGAAAGTCCGCTCATCAAGCGCGTGATCGTCGGTGACGGCGCGGACGCCGCCGATGATTGGATCGCCGAGCATGTCACGCCCTCGGACATCGTCGTAACGGCGGATATCCCACTCGCGGCACGTGCCCTGAAAGCCGGTGCCCAATGTATCGGTCCGACAGGAAAGCCATTCAGCGACGCGAACATCGGCATGGCCGTCGCGATGAGAGACATGCAGCGCCACCTTCGCGAAACCGGCGAGAGCCGCGGCTACAACGCGTCCTTCACGCCTCGCGACCGTTCCCAGTTTCTTCAAGCTCTCGAAAATGCAGTGCAGGCCGGATTGCGTCGACCCGCATGACAGGCGTCGCGCTGGGCGGCCGGCGCGCGGAACGCGTGTCGCCTGGCGCCAAACAAAGTCTCTCTCAAAAAAACTTATCCCCGCTCTCTGAACCACCCGCATACTCGCCTCGTCTTGCCGCGTGCGAAGGGCTCTAGGCTCGAGCTGGGATCCTGAGGGCGGTGAGAGCGTGCCGGACTGCCGGGGCCCATCAGCTGGAACCGGGGTCGTCTGCCGGCCGCGGTAGCCCCAAGGGGCGCCGGGGTTCAACGCCCGTTCGAAATCTCGGAATGCGCGGGCGGATGGCGGTGTCGACGGTTCGAAATGGGGGCCCACCCTCGTTGCACGTCGCGGATCGGCGAAGGCTGCATCCCGAACAGACAAACAAAAACGCGAGGCGTCGCCGATCTGCCCCTTCGCTTTATCTTTGGCCATCGGCGACTCTGCTACGCGGAGCCGGCCGCCGATGGCCGTAGGCTATTACGTCCGATACGAGCAGCATCGAAGTCCGGGAAGTTTATTACTTCGTGTCGCCCGAAGTACCCCCCGAAGTACCCGACGTCCCTGGCGATGCGCCGGTCGCCGCATTCGACGACATCTTGTCATGCAGCTCTTTCACCATCGCCAAATGATGTTCGAGCGTCGGCAGCGTCTTTTCGGCAAAACTCTTCACGGGACCGGCCGGACCATTGGCAGAGTAATCTTTGAACAGGTCGACCGCATCTTTGTGCGCCGAAAGCTGTTCGTCGACATACGCCGCATCAAAACCATTCTCGGTCGTGAACACGCGAAGTTTGGCGTATTTGGCCGTGTGCGCAATATCGAGCGCATCTTTCGGCGCCTCGATTTTTGCCTCGGCGAGGCTCGCTTTGAAGTCCTGTCCGGCCTTCGTGTGGTCGTCGATCATCTGCTGGGCAAAACTTTTGACGTCGGCCGCTTTGCCGTATTTGAGCTCAAGTTGGCTCGTGTCGATCTCGAATTTATTGGCCACCGCGACCTTGTCGATAAAGTCTTGCGTGGCTTGGGGCACGGTGTCCGCAACGGCTGTTGCGGCGGTGAGCATGAAAATGCCTAGGGCGAGTAGTTCCCGGCGCATGGCAGCATCTCCTCTAACGAGCTGGCAGCCAAGCAACTTTACCGACGATGCTTCGTTCCGTAGAAAAATGCGCCTGTTTGCGAAAATGCCATCGACGAAGCGATCGCAGGCGGCTCCCGCGAGTTGGCGTCTCTCACTCGACCGGCGTCACCGTGTAGCCCGACTGGCGCAACAGCGCGACGAGCCCTGTCGGCCCCGGCAGATGCAGCGCGCCGACCGCAATGAAGGCGTTACCCTTATCGAGCAGCGGCAGCGCAGCATCGCGCATGCGCGCGTTGCGGTCGACGAGCAGCGATTTCTTGAAGCCGTCAAACACCGACGGCGAAATTCCGCTCTCCGCCGCCAGCGCCAATTGGAACGGCATTGCCGCACCGATCTGCCGCTTGACGTACATCTGCACCAGCGTTTCCGTCATGTCGTCGGCGCGATCGAGATATTTCAACCCGACTTTGAGCATCGCGATTTGCTGATCGTCGGGAACGGAGGCAAGCGCGCTGAGCTGATCCTCGATCGTCTCAAGTCCCGTGATGGCGATGCCGTGCTTTTGCGCTTCCGCCGCCACCTGCAGATCGAGTACCGTCTTGCCGGCAGCGAGCTGCTTCCTCTCGCAGTCCGAAGTGGCGAGCAGCATGCTGACGAGCCAGGGCTTCATCGACGCCGCCAGCTCGCCGGGCATGCCGGCTTTCGCCACGGTCTGCTGCACATCCTTATATTCCTGGTCGGTGAGATCCTTTTTGAGCGACTCGCCATTCGTATAAACGATGAGCGCCGCCATCTTGGTCATCGCTGCGGCGACCGCTTTGTCCGAGAGATCGGCCACTTCGAGCGCGACCGATTTCGATTGCGCAATGTCCTCTTTGACCGTTGGCGACAGCGTCGCAACGCGCGGATCGCTGAGATGCATGGTGCCGAACAGATAGGAGGTCGGGACGCCCGGCTTATCTATTTTCCAGAGCATCGCTTGCGTGTTGGGAAGCGCGTCGCTCTCGGCCATCACCTTTTTGTAGATGTCGGGAGTCTTGGCCTGCATCTCAGCCAGCATGTCGGCGCCCTGGCATCGCGCTGGAGCGTCGTCGGCGAAAGCAATCCTCGGGCCGAGCGAAAGAAATGCCAGCACACTGACGATATGACCAATGAAACGTAGGTTACGTGAAAACGTCATGGGTACTCGCAAACGAAACAGCAGATGAATGTCAGCGCCGCGCCGCCCGTGGATGGGCCTGGTCGTAAACGGCCAGCAGCCGGTCTCGATTGACCTCAGTATAGACTTGCGTCGTCGACAGTGAGGCGTGACCTAAAAGCTCCTGAATTTGGCGTAAATCGGCCCCTGCCGAAAGTAAATGCGTGGCGAACGAATGCCGCAGCGCGTGCGGCGTTGCGGTGTCCGGTAAGCCCAGCGTGTGCCGAAGTTTTTCCATCGCGAGCTGGATGAGCCGGGGTGACAACGGGCCGCCCCTGGCACCCCGAAACAGCGGGTCATCGGGCTCAAGCGGATAGGGACAAAGCCCCATGTACACGGTGATCGCGTCCGACACGACGGCCAGTGCTGGGACGAGCCGTTCTTTGCCGCCCTTGCCGCGGATGTGCATGATATCGCGGCCATTGATCGGGGCGGTCTTCGGCGTGAGACGCAAGGCTTCGCTGATGCGCAAACCGGCACCGTAGAGCAGCAGCAGCACAGCCGTATCGCGCGCCGTGATCCATTCTTTTTCTTCATCGCTCGCATCCCGTTCGATCAGCGACGCTGCACCTTCGACCGTCAGCGGCTTCGGAATCGAATGCGGAATTTTTGGCGCTGCGACTTGCAAAACGGCCCGGTTTTGCAGCGTATCTTCGCGTTCGAGCCACCGAAAGAATGTCCTCAGCGCCGACAGCGATCGCGCGAGGGATCGCGATGTCAAACCGGCCTTGCGCCGGTTTGCCAGAAAGGCACGAAGCGTTCGCGCGTCGAGCCGTTCGAGATCGGCGAGACACGGCGGATGCCCGAGATACGATTTGAGGAAGGCAAGAAACTGCCGGGCGTCGCGCGCATAGGCCTCCCGCGTCGCCGCGCTCTGCCCCCGCTCGATGACGATATGATCGAGCCATCCCTCGACCACGCGCTTGAGGTCGCCACCGAGCGGCAGCTCCGCGTCGCCTGCCAGAATGTCGTCGAGCGATTGTGCCACCGGCCCCACCTTGAGAAGCCTCCCGACCCTTCGCAGGTTCGGTTAACAAGCCGTTAACAGTAAATTACAGCAGCTTGCCGGGGTTCAAAATTCCCTTGGGATCGAGGGCTTTTTTGATCGCCCGCATCATGTCGAGCTCGACCTCGGACTTATAGCGCTTCAGCACGTCGCGCTTCATTTGCCCGATGCCGTGCTCGGCCGAGATCGAGCCGCCAAGCTCGGTGACGAGTTCGAAGATCGCGTCCGACATGATATCCCACAGCGCCAGATATTGCGCCTTATCCATGTGCTCGGGTTGCGTGACGTTGTAATGCAGGTTGCCGTCGCCGAAATGTCCGAATGGGACAGGGCGCGCTCCCGGACAAACGCCATCGACCACTTTCGCGGCGCGCTGAAGGAATTCGGGAATGCGCGCGATCGGCACCGAGATGTCGTGCTTGATGCTGCCGCCCGCACCTTTTTGCGCTTCCGAAAACGCCTCGCGCAGCCGCCAGAAATCTTCCGCCTGCCGAAGCGAGCGGGCAATGGTGGCGTCGCGAATGAGCCCCTGCCCGTGCGCTGATGTCAGCAGCGGCTCGATGGTGTTCGCAATCCGCGTTCCCTTGCCGCCATGCGACAGCTCGATCAGCGCGTACCACGGATAATCGTCGGTAAACGGATCGCGCACGTTCGACATGTATTTGATAGCGAACTCCTGCGCCCGATGCGCCCAGAATTCGAACGCGGTCAAAGTCCCGCCAGCTTCCGATTCAGCCCGTCGGAAGAGTTTCATCGCGGCGTCCGGTGTGTCGAAGGCGACGATGGCAGTCTCACGCTCGGCGGGCATCGGGAACAGCTTGAGGCTCGCCGCGGTAATGATGCCGAGTGTTCCTTCCGAGCCGATCAGGAGATCGCGCAGATCGTAACCGGTATTATCTTTTTTAAGTCGCCGGAGACCATGCCAGATGCGTCCGTCCGCCAGCACCGCCTCGAGACCAAGCGCGAGACTGCGTGCATTGCCGTAGGCAAGAACCGCCGTGCCGCCCGCATTTGTCGCCAGCACGCCGCCGATCTGCGCACTGCCCTCGGAAGCCAGACTCAATGGAAAAAGCCGGCCCGCATTTTTTGCAGCATTTTGCGCTTCAGTGAGCGTCACGCCCGCTTCGACGATCATCGTGCCGCCGATGGCATCCACGTTGCGGACGGCCTTGAGCCGCTCAAGTGACAGGACGATCTCGCTGCCGTCGCGCGATGGGATTTGCCCGCCGACGAGTCCGGTATTACCGCCTTGCGGCACGACCGCGATATCCTCGGCATGTGCGAGCGTCAGAATGCGCGAAACCTCATCCGTCGAGCCCGGTCGCAGAACGACCGGCGTCGAACCCGTATAACGGTCGCGCCATTCATGCAGATATGCGCCTTGATCTTCCGCGCGCGTCAGCGCGTTCGTTTCGCCAACGATTTCAGCAAAACGCGCAATCAAGCTTTCGGATAAGGTTTTTAAGTGCACGTGCTCGTGCCTGCCTCACACGATGGTCTGGCCGGTCTTCTTCCAGTCGTTGACGAAGGCCGCGAGGCCAGCATCCGTCAGTGGATGCTTCACGAGTGACTTCAGAATGGCCGGAGGAATGGTGGCGACATCGGCGCCGATCATGGCTGCTTCTTTGACGTGGTTCACCGTGCGGATCGAGGCCGCCAGAATGTCCGTCGAAAGATCCGGATAATTGTCGTAGATGGTGCGGATCTCGCGAATGACGTCCATACCGTTCAATCCAATATCATCAAGACGGCCGATAAATGGCGAAACGAATGTCGCACCGGCCTTCGCCGCAAGCAGCGCCTGGTTCGCCGAGAAGCACAGCGTCACGTTGACCATCGTGCCCTCGCTCGTCAGCGTCTTGCAGGCTTTGAGCCCGTCCATCGTCAGTGGCACTTTGATCGTCACGTTCTTGGCGATCTTCCGCAGCACTTCCGCTTCCTGCATCATGCCCGCATAATCGGTCGCAGCCACTTCTGCCGAAACCGGCCCCGGAACGACAGCGCAGATCTCACGAATGATGTCCTTGAAGTCGCGGCCCGCTTTTGCAACGAGGGTCGGATTCGTCGTGACGCCGTCAAGCAGGCCCGTCGCCGCCAACTCCTTGATCTCGGCCACGTCGGCGGTATCGACGAAGAATTTCATTTCTTTCTCCTCACCTCGTCCCTTAAGTCTTGGGAATCTGCCTTTGGTGCGCCCCAAGTTGGAGGCAAACCTAGCACGACCGATTCTCGGAGGAAGCTTCTAGTCCGTTGAACGCCCCTTTGGATAGCCTGCTTGAAATCCTGGATAACGGCGCGACAGCCGGCGCCCGCAGCGTGCCGGTATTGATGCCGGTCGCGCTCGACCAGACTTACGACTATCTGGTGCCGGAAGGCATGGAAGCAGGCCCCGGATCCTTCGTGCTCGTGCCGTTTGGGCCGCAGACCCGCATTGGCATCGTCTGGGACGGCCCGCGCGGTGATGGCAAGCCGGTCGATCCCAAGAAAATGAAAGCGCTGACCAGCGGCATTGACGCCCCTCCCCTCCCCGAAATTTCCATGCGGTTCGCGGAATGGGTGGCCCGGTACACGCTGGCGCCGCTGGGCATGGTCGTCCGCATGATGATGAGCGCCGATACCGCATTCGAGCCGCCCAAGCATCGCTTTGGCGTCGCGATCGTGGCCGGCGCTGCGCCGCCCGCCAAAATGACGCCCGCCCGCACCCGCGTGCTGGATGTGGCCGCCGACGGCCTCGTGCGCGCCAAATCCGATCTCGCCCATCTCGCGGGTTGTTCGACCGGCGTGATCGACGGCCTCGCGGCGGCCGGCATGCTCGTTGAAGTCGCGATCCCCGAGCGCGTCTTCCCGCGCCCCAATCCAGCGCATGCGACGGCGACCTTCACAGCGGACCAGACCCGCGCCGTCGACTCCCTCAAAAGCGCTGTCGATGCGCAGAATTTCTCGGTCACGCTGCTCGATGGCGTGACGGGATCGGGCAAGACGGAAGTCTATTTCGAAGCCGTGGCCCGTGCGCTTGAAGCAGGACAGCAAACGCTCATCCTGCTCCCTGAAATTGCGCTGACGAGCCAGTTTCTCGATCGGTTTGAGCGCCGCTTCGGCGTCCGGCCTGTCGAATGGCATTCGGCTTTGAGCCCCGCCGAACGCGGCCGCATCTGGAAGGGCGTCGCGCGCGGTGACGTGCGTTGCGTCGTCGGCGCCCGGTCTGCGCTCTTCCTGCCGTTTTGCCAGCTCGGTCTGATCGTCGTCGACGAGGAGCATGACCAGGGTTTCAAGCAAGATGATCGCGTGCACTACCAGGGCCGCGACATGGCCGTCGTCCGTGGCAGCCTTGGGAAGTTTCCGGTTGTGCTCGCCTCCGCCACGCCATCGATCGAAAGCCACGTCAATGCGCTGATCGGGCGCTATCGCCACGCCGTGCTGCCGGGGCGGTTCTCGGGCGTGGAAATGCCGGACGTCTCGGCAATCGATTTGCGGTCGGAGAAACTGGAACCGGGCAAGTGGCTGTCGCAGCGCCTCGTTCAAGGCATCACCGAGACGATGGAGAAAGGCCAGCAATCGCTGCTTTTTCTCAATCGTCGCGGCTACGCGCCGTTGACGCTTTGCCGGTCTTGCGGCCATCGCCTCGAATGTCCGCAATGTACAGCTTGGCTCGTCGAGCATCGCTTCAGGAAAAAACTGACCTGCCACCATTGCGGCTTCTCGCTCGCGCTGCCTGAGAAATGCCCAAAGTGCGCGACACCCGGCTCGCTCGTCGCCTGTGGTCCCGGCGTGGAGCGTGTGCAAGAGGAAGTCGCCGAGCGCTTTCCCGATGCACGCGTCGCGCTGCTCTCGTCGGATTTGATTCCCGGCTTGACCGAGATGCGTGAAATCATCCGCAGCATCGAAGCCCGCGAATTCGACATCATCATCGGTACGCAAATCGTTGCCAAGGGCCACAACTTCCCGGGTCTCGCGTTGGTCGGTGTCGTCGATGGCGACTTGGGCCTCGCGCATGGCGCCGATCCGCGCGCAGCAGAACGCACGTTCCAGCTTTTGCACCAGGTGACGGGCCGCGCTGGGCGCACGAGCTTCGTCGGTCGTGGCTTGGTGCAAACCTATGCACCCGAACATCCCGTCATGCAGGCGATCGTTGCCGGTGACCGCGACGCCTTCCTGAATTACGAGGTGCGGACGCGGCAGGCCGGCCTGTTGCCGCCCTACGGCCGCTTGGCTGCGATCATCATTTCATCGCGCGACAAGGCGCTGACAGAAACCGTCGCGCGCGACATCGCCCGTCGTGCGCCGCAAAGCGACGCGATCTCAGTCTTAGGCCCATCGGAGGCGCCGATCTCGGTCGTGCGTGGTCGTTATCGCTGGCGCCTGCTCGTCAAAGCCCCACGCGACGTCGATTTGCAAAGCTACCTGCGCGCCTGGGCTGGAACGATTCCAAAACTGAAATCCGATGTCCGCATCACTGTCGATATCGACCCCTACAATTTCCTTTGAGGCCGCAAATCGCGCGCATCCGCAGGCTCTGCGGCATGTTTGCCATAAGCGCGACGGCATCGTGAGACGCGTCGTTCATGTCATTCCGCGACGGCGTCAAATCGTATAAACGACGTGGGGCTGCACGCCGCTCAGGCGCGCCCGAAATGCAACGTCCTTGAAAGCCTGACATGCCGCTCCGCATAGCCGTTCAGATGGACCCGATCGACCGCATCGATATTCGCGGCGATTCGACCTTCGCCATTCTGCTCGAAGCGCAAAAACGCGGGCACGACATTTTCTATTACACCCCGCCCGATCTGGCGCTTCGCCAAGGCAAGCTACTCGCGCGCGGGCAAACGCTGAAAGTCGAGGACAAACACGGCGCGCACTATGCCCTGTCGGATCCACGCGTCGTCGATTTGAGCGAGCGCGATGTTGTCCTGCTGCGCCAGGACCCGCCATTCGATATGGCTTACATCACGACGACGCATCTGTTGGAACGCATCCATCCCAAGACGCTGGTGGTGAATGACCCTGCGCACGTTCGCAACGCGCCGGAGAAGCTTTTCGTCCTTGATTTCCTCGATCTGATGCCACCGACGCTCGTCACACGTTCGCTCACCGACGTGCAGTCGTTCCGCGCCGAATACAAAGACATCATCATCAAACCGCTCTATGGCAACGGTGGCGCTGCAGTGTTTCGAATCAAGCCCGAAGACGGCAACCTCGGCTCTCTCGTTGAGCTGTTTCAAACCGTTTTCCGTGAGCCCTTCATGGTCCAGGAATATCGCCCCGAAGTGAAAGACGGCGACAAGCGAATCATCCTTGTTGATGGCGAAGTCGCAGGCGCCATCAATCGTGTTCCGCAAGCCGGTGAGACGCGCTCGAACCTGCATGTTGGCGGCACCGCTGCACCGGTCGAACTCACCGCGCGCGACCGCGAAATCTGTGCCCGCCTCGGGCCGGAACTTAAACGCCGTGGGCTCATTTTTACGGGGATCGACGTCATCGGGCCCTACATCACCGAGATCAATGTCACGTCGCCAACGGGCATCCGGCAGGTGAAGGCCTTTGGCGGCAACGACATCGCGGCGATGATTTGGGACGTCATCGAAGCAAAACGACAAGCGAAAGTGTGAAGCGCGGATTTGAGGCGCACGGGGCAGCAAGGGACATCACGATGAAATCAATCATGATCGCAGGTGCCGCAGCCACTGCCTTCAGTTTTGCAGCCGCACTTCCTATCGAGGAAGCCAATGCCGTAACGGCATCGCCCTTCGCGTCGCTGATCGGCCGTTGGAGCGGCTCTGGCATGATCGGCTACAAATCGAGCCCACCCGAAAAAATCAAATGCCGCGCCACCTACCTCACGGCAGGCTCGGAAAACGAGATGAAGCAAACGATCCGCTGCGCGACTTCGGGCGGCAACGTTGAGATCATCAGCAATGTTAAGGAAACCGGCGGCAAGCTCTCGGGCCACTGGAAAGAGACGATTCACAATTTCGAAGGCGACTTGACAGGTGACGTCACTCCACGGGGCTTCCGCGTGATCGTAAAAAGCGCCGACGTGACGGCCAACATGGACATCATGGTGATGGGCAGTCGCCAGGCCGTCGAAATCCAATTCGTCAATTCGCAGTCGCTGCTCGGACTGACGCTTGCGATGACGAAGGGCTGAGCCGAAAGACGGCCGAGCGCATGAGCCTCATCGGCGTTGTCGGGCTGCTCATGTCGACCGCCAGCGTGGTGATAATACCGCTCAGCGGAACAACCCTCGGGTAATATCAATTTAAGAGGGTCTGGAGATTGAGGCCCGTTAGCCTGCTGACGATCTCCGTACTGTCCGCTGGATGAAGCGAGGCGCGCATGGAAGAGATCGAGAAACAAGCTCGTGAGTACCTCAAGGCTTTGTATGGCCTGGGAAAGTCTTCCGCCGACATCCTCGCCGTTCAAAATTTGCCCGCCATTCTCGCTTTCGCGCGCCAGAAAAGATGGATTGTTGAGGGGCCGGATGGCGGCCACGGACTATCTCCCCTGGGTGTCAGAGAGATCGCGCCGGAATGAACCCAGCCTCTCCTCAACAAATTGTTCCATATTTGTTCTTGCCTTTGGCTCGCCACAGTGATTACCTGGAAACGAGGGGTTTTCGGGGGCAGGCATGTACGGCCAGATCTCAACACTCGCGTTCATTGGCATCGAGGCGCGCCCGGTCGAGGTGCAAGTTCGGGTCACGCCCGGCGCAGCGGCCTTCGCGATCGTCGGGCTCCCCGACAAAGCCGTGGCCGAAAGCCGGGAGCGGGTCAGGAACGCTCTTCACGCTGTAGGCCTCGGCCTCCCTTTCAAGCACATCACCGTCAATCTCGCGCCTGCTGACCTGCCAAAGGAGGGCAGTCACTTCGACCTGCCGATCGTGCTCGCAATGATGTCGGCCATGGAGGCAATCGCGCCCGACGCCATAGCGAACTATGCCGCCATCGGCGAGCTGGCGCTGGACGGCTCGATCCGCGCCGTGCCGGGCACGCTACCGGCTGCCATTGGCGCCAATGCGCTCGGCAAGGGTCTGATCTGCCCGGCCGCCACCGGGCCGGAAGCCGCCTGGGCCAGCGAAGAGATCGACATTCTAGCAGCCCCGCATTTGCTATCGCTCGTCAATCACTTCAAAGGCATGCAGACCCTGTCGCGGCCAAAGCCGAACGTTCTCCCTGTCCAAAATTACGCCGCCGACCTTCGCGATATCAAAGGTCAGGAGACCGCCAAACGGGCTCTCGAAATTGCGGCGGCTGGAAAGCACAATCTCCTTCTGATCGGCCCGCCGGGCTCCGGCAAATCGATGTTGGCTTCGCGCCTGCCGTCAATATTGCCGCCGCTACAACCTGAAGAGATCCTTGAGGTCTCGATGGTGCATTCGCTCGCCGGTGAACTGATGGGCGGCAAGTTGACAGTCGAGCGTCCGTTCCGCGCGCCGCATCATTCCGCCAGCATGGCGTCGCTCGTCGGCGGCGGCTCGCGCCCACGCCCCGGAGAAGTCTCGCTGGCGCACCACGGCGTGCTGTTTCTCGACGAGCTGCCGGAATTCCAGCCCAACGTGCTCGACGCATTGCGGCAGCCGTTGGAAGCCGGCGAAACTGTCATTGCCCGAGCAAACCACCGGATTTCCTATCCCTCGCGAATCCAGCTCATCGCCGCGATGAACCCCTGTAAGTGCGGTGGCGGTAATCCTGCCGAGCCGTGTCGGCGCGGACCCCGCTGCGCTGCCGACTATCAGGCGCGCGTCTCAGGTCCGCTGCTCGATCGCATCGATCTGCAAATAGAGGTGCCCGCAATCTCTGCGGCCGATCTGGTCTTGCCCGCCCCATCCGAAGGCAGTTCCGAAGTTCGCATCCGCGTTGCCGCCGCGCGTGACCGTCAGCTCGCGCGCTTCGCGGCGCTGGGTGCCAGAGGTGTACGCACCAATGCCGACTGTTCAGCCGCTCTGCTCGAACAAACCGCAATGCCGGATGAGGCCGGCGTCGCGTTGCTTCGCCGCGCAGCCGAGACGATCGGCCTCTCCGCGCGCGGCTTTCACCGCACGCTGAAAGTTGCGCGAACTATTGCCGATCTTGAAGGCTCAGAAAACGTCGCCCGGGCTCACGTCGCAGAGGCCTTAAGCTACCGCGGCGAAACCCTGCGCCAGGCGCGTGCCGCATAAGCAAGGTTGAAACACGAGGAACAGAAATGGAGTTTCCGCGCTCGTCGGTCGTCAAGTCCGCTGACTACGATCCCGAAGCACGAACACTCGATGTCACCTTCCGGACGGACCGGCGCTACACCTATTTCAGCGTCCCGGAGCACGTTTTCGATGCCCTCGTCACGGCATCATCAGCGGGTGAATATTTCAACACCCATATCCGCGATCACTACGACAGCCTCGAACGCCATTAGGGCCAAAAAATCCGGGACCCGAAGGCCCCGGACGAACAAAACATTCACAACTCGCTGTCTCGCTGATCTCAGCCGAACACCGACTTGACGCCGGCCTGCATCGCTGCCGCCTGCGCCGCATTGCGGAGCAGACACGCAATCGTCATCGGTCCGACGCCGCCCGGAACCGGCGTGATCGCGCCCGCAACCTGCGCACATTCCGCGTAAGCCACGTCACCGACGATTTTCGTCTTGCCGCCTTCCGATGGCACGCGGTTGATGCCGACGTCGATAACGGTCGCGCCCGGTTTGATCCAGCTACCCTTGACCATCTCGGGAATGCCGACGGCAGCAATCACAAGGTCGGCACCTCTGACGACGCTCTCGATATCCTTCGTTCGCGAATGCGCGATCGTCACGGTGCAGTTCTCGCGTAGCAGCAGCGCGGCTACGGGCTTACCGACGATGTTGGAACGCCCGATCACGACGGCATTCATACCCGACAGGCTCTGATGCACCGTCTTGGCCAGGATCACCGAACCCGTCGGCGTGCAGGGGACCAGCGCCCGCTCGCCGACCCAAAGACGGCCGACGTTCACCGGATGGAAACCGTCGACGTCCTTGTCCGGGTTGATGAGGTTCAGAACCTTTTCGGCGTTGATGTGCTTGGGCAGCGGCAGCTGCACCAGAATGCCGTGGCAGGCCGGATCGTTGTTCAGCTTCTCGACCATCGAGAGCACGTCCGCTTCGCTCGTTTCGGCGGGAAGCCGGTGCTCCCACGAGTTCATGCCAACTTCGACGGTCTGCTTCGCTTTGTTCGCAACATAGACCTTACTCGCGGGGTCTTCGCCAACGAGCACGACCGCGAGGCCGGGTTTCAGCCCATGTTCTTTCTGAAGCCGCGCGACTTCCGCCGCCACCTCGGCGCGGACCTTCGCCGCAATCTCTTTTCCATCGATGACCTGGGCTGACATTCCTCTCGTTCCTCCTCGTTTTCCTATTTTTTGAATTCGCCTATCCGGTCCTGCAATCGTCTGTCGAGTTCGTCCGGATCGCCGGATATCCGTAAGGATTTGAGCCGTGATTTCCCGCCCTTAGCGAGCGAAACAGACTGCTTCGCCACGCCCAGCCATCGGGCCACGAGCTCTTCGAGAGCTCGGTTCGCCGCTCCATCCTCGGGAATTGCGCGCACGCGCGCTTGAAAGGCCGGACCGTCGGGGGTTTCGACAATCCCGTCAACCGCCTCTTTGCTGGATTTTGGCGTTAAGCGGAAGCGCGCAATGACGCACGCGGTATCGTGCCACCAGGCGCTGTCAGCCGACTGCGCGCCGCCGGACGCCGCCGTCACACGACGGCCTTGGCGATGTTCGGCAGCACGACAGTCTGGATGAAATAACAGGCGAGCAGCAAGATCACCGGCGAGATATCGAGCCCGCCCATGTTCGGCATCGCATTGCGAATGGGGGCGAGCAGTGGCTCCGTCACGGCGTTGAGCGCCTGCCAGATCGACCGCACGATCGGATTGTAGGGGTTAACCACCCCGAATGCCATGAGCCAGCTGACGATCACCACGGCGATAACGACGTAGGTATAAAGCGTGATGAGATAGTTGATAAAGCCCAGAAGCTCGAGCATTCGCCGTCCCGCAATTTGGTGTCGTTGCGCCATGTAGCCCCGACACCCTGCCCCCTGCAAGCCTTTGGCCCGACTTGTGTCCAGACTTTCGCGCCCGAACTGCGAATGGGGTTATCAGGGTACCCAAAGTCTAGCGCGATTGTCGCAGTTTCCGCGCAAACGGCCGTCCGCCGTCCCGTGCCCTAGGATGCCGACGAGCGGAGCGGATTTCTTGACAACTACTCAGGGCGAACCCTAAATGCCGCGCATCCGGGGCCGTAGCTCAGATGGGAGAGCGCTGCAATCGCACTGCAGAGGTCAGGGGTTCGATTCCCCTCGGCTCCACCAGCACCATTCTCAGAAGTCTCATCGCTATCGTCTCAACAGGTCGCTGAATTCCGCCGTTTTTCATGTAAAAACTTGATTTCTACCCCTTATTGTCAACCGATGCCGACGAAAGATGGGGAAATGGTGAGCATGGCTCGCTTTGCAGTATTAACTGCTGCAGAAAAATTTATTCGCATCCGCTGGCGTGGGCAGGCCTTCAATTCCCCAAAGTGCCTCCGAATTTCGCCTGCCCAAAGCCGGAAGCCGTCGGACGCTGACAAATTTTATTCCCAGCTCTCGGCGCGACACTAATACCGGCAGCGGTTCATGGGAGCCGATACTGCTCTACAACTACCTGGGACATCTATCGAAAAAGTCGAGGATGCGGATACAGTTGAGATGTGTGCCCGGCAGAAATTTAAACGTCACCAGGAACACGATCCTGCTTGCGAAATAGTCTCCTAAAGCGATTGCTTATCTTACGTTCGCTGATCCGGGCTAGCAGGCTCCGAATAACGACTTCCTTCGCGATTAGCTGTTGATGCAAATTAACATTCACCACGTGGCTCCCCGGCGACATGTTGATCCAGGGCGTGGCCGGGTCAATCGCGGCTGCGAAGAAAGATAAGTTAGATTGGCAGCCTATGAAGACGCTGCTGCGCGAAAGACAATAGGCGTCGACAATGGCCTCGACGGCTAGCCTATATGGCCCTGCCTGAGGATTTTCAGGATCGTGTATCGGTTCTCCATTTAGGCTTCGGACTGCGCTTTGGCAAGCAACACAAGCACCGAAACGGCTTTGAAAGTTCTCCAGGATATTCACTTCGTCGGTCGCAACATACAGGCGCCACGGTATCGGCACACGTCGAACTATATTTTCTACGGTGGCGCAAATGAGATCAAATGGTACCGGCGGCGCTTCGTTGAATTTGTCGGTCCCTCTTACATGAACGCCAATGCAAAATGTGTCTCCAACCTTCTCACGCCAAAGCTCTTCAACAGATTCCAGAATTTCAGAGCGAGGTCGAACATACGCTGCGATGATTTCCGACGTGCGGAAGCGATTTGTTAGTAGGCGAAGGGCCATCTCGCTGGCGAACTCTTCGGCTTCGGTCCGTTTGGGCACTTCGGTAAATCTGGATCCCATTACGAGGCCAGCAGGCCACTCGAAGTAATGGTCCCACCAATTTTCGCCACGTGCAGGATCGTGGTATGGGCCGCTATCAAATTTGATGACGGCAATTTCGTTGTTAAGTTCACACCAATCGATAGCCCCTAGAACTGAATAGACGTTGGAAAAGAGGCCATACTTACGAGAGACAATTACCTGTTGAGACACGGGGATCATCCATTTTCGTAGCCGATGATCAATATTCGTCAGTAAGCCGTTTTTTGAATAATTGCCCGCTAGGGCGCAGCGCACGGAGGCTTGACCCACTCAACAACCCTCAGCACCGTCGCCCTAGCCTGACTGCGACCGCATAAGCACTGCACTTTTGATTGCGCGGCGTATTTTTCGTCCAATCGGATCGCGCTTTCCAATGCTAGCCGGCTGGGTATTCCCTAGTGCGCTTTCGACAAGATATTGGAAATTCCAATTATGAGCTTCGCTCAGCGCAACGGATTGAAGTTGAGCAACGGCGGCGATCGCGAGAGGGGCCGTTCGATATGCAGGATCGCTTTTGGAAGTCGGTAATTCAATTTCACAAAAGCGGGAGCCGAAAATTATCTCCGAGAAAGCTGACGATGTTGTTTGCCCGAAATTATCCGAGCCGGCCATCGCTTTCATTGCCTCGTTTTCTACGGACGGGCAGGCGTCTCGCGCATACAGCGCGCATTCGTTCCAGACGTCCTCATTCCAGCGGTCCGAATGTAACAAATGCGTCAGAAACGGTTCCTTTATTCTGAAGGCAGGCACCTCTTCGGAACAGGAATATGGAAATACATAATCCCACCACGGAACACCGAGTTGGAAGCGACGTATGCGATCGTTCGAGATAGTCTTGGGGACTTTCGCCGGAGTGAACGCGACGAGATCGTAGCCCAATTCGAATACGTTGCCACGCGATGCTCCGTGATCCATCACATCCATACGGCGTGCTGCAACAATCGATTTTTGTGACTGCTGAGCTAGAATTTCTGCGCAGCCCTCGGCTGACAGCATGTAAATGTCGGCATTAACGATTCCGACTGCTTCTGCAGATGACACCGTATCTAAAATGGCGCCGAGGCTAGGGCCAAAGCGATTGGGAAAATATGCTTCGTCATTCGATACGCCTAGACAATCTATAAGTCCCAATCGATTGATCGCATCCACTTCGTCGAAACGATTGATGGATAGCGGCCGAAAACCGTTTTTTCTCCAGGAGTCAATACACGATGCAAGATAGCGGGTACCGAGTTCTTCGCCGGTCTTGCGGTCTTTCCGCGAAAAGACGGGTGGCACCGAGGTGATTAGCAACATGAGCAGACTAACCTATCGGTGATGAGCGACCGCACAGCTCTCCCCAGAAGTCCGATTTGGTTTTCATAAATTGTGGAGGAAAATGCCGGTACGAGGGTGACATAGTCGGGTATCAGCGAAGCATCGAGATGTTTATGACCCAGCCATACGGGTTCATGTCCGAGACATTGAGCAACGAACGATAGACCGCGAGCGGTATTTAAATGGTGCCCGACAGCGTCTCGAATTGCGGGGGCGACGATGGCACTCCGCGACACGGTATCGTCGCGCCGGTGGGACAAAAATTCTTTAGAATGCAGCATTCAAAAAAGACTTTTTTGTCAGAGCATAAATTAGCGTAATGCCACGCAACTACTATCTAAGAAGCGAGATCAATTCGCAATCAATCAGCAAAGGCATTCCGGAAAAAACTGTTGATGATTGCTGTCACAACAGTCGGCTGGTGGTAGCGTGTGGCGTGGTCGAGATCGCGCAGCGTACGGATCAGGCGATGCGGCTCGCCCATATTTGCCCCGAGCACGCGCATCACCTGTTGCGGTGATGGAAGAGCAGATCGTCGCCGTAGTCAGCAGCGGCAACGAGCGCGCGACCAGGTGACAAGAAGACGGCGACCGCGATCTTCAACTTCGAGATGACTATGCGCGATTCTTTTTCATCGCGGATGCGGCCGGGCGAGGTCGATGCCGTGATGGCGATCGTTCCTAATCAATCGGTTCATGGCTTCGATTTGCCGGTGAGCGTTGTGATGAGCTTACGAGTGACTTACGGCGCTGCTGTCATTTTCCACCGTTACGCTGCTGTGTGTTCGTAGATATCTTCCTCCTGGGCGTTATGCATCCGGACGAGCGCCTCGACTGATTCAATAATTCTCTGAGCATCGCGGATGAAATACCGATCGACGCTTTCGACGTGCATGTCATCGGTCAGCCGGGACAGAAGTCGCGCCAGATGCAAAATTTCGCGATGTGCCCGGCTCATGGCTGCAAGAGCAGGATTGCCATGAAGCGAGCGATTGAGGCGAGGATAGACGACCATCTCATCTTCGCGCTCGTGTTCTACAATGCGCATCGAGACAATTTGATACGCCTCGGAAATGAGGCTTACTGCGATGTCCTTCGGTGCATCGTCGAGTTTGTCGGCAATTTCCCGGAGCCTGTTCAGCGCTTCGTTGAGAACTTCGTGGTCTTGTTCCAGTGCGCGGATTGACGAGGGTGCGAGCGCGCCTTGGACTGTAGAGCGGCCTGGGGAAAGTGCCCGTAGCGCATTCAGGATCACAGCCACATCGATCAATTCTTGCGAAATCGCGCCCGCGACCGGCGATAGCATTCCTAGGGCGGCGGCAATCATTGCGATGCCGGAGAGCGTAAGCCCGATAACAATACTCTGCAAGGCTATGCGATATGCTCTTCGTGCGATGGCTACCGCGTCCGCAACCCTGTCGAGGCGATCAACCAAGATGACAACATCTGCGGCTTCCGATGAGGCACTTGCGCCTCTTGCGCCCATCGCCACGCCGACGTCAGCCGCCGCCAGTGCGGGGGCGTCATTTATGCCGTCGCCGACCATGATGGTGGGATGCAAGCGGCGCTCCACCGCTACGGCCTCGACCTTATCGGAGGGCACCCGGTCGGCGAGTACGGCATCAATATCCAATGCCGCTCCGATTGTTTCGGCTGCATCTGCTCGATCGCCGGTCACCATCACAATGCGTTTTACGCCCGAGGTCCTAAGCGCTTGAATGGCTCTTGGCGATTCACGGCGAAGTTCGTCGGAAAGAAGCAAGGCGCCGATTGGTTGGTCGTCAACAGAAACAAAGACGCTTAATGCAGAACGCCAGGACGCCCTTCGGAGCGCCCGCACGGCCCAGGACGGAAGTCTACCGTGTGTGAAAATAAATCTATCAGAGCCCGCCTTGACCAGCTTCCCCGCGACGCGCCCCTCAATGCCAGAACCCATCGCTTCATGGACGTTCTCTGGTCCGGTGAGGGTAATGCTGCGGGCGCGTGCGGCTGTTACGATAGCGCCTGCCACTACATTGTGAGAGGCCTGCTCCAATGATCCCGAAAAACGCAGGACCTCTTCGGAGGAGAAATGGGGCGCCGTTTCTATCGCTGCCAGTCTAGCGCCGCCGACGGTCAAAGTCCCGGTCTTGTCGAACATGACCGTGTGTGCGCGTGCCAATGCCTCAAGCGCGGAGCTGCCTTTGATCAGTATGCCGCTTCTCGCAGCGCGCGAAACGCCTGCTATGAAAGCCACGGGAGCTGCAAGAATGAGAGGACAAGGAGTTGAGGCGACGAGCACGGCGAGTGCGCGAACGGCATCCCCCGAAAAGAGCCAAGCGGCGCCGGCAAGTAACAGCGTGGCAGGCACTAATGCCAGAGCGAAGCGATCCGCCACACGCATAAAAGGTGCTTTTGCTGCTTGCGCCGCTGTAACCATTCGAACGATTGCTGCATACGTACTCTCGCCAGCGACAGCGCTCGCGGTCATGTCAAAGGTTTCACCTGCATTGACTGAACCACTGCGAAGAGGATCATGGCGCTGGCGGATGACGGGCAATGGCTCACCCGTCACAGCTGACTCATCGATGGCGCCAACTTCCGACTTGAGAATGCCATCGACGGGAAGGACTTCGCCAGCCCGCACCAGGAGCTTATCGCCGACTGCAATTTTTTCGACCGCAATATCTTCGACGAGCTGACCTGAGTATCGATGAGCAATTCGAGGCGCGCGATCTATGAGCGTCTTTAAATCCCGCTCCGCCTGACCGACGGCATAGTCTTCGAGCAGATTGCCGCCCGAATACATGATTGCCACCACCACACCCGCGAGATTCTCACCGAGAAGCAGGGCTCCGGTCATGGACAGCAGCGCGATCGCGTCGACGCCGAAGCGTCCAGCCGCGAGATCGCGGACAATCGAGATCGCAAGCCCCAGAATTACCGGTAATGTCGCAAGTGCCCAGACGCTCTGCGCCCAAAGAGTTCGGCCGAAGAACCAGAGTAGCCCGCCACTGATGATACCGGCCAATGCGATCGTAAATAGCAGCCGCCGGATCAGACGGTCGGATGGCCAATTTGGCATAAGATCCTCGCCGCGCCCCAACCATTTTAGGAGATAAGTAGCAGAGTTTTTGAAGCGGGCTATTTGATCGTGCGCAATCCGTGGGCGCTCTGCCTCGTCGAAACGGCCGTGGAAAAGAGTGCTCACTCCGCCGCTATGACCTCACGTCGGAGTTTTTGAGAGCGGCTGGACGTTCTCCAGTTCTGATTCTTATGGCTGCGGTCTGGGTGTTTCCACACCACTGGGCGGGAGTATTGGGTAAGTGACGTTGGGTTACTGGCCGGTCAGCGATTCCAGGAATGATGTGATATTGCTAATTTCCGCGTCCGTTAGGTGTTGCCCGAGTTGGCTTGTTCCCATGACGGCAACACCTTGACGAAGATCCCACGATTTTCCTGTATGGAAGTATAGGGGTGTCAAGGTGATGTTGCGGAGCGGAGGGACGCGGAAACATATTCATCACTGACCGTGTGCGTGACTTGGAAGCGCCCCTTATCATCTGGCGGCAGGAAATCCGCGCCAGGTTTTTCAACCACTCCGAACGGCGCGTACATTTGTCCTCCAACGTTTATGCCGGCATGACAGGACGAGCAGCCTTTATCCATGAACAGCTGCAAACCATTTCTTTGCTCCGGAGTCAGAGCTGCTTGATCGCCCCGCAAGTACTTGTCGAACGGGGCATTGGGCGTGATTAGCGTCGCTTCGAAGGCTGCTATCGCGGTCGCGGCATTTGCCATCGTGATAGGATCGCTGTCTTTCGCGAAGGCTACTTCAAAAAGCTTGCTGTATCCCGGGATGCCTTTCAACATTTGAATGGCGTGCTCGTGAGTGATGCCCATCTCGATGGGATTTTGAATCGGCCCACCAGCCTGGGCTTTCAAATCAGCCGCGCGGCCATCCCAAAATTGGGCGACGTTGAATACCGCATTCAACGCCGTGGGCGCGTTTCGGCCGCCGTGTTGCCATTTGTGCCCAATCGAGTTTGGAAGCATGTCGACGCCTCCAAGCCCTATTTGATGGCAGGTATTGCAACTAATGTTATGACTTTGTGAAAGACGCGGATCGAAATAGAGAGCTTTGCCGAGGTTCACCATCGCGGGCGTCGAGGCAATCCCTTTAATCGTTGGAGGGGTAAGCGGGATAGGTTCGAAGGTTGCTTGGACCTGCTTCATGAGAGGGTCATCGGCCGCATCCGCCGCGATCACGACCACAGCGCTTGCCAGCTGTTGGTCGGAGTCGCGGCGGCAAATCCATCGGCTCAGGCTGTTGCAATTGCCGGAATTGCTGGTGTCACACCAGGCGCAATGTCCATGGCAGCCGGAGAGTACGTTTCTGTTTCCTCGCAGTCCGATATCGAGCGAGCAGATATCGCGCGCGAAAAGCAGGCGATTGAAAGCGATCGATGTCGAATACGCGGAGCTCGTCGCAATTTATCAGCATCGAGGCCTGTCTCACGACACGGCCAAACTGGTTGCCAAAGAGCTCACTCATTCAGGCGGCTTTTGCGTCCGGCGCCACTTTCACGGTGGTGGGCGGGATGCCGTTACTGGCCGCATCGCTCGCGCCGGAGGCTTATCATTCCAGTCGTTCTTTCGGTGACGGTTCTCACGCTGGCTCTTCTGGGCTATCTCGGAGCAAGAGTCGGTGGCGCACCAATTAGTGCCTCGCTCCTTCGCGTCGTCGGCTGGGGGATCTTTGCTATGGCCGTTACGGCCGGGATTGGGAAGTTCTTCGGCGTCAGACATTGCGCTAAGCATCAAGTGCATCGCATTTGCAAACCCAGATCGTGTCGTCTTAAGTCTGGCAGCCGACAAGCCGGTGCAATTCACGTATCGAGATTATCGTTGTGCAATCAATTGCGCTTGTCCAGCCGCGACCGTCTTGGAGCCTGCTCTGACGGGAATACGTCCGAGAGGGGCGGAGACGCTGTCAGGATATGAACGGCCCGGAATAACCAGATGTCGATCGTCCCAAAGAAGAAGACGTTGTAATTTGGTCACAGGAGAGGTCTACCTTGATGCGATGAAGACATCTTAAGTTGCTGGTTTTAATGGTAGAAATGAGCCGATAAGTAGCTTCCCCTCGGCTCCACCAAGTGCTTTGGAACCGCTGAACTATTTAGCACTTTGTCGTCCCCGACATCAGAGTTGCAACCCCCCTCGCCCGGCCATCGCAGCAGCCATATTAAGAACTTATGCTTTGTTTTCGCCATTCGCGCAAAAGGCGCGCCAGCCTCTGCACAACTCAAGTGCCATACGAATCCTGCGAATTGACTCGTATCAACGGGCTCGGCGATGAGATTTTTATGTTGCCTTCGATACGTCAAGGCTGCCACCAAAAACGGCAATCGCCGAACGCATTCGAAAAACCAAACTGCAGATAGCTTCGCATGGTTGATGAAAAAGCGGACGAGGGAGTGGTCGACGGCGCATCTTCCGTGCGTCTGTTGGCGGTAAGCACTGCGGACCAGATCACCATGCTCGCGGCATCCGACCAATGGACGGCGCCGAATGCGGCCAGCCTGGATGGCTTGATCAGCGCGGTTCTCGCCCGCCCCTCTCTGGGGAACGTGACGCTGGATATGAGCGGTATCGAGCGGATCGATACCTACGGCGCATGGGAAATTTCGCGCCTTCAGCGCGAACTCAGCGCGCGCGGCGGCAAACTCAAGATCTCGGCTCTGCCGGAACAATATGCTGGACTGTTCCGGGCCGTGGAGCAGGCGGCCGAACTTGCCGATAAGGTTCCCTCACAGCCGCGCAAGGAATTTACGGGCCTCGCTGCCATCGGCCAAGGGATGGCCAACTATGGCCGGGGCTTCGTGCTTCTGCTTAACATGATCGGTGCGGTCTGCGCTGCGGCCTTTCGGGCGATCCTGAAGCCTTCAACGTTTCGCTTCACATCGACGGTCCATCAGCTCGACCGCGTCGGCTGGCAGGCGATCCCGATCATTTTTCTGATTACCTTTTTGATCGGCAGCATCATTGCCCAGCAGGGCTTCTTTCATTTCAGAAAGTTTGGCGCCGACGACTATGTCGTCGATATGGTCGGCATTCTTGTTCTTCGTGAAATCGGCGTTCTCATCGTCGCAATCATGGTGGCGGGGCGATCTGGCAGCTCTTACACTGCCGAACTCGGCTCGATGAAGATGCGCGAGGAAATCGACGCGCTCAGAACCATGGGCTTCGATCCGGTCGACGTGCTCATTCTTCCTCGCATTGTCGCGCTCGTCATTGCGCTTCCGCTGCTGACCTTCATCGGCTCGATGTCGGCCCTTTACGGTGGCGAGCTTGTAGCGTGGCTATATGGCGGAATGAGCCCCGAAATTTATGTCGCCCGCTTGAAGGAAGCGATCTCGATGACGCACTTCAAGGTCGGCATGATCAAAGCGCCGTTCATGGCGTTCGTGATCGGCATCGTGGCGTGTACGGAAGGCCTGAAGGTTGGAGGGAGCGCCGAATCCCTCGGGCTTCGTACGACGGCATCGGTTGTGACCTCGATCTTTCTCGTCATCGTCCTTGACGGTCTGTTCGCTGTCTTTTTTGCATCGATCGGTATGTGATGAGAATGGCCTCTCCGGGCAAAGTGCCCGTCATTAGCGTTCGTGACCTGGCCGTCGGGTTCCGAGACCGAATGGTCCTGGATCATCTGTCTCTCGACGTCCGTCCCGGGGAAATTCTTGGCCTCGTCGGCGGCTCAGGCAGCGGCAAATCCGTCCTGTTGCGCACCATTATCGGCCTGTTGCCGAAACAGTCGGGATCAATCGAAGTTTTCGGACATGATGTTGACCACGTCGACGATGAGACCCACCGTGCGCTGCAGCGGCGATGCGGCATCCTCTTTCAAAACGGCGCGCTGTATTCGTCGCTCACCGTAATGCAAAACGTGCAGTTTCCGATGCGCGAGTTCCTGCACTTGCCGGAGGATTTACTCGATGAGATCGCGGCGACCAAGCTCGCGATGGTTGGACTGTCCCGGCTCGACGCCAACAAGCTGCCGTCGGAGCTTTCGGGCGGCATGACGAAACGCGTCGCCATGGCTCGCGCGCTTGCACTCGATCCCGAGGTCGTTTTTCTCGACGAGCCGACGTCAGGCCTCGACCCCATATCGGCGGGTGATTTCGACTCGCTGATCCGAACGCTGCAGCAGACCCTTGGCCTGACCGTGTTCATGATCACGCATGACCTCAACAGCTTACACACAGTGTGCGATCGCATCGCCGTATTGGCGGATGGCAAGATCGTCGCCGACGGTCCACTCTCGGCAATGCTCGCGAGTGAGCACCCTTGGGTTAAATCGTACTTCCGTGGCCAACGCGGACGCATGCTGGAATCTTCACGCCAACAGTCATCTGGTTGAGACGCCGTTATGGAAATTCGCGCGCGATACACGCTGATCGGACTCTTCACCCTCGCGACTGTCGCGGCGGCGTTCGTATTTGTCTACTGGCTCAACCACGCAGGCGGCTTGGCCCAGCAGGCGCTTTACCGCGCACGTTTCGAGACACCGGTGTCTGGACTTCTCAGAGGTTCGGCGGTTCTCTTCAATGGTATCCGCGTCGGCGAAGTTGTCGCGCTCGAGTTGGCAGCCGACCATCCCAAGCAGGTCACGGCTCTGATCTCCGTTGACAGTACGACGCCCGTTCGTTCCGACACGAAGGTCGGTATAGAATTTCAAGGCCTTACCAGCTCGCCCGTCCTGGCATTGCGCGGCGGCGCACCCGATGCACCCCCCGTCACATCAATCGACCGGCAGCCGCCACTCCTTACCGTCGATCCAAACGACACGCAAAGTCTCACGGAATCGGCGCGAGATATCCTTCATCGGATCGGTGCCGTCATTGATGAAAATCGCGAGCCCTTCAAATCGCTGGTCGCGAACATCAACACGTTTTCGGCATCGCTCGCGAAGAACTCCGATAAGGTCGATGGCATTCTGTCCGGTCTGGAGAAGATGACAGGTGGTGGCAAGAAAGCCGACGCACCCATTGTCGATCTCGAAGCTCCCAAAAAATTTCCGGGCCTCGGCAAGATTCCCGAGGGCCAACTCGTCGTGCCGGAACCAGATATCGTGGGCAGTGTCTTCAATGATCAGGTCGCAATCATGACGCCAGCGGGCGAGCGCTCGAACGCAATCGCCGCCCGGTGGCCGGATACTTTAAGCCGGGTCGTGCAATCGCGCGTCGTGCAGAGCTTTGAAAATGCCGGATACCTGAAGGTCCTTGGACGCCAGCCGGACACGCTCGAAGTCGATTATCAGCTCATCTTGGATTTGCGTAACTTCGAGATCGTGGCCTCGGACACGCCATCGGCCGAGATAGCATTCTCAGCAAAGGTCGTCGGCAAAAACGGACAGATCCTAGGCGCACGCATATTTAAAGCGAGCGTACCGGCGACGATCACCGATCAGGCTGGAATATCGGCGGCACTCAATCAAGCGTTCGACAAGGTCGCGTCCGAACTTGTCGTCTGGGTCTGCAGCGTCGCCTGAGCGCAGCAGCGCGACTTCATTCTCGCGCCCGAGCTAAACGAGATTTAGTCGACGCCGCTCGACTGCCCATCTGATCCGAGTGTGATCGGAATCGGCGATAAGAATTATGCGAACTTGCGACGTTATAGCGCTCACTATCGAGCGCTATAGCGATTTAGAAAATTCAGTATCGCGGCAATGCCAAGCACCATATTCAGCCAACCGCAGATCGCCGATCCCGCACAGGGCCGCGGCGATTGATGAGAAATACCGTCTGCCCGATTGTGCGTCGCTGAATGCGTCCCCCTGAATCCAACAGACACCACACGAATCCCATTTCTATATAATCGGCAATCTCCGAGCCCTTTCCTGGAAACCTGCTTGTCCAGTTTGGGCAACTCGTCAGCTCAGCGATTTAAGAAGCGGGAGAGGCCGATTTGTGCTGATTTTATAGACGATGCAACTCGCGCGTATGCGGAATGGCCTTTTTCTTCGAATGGCAGGTGGATGTCACGCAGCGAACGAAGGCGCCCCTTCCCATAAGGAAAAAAATTTTCCATTATTATATTGAAAACAGGCCAGCCGAATTTGAAATATTGATGGCAAATTGGGAGCTGCGCGGTCCGAATATTTTTCAAATACGATATTGGCCTTTAGTTTCAATCCGATATTTTTGGCGTTAGGCCATCATTAACACCTCGCCTACATATAATGGCCTAGGCTTATTGTCGTTCAGTAAGTCATGAAAGCGGGGCGGAGTTTTTGCTGCGGCAGCACTCCGGGGGGAAATGAGCGAAAATTGCAATTCGACGCTGGATATTTCCGGTCTGTTGACAATTCGAACGGTCAGCGATGCGAAAAACGCAATTCTGAACTCCATAAACGATAGCGAATCACTCGACCTCCTGATCTCCGAGGAGTCCGACATCGACATTGCCGGAATCCAACTCATCGTCGCCGCGCGGCTCTATGCGCAGGGCGCCTCCAAGCAATTATCGCTCGCCGCTCCGATTTCCGGGCGTGCTTTGAGCCTGATGGATCGAGCGGGACTGCTCGCTGAAATGTCGGCTGAAAATCGCCGGTTCTGGTTGCACGAGGGAGCCTGAAATGTCCGCGTCAATTCTCACGGTAGACGATTCATCAAGTATACGAGTCGCGATCAAGGTGGCGCTGACAGGGGCCGGTTATCAGGTCAGCGAGGCGGTTGACGGGGCAGATGGTATTAAGAAAGCCAATGCTGGAAAGTTCGACCTCATCATCACTGACTTGAACATGCCCATCATGGACGGTCTGACGATGATCGAGGAGCTACGCAAAATCCCGGCGCACAGCGGTGTGCCGATCATTTTTCTCACCACGGAATCCGACGCAGCACTCAAACAACGAGCCAAGTCTGCAGGTGCCACTGGCTGGCTGACGAAGCCCTTTCAAGCCGACAACCTTCTGAAAATCGTCAAGAAGGTGCTCGGACAATGACGTCGAATACGGATGCAATTGCAACATTTCGCGCGGAGGCGGACGAGCTTTTGGATCGCATTGAGCTTGGCTTGCTCGATTTGTCGAGGAAGCCCGGTGATCGCGCGCTCGTCGATGATGTTTTTCGCAGCCTTCACACCCTGAAGGGCTCTGGCGCCATGTTCGGATTCGATGCACTTGCATCGTTCACGCACCATTGTGAATCGGCATTCGATCAGGTCCGCAAGGGTGAGGTCACGGCTACGGCGAACCTCGTCTCGGTTGTTCTGGCTGCGCAAGATCACATGCGGGCTTTGCTCGAAGGAGCCGAAACAGCTAGCGAGGCGACAGGCCAGGAACTGCTCCTCCGCCTGGAGCAGGAAGTGAAGATGGCAGGACATGCTCCGCCTCCGGAAGAACCCGAGAAAACGTCTTGGGAGATTAATTTCTCGCTGCCGCCGAATGCGTTGGTCAACGGTTGCAACCCGCTGGCGCTTCTGGCCGAAATGCGCGATCTCGGCGAGTGTAGCGTTGCGGCGGATATTTCGGAAATCCCGGCTCTCGACGCGCTGGTTGCGAACGAGTGCTACATCACGTGGAACGTCAAACTTCTCACCGATAAGCCGCGGACGGATATCGAAGACGTCTTCATGTTCATTATCGATGATATGAAGCTCGATATTCGTCAGGTCGAAGCAGACAAAGGCAGCGAACCGGTTCAGCCGGAAATGTCCAGCGATGCCGCACCATCCTCCGATGCGTCGCAGACGGATAAGCAGCGGCCGTCGACCGTTGCCGATACGCGCCAGGCAGCCAAAAGCTCTGAAAGCGTTCGCGTTCCTGCTGAACGGCTGGATGAGCTCATGGATCGTGTCGGTGAACTCGTCATCGCGCAATCGCGTCTCAGCCAGATTGCCGCCGCTAGCCCGGACCTCAATCTGCGTGCCGTCTCAGAAGACATAGAGCGGCTCTCCAACGAGCTGCGCGATACGATGATGGTGCTTCGCATGGTTCCCGTCGGAACCCTGTTCGGCCGCTTCCGTCGCCTCGTGCATGATCTCGCACGCGAGACGGGCAAGACGATCGACCTGACGACCGAAGGCGAAGGAACTGAAGTAGACAAGACCGTTATCGAGCGGCTGGCGGACCCGCTCGTGCATCTCGTCAGAAACTCCGTCGATCACGGTCTCGAAACGCCGGAAAAACGCAAGGCGGCCGGAAAACCGGAAGCAGGTAAAATCAGTCTCGCGGCGCGCCATGCAGGCGGCGAAGTCATTATTTCCATCACGGACGATGGTGCCGGCATCGACCGGGTGCGCGTTCGAGCCAAGGCCGAAGCGCAAGGCTTGATTATGCCGGGTGCCCACATCGGTGATCACGATCTGCTGCAAATGATCTTCCAACCCGGCTTCTCGACCGCGCAAGCTGTCACCAACCTATCCGGCCGCGGAGTTGGCATGGACGTCGTCAAGCGGACGGTGGAAGCGCTGCGCGGATCTATCGATCTCAGCAGCGAGCCGGGCGCAGGCTCGCGTATCTCGCTGCGCATCCCGTTGACGCTTGCTATCATCGACGGCCTTTTGGTTCGAGTCGGCACGGGACGCTATGTCATTCCGCTATCCGCGGTCGAGGAATGTCTCGAATTGCCGGTCGAGCAGGATCTGCGCTCGCGAGGTCGAAGCTTTATCTCGCTGCGTGACACTCTCGTTCCGTTCCTCAGGCTTCGCGAAATTTTCCAGACAGGAACACAGCCGGACCAATTCCAGAAAATCGTGGTCGTTTCGACTGGGGCCGAGCGCGTCGGATTGGTCGTCGACCAGATCATCGGTGACCATCAGACTGTGATCAAGGCCATGTCGAAGCTGCACGAAGACGTCGCGATGTTTTCTGGCGCGACGATCCTCGGCGACGGCTCGGTCGCGCTCATTCTCGATATCGCGCATCTGGTGGCGACTGGGCAAATGGCCGAGGCGCAGCTGCGCAAGGCCGGTTGAGCACGTCCGACCATAACGACGAAGGCATTCGGCTATGACGCAAGAAATTGAAGTACTGACGTTCGATCTCCAAGACGAGACGTTTGCCTTGGAGGCAAGCATTGTCCGCGAGATCATGGACATGCCGATCGTGACGATTGTGCCGACGGCTTCAAAGCTGGTCGGCGGCGTCATAAACTTCCGCGGCAAAGTCATCCCCCTCGCGAATCTGCATATCGCATTCGCAATGGAAGCCGGACCGCAGACGATCGACAGTCGTACTGTCGTGATCGAACTCGATATCGATGGTGTCGCGAGCTTCATCGGACTTCGGACCGACCGCGTGAACGAAGTTACGACACTTGATCTTTGCCGCAGCGAGCCGCCGCCGAGCGTGGGCATGCGCTGGCGATCTGAATACGTGAAATGCGTCGTCAAGCAGGGAGGCGAGTTCATCGTACTTCCTGATCTTCAGAATATTTTCTCGATCCATTCGGAAACGACGGGAGGATCGCTCAAAGCAGTCGCTTGAGCCGTATTGGAAGGCCCTGCGCATGGAAGCGCCGGCAAGACTCATGACGAGTTCCGTTCGATAGCAGCGGTGAAGCTATCGCAATCCGTTCATGAAGTATGAGGGGAAAGCCGCAAGGTTTTCCCAAGCCAAGGGGCAGTTCGATGCGATTTACGATCAAGACCAAGCTCGCCGTTGCTTTTACAATCGTGACCCTGCTGTCATGCGTTATGGCAGGTCTGGGCATATACCAGCTATCGCTTCTCAATTCGCAGGTTACACAGATCGTCGAAGGCCCGGCGGCGCAAGTCCAGCATGCCGACGACATAGAGATTAGTGCCCTCTATATGATCCGCGCCGAAAAGAATATCATTGCCGAAACGGACCTTCAGAAGCTCGCGGCAATGCGCGAAGAGCTCAATAAATATCGCCAGAAGGTCTTGGATGCCGCGGAGCAGGTCAAGCGCGTAGCTGGGCCGGAGGTCAAAGAAAAACTCGCTCAATTCGACGCAGCATGGCGGGAATGGGTTCCGGTGCAGGAACAGGCGCTGCAATTCGCAGCGGAAAATACGTCAGAATCTCGCGCCAAAGCCCTTGCGATCTCTGCGGGTGAAGCCCGCAACAAAGCGAAGGCAGCCTTTGCGATCATTAACGCCATCCAGGACATTGGCGACCGCGATATGACGCAAATCGCTGGCGAAGCTCAATCAGAATATCAGACAGCACGCATGGTGCTTCTTGCGACCGCTGCATTCATCTTCCTGCTGTCGGCCAGCGCAGGTATTTGGATTTCTCTCGGTGTCTCTCGTGGACTGAGCAAGGGCGTCCAGCTCGCGGAAGCCGTCTCGATCGGCGACCTTGATCAAAATGTCACCGTCGCGACCAACGATGAGATCAAAGACCTCATCGATGCGATGACGCGCATGACCGCAAACCTTCGTGAAACTGCGGGTATCGCAAATCAGATCGCCGGCGGTGATCTGACGGTGCAGCCAAAGCCGCTGTCGGACAAGGACACGCTGGGCCATGCTCTCGAAAGCATGGTCGAACGTCTGCGCGGCGTCGTGTCGGATGCGATCGTCGCGTCGAGGAACGTTTCGGCTGGCAGCCAGCAGCTCTCTTCGGCGTCGGAACAAGTCTCCCAGGGCGCAACCGAACAGGCCTCTGCGGCGGAGGAAGCATCGGCGTCGATGGAAGAAATGGCGGCGAACATCAAGCAGAACGCCGACAACGCCGCCCAGACCGAGAAGATTGCGCGCCAATCGTCGAAGGACGCTGAGGCCAGCGGCGACGCGGTAACCCGTGCGGTCAATGCGATGCGCACCATCGCTGAAAAGATCGGTATCGTTCAGGAAATCGCTCGTCAGACCGATCTTCTGGCTCTCAACGCAGCGGTCGAAGCCGCGCGCGCTGGGGAGCACGGTAAGGGCTTCGCAGTTGTTGCGTCCGAAGTGCGCAAGCTTGCGGAACGGAGCCAGACGGCGGCCGCGGAGATCGGATCGGTGTCCGGCGACACCGTGAAAGCGGCGCAGGAAGCTGGCGAAATGCTGACACGCTTGGTTCCGGATATCCGTAAAACGGCGGAACTCGTTGCTGAGATCAGCGCCGCGTGCCGTGAACAGGACATCGGTGCTTCGCAGATCAATGAAGCGATCCAGCAGCTCGATAAGGTCACGCAGCAGAACGCCGGTGCATCGGAAGAAATGTCGGCGACCTCTGAAGAATTGGCGGCGCAGGCTGAAGAGCTTCAGCAGAGCATCGCGTTCTTCCGGACCGACGACTCGAACCGCTCGTCCGAGTCTGCGAACGTCCGCTCGGTGCCCGCCAAGCGGATCACATCGGCGAAGCCGTCGGCCGCTCAGAAAGCGCTCGCCAAAGCTTCCGCTGAGAAGAAAGCGACGTCGTCTGCGCCGCGCAATACAGTTGCCGAACTTCAGTCGCGTGTGAAGGGCTTTGCCCTGGACTTGAGCACGGGTGGCCCTGACGCGGACGATGCAAACTTCCGGGAGTCGGCGTGATGACGAGCGCTGGGTCCGAAGCTCAATACGTGACGTTTAGCTTGGCCGACGAAGTCTTCGCGGTCCCCGTTACGGAAGTGCGGGAGATCCTGGATTACCGAAAGGCATTCAGGATTCCGCACGGTCCCGACTATCTCCTTGGCCTCACCGACGTTCGGGGCCAAGGCGTACCGACTATAGATCTGCGCCAGCGTCTCGGGCTGGCACCGACGGAGCCGACGCCGCACACGCGCATCCTCGTTTTGGATGTGGCGCTTGCGGGGCGAGTTCTATGCCTGGGTCTTGTGGCGGATCGGGTCTTTGAAGTAACGCCCTTCCACAGCAATCAGATCGAAGCGGCGCCGGACATCGGCGTTCGCTGGCGCTCGGACTACATCGCCGGTGTGGTCCAGCGCCCCGAAGGATTCGTCGTGCTGATCGATCTGCCAAAACTGTTCTCGTCATCGGAGTCGGCGATGCTTTCGCAAACTGCGGCCGCAGCGTAACCAAGGTCTACGGAGCTTTTGGTATGACTTCTCTAAGCCACAGCGTCGACCGCGGGCAAGATACGCGGCTGCGCAACGATAACCTGAGCAAGCGCAACTTCGATCGCTTAGCACGTTTCATAAATGGGTATAGCGGCATCCGCATGCCGCCGACCAAAGTGACGATGCTTGAGGGACGGCTCCGGCGGCGCTTGCGCGTCACCGGCCACGACTCGTTCGACAGTTATTGTCACTTCCTTTTTGATGAAGATGGCATCGAGTCCGAAGCCATTCATCTGATCGACGTCGCGACGACGAACAAGACTGATTTCTTTAGGGAACCAAACCACTTCGCTTACCTAGTCGAAAATGTTCTGCCGGCGATGATGCAGCGAGACAAAGGTGAGGTTCGCGTTTGGAGCGCGGCTTGCTCTACCGGCGCCGAACCCTACACGTTGGCGATGATCCTTGAAGACTTCAGGCAGAGCTATCGGCTAGGATATTCGATCCTCGCGACGGATCTAAGCACCGAGGTTCTGTCGACCGCAGTTCGCGGCATCTATCCCGAAGAGATGATGGATCCGGTACCCCCCGTCTTGGCGCGGAAATACGTGCTGCGTTCGGTCCGCGGCGATCGGCAGGTTCGCATGCACCATTCGCTCAGATCGAAGATCGGTTTCGCGCGGCTGAACCTTATGGACGATAGCTACGCAATTGGTGCACCGGTCGATGTTATCTTCTGCCGAAATGTGCTCATCTATTTCGAGAAAAAGGTGCAGGAAGCCGTTCTATCGCGGCTTTGCGATTGTCTCGCGCCGAACGGCTATCTGTTCATTGGTCATTCCGAATCCATTGGCGGATTTTCACTTCCGGTCAAACAGGTCGCAAATACCATTTTCCAGAAGACGCGATAGATGCCTCAAAAAAAAATACGCGTTCTGATTATCGACGACTCAGCAAGCGTGCGTCAGACCCTGACGGCGGTGTTGAGCTCGGACCCGGACATCGAAGTCATGGGTGCAGCCTCCGACCCGATCGCCGCTGCGCGTCGTATCCAGGATGAGGTACCCGACGTCATCACGCTCGATGTCGAGATGCCGCGTATGGACGGCATTACGTTTCTCAGAAAGCTGATGGCGCAGCGGCCAGTTCCGGTCGTCATGTGCTCTTCGCTGACCGAGGCAGGATCGGAAACGCTGATGCAGGCGTTGGAGGCAGGCGCTGTCGACATCATCTTGAAGCCACGCATCGGTGTTGCCGATCATCTAGCCGAAAGCTCGCTTCGAATTTGCGAAGTGGTCAAAAGCGCGGCTTTGGCGCGGGTCGGCGGACGACGGCCGCGCGATGCGATGGAAGTCAGAATGGGAGGGCCGGAAAAGAAGCTGACGGCGGACGCGATGCTTCCGCCGCCGTCCGGCCGCGCGATGGCGAAAACGACCGAAATGGTCGTCTGCATGGGTGCTTCGACCGGCGGAACGGAATCGCTGCGCATCGTCTTGGAAGCCATGCCCGCGAACGCGCCGGGCATCGTCATCGTGCAGCACATGCCGGAGAAATTTACTGCGGCCTTTGCCAAACGCCTGAATTCACTCTGCGCCGTCGAAGTGAAGGAAGCGGCCGACGGCGATGCCGTGCTGCGCGGCCACGTCCTTATCGCGCCGGGCGACAGACATATGATGCTGGAACGGCAGGGCGCGAGATATTTCGTGTCCGTCAAGAGCGGCCCGCTGGTTTCTCGCCATCGCCCGTCGGTCGACGTGCTGTTTCGGTCGGCCGCGCAATCGGCCGGTTCCAATGCCATCGGCGTCATCATGACAGGCATGGGCGACGATGGTGCGCGCGGGCTCCAGGAAATGAAAGCCGCAAACGCCTTCACGATTGCCCAAGACGAAGCGACGTCGGTGGTCTTCGGCATGCCGAAGGAGGCCATCGCACGAGGTGCAGCCGCTAAGGTGGTGCCCCTGAATGCGATAGCAAGCGAAGTGTTGCGAGCGGCAAGCCGTAGCTAAGCGGCACGCGCCGAGACAGCCGCGTCGGGCAAACAATGTGCGTGTACGTCTCGCTCTCTCGCCATCGTGTAGGTCGCAGCGATGGTATCGAGAAGGCTTTTCAGCGGATCAAGAATATCCGCGACGTCAATATCCTCTTCACCGGCAAGCAACTGAAGTGACGCCGCGGAAGTCGACAAGACGTTTCCGAGTTCGGTATCGAAATTCAATTCGGTCTCGGCTTTCGCAAGGGAATCAACGACGTCCTTTCCTTGTCCCATGATTGTCGCGAGCCGAGACTCTGCAAGATCGGCAGCGTCACGCAAACGTGCGGCTGCGCCTTCGAGCTTGGATTTCGGGCTAGTCTCCGCGCGGTCCGTGTTCAAATGCGCCATGTCCTCGCCGAGAGAACGAAGTGCCGCGAGTGTCACATCGGCAATGGAATCGAGCTTTTTGGCGTAGAGGCGCAGCTCGATGGCGATGACCTGGAGCGGCTTTCCGGCGTCGCCCATCCGCGAGCAGCTGACCGTCGTGTTGAGTGCCATGAATTGCACGTCTTCGCGAACGCTTTTGATCGTATCGATACGCCGCAGCAACTCATCGACCGTCAGAGCTGTCGCGGATCGGACATCATTGGCTGCCGCGACGGCTTGCTCCATGTCTGTGACGAGGATCTCGGCATCAGCGACGCTCCGCTCGAGAGATCGAAGATTGTTATGGCTATCTGATGAACCTTGCGTTTGCTGGAGGCGCAAAAGAGATTGCGCATCGGCTGCCATTTCCGCCATGTTCGCGAGCATCACGTGGGAATCGCGCTCGAAGTCCTGGGCCGTATCCGCGAGCTGCGCGGCGAGCAGACGGCAGATGAATTGGGTAAATCGCCCTCTCGCGTCGTCCGAAAGGCCGTCTTGCGCTAAGCGAGAATCAGCTTCGGTCAGGAGATTGAGCCCATTCTGAATGTGCTCGATGCGCTGCCGCGATATATCTCCAATTTGAAGCGAAGATAGCGCATCGACAACCTTGAGCTGGATATTTTGCGCAAGTGCAGAGGCTTCACCGGTCATGTCGGCGATCTGCTTTTGATGCACCCGGATCGCAGTCGCATCGTCCGCCAAATGATTGGGAACAGCCGGAACCATCGCGGAGACTTCTTCGGCGAGGCCAGATTCAAGTTTCAGCGCCGCGCGGACCTGGTCCAGCAGACCGTTGAGCCGCATATCGATGTCATTGAGTTCGGTGCCGCCAACCTCGATTCTGGTCCGCATTTCCTGAGAAAAGGCGTGAAACTGTTGAGCGTCTTGCAGATCGTCGGCAGCAGTGATCTTCAAGTTGAGGGCGAAGACCAGAAGGTAGCGCAGGAGGCTTCGCATATCTTCGATATCGCGCAGCAATTCTGCGCTTCGGCATTCCAGATCGCGCAGCTCTTGCCCGCGCTCGCTGAGCATATTCGGCAGAGACCGCAGCTCTTCGGCGGCGGCGGAGAGTTCCCGCGTCGCTTCTCCAACGGCTTCGCCGTCAAGAAGGGTACTCAACTGCTGGAGGTATTCGAGCTGTTGACTGATCAAAGAGACGGCGGATTCGAGTATCGTTCCCGCGCGCGAGAATTTCCCCTCGATCTGGCTTCTCGAAGTTTCCAGACGGCCTAAGATTGCCTCAATCATCGAAATGCGGGTGTCCAATTTGGTATGACGGACGAAAGTTTGCGTGTTCGGCACAAGCATGTTGCGCACGAGTCAGACCATAACTGGCGATGTATGATTGGAGACTTTACCGGTGACGGCGGCGTAATGTCCCGCCGGCATCGGCTTGCCGATGAGGTAGCCCTGGATCTGCTGGCATCCGAGCGTTCGCAGAAGCTTCAGTTGTTCTTCTGTTTCGACGCCTTCAGCAACGACGGTCAAACCCATCGCGCGCCCAAGCCCAAGCACGGAATCGACGATTGCAGCCGCATTCGAATTGCGAACCATATCGAAGACGAAACTCCGATCAATCTTGATGCGGTCGAATGGGAAAGCACGGAGTGTACCAAGAGATGAATAGCCGGTGCCGAAGTCATCGAGCGCAACGCTGACGCCGAGACCCTTAACCCCGGTGAGAACCTTCGACGCGTAAGCGAGATTCTGGATGAACAGGCTCTCGGTCACTTCGATTTCAAGGCGTTCCGGCGCCAAACCGGTTTCGATGAGCGCGTTTCTGACGACTTGTACGAAATCGCCGCGTTCGATTTGCACGGGCGATACATTAACAGCAATGCGAAGACCATTTTTCCACGAGGATGCCTCGCGGCAAGCCTCACGCAGGACATAAGCGCCGATGGCGCCGATGGCTCCGGATGCCTCGGCCGCGGGGATAAAATCGGCGGGAGACACCGGACCAAAATCGGGATGCTGCCAACGCGCAAGCGCTTCAAATCCACTGATGGCGGACGTTGAGGCTTCCGCCTGCGGTTGAAAGGCGAGGGAAAGCTCGCCCCGTTCCAGCGAGAGGCTGACGTCGTGTTCGAAGATGAGACGCCTGTGCTCTGTATTCAGCATCTCAGGGGAAAACGCCGTGACCTCGTCGCCGATTTTCTTGGCGTGATGCAGCGCCAATTCGGCCGCGGCGATTAGCTCCTCATGATCGGCCCCGTGGATGGGAAAGTGTGCGGTGCCGACACAAGCCGTGACGCGGATCGTCTTGCCGTTTTCGAGGACGTGGGGCTCGCGCAGCGTGTCAACGATGTGATGCGCCTTCGCGCTGAACTCGCAGTCCGGTTTATCGCTGGGGGAGATCAGCAAAAATTCGTCGCCGCCCGTGCGCACGATCGTGTCAGTGTCGCTAGAGATCGAACGCAGCCGGTTGGCGATGCGGCTGATGATGACATCTCCGACCGCCTGGCCATGCAACTTATTGACGGCGCGAAAATCGTCGAGGTCAATGTAGAGAATGCCGACGGTCTGCCCGTCCGTTGTCGCCTGCTCAAGAATTCTAGCGAACAATTCCTTGAGCGTTCCGCGATTGTGTAGACCGGTTAGTGGGTCACAAACCGCCAGCTGACTGAGACGAACGATGAGTTCATGCTCACATTCTGAGCCGGAGAGTTCGGTCATTTCAAAAACCCACGCGCGATATCGAGAAGCCCCTGTGCACTGAACGGCTTAGTAATCCACGCCGACGCTCCGGCGGCACTGGCTTCTTTGCGTGCCGCCTGATCGGACTCGGTTGTCAATACGATGATGGGCAGACCGTGGTAGGATGGTCGCGCGCGTAAATGCCGAATGAACGCAAGTCCATTCATTCGTGGCATATTGAGATCGGTAACGACGATGTCGATGAGATTGGAAGTCGCCTTTTGAAGGCCCTCTAGTCCGTCGGATGCTTCTATGATGTCGAATCCGGCGCTTGCGAATGTTACCCGGATCATCTGCCGGACGCTTGGCGAATCATCGATCGCGAGCAGTGTCGGCATAAGCTTCCCCACCATGACGCAAATTCTCACGCACGATCGCAATGCTGCGGCACGACGCGTCACTGCTTGCACGTAGTTCAATAGTACGCCACAGGAGTGAAAGATCGCTTAATTTGCCACATTTCGAAATGGCGCTTGAGAACCGGAATTTTAAAATATCGCTACGACTTTTGAATAATAAAAATCGGCATAAAGCGGTTTCGAGGAGCACTAAGCGAACAATCGCCATGCGCTTTTGAAAATGGCGTCTTTTTGAAAGACAATTATCGCGATGGAATGCCAGTGATCAGCATTCGACGCAAGCGCGATCGAGACATTGCAATTACACCATTGGCACGATTCAGTGTGCGCATCTCAGAGAGGAGATTCTCGCGATCCGTCTTGCTCGCACGTGGCGAATTACTTCCGCAGGCTCTATTCGCCTGAAATGCATCGAATGATCTCGCGATTGTCTTCCCGACAAAAAGGTTGCCGCTTGCAAATGTGAGTTTCGCCTTCTTATCAATCGGAATGCAGCGAATGGCTGAGTCCGTCGCGACGCTCAATTTCCATGCAGGCGCTGCGAGCCGACCTTGGGGGGCAATGCGTGATCGGATGGAGCGGACAAATCTCAAGCGAGAAAACTAGGCGTTAATTTCCTAATAGTTGTCGCACGCGTTGCTTTGTCGAATATTGCAACGAGACCCGTTTGGCTCATCTGACGCATTGCGGGCCTGGGCTATAGCACGCAAAATAAACATCATTCGTTTTTGCGCCAGCAGCTTCGTAGGGCAATGACAGCACTGGTTTTTCAGGCCTGCAATCGAACTGCTCCGTCTCGAGCAGTTACCATCAACAGAGATTGTGCTCGTCGGCTTGGCCCTGAGATCGGTAAATGTTCCATTAAATTTCTGATTTTTTGAACATTCGCCATGCGCAAGGAAGAACGAAAACCCGTAAGTCGTCCGGCGAAAATTGAACTCGGCGAGGGTCAGGTCTTGACGTGCCGCATCGCCGATACCTCGCGCGGCGGAGCGTTGCTGCTGGTTGAAAACAGCGAGTGGTTGCCGAAATCATTCGTCATCCACGATACGTTCTCTGGCAGTCGCCGTCGTGTGCGCGTCAAGTGGACGTCCCCCAATCGCGCCGGGGTTCAATACGTCGATGCCGCCATCGCCGTGCCGGCTGCGCGCCGGTCAGCCGGCTTCGGCAAGCGGATATAAGCAAACGTCTGGGTCAATGCTGTCTTTCGGCAGCTGCCCAGCGGTCCAAAATGAGCTTAGCGATCTCTAAGTACGCGCCGCCGAAATGATGGCCGCCGGTTCTTTCAATGAGCGTCGCGCCTTTGAGTTCCGACAACGTACATCCGGTATCGCCATCCGCTTTCTCTTCGACGCTGAAGATGCACGTTACCTTATCCTTGGGTAACTCGGCCATGAACGGACGCAGGCTGATGTCGGCGGATGATGGAATGCCGAGCCAACCTGCCATTGACATTTCGAGACGCCCAACCGGCTCCGGCGCCATCAGCACGATCAGCTTGACCTGCTTTTGCAGATCGGGATCGAGCTTCGTCCAGACCATTGGAATGGTTGCGGCTCCAAATGAGTAGCCGATCAATGAAACATCCTGGATATGCCACGCCCTTCTATAATAACGCGCGATGCGATCGAGATCGTCGGCGATCGTTTGCGGGTTCTTCTCGCTCCAGAAGTACCGCAGGGTATCGAGGCCGATAACGGAGATGCCGTTCTTCGACAGTGTCTCGCCGATTTGCTTGTCGATGTCCCGCCACCCGCCATCCCCCGAAAGAAAGATCGCAAGACCCGTAGGGTTCTTTGCGGGAAGTTCGGTCAGCGGCAGATCGCTAATGGAGGCTTTCGGCACGAGGGTCATGTCGAACACGGCTTTGACCGCTAACGATAGGGTTGAACCATCGGTCGCCTCTCCCTGTTCGATCGAAGTGCCGGGGTTGACCGCGACGAAGGGTTTAAGAGCGGTACTCGCCGGATCCTGGGTAAAGAGTGCCCATTTGCCGTTGAGCTTGATCGGCCCATATTCGAACGCGCCATCCTTGTTCCCAAGAACCGGCGCGCCGCTGCAAAAAGCAGCCTTTGATGTGAGCGAAGGCGAAAATCCGGAACTCAGCGCCCCTGACACGCTGTTCGGCGGTGCTTGCGCCAGAGTGAGATACGCGATCGTGCCGGATCGCCCGAGGCCGAAGAAAACCGGCGATTCCCACGCTTGCATGCCGAGCGCACGTTCGGACAGTCGCACGAGATCTTCGATGTCGCCGAAGAGTTGATTGCATTGGCCCGCCGGGAGGGTCGTATTGAGAATGCCACGCATCACGCCGGCGTCGAGAATTGCGACCGCCGCGCCTTGGCTCTCGAGCGCAGCGGCTATGGGCTTGTAGGAAGGCGACGCTGCATCGGGATCAGCCATCAGAACGACAAAGGCGGAAGGTGCATTGCCGGACCACAGGACCGGGACATTGCCAAATCGCTTTTGCGCGATGGTTTTCGTGTCGGCAGACGCAGGCGTTCCGATAGAGATAATCACACAGAAAATGCCGAAGGCTGCGGCCAACACGCGAGCGATGCCTAGATGGCGCGATCTTTGGACCATTCTTTATTCCCGTCGGATGTTGAGCGCCGTGCGCTGGCGCTGATGAGGGAGGCGATGTCGAAAAGAGTTTGCGGCAGGCGCAACCCGTGCTCGTAGGCGAGGTATTTCGTGCGCCACTCCGGCTTGAACTTGCTTTTGAAAATACGGACCCCCTCGAAGTGATAGAGCCGGTCGCCGTATCGGAAAAACAAACCGGCGAGACGAGCCCACCGCGATGCCAGTCTGTGATCGGGAAGGCCCGAGAGCGGCGCCATCCCGAGATTGAACCACTTATAGCCTTCGGCCTTCGCCTGCTCCAAAAGCTTGAGCACGAGATATTCCATCGCCCCCTCCGGGGCGCCGGGAACCTGGCGCATCAAATCCAGCGTGCACGCAGAAGCCGGCGTGTTCCGCCAGAGGTTCGCGAATGCCACGATGCGGTTTTCATGACGAAGCACCGCAATGTCGTGGCGTTCGACATACTCGGGATTCCAAAAGCCGAGAGAAAAGCCCTTCTCGCGATGTCCACGCTGGGCGAGCCATGCGTCCGATACGCGCTTTAACGCCGGAAGGAATTTCGACACGATCGCGGCGGGCAAGATTTCGAATTCGATATTGGCCTTCTCTGCACGCGTCTTAGTTTGGCGAAGCCGTTTTCCAGCTTTGCCATCCAGCGTGAACGTCTCGAGATTGACCCACGCTTCCTCTCCGAGCTTGATCAAGGAAAAACCGGCATCGAGATAGATAGGCAGATGATCCGCAGTGATCTGATAGAAAACCGGAGCCCCTTTCTGCTCGTCGGCGCTTTCCTTGAACCGCCAAACGAGATCGATGAGGTCGGCGCTGTTGTTCGCAATCGGGTCACCCATCGCGACCCACGTCGATCCGCGGACGCCATACATCACGAAACCGTTGCCGCTCTGCGAAAACAGAAAGCGCTTGTCGCCGATGAATGCCAGCTCGGCTGTGACTTGCGAGGAGTGATGTGCGATTTCTTTCGCACGCCGAAGTTCTGCGGCTGAGGCCTTGCGGCTGATGTTCGGCGCTTTGTGGAGCAGCTGGTAAGAGGCGATGAACATCACGATGATCGCTGCGCCGAGCGTAGCGCGCAGAAAGCGCGACGCATCCTGATGGTAGGCGAATTCCCACCACAGCGAATTGTCGTAGGGCACGCCGCGATAGATGGCCAGTCCGATCAGGATCGACGCGCCGATAGCGATCAACACCGCAAGAATTGCTGATGCCGATAGTCGGCCTGCAAGTACGCCTCCCTTGCGGTAGAACTCCCGCCGTCCCGCAATCAGGATCAAGGCCGCCGCGAGACACGCGAGTGCCTCGATGAAATCGAAACCTTTTGTGATGGAGAAAACAGCGCCGCTGAGCAGCAGGACGATTGCCAGTTGCCACGCTGAACGTAGCCGGTGCGCCAAGCCGTTTGCGATCAGCAGAAGAACGGTTCCGACGAGGCTCGCGATGAAATGCGAGGCCTCGACGAACGGCAACGGCAGAAAATCGCGAATGAGCCACAGGCGGTGGGCGGGAAGCGTTCCAGAAATCACCAGGATCAGCCCGCCGGAAAAGGTCACGATGGCTGCGAGCGGCGGAATGATCGGTTCGATGATCGTGGCGGAGGTGCTGTCGTCCTCATGCGCTATGCCACTTCGGCCGCGCATCTCGTGCACCATCAGCATCGTCAGCGCGACAATGACCGGCGCGATGTAATAAATCAGCCGGAAAAGCAGGAGCGAACCGACGAGTTCGCCGCTCGGATGCTGCGTCACGCCGAGTAGGATGACGGCGTCGAATACGCCGAGGCCGCCCGGTACGTGACTGACGACGCCGAGCACGGTCGCGAGGGCAAAAACAACGAAAAAGCCCGGCATCGTGATGTGCAGATCTTGGGGCAACAGCACCCAAAGCGCCGATGCCGCCGCCGCAACGTCGAGCATGCCGACGAAGATTGCCCCGATCGTTGCGCGCGTGCCGGGGAGCGGCAGCCGCCAATTCCCGATTTCGATCCGGATTGGACGGATCGACACGTAGACGAGCCAGAGAGCAATGACGGCCAGGATCATCGTTCCCGCCAGCCGGCATGTGGGCACGCTCAGGTGCACCAGTGCGGAGACGAGCTGCGGATCGACCGCGAGGCAGATCCCGGCAATTGTCGCAAGACCTGCCCAGAAACTTAGCGCACAAAGCATTACGATGCCGAGGACGCGGTCGGTATCGACGCCCCAGACGCGATAGAGCCGCAGCCGGACTGCGCCGCCCGTGAGAACGCCGAAGCCGAACGTAAAGGTCACGGCATGGCTGATGAAAGACGTGATCGCCGCAATGCGTAGCGGGACTTGCCTGGCGCCGACAACCCTGAGCGCGATGAGGTCATAGCCTACCAGCGCCCCATAGGAGAGGACAGTAAACAGTCCAGAGAGCGCCAGATGCGAAAGCGGGAACGTTGCTATCGTGTGCCGGACCTGCGGCCACGAGATCTCTTCGAGGTTCCGATAAAGGACCGTCGCCGCATAAGAGAATGCCGCGAGTGCGACGATGGCGCCGACAACGGACCAATCGATGCGTTCGAGAAGTCTTGGGCCGGGCGCCGTCGGCTGTGGAGCCTCATTCTGCGTCTCAGCCATTGTAAAGTGTACCATCCGAAAGGGAAGATTGATCCGCACCGGTGCTAGCGCGGGGCTCGGAGCCGGAAAAGTTAGGCATTGGTAATCTTGAAAGAAACGCTCTTCTTACGTTATCGGCAATCTCCACAGGCCGGCCAATGATGGACGTGCAAAGCTAAAAGGCCGCACATTCAGCGCATTGGCGATCAGGCGGCCGGGCGGGCTCAGCTGGAACGAAGGTACAAGCTCCTCCGCTATCCCCTCTTCCGAAAACGATGCCGTGGCGCTCGCCGCCGCTACGACGCTCGAGGAACATAATCCGCAGACATACCAGTTTCCCGACGCCATCGTCTCACTCTGCGTTCCCGTCCCATCCGCCGACTGTCGATTAATCGACTCTCAAATCGCGGAGGTCCCTGCCAGCGGCCGACGTGATTCGATACGATAATCAACAGAAGACGACAGTCTTGCAGTAAACCGCGGGTTTGTCGTTGCGCTTCGGCCCAAGGGGGCGAATATTTTGGCCGCTCCGCTTGAGCGTTCAGCGCTTGGACATATATCCCCCTCTTGCGTTCGATCTATTGAGATCGTGCAGCGCATGGACGTATCTTTATCGTTGTCGGTCACGTGCTTCGACGGCGATGCCGGGGGAACAGGGCGAATGCGCAGCCGGGATTTGATTTCCGTATTTTTGCTGGCAGCTGCTGTGGTGTGCATCGCGCATCCGAGCATGGCCAGACATCGGCCCAAAGCTGTCTCCGACACAAATGACGATCCCTGCGCGGCGCCGCAGGACTATGTGCGCCAACGCATCAATAAGATCAAAGCGCTTCAGGCTGCAGCGCCGGCTACGAACAGCAACCTGTTCGATTTGCTTGGCGGCAAAAAAGACGTCGACCCTCAAAAGTCCGTAGAGATATCGAACCTTCGCTATGAGGCAGATGGCGTCAACGCCCTGCTTGCGGCTGGGGGATGCCAGGCCTTCAACCTGGATCAAGAACTCTTGCAGAGTTCAAAATAGCGTGCGCCGGAGCAGCGCTAGGAAAGTCCCCGGCAAATGTGCGTTCACGGCGCAATTTCGGTGAGCTGTCTCAGTTACATAGTTTTTCATATTTCGAGAATGACGCGAAGACTATTGCCAACTGAGAATTGGACGGTCAATCTCTCTAATATTCATATTTGGGCTCGGACCGAGCGGCATTTTTTATTCTATCTAAAGTCACGCTAGCCATGACGATGAGCGCCTTCGTTGCAGAGGAGCTGCCGGCGTTGCTGGATCTCCTCTACGGCGCAGCCCTAGACGGAGATCAGTGGCCGATATTTCTCCAGGGGCTGATGAAGCCCTTTGATGGAGCGAATGGCATTCTGCATTTCTTCGATATCGAAACGCAGACAACGCCGCTGGCGCATCCCTTCGGGCTCGAGGCCGAATATCTTATCGGCTACCAGGAGCACTTCGCGAGCTGCAATCCCTATCCTATTCAATCGTTCGCCAAACTACCTTTTCTCCAAGTCGTTCCGGCAACGACGGTGCTGAGTAGAGAAGAAGCACTGCGCACCGAATTCTATAATGATTGGATGAAACCTCAGGGTATTAGTCCGGATCATCTCGGGTGTATGGTCCATAAGGATATCCAGCAAATGGTGATCCTCGCGATAGCCCCCAAAGAAAAACAGCTGGAGCGGAACAACGATCGCTACATCAAACAGTTTGAAATTCTGGCGCCGCATATAAAACGCGCCGTCACCCTTTCGAAAGTCAGCCGTGTGGACCCGATCCCGGGTGGTCTGCCCGCACAATTCTCGTGCGCCGCCATGCTGATCTCGCAAACTCGCGCCGTTAAGGCCGCAAATCCGCCCGCGGAAAGCCTATTGCGGGAGGGATTATTTTTAACGGTCGATCCGCTGGGTAAATTGCGAGGAAGAGACAGCGATATCCAGTCCGCGCTTGTCGCTGCAATCGACGCCGTGTTTGTTCGTCGCGATCCATTCGGCGGTCCCGTCCACTGCCGGTCGTTCACGACGGGAGATCGGGTGTCGCTTATTGTTTTAAAATTACCAATGATTGCCATGCCAATGGCCCTTGTTCTCGTTATTGCGCAGCCAAGTAACAGTGCATCTCGTTTTCCAGAACAATTCACGACTGCCGAAGCGCGGTTGGCTGACGCTCTATTGAACGGTCAATCCCTCGCAGAGTTTAGCGAACATGTCGGTGTATCGATCAACACAGCACGTAAGCAGCTCGCAGCGTTGTTTGCGAAGACCGGAACGAATAGACAGGCGGCGCTCGTCGCCTGGCTTCTGCAACGAAATTCATAAAGGCGACAAATTAATTACGCTAAAAGTATAGGGTTCCGAATTTCGATTGAAGTGAGATAATTTTATCGAAGGGCACGAGAAAGAGAGAGATCGGATGGCTTCCGTCCGGAGCGTCTGAGCTGTGCGAAGCTACGATTGAACATATCTTGAAGCGTGATTGTTAATCCATAAATGGCGATTCCACCTAATTTTTTGAGTTCTTCTCATTGCCTGATACGCGACAGCGTCGTGCCTTCGGTACCATTTGAAGGAGATATTATGTCAGATGATCGACTCGACTTTCTCGCCCTCTGCCGCGCCGTGGAAGAAGGCGCGCACACTGATCTTTCTGAGGCCGACCGTGAGCTTTTGATCGTCCTTCATAAGGCGTTGAGCGGATTGAAAGTTGCGGTTGAGCGAGCGCTTTTAAATTCTTCGATGGAAGAACATATCTCGAATTAATTCCGCGCTGCCGAAGGGCGCGGATAGGGGAATGGGGCGTTGACGAAAGACGCCGCGCTCCGATCACGCAACGATCACATTGAAAGCCGAGACATTGGGCAGGCTCTAGCTGTGTGACGTGATCGCTTTGATGCGTGCCCAGGCCACTGCTATCAAACCGTCACGTCGTTGGCCTACTCAGTTCGGATGAGGCTTGAGAGCGAATCCGATGAGATATTGGAAACAGTTTGTGGCAGGAGCGCTCGTTGCAACTGCGATGGTTGCCCGGCCCACGTCCGGTATACAAGCAGAACCACCCGGCGCGCGTCTCCAACGAGCCGGATCGGAAGTTTACATCGAGCAGCCTCCGAAGAACGCATTTGAAAAGAGTGATCCGACCCTTCGCAAAGGCGCCCAGGACGGTACGGGAGACGGCAACCTGAAGCCCGCAGAAGGTCCAGAACAGCCATCTGCCAGACAGCCCGAGGCATGCGATCGCGAAAACACGCCCTCGCAGGCGTGCTACGCCGCGACACAGCAAGCCCGCCCGATCCCGAGATAGCGTAAAAACCAGCCTCAACTTTTTGGAGAGGAGCTCACGTCCGGCGCAATGGCAACGGCCTGTTGCTGGCGGTCGAGTTCGCGCATAAAAGCAGTTCCCGCGGCGCGATCCCTGAATTCCCAAAGGTGCTTCTTCACGCCTTCAAATATAAGGGCATAGACAGCAAGCTGAATGCCATCGCGTACCGCCAGCGTAGCGGGCGCGTTCTTGGTGAATCCCAGTTCGGCCTGCAGAAGCTGATCGACGGCTGCATATTGGAACGCCGAGCCGTGGACGAGCACGGAATAAAGCGTTTTGGTCGTCGTGACTGAGGCGAGAACGCGACCTGACTGGACGCTGACGGCGCGCAGCGCGACGGTGATGACATCGCGGCGATACTGCATGTCCCCGCCAATGCCGAGATAAGTCGCGCCTATGCCGCCGTTCGTCTCATCGGTATCGTAGCCGATGATGCCGCCTTCCAGGATGATCCCGGCAAAGCGCAATGGTGACAGTGCTTTGGCCTTATTGCCGTCAAGCGCGGCGCGAGTATTCTGTATGATCTGCCGTTCCTGTAGCAGCGGCTGTAAATCGTTGCGCTCGACGACGTTGAACCATCTGCCGTCACCGGCTTTCGTCAGGACGTCGATCAAAACCGCACCGCCGCCCTGCGTGAGCGCTCGCGAAAATTCGGCAAAATTATCGTTTGACTTGTTTTGCCCCGTCAGGTCGGGAAAGTCGTAGACGGAAACGTCGAGCCTTCGCACCGGCGGCGGAAGCGCATCGAGCGCGATGCCGGATTTGGTATCGGGAACGAGCCTTGGCGCTTGGTCCAAGCGATCGTCAACGCTGCCCGTAATTGGCGAAATAGTGGTGCAGCCGCAGAGACCCAAGGCAAGCACGCCTGCTGCTACGAAACACGCTTTACGATAAGTCACAAATGCCCCCGGCCGATACGCGTTACGGAATGTTGTGGCTGTTCGTCGGGAGTGTCTGCTGCTGCGTGCCGCCTGTCGCCCCGTTGCCTCCGCTCCCGCTTTGGCTGCTGCCGCTTCCACCGATCACAATGACGGAGCCGTCGCCGCCGCCAGCGCCGATGTTGTTCAGCGAGTTTTCGAGGCCGGAGAGGTCAGGGCCGGCGGCGCCCGATTTTGTGCCCAGTCCCTGCGCCTGGGCCTGTGAGAGCAGATAGCTGCCATTGAGCGGATTACCGCCAAAGGTGGGATTGGCGGGATGATAAACCAATTGAGTGGCTCCGCTGTCGTCAGCGAGACAAACCAAGCTCAACACCATGCCGACGGTACGCATAACAATCTTCAGCATCATTGAATCCGTTTCTGAGAAGGTCCGCTATTTTTTGATGAGGAGTGCACCATTCGGCAGACGGGCGATGAGCACGTTGGACGGCGCTGCGCCCTTCGGCTGCAAAACGCCGACCGAAAGGCTTTGTGTGTTGACCAGATAAAGGTTCGAGACGTCGTTACCCGCCTGCAGTACGCCGACAGCGTTGCGAGAACCGCCGAGAACGCCGACATTTGAAAAGTTGTTTTGCCCGGCCTGGAACTGCGCGACGGCGTTGTTTCGTCCGGCCTCGAGCGTCAGCGCGAGGTTGAGGCTTTTGCTGGGTGTGGCCATTTCCGGCGTCGGAACATACGCTACCGAACCTTGCGTATAAGGAGAAGCAGGCGCGACCTGAATTGGCTGCGATGCCATACGCTCTGTTGTCTCTGTTGCTGCTTGACGGATATAGGCGCCGTCAGCGTGGGCCGACGACTGTGGGCCACAAAGCGCCAGAGATACGGCGACAAGAACGGACGCGGCGCGAAGCATGCGCAAAGGTTTGGTCGTCACGGTGAATGGCACGATACTCTCCCTGCATTCGTTTCGATTGAAAGCCGGGCGCTGTAGTGCCTGATCGCCCCGCCATCCAGGACCGTCGTCGTCAGAACGCTGTCGTGACCCTGATTGAGGGCGAATTCGCCGCTCTGCGCATTGTCGCTGCTGCCGCTCTCGCCGCGCTTGCTGACGATCAGGTGATACTGCCCACGGACCGGATGGTGTGAATGCGCGATGGCAGTGAGCCAAAGCGTTCCGTTTTTGCTTTCGCTCCGGATATCGCATGTCACCGCGTTATCTGCCGAAGATGTCGTCGCGCTCGCATGAACAACGCCACCGATCACGAGTAAGGCCGCAAGACAATTCAGGCCGCCATATTGTGACAGCATTCCGCATACGGCGGATTCGGAAGTCTGGTCTTTTCGAAAACGGAACATGAAGCCAACAACTAAACTGATAGCATAGGGTTCGTTTTTCGATCCGGCTTGGCTGCCATTTGCGCAGCAAAGAGAAGACAGCGGACGAATGTCCGCTGTCTTACCGATCCTGAGACTACTTCTGGGAAACGATCGCAGCGTTGTGGGCGCCGTACTGAGCAACGAGCGAAGCGTTCACGACGCTGGCCGAGCCGCTATAGGCCTGCGACGTCAGTGCGTAGTTGCCGTTGCCGACCTGGAACGTTGCCTGCGTGTTCGCGGCGCCCGCAACGGTCGGAGCATCAGCCGTCGTTTGGGCCACAACGGCTTGGTTGCCGGCGCCTGTCTGCGCGGTGAACGACGCGTTGGTATTGCCTGCCAGCGGATTCGCCATCATCTGGTTGGTCAAAGCGACGTTCTTCACGCCCGACTGAAAGGTGAAGGCATTGTTGACTCCGATGGTGGAAGTCGGCGCGTTCTGCTGCGAGGTGATTGCCGAGTTCTGGCTGCCGTACTGAAGCGTACCCTGCGTGTTCGCTGCATTGGCCTGAGCGACGATCGCTGAGTTCTCTGAGCCGAACTGGCCCGTGAACGACGCATTCGTCTGGCTGTTGCTTGCGCCGTTGAACACGGTGCCGCTCTGCGCCGTAACCGCTTCATTCTTGGAACCGGCCTGAACCGTGAGCGCCTGGTTGCCAACGCCGCGAAGCGAACCGCCACTCGCATCCTGGCTGGTGATCGCCGAGTTGGCATCGCCGGTCTGGAAGGTCGCGGCCGAGTTCTGCCCGCCTGTGCTGAATACGCCGGTCAGGCTGTCGGTGTGGTCCTGTGTCGTCTGTGAGGTCAGCGACTGGTTTTTCGAGCCGAACTGGCTGGTGAACGAACCGTTGGTGCTGGCGGCGACGACTGAGTTGTCGGTCTGCGCCGTAATGGCGGTGTTGCCTTTGCCGACTTCCAAAGTGGCCTGGTTGTTCTTGCCACCGGTCTGACCGGCAAGTGCGCTATTGGCTTCGCCGACCTGGGTCGTGAACGAGGCATTGCCGACGGCAATCGCCGTCGCCTGGCTGTTCGGAGCATTCGTGCTCTGGATCGTCGTCGCGACGTTGTTCTTGCCGAACTGAGCGACGCCAGAGGCATTGCTGCCGTTGGCATAACCGTTGGTCTGCGCCGTGATGGCCGAGTTACCCGTGCCGACCTGCTGGGCGGCTTGAGTGTTGTTGCCGTTTTCCTGCGCAACTGTCGATGTGTTCGAAGAGCCGATCTGGTCGATGAAGGATTCGTTGTCGGCGGCATAGGCCGACGAAGCGCTCGCCAGAACGAGCGCCAGTGCTGCCACTTTGTTCATAGATGACGTTCCCCGTAACTACTCAAAATACGGAGCAGGTCCGTCTGCAGCCGATCCCCTCCACGCCAGCGTTAAAACATTCTTAACCCTACGCTTTAATGACGTTCAGTCCCAGGGACCGCGATTGGGATCAATACAAAAATGTAAGAAAAATAAGGCCTTACCCGGCCATTTCATCAAGGAACTGTCATGGAGATGAACGCTTGCGATGCAACCGCGAAGGTTTGGATCCGATGCCGCTTTGGGCGCGGAGCAGAGTCTCCCATCGTCACAAGCGCAATGCAAAGTCTGACGGCTATCACACGTGGGCCGGAAGACACATCGCATTGCGCCAAATCATGCCTATCTTCCGCACGGGAATCACGATCGAAAAAAGGATTGAGCATTGCCAATCGAGACGGAGTTCACGCCGATCGCATCGGCGGTAGGCGGAGCATTGATCGGCTGTGCTGCCGTTCTTCTCATGTTGATGGGTGGCCGCATCGCCGGCATCAGCGGAATGTTGAGCCGCGTGCTCGCACCGGGGCGTGAAAGCAAGCCGCTTCAGGCACTGGCGTTCGTGGTCGGATTGATTTCAGCGCCGATCGTTTGGATGGCAGTATCCGGTAGCGCGATTTCTCAAACCATCACCGATAACCTGCCGCTTGCGGCGATTGCTGGTTTGCTCGTTGGCTTCGGCGCGGTGTACGGCGGCGGATGTACGAGCGGCCACGGCGTCTGCGGCCTGTCAAGGCTTTCGCCTCGCTCCATCGTGGCAACCACCGTTTTCATGACGATGGCGTTCGCTGTCGTTTTCATTGTGCGCCATATGATCGGAGCCGGCCAATGATTGTGCTGGTCAATCTGCTCGCCGGTCTCGTGTTCGGTTTCGGTCTCATCCTGTCTGGCATGGCCAACCCGGCAAAGGTCCTGAACTTCCTCGACATCGCCGGTCATTGGGATCCGAGCTTGGCGTTTGTCATGGGTGGCGCCGTGATCGTCACCGCTATTGGCTATCGCCTGATCTTCCGCCGCGCAAAGCCTGTGCTCGATGAGAGCTTTCATCTTCCGACCGCCCGGCAGATCGATGGTAAGCTTGTCCTCGGTGCGGCTGTCTTTGGGATCGGCTGGGGACTGGTTGGCCTTTGTCCTGGCCCGGCGCTCGTATCGATCGCGCTCGCGTCTCCGGCCATCTTTGTTTTCGCGCCGGCGATGTTGATCGGAGTGGCACTCGCCGCATGGCTGAAACGCGCATGATCTTGCATCGCCTCGCCACTTGCTTCAGAGTGACATCTGCCATGACGTTGCTATTTGAGCGTGGTCCAATGTCACGAAGACGATCTTGTCTGCACGCCGTGTCGTACGCGAGGATATGAAACATCAGCGCGTCCAAGCGAAATCCAATGACCAATCGTTGGAGATGCGAACGGTTGGAGCTCGACGATGAATGCTTCTGATCCCTCCGAGCACCATGAGGGCGCTCCGCATCCGCCGCCCGGCACCGACAACACCGGTGTGCTGGTTTTAGGACTCCTGGCGATCGCCGCATTCTGCGGCTGGTACCTGATCGTTCGCGACCGCGCGAGCGATACAAAGCCACTGCCCGTCGTTCAAAAACCGATTATGCCGCCGTCGACAACCGACACGTCCGCGGAATTTCCGGGCCATAAGCACTATAGTGTTCTAAGCCCGCTTCCCGACCAAGCAGACGCAACAAAGCAGCGCTAAGCTTCGCAGCAGAGCCAGGTGTCTAGCAACGCTTGTGCCGAGCTTGGCTGAGCTTAATTGACCGTCGTGCTGCCGGTCTGGAGCGCAGCTTTGTTGGCTTGCGGCGGCGGCGCCGTGAGTGGCTGCACCGGCGATCCTGGACCGATTTTCTGCAGATTGCCTGTAATCACGAGATCCTTCTCGTCCAGTCCAACCACGCTGACGAGATCGCCTTCAGTCGGCCCGAGCGTCACCAGCTTTTGCTCGGCAATATTCTTTGGCCCGACAACATAAACGTATTTGCCGAGCTGGCTTGAACCGATCGCCGTTTGCGGAACCATCAGAGCATTCGGGTTTTCACCGGCGTGTACATGGATGCGAACATATTGACCCGGCAGCAGTCCATAGTCGGCGTTCGCAATCGTCGCTCTGGCAGTCAAAGTGCCCGTCAAATGATCAACCGCATTGTCGACGAACGTGATCTTGCCTTTATGCGGCGGCTTGCTGTCGCCCGGCACGAAGACCTCTGCCGCTATAGCTCCGCTCTTGCGCACCTTCTCAATCGTATCGAGGTCCGTTTCCGACGGGTTGAACGTGACGTAAATCGGATCGAGTTGAACGAGCGTGTTGAGCGGCGCACCCGCAACGCTGATCAGCGTCCCGATCGGCGCTTGATTCTTGCCAAGCCGGCCTGAGAACGGCGCACGGATTTGCGTGTACTCGAGATTGAGTTCGGCGGTGCGAATGGCTGCATCGTCGATGTTGATTGCAGCCTCGCTCTGGCGCAACGAACTCGACCGCTGGTCGAATGTATCTTTGGCGAGCCAGCCGCTTTTCGTCAGCTCGGTTCCGCGTTGCAGATTTGATTGGGCGTAATCGCGCGCCGCAATATCCCTCTGCTTTTCGGCCTTAGCCCGGTCGAGCGCAGCCTGATAGTCGCGTGGGTCGATCGTATAAAGCAGCGTGCCTTCCTTGACGTCAGAACCGTCAGGCACGTGCTGTGCTTGAAGGTAACCGGAGACGCGCGCTTGCAGCGTGATGTTATTGATCGACTCGGTCCGCGCCGGATAATCGAGATAGATACTGACCGGACGCTTCACGACCGACGCGACCGGAACCGGCATGACGAACGCACCCTGATGCGGCGGGGCGCCGGTGCTTTCAACCTCGGCAAGGAGCTTTGGGATCTCCGCCCGATAGGCATAGGCCGCTACGCCACCGATGGCGATCAATCCGAGAAGAGCTGCTTTCCAAACGCGCATCGCGAATCCCTTATCTATTCGGCAGCAACGGGGGCTGAAGGACCATGTGGCGTATGGGTCTCGCCGGACGCATCCGCATCGCGGCCCTCGCGCCATTTTTCGATGGTGGCATAGAAGACCGGCACGAACAGCAGTGTCAGCAGTGTTGCCGCCAGCATGCCGCCGAATACGGTCGTACCAATGGACTGCCGGCTCGCGGCCCCCGCGCCAGAGGCAATCATCAGCGGTACGACGCCGAGGATGAAGGCGAAGGCGGTCATCAGGATCGGACGGAGGCGAAGGCGACCCGCTTCCATCGCCGCCTCGACGATCGACAGACCTTCGAGCCGTCGCCGCTTGGCGAATTCGACGATCAAAATGGCGTTCTTTGCCGATAGCCCGATCAGCATCACGAAGCCGATCTGCGAATAGACGTCGATCTGCATATGGCGCACCCAGATCGCGAGCAAAGCGCCGAACAGAGCGAGTGGCACGGCTAGCAGCACCATGAATGGCATCGACCAGCTCTCATACTGCGCGGCGAGGATTAGGAAAACGAATACGCTCGCGAGCGCAAACACCATAATCGCGATGGAACCGGCTTTGAGCTCCTGGAACGTAATCCCGGTCCATTCGTAGCTGAAGTCTCGCGGCAGCGCCGTTGCCGCCGCGCGTTCCATGGCAGCGATTGCTTGGCCCGTACTGTAGCCTGGCGCCGGGCCACCATTGATGAGCGCCGACGCATAGTTGTTGTAATGCGGAACCGTTTCCGGTCCGACGATGGGCTTCAAGGTTCCGAGCGTGCTGAGGGGCACCATGCCGCCGGTATCGTTGCGCACGTAGAGCTTGGACAAATCGGATGCATTAGCGCGTGAGGACTTGTCCGCTTGCAACGTGACCCGGAATGTTCGCCCGAACAGATTGAAGTCGTTCACGTAGAGTGAGCCGAGATAGATCTGTAGCGTGTTGAACACGTCCGGCAGGCTGAGCCCCAGAAGCTTCGCCTTCGAACGGTCGAGGTCGTACTTGAATTGCGGCGTTGACGTCGAGAAAGACGAGAACAACTGCTGCGCATCAAGCTCCGGCTGCTTGCGGGCTTCTGCAATCAAAGCCTGTGTCGCATCGTTGAGCGCCTGGCTGCCTCGGCCAGTCAAATCTTCCACCTGGAACTCAAAACCGCCCGTCGTGCCAAGACCCGGGATCGACGGCGGATCAAAGCTCAGCGCAATCGCCTCCGGGATCATCAGCAACTTGGGGCGAACCGCAGCCACGAGATTGGATGCGCTCTGCGACGGTGGCCGCTCGTCCCAGGGCTTCAAGATAGCGAACTCGACCGCCGAGTTCGACTGTGCGGCGTTGGTCAAAAAGTTGAGACCACTAATCGAACCGACGATATCGACGCCCGGCGTTGCCTCCAGAATGTCTCGGACTTTTTTCGCAACCTCGTCGGTGCGTTCGAGCGAAGCTCCATCCGGCAACTGGACGACGACGAAGAAATAGCCCTGGTCTTCGACCGGTAGGAACGTCGAGGGAACGCGCTGGGCGATAAAATACGTTGCGGCCAGGATGCCGGCGAACAGCATCAGCATCACCCAGCGAATACGAATAAGGAAGTGGACCAGATGGGCGTAGCCGTGCGACATGCGGTCGAAACCAGCATTGAACCAACGGAACAGAAAGAACGTCGACGCAGGCTTATGCCGCAGAAACGCTGCTGCCAGCGCCGGACTGAGCGTCAGCGAGTTGAACGCCGACAGACCGACCGAGATCGCAACCGTCAATGCAAACTGGTTATAGAGCCTGCCCGAGACGCCCGGAATGAACGCCACCGGAATGAAGACGGCCATCAGCACGCCGGTTGTCGCGATGATGGGGCCTGTCACCTCAGACATCGCCTTTAGAGCAGCGTCCATCGGCTTCAAACCGTTCTCAAGCTGGCGCTCGACGTTCTCGACCACGACGATGGCGTCGTCGACGACGAGGCCGATTGCGAGCACCATGCCGAGCAGACTCAGCATGTTCAGCGAAAAGCCGAGCGCCTCCATGATGACGAGAGTCGCGATCAACGATACCGGGATCGCGATTGTCGGAATGATCGTCGTGCGCCAGCTTTGCAGGAAGACGTAGACGACGAGCACGACGAGGAACAGTGCCTCGAGCAGCGTGAACACCACGTCATGCATGGCGGCCGAGACGAAGCGCGTCGTGTCGTAGTGCATCGCGTAGGAGATGCCCTTCGGAAACCGTTTCGACAGCTCCTTCATTTTGGCGAGCACGCGCTCTTGCAATTCGAGCGCATTAGAGCCCGGCATCTGAAACACTGCCAGCACCACGGAGGGGTCTTTGCCGAAAAATGCCGTCGAGGAATATTGCAGCGCACCTAGCTCAATCCGCGCCACATCTCGAAGCCGAACGATTGCGCCGGTCGTTGGATTGGCGCGCAATACGATATTGCCGAACTCTTCCGGATTGCTGAGGCGTCCGGTGGCGTTGATCTGCATCTCGAACGGCGTGCCGGGCGGCGCAGGCGATTGTCCGATCTTACCGGCCGCGACCTGGATGTTCTGCTCAGCGACCGCATTCTGAACATCGACCGCCGTAATGTTGAGCTGCGAGAGCTTGTCGGGGTCGAGCCACACGCGCATTGAATAGCGGCGCTCGCCGAAGATCTGCACGTCGCCGACACCCGGCAACCGCTTCAGCGGGTCGACGATCTGGAGATAGGCATAGTTGCTGAGTGTGACGGGATCGACCGAGTGGTCGGGCGACGTCAGGTTGACGATCAGCACGAAATTCGGATTTTGCTTGCGGATCGTAATGCCGGCCTGATTGACGATCGGCGGCAGCTGCGATGCGGCTTCCGAGACGCGGTTCTGCACGTCGACCGCGGCAATGCTGAGCGGATAGCCGACGTCAAAGGTGATCGTGATCGTCGATGAGCCGTCGTTCGAACTCGACGACGACATGTAGGTCATGCCTTCAACGCCATTGATCTGCTGTTCGAGCGGCGTCGTAACGGTATCGGCGACGACTTGCGCGCTGGCACCCGGATAGATCGCGCTCACGACCACCTGTGGCGGCGTAACATCCGGAAGCTGCGAGACCGGCAGCAGGAAATAGCAAATCGCGCCCGCCAGAACCATGATGACGGCGATCGCCGAAGCAAAGATCGGTCGGTGTATAAAGAAGTTGACCATGCGTCGTCCGTGCTGAAGCGCGGGAGCAATCAATCGCTATTGGTCCGGCTCTTCTCCCCCAAAGCCCGAGACGCTTTTAAAAACCTAAGTGACCATTATCTCAAGCGCGTATTCGCGCGATTTTGGAGCAAGTTTCCCAAGCGAACTATGAGTTTATCGAAATTACGGAGGATGGCTCCGGATTTCCCAACAATCTCCGTGGCTTCGAATCAGCGTCCGGAAAAGAGCCCGTTCGCCGCCACCAGCGAGCGTGGCGATATGTCATAGCAATAAGCCGGGTCTCGAACCCGCGGCCGCTTTTACTCGCTTTGTGAATTATCCGCGTGGTGACGATCCAAGACGGCAGGTTTGGGCAGCTGCTCGCCGATACCGATGGAAAGCTCCGGGCACCGAATTTGGCACGCCAACTGGATCGTCGCCGCGGGGCAATCGCGTCAATGAAGGTCGGGCGCTTCGTTGTGCGTTCGCGCAACCTCTTTTTCGAGATCGGCGAGATCCAGGAACTGATCCGCCTGACGGCGCAGCTCGTCGGCAATCATGGGAGGCTGTGTCTGCAATGTGGAGACAACGCTCACCCGTTTGCCCATCTGTTGGAGAGCTGCGACGAGACTCCGGAAATCTCCGTCGCCGGAAAAAATGACGATATGATCGAGATTCTGCGCAAGCCGCATGGCATCGACGGCCAACTCGATATCCATATTGCCTTTGATTTTGCGCCGACCCGAGCCGTCCACAAACTCTTTCGACGGCTTCGTGACCATCGAAAACCCGTTGTAATCAAGCCAATCGACCAGCGGGCGGATAGAGGAATATTCCTGGTCGTCGGCCAGCGCCGTGTAATACAGCGCCCTCACCAAGAGAACCTTGCCGCGGAAAAGCCGGAGCAATCTTTTGTAATCAATATCGAAGCCCAACGATTTTGCTGTCGCGTAGAGATTGGCGCCATCAATAAATAAAGCTACCCGCTCAGTCGGATAGAAATTCATTCGCGCCTTCCAGATAAAAATGCGGTCGGGATCGAGTGCCAGATATTTTGAGTAGCAGACCAGAATGTCAATCCATCTGAGCTTTCTACCGACGCTATTATAGCCTAATTCACGCGATCTGTGTCTGATACTCTCGAACAGAGCGCCTTTGCATATAATCAGTATGCGTCATTGTTAATCGCAGATGAACGAACGAAATTTCCGACGCTAAACAAAGGAGGCCCTCTGCGATTGGGACGTAGACTCCGCATCGACCGGAGCGCCTGATCGCTCATTTCGGCTCAGAAGTCCGCGCGTGCACTGCATCAAGGTGTCGACCGCGCCGCGCCTGCATTCAAGGCGCCTGCGCCTCAAGAGACTGCACCGCGTCCCTCTCATGTTCAAACATCAGGATGACTGAGCGGAATCGGCGTGCTACCCACCGCCCGCAACCCGGCATCAAGTCGACGTCCCGTCGCATTTTGGCGCCACGTCAGGCGTCCGCGGGGCTTGGTCGGGAAAATCAATTCAGGGAATAAGCGATGTCCACATCAGAGCGCGGAACGCAGACGCTGGCGTCGCGCCAGGACGAACCGTCCGAGCCGCTATCGATCTCTTTCTTCGAATTCGTCTGTCTCTGCGCGTGCCTCATGGCCATGACGGCGCTCGCCATCGACATCATGCTACCGGCCCTTCCCGAGATCGCCTCATCATTTGGCGTCGCCAGCGAAAATGACCGGCAACTTATCGTAGTTCTTTATATGGCTGGTTTCGCCGTCGGGCAGATTTTCTTCGGTCCGCTTTCGGATCATTATGGCCGCAAGCCGATGTTGCTTCTTGGACTTGCCGTTTTCATCCTCGGCACGATCGCGGCTCTGTGGGCCAAGTCATTCGAGATGCTGTTGGCGGCACGCCTCATTCAAGGCGTCGGCGCGGCTTCGCCCCGCATCATCGCTATCGCGGTGATTCGCGATCTCTACGCCGGCCGGCAGATGGCTCGCGTGATGTCGTTCGCGATGATGGTGTTCATCACCATTCCAGTTCTCGCACCGTCGGTCGGGCAGGCGCTCGTCCATGTCGGCAATTGGCATTGGATCTTCATCGTGCTTTTCGTGATGGCCGTCGGCGCTGCAATCTGGTCCGGCCTGCGGCTGCCCGAAACGGCACGTCCCGCGCTGGGCGTCGAACGGCCATTGACGTTGGTCCAAGCGCTGCTGGCCGCGCTTTTGAACCCTCTGACGGCTGGCTACGGCGCGGCTGGCGGCTTCATGTTCGGGTGTCTGCTTGCCTATGTGGCGAGCGCCCAGCAGGTGTTCGTTGACGTATTCGGCATCGGCGATGAGTTCCCCATCGTCTTCGGCGCTATCGCGTCAGCGATTGCCGTTGCGTCGTTCGTCAACGCACGGTTGGTCGGCCGCCTCGGCATGCGCCGCGTCTCGCATACAGCGCTGGTCGGATTTATCGCCGTGTCCTTGTTGCTCGCTGCCGCATCGGCGTTCGGCACGGCAGGTTTCGCGACGTTCGCTCTTGCCGTCGGATTGAGCTTTTTTCTCTTTGGTCTGATCGCGCCGAACTTCAACGCGATCGCCATGGAGCCTCAAGGACATAACGCCGGCATGGCCTCGTCCGTTATTGGGGCGCTCGGTACGGCAATCGGTGCGCTTGCTGGCGGTCTGGTCGCAAGATCCTTCGACGGCTCGATCTTCCCGATCTCTGCTGGATTCGCCATCTGCAGTCTCATCGCGGGTGTGCTCGTTCTGAGCGTCGAAGGGTTCTCCGGCATGTTTGGTCGCAACCGGGCGGCGTGAGGGTGCGCCTAAAATTTCTGTAACGCACGCCAGAATGCGTCTGCGGGCTTGGCCTCGTATGCTGTCCTGTACTACATGCTGGCGCGAACGAGGTTTATGCTGTTGGCCAAATTCGCGAGCTGCGAGGCGAGACGAGCATGAGAATTCTGCTGCTTGAAGACGATCAGAACACCGCAGCGTACATTTTGAAAGGCCTCGAAGAAGAAGGCCATACCGTCGATCATCTGGCGGATGGTCGCGACGCGGTCGCTCAGGCCGTCTCGGAAAATTACGACGTCATCATCCTGGATCGCATGCTTCCGAGCCTTGATGGCTTGGCGATCATCAAGACCATCCGCAGCGCCGGCCGTGGCGTACCGGTTCTGTTTTTGACGGCCCTCGGCGGCGTCGATGATCGCGTCGAAGGCCTGGACGCCGGCGCCGACGATTATCTGGTGAAGCCCTTCGCCTTCTCCGAGCTTCTCGCGCGCGTCAACGCGCTGGCCCGTCGTCCGCATACGAAGGGCGAGGAAACGCGGCTCAAGGTCGGCGATCTTGAAATCGATCTCGTCAGTCGAAAGGTGACGCGCGGTGGCGATCTCATCGATTTGCAGCCACGCGAATTTCGCCTCCTTGAGGTTTTGATGCGAAATCGTGGTCGTGTCGTGACGCGCACCATGCTGCTTGAACGTGTCTGGAGCTTCCACTTCGATCCGAAAACGAGCGTCGTCGAAACGCATATTTCGCGCCTCAGGGCGAAGATCGATAAGCCCTACCGCAAAGAATTGATCCATACCATCCGCGGGAGCGGCTACACGGTCCATGACGGTTCGTGATCTTCTGAAGCGTACGCCGTTTCGCTTGGCGGCAACATTTTCGCTGTTTTTCATCACGACGATCCTGGCGCTTTTCACCGTCGTCTATCTCGTTGCAAGCGCGCGCCTCGTCGCCGACATTCGCGATCGCGTCGAGACCACACTCGATTCTCTCGCAGCTCTTGATGGCGAGCGCACATTTGATGATCTTGTCGGCCTCGTCGCGAGCGAAAGTGAATCGGTGCGCGATCCCGATTTCATCATGGAGCTTGTCGACAAGAAGGGGAATTTTCTCGCCGGCAACGTTCGCGGCGTCAAAGATTCGAACCAATGGATGACGCTGAAGCGCTCAGACCTTTTCCTCACTCTGGATCGCGGCGAACCGGATGACGAGTTCCTGGCGATCTGGCGGCCGCTGGTCAAAGGCAAACTGCTGGTCGGAAGCGACAACAGCGAAGTCAAGCAGATGAAATCGTTTCTGCAAAAGCTGCTCGGCTACGGTCTGCTTGCAGCTTTCCTGGCTATTGCGCTGTGTGCGACTTATTTCGCGCGTGAAACACAGCATCGCATCGACGCTTTCGCGCGTCCGCTTGCGCGCGTATCGATGGGCGAGGTCACGGCCCGCGTTCCGACATCCGGCCAGCAGGATGATATCGATCAGGTCGCGATGCAGGTAAACGGGATGCTCGGAAATCTGCAGCGGCTGATTGAAAATGTGAATCAATCGTCGTCCGACATTGCCCACGATTTGAAAAAGCCGCTCGGGCGATTGCGTCAGCGCCTTGAGGACGCCAGCCGCGGCGCGGGCGATAAAGCGGAATTTCAGGGTGCAATAGACAGCGCGCTCGACGATATCGACTCGATCTCCGAAACGTTCGACGCGCTTTTACGCATCACACAGATTGAGGCTGGCGCTCGCAAATCTCGCTTCGTCACGCTCGATCTGGCGCAAGTGCTGGCTGACGTCCGCGATGTCTACGACATCGTGGCCGAAGATGCCGGCGATCGGCTCGCATATACGTCGGCGTGCTCTGGTCCGGCGCATGTCCGTGGTGATCGCGAGCTTCTCGTGCAGCTCTTTGCCAATCTCATCGAGAATTCCATCCGCCATTGCCCGCCCGGCACAGAGATAGCAATTCATCTGACGTCGGAACCTGGCGCGTTTGTCGTGAACGTCTCCGACACCGGCCCTGGCATTCCGGAGCACGAGCGCGAAAATGTCTTCCGCCGCCTCTATCGCCTTGAACGGGCGCGATCGACGGATGGCAGTGGTTTAGGGCTCAGCCTTGTCGCCGCGATCGTGGAACTGCACGGCGCAAAAATCGATCTGTTGGACAATGCGCCAGGGCTTCGGGCCGAAGTGCGATTTCCTATAGCGTCCTGAGTGCGGAGAGCGAACGCTAAAATTAAAATCGGACGGCGCATCTCCCCCATGCGCCGTCCGACATCTCCCCGGCTCATCCAGTTGTCCGACTGTCGTCAGCTGGTGAGTTCGGTCTTCAGCGCATCAAAAAGCTTCGCCTGCTCTGCGACCAGTTCGCGCTTCTCGTCGCGACGAACGAAGATCTTGAACATCGCCTCTCCCGCCGCGTTGAAGAATTGGATCGAGCGCGATTCGCGCCCCATGAATGGCCGCATCACGAAGGCGATCGACGTGCAGTTCTCGATCTTGATATGGCCGCCGATCGGGCTGTCGCCGTGTAGATTGAAGTACCCCCGCCCGACGGAGCCGGGTGGAACCGGTCCTTCGCATTCGAGCACGATATCTGGCGTGTGCACGATGAAGACCATCGGACCCCACGATGTGAGGGCACCAAGGATTTTCTCGAACGCACTCCCGGGAACGATGGCGCGATGCCCAGCAGGCAGCGCTTCCACCACATCGAACGTGCTCACGCCATACTCGCGCGCTATCTGTTCGAGGATGCCATCCGCATTCTTGGCGAGCCGCTCCCGTAGCGGCTGGCGCGCCGGGGCATCCGATGTCAGAGCTTCGCTCATAATACTTATTCAGCCGCAGCGAGAACGGATTTCGTGCCGTCGGATGCAACTTCCTGGATGACCTCGAAGCCTTCGAATTCAGGGTGTCCGAGATAAAGCTTCTTGGCCGTTCCAGCGCCCGAGTGCGATTTCCGGAATGACTCCGATTTCGTCCAGGCATCGAAGTCGGCGAACGAACGCCACATCGTGTGCGAGGAATAAAGGACATGATCATCTTTGGTCGGACCACGAAGCAGATGGAACGTGATGAAGCCCGGTTCCTTGTGCAGGTTTACCTCGCGTGACAACCAAACTTCTTCAAAATCCTTCTCTGCTCCGTGTTCGACTTTGAAGCGGTTCATTGCGATGTACATGTGATCACCTTCATTGACATGTGAACAGCGGGCCGGGAGCTGGGGTTTGTTGGCGAACCGGCCCGCTGCTTATGATCTCAGAGCGGCGAGACGGGAAGTCAAAAGCTCTAAGACGCATATTAGATCGAAATTCGTGTGACGCGAGAGGCAAGCGCCCACCGCGGGTGAACGCTAAAATTATATACATAAATAGTCAACATTATCCGCATGCGATTTAAGCGTTGAACGCGATGTGACTCGGCAGCATTTGGCCGATGTTGAGAAGATTGCCGTCGTCGTCGATGAAGTGAAATTCGCGCATGCCCCACGGCTTGTCTTCGACGGTCGAAAGGCGTTTCGCACGCCCGTTTTTGAACGCGGCATGCCAATCGTCGACGTCACTCACGCGAATGTAGGCCGAAACGCAGTGCGGCTCGGGAATATGTGTCACGCTGGACATATGAAGCTCAACTGTGCGCCGGCGCAGAATGAGATAATTATGTGCAGCGTTCACAACGCTGAAGCCCTTGCTGGCGTACGTCTCCGAAGCGCGCGCGATGTCTGTCGAAATAAGAACAGGAATTGCCAACGGTACGGCTACGCCAACGTGGTGAAGTTCGTCCGGCAATGTCATCATTGTGTTGCGGCTCCGGTTCCCAGTCTACGGGCGATCGCTGCTGGCAAAACCAACCGCCTACCGTCTCGCGATGCCTCGATCTGCAGTCGACACCCGAACGTGTGACTGAGAAGCTCTTCATTCAAGATGTCGTCCGGTGTACCGCGCCCAACAATTCGGCCGTCGGCCATCAGCACGACGTCATCTGCGAACGCTGCGGCAAGATTGAGATCGTGAATGACAAGCAAAACGGCACGTCCGCTTTGCGCTTGTTTTTTGATAAGGCTCAGAACGTCGCCTTGATGCTTGAGATCGAGACTCGCGGTCGGTTCATCGAGAAGAAGTGCGGCAGTTTCGCCCGGTTCGCGCGGTGCCGTGCCTAACTGGCACAAGGCGCGCGCGATATGCACGCGCTGCTTCTCTCCACCGGAAAGTTCATGCAGCATACGGGCTTCGAAAGCAGCAAGCCCAACGGCGCGAAGAGCTTGGCGCGCGGCCGTCGCAGCTTCCGTGTCGCGAACGCCAAAGCCGGGCACCGTTGCACCCAGCATCACGACTTCAAGAACGGTGAAGGGAAACGACAGGCTGGTCGATTGCACTACGACCGAACGCCGCGATGCAAGACGTGCGACGGAAATATGACGGATATCATCGCCATCAAGTAGAACCGCACCGGCCGTCGGGCACAGTTCGCCCGCCATGACGCGCAACAGCGTCGATTTTCCTGCGCCATTCGGACCGATAATCGCCGTCAAGCGGCCTGGCGCGATGGCTAGAGAAGCATCGGAAAGAAGCGCCTTAGGGCCACGTTTGACCGTGATGTTGCGGGCTTCAAGCATGACGTCACTCCAATCCTCGCACGCCGCGCCGCAGAACGAGATGAAGGAAGACCGGCGCGCCGATGAATGCCAAAACGATTCCGATCGGCAGTTCCGCGGGTCTTACGATCATCCGCGCAACGATGTCGGCAGCGATTACAAGCGCAGCGCCGAGCACGGCGCTGCCGGGAAGCACGACACGATGATCCGGTCCCGAAATCAAACGCATGACATGCGGCACCACGAGGCCGACAAAGCCGATCACGCCCGCAACGGCAACCGACGCGCCGACCGCCGCCGCCGTCGCGGCAATGACAAGCCGCTTGGTGCGCTCGGTGTCGATGCCGAGATGCATGGCTTCCGCTTCGCCGAGCAGAAACCCGTTGAGACCGCGCGTCAGCCGCGGCACCAAGAGCGCCAGCACGACGGCGAACGGCGTGACGGCAAGAACCTTTTGCCAGCTCGCGCCCGAAAGCGATCCCATCTGCCAAAGTGTCAGATCGCGCAGCTCGCGATCATCGCTGACATAGACGATGACGCCGCTGATCGACGCCGCGAATGCACCGACTGCAATGCCAGCAAGAAGCAGTGTCCCGACCGCAAGCTCCCCGTTGCGCGACGCAATGACGACGAGAATGATGGTCGTGAGCAAGCCTCCGAAAAACGCTGCAATCGGCAACGCATAAATTCCAAGGGGCGCTACGATGGATGCTGCGATGCCGTGCCCGAGTACGATCGCCGAGATCGCAAATAGCGCGGCTCCCGACGACACGCCGATCAGGCCCGGATCGGCGAGGGGATTGCGGAACAGGCCCTGCATCATGGCGCCTGATGTCGCTAGCGCCGCGCCGACGAATGCAGCGAGTAACGTCCGCGGCAACCGCAGATCAATGAGCACGAGGCGATCGCGTGTCGCGGCAGCATCCGTCGTCAAGCCAAGCGATGCTTCGAGTGCACGCGGCAATGCCTGAAGCGAAATTCCGGTTGGCCCGATGGCGAGTGAAAGTACTGCGACCACCACGAGTACAGTCGCGAGCGCCAAAAAAACTTTACCACGTGATGGTCTGACGGTCGCTCCTACCCAGGCAAGCTTGGTATCGAATGTCGTCACGGCGTTGCGGCCGCGTGACCGCCCTCTGTGTAAATCGCCTTCATCAGGTCGCGCGCGGCCGAAGGGGCTCGGGGTCCGAAGCCAAGCAGATATAGCCCATCCATTGCGACGAGGCTCTTTGTTTTGGCAGCAGGTGATTGGCTCAGGCCTGGGAGTGACAACGCTTGGCTCGCATTGTGATCGTCCGTCGTGCCTCGACGCATCATCACGACGACGTCTGGCGCAAATTCCGTCAATTGCTCGTCGCTGACCGGTTTGAAACCGTTTACTCCCGCCGCCGCGTTGTCGACGCCGGCGAGCTGCAAAATGGAATCGGCAGATGTGCCGGCGCCGGCCACTGTTGCGCGGCCGTTTTGAATGGCGAGAATGAACAGCGCTTTCTTGAGGGTTTTGATCTGCTTTCGATCATTCTCGAGCGCTGCGAACTCAGACTCAACCTTCGACGCCAGCGCCTTCGCTGCATCATCGGCGCCAACCACGCTTCCGATATGGCGGATCTTGGCGGGGACGCCCTCCGCCGACGGCTTGTCGGCGATGTCGACGTAACGGACGCCGCTGCTCTTCAATGCGTTGACGACTTCTGGCGGCCCGGCGCCATCTGAGGCGATGATCAGCGTCGGACTGACGGACAGAGTGCCTTCCGCCGAAAGCGCGCGCATATATCCGACAGATTTCTTCTCCTTCAGAGCCTCGGGCGGAAATTGGCTCGTCACGTCAACGGCGACAATCTTATCCTGCTGGCCAAGGTCATAGAGAATTTCGGTTATGTCGCCGCCAATCGATAAAATGCGCTGCGTTCCGACCGGTGCATCAGCTGCCATCGTGCGATGAGAGAACGACGGCGTGGCCGCAGCAGCGAGTGCCACGCCAGCCATGATGAAAAGTCGTGTTGCCACGCGCATGTGAACAAGTCCTGTTGATGGGCCGTTGAACAGATTTACTTCGTCAGAATGAGCTTGCCAGTTGATGTGATCCGCAGGCGGTACGCTTGTTCGCGATGAATGAGCACAGCTTCGCGGCCGCCCTTGAGAAGTTCATCCACACGATAGCGGATAGGGGGCTCGCTTACATCCCGATGATGGTCCTCGGGCGCTGGCATGCAAGTCTCAGTGCCGGGTTCGCCTTGTTGCAGAACAGATCCGGCAAACGGCTTTTTGGACGGCATTCTCGCATTCAACGGGACAAGGTTTAAAACAACCATGACGATCTAGGTTTTAGTGCAGATAGACAGCCTGAACGGTCTGCGCTTGCAATTCCGGAGCGTCCGATTCGCTATCGACCCGCGTGCTCGCAAGCTGCATTTGAAGGGCGGCGAGAGAGCGAGCAGCGGATTGTGTCCGCGTCGATGTCTGAGGCTTGTCGAGCGCCAGCATCAATCCGCGTTGAACGCCATGCTCATCGCGCGTGCGCACGGCCTTGAGAAGACCTGCGACGGCAAGCTCATCGGGCGACACATGCTGACAGCCGACGCTGAGGTAGGAAAAACCGATCTTACGTTCAGCGCGAAGCGCCCGAAGCAATGACGTCACGCGTGCGACCAGAAGCGGCCCATCGCCCATTCCAAGATTTTCTTCCGAGATCTTGATGGCGATCTCCCAGGGCTGCGCCGAGCCGCTGGTGTAGACTTCGCAAACTGCGCGAAAGACATCGAGCGTAACGTTCTCGACCGGAGAAAATCCGAGTTCGCTGCGAAGGGGAAATCCGAGCGCATGTCCGGCGCACACATCTTCGCCGTCTTGGGCAAGGGTATTGGGTTTGGAGGTCTTATTCCGCATTGCTGTTCATCCGCGGGTTAGGAAGGAGAGGAGGGCTTGAATGGTCGCGTCGAACTACTCAGCGAGGCGCTGCGACCGGCGAACGTCGCTGGCGGCTATGATGCCGTCTCGTCGGACGTATCTTCCGATAGATCTGACAGCATGCGGTCGAAAGCAGAGACGTGCCCCGTCGCGAAATCCCATATCATTCCGACGGAGGCTGAAAACATCGAAGCGGCGAGCGCAGCGTTGGACGTATCGCATACGTCAAACTGCTCACCGGCGAACTGTGAGCGCTTCATGTGGCTTCTCTCCAAAGTATCGGGGTTCAAGGCCCCGCAAATGGCAGATGCGCCATTAAGCTAATGTATACTTATGGAGTCAAGTTTAATGTTTGAGCATTCTCTGATGCTGCCGGCTCTTGCGGCTGTTGCTCGATGCGCTCGTGGATCATGCGATGAACGAACGCCAGCTTGTCGTAGGCAGGCTCGGGAATGACGAATGGATAGAAATCGTCATGCCCCATGCTTCGGCTGAGGCTGTTCATGGCGATGGTGAGCGGAATCCACCGCGCCATCAGCGCCCCGAACGTCACGCTGGAATAAATATCGTCTCGAATGTCGAGGCGAAGGCCATGTCCTTCCATGCCTTCCGCAGCAGCGGTATCGAGCGCATCGACCATATGAAGATAATGCGCCCACGTCTCGGCCCAATCTTCCCAAGGGTGGGCGCTGGCATAGGCTGACACATATTGCTCTTGCCAATCGGCCGCTGGACCGTTGGCGTGGTGGCGGGCGAGTGCTGCATCATAATCGTCACGTTCGTCGCCAAAGATTTCGCGAAACTCTTCAAGTCGTCCCGCTTCTTCGACGAGCACCATCCAATAGTAATGGCCGCTTTCGTGGCGAAGATGGCCAAGCAGCGAGCGATAAGGCTCATCGAACTGCTGGCGCTGCCGTTCCCGTTCGACCGCATCAGCTTCGCTGACGTCAATGGTTACGACGCCATCGAGATGACCCGTCAGCGCATTGCGGACGAAGTCGAATGTCAGCGGGCCTTTTGTCGAAGCTGAGCCGTCAAACGGCAGACCGAACCGCAACAGCGAATACACCAGACGCTTCTTGGCGTGCTCGATCGCGCGCCAAGCGAGCAGGCTGCCGGGTTCGGAGAGATTGGGAATGATGCGATTGAGGTCGCAGGCCTTGCAGAAGATATGGCTTTCACTGTCGGGCGTCAGCCAATTGCAAACGCCGAATTCGGCATTGGCACAGTAGCGCAGCGCAACGTCGTCTGGACCGGCATTGAGCTTGCGGAAGATTGGAACGTCAGGTGTGGTTTCGCTTAAGCCCGCATCCGCGATCGCCACGATCGCCTGCTCGGCGCTATCGAAGCCAAGCGTGCTGCCGCACTTCACGCACGTCACGTTCTCGAAATAAACGGTGTTTCCGCAGTTCGCGCAGGCAAAATTCTTCATTCTGGCGACCGCCAACTCCTGAAGGGGAATGTTTGCCTTTCCGGCATGGCACCAAAGCACTCGGCGGCGACGTCACGGCTTCCGTTCAAGCGATTTTGCGGATAAGTCACGCCGTTGCCTTCATAAAACGCAAGGGGCCGCCAATTCTTCAGCATTCTGCCCAAACGTCCAGCAGAATTTTAGGCTGCGCAGTTTTTAGGCTGCACCAAGCTTGTACCACATCTATCGGACCGCTAACGCAGGTAGACGTATTTCGTTGCCAAGCGCTCGTCTGACGGGCGTCCATCGCGAGATCAAACAGGGATAATGCCTCATCCATGGTCCTCCACGTCGCGCTGACCCATAAAACGAGCTACCGCTACGATCGAGGTGTCAACATGGGGCCGCAAGTCGTGAGGCTCCGTCCGGCGCCGCACTGCCGAACCCCCATTCTCAGCTATTCGCTGACCATCACGCCCAAGACGCATTTTCTCAATTGGCAACAGGATCCATTCGGCAATTTCCTGGCGCGCGTCGTGATGCCGGAGGAGACGACGGAATTTTCCGTCACGGTCGACCTCGTCGCCGACATGGCGGTAATCAATCCGTTCGATTTCTTCATCGAGGAAGCCGCCAAGGACTGGCCGTTCACCTATGACGACCACCTGAAGCAGGAGCTCGCGCCCTATCTCGTTCCGGACGCCGTTGGCCCGAAACTCAAGCGCTATCTCGAAAAGGTCAGTACCAAACCGCAGACGACGATTGATTTCATCTGCGATCTCAATCGCATGGTGCAAGGCGACGTCGGCTATCTGATCCGCATGGAGCCCGGCGTCCAGACGCCCGAGCAGACGCTGTCAAATGCTTCAGGCTCCTGCCGTGACAGCGCCTGGCTGCTGACGCAGATCATGCGCAACGTCGGCCTCGCCGCGCGTTTCGTCTCCGGCTACCTGATCCAGCTGAAGCCCGACGTGAAGCCGCTCGACGGCCCTGCCGGCACCGATACCGATTTCACCGATCTGCATGCTTGGTGTGAGGTCTACATCCCCGGCGCTGGCTGGATCGGCCTCGATGCGACCTCAGGCCTTCTCGCAGGCGAAGGCCATATCCCGTTGGCTGCCACGCCGCATCCCATCAGCGCTGCGCCGATCACCGGCAGTCACACCAAGGCCGAGGTCGAATTCGACTTCGTGATGGCGGTGACGCGCATTCGCGAAACCCCGCGCGTCACGAAGCCCTACGACGACGAAACCTGGAAGACGATCGTCGAAACCGGAAAAGCCGTCGACGAGCGCCTGACGAAAGGCGACGTTCGCCTCAGCATGGGCGGCGAGCCAACGTTCGTTTCGGCGGACGACATGGAAGGCGCAGAGTGGAACACGGCTGCTGTTGGGCCGACCAAACGCCGCTATGCCGACGAACTCGTTCGCCGTTTGCAGCAACGGTTCGCACCAGGCGCGATGCTGCATTATGGCCAGGGCAAATGGTATCCTGGCGAGCAACTGCCGCGCTGGGCTTTTGCGCTCTACTGGCGGGGCGACGGCCAGCCACTCTGGGAAAATCAGGATTTGATCGTCAGCGAAAGCGTCGCCCGCCCGGCGATGCCGGAAGACGCTGACAAGCTGATGCGCGGTGTGTGTAGGCAACTCGGCCTGCCCGAAGACAGCGCCATGCCGGCTTATGAAGACCCGGCGCACTTTCTTCTGGTGGAACGAAAACTGCCGATCAATGTCACGGCTGAGGACAATAAACTCGAAGACCCGGCTGAGCGTGCCCGCATCGCCCGCGTATTCGATCGCGGTCTTGGCGCGGTCGCGAGTTATGTGCTGCCGATCCAGGCGTGGCAAACAGCCGATAGAGGCCGCCGCTGGGTCACCGAGCGCTGGGCGCTCCGGCGCGATCACCTTTTCCTCATTCCTGGCGATTCACCGGCAGGGTTCCGCCTTCCCCTGCAGTCGTTTCCGATCGTCTCTCCGCTCGACTATCCGCATGTGATCGAGCGCGATCCGATGGGCCCGAACCGGCCGCTTCCTGAACGCACAATCCTTTTGCAGCAGCGCCGCGTTGTGACGCTCGAAGCACCGCCCGTAAGCCAGCAAGCTAGCGTCGCGCCGGAAATATCGGGATCGGTCCGCACGGCCTTGGCGATCGAGCCGCGCGGCAACGCCGTCTGCGTGTTCATGCCGCCGCTTTACGATGCCGAAGACTACGCCGCGCTGGTCGCGGCTGTCGAAGAGGCCGCCAAGCAGACCGGCGTGCCAGTGCAGATCGAAGGCTACAATCCGCCGCCAGACGCGCGCCTCAATGTGATCAAGGTGACACCGGACCCAGGCGTCATCGAAGTCAACATTCATCCTTCGACGAGTTGGGAAAGCTCGGTCGCGATCACGACAGCCCTTTACGAGGAAGCGCACAACGCTCGTCTCAGCGCCGAAAAGTTCATGCTCGATGGCCGCCACACCGGAACCGGCGGCGGCAATCATATCGTGCTTGGCGGCATCACGCCCGCCGACAGTCCGTTCCTGCGCCGCCCCGATCTGTTGGCATCGGTCGTCACCTACTGGCAGAACCATCCGGCGCTGTCGTACTTCTTCTCCGGCATGTTCATCGGTCCGACGAGCCAGGCGCCGCGCACCGACGAAGCACGCCACGAGTCGCTCTACGAGCTTGAGATTGCGCTTTCGCAGGTGCCGAATCCGGGAATGGGCCACATCCCACCGTGGCTGGTGGACCGCCTGTTCCGCAACCTGCTGATCGACGTTACCGGCAACACTCACCGCGCTGAGATCTGCATCGACAAGCTCTACTCGCCGGATGGGCCGACGGGCCGCCTGGGCCTCGTCGAGTTCCGCTCGTTTGAAATGCCCCCGCACGCCCGCATGAGCCTGGCGCAGCAACTTTTGCTCCGCGCCTTGATCGTTATGTTCTGGGAGAAACCCTACCGCCAGAAGCTCGTTCGTTGGGGTACAGCGCTGCACGATCGTTTCATGCTGCCGCACTACATCTGGGCCGATCTTTCATCCGTCGTCACCGACCTCAAAGAGGCGGGGCTACCGATCGAACTCGAATGGTTCCGCCCGCATTTCGAATTCCGCTTCCCGCTTTTCGGCACCATCACCGCTGACAACTTGACCTTGGAGCTGCGTCAGGCTTTGGAGCCATGGCACGTCCTCGGCGAGGAAAGCACTGCGGGCGGCACAGCCCGATACGTCGATTCTTCACTCGAGCGTGTCGAGGTGAAGGTTAAGGGACAGACTGGCGACCGCCACGTCGTGACCTGTAACGGCCGGCCTCTGCCGCTTACCGGCACGGGAAACTGGGGCGAAGCCGTCGCAGGCGTTCGCTACCGCGCCTGGTGGCCGCCGTCCGCGCTTCATCCGACCATTCCGCCGCACGTGCCGCTGACGTTCGACGTCGTCGATACTTGGTCCGGCCGCTCGATTGCGGGCTGCCGCTACCATGTCGCCCACCCCGGCGGCCGCAACTTCGAGGTGTTTCCGATCAACGCCTACGAAGCCGAGGGCCGCCGCCTCGCCCGTTTCGACGCCGAAGGTCATACGGCAGGTCCGATGCACGTCAGGTCAGAGAGCGTTAACCCGGATTACCCGGCGACCCTCGATCTTCGGCGCAATCCGGGCTGAAAATCGCCATCGGAAACGTTTCCACAGCGGTTCCCCTCCGCATTTGCCGCAGAGCCTCGCTTGCGGACGGCGATTCGGCACATGATAGTGTGTGTCGTTCAATCGGTGATTTGGGGGACCGTCGCGGCGTGGACCAGTCGGAATGACGACAGCAGCGGCAATGAAAGCAGAGCCATTGTTCAACCTTTTGAGCGCCTACCGGCGCCAGGAGGTTTCAGGATTTGACGAGCTGCTGGAAGACGGCGGGGCGATCCGCGAGCACTGGCGTCCGCTGCTCGATGGCTTGGCGCAGCTGACCGACGCCGAACGCGAGTTGCGCTCAGCGCGCCTCGCCCGCCGGGTTCGCGAAACGGGCATCGCCTACGATATTTTCGCCGACCCCAACACGTCAGCACAGCGCTGGTCTCTTGATCTTCTCCCTGTCGTCATTTCGGCGGGCGAATGGCGGGGCCTCGAACGCGCCCTCATTCAGCGTGCACGGTTGTTTGACGCCATTCTGAATGATGTCTACGGCGACCAGAATTTGGTCCGCCAGGGTCTCATTCCCGCCGAACTGCTATTCTCCGATCCGGCCTATCTCGTCCCCTGCAAAGGCGTGCTGCCGAATGCGGGCGGGCTGATGTTCTATGCCGCCGATCTCGCGCGGGGCGAGGATGGCCAGTGGCGCGTCATCGACAACCACACCGAGACGCTGGCCGGCATTGGCTTCACGCTCGCCAATCGCGTCGTTCATACCCACGTCGCGGGCGATATCTTCAAGGACTGCAACGCCCGTCGCTTGGCGCCCTATTTCCAAGAGCTGCAATCAACGCTGACGCTCCACAGCGGTCGCGAAAACGCGCGCATCGCGCTGCTGACGCCGGGACCGCATCACGAAGACTATTTCTCGCACGCCTATCTCGCTCGTTACCTCGGTTATCTGATCGTCGAAGGCCATGATCTCAAAACCAGAAATTCCCAGGTCTATCTCAAGACGCTCGAAGGACTGAAGGAACTCGATCTGATCGTGCGCTGCATCAGCGGCAAATCGAGCGATCCGCTGGAGCTTGATCCGACGGGTTTCATCGGTCCATCCGGTTTGCTCAGGGTTTGCCGGAAGTCGCCGCATCTCGTCGTCAACGCCATCGGGACCGCGCTGGCGCAAAACCGTGGTCTTGGCCCCTATCTGCCGCAACTCGCGCAGCATATTCTCGGTGAAGACCTTCAGCTCCATGACGCGCATCGCCGCTGGCTCGGCAATGCCGACGCCCGTCAAGAGCTGTTTGCGTACCCCGAACGCTTCACCATCCGCAAGGCGCAGGAAGGAACCGGTAGACCGGGGCAGGCCGCACTGGGTTGGGAAGCGCGGGCGCTCTCGACATCGGAACGCGAAAAGATGCGGCACGAAATTGCGTTGCATGGCGCGACGCTCGTCGCCGAAGAAAAGATCGGGTTCAGTTCGTCCCCAGTCTACGCCGACGGCGGCCTTGTCCCCAAGCCGTTCGCAATACGCGTTTACATCTCCCGCACTTCGTCAGGCGAATATCAGGTGATGCCCGGTGGCCTTGCGATGTGCGTCGCTCCGGGCCGTGCCGTTGCACTAAGCGCCCCTGACGGGCAGACACGAGACGTTTGGGTGATCGGCGAAGGCGAACAGGCGCCGCACATCAGTCTCTGGCGCCCAACCCTCGCGACCGCGCGGGTCGAGAGATCGCAACGCGTTATCCAAAGCCGCGTCGCCGACGACCTCTTTTGGCTTGGCCGATACAGCGAACGAGCCGACTGGACGATGCGCGTGCTGCGCGGCGCGCTACGTCGCGTGGAAGAAGACAGCGGGCCAGATACTGGCCAGCGTGCCGCACGCAAATGTCTTGAGGTGCTCCTCGGCAAAGACCTGAGCTCCGTTATCGGCAGTCGCGAAACGCCGCCTGACGATGAAATCGAGCGTCTGTGCCGCCGCCTCATCACGACGGGCCTCGGTTCGCGCACGCTCGAACGCACGCTCGACGGGCTCTATCGGGTTGCGCACCTTGTCCGTGACCGCCTCTCGCTTGAAGCCTGGCAGACTTTGAGCAAATTCCGCGGCGGTGAGCCTTGGCGCAAAGCTCTCAACTCGGCCCACCCCGTCGAAATTCTCGATCTACTGGATGAGGGCATCACCGCCGTCGCGGCATTCAACGGTTTTATGCATGAGAACATGACCCGCAACTTCGGCTGGTCGTTCCTCGACATGGGACGGCGCATCGAACGCGCGCAAAATCTCAGCGAAGCTATTCTGACGCTCTTCATCCCGGTGTCCGATCCGGAAGAGACGTCGAGCAGCCTGCTGCTGCTGCTCGAACTCGCGGACAGCTTTATCACCTATCGCTCGCGCTATCGACTCGATCCGATGCTGCCGTTGGTCTTGGATTTGCTGTTGCTCGACGAGACAAATCCGCGAAGCCTTGCCTATCAGCTCTCAGCCATCGCGCGCCATCTCGAAAGCCTGCCGGATTCGTCACAAGGAGCGGGTTTACCCGACGACCGCCGTCTTATCATTGCGCTTCTGACATCGATCCGTCTGGCCGACGTCGAAGCCATGGCAAAAGAAGAAACAGCCAAGACGCTCGAAAGCCTGCTGATGGATCAGCTCGACATGCTGCCTGAGCTATCCAATGCGATCTCGCGCCGCTACTTCAACGTTCTCGATGAAGCGCCCCACCGGACGCACACGAGGGTTGGTCCCTCGATATGATCTTCGATATCGTCCATAAGACGCACTACCGCTACCGGTCGACCGTGGTGCAATCGTTGCACCTTGTGCACATGTCGCCGCGCGCGATGCCTGGGCAGATCGTTCGCAATCACAGTCTGCTCGTCGAGCCTGCGCCGGCATCGCGACAGGAGCGCATCGACACATTCGGCAACGTTGAAGTCGTTCTCGATATCGAGGAACCGCATCAGGAGCTGGTGCTGCTCGCACGCAGCACCGTCGAGAAATCGCTGCCGCCGCCCGTCGATCTGACCGCAACGACGCCGTGGGATGCGCTCGATCCGTGTCTGCACGAAGCGGCACAGCAGCGCGATGTCGATATTTTGATGTACCGCTGCGCCTCGCGCTTGACGACGCCGACATTGGAAATCGCCGACTATGCAGCTTTCTCGTTCACGCCGATGCGGCCGGTCCTCGAAGGCGCGATGGATTTCGTCATGCGGATTTACAACGATTTCAAATTCGATCCGCATGCCACCGATGTGTCAACGCCGGTCACGCAGGTCTTCGCCATGCGTCGCGGCGTCTGTCAGGATTTCGCGCATCTGGCACTCGCGGGTTTGCGCGCGCTTCGCATTCCGTCGCGCTACGTCAGCGGCTATCTCCACACCCATCCGCCTGTGGGACGTCCAAAGCTGCAAGGCGCCGATGCTTCGCACGCGTGGATCTCGGTCTGGTCGCCGGAATACGGCTGGGTTGGTCTCGATCCGACCAATGGCATCATTGTCCGCGACGAGCACATCACGGTCGCATTCGGCCGCGATTACGATGACGTTAGTCCGATCAGCGGCGTCTTGCGCGGCGGCGGCGAACATGCCGTCAGTGTCAGCGTCGATGTGAACGTGGTCGCCGGCGCAACAGCAGACTGAACCGCCGTCCCGCCGCCCGGTTCCTTTTTTGTGCCCTCTTGAAAGCGCTCGCCTGTGCTTGCATGTGTCGCCCAAGGGGTGATGCGCGCACATCGCGCAAGGCGGGAGCAATATGCACATTCGCGACACATTGGACGGTTACGGGCTTATTTCGCGCCTGTTTCATTGGTTTATGGCTGTTGCGATCGTCGCCATGTTCGCCCTCGGCCTCTGGATGGTCGGACTCGACTATTACAGCCCCTACTACAATTCTGCGCCCGACATTCATCGCAGCGTTGGAATGGTTCTATTATTTGCGCTGATCGTTCGTCTGATCTGGCGCATGGTCAATCCAAAGCCGTCCGGCGCCGAGCTTTCGCCGCTTGAGCGAAAAGCATCGTTCGCAGTGCATTGGGGCTTCTACGTACTGTTATTTGTACTGCTGATCAGCGGCTACCTGATCTCGACGGCGGATGGCGCCCCCGTCAGCGTCTTCGGCTGGTTCGACGTGCCCGCAATTACGAAGCTGCCCGGCCTCGAAACGCCCGCCGGCAATGTACATCGCATTCTCGCGTATGCCGTCATTGCGCTCGCCGTCATTCACGCGCTCGCGGCATTGAAGCATCACATTATCGACAGAAGCGCGATCCTGACCCGCATGTGGTCTGGCCCAAAGAGTTCATCACGCACCTTAGAAAAGGGAAATCAGCAATGAAGGTTAAATACGCAGCGTTCGCCGTATCGTTGGCGGCGGTTGTGATGTCTGCCCCGGCGATGGCTGCCGACTACAAGATCGACACCGACAATGCTCACGCATCGATCACGTTCAAGGTCAACCATCTCGGCTTCAGCTGGATCATCGGCCGCTTCGACAAATTCTCCGGCACGTTCGCGTTCGACGATAAGAACCCCGACGCCTCGAAAGTGAAAGTCGATATCGACACCACCAGTGTCGATACGAACCTTGCTCTGCGCGACAAGCATCTGCGTGGCGCCGACCTTCTCGACACCGACAAATATCCGACCGCCACGTTTGAAAGCACAAGCATCAAATCGACAGGCCCGAACAAGGCAACCGTCACCGGCAATCTCACGCTGCACGGCGTCACCAAGGAAGTCATAATCGATGCCGAGCACGTCGGCGGCGGCAAGGATCCCTGGGGTGGCTATCGCGATGGTTTCACTGGCACGACGAAAATCACGCTCGCTGACTTCGGTATCCTGCGCAATCTCGGGCCCGCGACGAAGGACGTCGAGTTGATCCTCAACATTGAGGGTATCCGTCAGTAACGGCGGAAATCTACCAACGGAAGACGGCGGCGCCGCCGGTCAATCCCGCGCCCGCCGCCGTCATCAACACGACGTCGCCCTGCTTATAGGGCCGCGCTTCGGCCGTCGCCGACAGCGTAAACGGTATCGTCGCGGCCGAGCTGTTGCCGAAGTTCTCGATTGTCGAACGCAGACGGTTAGCAGGAATGTCGAGTCGGTGCGCAATGGTGGTCATCATCCGCGCGTTGGCTTGATGCGGAATAAGGTCGGTCACCGCCGACGGCGCGAGCCCCGCTTTTGCAAGCGAACGTTCAGCGCAGTCCGTCATGATAGCGACGGCGCCCTGATAGACGGCCTTACCGTCCTCCATCATCATCAGCACGTCCTTCGGATCGGTGATCTGGGAAAACGGCATCCTGCTGCCGCCGCCCGGAATCTTGATCAGATCGTAGTACTGACCTTTCGACGCGAGATGCGCGCCGATAACTCCAGCATCGCGACGCTCAGTCGGCGCCAGCAATACCGCGCCGGCCGCATCCGCGAACAGCACGCTACTACCCCGATCGCTTTCATTGATGCGGCGGGAAAGAATATTCGCCGCGATGACGAGCACCGGAATACCCTGCGTGCGCACGAAACTATCGGCAAGCGTCAGCGCGTAAAGAAAACCCGCACATGCGCCCGCCATGTCGATTGCACCCGCATTCGAAAGCCTGAGGCGATGCGCAACAAGCGGCGCTGATGGTGGTAACAAATGATCGGGCGTAGACGTCGCAAGCAGCAGCAACCCGACGTCGTCCCGCGACATGCCGGACCGTGCCAGGGCCATATCACCGGCTTTGATCGCAATATCGGAGAGCGCTTCGCCCTCGGCCGCGTAGCGCCGCGCGTCGATACCGGTGCGCCGTTTGATCCAGCCGGCTTCGAGACCGAGTCGCGCTTCGATCTCGTGGTTCGGCACGACGCGCTCCGGCGCATAATGCCCGTGCCCGACGATGGCGACTCCGCTCATGCCAGCACCTCATCGACGGCCTCGCTGAGGGCATTGTAGACGAATCTAAGTTCGTCCTTCGTCGTGCAATAGGGAGGCATGATATAAACCGTCGAACCCAGCGGGCGAAGCAGGACGCCGCGCTCCAGTAATCGCGCTCTGAGCTTCAAGGCAACGTCAGCCAGATAGCCAGGTTGAAGGTCAGCAAGCTCGAACGCCGAAATCGTTCCGAGCTGCCGCAAGCTCGCAAAGCGCGGATCGGTTTGCAGTTCGTTGAGACACAAAGCCTGATTTTGGGAGAGTGCAAGGATGCGCTCCAGCACGGGCTCGGTCCGCCAGATTTCGAGATTGGCCGCCGCCGCGGCGCAGGCGATCGGATTGGCCGTGTATGAACTAGAATGAAAAAACGTCCGCGACCGATCTTTCGAAAGATGCGCGTCGTAAATCGCAGTCGTCGAGAGCGTCACGGCAAGCGGGATTGAGCCGCCTGTCAGCCCTTTCGCGACGCAAAGGATGTCCGGCGAGATGCCGGCCTGTTCGCACGCGAAAACGGTGCCGGTGCGCCCGAAGCATGTCATGACTTCGTCGGCGATGAACAGCACGTCGTGCGCTTTGCAGATGCGATGCATTTCTTTCAGAGTGTCGGCGTCATAGAACAACATCCCGCCCGCGCCGAGCACTAGAGGCTCGCAGATAAAGGCCGCCACGTCGCCTTTGCGGCATGCGATCTCGAGCGCATCGAACGTCGGCTGCGCGTGATGCGGTTTCGGATAGGGGATGCGGCCGACCTCGAATAAAAGTGGCTCGTAGGCCGCGTTGAACACTCCGCGCGCACCCGCCGACATCGTGCCGATGGTATCGCCGTGATAGCCGTGTTCAAGCGCCAGAATGCGCGTGCGCTTGGCGCCGATATTTTTCCAGTAGCCGAGCGCCATTTTCAGCGCCACCTCAACCGACGTCGAGCCGCTGTCGGAAAAGAAAACGTGCGACAGCCCCGGCGGCACGATTTTCAACAATCCCGCCGCGACGGCCTCCGCCGGCGCGTGCGTGAAGCCCGCGAAAATCACCTGATCCAGCGCCTCCGCCTGCTCTCGCATTGACGCGATGATTTTCGGATACCGGTGCCCGTGCGTGATAACCCACCACGACGACACGCCGTCGAAGATTCGTTGCCCATCGTCGGCTTCGAGCCACGCGCCTTCAGCGGCCCGAATGCGGCGCATATCGGGTTCGAGCGCATGTTGCGTGAACGGATGCCAGATCGGTGACGCGGTCATGGGCCGACCGCCCCGATGTCGAGGACGTCGGCAACGGAGAAATTCTCGGCGAATGCGCGTTGCAGGCTGTAGGCGTCGAGCTTGGCAAGCCGTGGGAGGCGGCCCAGGCGCCGAACGCCTCCAAATGATGTGATCGCTTCTTCGCTATTGCTATTCGCGTCGCCGATGAATGCAACGCCTAGAATAGGAATCGCTCGGCGCTTCAACGCTTCGATCGACAACAACGAATGGTTGATCGTGCCGAGCTTTGTCGATGCGCACAGGATCACGGGAAGACGCCACTGCGCCAAAAGATCGACCTGCAGAAGTCTGCGCGTCAGCGGCACCATCAATCCACCCGCTGTCTCGACAACGAGCGGTGTCGGCAGCCCAAATGGCGATAACTGTCGGGCATCGATCTCGACGCCGTCGATTTCTGCGGCGAAATGCGGCGATGCGGGCGTGTTCAGCCGATAGACTTCCGGCAGGATGTGCGACTGCGCAAGATCGGTCACGCGGCTGACGACATCGGAATCCGTCTCACCTTGAAGGCCCGACTGCACCGGCTTCCAGTAATAGCCGTCGAGCGCGCTCGTCAGCGCCGCGGAAAAAACGGTCTTGCCGACATCCGTGTCGGTGCCGGCGACGACGATGCGGATGGTCATGCTGCATTCTCCGCTTCAGCCGCCGCGAGATCGTCGATGAGGCGCGTAATTTCAAGCTCGGAAACATTGAGCGTAATCGTGAGTCGAAGCCGTGACGTGCCTTCCGGCACGGTCGGCGGACGGATCGCGCGGATGTCGTAACCCCTGGTCTTCATCGCTGTCGCAAGCGCCATCGCCGTGCCATCGCTGCCGATGATCAATGGCTGGATCTGCGAGCCTGAAGCCGCAAAGCGCGTTTTCGTCGTCAGTTCCCGCGCGGCAAACCCGACGAGATCGTGCAAGCGCTGCCGCCGTTGCGGATCGTTGCGGCAAATGTTGAGCGCTGCGCGCACGGCGGCAGCCATCAGCGGCGACGGTGCTGTCGCGTAAATAAAGGCTCTACCGCGATTGACCAGAAAATCGCGAATAGTGCGCGGCGCTATCACAAGTGCGCCCGTCGCGCCCAACGCCTTTCCGCACGTATGCACCGTGACGACGTTTTCGCGGCCTTCGAGATCGGCGGCGAGGCCGCGCCCATCTGGACCGAGCACGCCCGTGGCATGTGCTTCGTCCACGATCAGCATCGCGTCATGACGATCCGCGATCGCCGCGAGCTCAGCGATGGGCGCGCGATCGCCGTCCATGCTGTAGAGGCTCTCGATCGCAATCCACGGCTGCCCGGTGCCGCCGGTCGCGCGCCATGCCGTGATCGCATCGTCAAAACCTTGCGCATCGTTATGGCGCACGGCCTTTGCCTCAGCCTTCGACAGCCGCATGCCTTCATGCGCGCTGGCGTGGATCAACTCATCGTAGACGATGAGATCGCCGCGTGCAGGCAACGTCGAAAAAAGCGCGGTATTGGCAATGAAGCCGCCGCCGAAATAAAGCGCGGTCTCGCCGCCGAAAAAGTGCGCCGCTTCCTGCTCTAAAAGCTCGTGCTCAGCGTGATTACCGCGCAACAGACGCGATCCGCCCGCGCCGACCGGAACGCCGCGCGCAATCGCCGCTTCGATGGCGTCGGCAAGCGCGCGCGATTGCGCCAAGCCGAGATAATCGTTCGACGTGAAGTCCAGTCCGTGCGCGGGTTCTAGCGTTCTCAGACGCCCACGGCGGGAGAGCGCGTCGAGCGCACGCTCATGATTGCCTGGCATCCTGATGTCCCGCGCACGTCGCGGGCTCGTGCTCCGGAGACGTGTCGATATCGAGTTCAAGCGCCGAAAGTCCGAGCTTGGCGAAAAGTTTGCCGTCTTTGTCTTCGCCGGGATTGTCGGCGGTCAGCAGCGTTTCGCCGACGAAAATCGAGTTTGCGCCCGCAAAGAAGCACAACGCCTGCATCTCATCACTCATGTCGGTGCGGCCGGCCGAGAGACGGACGAACGACTTCGGCATCATGATGCGGGCGACCGCGATGGTGCGCACGAAATCGATCGGATCGATCTGTTTTGTATTTTCGAGCGGCGTTCCTGGAATGGCGATCAGCATGTTGATCGGCACGCTCTCGGGATGTTCGTCGAGATTGGCGAGCGTCACCAGCATATCAACGCGGTCCTGGCGCTCTTCGCCCATGCCGACGATGCCGCCCGAGCAAACCTTCATGCCCGCATCGCGAACGCGCGCGAGTGTGTCGAGCCGGTCGGCGTAAGTGCGCGTCGTAATCACCTTGCTGTAATAGGCTTCCGACGTATCGACGTTGTGATTGTAGTAGTCGAGGCCCGCATCGCGTAGCTTGACGATATCGTCATCCGTCAGCATGCCAAGCGTCATGCACGTTTCCATGCCGAGCGCTTTGACGCCCTCGACCATCGCGACGACGACGTCCATGTCGCGACTTTTCGGGCTGCGCCACGCCGCGCCCATGCAATAACGCGTCGCGCCCGCGGCCTTGGCTTTCTTCGCTTCCGAAATAACCCGCTCGACTTCCATCAGCTTCGAGGCTTTGAGGCCGGTCTTGTGATGGGCCGACTGGCTGCAGTACCCGCAGTCTTCCGCGCAGCCGCCGGTCTTGATCGACAGCAGGCGGCTCATCTGGACTTTATTGGGATCGAACGATGTCCGGTGGACACTTTGGGCGCGGAAGAGCAAATCCATGAACGGCAGCTCGTAGAGCGCCAGCGCTTCTTCACTCGTCCAATCGTGACGGATTGCGGGACCGGCGCGGTTGGCAGCGCGCACGGACGGATCGAGACGGGCAACGGTCGAGGTCATTCAGGCGTGATCTCCGCAGGGCGTACTGCCCTATCGGAAGATGTTTGCACCGCTTCCGGCCTGTCTCGCAACCGTCAAAATGCCTCCCTGATCGGCGAACTACGCCGGGAAAAGGGCAAGCATCGGTTCGGTGGTTAATTTAGCTCGTCCGGAGGCGTCGGCAGAATGCCGAACGGCACGCCGTCTTCTGCAAGCTCCTGGGCCTCTTCGAGCGTCGAGCTGCCGCGGATTTGGCGCTCTTCTGTCTCTCCGAAGTGCATTTTACGGGCTTCTTCGGCGAAGCGCGGCCCGACGTCCTCAGTATTGGCAATAATCTTCTGAGCGAAGGCCCTGAGCGCCTCGCGCACCGCAGCGCCGTTGCCGCCACCCCCGGCAGCCGCTGGACTGGCGTCTTGCGTCGATTGTGCTGGGAGCGCCGCACGCTTGGTGACGACCGAAGGTGCCATCGGCAGCTTGCTGACTTCGATCGAACCGCAGTGCGGACAGGCGATTTCACCCGAGCGAGACTGCGCGTCGAAGTCGGCGCTGGCGCGAAACCAGCTCTCGAACTCGTGCCCGGAGGCACATCCTAGAAGATATTTGATCACTGCTCGTGTACCAAGTGCGGCGATTTCGAAGGTGTCGCGACGACGACATCGAAATCACGGTCATGCATCAACGACGGAATTTTCCGCCGGATCTGATCCGCGTAGGCGGCGTCGATATCCGCAGTAATGACCTGGGGATCGACGCCCGCTTCCGCAAGGATTTCGCCCCACGGTGAGATGATAAGGCTATGGCCGAACGTCTCCCGGCCGTTTTCATGCAATCCGCCCTGGCCTGCCGCCAGGATGAACGTGCCCGTCTCGATAGCGCGCGCTTGCAAAAGGGTGTGCCAGTGGGCTTCGCCGGTGGTCCGGGTGAAGGCAGCTGGTCCGGCGATGAACTTGGCCCCCGCCTTGGCGAGAGCCCGATGCAGCGCCGGAAAGCGCAGATCGTAGCAAATCGTCAGGCCGAGCCGGCCCCACGGCAGATCCGCAAGCATTGCGCTTGGACCTGCCTGATAGTTGGCGCTTTCGCTATAGATCTCGCCGCCGCCGAGGTCGACGTCGAACATATGGATCTTGTCGTAGCGCGCCGCGACGTTGCCGTCCGGCGCAATGAGATAGGACCGGTTCGCCAATCGTCCCTCGGCAACCTTGACCGCCATCGAGCCGATGTGCAGCCAGATCTTCTGCTTGCGGGCGGCGTCGGTGAAAGCCTGAAGGGCAGGATTGCTCTGCTCTGGCTTCGTCTCGGCCATCAAGCGCGGCTGGTCGAGTTCCATCAACGTCGTGCATTCCGGCGTCTGGATGTAGACCGCGCCTTTGCTGGCCGCTTCCTTGATGAGCGAAACGGCGTCAGTGACGTTGCGTCCGACGTCACGGCGTGCCCGCATCTGGACGAGCGCCGCGCGAAAAGCCGTCTTGGACCCGGATGCCATCTCAGGACGCCGTCAGCAGCGTATCAAGGCGGCCCGATCGATCGAGATCGTAAAGGTCGTCACAGCCGCCGACGTGCACGTCGCCGATCCAGATTTGAGGGACTGTCCGCCGGCCACCCGAGCGCGAAGTCAGCTCCGCACGTAGATCGCTCCGTCCAGTCAGGTCGACCTCTTCGAAGGCAGCGCCTTTCCGGCGCAACAAATCCTTCGCCATATGGCAAAAACAGCAATTTCCAGCCGTGTAGACCGTCACCTTCGGCATTGCTCGGCGCCTCTCACTACGCCATTAAAAATCATTCGAATCAAAAGTAGCGCGTTCGCGAGGTCATGCAACCTTGCTTTGCAGTTTTGCGCCGCTGTGCCGCGCCTATGTCACGCCCTTTCCAGTTTCAGAATATCATTCTGAAACAATAGCAAGTGCGAGGACATCCACGCGCCGTGCACCGGCACGTCTGAGGGCAATTGCGGCGGCTGATGCCGTCGCGCCGCTCGTGATCACATCGTCGATCAGAACTATGGCTTTTCCGGACACGTTCGGCAATTCGTTGGCGGGAACCCGGAAAACACCTGACACATTTTTAAGGCGTTGCGCCCGGGTTAGTCCAACCTGGTGCCCCGTCGAGCGGCGGCGGACGAGTGCGAAAGGATTAACAGGCTTGCCCGCGCGCCGGCCGGTTTCCATGGCCAGAATCTGCGCCTGGTTGAACCGCCGCGACAGCAGCCGCCAGCGCGCGAGTGGCACGGGTACCAGCACGTCGGCGTCCGCCAGCAACTCTTCGCCCGCCACCTCCAGCCAGCGTCCGAACAGCCGCCGCGCGTTATGGCTGTCGTGGAATTTGAAACCATGAATCAACAGCCGCATCAGCCCGTCGAAGCGGGCAACGGCCCGCGCCCTGTCGTAGTCTGGCGGATCGGCGATGGCGGCTGCCGAGAGCATCGGTCCGCCGGTGTCGATTGCCAGCGGTACTCCGAGCCTATCGCACAGCGGTGGCCGGATGAACGCGACCTGCCGCCAGCATGATGGACACAGGGCATCGTGGTCCATAATGCGCGTCTGGCAGCCGAGGCACAGGGGCGGCAGCAGAACATCGAGAGCGGAGCGTCCGAGGTGCTTCAGACCATGCGCGAACGCCCAGCGGCCGGCGTGGCGCGGTGCCTCCGCGGGGTCCTCATACGCAACCGGCTGACTATTCGACATTGCGCAACTCTAGCCCAACGCGCTAACGCGGGCGAGAGGAACCGGGCCGAGGTTCTCGCGACGCCGCGGAAAGAGACAAAATGGCTGTAGCGCCCCGTATTTTCGACCGGACTTTGCTCCGCGCCCGCCGCGATCGCATCGCCAGGGTGTGCGCCGACCAGCCGCTTCCCGATTTTCTGCTGGAACGCGTCGCCGACGACTTTGCCGAACGCCTCATCTTCGTGCGCCGGGAGTTCCCTGTGGCCGCCAGCCTAGGGGCCTATCATGGACTGTTGGCGGCGCGGCTCCGGCAGCTTCCAACGATCGGCCGGATCGTCGATGTCGAACCGGCCTACGATGCCCTTTCGCGCGGGAAAGACTGGAAGGTCGTCGCTGACGAGGAAGCATTGCCGTTCGCTCCAGCCGCTCTCGATCTTGTCGTCTCCGGGCTGTCACTGCAATTCGTCAACGATCTGCCGGGCGTGCTTGTCCAGATCAATCGCACCCTGAAGCCGGATGGCCTGTTTCTCGGTGCGCTGCTCGGTGGCGAAACGCTGAAGGAGCTGCGAGAAGCCTGGATTTTGGCGGAGGACGAGGTGCTCGGCGGCGCTTCTCCCCGGGTCGCGCCGTTTGCCGATGTCCGTGACCTGGGTGGCCTGCTTCAACGCGCGGGTTTCGCGTTGCCTGTCGCCGACAACGACATCATCGAGGTGACGTACGCGTCGCCGCTGGCCTTGATGCAGGAACTCAAAGCCATGGCCGCCAGCAATCCGCTGGCCGAACGTCGTCGCGCCCCCGTAACGCGAAGCCTGCTTTTGCGCGCCGCCGAGATTTATCAGGACCGCTTCGGCCTGCCGAATGGCCGTGTCTCGGCGACCTTCGAGATTGTCACGCTCACGGGCTGGGTGCCGCACGAAAGCCAGCAGAAGCCGCTGCAACCCGGCTCAGCCAAAGTCAGCCTGGCCGATGTCCTGAAATCTCGGCCAAAAGATCCCGGAGCCACGGAATAAGGGGCTCATCTGCGGGCGGCATCGGATAGCGGCTCAGCTCGATGCCGCGAACCCATTTGATCGTTTGACCTTCGCGCGGGCAGATCTCACCGTCCCATGTGCGGCAGAGATAAAGCGGCATCAACAGGTGGAATTTCTCGTAGGCGTGGCTCGCGAAGTTGAACGGCGCAAGGCACGGCCGGCACAGCTCAATATCAAGTTCTTCTTTGAGTTCGCGGCAGAGCGCATCCTCGGGCGTTTCTCCCGCCTCGACCTTGCCGCCGGGAAACTCCCACAGTCCGGCCATCGACTTGCCCTCGGGGCGCTGGGCGAGCAGCACGCGATTATCGTCGTCGATGAGCGCGACGGCCGCAACGAGCAACAGGGGGTTCGTCATGCCTGCCGCCTGAGCAGATAGGCGACCTCTTCGAGCCGTGTCACGCCGCGCTTCTTGAGGTTGTCGCTGGCCGCGAGCCCATCGCGCACTTCGAGAACGTCGATGTCGTACAGCTTGCCGAAAAGCGCACGCACCTCGTCCTGAGCTACGGCAAACGGCGGACCTTTGATCTCGCCTTCAGGATATTCGATGGAGATCACGAAAATTGCAGCCTCTGGCGGTAGCACGCTCGCAAGCTTTTCTGCGTACTGCGGCCGCATCTCGGGCGGCAGTGCAATCATCGCGGCACGGTCATAGCAAACGGCAACGCCGCGAAGGGCATCCGCGGGCAGAGCGAAGAAATCACCCTGATAGATCTTGTAAGGGCCGGCCTCGAAAACATGAAACGGCCCGCTCGGCGTGACCGCAGGCGTCAACCCGCAGTCTTTGAAAAAGTCCCGAACCGCCAATTCGGAAAGCTCCGCGCCGATCACCTTGTGACCCTGCTCGGCAAGCCAAACCATGTCGCGCGTCTTGCCTGAAAGCGGCACGAACACGATGCTCCCCTTCGGCAGCGACAGCCCCGGCCAGAACTGCTGCAGCTGGGCATGAATATGGGGTTGGTGAAACCCGATCTCGCCGCGCTGCCAGCGCTCTTCCCAGAAGCTGTGTTCCATCGCGTGATCGGTCCTTTCATCCCACGGTCAGGCTCGCCCTGCTCCGTGTCGCCTCTAGCTGCGGTAGTCGGCATTGATCGACACGTATTCGTGCGTCAGATCGCACGTCCAAACGCGCGCCGCTGCCTTGCCGACGCCGACGTCGGCGCGAATGACGATCTCGGCGTTCTTCATGTAGGCCGCAACCGTCTTTTCGTCATACTCTTCGGCGCGTTCGCCGTCGCGTGCGACGCAATGCGGACCAAACCAAATGGTCAGTTTATCGCGGTCTGCGGCCTCGCCCGATTTGCCGACCGCCATCACGACCCGGCCCCAGTTCGGGTCTTCGCCGGCGATTGCCGTCTTTAGGATCGGCGAGTTGGCGCAGGTGAGCGCAATCGTCCGCGCCGCATGCCACGACTTCGCGCCGGTAATCTCGAACGTCACGAACTTCGAGACGCCCTCGCCATCCTTCGCCACCTGGATCGCCAGATCGCGCATCAAATCTTGAAGCGCGTCCGAAAAAGCCTGCAGCTTTTTCGTCTTTGCCTTCGTCACGGGCTTCTGCCCGCGTGTCTCTGCGGCGCCCGTCGCAAACATCAGGCAGGTGTCGCTGGTCGACGTATCGCCATCGACCGTCATGCAGTTGAACGTCGTCTGGACGTGCTCTGCCAGGAGTTCCTGCAATGCATCGGAAGAAATGGCGGCATCCGTGAAAATGAAGCACAGCATCGTCGCCATGTCGGGCGCGATCATGCCGGCACCCTTGCAGAAGCCGTTGATCGTCACCTCGACGTCGCCGATGAGCGCGGTCCGCGTCGCGAGTTTCGGAAAGGTGTCCGTCGTCATGATCGCGCGCGCCGCCGCCTCGAAAGCGTCAGGCTCGGCGCGCTTTGCCAAATCGGCGAGAAGATGCGCGAATTTTTCCGCATCCAGCGGTTCGCCGATGACGCCTGTCGATGCAACGAAAACCTCATGCGGCTTGCATGCAACCGCGTCGGCGGCGTGCGTGACGGTGATATCGACCGCCTCGGCGCCCTTCTTCCCGGTGAAGGCGTTGGCATTGCCCGAGTTGACGACCAGCGCTCGTGCCGTGCCTTTCTTTAGATGCTTGCGGCAGGCAAGGACCGGCGCTGACGCCGTTTTCGATTGCGTCAGGACGCCCGCGACCGAGGTCCCCTCGGCGAGCACGGTGAGCAGCAGGTCTGTGCGATTTTTATAGCGAATGCCGGCTTCGGCGGTCGCAAACGCGACGCCCTCGATGACAGGCAGTTTTGCAAGACTTGCGGGCGCGAACGGGGAAACGCTCGTGACTTTGCCCATGAGGGAACCTCCAGCTGAGTAAGAGGCTCCCTGAAACAGATCGGGCTGCCATAATCAAGCAGCCCGTCTGAATTCTTTTCGGTGATCGAAGCGGTTAAGGCTTCGGCGCGTCCTGCGGCGGCGTATCGACCGCCTTCGGTTGCGATTGCTTCTGGATCATGGCTTGCCGCTCGTCGATCGCCTTCTTGATTTCCGGATCGACGACATCGACTTTCGCGCCCGACCGCAGCGAGACGGCTGTTTGCTGCGCCTTCCGGAGCAGCAGTGACTGGATGATGCGATCCTTGACGATGTCGAACGCTGGCGGCTGCTTAACGCGGCGATCCTCAAGTTTGACGAGATGCCAACCGAACTGGGTCTTCACCGGGTCCGAAACCTCGCCCTTCTTGAGCTTGAAGACGACTTCTTCAAACTGCGGCACCATCTGCCCGTGGCCAAAGTAACCGAGGTTACCGCCATCGTCTTTCGAGCCCGGATCTTTCGAGTTTTCTTTGGCGAGCTGGGCAAAGTCGGCGCCCTTGTCGATTTTTTCCTTCAAAGCTTTGGCTTCTGCTTCGGTATCAACAAGAATATGCCGTGCCGATACTTCCTCTTCCGGCTTTAAAAGCTTGACTTGCTCATCGTAGATCTTGCGCGCGTCGGCGTCAGTCACGCCCGTCTTGATGACTTTTTCGAAATAAAGCTCACGCAGCGCACGGCGCTTCAGGTATGTGAGGCGGGTCTGGAAATCAGCCGACTGGTCAAGCTTGTCCTTCTCGGCAGCCTCGGCAAAGAGCTGGTTGTCGATGAGGAATTCGAGCAGAGATGCCCGCTTTTGCGGCCCCGGCATCGTGCCCATATCGGAGCCGATTTCGCTTTCCGCGACCGCCAGATCGCCTTCCGTGATCGGTTTTCCGTCAATCGTTGCAATGACTTTATCCGGCGATGCCGGCGCTTTGTCGTCGGCCGCGGCTGCCAGCGGCAAAGCTGCGCCTGCGAGCGCGAATGTGAAAATAGCCAGGGCAATGCGCTTCATCGGCGTTGGGCTCCGCTGTGGGTTTGAAGTCGAAATAATGGGCCGTCTCATAAGCTCATTCAGGCACGACGGCGTAACCGCACGCGGGCGGCCAATAAGCGCGCCTCGATAGCGGTCCGGAGGCCGAAAACCAAGTTAAAAGTTGGGAGGGTGCCAGGAAATCGCCATCCTCTGCCATCGCGCACAGAACATTGACAGTCAGGGGGGCGAGTTCTTATGTCTCCCGCTAATCGGATCGGGTCTTGAGCCCGTCACGACCGCGCGTTTAGCAGCTCCGAGGGAATGTTGACGCAGGCGTGGCGGGGCACCCCTTGCCGCGCATTTTTTGCTGAATGCTGCCCGGCGCTTGAAACTGAGCCTGGTCGCGCGCGTGCGTGGCCAACACGAATTTTGTAGGGACGGAACTTAAAGATGCTCTCGTTCGGTGGTCTCGCTTCGAAAATCTTTGGCTCTTCCAACGAGCGGAGGGTCAAAGGCTTTCGCTCGCGAGTCGCAGCGATCAACGCCCTCGAACCGGAGCTGCAGAATCTTTCGGACGAGGAGCTTCGCGCCCGCACCGAAATGTTCCGCAAGCAGCTTGCCGAAGGCGCATCACTCGACGATCTTCTGGTCCCCGCGTTTGCAACGGTTCGGGAAGCTGCCAAACGAACGCTCGGTCAGCGCCACTTCGACGTTCAGCTGATCGGCGGCATGGTGCTTCACCAGGGCGACATCGCCGAAATGAAGACCGGCGAAGGTAAGACGCTCGTCGCGACTGCCCCAGTTTACCTCAACGCTCTGGCGGGCAAAGGCGTCCACGTCGTCACCGTCAACGATTACCTCGCCAAGCGCGACGCTGACTGGATGGGTCAGGTCTATCGCTTCCTCGGGCTTACTGTCGGTGTCATCATCCATGACATGTCGGACGAGGATCGCAAGGCCGCTTACGCCTGCGATGTGACATACGCCACCAACAACGAACTCGGCTTCGACTATCTTCGTGACAACATGAAGATGAACTATTCCGAGATGGTTCAGCGCGGCCATGGCTACGCCATTGTCGACGAGGTCGACTCGATCCTGATCGACGAGGCGCGCACGCCGCTGATTATCTCCGGCCCGCTCGAAGACCGCGCCGACCTTTATCAGTCGATCGACGAGCTGATGAAGCTCCTCGTGCCCGAAGACTTCGAACTCGATGAAAAGCAGCGCCAGGTTTCCTTTACGGAAGCCGGTAACGAAAAGATGGAGCGTGCGCTCGAAGACGCGGGCCTGCTCAAAGGCTCGCTCTACGACATCGACAACGTCACGCTCGTCCACCATCTCACGCAGGCGCTCAAAGCCCACAAGCTGTTCCAGCGCGACAAGGATTACATCGTCAAAGGCGGCCAAGTCGTCATCATCGACGAATTCACCGGCCGCATGATGCCGGGCCGCCGTTACTCGGAAGGTCTGCATCAGGCGCTCGAAGCCAAGGAGCACGTCGAGGTTCAGCCCGAGAACCAGACGCTGGCGTCGATCACCTTCCAGAACTACTTCCGCCTCTACAAGAAGCTCGCCGGCATGACCGGCACGGCGATGACGGAAGCCTCCGAATTCCTCGACATATACGGCCTCGAAGTCATCGAAATCCCGACCAACCTTCCCGTCAGCCGTCTCGACGAGGACGACGAGATCTATCGCACGCAGCGCGAGAAACTTGCAGCGATCGTCCAGTCCATCGCCGAAGCCATGAGCCGCGGTCAGCCGATTCTCGTCGGCACGACGTCGATCGAGCGCTCAGAGCAGCTTTCCGAGCTTCTGAAAGACAAGAAGTACATCAAGGGCCTCGCTAAGCAGCTCGAGGAGCAGGCCGCCAGCCTGAAGCCGGGCAAGGAAGAAGAGCTGCGCAAGCACTTCACCGATATGGCGGCACTGCTGACGAGGCTCGTCAATGACGCCAAGGGCAACGAGTATCCCATCCCGCATCAGGTGTTGAACGCTCGCTATCACGAGCAGGAAGCCAACATCGTTGCGCAAGCCGGTCAGCCCGGCGCCGTCACGATCGCCACCAACATGGCCGGTCGCGGCACCGACATTCAGCTCGGTGGCAATGCCGAATTCCGTCTTCGCGATTGGATCGCCGAGGAAACGGCGAAGGGCACGCCGCCAGATGAATCGGCGATCTCGGCGAAGCGCGATGAGCTTGTTGCCGACGTTGCCGACAAGAAGAAAAAAGCGCTTGAAGCGGGCGGCCTCTACGTCCTTGCGACCGAGCGCCATGAAAGCCGCCGCATCGACAATCAGCTGCGCGGCCGCTCGGGCCGTCAGGGTGACCCTGGCCGTTCGAAGTTCTATCTCGCGCTCGATGACGATCTGATGCGCATCTTCGGCTCGCAGCGCATGGACAAGGTGCTGCAGACGCTCGGCCTCAAAGAAGGCGAGGCGATCACGCACCCTTGGATGAATAAGTCGCTCGAAACCGCGCAGAAAAAGGTTGAGCAGCGCAACTTCGACATCCGCAAGCAGATTCTGAAATACGACGACGTGATGAACGACCAGCGCAAGGTCATCTTCGAGCAGCGTCTCGACATCATGGGCCAAGAGGACGTTTCGGAAACCGTCCACGAAATGCGCAACGAGCTAATCGACGTGCTTGTTACGCGCTTCATCCCGCCGGCTGCCTACGCTGAGCAGTGGGACGTGAAGGGCCTCATCGAGCAGGTCAACGCCATCTACGGCATTGAGCTTCCGATCGAAGCCTGGGCGGCCGAGGAAGGTATTGCCGACGAAGAAATCGGCGAGCGCATCAAGGCCGCGGTTGACGCCAAGGTCGAGGCCAAGACCCAGGAGATGGGGCCGGAGCTTTATCGTCAAATCGAAAAGATGGTTCTGCTGCAGACGCTCGATCATCTCTGGCGCGAGCATCTCGTTACGCTCGAGCATTTGCGCCAAGTGATTGGCTTCCGTGCTTACGGCCAGCGCGATCCGCTGAACGAGTATAAGTCCGAAGCGTTCATCCTCTTCGAGAACATGCTTGGCCACCTGCGCGAAAACGTGACGGGTCAGCTCATGCATGTCGAACTGGCGCCGCCAGAAGATCAGCCGATGCTGCAGCCATACGAACTGCCGCCGATGGAAGCGCACCACATGGATGCGTCGTCGGGCTATGATGATTTCGTCGAGCGCGATCCTGAGCTGGCGATGGCGGATGCCGCGATTGCAGGCGCCCGCGCCCGTCGCGATACGCTGCCTGAGCCTGAGAAGCGTGCGCCGCTGCAGAGCCGCCGCAGCGATGGGGCCGTCGATCCGAACGATCCCGCCACCTGGGGCCGCGTCTCGCGCAATGCACTCTGCCCGTGCGGTTCAGGCAAGAAGTACAAGCACTGCCACGGCAAGATGGACTGACGAGCAATCCCTTTTTGCGAGATAGCTCGCCTTGAGCGGCGATGCGATATGAGAGTTTAGCGCGCGTCGTCACCGGGTGATCGAAGGATCGCACGGTGTTTGCGGAGGCGATCCGCTTTTTCTGCGCGCAGCGGTCCGTCGCCGTCTTCGCCCTTCATGAGTTGGACAAAGATCACGACGGCGGCGGCAACCTGGAAACCCAGAACGATCTGCAGGGGGAGCAAGTTCATCGGCGTCTCTCCGTTTGTGTCAAACAAACGGCGGGCGAGGCACCGTGTTCCGGACAGGGACACGAATGGCTGTGGACAAACAACTCGCAGGAATCCGCCCAGGACGAAATTACCAGGGCTAAATTAATTGACGCCTGGTGAAGCCGGGGCGAGTTTCGAAGGGAAAGCGGGCTAGCCTTCTAGCCGTTATGAGCTAGCCCATTTTTAGGCCCCGAAGATCAGTGCTCGTTTGTTTTTGCGGCGGCCTTCTCGGGAGCTTCGCTGGCCTCGCCATGGTGTCCGCCAGCGATGCGGTCGGAAAGCGCGAGCAGAACGCTCGAGACGACGAACACCAAGTGGATGATGACCAACCACATCAGCTCCTTCTCGCGTTCGGGCGTAACCGTGCCGAGCGACATGAACTGACGCAGAAGCTGGACTGCAGAAATCGCCACGATCGACGACAGCATCTTGAGCTTTAGCGCCGAGAAGTCGATGGTGCCCATCCATTCCGGGCGATCGTCGTGGTTGGAGTGATCCATCCGCGAGACGAAGTTCTCGTAGCCGGAAAAGATCACGATAATCAGCAGCGACCCCGTCAGCGTCAGATCGACGAGCGTCAGCAGTCCAAGAATGACGTCCGACTCTGTTGAGGTGAACGCACTCTCTGCGAGGTGCAGTAGCTCCATCAGGAATTTGATGAGCAGCACGAACAGCGAAATGGCTAAGCCGAAATAGAACGGTGCAAGCAGCCAGCGCGCGCTGAATAGCATGTTCTCCATAAATATCTCGACGCGCTTCACGACGCTCTTTTCAGCCATGCGTAGTCCTCGCTCCTGTGTCATCCGGTGAACCACGTGTGCGACGGCAAATGCTCATCGCACCCATTATGCAATGGTTATAAAGGCCAAGTAAGGCTTCAGGATAACGGGCGCAAGCGTTGGCCTTCGCAGCCGACTATCGGACGAGAGGCCACGAGAACATTGGTGGCGGGGTGTCGCTTTCGAGGCTCGTCTGGATTTGCGGAATAGGCGCCGACTTCGACGCGGCCGCTTGCGTCACGAGTTTCGGCATCACGGCCGTCGGCGGTGGCACGCCGTTGAGCCATTGGTCCTGTTCTCGGATGGACGCCAGCGTCGGTTCGCAGACGTCGAGCGGCCCAGGCAGAGCGCCGCGAGGTGTCTCGCTGAAGATATACCGACCGCTACACACGCCGACCGACGGCGGCCGACGGGTCCGTTCGAACAGGTCGTAGCCGTCTTTGAGGTTGTTCCAGAACGCTTTCCACGGCGAGCCGCTTTGCGCGATCATGTTCTCGTTCGTCATGCGGAACGGCAGCACATGCACCGGCACGAGCGTCTCCCCCGCATCGATTGCCGCGAGCGTCAGCTGATGAATTTCTTCCGACACCGGATTCGTCATCGCAAAGCAGCCAACCGACGAGCATCCGCCGTGAATGAGGATGTCCGAGCCCGTGCGCGCCTGCGATTGGTCGAGAATGTTCGGATATCCGATGTCGATGGAAATCGGCCAGCGGCCGACATGACGAGCTTGTGAGCGCGAGACGGTGTAGAACCCTTCCGGCGCCTGCCGGTCGCCATCGCTCAATTTCGGCCCGAGCGTTCCCGACCAGTGGCAGATGGGATAGGTCGCAAACAGGATGAAGGGGCCATCCTTTCCCGTCTGCTTCCAGATCTCCAGTTCGGACTCGGCCTTGAAGATGCGGATCATGATGGGAGACGCAAGCGTCACGCCTTTGTCGCGCAGGCGTTCCTGCAGCACCGCGACGTTGGGCGTTCCGGGCAACGGCAACGCACCGGTCGCCGCAGCACGCTGTCGCTCGACCCGGTCCGGGGCAACGTCCTTAAGCTCGATTGTCAGCGCGTAAGCGTGCTGAACGCCGACGAGGCAGAGCACCATCGCCGCGACAAGTCTGAGACGCGATAAATCGAACGACACCATAGAATTTGCGACCGGCTGACTCCTGCGCGAGCCGCACACTATCGCCGGTCAAGCGCGATTCTAAGTGACTTTGTGCAACACTCGGCCCGAGAAGTGAGGCTATGTACAGCTAGCTTTTAGCCTGCTCGGCTGTGCACTTGTCATCAATCGAATCATCCCCAGTCGAGCCGGCATCGCCGGGCGCGAACCGATAGGCGCCGTTGCAGACGCTGACCTTCGGTGGCCGCCCGTCTGCTTGGAATAGGTCATTTCCTTCTTTCAGGTTTTTCCAAAACGCGATGTTGGGATTGCCCGCATACCGCGCCATCGCCTCATCAGACATCCGGAATGGATAAACCTGCACCTGAAAGCGTTTTTGCCCGTTCTGCAGCGCCGCGGTGACGAGCTGCCAGATTTCCTGCATCTGCGCGTTCGTCATCGCAAAACAGCCGATGGACGCGCAGCCGCCGTGCACCATGATGAATGAACCCGTGCGTCCGTGGGACCGATCGAAGGCGTTCGGATAGCCAAGATTGAACGAGCGATACCAACTGCTGTTCGGATTGAGAGCCGTCTGGTCGACGGTATAAAATCCTTCCGGCGCCTGTACGTCGCCTTCGCGATGTTTCGGCCCGATCCGCCCCGACCACCGGCAGATCGGATAGGTCGCGAAGCGATGGAACTCACCGTCGCGCTGCATCCAAAGCTCCAGCTCGAATTCGCTCTTGAAGATCCGGACTAGGATCGGCGCGCCTTCTTTGACGCCGGCCTTCGCCAGCCGTTCCGGCAATTGCGCAAGATCGGGCTCGCCAGGCATCGGAAGGCCAAGGCTCCAACGCGTCAACCGCTGGCCGCGTTCATAGGCGATCAGCGCTCGGTCGCCATCCGGCAGTTTCGGCAGCCACGACGGCATCGTCGTGAACGCAGCGATCCCTGCCGCGAACAACGCCGCGACAAACAGAAAGATTTTCAAGGCACGTCTTTTGCGGGGCTTCTGCAACGTTGGCTCGCTTAACGTTTGGGACCGTTATCGAATGCCTCGCGGAGGCTCAGTTTGCGTTGGCGACCGGCGCCGTAACGGCGGCCGCCTGTGTGCTCTGACGCGCTTTCGCCTTGTTGATATCGGCCAGCGTCGGCTCGTTGTCGGGATCGGCAATCCCTTTCAACTTGTTACCATGCGCAACGTCAACCCCGCCAGGCTCTGGCAGCGGCTTGAACGCCGTCACGATTGGCCGTGCGAGCGGTGGGCAAGGGCCGGCCGGATCAGGACGGTTTCGCGACACCGCATCGACGACATAGCGCCGTTCGCAAACTGTGATGGCGGGCGGAATCCGGTACTTCTCGAAATAGTCGTAGCCCTGCTTCATGGTCTTCCAGAAGCCGTACCACTTGTTGTGCTTTTCTTTGGCCATCCGCGCGTCCGTCATCCGGAACGGATAAGCATGGAGCTGAAAGCTCGGCTGCCCGGCCTTCAAGGCTTCGCGCGTCAGTCCGTAAATCTCTTCCATCAACGCGTCGGTCATGGCGTAGCAGCCCGCCGACCGGCAATTGCCGTGCACCATGACGGAATCACCCGTCCGGCCCCACGACTTGTCGTAGGCGTTTGGATAGCCAAGGTTGAACGACAGATAATACTTAGAGTTCGGATTCATCAGGGCTGGCGTGATGGTATAGAAGCCTTCCGGCGCTTGCCGGTCGGCATAACGCTCCTTCGGCCCGATCGCGCCCGACCAATTGCAGATCGGATAGGTCTTGAAATGGTAAAAGCGCCCGTCGTCGCGCTGCTTCCAGACCTCAAGCTCTGACTCTTCCTTGAAAACCCGGATGAAAACCGGCGAGCCCGGCTGCATTCCTTTTTTCGCGAGAAGCGCCAGCGTGTCCTTGGACAGCGGCACGTCGGCGGGCGGCGGAATCGTTGGCGTATTCGAGCATGCGCTAAGCGTCACGGTGGCGATGACAATCGCGAGCCGCATAACCATCCGTAGCGCCGAACCAATGCTGGTCCCCACCAATGCCCCGTTCCCGTTCCGATTGACGTCCCCGCCGCTGCAGTCAGGCGGACCATGCGCACAAAGAACTCGAACGCCTTAGTGAGATTTGAACGATGGTCAGTCAACTCAAGTATCGTGTCGAAATGCGGCGTGCTGGGGGCGCCGCACCGGCGTTGCCTAATAGCCTCACAAACTAGCGACCGATCGACAGAAAGCGGTCGTGGCGCTGCGCGCGAATATCGTCGGACGACTTTCCGTCGAACTCCGAGAGCATCCGCGCAATGGCATTGCCGGTGGAGATGATCACCGATTCGCGGTCGCGATGCGCCCCGCCGGTCGGTTCTTTCACGATGGCATCAATGACGCCCAATTGGTCGAGGTCCTGCGCCGTGATCTTCATATTGGTCGCGGCTTCCTCTTTTTTGTTGCTGTCGCGCCAGATGATCGACGCCGCGCCTTCCGGCGAGATGACAGAATAGATCGCGTGCTCCAGCATCAGGATCCGGTTCGCCGTCGCAATGGCAATTGCGCCGCCCGAACCGCCCTCGCCGACGATGACGGCGACAATCGGCACGCCGAGCCGCAGGCAGCATTCGGTCGAACGCGCGATGGCTTCCGCTTGGCCGCGCTCTTCGGCGCCGATGCCGGGATAGGCGCCCGGCGTATCGACGAACGTGATGATCGGCAGGTTGAAGCGGTCTGCGAGTTCCATTAACCGCACGGCCTTGCGATAGCCCTCAGGCCGCGCCATGCCGAAGTTGTGCTTGATACGCTGTTCGGTGTCGGCGCCCTTCTCGTGTCCAAGCACCACAACCGAACGGTTGCGGAATTTGCCGATGCCGCCGACGATGGCTTCGTCCTCGGCGAAATAGCGATCACCTGCAAGCGGCGTGAAATCTTCGATGAGGCCGCTGATGAAATCGAGCGCGTGCGGACGTTCCGGATGGCGCGCAACGAGCGTTTTTTGCCACGGCGTCAGCTTCGCATAGGTATCAGCAAGCGCTGCTTTCGCTTTTTGCTCAAGCTTCGTGATTTCGTCCGTGATCTGCGGACCCTTGCCGTCCGTTTGCAAGGCCTTCAGTTCGGCAACCTTGTTTTCGAGCTCAAGAATGGGCTTCTCGAAATCGAGATAGGTACGCAATGCGGTGGTGGCGTTCACTGAAAGCTTTCCTGACTGTGCAACTGAAGCGTGCGCCCTCGCCGCTTCACGCGCGACATTCGCCATGGCTGGCTTCGGGTGTCAAGGCGACAGACCTTCCCGACCGCTGCTTAGGCGTAACCGGCGTTGTGAATGCTTAACTTTCGCCTTCCGAGAGCCGCCTGACAATAGGCGCAACGGCGAACATAAGGGCCGCCGCTGCCGCAACCAAGCCGGCCTGCGCCAGGAACGAAAGCGCGAGCGCATCCGGGTCGCTGGTCGTGAAGGCTCCGCCGATGTCGCCCGCAATTTTATCGCCGAATGCCGTCGCAAGGAACCAGAGGCCGAGCACCTGTCCGGACATTTTCTGCGGCGCAATCCGCGTCATCGTCGAAAGTCCGACCGGGCTCAGCATTAGTTCGCCGACCGTAAACAGGAAATAGAGACCGAGCAGCCACATCGGCGACACGCGGCCGTCGGCGGCATAGTTGGCGGCCGGAACCATCAGCAGGAAAGACGCGGCAAGAAACGTTAGTCCAAGCCCGAATTTGACGGGCGACGACGGCTGATGCGCGCCAAGCCGCATCCAGAGCGCCGCGACGAACGGCGTCAGCATAATGACGAAGATCGGATTGGCGGACTGGAACCAGGACGACGGGAAAGGCATGCCGATGAATTCGTTGCGCGTCAGCGTATCGGCAAAAAGCGAGAGTGTCGTACCGGCCTGCTCGAAAATGGCCCAGAAAATCATGGCGGCGAGAAAGTAGACGCCGACCGCGGCCATGCGATGCGCATCGGCGTTCCGACGTGTTGCACCGTAAGCAATGCCGACCAGCGGAATGATGATGAAGAACCAGCGGAGCCAGCGGAAGCCATTTACATCGGAAAGAAACGCCAATGCTAGCAAGCCGAGGGTTACAGCCGCCATATACCCCGCCTGCTGGCGGAAAGAGGATGATGTTTCACTGGCGACCACGCCAGGGTCTTTGAGATGGCGCATGTTCCGCGCAAACAGGACCATCGAGATGGTCATGCCGACGCCGGCAGCACCGAAGCCCCAATGCCAGCTTTGCGTCGGGTCGAAACCCATCGCCGAAAGCCAGTCCTTGAAGACGCTGCTCTGGGCCAGAAAGCCGGTGACGAGCGGAGCCAGGAACGCGCCGACGTTGATGCCCATATAGAACAGCGAGAACCCCGCATCGCGGCGGTCATCGTCCCGGCTGTAGAGCGCGCCGACGAGGGCCGAGATGTTCGGCTTGAAAAGCCCCGTTCCGATCGCGATAAGGGCCAGGCCGATATAGAACGTCGTCAGCGATGGCCACGCCAGCGCGTAATGCCCGGCCGCGATCGTCGTTCCGCCGATCAGCACGGAACGCTTCGCCCCGATGATGCGATCGGCGATAAAGCCGCCGGGCAAAGCCAGCAGATAGACCGCCATGCCATACGTGCCGTAGATGCTTCCGGCTGATGGCGTCGGGAAGCCGAGGCCGCCTTGCGACACCGGCGCGACCATGAACAGCACGAGCAGAGCGCGCATGCCGTAATAAGAAAAACGCTCCCAAAGCTCAGTAAAATAGAGGGTTGAGAGCCCCTGTGGATGTGAACCAAGTCCAAGCCACGAGCCGCGCGCGGCCGGTAGGATTGATGCCAGAAATCCGGCGGGAGCGCCCTGGTTGTTATGCGACGACATCAAGCGCCTTTCGCAACGCTCGTCATTGTGCCGGTTCGCTCTGGGGGCGCCGTGGCGACCAAGGTAGGCATCGGTCTTCGAATGGCCGGACGGAATTTTCTGATGTCCATCGGTCCGCTCCCGTTCGCAACATAGCACCCTCGCTTTGCTCGTGCCCCCCGTGCGTGGCGCCGCGATCCCGTTATGGCGGCGTCAAGCACGTTTGCGCGCGCCGACGTCTGGAAACGCCACGGCAGGACGCGATCAGCGTTTATAGAAGATCTGCGCGCGATCGCTACGGTTGATACCAGTGGCGAAAAACGTGTCGCGGGTTTCGACGCTGACGCAGCGGCACGATGGCAGGTCCGGTCGAGGCGGCTCACTGGCGTCTCCCATGCGGTCGGCGCTTTAAGGCATTAGAGCCCTGGCGCGCTACGTCTTGTTCTTGGCGAGCGGGTGATGCGCATTGACGAGCGCTTTCAGTCGCTCTTGCAACACATGCGTATAGATCTCCGTGGTCGAAATGTCAGCATGGCCGAGCAGTTGCTGAACCGCGCGCAGGCCCGCGCCGCGGTCGAGCAGGTGACTCGCGAACGCGTGGCGCAGGACATGAGGTGAAACGCGTTCGGCCGCGATATCCGCCGCGATGGCGACATCCTTCAGGTCCTGTGCGAAACCTTGCCGCGTCACATGTCCGAGCGCCGCCTTCGAAGGAAACAGCCACTCGGAATTATCGAACCGGCCGGATACGCCGAGGAAGGCGTCCAGCGCTTCGCGCGCGGTGGCGTTCAAGGGCACCATCCGTTCTCGTCCGCCTTTACCCTTGATGGTTAGAACGCGCGTATCGCCGCGAAGCACGCTCCGTGGCAGGCCCACAAGCTCCGAGACGCGCATTCCGGTCGCGTAAAGAAGCTCGAGCAAGCAGTGAAACCGCAGTGCGCGAAATAAGGCATGGCCTTCCACACCATCGCATTGCTTCTGCGAGGTCTCCAGCAGTCTGTCGACCTCGGCGATGCTCAGGACCTTCGGCAGCGCGCGCTGTTTTTTGGGACCTTGCAGTCCGGATGTCGGATCGAGTGCAATAGCGTCTTCGGCCAGAAGAAACCGATAGAATTGCTTGATGGCTGAAAGCCGCCGCGCCCGCGACGTCGGCGCTTGTCCTTCGCTGGCCAGATGGCCGAGATAGGCTTGAACGTCGTCCGAGGTAGCATTTCTCGGCATAACGCCCCGGCTTGGCAAGAAACTGAGGAAGCCTTCAAGATCGGCGGCATAAGCCTCAATCGTGTTGGGTGAAGCGCCACGCTCGGCCGACAGCATCGCGAGAAAATCCGCGACGTCGGTATCGCGCACCCCGGTAGACGTCATGACCGCCCCTCAATTCGTCTCGGTACGCGGCCATGTCGGCAGCAGGGCTTCGAGCCCGAGGCGGCGCGCGTCGGCCTCAAGTCCGGCGCGCTTCAATGCCCGGATGCTGTCGCCGAGCGCGATCAGATTGGCGTCGGCCGCGCCGTTCGGGCCGAGCGCCTTCATGACGAGCAGCACCGTATGGCCGAATTCCTGTTTCTTCGAAGCGATCTGCAACTCGGTCAGCACGCCGGTTTCGGGAAGATAGCCGCCCGTCGGCTGTGAAATCGTATTGGCCGCCTGCCAGAGTGGAATGGGCACGAGGTAATCGAGCGCTTCCATCACGGTCGTCAGCCGATATAGAGCCGCAGGCGGAAACCGTCCGTTGGCGGCGTAATTTTCCAGCGCGGAGAAGCTTTGCCCTCGGTTCGGATCATGCGGATCGGCGATGTCGATCAGTGCGCGCCAGTGGCCGAGACCCGGTCCGCCCGACTGATCCGCGATCTGAATCCAGTTACGCGACATGTCGAAACGGCTCGACGCCAGCCCGATTTCGACGCCCGTTTCGGCAAACCAGCTCACTTCCGGAGCCGGTTGCAGATCTGCCGTTGCCTGCGCGATCATTTGCGCGCCGATCATGCCGAGGCCTTCGTGCTTCATGTCATCGAGGAAGGCACGAATGAGCCGTGCTTTGCGTGCGGGCGTTCGTTCATCCTCGGCCGCCTTGAACAGCGCAGCGCGTCGCGCCACGCCTTGCGGACCACGGCCGCTTAACAAGTCGTCGGGCGGCATCCTCTCGGCATTGACGCGGTAGATCCCCGCCAGCATCTGCGGCGTCAGTGCATTGAGACGCGCCGCCGCTTCAGTTGCCGGAAATCCGAGGTCGACGGGGGTTGAATGATCGGTAGCCAGCGCTACGAGCAGAGCTGGCTCGCCCTTTTCCAACACGAGTTTGTGCGGTAGGCCGCCGACCTTTTCGGCAATCCGATAGTCGAGCAGCGTGATTTGTTTGACTTGCGTGTAGCGCGGCTTGGACCCGATCGAGAATGCATCGAGCGCTTCGAGGCCGGGCGATGTCTCGACGCCTTCCTCACGCGCCATGTCGGCCGCCAGTCCTGCCGCCGACTTGTCGCCTTGAGATTCGGAGCAATACCCAGCCATCAGGATGACTTGGCCTTTGAGGCGCGCCGGGATCGCACCTTTTAACTTGGCCGATTGCGCAACCAGTTGGCATGCCTTGTCCGGATGCCCGGCCGCCAGCTCGTTGCGGGCTTCGAGCGACACCAGCAGCGGATTGTCCCCCGGCGGTTGCTTTGCGATTTCGGCCGCGGCGGCGCGCGCCAAGCCCGAGCGGTAGAGCGCTTCGAGTCGGAGCGCCATAAAGTTGGAGTTCGAGCCATCGCCCGACGGCGACGTAATGAGCCTTTTCCAAAGATCGTGCAAAACGGGCGAGCGCGGCGGAATTTCAATCGTTGCGATCAGCTTTTCCAACGCGGCGACGTCCATGCCCCCCCAAAGCTCGTACGGCAGTCCTGAGCCGTCGTTCGACATCACGGGAGCGAGACTGCCCTTGTCCACGGCCGGCGGAATAGCATCGCGCATCACCGAATTGCCCGAACCCGAGCCAGACGACCGGCTTGGGCTGGACGGGAAGCCGGGCATGGAACCGGAATTTCCGCCGCTACCGGAGGGCCGCGACCACATATCGTCGTCCCCGCCGCCAGAGGGCGAGCCCAGCGGCTGAAGATAGCTGCGCTTGTCAGGTGGAGGTGAATAAGCATCGTCGTGCGCCGGCTTTTTCCGGCTGCTCGTCGCTGGCGCGGCATAGGAATCGTCTTGCGCGCTTGCCGGCAGCGCGGCGGCAATAGCGATCGGCAAAAAACCGGCAAGCACAACGCTGCGCGCCGCCGCTATCGTCTTTCGGTGTGTATGCACCATGGCTCTACCGCCGGATTTTCACGTCTGGCACGGGCTTGCTGATCATCTGCTGCTCCGGCTCGAAGCGTGTCGCGAGCACATAGAGACCGCCGAAAACCGCGGCCGCGAATGCGCAAAGTACGAACAATAGCCGGAAAAGGCTCGGCATTTCTTTACCCCGTTCCGGCCTTTAGGTGAGCACCCTTGATGGCGTGATTATGACTCGGATTGGCATTTTAACGGAACCCCCCTTGCGTCGAAACGGCGTCTGTTTCCGATCCACGGCAGGCTTGAAGTATGGTTCCAATTTGCGAACGATTTTGGTTCATGGCATGAGGGCGCGGAAATGACCTTTCCGCTACGAGACAGTCTGCCCGAAGCTAACCGATTCGCCGTTGATATCGGCGTCGAGACCCCCATGACGGAAGCGGAAGCCATAGACCTTGCGAAGAAGCGCATCGGCAAGCGCCCGATTGTGCTCGTCGGCCTTATGGGTTGCGGCAAGTCGTCGGTCGGCAAGCGCCTGGCGTTTAAGCTCAGTCTGCCGTTCGTCGACGCCGACGAAGAAATCGAGCGCGCGGCCGCCAAGACGATCAACGATATTTTCACCGACCACGGCGAAGACCATTTCCGGGATGGCGAGCGCAAGGTCATCGCCCGCCTGCTTGGCAACGGCGCGCAGGTGCTTGCAACCGGCGGCGGTGCCTTCATTCACGCTGAAACTCGCAAACGCGTTAAGGACACCGCTTTTTCCATCTGGTTGCGTGCCGAATTGCCCGTACTGATGCGCCGTGTCATGAAGCGTGACACCCGGCCCCTGCTGCGCGGTGGCAATCCGGAAGCCACGATGCAGAAGTTGATTGAAGCGCGTTACCCGATTTATGCAGAAGCCGATATGACAGTCGAAAGCCGCGACGAACCACACGACATCATCGTCAACGAAATCATCACCCGGCTCGCGACCGGCGCAGACGGCGCGCCGCCTACGACGCTTGAGGCTAACCCCTCCAAGACCGTTCATGTCGAGCTGGGCGACCGCTCTTACGATGTTTTGATCACGCGCGGCGTTCTTCGCGACGCCGGCGCGCTCATCAGGGCGCGCTTCGGCCCCGTCAAATGCGGCGTCGTGACGGACGAGAACGTGGCGCGCCACCATCTTACGACGCTTGAAAATAGCCTCAAGGCTGAGGGCCTGTTCGCCGGTTCGGTCGTCATGAAACCGGGCGAGGCGACGAAGAGCTTTCGCAACCTCGCAGACCTGTCCGAGCGTCTCCTGGAGCTTGGCCTCGAACGCGGTGACCTTGTTGTGCCATTTGGTGGCGGTGTGATCGGCGATCTCGCGGGCTTTGCCGCTGGCATCCTGCGCCGTGGCGTCCGCTTCGTGCAGATTCCGACGTCGCTTCTCGCGCAAGTCGATAGCTCCGTTGGCGGCAAGACCGGCATCAACACGCCGCAAGGCAAGAACCTCATCGGCGTTTTCCACCAGCCGAGCCTCGTCATCGCAGATACGTCCGTGCTGACGACGCTACCCGCGCGCGAGATGCGAGCCGGATACGCCGAGGTCGCCAAGTATGGCCTGCTCGGTGACGCCGAGTTCTTCTCCTGGCTTGAGGCGCATTGGCAGTCGGTCTTCGGCAACAACGGTCCGGCGTTGACGACGGCCATCGAAACGAGCGTGGCCGCCAAGGCCGCCATCGTCGCCCGCGACGAAACGGAGACCGGCGACCGCGCGCTCCTCAACCTTGGGCACACGTTCGGTCACGCATTGGAAGCGTGGACCGGTTACTCCGACCGCCTGCTGCACGGCGAAGGCGTGGCCATTGGCATGTGCATGGCTTTTCGTCTGTCAGAAGAGCTGGGTCTTTGTCCCGCCGGCACGAGCGCCCGCGTCACCAACCATCTGAAAGCCGTCGGCCTACCGACGCGGATCGCCGATATTCCCGGCGGCAAGGCCGATGCTACCGAATTGTTGCGCCTGATGGGCCAGGACAAGAAAGTTAAAGCCGGGAAGCTGACGTTCATTCTTGTTCGTGACATCGGTCAGGCTTTCGTCACTCGCGACGTCGCACCGGAAACCGTGCTGGCCTTCCTCGGCCGGGAAATCAGTCTATAGAGCATATTAAGTCTCTGCCCTGCATCTGTGCTAGATTACTGCCTCCCCTAGGCAGGAATAGCGGACACCATTACCCCCGATGACCGTAATCATAAGCTTTCTGGCAATCCTTTTGCTGATTGTTCTGTCGGCGTTTTTTAACGTCAGCGAGACCGCGCTGACGGCAGCGTCGCGGGCACGCATGCATGCGCTCGAAGAAGACGGCAACGTTCCGGCCGCCCTCGTCAATAAGGTGCTGTCGCGCCCCGAAAAGATGATCGGCACAGTCCTGCTCGGCAATACGCTCGTCGACGTGCTGGCTGCAGCCCTTGCCTCCAACATCGCCGTGCATCTTTACGGCCAGGTCGGCGTCGCCTACGCGACAGCCATCATCACGATCCTGATCGTTATCTTTGCTGCCGTGCTTCCGAAGACGTACGCGCTCGCATATGCCGATCGCGTCGCGCTTGTCGTTGCGCCGCCCATGCAGGGCCTGATCTACGTTCTGACGCCCTTCACCAAAGCCATAGAATTCATCGTCCGCCACATCCTGATCCTGACGCCAGGCAAAGCCGACGATGCCGCCAATATTCTCGCTGCGCACGAAGAGATCCGCGGCACGATCGATTTGCAGGCAAAGGAAGGTACCGTCGCCAAGGGTGACGCCGAAATGCTCGGCGGCGTTCTGGATTTGCGCGATCTCCAAGTCGCCGACATCATGGTTCACCGTACCAAGATGGAAACCATCGACATCGACGAGCCGCCCGCGAAAATTCTCGATCAGTTGATGCGCTCGCAATATACGCGTGTGCCGCTGTGGAAAGACGAGCCGGAGAATATCGTCGGCGTTCTGCACACCAAGGATCTTCTGTTGGCCCTGTCGCGCCACGGATGGGATCCCGAGAAGCTCGATATCATGAAGTCAGCGTCCGAGCCCTGGTTCGTTCCGGACACCACGACGCTGAAAGACCAGCTCAACCAGTTTCTGAAAAAGAAGATTCAGATGGCCCTCGTCGTCGACGAATACGGCGAAGTGCAGGGCCTGATCACGCTCGAAGACATTCTGGAAGAGATCGTCGGCCAGATCACCGACGAGCACGACAATCCCGATAGCCATATCCGCATGCAATCGGACGGCACCGTCAACGTTGACGGCACCGTTGCAATTCGCGATCTCAATCGCCATTTAGATTGGGATCTTCCCGACGATGAAGCGACGACGGTTGCGGGTCTCGTGATCCACGAGGCGCAAACGATCCCGGAGCCAGGACAGGTGTTCACCTTCCACGGTTACAGGTTCGAGATTTTGCGTAAAAGCCGCAACCGGATCATGGCGATGCGCATCAAACCGATCGCATCGGCAACCCAGCCGAATTCAGGCTCGGCGTCCGCACGGCCGAGCGGCTGAAGCTTATTCAACCGTGTGAGGCAGCCGTTTTGGGGAGCGCTTCGCCCGGCGCGATGGTCGAAAGTGCGAGCGCGTGCACGCCGCCGGCAAGTTCGTCTTTGAGCAGATCATTCACAAGGCGATGCCGTTCGACGCGTGACTTGCCGGCAAATGCCTCGGAAACGACAAGAATTCTAAAGTGGCTCTCGCCCGTGCCCGGAGAATTGCGATGGCCCGCGTGGAGTTCGGACTCGTTGATAACGTCAAGCCGTGTCGGCTTGAGGGCGATCATGAGCTTTTCGCGAAGTCGGCCAGTAACGGACATCTTTTTCTCTCATGGTGTCTTTCGTGCTGCTTTGGTGCGATGGGGCACACGGACGAAAGGGCCTATTAATGGATTGACTGCACAGTCACGACGGAAATCAAGAGTTTTCTTGCCGCCTTGTTTCGGCGCGGCCTAACCCTCATAATTCATGCAATGAAACTGGAATCAAAATACTTCGACAGCATCCGCGTCTCTTCGAAGCGCCAGACGAGCGCCAAGAAGGAAACGCACGCGCCCGTGTGTCAGTGGAAAGGTTGCGACAAGCCCGGCGTACATAGGGCGCCAAAGGGTCGAGGCCGCGACGGCGAATATTTCCAGTTCTGCGTGGATCATGTCCGCCAGTACAATCAGGACTACAACTATTTCGACGGCATGAGCGACGCCGAGGTCAGCAATTTCCGCAAGGACGCCGCGACCGGCCATCGCCCGACCTGGAAGACCGGCGCCAACGCCTGGGCCCACGGCACGCGCGATGGCTCGCAAGACGCCGACGCCGCTGCCCGCGTCAAGGCAGGCACGCAGCGCATGAACCGCAAGGTCCGCTCGTCTCGGACGGCCACGGCGCCGACGTTTCAACGCCAGTTGAAGCCGCTTGAGCGCAAATCGCTGAAAGTCATGGATCTCGGCGAAGACGCGAGCCGTGAGGATATCAAGTCGCGCTTCAAGGAGCTGGTGAAAATTCACCATCCTGATGCGAACGGCGGCGATAGCAGGTCTGAGGAAAAGTTGCGTGAAATCCTCCAAGCCTATAACTATTTAAAGCAATCTGGCCTGGTCTAATCCTCCGAGCCTCTGAAGCAGGTGCACCCGCCGAGGTCGCCCCTGTTCGAGGCCTTAGCGGCAGCTGGGCGATTTGATCGGGAATCCAATGGAAATGCGCACGTCTACAAGCGCGAACGGCGCGGCTGCCGCCAATCTACCGGACATGAAGCTGTCCGTTCGCCAAGTTTTCGGGATCGATAGCGATCTTGAGGTGCCGGCCTATTCAAAGCCGGAAGACCATGTCCCGGAAATCGATCCAGATTATTTGTTCAATCGTGATGTCACCCTCGCGATCCTGGCGGGCTTCAAGCACAACCGCCGTGTGATGATCCAAGGCTATCACGGCACCGGCAAATCAACGCACATTGAGCAGGTCGCGGCGCGCCTCAACTGGCCGTGCGTGCGCGTCAACCTCGACAGCCACGTCTCGCGCATCGATCTCGTCGGCAAGGATGCCATCGTCCTGAAGGACGGCAAGCAGGTGACGGAATTCAAGGAAGGCATCCTTCCTTGGGCGCTGCAGAACAATATCGCGCTGGTGTTCGACGAATACGATGCCGGCCGCCCCGACGTCATGTTCGTCATCCAGCGCGTGCTCGAAGTCTCGGGCAAGCTGACATTGCTCGATCAGTCGAAGGTCATTCGTCCGCATCCGGCCTTCCGCCTGTTCGCAACGACGAACACGATCGGCTTAGGCGACACATCGGGCCTTTATCACGGCACGCAGCAAATCAACCAAGGTCAGATGGACCGGTGGTCGATCGTTGCGACGCTGAACTATCTTCCGCACGATGACGAAGCCCGGATCGTGCTGTCGAAGGTCAAATCATTCGCGAAGACCGACGCCAAACGCAAGCAGGTTTCGCACATGGTTCGCGTCGCGGACCTGACTCGCTCGGCCTTCATCAATGGTGATCTGTCCACCGTGATGAGCCCGCGTACGGTCATCACCTGGGCCGAGAATGCAGATATCTTCGGTGATATCGGCTTTGCATTCCGCGTCACCTTCCTGAACAAGTGCGATGATCTCGAAAAGCCGCTCGTTGCGGAATTCTATCAGCGCTGCTTCGGCGAAGAGCTTCCAGAAAGCACGGCCAACGTCGCGCTGAGCTAATCTCTCCTCCCCATCGTGGGGAGGGCAAAAGAGCGACACGAAGTCCATGACGTCTCCAACCAAACGCCGGGAAGCGCCGTCCGAGCCGCTGAAACGCGTCCTCGGGCCGGCCGTGCGCGCCATTGCGGGTGATGGCGAAGTCGAAGTCGATTTCGGCCCCGGTAAGGGCGACGTGTCGGGCAAGGCCGTGCACCTGCCGGACTTGCCGCGTGCTCCATCCGCGAAAGACGTCGCGTTGGCGCGTGGCTGGGCCGATAGTCTTGCTCTGCGTATCGGCTGTCATGACGCCAAGGTTCATCGCCGCATCGCGCCGCCCGCCGGCCCCGCCCGTGCCGTCTTCGAAGCCGCCGAACGCGCACGCGTCGAAGGCTTGGGCTCGGCTCGCATGCCCGGCATGGCGGCCAATCTCACCGCGCGTCTGGAAGACCACTACAGTCATGGTCGTTTTCGGTCCGTCGCAACGCGCGCCGAAGCTCCGCTCGAAGATGCGCTCGCGCTTCTCATTCGCGAACGATTGACCGGCCAAGCTCCGCCTGCATCGACGAAGGGCCTCGTCGACGTCTGGCGTTCCGTGATCGAAGGGCGTGGTGGCAAGCTTTTGAACAAGCTGGAGGCGCTCTCGGAAAACCAAGAGCAATTCGGCCGCCAGATTCGGGATCTTCTGAAGATCCTCGAAATGGCCGAGCAGAGCGACGAGCCGCAGCCGAACGACGACGAGGAAGAAAACGACGAAGGTTCGGCCGAAGGCGGCTCGGAAGATTCCGACGAGCAAAGCGAGGACGCGACCGACGGTCAGGATCAGGAAAGCGAGGAGAAGCTTTCCGAAGGCGATCTCTCAGAGACCGAGGAAACGATGGAGCAGGGTTCGACCGAACCCCAAGACCTCGACGACGGCGAGATGAACGAGGAAGAGACGCCTGCGCCCTGGCGTCCGAACATGACGGTCCTCGATAATCCCGAGGCCTTCGGCTACAAGGTCTTCACGCGCGCCTATGACGAAGAGGTTAGCGCCGAAGAGCTTTCGACGCCGGAAGAATTAGAGCGTCTGCGTGCCTTCCTCGACAAAGAGCTGAAAACGCTTTCGGCTGCCGTCGCCAAGCTTGCCAATAAGCTGCAGCGCCGTCTCTTGGCGCAACAAAATCGCGGCTGGGATTTCGATCTCGAAGAAGGCCAGCTCGACGCTGCGCGCTTGACGCGCATCATCACCGATCCGACCGGCGCGCTGTCATTCAAGCGTGAGCGCGACACTGATTTCCGCGATACCGTCGTGACATTGTTGCTCGACAATTCCGGTTCGATGCGCGGCCGGCCGATCATGGTCGCGGCTTGCTGCGCCGACATTCTCGCGCGCACACTGGAGCGTTGCGGCGTCAAGGTCGAAATCCTGGGTTTCACCACCAAAGCTTGGAAGGGCGGGCAGTCGCGCGAGGAGTGGCTGGCGGCAGGCAAGCCGCCCGCGCCGGGCCGCCTCAACGATCTTCGCCACATCATCTACAAGACGGCGGATGCCCCGTGGCGACGCGCCAAAAACTCCCTCGCCCTGATGATGCGCGAAGGTCTTCTGAAGGAAAATATCGACGGCGAAGCATTGGCCTGGGCGCATGCTCGCCTTGTTAATCGGCCCGAGCAGCGCCGCATTCTGATGATGATCTCCGACGGCGCGCCGGTCGACGACTCGACGCTCTCGGTGAACTCAGGCAGCTACCTCGAACAACACTTGCGCCAAGTGATCCACGAGATTGAAAATCATTCACCGGTCGAATTGATCGCCATCGGCATCGGTCATGACGTGACGCGCTATTATCAGCGCGCCGTCACCATTACCGATGCGTCGGAACTGGCCGGCGCGATGACGGAGAAACTCGTCGAACTGTTCGATGAGCATCACGAAGCCGACAAGGCGGCCGCCACGCGCCGCAAGCACGCGCGCGTTCATTGAGGGCTATCGGTGGCGTCGCTTTTTCTCCGACGATTTGCAGTCGCGATCGCCGTTTTAGGCGTTGGCGCGAGTTCGGTTCTGGCGGACGAGAAGCCAGACATCTCGACATTGAAGTCGGCACCGATCACTGTCGAAGCCCGGCCGATTTCTACGTTTTTGCGCACCGGTGAGGACCGGCCGCTCGGCAAATTGAAGTTCGTGGGCGGCCTCGTCCTGACGTCGCCGTCACCCTATTTCGGTGGCTGGTCGGGCCTGTTGCTGAGCGACGATGGGAAATTTCTTCTCGCTCTGTCTGACACTGGCGTCTGGATGACGGGCAACCTGACCTATGCAGGGATACGCCCCTCCGGCATCGTGGACGCGCGCCTGGGGCCGCTGTTGGAAAAATCCGGCCGCCCCATCCAGCGCGTCCGCGATCGCGATTCTGAATCGATCGCGCTCGAAGGTGGCGCCTTTCAGAATGGCTCCGTCCTCATTGGTTTCGAGGGCCGTCACCGCATCGAACGCTTCAGGCTCGGCCCGAAAAATATTCAGGCAACCGGCATCGCCCTCAGGATCCCTGCCGCGGCCATGCACATGGACCAGAACAAAGGCTTCGAAGCGCTCACGATCTTGAAGGGCGGCCCGTACAAAGGCTGGCCGATCGCATTTTCGGAGCGGCTTTATGATCCGGCGCGCAATCATACCGGCTGGGTCTGGACCAAAGCCGGACCACAAACCTTCCATCTGAAAAACGTCGGCGACTTCGACATCACCGACGTTGCCAGCCTCGATGACGGCACGATCTTCGTTTTGGAGCGCCGCTTCCGCTGGCTAGAAGGCGTCAAGATGCGCCTCGTGCGCATCGCGCCCGACGCTCTCGCTCCAGGACGCACGATCGAGGGCGAAACTCTCATCGACGCCGACATGGCTGATAATATTGACAACATGGAAGGTTTAGCAGCCACACGGCTGAAGTCCGGAGAGGTGCTGCTCACCATGATCTCGGATGACAACTTCAATCACGTCATCCAGCGCACAGTGCTGCTGCAGTTTCTGTTGCAAGGATCCAGGCAAGCGAAAGCCCGGCTGCCGAACTAGACCACCGGGCTAAAACGATCTGCAAATTGCGTCGAAAGATCAGGCGGCCTTGGCGCCGGCCTGGACCTTCTGAATCTCGCGCTTGAGCTTCAGGCAGGTCTGCGACAGCTCATTGTTGTTCGCCTTCAGGAGGAAGGCATCGAGGCCGCCGCGGTGTTCGACCGACTTCAGCGCCCGTGCCGAAACGCGCAAACGAACCTTGCGGCCGAGCAGTTCGCTCATCAGCGTCACGTGGCAAAGGTTCGGACGAAACGTGCGTTTCGTCTTGTTCTCAGCGTGGCTCCGGAGGTTACCCGAGAGGGGCAAAGTCCCCATGAGCTCGCAGCGCCTGGTCATAACACTCTCCTATGCCGCACCCTCAAACCGGGGCGGTCGATCGAAAACTTGCTGTTTCAGCAAAAAATAGCGCCCCGCAAGCCGAGCCTGCGAGGGTTTCGGGTGCTGTATAATTGACAGGACCGATGCCCGTCAAGACGGGCAGCGACGATTGCAGTAGCCCGCCTAGTCGCCCTCTCCGAACCCGCCCAAAGTCCAAGAATAGTCGCAAATTCTGACTATCAGGGCCCCTTCGCCCAAGGGCAAGTAGGGAAACACGATGGCGATATCGGGAGCCGGTGCGCGGAGGCGGGGCGCCTTCTGCAGCCTTTTCGCGGTTGCCGCTGCCACTTTTCCGCTCGAGAGCGCCTCGGCCATTGGTCCCAATTGGCCGACGGAGGTGGTTGCCACCTATAAACTTGCCTTCGCAGGCTTCGACGTCGGGGCCTACCAATTCAACGCCCGTTTCAATAATGGAACCTACGACGCCCAAGCACACGCCAAAGTTTCGGCATTTTTCGGCGCGTTTAAATGGGCAGGCAATTTCTCCGGCAAAGGAGCCCTGGAGCCCTCGGGCCTTCGCCCCGCAGCCTTCGAAATGAGTTACAAAAAGAAGAAAAAATTTGTCTCCGTCAAAATTGGCTTCGCCGGGCGCGCGGTGACCGCCGTCGCCCTGGTTCCCAATAAGCCCCCCTCACCGGATACGATCAAGCTGAAGCCCGAAAATTTGAAGAATGTATTCGATCCGATGGCGGCGATGATCTCGGTATCCGACGCCAACCCCTCCGACGCCTGCAACCGGGTAATTCCGGTATTCGACGGCAAGGCACGCTATGATTTGCACTTCACTTTCAAAGGTCGCGAGCCCCTCACCGAGCGCCGTCCGTCCGGCCAGCCCAAGGAGCTTATCGTGTGTCGGGTCAAATATGTGCCTATTGCCGGGCATAAGCCGAAAGATTTCACCGATCCCTGGATCGATTACAATAATATCGAGTTTGCGCTTCGGGCCGTGCCGAGGGCCGGAATCTACGTTCCCTACCGGGTCACGATCCCTTCCCCCATCGGCAACGCCGTCATGACCGCTAATACAATTAACATCACCTCGGCTAACAACCAGCAGATCGCGCTGACGCAGTAACACGCGTGGCGCTCGAGGATTTGAGGCGGTGTGACGCTCTTTGTCCGCCGACCGAATAATCCTTGATCTCTAGGCCCTCCTCTGCAATGCCAGGGCTCGATCGGAGTCAATGCAACATATGGCAAGTGATCTGGAAGCCCGCATCCGAAACGTGACGGCGGTGCTCGGACCCACCAATACCGGTAAGACGCACCTCGCCATCGAGCGGATGCTGGGCCACGAAAGTGGCATGATCGGCCTGCCGCTGCGCCTGCTCGCGCGCGAGGTCTATGATCGCATCAAGCAGCGCGTGGGCGCGGACAAGGTCGCCCTCATTACCGGCGAAGAAAAAATCAAGCCGGAGCGCGCCCGTTATTGGGTGTCGACCGTCGAAGCGATGCCGCGCGACATCGATGTTGATTTCCTGGCGATTGACGAAATCCAGCTTTGCGGCGATCCCGAGCGCGGTCACGTCTTCACCGACCGGCTGCTGCATGCGCGCGGCCGCTCCGAGACGTTGCTGCTCGGCGCCCAGACGATGCGTGACGCCATCTCGGATCTTATCCCCGGCGCCAACTTCATCTCGCGCCCGCGCCTGTCGAAGCTGACCTACAGCGGCGAAAAGAAAATCACCCGCCTGCCTGCACGCTCGGCAATCGTCGCGTTTTCGGCACAGGAAGTTTATGCACTCGCCGAATTGATCCGTCGCCAGCGCGGCGGCGCGGCTGTCGTGCTTGGTGCGCTCTCACCGCGCACGCGCAATGCCCAGGTCGCGCTTTATCAATCAGGCGATGTTGAATTCCTGGTTGCGACCGATGCCATTGGCATGGGCCTCAACCTTGATGTAGACCACGTGGCGTTCTCTGCGCTTCGCAAGTTCGACGGCTACAATCATCGCAATCTGACGCCGGGCGAGATTGGTCAGATCGCCGGTCGTGCCGGCCGCCACATGAACGATGGCACGTTTGGCGTCACGGGCGGCGCCGAGGCGCTCGATGCCGACATGGTGGAACGTCTCGAAACCCACAGCTTCGATAGCATCCGCACGCTGCAATGGCGTAACCGCAATCTCGATTTCTCGACGCTCGATGCGCTGCATGCGTCGCTTCGCGAGCTGCCGCGCGAGCAGCGTCTGACGCGCGCCCGCACCGCCGACGATGTGGCAGCACTCGAAGCCTTGACCTCGGATCGTGAAATCGCGGACATCGCCTCATCACGCCCGCGCGTCGAGCTACTTTGGGAAGTCTGCCAGCTTCCCGATTATCGCAAGATCTCCGGTCAAAGCCACTCCGAACTCGTCTCAAATCTTTACCGGTATCTGACGACCGGCGAAAATCGCATCCCCGAAGACTGGTTCTCCAAGCAGGTTGCTTTGGCGGATCGGACGGATGGTGATATCGACACGCTCGCGACCCGCATCGCGCACATTCGCACTTGGACCTTCGTCGCAAATCGTCCCGATTGGCTGAAGGATCCGGCGCATTGGCAAGAGCGGACGCGCGCCATTGAAGATAGTCTCTCCGACGCCTTGCACGAACGTCTGACGCAGAGGTTTGTGGATCGCCGGACCAGCGCTCTGATGAAAGGCATGCGGGACAAAGACGAATTGACGGCCGACATCGCCGATGACGGCGCCATCACGGTCGAAAACCACTTCGTGGGCAAGCTGAAGGGTTTCCGCTTCACGCTCGATTCCGCCGCTGACGGCATTCACGAGAAGGCGACGCGCCAGGCGGCGATGCAGGTCGTGACGCGTGAGCTGGGTATGCGGGCGCGTCGCGTTGCGGCGGCGCAGAATGATGCGTTCAAGCTCGCGCGCAACGGCATGATCATCTGGCGCGACGATGAAATCGCCAAGCTAGAACCTGCCGAAGATCCGCTGCAGCCGTCCGTTACGCTCATTGCCGACGAGACGATGAGCGAGTCCGATCGTGAGAAGGTTCAGGCCCGCATCAAGACCTGGGTCGACGATACGATCGCCGACAAGCTGAAGCCGCTCGTCGAGATGTCGAAGAGTGCCGAGCTTCAAGGCTTGGCGCGCGGCATCGCATTTCAGTTGAAGGAAGGCCTCGGCGCCTTGAAGCGCGAGACGGTCGCCGACGACATCAACGCGCTCGATCAGGCGGCGCGCGCTGAGCTACGCAAGTACGGCTTGCGTTTTGGAGCTTTCAACATCTTCTTCCCGATCATGTTGAAGCCTGCTCCGGCCGACCTTGCGGCGACGCTATGGCTTCTGAAACATCCGTCCGAAAACGGCGTCGTGCCGCAATTGCCCCGGCCCGGCTTGACGTCGGTCGTGGTCGATCCTGCGACGCCCGAAGCGCTCTATCGCGCGCATGGCTTCCACGTCTGCGGCCCGCGCGCCATTCGTCTCGATATTCTTGAGCGTCTGGCCGATTTGATCCGGCCGCTGCTCGCATGGCGCTCCGGTCCCGGCAAGACGGACGCCCCGAAAGGCTCGACGGGCGATGGCGGTTTCCGTGCCACCGACGACATGATGTCGATCCTCGGATGCTCGGCTGAAGAGCTTGGTGAAGTGTTGAAAGCCCTCGGCTTCCGCCTCGAACGCCGACCGATCGCAGTTGAAGCCGCGCCTGCGGCTCCGGTTGCTGAGCCGGAAGCAACTCCGTCGGCAGCCGAAGCTTCGACGGAACCCGAGAGCGAAGTCGCTGCGGCCCCGGCAGAGGTCGGTGCCGAAGCGCCAGTTGAAACGCCGCCAGCAGCTGCTGAGGCTCCGCCCGTGGCGGAAGCGGTCGCTTCCGTGGATGCGGGTTCCGATGCAGCCGCTGCGATGGCTCCCGATACGTCCGCGGTGTCGGCTTCGGCGTCGGAAGAACCCAAGTTCGAAGAGATCTGGCGCCCGCGCCGCCATCAGCGTCCCGAACGCCGTGACGGACAGCGTCGCGACGGACAACAGCGCCGCGACGGTGGTCACGGACGGCATCGCTACGGCAACCGTCATCAACAGCCGCAAGCAACCGTCGCAGGCGAAGGTGCAACCGCCGCGCCCGCCGCAGACGCCTCCGGTGCGCCGCAGGGCGGCGAGCAACGCTCCGACCGTCAGCATGATCGCAACCGCCACCCCGACCGGCGCGATAATCGCCAGCGGTTCGAAGGTCGCAACAACGACGATCGCCGCAATGATCGCAGGGACGAGGGTGGTCGCCCTCGTCGCGACGATGATCGTAAGGGACGCCGTGATGATGGCCGCCGCCGTGACGACCGGCGTTCACCGCAGGTGATCACGGCCGCGCCGCCAAAGTCGGCTGGAGGCGATGCCTCATCGCCGTTCGCGGCGCTGGCGGCGCTCAAGGCTCAAATGGAGAAACGGAGCGAAGGCTCCGGATCGACCTGACGAGATGCCGGACGCGGATCGCGCCGCGCTGCAGCGGATCGACCAGTGGCTGTGGTTTGCCCGGATTGCGAAATCCCGGACATTGGCGCAGGCGCTGATTGAACGTGGCAAGGTGCGAGTCAACCGTGTGAAGATCGATAAGGCGAGTACAATCGTGAGGCCGGGCGACGTCCTGACCCTCTCGCTTGGCCCCCGCGTCATCAGTGTCGAGATTCTCGGCATTGGCGCTAGGCGTGGTCCGGCTCCTGAGGCCCAGGCGCTTTATCGTGACCTGACACCCCGGCAGTTGCCGCCAGCGTCGGGGGGAGTGCCGGAGGCGAGCGGAAGCGATATTGTCATGCAGGTGCCGTCCCGTCCCGAAGGCAGCGGCCGGCCGACGAAGCGCGAACGGCGTCTGATCGACAAATTCAGGGGACGGCACTGAAACTGTGACGCCCGGTCCACCTAGGCAGCCGTTGTGCCTATGGTAATAAGGGCGCCGCTCGAACCAGAGATTGCTTCGCGACGCCACGCTGGAGCGTCGGCCGTTACAAGAATTAGGAATTCGAATGACCTACGTCGTCAACGAGAAATGCATCAAGTGCAAATACACCGATTGCGTAGAGGTCTGTCCGGTCGACTGTTTCTATGAAGGGGAGAACATGCTCGTCATCCACCCCGACGAGTGCATCGACTGTGGCGTCTGCGAACCGGAGTGCCCTGCTGACGCTATCAAGCCCGACACCGAACCGGACATGGAAAAGTGGATGGAGCTCAACCGCCAGTATGCGGACGCTTGGCCGAACATCACCGCCAAGAAGGCTGCGCTGCCCGACGCCGATGCGGTTAAAGACGAGCCGAACAAGTTTGAAAAATATTTTTCACCAAATCCGGGATCAGGGGATTGATTTTGCGCCAAACAGCGACTCTTGCAACCCGTTAGGGCATCTCTTACATAAGCCGTTGGTTTAGCGCGTTAATTTAAATGCGGCCTTAAGCTCGTCGAGATTGTCTCAGAACCCGACACTTCAATTACCGTCAAGACTGTGTTAGTGTCAGTTGCGATGGCGTTAAGTCTGCACAAATCCGGAACGGCCGCGAACAAAAGGGGGCTGCTCAACTCTGAAGAGCAGCAACCAATAAGACGTTATGGGGCGTCAACGGGCCAATTCAGAGTCGGACGGGATTTGCGAAGCTAGGCCACAAATGAGCGCGCAGGGGACGGCCTCTCGTAAAGACGAGGCACGGATCAATGCGCGCGTGCCGTTCGGACGTCGTCTCGTCCGCGGCACGGATGCTCCGTCCTTAAGGTAGGGCGGACTGACGGCAGAGCCGGCCCCCCGGCGACGCCCAGTATGCGAGAGTGAGAGATCGATATGGCTCAAAAGAAGAAAGCTCCGGTCAGCCCCAAGTCCGCAGCCAAAACTGCCGTCCGTAAGTCCATGCCTTTGAAGGTGAGCGCAAGCGCCAATAAGGTCGCGAAGCCGTCTGCCAAAGCCAAAGCCGAACCGCCAACGAAATCCAAGCTCGCGCCGACCTCCAGCTCGAAACCCGCAACGCCGACGAAGAAGGCAGCGCCCGTCGCGGCGAAGCCCGTAAAGGTCGAGGCAGCTCCGGCCGCCAGGAAGCCTGTCGCAGGGCCGACGCCGGTCGCGCCGCACATCGCCGCTGCTCAATTGAATGCCAAGGTCGCCGCTGCAGCCGCGCCTCAGCGCACTGTTGCCGTGCCTGCAAATGCGCACAAGGCCGCCAGCCAGAAGATTTCGGCGCCAGTCGCAGGCACACAGCAGTCTGCTGCACCGAAGGAAGCCGCTGAGAAATCTGCCGCTGCGCGCCAGATCCTTGCGGTTCAGAAGAAACCCGTCAATCAGCGCCACGGCTTCAAAGCCAACGAATTCATTGTTTATCCCGCTCACGGCGTCGGCCGCATCGTCGGCATCGAGGAGCAGGAAATCGCCGGCATGTCGCTTGAGCTCTTCGTCATCACTTTCGACAAGGAGAAGCTGACGCTGCGCGTCCCGACCGGCAAGCTGGCCAGCGTCGGAATGCGCAAGCTGGCGGACGAAGGCCAAGTCAAGAAAGCGATGGAAACGCTCAAGGGCCGCGCCCGCATCAAGCGTACGATGTGGAGTCGCCGCGCACAGGAATACGTTGCGAAGATCAATTCCGGTGATCTCATCGCGATCGCTGAGGTTGTTCGCGATCTCTATCGCTCCGAAGCGCAGCCCGAGCAGTCATACTCTGAGCGTCAGCTCTACGAAGACGCGCTCGACCGCATGGCCCGTGAACTCGCCGCCGTGGAAAAGCTTGACGAGCGCGGCGCCGTTCAGCGCATCACGGACATTCTCTCCAAGAGCGCCAAAGGCCGCCGCTTGGCGGAAGCTGAAGCGCCGGTCGAGGAAGAAGAAGCCGCCTAACGGCTTCAAAGAGACTTCAGGTTTACAGTGCTCGGTTCCGCACCTTCCGGCGGGGCCGGGCGCGCCTCTTTTGGGGCCTCTGTCTGCGAAGCTGCCGCATCGTCTGCCGCTTCAAGCTGAGACGGATCGGCGATATCGATCAGCGGGCCGTTGCGCCGTTCGATCCAGCCGCGCACGACGACGGTGGTGTTTGCCAGCGCATCGAGTGAGCGATCGAAGTCCGGATTGGCGGCAAGAACTTTCTTGTCGATCCGCGCCGTGAAGTCGCTTCGCCAGTCATTGCTGAAATTCAGATACGTCGCGCTCTTCGTCCGCCCGACGGAAACGACCGTTCCCCCAACGCGCTCGTATTTGCCGCGCCGCTTCATGATCTCGCCCGGCCGATCGGCAGTGAGCGTGCGATAGACGCCGTTTTGCCAAAGCCTCAGGCGCCGCGTCCGTGCATAGGCCTCATTGGCGACGAGTTCGTGCGTGCACGCAAAGCTTTCCGGCAATCCGTAAGCGCGTGCAAAACCGCCGCGCAACAGTGCGCCCTGTACCCAGTCTTCCCGGCCCCGGTCGATAACGAATACCTGCGCCAGCTCGCGGCCATAACGATCGAGGCGGCGGCCTGCAAACGCCAGCTTCACGCGCTTTGCCAGCACGAGATCCGATAACGCTTTGATCGTATCGGCTTCGGGTGGCCACGCGCCCTGAGCGGCGTCTGCGTCGCGCGCTCTCGGCGCCAACGCCCCTATCAATCTCACGGCCTTGCCGTCATCAAGAATGAGCGTCTCGCCGTCAATCACTCTGGTGACGGTTCGGATGGGGCCTGGCTCAAGCGTGCACGGCGGCGGAGCCTTCGCCTCTTCGGCCGCGGCGCCAAGCGGAGCGAAAAGCCCCACAGCGCCGATCAATCCTGCCCACCATCTCCCAGCCATGACACAAAGAGAGATCACACGCGCCCTTGTTCGCCAAGAGCGGATTGGCGTTGCGCACGACGAGACAAGATAAGTTTATGAGGAACCGGTCAGCCGGCCCATCTGAGAGGTATGCGGTCCCGAAACTCAGAAGCGATGAACAAAGCCGAAGCTGAATTTGTCCATGGTGGCGCTTACGTCATTGTAACCGGACGGCAGAGAATCAAAGCCCTCGTCAGAGAATTCCACCCGTTTGTATTCGAAACGCAGACTGTTGCTGTCGCTCCAAAGATATTCGATGCCGCCGCCTGCGGTCCAACCGGAGAGCATATTCGTATCGCTGGTGCCAAGACCGCCGTTCCGCACTTCCAAATTGGCAAACGCATAACCGCCAGTGGCGTAGATCAAAGTGCGATCGAACAGAAGAAAACCGGCCCGCGCGCCGACCGATCCGTCGAAGTCGGCATGCGCTTTGAAGCCCGAGATCCCGTCTACCCGAGAGCTGTCGCCATAGAGGAAATCGTAGCTCAAATCCGCGGTCGGTCCGAAAATGATGTTGCCAAAACGGAAGTCATAACCGCCCGACGCGCCGAGCGTGATGCCATCAGCGCTGCCGAGCCGATTAAACGACATGGTGTTATAGCCGATCGACGGTTTCCAGTAGAAACCCTCCCACGACGAGGCGAGCGGCTTCTCGGCATAGTTGGGAACGACAAGGTTATAGGGGTAGTCCATGCTGCCGATGGGTTTCACCTCTTCGGGAAGGCTCTGAGCCATTGCGCCGCCCGCGGGCAACAGAATGGTCGACAAGGCCAGCGCGAACAGTGACTTTTTCATCGGAGCATTCCCTCGCGTCATGACCACTTCCCAACGTCAGCCAGGAGGTCCGATTTTCCAGGTTGTGCGTCAACCGGAATGCTTCGGATATCCCGCCCATAAAACAGATGACGTTGAGTTTTCTTCCCCACCTTCGGCCAGCGTGCTGTCCGCGGCCATTCCACGTCGCACTGTCGGCCACGTTAAGCATTTTGAGAAGTAGGCAATTTGAAACATTTCGTATCTTGTTTCAAAGCGTTGCCCTTAAGCCCCTCGCGGCACCATGACTCGCTGGCTATTTCTGGCTGTCGACAGGGAGTAGCTATTTGCAACCAAAAGTAGCAGATATGAAATTCGAGCACGCAAGGCGTTTGGGAAGGCGATCTAATTCCACGACGTCCGTCGCGAAAGAATCGCGCCAAAGGTATCCTCCAATGAGCCGCGCTTGACCTCCGCCTGCGCTGACCGCATAGCTCTTGGCACCCGCCGCAGGGCCGGGAAATCGAACTGACGAAGTGCGGCCGCAAGGCCAGGGCCGGCCCCGTAGCTCAGCTGGATAGAGCAACGGTTTCCTAAACCGTAGGTCGCAGGTTCAAATCCTGCCGGGGTCGCCAATCGCGAGGCAGGGCTGCGGACGCCTTCAGGGGTGCCGTCGCGGATTTAAGGAGAGCATCGCGGGAATGGCGGCCAAGATCGAGGTCACGATCGCCGATCAAAATCCGGTCGTACGCGCAGGTCTCGACGCGCTGATTGAGCGTGACGGGCGCTTTACCGTATGCGGTGTGCACCCGACGGGTGAATCGTTGCTCAACGCTCTTAAGACAAAGCCGGTCGAGATCGCCGTCGTCGGCTGGACATTGCCGGACATGACCGGCGGAGCCGTGCTTCAGCGTATCAAGCAAGAGAAGTGGCAGACCCGAATCATCATCTACACGGGCGAGCGTTCCAACGAGGTGCTACGGCAAGCCATCAAAGGCGGTGCCTGGGGCTTCGTCTCTAAGACCGAAGATCCGCAGGTTCTGCTCGAAGCTGTCGTTTCGGTCGCGCGTGGCCGCTTGTCGCTGCCGTATGTCGATATTGATCTTTTGAACCATGACCCGCTTGAAGGTCTGACGGCGCGCGAGCGTGAGTTGCTTGCTGCACTTGCGAACGGCTGGACCAACTTGCAGATCGCGGCGCGCACCGGCATTTCGCGCAACACGGTGAAATACCATCTGAAAAATTTGTACGACAAATTGGGCGTTTCGAATCGCGCCATGGCTGTTGCACTGCATGTCTCCGTTAACCGTTCGGAGCAGCAATAACGCTGTCGCAAAAAGGCGCTGAATTGCAGCACCAAAGCACGACGAGGTGGGTAGCTTATCCTGCCCAACAGGGTGTTGATAGATTTCCGTTCCCACCGTCACTGTCCGCCTGCTAGTTAAGACTTGACGCCCGCAACTGCGATCGGGCGGAAGGATCAGCAAAAGCAATGCCGGAACGTCTCCCCTGCTGCGTCGGGGATCGTCGGCTTGGCACAACGCAGCGTGGAGGAGCGCTTCATATGAATTTGATTACGCCACATCTCTTCATTCCCGGCCCGACCACGATTCCGGATGCCGTGCGGATGGCCATGAACGTTCCGATGGAGGACATGCGTTCTCCGGAATTCCCGAAGTTCACGCTTCCGATCTTCGAGGACTTGAAGAAGGTCTTCAAGATGAAGGACGGCCGCGTTTTTATTTTCCCGTCGTCGGGCACCGGCGCTTGGGAATCGGCGATCGAGAACACGCTGGCCCCTGGCGACAAAGTTCTGATGAGCCGCTTCGGTCAGTTCTCGCTTCTCTGGGTCGATATGGCTGAGCGTCTCGGCCTCAAGGTCGAGCTGTGCGACGAAGAGTGGGGTACGGGCGTGCCGCTCGAAAAGTACGCCGATATCCTCGCCAAAGATAAGAACCACGAGATCAAGGCCGTCTTCGCCACGCACAACGAAACTGCGACGGGCGTGACGTCCGATATCGCCGGCGTTCGCAAGGCGCTCGACGCTGCAAAGCACCCCGCACTTCTCTTCGTTGACGGCGTTTCTTCGGTTGGCTCGCTTGAGATGCGCATGGGCGAATGGGGCGTCGACTGCTGCGTCTCCGGTTCGCAGAAGGGCTTCATGCTTCCGACCGGTCTCGGCATCCTCGCCGTCAGCCAGAAGGCACTCGACGTCAACAAGAGCGTCAACGGCCGCATGAACCGTTGCTTCTTCTCTTGGGAAGACATGATCAAGACCAACGATCTTGGCTACTTCCCCTACACGCCGGCCACGCAGCTCATTCGCGGTCTGCGCGCTTCGCTCGATCTGATCCTCGCTGAAGGCATCGACAACGTCGTCGCTCGCCATCACCGCATGGCGTCAGGCGTTCGCGCCGCTGTTGACGCTTGGGGCCTGAAGCTCTGCGCCAAGGAGCCGAAGTGGCATTCGGACACAGTGTCAGCGATCCTCGTTCCGGAAGGTGCTGATGCGAACGCTGTCCTGAAGACGGCTTACTATCGCTACAACACCTCGCTCGGAACCGGCCTCAACAAGGTCGCTGGCAAGGTGTTCCGCATCGGCCATCTCGGTGCCGTCGATGAGTTCATGGTCGGTGGTGTTCTCTTCGCTGTCGAAATGGCGCTCAAAGACTCTGGCATCAACATCAAGCTTGGCTCGGGCACGGGCGCTGCCGCGGAGTACTTCTCCAAGACAGCGACGAAGTCAGCGACGGGCGTGACGCCGGCTCAGGCCAAAGCTGCCTAACAAATTAAAAGCGCCTGGCTTCGGTTGAGGCCGGGCGCTCTTTCCCGTTCGTTTTGCGATCGAAACAAAAACACGTTCTCAAATCTAGGAAGGCAACCTCCCAATGAGCTTCTCGCAGTTCCCGCTCCGCAAACAGAGATTGCAGCGTTCATACCTCGCGGTTCCGGGCTCCAACCCGAGCATGATCGACCGCGCCATCAAGAGCGCCGCCGACTATGTCTTCCTCGATTGCGAAGACGCCGTTGCGCCGCCCGAAAAAGAGCAGGCCCGTAAGAACATCATCCAGGCGCTGAACGATCTCGATTGGAAGGGCGCCGGCAAGAGCGTCTCGGTCCGTATCAACGGCCTCGACACCCACTACATGTATCGCGACGTCGTCGATATTTGCGAGCAGGCTGGCGCCAAGCTCGACACGATCCTCATCCCGAAGGTTGGCGTTCCTGCTGACGTCTACACGGTTGAATGCATCGTCAGTCAGATCGAAGTCGCCAAGGGCCTGAAGAACCAGATCGGCACCGAGGCGCTCATCGAAACGCCGCTCGGCATGGCCAACGTCGAAGCCATTGCTTCTGCTCCGAGCCGTCTGGAATCGATGCACTTCGGTGTGGCCGATTACTCCGCCTTCAACAAGGCGCGCACCGTCGTCATCGGCGGCTTGAACCCCGATTATCCGGGCGATCAGTGGCACTTCCCGCTGTCGCGCATGACCGTTGCCTGTCGCGCTTACGGTCTTCGTCCGATCGACGGACCGTTCGGCGGCATCGACGATCCGGAAGGCTACAAGGCAGCAGCGCGCCGCGGCGCGGCTCTCGGCATGGAAGGCAAGTGGGCCATCCATCCCTCGCAGATCGAACTCGCGAACGAGATCTATTCGCCGACGGCCAAGGAAGTCGAGCGCGCTGAGCGCATTCTCGTCGCTCTGAAGGAAGCCGAAGCCCAGGGTAAGGGCGCCGCTTCTCTCGACGGCAAGATGATCGACGCAGCCTCGGAAAAGATGGCGCGTAACCTGCTCGTCACGGCTGCCGCGATCAAAGCCGCAGAAGCTGCGCGCGCGAAATAAAAAAACAGCCAGGAAACGTCGAACAATCCTAAGGAGGTCCAATAATGGACATTCACGAATACCAGGCGAAAGAGCTTCTTACGAAGTTTGGCGTGCCGATCCCCCGCGGTGGATTGGCGTATTCTCCTGAGCAGGCGACCTACCGCGCGAGCGAGCTTGGTCACCCCGTTGTCGTCAAGGCCCAGATCCATTCTGGCGCCCGCGGCAAGGCGGGCGGCGTCAAGCTCTGCCGCAACGAACGGGAGATCGAGGAAGCAGCCGAGTCGATGCTCGGTCGCAAGCTCGTCACCACCCAGACGGGACCGGCCGGCAAGCTGGTCTCGCGCCTCTACATCGAAGAAGCGACGAACATCGACCGCGAAATCTACCTCGGCTTCGTGATGGACCGCGCGGCGGAGCGCATCGTCGTCGTCGCGTCGGCAGCGGGCGGCATGGATATCGAAGAGATCTCTGCAACCCAGCCCGATACCATTATCCGCGTGCAGGTCGATCCGGCCGTCGGCATGCAGCAGTTCCAGGCGCGCGAGATCGCGTTTGGCCTCGGCGTTGATCCCGAAATCGTCAACAAGATCGTGCCTGCGATCATGGGCGCTTACCGCGCTTTCCGCGACCTCGACGCGATGATGGTTGAGATCAACCCCCTCGTCATCACCAAGGAAAAGCAGGTTCTCGCGCTCGACGCTAAGATGTCGTTTGACGAGAACGCGCTGTTCCGCCGTCCGCACATCGCCGAGCTGCGCGACAAGAGCCAGGAAGATCCTCGCGAGACGTACGCGTCCGACCGCGGCCTGTCTTACGTCGGTCTCGACGGCGACATCGGCTGCATCGTCAACGGCGCCGGTCTCGCGATGGCAACGCTCGATATGATCAAGCTCGCAGGTGGCGAACCGGCGAACTTCCTCGACATCGGCGGAGGTGCCTCGCCCGAACGCGTGACGAAATCGTTCCGCGCCGTGCTTCGCGACAAGAACGTGCGTGCCATCCTTGTCAACGTCTTCGCCGGCATCAACCGCTGCGACTGGGTTGCAAAGGGCGTCGTCGATGCCGTGAAGGAATTGAACATCACAATGCCGATTGTTGTTCGCCTCGCCGGAACGAACGTCGAGGAAGGCCGTAAGATCATCGACACCAGCGGCCTCACCGTCATCAGCGCAGAAACGCTGGCGGAAGCGGCGAAAAAGGCTGTCGAAGCAACGAAAAAAGCGGCCTAAATCCGGAGAAACGCACCAATGGCAATCTTTATCAATGAAAAGACGCCGATCCTGATCCAGGGCTTCACCGGACGTATCGGCACCTTTCACGCTCAGGAAATGATTGACTACGGCTCCAACGTCGTCGGCGGCGTGACGCCCGGCAAGGGTGGCACGTCTCACCTCGGCCGCCCGGTGTTCAACACCGTCAAGGGCGCGGTCGATGAGACCGGCGCTGAAGCTTCTATCGTCTTCGTGCCGCCGCCGTTTGCGGCCGACGCGATCATGGAAGCAGCCGACGCCGGCATCAAATACTGCGTCTGCATCACGGACGGCATTCCGGCTCAGGACATGATACGCGTGAAGCGCTACATGCGCCGCTACAAGAAAGAAAGCCGCATGGTTCTGACCGGCCCGAACTGCGCCGGTACGATCTCGCCAGGCAAGGCGATGCTCGGCATCATGCCGGGTCACATCTACCTGCCGGGCCGCGTCGGCATCGTTGGCCGCTCGGGCACGCTCGGTTACGAGGCGGCGGAACAGCTGAAAGCGCTCGGCATCGGCGTCTCGACGTCGGTCGGCATCGGCGGCGATCCGATCAACGGTTCATCGCACCGTGACGTTCTTGAAGCTTTCGAGGCGGATCCGGAGACCGACGCCGTTCTGATGATCGGCGAAATCGGCGGCCCGCAGGAAGCCGAAGCTGGCATGTTCGCCAAAGAGCACATGAAGAAGCCCGTGATCGCCTACATCGCTGGCTTGTCGGCGCCGAAGGGCCGTCGCATGGGCCACGCCGGCGCCATCGTCTCGGCATTCGGTGAATCGGCCGCTGAAAAGGTCGAGATCCTGAAGGGCTGCGGCGTCACGATTGCGCCGACGCCGTCGGAAATGGGTTCGACCGTTGCCCAGGTCCTCGGTCAGGTCCGCAAGGTAGCTTAAGTTTGGTTCGGCCGGAGCGTGCGTGTTTTGCCTCCGGCCGTCCACTTCGCTACACTATGAATCTTCATGAGAATTCTGTCCCGCACGATGGGACATGGAGCCTTTGGTGATGCAGGATACGACGCCCGCTGTTGGCTCGAACAAGCTCGACGAAATCGAGCTGATCAATCAGCTGAAGCGTCTTAGAGCGCAAATTCCCGACAACCCTTCGCTCAACCCGATTTTGAACGTCGCGTTCGACATGTCGCGGCGTCTTGAGGCGGGCGAAGTGTCGTTTGACGAGATGAAGGGCCTCGCGTGCCGCCTGATGGATCGCGCCTTCGTTCGCCGCGCTCGCGGTTTGCGCGATAAGGTCGGCTACGTCGATCAGGCGACCACGCTGAAGGACTTCACGGCCTACGTCGAAAAGACGGCAACCGAGTCCGGCAACAATCTCAAAGCGTTTGAAGAGCGTTGGTCGCGTGCCCGCACCGGCATCGTTCTGACCGCCCATCCGACGTTCGGCCTTTCCGACGCGCTCTACCGGCGCATGGTCGATATCGCGGTTTCCGATCCAACGTCCGACGTCACGATCGGCTTGCCGCATCGCCCCGAAGATAAGCTGACGCTCCATCACGAGCACAAGTGCGCCCAGGATGCGATCCGCAACCTGCGCAACGCATACGAAGAGCTGCTGCACGGCTTCTATAGCGTTGCCTCGCAGAAGTTCGGTGACGCGGCGTTCAAAGTGCGCCCGAGGCTGACGACGTTTGCGTCGTGGGTCGGCTACGATCTCGACGGCCGCACCGACATCACCTGGACGTTCTCGTTTGAAACCCGCCTTCGCGAAAAGCGCGCCGCCTTGGCCGATATCCGCGAACGCTTTGTCGTCCTGAAGCACAAGCTCGAAAGCGGTGACGCCGCACAGCGCGTCGCCCGCCAGATCGTCGGTAAGCTCGATCTCGGCATCGCTGCCGTCGATGAGCAATTGAAGGCGCTCGAAAGCTTCGCCAACAACACCGAAGGCCTCGCCAAGGCCGCTAACGTCATGACAAAGACGGACGGCTACAACCTGCTGACGGTCGAGGCGCTACAGGCTCTCTTCAACAATCTGATCGATGCGGTCCAGGCGCCGCAGATGAAGCGCGCCACAGCCGCGCTCGCCGGTCTCGTCGAGGCAACCGGTCTCGGCATGTCGCATATCCACCTGCGCATCAATGCCCTGCAGCTCCACAACGCATTCCGCGCCTACGTGCACGAGCCGTGGACGCGCGACCTGACCGAAAGTCAGTCGCTGAAGCGCATTGTCGAGATGATCAAGAACACGCCGCGCGAGACGGTCAACTTTGCGACGCTCGATCTCGAAACCGCGACTGCGATCCGCCAGTTTGCGCTTACCGCGCAGATCATGAAGCACGTCGATAAGGAAACGCCGATCCGCTTCCTCATCGCCGAATGCGAGTCGCCTGCAACGGTTTTGATTGCGGTGTTCTTCGCCAAGCTGTTCGGCGTCGACCACATCACCGATATCTCTCCGCTTTTCGAAACTCCGACGGGTCTTGAGAACGGCGCACGCATCATGGAGCGCCTCATCGAAGAAGAGGCCTACCGCGAGTACGTGATCGGCCGAAAGCGGATCAGCATTCAAACTGGCTTCTCCGACGCTGGCCGCTTCATCGGACAGATCTCGGCGACGCTGGCCGTCGAACGCTACTACAAGGCACTTGCCGCCATTGTCGATGCCGCCAAGCTCGAAGGCATCGAGACGCTGCTCTTTTCGACCCACGGCGAGTCGATGGGCCGCGGCGCGCACCCCGGCACGCTTTACCGTCGTCTGCACTACGTGATGACGAACGAAGCACGCCGCCGGTTCGGCGCTGCCAACATTCCGGTGAAGCACGAGACGAGCTTCCAAGGCGGCGACGGCTACGTCTTCTTCGGCAACCGCGCTTTGACGACCCGCGCGCTCGCAACCATCGTGATGGATGGCGACATCCCGCCCGCTGAAAAGGATCCGTTTTATTCGGCGCAGGATTTCAGCTTTGACTTCTTCCTGCGTCTTCGAGGCTTCCAGCAGGACCTGTTCGCGCACGACGGTTACCGTGCCGTACTCGGCGCATTTGGTCCAAACTTGTTGTTCAAGACGGGCTCTCGTCCCGTGAAGCGCCAAGGCGACCACGCGTCAGACCGCGGCAACCCGGCGCGCATGCGCGCCATCCCGAACAATGCCATTCTCCAGCAGTTCGGCTATATCGCCAACGTCGTCGCCGGTCTTGGCACCGCTGTCGGCGTCGATCGCGACCGATTCTATAAGCTTGCGAGAAAGTCGAAGCGGTTGCAGTCGCTGCTCGCAATGATCGCGCACGGCAAGACGATGTCGAGCCTCAATGCCATGGCGGCGAACGCTCAACTCTTCAACGCGGGCCTGTGGGCCTCGCGCGCCTCGTGGGGCCGTGAGGAAGCGCTGAACAGCGCGTTCCGCACGTTAGCGACGCATCTGCTGCCGGATGACCGTTATGGCGACATCTCTGAACTCGTCCATCTGCTGCGTCTCGACGCCATTGACCTTCACGCCATCCTTGCCGACTTGAACATTGAAGACGGCATGGTGCCCGACGAGAACCGGCTCGAGCTCGATCTCCTGCAGGCAATCCGCCTCGCGCTGATCATGCGCATCTTCATCTTGGCGGCGCAGCTTCCGCGCTTCGCTCCGCAAGACGGGCTGTCGCATACGCAGGTGCTCGAGATGGCTTTGAGCCTCGAAATTCCCGAAGTACTAAGCATTCTGCGCAAGGCGTTCCCGCACGACGAAAAAGACGTAACGGCCAAATCGTTCGACGAACAGGCGAGTTACCGTCCGCGCGGCATCGACGACTACGCGCGATTGGAAACGGAAATCCTAACTCCTATGGAGATCTCTTACGAATTCATTCGTGAGATCGGCACCGGCATTTCGCACCACTTCGGCGCCTTCGGCTGAGGCGGCGACTATCCGCGGGCGGAGCGCTGGCTTTTGCCACGGCCGCCCGCCGTTTTATTTCATTGCTTTCAGATCGTCGGCAAAAAGCGCGAACACTTCGGCTTTGCTGGTCTCGGTATCGAGCCACAGGAACGGCAGATCCGGCCGAGACGCTTCGAGCGTCGCCTGCCCCTCTCCGATTTCGACGATGATGCCCCCGCCCTCTGCCAGCCGCTGCGGCGCGTCGCGCAAAATGTGATGCACGAGATCCATCCCGTCTGCGCCGCCAAGATGCGCAAGCGTCGGCTCGGCCTGATACTCCGGCGGAAACGCCGCGACGGCATCGGCCGTCACATACGGCGGGTTGGATATGATGAGGTCGTACGTTCCGGCCGGCAGGCCATCAAACAAATCCGACTTGAACGTGTGGACGCGTTCCTCCAGCCCGTAATCGCGAATATTGCGCTGCGCAACTGCCAGGGCATCTTCTGAAATGTCAGCGGCATCGATCTTGGCGTTCGGAAACCCTTCCGCCGCGAGAATGGCAAGACAACCCGATCCGGTGCAAAGATCGAGCACGCGCGTCACGGCCATCGGATCGGGAACGATTGCCGCCAATTGATCTTCGACCAGCAGTTCGCCGATGAACGACCTCGGCACGATCACGCGTTCATCGACGTAGAATTTTCGCCCCTGGATGTAGGCCGCATGCGTCAGGTAAGCCGCTGGCTTACGCGTATCGACGCGCTCTGCAATGAGCGAGGCGATGCTTTGGCGCTCGTCCGTCGTCAGCCGGCAATCGAGCCATGGGTTGACGTCATCAATTGGCAGATCGAGCTGCGATAGAATAAGAAATGCGGCCTCGTCGACGGCATTGGATGTACCGTGCCCATAGACGAGATGCGCTCGGCTCATATGGGTCACGGCATAGCGCAGCCAGTCACGAATAGTGACGAGATCATCAATCGGCGCTCGCGCGGGGGCTGTCGTCATGGCAATGCGCGAACGCAATAATCTTTAGGCAGTTGCTGGAAGTTCGTCGAAGCCGATGAGGCGGCGCTGGTCTTCGTCCCAGAGCTTCAATCGCGTGCATCGAAGGCTCTCACGCAGCGTCATCCGATTGATCGATTTCAACTCCGGGCTTGCATCAAGGCAAGCGAAAAGCCGGTAGTTCGGAATCATGCTGTTAAGGTGATGGATATGATGCAGCCCGATATTGCCCGTGAACCAGTTCAGGACTTTCGGGAGATCGTAATAGGACGAACCGAGCAGCGCCGCGACTTGGAAATCCCAGCCTTCGGCAGTGTCCCACGTCGTCTCTTCGAACTGATGTTGGATGAAGAACAGCCAGCCGCCCGTCGCGGCCGCAATATGCAGCACCGGTAGGCCCACCCAGAGCACGTTAGCGACGCCGAAGAAGTAGCAGAGCGGCGCGTAGAGCGCGACGAGCCCCACGTTCAGCGCTAGGACGCTTTTCCACGCATCACGCGGCGGCAAGGCATGGAACCACGGCAGTCGCTGTATGATAACGAAATAGGCTGGCACTCCCAGCCCAAACAAAAACAGCGGATGCCGATAAAGCTTGTAGTGCAGCTTCCGAAGCTTAGAGAGCTTCATGTATTCGTTCACCGTCATGGTATTGATATCGCCGGCACCGCGGCGATCGAGATTCCCGGACGTCGCGTGATGCTGCGCATGCTCCCGGCGCCACAGGCCGTAAGGCGCGAGCGTCAGCACGCTCATGGCGCGTCCGACGAAATCGTTGAGAGGACGCGACGCAAAGAATGACCCGTGGCCGCAATCGTGCTGGATGATAAAGGCCCGGACCAGAAGCCCGGCAGCAGGAACGGCAAGCAGCAGCGTCGCCCAATAGGCATGTTCGACGGTCGCGAACATCACGCCGATGATCAACACCAGCGGCACGATGGTCGTCAGCAGCTGCTGGATCGCAAGCCTCGGCACTGAACCGCGATACTTCTGGCAATGCGCGGCAAGGCGGCGGACGCGCTGTTTCTGCGTCTCCGGTAATGTCTTTGCGGCGGATGATGGAGCTAGTCTCGGATCGCGGGTGAAGACGTCGGCACGACTGTCGGCCTGCAGCGGCTGCTTGAGGCTCACGTTCAAAGCTTGGTCCCCCAATAGTGGAATCGACGGCCGGCCACAGGTAGCGTCGCGTAGCATATTCGTCGCACTTCGCGAAACGCTGTTGACGGAGTTTGCTGCGGGATAATCGGTCGATCCGATACGATTCCTGCGCAAAACCCTCAGTATTCTTCGGTCCGCGCGCATTGGTGCGAAAAAAAGAGGGCCGGATTGTGCCCGGCCCTCATGATTCTCCATCTACCGGCTATTCGCGCGAAGCCTAGTAATGTTGGCCCCAGATTTCGACGATGGCCGAACCTTTGCCTTTCGCGGACGAGTCGAAGAAACGCGACCGGTACTTGGCTTCGATATGGTCGATCGGGTGGCGGCGGCCCATCCTGAGATCGATCGGTCCGAACGTGCCGCCTGCGTCGACACGCGTGCGGATCGGAATGGTCTCGTCCTGGCCATCGGCGTAGACGACTTTGACCTCGTTAAGCGTAATAGCGCGGTCGCGGACCGTGACCCGCAGGCGTCTGAAGCCGCCTTCGTTGCTGCCGACTGGAATGATGTCCTTATCGAAGCCGATGAAGCCTGCCGTCTGAGCGCCGAGGAGCACCCAGCCCTGGTTATATTTGCGGCCTTCGCCCTTCGGTCCGAGCCAACCCGGCGCGTAACGGCCGAAGACTTCGATCCGCGCTTGCCCGTTGAAGTTCGGCCGCGAGCGATAGACGAGCTGGATCTCCTTGATGAAACGGTCGCCTCTGAGGTCTATCCAATTCGTCCGGGAGTTTTTCGGAATGTCGGCATTGATCGCCAGCGTATCGCTTTCCCCGTTCGCATAGACGATCTTCATCTCTTTGATGTGAATGTCGTTATCGAGGACACGCAGGCGAATCTTCGAAAACTTGCCTATTTCCGGTCCAATCCGGATGACGTCGCGGTCCGTTAGGAAGCCCACGTACTGCGCCCCAAAGAGAACGTCACCGCCCGCTGTGGGTTGGCCTGGTGTCGATGGGGACGCGACCGGAACCGTAGGGCGCACCGTGATATCGTTGTTCGATATCGCCCGGCTGGGCTGTCTGCTGCTGTAGTCAGCGCCGCCGCGATCCATTCCGCGGCCTTCGCGATCCTGAATTCCGATGATCTGCAGTCGCCCGCGGCCATAGCCGGGGACCTGTTCGATCTTGATCTGATCGATGAACTTGTTTTCGTAGGTCGGATTGATAGGCCGGCTGCGCTCGCCCCAATACATGTCGATCTGGCGGTCTTCGTTCCACACCGAACCGTCGCTGTAGACGATCTGGACGCGCCGGACGTCGAAAAGTTTGCCCATGGCATTCTTGATGCGAATGCCTTTGTAGGCGCCTTTAGCTTGCCGCACATCGATCGTATATCGGTCGAGAGACAGGTCGACGTCGGTTTCGGCAATGAGAATAAGCTGATCGCCACGGCGATAATGATACCGGTGCCGGTGGCGATGATGCCGATGGCGCCACGATTGAGCTTCGGCGACTGTCGTAGTGCTGATGAGGCCGGCAACACCCGCCCCAGCTCCGACGACAGTGACTGTTCCAACGCCGCTTACACCTGCGGCGCCTGTGGCCATGATGGCGCACAGCCCCAGTACCAGTCTGCGCAACATAAACTTGAACCCCTCTGGTTACTAACGCCCGTGCCCCTGCAACGGCGGCACTTTAGCGGCAGCGTTTCAAAACCGGGAGCGTTCACGCCAACGTTTGGCTGTTCAGAAAAAACGATGGTGTGAATCTGCAACACAGACTTCTGACTGTCCTGTCCGAGACTTGTGCGAGCTAAAGAAGAATCGGAATTCGGTTGCTGTATGAACGTTTGCACACCGATTTATTTTGCCAGTGTAAAGACCATTAGCCGGGCTTCTGCAGCGGACGGCGGTTAAGAGACATCTGGCGGTTTCCTCGCCCGCCTCTTTTGGTAGCCCAGAGAACTTCCGGTTGCAGGCTCGCGAGCTGTGGTACCGAGGCGGCTGATAAAAGACGGCGCTATCGTGCGCTTTTCCTAGTTCATTAGCGTTTCAAGTTTGATGCTGCCACAGCACAGCCGACTTTCCGCAAAGGAAACTTTGTTAGTTTATCGGGAGTTCAGCCGTTGCTTCTACGCATCACGGAACGGCAAATTAGGTACATGTTTACGACAAAAAAAGAATCACATGCCTCTGGTTCTTGATCTTTCTGCCACCTTTGGCTGTATAATCCGTATAGATCTTTCGCGCCGTTCCAAGACCCCAACAGCGTGAAGGTCGGTTTGCAACCCGCAGTCTCCCCCGGCTGCGGGATTTTTTTCCCGGGCAGCGTTCAACGCCAATACTGGCAGTTCAAGATTTATCCCATGGCGCGAAGCCCGCAGCTTTCGCCTCGTCTTCGCTGCAGAACCACCGCTCGCCGCGTGCGGTCCGCACCCGCGCCTTGGCATAGGCATCCGACCAGGGCAGGGCGTAGATCTTCGCCGATGCCCTAATGACACCCTTGATGGGGCAGCCGTCGGGCGCGTCGCGTTTGGCCGCCTCCCAGGTCTGGTTGCGCCAGTCTTGCGGTCTAAGAACTTCACCCTGCCAGATGCCGCGCTTGGCCTCGCGTGCGCCGCCTTCGTCGCTGCTGAGCGAGCCGAAGAACGATTTATCCGTCGCGAAAACGTAGCCGTCCCGCACCAGCATCGTCGCGACGTCCTGCGAACCATCGATCACGCAGCTTGCAAGCGTTCGTCCGCTATCGTCCTGGCCCGACGATGAGCACGTCACCTTATGACCGCGGACGATCCTGTTGAGGCCTAAACGGGCGGCGGAAGCGCAATTCCAGCGTCGGCCGTTGGCCCGATGGCAGGGCTGCGCTGCCGCCGGCGCTTCAATGCCAGCGAGGCGCACGAGGGTCCCATCGACTCGCATCGTATCGCCCGTCAGCGCGGCTGCCGTACCTGAGATTTCATTCGAAATGGTGACTTGGTGCGAAGCATCGATCGAGCCGGTCGAGATATTGAGATCCGACGTGCCGATGCCATCGGCGCTTCTCAGCATCGGGCCGCCGACGTAGATGAGCAGCAGAAACAGCCCCGCGCTGATGAGGTGATGCGCCTTGATCGGCGATTTTCGTGCTATGTCCGGCATCAGTTTGAGCTTGTCGCGTGCAGCATCAGCAGGAATGCGGATCGCGCTACGCAGTGGCGTCAAAAGTGCGCGCGCTGCGTCCTTCAAAACGCTCCAGCCGAATGAGACCCAGCGAACAATGCCCCAGAAGATCGCAATTGCGACGTCGGCGATGGCATGTCCGATGAACGCCAGCACGCGCATGACGCCGCTTTTGGCAGCGAACGCCCCGGCTCGCCCGGCATCGACACCCGCGTCGGCGACGTTCTTGACCTTCTCGATGGCGGCAACGCGCGCATCTTCAATCCGGCGCTGACGGTCGGCCCGGCGAACGAGAATGGTCGTCCGCACGTATTCCTTCCATTCAAAGCCTTCACTGCGCCTGCGCCACCCGAACATCGAGCGCACCTCCTCGAGCATGAATCGATTTAAGCATTTTGGGACGAATGATGGCAGCCCTTTGGCTCCATCGTGCAGCCCACAAGCATTTGCATGTGATCTAGCGAAGCCGTCTGACACCCGCAAGCAAAGGTGCGCTTCAGTTGCGCTGGGCGAGCTGTGCTCCCGGCAATGACCAGATCCGTATGACGCCGTCTTGTCCGCCGGTCAGCAGTGTGCGCCCATCGTTTGAGAACACGACAGTCTTTGCGCCGGATCCCAGTCCCGTGAGCGGCAGATAATTGCGCGGTCGCTTCAGGCTCCTGACGCGTACGACACCATCTTCGGACGCCGACGCCAGCAGATCACCGACGCCGGAAAACGCGAGCGCGGTGATGCGCGCATTGTGTCCGCCCAACGTCCGCTGCATGCGATAGGAATTCATGGAGAGCAGCTTCACAGTACCGTCGAGGCTACCGGTCGCGAGTAATGAGCCATCTGGCGAGAAATCAAGCGCCGAAATGAAATCGGAATTGTTGCGATAGAGCCGCCGCGAGTCTTTCGTCTCGACGCTCCAGATCCTCACAGTCCGGTCCGCGCCGCCTGATGCAATCCAACGACCCGATGGATCGACCGCGAGCGCTTGCACCGCATTCTCATGCCCTTCGAGCACCGCCGTGGGAGCGTTCTGGAAGGCTGTTTCCCACAGCGTCACCATCCAGTCGTGACTGGCGGTTGCGATGCGATCTTCCGAAGCAATGAAATCGACCGCCCAGATGGTTGCGTCGTTGCGCTTGAAGCGGAAGAGGCGGCGCTTGCTGTCAAGATCATAGATGTCGACGGCGCCGTTGGCATGGCCGGTCACGACGCGATTATTGCGCACGGCAAGCGATACGGCCGGGCCATCTTCCAGCTGGATCGTGCCCAGCTGATAGCGCGTATCGTAGGACCAGACTTTAAGTTGCGCCTCGTGCGCGGCCGTCACGATCAGGCGGCCATCGCCGCTCAGCGCCAGCCGTTCGATTGGCGCATCGTAAGCCTTGATCTCAGCCGTTTCCGTCAGAGCAGGATCGGGATTGACGGCAACCGGTTTCGAGATCGTTCCCGTCGTGATCGCGCTTACATGCGTCGATAGAAGCTGCGGGATCCGATCGTGGAATGCAAACACGACGCCCGCGAGCGCTGCCGCAACGATAACGCGCGTCGTTAGCCGGCGCAGGAACGGCTTGCGCCCGACGTCCGGGTTGGGACGCACCTTCGGCTTCGATTTGGCTTTCTCAGCTTGCGGACGCGCTGGCGGCGGTAATGGTGGCAGCTTCTCCGCGGCTTTGGCCTTGTCCGCTTTGGCTTTTTCAGCTCGCGCCTTCGCCTTTTCGGCCGCCGCCGACTTTTTCACGGCGGCAGACGGCGCGGGCGGCGGAGCAGCCTTGCTCTTGCCCTTGTTCTTCGCGGCGGAAGGCTCTTTCAGCGACTCGACGAAATCGAGCATGCCGCCTTTCGGACCCGGCGCATCGGGAGGCGGCGGAACTGCGGTATTGATGATGGCTTCGGTTGCGCGCTTCTCATCGTCCTGCTTGCGGCGGACTTCGGTCTTCTCTCGCAGGCGTTGGAAAAGCCCGGGCTTCTCCGGATCCGGCGAAAGCAGCGCCCCACGCCATTCGGCAACCGAACGCGGCCGCGCGTCGACGGAAAGCGCCAGCGCCTGCTGGATGGCCGTCAGAAACGATTGCCGATAGCTCGCCAGCGCGGCGTCGCGCACCGGCACCATCTCGTCCTTCAGCATGCGCGACGGCGAGTCGGGCGGCCGCTTACCGGTCACCGCATGATAGAGCGTCGCGGCGAAGGCATAGATATCCGACCACGGCCCCTGCTGGCGGCTCGTCTCGGCATACTGTTCATACGGGCTGTAGCCGGGCTTCACGAGCGCCGACACCGTCTTCGTCTTTGAATGCGCAGCAATGTCGCTTCGTGCCGCCCCGAAGTCGATCAGCACCGGATCGCCGGTGTTGCGAATGATGATGTTATCGGGCGCGATATCGCGATGCAGGAAGTCGGCTTTGTGAATGACCTCAAGCGCATCGAGTAGCGGCGCGACGATCTGGTCGAGTTCCTTCTGGCGCGGCGCGCGGCCCAGATCCTTCAGCCAATTCTTAAGGCTTTTGCCTTCCTCGAACCGCAGCACCATGTAGGCGGTGTTGTTGGCGCGGAAGATGCGATGCACCTTGACGATGTTGTGGTGATCGAACTTCGCCAGCGTCTGCGCTTCTTCGATGAAGCGGTCGAGACCCCAGTTGTAATCGCCGGTGCAACTCTCTGACCGCGGCGTCGCTTCGAGGTTTTCGGTGCGCAGCGCAAAATCACTCGGGAAATATTCCTTGATGCTGACTTTGCGCGTCAGCTCCGGTTCGTCGGCGAGGTACGTGACGCCAAAACCGCCCGCACCGAGAACCCGGACGATTTTGTAATCGCCCGCGAGTTCCGTGCCGTCCGGTAAAGCGACAAGCTGCGTCATTGTCCTCGTGCGCGGGCCGTCCGCGCTGGTGATGATCTGTCCTGTGTTCTGCACCTCGCTGCAGAACGATCCACGAAGCTAGCTGCGCGTTTTGTCCTGGCCTCTCAACGAGCCAGCACCCTGTTGTCTCTGTTTTGAACCCATTACGCAAGAATGTGGCGTATCGACGGGTGATGAACCCCTGATGAATAAATCCTCGCGGTGTCGCTTTCCAGCCATGTTGCCGCCGACATCTCCTCACCAAATCTGCCTGGCGCGATGGGAACCCGAATCATCATGATGCACGCGCGGTCACGTTTGAAACGAGTCGCTATAGCCGGTACGGCGATTCTCGTTCCGGCGGCAGTCTTGACATTGCTGTCGTCGCACGGCGCAGCAAACGATTTGCTTGGTTCGTCCGGCCCGATCGCGACGCGCCTCAACGCTCTTTTTCATGACAGCTATCGCGTTGCGCCCGCTTTGACCGTTGGCCTGCTGCTCGCGGTCGCCCTGCCGATCGTCGCTGGCTTGGCCCGGCTATCGAAACCGCTCACCCGTTCAAAAGACGCCACGCGCATCTACAAGCCAAAGCCCGGCCGCGCCGATGCTTTCGATGCCGACGTCGGGCACGGGCCGGTCATTCCGCGCCGCATGCCATTCATCGAAATCGAGAACGGTCGCGGCATGAGATGCGCAATTCCGCGCGATATGCTGAGAATTGGCCGCGAGGATGATAACGACATTCGCATTCCGAGCCGCTATGTGCACCGCTATCACGCTGCCATTCATCGCGAAGATCACGATGATTGGCTTATCACCGATTTAACGGGCGTCGAGAGCAACGGCTTGATCGTCAACGGCCGCCGCTGCTGCGAAGCCCGCCTCCACGATGGCGACCTCATCCAGCTTGGTCCTGGAAAGCTGCGTTTTCGTGCCGGCGCTAGGTAATACTCGCGTTGTCGCCAAGGTTCTGTCCAGGTTCCAGTTCATGCGTATCAAAACGCTGCGGCGCGATTCGGCGGAAATCTGCGCCTGTCGAAATCAGAGGGAGATGTGTCGATGGCAATCGAACGGGGCGAGACCACCGCAGGCAACGAAGCGAAGGGCGGTAAGCCTCATAAATTTCTGGGCTCATTGAGGGACGCACTGATGGCAGCCGGTCGCGACGAAACAGCTCCAGCCGCAGCGGTCGCGGCCCCCGCACAGGTTCAGCCGGTTGCGCCACCTCCGGTTCCGGCCGCTCGGAGCGAGGAGCCAAAACCCATCCCGGTGGCAGCGGCATCTGACAGTCTGAGCGCCGAAGAGGCCGCACGTCTTGCCCGCACCGGTCCCGAACCCAAAATTCCGGAACGCTTCGGCCTGCCGAAAGAAAAAGAAGCCGACTCGCCGCCGACCACGCGCGTGATCCGTGCCGAACCCTCGAAGCCGCGAAAAGTCGAGGCAGAGCTCGATACCGAGGCTCCGGCCCGCACCGTTCTGGTGCGCGGCAAGCAGAAAATCGAGCACGGCGTTTTCGAGCGCGACCCCGTCGTCGGCTTTCTGATCGTTGTCGGCGGCCCCGGCCTTGGCTCTTTTCGCCCGATTTTCGAGGGCAACAACACGCTTGGCCGCTCGCGCGACAACCGGATTCCGCTGGATTTCGGCGATGATGCCATCTCGAACGAGGCGCAAGCCTACCTGCGCTACGATTCGACGGATCGGACTTTCCTCTTCGTGCCAAATCTTGCTAAGACGAATGTCGTTTCTGTGAACGACAAGCGACCGGCAGGCCCCGTGCCGCTGCAGCCGATGGACGTCATAACGCTCGGGCGCACGCAAGTCGCTTTCCTGCCGTTCTGCGGAAGCGATTTTGACTGGTCAGAGATTTCCGAAGCTTAAGGATCGAATGCCGCCGTTCGAGCATGCAGTCGCCGCAACGCGCGGAGCTCGCGACTATCAGGAAGATACAGCCGCGTTTCTATCGGACGGCGGTGAGCCCGTCGTATTGTCGAGCGAAGGGCCGGGCTACGACCGGGCGGGTTTGGCCGTTCTTGCCGACGGCATGGGTGGCCATACCGGAGGTGCGCTCGCAAGCCAAATGGTGTGCGATCATTTTCTGCAATCCGCCTCCGCTGCGAAAGGCGAGGTGAGCGAGCGGCTCATCGCCGGGCTGGGGGCCGCCAACGCCGCCCTCGCAACGAAGATTGCAGAGAACCCGCTGCTCGCTGGGATGGGCTCGACTCTAATCGGCGCCGCTTTCAGTCCGCTCGGCGTCGAATGGGTGAGCGTCGGGGACAGTCCGCTGTTCCTCTTCCGCCGCGGCGAGGTCGCGCTTCTGAACGAAGATCACTCGCTCGCGCCCGAACTCGATCGCATGGTTGCCGAAGGCAAGCTGACGGCCGAAGAGGCGCGTCACGACCCGCGCCGGCATATGCTGCGCTCGGCCGTAACGGGCGAGGAAATTGATCTGTTGGATGTTTCCCGCCAGCCGTTGAAACTCGAACCCGGCGATTACGTTGTGCTGGCGAGCGACGGCATCGCAACACTTGAAACGAACGAGATCGCCCGCCTGATCCAGGGTTACGCAAAAGACGGCGCGGCGGCGGTCGCCAGGGCCATCATTCGCTCGATCGAAGCGATCCGTGAGCCATATCAGGATAATGCGACCGTCCTGGTCGTAAGGGCCGTGGGCTGATTATTTCAGCCTGCTGCGCTGTCTTCGTCCATCGAAATTACGACAAGAATTATCTGCTTGAGCACAAGCAATAATTCATTCTGTTTCCGCGAATTTGATCAGCGCGCGTTGCAACCTTACGCAAATGTATTCTGGCCGCCAGAAACCGGCAAAGAACCTTCCGTATTCAGCCTTGGCTGACCGGCCGCAATGGCCGGCTGAGATGCGAAGGAGAGACTTTATGATTTCCAAGATTTTGAGCGCTGCTGTGATGGCCGGTCTTCTGATGTCGGTTGCGGCTCCGGTTATGGCCAACGCCGCCGATGCCCCGAAGACGAAGGCTGCCTGCAAAAAGGCGAAGGGCACGTGGGACAAAAAGACGAAGTCCTGCACCGTGAAGTAAGTCTCGAAGCATTTCGAGTTTCATGGAAACAGTGGGCCACAAGCCCACTGTTTTTTTTATGTCGAGACGCGTTGGATCGCCCGCCGTCTAGGAGGCCTCACGGAGATCGCCGGTCGCAAGCCTGCGAATGTGCGAGGCAACACGCGGCTGCTTCGATGCCAACCTATGAAAATCCTCGCGCTGCAACTTCAGCAGGCGGCACCGTGACGACGTTATGATAGCCTCTCCATGCGGACTGTTTTCAAACATTGTCTCCACACCGAAAACGTCGCCGACGGAATAGACGTGGCGTTGACCGTCCTTGAGCTTTTCAAGCCGTCCCGACGCGATGAAATACATAGCGTCACCCGGAGAACCCTTTTTCACGACTTCGACGTTCGGGGGCAGGTTGTGCGCTTCCAATAACGGCATAATTTCAGAGGCTTCTTTGGCGTCGAGACGCGCCAGTAGTGGCACACGCGACATCAAAGACCAGGAAATCACGAAGTCCCGCCTTTGCAGTTCTTGGGCAAAGCCGGTCGAGATGATGGCGACAGGCAATGCGAGGATGCAAAGACCCATTACCATTGTGACGCTACCAATGAGTTTGCCCAGGGCAGTAATGGGCGTCACGTCGCCGTAGCCAACCGTCGTAAGCGTGGCGATCGACCACCAGGCCGCTTCTGGAATGGTCCCGAATTTATCCGGCTGAGCGTTTCCTTCGATGTAGTACATCAAAGTCGCAGAGAAGAGCAGAGCCATTGCGAGAAGCAGGCCAGCGCCCGCCAGCGCCTTGCGCTCGTTCGAAAGCACGCGGATCAGCGTGTACATCGCCGGCGAGTAGCGCGACAGTTTCAAGAACCGCAACAGCCGCAGCGTTCTGAGGATACGCAGATCGATCAACACGATCGCGCTCAAATAGAATGGAAGGAATGCCAACAGATCGATGATCAGCGCCGGATGACACGCCAAATTGAGCCGCGCCTTCCACGGGTGCTTTCGGTTGAGATACGGCACTTCGGTAGCAGTCCAAAGTCGGAGCCCGTATTCGATAGTAAAGATCGCTACGGAAAACACTTCGAACCAATGAAACCAGGGCCGCCAGGCAGCCTCGAGCGATGGCACCGTTTCGGCGACGAATGCGGCGACGTTCAACAGAATAAGAACGACAATGAAGCTATCGAAGAGCTTGCTCGCCTTGTCGTCGCCCTGTCCGGTCTCGATGATCTCGTAAATGCGTTTACGGAGCGTCTTATAACGCAAGCCTGCTGCTTCTGCGATCCGCTCTGTCTGTTGGTGTAACACGACGTCCCCCGTAAATCCGTATAGAGATCGTTGCTCCCGTAGATCTCGTCATCGCACTGCATCATTGTGCGGCGCCGAACTACTCAACCAACGGCTCGTCTCCCCCGCGACGTTGAGTAGACCTTGCGTGACGGCGCCAACTGAGGCATCAGCGCATGGATATCGCCGATCACCTATCCGAGATTCGTCCATAGGCGCTTGGCAATTTCACGACCACAACTGAACGTCGTCATCCGCCCGAAGCACATAAGTTTTTCACCCAATAAAAAAAGATTTCTAGGAGGAAAAATCCGTGACCGTGAAGTCCGACATAGAGATTGCGCGCGAAGCGAAGCTGAAACCGATCGCCGAAGTCGCGGCAAAGGTCGGTGTGCCCGCCGAGGCGTTGGTTCCCTATGGTTGGACCAAAGCCAAGGTCTCTTCCGAGTACATCAAACAGATCGAAGGCAACAAGGACGGTAAGGTCATCCTCGTAACGGCCATCAGCCCGACGCCTGCCGGCGAAGGCAAGACGACGACGACCGTCGGCCTGAGCGACGGCCTTAACTATATCGGCAAGAAGGCCATCGCCGCACTGCGCGAGCCTTCGCTCGGACCGTGCTTCGGCGTGAAAGGTGGCGCGGCCGGCGGCGGCTACGCCCAGGTCGTGCCGATGGAAGACATCAACCTGCACTTCACGGGCGACTTCCACGCCATCACCAGCGCCCACAACCTACTGTCGGCGCTGATCGACAACCACATCTATTGGGGCAACGCGCTCGGCATCGACCAGCGCCGCATCGGTTGGAAGCGCGTCCTCGACATGAACGACCGCGCGTTGCGCTCGATCGTCAATTCGCTGGGTGGCGTCTCGAACGGTTTCCCGCGCGAAGATGGCTTCGACATCACGGTGGCGTCGGAAGTCATGGCGATCCTCTGCCTGTCGCGCGACATCAAGGATCTCGAAACACGCCTCGGTAACATCATCGTCGCCTACACCCGCGACAAGAAGCCCATTCGCGCGCGTGACTTGAAAGCTGACGGTGCCATGACGGTGCTGCTGAAAGACGCGCTGCAGCCGAACCTCGTGCAGACGCTCGAAAACAACCCGGTCTTCATCCACGGCGGCCCGTTCGCCAACATCGCCCACGGCTGCAACTCCGTGCTTGCGACAAAGACTGCAATGAAGCTCGCTGATTATGTCGTGACCGAAGCCGGTTTCGGCGCTGATCTCGGCGCTGAGAAGTTCTTCGACATCAAATGCCGTAAAGCCGGTATCGCACCATCGGTCGTCGTTATCGTTGCAACGGTGCGTGCGCTGAAGATGCACGGCGGCGTCGCCAAGGACGACCTCAAGGCCGAAAATGCCGCTGCCGTCGCCAAGGGCTGCGAAAACCTTAAGCGTCACATCGAGAACGTCAACAAGTTCGGCGTCCCGGCCGTCGTCGCGGTCAATAAATTCATCACCGACACCGACGCGGAAATCGTTGAAGTGCAGAAGGCCGCCGAGAGCATGGGTACGAAGGCATTCCTGTGCACCCATTGGGCCGACGGCGGCAAGGGCACCGAAGCGCTGGCCAACCATGTCGTTAAGGTGATTGATGAGGGCAAGGCGAACTTTAAGCCGCTTTATCCTGACAACATGAAGCTGCGTGACAAGGTCAAGACGATCGCAACCGAAATTTATCGCGCGGCCGACATTTCCTGCGACGCCAGCGTCGAGAACCAGTTCAAGGACCTGGAGGCCGCGGGCTTCGGCCATCTGCCGGTCTGCATGGCAAAGACCCAGTACTCATTCTCAACCGACCCCTCGAAGCGCGGCGCGCCCACCGGTCACATTGTCCCGGTCCGGGAGCTTCGCCTCTCGGCTGGCGCGGAATTCGTCGTCGTCGTTACCGGCGAGATCATGACAATGCCGGGTCTGCCGAAGGTGCCGGCAGCCGACTCGATCCGCCTCGACGACAAGGGCCAGATCCAGGGTCTGTTCTAATCCAAGAAATTCGGCAGGTTCCGCGCAGCGGAGTCGCCCATTTCTGATACATATCAGCCATACGGGGCAGGTCGTACCGCGGCCTGCCCCGCTTCTGTTAGGAAGTCCGCACCTTTCGATCCATACAATCGATCCCGAATGCGCCTTCTCGCCATCCTGGCCACCAGTTGTTTCGTCAGCTCGATGTCGATGCGGATCATTGATCCCGTCGTGCCCGATATTGCCCGCGATCTCGCCATTGATACGGCGTCGGTGGCGATGCTGGCGTCTCTCTATGCCTTTCCCTATGCTCTAGCCCAGCCAGTCCTCGGCGCTTTTGGGGATGCCTTCGGCAAGGCTCGCATTATTAAGATCGCGCTTGCCGTGCTCGCCTTGTGCCTCGCGGCCTCGGCGCTCGCTCCGACATTCGCGTCGCTTTCCGTGGCCCGGCTCGTAGGCGGCGCGGCTGCTGGCGGCATTATTCCTTTAGCGTTTGCCATCGTCGGCGATCGCTTTCCGATGTCCGAACGCCAAATTGCGCTCTCGCGTGTTCTGACGGCGATCATAGCGGGACAGTTAACGGGCTCGATCGGCTCGGGCCTCATCGCTTCGATGTTTGGATGGCGTGTCGCCACCGCTGGCGCGACGTCGCTGGCGCTGATTGCCTTCGTCGTCACGTTTTGGCAATTGCGTCCGGCTCCCGGCGTTCAGCGCCAGGCCCCGAGCCTCAAGGAATTTATCGACGGCTATCGCGCTGTCTTTGCAAATCCACGCTCGGTTGTCTGCTTCGCTGCAGTCTTCGCCGAGGGCATCGTGATTTTCGGACTGTTTCCATACGTCGCAATTCTTCTCGAAGAGCGCGGCGCAGGCGGCCTGAAAGAAGCCGGCTTCGTGCTTGCTGGCTTCGGTTTTGGCGGTTTTGTCTACACCGCCCTCGTCCGCCTGATGCTCGGACGGCTTGGATTTTACAAGCTTATCCTCGCGGGTGGCATCGTTTCGGGGATTGGTCTAGCGCTTCTGTCTTTGGGAACGTCGTGGCCGCGCGAGATGGCGACGTTCCTGATCGTCGGCGTCGGCTTCTATATGATCCATAACTCGCTGCAGACGCAGGCGACGGAACTAGCCCCCCATAACAGGGGATCGGCCGTCGCCATGCATGCATTCTTCATGTTTTTGGGGCAAGCCTTCGGACCGGTCGTTTATGGCATCGGCTTGACGGGGTTGGGACCAACGTGGGTTTTGCTAATGGCCGGCGTATCGATGGGATTTCTTGGCGTCACCACCGCCTGGGGATTAAAGGCCCGCTCAGCGGTCGCCATTCCCGAGGTCGCTGGTCACGCAGGAACCTGATTGCTCTACGCCGGACCTCGCTGCCGCAATTTTATGCGGGACTTGGCCGAAGGTGCATATTTCGGAAGCAAATAGATGCTGATGTGAATAGACAGATGCAGCAATTCCGGGCTTCGCGTAAATTGGCCTGGGCTTTGCGATGCCGATCCGAAAAGACTCGTTAAACGGGAGGGTGGACTTGGGCGCGCCATTCGACGAAATGAACGGCTTCGGCGGCGAGGTGCGGCCACCGTATAAAGCATTCGCTGAATGGCTCGGTGTCCAACACCTCGATACACTCCGACAAAAATCCGCTGAAGCCGAGGTTTTGTTCCGGCGCTCGGGCATCACGTTTGCGGTCTACGGTGCAGAAGAAGCCGGCGAGCGTCTGATCCCCTTCGACATTCTGCCGCGCATCATTGCCGCCGACGAGTGGCGGCGCCTCGAACTTGGGATCGAACAGCGCGTTCGCGCGCTCAACGCCTTCCTGTACGATATCTATCACCGCCAGGAGATCCTGAAGGCCGGTAAGATCCCGGAGGAACTCGTCGTCCAGAATTCCGCCTTCCTGCCGGAGATGATCGGCGTAGATCCGCCGCGCGGAATCTATAGCCACATTATCGGCGTCGATCTCGTCCGCACCGGCGAAAACGAGTTCATGGTTCTCGAAGACAATACACGCACCCCGTCCGGCGTCTCGTACATGCTCGAGAACCGTGAGACGATGATGCATCTCTTTCCCGACCTCTTCAGCCGCAACCGCGTGCGACCCGTCGACAATTATGCCGATGCGCTCCTAAAGACGCTCGAAAGCGTTGCTCCGGGCAATCTCGACGCCGAGCCGACGATCGCCCTCTTGACGCCGGGCGTTTACAACAGCGCCTATTTCGAACACTCGTTCCTCGCCGATCAGATGGGCGTCGAGCTCGTCGAAAGCTCCGATCTCGTTGTTATTGACGGCCTCTTGCGCATGAAAACGACCGAGGGATTGAAGCGCGTCGACGTGCTCTATCGCCGTGTCGACGATGACTTCCTCGATCCGCTCGTTTTCGAACCGACGTCGCTTCTGGGCGTGCCGGGCATCTTCGATGTCTACCGGTCGGGCCGGGTGACGATTGTCAACGCGCCGGGCGCCGGCATCGCCGACGACAAGGCGATCTACAGCTACATTCCGGCGATTATCGAGTTTTATACGGGCAAGGCGCCGATCCTGCCCAACGTCGAGACGTATAGCTGCCGCGAGCCCGACAGCCTGAAATACGTTCTGGATCACCTCGCCGAACTCGTCGTCAAGGAAGTCCACGGCTCCGGCGGATACGGGATGCTCGTCGGTCCGAAATCGACGACCGAGGAGATCGAGGCTTTCCGAGCTAAGCTTATCGCCAACCCAAAAAACTATATCGCCCAGCCGACGCTTTCGTTATCGACCTGTCCGACGCTCGCCGACACCAGCGTGGCGCCTCGACATCTCGATTTGCGCCCCTTCGTTCTCATCGGCGATCAGGTGCGCTTGATGCCCGGAGGACTGACGCGCGTAGCCATGAAGAAAGGCTCGCTCGTCGTCAATTCAAGTCAGGGCGGCGGCACGAAGGACACTTGGGTGCTGCAGGAATAGCTTCGGAATGCTTGGACGTACCGCAAACGACCTTTATTGGCTGTCGCGCTATATCGAGCGCGCAGAAAACATGGCGCGCCTCCTTGAGGTTGGCTACCGCATTGTGCTGCTACCGCGCGAGGGCGAAGGCTTTCACGAGGAATGGCGATCGACGCTCGAGAGCGCCGGGTGCCTGCAAGGCTATGTGCAGCGTCACGGCGAGCTGATCTCGCAGAACGTCATTGACTACATGCTCTTCGACACGTCGAATCCGTCGAGCATTGCGTCGTGTCTCGCCGCCGCGCGCCGCAACGGCCGCGCCCAACGCACGGCCCTGACGCGGGAAATGTGGGAAAGCCTGAACAGTGCGTGGCTGGAGTTTTCCGCCATTCGCCCGGTGGCGATCACATCGAATTCGCTTCCTGAACTTCTCGATTGGGTGCGTTCACGCTCCGCGCTCTATCGCGGCGCCATGTTGAACACGATTTTGCGCAACGACACATTCTATTTCAGTCAGGTCGGCACCTTCATCGAGCGCGCCGACAGCACCGCGCGCATTCTCGATGTGAAATACTATCATCTCCTGCCGTCGAGCGAGATGGTCGGCAGCGAAAAGGACAACTATCAGTGGGCGGCGCTTCTTCGCTCCGTCTCGGCGCATCGTAGCTATCGCTGGGTTTTCAAGGACCACTATCGGCCGCTCAAGATTGCCGATTTCATGATCCTCAATCGGCAGATGCCGCGGTCGCTGCGCTCGTGCTACGATGAGTTGACGTTGGCGCTCCGCGATCTCGCGGTGTTCTATGGCGCCCGTCACGATTGTCAGACGACGGCGGAATCCACCCGCGACCTTCTGTTGGAGGCCGACATTCGCAACATCTTCCAATCGGGCCTGCACGAGTTCGTGCAGGACTTCATTGCCCGCAACAATAAGCTCGGTAACGAGATCTCCGCCGCCTACCACTTCAGCGATTGAGGCTCCGACGATGCGTATTTCGATTGGGCATGTTTCGCGTTACGTCTACAGCGAGCCGACGAAGTATTCCGTTCTCGCGCTCCGTCTCACGCCTCCGTCGTTTCAAGGCCAGCGTGTCATCGAATGGCGCATCAGCGCTCCCGGCGTCGATGCTGTGAAGCCGTTCCGCGATGGCTTCGGCAATATGGTGCATCTCGCGAGTTGCACCGAAGAGCATTCCGAATCGCTGATTATCGCCAAGGGCGTCGTAGATACCGAAGACCGCGCCGGAATCGTGCGCGGACTGATGGACCCGGCCCCGCTACGCGTCTACCGCCGCTTCACCCCCAAGACGATGGCGGCCGAGGATATCATAGCGCTCCAGCGGGATGCCGGAGCCAAGGCCGACATTCGCGGCATGCACAACCTGATGCATGGCGTCCGCGACGCCATCGACTACAAGATCGGTTCCACCGGTGCGCATACGACCGCTGCCGAAGCGCTGGCGGAAGGCAAAGGCGTTTGCCAGGACCACGCTCATGTCTTCATCGCCGCGGCCCGGTCAATAGGCATTCCGGCCCGCTATGTCAGCGGCTACCTGCTGACGGGGGGTGATGAACCCGCCGATGCCAACCACGCCTGGGCCGAAGTCTGGCTTGAGGGCTTAGGCTGGGTCGGCTTCGACCCGGCGAATGGCGTCTGCCCGACCGAAAAATATGTACGCCTGGCAACCGGCCTCGATGCGACTTTTGCGGCTCCAATTCGTGGTTCTCGCCGAGGGGTTGCAAACGAAGAGCTTGACGTCATCGTCGAAGTTCAGCAGCAGAGCAGCCAGCAACAATAGCGGCCCTGCCGACTTCGGAGACGATTGCATGACATACGCGGTAGCATTCCGCCTGGAGCGCGGCCTCGTGTTTGCAGCCGACACGCGGACCAACGCTGGCGTCGACAACATCGCGCAGTACAAAAAGCTTCAGCTCTGGCGGCAGCCGGGCGAGCGCGTGTTCGTGCTTCTGAGCGCTGGCAATCTCGCGGCGACTCAGGCGGTTGTCAGCTTGATCAACGAACATCTCTCGCAAGAGACCGACGATGAGGTGACGACCCTCTTCACGGCGCCGAACATGTACCGCGCCGCCCGCGTGGTCGGAGACGCTGTGCGCGAGGCGCGCAGTATCGACGGAGCTGCGCTTGAAGCCAGCAAGCTTGGCTTCAACACCAATTTCATTTTCGGCGGCCAGATCAAGGGCGAGCGCCCGCGCCTGTTCCAGATCTATCCGGAAGGCAACTTCATCGAGGCGACCGATGACACGCCATTCTTCCAGATCGGTGAGCATAAGTACGGCAAGCCAATCCTCGACCGCGTCGCGCGCTCCGACATGCGCCTCGGTGAGGCGGCCAAGCTGATGCTGCTGTCGTTTGACTCGACCTTACGCTCCAACTTGTCGGTCGGCATGCCGATCGATCTTGTCATCTACGAACGAGATACCTTCGACGTGACGCGCGAAAAGCGGATCAGCGCCGACGACGAATATTTCCGCAATCTATCGAACGCCTGGTCGGACGCGTTGCGGCAAGCCTTTTCCAAGATCGAAGAGTTCGACGTCTGAACCAGCGGATAATTTGCGCATTTGATTAACAGTTGAGGGCGCCATCCGCGCCTACAACTCGGCGCGCCGAGAAATCTATGCTGCACCCCAGCAAAAGTGCGGCAGCGCGCGCCTATGCACGGGTTTGAAGAAAGTGCTGTCTCGATTCTCAATGCCACTTACGGTTAGATTAAGCGCTGGTCATCAGGGCAGGCGGGCGCTGGAAGGGCATAATGGGTCTCCCGACGCTTAGTGAATATCTTTCGAACTGGACGCTGGAAGGCCGTACGCGCGGCCAGGTTTCGGAAACCGTGCTCGCCATCGCCGATGCCAGCATCCGTCTTTCGGAACTGATTGGCCGCGGCGCGCTCGATCATCGGTTGGGTCGGGTCGTCGCGCGCGCTGGCGAGCGTGACGAGCAGAAAGAAATAGATATCCTCGCCAATGATCTGATGGTCCAAGCTTTGGGCGCGGTCCCTGTTGCGGCTTTGGCCTCCGAAGAAGCAGAACTTCCGATCACGCTGCAAAAGAATGCGCCGCTGCTCGTCGCGACCGATCCTCTCGACGGCTCATCAAACGTCGAAGCCAACGTCTCGGTCGGTACGATCTTCTCGATCCTGCCGCGCCATCCGTCGGCGGAGGGTGAGGCGGCGTTCTTGCGCCCCGGCTCGCACCAGCTGGCCGCCGGGTTCTTCGTGTATGGTCCCCAGACGGTGTTGGCGCTCACAGTCGGGCACGGCACGCAGATCTTCGCGCTCGATCGGGCGACACAGGTTTACCATCTGACAACGCGCAACGTTTCTATTCCTTCCGAGGCGCAGGAATATGCGATCAATGCTTCCAACGCGCGCCACTGGGACGATCCAATCCGCATTTACATCCACGACTGTGAAAATGGCGCCAATGGTCCGCGCGGCCGCGATTTCAACATGCGCTGGACGGGCTCGCCAGTTGCGGACGTTTTCCGTATCCTGACGCGCGGCGGCATTTACCTCTATCCGGGAGATCGCCGAAAAGGCTTCCATCAGGGCCGCATTCGCCTGATGTATGAAGCCAATCCGCTGGCATGGATCGTGGAGCAGGCGGGTGGGCGCGCGACGACGGGACGAGAACGCGTCCTTGACGTTATTCCGGCGGCTCTGCATCAAAAGACGCCGCTGATCTGCGGTTCACGAGATGAGGTGGACCGAGTGATGCGCATCTATAGTGGTCAGGAGTTCAAGGGAGATCATTCGCCGCTCTTCGGCCGCCGAGGCCTGTTCAGAGCTTCACCCTAATTCCATGAGCAGAGGCGCATCGAGTCCCATCCATGTCCATTAAGCATCCGATCATATCCGTCACCGGTTCCTCCGGCGCCGGAACGACGTCGGTTAAGCAAACCTTCGACTACATTTTTCATCGTGAGAAGGTAAAGGCGGCGTTCGTCCAGGGGGACGCCTTTCATCGCTACGACCGTTGCGGCATGGAAAAAGCGATGAAGGCCGCAGCAAAGCGCGGCAATCATAATTTCAGCCACTTCGGCATCGAGGCAAACCTTATCGAAGACCTCGAGAAGTTGTTTCGCACTTATGCGGAAAGCGGAAAGGGGCTTTATCGCCACTACGTCCACGACGACGACGAGGCGAACACGTATGGGACACCGATTGGTACGTTCACGCGATGGGAAGATATCGAGCCTGGCACCGATCTTCTTTTGTATGAAGGACTACATGGTGCCGTCGTTACGCCTGAACATGATGTTGCGCGACACGCGGATCTTAAGATTGGCGTTGTCCCGGTCATAAATCTTGAATGGATTCAAAAAATTCGACGCGATCGGACTGAGCGCGGATACACGACTGAAGAAGTGACGCAATCCATTTTGCGGCGGATGCCCGACTACGTTCAATACATTTGCCCCCAGTTCGCAGAGACGGATATCAACTTCCAGCGCATACCGACCGTCGATACATCAAATCCCTTCGTCGCGCGCTGGATTCCGACCAACGATGAATCGATGGTCGTTATTCGTTTCAAGGAACCGCGTGGCATCGATTTCGCGTACCTGCTGTCCATGATCCACGATAGCTTCATGTCGCGCGCCAATTCCATCGTGATCCCCGGTAGTAAGCTTGATCTCGCGATGCAGTTGATCTTGACGCCGCTTATTCTTCAGCTCGTCGAGCGGCGCCGTCGCGTCATTTGAACGAACTCCTTGAAAGGTAGCCTGTGTCACGCCCCCTCCTGATTGCCCCGTCCATTCTGTCGGCCGATTTCAGCAAGCTTGGCGACGAGATTCGGACCATAGATGCCGCCGGCGCCGATTGGATTCACTGCGATGTGATGGACGGTCATTTCGTGCCGAACATCACGTATGGCGCGCCTGTCATCAAAGCGGTGCGCGGAACATCGAAAAAGGTTTTCGACGTCCATCTGATGATCGCGCCGGTCGATCCGTATCTGGCTGATTTCGCAGCCGCTGGCGCCGACATCATCACCGTTCACGCCGAAGCCGGTCCGCATCTCGACCGGTCTCTCCAGGCCATTCGCGCGCTCGGCAAGAAGGCCGGTGTTTCGCTTAATCCGTCGACGCCCGAAAGCGTCATCGAATACGTCCTCGATCGCCTCGATCTGATTTTGCTGATGAGTGTCAATCCGGGCTTCGGTGGTCAGTCGTTCATTCCTGCCGTTGTCGAGAAGATCCGGCGCGTGAAAGCCCTCATCGGCGATCGTCCGATTGATATCGAGGTTGACGGTGGCGTTACGCCGGAAACCGCGCCGCTCGTCGCCAAAGCCGGTGCCAATGTGCTCGTCGCTGGCTCGGCTGTGTTCAAGGGCGGCACCGAAGCCAGCTATCGCGCCAACATCGAGGCGATCCGAAAAGCTGCTGCGTCGGCGGTTTAGCGACTGCCAACCGGCTTGATTTGTTGCCGCGCTGGCGTATGTCCACCGCCTATGACTGATCGCTCTTTCGCCGAACCCTTGCCGATTGATGCCGTGCTCGGTGACGTGCGCGCGGCGCTTCGCACGCATGGCGTAGCCGTGCTCGTTGCCGCACCCGGCGCGGGCAAGACGACGCGCGTACCGCTCGCATTGCTTGATGAGCCATGGCGCGCGGGCGGAAAGATCCTGGTGCTCGAACCTCGGCGGATCGCCGCGCGGGCCGCTGCTGAGCGCATGGCGGCGACAGTCGGCAGCCGTCTCGGTGAAGATGTCGGGCTACGTGCCCGCCTCAATTCCAGGACAGGTCCGCGTGTCGCTGTTGAAGTGATCACGGAAGGCGTCTTTACGCGCATGATCCTCGATGATCCAGAGCTGAAGGGCGTAGCCGCCGTCTTGTTCGATGAGTTTCACGAGCGCTCACTCGACGCCGACCTCGGGCTGGCGTTGGTACTAGACGCGCGTGCGGCGCTCAGGCCCGATCTCAAGATCGTTGTGATGTCGGCGACGCTTGAAACGCGATCTGTCGCGAAGCTGCTGGGCGAAGCGCCGATCATCGAAAGCGAAGGGCGTGCGTTCCCCGTCGAGACGCGATACCTCGGTCGAAGCCCCGCGCGACTTGAGGACGACGTCGTTGGTGCCGTGCGCCGCGCGGTTTCGAGCGAGCTGGGGTCGATATTGGTATTTCTTCCCGGACAAGGCGAAATCGCGCGCGTCGCGGAGCGTTTGACAGATCAGGCGTTGCCGTCGAATGTTGATGTCGTTCCGCTCTATGGCGGCTTGGACCCGGCGACGCAGGACCGCGCTATTTCTCCGGCGAAGCCCGAACGTCGCAAGATTGTGTTGGCGACGTCGATCGCCGAAACATCGATAACGATCGACGGTGTCCGCGTCGTCATCGACAGCGGTGTCGCTCGCGTTCCACGTTACGAGCCGGACGTCGGCATAACGCGGCTTGAGACCGTTCGCGTCTCGCGCGCTTCTGCCGATCAGCGTCGCGGGCGGGCCGGACGAACGGAACCGGGCGTGTGCTATCGGCTGTGGGACGAACCTGAGACGCAAGGTCTTGTGCCCTTTGCCGATCCGGAAATTCGCGCCGCCGATCTTTCGAGTTTACTGCTCGATTGCGCCGAATGGGGTGCGAACGACCCGCGTACGCTCTCTTGGCTCGATCCTCCTGCCGAGGGTCCGCTCGCTGCGGCTCGCGCCGGTCTTGAAGCCATTGGCGCGCTTGATCCCGATGGACGCATCAGCAGCGAAGGCCGGCGGCTGCGCATGCTTCCTTTGCCGCCGCGCTTGGCGCGTATGATCATGAAAGGCGGTGAGCTTGGCAACGCGAGCCTCGCTGCCGAGATCGCCGCAATCCTTGTCGAACGCGGCATCGGCGGCAACGACATCGATCTTGCGCAGCGCCTTGAAAATTTCCGCCGCGACCGTTCGCAGCGAGCAGAAGGCATGCGTGCGCTCGCGCGTCAGTGGGCGCGCACGGCTTCAACAGCCCTACGTGAAAGTCGCGCGCAATCGCCTGCCGCTCTGCTGGCGCTTGCTTATCCCGAACGTATCGCCAAAAGCCGCGGCAAACGCGGCAACTTTCTGCTTGCAAACGGCCGAGCCGGTCAGATCGACGAGCACCAGCACTTGGCGTCAGCGCAATATGTTGTCGTCGCCGAGATGCAGGGCCGTGCAGCCGCGACACGCATCATGCTGGCGCTTGCGACCGACGAGGCCGAAATCGAAGCGATCGCTTCGGATGCGATCGAATCTCGCGACGAGATCTATTTCGACAAAGACGCGCGTGCGGTTCGGGCTCGGCGGGCCCGCCGCCTTGGCGCTATCGTTCTGAAAAGCGAAACGCGTCCGGTCAAAGACGGCGATGACGTTATGGCCGTGCTTGCTCGCGGCCTTGCCGATATCGGTGTTGCGGCACTTCCCTGGACGAAAGCGCAGCTTCAGCTCCGCAATCGCGTCTCGTTTCTCCGCCGCAACGATGAAACCTGGCCGGACTTGTCTGATGCCGCTCTCGCGTCGACCATCGACGATTGGCTGTCGCCGTTCCTGCTCGGCAAAACGCGAACGACGGACGTTGACGCCGAGACGCTGGAGACGGCGCTCAATGCGCTGCTGCCGCGGCAAATGCGCGTCCGCCTCGATGATGAAGCGCCGACGCATTTCACCGCACCCACCGGCAACCGCCATCCGCTCGACTACGAATCGGATGATGCCCCGGCGCTGCACATTCGCGTGCAGGAGCTTTTCGGCCTCAAGGAGCATCCTGCCATCGCGCGTGGACGTTTGCCGCTCACGCTTCATTTGCTGTCGCCGGCACACCGTCCGATTCAGATTACACGCGACCTTCCGGGCTTCTGGGCGGGCTCATGGCGTGCGGTCAGGGCGGATATGCGCGGGCAATATCCCAAGCACGTCTGGCCCGAGGACCCTGCAACGGCTCTGCCGACGGCTCGCGCCAAGCCGCGTAAGTGATGACACTACAAGTTTACCTTCGCTGAAAACGACAGGTGCTGGCGCCGTGATTAGAGCGTAGTTAATCTGCGTCCTAACTATTGCTCGTGCCATGTCGGAGACGGGTACGACCAAAGTCCTGTTTGTTGCTCAATACCTTCAGGAGTTAAAGACAATTCTGCGTTCGTTTGCCGCAGGATAGCGGCTCTCGGACCCCAACATTGAACCTTCGCAAGAAGGCTTCGATGGCATTCTGGAGGTAAAACTTGTCTGTGCCGGCGCACATATTGATCGTTGACGATCATCCCCTCTTTGTCGAAGCCCTTCAAAGAGCGATCACGAGCGCATTTCCCGATACCACCACCAATTCTGCAATCTCGATTGAGGCGGCGAAAATCCAGCTCGACAGCGGCATCCCGTTCGACGTCGTGCTGCTTGATCTCGCCCTGCCCGGCATTCGTGGCTTCGATGGCCTGCTTGAACTCAGGACGCTGTATCCCCGTCTTCCGATTGTTGTCGTTTCTGCCCTTGAAGATCCTCGCATCGTCCAAGACGTGATGCGCTACGGCGCGGCAGGCTTCATTTCGAAGTCGGCAGACCGTGGAGAGATCGCAGCAGCCATCAAAGACGTTCTTGAGGGCTCGCTAACGCTGCCAAAAGGCTATCGGCCGCCGGAGATACCGACGTCCGAAACGCGCGACGATGTCGTGCGGCGGTTGCGAACGCTCACCCCGAAGCAGCTGAGCGTTCTCAAGATGCTGCGCCAGGGGTTGCTGAACAAGCAGATCGCCCACGAGCTTCAAATCGAGGAAACGACGGTAAAGGCTCACGTCTCGGAAATCTTGCGCAAGCTCAATGTATCCTCGCGCACGCAGGCCGTGATCGAAGCCCAGAAAATCGATTTCAGCATCATTCTTGGCGATGCGAATGGCGGATAGCCTAGCGCATCCGGCAAATCGTCTAGCCGAGCAGGTGCTTCATCAACGCCCGTAATTCGCCCGGACGAACAGGCTTTAGAAGCAATTCGCAGCGCGAGCGTAACGCCGCCTCCGCTGCGTCCTGCGTGCGATCCGCTGTGATCAAAATAGCGGGAATGTCCACCGCGAGACGGTTGCGAATGCTGCGCACGATATCGATGCCAAAATGACCTTCCTTCAGGTGATAGTCCGCCAGCACGATAGCCGGAGAAAAATCCGGGTCGGAAAGAATTTCGCTGACATCCTCAAGATCTCTCGCCGGGCGCACATCGGCCCCCCAACGCGTCAGCAGCGACTGCATGGCCGTCAGAACGTCGAGATCGTCGTCGACGATGATGACCTGCCGCGAGACCAAGGAATCCGTTTCGTCCCTGACGGCATCGGTGAGGGGCAGCGGTCTCTTCGGGGTCGATGCGGATGGCGCATAGACCGAGAATCGCGAGCCATGACCTACGCGCGATTGTAATTCCAGGCGGTGCCCAAGGGCATCGACCATGCGCCGTACGATCGCAAGCCCCAACCCAAAGCCCGTGCCGCCCGAGCGCTCCGATGCGGTGCCGCGCTGGAATTCCTCGAAGATGCGATACTGCTCCTGCTGTGGTATGCCGGGACCAGTATCCCACACTTCGATCACGACCTCGTTGCCGCGCGGACGGGCCGCCAGAAGAACACTGCCATGTTCGGTGTAGTGTGCGGCGTTCGCGAGAAGATTCTGCACGATCCGGCGAAGCATGAGAGGATCGGAGCGGACGGCCAGATCCGTCGGCCGCCAGCGGAAACGCAGACCCTTGCGCCGCGTCACGGGCTCAAGGCTGTTGGCGACCTGTTCGAAGATCGCTTCAAGAACGACAGTCTGAATATTCGGCACGAAGACGCCAGCCTCGAGTTTCGAGATATCGAGGATACTGGTCAAAAGTTCCTCGATGCTGACGAGCGCGTGCGAGATGTTGTGAGCGAGGCGCTTGTTGTCCGCCTCGTGCTGCGCATCGGTCAGCTCAGAGAGCGTCAACCGCGCCGCGTGCAGCGGTTGCAGCAAGTCGTGCCCGACGGCTGTGAAAAAGCGGGTCTTGAAGGTATTGGCGCGCTCGGCCTCGTCGCGCGCTTGGCTCAGCTCGATGTTGGTGTGCGCCAGCTTCGTCAGTGCAAGGTTGAGTTCTTCGGTCCTGCGTCTGATCTGCGCTTCCTGATTGATCGCCGTCTGAAACAGCGAAAACGAACTCGCCTGCTGATCCATCGAATGCTCAACACGCTTCATCAGCGCCGCATTAATCTTACGAAGCTTGTCGACGGCGCGACGAAGGTCGGATTGCCGCGTCGGCAACTTCTCTGCCGGATCCTCTTCGTCGTTCATGGCGGTTCAATTCTACCGTGCGGCTTTGAGAATGCTATGCCCGTCAAAGTCTGATTGAGGTGCATGGCATTGAACTGCTCGCCATAAGTTTGGAAGCCAGCAAGTCCATATCGGTCATAAATTTCCTCGACTTTGTGGCGGAGTTGCCCGGTTTCGGCATCGATCCGTCTCAAGAAGCAGTCGAACCCGAGAACGAAATCGATGCCGCCTAACGCGGCATCAACTTGTTTGAACGTTTCCAACGTCGACTGAACCATATCACGCGGCCGTCCGACGGTGAAAACCAGACCTTCGTCGATTGCACAAAGGAACGATAAGCTGCCATCCGGGTTCATGTTGCGAATTGCGCGGCCGTAATACTCTCCCCCCACTTTTACGACGAGCGGATAAGTCGCGAAACTCAACGGACCGAGATCGTCAAGTGATACGCCAATGGCAGATGCATACTCACTGGCCGCAGGTTCGGCATTGAGATCGTAGACAATGCGGTGTTCACTGTCCGCGGCCGTAACGACAAGCTTGATCGGAGTCGGTTCGAAGTTCTGCGTCTTGAAAACGCGAAATGGTGTGGATGTTTCGATCACGAATAGAATGGCGCCGCGCCGGATGAGCTTGCCGCGATGAATGAGGGCGGTACGCTGAAACGCCAATCCGTCGCCGGCAGAGCCGCCCAAGAGTTCCATGTCCTCGAGTGACCAGTGCAGCGCCGCCGTCAGCGGTTCTTCTCGATCGGACAATCCGTCGACGAGTACGAGCGCAAAGATGTTTTCTTTCGCCGCGCGCGAGACGCCGGTGATCATTTGCACCCGTAAGCGCCGCGCAATTTCAGAAGCGCGTTCCACGCCGCCTTTGTCGATGTCCGGGATAACTTCGCTCATCACTCGGAAGCCCTTCTCAGGGAACGCGATGAAGACGATCCCGCCTTGCGTCATGCCGAGCGGACCGACTTCACCGGCTGTGCTGCAACCCGAAATGGTGACGTCCGGGAAATTCTGCTGCAGCGCCTTGAGGAGAACCTCTGGGTCATGCTTGATCGAAAAGAAAACGATGATGTGTTGAAAGACACCATCTGCAAGTTCGGCGCGTGCGGCTGAAACGGCTTCCTCGGTGGAAAGTGTGCTCGCCACCACGCGAACACCACATGCGGCACGAGTGGTTTTTGTCGACATTTGACTCGGCTTCCTCGGTCGCATCGCGACGCGAGCCGCTTAACCAATGAATATGGGCCGGAATTTGCCACAGCCGCGCGGGGCGGACAATGTCCGTCTGGGCAACGCCACTCTCGTGAAGCATGGCTTACGCCGAAAAAAAGCCCCGGCCGAAATAGCCGGGGCTTAGCTTTTGCGGCAAGACTTAAGAAACGCTGTTTTAGCAGTCCAGTGTATGTGCGCGTTCCCAATCCGTGAAGTGGGAGGCATAGGAATTCCAATTGTCGGTCTTGAGCTTGATGTAGGCCGCAGCAAACTCGTCGCCGAGAGCGCTCTTGAGCGACGTGTCCTTGTCGAACGCACGGATTGCGTCCAGTAGGTTCAACGGCAGACGCGGTGCATCCGTTACCGTATGGCCAAGCTGGTACATGTCGATGTCGAGGCGTTTGCCCGGATCCGCCTTGCTGCGGATGCCATCGAGACCTGCAGCGATGATGACGGCTTGAAGCAGATAGGGGTTTGCCGCGCCGTCCGGTAGCCGCAACTCGAAACGACCCTTACCTGGAACGCGAACCATGTGCGTGCGATTGTTGCCCGTCCAGGTCACCGAGTTCGGCGACCACGTTGCGCCCGAGAGCGTCCGCGGCGCGTTGATACGCTTGTACGAGTTGACCGTCGGGTTCGTGATCGCTGCGAGCGCTTCGGCGTGTTTCATGATGCCGCCAAGGAAGTGGTAGCCCTGCTGCGAGAGCCCCATTTCGTCGGCCGCGTCGTAGAACATGTTCGTCTTGCCGTCCTTGTCCCACACTGAGATGTGAGCATGGCAGCCATTGCCGGTTAGGCCGGCAAAAGGCTTCGGCATGAAGGTTGCGCGCAGGCCGTGCTTTTCAGCGATCGAGCGCGTCATGAACTTGAAGAACGAGTGGCGATCGGCCGTCACCAGCGCATCGTCGAAGTTCCAGTTCATTTCGAACTGGCCATTGGCGTCTTCGTGGTCGTTCTGATAGGGACCCCAGCCCAGTTCGAGCATGCTATCACAGATCTCTGCGATGATGTCGTAGCGGCGCATCAGGGCCTGCTGATCGTAGCAGGGCTTCGAGGCGTTATCCTTGTCGTCGGAAATCTCAGTGCCTTCAGGCGAGATCAGGAAGAATTCGCATTCGACGCCGGTCTTGACGTAAAGCCCAAGCTCAGCCGCCTCTGCCATCAGCTTCTTCAGTACGACGCGCGGAGCCTGGGGAACGTGCTTGTCTTCCATCACGCAGTCTGCCGCAACCCAGGCTACGTCTTTGCGCCAAGGCAGCTGGATGACCGACGATGCATCCGGCATGCCGAACAGATCGGGATGAGCCGGCGTCATATCCAGCCAAGTCGCAAAGCCCGCGAAGCCCGCGCCGTCTTTTTGCATATCGGCGATCGCCGCAGCCGGAACCAGCTTTGCGCGCTGGGCTCCGAAAAGGTCCGTGTATGAAATCATGAAGTAACGGATGCCACGCTCTTTGGCGAGCTGGGCAAGATCCTGAGCCATACTGTCTGTCCTCAACGCTTGCGTTTCATTTTTATGAGTGCTTTCCCGACCGGCGAAAAAAGGGGCGGCTTAAAAGCCGCCCGCTCCGGTCACCCCGGGGATCCACGATGTTCCGGCAAGCGGCACACGTGCCATCGCCGCAGCTTCGATCGTCAAGGCGCAGAGATCTTCTGGCTCGAGATTGTGAATGTTGTTGTGGCCGGCGGCGCGCGCGATGGTTTGCACTTCGAGCGTCATGACCTTCAGATAGTTGGCGAGCCGACGGCCGGCACGAACCGGATCGAGACGCTTCGACAGTTCTGGATCCTGCGTCGTGATGCCGGCAGGGTCACGTCCTTCATGCCAGTCGTCGTAGCAGCCGGCGCGCGAGCCGAGCTTCTCGTATTCCGCTTCGAGCGCCGGATCGTTGTCGCCGAGAGCGGCCAACGCCGCGATACCGATCGAAACTGCGTCGGCACCCAAAGCAAGAGCTTTGGCGACGTCGGCGCCGTTGCGAATGCCACCGGAAACGATCAGCTGCACTTTGCGATGCATGCCGAGATCCTGCAGCGACTGCACCGCCGGACGGATGCAAGCCAGCGTCGGGAGGCCGACATGTTCGATGAACACTTCCTGCGTGGCCGCCGTGCCGCCCTGCATGCCGTCAAGAACGATAACGTCGGCGCCTGCTTTGACCGCGAGGGCCACGTCGTAATAGGGACGCGTGCCGCCGACCTTCACGTAAATTGGCTTTTCCCAGTTCGTGATCTCGCGCAGCTCAAGGATCTTGATTTCGAGATCGTCGGGACCAGTCCAGTCGGGATGACGGCAGGCCGAGCGCTGGTCGATGCCCTTCGGTAGATTGCGCATTTCTGCGACGCGATCCGAGATTTTCTGACCGAGCAGCATGCCGCCGCCGCCGGGCTTCGCGCCCTGGCCGACAACGATCTCGATCGCGTCTGCTTTGCGCAGATCATCTGGATTCATGCCGTAACGTGACGGCAAATACTGATAGACGAGCGTTTTCGACTGGCCGCGTTCTTCCGGCGTCATGCCGCCATCGCCGGTCGTCGTCGAAGTGCCAGCAATCGAAGCGCCGCGTCCGAGCGCTTCTTTCGCATTCGCCGACAGCGCGCCGAAACTCATGCCTGCAATCGTGATCGGGATCTTAAGCTCGATCGGCTTTTTGGCGAACCGCGTGCCGAGCGTTACCGTCGTGGTGCACTTTTCACGATAGCCCTCAAGCGGGTATCGCGACATCGAAGCTCCTAGAAACAGGAGATCGTCGAAGTGCGGGACACGGCGTTTCGCACCACCACCGCGGATATCGTAAATACCCGTAGCTGAAGCGCGTCGGATTTCCGACAGCGTGTAATCGTCAAAGGTCGCCGAGGGGCGCGGCGTTGTAAGCGGGATCTTCGGCGACATCAGTAAGCATCCGCGTTGTCGATGTTGAAGTTATAGAGCTTGCGTGCGGAACCGTACCGCCGAAACTCGCTGGTCTTCGCGTCCGTGATCCCGGCCCCTTCGAGAAGCTTCGAGAGCGCCTCGTGATGCTCGGGCCGCATTTCCTTTTCAATGCAGTCTGCGCCGAGGCTCTTCACTTTGCCGCGCACGAACAGCTTCGCCTCGTAGATCGAATCGCCGAGCGCGTCGCCCGCGTCGCCGAGCACGACCAGATGCCCAGACTGCGCCATGAATGCCGACATATGACCGATATTGCCTTTAACGACGATATCGATGCCTTTCATCGAAATGCCGCACCGTGACGATGCATTGCCTTCGATGACGAGCAGGCCGCCATGGCCAGTCGCGCCCGCGTACTGGCTGGCATCGCCTTTAATGACGACTTTGCCCGACATCATGTTTTCGGCAACGCCAGGCCCGGCAGAGCCGTGCACCGTGACGGTCGCTTTCTTGTTCATGCCGGCGCAGTAATAACCGACGCTACCAAGCACATCGACTTTGATCGGCGCGTCGAGACCCACGGCGATCGCGTGACCGCCGCGCGGATTGAGCACTTCCCACTGAGCTTCGTTGGAGCCGTCTTTTTGCCGGTGCAGCTCTTCGTTAAGTTCGCGCAACGGACTCTTGGCGAGATCGAACGTACGCATGAGTTCCCCAATTAACTGCTGCATCAGCGTTGCCAGAAATAAACGGTTGCGGGTTCAGGCTCCCAGACTTTCGCCTTATCGATTCCAGGCAGACCAGCGAGCGCGCGATATTCCGAGCCGAACGCGACATAGTCGTCGGTTTCAGCCATGACGGCCGGCTTGCAGGCGATCGGATCACGAACGACGCCGAAGCCTTCCTTGGTGCCGACAACGAAATTGAAGAAGCCGTCGAGATCGTCGAGGCTCTTTTCCAACGCCTCACCGAGGTTCATGCCCTGCTTCATGCGCCAAGTGAGATACGACGCAGCAACTTCGGTGTCGTTTTCGGTGTTGAACGTCATGCCGTCGCGGACGAGTTCGCGCCTAAGGCTCGCGTGGTTCGACAGCGAACCGTTGTGCACGAGGCATTCGTCGGCACCCGTCGAGAACGGATGCGCGCCAAGCGTCGTCACCGCCGACTCCGTCGCCATGCGCGTGTGGCCGATAGCATGCGTGCCGGACATATGCGCGAGATCGAAACGCTTCGCGACCTCCGTCGGATAGCCGACTTCCTTATAGATTTCGATGTTTTCGCCCGTCGCCATGGTCCGGATCGAAGGGAACTCGGCGGCGAGCAGGGCTTTGATGTCGTCAAGCTTGTCCGACGGAATGCTCAGGACCGCGTGGGTGTCCTTTACCGTGAGTTTGGCGTCTACCTTCTTGTCTTTCGCCAAAGCGGCCTGGAGCTTTGCGAAGTCGCTCTTGGCATTTGCCGATTGCAAGGTGACCTTCGTGCGACCGTCTTCAGCCGCCCCGTAAACTGCAAAACCTGCCGAATCCGGACCGCGCTCGCACATCGTCGAGAGCATCTTCGAGAGAAGCTCTCCGAGCTGCGGCTCCATTTCTGGTTTTTTCAAAAATAATCCGACGATGCCGCACATAGCTGCCTCCTGACTGGGCCGCGAAGGAATGGCTCAGACAGTAATCGTGCGGCGACAATCTGTCAACTCAGAAGAAAGAAGATTTCTTTAAAGGAATGTCGAAAATTTATGACCGTACCGGTCGTCGGCATTATGGCCGTGGATAGATGATGATCGACAGGTAGGTCATAGGCGACTCGATAAGGCGCGCAGGACCGTGAGGCGCCGCGCTGTCGAAGAGAATGGCATCGCCCGGAGCCAAGTGATAGCTACGATCAGCATGCGCGTATTCGACTTCGCCGGAGAGCATAAAAATGAACTCGACCCCCTCATGCTGGAAGCCGGTATAGGCGGCCGCATCGTCCGAAAGCGTGATCAGATAGGGTTCGATGACGACCGGGCCGTCAAGCGAATGGCCAAGAAGCTGATACTGATGACCCACCTTTGTGCCGCGACGTCGAATGACGACACCTTCACCTGATTTGACGTAGGAACAGTCGCGGCGCTGTTCGAACGACGCGAACAGGACCGTCAACGGCACATTCAGCGCTGAGGCCAGCATCTGCAACGTGCTGAGCGACGGAGAGATCTGGCCGTTCTCGATTTTGGAAAGCATTCCCGGCGAGATTTGCGATGCTGCGGCAAGTTCGGCAACGGTCAGCCCTGCGTGCTTCCGATGGTGGCGAACCTGATGTCCGATGGCCTGCTCAAGCGTATGTTCGGCAGCGCCTGGTGCATTCGAACCCGTTGCCAGAGGCTCGGCTTCGGCGAGTTCGACAGAGTTTTTGCGTGACTTTTCTGACATGAAGGCTTTCCGCCGACGACGGCGGCTGAAAATGACTTAATATCGAAACAGGTTCGCACGTCGCGAAAGATTATTCCACCACGGGAAAAAAAAATGTCCAATGCCTGAAGGACGCAGGCCACAGAGTTGCGGAAAATCTATGTCAGATCAAATCCGGTCAAGCCAGTTGCGGAAATCCTTTGCATAGGTCCGCGCGCAGGCGAATTCATATCCCCTGCCGTCCGGCAATCGCCACACGGTCACGCCGAGGTGCGAGACGTGGGTGATCGCAACGTCCCCTGGCTTAAACGAAGTATCTTCGAAGTCGATGCCCATGCTCTGAACGAGCGTGTCGGATGGACGGGCACTGTCCATCCCGAAGATCGTTCGGCTATCGGCGACATCAACGACAGACGCAAACCCATTGAATGTTTTCGCATGTTGAGCCGTCGGATCGCCACTTCCTGACAATTGCTCAATCAGCAGCCATTGCTCGGGACCGGCCCAGACAATCGTTATACCACGCGCTTCGAGCACTCGGGGCGTTGACGGAAACTCGACGCCAAAAGCGGCGCGGGCAGCATCGTTCAGCCCCGCCAGCATACCGCGTCTGGCGGCGATGTGCGTGACGGCAATGTCCGAACGTTCAACGATCGAGGAATGCTGTTTCGCCCTAAGGCCGTTCGCAAGATCAGACACGCAAACGTGCTCCTTCTACATCGTAGAATGCGGCCGGAACCACCTGGACGAGGGTGCTTTCACCCCGCACCGGATCGACAGCCTTGAGAATTTCGCCCATGCGAGCTTCGGCGCGCGCAAGAAGCCCCAACCCCACCCAATGCCCGAGCATCGGCGAATACGCGACAGAGGTCATGTAACCCTGGTCGTTTTGCGCAGTCGGCTGATCGTCTTTGCCGATGAAATGCGCGCCACCCCGCAATCGCACGGCAGTGTCTACAGGCTTGAACCCGATCAGGCGCGGGCGATCCGGATCGACCAATCCCGGTCGCTGTGCCAAGACGCGGCCGATAAAGTCTTTCTTGGTTGACGCCATCTTGCCGAGGCCGAGATCCGCAGCCGTCGTTGTGCCGTTGAGTTCCGAGCCGCCGACGTGGCCTTTTTCGATGCGCATGACGCCAAGCGCTTCGGTGCCGTATGGAATGGCGCCGAATTCCTCGCCTTCCGACATGAGCTTGCGCATGAGAAGATCGCCGTGCCGCGCCGGAACTGCGATTTCGTAGGCAAGCTCGCCTGAGAACGAGAGACGATAGATGCGCGCCTTGATGCCGCCGAGCGCAGTAATTTCGGCACACGCCATATAGGGGAAGGCCGCATTCGAAATGTCGAACGGTGCATCGACGATCTTGGCGAGCAGGTCACGGGCCCGTGGTCCAGCCACAGAATATTGCGCCCATTGATCGCTGACTGGGAACAGCTGCACGTCAAGGTGCGGCCAGTGCCACTGCCGGCAAAGTTCGAGATGCTGCAGAACCTTGATGGCGTTGGCCGTCGTTGTCGTGATGAAATAGCGATCATCGGCAAAGCGTGCAGCGGTGCCATCGTCCATCGCCACGCCGTCTTCGCGCAGCATCATGCCATAGCGCGCTTTGCCGACGGCCAGCGTGCTCATCATGTTGATGTAGACGCGGTCCAGAAATTTTCCGGCGTCGGTTCCGTGAACCTCGATTTTACCGAGCGTCGACACGTCGCACACGCCGACGCCGCCCCGGACCGTTTTTACTTCGCGATTGACCGTTTCAAGCCAGTCACGTTCGCTGGGCTTGGGAAAATACTGCGCGCGAAGCCACATGCCGGTTTCGACGAAAACCGCACCACGCTCTTTCGCCCAGTCGTGCGACGGCGTGAGCCGCGTGGGCTTGAAATGCTTGCCACGATGCTCGCCGGCAAAAACACCGAGTGAGACCGGCGAATACGGCGGACGGGCAGACGTCGCTCCCGTTGCCGGGATCGATTTGTTCGTCAGTTCGGCCATCATGGCGAGGCCATTAACATTCGACGTCTTGCCCTGGTCGGTCGCCATGCCGAGCGTTGTGTAGCGCTTGAGGTGCTCAACCGAGCGGAAGCCTTCGCGCTCGGCAAGGCGGATATCCGCAGCCGTCACGTCATTCTGCTGATCGACGAACGCCTTTTGCTTGGCCGCTTCGACATGCCAGAAGGCCGAGACTTCCGTCAGTTCATCGTCCGTCCCGGGAACGGGAGCGACAGTGGCCGCGAAGCCGCACGCAGCGGCAGCGTCTGCGCCTGCCCGCGCACCGTCGTTAAGGCACGACGATGTCGAGAAAGAACCATTGGCCGCGCCGGCAACGGTCATCCATTTCGGCAGCGCTCCCGGAGCGAAAGCAGCTAAATTCTCCTGCCATTGGGAGCGTCCGCCAAGGTGCGTCGTCACCTGAACATTGGGATTGAATCCGCCCGACGCCACAATCAGATCGCAAGGGATCGTCTGAGACGTTCCGTAAGCTGCAACGATCCGTGCGCCGGTGACGCGCTGTCTGCCGGTAGCGTCAGCGACCGCGGCGCCTTCGAAGACGCGGATGCCATACTTGCGCGCCTTCGACTTGATCTCAGGCGGCAATATGGGGCGCGTGTCGACAAGTGCTGCAACGGTGATGCCGGCGCGAATGAGATCGTCGATTGTGTTGGCCGCATCGTCGTTGTTCGAGAATACGACGGCCGTCTGGCCCGGCGCCACGCCGAAGCGATTGATGTAGCTTCGCACGGCGCTTGCGAGCATCACGCCCGGCCGATCGTTGTTGCCGAACACGATCGGCCGCTCGGTCGAGCCTTGCGCAACGATCGTCTGCTTGGCGACGATATGCCAAAGGCGCTGCCTCGGCTCGCCCGTTGCGGGAACGGCGACATGATCCGCCACCCGCTCGACAGCACCAAACGTACTGGAATCGTAGGCACCGAAAATCGTCGTTCTCGGCATTAAGCGAACTCTGGACGAAGCCGCAAGCTCGGCGACGACGGTATTCACCCATTCGACACCGCTTTTGCCATCGATGCCTCGCACATCAGAGAGAAGGCGGCCGCCCAAGGCAAAGTTTTCGTCGACGACGATGACCTTCGCTCCAGCGCGCGCCGCAGAAAGCGCTGCCATCAATCCCGCTGGACCCGAGCCGATGACGAGCACGTCGCAGAACGCGTTCGCCTTGTCGTAGATGTCGGGATCGGGCTCATTTGCGGCAGATCCCAGACCCGCCGCGCGCCGGATGATCGGCTCATAGAGCTTTTCCCAGAACGCCGCCGGCCACATGAAGGTCTTATAGTAGAAGCCCGCCGAGAAAACGGGCGACAGAAGCCCGTTGATCGAAAGCAAGTCGAACGACAGTGACGGAAAGCGGTTCTGGCTTTTCGCTTCGAGGCCATCGTAAAGCTCGGCAACGGTCGCGCGCGTATTCGGCTCGCGACGCGCACCGGAGCGTAGCTCGACAAGTGCATTGGGTTCTTCCGAGCCCGCAGTCAGGATGCCGCGCGGACGATGATATTTAAACGACCGTCCGACCAGTCGAATGCCATTGGCGAGCAACGCCGACGCCAGCGTGTCGCCGGCATATCCCGTGTAGGGAACGCCGTCGAAGGTGAAGTCGAGCGCCTTGGTCCGGTCGACGAGGCCTAGCCCCGACACACGGAATGTTTGCGATTGCGTCATGGTGTGGTGCTCGCAGAATTCTGACGTTCGAGAGCGACGTCCTGAGCCGGCTTTACATCGGAAATTTCGTGTGTGCGCGTATCGCGCGTGACGACCAGCCACGCATGGCATCCGGCAGCGTGATACCAGAGTTCTTGCGTCGGTCCGGCAACGTTCCGGCGTTCGTAAGCGAAAGCATAAAATGCGTCGGCAGCATCGGGCGCTGCCGGATCTGGGCGGACGACGCTCGCGTCCCCGAGATAGGAGAATTCATCGTTACCGCGTTCGCCGCAAAAGGGACATTTGATGCGCATGGTGGCTCGCCTTCAGTGCAGGTTGGGCTGATTGCCCATGCCCTTCTCGTCGATCATGTGGCCGGTGCGGAAGCGATCGAGGCGATAGGCTTTCGCAACCTCATGCGGTTCGTCGCGTGCTAAGAGATGCGCGAAGCACAGTCCAGATGCCGGCGTCGCCTTGAAGCCGCCGTAGCACCATCCGCCATTGAAATAGAGGCCTTCGATGGGCGTCCGATCGATGATCGGCGAGCCGTCCATGCTCATGTCCATGATGCCGCCCCACGAACGCAGGAGACGTACGCGTCCGATCCGCGGCATCAGCGCCATCCCGCCTTCGAGAACATCCTCGACGACCGGAAGGTTACCCCGCTGCGCATAAGAATTATAACCGTCGATATCGCCGCCGAAGACCAGGCCGCCCTTGTCCGATTGGCTGATATAGAAATGCCCTGCGCCGAACGTAACGACGCCGTCGATGAACGGCTTGATGCCTTCCGAGACGAAGGCTTGCAGCACGTGGCTTTCGATCGGCAGCATCATTCCCGCAAGACCGGCTACGCGCGATGAATTGCCGGCCACAGCTAAGCCGACCTTGTTCGCGCCGATAAATCCGCGCGTCGTCTCGACGCCGCCGATCTTGCCGTTCTCGATCCTAAATCCCGTGACTTCCGCATTTTCGATGATGTCAACCCCGAGACGATCCGCACCCCGAGCGTATCCCCATGCGACCGCGTCATGGCGCACCGTGCCGCCGCGCCGCTGAATGAGACCGCCTTTAATCGGAAAGCGCGCGTTGTCGTAGTTGAGCCAGGGATACATCGCGCGAACGGCATCGAGATCCAAAAGTTCGGAGTCCACGCCGTGCAGGCGCATGGCATTGCCGCGCCGCGCATAAGCATCGCGCTGGGCATCCGAATGGTAGAGGTTGAGGACGCCACGCTGCGAAACCATGGCGTTATAATTGAGATCCTGCTCGAGCCCTTCCCAGAGCTTCATGCTGGTCTCGTAGAAGGGAATGTTGCCTGGCAGCAGATAGTTCGAGCGGACGATCGTCGTGTTGCGGCCGACGTTGCCGCCGCCGATCCAGCCCTTTTCGATGACGGCGACGTTGGCGTTGCCATACCTCTTCGCGAGGTAATATGCAGTGGCGAGGCCATGGCCGCCGCCGCCGACGATGACGATGTCATAGGAAGGCTTCGGGGTGGCCTTGCGCCATGCCGGCTTCCAGCCGGTCTGGCCGCGCAGCGCCTCCGCAAGGACGGAAAAAATCGAGTACCGATCTGAGCTGAACATGGCCGTATCTGCGGTTTGTCTCGACGATCCCGGCGCTAGGAAGATGCGCCGTATCAACTTGTTTTCTTATAAATCAGTCGCTGATTGACGTTAATATAAGAAAATCTTATTCTGCCGGGCCATGGCTACGCGCTCGAACAGACTGCCCTTTGATCTTCACGCTCTTGAAGCATTTCTGGGCGTTTGCGATGCCCGCTCGATGGCGCTTGCCGCAAAGAAGCTTTCGCTGACGCAGCCGGCCGTATCTCAGGCGGTCGCCGACCTTGAAGCGCGCATGGGCGTGAAGCTCTTCGACCGCAGCGTCCGGCCCTTAGCGCTGACGCCGGCCGGTGAGATCATGCGACAGCGGGCGTCGGCGCTGGTGTCGGAAGCACGTCAGCTCGCAACCGTTATTCGCCACACGGCGAAGGGCCGGCTGGCCCTCATTCGCGCCGGCCTCGTGGATAGTCTGTCGCGGGCGCTGACCGGCCCGATCGCCTCGTTTCTGGTCAACCACGCGGATCAGGTCTCGGTGCAGTCCGGCCTGACCGCCACGCATGCCGGTGCGCTGCTGACACGCAATCTCGACCTTTTCATTGGCGTGGATGACATGAGCGACATCGAGGGCTTCGATCGTCACGAACTCGTGACCGAGCCGTATATATTGGTGCTGCCGGCGCGGCATAAAATCCCGCGGACGGTCACAGATCTGGCGGCGCTCGCCGGCAAGCTCCCCTTTATTCGTTATAGCGCTCGGTCCAAGACCGGCATCGACATCGAGCGCTATCTCCGCCGTCTCAATATTGATTTTCCACAGGGGCTGGAATTCGATACGCCCTTCGGTGTGAGCGATATGGTAGCCCGCGGCAAGGGCTTCGCGATTTCGACGCCGATCTGTATCGCCGAAGCGGCCCTTGAAAATCGCGATATTCGAGCTGCCGCCCTGCCGGGCCCCCAGCTTAAGAGAACGTTAACGCTGGTCAGTCGCCGGCTGGAGCTCGGCACCTTGCCGCGCGATCTGACAAAGGCCTGTAAATCGTCGCTTGAAACATCGACGCTGTCGGCTCTGCGACGCTCGCTGCCGTGGCTTTCCGGTGAGCTTCTGACATAACGCTGTTGCGCTGCAACGTCAGCCGACCGCCCATGCCGCAGCGCAATTGCGCCAAGCTCAAGGCTGCATCTCAGACCTTACGTCGCGTTGGCGGCCATCGTGACTCGGGATACCTAGAAACGCATATTTGAATCGAGATTGGATCATAGTTGAACGATGACGCTGCAGGCGATCATCATCCGAGCAGACGGTGCTCTCGCTGAAACGGAAGACGTCCGCAGGAGGGCATTTGCACAGGTCTTTTCAGAGGCCGGATTTGATTGGTCGTGCGATCGTGAAGGGTTCGCGCTGACCGCAAAACTCGGCAGTGGTGAGGCCCGCATGGCTCATTACGTGCGCGCTTTCCTCCGCGGAAAGCCTGAGACCGAGGATTTCACCCTCCTCATTCAGGCGATGCATCGGCGCGCCTCCAAGGTCTTCGGAGAAATGCTGTCGTCGATGGTCGTCGAGCCGCGCCCAGGCATCCGTGATCTGATCATTGCTGCGCGCAGCGACGGTCTGCGCCTAGTTCTCGTCTCTCTTCTCGAGCCTCGCGATACCGAGCGGCTATTGAAGACTTTGTTCGGTGATCGTGGCCGACAGCTGTTCGACGTTGTTGTCTCAGGGGACAAGAGCGGCAAGGGCGAATGCGCCCGGCTTTACGCCGAGGTCCGCTCCAGTCTCGGCTGCGATCCCAAGCACAGTCTCGTGATCGAGGGCGGTCGTCGCGGCGCTCAGGCTGCAAAGGCCTCGGACTTTCCGGTCATCACGACGCGAAGCGCGTTTTGCCGTGAGAGCCCGGCCTTCAGCGAGGACTCGGTTCTCATTGACAATCTGACGAGCCTGCTGACGGGGCGCGATCGCAGCCCTCACGATCCGCTGACGTCTGAGGATCGGGCGGACCTTCTCGAGGCTATATATCGGTTGCACGCAAGCAATTGCAGCGGCCTTACAGGATTGGATTGGAGCGACGAGATGAAGGTCTCGGACATTCTGAAATCGAAGGGATCGGCGATCAAGACGATCGAGGCAAACGCCACGATGCGCGCGCTCGCCCACAGTTTCAGGAAAGAGCAAGTCGGTGCGATGTTGGTCCTGGACGACAAGGGCGGCTTGCAGGGCATCATCTCGGAACGAGATCTCGCCCGCGGCATCGACGAGTTCGGCATCGACCTGCCGCAAATGCGCGTCGCTAATTTGATGACCCGTTCGGTCGTAACCTGCGCGCCCGACGATCGCGTTGCTGCCGTTGCCAATGTCATGACGCAACGGCGCATTCGGCATTTGCCCGTCGTTGTTGATGGCAAGGTCGTCGGCCTGATCAGCATCGGTGACGTGCTGAAGCATCGTCTGGACGAAGTACAACTCGAAGCCAGCGTACTGCGAGACGTTGCGCGTTCGCGTCGCTAGCGAACGCTTGTTTTGCCCGCTCGCGTCGTGACACCAGCTTGCCGCAAGCTCGGCGTGGCAAGCATCCCCGTATGGTCGATCCCAGCTATCTTGATGCCATAAAGCAGTTCGAAGGCTATACCGCGGAAGCCCGGTGGGATTACGCGCAGAATTCGAATGGCTACGGCACACGCGCACGCTTTGCCGGCGAAGTCATCGACAAGGCTGAAGCCGATCGCCGCTTCTCGTCTGAAGTGCAAAAAGCCGCGGAATTCGTCGATAAGTTCGCGCCCAATCTCGACGAGGGCAGCAAGGCCGCTCTGACATCGCTGACATACAACGCCGGAACGGCTTGGTCGAAGAGCGGACTTGGAGAAGCCGTTGCCAGCGGCGATCTCGATAAAGCGCGGTCACTCTTCCTGCAATACAACAAGGCAGGCGGCAACGTCGTGGATGGTCTGGTGCAGCGGCGCCTCCAGGAGGTCGCATGGTTTGGCCAGGGAAATCCGGCCGCCCAAGGTGCGAGCGCCGGGATTGCCGCCATGGCCGCGGCCGCAAGCGCTTCGGCGATTGCAAGTTCATCAGCCGCCGTCCCATCGTCGGGATCAGTGACGGCAAGCAACCCCTCGCGGTCCATCTTGCGCATGGCTTCTACCGATGTCAGCGTACCGCAGCTGTCGCCCATCGGTAGCGATCAAGTGATGCTATCGCTTCTGTCCCACATGGCCGATCCGCCGTCCGGCCGCAATCACGATGATAACGACAAGCGGTCGAACAATTCGGACCGCAAATTTGTCGAGCCCGAACCCCAGTTGCGCACGGGTTGAGACCTTGAAGGCTGAAGCGGCTACCGCGCCAAACCGGCCGCAAGCAAAATTGCCAAGGCGAGACCGGCGACGCCTGCCAATCCGATCCGAATAAGAACGGTGCCATTTGTGCCTGTCTCAGGCTTACCCCGCCGGCCCTTGCGACCGGCGGTCTCTTCGGTCTCGGTTTGCGCACGTACAGCCGCGGAAAAGAACGCGCTTTGCATCGCCATTCGCAATTCAGGCGAAGCCGCAGCCAGTAGCATCTGCTGATTGGTCGCATCGGTCGGGAGGAGGCGTTGCTCGGTCGGCACGTCCGGCCTGAATACGGCGTCAGCTTCGGCATATTGCGCCGCGACCCGGCTCGCTCCCGTTGCCGTATCGCCAGCAGGCTGCTGTGTCGGCGCCTGCGTTCGGAACCCGTCCGCTGAGGTCGCCAGCCGGGCGTCGAGCTGCTCGTCGAGTAATGTCAGCAGGACTGAGGAAACCGCCTTCTCGTTATGCGAAATTGGCACGGGAGTAGCGGTCGGCTGCTTGTCCGTTGGCTGCTGTCCTGATTTGTCGCGATTTTGAAGCAGCTGCCTCTCTGCCTGCAGAAGGACTTCGTTCGCGACCAAGCGGCCGATATTTTCAGTTGAACTTACCATTGTCGCCGCGCTCCGAGGTCAGAACGTTGTTTGGCCGGCAGCGAACAAAACTTTAGCGCGATGCGGTGTGCTGCCGTTGCCCGCCCTGGAGAACCTGAGAAAGATACGTATAGACGTCATCGACAGGATCTTCGTCGAGAGATTGTTTCATAGCATCGTAAACGCGCGGCACGATTTCCATGGCTTTGTCGAGGGTCAAATCGCTACCCGCCTTATAGCCGCCGATCGCGCGAAGATCTCTGGTGTCTTCGTAGCGCGAAATCACTTCGATCAATTGCGTCACAAATTGCGTCTGGTTCTTTGTCCTGATCTTCGGCGCGAGCCGCGAAAGTGAGGCCAGCGGATCGAGCGCGGGCAGCCTGCCCTGGCTCGCGATGCTGCGATCGAGGACGATGTGCCCGTCGAGGATGCCGCGCGTTGCGTCGGCGATCGGATCGTTATGATCGTCGCCGTCCACGAGAACGGACAAAATGGCTGTGATCGTTCCGGCGCCGGCTTCGCCCGGTCCAGCCCGTTCGAGTAACCTCGGCAGATTGCTGAAGACGCTCGGCGGGTAACCGCGCGCAACGGGCGGCTCATCGGCGGCCAGCGCCAGTTCACGCATGGCATGCGCGTATCGTGTCAGCGAGTCGATGATGAGCAGCACGGTCTTGCCGCGGTCGCGGTAATATTCGGCGATGCACATGGCGGCGCTGGGCGCGAGGCGACGCATCATCGGGCTTTCGTCGGACGTCGCGACGACTGAGACCACCTGTGAGCGCGTCGCGCCGAGCGTATCGTCAAGAAAATCGCGGACTTCGCGGCTTCGTTCGCCGACGAGCGCTAGGACTGTGACGTCGCTCGAAGGTGCGCGGCTCAACATCGCAAGCAGTGTCGACTTGCCGACGCCAGAGCCTGCAAAGATGCCGATGCGCTGCCCGGCGCAGATGGGCGTGAAAAGGTCGATGGCTTTGACGCCCGTCGTCAGCGGAGTTCCTAACCTATTCCGACGCAACGGCGATGGCGGCGAACCTTGAACCGCATAAGCACGCTCCCCGCGAACGAGCGGACCGGCGTCATCGATGGGCTCGCCCAACGCGTTGACCGTGCGGCCAAGCCAGGATTCATCCGGTGACAGCGACAGCTGCCCGGACATCGTCGTAACGCGCGCGCCGAGTTCGATTCGATGGTCGGCGATAAACGGCGTGACGTTGATTGTCTGGCTTTCGATCGTCGCAACTTCGGCGAGGATTGTGCCGCCGATGCCGGAAATCGATACGCAATCCCCGAGCGACACGAATTTCGAAAGGCCCGCAACGACGAGATACGTCGTGCTGATACGAACCACGCGGCCGGAAACGCGATGCGCAGGCGACCGCGCGGCAGCGGTTGCCATCAGAAGGTCCAAGCGATCGAATGCCGTTGCAGCGCTCGCGCTCACCGATGATGCTCCTGGCGCTTCATCACGAGCCCGCAATCGTCTTCAGGGCATCCGTCAGCGACGTTTCGGTATCGCTCAGCATGGTGCTGACACCCTGGAAATTCCGCTGCAGGGTGATGAGGTGCGTCATCTCGAGAATAGGATTGACGTTTGATTTCTCGACGTAGCCTTGCAACACGCCGTTATGAAGGAAATCGAGTTCAGCAACCGGCTGGATATCGGAAGTAACGGCGACACCTTCGGCGCGCGTCAGCCGGGCGCCCGGCGGCATCGTATAAAGGCCAAGCGCCCCAAGATTGTTGCCCGCCTGCTCAATCGTGCCGGCCTTGTTGATCGTCGGCGGCGGGTCATCAGGGTTGAGCTGAACCGGAACACCACCCGCATCGAGGACTGGATAGCCCTCAAGTGTTGTCAAAACGCCTTCCTTATTCATCTGCATACGGCCGTCGCGCGTATAGACAACTCCGCTCGGTGTCTGGATGGCAAGCCACGAGTCGCCACGGATGGCGACGTCAAGGGGATTGCCGGTCTGCGTGATTTCGCCTGTCTTGGTCGATATGTGATTTTCGCCTTTCGAGACGAAGCTCACAGACTCCTTGCCTGGCTGCGAGACAAGCTCCTCAAAAGAGACCTCTTCGCCGCGATAGCCGACGGTATTCACGTTGGCGACATTATTTGCCAGCGTGTCGAGGCGCCGCTGCAGCGACAACTGGGCAGAAAGAGCGACGTAGATATTGGATTGCATGCCGTGAATCGATTCTGTCAGGACCAGCTTTGGGGAAAGGCTAGCCTCAAGAACTTGTGGCGGGCTGACTCAAAGGACGTGCGCGCCCCGATACGGAGGGACAAGTCCCACGCAAGCCAAAGCGCCCCTTATGGCTACGGTTAGAATCCGCTCCGGGAAGCTCACGTGACCATTATCGTCGGCCTGTTTATCACTCTCGCCTGTATGCTAGGCGGCTTCGCGGCCATGGGCGGCCACGTGCTGGTCATCTGGCAGCCCTGGGAATACGTCATCATCATGGGTGCGGCGCTAGGCACGTTCGTGGTCGCCAATCCGATGAAAGTCATCAAGGATGCCGGGAAGGCGACGATTGAGGCCTTCAAGAGCAGCACGCCGACCAAAGACGAGAACATTGAGGTTCTCGCCCTGCTCTTCTTCATGATGCGCGAGCTGCGCGATAAATCGCGCGCCGAAATGGAAATGATTATCGATGCGCCGAACGAGTCTGAAGTTTTCAAACGTGCGCCGACGGTGCTTGCCAACGAAGAATTGACGACTTTCATCTGCGATTATTTTCGTCTCATCATCATGGGCAACGCGCGTACGCACGAAATCGAAGCCCTGATGGATGAAGAGATCGAGACGGTACGTCACGACAAGATGAAGGCCTATCACGCGCTCGTCGCAGTCGGCGATGGCTTGCCGGCGCTCGGCATCGTCGCGGCCGTCCTGGGTGTCGTGAAGGCGATGGGCGCAATCGACCAGTCTCCGGAAATTCTCGGACACCTCATTGCGTCCGCTCTGGTCGGCACGTTCGCCGGTATCTTCTTTTCGTATGCGGTCGTCGGACCGCTGGCGACGAAGGTGAAGATCATTCGCGATAAGAAGTTGCGGTCTTACGTCATCGTCAAGCAGTCGCTCCTAGCGTTCATGAACGGAGCCATGCCCCAGGTCGCGATCGAGCACGGCCGTAAGGCGATCTCCGCGTACGAGCGTCCGACGATCAACGAGGTTGAGGCCGCGACGATGGGCGGTGGCGCAACTTCAGGCCAGGACAGAAAGGCGGCGTAATGAACACGCGACTGCTCCGCACTCTGATCGGCCGGTCGCCTGTCTGCGTCGAAACGCAAATTTGGGGCGGCCATCATGTCGGATGACGCGCTATTGGAAGCGACGCTATCGCTGCGGGAATCTGAAAAATCACTGGAACGGGCGCTTTCGGCCGGCCAAAACCGGCCGGATCGTCTTCCCGGCCTGCAAATGATTTTTGGCCAGTTGCCGCGCATCATGGCTGAGGAAGTCGGCAGTCTTTCGCACATTCCGTTGCGCGTTCGCCTCATCGAGCTTTTTGCTTCGACGATCGATGATACGTGTACGCTTCCCGCTGGTGCATTCGCGGGCGTGGTTCGAGCCGAAAGATGGCGAAGTTGGCTATATTTCATCGCCGATCCGGACATCAGCCTACTTTTCGTCGAGGCCGCGACGGGCAGCGAAAGCATCCCGCGCACCGGCCTCCCGAAGCGCAAGCCGACACGCACCGACGCTAACGTTTTGCGCGTTCTGTTTCGTCGCGTCTCACGGGCGTTGACGAACGCCTTTTCCATTCTTGCCGACGTCGATTTCGATGTCGGCGACATCGTCGAAAAGATAGAGCTCGAACCCAACCTCGGCCCGTCATCGCCAGTGATCGCGGCGCGGCTTGCGCTGGAGTATGACGGCCACGAAGGTCAGGTGACAGTCGTCATCCCGCAGGCCGCACTCGAAACCATTCGCGATTTGCTCGTGACGGCTGTCCCCGGAGAAGTGGCCAGCCCGGCGTCGAGCCGCCCGGACACGGACGACGATCCAGTGTGGTCGAGGCAACTTGCCGAAGAGATCGCCCGCGCCTTCATTGGGCTCAATGGCGTGCTCGAAGAGCGCACGATCGCGATCGGAGAAGTCGAAAAGTTCAAAGTCGGCTCCGTCATCGAGCTTCAACTCTCATCCATGTCTCGCGTCCGCCTCGACGCCGACGAAAGTCCGCTGTTCTGGTGCGAGCTTGGCAAGCGCGATAACGGCTTGATCCTCCGCGTCGATCAAGAATTCGATCATGAAAGAGAGGCGGTTGATGAATTCTATGGCCTCTGATCCGTCGACACCTCAAGGCTCCGGCATGTTTCAACTCATAAAATCAGCTCCGGAAGCGCTAGCGCAAGGAAATCATCTGCCATGATGTCGAGTGATATCGACCAATCGGACAATGCACCCGACGGGGTAGAAGCCGCCTTCGAGCAGCCGATGTCCGGTGCTGCCGAATTCGGTGTTGGGCAAATCGCCGGTATCGCCGAGCCCGCGCAGGCGGAGGCAGATCCATCGACAGCGTCGGATTTTGGCAATAACAGCGCCATGATCATGGGCCTGCCGGTCATGATGAAGGTGGTGCTCGGTTCGGCGAAAATGCCGGTGGCGACCCTTGCGAAGCTCACAAAAGGATCCGTCGTCAAACTCGACAAGATGGTCGGCGACCCCGTCGATATTCTGGTCAATGGCCGGCTGATCGCGCGCGGCGAGGTGGTCGTTTTGAACGAAGGAACATCGCGGTTCGGCGTGGTGCTGACGCAGGTCGGCGCGATTCCAGGCGTAGCGAAATAATAGTATCTGATGCTCGATGCGAGACCCGTCATCAATGCAAACCGGAAACTCGCGAGCCCTGTCGGGACCTGAAAAGGTCGGCGTTCTTCTTCTTGCACTCGGCAAGCAGCGCGCCAGTGGTCTGCTGAAGAAGTTCAATCCCGAAGAGCTGAATATTCTCGTCCGCTCGGCTGAAATCATGCCGACCATCACCGCTGCCGAACTCGAAGGCATCGTTGAGGAATTCGAGAACCAGTTCGGGCAAGGTGCACCGTTTCTCGGACGCGCCGAGGATGTCCGACGCCTGGTCACGGATGTCATCTCCGAAAACAGGTCGTCCGGTGATGCAAGCGACCAGTTCATCGCACGACAAGACGTCTGGGCTCAGCTGGCGGCGCTCCCCGATGACATCATCGTTGGACACTTCCAGAATCAATCTCCGCAAGTTGCCGCCTACTATCTCGATCGCCTCGGCAGCGAACGCGCGTCTGCGCTTTTGAAATCGTTCCCCGTCGCCAAGCGCAATGACTTGCTGAACCGCATCCTGGGCATGGGCCAGATCTCGCCGCAAGTCGTCGAGGCGCTGGAGAGCGGCTTGCATGACGAGCTGTTCGACGTCGATCGCCGCTCGTCGGACAAATACGTCTCGCTGGCCGGCATCCTCAACAATATGGATAAAGAGGAGTCGATCCAAGCGCTTGAATATCTGGCAAGCGTCAAGCCCAAAGACGCGGAAGCCATCCGCAAGATGCTCTTCAAGTTCGAAGATCTGCTGCGGCTTCCTGCACGTGCGCTCACAGTTCTTATGGATGGCATTCCAGTCGAGCGGACGGTCCTTGCGCTACAGGGGACCGACGCAGAGCTGCAGACCAAAGTTCTCTCCGCCCTGGCGCCGCGCGCGCGCCGTATGGCGGAAGCGGAATTGCAAAGCCCGGCAAACGTTCCTCCCCGCGATATCGTCGACGCGCGCCGGACGATTGTCGATTCGGTTCTGCGTCTCGCCGGCGATGGTTTGATCGATATCTCCGGAGCGGCCGCCTAGATCGGCCAATGAGGGAACGAGCCCGTGGCCGAAGAACAGGATAAAGACAGTCGTACAGAAGAAGCGACTGACAAACGGCTGAACGATGCGCGCGGCGACGGCAACGTTCCCATGTCGCGGGAAGCCACGAACTTTACCTACTTGCTTGGTGCGCTTCTCGTCATCGCCGTGCTCGGCCAGACGTTCATTATTCACTTCACTGATCTGTTGCGCGGGTTGCTTGCTAATGCCGGCTCGATTCGCATCGAGAACGGGGGCGATCTCGGTTTGCTTTTCGACGTCGTCGGAAAAACAGCCGCGACGATCACCGCTCCGATCATTTTGACATTCACGGCGGCAGGCGTGATCGCGTCCGTGGCTCAGAATACGCCGGCACTAATATTTAAGCGCGTGATGCCGGACATTTCCCGATTGTCCCCGGCAAAAGGCTTCAAGCGCCTGTTTAGCGCCTCCGGTTTTGTCGAGTTTCTGAAGCTCTCGCTGCGATTGTCCGTCGTCACGATCATAACCAGCGCCATCCTGATGTATCTGTGGCATGACTTCACGAATTCGATCTGGCACGATCCGGCGGCTATATTGGAATTATCGCAACAGAGCATCGTTATCCTCCTGATCGCTCTTGCGCTGATGTCGTTTGCGCTTCTGATCTTCGATTATCCCGTCGCTCAAATTCTTTGGCGGCGATCCCTGCGAATGGCGCCGCAACAGGTCAAAGACGAGCGCAAACAGGCGGAGGGTGATCCACATATCAAGGCAAAACGCCTGTCCATCGCTCGTTCACGCCTGCGACAGCGAATGATGTCGTCCGTCCCGCGCGCAACTCTTGTCATCGCGAATCCAACGCATTTCGCCGTCGCGCTTCGTTACGTGCGTTCAGAAGGCGGTGCGCCGCGAGTCGTTGCGAAGGGACAAGATCTTATTGCCTTGTCAATTCGTCGGATCGCTGAAGAAAATGACATTCCAGTCATAGAAGACAAGGCTCTCGCAAGGTCCCTGTATGCAAAAGTGGAAGTGGATCAAATGATCCCCGTCGAATTCTACAAAGCGGTTGCACAAATTCTTCTTCGCCTCCAGGCCAGGAAGAATGGAGCGGGCACCATTCGCGCCTAAGGGAAAAGCAGTCGATGATTCCAATACGCATCGATCATTCGCAGGTTCGTGAGAAGATTCTCGGAGACAGCATTCGGAGCGTGGCGACCGATCTCCGATTGATCGACCTGCCGGATCTCGTCAGTTATTTGAAGACTGGGCAGATCGCGAGCGTGGGTTCGCTCGTTCAATCGTCGATCGAGTTATCGTTCAAGCCTGAAACGCTGAGCTTCGGCCACGCTGGCGACGTCTATCTGGAATGGGGCGTCCTGCCGCGCGTCTGTCTCGATATGGAATTCCACCATCAGTCCGTTCACGTCTATTTCCGCCTGATGCTGGAGGCCAAAGAGGCCGCTGTCGAAATTACTTACATATCGTTTGAAGGTGATACCGTCGGCCCGAGCCAAAATACAATCAGGCTTCATGAGGCTTTGGGCGAAGCTCGTCTCAATTGACGTTCGCATTTTGGCACGTCGCACGTTTCGAGCTCTGTCCAGTCTTACGCAAGCGAGCGCGTGCACAAAGATAACGAGCTATCCAGGATTTGATCATGCAGCCGATGCAACTCTTCAATCTCGCATTCCGTCAGAACGAGTGGCTTGCGCAGCGCCAATCGGTCATTTCATCGAACATCGCCAATGCCAATACGCCCGGCTACAAAGCCAAGGACGTCGAAAGCTTCGATGCCGCAATGCGCACCTCCGTGCCGATGGCCGCAACGAGCCCGCAGCATTTCTCCTCGCCCGAATTCGACGCCATCAGCAATCAGGACAACGGCGACGGTCAGGCGGAGGTTCTGGTTTCCGGCAATGACGTCAATATGGAACAGGAGTTCCTGAAATCTAACGACGTCATGCGCAGCTACTCGCTCAACACCCAGATCATGAAAACATTCGATCGCATGCTGCAATCGGTGACGAAAGGCTAAACGATGAATGATCCGCTCATAGCCGCAACGAGAGCCGCGTCGAACGGTCTCTTCGCGCAATCGACGCGCATGCGTGTCGTGTCGGAGAACATCGCCAACGCCGACTCGACCGGCAAGACGGCTGGCGCCGATCCCTATCAGCGCAAGACTGTTAACTTCGAATCGGTCGCCGACGAAGCGAGCGGTACCGACCTCGTACAGGTGGAAGATGTTTCGCGCGATCAGGCTCCGTTCCGTACCGAATATATGCCCGGCCATCCCGCGGCCGACGCCAAGGGCTACGTAAAGATGCCCAACGTCGACATGATGACCGAGCTCGCCGACATGCGCGAAGCCTCGCGCTCCTATACCGCCAACACTCAAGTCATCAAGCAGGTTCGCGAAATCGTCTCGATGACCATTGATCTTCTGAGGTCCTAATGAGCCTGAACGTTGCAATGCTGTCGCCCGATATCAGCCGCGTTACGGCCTCGAAGCCAATAGCAGGAACGACGCCGACAACGGCGACTCAGGCTGTTCCCGAAAACGACTTTGCCCAGATCATGGCGTCGATGGCCGCTGATGCGATTTCGACCGTCAAGACGGGTGAGACGACCGCGATTGCGGGCATGCAGGGCAAGGCACCGCTGCAGCAAGTGGTGCAAGCCGTAATGCAGGCAGACCAGGCGCTTCGGACCGTCGTTGCAGTTCGCGACAAGGTCGTTGCGGCATACCAAGAAATCAGCCGGATGCAGATCTGAGGGATATAAGCTATGCGAGCACTTTCGATTGCAGCGACCGGCATGTCTGCCCAGCAGACGAACGTTGAGGTGATCGCCAACAACGTCGCCAATATCAACACGACGGGCTTCAAACGCTCGCGTGCGGAGTTTGCGGATTTGCTTTACCAAAGCGACCGCCCCGCAGGCACGCTTGCCCGTGACGACGACACTATTATCCCGGAAGGCAACACGCTCGGATTGGGCGTCCGCACGGTCGCCATTCGCAATCTCTCTGCGCAGGGTCCGCTCGCGTCGACGAACAACCATTACGATCTTGCGTTGAGCGGTCGTGGCTACTTCCAGGTCCAAGGCGAGAACAACGAAATCCTGTATACGCGCGACGGCGCGTTCAACCGTAGCAACACCGGCCAGCTCATCACGCTCGACGGTAACCTGGTCATTCCAAATATTACCGTGCCGCAAAATGCGACCGACATCACCGTCAACGCGGTTGGCCAGGTGTATGCGACTGTCGGCGGAACGCAGCAGCTCCTCGGGCAATTCGCCATCGCCAATTTCGCGAACGAAACCGGCCTCGCGCCACTCGGCGGCAATCTCTTTCAGGAAACGGAAGCGTCCGGTGCCCCTGTTCTCGGCACCCCAGGTGATACGGGCTTCGGTACGATCCAGCAGGGTTATCTCGAAAGCTCGAACGTCGATCCCGTCAAAGAAATCACCGAGCTGATCACCGCGCAGCGCGCCTATGAAATGAATTCCAAAGTCATTTCGGCCGCCGACGATATGTATAACGTGATAACGAAGGACATTCGGTGATGTCCGTTTGGCGCAAAACACAAAAGACAGTTCAGCTCGGACTTACGCTGCTCGCCGCGTGCGCATTTGCGTCCAACGCGCGCGCGGAGGATCCCGGCCGAACCGTATTTGTGCCGCGCGCCGTCATTTATCCCGGCGACCGGATAACGGATACGAATCTTATCGAGCGTCAGCTGATCGTCGACCCCGGCAATCCGCCTGTCTTTGGAGAGCGAGAACAGGATCTGCTGGGCCGGATCGCACGGCGCACGTTGCTGCCAGGCGAACTCATCCCCGAGATGGCGATCCGCGCCGAAGATCTCGTGAAGCAAGGCCGCACCTACAAGCTCGTCTACAATTCGAAATACGTCTCGATCGTCGGCGTCGGTGTTCCGTTGCAGTCGGGTGCGGCCGGCGAAATTATCAATGTCCGCAATCCCGAGTCGGGCGTCATCATCAAGGCGCGTATCGAACCTGATCAGACCTTGGCGGTGAATGACCAATGAGATTGGTGATTGTCGCGCTGGTTTATTTTCTTGCCGCGACGGCCTGTGCCGGTGCTACGCGGATCAAGGATATCACTGATCTCAAAGGCATCCGCGCCAACCAGCTCGTCGGATATGGTCTGGTCGTCGGCCTGAATGGAACCGGCGATACGCTCCGTAACTCGCCCTTCACGCAGCAATCCGTGCAGGCCATGCTCGATCGCATGGGCGTGAATATTCGCGGCTCGCAATACGAACCGAGGACGAGGAACGTCGCGGCGGTTATGGTAACAGCTGAGCTTCCGCCGTTCGCCTCGAAGGGATCACGCTTCGACGTGACGGTCTCGTCGATTGGCGATGCCAAATCTCTGGCTGGCGGCGCACTGGTTCTAACCTCGCTTGCAGGCGCCGATCAAAAAATCTACGCCGCTGCGCAAGGCCCGATCACCATTTCGGGATATCTGGCGAAGGGCGCCGCGGAATCGATCACGTCCGGCATTCCGACGCGCGGCCGTATTCCCAACGGTGCGATTGTTGAGCAAGACGCCCCCGGCGCATTTGATGAAAGCATGCCGCTCGAGTTCGAGTTGCGCAATCCGGACTTCACGACTGCCGTGCGCGTCATGGACGTTATCAACGATTTCGCAAAAGAACGTTTCGGCATGCCGATCGCACGCGCCCGCGACTGGCAGAGCGTGATGATACGCAAACCGCGGAATATCCTGTCGTCGCGTCTAGTGGCCGAACTCGGTGAACTTGAAGTCGATCCCGATCAGACCGCGCGCGTCGTAATCGACGAACGAACCGGAACTATCGTGATCGGCAGCGAAGTGAAGATTTCGACCGTCGCCGTCGCGCACGGAAATATAACCGTTCGCGTCACCGAAACACCGCAAGTGTCGCAGCCGCTACCGTTCTCGCAAGGTGGACAGACCGTCGTCGTTCCCAATACGCAGGTTGACGTCAATGAAGCGGGCGGCACGGTCGCAACGCTCCAGGGGGCTAATCTGCGTGAGCTGGTAAGCGCACTGAATAAGATGGGGCTGAAGCCCATCGGGATCATCGCAATTCTGCAGGCCATGAAGACGGCAGGCGCATTGCAAGCTGAACTGGTGGTGCAATGAGATCTCTGATCGCACGCAAACTTCTCGAACGCGGCGGCGTGGCGTGGTCGGTTGGCTGTTTGCTTGTCATAGCCACCGCAATCCCGGTAGTGGCCGAAAGCATCCACAATCCGCTGGTTGGTCCGCCCGTCGATCGCAGCGAGCGCGCATACGAGCTTCGGCAGAAGGCGGAGCAAACGCCTCCGATCGCTTATTCGTTCCGCATCGCGGTAGACGACACCAAGCCCGAAGGCGCTCAGAAATCCGAGGCCGCAGATGTGGACGCGCTGCCGCTCCCGCCGACGACCAAACAGCAGTTGAGCCCGGCGCAGCAGTATTGCTCGAATATTCTCGATGCGACGTCGGCCGCCCAAATCGCTCAGCAGACGCGTGGTCTTCAAAAGGCGCAGAAGGAAATTAACGCCCGGATCGCGCTTCTCAATGCGAAGGCCGAGGTCCTGAAAAGCTGGATGAAGCTGCGCGAGGATTTCGTCGCGCACGCTACAGACGCGCTCGTTGAAATCTACAGCCGGATGAAACCGGACGCCGCCGCGGGACAGCTCGCGGCGATGGACGAGATGACATCCGCAGCAATCATTTCGAAGCTGGCACCGAAAGTTTCGAGCCCCATTCTAGCTGAGATGGAAGTCGCGAAGGCGGCGCGTCTCTCCGCTGTTATCGCCGGTGCCGGCGAACTCGCAATTCAGCCGGAGCACAAGGCCAATGCCCAGCAATAGATTTCGATGGGTGGCTCCAGCGACTGCGTCGCTGTCGTTACTGCTAGGCGCGTGTGCCATAGATCAATTGCGTGAGGTCTCGCAGGCACCTGCAATGTCCCCGATGGGAAGCGGCTTGGCTCCCGGTCAGGCGGCGCACGTCAATCTTCCCGTGACACCTGTTGCCTATCATTCGGGTAACTCCACCTGGCAGGATTCCGGCGCCGACCTCTTTCGCGATGCACGCGCCCTCAAGGTCGGCGACGTCGTCACTGTCAAAATCCAGATCAACGATAAGGCGTCGCTGGATAACAATTTGAATCGTTCACGTGATTCGAGCGTTGGGCTGAAATCATCGGCAGATTTCAATTTTGGCTTCGGCGCACCGGGACCGACCGGATCGGGCAGCCTCGATGGCAATCTCGATCGCACCACGGCGACGGACTCGAAAGGCTCCATCGACCGCTCTGAAAACATCAATCTTCTTGTCGGCGCCGTCGTCAGTCAGGTGTTGCCGAACGGCAATCTCGTCGTCAGCGGTTCGCAGGAAGTGCGGGTCAACTTCGAATTACGCGTCCTGAATGTGCAGGGCGTCATTCGGCCACGAGACATCGCGACCGACAATACGATCTCCTACGAGAAAATTGCTGAAGCGCGAATTTCATATGGCGGCCGCGGCCGTGTCATGGAAATTCAGCAGCCCGCCTACGGCCAGCAGATTCTCGATAATCTTTCGCCCTTCTAAGGCTCGGGTCGGCGGAGAGAGCCAGGTGGCAAAAGATAAGCGAAAAAAGGACGAGTCGAACGCGGGTGGTGGCATCGGCGGCTTCGTGATAGCGGCACTTATCGCGATCGTTCTCGGCGCCGGCGGCGGCGGCGCTTACGGCTACCTTCTAATGCCCGACGTTGCGCCTCAGAATTCTGGGCCAACCGATAAAGCGCCGCCGCCGGCCGGACCAATCGCTGGGCGGTTCCCGGGCGACGCCATAGAGCTGGCCATACCGTCGGTCATTACGGATTTGAATTCCGAGCCTGCGGTCCGCGCCAGGCTCGATGTCTCCATTATCGTCGTCCACGGCACGCCCCAAACGACAACGTTGCTCGGAGAGGTCCGCGAAGACGTGATCGCCTACCTGAAGGGCCTTTCCCTTGCCGACATCCAGGGCGTGCGTGGCTTCCAGAACTTGCGAGAGCAACTCGATGATCGCGCACGTGTCCGCGGCCGAGGCGCCATTCTGGGCCTTCTGATAGGTGGATTGGTGCTCGAATGATCAAGAAAATTCTGTGCGCGCTGATCCTTTTGGCAGCGTCTTCGAGCGTGGCTGCCGCGCAGGCAATCGATCTCCAGACGCTTTTTCCCGCGGGAGACGCCAGCGTTTCCGGCCGCATCGTTCAGCTTCTTGTCGTGATGACCGTCCTGTCGGTCGCGCCCGGCTTGCTGATGATGGTGACATCGTTCGCGAGATTCCTGATTGCCTTCTCATTCCTCCGCGCCGGTCTTGGGCTGCAAACGACGCCGAACAATATGATTCTCGTCAGCCTCGCACTCTTCATGACGCTGTTCGTCATGGCCCCGACCTTCCAGGACGCCTGGGATAATGGCGTCAAACCAATGGTCGAGAACAAGATCAGCCAGCAGGATGGCTACGTGCGAACGACGGCGCCCTTCCGGACGTTCATGAAGGCGAATGTGCGCGACAAGGATCTCGCGCTGTTCGAACAGATGTCTGCAGAACGCTTCGGGGAGCAGAACAAGGCGGGTCCCGATGACCTGCGCGTGCTCATACCTGCGTTCATGGTCTCTGAGTTGCGCCGAGGGTTTGAGATCGGCTTTTTGGTGACGCTGCCGTTTCTCGTCATAGATCTGGTAGTGGCGACGATCATGACCGCAATGGGTATGATGATGATGCCGCCGACCGTCGTCGCGTTGCCGCTGAAGGTGCTGTTCTTCGTGCTGGTCGACGGATGGAGCTTGCTCGTCGGAGCACTTGTGAAATCATTCACTTAGCTCGATGACGTGCGTCATTAAGAATCCGCCTCCGAGCAAAATAATTAACATTCTAACCGTCAAAATTAACCATTAGGAAACGACTCTCGTCTATCAATCTTGCCGATGACAGGGTGGCAGCGAACACGCGCCATAGGCATGACGCCGATCTGTCAAGCCGGTAGATCCGGTATGTCCCCAGTAGCGTTTTGTGCTGAGTAAAAGGACAAGGGACATGGGCATGAGCAGTATCAATACCAACATTTCCGCAATGACTGCATTGCAGTCGCTGCGGCAGACTTCCAAAGATTTGCTGACGACGCAGAACGCGATTTCGACCGGCCTGAAGGTCGCGAGCGCTTCGGATAACGCAGCATATTGGTCGATTGCGACCACGATGAAGTCGGACAACTCGGCACTCTCGACCGTGCAGGACGCGCTCGGCCTTGGCAAGGGCACTGTTGACGTCGCCTACAACGCGATCAACCAGTCGATCGATCTCGTCGGCCAGATCAAAGACAAACTCGTTGCGGCCGCATCGCCGGGCGTTGACCGCACGAAGATTCAATCGGAAATCACGCAGCTCCAGGATCAGCTGAAGGGCATCGCTTCCTCAGCAAGCTTCTCGGGCGAGAACTGGGTTTCGGTCGATTCGTCGAGCTCTGGCTACAGCGCGACAAAGACGATCGTTTCGTCGTTCTCTCGTGCCTCGGACGGCAGTGTTTCTATCGGAACAATCAGCGTCGATACTTCGACGTCAATCCTGTTCGATAGCTCGACCGCTTCTGGCGCGGGCGGCATCCTCGACTCGCAGCGTTCGTCTACGGGCGCCGTTGTGACGACGGGTGGTACGTCGGTTATGAACATCGACATTAGCTCGCTGACCGACAGCCCGACCGATCAGGCGACCTTGAACGGCTACATCGCCGGCGTCGACGCTGCCTATCAGTCCATGACGACGGCAGCTACGAACCTTGGCTCGGCGCAGAAGCGTATCGATCTGCAGACCGACTTCGTATCGTCGCTGATGGACTCGATCACCACCGGTATCTCTCAGTTGGTTGACGCTGACATGAATCAGGAATCGACAAAGTTGCAGGCATTGCAGGTCAAGCAGCAGCTCGGTGTTCAGGCACTGAGCATCGCTAACCAGTCGAGCCAGAACATCCTGTCGCTCTTCCGCGGCTAATAAATAACGCCTGACGCCGAGCGGCGTCAGGCACCCATACAATCCGATCTGTTAGACGGGCCGCCACCCCTGACCTCTTCCGCCAGCGCGGATCAGGCCACGGAGGGCGGCCCGTCACCTTTGCACAAGGTTCCGTCCCTACCGTTGACCGGAAACTTTGCCGGCAAGGTCGAGAGATGGATTGGCGTCAATTAGAGAACCTTTATCGCAGTCTGCTGGGTCTCGGCCGCAGGCGCCTTATGGCGCTTGGCATCGCCGGCGCGCTCGTCTTCGGACTGATTACCATAGGCAGTTACTTCGCGTCGCGCTCAAGCTACGAGACGCTTTATGTCGGCCTGACGCCTCCTGACATCAGCCGCATGGGCACGGAGCTGACCGAAGCCGGCATCCCGTTTGAAAGCAGCATGGACGGGACGAAGTTGAGCGTTCCGGTCGGGCAGACGGCACAAGCTCGCGCTTTGCTCGCGGAAAAGGGACTGCCCGGCAGCCAAACAGCGGGTTATGAGCTGTTCGATAAGCTCGGCGCGCTCGGGCTCACGTCGTTCATGCAGGAAGTGACGCGCGTGCGCGCCCTTGAGGGCGAGCTGTCGCGAACAATCCAATACTTGAAGGGTGTGAGAGCTGCGCGTGTTCACATCTTCATGCCGAATCAGAATGCGCTTCAGGTCAAGAAAGAAGCGCCGTCGGCGTCTGTCGTCATTCGCACGGATGTTGCCGGAGATGCCACTGCAGCGCCGGCCATCAAGCATCTGGTTGCCTCGGCGATCCCGGAAATGACGCCGAACGAAGTCCAGGTTATCGGCACCGATGGCTCGATTCTTGGAGGCTCTGGGAATGGTCTCGCCAGCGGCGACGCGCCGGTACAGATGCTCGAACTCGAGCACACGGTCTCAAAACAGATTCAGGATAGCGTTCGCCGCACGTTGTCGCCCTATCTCGGTCTGGACAACTTCGAAGTCAGTGCCATCGCCCGCTTGAATATCGATAAGCTGCAGACGAACGAGACAAAGTTCGATCCCGACAGCAAGGTCGAGCGATCAACGCGATACATCAAGGAAGCTCAGAGTTCGCAGGACAGCGCCGGCAAGAACAACGTCAGCGTCCAGGAAAACATTCCGAACGAACAAACGAGCCACAAAGACCAGAACAAACGCAATCAGGATCGCAAGGAGGAAACGACCAACTACGAGATCAGTTCGTCGACGGCCTCCTCGACGAGCGAAGGCTACAAGATCGCGAACATCTCGGTTGCCGTCGTCGTCAACAAAAAGCGACTGATGGATGCGATGGGTAAAGACGCAAAGCCCGAAGACGTCGATAAGCAGGTCGCTGAAATTGAGAAGATCGCCCTTTCCGCAGCCGGCATAGACACCAAGCGCGGTGATCGCATCAGTGTCGCTGCCGTCGATTTCGCGCCGTCTCCGTTTGAAGGAGACGGATCGTCGGGAACGGCATGGGCTTCGCTGTTGATGGGCCTGGCGGGAACCGGCATCCGATCGCTGACGATCCTGCTGGTTGCGGCAATTGTCGTGATGGCTGGCTTCCGGCCCGTGATGCGGACCCTGCTCTCAAGCGATAGGCCCGCGATTGAAAGCGCCGATAACGTTGCAATCGAGGCGCCGCTCGCTTCGATTACGGGCACGGGCGCAGCTCCCATCGACATGCCCGAAATGGCGTCGCCGTTGCTTGAACCGGGCGCCAACCCATTCGATGGCATGGGCGGCGGCTCGGGAGACTTTGGCAGCGGACTGGCGTTCGGACGCTCGCTGGCACTCGGTCCGGTCGAGAAGCTCAGCGCGATTATTGATCGCGATGAAGAGCAAGCGACTGCGATCATGAAGCATTGGGTTAAGAACGGATGACGGCTCGGCCTCACAGTTCGGCGTTCTCCCTGCTCAGGGATTTCGGTCGCGTCACCCCTGACGTCGAAGAGCCGGACCATGAAGCGCAGCTGAAAGCCGCGTTCGAGGATGGCCATCGGCAGGGCTACGCAGAAGGCCGTGCGGAAGCCGAGGCCGATGCAGAGCATCGTCTCGCCGAAGCCAAGATTCATCACGCGAACGAGCTCGCGCAGGAAAAAGACCGCTGGCAGCGCGATTTCGCCGAGCAGCTTGTTGCGCGTTTGGAAAGTGCGTCAGGTCTGATTGAGAAAGACATCTCTGAGCGGGTCGCGACGCTGCTGCGGCCCTGGCTCATCGGGCGTCTACAGGATCGCGCGTTGCAGGATCTCGAAAGGGCGATTTTGCGTGGCTTGGTGGAAGGCGCAAAGATCCACATTGAAGGCCCGGCCGAAATTATCCAGCATCTTAACGAACGGCTGCCGACGGCCGGATTTCAGATCGGATATTCGGAAAGTCCGAGTGCAGATGTTCGCGCTCACATAGAAAACACCGAAATCGAAGTCAACATTGCGGCGTGGATCGCCGAGCTTGAGGCGCTAGTACCATGAGCGACGGCCGCGAAGACGTATCATCGCAACCTCTCGTCATTGTTCGTCGCCGGCGCAATACGGAAGAACCGCATCACGGCGGCGTCTGGAAGATCGCATATGCCGATTTCATGACGGCCATGATGGCGTTTTTTCTGGTCATGTGGTTGATCAATGCAGCCGACAAAAAAACCATCGTGCAGGTCGCCGCCTACTTCAATCCGATGCGTTTGACCGATCGCTATGCGGCGCCGAAAGGCATTGAAGATCTCGTCGAGACGCAGTCGAAACACTCGGACGAGAAAAGTAAGCGCGGATTCGAAAAGCAGGTCGTCGACGACGCCTCGAAACGGCAGGCCGATCGCGACAGCAAAGAAAACAGCGGTGACGCCAAAGACGACGCCTCGCACGAATCGAGTGTCGGATCGGGGGGCAAGAGCGCAGAAGAGCTTCGCGAGATGGCGCTCTTCGACAATCCTGGCAACTTGCTTGAAAAACTCGCGGACGAGGCACGCGCAAGTCAGTCTACGACGGCGGCTAGCCCATCAGACGGCAATATTGACGATCCGTTCGATCGCATCAATCGTAAGGCCGGAAAGTCAGATGTCAGGTTGAAGCCTGCGCCCCAAGCCGCGCCGATCGTGCCGGAGCACCCGTCCAACGTGGCGCGCGCCCTGCCCGCAGAAAACGTAAAACCGGTTACGCAGGACCCAAAGCAGCAGCTCTCCGCGCGCGCATCGATGGATGATGTCGGCGATAAGCCGAAGCAGCAGGACACAATCACAAAGCAAACTCCTGCAACGTTGGATCAGGCAAAGAAAGAAGATAAGACGCACGACAAGGATCACGACAAAGATCAGGACGCGAAAGCCCTGCGGGATCAGATTGGCAAAGCCGTCGCGGACATTTCCCGCGAACTGCCGATGATCGACGTGAAAGCGACGCCCGAAGGATTACTCATCAGTCTGACGGACGATGCCAACTTCGGCATGTTTGAGGTCGGTTCGGCAAAGCCGCGCTCGGAACTCGTCCTTGTCATGGAGCAAATCGGTCGTGTCTTGAGCAGCAAGAAGGGGGATATCATCCTTCGCGGCCATACGGATTCGCGTCCGTACAAGAGCCGGGTCTATGACAACTGGCGCCTTTCCGCTGCTCGCGCCCAAATGGCCTATTACATGCTTCTGCGTGGCGGCGTCGACGAATCTCGCGTCGTCGCCATCGAAGGCCGTGCGGATCGCGACCCGAAAGTGCCGGACGACACTCTCGCGGCCGCCAACCGCCGCATCGATATCCTCATTAAAGAGAATAAGAAATGAAGCGGATCGCGCTGATTGCTGCAGCGTCGTTCGTTGTGCTCGCGGGCCTCGCCGCGGGCTCGTTGGCGTATTTCAAGCCCGCATTTATTTTCGGTCAAAACGACGAGGTTATCGCGGCCGAGCACGGCGTTCCAATCTATTCAGAGGATGCGAGCGAAAAAGCTCAGGTTCGTCGCCATACGCTGCGTCTTCTGGAAGAGTTGGGCGCGGTTCAGGACAAGATCATTCGCGGCGATCGTGCTGCGCTTGCGGAGCAACAGCGTCTGCTGATCGACATCGCGCGCGAAGTGAAGAGTTTCAGCCCAGAGGCGTGGGACGATTACGTCAACGTCCGTACGAGTCTGCTCTATGTTCTGAGTGGCGGTGATGCGCGCGTCTTGCAACCACTGATCAAGCAGAATTCTTTGAGCGTCGCGGATCAGAATTTGGCTGCGGGCATCATGAGCTTTGCCGAGGGTCAGCCTAAAAAGGCGCGCGATCTTTTTGAAGATATAGATCCCCGTTCACTCGACGTCAGCCTCGTTGGGCCGTTCGCGCTGGCCAAGGCGTCGCTCTATCTTGAAGATGATCACGCAACCGCGATCCGCCTGCTCGATGATGCGCGTCTGGCGTGTCCCCATACCGCGATCGACGAGGCGTCGGCGCGGCGCGAAATTCCTGTATTACTCGATGCTGGCGATACGAGCCGGGCGCTGATGCTGACGACAAGCTATGTGCAGGAATTCGGCAAGTCGATTTATGCCTGGAAGCTCTTTCGAGAATTTGCGGAAGCAGCCGCCAAGCACGGGGAATTCGATAATCAGGAAAGCATCGATCGCCTCGCTGCAACCTTCGATGACGACGACATGCAGCCAGCGTCCGAGCTGTTCATCGATCTTGCCGGTGAGGGTTTGCTACAGGGACGGCTAAAGCTTGCGAAGGCCGCTGCTGCTAAAGTTCTCGCAACACCGAACGCATCACCAGAGAATAAGGAACGTGCGCGCCTCTACATGGCCGCAGCCGAAGCGCCTTCGAACGATGCGGTAAATGCTATGAAGGCGCTGGATCAGATCACTGTCGATCGGCTTTCGGAGGACGACGCTGAGATCCGGGAAGTGGCGGGATTTATCGCCAAAACAGTAACCGGAACAGACGTCGCGCCGACTGCTGTCAGAAAGACCGCTCCGCAAGCTGTGGCGCAGGCTCCGGGTGAAAAGAATGCAATGACGGCGCTGAGTAAAGCCGACGAGATTTTAAAAGAAGCAGATTCAATGATTACTAGGAGTGGGAAATGACGGCAGCAGTTGGAAGCGCCGCATCTGGCGGAGCCGAAGCTCTCCTGCAATCCGTATCGGGAAAAGCATCGAACGGATATCGCGGTCGCCTCAAGCAGACGGATGAGAACGATCCCAAGTCGGAAGGCGCGACCCAGAGCGCGCCGCGCGATGATGGCGATGCTGCGACCCATGTCGATAAAACGCGAAAGACGTCGCAGCGAAAGCACGGCAAGGGAAAATCGGATGACGACGATAGCTCGTTCGAGGATGCTTTCGACAGCGTCGGCCAGGATCAAGCGAAAGACACGGTCTCGAAATCAACCAACGGAGCGGGAGCATCTCCGGATCTCATGTCGGCACATCTGACACCGGATCAAACGCCAGCGACGAATACCGATTCCGTGACGACCAACACCGATGCGTCTCAGGCTCCGGTCCGGTCAGCAGCGTTGATGCAGCAGAGAAGCATTCTCGCTCTCATGGATGCAAAAAACAGAATCTTCGGAAATTCCGGCGACCTAAAAGCCGACGATGGGACTGTTAATGTCGCCGTCGACCACGACGCCATTCCGCAAGATACGAACGAGCTTGTGCCGGTTGCGATCAATCGACGGGAGACGCATTGGAACTTTAATTCCGACGCCATGACGAGCGTCGCGTCGCAGCTCTCGGCTATGAACACGGATAAGGCTGCGCCATCCGCGGCCGCCGTTCTGGCTCAGACAGTTGCGTCGGTCACGACGGCAAAGGAACAGAAGCCGGACGTCAACTTATCGGGCGACGCGTCGCAGTCCGTAGCGCAGCCGACAATCGCAGCGGCAAATACCGATCAGAATGCGAATGCATCGCTTAACAACGACAGCGGAAATAAGAGCGATACGCAATCGCAGTCGCATACGGAAATAGCTTCAGAGGCGGCCAAGAAGACGGAAAAGCCGGATGCTGTGTCGTCCCTCGACCAGATTTTTGCAACCAGCAAACCGTCCAACGCCAACGCGGCTAACGTCAGCAATCAGGTTCGCGACGGCGTAATCACGAGCTTGGCATCGACTGCGACCGACGCCAGCGCAGCAACATCATCCGTCGACGTGCCGACGCGGGCAACCACAACGCCCGTTCTGCGCACGCTCGATCTAACGTTGTCGCCGGCGGATCTTGGTTCGGTCAGGCTCCGTCTGAGTCTCAGTTCGAATTCATTGTCGATCGAAGCAGAAGCATCGAAGGCGTCGACAGCCAAGCTTCTCAACGACGATCGGCCAAATCTCGAACGCGGCTTAAAAGATGCAGGCTACGACATCTCAAGCATGAAGATTACGGATACTTCCGCCAGCAGCACCATGAATTCGAACGGATGGCAGACGAACGGCTCCCCGTCCCGTGATGGAGATCCATCGCGTTCGGGCTTCATGGGCCGGCAAGATGGCGAGATGCAAAGACGTGATGGATCGCCGTCCGATCAGGCCCAACGCCGCCCCAGAGAATCCACTCAGCAGCCGGCGCCGGCTGAAGTTGCCGGCGTCAGGTCCGGCAACGCAGTCTATATCTAGGACTCGTTAAATGATGCAGCAGCAGGAATTGGCAGGAGCTGGGCTACGTGGTCCATTTCCACTCGCGTCTGATGCAATCGAGGAAGAACTGGTCGATCGTTGTCCGGGTACGTATGCGCTTGGCTTCGTCGATCATCTTGGGCGCTTTGCGATTACATACGTCGGAAGCGCCGGCGAGGACCTCAAATCAAAATTGAAAGCCCATATCGGAACCGCGACGCAATTCAAGTTCCGCCATTTCGCGGATGAACGTCAGGCCTTCGAAAAAGAATGCGAGATATTTCACAAGTTCATGCCGAACGGAAACATCCTGCACCCTAGCCGACCGCGCGGAACAGATTGGACGTGTCCGAAATGTCGTCGTTAGCCTGGCTCGCCGATAGCAGACTGATGACGTCCGCAAGCGCCTGATGATAGCCGGCATGCCAGTAGGCGCATTCGTCGGTGTCGCGATCGAGATGGCGTTGCGCTTCGAGAACTTTTGACCAATTCCCGTCGAGCTGTGCACCCATGCCGGCCATACGCAACTGCAACATCTTAAGGTCGGCGCTCACGTCGTCCATCTTTAACCCCATCGCATTCTCTGCCGGTCGAGGGCCGGCTACGATGAGACATTACCCGACATTCGTGGGAACATCGCGAAAGAACAATCTCGCATTTTAGATAAGTTCGCGAGGCTCAGCGTTCACTCTTTTTCAACCGGGCAACGTAGCGATCCATGAGATCATTGGCGATCATCATGCGCTGTGTCGCAAGCTCCCTGAGCTCGGACTGCACACGATCCGGATGATTTCTAAGTGCAAATTCTCGCCGCAGTGTCGCGATGTCAGCTTCGGAAAAATTAGCGTCGAGTCCAAGCTCAATTAAGATTTTATTCGGATCGAGCAACGGATCTGCGCTGATGCTGCTTTGCTCATCGAAGGCGTAGGGGTGTTTCGGAGGGGTTTGAGAATTTCCCACACCGCCGCGAGAAGCAGCAGCCAAGGCCCACGCGGCCTCTAAACCATCGATGGAAAGACGATTGGGGCGTGATACACCGGCTGGCCGATCGTCACGACCGAACAAACTGTCAATGATCGATTCAAAATCGGACGGAAGGGGTTCCCGTGATGTCATTCGGACCGCGGTTCGAAGCGAAATGCCGGATCGCGGAACGTTACGAAACGCAGCTTGCAGTACGCTGACGGGTCACGTCCCGCCAATCACGGCCGTCGAGTCGACTTTTGCAGCGTTACGGCTCTGCCGAAAAATTCCCGACCGAGATTTTCAAAGTCGAGTCGTTCATCGACGTTAGGAACCGGATAGAGAAACTCTAAGCCAAGGTGTTTGTCGCGTAGCCAAGTCACTGTGCCATCGAGCATCGTGCCATCGAAGAGCGTCAGCGCGATTCTGTCACCGACGTTCGGGACGATTCCGTCCCCGACGCTAATTTTTGCTCCGGATTCCGATAAGTCGACGAGGTCGCAGATGAGCCGGATACCGCGAAAGTTTAAAGCGACGTGCTGGCGAGCTATGTGCCGGATGCCGTCGCGCCGCTCGTCTTCGGCCTCGATGCTTTCCGGAACCAGGACCTCGGTCTGAAAGCTGCTCATGAACTTTTCAAACGTGGTCTTATTCATTTACGCACCCAAACTTTAAATCCGCGCGTCAGGACGCGCAAACACGCAGCATATAGCCATTAATTCGCAAGCGGATCTTTCTATTCCGGAGAAACGCCTGAATTAAGAAGTCTTTGGTTTACGCAATCGTTTGGAAATAAATTCAAATTTATCGATTTCCCAACGATCGGCAAAAAGGCGAGCGCGTTCCATCTTCCACCTTCGCAGCCTCAGTCACAGCGACGACTAGAAGAACAGATGCAGACGCAAGGAGCGGGCGCGGACTTATGATTTGGCGTGGCATTTCCGACCCACGCAATAATGAAATAATTGTTAATAAGTCACGTGAATCACTGTATTTCCTTCTGTGCCAATGATTTGCGGGGCTTGGGGGGCATCATGTTCGTTGTGCTTGACGACCGTTTGACGGTCGCGGGGGGATACGTTGCGTGCTTTGAACGCGAAGGAGTAGCGGCAACTTCAGTTGATCCAAACGAGTTCTCGGAGTGGTTCGAACTCATCAATGATGCCGATATCGCGGTTATCGAGGGCTTTTTGATTGGTGCCGTGGCAAACCGGCGCCAGATATCCGCAAGGATCAGAGCACGCAGCCGCGCGCCGCTCATGGGGCTGATCGAAGCGCGAGCGCTGAGTGAAACGCTCGAGCTTTTCTCGCTCGGGTTTGATGATGTCCTCGCGAAGCCCTTTCACGTCCGCGAAGTCTTGGCACGCAGCGGCGCCATTCGTCGCCGGATGCAGATCGTCGACGAATGTGTAGATGTTGGTGGCATCCGGATTTTCTTCGACGGTCGCGATCCGATCGTGAACGGAGAAGTGCTGCCCCTGCCGCGTCGTGAGCGGCGGATCCTCGAGTGTCTCGTGCTGAGCCGCAACACCCGCATTACGAAGACCCAGATCTTCAATCGCGTGTACGGCATCTTCAATGACGAAATTCATGAGAACGTCATCGAAAGCCACATTAGCCGCCTGCGCAAGCGGCTGAAGCAGAGACTTGGTCACGATCCGATCGATTCCCAGCGTTTCCTTGGCTACCGCTTGAAAGACCTTGCCAGCGATGATGCTGCACAGCCCGCGGAAGCAGCGCAAACCAGTCTCACGCAAGGCCCAGATGCTTCAATTGCGCCGAGCATCATTCGCGACGAGGAGAATGTCGATGGGTCTTTACGGAGTAATGACTACCAGCGTCTCGGGCATGTCTGTCCAGTCTGACCGTATGGGTACGGTTGCGGACAACATCGCAAATATCAACACCACTGGTTACAAAGGCGCATCAACGGAATTCGCAACGCTCATCGCGGAAGGCAGCGTCGCAGAGTACGTGCCTGGTTCCGTTTCGACCATCGCTCGTCGGGCGGTCTCCCAGCAGGGAGACTTCACCTACACCAAGTCGCCGACCGACCTCGCGGTCAGCGGCAACGGATTCTTTATGGTGGAAAGCGATTCTGGAACGCCCTTCTTGACGCGTGCAGGCAATTTCGTTCCGGACTCCAATGGCGATCTGGTGAACGCTGCAGGGTTCAAGCTGCTCGGCTACAACCTTTTGGACGGCAGCTCGAGTTCCGTCGTTAACAGTGCCGCCGGTCTTCAGGTTGTGAGCACGAGCAGCCTTGGCCTGAAGGCAACGCCTTCGACAAGCGGCAAGTTCGGCGTAAACCTCCCTGCTGACGCGGACATTACTGCCGCGGCCAACCTCCCGGCGGCGAACGCTGCGACGGCGGAATATGCCGGCAAGACCTCGATTGTCACTTACGATAACCTCGGTCATCAAGTGACGCTCGACGTCTATTCCGCAAAAACGGCCGACAACACCTGGCAGATAACCGTATACAATGCGGCCGGCGCGACCAACGGTGGCTTCCCCTACGCAGCGGGCTCGCAGTTGGCGACGACGAACGTGACGTTCGACGGCACGACAGGCGCGTTGACCTCGACAAGCCCGCAAGCGCTGAGCGTCAACATCCCCAATGGCTCAACATTTTCGCTCGATATCAGCAAGATGACCCAGCTGGCCGCAAGCTATTCGCCCCAGACCGGTGCCGAAGCACCGAGCGCGAATGGCAGTCCTCCGTCTGCTGTTGACCGTCTTGAGATCAGCGACGAAGGCATCGTGACGGCAGTCTACAAGGACGGTTCACGCGTCGACGCATTCAAGATTCCATTGGCGACCGTCGCGAGCCCGGACAATCTCACGGCGATCTCTGGGAACGTCTACGCCACGAACAAGGAGTCCGGAGATTTGCAGCTCGGCACCGCTAACGAGAGCGGTCGTGGCAAAATCATCTCGGGCGCATTGGAAAGCAGCACCGTCGATCTTGCTTCCGAGCTGACGACGATGGTCCAGGCTCAACGCAACTACACGGCAAACTCGAAAGTGTTTCAGACCGGCACCGAACTCCTGGACGTACTCGTCAACCTCGTTCGGTGACGGAAAACATAGGAAATAAAGGCCCAGCTGATGTCGCTTACGCAGAGCACGAGTAATGCGCTTTCAAGCATTTCGACGGTTTCCGAGCAGATTTCTGTCGTCTCACAGAACATCGCGCGCGTAAACAATACGGACGCAAGCAGAAAAGTCGCGAACGTCGTCAGCGGGCCGGGCGGTGGCGTCAGCATCGCGGGCGTGACGAGAACAGCCAACAAGCTGCTTCTCGACACGTACCTCGACGCAAACGCAAGCAGCCAAACGCAATCGGCCGTCAATTCGGCCTTGGATCAGTTGCAGAATACGGTGGGCGACACGGACTCTGATACGTCGCCCGCCGCCTTGATGTCGAAGCTCAACACGGCACTTCAGAACTATTCTGCTACTCCTCAGAATAGCGCGGTCGGGGCAACAGTCGTAACCGCCGCACAAGAGCTGGTGACGTCTCTCAACGAAGCTACACAGGCAGTCACTGACGTTAGAAATCAGGCCGATTCCGACATCGCGACATCGGTCGGCAACATCAACAGCCTTCTTTCGCAGTTCCAAACACTCAACCAGCAGGTTGTGTCGGCCTCGGGTAGCGGCAGGGACGTCACGGACGTCTTGGACGCGCGCGATGCAGTATTGAAGCAACTGTCGAATGAAATAGGAATTCGGACGGCCACGCGCGACAATGGCGATATGGCCATCTACACGGACAGCGGCGTCACTCTGTTCGACAAAACGGCGAGGTCGGTGACCTTTCAGCAATCTGCGAATCTGTCCGCGAACTCCGTCGGATCGCCGGTTTATGCTGATGGTGTGCCGATTGCAGGCACGCCGCACATGATGTCGATCAGCTCCGGCAAGCTTGCCGGTCTCGTTGAAGTCCGCGACAGCATCGCTCCGACGTATCAAAGCCAACTCGATGAAATGGCCCGCGGTCTGATCTCGACCTTTGCCGAAAGCGATCAATCTGGAAGTGGTTTGCCCGATGCAGCCGGATTGTTTACCGACGGCGGCTCCTCATCAGTGCCGACAAGTATCGTTCCAGGTCTAGCAGGCTCGATCAAGATCAACGCAAGCGTTGATCCGACCCAGGGCGGAAACGCCGAGCTCATTCGTGATGGCGGTATTGCCGGCGCGAGCTACACCTACAACAGCGACGGCGGCGCATCTTATACGGACCGCATCCAGCAGCTGATAACGAATCTCGGTTCCACCCAAGCCTTCGATTCCTCGACCCAGATTCATTCGACGGGCTCGATGCTCGATTTCGCCAAGTCGTCGGTCTCGTGGCTCGAAGCGCTACGTCAATCGTCAAGTAACGAGGCGGAATCGCGCCAAACGATTGCTGATCGCGCCGCCACCTCGTTGTCGCAGGCCACCGGTGTGAACCTCGACGAGGAAATGACCAATTTGCTCTCGCTAGAGCGAACGTTTCAAGCCTCGTCCCGTCTCATCAGCACCGTCGACAATATGATCTCGACGCTCTTACAGGCAGCGAGCTGACATTCATGATTTCCTCGTCATTCATCTCTTCCGCTTCGATCTCCAATGAAACGCTCAGATCGATAGCCAAGTACCAGCAGCAGCTCGTCGACGCCCAAAAAGAGCTTGCGACGGGCAGGCACGCAGACGTGGGGGTAACCCTGGGTGCGACGACAGGTGTTAGCATCTCGATGCGCCAGGACATGGATCAGATCCAGGCCATCCAAGGTTCAAACAATCTTGTGCTCAACCGTCTCAGCGCGTCGCAATCAGCGCTTGATACGCTGGCGAAGAGCACGTCCAATTTTCTCTCGAGTCTGATCACGGCGCAAACGGCCGCCACGTCCCAGGATACGTTGATCCAATCGGCGAAGGCCGGGATGCAAACGCTGCAGGATCAGCTCAACGCCTCGCTCGACGGCCAGTATCTGTTCGCGGGCATCAATTCCGACGTCCAGCCCATGGAAGACTTTTTTGGAACGCCGCCATCGGCTGGAGCGCAGGCGATCACCGCCGCCTTTACCGCCAAGTTCGGCATGAGTCCGGATGACCCCAACGTCTCCAGTATTTCGCCCAATGATATGAGCGACTTTCTCAACAATGAGTTCGCCAATCTGTTCTCGGATGCAAACTGGTCGAGCACCTGGTCGGCCGCATCGGATAAACCGGTGAGCAGCCGAATCTCTCGGAACCAAATCATCGATACGTCAGTGACAGCCGACAACGGCACATTCCGGTCGTTGGGCGAAGCTTTCGCAATGATTTCCGGCCTCGGCTTTGCAAACCTGAACAGCGGTACGCAGCAGGTGATCATCTCGAAGGCTCGCGACCTCACCGGAGACGTGACGGGCGGTCTCACGCAAGTTCAGTCGGCCCTGGGCGTCACGCAACAGCGCGTTACTGACGCCAACAGTCAGATCGACTCGCAAGTCGATTTTCTAACGAAGTCGATCGACAATTTGGAACAGATCGATCCAGCAGCAGTCACGACACAGTTGTCGCAGATTTCGACGGCGCTTCAGGCTGCGTATTCGCTGACGAGCCAGCTCAACAATCTCAGTATCCTCGATTACCTGAATAACTAACGACGGCATCCAAGGGCGGATTGCGGAAGGCGAAAGATGTATAAGTTCTCATATGAAGAAACATTGAGCGAGTCCGGAAATCGGCAGCGCGAGAACGAGCGCCTCGCCCTGGAGCAATCTGTGGCCCTGTTGAAGACGGCAGAGAAGGCGGGACCGCAGTCGCGCGAAGCCGTAGACGCGATCATCTTCTTAAACAGGCTTTGGAGCTTCTTTCTTGAAGATCTCGCGAAACCCGAAAATGGGTTGCCGGACGAGGTGCGAGCCAAGTTGATCTCAATAGGGATCTGGATGCTCAAAGAAGCCGAGGCGATCAGCAACGGCAGGTCGCGGAATTTCGCGGGCCTTATCGACGTATCAAATGTCATCGCGGAAGGTCTTTGATGGCTGGCGGCCTGAAAATTACCCTGAGAGCCGGTGAACGCATCTTCATCAACGGCGGCGTTCTGCGCGTTGATCGCAAGGTCAGCCTTGAGCTCATGAACGACGTCGTCTTCCTGCTCGAACAGCACGTGATGAAGCCGGAAGATACAACGACGCCTCTGCGGCAATTGTATTTCATGATTCAAATGATGCTCATGGATCCGGCGCTCTACATGAAAGCGCGGACGATGGCGAGGGAATCGGTATCGAACCTCTCAGCCAGCATCCGCGATCCCAAGATTCTTGTCGGTCTCAAGGAGGCCGGCGACATGCTGGATGGCGACAGGCCGTTCGATGCTTTGAAGAAAGTGAGAACGCTGCTTCCGTTAGAGGTCGCGGCAAACGCCTCGGAAGAACGCAGCAAGGAGGTCGCATGACCACGGTTCCAGCCACCGGCGGTACGTCGGGTACGCAGACGTCTTCGAGCAGTCAGTCCTCAACGACGCTCGATTATAATGATTTTCTTCAGTTGATGGTCGCACAATTGCAGAATCAGGATCCGCTCAATCCGACCGATACGAACGAATTCATGTCGCAGATTGCCGAATTCTCGAATGTCGAGCAGAGCATCAACGCGAATTCGAAGCTCGACCAGCTTCTGGTGAATTCCAATATTTCCCAGGCGAGCACGATGATCGGGCTGGTCATAACGGGAACGGATGGCACGCAAGGCGTGGTTCAGTCGGTCCGTATCGACTCCTCAGGCTCGACTGCGATCCTGACCGACGGAACTCAAGTCCCGATCACCGCAGGCGTATCGATAGGATATCCCATATCATCATGACAGAAGGTGATGCACTTCAGCTCGTTCAACAGGCTATCTGGCTGACGATTGTGCTCGCTGGTCCAGTTGTGGGTTCCGCAATGGTTATCGGCGTAGGCGTCGCATTTGTTCAAGCGCTCACGCAAATCCAAGAAATGACGCTGACGTTCGTGCCTAAGATAATTGCCGGATTTGTCATCCTTCTGCTGACGGGAAGCTACAGCGGAAGTTTGCTGAAAGTATTCACCGAACAGATATTCATGCGAATTGCCATGGGTTTTAAATAGCGTTTTCTGATCTATCACGTTGCGTAAATGGTCATATAAACAGACTATTTCGAAAATGCGCAAAAAGAGCATTGCGCCAGTAGCCGACTCGTGGTCGGGATGCTGGCGGCATTTATTTGAATAAGTACGCAGCCTAATCATAGCTACGACTTTAGTGCCGTCGGCTTCATTGCCGGGAAGTTCCACTCTTCATTGAGCGTCGCCGCGTCTTTGCCGCAGGAAACACGTCCGATTGGGTTGCGAGTTCCGTCAATTCGAGCCGAGCACGAAGCATGAGCACATTTGCACTCCGGCAGCTACCGTCGTCCGCGGCTTTCATGTTGGCAAGCCTTGCGGCCATCGCTTGCACGTTTCTCGTGTGGAACATTTCGATGCGCTCTGATGGCGATTTAGCATCGCTTCTGAGCTGGTCCGATGTTTCCTGGCAAATAGCCGAGGTCGATGCAAGAGGTCGTATCGTTCGTCTTGGAGCCCATCCTTTCGGACTGGCGCTTCTTTTCGGACTAGTCACGGCCTGCTGTATGAGCTTCGCTTGGGGCGCCTGGAAGTTCATCGATCGCAGGCCTACGCAACGAGAGGCGGACGAGGGCCTCTCGGATCGGCTCGAAAAAGTCGGCAAAGAACTCGACGACGAAATGTCGTCCGTGATGCGCCTCTTGAAGCAGCATCTGGATTTGAGCGGATCTCATTCGGAATCGTTGACGAAAGCCGCTGATGGTCTCGTTTCTTCGACTTCGCCAGATGGTATCCGGGCGATCATCCAGTACCTCATCAGCGAAAACAAAAAGGTGCAGACCGAGGTCAACGAGCTTAACAACCGGCTTCAGCAGTCGCAGGTGCAAATTGATAAGCTGCGCGTCAGTCTGAGTGACAGCCATCGATTAGGCATGCTGGACGCGGTGACATCACTGAAAAACAGGCACTGGCTGGATGTTCATCTTCCCAAAGAAGTGGAAGCGGCGGCGCACGCCAAGGAACCGCTCAGCATCATCATGGCCGATGTCGATCACTTCAAACGCATCAATGACACGTTCGGCCATGCAGTCGGCGACGAGATCCTGCGGCGCTTCGCGGAACTCCTCTCCAAGAATATCAAGGGCAGAGACACGGCGGCTCGGTATGGTGGTGAAGAATTCATCGTCGTTCTGCCTCAAACGCGGCTCGCGGGCGCCAGAAATCTCGGCGAGCAAATGCGCGGTGAGCTCGAGTCTAAGAAATGGATGCATCATCGCACGGGGCAGCCAATCGGGAAGGTGACGGCATCGTTCGGCATCGCCGAATTGCGGCAAGGCGAAGAATACGACGATTTCCTTGATCGCGCAGATTCCAAATTGTACGAAGCGAAAGCGGCAGGACGTAATCGTGTTGTCGTCGACGAGTAAGTCGGTTGAAAGAGCTTCGCTTAGACACTGACGGATTACAGCGTTCTTAAAGCGGATTGGCGAACAGCGTCCTGAGCTTCGCCGCAGGCACGGCCCGCGAGAAAAGAAAGCCCTGCGCCTCGACGCAGCCCTCTGCTCGCAGTCGCTCAAGCTGCTGCTCAGTCTCGACGCCCTCTGCGACGCTCGTCATTCCAAGATTATATCCGAGCTGAATGATTGATCTGCGAAGTGTCGCTGACCGCTTGATGTTCGCGACCGCCGACACGAACGACCGGTCGATTTTGATTTTGTCGAACGGAAAGTCCTGTAAATAGCTCAGCGAAGAAAATCCTGTACCGAAGTCGTCGATCGAAAAGCGAACCCCCATCTTCCGAAGCGTTTCAAGCGTCGCGGAAGCCGCGTCACGGTCCTTCATGAGGAGCGTTTCAGTAATCTCCAGGATCACACGGGACAGCGGTATATTCTTTGCAGCGTTGGTGACTTTCTCGACAAGGTCTGGCTCGCGAAACTGAGCCGGGGAGATATTGACGGCAACCCAGATGTCATCGGGCCAGAGGCTCGCCTCCGCACACGCGCGCTTCAAAACCCAGTCGCCAATTTGGCCGATAAGCCCGCATTCCTCCGCAATCGGGATGAACTCGGACGCAGGAATAATTCCGCGGACCGGATGCGACCAGCGTATCAGAGCTTCGCAACCGACGATGCGCCGCGTCTTGACGTTTACGATCGGCTGGTAGTGAAGTTCGAATTTGCTGTTCGCAATCGCCTCATGCAGTCCCATGATGATCTGGTGACGCTTCTGCAGGCGCTCATGCATCGAATGTTCGAAGAAGCCGAAGCTTCCGCGCCGCACGGATTTGGTCCGGTAGAGCGCCATGTCGGCATTCGTCAGCAGCTTCTCGGCATCGTTCCCGTCGGACGGGCCGACCGCGATCCCGATGCTTGTACCGACGGTAAGTGTATTGTCCCCGAGTTCGAAGGGCTCTGCAAACGCCGAAAGGATGCGCTTTGCGAGCGATTCGACTTCTTCGATGGATTGCGGCGCCATCTGAATAATGGCGAACTCATCGCCGCTGATCCGTGCGACCGTGTCGGTATCACGGACTTCGCTTTTTAACCGTTCTCCGACTGCAAACAGCAGCGCATCGCCGACATGATGGCCGAGAGTGTCGTTGATCGACTTGAAGCGATCGAGATCGAGGCAATGAATGGCGAGCGCCCAGCCGCCCTTGGCTTGCGCAAGTGCAGAACGCACGCGCTCTTGAAACAGCGTGCGATTGGGTAGTCCGGTTAGTGCGTCCTGATGCTCAAGGCGCCCAATGGTTTCCTGGTCGCGTTTGCGTTCGGTAATATCAAAGTGGGCAACGATAAACCCGCCGTCGGTAAGCGGCGTGCTGCGAACTTCAAGGCATGTGCCGTTGGGCCGGCGCCGCTCGAACACTTGCGACTCACCTTTCGTCGTGAGATCGAAGCGAGAGCGGATTTGCTTCTCAGTTTCTCCCGGCCCGTATTCGCCGCGCTCGGCATTGAAGTGATAAAGATCCTCAAGAGTTGGAAGACCGCGTTTAAAGAGAGCGTCCGGATATTCCAAAAGCTGCTTTTGTCGTTCGTTGATCAGCACCATGTGCAGATCGCGATCGAAAATAGTTAGACCGCCAGGAAAGCTTTCAGCTACAGCCTGCAGCAACACATCATTATTCGGCCGCGCGACGTGGGTTTCGACGGGGGCAGACGCCTCCACCTGAAGCGACACAAACCCCGTGACGCGTCCGCTCCGGCCCTTGAGCGGCCGAATGGTCGCGTCGACCCAATAGAGAGTTCCGTCTTTGGCTCGATTTTGGATGCGTGAATGCCAAGTTTCACCGCGGTCGAGAACTTCATAAGCCGCGCTCCAGAATGCGCGGGAATGATGGCCTGAACTCAAGATTGAATGGTTTTGCCCCAAGAGCGCTTCGCGCGCATAGCGGCTGATCCGTGCGAACGCGTCATTCACATGAATGATGCGACCTTCATTGTCTGTGATCGATACGCAGCCGAAAGGATCGAGCGCTGACGCCAGCGCTTTGGCGTTTCCTGACAGGCTAGGAGGGGCGGCCGCAGGTTTTGCCTTGCGGGCTGTTTTCTTAGCCGCAGCAGTTTGCGTACGTTCGCTGGGCTTGAAAGCCGTAACGCCCTTAGCTGCTGAGCCCCGCATCATCCCGCCCGTTTACATTCTGGCCGAATACTGAACGAAATCCCTCGCGTTCGGATTTCGAGCGGGCCCAACTTTCCCATTTTATCATGCCGACCATGCGTCGGCGCGTCACGTCCACATTATTTTACATTTTGCCAGTTCCGAAACTGACAGACCTCATCTATTCGCATAATTGGTCTTAAATCTCTTAAGGTCCGATTATCCGATTTCCGGGCGAATCAGGTTAGTCATAACTCGTCTGTGTACGGATATGTGTTTTGCTGCGCGAAAGCCCCCAAATCACCAGGGCAGATAGAAGGCTGGCTCTACAGTAGGTGCGTTTGCGGCAGAGGCGCGTCGGCGCCATCGTAATGAGCGTAGATGCAAGTGTACCAAATGCGTCAATCACGCAGAAAATAGGTCAGAAACTTGGCGATAGAACGTCCAAAAGATCAGAGGCAATTCGGCCGGCGCACGGTTTTCAAGCCGGGTATCGTCGTGCTTGACGATGGTCAACGTATTGACGGTACCATTCTCGATCTTTCGGAGGGCGGCGCTAAGATTAAAGTGCCGAATCCGAATTTATTGACCGGCGAATTTTTTTTCGAAGTGCCGAGCGACGATTTGATTGTCCGATGCCGTGTTGTTCGGGTCGACGCGGGCATCGTCGGCCTGCGCTATATCAAGCCGCCGCGCCGATTGTCGTGGGTTAAGAAATAGCGCGCCGCGAGTCGGCAATTGCCTGAAATGATTCAAGGTTTGGCGAATTAGAAATTGTGCCGCGCCGCGAGGTTAAGAGGGTGCTACAAAAGTCCCTTATTGGGGCGAAATTAGAGCTTTGGTGATATTTCGATATTTATTCAATTAATGAGAAATAAATTTACGTCGTAAACGAATTCGATAGCATTGCCGAATACGGTTATCGCACGGCAGCTTGATTAAGCAATCAAAGGCATGACGCCGCGCAGCCGTGTCGGTTTAGATCCGACATGTTCCGGCCTATTCGAGCAGGAACACCCTTCATGGGCAATGGTCGATTGCGCCCGGCATTTGCCGGTCGTTGCTGCGCATCTTTCGATATCCGAAACGTCATCGCTCGCTCGCGCACGTGGATCGCGGCGAATGAAGTCGCGCGCGCATAGTCGGTCGTTAGCCCACCAAAACGAAATTCGTCCTCCCACCGTCAAAGGCGAAAGCCGGTCCATCTCAAAACGAATACGAAAAAATACGAGGAGAGAAGCACGCCATGGTCGTTGAGTATATTAATAGCAAGTGGTCGATGCCCCGTCGGCTTGTGCTAATCGCTTCGGTTTTTCTTATTCCGTCGCTGGCTCAACTTTATCTCTATGCAGATAATACGTTCCGGCACATCGGCGTGGTCGATCGCGAAATTGAGGGTGCCAAGCTCGCGTCGGCCGTTTGGGCGAAGATGCCCACCAGCAAGGACGGAGTGGTGACGGGCCGAGAGAGCGATGAGCTCGCAAGCGCAGCAAAAGCGCTTGGGGTTGGATCGGCGCTTGGCGCCTTCGAAAATGCCAAGACGGTGAGCGAGCAGGCCCACAACGGCTTCGAGCTTTTGGATCAGATCGCAAATGCGTCCGGCCTTGCGACGGACGCGTCAGACGACGGTTTTTATGCTCAGGATATCTTTATTCAGCGCCTCTCGGGCGTGAAGCAGGCAATCGTTGAATTGCAGGATACGCTTTCGACGCAGGCCACCGCGGGCGATCAAACTGATTTGGCGATGAATTATGCCGTGCTGTCACGCACCAACGCCAAGTTGAAGGCCTCGTTGCGCAAACTGTTTGGTGAGGATGCAACGGGTGAACTCAAGCGCGCCATTGGGGATGAGCCTGCACAGCTCGTGGCGAAGCTTGACGGCATCGCTGCGCAGATCAAAGCTGCGAACTATCAGCGAACGGCACTGGGCGGCGCGTTCCAAGCTTCTCTTTCCGATGCCAACGACATGATCGGAGCGGTGGCGAGTTCGCTCGGCGAGACCTTCCTTCAGATTGCCCAGCGGCGCGTGAACGCTGAATCAAGCGCGCTCTACTGGACGCTCGGCCTTTTGGTGTCGGCAACGATCCTCGCAATCGTTCTAGTTGCTCTCATTTCGAGAGGGACGTCACTCCGGCTTTCCAATCTCGTCCGCTCCATGGAGCAGCTGAGCCACAAGGACCTGACCGTAAGCATTCCTTATCTCGCTGACACAAATGAGAATGGCAAGATCGCTGGCGCCCTGTCACGCTTCAAGGAAGCCTTGCTGGAAAACAAATCGATGACGGATTCGATTGTTTCGGCGGCCAAGGAACAGCAGGAACAGAGTGAGCACTACGCCCGTGAGCACGAACGCTTCATGGCAGCATTCACCTCTGCAGCGGAACGTATTGCGAGCGGAGATTTCACGCATCGCATTACCGAGAATGTCATCAGCGAGTACGAAGCCATCATCAACCAGATGAACCTGATGATGGGTCAACTTGAAGCGGCTCAATCTGGAAAGATCGAGGCTGAGAACCAGATCAACGTCGTCGTCGCATCTCTTGGAACGGCGCTCTCCGAGCTTGCGGACGGGAATCTTGAAACGACGGTCTATGCCGAATTCGCTCCGGAATTCGAAAAGCTGAAGCGAGACTTCAATACGGCAGCCTCACAGCTCAAGAGCACGATCGAACTCGTGAAAAAGGGCGCTGGCAGCATCAGAATCGGCACCGAAGAAATTTCGCAAGCGTCCGATGATTTGTCTCGTCGCACCGAGAACCAGGCGGCGAGCCTTGAAGAGACGGCTGCTGCGGTCAAGGAAATCACCGATACCGTCGGCAAGACGGCACAAGGTGCAACGCATGCTCGCGATACGGTTTCTGTCGCAAAGTCGGATGCCGAAAAGAGCGGCGAGATCGTTCGCAAAGCGATCGCTGCAATGAACGGTATCGAGACGTCCTCCAAGCAGATCAGCCAGATCATCGGCGTCATCGACGAGATCGCATTCCAAACCAATCTTCTCGCGCTCAACGCCGGCGTCGAGGCGGCGCGTGCAGGTGATGCGGGTCGCGGATTCGCTGTCGTTGCTTCGGAAGTCCGCGCTCTGGCGCAACGGTCCGCCGAGGCTGCGAAGGAGATCAAGGGATTGATCTCCGCGTCGACCGGCCAGGTCGCGCAGGGCGTGCAATTGGTCGGCGAAACCGGTCAGGCTCTGACGCGCATCGTTTCTCAGGTCGGAGAAATTAACGAGATCGTCACGGGAATCGCGGCAAGCGCCAACGAGCAGGCGCACGGTCTCGAACAGGTCAACACGGCCGTCAACGAGATGGATCAAGTCACCCAACAGAACGCCGCCATGGTCGAGGAAGCAACGGCAGCCACGCAGACGCTCGCCCAGCAGACTGAAGAGCTGGTGCGTCTCGTCAGCCGCTTCCGAACGGGTGCAGACACGGTTGTCGAATTGACGCCGCGTCGCGAGCAGCAGCAGCCGAAGCCGGTTGCTCGTCTTGCGCAGGCCGCCGCAAAAATGAAAGCCGCCGCCGGTGGCGGCAGCCGTCACAGTGTAGCCGCAGCAGCTGATGCGGGCTGGGAGGAATTTTAATGGCAAGAAAGAGGGCACAACCGGCACGCGCGAAGGCTGCTAAAACCGGCCAGCGCAAAGCGCCGGCAGCGAAAGCGGCGCAAGAGGCGGTGCTGAGCGAGGAGACCGAAACCTCGGTCGCAGTTCTTCCCGAAGCAACGATTTCTGAGCCGTTGGTGCTGCCGGAAACACTCGATTCGGCGTGTGCGATATCGGTGAGAAACATGCTGTTGGAACGCCGCGGTTCGCCGTTGGTCGTCGATGCCGGGCAGGTACGCCGAACGGGTATGCAGGCGGTCCAGATCTTGATCGCGGCTGCACAGACTTGGCAGGCTGACGGGCATAGCTATACGGTAACGAATCCCAGCAGCGAGTTTCTCGACACGATCACACTTGTCGGACTGACGCGCGAGCAGATCTTTCTCGAAGGAATGGCCGGATGACACAGACAATACTCACCGTCGACGACTCTCGAACCATGCGTGACATGTTGCGAATGGCGCTGGCCGAAGCGGGATACAACGTCCTGCAAGCTGAAGACGGTGTCCACGGTCTCGAAGTCCTGCAGACGGCGACACCTGACGTCATCGTCACTGATATCAACATGCCGAAGATGGATGGTTTTGGATTGATAGAAGCCGTTCGCAAGGACAGCCGCTATCGCCGCGTTCCGATTCTCGTCCTGACGACCGAGAGCGATGCCGCCAAAAAGCTGCGCGCTAAGGAAGCCGGAGCCACGGGCTGGATCGTCAAGCCCTTCGAACCCACGAAGTTGATCGCAGCCATTCGGCGCGTCGCGGCATAAAATAAAAGAGAAGTGCAATGACCGTCGATACGATGGCCGCTATCCGCCAGACTTTCTTCCAGGAGTGCGAGGAGCAACTCTCCGAAATGGAGGCTGGCCTGCTCGCAATGGACGAGGGCAATGCGGATTCAGAAACAGTCAACGCCGTCTTTCGGGCGGTACATTCGATCAAGGGCGGTGCCGGCGCATTCAAGCTGACTGCGCTCGTGCAGTTCGCACACACGTTCGAAACGGCGCTCGATCACGTTCGCAGTGGTAAGCTGGCGCCGACGGCGGATGTGATGAAGCCGATGCTCCGTGCCGCCGACGTCCTGGCCGATCTTGTGGAAGCTTCGCGCGACGGCACAGACATCGACGAATCGTCGTATGCGGCAGTCGCTGCCGAGGTCAAAGCGCTGACGGCCGCCAACGAAGAAGAGGACGTTGAAGAAGTCATAGACTTCCAGCCGTCGGTTATCGATTTCGAGATGCCGGCCATTGCGACGGAGCCGGAAGCTCCGCCGCTGCACGAATATCGCATTCGGTTTGTGCCGCGCCCCGAGCTCTATGCCAATGCCAACGAAGCGGCGCTCATCATTCGGGAATTGTCCCGTCTCGGCAGCATCGAAGTTTCGTGCGATGCAACGGCCGTTCCCGACCTCGAAGCCATCGAGGCCGAAGGCGCCTATCTCGCCTGGGATATCAAACTCTCATCGCAAGAACCCACTGAGGCCGTTCGCGAAGTATTCGAATTCGTCGACGGCGAAGCGGAAATCAACATTGAGACGGATGGCCAGCCCGGCGTTTCCGACGCCGACATAGCTGCGCTGCTCGCCAAGGCGCTTGGACGCTCATCCCCGCCCGAAGCTGAAGCGCCTGTGGAGGAAATACCGGACGCGGGATTCAAAGCCGCTGTACCGCAATTGGAACTGCAAGCAGACACGCCTGCAGAGCAGGTCGCCGCGCCTGAACCCACTCCGCAGGCCGCGCAGGCGATGGAAACCCCAAAAGCGGCTGCCGTTCCCGCGCAAACCACGATCCGAGTCGAGTTCGATCGCGTCGATCGCCTGATTAATCTCGTCGGCGAGCTGGTGATCAACCAGGCGATGCTGTCGCAGCGCGTCGTCGAAGCGAACCTCGCAGGATCGTCATCGATCGTCATCGGCCTTGAAGAGCTCGAGCAGCTGACGCGCGAAATCCAGGAAAGCGTGATGGCGATCCGCGCTCAGCCGGTGAAGCCGCTGTTCCAGCGCATGTCGCGCATTGTTCGCGAAGTGGCGGATGCGACGGGCAAGCAGGTCCGCCTCAAGACGGAGGGCGAAGCGACTGAGGTCGACAAGACGGTTGTCGAGCGACTCGCCGAGCCTTTGACGCACATGATCCGCAACGCGGTGGATCACGGCATTGAAACGCCGGAAGCCCGCATTGCTGCGGGAAAGCCGCCTGAAGGAACCATTCGCTTGAGCGCCGCGCATCGCTCGGGCCGGATCGTGATCGAAATATCCGACGACGGTGCCGGTATCGACCGTCCGAAAGTGCGTGCCTCGGCAATCAAGAAGGGCTTGATCTCGCCTGACGTGCAACTGTCCGATAACGACATCGACAATCTGTTGTTCCTGCCGGGCTTCTCGACCGCCGCAACCATATCGAGCATTTCCGGTCGTGGTGTCGGCATGGACGTGGTCAAGCGGTCGATCGTTGCGCTCGGCGGGCGCATTGCCATTTCATCGCGGCCGGGACAGGGTTCGACTTTCTCGATGAGTTTGCCGTTGACGCTGGCGGTCCTCGACGGCATGGCCGTCTCTGTTGCCGGTCAGACGCTTGTCGTGCCGCTCACCGCCATTGTCGAGACGTTGAAGCCGAAGAAGGCCGAGCTTCACGGACTTGGCAAAGACGGCCGGGTGATGTCGATCCGGAACACGTTCGTTCCTCTCATCGACGTTGGCACCCAGCTCGGATTTCGCGATACGCCGGCCGATCCCGAAAACAGTGTCGCGATCCTGGTCGAAACCGACGGCGGCACGCGCAATGCTCTTCTAGTCGATTCGATCCAGGATCAACGCCAGGTCGTCATCAAAAGCCTTGAGACGAACTACGGGACGGTCGCTGGAATCGCAGCGGCAACCATTCTCGGAGACGGTCGCGTCGCGCTCATTCTCGATGTGGACGCCTTGCTTACCAGCTCGTTCGATACCCTTCGAAGCGACGATCTGCGCTACGGGACAGGAGGATAACAACCATGCAAGACGCAAGCTCCCCCGCCAACAACGTCAATCGCGAGTTCGTCGCGTTTCGCGTCGGCGATCAGGAATTCTGTATCGATATTATGGGTGTGCGCGAAATTCGGGGCTGGACGCAGGCCACGCCGCTGCCCCATGCGCCGCCCTATGTTCGCGGCGTCATCAATCTGCGCGGTGCGGTATTGCCAATTGTCGATCTCGCTATGCGCTTCGGGCTGGGCCTGACCGAGCCCACGCCGCGGAGTGTCATCATTGTCGTTCAAGTCCATCAGCAGGTCATCGGCCTTCTCGTTGACGCCGTGTCGGATATCTTGACAGTCTCCGAAGCTGCAATGCAGCCGACACCGGATATCGCTTCGGGCCTTGCAAAGACGTTTGTGAAGGGCGTGTATCCTGTTGACGGGCGCATGATCAGCATCGTGGCGTTGGATTGTGTTCTGCCAATCAGCGAAAAGGCTGCCGCATGACGCCAGAGCCGCGAGGATCTGCCGCGGCGCCGTCGGGCGCGCTCGTGACGGGAGAGTTTGCATTTTCCGATGCAAACTTTCGTGAGATCGCGCGCATCGCCAAGGAAGAAGCGGGTATCGACCTGCCACAGTCGAAGGCAACCCTCGTTTATTCGCGTCTGGCCAAGCGCCTGCGCGCCCTCGGCATCTCGACATTTTCCGATTATTGCGCCGCCGTCCGTGAAAATGACGACGAGCGCAACAGCATGATCGCTGCGCTAACGACCAACGTCACGCGATTCTTCCGCGAACCCCATCATTTTGAACATCTCCGCACCCAAATCATCGCGCCACTGGCCGATGCGGCGCGCCGCGGCAAACGTGTTCGGCTATGGTCGGCGGCCTGTTCCAGCGGCCAGGAACCCTATTCGATGGCTCTGACGGTGCTATCCGTGCTGCCGGAGGCTGCATCTCTCGATATCCGTATTCTGGCGACGGATCTCAATCCGCACGTCGTCGCTCGTGGTAAGGCGGCCTGCTATCAGAAAGAAGAACTGCAGGACATTCCATCGAACCTTCGGAGCAAGTGGCTCGAAGCGGCGCCTGGTGGCGATAACAGCATCATGCGCGTCGCAGAGGAAGCACGCTCTCTCGTGTCGTTCCGCGAACTCAATCTGATGGGGTCGTGGCCATTTCACGGACCGTTCGACGCGATCTTCTGTCGAAACGTCGTGATCTATTTCGATCGCGAAACGCAAAGCGCGATCTGGGGACGATTGGCGCGGATGTTGCGAGACGATGGCACCCTTTACATCGGTCATTCCGAGCGTGTCGCAGGACCTGCCGCCGCAGTGCTGCTGGCTGACGGCATCACGACCTATCGTAAGAAAGGCGGCAAGACGTCATGAAGAAGGTAAAGGTCCTTGTGGTCGACGATTCTTCGACGATGCGAGGGCTAATCGCAACGGCGTTGACCAAAGATCCCGATATCGAAGTCGTCGGGCAGGCCGAAGATCCAATTCAGGCGCGTCAGGCCATCAAAGCGCTCAATCCTGACGTCATCACGCTCGATGTCGAGATGCCTAACATGAACGGACTCGATTTTCTCGAGAAGATCATGCGTCTGCGGCCGATGCCGGTGATCATGGTCTCGACGTTGACGGGCCGAGGCGCCGATGAGACAATCCAGGCGCTCGAAATCGGCGCCGTCGATTGTATCGAGAAACCGCGTCCCGGCAACGAGCACAGCTTCGAAGAGCTTCCGTACAAGGTCAAGATCGCAGCGTCGGCGCGTGTCCGTCCGCTCGTCAAATCGGACGTCCATGCGCCGGAGGCTTCAAATGCCCGTGCGCCGCATGAGTCCTATCACCCCGATGGCCGCATCATCGCCATCGGTGCTTCGACGGGCGGCGTCGAAGCGCTCATGGCGCTCCTTTCTCAGTTTCCTGAAAATTGTCCGCCGACCGTCATCACGCAGCATATGCCGCCGACGTTCACACGCAGCTTTGCAATGCGACTCGACAGGCAGTGTGCGCCGAAAGTTCAAGAAGCGACCGACCGGGCCAAGCTTCTTCCCGGACACGTTTTCCTTGCACCGGGCGGTACGCAGCACCTTGAAATCACGGCGGATCTTCGCTGCCGATTGAAGACTGCCGACCGCGTCAACGGTCACTGTCCATCGGTTGACGTTCTTTTTCAGTCCGTTGCGAAGACCTGCAAAGCCAACGCAATTGGCGTGATCCTGACCGGCATGGGTAAAGACGGCGCCGCCGGCCTGCTCTCGATGCGCCAGGCAGGCGCAAAGACCTTCGGACAAAGCGAGGCCAGCTGCATCGTCTACGGCATGCCCAAAGCCGCCTTTGAAATGGGCGCCGTGGAAAGGCAACTCCCGCTCGATAAATTGGCTTCGGCCATCATTGTAGAAACGTCCAAGAACAAGAATCACTAGGAGGCCTTCACTATGCCCGCAATGCAGCAATTATCGATTCTGGTTGTCGACGATACGTCGGTCAGCCGAGCGCTTCTGACGGACGGACTCGATCAGATCGGATTGAAGTCGTTCAAGGTTGCGAAGGATGGCGAAGAAGGCCTGAAGATGATGATGACGGCGCCCTGCCACCTCGTTATCTCGGACTTCAACATGCCGAAAATCGACGGCATTCAGCTTCTTCGCGCGCTCCGCCAGCATGCCCCAACAAGCAAGGTTGGCTTCATTCTGGTGACGGGCAAAGGCGACAAAGCGCTGATTGATGAAGGCAGGAAGTGGGGGCTAAACAACTTTCTCGCAAAGCCCTTTTCAGTCCCGCAATTGAAGACCTGCATCGAGGCCGTGGTTGGTAAGCTGACATGACTACCGCGTCCACAGCGGAAAAGCGGATCCACATCATCCAGGGCGAGTTCTTCGTCACTGACGACCGCAATGTCATGGTGACGACGATCCTTGGATCGTGTGTGGCAGCGTGCATTCGCGATCCGCTGGCGGGTGTCGGTGGGATCAATCACTTTCTGCTGCCGGGTGAGCTTGGGAGCACACAGCAGGCCGAACGCATGGGCGTCCATCTTATGGAGCTGCTCGTGAACGGACTGCTGAAAGCCGGCGCACGACGCGAACGCCTCGAAGCCAAGGTGTTCGGGGGCGCCCGAACAGTGCGATCACGCTCCGACATCGGCAAGAACAACGCCGACTTCGCGATGCGCTTTCTCAAGGCCGAAGGCATCACCTATGTCGGTGGCAGCACTGGGGGTGCGCAGGGGCGCAGAATTCAGTATTGGCCGGTTTCCGGCCGCGCGCGGCAAATCCTGCTGACGGGGCCGACGGAGATCGAACGGCCGGCGAAACTGCCGGTTGCCTCGCTCGTCGACAATGCCGGCGAACTCGAACTTTTTTAGTGGCACTAAGCTGGGGGATAAAAATGAACAACCACAACGGCGGACTCCAGCAGTCTGTGAACGTGCCCGTTCCCGACGTTCTGCGCACGACATCCGACGAAGTGCGGATGCTGGCTGGCTCGGCTGCGGATCTTCAGAATTTGATTGGCAATCTCATCGTCGCCGGCGCATTCGGCGGTTCGCAGTCCATTTACGAACTGCAAAATCTGGACCGGCTTTGCCAGAACCTAGACGCCATTGCCGATTTTCTGGACGGCCTTTCTGAAAGCGCGCTGCCCGCCTGGAAAATCGATGTCGCAAGCGCTGCGAAGACGATCAAGCTCGCCGATGTCGCCCAGCGGTTGACGGGGCAGACGGCCGATAGCCAGAACGCGACCGGCGATTTTGACGATTTCGATAGCTGGCCGATGCCTCGTTGAGCTAAGCGCCGACGAATTCCCGCGCAGCGTCGAGCGAGGCGAAGCGGCGACGCCCGACAAGCGTGTCGATCTCGATCGAACCGTCGTCGTACTCCAGAAATTCGCGTCCCGCGAGTTGGCCGCCAACAACCGCTTTGGGAGGCGACGGCAAGGGTGGCGGTGTCGGCATTGGCGTCGGCGACATGCGAGGCGGCTCGAGGGGCGGTGCGCTCCGAGGCATTGCGCTAACCTTCGTCAGCGAACGGCCGCGCTCGAGAACCGGCAGAATTTTCATCGAAACGGCGGCGATCAAGATGCTCTGCACGATCGCCAGCGCCATCAATCGGTGAATCCAGATTTCCGGTGAATCGGACCGAAGAGCCGAGCAGCCGATAATGAAGATGCCAACCGAAAGCGCGCCAAGCCCGGCAAAAACCGAGAACGCGGCGAGACTGCCGCGCCGTCGAACCGATTGCGGTTTAATCCCAAGTTCAACGTCGCGCGTGAGACGGACTTTGAGTTCGGCGGCAGACTTCCGGAAAACGGCATCGAAGCCGAAATCAGTATCAATGGCTGTCATAGTTTTCTCATCATGTCTTGTTTGGAGAGATAGGCCCAACTATCAATCATTACGTCTTTAACGACATCGCGCCCCATGCGCTTGTTCGCGCCGGCGGCCACGTTATTGGCGAGCTCGTTGATCACTTGTTTGCGCCCGCTCCTCATGTCTTCCGGCGCTTTCTCGTAGATTTGTCGGAAAGCTTCGTCCGCGACGAACGCCTCAGGCTGCACCGTGCCGATCTTCAAGAGACTTGTGTCGGCGAGGAACTGCAGGCGCGTTACGATGTAACCAAGAACCTCGCCGTTCGACAGCAGCGGCACGCTGACCATGCGCGTGCGCATCATTTGATATTGGCCTTGCTCGGCGTTTGCGCTCGCGGCCTTCGCCGCCGCCTTCCACGACATCGCGCCATAAAGGCCGCCGATTGTCGACAGACAAGTGATGAGTGCAAGGACCAGCGATCGGATCACGGGCTACTCCGCATCGGTCCGATATTGCGCGTATATGTGCCATCCGATTCGGCGTTTTGGATCGCATCGGACAGCATTGCCGTGATTTCTTTTACGGCATCAAGATGCAGGCGGATCTTCCGAAGATTGACGGCGAGCTTGCCGCGAAAGACCTGCAATCGCAATTCGAGATCTTCATTGACGTCGTCGCTTTTCAAGCGCCGCATCGCATGATTGAGATCCACGAGGCCCTGGCTCTTGCGATCGTTTGATGTCTTGAGATCGAAATTGGGCGCCTTGTCGAGGGCGATCGTCTCTTCCTCGAGATACCCTTCGATGCGATTGAGCACGGCAAAGACGACGGCGCGCGCGGCATCAGCATCGTGCATCGGCGGCTGATGTTGTGGCGCATTGCGCCGGTCGCCCCGAGCGTGGTTATTCGTGCGGGCCGCACCGCCAGCCGGGAACTGAGAAGAGCCGGCTTTATCATCTGCAATGAGCGTGCCCATATCTACTTTCCTTTCGAGCCATCAGGCTCGTGCTTCATTATCATTTGAGCAATTCCGATCGTTCCCGATTTGGACAGCGTCGTCGCCATATGGTCTGCCAGCATGGAACGCCATATCGAACCCGCAGTGCCTTCCCCAAACAACGCTTCGGAATCTTTCGGCAGCCATTCCTCAAGCATCTGTCGGAGATAGAGCGCCTCGAATTGCTGGCCCACTTCTTTGAGCTTTTTCTGCCGCGCGTCGTTCGCCGGAACTTGGGTCGACGAAGTCGCAGTCTGCGCAGTCTGGCTATTGCTCGCCGACGTCAGCCGAACGCTCTGCTTCGCGGCCCAAATGGCCTGATCTGCTGCTGAAACGGGTGGGATGCTCGACATCAAATCATCGTTGGAATGTGTGCGACGGTATCAGGTTGAACGCGGAGACTTACACCGGCCTTGCGCGGCGAGGGATTGCTGGAATTCGAGCAAAGCTTCGAGGTCTTTTTGTTCGGATTTGCGTGCTTCTTCGGCGCGAACATCGGCAAGTAACTCGGATGCGCCGTGGGTGCGGCCTGCCGCTTGCGCATAGCGGCGGACGGCAGCCTCGTGCTCCCTCGCGAGGCGTTGAAGGCGCCGGTCCATATTGCCGATGCTACGCGACATGAGCGCCAGGAACGGTTCGGTTTCGGGCGTCGGATTGGCGACCCGCGCCAGCAAAGCGTCCTGCGCCGAGCGCAAATCGTTGACCTGCCGCGCTAGCTCGCCGACCTTGGCCCGCTCTGTCGTCTCGAGATCGCGAAAGAGATCAACGAGACGGCGTACTTTGCTCGATGATCTAGCCATATTGACCGATATTCTGGATAGCTTGAGAGACGAGAGATGCGAAAATTTCCAATACGGATTTGTCGATCTGCAGAAGAATAAAGAGACCACCGAGCAGGACGAACGGCGTAGACACGAAATAGATCGGGATCTGCGGCACCATCTTGTTCAGGAAGCCGAACGCAAGGTTGACCGTGATTGAATAAACGACGAGTGCCGCGCTGAGCTGAATCGTGAGGCGGAAGGCCGTATCGATATTCGAGACGATCAATTGCAGATTGGGGGGCGAGGCAATTGCCGTGCCGACTTTGAGCCCGACATATGAGTTCTGCAGCATGCGAATGACGTTGATGTGCTGGTCCGTAATAAAGAACAGCGCTACGGCCGGCATCGTCACCATCGAGCTGAAGGGTGATGAGGGATCGTTGTTGTCGACGGAATGCGAGAAGATCGAGCCATAGCCCGCAAGGTTCGCCATCGTTGTCGCCGCAAACTCGAGCGCTAAGAATAGAACGCGCACAAGGAAGCCCAGAAGAATGCCGGTCAGAGTTTCGATGCCGATCAGAGAAAGGAGATTGCCGGACGTTTCCGTCGTGGCCGGCTGGACCGCATCAAACACCAAGGGCGTTATCGCAAGCGCGACAGCAATCGCCGCGAAGAGACGAAGCTGCACTGGAATGCGCTCGCTCGAAATGCCGGGCAAGACCATGAAGCAAGCGCCGACACGGCAGAATACGACAAACGGAACAAGCAGTGTTTGATGTGTCAGTTCCGTCATGCGATCGCGCCGAGCGACTGGATCTGGACGCCCCGGCTGATTTCCAAATGCGAAAGAACGGGTAGCGTGCCGTAGAGGCGCTCGGTAACGGTATGAACATATGGGCGCGTTTCGGCGGCGGTCACGAGCACGAATTGATGTCCGGCATCCATGAGCGGCTGCACGACGCGAGCCAAATCTGTTCCAAATTGCTCGATCAGGCGCGGCTCGATATCGAATTCGACGACTTCGCCTTTGGCGTCGCGCTTCAATGCCTGATGGAACGCGAGTTCCCATTTGTTCCCAAGGCGCACGACCTTGAGATAGTTGCCTTCGCTGAGATCGCCGCAAATCTGTGTCGAAAGCCGCATGCGAACATGCTCGGAAATCTGCTCCGCCTTGCGCGTAAACGGCGCGATCTCTGCGACGGCTTCGAGGATGAGATGCAGATTCCGGATCGAAACGCGTTCGGCAAGGAGCATTTTAAGAACGCTCTGCAGGCCGGAATATGAGATTTGCGTCGGGCAGATTTCATCGAGCAGCTTGCGATATTCCGGATCGAGGCGTTCGAGCAGCGCCCGGAGATCACGATATGAGAACAGCTGCGCGAGGCTGTTGCGGATGACTTCCGCCACGTGCGTCAGCAACACCGATGTATTTTCAACCGGCACGAAACCATCGCGTTTAAGCGCGTTGGTGAATATATCCGGAATCCAGAAGGCCTTCATGCCGAACGCCGGTTCGCGCGTCTCGTCACCTGGAGCTTCCGGCTTCGGACCATCGCCGACGACGACAAGTACGTCGCCGAGACGAAGCTCGGCGCTCGCGACGACCGTGCCGTGAACTTTGATCTGATAGCTTTTCGTCGGCACAGACAGGTCTTCCGAGAGACGGATTTCCGGAACGACGAACCCATATTGCTTCGCGAACTTCCGGCGCATCTTGGCGACGCGCTGCGGCAGGTCGCCGGTCGGACGCATAAGAACCGTTGAGATTTGCTTGCCAAAGCAGATCTCGATTTCGGTGGTCTTAAGTTGATCGCGGATGGACTGACGCGATTGCTCATCGGCCGACGGGACCTGTGCAGCGTCTTTCGCCTGCTCCGCAGTGCGCTCCGCGGCTGCTTTCTGTCGAAGCTGCCCCACGCTGATAAAGGTAAGCAGACCGCCGATGGCTGCAAACGGCAGCAGCGGCAGACCCGGCGCCAACGCGAGGATGGACATGACGCCGCCAGCCACCATCAGCGCGCGCGGATAGTTGCCGAGCTGGCTGACGATGACGCCTTCTGTCGACCCCTGTGTCGCGCCTTTTGAGACCAGAAGGCCGGCCGCGAGCGAAACGATGAGAGCCGGCATCTGCGTGACGAGGCCGTCGCCGACGGACAACTTGACGAAGGTGTCGACGGCGTTTTCAAACGGCATGTCGTGTTGCGTTATGCCGATGATGATACCGCCGAAGATATTGACGGCCGTAATGATGAGTCCCGCGATGGCGTCACCGCGCACGAACTTCGAAGCGCCGTCCATGGCGCCGAAAAACTGGCTTTCCTCTTCTAGTTCTTTGCGTCGGCGGATGGCTTCTTTTTCGTCGATCGAGCCAGACGACAAGTCGGCGTCGACGGCCATCTGCTTGCCGGGCAGCGAGTCGAGGGTGAAACGCGCGCCGACTTCGGCGATACGCGTTGCGCCCTTGGTGATGACGACGAAATTCACCGTTACCAGAATGATGAAGACGATGATGCCGATAACGAAATTGCCGCCCATGACGAACTGAGCGAAACCGGCGATCACGTGTCCGGCCGCGCCCGGCCCCTCGGCGCCCTGCGAAAGAATAAGTCGCGTCGTCGCGACGTTGAGCGACAATCGCAGCAGCGTCGCGATAAGTAGAATCGTCGGAAACGCCGAGAACTCCAGCGGACGTCGTATCCACAACGAAACCATCAAGATGACAATGGCCAGCGCAATCGAAAGCGCCAGCCCCAGGTCCATCATGAAGGCAGGGAGTGGCAGAAAGAGAATGGTCAGGATGCCGACGATGCCGACAGCCAGGCCGGCATCGCGCTGACCCAAGCCTAAATCGATGCCACCCTGAGCGGCGGTTTTCGTCGCAGCCATGAAAAGAGATCCCTCGCGCTTTGGGGCGAGCTTCCTACCCGAAGCTTGCGCGAGGTCGTCATCGGATCATGGACAGCGGAGAAAAATACAAAAATTCTCGAAATTCCGGCCGCGTCAATAGGATGACTCAGCCGATCGCAGAGAGTGACATCCGCAACTCAAGGCGCGTCAGACGCCGGGGGCGCCTATTTTGCGGCTTGCGCCGAATGCAGGTCCGCAGACAGCGGTCGCGGCCTCGGTTCGGATATCTCGGCTGCGGCGTTCCCTCGGCCGATGCCGGAATAATTGAAGCCGAGGCTACGCGCCGTTTCGGCGTCGATCGCGTTTCTGAGGTCAACGATGGTATTGCCGGTCATGCGCGCTTTGATGGCCTCAAGATTGAGTGCGCGGTACTCGTTCCATTCCGTGACGACCACCAGGATGTCGGCGCCTTCGGCCGCCTCGTTCGCGTTCTCACACCAGGTGATGCCTGGAAGCAGAGGCTCCGCTTGGCGGCGTCCTTGCGGATCGCAGGCCCTAATCGTTGCGCCACGCTCTTGCAGCATCGGCACGATGACAAGGCTCGGCGCATCGCGCATGTCGTCGGTATTGGGTTTGAACGTCAGCCCAAGCACCGCAATCGTTTTGCCGCGCACTGATCCGCCGGCGGCTTCCTCGATACGGATGGCCATCGCCAGCTTGCGCTCATGATTGACACGTTCGACCTGCTCGATGATCGAGATTGGCGCCTTGAATTCCCGCGCAGTTCGGATCAACGCTGAGACGTCTTTCGGGAAGCAGGACCCGCCATAACCCGGCCCCGGATGCAGGAACTTATCGCCAATGCGACGGTCCTTGCCGATAGCCGATGCGACCTCCTGCACGTCGGCTCCCACGCTCTCGCACAGATCGGCAATTTCGTTGATGAAGCTGATCTTGAGCGCCAGGAAGGCGTTCGCCGCGTATTTCGCGAGCTCAGCCGATTCGCGTTCGACGAACATGACGGACGAACCGCGCAGCGCCAGCGGCTTATAGAGGCGTCCCATAACCTCGCGCGCACGCTCGTCGTCGGTCCCGACCAGAACGCGATCGGGATGCGTGAAGTCCTGGATCGCCGATCCCTCGCGCAAGAATTCAGGATTGGAGCAGACAGCCACATCGGCGTCCGGCCGCTTGGCTTTGAGACGGCGTTCGATTTCGCGACTCGTTCCGACGGGCACCGTCGATTTTGTCGTCACGACAGTGAAGTCTTGAAGGTACGGCGCTGCTTCCTCGACGGCCGTGAAGACATAGGAGAGATCGGCGTATCCGTCGCCCCGGCGCATTGGCGTGCCGACAGCCAGAAAGACGACATCGGCGTCGGCGACAGCCGGACCCAGCTTCTCCGTAAATAGCAGGCGCCCGGCCTTGATATTCCGCTCCATGAGATCATCGAGGCCGGGTTCATAGATCGGGGAACGCCCAGCTTTGAGATCTGCCAGCCGGTCCGGATCTTTGTCGACGCAGGTGACTGTCCAGCCGAAATCGGAAAAGCATGCCGCCGAAACAAGACCGACGTAGCCCGCTCCAATCATACAGATCTTCATTGTCGCAATCCCTCGTATCCCACAGGGACGATATTCCACCAAACGGCGAACACCGCCAGCCCATATTTCCGGCGAACGCGCTGCATTCTGACGGGTTGGTAAAACCGCGCAATATCATTGCGTTATGACGCCAAGCGTGATGTAGAAAAAAGTCGCAAGCTCCGTGCATGGCGCTTATTCATCAGCACGGTTCTAAGCAATGCACGTCTTCTTATTTGATCCGGCGTGCCGAACAGCGTCTTATGGCTCTTGCGGGCACGATTGGCGTGCTCGCCGCGGTGATTTCGATGAGACTTGCGCCGCGTCATCAAACGCTAAGCTCCACGACGCACTCGTGGGCTCCGCCACTGGAGACCGCTATGAAACAGACGAACTTTGACTGTCTTTCTCCTCACGAAACGACGATGAACGTCGGTTGTCGGATGAGCTGTTGTCTCTGCCGCTGTTGAGCGCGCAAAACCGCTCAGAAAACGGCGTTTTTATTCCCCAATCGCAATCATTCAGAGGACGCTGGCCACTGCCGGCGAACAAGAAGACATGTCAAAATCATACGTCATCGAAGTTGGAGACGATCAAGCCGGTCTAGTCATTCGAGAGGACGGAGAACGCGAATACCTCTTTCACTCAGCGTTAGCAGCTTACGACGCCCTTGAGGGACGCCGCTTCGCCAATCCGTTCCTGGCAGAAAGAGCAGCTATCGCGCACGCATCGGCCCGGCGCCATTTTCGAGGCCGGGCAGCTGCTACGAGAGGCGTCGGGCTATGACGGAAAAGCGATATCGCATCGTTCCACCAGAGCATGAGCAAGATTTCTCAGGCCACCGGCCGAGAACTCGCGCCCGTCGGACCATCGCCCGATTTGTAGGCGGATTAGGAAGCGCGGACCCGTAATGTTTTTTCGCTCCCTGGACCTGATCGCTGCGTCCGCGAACAGGAATTGAGACCGGCGGTGCCGACTCGGCGCTGCCGGTCTCCTTTTCTCCGAGTTGAGATCAACCGCGACCAGACGTCGTCTGCGCGGCCATCTCGTCCCGGCTGTCATTGACTGGTATCAACCCCTTCCTGGCGGCGCGGGTGTTAGCTGCAGGCTAGTGAAGCTTGGGAGGGGAATTATGGACGATCATTTCTGGCCTTCGATGTATCCGGGCCTGATTGTGGGCATTCTCTACGGTTTGTCGCTTCGCGGCGTTTCCAACACTGTTATCGCAGCGATCGGTGGCGTTATCGGCGCGGCGATCGCCTACGAAGGGCTTTTGGCTGCCAACTTGAATGACGGCTTGCCCGGCGTGATCGGCCTTTGCGCGGCGGCCTTTGTTGGCGCCTACTTGTCGACCACTGCCGTGCGCCGCATGGCCAGCCCGCCGAAATCATAAATCTTGCAGCGCGCAGACTGTTCGCGGTTCACGCGACAAAAGTGTGGATGAGCTACAACTTTAGGGCATTCTTATTGGATGTCGCAGAATTGTCGTGCAACCGTCGTCAATGTTTCAATGAATCTTGAAATGCAGCGGGTTCATTCTTGTCGACGGAGGAGCTATGGCCGATCTCGTGACGACGGCGGCTCTTGTCTTCTGCATTTTGGCGGTGTCCACCCACCTTTTGACGGTCGCCTTGACACTCTACCGCGTATCGGCGCCACGTAGCCGATCGCGTGCGACAAATGTTGAGCCGGTCAGCATCGTGCGTCCGGTTTGCGGTGTCGATCATTTCGATGAAATGACATTGCGTTCGACATTCGAACTGAAAGCCGCGGACTATGAGGTTATATTTTGCGCCGCTCGCGAGGATGATGCGGCCGTACCGCTTGTTCGCAAGCTGATCGCCGAATACCCGCATATCCAGGCCCGCCTGTTGATCGGCGATGATCGGCCAACCAGCAATCCTAAGCTCAACAACATCGTCAAAGGATGGGCGGCCGCACGCCATCGGTGGATCGTTCTGGCGGACAACAATGTCCTGATGCCCGCGCACTACCTCGACGATCTGTTCCAGAGTTTCACGCCGGGTGTGGGCCTCGTCTGTTCGCCGCCCATCGGAAGTCGACCGATCGGTTTTTGGGCTGAACTCGAATGCGCATTCCTCAACACCTATCAGGCTCGCTGGCAAAGCGCGGCCGATACGATCGGATTCGGATTTGCTCAGGGCAAGTCGATGCTTTGGCGCCGCGATATCCTCGACGATGCTGGTGGCATCGAAGCGTTGGGCGCCGAGATTGCCGAAGACGCTGCCGCTACCAAGATCGTCCGCTCTCATGGTCTTGACGTCCGGCTCGTAGATCGCCCGTTCGAGCAGCCGCTGGGCCTGCGAACCAGGGCTCAAGTCTGGGATCGGCAAGTGCGCTGGGCGCGACTGCGTCGTGCAACGTTCCCCTTGTTCTATGCGCCGGAAATACTTTCCGGCTGCACTCTGCCTGCCGCCGCTGCCGCCGTCGCCGCAACGGCCTTCGACGTTGATCCGTTAATGGCGCTCGCTGGGCTGCTGTCGCTTTGGTTGGGTGCCGAAGTCTTGTTGGCACACGCTGCGGGCTGGCATCTGCGGTGGCATTCGCCATTTACGTGGCTTCTACGCGATGCGCTTTTGCCTGTACTCTGGGTCGAGGGCTGGGTGGGAGACACCTTCGTCTGGCGCGGCAACGATATGAGCGTCGCCGAGCAGAACCGCGAACTCGCAGTCACCAATAAGATCTGAATCAGAAAGTTCAGAGTCCGGTCTGAAACGGACCCTATCGCGGCTTGCAAGGCCGGGCGCTTCAGATGCGTTCACTTATGGGTCTCGGCGATGGTCGCCTCCGGATGCAAGCCGACCGTTCGTCCGGGAAAGCCGGCGGCGTCGAAATATTTCGTATCGCCCGCCACCTGATAATTCAGGATCGTACGCAGGCCTGAAGCCGATGGCGCTGACCCCAGTGTCTTGCGCTCCCACTGCGGCGTTGCACCGTTCGGAAACGCTTCGATCAATGGTCTGCCGACCAATTTTCCATGGCTCGTGGGCAGCAGTCCAAGGATCGCGATGATCGTCTTGCCGATGTCGGCATTGCTGGCCGGCGCCTCGTCGACAAAGCCCTCTTTGAAATCAGGGCCGATCGCGGCCATGAAGTTCTCGGTATCGCCCCGGTTGAAGCTGCCGTGCATGCCCTGGCCCTGCTGCAATTCGGTATCGGAGACGACCACCGCGCACGTGGTCGGTTCCGAGCAGCCGGTCGAGAAGCTCTTGAAGTTGACGACAATCGAGGGCCGGAGCATTAGTGCCGCGCCTTTGAGATTGACGGCGCTGAGCGGGAGTGTCCCCGCAAAGCTGCCGAGGTCATCCTCAACGAAAATCCCGCTGACGTAATCTTGCGCCATCAGCGAGTCGATCGTCTTCTGAACGAGCTCCCGGTCGCCGCTCGGAATATAGATGAGATCCGAACCGCCGTTGGCCGCGACGATCACGTTCGGAGCGTTCGGATCTTTGCCGATATAGCCATTGCCGTCGGACGGATGCGTTCCCTCCGAGACCTTGGCATTGCCGTCGTCCGGATCATAAAGCGGCATATCGAGCGTTTTCGCGAGGTCGATTGCGAGGAACCCAGGCGGCAACAGCGAAGGCGGCACATTCGGATAGGTGGCCTTCGCAGCTTCGCTCGTTTGGCTCTGCTTCGAGATCGTCGAGAAGCCGTGGTCCGACGAGATGATGATGTTTGTCGTATCAGCCAGCCCGAGCTGATCGAGCGTGCGCCGTATCATGGCCAGGTTGGAATCGGCATTGCTGATGGCCGCCATCGACGTCGGACCGTTAATGCCCGGTTCGAGCCGCAGGAAGCTGTCACCTTGGTTGTGCTGCGTCCCGTCGGGATCGCGCGACCAGAAAACGATGACGAACGGCTTGCCGTCCTCCTTGAATTTCGGCAGCACAACTTTCGTCAAGGCCCGCACGAAATAACCTTGCTGTACGACGTTGGCGTCTTTAGTGCCCGGCGTTTTGAAATCGCCATGATCTTTGTTGGTCAGACGGCTTGGAGCTTCGCTTGGCAGTCCGTACGCCTTTAGGCCTTCGCTGACCCAAGGAGCGAGCGGAATTCCGACCGATCTACCCGTCGCGTCATCGATGATGACGCTTTCGGCGCCACCGCGCGAGGAGTGATCGAATACGGCCGTCGGGCCGATCTTGCCGATCGCGGCCGTGTTGAAGCCGGAGCGATGGGCAACATGCAAGATCGTCTCTTCGTCTATGAAATTGCCGCCGAAGTGGTCGTCGATATCACCGATAACGCCATCGCTTTCGATGAACGATAACCGAGCCGACTTTGCCGAGCGAATGATAAAACCGGCATACATGACGTTGCCGAACACGCCGGTGTCGCCGAGGTAATGTCCTGTCGCCATGCCGCTGGAATTTGGCATCGTGAACGTCGGAAACAACGAGTGGCTGTTGACGAAGTTTACGCCCTTGTCGCGCACATCGGCAAACGTCGGCGCCGTTTCAGGCGTGACGATCTTCCGCCGCAAGCCGTCGGGAACGAAAAGAATGACGTTGTGCTTTGATGCATCGGCGTGGGCCGGCGCAATGCTGAGAAGCACCGCAAGGCACAAGCATGCGCGCAAAAGAATCTGCTTCGGCACCATATTGAAGTCGTCCCCTCTAAGCGAAAGATGCGCTTGTCCATCGCCTAGATGATGGAAGCGACGTTCCTCTGACATTCCCCGTTCAAATGCGCATCTTACGGCGAAGCCTGGGAAACCAGTTCGCCGAGCCGTCGGACAGCGATTCCATCATGTCCGACAAGGCGCGCGATTTAGCGATTGTAATCAGCGTCAGCAGGATGGTCGGCACAAGCACTGCAGAAAATGCCACCAATCGCCATGGCGTCGATTGATTGGCCCAATCGAGCAGGTTCATACCGAGAAAGCCGGTGACGGTGGTGCCGACAAGTCCGAGCGTGGTCACAACGGTCAGTCGCGTAACGGTATCGCTCTGACGGCGCATAGCCTCGTTTTCAAGGAACTCGCTCATCTCCTGAATTTCCTGTCGAATGTCGTCGTAGAGGCGGTCAATATCGAGATGGCGGCGACACAGCGCAAAAATATCGTGTGCCTGCGTCTGATTGCTGACCGAGTGAAACCAGTAGCGATGCGTGAACCGGAGGAAGGTTTGCAGCGCCCGTCGCGATGCCGCTCTGAACGCCAGAATCGCGCTCTTGTTATTGGCATCGAGACGGCTCATCGCGCCGGTCAGATGATCGGAGAACATCAGCAGCGAAGCCTTGTGGAAGTGCGCGATCAGAAAGACAAGGAAGTGCTCATGCCGGAAGCTGTTGAGGCAGCCATGGTTGGGGTCGACGAAGAACGGGTTGTCGGCGCTGCCCGTCACGACAAGGGCATGACCGCACGACATATAGCGGCTCTGCGGCCACTCGATCTCGTTGTGCTGTCCGAAGTATCGATCGTAGCAATACCGCTCCTCAAAATCTTCAAGGTGGCGCTGGGAGAATGGCAACTCCGAGCAGTCGCCTGGACCGGATGCAAAAGCGAGGCGGACGTAATCGGCGCGCGTCAGCTCGCTGCCGGCTTTCACGGCAATAAGCGCCATTTGCGGCATGCGATAATATTCGAGCTGCTTGTAGCGCAACGCACCCGGGTGATCGGAGTGATGCGGCACAAGCGGATGCAGCAGATATTGCCAATGCGCAGAAACGCGGGCCGCGCGCTTCGCGCAAACCTGCGCCAGAAACTTGTCGCGATCCTCGTAATCCGAGGCGGCCAGAACGTCACCGTGGCTTGAAAGAAATTCGACCTTCACTGGACAATGTCCGGCAACGCCCGTGTCCTTCTCCCAATAGGCCGGATGCGTTCGTCCCAGTCGGAACATCACGTCCTGAACGTCGGCGAGTCCGATGTCTTCGGAATAAAGCTCCAACGCTAGGATCGCGACATCGATTTCGAAGAAGAAATACAAGTCGACGTGAGCCACCTTGAGTTCGATCGGGGCCGCGCCGGGCGTTAGCTGTACGCGCACGGCCGCTACATCGGTACGCCGGAAGGTTTTGACCGGACTTTCCGATGACACCGATCCCGGTGATCTGCCAATTCGTCCGCCGTAAAGGAAGCGCTGGACCGGCGGCAGGAAGGTCACGAACTCATTGTAGTGACGCTCCTGAAAATCTTTCGGATCGCACGTGAACTCGTCATCGACCTCTTTCCACGGATTGTCCTGGCCGAGATTCGAAAGGATCGCCGCGAAGTCATGATGAGACGGCTCAGGATTGGGCGGCATCAACTCGACCGGCCATATAAGGATCTGCCGGAACTGTCCGACGCGGGTGTCGGCTGAAGCGTGTGGTGCAATCCCCGACCCGGCCGCAGTTTCGGAACGGACTTCATCAAGCATGAGAGCCTCGGCTTGCTATCGAATTGCGCCGCAGAGCAGCTTCGAAATCGAGTTCCCTTCAACGCGCCTCTCACCATTGCCCCATATCCATGACGGTTATGCGACATGTATGAAATATATGGGGAATTTCGCGTTTGTTCGGACCTGTAAAGCTCTGGCATCCAATGACCAGGGGCATCGAAGCGCTGATGACGGATGAGTTTACATCGTATATCTGCGCCCTGGTGTCGTCGGCCGGTCGATCATGACATACGTGAACAGGGAATAGGGGGAAACGTGCGCTTTCTTGTTTTTCAGCACATCGCTTGTGAGCATCCAGGCATCTTTCGCAAATTCTTCGCCGCCGACGGCATCGCTTGGGATGCCGTCGAACTCGATGAAGGAGCCGCGATTCCCGCGCTTGAAAACTACGATGCGCTTTGGGTGATGGGCGGACCAATGGACGTCTGGGATGTCGATGAATGCCCGTGGCTTGTCGATGAAAAGCGCGCGATCCGCCGCTGGGTTCGCGAATTGGAAAAACCCTTCATGGGGCTTTGCCTCGGACATCAGCTCCTGGCCGATGCCTTGGGCGGCACATGCGGACCGCAACGTCCGCCTGAAATCGGCATTCTCGATGTCGCCCTGACGACGGAAGCCGAAAGTGATCCGGTGTTCGGCAATCTGCCCAAGGAATTCAAAGCTGTTCAGTGGCACTCCGTGCGCGTTGCGCAGCCGCCTGAAGGCGCCGTTGTGCTCGCCAAATCGGACATTTGTCCTTGCCAGGCGATGCGTGTCGGCAAGACGGCGTGGAGCATGCAGTATCACGTCGAAATCGAAGACAACACGATCGACGACTGGGGAAATATCCCGGCTTACGCGCAAGCGCTGGAACGCACGCATGGGCCTGGCGCACTGCCGCGCATGGCGGAAGCTGCTAAACCCCACACCGCGAATTTCGCTGCGGATGCCGAAACGCTTTATCGCAATTTCATGCGGACCATTCGGCAATAGTCCGCTTCAGGATCGATAACCGGCCAACGCGTTTCATCGGAGCGAACGCAGAGCAAACCATCTGCGTTCGCTTTCTTTTTGGGTTTATTCTATTCGTCAAAGATCGCGTTTGGCGGTAGGGCAATCGGCGTAAGACGACGACTTTCTATGAAACATTTATTCGCGCCCGTGCTGCTTATATTTGCACCAACTGCCCTGAATTTGGCCTTGAACACACTTTGAAATAGGTATCATAATTCAAAAATCATCACTCTCAGGAAAGTCACTGCACGCGATTTCTGCAATTCGACCTCAACTGATTTGGCTTGGAGGCTGATCTATGTACACTGCCGTCAAACGCGTTTTGGCCGGGGGGGCCTGCGCAGCGATCGTATCGCTGGCGAGTTTTAGCCAAGCCATGGCGGGCGCTCCTGAATCGCAAGATCCAATCAAGATTGCATTGTTCGATTGGACGAGCGTCAATCTCAACGCCAAGATCCTTGGCGGCATTCTGACCAAACTCGGCTACAACGTTGAATACCCGACGGCCGATTATCTCTCGAGCCTCACCACCGGCCTGACGAACGGCGATATCGATATCGGCGTCGAATACTGGGATACGACCGCGCGCGAAGCGATGAAGGCGTCCGACGCCACGGGTCAGACCGAACGCCTCGGCAAGCTTGGTCCCAAGGCCAAGGAAGAGTGGTGGTTCCCGGAGTACATGAAAGAAAAGTGCCCTGGCCTTCCTGACTGGAAAGCTCTGAAGGATCCCAAATGCGCCGAAGCCTTCTCGACGCCCGATACAGCGCCAAAGGGCCGTTATCTCGGCGGTCCCGTGACCTGGGAAGGTTTTGACGACGAGCGCGTCGAAGCTCTCGGCCTGCCGTTCGTTGTTGTCCACGCCGGCACCGACGGCGCGATGTTCGCCGAACTCGATTCCGCCTACCAGCGCAAAGCGCCGATCATGCTCTGGATTTATTCACCGCATTGGGCGCCAGCAAAATACAAAGGCGAGTGGGTTCAGTTCCCGGAATATGAACCTGCCTGCTACACTGACCCGAAGTGGGGCGTGAACCCGGATAAGAAGTACGATTGCGGCAAGCCGCACGGCGAAATCTGGAAGTACTCCTGGAAAGGCCTGAAAGATAAATGGCCCGTCGCTTACAAAGTCGCCAAAAACTACACGATCGATACTGACGAACTGAACAAGATGTCAGGTGAGATCGATCTCGACGGCAAGTCGATGGATGACGTCGCCGCGGCTTGGGTCGATGCCAACGAGGCCAAGTGGAAGGAATGGGCGAAATAAGAGTTCGGCTGAGCTTCCTTTGCAGCATTGAGTGAAGACGCGACGGGAACCGGTGTGCCATCGCAGGCTGTCGGTTCCCGTCTGTTTTTGAGGCCACGCGGCGCGCTTTGCGCGATGGAGCGATTCTAAAATGAATACCCAAGCGCCCCTGCGCGATGATACGACGTCGGCGACTGACGATCGTCCGGTTAAACTGTTGTGCCAGGATGTGTGGAAAGTCTTCGGCGAAGGCGCGAAGAATTTTTTGGCGAAACACAACGGCGCACCGACATCCGAAGACCTGAGCAAAGCCCAGCTCGTCGGCGCCGTCCGGCATGCGTCGCTCGAAGTTCGTCGCGGCGAAAATTTCATCGTCATGGGCTTGTCCGGCTCGGGCAAGTCGACGCTCGTTCGCTGTCTCTCTCGATTGGTTGAGCCCACGTGGGGAAAGATCGAGCTCGACGGCATCGACCTGCTGAAAGCATCCCCTGATGAATTGATTGAGATCCGTCGTCACCGCATGGGTATGGTGTTTCAGCACTTCGCCCTGCTGCCGCATCTGACGGTGCTCGAAAACATCGCTTTTCCGCTTTCCGTTCAAGGCGTCGAACGCAAGACGCGCGAGGCGCGCGCACGCAAAGTTATCGAGCTTGTCGGCCTCAGCGGGCGCGAGCAGTTTTATCCGCGTGAGCTTTCAGGCGGCCAGCAGCAGCGAGTCGGTATTGCACGGAGCCTCGCGGTCGAACCGGAAATCTGGTTCCTCGATGAGCCGTTTTCCGCACTCGACCCTTTGATCCGGCGCGAGATGCAGGCCGAGCTTCTGCGTCTCCAAAGCGTGCTGAAGAAAACCATCGTCTTCATCACCCACGATTTCGATGAAGCGATCCGCTTGGCCGACCGCGTCGCCATTATGAAGGACGGAGAAATCATACAGATCGGCACGCCGGAAGAACTGGTGCTCCATCCCGCAACAGACTACGTCGCCGAATTCACGCGCGACGTCCAGCGCTCGAAGGTGATGTCGGCAGCAAGTCTGATGCGCCCGGTTTCGCCATCTGCCGACTACGGCGGAACAGTCGGTGCAAGAGATAAGATCTCATCGTTTTCGGCTCGCATCGTCGGTGTCCGCAAGAACTTTCTTGTCACCGCCGCTGATGGCAGGCCACTCGGTGAAGTGACGCCCGATGACGTTATCGATATCCTTGCCGATCGCGACTTGGCTAAAGAGGCACGTGTATGACCGTCGCAGACACGACGGCGCCTATCCGGCCGTCCGCCATCTCCACCCCGACATTGATCTGGACTGTGGCCATCGCCGTTGTCGCGATCCTCTATCTCGTTCCGAGCATCGCCCCTTGGGCTGTTAAGTACCCCGACGCCGCCATTATCCCGATTTCCAAGTGGATCTCGATAATCATGGCGTGGCTAAAGTCGAATTTCATGTGGTTGACGCGCGGCGTCACCAACGTGTTCAACGTGCCGCTGCAATGGGCGATTGACCTGCTCGCCAAGGGCTGGAAGTCCGGTTACGGCCCCAACGCGGTCGTTCTGCCGCGTCTATCGTGGATCGGCGTGTGCGCAGCGTTTGCGATCGCGGGCTACAAATTCGGTGGTTGGCGTCTCTCGGCATTGGCCGCAGCCTGCATGCTCTACATCGCCCTCTTCGGCCAGTGGACGAGCGCCATGCTGACATTGGCGCTCATCGTTATCAGCGTGCCGTTGTGCGTTATCGTTGGGTTGATGCTTGGCGTCGTCGCCTTTCGGAAGCCCTGGATCGATCGTACGATCATCCAGCCGATGCTTGATCTGATGCAGACGATGCCGACGTTCGCCTATCTCATTCCGATGCTGCTCCTGTTTGGAAACAGTCCGGTGTCGGGCATGCTCGCAACAGCCATATTCGCAATGCCACCGATGGTGCGCGCCACCGTGCTTGCGCTGAAGCGCGTGCCTCACGAGATCGATGATTTCGGCGAAATGGTTGGTTGCACGCAACGCCAGAAATTGTGGTGGGTGCTGGTTCCCTCAGGGCGCGCGACACTGATGGTCGGCGTCAATCAGGTGATCATGCTCGCCCTGAATATGGTCATCATCTCCTCGATGATCGGCGCCGGTGGTCTCGGCTATGATGTGCTTCTCGCTCTTCGAGCGCTGAAGATCGGCCAGGGCATGGAAGCCGGTCTTGCGATTGTCGCGCTTGCGATCGTTCTCGATCGGTTGAGTCAGGCGGCGGCCCGACAGCGTCCCGCTATGCACGTGCAGGACCAGAACTTCATACAGCGAAACCCGATGCTGACGCTGGCCGTCGCCATTCTCGCTGTCACCACGATCTTGAGTGTCTATGTGCCGGCATTCGCAGCCGTCCCGGCCGCAATCAAGGTTTCGACTGCTCCCTACTGGAAGGCGGCCGTCGATTGGATCAACATCCATTTCTTCGATGCCATCGAAGCTTTCCGCACTTTCCTGCTGCTCTACATCTTGAACCCGATCCGAGATTTTCTCGTCGATTTTCCTTGGTTCGGGATGGTTCTGCTCGTCGGGCTGGCGGGGTATCGTCTGTCCGGTATGCGCCTTGCCGTGCTCGTCGTTCTGATGACGTCGTTCTGCGCCGTCACAGGACTTTGGGAAAAGTCGATGGCGACGCTCTATCTCTGCGGCGTGTCGGCGATCATTTGTGCCGTGTTCGGAATTGCGATTGGTATCCTTGCGTCGCGCAGCGATCGTTTCGCGGCGTTCTTGACGCCGGTCCTCGACACCTTGCAGACGCTGCCGTCGTTCTGCTTCATCATTCCGGTGGTCATGCTGTTCCGTGTAGGCGACGTGACCGCCATGATCGCAACCGTCCTGTTCGCGATCGTTCCGGCAATTCGCTACACCAACCACGGCATTCGCCAGATTCCCGAAAGCCTGATTGAGGCTGCGACCGTATCTGGATGCACGCCACGCCAGATGTTCTGGCGCGTGCAGCTTCCCCTAGCGCTCCCCGAGATCATGCTCGGTATCAATCAGACCGTGCTGCTGGCGCTGAGCATGATCATTATCTGCGCCATGATTGGAACGCGCGATCTCGGCCAGGAGGTCTTCATCGCGCTTGCCAAGGCCGATGCCGGCCGCGGTTTGACCGCCGGTTTTGCCATCGCCTTCATCGGCATCGTCTCAGATCGCCTGATCAGAGCTTCGACCGATCGGCTCCAGTCACGGATGGGCCTCTCCTGAGGCCCATCACGCAGAGTTCAATGCTGAACGCGCTCGATAGCGATTGCGGTCGCTTCGCCACCGCCGATACAAGCCGACGCGATCCCTTTCGTCGCTCCCTGACGCTCAAGCGCGTGCAGCAGGGTTACGATCAACCGCGCGCCCGTTGCACCGATCGGGTGTCCGAGTGCACACGCGCCGCCGTTGACGTTGAGCTTATCGCGCGCGATCGAAAGATCCTTCTGCGCGGCCATCGCGACCGCCGCGAACGCTTCATTGATCTCGTAAAGATCGACGTCACCAGCCTCCCACCCGGCCTTTGCCAAGGCTTTGCGAATGGCGGGAATTGGCGCGGTCGTGAACCAGGCCGGCTCCTGACTGTGCGTCGCGTGCGCGCGGATCTCAGCAAGGATCGGTAGTCCTTCGCGCTCTGCAAGCGAGCGACGCGTTAGAACCAGAGCTGCCGCCCCATCGGCGTTTGCCGACGAGCTGGCCGCGGTTATCGTGCCGTTCGGCCGGAACGCCGGTTTCAGCTTCGGCACTTTCTCCGGTGAGACCTTGAGCGGATTCTCGTCATCGACCACGACCTTCTCGCCCTCTTTGGTCGCGATGCTGATCGGAGCAATCTCGGCTTTGAATGCCCCGGACTGAATAGCGGAGCGCGCACGCGTCAGTGTCTCGACTGCGAACGCATCCTGATCCGCCCGCGTGAACTGATAGGCCTCAGCCGTTGCCTCGCCGAAATCGCCCATGCTGCGGCCTTTTTCGTAGGCATCTTCGAGGCCGTCGAGCAGCATGTGATCGAGCACCTGTCCGTGCCCGACGCGAAAACCCGCACGGGCCTTCTGCAGCAGATAGGGCGCGTTCGACATCGATTCCATGCCGCCCGAGACGACGATATCGGCCGAGCCCGCGGCGAGCAGATCGTGGGCGAGAAACGTGGCTTTCATGCCCGACCCGCAAACCTTGTTTACGGTCGTCGCACCGGTTGCATCGGGGAGCCCGGCTGCCCGCGCCGCCTGCCGTGCCGGCGCCTGCCCTTGTCCCGCCGTCAGCACGTTACCGAAAAGAACTTCGTCCACTTTCTCTGGCGCCAGCTTAGCCCGTACCAGTGCGGCTCGGATGGCGTGCGCACCGAGTTCCGAAGCCTGGAGCGGGGCAAGATCGCCCAGAAACCGCCCGAGAGGTGTCCTAACCGCAGATACGATGACAATCGGGTCCTGACGCATTGGTGGGGCTCCTCCGCCTTCTTGGCTATTCATGATGGCCGACATAATATATGATAGACGTAATGCAAGTGAGTGCATCGCCCCGCAACGCCGAATGTTGACGCACCTCAACGCGCGCCGGGAGAAAACGAAATTGGATGAGCCGATGAAGACCGGGATTGTGTCGCCCCTTGTTGCGGCAGCGATGTCAGGATTGGATTTTCTTGTTGCGCTGCGGGACGGTGCGCTTATCGCGCCGCCATTCAGCCGCGCGACAGGAATTTTGCCGAAAGAGATTGAGATCGGCCGCACCGTTTTCGAAGGGACGCCAGCTGAGCAATTTTATAACCCGATGGGGACTGTTCACGGTGGCTGGATTGCAACCCTTCTCGACACCGCAATGGCGTGTGCTATTCAATCCATGTTGCCCGCCGGACAATCGTATACGACGCTGGAACTCAAGACCAATTTCGTGCGTCCGGTCTTTGCCTCGACGGGTGTCCTGCGGTGTGAAGGCGTCGTGCTTTCGCTCGGCGGTCGCATCGCGAGTTCGGAAGGGAAGGTTTTCGACAAGGAAGGGAACCTTGTCGCTCACGGGACAGAGACATGCATGGTCATGGGCCAACGCAACGGCGCGTCGACCCACGCTTAGGCCCAAGGAGAAAAAAGAATGCCGCGAGTATCGCGCAAGGAAGCAGATCAACACCGCGAAGACGTGCTCAATGCAGCATCGAAGCTCTTTCTTGAGTACGGCATCGACGGCGTGAGCGTTCCCGCCGTCATGGCCGAAGCTGGTCTGACACACGGCGGATTTTACGGTCATTTCGATTCGAAAGAGGCGCTCGTCGCCGAGGCCTGTGAACGCGCGTTTAAAGAGCGCCGCAGCATTTACGACGGGATCGAGCAACGTAATGGCGCCGATAAAAAATCCGCGCGAGTGGAATTTATCAAACGCTACACGACGAAAGCACACCGCGACGCAATCGGCCTCGGTTGTCCGGCCGCCGCCATGTGCGGAGACATGGCACGCGAAAACCCCAAAGGCCAGATCAGAACCGCATTTGCCGCCGGTTTTAACGTGATGGTCGAGCGGTTGACACCGCTTCTGTCGCGCAAAAGAAAGGACAAGGCCGCCGCGCGCGAAGACGCTTTAGCACAGATCGCCATGCTCGTCGGGGCAGTGGTTCTATCGCGATCGACGAAGGGCTCGCCCGTCTCCGACGAGATTATGCAGGCGGTGCGGGACGCTCTGTTGGACGCTTGACGAAGTTTTGAATGGCCGCTGCTAGGCCGGTTGGCCAAGATGATAATTACGTTCGCCATTTTATATGATGTAAAAAATATATAGTGGCGAGGCCTCGCCATTTCGAAATCCAAACGAGGACAAGAAAGGAACATCAAATGTCGAATTCCAAGGGAACGGCCCTTGTCACAGGCGCCTCATCGGGCATCGGCGCTGTGTATGCCGATCGGCTTGCCAAGCGTGGGTATGATCTATTGCTCGTGGCACGAGATGCACAGCGGCTAAACGCGCTCGCCGGGCGCATCAAAGCCGAAACCGACAGGTCGGTCGAGGTCGCCGCGGCCGACCTGACTTCGAAGACCGATCTCGCCGCTATCACCAAGCGGTTGCGGGAAGACAAAGCGATAACGCTTCTTCTGAACAATGCGGGCATGGGCTACAACGGCGCCATGGCTAGCGCCGACCTCGCCCTCACCGACCGGCTGATTGATCTGAACATCACTGCGGTGACGCATTTAGCGTCGGCTGCCGCTGCCAACTTCTCTGCGAAGAAGTCGGGCACTCTCATCAACGTATCATCGGTCCTGGCGCTCGCGCCTGAAATCGCCAGCGCCGTCTACTGCGCTTCGAAAGCCTACGTTCTGAACCTGTCCCTCACGCTCAATACTGAGCTATCGGATGCCGGCGTACGCGTTCAAGCGGTCCTTCCCGGCGCGACGCGAACGGAAATCTGGGAACGTGCGGGCATCGACGTCAACAAATATCCGCCGGAAATGATCATGGATGTCGAGCCGATGGTCGATGCGGCGCTCGCAGGCTTGGACCTCGGCGAACTCGTCACGATCCCATCGCTACCAAACATCAAGGACTGGCACGATCTCAATGCCGCGCGCCTGGCGCTCCGTCCCAATCTCTCCCTTAGCAAACCGGCTCCGCGCTATACGAAAACCCACGCCCACGCTTGATCCCGGCACATGCAATACGGAAACGCCGCCAGACGAATGGCGGCGTTTTTCATGTTGAGCCAGATCGCGCGCCGATCGACTTTTCCCGAATATAGAAGCCGATCGTCATCGCTGCGAAAATCGGAGCGCCGATGAAAACCCACTCCTTGACGTGAGCATAGGTCACGGCAGCCGCTGCGCAGCCGAGCGCGAAGGCCACGATGCCGTTGAGCAGGTTGGTGACCCGTGCCGTCACGGCTGGCTTCTTATCGACGGACACGCCACGAAAGAGATCGGCAAGATCGAGCATCGCCTGCGTCGTCGTCCCGGTCATGATAGTCGTCGGCGGATAGTTCGCAAGGTGAATGCGATGAAACGCATTTTGAATGGCCATCGCAACGACCAGAATAAGACCGACAGCGACGGCGGGAACTGTATCCGCATCGGGGAAGGGGCCGTAGCGAACGGCAAGCACGCCCGCAATCGTCATCAAAATGAATTGAAGCGTAAGCCAGATGCCGAGAATCGGCAGGCCGCTTTTCTCAAGCTGGAAACGCAGTAGTCGCGTCGCAAACACCACCGCGCAGAAAAGCGGCAGTGCTAGTATCTTGGCAATTGTATCGGATGAACCCTGGGCAAGCGATGCCCCGAGCGTCACGAAGTTTCCCGTTACATGTGAAGTGAAGAGCCCACTCAAAGCGAGAAAGCTCGACGTATCGACGTAGCCAGCCGTAATACTTAATACGGCCGGCACGGCTGGCAGCGTCATAAGGCGCGGCATCATTCTTCCCCTCGTTGAGTCGGATTAGCCCAGACACGATTAGACGACCGCCCGAATGTCGTCACCCGCGAGAGCCGCCAAGCGGTGGCATTTGTCGCAATTTTTCTGAATGCATTATTTTGCGTCGGCCCCGGTGGACAATGACCGGTGGTCGGAGCTAACAGTGGCGGCCCAAAAATCTCGCGCCGGAACCGGAAGAAGCGTCGGCAAAATGGTCGAAGGATTGATCACTCTCCAAAGCTCCCATGGTCCGAAGGAGACGGCCGACCGGCTCGCGGCGACCGCGTCCAGCCATGGCATGACGGTTTTTGCGCGCATAGACCATGCGGCGGGCGCAACGGCAGCCGGCCTCGATCTCCGGCCGACAGAAGTGCTATTCTTCGGAAACCCGAAGGCGGGCACCGTGCTTATGCAAAGTGAGCAGACCATCGGCTTGGACCTGCCTCTGAAGGCCTTGGTCTGGCAAGATGAGCGCTCCGCGACATGGATTTCGTATCAGGATTTAGTCCGGCTCGCGAAAAGATATGAGCTTCCGCCTGCCATTCAGCCAACCGTAGAAAAAATGTGCTCATTGATTAAAGTCGTCGTCGAGGAGGCTGCCGGATGACCTCGATCAATGTGGCGGTATCTACCGTCTGATCAATTGCAAACCCCTTTTCACACCCCCCGCAACGCATAGCCAAGGAAGAGATGAACATGAAAGCGGATACGACCAAATCCCGGCGTAAGGCTCCACTCGATACGCCGTCGCACTTCTCCGACAACGCCATCAAGGACATCTCCGCGTCGCTCTCGGCGCTGCTTGCCGATTTCTTCGCGCTCTACATCAAGACGAAGAACTTCCACTGGCATATGTCCGGTCCGAATTTCCGGAGCTACCATTTGCTTCTCGACGATCAGAGCGAGCAGATTTTTGCGGCGACGGATGATATCGCCGAACGTGCCCGCAAGCTCGGTGGCACGACGATCCGTTCCATCGGCCAGATCAACAGCCAAAAGCGCATTCTCGACAACGACGCCGATTTCGTTTCGCCGAACGATATGCTGGCAGAGCTTCGCGACGACAATCTGCAGTTGGCGGACGAAATGCGCCAGCTCCACGATCTCTGCGACGAGCATGGTGATGTCGCTACAGCGAGCCTTCTCGAAAACTGGATCGACGAAGCTGAACGCCGCGTGTGGTTCCTCTTCGAATCGACCCGGAATATTCCGCACGAAGCCTGAGCATCGCTTACGATTAAGGACAATTCGGACAAAGGCGCGAGATCAATCTCGCGCCTTTTCCTTTTCCAGCGCGTCATACGCCCGGGGCCGCTGCATCTGAAACGCCGTCTCCGCCGTTCCATAGAGCCCGCGTCCGTGGAGCCTCGAGATCAGATTGAGTTTCGCCGTGTCGACGTAGAGCTTCGCCGGGTCGAGCATGGCCTCGTCGGCAATATGCGCCTGAACGACTTCGCCAATCGCGAGCAGCTGGTTGGAAAAGATGAGCGGCGTATGCAGCCGGCATTCGAACGAAACCGGACTGATCGCAACCCGCTCCGGATTGACCTTGAGCGACGGGACCGTCTCAAGCTCGGCCAATGCAAGCTCGTCAACATTCGGAGGCGCATCAACCGACGTTAAATTCATCGCCTCCGCCGCCACGCGCGGCACGAGATTGACCACGAACTCTCCCGTGTCGAGGATATTGCGGGCGGTGTCCTTCATGCTGCCGTCGCCGTCGGTCATGATGCCGACGGCAAGCAGTGCCGGGTCTTTGCCCATGGCGTTGAAAAAGCTGAACGGCGCCGCATTGCGGGCGCCGTTCTTTGCTCGTGTCGTTATCCAGGCGATAGGCCGCGGAACGATCGTACTGGTGAGAAGCTTGTAGCGATCGTCTGCTGCAAGTGTTTCGAAGTCGAAGTCCATTCCAACACCTGTCCTGTGCGGCCGTTAGAGATCCTTGAGGATCTTCTTAACGTGCTCGACCTCGTCCTGCACGATCGTGTGGCCCATACCGGGGTAGATGATCTCCGTCACGTTGCCGCCGAGCGCCTTAAGAACCTCCGCCGATTCCTTCACCCGCTTGAGCGGAATGTGAAAGTCGATATCGCTGCAACCGAGAAATACCGGCGTGCCCGCGAGAGAGCCTGCATAAGTCCGCGGCGTCCCTTCTGGTCCGATCAAGCCGCCGCTCAAGCCTGCGACGCCGCCGAAACGGCGAGCGTTCCGGGCTGCGAACTCGAGCGCGAGGCATGCGCCCTGGGAAAATCCCAAAAGCACGATCTTCTCGGACGGCACGCCCTGCCGCTCGACATCCGCGACAACGTCCGAAAGCGTTTTCAGAGCGTTGCTGAGATGCGGCTCGTTCTGGGCAATCGGTGCCATGAAAGACTGCGGATACCAACTGCCCGAACGCGCCTGCGGAGCGACATAGGCGATGTCGCCGGCTTCGAATGCGTCCGCAAGGCCGAGCATACCCTCGGCACTTGCTCCACGTCCGTGAACCAAGATCATCGCCGCACGGGCGGCACCCAAAGGTGCGCCCGCACGAATGACGTTTGTCGTCATTGTCGTCATGCTGCCTTCTCCAACGGTTGCAGCACTGCCTCGATTTCCTTCCGCTGCCCTTCAAGGAACGCCGGCAGTTTCAATGCCTGTCCCAAGGTGGCCACTGGCTCATCGATGGCAAAGCCTGGTTGGTCGGTTGCGATCTCGAAAATCACGCCGCCCGGCTCGCGGAAGTAGATCGACCGGAAGTAGTTGCGGTCCATCTGTTCCGTCGCCTGGATGCGATGGTTCTCGACGAGCTTCTTGCGCATCTCGGCCTGCTCTTCATCCGACGCCGCGCGGAACGCGACGTGATGGACCGAGCCCCGGCCCATGCGAGCCGCAAGAAAGCCCTTCGCCTCGTGGATTTCGACGACGCTTCCGGTTTTCGTGCCTTTCGCCACGAACCGCGTGACGTTGCCCTCGCTGCCCGCTTCCGTGAAGCCCAACACATCCGTCAGGATGGCGCCGGTGCTCTTCACGTCTTCAAGCAGCAGTCGGATGCCGTGGAACCCGCGAATGGCGTTTTCCGCTGCAACGTCACTGCCGGTCCAAGCGGCCTCGGCTTCGGCACCAGCCACGCCAACGAGTGCGAGGCTCATGCCGTCCGGATCCGTGAACTGCAGGACCGACTGTCCGAAGCGCTTCTCGATCGCCTCGTGCGGCACGCCCTTCTCGACGAAGCGGTGTGTCCAATAGCCAATCGCGGTCTCGGGAACGCGAAACATCGTCTGCTGCGCCATCCCGACTCCATTCCGGCCCTTGGACGCATGTGCCCACGGGAAGAACGTCAGGATCGTGCCGGGCGTGCCGCTCTCGTCACCGAAGTAGAGGTGGTAGGTGCCCGGATCGTCGAAGTTGACGGTCTTTTTGACCAAGCGAAGGCCGAGAACGCGCGTATAGAAGTCGAGATTGCGGGACGCATCGCCAGCAATCGCAGTGATGTGGTGAATACCAGACATGGCTTGTCCTTTCTCTCGTTCGCACGAGATGTCACTAGGTTGATCTGCTATGTGGAGGGTCGATCCGGCGCTTCAATCGGAGCCGGTGGAAGCGGACCGTCGCCAATTCGGCAACGGTCCGAATTAGTGAGGCTTACGCCTTCAGCTTGGCCGCGACCTGCGCGACGTGCCGGCCCTGGAACTGGGCGCCTGCAAGTTCGTTGGCGGAGGGCTGACGCGAGCCGTCACCGTTCGCGATCGTCGTCGCGCCGTAAGGCGAGCCGCCGGTCACTTCGCTGACGCCCATCTGCCCCTGGAACGAGTACGGCAGTCCGACGATCACCATGCCGTGGTGAAGCAGAACCGTATGCGTCGACAGGATCGTGCTCTCCTGACCGCCGTGCTGCGTGGCCGTCGATGAGAAGACGCTGCCGACTTTGCCGATCAGCTTGCCGCCGAACCAGAGGCCACCCGTCTGATCGAGAAAGTTTTTCATCTGGGCCGGCATGTTGCCGAAACGGGTCGGCACCCCGATGATGATCGCGTCGTAGTTCGGAAGCTCATCGACCGTCGCAATCGGCGCCGCCTGATCGAGCTTGAAATGCGACTGCCGCGCAACCTCTTCCGGCACCAGCTCGGGCACTCGCTTGATCGTCACCTCGGCGCCGCCCTCGCGCGCGCCTGCCGCCACGGCCTCCGCCATCTTCTCGATGTGGCCATAGCTGGAATAATAGAGGACCAGAACCTTCGTCATATGCGTGCCTCCAGACACCTTGAAATTCGCTTTGTGCGGAGGCATCAGCCGTCCGACGTCCTGAATATGGCTCGTTGACGAAAATCGCTCAATATATCAATATACGAGCAATCTGTTTCCAATTTGGATACAAATGGACAAGCTCGACGCCATGAGAGCGCTGGTGAAAGTCGTCTCCAGCGGCAGCTACGCCGAGGCGGCGCGTCGCCTGGGGTTGACCCGCTCGGCCGTCAGCAAGGGCGTCATGGAGCTCGAGCAGGCGCTGGGCGCCCGTCTCCTGGACCGCACCACGAGGCGCGTGACCCCGACCGAAGCCGGCCTTGCGTACTATGAGCGCTGCGTTTCCATCCTCTCCCAGATCGAGGAAACCGAGGCCCAGGTCTCCCGCCTCCATGACGAGCCAAAGGGCATCCTGAAGGTCAACGCACCGATGTCGTTCGGCATGCTCTACCTCGGCAAGGCCATCTCCGACTTCATGACCCTCTATTATGACCTCAAGGTCGAACTCCTGCTGACCGACCGCTTCATCGACCCGCTGGAAGAAGGCGCGGACGTCACCCTGCGGATCGGGACGCCGACGGACTCGAGCCTCATCGCCCGCCGGATCGCACCAGCCCGGATCGTGATCGTCGCGTCGCCCGGATACCTCGAAAAACATGGAATGCCGCAGACGCCCGCCGAACTGGTCGATCACAAATGTCTGAGCTATGGCCACACCACATCGATGCAGCGCTGGCACCTGACCGAGAAGGGCCAGCCCGTCTCGGTCGCCATCGGCGCGTGCCTGGCATCGAACAATGGCGATGTGCTGCGCGACGCAGCCGTGCAAGGCATAGGTATCGCAAACTTGCCGACGTTTATCGTGGGCCAGGATATTGCCGACGGACGGCTGAAGCTTGTCCTTCCCGACAATCGGCCGTCAGACCTCACCATTCACGCGCTCTATGCGCCGAACCGCTATCTGGCCGCGAAAACCCGCGTCTTCATTGATTTTCTCGTCGATCGCTTCGGCAAATCGCCACCCTGGGACGACTTCGAAGGTCAGCACTGACAAAAATTCCGCCTCGTCACGGCCGGGGAGGCGCGCGCCGAAGCAGGTAGGTGTCCATGATCCACCCCTTCCGTGCCCGTTCGTCCGCGCGCGCTTCCTCGATGGCATCGACGCATTCCTTCAGCTTGCCGGAAATCAGGACCTGATCTGGCGTGCCGAGATACGCGCCCCAGAAAATCTCCACATCCTCGTCGATCAGCGCACGAAGCCCTGAACCGTTATCGAGCATCACGACGGCCGTATCGACCTTTTGCGGCAATCCTTCGAGCAGTTTGCGGCCCGTAGTGATGTGCACCGGCTCGCCGATCGGATTGAGCGCGATTTTATGCTCGGCGGCCAACGCCTGGACAGCCGTGATTCCAGGAATGATCTCATATTCGAATGCGAGCGTTCCTTGCGCTACGATCTGGTCGATGACGCGTATCGTGCTGTCGTAAAGGGAGGGATCGCCCCAAACGAGAAACCCGCCGACCTCGCCGTCTTTCAGTTCATCCGCAATAAGCGAGCTGAAGATCTGCGCCTTCTCGCGATGCCATGCATGGACACCGGATTTATAATCGCCGCCCTGGTCCCGCACCGGCCCTGGAACCTCCACGATCCGATAGGACTTGTCCTCGATGAAGCGCTCGCAGATTTCCCGCCGAAGATTGGCGAGATCAGCCTTAACTTCTCCTTTGTCGAGAAAGAAGAACACATCGACCGCGTTTAGCGCCTTCACCGCCTGCATGGTGATGTAGTCGGGGTTTCCCGCGCCGATCCCGATGAGCAGAACTTTCTTCATGCCAAGGCTTCTCCAAGGTGACGGGCGACGGAAACCGTAAATCTGCCGATTTGTCGATGGGGCACGTGCGGGACATTGCACGAGGCCGCATTCGGTGCCAATTCACGGGGGTTGAATTCGTAAAGGGAAATGCCCGTCGATGGCCAAGCGCATTGTGTTGGTAACCGGATCGCTGGCCGAGCCGCGCGTCAAGCGTGTGGCGGAAGAGCTGAATGATCCCGACCTGGAGCCGGTCGTCACCAATATCGGCGTCAAGGTCGCGGCCCTCATGACGACGGAAATCGTCGAGCGCCGCCTGAAGCTGCCCGAGCACGCCGACCGGGTCATCATGCCCGGCCGTTTTCGCGGCGATCTCGAACGCCTATCGGACCATTTCGGCACACGCTTTGAGCGTGGCCCGGAAGAGATCGCCGATCTGCCTGAATATCTCGGCCACGCCGCACGCAAGATCGACCTGTCCGAGCACGACGTCAAAATCTTTGGCGAAATCGTCGATGCAACTCTGATGACGCCGGAGCAGATTGTCGAACGCTCGCGCAAGTATCGCGCCGACGGGGCCGACGTCATCGATCTCGGCTGCTTGCCGGACAGTCCGTTTCCACATCTGGAAGCGTCCATCGCGGCGTTGCATGCCGATGGTGCGAAGGTCAGCGTCGATTCCTTTAATCCGGAAGAGTTGTCGCGCGCCACGCGCGCAGGCGCCGACTATCTTTTCTCGCTATCCGAAAAGACGATCTCGATTGTCGACGAAGGTCCTGCTGCGCCGATCCTCATTTCGGCTGGTGCCGCCGACATGGATTCGCTCGATCGCGTCATCGATATCATGATCGCGAAAGGCCGCCCCTTCTACGCCGACCCGATCCTCGATCCGATCCACTATGGCTTCACCGCATCCGTCGCGCGTTATTACGACCTGCGCAAGCGCCGCCCAGACATTCCGATCCTGATGGGCATTGGTAACGTAACGGAATTGACCGACGCTGACACCACGGGCATCAACGCCATCCTGATGGGCATGTGCTCCGAGCTTCACATCACGGCAGTGCTTGCTGTGCAGGTGAGTCCACATTGCCGGACCGCGATTAAGGAATTCGACCGCGCCCGCCGCGAGTACTTCGCCGCTCGCAAGGCCAATGCACTGCCGCAAGGTTTTGGCTCGGGCCTCATGGCCTTGCGCGATCGCAAAGGCTTTGCTTCGACACCGGAAGAGATCAGATCGCTCGCGTCGGAAATTCGCGACCAAAATTATCGCATCGAGGTCGCGGAAGATGGCGTCCATATCTACAATCGCGACGGCCATCACGTCTCAGACGATCCGTTCCAGCTTTATCCGCATCTCGATACCCGCGCCGATCCCGGCCACGCGTTTTATCTCGGCGTCGAGACGGCGCGCGCCGAAATCGCCTACCGCCTGGGCAAACGCTACGCGCAGGATGAGCCGCTGGAATTTGGCGTCGTCGCCGAAACCAAAGGTTCCGCCGACGACGCTCACTTGATGAAGTTCAAGGACGCGGGCTCCACCCTGAAGAAAGAGCCGAAACCCGAGTAGTCCGTTTCCTCATTAAATATCGACGAACGACATCATCCGTTCCGTGTATCTCGCGCCCGCAACACCGAGCAACTTTGCTGCAGCGTCGAGACGATCGGTCTCCTCGGTGGACAATTCAAGTTTCGCCGCACCGAGGTTCTCTTCGAGATAGACGCGCCGCTTCGTCCCCGGAATCGGCACGATATGTGGACTGCAGCCGAGCAGCCACGCCAGGGCAACCTGTCCCGGCGTTGCATGATGGGCGACCGCAATCTCGCGTGCAATATCGGCGATTTTCATGTTCGCGTCGAAATTCGCGCCCTGGATGCGCGGATCGTTGCGCGAGCGATAATCGTTGGCCGGATAGTCTTCAGCACGTTTCGCTTTGCCTGTCAGAAATCCGCGCCCGAGGGGACTGAACGGCACGAGGCCGATGCCGAGTTCGAACAATGCTGGGCGAATGTGCTCTTCGATGCCGCGTTCCCACAACGAGTACTCGCTCTGTAGCGCCGAGACCGGCTGCACCGCGTGTGCCCGGCGGATCGTTTCCTCGCTCGCCTCCGAGAGGCCGAAATAAAGGACCTTGCCTTCCGCGATCAGCTCTTTGACGGCCCCGGCGACATCCTCGATCGGGACCTTCGGATCGACCCTGTGCTGGTAAAGAAGGTCGATGCGGTCCGTCTGCAATCGCTTGAGTGAGGCTTCGACGACATCGCGAATATGCGCTGGGCGGCTGTCGGTTCCTGAAATGCCGTTGCTGCTGAATGTGAAACCGAACTTCGTCGCGATCACGACTTGATCCCGCTTGCCCTTTAAGGCCTGTCCCAGCAGAATTTCATTGGCAAATGGCCCATACGCCTCCGCCGTATCGAGGAATGTGCAGCCCAACTCGATCGCACGTGCGATCGTCGCCGTCGATTCAGCGTCGTCCGGGACGCCGTACGAGCGGCTCATGCCCATGCACCCGAGGCCGATCGCCGAAACCTCGAGTCCTTGCGTGCCTAGCTTGCGTTTCTCCAGCACAGCGCCACCTCTCAACCATGTTCGGGGGAATTCGCGTCGAAAGCACAAAAATCCGGCTTCCGCGAACATCGGCCACATTTAATAGCTGGCATGTGCCGATATAATATGAGGCAATCCGAATACCTCCTTTGGCTTTGAGTATATAATGCGCGGAAGCGAATTCGCTGAGCTACGCGCCTTCGTGACCATTGCCGAACAAGGCAATTTTGCGCGGGCGGCCGCTCATCTCAGAATTTCACCATCGACATTGAGCCAGACGATCCGCGAGCTGGAAAAGCGGCTTGGCGTCCGTTTGCTCAATCGCACGACTCGCAGCGTCTCTCTAACAGAGGCGGGGCAGCGCCTGCTGGCGCGCTTCAAGCCGGCGCTTGAGGAAATGGAAGAGGCCGTGCGCGACGTGCAGAATTTGCGCGTCGTTCCCGCCGGTACGGTGCGGCTTCTCGCACCGCGCAAAGCGGCCGCCACGCTGATCGCCCCGCATCTGGGCCGGTTTGCGACCGAGCATCCCGATATCGTGCTCGATATCACCGTCGACGACGCCGTCATCGATATCGTCGACGAAGGTTTCGATATCGGACTTCGACTGGGTGAACTTCTCGAAGACGATATGGTCGCGATTAAGCTGGGTGACGATCTCCGCATGTGCGCTGTCGCATCGCCCGAATACATCTCGAAGCACGGCATTCCGAGAGATCCGAGCGACCTCAACAAGCACCGCTGCATCAATTGGCGGTGGTCGGGCCGGCGCGGAATCTACAACTGGGAATTCTTCAAGGACGGTCACTGGATGTCAGTGGTCGTCAACGGTCCGCTGACGGTCTCATGCGCCGAAATGGCGATCCACGCCGCAACGCAAGGTGTCGGCATTGCATTCTGGACGGAGTCGGACGTCCGACCTTTGATCGCAACGGGAAAGCTCGTGCCAATGCTGGAAGAGTTCTCGCCGCACTTTCCTGGATGGTATCTGACCTATCCGCGCCAAAGGGACATGTCGGCTGCTGTGCGCGCCGTGATTGATTTCTTCAGGGCTCGCAACATGCCGACACTTGCGGCAAGCAAGGCATTGGCGCCGGCTTGACCGGCCGGCGCCCTGTGCGTCACTCGAACGTCGCCATGTCGATGACGAAGCGATATTTGACGTCGCTCTTGAGCATACGATCGTAAGCGTGATCGATGTCCTTCATCGAGATCATCTCTACATCCGAGGTGATGCCACGCTCGGCGCAGAAATCGAGCATCTCCTGCGTTTCGGCGATGCCACCGATCAACGAACCGGCAATCGACTTCCGGCCGAAGATAAGAGGAAATACTGATGGCGAGGGATGCGGATGCTCAGGCACGCCCACGAGAGTCAGCGCGCCGTCCCGCTTGAGCAGATTGGTGAACGCGTCGAGGTTATGCGACGCGGCCACCGTATTCAGGATGAAATCGAACGTGCCGGCATGCGCTGCCATTTCGTCGGCGTTCTTCGATACGACGACCTCATCCGCGCCGAGATCGAGCGCGGCCTGCCGCTTCGAGTCCGACGTCGTAAATGCCACGACATGCGCGCCGAGTGCGTGAGCGAGCTTGACGCCCATGTGGCCGAGCCCGCCAATGCCGACGATGCCGACCTTCTTGCCAGGCCCAACGTTCCAATGCTTCAGCGGCGACCACGTTGTGATGCCCGCGCAAAGCAGCGGCGCCGCGGCCGCAAGCTGATCTTCTTTGTGTCGAACCTGCAGTACGAAGTGCTCATCGACCACGATCTGCTTTGAATAGCCACCAAACGTATTGGGCAGTCCGCCCTTCGCCGCGCCGTTATAGGTGCCGGTGAAGCTATGCGGCCCCTCGCAATATTGCTCGAGATCGTGCTCGCAGGAGTCGCAGGTTCGGCAGCTATCGACCATACAGCCGACGGCGGCGACATCGCCCTCTTTGAACTTGGTCACGTCCTTACCGACGGCCGTGATGCGACCGACGATTTCGTGGCCCGGAACGCAGGGATAAAGAATGCCCGGCCACTCGCCGCGTGCGGTGTGAAGATCGGAATGACAAACCCCGCAAAAGAGAATGTCGATCACAACGTCCTTTGGTCCGGGATTCCTGCGGTCGATCGTAATAGGCCCAAGCGGCGCCTTTGCTGCCGCCGCGGCATAGGCTTTTGTCTGCATGTTCGTCCTTTTATGCTGCTGTCGTGAAATGCGATAATCGAACGCCGAAGCCGCGTCCGGCCGTTTCAAAATCACCCGCGTAATTGTGATAAGCCGATTGCCGATTGCACACGCCTGTGATGTGGCAGTGTCTACTGCGGCGGAGATTCCGGGTCAAACGGTTGGCTCCTCCTAGGTGGAGGATATTCACCGTCAGGAGAATGCGGCGCAAACCGAATGCCGTATTCGAATTATTGGGCATAATATCGTGCGCTGCTTCAAGCGCGACGCGAAGATATTTTGGCTTATCTCCCCGCCGAGGCGGAATTCGTCACATTGTTTAAGCGGGCCCGCTCGACTATCTGTTCGCCGCCCAGCCCGTACGGCGAGAAATTGTCGCCATGCACCGCCTCTCACGAAGCTCTGGACGCAAATTCCGGATAAGCCGGATGTCGTTTGCAAGGAACGATGCGTGGGCTGAATCGTCATTGAAATCTGATATCAGCGAGTTGTCCTTTGAATGTCCAGACGAAAGACAAGCGCACCGCCGAGCCTTCGGCTACGCTCATCACGATATTTGCGATTGCTGCCGGAGCGCTCGTCGCCAATCTCTATTATGCGCAGCCGTTGATCGCAGAGATCGGCAAAGAGATCCACATTACGCCCGATCTTGCGGGGTCGATCTCGAGTATCACTCAGATCGGGTACGGCGTTGGCTTGTTTCTGCTCGTCTCGCTGGCCGATCTCGTCGAGAACAAGCGCCTGGTCCTGACGCTTCTGACTTTGACAACGGTAGGTCTTGTCGGCGCGGCCACGTCAGAATCCGCGCTTCCGTTCTTTGTGGCGTCGTTCATTGTCGGAGTGTGCTCGACGGCAGCGCAAGTTCTCCTGCCATTCATCGCCCATCTCGTTCCCGAGGCCAAGCGAGGCCGCATCGTCGGCAATGTGATGGCCGGCGTTTTGACCGGCATCATGCTGGCGCGCCCGGCCGCGCTTTTCATTTCGGCGCATTTCGGTTGGCGCGCAGTCTTTTGGTTTTCGGCGATATTGATGATCGCGATCGGTTCGACGCTATTTCGAATAATGCCGAGCCATCGCCCGGCAACCGGCAAGCATTATTTCCATATTCTGCAGTCGATGGTCGGCTTGTTTCGCAGCATGCCGATCCTGCGCGAGCGGGCGTTGTATCAAGCGCTGATGTTCACTGCATTTAACATGTTCTGGACGGCAGCCCCGATCATGCTCGCCGATCAATTCGGTATGAGCCAGCAGAGCATCGCGCTTTTTGCATTGGCAGGTGCCGGCGGTGCGTTGGCTGCGCCGATTGCGGGGCGCTTTGCCGACCGCGGCTATACGCGCATCATGACGATCGGCGCCATGTCGGTGCTTGCTCTCACCTGTTACGTGGCGGATTTGGCGGTCGCTTGGCAATGGCTCGCAGCCCTTGTCGTAGTCACGATTCTTTTTGATGCTGCTATTCAGACCAATCAGATCACGAGCCAGCGCATAATTTTCTCCGTGCCTCAGGAAGTACGCGGCCGCGTAAATGCGATTTATATGACGATCAATTTCGTTGGCGGCGCTATCGGATCAGTGCTCGGAACAATTACATTGCATTGGGGCGGTTGGTCGACGACGGCCGCAACGGGCACCGCAATCGGAATTATATTGCTGCTGCTTTTCTTTGTGGCCAATCGCAGTCGGTAATCAGTTTGTGTCCAAATTGCAAAAACCATAACGGGAGCGGGAACGCCCCTGGAATCTCAGATTGTGGGTTAGAGCGAAATGGAGCCGAGAATAATGGCTGAATCAAAAAAAATGAAATTTGTCGCCCAATTGTATTGAAATGAATTGAAATTAATCTTTTGTTAACCGAAACACTGCGGACTCGAAATCAATGGACATCTCTTTCATATCGGATTGAACCCGTGAAGATACCCCGGCTTTTCCCCACTCTCGTCTTGTCCGCCGCGCTTTCGCTTTCAGGCGCTCAGGCTGGTGTCGCGCAGAGCCTCAGCGACGCCGCTTCCTTGGCCCTAACCGGGGGCTGGTCGACGGGCTATATGGGATTGGGAGGCAATCTCGGACGCGCGATGGAGCATCGCCAGCGTCACCATCATCAGGCGAAGGCGGTTAGATCCGCAAAGTCCAGTCGGACGGCACACCGCGCGACGCATCGGCAGGCAGCCAGTGTGCAGCCCGCCAGCTACCAGCCGAAGCGTCGGGATACGCCAACGTACCTCATCGCCCAGGCGCTCGACCAATCGGGTCTGACGGTCAACACGCTGCGGCTTCAGCACTTCCCCTGAGCCTCGTCAGACGGCGGCTCAACAAGCCTGTGCCATCACTGAGCGATTGGCGCAGGTGCGCGCGAGGCCCGTAATTCGGGCCTTCTCAACAGGATGCCGAAGAATTTCGACGTTGGGGGTTCCCAGACGTTTTTTTTGTGCTATACGGCCCCTCCTGCCGCTCCAACGAGCGGCATTGTTTATCCGGCAAAGCGCATATGTCTTGAAGACCTTGCGTTTTTTGGTGACGCGGGGTGGAGCAGCCCGGTAGCTCGTCAGGCTCATAACCTGAAGGTCGTCAGTTCAAATCTGGCCCCCGCAACCAATCACTTCTCGCAATTTTTTACGGCGATCTCGCGCCGTTTCGGTGAGGAAAACGCGCGGAAGGCCGTTTTGGCTTTCTCGTCCGGATCTAATGCGCTGACGGTAAGCCGGCTGCGTTCGGAGCGCTCGACACCGGGCGATCCAATGTCTGGTCTGCCACGGTCGTCACCGTGCCGGGATATCCCAGCCGAATAATTACGCCGAGCAGCGCCACACCGAATGCAGCCCCCAAGAGCATCATCGGCAAGCTTGAGCCGACGTTGTTCGCACTTTCAAATGCGTCGTCGTCGATTTGCCGATCCGGAATGCGCGTTTCGGCTTTGGAAGAATGCGGATCTGCCCGCAGAGCCATTTTCGCCTCCATTGATCGGCCGCTGATCGTTACCGAAGTCCAACGTTACCCGTGAAATGCCGCTTTGGATCGAATAATCCGCAGGCATCCTAAATCACGACCGCCGCGGCGTGTGCGGGTCGCGTTCCAACATCATCCGAATAACGTCGAGAGCGCTTTGTGATATTTGCAGATATTGCTGCGTCTGATCCGAGCTTGCCTTCATACGCTCGGCGAACGACAGGACCTGTCTGGCACGAATGTCTTTTGACAGGCGAAAATCGACCCAGATTACATTGTCTCGAAACATGACGCACAGCTCACACGTCGGCGGCCTTTCTACCCAACGTGCAATCAGTATGCCTCGTTCCCACGCATTGTGAATACTATCGAAAGCGCCAGCAAAACGCCGAGTTGTTTTTCGCGGCAGCGAGCGGATTTGCTGCGCATGCGAACAATAGGGGCGTCTCTGGCCGCCGTTCAATGAGCGGCGAATACTGGGAATTGCGAGAGCACGCACGTCGCGCGTTCCACAAGACGCCCGCCGTTTTCCGGCGCGGAGCGGGTTTATGGCCGATCTATCCACAATCGGCCCACAGTTATTTGCTTAACTGTGCGGATCGTGAATTGGCCGTCGTGGCCACCCGGTTAGACTGGCGCGGGATCTAATGAGCAAGGAAGTTTGATAAACGCGGGGTAGCGGTGGGGGATGACCTCAAAGCAATCGTAATTTCCGGGCGCTTGAGTGAAGCTGCCAAAGGCCGCGCTTATGCGTTCGAGGCCTTCTCCGCCGCCTTGGCGTTCATGCGATCCGCAAAAGCGGGAACCGTCATTATCGAGTTCAGCGTTGAGACCGACACGCTTGATTTCTACGATGCTGTGAAGGTCCTTAAGGTGCCCGTCGTCTTCTCGGCAAACAGCCTGCAGCCCTCGGAATTTGCCCAGTTCGGGATAAAGGCGGCCGACGTCGTCTATCCGGAACGCCGCACACGGCTGGAGGGCTTCGCCGATTATCGCCCAAGGCCCGGTATTCGCGGCTCCTCGACCACCATTCGCCCGATCAAGTCCCGCGTGTTTTCCGAAGCCTGAAATGGTGCGCCACGGCAGCGGCAATTGTGTCGCCGACCTATGTCACGCTCGAAGAAAGCCTTAAGACAAAAAGGCGAGGGATCTGCTACGGTCGGCCGTTCAACGCCAACGCCCAGCACGAGGCACCATGCATCGCCACGTAAAGATCCTTACCGTCGCTTGTATTTTGATCGCAATCGGCTTCGTTGCTGGCCGCTATATCATGTACACGGATGTCGCCCATTACGACGGCGACCATCCTTGAGGCCAATCGGCCTTTCGCTAAGAACGCCTATCCGCGGGGCGTGCCAGCGTCCATCATCACAGTTGCACGGGGCATGTTCGGCCTCTCGTGATCGAACAGGCGCCACCCGATCACAACCGTGACGGCGATAAATCCAAGGATGCACAAAGGGAGCAATCCCTCTTCGCGCGCGTTAATTTTGTCCTCGGACTGGCGGGTAACAGTCATCGCTCTTGTCCCATCTTTTCGATCGGCAACAGCTATCCCACTACCGCCCGGCCCTTCAGCCGAGCGCATACGAAACGCAACTGTCGCCACTGCGATTTTTAAGAGAGAACCCCCGAGGTCCGCTCAAACTTTCCGCCCCAATCCCACCACAGGGGTGCCGCTATCGCAACACACAATTTATTTCAAAACATAAGCCTTGACGGCCGCAAAATCGCGCAAATGCGCGTCGCGACGTGAGGATGTTATGACGTTGGAGACGATAAGGCGGTTTGATTTTGCAGGCTTGTTAGGTCGGGTTCGGCGGCGAAATGCCGGACCATACCGTCGGCGGCATTAGCACCAACGATGGTTGGAAAGGCAGCGGCGATAGGCGTGTCCGACCCATCCCCACCGACTGGCGCACATGTGCTGAACGCCTCTGCAGCCAGCGTAGCCGGATTCGTAGTAGCTCGAGTTGAAGGCGTAGCTATAGGCGCGGGAATATTCGATGCCGTACGGCGGTCCGCTATAGCCGCGCCAGCTCTTGCGGATCCATTGGGTTTTCTGAGCCAATCCCGGATGCGCAAGCCCGCCAAGAGCGAACGGACCAGCCGCTGCCGCATCTGCAGCGAGAAGGCACGCTGTAGCGGCAACGATTGCGATTTTCTTCACGACATCTCTCCGGTTGGAAGGCAGATCTCGTCGGAAGTGTCGGCGAAAGATATTGCCGTCGGCCTATAGAGTGTCCAAGCGCCCCAGTTATTTATGCGCGACGGTTTCCGCGTCGCGAATACGCGAATCAAAACGAGACGATGTTTCCTATTCCGCTATCTCGGCTGACTGGCAGGAGGAGGCGCATCTGAGCCGATGCCCGTGGCCGATGTCTCGACCCGAGGATTCATCTGGCCGTAGTAATAGGCGCCGGAACCGAGCGCAAAAGCGGCCAGTAGCACGATCACCAGCACATTGAGCGTACGATCGCTGGTCCGCACCAAGTCATCGAGCGTCCTGTTTTCATGCCAGAAGGCCATGGCCAATCTCCCTGCCAATCTCTCTTGCGATTGCTGTCAGTCCGCATGAGGCTGAGGAACTGAGGGTGCCTGCGGCACAGTTATGGCCGGTCGCGCGGTCAGCTCGGTGACGTCGCTGTCCGTCAATATGCGCCCATACATCAACAACGAAATCAGCCCGACGCCGAGAACCAGCACGCCCAGCAGGCCAATCAGCGACACGATCCGCGCCGCCCGGCGCGCATCAGCTTCGTCGGCGACGTCAATGAAATCGTGATCATGATCAATCGTCATGAGTACGTCCTCCATACGTCTATGGAGAGCGTAACGGCTCATGTCGGCGGTGGGTTCCGAAAAGTCGAAAATGCCCCTGAAAATGCAGAAGAGAGCGGCATTGGAAACCGCTCTCTTCTTGAGCTTGTCGCTCAATGGACAGAACCATTTGGGGACGGCGCGGTTCTGTCTGCTGCCGATGACACCTCCGGGGTAGAGGTTGACCCTGTAGATCCAGGGGCAACAACTACTCAGCACACGCGCTGCTGTCGGCGTGTGTTAAGCAATCTGATTTGGGTCACCGCGGTCAAGTCTACATGCGCAAAATTCGCTATGCGCCGAGCTACAACCAAAAGCGCGCGAGCTGGCCACCGGCAGTCGGGCTCCTTACGAAAACGTATAGCGAATCGATTGTTTTGTTCATCTTGATGACAGCAAGAACAGGGTACCAGAGGGCATCAGGCAATGTCAGCAGACGTTGCAAATCCTATGGAGCCCACGATGAACAAGACCCTGATCGCGGCAGTCGCCGCTGTTGCCACGATGCTCGGTGCTGGCGTTGCCAATGCGGCAGAAGCCACGAAGCCGGTCCACCATCATCATCACGCCACGAAGCATGTCGCCACGAAACACGTTGCGCACAAGCACGTCGCGACGAAGCACACCGCGAAGAAGCATGTCGCCTCCAAAAAGACGACGAAGAAGCACGTTGCCTCGAAGCACACGAAGAAGCACGTCGCTTCCAAGAAGCCGGCCAAGAAGCACGTCAGCTAAGCTACAAAAACAGGTGCGCGGCTGAAGCCTCGCACCTGTTTTAATCTCGAATGGAACGAGCATTCATATCGTTGCCGAAACATCGGCAACTTTCTTTCGTCATGTGACGTCGGCCCGATGAAGAGCCGGACCGTACGTGGGTCGTCGATCGACCGCTTTAGTCGCGCGCGCTTTGCAGGATCGCGTCGCTCAGCATCTGCGATAGGCCGATCAGCTCGTGAAGGCCCGTCTTGTCGTCTTGCAGAATGCCCAGCGTGACGTTCTGACCGTCCGCATCGACGCTCGCATAGCAGATTGCCTTAAGCTCTCCGCACTCAGCGCGGGCAAGCAGCTCTTTGAGTCCGACAATCAGCCGTTGCTTTTCCTCCAACTCTTTCTTTGCGCGTTCACCACTTAGAAGAACCAGATTTCCCATCTGCTCACCTTCCGCATCAGCCACAGAAGTTCAGACCGACTCCATGCTGGCATGCATTGGGCGCCTTCGTCTTTAGCGCATGCACAATTTCACCACCCATTGCGGCCATAGGACGCCGGTTGCCGCCACAAGTGTTACGCGGCGGACTCGGGGGCGGTCCCGCCCTGCCAAATGAAATCATCGTTATCGCTGGCAACGGAACCGCGGTTATCCATTCGCGTTTTGTGTGACGGAGCCGGTCGTGGAACCGCGCTCGAAAGACGCTCTCCGGGATGATTCGGCGAGCAAAACGGGCTTTGGAAGTTTTCGCATGCACGGCTGTTACAGCTCGGATGAGTTGAAATCTCTCGTTCGCATCTTGAACGATATTCTGGCTCAGGCACGAACGCGTCGCCTCGATCTCGCAACCGACGACATTGTCGAGCGTGTTTTCTCGCTCGCAGATCGTGGCGAGCGTGACGCCCGGAAACTGCATCAGGCCGTCTTTGGCACCTCAGACATCCGCGTCCCGCCCCGCCCCGCGCGGATCGCCGATCACGGCTTCGCTCCAAAAGACGACGACCACAGTGACGGATTGGTCAGGAGATCGAGGAAGCCGACTTTCGTGCCGATCGCCGCGAGGTCTTTTTCCGATCCCTTCTGACCCTCTGCAGTTCCCTTGCCTGTTTCGTCCGTTTGCGCGGCGACGGCACGCGGGACGCGATGTCGTTTTTCATTTGTCGTCAAGCGCCGTCTTGATGATGCGCTCGCTTTGCTGTTGCCGTCGGCCTGTCGTGATGCGAGCACGAAGGATCGCGAGCTGTTCGTGGTGACGATGTGGGGCGGATCGACAGCCGCCACAGGCGCGTGTGCCTGGACCGACGCAGGGGGCGTCGGCTTTGCTGCCGGAGCCGGAGCCGGAGCGGGCGTGGTTGTCGGAGGCGAATCGTCTTTCGCGATCGAATTTGTCGTGATGTCGGTAAACTTCGCGCTTAAGGCTTCGGCAGCGCGCCGCGCCGCTGTCGCCGACGCGCGATTGTCGTTGAGCGCCGTGGTGAAATTTCCGCGTCCTGAATTCGGCACGAAAGCAGGGAGCGCAGTATCGAACGACGTCAGGGGAAGGGCGTCGTCGGCTAGTGCCTGGGCGGCCTGACAGCCCGCGAAGGCAATTGTCAGCAATAACCTAGATGCAATGGGCGTCATCGTTCGTTCCCATGCTCCCCGCCCAGCATTTGGGAATGCAAGCGCGGCAACAGAAAGGCCGAATTTCTTCTCAGACCGACGTTTATTGGAGCGATAGAAGGGGTACTATTCCCGGCAGCCTGGCAATCGCCACGTCTGAGCCACATTCCCGACCAGAAGTCCTCCCCGAGTGAATCGCGGCTCTCCGAGAACGGGGAAATCTAGTACCCCCGTAAACAGCCGCAGCAAGGGGTGGAGGGGAACGACGTGAAACGAGCGATTTTATTCTTTTCGATAACCGTCGCGCTTGCCGGACCGGCATGCGCGCAGATGCGTTTCAATCAAAGACAGTCGGATACGAATCCCGCGATGGTCAGAGTTCCACCGTCGAGTCTGCCCGGTGCAGGTCTTTCCAGTTCCGCGACGTCGTCGACGAAATCGACGTATCCGAAGCCGATTCGACGCGAGTACGATCCGAACTTCATCGATCCGACGGCGAGAAATCGGAATCTGCGCAAGTACTAGCTGTCTCGGCAGTATCAAAAAAAGCACTCGGAAGAGACAATCTTCCGAGTGCTTTTGTTTTCTTCTGATGATGGGCGTTAGCGGCGATCGTCGGGTCGACGATCATCATGGCGGCGATCATCGTGCCGAGGGCCGTCGTTGCGCGGGCCGTCGTGACGCGGTCCATTACCCCAGTTTCCCGGCGGACGGTGCCAGCCTGCACCCGGCGGCGGCTTCATGCCACCCGGAGCGCGATAGCCGGAACGCCACCAACCGGCGTGACGGGGACCCGGAGGCGGTGCGCGCCAGCCGGGACGCCCGTGGACCCGGAATCCAAACCACCGTGCTCTGTCAGCGTACCATGGGCGGCCGACGTAATAGCGGTTCCAATAGTCCGACGCTACGAATGCCACGACGGGAATGCCGAACGCTGCCACGCCGACATCCGGCAAGAGCGTCGTCTGTCCGCGGTAGTCGAAGCCGAGGTACTCGCTGTAGACCCAGCCGCGATTGGGACCCCATATCACATCGCACCACGATTCATCGCGCAGACAACCGCGGACGTCGACGGGCGCACCTTCCGGAATGACGCCGACACTCGGAAATTCCGTGTCCGGCCCGGTCCGCATGTTGACGTTTGCCGTGGAGTAGCCTGGCGAGGCCTCAGCAGCCGCGGTGCCCAGCGTCAGGAAGACGGCAAAGGCCCCCGCAAGTTTTCCTATTCTCATTACAGCTCCTCAATCGGAATGGTGTGCTCTCTTCAATCTGAAACCATGGCAACGTCATGACTATCGCATCATTTGAGCAATGCCGCCTTCCGCAATCTTCGCTGGCTCGCCGCCGTCTGCTTTGACGAGCACGGAACTCGGCCAACGAATGTGCGATGTGTGCGGCGATGGCCCTGAACCGGTTCTGAACACTTTTTCGAACATCGAGTCGCACGGGAACAGGGGAACGATAGCCGTGGGGCTGCGTTCAACTTCCGGATCGAGACAAGGGCCGAAATCAATGAAAATTGCGCAAGTCGCTCCCCTTATCGAAAGCGTTCCGCCGAAGCTTTATGGCGGAACCGAACGTATTGCTTCGTATTTAACGGAAGAGCTCGTGGCGCAAGGTCATGACGTCACGCTTTTCGCCAGTGGCGATTCCGTTACGGCGGCCAACCTCATCCCGTGTTGCGATGTTGCGCTCCGTTCTGATCCTAACGTTAGGGATCCGCTGCCCTATTACATGATGATGATAGATAAGGTTCGCCGACTGGCGTCCCGTTTCGACGTCATCCACTTTCATATCGATCAATTTCAGTTTCCGCTCTTTCGTTCTATCGCCGACAAAACGATCACGACCTTGCACGGTCGCCAGGATCTGCCCGACCTGCAATTGCTCTATCGCGCATTTCCGGAAATGCCGCTCATATCGATTTCGGATTCGCAGCGCTCACCGATCCCTTATGCGAACTTCGCCGCCACGATCTATCATGGCATTCCACAGGAGCTCTATCAGCCGACATTCAATCCGCGCGGCGGCTATCTCGCGTTCATTGGACGCATTTCTCCGGAAAAACGCTTGGATCGCGCCATCGAGATCGCCCGCGCCGTCGGCTTTCCGCTGAAGGTCGCCGCCAAAGTCGATGCCGTCGACGTCGAATATTTCGAGCAGGTCATCAAGCCGCTGCTGCAGGGCGACGACATCCAATTCATCGGCGAGATCGGTGATTGCGATAAGGCGAAATTCCTAGGCGAAGCTTCGGCTTTGCTGTTCCCGATCGATTGGCCAGAACCTTTTGGCATGGTCATGATCGAGGCTATGGCTTGTGGAACGCCGATCTTGGCATTCAATCGCGGATCGGTTCGCGAGGTCATCGACGAAGGTGTTACGGGGTTTGTCGTCGAAGACGTTCAAAGCGCGATAGCCGCGCTGCCGCGTGTTCTCGCGCTCGACCGCGTTCGCGTTCGCCAACAATTTGATGAGCGCTTCACCGCTGCCTCGATGGCGATGAATTACGTCGATATTTACGCCCGCGCCTTCGCGGAAACAGATCGCGCGTTGGTGCCGGTGCGGGGCGACGACGTCGCAATAGGGCAGGAAACACTCGTCAATTGATGTGATCGTTACTATGCTCATTGAGGAGCGTCTGCGATTGTAAGAGTGGCGCGATATCTTCGGAAGGGAGTGGTTCGATGGCAGTCGCGCCATCACGGCAGTCCGATCATGATGAAAACGAGATCGAACGGATTCATGCGGAAGCGGATAGCTCTCCGCGCACGCACGAAACGCTAAAGCATGACGATGCTTTCGCCGTCGTCGATACGCACGGCGATGTTGGCGCATTCGGCAATCACGTCGACGGCTTCTTTTTCAATGATACGCGGTATTTGTCGCGGCTTGAGCTGCTGATTGCGCGCCATTCGCCTTTGCTGCTCGGTTCAACGCTGGACAGCAAGGACCTGCAGCTGTGCTGCGATCTGACCAACACCGACGTCTTCGCCGAAGGCACGCTCTGGCTTCACAAGGATGTCGTCCACGTCTTTCGGACGACGTACGTGCGAGAAGCGGCCCTGCGTCAGCGTTTGGTCTTCACCAATCACTCCAACGTCGATTTGATGCTGCCGGTGTCGCTTATCTTCGATGCCGACTTTGCGGATATTTTTGAAGTGCGTGGGATGCGCCGGGAGAAACGCGGCAGTGTCAAGCGCGTCGTTGATGCGCCGAACTCGGTCCGCTTTGTTTACTCCGGCTTGGACAACGTCGTGCGGCAAACGACGATCCATGTCGATCCCGAGCCGGCATCTCTGAAAGAGACCTCGGCCTTCTTTCATCTGCACATTCCGGCCAAGCAATCCAAACGCGTCTTCATAACAGCAAGCGCCGGAACGGATCGCAAGCAGCCGCCGTGCTCCTACGTCAAAGGTTTGCGCGATGCTCATCGCGCGCAGCGCCGCATCGAGCTGGAGGCCGCAAGCATACGCGTATCCAATTCGGAATTGGATCAGGTGCTGTCCCGCGCGCTCGCTGATCTTCGGCTTCTGGTCACGGAAACGGAGGATGGCCCATATCCCTATGCCGGAACGCCCTGGTATTCGACAACGTTCGGACGCGATGCGCTCATTACGGCGCTGCAGGTGCTGTGGCTCGACCCTTCGATCGCGCGCGGCGTCCTGCGTCGTCTCGCACGCTATCAGGCAGTCGAGCACGACGCAGCAGCCGACGCGCAACCGGGAAAAATTTTGCACGAGATGCGAAACGGCGAAATGGCAGCGCTGCGCGAAATTCCGTTTGGCCTTTACTATGGCAGCGTCGATTCCACGCCGCTGTTCGTCGTCCTTGCCGGAGCTTACGTCGGCGTCACAGGCGACACGAAGATCCTGAATGAGCTTTGGCCGGCCATTCTGAAGGCGCTCGAATGGATCGACGGTCCGGGCGATCCCGACGGTGACGGTTTCGTCGAATACGCGCGGGAAACCGAAGCGGGGTTAGCGAACCAGGGATGGAAAGACAGCCACGATTCCGTCTTCAACTCTGATGGTTCGCTCGCGCAAGGCCCGCTCGCGCTCGTCGAGGTTCAGGGCTACGTCTATGCCGCCAAGATCGCCGCGGCGCGAATGGCGGATATTCTTGGACATCGCGAACTCGCAGAAAATCTTCGTGCGCAAGCCGCCATGCTTCAGCAGAGATTTGAAAAGGAATTTTGGTCGCCGGAAATCGGCACCTATGCCATCGCGCTCGATGGTGCCAAGAAACGCGTCGCGATCCGCTCGAGCAACGCCGGCCACATGCTGAGCACGGGCATAGCATCTCCCGATCGCGCCTGCAGTGTCGTCCAGCAGATGTTGTCGCCAGGTTTCTTTTCCGGTTGGGGCATTCGCACGATCGCGACTACCGAAGCGCGATACAACCCAATGTCCTACCACAACGGCTCAATCTGGCCGCACGACAACGCCATGATCGGCGCTGGCTTTGCGCGCTACGGACAGACGGAGCGCATCGAGCCGATTTTCGACGGGTTGCTCGACGCCGCGCTGAAGATGTCGCAAGGCCGGTTGCCGGAGTTGTTCTGCGGCTTTCGCCGTCGGCCGGGACGCGCACCGATTCTTTATCCCGTTGCGTGTTCGCCGCAAGCCTGGGCCAGTGGTGCCATGCTCCATATGGTCAGCTCGCTGATGGGCCTCGAAATCGATGGCGCATCGCGCACCGTCACGTTGCGCTCACCGCGCTTGCCGCTTCGAGCCGGAGAAATTGAGCTGCGCAACATTCGAGCGGGCGAAGGCTCTGCCGATTTCGTCTTACGTCGCCACCACGGCGTCGTGACGATTGACGTTACCAATTGCCGTGGCGGCGCCAAAGTCGTCTTGGCTTGAGCTGAACATCGGCGTCCGAGTGCGCGGTTTACGCCGCTGCCGTTTGCAAGCGGCGAACTTCAAGATCGACAAGCGATTTGTACGCCCCCGCCTTGCTGATCAGCGACGCCGGTGTCCCGTCCTGCACGATCTTTCCATTTTGAATCACGATAATGCGGTCGAAGTTGCGCAGCGTCGAAAGTCGATGCGCGATAGCGATGACAGTGCGACCGCGCATAAGCGTCGTCAGCGCTTCCCGGATCAGTTCTTCGGAATGCGTGTCGAGCGCCGACGTTGCTTCATCAAGGAGCAGCACGGGCGCATTCTTCAGGAAGGCGCGGGCAATCGCGATCCGCTGCCGCTGGCCGCCGGACAGCTTCGCGCCGCGATCGCCGACAACGGTATCGAGCCCATCTGGAAGTTGTTCGATGAAGCTCAGGCATCGCGCCATTTCAGCCGCGGCTAAGACCTCTTCATCGCTCGCATCGGGCCGGCCGTAGCGGATGTTGTCCCGAAGCGAGCGATGAAAGAGGCTGATGTCCTGCGGCACGACAGCGATTGTCTTGCGCAAGGCGTCGTCAGGAAGCGTCGCGCTGACCTCGCCATCGATCAGAATGGCGCCATGCTGTACATCGTAGAATCGCTGCATCAGAGCAAAGATCGTCGACTTTCCGGCGCCGGACGGTCCGACGATGCCAACGCGCGCGCCCGGCTCGATCTTGAAGTTCAACGACGAGAAAACCTCTTTGCCATCCGGATAGGCGAAGCCGACATCGCGGAACTCGACGGTGCCGTGCGTCGTCGCCTCACGCTTCGCCGACGCGTAGACCGGCAGTTCGTGCGGGATGAGTAGCGTCCGTAGCGCTTCGGAAAAGCGGGCGAGATGCTGCGTCACGTCGACGAGTGCCACGGCGAGATCGCGCGTTGCGCTGAGGATGGAAATACCCAGCGTGCAGACCAGAATGACGTCGCCCGGCGTTGCTCGGCCGGCCTGCCAAAGCGCGATCGACCACGCCAGCACGCACGACGTCAAAACGGCTGTCGTGAGCGCGTGGAAGATCCGCAGCCGTTCCAGAAAGTAGAGGCTGTCTTTGCGTGCACGGATTTCGCGGCTGATAACGCCGCCAAGGCGGCGATGTTCGCTGCGCATGCGCCCGAACGATTTGACGACGGAGATGTTGGAGATGACGTCGATCATGTCGCCGTCAACGTTTGCAGCCTCACGCGCATAAGCGTGGTGCAGCGGTGTCCCTCGCGCGGCCCAATAGAACATGATCACCACCACGACGCCGACGATGGCCGTAAGAGTGAGGGACATCGCGACGCTGACTGTCGTCAAATAGATGATTGAGACAACCGTCGCGATCAGCGGCGGCAGGGCATTGAATGTCACCATGCTTTCCGTGGTGTAGAGCGCATTAGAAGTCGCGGTTATGCGACTCGTCAGAGCGCCCGGTGCGCGACCGTGGAAGAAGCTTGGCGCGTGCCCTGTCAGGTGCCGAAAAAGCTTCCGACGGACACGGCCAGTAACGCCTGTAAACGTCGAGTGCCCCAGCCACGCCGCAAGCCGCCAAGACAGATTGTCGGCGGCAATGAATGCAATGAGAAGAAAGAAAGCGGCCCAGACAGTTTGATGTTTCGTCGGATCGGAAAGCGCATCGACGAGTTTTTTGACGCCATATTGCGTCGAAACCGAAAACGTCACCGCGGCGATTACGGAGAGGAGAATCGCCAAGTGAGACCACCGATACCCGCGAATGATATCGGCAATGAAACGATAAGGATGCTTGGCAAATGCCGATAAATCGTTCGTCAAAATATCACGTCCCTCGATGGTCGACCGTTCGCGATAACAACTCATCGAAGCGAGGGCGGTTCATGGGCAGTGAGCGACAAGACCAATTGGTCGCGCCCTTCACTCGGATATGAGAATTGTCATCGGCTGATCGGCCTATGCCGATGGCAGCCATCGGATTTCCGCGGGGCTGCGCTGTCCCTTGGGAACTGGGCAATATTCGCCCTTGTTCCTATTTCGGGTGGGAACACGAGGACGCCGTTTATGCAGAAATCTTTCGCAACATTTGTGAGCGTGCTGACCGTCGCACTTGCCCCCGTAGCCGCGTCCGCTCAGGACGCAACCCAGCAAACTCAGACTCAGACGACAACCCCACTGCCGCCGTCTCAGACGGATACGTCGAGCCCGCTGACGCCGACTAATCCCAATACCAGCAGTCCGTTGACCCCGACGCAGCCAAATCCCATCACAGGACAAAACCAGCAACCGTCGAGCGCCGCTGCCGTACAGTCGAGTTCGGAAGTGCCGTCAACGTTTGTCCAGGCACCGATCGAGGACAACCGCGTTGACCCATCGGCCCCGAGTCCGCTGCAGTTGGAGATCGATCCAACGAGCTCGGAGTCGGTGTTACTCAGCCCCGACGTCACGCAATTGGCGCCGACTGCAGCCGGTGTATCGCTCAATGCTGTGCAGGGCACGACGTCGACGACGTTGCCATCGCTTGGGTCATCGATCTCGCCGCCCACGTCGACGAGCGTCTATCCAGCGATAATCTCCGAGCCGACGGCTACGCAATCATTTCTTTCCTCACTGAGTGGAGCTGGGTTCGAGAGATCATTGTCGAACCGGCGCGTCGCGACGACTTCAAGTTCGAATTCCATGGCACCATTGATCGGCACCGCCGCCGTGATCAACTCAAGCCCGGTTGAGTCGATGACATCTGATCCGCCCGCAGTCGGCGCCTCAACATTCATGCGCTCGCTACGGTCTTCTTCGATCGTCTCGCCAAAGTTGGTTTCGACATCGCTCCGGCCGAGTTCGATCGGTCCGACAGCACTGCGCCCTGCCTTCCATGGCGGTTCATCAATGTCGGTTCATCGTGTGATGAGCAGTAGTCGGCGTTGAAGTGCTGCCTGCACAAACGTGTGGAACGAGTCGGCGGATAGCGCGTTAGCATCGTCGGACGGAGCGATAGGCTCCGCCCATGTAAGGAGCACCGGCGAGCATGTCCCGCCGGTGCTCCGATTGGACCCTTACAACACAGGATCGATGTATGAAGCTGGGCGAATTCACCCGTCGGGCCCGCGCGTCCCGTATGCAAAAAAAGGCGAAATACGAAGCCGCTTTTCAGCGCGCGATTCGCGATTTGGATCTGTCGGACGTATCCGCGACGCAGCGCCCCGCTCCGACCGTGCATTATCTGCGGAGCGAAACGCGCCGTCCCGTTTTATCGCTTTTCCCCAAAAACGATGCGCAGGGCGATTCGCGGTCACGCGTCTGACGCCTGCATCTGACGTTTGACGGTCGGCGAACGAACATGCGATGACGATTCCATGGCTCGTCGCACAGGAAGCGCTGATCTTCCACTTCATACCGGACGCGTTCCCGCGTGGCTCGCGGGGCGTATGGCCACGCTCGGCGCCGTCATCTGTCAGGCGATTGTTGAGCATTACGGCCGAGACGAGTTGCTCGGCCGTTTGGCACATCCCTTCTGGTTTCAGTCGTTCGGTGCGGTCATGGGAATGGATTGGCATTCCTCGGGCATCACCACGAGCGTCATTGGCGCCTTGAAACGCGGCCTGGAGCCGCTCAAGGACGATCTGGGCATCTATGTTTGCGGCGGCCGTGGCCGGCATTCGCGGCGAACGCCCGATGAACTGAACCTGCTCGGCGAGCGCATCGGCTTCGATGCGCAAGGCCTGACCCGCGCCAGCCGCCTCGTTGCGAAAGTCGATAGCGCCGCAGTCCAGGACGGTTTCGATCTTTATCTTCACGGCTTTTTCGTCACGCGCGAAGGCCGCTGGACGGTCGTGCAGCAAGGCATGAATGGAGAGAGACGCCAAGCCCGGCGCTACCATTGGCACTCTGGCGCACTGGCAAGCTTCGTCGATCAGCCGCATGCCGCGATCGAAGGGCCGCAGCAAGGCGAGATCATAAATCTCACGGATCGGAGAGCGGAAAAATCGCGTGCCGCGCAGCTTGATCTGCTCGCGCATTTAGGTCCTGACCGGATCGTGAAAGAGCTGCAGACGGAAATGCCGCCCGAAGCGCCGTCAGCCCAGCTATCGCTGCCGCACCTCGTCATGCCCGCGCATCACGACGTCCGTTCGAGCGACGTATTCACCCGTCGCTTGCACGCCACATTGGCGGCCGCGGCCGAGCGTGGGCCTGTCGATTTTCCGGAACTACTGTTGACGCCCGGTGTCGGCGCGCGAACGCTGCAGTCGCTCGCGATGGTCGCTGAAGTTGTTCACGGCGCACCTTATCGCTTTCAGGATCCGGGTCGCTTTTCCCTGGCGCTCGGCGGCAAGGATCGCCAACCGTTCCCTGTTCCGGTCAAGGTCTACGACGAAACGATCACCGTGCTGAAATCGGCGATGCAGAAAGCGAAGCTTGGCAACACCGAAATGCTCGCGGCGCTGAAACGCCTCGACGATCAAGCCCGGCGGCTCGAAAGCTCAGCACGCGGCCCATCCCTCGAAGTGCACATCGCCCGTGAGCGTGCGCGTTCGCCGGACTACGGTGGTCTCTCGGTGTTTGGCTGGGAGAAAGAACCAGACGATAAAGCCAGCGGCTCGCGCTAGCGATACTCAGGTGCCGTATTGCGCGATGAGTTCTTTTAACTTCGGTTCGCGGACTTTCTGCGCGGCATCGCTCTGTGAAAACCACGCGCGGACGCGCTCGTCGCGCTCGAGCCAGCTCTTGCGCTGCTTCTTGACCAAAAGCGGGTAGACATCGACGTCGACGATGCGAAAGGTGCCTTCCGGCATCTTCTTTCTATAGCGATAGGTTCCGATCGGACGGCTGCGGATCTTGCCCGTTACGCCGGCTTCCTGCTGCGCTTCCCGCGCAGCGGCTTTGGGATCGCTTAGGCGCTTTGCCGGCCAGCCCTTCGGAATGACCCATCGCCGGGTTTCCCGCGACGACACGAGAAGCACTTCGAAACCTCCACCCTGCAATTTTCGCACGGGTAGTGCGCCAACCTGCCGAAGCGTCATGAAAAGATGTCCCGCCCTGTCTCAGGGGCCCGAATACAGGTTTGACATTGCGCACATCAACCAAATTGTCTGAACGTCGTATAGCAAACGTCGGATCGGAACCGATTTCTAGATAACTCTGTTAACGCACTAACGACGATCTGGGAGAAAATGCGATGATCTCCGACTTCGATCCTCGCCGCGACCCGGACGATTTGGAAATGGGGCGGCCGACCGTAAATTCCTCATGGCTGGCTGTAATCGTGCTGGTCATCGGCGTCGCGCTGGCAGGGTGGTACGTCTTGCTAAGCGGAAATGGTGCGTCCAGGCAGTCTTCGCAGGAGGCGAACTCCGGACCCGCCCCGGCGGCCCCGAGCACGCCATAACAGCCTTTACAAAGCAAAACTTTGGGACATGCTGGCAGGACCGAAATCAGTCCTTTTTTGCTTTGGCCTCTTCGGCAAGCTTATCGACCAATGCCTTGTCGATGATCGGCGGCTTCCGATCAGCTGGCCGCACCGGCTCGTCGTCGCGGCTGTCGACGGCAATCGCATCGCTGCCGGGAAACGTTTCTTTGAGAGCTTCGTCCAGTTCTTTGTCGACTTCCGCCTTGGGCTTCTCGCGATTCATAGGGGGGACTCCGCGAACGTTCGCCGATTTTCTTTTCAATCCGGGCTGACCGATATCAACGCGTGTGCCAGCCGAACAGTTCAGTTTTGCGCTGGGCCCATGCTGGGTCACGATAAACTATACGCATTTGCCAGCTTCGCCGTTATATATGTGTGCTGCCCCCCGAATGCCATCATGCTGAGCAATCGCAAGATGGAATGGAGATCACGATGCATAATCCTCTTCAGGACCAAGGCTTCAAGTTTCACTTGATCGCCTACGTCATCGTCAACGCGATCCTGATTGCCGTCAATCTCATGAACCCCGCGCACATCTGGTTCTTCTGGCCGTTGCTCGGCTGGGGCATCGGTCTAGCGGCCCATGGATATGCCGCCTCGAAAGCGCTGGGCCGGCCAAGACGCCCCATCCCACGCATGAGCCGTTAGGCGGGGCGGCTGAGGCCGCCGGCCACGCCATTCCGGCGCGACGGCGTGCAGCAGTCGCGCAGACCTGCTGAGTGCGAACGCGCAGTGGCAATCGCCTGGCCGCCGCGCTAGAAGCGGGCGCATGCAGTCAAATTCTCGAACGTCTCCTGATACCGTTAGTCCAGCGCCGCTCAAGACGACCTTAGACGCGCCGATACGGTCACCGGCATTGGCCGAGGGCTTTGTGCTGCTCGACAACAGCACCAGCCTCGACGCGATCTCAGAGCTTTTCGAGCGCCCCACCGAAATCATCAGAGCCGATGCCGCGGACGAGGTCGCGCCCGCGCTCGCGGCATTGCAGGCAGGCATCGGTCGCGGACTGCATGCTGCCGGTTTTTTCTCCTACGAGCTTGGCTATCTGCTTGAGCCGAAACTGACCCACCTCTTGCCGACACAACGCAAGGTGCCGCTGCTGTGGTTTGGGCTGTATGAGGCTCCGCGTCAGCTGACGGGCGGCGAGGTCCAGCGGTGGCTGACCGAGGAAGCGATCGGCAATCCGACGCTCGGTGAGCTGGCACATAGCTGGGATAGCAGTTCTTATCTGAAGCGCTTCAATGAAGTTCAAAAGAACATCAGAAGCGGCGACATCTATCAGCTCAATCTGACGTTCAAGGCGAAGTTCAACCTTCAGGGCTCGCCGCTCGCGCTCTATCGCGATCTCCGCTTGAAACAGCGGGTCGCCTACGCAGGCATCGTCGATACCGGCGATGTGACGATCCTGTCGTCCTCGCCCGAGCTGTTCATCAAGCAGCATGACCGCATCATCGAGACGCGTCCGATGAAGGGGACCGCTCCGCGGGCCGGTACGCCCGAAGGCGAAGCCGAAGTGCGCAGCGCCCTTTCGAAAGACGTGAAGAACCGCGCCGAAAACCTAATGATCGTCGATCTGATGCGCAACGACCTCGGCCGCATCGCCGATCTCGGGTCTGTCGGCGTCACCGATCTCTTCACCGTTGAAACCTTCAAGACGCTCCATCAGATGACGTCGGGCGTCGAAGCCCGTCTGAAAGACGGCATCGGCATCGTCGATATTCTGAAAGCGATCTTCCCCCCGGGCTCAATCACGGGCGCGCCCAAGATCCGTGCAATGGAACTGATCCGGGAGCTGGAGACTGAGCCGCGCGGCGTCTACTGCGGTGCTATCGGCCGGTTTTCGCCGGATGGGTCGGCGCAGTTCAACGTTGCGATCCGCACGGCCATCATCGACCGTAAGGGCTTCGGCGAAATGGGCATCGGTTCGGGCGTCGTCGCCGATTCCGATGGCCCGAAAGAATACGCCGAGTGCCTGCTCAAAATGAAATTCCTGACCGATCCCGTGCGCCGCTTCGAGCTGATCGAAACGATGCTGTACGTGCCGGGAGACGGCCTCTGGCTGAAGGGCTATCATCTCGCGCGCCTTGCCGCCTCCGCCGCATATTTCGGCTTTTCTTACGATGCCGAGAAGGTGCGGGATGCGATCGACGCCGCCATTGCAACGGCGCCTGATCAGCGACTGCGCGTTCGCTTGTTGTTGGATGAAGACGGCGCCGTTTCCGCAACCGCAACGCCACAACCAGAGACGGCGGCCGACGCGGTCATGCGCTACGTCATTTCCGATACGCGGATCAACAGCGCCGATCTTTTCCTTTATCACAAGACCACGCGGCGCGAACTCTACGACCGCGAATGGAAGCACTATCACGACACCCTTGGTGCCGATGAAGTGATCTATCTTAACGAAAATGGTGAGTTGGCCGAAGGTAGCCGCACCTCGATCTTTATCGAGCGCGACGGACGTCTCCTGACGCCACGCCTCGCAGCCGGTCTGTTGCCCGGCACGCTGCGGGCGGCACTGTTGGATGAAGGTCGGGCTGTCGAGGCGCGTCTTACGATCGAAGACGCCAACGCCGCAAAGGCGATCTATCTAGGAAATTCGGTGCGCGGTCTGGTACGTGCCGGACCGCTTGTGCCGCCGTTATCGGTCGACAACCGGAATTAAGACTGATCCGGTTTCGACAGATACTTGACTGCCGGGCTTAAAGTTGATGACCGAGGTCTTGATGTCCTGCCGGGCGGCGATCGACATGGCGGCCAGAGCCGCTAACGTCAAAGCAATCGCAGCAACGATGGCTTTAGATGAAAGCCGCGCGCGACGTGCAAAGACCTGAGAAATTTCCTTGGGCATGTCCTGATCGATACGCGCCGAGATGTCGTCTCTCCAGTCCACCGGATGCCGCGCGACACCTTGCGCACGCGCAAACGGAGGCCTCACAAACGGCATAAATTGATACAGCTCGGACTAGACGCAAGACGCATAGCTCAGCGCCTCTACATGCCCCGTACCATGCAGCCAAGCATGAGGATGGTGTAAGCCACGAGCATCGCCCAGGACTCGTTTCCGGTCAGCATCGGGATCTCTGCACCGAAAAATTTCGACATCAGAACAACCACGGTCAAAATCACGGACAGCATAAAAGTAATGATGCTTGGCGCCTTCAATCCCATATCGTGAGTTCCCTCCTCGCTTCTCAATCGAACGCGCATGTCCGCCCCCCTTTTGTTCGCGGGTCCAAATCGCGAATCCTTATAGCAGGCGCCGATCACACCAGAGATGAGACTTCATCGATTGATGTGGAAAGGTTCGGCCGTTCAAGCCGAAGGGCGGTCGGCCTGTGGCCGGGAAAGCCGCCTCGGCCGGAACAGCCGGGCAAGCCAGACCATGACGATGAGCGCCAGGAACCCGGCGAGGGCGACGGCCCGCGGATGTTTGTCCCAGAGCAGAAGAGGGGCCACACGGCCTTCCCAGACGAGCCGGCTGTCGTCGAAAAGCTCTTTGCTCGATAAGCCCTTATCGGGCGCCAGCATCATGTTAACCGCCGCCAGTTGGTCGCTGCTGGAAATGATCCGCTCGCGGACGGCGCGCGCAGCCAGGATCTGCATTTTCGCGGGCTCGGCAGCGACCACCTGCAAGACTTTTTCACGAGGGGCAGGTTTCAACCCTGAAAGATAGCCCGCCAGCGCCTTCAGCTCATCCTCCGACAACGAGCGCAGCAGACTGTCCAGTGCCGACGAATTGAGTGTGAACAGCATGTCGCGGGCGTCTGGCGGCACGCTCGCGATCTTGAGGATTGCGGACCGGTCGTTGAGCGCCAGGATTCTATCGAGCGATGCGCGGGTAAGATTCTTGGGATTGATCCGCTTATGCAACTCATAATCGGCGACGTTGCCGAGTTTGTCGCCCGCCAGCGCCGTCCAATCGAGCCCGGCCTGAATGGATTTGAGATCGCGGGCGATCTCCATGCCTTTGTCGGGCATCAGATGAACGGCCGAATTGAGCGTGCCGTCCTGCAGCCGCTTCAAGATAGACGGTTCGCCTTCCGACGTGACCAGGATCGAGACCACTTCATCGAGCCTCGGCAATGCCTCGGGCTTCACGCCATCGAGAAAAGTCTTGAACGCACCATTCTGGTCGGCGAGCTGCAGTACAAGGGCGTGCGCGCGTCGAAACGACTGCCAAACCTGAATGACCTGATCGGCGGCTGCCTGCGCAATCTCGTTGACGTTATCGTTCATCTGCGACTGAAGCGCGTTCGCCAGTTCGTCGCGCACCTTGTCCTTCGTCGCCGGCGCCTTCATCTCCTCAGCAATGATCGGCAGAACGCCGTTGCGGAAATCCCAAAGATCCTTCGCGATCAGGACAAGCCCGACGCCCCCCGCGACCACCGACACGAGCCGCGACAGGACGCTGCCAACCAGACGCTGGCCGATCCGTTCGGCAAGGTTTGCAAGCTGACGGCGAACGATCAGGATCGTTGCGCCGGCCAGTCCAGCGCCCGATTCTTTCAGCATCGCTCCCGTCGAGACGTCGCCGGAGCCTTTACTCGGATCGACGATGACGCCCTTGCTCGCATCGCCCGCCAGCGCGCTGGCGACCGCTCCGCCGTATCGCGGACCGACGTAAGCCTTGAGGCAATCGAGCAGGGGGCCGGTCGCGTCCGAGCTTGCGAACTCGATGGTTTTGCCGACCTCTTTGGCGACACCGGCAGCTAGGTCCTCGATGCCGGTCTTGACGGCATCTGAGCGATAAACGCGTTCCGCCACCATGGTCGCGAGCTTCTGCGACTTTTCGCTGTAGGCCAGCGACTGCAGCCGTTCTGACCAACTCGTTTCGCTCGTCACCTCGGCGACGGCGATGTCGACGCGGTTGTCGATGATCTGGTCGAGATTCCGCTGCCGCCACTGGTCGGCGACGACCACTTTATAGTCGATCGACTTGGTGCCGTTCGTGATTGCGTCCGTTACGATCCTGACCACGGCGGCCCTCAGCGAGGCATCGTCCTTGGCCTGGCAGGCCTCATAGTCGGCGCGGCTGATCGGGTCGGCAATGGCAGCCAGGGACGAGAGCTGCCCGAGCGCTAGGGCTGCAGCGGTGAGCAGCGAAACGGGCGGGCGTAACGAAAAAATCACTGCAGCTCAGTCCCAGCCTTGTCATCCACCGGTAGGCATCCGCAGGGCGGGGCCGGTAACGCACTCTTAAGTATAATTGACCCAATGCGGGTGACCAGTGACGACTGAACTTAAATCCAGGTTTATTCGTTGTGGTACCGGGATTTGGAGTGAGATCCGCACAGTTCGGTAATGTTCTGTTCATCGGGGAGCGATTAACGCGGTACCCTTGGTAACAGCGGCGGCGTTCACCACGTAGTATGCCGCAATGCAGCAACGTGTTAGGGAAGTCAGGCCGCGGCATGAAGTCCTGTTTAACCAAACGGAAGTAAGCGGATGTCAAAAGCTATGGCGTTTTCAGTTACTTCGTAATAGCTTCACAAATCACGTCTGAAGTACGGGTATCTGCAAGAAAGCTCAAATCTGCGGCGACGCGACAAAGTTGCGTTGGCATCCAAAGCCACCGCGTCGTAAGAGCCACCGACAGGGAAATAACGAGTTCAACGTAGGTAATGAAAAACAAAGAAAAATTTCAGGCCCCTCGTGGAAGTCTGTACATCCCCGGCGGCCGTTCGGGCATCCTGCTGATTCATTCTCTCGGCGGCTCGCCGCTGGAAATGAAAGCAGTGGCCCATGCGATGTCGCGCAAGGGAATGACAGTTTACTGTCCCGTTGTTCCAGGTCTGACCTTCGGAACCGACGTCTCCGGGCTTTCGACGTGGCAGGACTGGTATAAGTCGGTCGCAGCCGCTTTCGATCACATGCGGACTGTTTGCGACAACATCATTATCGGCGGTGCATCGGCCGGTTCGATCCTTGCTCTGCGGCTTGCCGCATACCGGCAGGATCAAGCTTGCGGCCTGATGCTGTTCGCCCCGACGCTCTCCGTCAACGGCTGGGCGATTCCGAAAACCATCAAGTTGTTCCACCTCGTCACCGACAAGTGGACGGCGCGACTCTTCAAGTTCCGCACGCCGGCACCGTACGGCATCAAGGACGAGCGCGTTCGTAACTTCGCGCTTGAGTCGCTGCGTGGCTCCGACAACATGCCGGCCGACATCACCGAGCGCGGTGGCGGCACGGTCTACGAATTCCTTTCACTCGTGCGTAACGTTCGGCCGATGCTGCCGCTCGTAAAGCTGCACACGCTGATTTTCCATCCTCGTCACGACGACCAGAGCGACATCAAGAATACGATGGCGCTTCAGCGACGCCTCGGTGGCTTGGTCGAAGTCTCGGTTCTCGACGACAGCTATCACCTCGTGACGCTCGATCGCCAGCGCGGGTATGTCGTTGATCGGTCGACGGAATTTGTTGATCGACTGCTTGCGCGTCAGGCCGACAAGGTCGCCGTGCAGAAAGCCGTCTCGTCGACGAATTCAAAGCAACTGGGAGCGGCTGAGTAGCCGCTCTTCCAGGCGTTTCCTGTCACAACAATCGCAATGCTATCAGCCGTTCCGGCCACGACTTGTGGCCGGGAGAGGTGAGTTGAAGTCGCCCCCGGCAACCCCGGCCACTGACCATTCCGGCAATCAAGCGTCCGCTTCGATCACGGATTCGAAGCGACCGGCGGAGGCTCGGCGGTAACGGCCGCCTTCGCAACTTTCTTCTTTTTATGATGCGATGATTTGGCGATGTCGGCGGCTCCGAGCTTGGAGGCGCCAGACGCCGTCTTGCTCTTCTTCGCGTTCGAAGCCTGCTTCTTGCGAATTGCAGGAACAGGCACCGGCACCGGCGGAAGTGCCGCTTGCGAATCGCATGACGGCAGGTCGGAAGGCGCACGCGTCCAGATGAAGGACTTGCCCAGGAAGCGCATGCCCTTGTAGCCCGTCACCTTCAACGTGTCTGGGCCGAGCAAATCGAGCGCTACACTGAAGGATTTGCCCTGCTTGGGGTCATAGACCCAGCCGTTGTCGAAGCCGCCATCCGAAATTTTCTCCAGATCGCCCAAGACGGGCAAGCCGCAGATTGGTCGGGTACGCTTCGAGGGCTCGGGATTATAGCGATCTATCTTCGGCTGACCGTCATCAGCCATCGGCTCTTTGAGCCAATAGATTTTCCCGCAGAGCGTCGTCGGCGTGCAGATCTCGATCTTGACCGCGCCTTTGCCGGTGTCGTCATACCAGACGCCGACTTCCTTCGGATCAGCCGCAGCGGTGGACGCCTGCATCGTAAAGCCGAGTAAAAATCCCGCGGCAGCGATTGCAGCGCCTGAACAATTCGCAATGTTGAAGCAACGCATGACAATAAACCGCAGATGAAAGTTCAACTTTCATACTCCTATGCCGCGAAAGAGGCAAAACATTGGAACCTATTTGTTAAACCCTCGCTAAGGCTTCCGTAATTTTGTCTTGGGCCTTACGTATAAGATGCTTAGCGGCTAATTCTGGCAAAACGTGACGCGGACAGAATAAGCGTTTCGCTGTAGTAGCGACGAGCCAATAGCGCTATACGACCCAGGCGTGCATGGGCGCGCCGTTGTTCGATTTCAGGCCAGCGCCGAGTTTGGGCCGGCAGCCCCTTTGGAAACGTTTGAGAGACCCCGCAGGCACATGGTTTTTACGCTCGCGCTTCGTAATCTTCTGCATGACCGCGTCCGCCTCGCCGTGACGCTGATTGGCATTCTATTTTCGATTGTCCTCGTGGCTGTGCAACTTGGCCTGTATCTCGGTTCGAGCCGCATGATCACCGCAAACATTGCGCGCTCGAACGCGGATCTCATCATCACCACATACGGCGCGAAAAGCTTCGAAGACGGCGGCCTGCTGCTGGGAGACCGTGAGCGGCATCAGGCTCTCGCGACCCCCGGCGTCGAAAGCGTCGTTCCGATCGTCGTTGCCTTTGCCGAATGGCGTAAGCCCGAGGGCGGCTCCTCGCGCGTCGTTCTGATCGGTGCCGATGCCGACGACCAGGGTCTTGTCCCGTGGTCGCTGACCAAAGGCACGATCGAGGACATCAAGGCGCCTGACGCAATCGCTGTCGACCAGACTTATCTTGGCGAGCTTGGCATCACCGGCATCGGCGATACGGCCCAGGTCGCCAACGGCCGCGTTAAGATCCGCGCGCTGACGGAAGGCATCCGGTCGTTTACCCAGTCGCCCTACGCCTACACGACGCTCAACCGCGCGCGCCAGCTTCTGGGCGCTGACGACGACAAATCGACGTTCCTGCTTGTAAAGCTCGTTCCGGGTGCAAACGTCCAGGAGGTGCAGAAGGACCTCGCGCGCCGTCTCGATTCAGCTGACGTGCTGACGAAAGACGAGTTTGAATCGCGTAGCCTCAAGCAGTGGCTGTTCCGGACCGGCGCCGGTCTGGCCCTGATCGGCGGTGCCATTCTAGGCAGTCTCGTGGGTACGGTGATCGTGGCGCAGACCCTTTATTCGAGCACGAAAGACCACATTCACGAATTCGCGACCTTGCGTGCGTTAGGGTCTTCAAGAGGCTACATTTACAAGGTCATCCTGGCCCAGGCGGCGCTCAGCGCGGTCATGGGGTATGTCCTGGGTATGGTGATAGCGTTATTGATACTTTACCTCAGTAGGAACTCGTCGTTGCCATTGGTCATGACCCCTGGTTTGGCATTCTGGCTCTTCGCACTGACACTCTTCATGTGCGCGATCTCGGCGCTTTCGGCCATCGTCAAGGTCACGAAGATAGATCCGGCCACGGTGTTTTCGAGATGACCATAACACCTGTCCTGCGCGCAGAAAATATCGTCAAGGAACTGGGCTCGGGCGCCGGTTTGGTGGTCGCCGTCAAGGGTGTCTCGCTCGACCTGGTTCCCGGCGAGCTGACGCTGCTGATGGGACCATCGGGCTCCGGCAAGACGACGCTGCTCTCCATTCTCGGCTGCATTCTGAAGCCGACATCGGGCAGCCTGCGCATTGCCGACACGGTCATCGACGGTCTCTCGGCCGAAGAGTTGGCCAAGGTCCGCCGCGATCACATCGGCTTCATCTTCCAGTCCTACAACCTCTTTCCGACGCTTAATGCGCTGGAAAATGTGCGTATTGCCCTCGACGTCCGCGGCATTAAAGGCTTCGAAGCCACCAGCCGCTCAGAAGAGGTTCTGCGCGAAGTCGGCCTTGGACACCGGCTGACGAACTACCCGCGCAATCTTTCTGGTGGCGAACAGCAGCGCGTTGCTGTCGCTCGTGCCATTGCAAGTTCCCCGTCCGTAGTGCTAGCGGACGAGCCGACGGCCGCTCTCGATAGCGAAAACGGCCACGCCGTGATGGCGCTCCTGTCGCGCATTGCCAAGGAGCAAAATCGTAGCGTGTTGGCCGTGACGCACGATCCACGAACGCTCGGATACGCCGATCGCGTCGTGCGCATCGAAGACGGTAAAATCGTCGGTGAGGAACGCCGGCCGGAGGGTATCGATTCCCCCGAAATTACGGATTTGACGAAGAGGCGAAAGCTGCATGCTTAAGAAGATTGATCCGGCGGTCGCGACCATTGTGGTTGCCGCCACCATTGCGCTTGTCGGAGGCTTTGGCGTCAACGCCCTGACACAAACCGAATCCCTGTTTTCGAATATTGCGGGCTCGGCCCACGCCGACACGACCGCCCCGGCACCGCAATGGGCCGCTTCCGCCACCGCGCGTGTCGAGCCGAAAGACGGCGAGGTCCGCATCGCCAGCGAAGTCGGCGGCAAGATCGTCGAAATCCTCGCCAAGACCAACGACATCGTTAAGACAGGCGATCTTCTGATCCGTCTCGATGACGCGGACTACTACAACAAGATTTACGCCGCTGCCGCCGAGGCGAGCGTCCGCGAGCGTGAGCGCGCCGACGAGCCGGCAACAGGTCCGGCGCTTGATCGCCGCAACGCCGACGACGCCGTCTTTAAAGCTCAGCAGGCTGTATTCGACGCGCACGAAACCTTCGATAAGGTTTACCGCGCTTGGAAATCCGCCGACGGTCCGGAAGACGCCGTCGACAAGGCGCGTCAGGACCTGGCCGAGAAGAAGAAAGCCTTGGCAGCCGCCAAGGATAAGCTCGCTCAGGTCGAGAAAGAGCCCAACATGCCGCTCGAGCAGCGATTGGAATCCTCCCTTGCGCTGGCGCGCTCCGATCTGACGTCGGCAGAGCTGGCACTTGAGCGGACCCGCATTCGCGCGCCTGCCGACGGCACGATTTTGAACGTCCTCGCCCGCGTCGGCGAGACGGCCGTCCCGTCGCCGGACAGCGCTCTCGTTGTCTTCGGCGACATGTCGAGCCTGCGCCTGCGCGCCGAAGTCGAAGAGCGCGACGCCGCCAAGGTTCACGTCGGCCAGCGTGTCGTCGTGAAGGCCGACGCCTTCCCCGACAAGACGTTCGAAGGCACCGTCACGTCAATCTCGCAGTCGCTCGGTGCGCCGCGCATTGCAACCCGAGGCCCGCGTCGTCCGAATGACGTTGAGGTCGTCGAAGTGATGATCGCGCTCGATGGTCACCCGCCGCTGTTCACGGGCATGCGCGTCGATGCATTCTTCAAGCTCGACAACGAAGCCGCGACCAGCATGCCTTCGACGACCAAGACGAACTGATCGCGTTATCTTGGGATGAAAACAAAAAGGGCGTCGGCGTTTATGCCGGCGCCCTTTCTTTTGAGCTGAAACGTGCCGAAGATCGCTCAGGCGGCGGCCGCTGCAGTCGCATCGATATGCGCCGCAAGTTTCGGATCGAGCCGCAGCGCGGCCGCAAGCGACGACAAGAATGCTTGTTCGGCAGGCGAGTTATCGGCCACTGCAATGCGCGCTGCGGTGTAAAGCTGAAGCGCTTCCTGCGGATTTTTGACCGCATCCGCGAGGTCCTGGACGGACGCCGGGTTATTGAGTTCTCTTGCGAAGAACGCCTCCGCCTCGCCGTCGAGGCCCGCCTGTTTCAAACTGCCGATGATTTTGTCGTGCTCGTTGACATCGATCCGTCCGTCGGCATGTGCCGCGGCGATCATCGCCTGGATGTAATGCACGGCGGCATCGTTGCTGACGGCGGCAGGCTCGAAGCCTGATCCAGCCGGAGGCGGCTCCGTCGATGTCGCGCCCGTTACGAGCGGCCGTCCGGCCTGATAGTTCTGCAAAGCTTTGTAGGCGAGGCCGCCGATCATCGCCAAAGCGCCAAGCCGCGCCGCGCTGCCCGCAAGCGATCGTCCCGTCTGCGTGCCGAGCAACAGTCCGCCCAAACCACCTGCAGCGGCGCCTGCCGTGTAGGGATTGTTCTGGATGAAGCCTTTCAGCTTGCTGATGATTTCAGCTGCCTGCGGATCAGACGCAAGGCGGCCGAGCGCATCATTTGCGCCTGTCGCCTCGCCAAGGCGTGATGAGCCTTCTTTCACGCCCTGCGTCGCCTGCGTGAAAACCTTGCCAAGAATATCGCCGATACTGCCGCCGTCGGTTACGGCGCCTCCGGCCTGCCCAAGCTTGTCCTTGAGCTGAGTAAGAATATCGCCGAGTTCGGGATTGGAGCCGGAAGGCGCGGCCGTAACGCCAGCGCCAGACGATGTCGACGGTCCTTGCGACAGGCTTTTCCCGATCTGACTCAGGATATCTCCGAGCCCACCACCGCTGCCGTTTCCGCCAGCGGGCGCTCCACCCGCACCGCCGCCAGCGTTTTTCAATATGTCGTTCAGTATGTCTCCGAGACCGCCACCCGATTGCGGCGATGAGCCGGCTCCGGAAGGCGATGCACCTCTAACAATATTTTCCAGAATGGATTTGGCGTCGAACATAGCGGGGGTCCTTCTGTTGCAGCCATGGCCTGCAACGTAGGTATGCAGAGCCTGCAGCACAATCGGACCTCTGCACAATCTTGGCGAATTTATTCTGCCGCGAGTGGCACCGGTTTGGCTGCAACATGGCCTGCCGTTTCGACTTCGTCGCCTGGCTCGTCGCGCGGTCCGATAAAGCGGCCGAAAATGCGCTGCATCAAATGCCCGACGTCGTCCATCACGGTAAAGAACGACGGCACGAACACCAGAGACAGCAGCGTCGAGACGAGGAGGCCGCCGATCACCGCAATCGCCATTGGCGCGCGGAATTCGCCGCCGTCACCAAGCGCATAAGCGCTGGGCAGCATTCCCGCCGCCATAGCGAGCGTCGTCATGATGATTGGGCGCGCGCGCTTGCGTCCCGCATCGAGCACAGCTTGATCGCGGTTGACGCCAGCCCCGATTTCTTCGATGGCGAAATCGACGAGCATAATCGCGTTCTTCGTCACGATTCCCATCAGCATCAAAAGCCCGATGTAGACCGGCATGCTGATCGGATTGTTTGTCAGCAACAGCGCAAGTGCGACGCCGCCGAACGATAACGGCAGCGACAGAAGAATTGTGACCGGCTGAAATACGCTCCCGAACAGCAGCACCAGCAATCCGAAGACGATCAGAATGCCGGTGCCCATCGCCGTGATGAAACCATCGGCGACTTCGTCCTGTACCTCGGCGTCGCCTGACGGCTGCAGCGTGACGGATTTCGGCAAATTCTGATCTTCGATGACCTTCAGGAATTTGTCGCGCGCGGTGCTCATCGCCATGCCGCGATCGAGATCGACACCGACGACCGCACGCCGTAAACGGTCGTAGCGTTCGATCGATGCTGGTCCGCGACCAAGCGAAACGGAAGCTACCGCCGTTAACGGAATAGCTTTGCCTCCGGAATTCGTCAGCCGAAGCTGCTCGATCTGTTTGAGATCGGTGCGCGTCTTTTCTGCGAGCTGCACGCGGATTGGAATTTGCCGATCGCCGATTGTGAACTTGGCGAGATTGAAACCGGTATCTCCAATCGTCGCGACGCGGATCGCTTCGGCAATCTGATCCGGCGCCACGCCGAGCCGCGCAGCAACGTCGAGCCTTGGCACGACACGGATCTCCGGCCGGTCGGTCGAACCTGATGCTGCAACGTTGCGGAAGCCCGGAACGCCGCGTAACGCACCTTCGACCTTACCAATCGCGGCGTTCAGGTCATCGCCATCACGTGACAGCATCGAGAAGGACAGTTCGCGCTCGCCGCGCTCGTTGACATACCATGCGCGCGTATCGGGAATGTCCGAGATCTTTGCCGCAATAATCGATTTAAGCTGCTTCTGCGTAAGCTTGCGGTCTTCCTTCGGGACGAGCTTCACATAGAGCGCGGCACGCCGGACTTCGAGCTGGCCCGTGGGGCTCGTGCCGCCAAGCACGAAAACCTGCGCTACCTCCGGAATGCTTTCCAGCGATTTGACGACCTCATCCGTCTTGGTCAGTGTTTCATCGAGCTGCGTGCCCGGTGGTAATTCAACGGCGACGACGACGCGCGACGTGTCTTCGTCAGGCAGGAAGCCGGTCGGCAGCAGCGTCGTTGCGTAGATCGACGCAGAGAACAGCGCCACGCCGGTCACGAGTGTCAGATAGCGGTGGCGCAGTGTCATCGATAAGAAGCGCGTATAAAAGCGCATGAGCGGCCCGTCGGCGTGATGTTCTTCCGGAACGGGACGCAAGAAGTAAGCCGCCATCATCGGCGTTATGAGACGCGCAACGAGCAAAGAGACGAGCACGGCGACGGCAACCGTCAAACCGAATTGCCGGAAATACTGTCCGGCTATGCCGCCCATGAACGATACCGGCGCAAAAATCGCGACGATCGTCAGCGTGATTGCGATCACCGCGAGGCCGATCTCGTCGGCAGCTTCGAGCGCGGCGCGATAGGGCGATTTTCCCATATGCATGTGGCGCACGATGTTCTCGATCTCGACGATGGCGTCGTCGACGAGAATGCCGGTCGCGAGCGTGATGCCGAGCAGGCTGACGAGGTTCAGCGAAAAGCCAAGCGCACTCATCGCCCAGAACGTCGGGATCGCCGCAAGCGGGAGTGCGATGGCCGAGATCAAGGTCGCGCGCCAATTACGCAGGAACACCATGACGACGAGCACCGCGAGCACGGCACCCTCCATCAGCGTTTCCATTGCCGCAACATAGTTGCCGCGCGTATATGCGACCGCGTCGTCGATCTTCGTCAGGTGAACATCGGGATATTCGGCTTCGAGTTCCTTCAGGCTTTCGTTAACCGCGTCGGAAACGGAAAGCTCGCTCGAACCTTTCGTCCGGAACACCGAGAACGACACGACCGGCTTGCTGTCGAGCCGTGCGAACGACCGCTGCTCGCTCGCGTCGTCGATGACTTGACCGAGATCCTTGAGTCTTACTTCGCGCCCACCCGCCAGGATGATCTTGGCATTGGCAAGCGTCTCGACCTGTCGGGCGCCCGCAAGCGTGCGGATCGCCTGTTCCTGACTGCCGATCTCGCCGCGTCCTGAGCCGAGATCGACGTTCGTTGCACGGACCTGAGCGTTCACCTGCGCGGCCGTGATGCCGTAGGACAGCAACTTGTCGGGATCGAGGTTGATGCGGATCTCCCGATCAACGCCGCCATAGCGCTCGACCCGGCCGACGCCCTTCGTCGCCTGCAGCTTGCGCTTGATGACGTCGTCAACGAACCAGGAAAGCTGTTCGAGCGTCATGCCCGGCGAAGTTGCAGCGAACGACAAGATCGCTTGGCCCTCGACGTCGATGCGTTCCACGATCGGCTCGTCGATCGTGCGCGGCAGGTCCGCGCGTACTTTCGCAACCGCGTCTCTGACGTCGTTCAACGAGCGGTCGGTATCGGTGCCGAGCCGGAATTCAAGCACGGTCGACGACAGACCATCCGTCAGCGTCGACGTGATGTGCTTCACGCCGATGAGATTGGCGACCGAATCTTCGATGATCTTCGTCACCTGCGTTTCGAGTTCCGCAGGCGCCGCCCCCGATTGCGTGACTTTGATCGACACGATCGGAATGTCGATGTTCGGAAACCGCGTGACGGGCAGAGATTTGAAACTGAGCGTGCCGAGCAGCATCAGCACCGCGAACAGAACGATCGCGGGAACCGGACGGCGGATCGACCATGCCGAGATGTTGATCCGCATCACTTCGCCTCGCTTAGTCGCGCTTCGGGAAGGATCGGGCGCACGACATCGCCGTCGCGCAGAAAGGTTCCGGCGCGCGTCACGATGAGATCGCCCTCGCTGACGCCATCTTTGATCTCGATGAGATCGTTGGCGACGAGGCCGATCGTGACCATGTGCTTTTTGACTTTGTCGTCTTTCACAACCTGAACCGACGCAAGATCGTGATCGAACGTCACCGCCGATGCCGGAACGGCGAGCCCTCGGCTTGAAGCCGTTTCGATCCGACCGCGCGCGTACGTGCCGATCCGCAAGACCGGATTGACGCCGAGGAAAATCTTTACGCGTCCGAGCCGCGTCGTCTTATCGACCTCCGGCGAAACGAGACGCACCTGACCTTCGAAGTCGCCGATTTGCGGTACCGTGACGATGGCCTTCTGTCCGACCTTGACGTTCTTCAATTCGGTCTCGACGATTTCACCATCGAGCTCGATTTGGCCGTTCTCGATGATGCGAAACATCGGTTCGCCGTTGGCCGATGCCATCGCGCCGATGCGTGCCGTTCGCCTGCTGATGATCCCGTCTTCCGGCGACGTGACGTCGGTATTGCTCCGCCGCCAGAGAAGCTCGCGCCGCTGCGCCTCGACCTGCTCTTTCTCGGCCTCGGCGGCTTTCAGGCCGTCGCGCGCCGCTATGAGTTGTGCCGCCGTCGTCCGCGCAGCGCTCTCACGCTGATCGTAGGTCGAACCGGAGAGATATCCCGATTGCTTCAGCGGCACGGCGCGTTCGAGCTGGGCCTGCGCCTCTTTCGACTGCGCGTCGGCCTGTACGATTTGGCTTTGCGCTTGCGCGATGGCAGCCGTGGCACGCGCCAAGTTCGCATCATTCTGCGCCAACTGCGCATCGAGCTGCTCGGCCACGAGGCGGGCAAGCACCTGTCCCTTTTTCACCTTGTCGCCTTCATCGGCGAGAAGTTCGAGAACGCGCAGGCCCTCAACCTCGGGCGAGACCAAAATTTCTTCGCGCGGCACGAGCGACCCGGATACGGCGGCTGTCTCGACGAAATTCTCCGTCGTCACCTTCGAAACGGTAATCGCAGGTGCGGCAACGGTTTTGGCGACCTCAAGCCGGGCGGCCTGGATTTCCGCCGTGTGCTTCTTTTCGAGGTAGATGTAGCCAGTGCCGACCAGTGCTCCAGCGGCAACGAGACTGAAAAGGAATTTCTTGAGGTTCATTGTCTGGCCTCACGGGCAGAAAACTTTGTCGAAGGCCGCGCGTCGTCGGACGTGTCTTTCGGATTGAGCAGATCGCCGATGATATCCATGATGACCGGCAGCACGGTGCGCATATCGGCCGTTGGGTCGATCGCGCGGCGCCAAAACATGCCGTCGCCCAAGACGTTGAACACTTTCACGAGCGTCTGAATGTCTGTTCTGGGTGCGATGCGGCCTTCGTCGATCAGACGGCGAAACAGAGCTTCGAAATTGTCCTTGCAGAATTTGTCGACGCTCATGAAAATTTCGGCGATGCGTGGATTGCGTGTCGCCTCAACGCCCATCTCGGCGACGAAACGCTGCTTCTCCACCGCCTCTTCGAAAAAATAGTGCTCGCCGATCTCGCGCAGCGCCCCGAGGAAATCCGGTGCCGTCGCCAGCGCCGCAAAGCGTTCGGCAAATTCCGCCCGGTCGCGTTCGCACAAGCCCGCGATCAGCGCTTCCTTGCTGTCGAAATAGACATACAGCGCGCCGGGCGAGACATGCGCTTCCCGGCAGATCGTCTGCATCGTCGTCGCGTGAAAGCCGCCGCGCGCGAAGCATCGAAGCGCGGCATCGAGAATGTGCTCGCGCCGCGCACGTTGGGTATCCGGCTTGAGCTTCGGCATAACGGACGGATCGTCCCCTCGGTAAAAATAAAAAACGAATGACTATTCTGTTTGACGTCAGATTGCGGTGGCCGCAAGGCGAATGATTGTTCGCTTTGTAAATTTTTGTTGCAAAGGCATGACTCCAAAAGCGCCGGTCTGGGGCTTTGCGGCACATAAGTTGTTGGATTGAATGAGATATTTAAAAAGAGGAGCAGTAGGTCCCGCAACCCACCGCTCCTCTCTCATCTGCCCGTGCCGTACGGCCGGGCGGATTTCCGCCGGTACGTCGAACGAATCAGACCCGGTTTGTCTCGATGCCGGGTTCGGTGGCGCAAAAGCCTTTCGGCAGTCAGCGCGCGGCCGTCGGGCGGCTATTGCATTTCATATGGGGCGCTGTTCCAGTCATATGGGGCACTGTTCCAGCGATCGCCAAGGCCACCTTGGCGACGAAACGCATCATTCCGACGCGCGTCGTAGCCGCAGGGCCAGGATCGCAGCGACCGCGCCTTAGCGCCGGCAGGGTATTCCGGTGAAGATGCACACCGTTCCTTTGGGACCGGTCATGCATCGTTCTTCGGTATCCTGCGCCCGCCCCCAGTTGGCATAATCGGGACCGAGTGTCGTCATGGCCCGGACCTTTGCGCGCCAGTTGGCACGCGTCTTGGCCTTTGCCGACCATTCGAAGCGCGATTCCTCGCCTCGCGCCACGACCGGAGCCGAGGCGCACGTGTCGGCATGTGCACCGTTCGGGAATTCAGGAACCAGGATCGTCGCAAGAATGATGACCGAGACGGTCCCGAGAATGTTCTTCATTGTCTCATGCGTGTGGCGGCATCTGCTTTTGGAACAGAATACAACGACGCTTTCCCTCGTCTTGGCAAGTCTTCGCACCAACTTCGTCAGTAATGGAAAAGCACGTTGAGAGTGCCGTAAGCGGAAGGATCGTCGGGCGTCCAGCCGTCGATCCACCACGCCCCGCCGCTCGCCAGGGACACCTCGCCGCCCGTCCATTCGTAACGTGCGAAAAGACCCGCGCGGCCGTTCCACGCCCCATCGCCCGTTTCGATATTTTTATCGTAGCGAAGCTCCGGCCCGATTGAGAGCGCAGGCGTCACGCGCCAACCTGCACGCCACCGTGACGCCGTCTCGTTTCGCGCCGTCGAATAGCTGACGTCGAGCGACGTCCACGATGTGTCGGTAAGGTTGAGCCAGAACTCCAGCGCGCCTTTGACGCCGAACTCGGTGCCGTCGCTATCGTGCGCCGGATCGAAAGCGTTGAGATGATTTTCCGATGACATCGAGAAGCCGCCAAAGGCTTTCGCCGTCAAACGGCCGAGCTGGAGATAATATCCCAGCAGCGCCTCGGCGTAGGAATGCGAGACCTCGTAGTGTTGCCGGGTTCGGTCCTTTTCCGAGCAGATATCGTTCAGCCATGCCACGCCGCAGTTCGTATGCGGACCCATGGAATCGTAGCTATAGCGCCCGTACCCGCCTCCGAAGCGCAACCGCCAGCCGTCGCTGTAGATGTTTGGGCTGAAGGGCGCGATCGTCATGCCCGAATAGAATAGCCACTGGTCGCGGGCGGCATCGACGCCGCCATACATTTCGCGCCAGCCGTATGCGGGAACGTCGGGCTGGGCTTGAAGGTCTCCTGCCGAAGCCGCCATGGACGCAGAAATCATGATGAGCGTCGCGATTGCCGCAGCAATCACGCCGGTAACGCCGATGCCCCCCTGACGCCACGCCCCACGCATTCGAACGCCAACTTGAATAAACTCGTATTAGGCAATTTGAACATAAGGGCGCTCGGCGTGAGCTTTCGTCAAGAAGAACAAAGAAGAATTTGTTTAACGTTTGGGGTTGTGAAATGTCTAGCATGCAACCGGAGCAGGCAAGGAAGTTTGTCCGCCCCGCTCTGCTCAATTCTACTTTTTGACCTACCCCAATGCCCGCAGAAAGGGGGAGACGTTAGAAAGCTTTTACAACGTGCACGGATCTGTGAAATGCAGTCGGTGTCCTACCATGGTACTGACTAAAAAATGGGCGCAAGTCGTCATTGCGAGCGCCAAAAAATATTGTGAGCTCCCAACGGAGCCGAGCAATTGAGTGTCTGGGAGGACGCGTCAATGACAGGTGATACGCAAGTATCCGTAAAAACGACTTCTCTATACTATCCATTTTTCCAGAATATGTTTGAGCTTGTGGACGTAATGTCTTTCGCCTGGCAGCCGATACTTAAGGCTATCGGCCGGACCCATCTCGAATTCGCAAGCTCGCAGTCCCGGCAATCCCGTGCAGTCGTGCATTGGGTGCATCAGATGACACGCCCAGCGACGCCTGCCGACTTTTTTCACGCGAACATGCAGCTCTGGGCAGCGGTGATGCAGGAGTGTTTGGAGTCTGCGCCGCGCGTGGCGGCAGTCGTCGAAACGGCTGCCGAATCGGTTGCTCCGAAAGTGCTTGAGCTGCCGCATAAGCAGACGCGCGATACGCTGATCCTGTTGGACCGCGACCCAGCTGGCGAGAGCGTGCGTAAAGTCGCCTAAGCAGGGCGGCTCCAGGAGGTCGCCCCAGGCATCGGCTCTACTTCAGTTCCTTGAGCGCGTCCCCAAAGCCCTTGAGGGAAATCGGGATGCCGATGCCCGCTTCCTCGGTCTGGAAGATGATGAAGATTGCCGTCTTGCCGGTCTTGAGCTGCTCGATAAGCGGATCCTCGACCACAACTTGCGCATAGCAGGCGAAGCTGTGACAGCGCAGGAACGGTGCATGGCCGACATCCTTATTGTCGATCTTGAGGCCAAGCCCTGGCGGGAGCAGCACGCCGAGCGGCGCAAACACGCGAAGCACCCGCGTGCCGTTCGAGAACTTCTGAAAATAGACCGTGAGCCCGATATTGTTCTTGTCCTCGGCTGTGACGCTCTGGACCAGGGCGCAGACGGGGTTCTTGGCGCCCGGCGGCGGGTCTTTGCATACAACTTGCCAGTCGCCGTACTGAGCCTTGACGGTTCCTTCAGGCGCATCGACTGCGAACGCCGCCTTCGACGTCGCCAGCATTGTCGCGGCTTGTGCGAATGCGAACAGCATGGCCGCGCCGCACAGATGCGCTACGAAAGTCCAGTTTTTGGCGGCAAACATTTTGCCCAGACGCCCGCAAAATGGGCCTCGGTCGATAGAACCCTCGGTTTCTGGCAACAAGCGGTTGTCCTCGATTTCGCGGGCGACGCCCAATGCGTGTAAAGCGACGGCAGGAGACGCGCTTCGTCGACCAGGAATTCGGCCGAATTCTGTCGCGGCGGGATAGCGACGTCTGATCGCCCAAGGTCACTGATTCGCTGATCCCTCGCATACTTTCGCGAATAAATGACGCAGAAAAGTTCACTTGAGGCACGCGAATGGATTGTGCTCTTTATCAACCCGCTTTAACAAATCGATGAGGCATACGGTCCGAGTTTGTTCGGAGCGTTCCCGGTTGCGAAGCCGGGCAATAATCAAACGGGGATTGGCCGCTGGCCTGCCGCGTCAAGTCAATGGGAGGCTGTCGCGTTCTGAGGGATCCGGCGCGACAAACTGGGAGCGAAGGAATGTCGAAGAGGATGTTTGGCGCGGTTGCCGTTATGGTGGCCGCGTGTTTGGCGGTTGCTCTCGGCGCTGTGACGCCGGCGTTGGCCGGTCTGGGCCAGCCAACGGATGGCGAGCTTGGACTGCAGCTTTCTGCATCCCCTATCATGGATGAGATTTCGAGCCTCTTCGACGTCGTCAACATCATCATCACAGTCGTCGTGCTCTTCGTTCTTGCGCTGATGGTCTACGTGATGTTTCGCTTCAACGAAAAGAAGAACCCGAATCCCTCCCGCACGACACACCACACGCTTCTGGAAGTCGCCTGGACAATCGTCCCGATTCTGATCCTGGTCTTCATTTCGATTCCGTCGTTCCACCTCCTCTTCAACCAATACACGTTCCCCAAGGCCGACGTGACCATCAAGGCCACCGGCAACGCCTGGTTCTGGGAACATGAGTATATGGACGACAAGGTGACCGTGACATCCAACATGGTCAGCGACGAGGAAGTGCTGCGCAATAAGATCGGCGACGACGCCTTCGATAAGAAGTACGGCTCGCTCGACGGTGCCGCCCTGCACGAGGCGCTCTACAAAGATTCGCTGCCGCTCTGGGGCGAGGAAAAGAAGATCCGCCGTCTTTCGGTCGACCAAGAAATCGCCGTTCCGGTCAATAAGAACGTCGTCGTTCTCGTCACCTCCAATGACGTCATTCACTCTTGGACGATCCCGTCCTTCGGTGTGAAGCAGCAGGCCGTTCCGGGCCGCACGGCGGCCGTTTGGTTCAAGGCAACGAAAATCGGCACATACTTCGGTCAGTGCTCGGTGCTGTGCGGTAAGCTGCACTCGGCTATGCCGATCGAAGTTCGTGTCGTCGAACAGCCGGTCTATGACGCCTGGATGGCGGCCCTGAAAGCCAAGGACAGCAAGAAGGCTCAGCAGATCCTCGACGCGGATACCGCAAGCCAGCCTGTCATCCAGCAATCCGTGGCTCAGGCGCAGTAACGGCAAAGCGGCAGCTGCCCGGCGCAGCAAACGTTCAACCCAATAAAAAGATCACACAAACTACCGGGACAAGGGCTCAACGAAATGGGAAGCACGGCACACGTAGCGGGCAGTGATCACGATCACGCCCCGCCATTCTTCAGGCGCTGGTTCTTATCGACCAACCATAAGGACATCGGCACTCTCTATCTGTTGTTCGCAATCTTCGCGGGCTGCATCGGTGCGTTCCTTTCGGTAATGATGCGACTGGAGCTTCAAGAGCCGGGCCTTCAGTATTTCTCGAACGAAGGCGTCTACAACGTCTTCGTTACGGCCCACGGCCTCATCATGGTGTTCTTCATGGTCATGCCCGCCATGATTGGCGGCTTCGGCAACTGGTTCGTGCCGCTGATGATCGGCGCGCCGGACATGGCGTTCCCGCGCATGAACAACATCTCGTTTTGGCTGCTCCCGATTGCGTTCACGCTGTTGCTGATCTCGCTGTTCGTTCCGGGTACGGGCGATGCCAACGGCGTCGGCACGGGCTGGATCGTCGTCGCGCCGCTGTCGAGCAAGATCGGCCATCCGGGACCGGCGGTCGACTTCGCCATTCTCTCGCTTCACCTTGCTGGCGCGTCCTCGATTCTCGGTGCCATCAACTTCATCACGACGATTTTCAACATGCGCGCTCCGGGCATGACGCTGCACAAGATGCCGCTCTTTGCCTGGTCGGTGCTGGTCACCGCCTTCCTGCTGCTGCTCTCGCTGCCGGTTCTCGCCGGTGCGATCACCATGCTGCTGACGGATCGTAACTTCGGTACGACCTTCTATGATCCGGCCGGCGGCGGCGACCCGCTGCTCTACGCGCACTTGTTCTGGTTCTTCGGTCACCCTGAAGTCTACATTCTCATCCTGCCGGGCTTCGGCATGATCAGTCACATCGTGTCGACCTTCTCGCGCAAGCCGATCTTCGGCTATCTCGGTATGGCCTACGCGATGGTCGCTATCGGCCTTGTCGGCTTCGTCGTGTGGGCGCACCACATGTATACGGCGGGCCTGAGCGTCGATACGCAGGCCTACTTCATGTTCGCGACGATGGTCATCGCTGTCCCAACGGGCATCAAGATCTTCTCCTGGATCGCAACGATGTGGGGTGGCTCGATCCAGTTCCGCACGCCGATGATCTGGGCGCTCGGCTTCATCTTCCTCTTCACGATCGGTGGCGTGACGGGCGTGATGTGCTCCAACGCCGGTATCGACCGTTCGCTGCACAACACCTATTACGTTGTCGCGCACTTCCATTACGTGCTGTCGCTCGGCGCCGTGTTCTCGATCTTTGCGGGCTGGTACTACTGGTTCCCGAAGATGTCGGGCTACATGTACAGCGAATTCCTTGGAAAGCTGCACTTCTGGCTGACGTTCATCGGTGCGAACGTCCTGTTCTTCCCGCAGCACTTCCTCGGCCTTGCCGGCATGCCGCGCCACTACGCCGACTATCCGGAAGCCTTCACCTATTGGAACCGAGTCTCGTCGATCGGGTCGTACATTACGACGGCTGGCCTGCTCGTCTTCCTGTTCGGCATGTTCTATGCCTACTTCATCAAGAAGGAAAAGGCGGCCGCCAATCCGTGGGGCGTCGGCGCAACGACGCTCGAATGGACCCTGTCGTCTCCGCCGGCATTCCATTCGTATGAGACGCTGCCGCGCATCGCTGCGACAGACCATCATTAAGGAAACACGACGCGCTGCGGGCTGGCCTAGCCGGTCCGCAGCCACCTACAAATAAAAACAAATAACTTCCAGGACGGCGCTTCGGCTTATGAGCATTCAAAGTGAAATCAGCGACGGCGAACTGATACTTGAGCCAAGTGTCGGCGATTTCATTCAGCTGATGAAGCCGCGCGTGATGGCGCTGGTCGTCTTCACTGCGCTCGCCGCGATGCTGGCCGCTCCCGGCCCGATCAACCCGATTCTCGGCGTCATCGCGATTATCACCATCGCTATCGGCGCTGGCGCATCGGGCGCTCTCAACATGTGGTACGACGCAGACATCGACGCCCGGATGGCGCGTACCGCGGCCCGGCCACTGCCGCGCGGCCGCGTCACCGCCGACGAAGCCCTGAGCTTCGGTGGCGTGCTCGCCGTCTGCTCCGTTCTGACGCTCGGCGTTCTCGTCAACTGGACGGCCGGAGCGCTGCTCGCAATCACCATCGCCTTCTACCTCTTCGTCTACACGATGTGGCTGAAGCGCCGGACGCCCTACAACATCGTCATCGGCGGCGCCGCTGGAGCCTTCCCACCCATGATCGGCTGGGCGGCCGTGACGGGCGGCATCAGCTTTGACAGCCTCTTGCTGTTCCTCATCATCTTCATGTGGACGCCGCCCCACTTCTGGGCGCTCTCGCTCTATCGATGCCGTGATTATGAGCGCGTCGGCGTGCCGATGCTGCCGGTCGTGGCCGGTCTGAAAGAGACGCGCCGCCAGATCCTCTTTTATTCCGTGCTGCTCGTGCCGTTGGCCGTCGTGCCGTATTTCGTCGGCCTCGGCGGCATCGCGTACCTCGTCAGCGCTTCCGTGCTTGGCGCGGTGTTCCTGGCGCTTGCCGTGCGCGTCTATTCCACGACCGAAGGGCGCGAGGCTGACACCGCCGCGCGGCAGCTCTTCTGGTTCTCGATCCTTTATCTCTACGTGCTGTTTGCCGTGCTTCTTGGTGAAGCCGTCTTCAGCCGCATTTTTGCGTGAGGCGGCGTGACGGAAGAACCTAAAGCTCCCGAACCGAAAGCCGCTGAGCGTCTGGACTCGCGCAGCGAGAAGATCCGTCGCCGCCGGTCGATCGCCATCGGGCTTGCGCTCGGCTTTATGGTCCTGGCGTTTTACATCGCCACGTTCGTTCGCCTCGGCGGCAACGTGATCAACGGCATCGGCTGATGGAAAAGGATCGCGCTGTGGAGATCGACAAGGACAAGCCGGCGAAATCCTCTCGCAACAACCGGCGAGCCGTCATGATTTGCCTCGGCGCCCTCGGCGTCATGGGTTCGATCACCGCCATGTCGCCGACGCTTTACACGATGTTCTGCAAGGCGACCGGCTATAACGGCACGACGCAGCGCGTGAAGGCGAATACGAACAAGGTGCTCGATCGCACCATAACCGTGCGCTTCGACTCCAGCACCGCTCCGGGCCTGCCGTGGAAGTTCGAGCCGGAGATTAGCAAGATGGACGTCAAGATCGGCGAAACCGGTCTCGCGTTCTTCCGCGCCACCAACAATTCGGACAAGCCGGTCACGGGTCAGGCCATCTACAACGTGACGCCGGAGATCTTCGGCTTGTACTTCAACAAGATCCAATGCTTCTGCTTCACCCAGCAAACGCTCCAGCCGCATCAGACGGTCGAGATGCCGGTCACGTTCTTCATCGATCCGAAGATCGTCGAGGATCGGGATGCGGCAGTGCAGTCGGAAGTCACGCTTTCCTACGTCTTCTATCCTGTCGATCATCCGGCTGCGACCGCCGATGCTTCGCCGGCTCAGAAGAACGGGGGCTGAGGTCAGCAAGAAGAAGGTTGAGAAAACGAACTGAAAGCTCGGCAGACAGAGACGAACACTGCGGTGCCGCGCATAGGTTCAAGCAAGAACGGGCATAAGCCTGAAGGGGACGGAGACGGAAATGGCGGACACGCACGCGAAGCACCATGACTACCATCTTGTAAATCCGAGCCCCTGGCCGCTCGCCTCGTCGGTGTCGGCGCTCATCATGGCCCTCGGCGCCATCGTCTGGATGCGCACGCATGTCGACGGTCTTGGCGTCCTCGGCATGAAGGGGCCCTGGCTCTTCGCCATCGGCATGACCGCGGTGGTCGCCTCGGCGTGGGCCTGGTGGATCGACGTCATCCGCGAAGCCAACCAGGGTTATCAGACGCCCGTCGTCCAGCTTCACCTCCGTTACGGCATGATCCTGTTCATTGCCTCGGAAGTGATGTTCTTCGTCGCTTGGTTCTGGGCTTACTTCGATTTCGCTTTCTTCCCGGCCGGCGTACACGACCTGATGAACAATGCCGCCTCCGTCGTCGGCACCACCACGCGCGACCAAGTCTTCGGCGGTAAGTGGCCGCCGGTGCCGGTCGCGGCTACCGACGCTACGATCCCCGGTTACTTCAAGCACACGTTCAACCCGTGGGGGCTGCCGCTCGTCAACACGCTCATCCTGCTGACGTCGGGCTGCACGGTCACGTGGGCGCACCACGCGCTTTTGAAGAACGACCGTCGCGGCCTCGTGATCGGCCTCGTGCTGACCGTCATCCTCGGCATGACGTTCACGGCCTGCCAGGCGCTGGAATACAGCCATGCGGGCTTCAGCTTCCCGGGCCATTCCTATGGCGCGACGTTCTTCATGGCGACCGGCTTCCACGGTGCGCACGTGATCATCGGCACGATCTTCCTGCTCGTGTGCCTCATCCGCGCGCTGCGGGGCGCTTTCACGCCGCAACAGCACTTCGGCTTCGAGGCGGCTGCTTGGTACTGGCACTTCGTTGACGTCGTCTGGCTGTTCCTGTTTGCCTGCATCTACGTTTGGGGCGCCGGTCCGATCGTTCCGGGCGCCGAATAAACGGCCGGTGGCGTCGAGAAATGAGATCCAAAGGCAGAAGGCGGCTAATGTGCCGCCTTTTGTCGTTTGAAGCGCGGCGCTCTTCGCAGTTGAATGTCGCACCAGATACGCAGCGTCGCGACAAACGCGACGACGCAGAAATCGAGATGGTCGTGCAGAGCCACACTCAATCCGTTTCGCCCTTGGGCACGGCCCTCACCTGCCGTTGTCCCCGCTGTGGCAACGGCAAGCTTTTCGTGAATGTCCTGAACATGCGCGACAAGTGCGATGCCTGCGGCCTCGACTACAAGTTCGTCGATACGGGTGACGGGCCTGCCGTTTTCGCAATCTTCATCCTCGGCTTTCTCTGCATCGGCGGCGCCCTCATCGCCGAGTTCAAGTTTGGCGTGCCCTGGTGGGTCCATGTCCTCCTATGGGGAATTCTGACGCCGCTGCTCGGCGTTTTGCTGCTTCGTTTCCTCAAGGCGCTGTTGATCGCCTTGCAGTTCAAGAACAAGGCCGAAGAAGGCCGTCTCTCCGAGGAGGGATGAGCATGTTTGCGCGCTGGCGCGCCGCCGGCCTCATCGTCCCGGGACTTTTGACGCTTGCCCTGCTGCCGGTCCTCATCGGGCTGGGCAACTGGCAATGGCACCGAAAGGCCTGGAAAGAGGCGCTGATCTCACGCATCGAGACGCGCCGGACGGCGGAGCCCATCTCCTATCCAGCCGTCCTCGCCGAATACGTGAAAACGGGTGACGTCGAATACATGCACATGCGCGTCACTGGCCGCTTCGATTACAGCCGCGAGCGCCACCTCTATCACCCGACCGATCAGTCGCAGGGCTGGGACGTCTACACGCTGCTTATTCCTGACGGCGGACTGCCGCCGCTCTTCGTGAATCGCGGCTGGGTGCCCGAGATGCTGAAGGATCCCTCGAAGCGCGCCGAGGGCCAAGTGGCCGGACCCATGACCGTCACCGGCCTCGTTCGTCTGGCGCAACCGAAACCCTGGTTTGCGCCCGACAACGACTATGCCGGCAACCGCTGGTATTGGCCGGACCTGGAGGGCATGCAGTGGGGGCCGGAAGGCCCCCCGACCGCGCTCCAGTTCAACGCCGAGAAGCGTCAGGCCTACGCTCCGTTTTCCCTGGATGCCGACGCCGCGCCCCCCAATCCGGGCGGATGGCCGCGAGGTGGCACGACCGAGATCAATCTGCCCAACAATCATCTCCAGTACGTCGTAACGTGGTACGGGCTGGCGCTGACGCTTATCGCCGTGTTTGCGGTCTTTGCTCGACAGCGACTTGCGGCTGTGGAAGATGATGGACTGCAATCTAAGAAAGAGTAAGTCGCGGTGCAGCCGGACAGCGGGCGAATAAGTTGTTCGACCGAGGCTGTCGAATTAGGCTTGCCGGCCGGGCGACGTTCGTCCGATCCACCGCAGAATGAGAGATAATTTGAACTACATTTCAACGCGCGGCGAAGTCGAAAAACTGGGATTTGAGGATGTCGTCCTCGCGGGACTCGCTCGCGATGGCGGCCTTTACGTGCCGGAAATCTGGCCGGTCCTTTCTTCGGAAACGATAAAGTCTTTCGCCGGAAAATCCTTCGCCGAAATCGCGGTCGAGGTCATTCATCCGTTCACCGGCGATGAGATCTCCCGCGACGACCTCTTTCGCATGGCGAGCGAGGCTTACGCCACATTCGCGAGCGATGAAGTCACGCCGCTGCATGCCGTGAAGCCCGGCTTGACGATCCTCGAACTGTTTCACGGCCCGACGCTCGCCTTCAAGGACGTCGCGATGCAGTTGCTCGCGCGCCTGATGGATCACGTGCTGGCGAAGCGCAGCCGCCGCGCGACGATCGTCGGCGCGACGTCCGGCGATACCGGCGGCGCCGCGATTGAAGCCTTCAGAAGCTCGAAGCGCGTTGACGTCGTCATCCTGTTTCCCGAAGGTCGTGTCTCCGACGTCCAGCGCCGGATGATGACGACGCCGTCAGAGACAAACGTCCACGCGCTCGCCATCCGCGGCACGTTCGACGACTGCCAGGCGCTCGTCAAAGCGATGTTCAACGATCACGCCTTCCGCGATCGCGTCGAGCTGTCGGGCGTCAACTCGATAAATTGGGCACGCATCGTCGCGCAGGTGACGTATTACTTTTATGCCGCTTCGCGCCTTGGCGGCAGTTCGAACGGCGCGCTGTCGTTCGCGGTGCCGACCGGAAACTTCGGCGATATCTTTGCTGGCTACGTCGCCAAGCGCATGGGCCTGCCAATAGAAAAGCTCATCATTGCCTCGAACGAAAACGATATCCTGCCGCGCGCCGTCGCTACGGGCGTCTATGCCATGCGCGACGTCATCGCGACGTCCTCGCCGTCGATGGACATTCAGATTTCCTCGAATTTCGAACGCTATCTGTTCGAAGCCTCAGGTCGCGATGCCGACTTGGTCCGCAGCCTGATGACCTCTTTGGCCGCCAAAGGCTCTTTCGAGCTGGGGCGCGTCGCCCCAATTTTGCAGGCTGATTTCGCCGCCGTCTCCGCGACTGAGCAGGACGTGGCCGATTGCATCCGCGAGACGGAAACGCGCTACGGCTATCTGCTCGATCCCCATACCGCCTGCGCCTTCGTTGCCGCCGAACGCACGAGCGCGGGCGACACAGTCGTTCTCTCGACGGCGCACCCCGCCAAATTTCCCGACGCCATCGAACGGATCACCGGCAAGCGGCCGCCGCTGCCGCCCGGCTTTGAGCATTTGATGACCGACGAAGAACATTTCGAAGTCTTGCCGAACAGCCTCGCGGCGGTCGAAGAGTTCGTTCTGAACCACAGCCGCGCTGCGCCGGGGGTATCGCGATGACGATTGCAATCTCGACGCTGCCGAACGGACTGCGCGTCGTTACGCAACATATGCCCGGCCTTGAGACAGTGTCGCTCGGCGTCTGGGTCGCCGTCGGCGCGCGGCATGAGCGTGAAGATCAGCATGGCCTCGCTCACTTCCTGGAGCATATGGCCTTCAAGGGCACGAAGACGCGCTCTGCCCGTCAGATCGCGGACGAAATCGAAGGCATCGGCGGCGACCTCAATGCCTCGACCGGCCTTGATACGACCGCCTATTTCGCCCGCGTCCTGAAGGGCGACGACAAGATCGCGCTCGATGTCATCGCCGACATTCTGCTCAATTCGAAATTTGCCGACGAGGACATCGACCGCGAGCGCGTCGTCATCCAGCAGGAGATCGCCGCCTCCGATGACAACCCCGACGACATGGCCTTCGACCTGATGCAGGGCGTTGCCTTTCCGGGCCAATCGATCGGCCGTCCCATCCTCGGCACCAAGGCAAGTGTCGGCAGCTTTCAGGCCACCGATTTCAAATCCTACCTCGATGAGCACTATCTGCCTGAGGCGATTGTCGTTTCGGCCGCGGGGGCTGTACACCACGAAACCATCGTTCGCCACGTTGAGGCCCTATTCGGGGGGCTCACTTCCCGGCAACAGGGAACTGAATCGCTTGCGCTCTACAGGGGCGGCTTCGCTGCGTCGAGCAAGCCGTTCGAGCAAAGCCACGTTTTGATCGGATTGCCGTCCCCATCGTATTTGGAGCCGGGGTTCTACACCGCGCAGGTGTTTTCGGGGTTGTTCGGCGGCGGAATGTCGTCGCGTTTGTTTCAGGAAATCAGGGAGGATCGAGGCTTGTGCTACTCGATCGACTCCTCGGTTTGGGGACTTAGGGACACTGGAATGCTGTCTGTGCATGCCGCGACTTCCCCGGAGATGGTTGGCGAACTCGCCGACGTCGTCGCAGCGCAGCTTGCGGAAATTGCCGACACCGGCCCGACGGAAGCCGAATTGCAGCGCTCGAAAGCGCAGCTCAAGGCGGGTCTGCTGATGGCGCTTGAAAGTTCGGCGGTCAACGCCGAGCAGATGGCGCGTCAGCTTCTGACCCAAGGGCGCCTCATCCCGGTTACCGAGCTGATCGAGCACGTCGACGCTGTTGACCACGCTCGGATCAAGGCTTTTGCCCAAACGTTGACCGAGGAAGCGCCGTCTGTCGCCGTCATCGGGTCTGGCCGGAAATCGTCGGGACAAGCTTCGCGCATTGCGGCGCAGTTCACATCGCGCCATGTTCCGGCTGCGGTTGGCAAGGTCGCGAGGTGACAGGGCGTGGCATTCCTTCGTTCGATACGTCCCGATGAAGATTTCGAGGTCGTCCACGGCCGCGCCCTGACGTTGCGTCAGCCGGCGCCTGCCGACTATACGGCCTGGGCCGAACTCCGGTCCGCCAGCCGGGCGCACCTGACGCCGTGGGAGCCGACGTGGTCGCCGGACGATCTGTCCCGCGCCATGTATCGGCGCCGCCTTCGCGCTTACGCCAAGGACATCCACAACGACGTCTCCTATCCCTACTTCATCTTCGAGAACACGACGGGCACGCTGCTCGGCGGCGTCACGCTTTCCAACGTCCGCCGCGGGTCGGCGCAGACGGCATCGCTCGGCTATTGGATGGGCGCGCCGTTCGCCGGTCGCGGCCACATGCGGGAAGCTGTCGCTATGCTGCTGCCGATGGCCTTCAACGCCTTGCGGCTCCACCGCATCGAGGCGGCGACGATGTTGAAAAACTTTGCTTCGATGCGCGTCCTTGAATCCGTCGGTTTTCAGCGCGAAGGGTTGGCGCGCGGATACCTGAAGATTAATGGCCGATGGGAAGACCATCTGCTTTACGCGCGTCTGGCTGAGGGGCCATCGTCAGGCACTTCGGAACTGGGGGGGTAATGGCAGTCTGGGGGGTTGACGGAGGGAAACGGGCACGGTCCTGGCTGGCGTTGCTGGGCCTCGTTGTCACGTGCCTCGTTACGCTCGTCGGACGAGCCGAAGCGCTAACCCCCATTCCCGTCGAAGGCGACCAGGACCGGATCGAGATCACGACCCTCGGAGAAGCCTACGAAGGCCGCGGCGACAGCCTGCAGGTCGAGACGGCCGCCGGTCCCGACGGCGTTTCCGGCCGCATGACCGTTCGCGCCTCCGTTCCGGGCACCAGTCCGAACTGGGTCGTCTTCGCGTTGACGAACAAGACCGACAAATCCCTTGAACGCCTGTTGACAGCCGACCGCTACAACGTTGTGGGCTCCGGCGCCGTCTGGCCCGACCTCGACGCCCGCCGCATCGAGAGCGTTACGCCGTCGGTCGGTTTCGTGCCCGAACGCATCAAGAGTGATAAGGCGGACGTTTTCCGCATCACGCTCGAACCGGGGCAGACGATCACCTACGTCGCTGAGCTTGCGGGTGATCGCTACGCCCGCATGTATCTCTGGCAGCCGATCGACTACGAAATCAAAACCCGCGACCGCCAGCTATTTAATGGTGCGATGCTCGGCCTGACGGGCCTGCTCGCGATCTTCCTGACGTCGATCTTCGCCGCCAACCATAAGCTGATCTTTCCCGCCGCGGCCTTGGTCGCGTGGACGGTCCTCAACTATCTGTGTGTCGATTTCGGCTTCTTCCATAAGCTCTTCAATTTGAGACCGGAAGACAACGCCGTCTATCGAGCCGCTGGCGAAGCGGCGATGGCGGCGAGCTTCGTGATGTTCTTCTCGACGTTCCTGCGCTTGGGGCTCTGGCACGGCATCGTGCGCATGATGATCGGCGTCTGGATCGTCGCGCAGCTGACGTTGATCGCCGTCGCCGTCATCGATCCGCGGCTGGCGGCGACGTTTGCCCGATTATCGTTCCTAGCCATCGGTAGTATTGGCGCGCTCTTTACGCTCTTCCTGGCTTTCAAGGGACAGGATCGCGCCCTGTCGCTCGTGCCGACCTGGGTTCTGTTCCTGGTCTGGATTTTCGCGACTGGCATGACGCTTACCGGCCGCATGTCCGGCGACGTGGTCGTCTCCAGTCTCGTCGCCGGCCTCGTACTGGTCGTCATTCTGATGGGCTTTACGGTCACGCAATTTGCGTTCCGCTCGTCGGATGCCATTTACACCGGCGCTCCCACCGAGCTGCAGGGTCGGTCGCTGGCGCTGGCTGCATCCGGATCGACCATCTGGGAATGGAATATCCGCCGCGACGAGATCAAGGTCGGGCCGGAGGTTGAGATCGCCTTGTCTCTCATGCCGGGCGAATTGACGTCGAAAGTCGACGATTTCCTCAAACACGTCCATCCGACCGATAAAGAGCGTTTCCGCGTCACGTTGATGTCGGCACAGGAACGCTCCGGCATTCGCATCAAGAGCGATTTCCGTCTTCGCCACGCCGACAACAGTTGGCGCTGGTTCGAGCTTGAAGCCGCCAGCGTTCCCAATGCCGACGGCCGTACCCTGCGCTGCGTCGGCCTGATCCGCGATGTCTCCGACAGCAAGCGCGCGCACGAACGCTTATTGCACGACGCGGTGCATTGCAGCCTGACAGGCCTGCCCAACCGCGAACTGTTCATCGACCGGCTGAAGTCAGTCATCGTACGCGCCAAGACTGACAACACCGTCAAACCGTCGGTGATCTTCATCGACCTCGACAAGTTCAAGAGCGTGAACGCTTCGTTCGGCCTCGTTCGCGGCGACAGCTTACTGCTGACGGTCGCGCGCCGCCTGCAACGCCATCTTGGGCCGCAGGATACGGTTGCTCGCGTTGGCGGCGATCAGTTCGCATTGCTCTTCATCGGTGAGCGGGAAGCGCGCAATCTGCCAGCGCTCGCTGAACGCATTCGCCGCTCCTTGCGCGCCCCGATACCACTTGCGAACCAGGAAGTGATCTTGACGGGATCGATGGGTGTCGCGCTGTGGGATGGAACGCAAGGCGCCGACGGCGATCTCCTGAAGGATGCCGAACTGGCAATGTATCGCGCCAAGCGCGGCGGCCCGGACCGTATCGAGGTCTTCGAGCCGTCGATGCGCCGCGACCGCGATTCTGACGCTCAGATCGAAGCCGATCTGGCGCGGGCCATCGAGAAGAACCATCTCAAGGTTCTCTATCAGCCCATCGTTTATCTGCCGACCAAAGAGCTGGCCGGCTTCGAAGCCCAGTTGCGCTGGGAGCATCCCAACCTCGGTCTCGTCAACCCGATGGCGCAGTTGGCTGATGCTGGCGACAGCGAGATCCTGATCAAGCTTTGCTCGCACCTGCTCCTGCGCGCCTCGCGCGACGTTGCACGCTGGGTGCTTGAGCTGCCACGCTCGGAGCGGCCGATCTTCGTTTCGGTGAATGTCTCCGGCCGTCAGTTCTTCCGTCCGGAGTCGGTTCAGGAAGTCCGCCATGTGCTCGGCCGCAATATTGCGCCTGCCGGCACCATGCGGCTCGAAATCTCCGAGAGCCTGCTCATGGACAACCCAGAGCAGGCGGTCGAAGTTTTGAAGATGCTCAGCGGCTCGGGCGTCGAGCTGACGCTCGATGACTTTGGCAACGGCTTCTCATCGCTCGCCTATCTGCATCGTTTCCCCTTCGATACGATCAAGATCAACAGCACGCTAGTCCGCGGCAGCGGCACTGGAGACGGTGCCGCGATCATGAGGTCGATGGTGGCGCTCGCGCACGAGCTCTCGATGACCATCGCGGCAGAAGGCATCGAACGGGCCGACGAGGCCGCATTCCTGCGCTCGATCGGTTGCGAATACGCACAGGGCTATCACTTCGGCGAGCCGATCCCGGAGCGCGCCGTCTCGCAGCTCTTGAAAATGGTCCGGCGTTCGGAGCGCAAGCTGCAGCCGCGCGGGTTCTTCCGGCCAAAGGCGAAAACGCCCGGCAAAGAGGTGACGAAGAAGTCTGGAAAGCTCATTACGGCATCGGCCAAAGCGCCGCCGCAAGATCCCAAGACAGCCAGTCCCGCCGCCGTCCAGCCGACGGCCGGCTCGCCTGCGACGAAACCGGCGGCTTTGCCGTCCGGATCGGTCGTCCGGCAGCGTCAGAAACCGGCCGCTCCCGCTGCCGCCAAGCCGAATGGCGTCAACGGCATCGCCCCGGCGACCGTCGCTGCTCTCAACGGTGCTTTGAACGGTTCGGCAAAGCCCGCCGATACGCCTTCGCGCAATCCCGACCCGGCTACGGCTCCGCCGACGCTCTCGGCGTTGGCTCCGGTTCCTCCCAACCCCTTGAGCAATCGCAACGGCAACCACGGCGCCGGTCCGATCACGCAGTCGCCCCAGACGCGAACGGCAGCGCCGAGACTGGCCGACGCCGGTCCGTCGGGTCCTGGCGGGCCGCTGGCGCCGTCGCCACAAACCATGCCGCCGCCTTCGATGTCGCCCCAGACGTCGAACCGGCAAGCCCCCCATATGCCCGCGCCACCACACGCCAATGGCGTACCGACGACGGTCTCGCCGCCATCCCGGCAGGCGCCGGATCGCACGCAGCAGGACGAGCGCAGCAAGAATATCGTTTCGCCGCTCGCCGAGGCGCTTGCGCGCGCGAGCGCGTCTCCGGCGCCGCCGCCTCCCGGTGCACCTTCCGCCCCGTCTCAAGCGGCATCACCAACGCCGTCGCCGCGAACCGGAACGCCTATCCCTGCGTCGCTGCGCAGCGATACGCCGACCATCATCCCGCCCACCGCGCCACCGCCGCTTCCGGGCAATGGCAACGGCTCGGGATTTCCCTCTCAGTCGTCGACGCAGCCTGATTTCTCAACGCTGCCGCCGTCGATCGCTCAGAGCCTCGCCCGTCTCGCCGGCGCCCCACTGCCGGGCAACGGCAACACCACCGGCGGTCCGGCCTCGAGTGACAGCGCGTCTAGAGAGCCGAAGAAACCGTCAAAGGTCGGCTCCGCCGGCGTTTAGGCGCCCTGTAGCCTCATGAGAGAAGAGAGACCGCGGCCGACGCCGCTCCCTCCAGCGCGCCCTTAAGCGTGTCCGGCGTCGCTGACGAGATGTGAAAGATCAATCCCGATCTTGGCCAACGCCCGCGAGTATTTGCTCTCCAGGTCATCATCGAAAATGATGTCGGGATCGGCCGGGCAGTGCAGCCAGCCGTTCGCCTGCAGCTCCGTTTCGAGCTGCCCTGGCGACCAGCCCGCATAGCCGAGTGCCAGCAACGCCCGCTCCGGCCCGCGTCCCTGCGCGATGGCCTTCAGAATGTCGATGGTTGCCGTCAGGCAGACCCCCTGTTCGATCGCAAGCGTCGAATCTTCGGAGAAATAGTCGGAGCTGTGCAGCACGAACCCGCGCCCCGTCTCGACTGGTCCGCCGACCTGAATCGGCAGCGACAGCACCTCGCTCGTAATTTCGTCGTCAGGATCACGCGGAGAAATACCGAGCCGTTCGAGAAGATCGGGCGCTGTAATATGGTTGGCGCGTTGATTGATGATCAGCCCCATCGCGCCTTCGGCAGAATGCGCGCACATGTAAATGACCGAGCGCTGGAAGCGCTTGTCCGTCATCGACGGCATAGCGATGAGGAGCTGGCCTTCGAGCTTGATCTCTGAGCCGTCATCTGGGCTCAACTGTCGGCTGACCTTCATATTGTCCAGACTAACCTCATACAACGGCGGCGTGAAGATCTTTAAAGTCCGGCAAACCAGCATCTGGATCTGTAACGAGAGGCGATCCCGCCGCATATAAGGGCTCGTAGGGGTCGAACGAGAGCCCGGTCCGGGCCGACATGACAATGAATTTAAGCATTGGAAGGCGAGCGAGCGTGATCAGACTGGCTTTGGCATTCTTTCTACTGAGCGGCACGGCGGCATGGAGCGATGCCGGACCAGTTGCCTCCGACTGGTTTCGCGGCATGGACAATCAGGCGCGCCTGATTGCCGGACACGCCTCCCGCGATGGCAAGACGGCGCTCTATGCCGGCGTCGACGTTTCAATGCCCGGGGGCTGGAAAACCTATTGGCGCACACCGGGCGATGCGGGCGGCGTGCCACCCGATTTCGATTGGACAGGTTCCGATAATCTCGCCTCGGCGATGGTCCTTTATCCGGCACCGCACCGCATTCACGACAAGGCCGGCGACGTCGTCGGGTACAAGAACGCCGTGTTGTTCCCAGTTCTAGTGACGCCGAAAGACCCGAGCAAGCCCGTCACGCTCCAAGGCAAGGTTCAGTACGGCATCTGCAAGGACATTTGCATTCCCGCCGAAGCCGAGCTGCAACTCACCATTCCGCCGGACGTCGGTACCTCCGCAGAGCTGACGGCAAGTCTTGCGCGTGTGCCCGACAAAGCGGCGCGATCGGGCATCGACCCGACCCTGGCGTCCTGGCATCTGAATGACAGCGCGGGCAAGCCGAAGCTTATTCTCGATATCGCCAGCTCCGAGCCCAAGACTGCCGATGCCTTCGTCGAAGGGCCGGGAGGAATTTACGTTCCGTTGCCGAAACGCTCGGCCGATCAATCCGGCAAGGCGGTATTCGAGGTCGATCTGACCGACGGCGTCAACATCAAGGACCTCAAAGGCAAGCCGCTGACGGTCACGATGATCGACGCCAAAGGCCAGTCCGAGACGACGATTGTCCTTGAGAAGTAAGGCTTCCGGTCTACATAGAGGACCGGCCGACGAGGCCTGAAACGCAGAGGACATGCCCATGACGCTCAAGGTCGGTGATCGCCTGCCGGACGGAAAATTCACGGTGATGGGGCCAGACGGTCCACAGCCCAAAACAGTCGGCGAAATCTTCGCTGGCAAGAAAGTCGCGATGTTCGCGGTGCCGGGCGCTTATACGCCAACGTGCAGCAAGAGCCACATGCCGGGCTTTGTCGATCGAGTCGACGAGTTACACGCTAAGGGCATCGACACGATCGCCTGCACCGCCGTGAACGACGTGTTCGTCCTGACGAACTGGGCGAAGGACATGGGCGCGACCGGCAAGATCGAAATGCTTGCCGACGGTTCCGGCGATTTCGCTAAAGCCATCGGCCTCGAAATCGATCTCTCGAACTTTGGCCTGGGTCTGCGCTCGAAGCGTTACGCGATGCTGGTCGATGACGGTGTCGTCAAAGTCCTGAACGTCGAGGACTCGCCGCCCATCGCTGACAAATCGAGCGCCGCAACGCTCTGCTCGATGATCGACCGCTCAATCTAAATCGTCGGCGGGGAGCTTCGCAGCTCCCCGGCGTTTGAACGGCGCCATTGCGAGGCGCGCCAATTCGTCGGCGCGCTCGTTTTCCGGATGCCCCGCGTGTCCCTTCAGCCAATGCCATGTGACGTGATGCTTGGCGCGCAGCGCGTCCAGTTCCTGCCACAGCTCGGCATTCTTGACGGGCTTCTTGTCGGCCGTCTTCCAGCCGTTCTTCTTCCAGCCGTGAATCCACGCCGTGATGCCCTGGCGCACGTAGTTGCTGTCGGTCCAGAGATCGACATCGCTTTTTCGCTTGAGGGCTTCGAGCGCCGAGATCGCGCCCTTCAACTCCATGCGATTGTTCGTCGTCAGCTTTTCGCCGCCGTTGATCTCTTTGCGGTGTGCGCCGGAAATGAGAATGGCGCCCCAGCCCCCGGGGCCGGGATTACCCGAGCAGGCGCCGTCGCTGTAGATTTGAACTTTCGGTCGTTGTTCGTCTGTCATGAAATCAATTGTGGTGCGTAGTCCGCGATGCTTCCGACCGATTGGTGGAATTTGAGCCGCCGGACATAGTCCGCGGGATCCTTGCGCGCAACGAGCGCGTCTTTCGGCGTGTTGAGCCAATCATAGCTGCGCGTCAGCAGAAAGCGCATCGCCGCGCCGCGCGCTAAGATCGGCATTGCGTCTCGCTCGCGATCGGTAAGCGGCCGAACGCTGTCATAGCCTTTCAGCAGTGCTGCGCCTTTTGCCGGTTCGAATGCGGATGCCGCGTCGAAGCACCAGGCGTTGAGGCAGACCGCGATGTCGTAAGCCAGCGCATCATCGCACGCGAAATAGAAATCGATGATCCCGGAAAGTTTGTCGTCGAGGAAGAAAACGTTGTCGGGAAAGAGATCGGCATGAATGACGCCATGCGGCAGATCCGTCGGCCATTTCTCTTCAAGGAACCGCAGCTCGGTCGCGATCAGCGCTCCAAGGCCCGGACAGATCTCTTCCGTCCGCTCCGCAAATTTGTCGTAAAGAGGCCGCCAGCCCGCAAGCCCCAGAGCGTTGGCGCGGTGCAAGGGAAAGTCCTCGCCCGCCAAGTGCATGCGCGCCAGTGCTTTGCCGAGCTCGAGACAATGCTCAACCCTCGGCCGTTTCGGCCACACGCCCTTAAGAAACGTGATGAGCACCGCATTGCGTCCGGCAAGCTCGTTGAGAACGTTGCCGTTCCGATCTCGAACCGGCAGCGGACACGTGACGCCGCGCGCGCACAGATGTTCCATCAGGCCGAGGAAGAACGGCAGATCGGCGACGTCGACGCGCTTTTCATAGAGCGTCAGAACGAACGTGCCGCCGGTCGTGTGCACCAGATAATTGGTGTTCTCGACGCCTTCCGCGATGCCCTTGAACGAAAGCAGCTTCCCGAGATCATACCCGGCGATAAAGCGCGCAAGCTCGTCGTCGCTGACTTCCGTATAGACCGCCATGTTCCTGTGCGCCGAATGGGAGCTAGTGCTGTTCGGCCGGAGCGCGAGCGACCCGGACCTCACGCGGCACATTGAAGACCACGCGCTCCTCGAGTGTCGTGACGATATCGATCGTCACATCATAGCGGTCGCGGAACGCTTCGACCACTTCTTCGACGATGACTTCCGGCGCCGATGCGCCTGCCGTGATTCCCACGGTCTCTGCGCCTTCGAGTTTGTCCCACGGAATGTCGGCCGCCCGCTCGACAAGGAACGAGAAGCGGCAACCGGCCCGCGACGCAACTTCGACAAGACGCAGCGAGTTCGAGCTTTTCGGGCCGCCGACCACTAGCAGTCCGTCGATCTGCGGAGCGAGCGCTTTAACAGCGTTCTGACGATTGGTCGTCGCGTAGCAGATGTCTTCCTTCACCGGGCCGCCGATGCCGGGAAAACGCTCCTTCAGCACGGCGACGATTTCAGCGGTGTCGTCGAGCGACAGCGTCGTTTGTGTGACATAGGCCAGATTGGATGCATCTTTCGGTGTGAACGCCTGTGCGTCGTCGACCGATTCGATGAGCGTAATCGCGCCTTGCGGCAGTTGCCCCAGCGTGCCGACCACTTCCGGGTGGCCAGCGTGTCCGACGAGAATGATTTCGCGGCCTTGCTCGTGGTGGCGGGCCGTTTCCATGTGAACTTTCGAAACCAGCGGACACGTCGCGTCGACGACAAACATGTTACGGCTGCGTGCCGCAGCAGGTATGGCCTTGCTCACACCGTGTGCTGAAAAGATCACGGGCTGTTCGGTATCTGGAATCTCATCCAGCTCTTTCACAAAAACGGCGCCTTTCGCCCGCAGGGAATCAACAACATAACGGTTGTGTACGATCTCATGACGGACGTAGACGGGGGCGCCAAATTTGGTCAAAGCCTGTTCTACAATTTGAATTGCGCGATCAACGCCGGCACAGAAGCCGCGCGGCGCAGCGAGAAGGATCTTGAGGGGCGGCTTTTTCACGGTCGCATTACTTTGGTTAAGGCCGGACATGGAAGAAAGACGTCCTCTATATTCGTTCGGCATGCATGAAAATGCATTTGGGGACCAGTGGCGTCGGATGCTACGGTGCTTTTCGGACAATACAAGGGGCCGGGGGTCCGAACCTCGGGGGACAGTGTTGCGCAACTGGGGTTATCGGCATCCTTTTAACCGGGATGTGACGTTGACGCGTCGCTTCTTTGCACCGACCGCCCGAATAATGGCAGCGGTGACGCTTGTTATGCCGCTTACGGCGCTTGGTGGCTGCGGCATGTCCTCGCTGACGTCCGGCCTCGGCGGCGGAATGTTCGGAGGCGGCTCTTCGGGAAATACCCAAGTCGCATCCGTCAACGAAGCCCAATTGCTCGACGCGGCCAAATCCAACGACACCAGCGCGACAGGAAGCACGTTCGTCGGCGATGTTGACGCCGGTTGCCCGCGTCTCGTCATCGCGCCGCATGACAACTACATCACTTTCTACGAAATCGGCCATGTCGGCGATGCGCTGGCCGTCGCACAGCGCGGCGAAATCACCAAGACGGCGCGCGAGTGCCAAGTCGAGCCCGGCCGCGTGACTGTGAAATATGGCTTCTCAGGCCGTGTGCTGCTGGGACCCAAAGGCCAGCCTGGCAACGTCACTTTGCCGATTACGGTGTCCGTCAACGATGGCAAGCGCACGCGCATTGCAACCGACAGCGTGAAGCTTGATGTCAACGTCGGCCTCGATAAGCCGATCAGCTATTTCTCGACCGTCCGCACTGTCACGTTCCCGATTGCTGAAGGCACGCGGCCTGGCGAGTATCAGCTCGTCGTCGGCTTCGACGGCAGAGCGCCAAGCTCCGGTTGATCCGTCAGCTGTCCGCTTTCCTCTAACCGAAATTCAAGCCAACAAAAAAGCCGAGCATAAAGCCCGGCTTTTAAATTTTCTGGCCGTCTGCGATTCGCTCAGTTGAGCTTGCCGCTGAGATCGCCAATCGATTGCGAAACCAGCGAGTCGCCGGTCGCGCCTGCTGCGCGCGTCTTCAGGATTTCGTGCGCCGCTGCGAGCGCCGTTTCCACGGCGACGGAGCGAACTTCGCCCAGGGCTTGTGCTTCGGCGCGTGCAATCTTGTCTTCAGCGATTTTCGAGCGCCGCTCCAGGCTCTCAGTGAGGGCCTTGCGAGATTCGCTTGCGAGCGCTTCCGCCTCGCGCTTGGCCTGCTCGATGATCGACTGAGCTTCAACCTCGGCTTCGCGGGCCTTGCGTTGATAGTCCATCAGCAGCGACTGCGCTTCTTCGCGAAGCTTACGCGCCTCGTCGAGCTCCTTGCGGATGCTGTCGGCACGCTCGTCGAGCGCCTTCGCGACGACGCCGGGAACGCCATAGTAGACGAGCAGAGCAAGGAACGCCACGAAGGCGACAAGCACCCAGAAAAGCGGATTAGTTGGATCGAACATGGTCCTAAATCCTCAACTGCCCGCTACCGGACGCAACACCTTCTTCACGTCCTCGGCAGGAACATCCTGACCGATGAGCTTCTCGACGACGGCACGCGTCGTGTCCGTCGCGATATCGCCAATTGCCGACAATGCCTTAGTCTTCGTTGCGGCAATGCGTGAATCGGCGTCGCGCAGCTTTCCTGCGATCTGCTCATCGACGCGGTGACGCTCGGCCTCCGTTTCGGCGGCGAGCTTCTCGCGCGTATCCTTGGCGATGCTCGAAGCGTTAGAACGAGCGTCGGCGAGCGCCTTTTCGTAGTCGGCGAGCGCCTTGTCGGTTTCGTCCTTCAGGCGTGCAGCAGCATCGAGATCGCGCTTGATCCGGTCCCGGCGCTCTTCGATCACTTCGCCGACGCGCGGAAGCGCGATCTTCGACATGACGAAAAACAAAGCCAGGAACGTTACGACGAGCCAGAAGAGCTGGGTCTCGAAGGTATGCGGATTTAGCTGCGGCAAGCCACCGGACTTGGCGGCTTCCTCGGCCGCCTCAGCGGCGACCGCGAACAGCATTGTCGTGCCGGCAAACATCATAGCCTCCGGTTGATCGGGCTTGGTTCAGTAGTCCCGGCCCAGTCTCAACCGTAGAGGATGATGAGCGCGATCAGAAGGCCGAAAAGGCCCGTCGCTTCAGCGAGAGCGAAGCCGATCAGCAGGTTTGTGAACTGCGAAGCAGCAGCCGACGGGTTGCGCAGCGCGCCCGAGAGGTAGTTGCCGAAGATGTTGCCGATGCCGATGCCGGCGCCGATGAGCGCGAAGCAGGCGAGGCCGGCGCCGATAAACTTGGCGGCTTGCGGATCCATTGGAGTATCTCCCTTTGTGGTCGGTTTTAGAGGTTTCAGATTGACAAGCAAAACAGGGCGCCGGCGGGTGGCCCGCCTTCGCCCTGAAATGTTCAATGGTGCATGTTGACCGCGTCGTTGAGGTAGATGCAGGTCAAAACCGTGAAGATGAACGCCTGCAAAAATGCAACGAGCAGTTCAAGACCCGTGAAAGCCACCATGAAGCCGGTGGGTGCGATCTTGCCCCACCAGGGCAGCAGCACCGCAAAGCCTGCAAAGACTTCGAGCATGGTGTGGCCCGCCATGATGTTGGCGAAGAGACGCACCGAGTGGCTGATCGGGCGGATAAGATAAGACGTCAGTTCGATCGGAATGATGATCGGCATGAGCCAGAGCGGCACGCCGGCCGGCGCGAACAATCTCAGATAGCCAACGCCATGCTTCCAGAAGCCGACGAACGTCGCCACGAGCCAGACCATGGCGGCCAGCGCGAACGTCACGATGATGTGGCTGGTGACGGCAAAGTTGCCTGGGATGAGGCCGAAGATATTGAGAACCAGGATGAAAATGAAGATCGTGAACACCCAGGGGAAGAACTTCATGCCTTCCTCGCCGATGTTCTCTTTCACCATGCCGGCGATGTATTCGTACGTCACTTCCGCCGTCGACTGGAGACGGGTCGGAACGAGCGCACGGCCGCGCATGGCATAGAGCAGGTAGCCGACAATGACCGCAAACGCGAGAACCATCATCAGCGATGAATTGGTGAACGAGATGTCGTGACCGAAAAGATCGAGATCAACGATCTTCGTGATCTCGAACTGCTCCATCGGACCATGATGTCCGGCGCCTTCAGCGGCCAAGGCCTACCCCCTAGTCTCTCTCATTCGTCGTCGTCATTTTTGACTGACGGCGCCGCCTTTTGTAGCGGTTCGTTTTTTGCCTGCGCCTCTTGAGCGGCGCGGACAACATTCAAAAGACCTGCCGCAAAGCCGATTATGACCATCACGATCATCAGCCAGGGCGCCGTGCCGAACTGCCTGTCCAGAAGCCAGCCAACGCCGCCGCCGAAAACGACGCCGACGATCAGCTCGGCCGCGAACTTGAAGGCGGCTCCATAGGCGGATTGATCTTGAGGTCCTCCGCCCGCCGATCGTTCAGCCTTTGCCTTCTGCGCTTTCAGCGCGTCAAGCTTCTGGCCAAGTTCCGCCGACCGCTTGCGAAACGCATCACGGTCTTCCGGGCTGATTTCGCCGCGTTCCGGACTTTGACCCTTGCCATCGGCTGACATGGCTCAAACCATCCAGATATTGCGGAAAACCGGCCGCTCAGGGAGATCGACGGCGCGGACCATAGTTAGGGGGTCTGGGGGTGTCAAGGAATTGGGCATAACGCTTTCTACCATGGGGGTACGGCGAAACCGCGCAGGCTTTTGCTGAACTATTTTCAGTCTGATCTGCAAGGGAAAGCCCTCGTCCGGCACAGTCCCCTGCGCAGACGAGGGCGCATTATTCTGAGGGCTTTTTGCGCAATGGTTAAGGGGTGGACGGATTTTGTGCAGGTGGGGTTGTCGTTGCCGGGGCAGTCTCGGGCGCGCCGCCGGCCCCTGGCTGGGCCGTAGCGGACGGAGGAGCCGCCTGCTGGGTGTTCTGGCTAGGGTTGCCGCCGGACGACGCATCGACCCTCGGTGGCGTCGCACGCCAGAAGCCGATGACAAGCACGACGCCTACCACCGTAGCCAGCACCATCGACGCGAGCAAAACCCGAAAGTTCATTTTGCGAGGGCTGGCTTGCCGCGCATCGGTCGGTGGAAGAGTGTCTCGGCGCGCGCGAGGATCTCGTTGTGGTTGCATAGGGCGGCTCCTTTCTCTTGATGAGACGGAACGCCCCCCTTGTGCGACAGGTTCCCGCACGAGCGCGTGACCACGCGCGGTCCATGGGCCTTCGGAGCAGCCGCGCAATTAGGTGTGCTGTTCAGCTGGCTTCGCGGAAGCTCTGCGCGGTCTGCAGGTCGACGGAAACGAGCTGCGACACGCCTTTCTCGGCCATCGTCACGCCGAACAGCCGGTTCATCCGCGCCATCGTCATCGGATGGTGCGTGATGGTTAGGAACCGTGTCGCGGTCTCGGCCGCCATCTGCTCCATCAGACGGCAGAAGCGGTCGACGTTGGCGTCGTCGAGTGGGGCATCGACCTCATCGAGCACGCAGATCGGCGACGGGTTTGTCAGGAATACCGCAAAGATCAGCGAAAGCGCCGTCAGCGTCTGCTCGCCTCCCGAAAGCAGCGATAGCGTCGCGGGCTTCTTGCCGGGCGGCTTGGCGATGATCTCAAGCCCACCCTCCAGTGGATCTTCTGGGCTCTCGATCATTTCGAGGCGCGCTTCGCCGCCACCGAAAAGATGCGTGAACAGCCGTTCGAAATGGCCGTTGACCGTCTGGAAGGCGCCATCCAACCGCGATTTGGCCTCGCGATTGAGCTGCTGGATCGCCTGACGGAGTTTCGCGATGCCTTGTTCGAGGTCTTCCCGCTCGGCCACCAGGGTTTCGAGCTGTTTCGAAACTTCGGCCAGATCCTCGTCGGCCTGAAGGTTGACGCCGCCGAGCCGCTCGCGGTCGGCCTTAAGCTTCGCGAGCGACCGCTCGACGTCGATGAGCGCCGGAATGGACGAGGCCTCGGGGAACGCAGCCAACGCCAAGCAATCCTCCGGCGCGACTTCGAACGTCTCACGAATGTGGCGCGCCGCCTCTTGCCGTTTGTGTCGAGCGTTCTCAAGCCGCGTCTCGATCCGTGCCTTGGCTTCGCGCGCGCTTGACACGTCAGCCTGCGCCGACCGGAGAGCGTCCGTCGCAGTCTTGACGGCAGACTCCGCCGCCGCCAGCGCGTCGGCTGCTTCGCGCCGCTCTTGATCTGCCCGCGACAAGGCCGAAAGCAACGTTTCGCGCTGGGCCGCAATCTTTTCCGGCAGGTCCGCCGCAGCCGCGATCTCGTCGCGAGCCTCTTTCAGGCGCCTGCTGAGGCTTTCGACCTGCGCTTCGGCGCTCGCTTGCCGCCCCTTCCAGCGCGCTATCTCGGCATTCGAATGCCGGATGCGTTCGGCACGGATTTGCTTGTCGCGATCGAGGCTGCCAAGCCGGATGCGGGACTCTGAAACATCGCGCCGTGCCTGCTCGGCTTCGGCTTGCGCGGCCTTCAGCTGCGGTTCGAGATCTTCGCCCTCGTTCATCGTCACAATGTGGGCTTCGATCTCGACATGGCGCGCCTGCGCCGTGGTCAGTTCTTCATCTGCGCGCGCTCGTTGCGCGACAACGGCGGCGAGTTTCGTCTCGCTCTCGCGCTGAAGTTTTTCCAGCGCCGTGAGCTGCTGGCGGACCTGAGCGAGTTCGTTCTGCTTTTCGCGATAAAGCTGACGCAGCCTCCGCTCTTCCGCTTCAGCCTGCTGCGCGGCTGCCGCCGCCGCGCGTTCGGCTTCAATCGTGTCTTTGGCTTCGTTGAGCACCGCCTGCGCACGGCGGTCGAGTTCCGCCAGCCGGTTCTTGTGCGCGAGGCGCTGGGCGGCAGGCGTCACGCCGTCCGACGCTGCAACAAAACCGTCCCACCGCCATAGATCGCCCTCCGGTGAGACGAGCCGCTGGCCCGGCTTCAAATGCGGCTGCAGGCGCGCACCGTCTTCACGCTCGACGACGCCGATCTGCCGCAGCCGCCGCGTCAGTTCCAGCGGTGCTTCGACATGCATATCGAGCGGCTCGGCGTCGGCGGGAAGTGCATGATCTTCCGCCGGCAGATCGAGACGGCGCCAGTGCACCGCCGCTTCCGGATCGATTGGCGCTTCGAGATCGTCACCGAGTGCGGCACCGAGCGCGGCTTCATATCCGGGCGATACGCGAATGAAATCGACGGCTGGCGGATAAACGTCTTCGTCTCCGCGCGCGAGCAGCTTGGCAATCGTCTCGCGTTCCGTTGAAAAAGCATTGGCCGCGAGACGCACACGTTGAGCTTCGTCGCGGCGCGCTTTCGCTTCGACCTGTGAAGTCTTGACGGTCTCCTCGGCGGTGAGCGCATCGGCCTCGATCTTGCTGATCTCTTGCGCCAGCGCCTGTCCGCGCTGTGCCATGTCGGCAACTTTTTCGCCGTCCGGCGCCTTCGCGGTAAGATCGGCGATCTGCGCATCGAATGCCGTGATCTGCCGCATGATTTTGGCGACGACGTCTTTGCGCTCGCCAAGGGCCGCTTCGAGGCTCCTGAGCTTGGCACGGGCTTCCGCCGCACGATGCGTGATGTCGGCGAAATGTGCATCTGCTGCGGTCTGCCGGGCTTCGGCTGCCGCGAAGCGGGCTTTCTCCGCCGTCTCTTCGTCGATCGCCTTGCTGTCGGCGTCCTGGATTGCTTTGAGGTCGGCTTCGAGATGGACGAGCGTTTCCTTGGCTTCGTGAATGAAGCCTGTTTCGCGCGTCAAATCCGTGTCGAGCTGTTTTGCCCGCGCTTCGAGTTCTCGAGCCCGCTCGGTGGCCCGAGTTGCTTCGCGTTCGAGATTTTCCTGCTCGATTTTGAAACGCGCCAACGCCGCGCCTTTCACGGCTTCTGCTTCCCTGAGCGCCGGCAACGCTTCGCCGAAACGAAGTTCATCGTTGAGGGACTTCGCTTCGGCTTCCGTCGCCGCACCGAGCCGCATCATGGCGTCGGCAAGTTGCGTCTCTTCGGCTTCAACGCTGTGCTGTGCGTCTTCCCACGTCAGATGCAGCGCCAGCGCTTCCTGCTGTCGGATCTCGGTTGAAAGCTCTTTATAGCGACGCGCTTGCCGCGCCTGCCGCTTCAGCGATTCCGTCTGCGATTGCAGTTGTCCCGCAACGTCGCTGACCCGCTCGATGTTGGCTTCGGCCGCCTTGAGCTTCAGCTCCGCCTCATGGCGGCGCGTGTGCAGACCCGCGATGCCTGCCGCATCTTCCAGAATGCGCCGCCGCTGTTCGGGCTTGGCATTGACGAGTTCGCCGATCTGCCCCTGCCGGACGAGGGCCGGCGAGCGCGATCCAGTCGCCGCGTCTTCGAACAGCACTTTGACGTCGCGCGCCCGTACTTCGCGTCCGTTGATGCGATAGGCTGAACCCGCCTCGCGCTCGATCCGCCGCGTAATCTCGATGACGTCGCTGCCGTTAAACTCGGCCGGAGCCTTCCGTGCGCTGTTGTCGAGGAACATCGTGACTTCGGCGCTTTGCCGTTCCGGCCGTCCGCCGCTGCCGGAAAAAATGACGTCGTCCATTGCGGCGGCACGCATCGACTTATGCGAGCTTTCGCCCATCACCCAGCGAAGCGCTTCGAGAAGGTTCGACTTTCCGCAACCGTTGGGACCGACGACGCCCGTCAAACCCGGCTCGATCACGAGTTCGGTCGCGTCCACGAAGGACTTGAAGCCGAGAAGCCTGAGCCGGGTGATTTTCATGTCGGTCGCGTCAGTCCTCGATGCCGGTATTGCCGTGCCTCAGGACCATCGCGACGCGCCCGTCAGGGACTTGCCGAGGCCGTCGGCGTATTCTGCGGCCGGGTCGCCTGTTCGACGTAATCGGCGATTTCGGCAATCGTCAGCTCTTTCTTGATGAGCTTGGTGCCGATGAAAAAATTCGGCGTTCCGATGATGCCGAGCTTGCGCCCACGATCCTTAACCCACTTCAACTTGGCGATCATGTCTTGATTCTGCAGACAAGCGTCAAACTGCGGGCGAGTCATCCCCACTTGTTTAGCGACCGCGTAGATGGCATCGAGCCGCACCTCTAGGCTTACCCAGGAAGGCTGCTGCTCAAGAAATTTCCCGTAGAGTTCCAGATACTTGTCAGGTGGCGCGCAACGCAGGGCAATGGTAGCGTTGCCGGAGCTTTTGCCGATCGGGAATTCCCGCAGAATATACCGCACGCGGCCTGTATCGATGAACCGCCGCTTGAGCTCCGGATATACCGTCAAATGGAAGTTCCGGCAGTGCGGGCACGTCAGCGAGGCGTATTGCACGATCGTGACCGGCGCATCCGGCCGCCCCCAGCTCATTTCCGGGAGCGGGCTCGGTGCCATGATGTCGGCAATCGTCGGGTTCTGGATAACCTGTCGCCCGGTGGTCGAAGCCGTGGCCGTCGGATCGCTAAACGGCGTCGGCATGCCGTCATCCGGCGTATCCGAGCTTGTCGATGGATAAGCACCGAGGCCGCTGCTATCGGACGAGATGCTTGCCGTCGCCGGTGACAGCGACGGCAGTGTCGAACCGCACCCTGCGAGCCAGCCGGTCAACAGCAGGGCGGCAGCAAGTTTGAGCGGTCGAGCGACAGACATTTGATTTCCCGGTTACTTCCCCGCCAGCAGCGGTTCGAGCACCTTATCAAATGCTTCCATCGTTGGCGCTTCTTGCAGCTTCTTGCCGTTGATAAAGAAGGTCGGTGTGGCATTGACGCCGAACGTCTCGCTGGCGCGCGACCGCTCGGCCGTGATCGCGTCAAGAAGTTTCTGATCTGTCAGACACTTATCGAAGCTCTCCTGTGTGAAGCCGGCCTGCTTGGCAATGTCGAACAGCTTCGGCACCGGGCTGCCTCCGGTGAACGCCCAATCCGACTGTTTTTCATAGAACGTCTCGATCATCGGCAGGGCTTTGTCTTTGCCTGCGCAGCGCGCCAGCATCGAAACGGCGGCGGCGAGATTATCGAGCGGGAAATCACGGAAGATGTACCGGACCTTACCCGTATCGATGTACTTCTTCTTGAAAGGCTCGAAGACTTCGTTGGTGAAGTGCGCGCAGTGTGGGCACGTCATCGACGCGTATTCGACGACCGTGACTTTGGCATCCGCCGAGCCGAGGGACAATTCGTCGAGCCCGTCCGGGGCCTTCATCAGTTCGGCGACCGGAACTTCTGCCGGGCCGTCTTTGCGCTGCGCGAAGCTCGGCTCGGCGCTCGTAAACGCAACGCCGACGACGGCCGCCAAAGCGAGCAGGCCTGGAATGATTTTTTTGAACGTGTTCAAGGTCCCAACTCCTCTGGGAATGCATCTCGCAACAGAATGGCGGTAAAAGAACGTCCGCCAGAAACCGTTCCGGCGCCCGAATAAGCCCAATCCCGGGTGAATAGCAACCGAACGGAGCGATCAACACTATGGGAAACTGGCCGTCTCAGCGCGCGCTCGCCGCCGCGACACTTCTGCCGAGCGTCTGCAACGCCGTGTCGAAATCCCCCGACGCCGGGAGCACGGGTTCTTTTCGTTCGCTTTGAGCGATTAAGTCCTTGGCCGCAATCGGCTCTTCCATCCGCGGGACCTGCCGGATCTTGATCTGGGCAATGGCGCGATAACCGAAATACCGATTGATCCGGTCGATGATTTCCCCATGCCGGTAGGAAACATCCAGTGCAAACGCCGGGTCCGTCGCGACAATCAGCGTCGCGCCAGAGCTGCGGCCCTCGTCGTCGGCATCCACCGGCGCTTTGCCGCCCCGCGGCCATTTGATCGAGTCCGGTCGTGTCAGCCGGGCAAGGTCCTTCCCGACGATCGTCTCCCACGACGACATGATCTCGGCGCTGTGGAAGCCGAATTTCTGGAATACGGCCGATGTCACCTTGGGCACGAACGCGCCCACCGCTTTCGCGAACACACCTTTGGCCGGGCGCGTATCCGCCGGCAGCGCCTTCATCTGGGCTGTGGGTTCATAGTCTGACAACGGCGTTTCCCCCGCCTGGCGGTCTTGTGGTGACGTATAGGACAGATACCATTGTCGATGCGATTCGAGCTTCCCGCGCAACCGGAGACGCCAAGCGCATGGGCGCGGTCCAGGAAAATATCGCCGAGCGACGAAAGCAGCAGCAGCTTCCGCTGCGGCCCGCCGGTCCGTTGACGGTCAAGGCTCTTCTTGACTGGTACGCGGCCGAGAGGCGCGACCTGCCGTGGCGCTACGGCCCCCGCAAGGCCGCCGACCCTTATCGCGTCTGGCTATCGGAAATCATGCTGCAGCAGACGACGGTGAAGGCGGTCGTCCCGTATTTCCAGAAATTCGTCGCCCGCTGGCCGACCGTCACCGCCCTAGCGGCTGCCCCGCTCGAAGAAGTCCTGCAGCAATGGGCGGGCCTTGGCTACTATTCCCGCGCTCGCAACTTGAAAGCCTGCGCCGACGTGGTGGTACGCGATTACGACGGCGCGTTTCCCCGCGCTGAGATCGAGCTTCTGAAGCTCCCCGGCATTGGCCCCTATACCGCCGCGGCCATATCGGCGATCGCATTCGGCGAAAAAGCGACGCCGGTTGACGGCAACGTCGAGCGGGTGGTGTCGCGCCTGTTCGCCGTAAGACAGCCGTTGCCCGCTGGCAAGCCCGAGATCCGCAGGCTCGCTGCAACGCTTACGCCGCAGCGCCGGGCAGGAGACTTCGCCCAGGCGATGATGGATTTGGGTGCTGAAATCTGCACGCCGAAAAAACCTTCGTGCCTCGTCTGCCCGGTGCAGCAGGATTGCGCCGCGAGCGCTCAGAACCTCGCCGAGCTGCTGCCGCTGAAAGCCGCGAAAACGGCGCGCCCCTCACGCTACGGCATCGCGTTTCTTGTGCAGCGGGAGGACGGCGCAGTGCTGCTGCGCCAGCGTCCCGAGGCGGGCCTGCTCGGCGGCATGCTCGAAGTGCCCTCGACCGCGTGGGGAGACGCGCTGCCGACCAAGACGCAAGCGATGCGTTCGGCGCCCGTTTCGGCGTCATGGATGCCGGTGCCGGGTACAGTCGTGCACGTCTTCACCCACTTTCGTCTGGAACTCGTCGTCTACCGCGCGCTCGTGTCGGTCGACGCCGGCTTCACGCTCTGGGCTGAGCCGGAGCGCTGCCGCTGGGTCCATCGTCGCGATCTTCACGGTCAAGCGCTGCCGAGCGTGATGAAAAAAATCATCGCGCACGGCCTTGCCGACAACTGAAGCGCCAGCCGCCTATATCAGGCGGAACTGGCTTTGCTGGTTGAGGGTGTCCAAGATCTCGGGTACTTCTGTCACCGGCCGCGCCTTGCTGTAGAGGAAGCCCTGGCCTTCGTCGCATCCGACGGCGCGGAGGAATTCCTGCTCGGATTCGGTTTCGATGCCTTCGGCCGTGATCGTCATGCCGAGGCTTGATCCCAGACCCATGATGGCGCGAATGATCGCCTGCGATTCATTGCCGAACCCGATGCCGCGAACGAACGATCCGTCGATCTTGATTTTGTCGAACGGGAACATCCGCAGATAGCTGAGCGACGAGTAGCCGGTGCCGAAGTCGTCCATCGAGATGCGGACGCCGAGACCTCTGATGGCATGCAGGATCGTCAGCACGCTTTCGGAATTTTCAAGCAGCAGCGCCTCGGTGATTTCGAGTTCCAGCCGGCCCGGTTCGAGACCCGATGAGCGCAGCGCATCCGACACCGCATTGAAGACGTTCCCGATGCGGAAGCGCTGGGGCGACATGTTCACCGCGAGCCGTGCCTTCTTCGGCCACCGGGCCGCATCGTGGCAGGCACGCTGCAGCACGAAATCGGTGATGGAGCCGATAAGCCCACATTCTTCTGCAATCGGAATGAATTCCGACGGCGGGATATAGCCGCGTTCGGGGTGCGGCCAGCGCAGCAAGGCCTCAAAGCCGGACACTTCGCGCGAACTTAGAGAAACGAGCGGCTGATAATGAATTTCGAGGCCGCCATTGAGGAAGGCCTGGTGCAGGTCGGCTTCGATCTTGCGCCGCGCCTGAACGCGAACGTTCATCTCCGCTTCGAAATAGCGGTAGCAGCCTTTGCCGTCTTCCTTCGCCTGATAGAGCGCAAGGTCGGCATTCTTCAACAGGACCTCGGCCTCCTCGCCATCGCTCGGACAGAGCGCGATACCGACGCTCGCCGTGACGTTGATCGTGTGATCGTCGACTCTGAAAGGCTCGCGCAGAACATCAATGATCCGCTGTGCAACCGAGCTGACCTCGACGGCATGGTTGGCGTTGGCGAGCACGACGGCAAACTCATCGCCGCCCAATCGCGCCGCCATGTCGTCTTTGCGCAGCGTGCCTTGAATGCGTTCGCTCAACTGCTGCAGCAGCGAGTCGCCGGCGGCATGCCCCATCGAGTCGTTGATGATTTTGAAATTGTCCAAGTCGATGCAAAGCACGGCGACGCCGGTGCCCGAGCGCTTCCTGGACATCAGCATGTCGTTGAGGCGCTTGCGCAGGAATACGCGATTGGCGAGGCCGGTCAGCGCATCATGGTGCGCAAGATAAGCAACCTTCGCTTCCGCCGCTTTACGCTCCGTAATGTCGATTGCCGCGAACAGGATCGCAGGCGTCTGCCCTTGCGTGATCGAGCTTGAATAGATGGCAACGTCGATCGACGTCTTGTCGGCTTTGAGATGACGCCAGGTTTGGCCTGCAAACTGCTCGGCCCTGCCGTCGTAAAGGCTATCTAGATTCTGATGATCGTCGGGATGATGAAGGTCGAACAGGGTTTTGGTGTGGAGATCCTCCAACGCAAACCCATAGTGTCGTAGCGCTGCTCTGTTGGCGCTGAGAATGACTTTGTCTTCCCGGCGCGCAACGAACATCGGCACGGGATTGGCTTCAAAAAGCATCCGGAATGATGCTTCCCGCTCCTTGAGTTCGCTGATGTCGACGCGTAGGCCGACGACGCCGCCATCAGTCGTCAGTCGTTCGTCGATGAGAATGCAGCGCCCGTCGGAGATCCACTGTTCGTGCCGATCCTTTGGCTGAAACAGCCGTCGGACGCGTTCGGCGATCCACTGCTCTTCGCGGCCCCGTGCTTCCGGATAATCGCCCCGCGCGACGCCGATCCTCAGCGTGTCTTCGAGACGAACGCCGATTTCAAACAGGTCCGCGCTCTTTTTGTAGATGTCCGCATATTGCTGATTCCACAGAACGTATCGGCCGTCGCTGTCGAGAACCACAACGCCTTGCGGCAGCATGTCGATGGCTTCGCGGAGCTGTCGGTTGGTGGCTTCGGCACGTTCGAGCCGCTGCATCACATCGTCGGCGTCGCGCTTCCGACGCTTCGGCATCGCGGTCAGTCGGCGCCGTGTCCTGAGGCGTCCCGAGCTTGTCGAAACATCCGGCGCCATAGAAATCGGAGACTTACGAAGAAGATCGTGAGCCATTGGTACCCCCACGCTAAAAATGTTGCGGAGGAGTATTTGCGCGGCCCGTTAATGGAGCTTCACCGCGTTCAGTAGAGAAAAACGCGGCGCTGCTCGTTATCTGGTCAGACTGTATGTGCGCTTGCCGAGGCTTGCAGCAAGCTGACTACTGAATAGTCACATTGAGGTTTTTGTCGATGAGTTTGGGAAATCTTCTGCCGAACTGACAGGCAGGACATTTCGTCGTGCATGGTTATGGATGTCTTAAATCGCGCGTATTTGCGCGGATCTGCGAGACGACGGCCGCCAACAGCGCCCGCCGTCGCCTCGCAAATGACTTCAGATCGCCATGCGGCCATTCAAGCCGAGCTGACGCTTAGCCTCGGAGCGGAGTGCGTCGATGGGCTTGAGTTTGCCTTCGACCTCGTAGTGCCAGAACGTCCACCCATTGCACGCGGACTTGCCTTGAACGATGGCGCCAAGCCGATGAATTGACGCCTGCTGTCCGGCATAAAACAGCGTGCCGTCCGCGCGGACTTCGGCGCGCACTTCGCGGCGCGGATCGAACAGCTTGCGGCCGGGTTCGAGAATGCCGAGTTCCAGGATCTGCCCGAACGGAATGCGCGGCTCGTTGCGCTTCGACGGGATCGCTTCGATCGCGTCGAGATCGAGCGGCCGCACCTTCGCGATCCGCTCGTCCGCCGCTTTCGCATAATCCATGTCGCGCTCGATACCGATGAACTTGCGGCCGAGCCGCTTGGCGACGGCGCCGGTCGTGCCGGTGCCGAAGAACGGATCGAGCACCGTATCGCCAGGCTTCGTCGAAGCGATCAGAATGCGATGAAGCAGCGCTTCCGGCTTTTGTGTCGGATGCGCCTTGCGGCCACCGTCGTCCTTCAGGCGCTCTGGGCCTGAGCAGATCGGAAACAGCCAATCGGAGCGCATTTGAACGTCATCGTTCGATGCTTTCAGACTTTCGTAGTTGAACGTCACGCGCGATTTCTTATCGCGGCCCGCCCAGATCATTGTTTCATGCGCGTTGGTGAAGCGTTTGCCGCGGAAGTTCGGCATGGGGTTCACTTTGCGCCAGATAACGTCATTCTGAATCCAGAAGCCGAGGTCCTGGATCGCGACGCCGAGGCGGAAGATGTTGTGATAGGAGCCGATCACCCAGATCGCGCCATCCGGTTTCAGCACGCGGCGGCATTCGGCAAGCCAGGCGCGGCAAAAGGAATCATAGGCGGCGAAGTCGTCGAATTTGTCCCACTGATCGTCGACGCCGTCGACTTTCGTGTTGTTCGGTCTGAGGAGGTCGCCCGCAAGCTGCAAATTATACGGCGGGTCGGCGAAGATGAGATCGACGCTAGAGCTTTCGAGCTTCTTTAGCTCAGCAATGCAATCACCAATAAGAATCTTTCCGCTTTCCGAGCGGCCCTTGACGCGACGCGAACCCATGAACTCGAACCTGTACGCTACTATGAACTGAGCGCCCGCCATGAACTTACGCAACGGGCTGCCGAGCTTTGTACATCATGGGAATCGGGCTTGGATACGCTCAAAAGACGCGCAAGCAATTTATATTTTTTGATTCGATCTGCAACCTGATCCGTTTACGGAAAACATATCGTTCAGACGAGGGCGCCGAGGCCGAGCGCGAGCTGCACGGGCTTGAATGAGCGCCGGTGTAACGGCGAAACACCGAGCTTGTTGATGGCAGCCTGATGTTCCGGCGTGCCGTAACCCTTGTGACGCTCGAAGCCGTATCCCGGATAATCGCGCGCCATCTGCACCATGATGCGGTCGCGTGTGACTTTCGCGATGATCGAAGCCGCCGCAATGGACAGACACTTCGCGTCGCCTTTGATGATGGTTCGCGTCGTCATCGCGACCCGCGGCGCCTTATTGCCGTCAACCAGCACGAGCTTCGGCGCGTTGGCAAGTTGCCCGATGGCCTGCGCCATCGCCCACAGCGTTGCGGCAAGAATATTGTCGCGATCGATGCGATCGACCTCCGCGACGCCGACGCCGACGATGGCGACCTTCATAATGCGATTGAAGAGATAGGCGCGGGACTCTTCATCAAGCGCTTTGCTGTCGTCGATGTTCGCCGGAATTTTATCTGGATCAAGAATGACGGCCGCCGCAACGACCGGTCCCGCCCACGGGCCGCGCCCGGCTTCGTCAACGCCCGCGATCGGCCGAAACCCGAGCTGATGTTCGGCAGCTTCGAGTTCGAACGTCGGCTTGATGCGCGAATCGGCGATTTTCATTCGCCAGTTTGGTCATCGCGCAGATCAAGCTGTCAAAGCAGGGAGAGCTGTTGTCCACCGTTACCGGGACGCAGGAAGAGATCGGTTCGCAAGGCAACTCGTTCTTCGCCGAGACCGAGTCGCTTCTTGGCCAGCCGAAAGCGCAGCGCGATTTGCGTCGCATATGGTCCGCGCCCGACTTGGCGCACTCCGAAGTCCGGTGTGTAATCTCGCCCGCCGTGCATCGATCGCAAAAGCGAAATGACTCTGTCGGCACGGTTTGGAAATTCTTCCGCCAGCCATTCGCGAAAGAGATCTTTGATTTCGAGCGGCAGGCGCAGAAGCACATATCCAGCATTGCAGGCACCGGCCTCGCGCGCCGCTTCCAGGATGGGTTCGATCTCGTGGTCGGTCAGCCCGGGAATGATCGGAGCGACCATGACTGTGACGGGTATCCCGGCGTCGGCGAGCTTCTTCACGGTTTCGAGACGCTTTGACGGCGTTGCTGCCCTAGGTTCCATCGCGCGCGCCACGCGGCGGTCGAGCGTGGTGATCGATACCGCGACGCGCGCCAGATTTTTCTCGGCCATCGGTGCCAGGAGGTCGATGTCGCGCGCCACCAGCGCCGACTTCGTGATGATGCCGACCGGATGGTTGGTCTGCGCCATCACCTCCAGGATCGAGCGCGTAATCCGCCGCTCCCGCTCGATGGGCTGATAAGGGTCGGTGTTGCCGCCGAGCGCAATTGTGTGCGGTCGGTAGCTCGGCTTCTTGAACTCACGCTCCAGCAGAGCGGCGGCGTTCGGCTTGGCATAGAGCTTCGTTTCGAAGTCGAGCCCCGCCGAGTGCCCCAGATAGCAATGGCTCGGACGTGCGTAGCAATAGATGCAGCCATGCTCGCACCCTCGATACGGATTGATCGAGCTTTCAAACGAAACGTCTGGGCTGTCGTTGTGAGAGATGATCGACTTTGCGGCTTCTTCGATCACCTCGGTCTTGAAGGCGTCGAGATCGCCGAGGCTTTCCCAGCCGTCGTCGAAGGCTTCGTGGACCTCGGCTTCGAACCGTCCGGTTTTATTCGTCCGCGCGCCGCGCCCGCGCCGCCGCTCCGTATCGACGGCATGCGGGGCGGGAAGCGGGTTTTGATGGTCTCGGTCGGGCGCCATTGTTCGCGGTCGTTGCTGAGGATGTTCAGCCAATAGCACACGGCGCGGAACAAATAAAGAACATGCGGAGAGCGAACCGTGCCATGGAGATTGGTTAAGCCCCGCGACGTGGCGCGCCTTGCCGTGCGCGGATTGACGTGTCAGGAAAAGAGAATGATCTCAGTAATCATTCCCGCTCGGAATGCTGAACATACGTTACCGGCGACGCTATCTGCCCTGGTTCCGGCGGCAGTGGACGGACTCGTTAAGCAGGTCATCGTCGTCGATGGCGGGTCGACCGACAAGACTGCTGAGGTAGCCGATCAGGCTGGGGCCGATATCGTCAAGAGCGCGCCCGGACGCGGCGGCCAGTTGGCCCAAGGCGCTGAAATTGCCCGCTTTCCTTGGCTCCTTTTTTTGAATGCAGATACCGTCTTGGAAGACGGCTGGGAACGCAGCGCAACGTCGTTCATGCGCCGGGTCGATTTCGGCGAACGGTCGATGGCCGCGGGCGCCTTCACGTTCCGCCTCGATGACAAGGGTCTGGCACCGCGGCTGCTCGAACTGGTCGTTCAGTTGCGCTGCAAGCTCCTGCGCGTACCGTATGGCGATCAGGGCCTGCTGATCCCGCGCCGCCTGTTCGATGACGTCGGCGGCTACCGCAATTTGCCGATCATGGAAGATCTGGACTTGGCGCGCCGTATCGGACGCCGCCGCCTCACGATTCTCGATGCCAATGCCGTGACGTCGGCGGAGCGTTATCGGCGCGACGGGTATCTCTCGCGATCGTTCCGCAACCAGATCTGTCACATGCTGTATGGCGCAGGCATTCCGGTCAGCATGATCGCGCGCCTTCAGGGCAAGGTCGAAACCGGCGCTTAAGCGCGCCCGTCTCACGCCGACGTGCGATGCTCTTCGAGCCGCGGCAGGATTTCGATGAAATTGCACGGCCTGTGGCGCATATCGAGCTGGAGCTTCAGGATGCCTTCCCAGGCGTCTTTGCATGCGCCCGTCGAGCCGGGCAGACAGAAAATATAGGTCCCGCGCGCCACGCCCCCGCACGCGCGCGACTGGATCGTCGACGTGCCGACCTTCTGATACGACAGCATGTGAAACAGGATCGCGAACCCTTCGATCTCCTTCTCAAACAACGGCTTCACCGCTTCCGGCGTAACATCCCGTCCCGTGAACCCGGTGCCGCCCGTGGTGATGACGCAATCGACGGACGCGTCATTGATCCATCCCTCCACGATGCCGCGGATCTGCGCCTTGTCATCTTTCGCAAGCTTGCGGTCCACGAGTTCGTGGCCCGCTTCGCCAATGGCGCGCTCGAGATAGGCGCCAGATGTATCTTCCGCGAGCGTGCGGGAATCCGACATCGTCAGGATTGCGATGCGGATTGGAACGAATTGGCGTTCGGCGTCGATGCCGGCCATGGCAAGCCTCGTTGTGTTGTCTAAAGCTTCGACTTGATTTGTAGCAGATCCATCCACGCGAGCTGCTTGGCGGCAGGCGTTCGCAGCAGATATGCCGGATGCAACGTGGCGATAGCCGGGATTTTTCGCTCCCCGACTTTAACCTCGCGCCACTTGCCCCGAAGCCGCATGATGCCTTCCGTTGCGCCAATCACTTCCTTCGCCGCCGCGCCGCCCACGGCGACCAGCATCTTGGGCGCGACAAGCTCGATCTGCCGGTCGAGAAACGGCCGGCAGGAGAGCGCTTCCTGTGGCGTCGGCGTGCGGTTTCCCGGCGGCCGCCAATAGACGATATTGGTGATGTGCACGTCACCTTCAGACAGCCCGATTGCGGCAAGCATCTTGTCGAGCAATTGCCCCGCACGCCCGACGAACGGCTTACCTGCCAAATCCTCGTCGCGTCCGGGTGCTTCGCCGATGAACATAATGTCAGCCTGCGGCGCGCCGCGATAGAAGCACAGCTTCGTTGCCGTCGATTTGAGGCCGCAGCCGTCGAAAGCCTGCAGCGCTGCTTCCAGCCCTTCAAGCGATGTCACGGCGCGCGCGATGCGGCGGGCGCCCGTTTCAGCTTCGCTGGCGCCGAGCGGCGTCGCGGCGCGTGGTCGGCTCGGATCGAGCCCCGGCGCACTTCGCGCGGGCCCTTGTCGCGCCGATTGTGACGGTGCTGCCGGACGGGCGGTCGGCGCGGCCTTTTCACGCTCCGGCGCGTCGCGTTCCGGCCACGAAAAACCGGCCCCTGGCGCCTCGTCTCCGCGCGCCAGCCAGTCGTGCGCCGTTTCGCCAACGGCCGCATCGACGCCCATGGCTTGAAACCAATCGAGCAGCGCCAGCATTTCGTCTTTATCGTAAGAGTTCGTCATTGGGGCCGACAATAAAGATGCGCGCCGTCAATTGCACGCATCGGCAACAGACTGTGGCGCGTTATTGGTCAACTTGACGCTTTCCCTCCCGCAACCTAATCGAAACCGATGGACTTTCGAACATCCAAAAGAGGTGATGATGGCCGTTGACGCCGCCGACCTGCCGGCCCGCGAGGCAATGGACTTCGACGTAGTGATCGTGGGCGCTGGCCCTGCCGGGCTGGCCGCAGCGATCCGCTTGAAGCAGAAAGCGGCCGAAACGGGGTCTGATATCTCCGTCATGGTGGTCGAGAAAGGCTCCGAGATCGGTGCCCATATTCTGTCCGGCGCCGTCATCGACCCGATTGGTCTCAATCGTCTCATCCCCGATTGGAAAGAGCGCGGCGCGCCCGTTGAAACGCCCGTTACGGAAGACGTGTTCTTGGTCCTTGGTCCCGCGGGCAAATTGCGCCTGCCGAACTGGCCGATGCCGCCGCTGATGCACAACCACGGCAACTACATCGTCAGCCTCGGTGCACTGTGCAAATGGCTTGGCGATCAGGCGGCGGAACTGGGCGTCGAGATCTATCCGGGCTTTGCTGCGAGCGAAGTGCTCTATGATGAGAAAGGCGCTGTCGTCGGCATCGCGACGGGCGATATGGGCGTCGGCCGGGATGGTGAGCCGAAGGACAGTTTCGTGCGCGGCATGGAACTGCGCGGCAAGTACACCTTGATCGCGGAAGGCGCGCGCGGATCGCTGGCCAAGGACCTCATCCGCCATTTCGACCTCGCCAACGATCATGAGCCACAGAAGTACGGCATCGGCCTAAAGGAACTGTGGCAGGTCGCGCCGGAGAAACATCGGCCGGGCTACGTTCAGCACTCGTTCGGCTGGCCCCTCGACAACAAGACCGGTGGCGGATCTTTCCTTTATCACTACGGCGAAAATCTCGTCGCGGTCGGCTTCGTCGTTCACTTGAACTATGCGAACCCTTACCTCTCGCCGTATGAAGAGTTCCAGCGCTTCAAGACACATCCCGCCATTCGCGAAACATTCGAAGGTGGCAAGCGGATCGGCTATGGCGCGCGCGCAATTACGGAAGGCGGCTGGCAATCGCTGCCCGATCTCGTCTTTCCGGGCGGCGCGCTTCTGGGCTGTGCAGCCGGCATGGTCAACCTGCCGCGCATCAAAGGCAGCCACAACGCGATCCTGTCCGGCATCGCTGCAGCAGATGCCGTCACGGCCGCGATCGCGGCAGGCCGCGCACATGACAAACTCGATGCCTACGAGAACGAGGTCCGCACTGGCGACATCGCGCGCGATCTGAAGCGCGTACGCAATATGAAGCCGTTCTGGTCCCGCTTTGGAACGGTGCTCGGCGTGCTGCTGGGCGGCACGGATCTTTGGCTCAACACCATCATTTCCGGCGTCGGCCTCGGCTTCACGTTAAAGCACGGCAAGAACGACGCTTTGGCGACAGGCAAGGCCAAGAATTTCAAGCCGATCGCCTATCCCAAGCCCGACGGCAGATTGACCTTCGATCGGCTGACGAACGTATCATTCTCGGCGACCAATCACGAAGAAGATCAGCCGGTTCACTTGAAGCTTCTCGATCCGACCGTGCCGATTGCAGTCAATCTGCCGGAATACGCAGAGCCCGCGCAGCGCTATTGCCCTGCCGCCGTTTATGAGATCGTACAAGGAGATGGCGGCGAGCCGCGATTCCAGATCAACGCGCAGAATTGCGTCCATTGCAAAACCTGCGACATCAAAGACCCAAGCCAAAATATCAATTGGACGTGCCCCGAAGGTGGCGGCGGGCCAAATTACGCCGGAATGTGACGATGTAGTTCAAATGCTGGTAATCCTGCGTCCGAAAATTCGGCGCCGTTCCAGCATGCGGGGGCTTAATTGCTGCGCTGGCTGAGCGTTATGCCGATAGGCGTTGACGGTTGATAACAGTTAGCAATTTCGGCTCATGTCTTATTTTTCACGTAAAGCTTGTCGCCAAGCTTGCGATATCTTTGCTAGGCTCGCCGCCGCAGGAATCGAATTGGCTTCCGGCAGCAAAGGGAAAAAGTCGATGCGGGGACTCCTCGGGCGTGGGCTGAGTGTATGCCTAGTAGCGGTCGCTCTGACGGTTGCCGGGTTTTTCAGCGAGGCTCCGGCCCGCTCGCAAGACCAGGAACCTGGTCAGGACGAAGTTTCAAATTCCATTCTCGGCAACTACCTCGCGGGACGTTTCGCGCGCGCCGCGCAGGACACCGAAGAAGCCGCTGAATTTTACGGCCGCGCCCTTGAGCGTGATCCGGACAACGAGGTGCTGCTCGAGCAGGCCTTCCAGATGGAAACGATGTCCGGCGACTGGCCGAAAGCGATCCCGCTTGCGGAGCAACTTTCTGCCTCGCAGGGCTCGCATCGCATGTCGCAGTTCCTTCTCGGCGTCACTGCGTTCAAGGCCGGTGACTACAAGAAAGCCGAGGAGCGTTTCGCAGCAGCATCCGAAAACCCGATTGGCGAACTCACCAGCGCAATTGCCATCGGCTGGACGCGTCTCGCCGCCGGAGATACGGACGGCGCGTTGAAGGCGCTCGATCTTCCCAAGCAGCCGGACTGGGCGCAGTTCTATCTGCGCTATCACCGTGCGCTGATCGCCGATATCGCCGGCCGCAAAGCTATCGCGCGCGCATCGTATGAAAAGGTTTTCCGTCAGGACAGCCGCACGCTCAGAACGTCGCTCGCATATGCTCAGTCGGCGGCCCATTACGGCGACTTCAAAACGGCGCGCATGGTCATCAATAAACAGCTCGCCAAGAGCCAGGGCGACCCACATCCCCTCGCCAAGGAGATGCTGGATACGATCAAGCAGAAAAAGAAACCGCCGTTTCTCATCGCCAATGCGACCGACGGCCTATCGGAAGTCTTCTATGGCCTGGGCGAAGCCCTGGCCGGTGAGGGCGGCGTAAGTCTGGGCACGATTTATCTCCAGCTCGCGCTCGACGCCAAGCCCGATCACATCTTTGCACTCGCTGCGCTCGCCAACGCGCAGGAAGCTGTGAAGCGCTACGACGAGGCGCTGCAAACGTACGACAAGATCCCCAAAGGCACGCCGCTCCAGAGCGCGATCGACATTCGCCGTGCGTTCGATCTGAACTCGCTCGACAAGACGGACGAGGCCAAGGCAATTTTGGTCAAGCTGTCCGAGGAAAATCCGAAAGACGTTCGGCCGTTGGAAGCGCTCGGCAACATCATGCGTGCGCGCAAGGATTATGCCGGCGCCGTCACGTATTTCACCAAGGCGCTCAAGGTCATCAACAAATCCGACCCGCGCAATTGGGGCTACTTCTATGCCCGCGGCACATCCTATGAGCGGCTGAAGAATTGGCCCGCCGCTGAAGCGGATTTGAAGCGTGCGTTGGCGCTCGCGCCCGATCAGCCTCTTGTTCTGAACTATCTCGGCTACTCCTGGGTCGATCAGGGCAAAAACCTGAAAGAGGGCACGCGCCTGATCGAGAAGGCCGTGCAACTCAAGCCGGATGATGGCTACATCGTCGATAGTCTTGGCTGGGCGCACTACAAGCAAGGCAACTTCAAGGAAGCTGTCCGCTATCTAGAGCGCGCCGTTGAGATTAAGCCGGAAGATCCGACCCTGAACGATCATCTGGGCGATGCCTTCTGGAAGGTCGGCCGCGAGCGCGAAGCGCGCTTCCAGTGGGCGCAGGCTTTGTCGCTTGACCCGGAGCCGGAGGACGTCGACAAGATCAAGGCCAAGCTTGAACGTGGTCTGGATGCGAAGGGCGAAGCCAACGCTTCTGGCAAGACGCGTCAGGTTCAAACCGAGACATTACGCCGACGCAGCGAAAACAAGACCGGAACTTCCGGCCGAGCAGTTGAGTAGTAACTGCGCGTCAATATTAATTGTAGAAGACGGGCGCTTGAGCGCCCGTTTTCGTATCGTGGAATGCATGTCGAAATTGGAATTCGCACCAGCCAAGATCAACCTAACGCTTGAAGTCTTAGGGCGCCGGTCGGATGGCTATCATGAGCTGCGCAGCCTCGTCGCCTTTGCGGCCGACGTCGGCGATCGCCTGACGCGCGAAGCTGGCCCTACGTCTAAAACCGAAATTACCGGACCGTTCGCAGCTGGCCTCGGCGACGCCAATCTTGTCGATGAGGCCGTCGCAGCGATCTCGCGCTTGGTGCCGGATTTCGTCGCCGGTCGTCTGACATTGGAGAAAAATCTCCCTGTCGCGAGCGGCATTGGTGGCGGATCGGCAGACGCGGCCGCGGCGCTCCGCCTTCTCAGTGCCAGCCGTTCCGACTTGGTATCGCGTGATCTTACTGACATCGCGCGCGCACTTGGCGCCGACGTTCCGGTCTGTCTGAAAAGCCAAAGCGCCGTGATGACGGGAACCGGCGAGAACATCGCCGATATCGTCCTGCCGGCCGAGCTTTACGCAGTGTTCGCCAATCCTCTCGTTGAGGTACCCGCCAAGAAGACGTCCGAAGTTTTCCGCCTTCTCAATGCCGGGCCATTGCCCGCCGATCTGGCGCCGGAAAACCCGCCTGTGTTCTCAAGCATCGGCGACGTGATCCGTTACGCGGCATTGCGCGGCAACTCACTCGAAGCGCCTGCGCGCCAGCTTTTTCCCGAAATCATTAACGTGCTGTCGGAACTCGCGAAGCTGCCGCGGTCGCGGGTCGCGCAATTGTCCGGCGCCGGCCCGACGTGTTTCGCTCTGTTCGAATCCGAAGCCGCAGCACAGACGGGCGCGCGCATGCTCAAGACGCGCCAGCCAAACTGGTGGATCGCAGCCTCAAGGTTGACTTGAAGGCCATTGGCCGCCGCGTTCGAGCACCGATCAGTGTGAACGGCCGATACAGAACTCGATGACTTGTTCGAGCGCGTCTTTTTCGCGGCTTTCCGGGAAGATCGCCAGCGCGTCACGCGCAATCGCGCCATACGAACGCGCCCGCTCGAATGTCGCCTCGATCGCCTTGTGACGGCGCATCAGGCTGATCGCATGCTCCAGGTCGCCGTCCGTGATGTTGCCCTCGGCAATCGTCCGGTTCCAGAATTGTCGCTCGTCGTTCGATCCCCGCCGGAACGACAGGATGACGGGCAGTGTGATCTTGCCTTCGCGGAAATCGTCGCCGACCGACTTGCCGAGCCGCGTGCTGTCCCCTGCATAGTCGAGCGCGTCATCGACGAGCTGGAACGCCAGCCCGAGATTTTTGCCGTATGATCGCAGCGCCGCCTGCTCTTCGGTAGGTCGCTGCGTCAGTGCCGCACCGGACTCCGCCGCCGCCGAGAAGAGCGCCGCCGTCTTGGAATTGATGATCGTGAGGTAGTCGTCTTCCGTCGTCGACGTATTCTTCGCCGCCGCAAGCTGCATCACTTCGCCTTCGGCAATCGTCGCCGCGGCATTCGACATGATGCGCAGCACCGAAAGCGATCCGACGTCGACGAACATCTTGAAAGCCTGGCCGAGCAGAAAATCGCCGACGAGCACGCTCGCCTGGTTGCCCCAGATCATCCGCGCGGTCTTGCGTCCGCGCCGCGTCGCGCTTTCATCGACGACGTCGTCATGCAGCAGCGTTGCTGTGTGCATGAATTCGACGGCCGACGCCGTGCGGATGTGGCCGTTGCCCGTGTAGCCACACAGTTTCGCCGCCGCGAGCGCCAGCATCGGCCGCAGCCGCTTGCCGCCGCTGTCGATCAGGTGGTGCGCGAGTTCCGGGATCATGTCGACATCGGACACGGCCTTGTCGAGGATGATGCGATTGATCGCTTCCATGTCATCGGCCACGAGATCGAGAAGCGGCTGCAGCTTCTGGCTCGTTTCGCGGACGTCTTCGAGCGGTATTACGCGACCCAAGGTGGCCCCCAATGTTCTAGACCATGCTAATATAGGCAGTCGTCTTTAGACCGTCACGCGGCATCGGGCGTGGCAAAAATTATCGTTCATTTTGGGAATTGCCATGCGCGAGTTAATTTTGACGAACGACCTTGTGCTTATCAGTTATGTCGAGGCTCTGCTCGCAGGTCAGGGCATCGAAGCGGTCATATTTGATCGAAATATGAGCTTGATGGAAGGGTCAATCGGAGCATTCCCGCGACGTCTTGTCGTCACGGACGACGATTGGAACAAGGCAAGCCGGGTTCTGAGGGAGGCCGGACTTGGTGAATGGGTCGTGGACCATGAGCGTGCTTGAGACGGATCTGCCGCAAATCGAAAATGTCAGTGAGGACCTGTTTCTTGGCGATGCGTTGACTGTACGTCAGCCGCGAAGCGGCTATCGCGCCGGGACCGACGCGGTGCTGCTGGCCGCCATCTTGGCTCCGGAACTGGTCGGTGAAGAGACAGTATTGGACGTCGGCTCGGGGGTCGGCGTCGTCGGGCTGTGCGTGGCGGCACGTTGTCCCGGCGCCAGGGTCGTCCTGCTCGAACGCGAGCCAAAACTAGCGGCGCTTGCCCGCCACAATGTTGACCACAACAACTTGAGTGCACGCGTATCGGTTGTCGAAACGGACATTTCGCGCGCAACAGGTGCGTTGGATGCCGCCGGAATTGCGTCCGAAACATTCGCCTTTGTGCTCGCCAACCCGCCCTATCACGAAGCCGGACGCAGTACCACGGCGGGAAACCATCTTCGCGCCGCCTCCCATCAGATGCCCCAGGACGCGCTGGAAATCTGGGCGCGGTTCATGAATCGCATGGCCGCTCCCGGAGGCCGCGCCGCGATGATCCATAAAGTGGAGGCGCTGCCGCGCATTCTCTCGGCTTTCGAAGGCCGGTTTGGCGGCGTGAACATCTTGCCCATTTATGCGCGTGCGGACGAACCGGCCATCCGTGTGATCGTTTCCGGCATCAAGGGCAGCCGCGCCCCGATCTCGATCAAACCAGGACTCGTGCTGCATGGACCCGATCAGGCGTTCCTGCCTGAAATCGAAGCCGTTTTTCGCCACGGCGCAGCGCTGCCGTCGCAAATTGGCGGCCGATAGCCACTGGCAGCAGGTCCGTGATTGCACTAGACAATCCGCTCTTCATGTCGCGCAAACCAATCCTCCCAAAATCGCCCGCAGGAGTTTGAATTTATGTGGCCGTTTTCGCGCACGCCCGTCGTTCCAGTTCTTCGCTTCAGCGGCCCGATCGGCATGGCGACGCCGCTACGGCCTGGACTGTCGCTTGCGAGCTATGCCACCGCCATCGACAAGGCATTCTCACTGTCGAAGCTTCCGGGTGTTGCGGTGGTCATCAATTCGCCGGGCGGATCGCCGGTGCAGTCCAACCTGATCTTCAAGCGTCTTCGTCAGTTGGCTGCCGAAAAAGACAAGAAAATCTATGTTTTCTGCGAAGACGTCGCGGCATCGGGCGGATACTTTCTCGCCATCGCAGGCGATGAAATCTATGCCGACCCATCCTCGATCGTGGGCTCCATCGGCGTCGTATCGCGCAGCTTCGGCTTCGTCGAACTGATCGACCGGATGGGTGTCGAACGCCGCGTCTACACGGCCGGAGCCAACAAAAACCAACTCGATCCTTTCCTGCCCGAAGATCAAGATGACATCGCGCGCCTGAAGGCCATTCAGAAGGACGTGCACGACGTCTTCATCGGCCTCGTCAAGGAACGTCGCGTCGGCAAACTCAAAGCCCCAGACGACGAGCTTTTTTCCGGCGCATTCTGGTCGGCGGCCAAAGCGGTTGAATTTGGCCTCATCGACGGCATAACAGACGTCCGTTCGAAGATGCACGAGGTGTTCGGAAGCAAGGTGCGGCTCAAGGTCGTCGAGCCGGACCGTGCAGGGCTTTTGTCGCGCCTCCGCCGTGTGCCTGGCGCATCCGGCCTAGGCGATGGCGGTCTTGCTTTTGCCGACGATCTGGTGTCGGCTATCGAAGCGCGCACGCTCTGGTCGCGCTTTGGGATTTAGGGCCCGGAGGGCCGAGCAATGCCCCCAGTTATATTTCTAGCGGTTGTCGGTGCTGCCGGTCTGGCCGGATACCGTTTGTTGTCTGCTCTGGCTCGCCAAGGCCAAGCCGTACGCGAGCAGGAGGCCCGCATGCGCCGCGCCACCGCGCCAGTCCGCGACCTCGGCAATCTCGAATGGGATGAAACGGCTGGCGTTTATCGCCCCCGCCAGCAGCGCGACAATTAAAGGCTCTGTTACCCTCCACTATCGCGTTTCCGGCCCTTGGCGTGGCACCGCAGCATTCTTGGCGCCGCACTGTCTGTGTCCGTCTTTCGACCGGCAAGCCCGTAAAATCGCCTCAGCGATGCGTGACAAGGGACCCTTAACGCGTATATTGCGGCCGAAAACTCAGCCGGAATGAGCCAAAAGACATGCCCCAGACGTCGGTTGCAACGAAAGCCGGACGCCTTCCCGCGTTGCGCCCTAAAGCTGCCTTCCAGGACCTGATCCTGACCCTGCAAAGCTTCTGGAGCGCCGAAGGCTGCGTCATCCTCCAGCCCTACGACATGGAAGTTGGCGCCGGCACCTTTCATCCGGCAACGACGCTGCGCTCGCTCGGGCCGAAGCCCTGGTCGGCGGCATACGTCCAGCCTTCGCGCCGTCCGAAAGACGGCCGCTACGGCGAAAATCCCAACCGGCTCCAGCACTATTACCAGTTCCAGGTCATCATGAAGCCGTCGCCTGCGAATATGCAGGAGCTCTACCTCGCGAGCCTCGACGCCATCGGCATCGACACTGCGCTGAACGACATTCGCTTTGTCGAGGACGACTGGGAAAGCCCGACGCTCGGCGCCTGGGGTCTCGGCTGGGAAGTCTGGTGCAACGGCATGGAAGTTTCGCAGTTCACATACTTCCAGCAGGTCGGCGGCTTCGACTGCAATCCCGTAGCAGGTGAAATTACCTACGGCCTTGAGCGCCTCGCCATGTACGTTCAGGGCGTCGACCGCGTCTTCGATCTGAACTTCAACGGCCGCGATGACGATAAGCGCCTGACCTACGGCGATGTCTTCCTGCAGGCCGAGCGCGAGTACTCCCGCTACAACTTCGAGCACGCTAACACCGAGGCGCTGCTCCGCCATTTCAAAGACGCCGAAGCCGAATGCGTGGCCTTGCTTGAGGCCGGCGCCAAGAATGGTGAGGAGCACTTGCTCGCGCTCCCCGCCTACGATCAGTGCATCAAGGCGAGCCACATCTTCAACCTGCTCGACGCTCGCGGCGTGATCTCGGTCACGGAGCGTCAGAGCTACATCCTGCGCGTCCGCGAGTTGGCGAAAGCCTGCTGCGGCGCCTGGCTAAAGACAGAAGGAGGACGCGCATGAACGACACCACGCTTGGGATAATCGCTTTAGCCGTGCCGCTGATCATTATCGGCTTCTTCGCTCTTCGACGGCTGCCTTGGGTTTTCGCATTTTTCGTTGCGCTCGTTGCCGTTGGCATCGGCTATCTGCACACGACTGGCGCAATAAAGGATATCGGCCACCAGGTGCGCGTAGCGCTGCCCGCTGGCATGATCCCGGAGCACAAAAAAGCTGAAGAAGCCGAGCCCGCCGAAGGCGGGGCGATGAAGGCGCTCCCGCCACCGGCAGAGCCTGCTCCGACACCTCCGGCGACACCACCCGCTGCGGAGCCTGCTCCGACACCTCCGGCGGCGGAATCGACACCGGCAACGCCACCCGCAACGCCTGCACCGGAAGCGACGCCGTCAACGCCGTCGACGACGGAACCGGCGCCTGCTGCACCGGAAACCGCACCCGCTCCGGAAAGCAAACCGGAAGAATCCACGACGCCGCCTGCAGCTCCTGCTCCGGCGCCGACGAACCCATAACGCAACCGCTCTCCCCGTTGCGGCTTCGCGGCGGGGAGAGACACAGGGTGAGGGGGCGAAAGCAGCACCCTGCAATTCCACCCCTCACCCCACTCTTTCCTGTATGACTGGGAAAGAGCCAGTCTCGCGAGATCGATCCTGAATGTCTGAACTTCTACTTGAGCTTCTGTCGGAGGAGATTCCGGCGCGCATGCAATTGCGTGCGGCGGATGATTTGAAGCGCCTCGTCGTTGAAGGCCTGAAAGCACGCGGCCTCGACGTCGGCGAAGCGCGCGCCTTTTCGACGCCGCGCCGCCTGACGCTCGTTATCGAGAACGTACCTCACGGCTCGCCCGCCATTTCTGATGAAAAGAAAGGCCCGCGCGTCGGCGCGCCTGAGCAGGCTGTTCAAGGTTTTCTGAAGTCCGCCGGTCTCGCGTCGATCTCCGATGCGACCGTCGTCAAGGATGAGAAGAAAGGCGACTACTACGTCGCCAAGATCGAAAAGCCCGGCCGCGCCGCGCCCGAAATCATCGCCGAAACGGTGACGGACGTTGCCGCAAAATTCCCCTGGCCGAAGTCGATGCGCTGGGGCTCCTCGACCTTCCAGTGGGTGCGCCCATTGCAGTCGATCCTCTGCCTGCTCGGCGGCAAGGTCGTGCCGTTCGAGATCAACGGGATCGCTTCAGGTCACGAGACGCGCGGCCATCGCTTCCTCGGTCCCGGACCGTTCAAGGTCAAAAGCTTCGCCGACTATCAGGAGAAGCTCGAGAGCCATCACGTCATTCTCGATCCCGCGAAACGCGCGGCCGCGATCTCCGAGCAGGCACACGCGCTCGCCAAGGAAGCCAAGCTCGAACTCGTCGAAGACGAAGCGTTGATGGCCGAGAACGCCGGTCTTACCGAATGGCCGGTCGTGCTGATGGGCTCATTCGAAAAAGCGTTTCTTGAAGTGCCCGGCGAAGTTCTGACCACATCGATGAAGATGCATCAGAAGTGCTTCTCGGTGCGCGATCCGAAGTCGAAGAAGCTCGCGAACAAATTCCTGCTCGTCTCGAACCTCGTCGCAAAAGATGGTGGCGCGCAGATCGTCTCGGGCAACGAGAAGGTCATTCGCGCGCGCTTGTCGGATGCGAAGTTCTTCTGGGAGCAGGACCTGAAGCATCCGCTCGGCGAGATGGCAGGCAAGCTCGCGCACATCACGTTCCACGAGAAGCTCGGCAGCCAGAAAGATCGCGTCGAGCGCATTGAGCAGTTGGCGTTTGAACTCGCTGGTGCATGCGACGCCGATCCGCAGGATGCACGCCGCGCCGCGGGTCTGTGCAAGGCCGATCTCGTGTCAGAAATGGTTGGCGAATTCCCCGAGCTTCAGGGCCTGATGGGCCGCTACTACGCCGAGCACGTCGGCACCAAACCTGAGATCGCCCGCGCGCTGGAGCTGCACTACAAACCGAAAGGCCCGACCGATACGGTTCCGCGTGAGGATCAGGGCGACGCCGTCGCGGTCGCCGTCGCGCTCGCAGACAAGCTCGACACCCTCGTCGGCTTCTGGGCCATCGGCGAAAAGCCAACCGGCTCCGGCGACCCCTACCAGCTCCGCCGCGCCGCCCTCGGCGTCATCCGCATCGTGCTTGAGAATGATCTGCGGCTGAATTTATTTCACAGCACCGCAAAGCCGTTCGCAGCGGTTACCAAGCAAATTCACATTGGCGAACTAAAAACAAAATTAGATGCCCTTGGGCAGCTTTACACCGCGAAGTTCGAGCAGCGGACAATTGGAAAAATTCGAGCAGAAACGATCGCATCTGACTTTGTGGACAAGGAAGAGCGATTAGAGAAAATTGCTGACGAAGCTATGGAGAAGGCACTTGACCTCCTCTCCTTCTTCGCCGATCGTCTGAAAGTCTTCCTTAAAGACCAGGGCAAGCGCCACGACCTGATCGACGCCGTGTTCTCGCTCGGCGGTCAGGACGATCTGGCGCTCATCGTGAAGCGTGTCGAAGCCCTCGACGCATTCCTGAAAACCGACGACGGCACGAACCTGCTCGCAGGCGTCAAGCGTGCCGCGAACATCCTCTCGATCGAAGAGAAGAAGGATAAGAAATCCTACGCCGGTCCCTACGACTTGGCGCTTCTCAAAGAGAAAGAGGAAATCGCGCTGGCCGCCGCCATCGAAGCGGTGAAGCAGGACACGACGTCGGCCATCCAGGTGGAAAATTTCGCCGGCGCCATGCGCGCGCTGTCGGAACTTCGTGCGCCGGTCGATGCGTTCTTCGAGAAAATCCTCGTCAACGCCGACGACAAACAGGTCCGCGAAAACCGTCTGCGCCTCTTGTCGGAAATCCGCGCCGCGACGCTCACCGTCGCCGATTTCTCAAAGATCAGCGGCTGAAAAACATCGGCGGCGGGCCTGGAATGCTGGTCGCCGACGCCGAAAGGTGATGGTCTCGCTATAGCCCCACCACCGTCATGCCGACGGAGGTCGGCACCCAGACAAGCTTCAGCTTATCGCTTGCAAAAAGCTTGCCTGGATCCCGGCCTGCGCCGGGATGACGTTTGTTGGGCGGTGGCCCCCATCGCAAGCGCTTCAAAAAAGTCCTCGGGTTTAAGCCCGAGGATCAGGATCACGAGGCGTGGAGGAACAACAAACTCAATGCGCAGAAATCATTGCGACCTTTGCGGGCGCGAACGGCTTCACATCGGTCTGTGAAACCGGCTGCGCCTCCGACGTAAAGAAGCCAGGGCCGTTCATGATGTGAAGCCAATGCACTGTGACGTTCGCGGCGTAAGCGAACGTAATGATCGCAATAACGACCGCCGCGGAAAGCATCGTAACGTACGCAAGATACTCAGAAACGACCAACTTCGCGCTCGCAACACGGGCGCGCGGCGCATTCGTGCGATTGAGGGGATGGTAGACGAATTTCTGGTCCATGATCGTTCTCGCTTGCGCAGTACGCGGGGGGAAATGGGGGGAGCACTTAGCCTGCGCGTTCCGTTGAACTTCTGGATCGTGAAATGGGTTCCGAAATTCGTTTCGTCCAGATGTGGATAGGCGCGGCGATTTCGCAAAATTGCCCATCTTTTTCAAAACGCACTGAAAAAAAGAGGCCATAGCCGCTTGGCCTAAGCCTCCGCGGCTGCCGACGCCTCTTCGTAGGCTTCCGTGGCCTCCAGCCAGGCATCCTCGGCGGCCTGCAGGTCGCGGGCGAACTGTCCGCGTTGCTGGGCGGCGGCCTGCGCCTTTTGCGGGTTGGAAGAATAAATCTCCGCGTCTCCCAAGAGGGCATCGAGAGCCGCAATCTCCTTCGCCAGTTTGTCGACGTGCTTCTCGGCCGCCTGCATGGCTTTCTTGAGTGGCGCCAGCTCGGCTCGCTTTTCGGCCGCCGCCCGGCGCTGATCCGTGCGCGACGTCCGCGCGTCGCTTCCGCTTTCGTCGCGCCGATCCGACGTTCGCGCCCCGCGCTCTTCGAGCAGCAACGCGCGATAGCTTTCCATGTCGCCGTCGTAGGGCTTCACGGTGCCGTTGCGCACCAGCCAAAGCCGGTCGGCCGTCGCCTCTATCAAATGCCGGTCGTGGCTGATGAGGATGACGGTGCCGTTGTATTCCATCAGCGCGTGAATGAGCGCCTCGCGGCTGTCGACGTCGAGATGGTTTGTCGGCTCGTCGAGGATGAGAACGTGCGGACCGTGGAACGCCGTCAGCGCCAACAGCAAGCGCGCTTTCTCGCCGCCTGAAAGTTTCCCGCACGCCGTATCGGCTTTGTCGGCACTGAAACCGAATGTGCCGAGCTTGGTGCGCCGTTGCGCTTCGGTCGCCTCCGGCATCAGCTTCACCATGTAGTCGTACGGCGTCGCAGTCGGCAGCAAGTCGTCGAGCTGATGCTGCGCGAAATATCCGACTTCGATTTTCTGCGCGCCGAAAACATCGCCCGATAGCGGCTTCAGCCGGCCAGCAATCAGTTTCGCGAGCGTCGATTTACCGTTGCCGTTCTGGCCCAGCAGCGCGATGCGGTCGTCGTTGTCGATACGCAAGTCGATGCCCGACAAAATCGGATGATCGGCTTCATAGCCCGCGCTCGCCTTCTCGATCCGCAGCAGCGGACTGGCGATAATCTTCTGCGGATCGGGAAAATGAAACGGCACGACGCGATCATCGACCTGCGCCGCGATCGGCTGCATCTTGGCGAGCGCCTTGACACGGCTCTGCGCCTGCGCGGCTTTGCTCGCCTTCGCCTTGAAGCGGTCGATGAATGCCTGCAAATGCTTGCGCTGCTCGTCCTGCTTCTTCTTGAGCTTCATTTCGAGACGCTGCCGCTCGCGGCGCGTTTCCTCGAAATCGTCGTAGCCGCCCGCATAAAGCGTCAGCTTACCCTTGTCCAAATGCAGGATCTCGGTCACCGCGCTGTTCAACAGATCCCGGTCGTGGCTGACGATCAGCACCGTGTGCGGATAGCTCTTCAGATGGTTTTCGAGCCAGAGCGTGCCTTCAAGATCGAGATAGTTCGTCGGCTCGTCGAGCAGCAGGATGTCGGGCTTCAGGAACAGGATCGCACCGAGCGCAACGCGCATGCGCCAGCCGCCGGAAAATTCCCGGCACGCGCGCCGCTGCGCCTCTTCGTCGAAACCGAGGCCCGATAGAATGCGCGCCGCCCGCGCCGGTGCCGAGTGCGCGTCGATGTCGGTCAACCGCATTTGAATTTCCGCGATGCGTTCCGGATCGGTCGCGGTCTCCGCCTCGGCCAGCAGGCTCGCGCGCTCGGTATCGGCCGACAGCACCCAGTCGATCAGGCTCTCGTCGCCGCCCGGCGCTTCCTGCGCCACATGACCGAGCCGCGCATTCTTCGGAATGGAAATCGAGCCGTCGTCGGGCGCGATCTCGCCTTTCAGCAAACGCAGCAGCGTGGATTTGCCCGCGCCGTTGCGGCCGACGAGCCCGACTTTGTGGCCTGACGGAATGGCGGCTGTCGCCTGATCCAGGATCGGCCGGCCTTCGATGCGATAGGTGAGATCGTTGATATGCAGCATGGCATCGCGATAGCCGGTCCGCCGCCCGCTGTCACCGGGTCAGAGCGTAACGCCGAAGCGGGCGAGCGCTGCCGTCATCACCAGATAGGCCGCGAACGTCAGCGCCGAGGCGATGGCGAGGCTTAACCAAAAGCCGAATCCCTGCCCGAGCAACATCGGCAGCGCCAGAAACAGCACGAGAGACGGCAGCACATACCAAAAGATGCTCGTCGAAAGGCTCGCGATCTTGGCCGTATCGCCGGTCTCGCCGTAGAGCCAAATGAAAGCCAGCAGCGATGTCAACGGCAGCGAGGCAACGATGCCGCCAAAGACCGTCGAGCGCTTCGCGATTTCGGAGATTGCGACAACCAAACCCGCGGTCAAAAAAACTTTGAGCGCGGTGTAAAGCATCAGCCGGACACCACAGGCTTCAGCGTTTCGTAGAGCAGGCGGTCGCGGACAGCTTTATCCTGCACGGCCAAGTGCGCGATGAACCATTCCTGCACCATCTTGCACACTTGCTCCGGCTCGCGCTTCGCGAGCAGCGTCGGATTGGAGAACACCTGCAGGTCTTCTTCCTTCCAGCCGAGCTTGCCGAGTTCCTTGATCAGGATGTCGTAGTCGCTCTTGACCGCCGAGTCGTGCTTGACCGGATTTTTCGATCCCTCGGAGATGGCCTCGAAAATCGCGTCGGTTTGGGCGTTAAGCGCCGTCGCGGTCTCTGGGTGTTCCATTGTCTGGATCACGGCCGGGCTCATCTCGCCCTTTGAGATAAAGCCGAAGCAGGCGCTGACGCTTTGCGCCCTGAGCGCCTTGAGATGATTGAGGAACGCTTCTGCGATCGCTTGCAGCTTCTCTGGGCTTGCCTCAAGGGCCTTTTCCGCATTCTGGCGGCGAAGCGTAACGAGACCCTGCGCTAAGAGCGTCGCGACATCGCTATCGGGCTTGTTGTCAGCAACGAGCTTGTTGGCCGATGAGATTTCGTTCGAATACCAATCCGGATATTCGCGCTTGATGAGTGCCCATACCGGAACGGTCTGCAGGCGCAGATCGAGCGGCGAGCCGTCAACGGCAGGCGGCGATGGCGGCGTCGGCGATTGCGGTTCAACGGCGGCAACCTGCGTCTGCGACGATGGCGGCGCGGAGGAAGACGCGTCCGAAGCCGACGGCGAAACGGACGAGGTCGTCGTTGCGTCGGCCGGAGGCGCAGATGAAATTACGTCGTTCGTCGGCGTAGCGGCCGGAGCGCTTGCATTGGACGCGGTCTGCGCCGCATCGGTGGCTGCGGGTGGGGCCGATTGATCGGCGGAAGCCGCCGCCGTCGTCGCAGTCGACGATGGATCGGATGGCGCAGCGACGACCGGCGCATTGTCCGCGGTCGTGCCATTCGAGCCGCCGACCATACCCATGATGGCGCCCCGATAATTCGTGAATGCGAACGCGCCGCCGCCAATGACCATGATCGCGACGCCGGCAAGCGCCAGCCGTTTGATGAGATTGCTGCGGTCGGGCCGAGGTGCCGCGTCGCTCTCATAGTCGATGCCACGCTGATCATGTTGCGCTTTTGCTTGCCCGTAGGACATCGCCTGTGGCTGAGCGGCTGGCGCGGACGGCGAAGCAGCGATCTGCTTCGGCTCTTGTCCGAGCGCCTCGAATGCCGTCGGAAATACGTTCGGCGCCGATTGCCATTCCGGCATTCCGGGCCGCCAGATCAGATCGCTGATACGCAGATAGTTATGCGCGACGAATGTGCGCATTTCGATATCGGTCAACGGCCCGTGCTGCTTACCGTCGCGGGCGATATACCACTGAATGTCGTTGGCCTGTGCCGTCATCATCGCTTCTTCGCACACGTAGGCATCGCTGCCTAACCCCCAGACCGTGCGCTCTTCGCCGGCCCACACTGTTCATACGTAGTTGCGCGCGTCAATCGGGCGATTATGCGGTAAAACTCCACTTTCGCGTGTGACGTGCAACCGAATGCTCTGCGGGGCGACGGTCCAGCGCTTGCTGGCGGCGGTGCGCGTCGCTATAAGCCCGCGGAACCCACATAAAATCCGTAAAGCGAGACAGACTTATGGCCATCGAACGCACGTTTTCCATCATCAAACCCGACGCCACGCGCCGCAATCTTACCGGTAAGATCAACGCCGTGATCGAAGATGCGGGTCTGCGCATCGTGGCTCAGAAGCGCGTCCGCTGGACCCGCGCCCAGGCCGAGAAGTTCTATGAAGAACACAAGGCACGGCCTTTTTACGGCGAACTCGTGGATTTCATGACCTCCGGCCCGATCGTTCTGCAGGCGCTGGAAGGCGAAAACGCCATCGCAAAGTATCGTGAAGTGATGGGCGCGACCGACCCGAAGGAAGCCGCCGAGGGCACCATTCGGAAGCTTTTCGCAGAGTCGAAGGGCTCCAATTCGACGCACGGATCTGACAGCCCGGCAGCCGCCGAGCGCGAAATTGCCTTGAATTTCCGCCTCGACGAGATCGTTGGTTAAAAATCTTGGCCGGAGCGCCGCGTGCGCTCCGGCCTCTGCAATGCCAAGGAAAATGGCGATGATTTCGCCGTCCTACCTCCGCACAATGGCCCGCTACAACCGTTGGCAGAACGCCAGCGTCTACCGGGCCTGCGAACAACTGACGGACGCCCAGCGGAAAGATAATCGCGGTGCGTTCTTCAGCTCGATCCACGCCACGCTGAACCATATTCTCTGGGCTGATCAGATGTGGCTGTCGCGGTTCGATGCAGCTTCGCCGCCAGCCAAGCCCGCTCTTTCCGATAGCACAACATTATTCGAGGACTGGGACGCTCTGAAAGCCGAGCGCCAGCGCTTCGACCGCGTCATTGAAGATTGGACCGATCGCTTCGAAGCATCCGGCTGTGAAGGCGATTTGACCTGGTATTCAGGTTCGGCCGGGCGTGAGATGACCCGTCCGAAAGCCCTGATCCTCATGCACATCTTCAATCACCAGACCCATCATCGCGGTCAGGTGAATGCGATGCTGACGGGCTTCGGCATCAATCCCGGCGTGACGGATCTGCCGTTTTCGCCCGATCCCGCTTAGGCGGCGTCGGCAATAACACCGCCGTTTCCGCCCAGCTCCCGCTCGAACGTCTCCTCATCGATCGCGCCTTCGGACTTGGCGATCACAATGGTCGCGATGCCATTGCCGATCAGGTTCATCAGCGCCCGGCCTTCCGACATGAAGCGGTCGATCCCGAGGATCAGCGCCAGTGACGCAACCGGAATATGCGATGTCGTGCTGAGCGTCGCGGCCAATGTGATGAAGCCCGATCCCGTAACGCCTGCAGCGCCTTTCGACGTGAGAAGCAATACGCCGAGGATCGACACCTCATGCCAGATCGTGAGCTCGGTGTTCGTCGCCTGTGCCAGGAAAATCGCGGCCATCGTCAGGTAAATGCAGGTGCCGTCGAGATTGAACGAATACCCGGTCGGTACGACGAGCCCGACCACGCTTTCCTCACAGCCGGCCTTGCGCATCTTGGCAATGAGGCGTGGCAGGACGCTCTCCGACGACGACGTTCCAAGAACGATCAGCAACTCGTCCTTGATGTAGGCGAGATAGCGCAGGATCGAAAAGCCTGACAGCCACGCGATTACGCCCAGCACGCCGAACAGGAAGATCAGGCACGTCAGATAGAAGGCGAACATCAGAAAGGCGAGGCTCGACAGCTTGTCGATGCCGTATCGCCCGACCGTGAAGGCCATCGCTCCGAACGCACCAATGGGCGCCAGCTTCATAATGAAGCCGACCATCTTGAACAGCACGTCGCCAATCTGTGCGACCAGATCAAGCATGGGCTTGCCGCGCGGCCCAAGCGACTGCAGCCCGAACGCAAAGAGCAGGGCGACCAGCAAAACCTGCAGGATATTGCCGTCGACAAAGCCGCTGAGAAACGTGTTCGGGATAATGTCGAGAATGAAGCCGACCGCCGACTCTTCCTTCGATTTCGCAACGAAGCTTGCGACGGCCTTCGCATCGAGCGACGCGATATCGACGTTCATGCCGGCACCGGGCTTCAGAACGTTGACGACGACCAGACCGATGACGAGCGCCAGCGTCGTGAGGACCTCGAAGTAGATGAGGGCTTTAATGCCGACCCGTCCGACCTTTTTCAGGTCGCCCATCGACGCGATGCCGTGCACGACCGTAACGAAGATGATCGGCCCGATCAGCATCTTGATGAGTTTGACGAAGCCGTCGCCCAGCGGCTTCATCGCTTCGCCTGCGGCTGGGTAGAGATGCCCAAGACCAACGCCCAGAGCGATCGCCGTCAGGACCTGGAAGTAGAGATAGGTATAGAACGGCTTCCCTCGTGGCTCCGCGAGAATGGTTTCGTGGTCTTGATGCATGAGGGATGTGCGCGCCTTGTTCGATTGAGTGGCGGCACACTAACGATGACATTCCGGGCGCGATAGTTTCCGGCCGCAGAAATATCTCGTTCGATGGTTGAATGCGAAAGCCGGTGGCAAAGGCAAATGTGGAATTCGCCGCGAGGGTCGCGCCGAATGCGGCGGAACTGACCCTCGTGGCGCTTCGTCCGGCTGCCAAAGATGCGCACCGACGCATCCGCAGGCCGGACGGTGGACGGCGCTTAGGCGGCCGCGACCCAACTTCCCGCGACGAACCCGAAGGCAACGGCATCGGGGTTGCGGCGTGCAGTTTCTATCAATTTCTCGGGCGCTTCCACGTCTAGCGCAACCGCTACGTTCTTTTCTTTCGATCTGCGCGGTTTTGCACCCGTCAACAAGAAGACGGGCTTGCCAAGTACGACGGTTCTCACGGACTCCATGGTGAGGGCCTCCTGGAGTTTGGAACGTAGGCGTTTCGGCTGTGTCTGGACGACACGGGGGGCAGTGACATCCAGAATGTGCTATTAATTCATTAACGTGCAGAGACTATGACAGCATTAACCAGTGCAGGAAACCCGGCACTCTCGCGTATGCGAGCCGCTCTACAACTCGAATTTGCACTTTCCTGAGCACTTTGCGGGCGTAAAAGCCTGTATCGCGGCGCGATATTGCCTGTGGAAAACATTGCGAATGGTATTCACGAACAAGGAATCAAATTGAGTAACGCGATGTTACGCGCACGACTTGAGTGCAAATCCGGCTGAAAAGTTCTGAAAAAGAAATGGCCGGGACGATTTCCCGGCCATTCTGCATCTCAACGTCAATTCGCTGGCAACAAGCGTCAGCTCAGCTCGTGGATTTTGAATTTCAAGCCGCCCTTCGGCGTCAGCGTCACCGTCGCGTTGAGCCCAGCCGGATCCTTGCCGACATACTCGGGCCGGAAGCGACGCAGAAGACGCGACAGCGCCAGCGTGTTCTCGACTTGGCTCATCGCGCCACCGATGCATGAACGCTTGCCGGCACCGAACGGCAGATAGCTATATTTCACTTGCTTCTTGGCGTTGCCCGCCATCCAGCGCTCAGGCTGGAAGGACTCAGGCTCGGGCCAGAATTTCGGATTGTGGTGCGCGCCGTAGCTGAAGATCGACACGCGGTCACCCGGGTTGATCTTGACGCCGCCGATTTCGTCTTCGGCCGCGGCGATGCGGATGAGGCTCCAGACGGGCGGATAGATGCGCATCGTTTCCTGGATGACAGCGCGCGTATAGGCGAGGCCGGAATAATCCGCCGCCGTCGGTTCGCGATCGCCGTAGACCTGCTCGCCTTCGCGACGAATCCGTTCGGCCATTTCCGGCCGCCGCGACGTCTCATAAAGCGCCCACGCCAGCGTCAAAGCCGTCGTCTCGGTGCCGGCCCACAGATACTGTTTCAGCTCGTCGATGGCCTGCTGCTGGTCGAATTCCGGAACGGAAGGATCGGCAACCGTCTCCTCGATCATCTTCAGCAGCGTACGCTCGCGCATTTCGCGCGGATCGGCGCCCATGACGGCCGGGGGCACGCTCGCCCACACTTCCATCGCCTTTGCGGGATCTTCGTCGGTCAACTCGAAGACCTCGCCCGCCTGTTTGCGCAGACGAATGTCACGATGGTTCATGACGTCGGTATAGGTCTTCACGCACTTGAACACGACGTGCGGATTGAACGGCATATCGCGGTCAAACAGCGCCTTGCAGATCATGTCCGCAGCAAGAGTCCACGTCTGTTCGACCATCTCGACCGTCTCGCCGCTTTTCGCAAGGTCGGCCCAGAGCGCCATCTTCGTATCGATCGCGCGCAGGAAGTACGGAATGTACTCGGCGAACATGTCGGGGTGGAACGCGGGCTGCTGCGGCATCCGGATCTTCTGCCAGAGCGCACCGTCGTTCGTGATCATCGACTTGCCGAAGATCGGCTTCAGGCCGTCGAAGTATTTGATGTAGTTGTCGGCTTTAGTGACCAGCACGTGCTTGAAATATTCGGGCTCTGAAATAAGCACGACACGTTGATTGGCCATATTGACCGGCAGGACAGGACCGTAACGGTCCATCATCTGCATGAGGATGCGCATCGGATTATCCGGATCGCCGCGCAATAGCGGCGTCAGGTTGAACCAGATGCTAGATTCGTCGCCGAGACCCAGGGTGTGGCTGGGGGTCGTTTCCATAGGCATTCTCCATTCGGGACCGGAGGAGCGGTGCGCGTATCAGCCTTGCGGGCGCTTCGTGCGCCCATCGGGCTCGCGCTGCACTTCGGTCGCCGGATCTCCCTCTCCGGAAGCCATAGAAATACCACGGTTTGGGGGGTGCCTGTCCATGCGACGGCCAGTGCAAGGTAACCAGCAAATGACGCTGTGGATCAGATCACTGGAGAGTACAGTGGGTTTGTTTGGCTAACTTCCGAAGATATAACAATTTTCTCCCCTTCGCAGCATACCTGCCCTGCGGCGACAAGTCTTAACGCTGCCGGGTAAACTCGGTGTTCCACTTTGAGGATCTTGGCCGCGAGTGTCTCCGCGGTATCACTCGATAGGACTGAAACGGCCGCCTGCGCGATGATTGGGCCGGCATCCATCTCCGGCCGGACATAATGAACCGTGCAGCCCGCGATCTTCACGCCAGCCGCAATCGCCTGCTCGTGCGTGTGCAGGCCCTTGAAGCTCGGCAGCAGCGACGGATGGATGTTGATCATCCGATTCTGCCAATGCGCGACGAATTCGGGCGTCATCAGCCGCATGAAGCCCGCAAGCGCGACAAGCTCGACATGGTGCGTATCAAGCGCCGACTGGAGCGCCCGCTCGAACGCCGCGCGCGACCCGTAGCCCTTGTGGTCGATGATGACCGTCGGCAGCCCCTGCTCCACTGCCCACGCGATACCCGCGGCATCAGGCCGGTTCGAAGCGACAAGCACGATCTCGGCCGGATAGTCGGGGGCGCGTGCAGCGGCCACCAGCGACTGCATGTTCGAGCCGCGGCCGGAGATCAAAATGGCGGTGCGTTTCTTGGTGCTCATGGCCGCCCGGAATAGCAGAGCAGGCTTCGGTGCGCGAGTGCATCTGAGGTGAGACATGAACGCCACGAGCCGCAGGGTTTGTTAGCCATGGTTGACGACCGTTGTTGCAGCAGGGTGTCACCTTACGCATTCTGAAAGGGATCGGGGGCCACGATCGCAGAAATGGGCGACTGATACGTCAGCGGCGCTTCTGCCGCGCGGCGGTCAGTTATCTGCAAAATCGGGTCGAAATGGCACGCCGGATTTCATTGCTTACCGTTGGAACGCTGGGCGACGTCGGGCCCATGGTTGCCCTCGGCTTGGCGCTCAAAGAGGCTGGCTACGAAGTCAGCGTCGCAGCTCCCGAAGACTTCATGGACTACGTCCGCAGCAAGGGGCTCGAAGCGCGCCGCTGCGGCACGGATTTTTCGAAGTTCATGAAAGAGGGCGAGATGGCGGAGATCGCCGGCGCCCATACGCTCGTCACGGTCAAGAAATGGCTGAGCCCCGGCCCCGACATGCGATCGCTGTTCGAGAGCATCCTTCTCGATTCCGTCGCGGCCACGGCGGATGCCGATGCCATGATCTTTCATCCCGTCATCTCGGTCGCCGGTGAAATCGCCGAAGCACGAAACATCCCCGCCGTCATGGCCGGTCTCGGCTCCGTTTCGCCGTCGGCCGAAAACCTGTTGTCGGTCATTCCCGGAACCGGCATCCCAGCCTGGAACCGGTACGGCTACAAGACGCTCGGACTGCAGCGGCTGGCCTATCGGCGTGTCATCGGCGAGATCCGAAAGTCGCTGGGCCTTGGCCGGTCGTTCTGGATGAAGCATCCGCATCGCGTCCACGGCAAGCGTGCATCCGTCCTCTACCCCGTCAGCCCCGTTCTGCAGCCGCGCGCGAGCACGGAAGGCGACGAGATCTACTTCACAGGTTACTGGTTCCGCGATGAGGCGCCGAATTGGCGTCCATCCGGCAAGCTCGCGGAGTTTCTGGCCGACGGACCGCGTCCGATCTACGTCGGCTTCGGCAGCATGCCCGCGCTTGGCCTTGAACGCACCGAGATGATCTTGCGCGCCTGCGAGGCGGCCGGACAGCGTGTGATCCTCGGCAAGGGGCGCGGCGAGTTCGATCGCGTGCCATTGTCCGCCAACTTCCATCTGATCGACCAGTTCGTGCCGCACGATAAACTGTTCCGCGAAGTCGGCGCCGTCATCCATCATGGCGGCCTCGGCACGACGACGTCAGCCTTGCGTGCCGGACGCCCAAGCTTCGTCGGTCCCTTCATGATGGATCAAAAATACTGGGGTCATCGGATCTTCCAGCTCGGCGCCGGGCCGGACCAGCTCCCGATCCAGGACTGGACGCTTGAGGCGCTGACAGCCCGCATCCGCGACGTGGCGACCAATCCATCATATGCGCTGAGGGCCGCCGAGATCGGCCGAGCCATGGAGCAGGAAGACGGCGCCGCCAACGCCGTCGAGATTATCAAGAAGCTCCTCGGCGGGCCGGCAGGCGACGCCGCGCACACCGGCGCTTCGCAGGTCGTCGCCGCTTAAAGTGCGCAACGAAGACGTCAACGGATAAATGCGAGATCGCCCGCAATCGGCAGTGAACTTCGTTTTCGATGCGCACCGCGATGACGCCATGTTAGCGCAACAGTCAGGCCAAATTCTCCTCGTATAGGCGCGAGCGTCAAAGAACGAGGAGAAAACATGCTCAGCTCAAGGATCATCCTGGCTGCTATCATCATCGCAGGAACTGCCGGGACCGCCACATCTCAGACCATTCGGCTGGATGATCGCGGCTTCAGCTTCCGCTTCGGCAAGGACGATCGCCGCGGCGATGTCGAAGGCAAACGGGCGAGTTGCGAAGTCTATGCCCGCATCGCGCAGGTTCAGGCTGATGCCAATATCCGCTATCGTTGTGGTTTCCGCGGTCCGCAATGGGATACTGATACCCGCAACCATTTTCGCTGGTGCAGATGGGCTCGGCGCGCCGACTTGGCACGCGATCAGCTCTTCCGGTCTCAGGGACTTCAGGATTGCTTCAATCGTCTGGGCGACTTTGACGACCGTCGCTGATCGCACGACACATTAGGATAAGGGAAGGCCGGAGCGTTGCTCCGGCTTTTTTGTTTGCGCCCTGCGAGAAACGATCAGCTGATCGGGCGCGCCGTCGCCCGCGGCTTGATATGCAGGTGTTTCGCAGCGTGCGCTTTGACAAGACGCTTGCCAAGCCCTGCTGCCCGTCGCGCCTGATAGATGTTCGCCAGGAAAAGATTGGCGACGCGCGACCAGTCGTGCCGCATGGCCTGCACCCGCACCCGATCGCGGTCGAGCTTCAACGCCGCAAGTGCCGCCGCCCGCAGGTCGTCATCGAGGCAGCCGGTCACGCCGGGCGTCACGACGTCGATCGGCCCGGTCACCGGATAGGCAGCAACGCCAAGACCTGAAGCCATGGCTTCGAGCAGCACCAGGCCGAACGTGTCGGTGCGGCTCGGAAACACGAACACGTCGGCGTTCGAATATTCCTGCGCCAGATCTTCGCCCGTCTTGGCGCCCTTGAAGACGACATCGGGATACCGGCTCCGCAGAAGTCCGAGGATCGGCCCATCGCCGACAACGACCTTCTTCCCCGGCAGATCGAGATTGAGGAACGCCTCGACATTCTTTTCGCGCGAGACGCGGCCGACGTAGAGAAACGTCGGCCCGGCTTTGGCGGCGGCGTCTTCAGCGTCGCCCATTTTCGAGCGCGGCTTGAATTGCGCAGTATCGACGCCGCGCGACCACAGCATCAGCCGCCGGAACCCGCGGCCCGACAATTCCGTCTTCAGCGATCGCGTCGCCACGAACATGCCGATGCCGGGTCGGTGAAACCAACGCTGAAACGCGTAGCTGATCCACGCCGGTAGACCGGTGTAGGCCTCGATGTACTCCGGAAACCGCGTGTGGAACGACGTCGTGAAGCGAATGCCCTTGCGCAGGCAAACGCCGCGCGTCGCAAGCCCGATCGGCCCTTCCGTCGCGATATGCACGTGATCGTAATTGCCCTCTTTCAGCAGCGCGGCAACCTGCGACCGCCGCGCCAGCGCCAGTCGGATCTCGCGATAGCCGGGACACGGCAGCGTCGCGAAATCCAACGGCGATAGGATCGTGACCGTGTGGCCGGCGGCATCAAGCTCGCGCTTCAGGTTCTCGTAGGTGCGGACGACACCGTTGACCTGCGGCTTCCAGGCGTCGGTCGCGATGAATATTCGCATCACGCTACCTCGATGTTGGGGCGCCGCGCCGATGACAGGCTGTGAGCGGCGCGATCCGCAAAATCGCCGAGCGGGCCAGAGAGCATGACGAGAAGCAGGTCCGAATCTATCTAACGGCGTATTTTAATCCGCTTCTGACCTCACCAGTTTTCGATTGTGTGACAGTTGGCAGGAATTGCCCGAACAATCTGCAATTTAACCTCTACGAAGCCTCAAGACTTGCATCGTGCAACGTCAGTCGCGCTGAGCTGGGCGATCCGGCGCCACGTCATATAGGCGCGGATATCGGTAAACTGCCCGTCGGCGAGACGGGCGATCGGCGGCGCGTCCTCATCCCGATGGATGATCTCGGCCATGATCCAGCGGTCGGAAAATTGCTCGTCCGCCAGCCCGTCGAATGCCGGACGCGGCACGCGATATTTGATCTCGATGATTTCGCCCACAGCGAGGTCTGAGGTAGGGCCAGCCATGTGGGTGCTCCTGTATAGTTTACGGAGCGGCGTGAGTAGACGCGGAATTTTTCAGTTCCGTGGCAGTTCGCTGACCGCCGGATTGCAAGTCGTTAATGCGCGACGCGAGTAACAGCGCAATTCCGGGATTTTCCCCGTCGGCGCTTCAGCTTGCCGCGTTTTCATCTCTGGCCGACAAAAGTCTGGTACGCCCGGGTCTTGGGTCCTGATATGCCGGGCCCGAGACCAAGCCGGATCTCGGGAGGAATTGGAATGACGAAGTGTTTGGGCCTCGTGGCCGTCTTGGCGGCATTGGGCTTCGCGACCCAGGCGTCAGCGAACCAGGATGTCCAAACGCTCGCTAGCGATCCCGCCAACTGGGCGATCCAATCGGGAGACTACAGCGGCCACCGCTATTCGAAGCTCGATCAGATCAACGCCTCGAACGTCGGCGACCTTCGCGTCGCGTGGACGTTCTCGACCGGCGTGTTGCGCGGCCACGAAGGCGGCCCGTTGGTCATCGGCGATGTCATGTACCTCGTGACGCCGTTTCCGAACGTCGTGATGGCGCTCGACCTCGCGCATGAGCAGAAGATTCTCTGGAAGTACCAGCCCAAGCAGGACCCGTTCGCCGCTGCCGTGATGTGTTGCGACACGGTCGACCGCGGCGTGCAGTACGCCGAGGGCAAAATCCTCGTGCATACGGCCGATACTTCGCTCATCGCGCTTGACGCCAAGACCGGCATGGAAATCTGGAAGGTCAAGGAAGACGATCCGAAGAATGGCGCGTCAGGAACCGGTGCGCCGCTCGTCGTGAAAGACAAGGTGATCGTCGGTGTCTCGGGCGGCGAGTTTGGCGTCCGCTGCTACATCACCGCCTACGATTTGAATTCCGGCCATCGCGTCTGGCGCGCCTATTCGATGGGACCGGACGCCGACATGCTGATCGACCCCGACAAAACGACATCGCTCGGCAAGCCGGTCGGCAAGGATTCCTCGCTCAAGACTTGGAACGGCGACCAGTGGAAGATCGGCGGCGGACCGGTCTGGGGCTACATGGCCTTCGATCCGGCTCTCAATCTGGTTTACTACGGCTCCGGCAATCCTTCGACATGGAACCCAGTGCAGCGCGCAGGGCCCGGCGGTAAGCGCATCGACCAGAAATGGTCGCAGACGATTTTTGCCCGTGACGCCGACACCGGCATCGCCAAGTGGGTCTATCAGATGACCCCGTTCGATGAGTGGGACTATGACGGCGTCAATGAACCTATCTTGACCGACCTCGATATTGATGGCGTCAAGCGCAAGGCGCTGACCCACTTCGACCGTAACGGCTTCGGCTACACGTTGGATCGCGTTACCGGCGAGCTGCTCGTCGCAGAAAAATTCGAGCCGGACGTCAATTGGGCGACGAAGGTCGTGACGGACAAGAGCGATCCGCAATACGGACGCCCGCTCATCAATAAAAAGTTCTCGCCGTTCGAGACGGGAACGGACGACGTGACGAAAGGCATTTGCCCGTCGTCGATGGGCGCGAAGAACCAGCAGCCGGCGGCCTATTCGCCGCTCACCAGCCTGTTCTACGTTCCGGTGACGCGCCTCTGCATGGATATGGAAGCTTTCAAGGTGTCGTATCAGGTCGGCCAGCCGTACGTCGGCGCGACGTTGACGATGTTTCCCGCGCCGGGCGAAAACGGCAACACCGGGGCTTTCATCGCGTGGGACGGCGCCAAAGGCAAAACCGTGTGGTCGAAGCCGGAACGCTTCGCCGTGTGGTCGGGCGCTCTGACGACGGCGGGCGGCATCGTCTTTTACGGCACTCTAGAAGGCTATCTGAAAGCGGTAGACCAGAAGACCGGCAAGGAACTTTTCAAGTTCAAGACGCCGTCCGGCATCGTCGGCAATCCGATGACCTACATGCACGACGGCAAGCAATATGTCGCCGTCCTCTCAGGCGTCGGTGGATGGGCGGGCATCGGCCTCGCCGCCGGATTGACCGATCCGGAAGACGGTTCCGGCGCAGTCGGCGGCTTTGCTTCTCTATCGAGCTATACAGGTCTCGGCGGCACACTGACGGTGTTCGCGCTGCCGTGAAAGGCGGCTCAAGCCGCGGAGATCCATCGGCTCGACGATCAGAAAAACCGCAGCTTGCCGTCGTACTTCACGGCCCAGGCTTCGCCCTTGCCTTTGGCTTCGGATTTCTCGCCCGTCGGCGGAATGACGTCGCCGATGACGATAGGTTCTTCGCCCGCCGACGTCAGCGCCGCGATCACGTCGTCGGCACGCGCCTTCGATACGACTGCGATCATGCCGATGCCGCAGTTGAATGTGCGCAGCAGCTCCGCGTCCGGAATGTTGCCCGTCGTCGCCAGCCATTCGAACACCCCCGGCGCTGTGAATGACGACAGGTCGATCCGCGCCGCAACGTCCTTCGGCATGACCCGTGGCACGTTCTCCGAAAGTCCGCCGCCGGTGATGTGCGACAGCGCCTTGATCGCGCCGTTCAAGCCGGAGCCGCCCGTCGCCCGGATCGCGCTGAGGAGCGGTTTGACGTAGATCCGCGTCGGCGTCAGCAGCGCTTCCGACAACGTCTCGTTTTGCGAATGGGCAAACGGCGCGGGCGCGTCCCAGTCGAGCTTGGCGTGTTCGACGAGCTTGCGCACGAGGCTGTAGCCGTTCGAATGCACGCCCGACGATTTAAGGCCGATTAGAATATCGCCGACGCCGACATCGGCGCGGGGCAGAATTTCGTCGCGTTCGACCGCGCCGACCGAGAACCCTGCGAGATCATAGTCGCCGCCTTTGTAGACGCCGGGCATCTCCGCCGTCTCACCACCGATCAGCGCGCATCCGGCGAGCCGGCAGCCTTCCGCTATTCCCGCGATGACATCGCGCGCGACGTTCACGTCGAGCTTCCCGACCGCGAAATAATCGAGAAAGAAAAGCGGCTCGGCACCCTGCACGACGAGATCGTTCACGCACATCGCGACGAGGTCGATGCCGATGGTCGCGTGCCGTCCCGTGTCGATCGCGATCTTGAGCTTCGTACCGACGCCATCGTTTGCGGCCACAAGGATCGGATCGCGAAATCCCGTGCGCTTTAAATCGAAGAGACCGCCGAACCCGCCAAGGTCAACGTCGGCGCCCGGACGGCTCGTTGCCTTCGCCAGCGGCTTGATAGCTGCGACAAGCGCATTTCCTGCGTCAATATCGACACCCGCGTCGGCGTAGGTGATGGGTTTTTGCGAATTTTCGTCAGCCGCGGACATCAATCCTCGTGGTCGTTTGGAATGCCGGATGCAACAGGGTGAGCGGTCTTGCAAGCATCGCAGCGGGGAAAGGTTCGGTTAAACTCACTTTTGCCCCATTGCCAACCCGTCATGGGGGTCGTAGCAGCGACTGGACCTGAGAGCAAACGAAGCACTGACCTCTGGGTTCCACGGGATGTCGCAGCGCTGGTCTAGCCGGCTTGAGTGGCCCTGCAACACGACAAAGATGGGGGATTAACGGTGCTTGCGAGCCGCTGCCTCGCCATTGCTATTCTGATTTCGTCCGTTCTGGCAGGCGTTGATGTCGCGTCCGCGCGCGCCGATGCCGACGCGCCATACACGGTCGGGAACTATCCTGTCGAGGCGACGGCCGCCAATGCGGTTGCCGCCAAGGAGCAGGCCATGAGCGAGGGCCAACAGGCCGCGTTCCGCTCGCTGTTGAAGCGCTTGGTTCCTGTGACCGCGTATAAGCAGTTGGATCGGCTCCGCGACGTGAAGGCAGGCGATCTCATCTCAGGCATCTCGGTGCGTTCGGAACGCAATTCCTCGACGACCTACTATGCCGGCCTCGATTTCTCGTTTCAGCCGGACGGCGTGCGTTCACTTCTGACGCAGCAGGGTATCCCCTTCGTCGATCAGCAGGCCCCGCCGGTGACGGTCGTAACGGTGCTCTTGCAGGGCACCCCGCCAACGGCGAGCAACGACAGAGGCCTGTGGCACCGCGCTTGGTCGAGCCTCGATCTCACGCACACAATTACGCCTGTCGTCATGAAGGATTTAAAGCCCTCGATCCAGACCGACACGATAACCGCGCTGATGTCCGGCCAGGACAGCGCGCTGCAGAAGCTCAAAGCCGAGTACGGTGAGGGCCTAGTCGTTCTCGCCATTGCCGAGCCGGACATGGCGGCCAAGCGGCTCAACGTAACGATCGCGGGCAGTGACGCCGTCGGCGGACTTTTGTTGAAGCGGGTGTATCGCATTAACGACGGTGATCTCGATTACGCCTCGCAGTTGGCGGCTGTCATCTCGCTCGGCATCTTGGAAGGACGCTGGAAGGCGGTCAAAGCCGGCGTCCTCGACACGGCCGCTGCGCCGCCTTCGAATATGCCTGTCTGGGCCGCCTCGACGACCGGCAGCGGAGAAGACGTGAGGTTGACCGTGGTCTTCGGCAATTCTGATCAGTGGGATGAGATGCGTGGGCAACTTCTCGATACGCCCGGCGTCGACGCCCTGAATATCGGGTCCGTGTCAGACCGAAGCGCCGACGTGTCACTTAAATATCCCGGCGGCGCTGCAAGTCTTGCGAACGCGCTGGGCGCTCGTGGGTTAAGCCTCGCCAACACATCCTCCGGTTGGGTTCTTCGTCCAAGTTATTGAAAAGCATAGTAAATATAAAACTCTGACCTGCCGCAGATCGCGTCGTCACACGCCAAACGATGCGTGTTCCTCCCTTTTGTTTTACCGCACTGCAAAGGAGGTTGTTCTCGACGAGACAAACGTCGAGAGGGTAGGTTCGCGCCGCCCGGATATCGAGACGGCCGGGTTGCAGGGAGAGACGGGGACAATAACGGCGTGAGCATTCCAAATTTAATTACGCTCGGTCGGGTTATCCTCGTACCTGTGGTCTTCTGGCTTTTGCTGACCGGTGAGCTGCAAGCGGCATTTCTGGCATTCGTCGTCGCCGGTATTTCCGATGCGGTCGATGGCTTCTTGGCCAAGCGCTTCAATTGGGAAACCGAGCTTGGCGCTTATCTCGATCCGCTAGCGGATAAATTGCTGATCGTCTGCATCTTCGTGGCGCTGGGCGTGACGGGCCGCCTGCCATCGTGGCTCGTGATCCTGGTCGTATCGCGCGACGTGCTGATCGTCATCGCCGTCGTCCTGTCTTGGCTTCTCGACCACCCGACGCCGATGAAGCCACTCGCCATCAGCAAGATGAACACTGTTGCTCAAATCGTGCTGGCCGGAACCGTGCTTGCCGATGAAGCGTTCGGTCTGAGGCTGAAAGGGCCGGTACAACTACTAACCCTGCTCGCCGCCGCCACCACGGTTGCCTCCCTCGTTGCTTATTTGCGCGTCTGGCTGCGGCACATGACGGTATACGAAACTCCCGGCTCGAAAAGCTGAGCATTTAAGGCCATGCTGTTTCGGGGTGCTTCGGCAATTGGGTGAGGATCGGGACCTATGCATTTTGAGCGGCACGCGCTGTTCTGGACGGCGACGGCGTTGCTGTTTGCCTATATCGTGCAGCTCATCGCTCCGGCATTGCTGCCGTTCGCCATCGGTCTGACGCTCGCCTACTTTCTGAGTCCCGTCGTCGATGCGATGGGCCGCATCGGTATTCCGCGCTGGATCGCGACGATCCTACTGCTCGCGTTTTCGACTTTGCTGATAATTTTAGCGCTTGTCTTCGTCGTCCCCATTCTCTTTCAGCAGGCAGCGGGTTTCATCGAGTCTGCGCCAGGAGCAATCGACCGCCTGAAGTCACTGATTGAGACCACTGCGCGCGACCATCTCGGACCCCGCTATCCTGAGGCTGAGGCAACGGTTCGCAACGCTCTGGACAGCCTCAGCAAGGCCGTTCCATCATTGCTCGCAAGCTTTGCGGGAAGCATCTGGACTCAAGGCACCGCCGCATACAACTTTTTTACGGTCGTCCTCATCACGCCGGTGGTGTTCTTCTATGTGTTGCTCGACTGGCCCAGCATAGTCGCGAAAATCGATTCCTGGCTGCCCCGCGACGGAGCCGATGAGATTCGTGGACTCGCCACTGAAATCGATTCACGCATCTCGGCTTTCATCCGCGGCCAAGGCGTCGTTTGCATTCTGCTCGCAATCTACTACGCGGGCGCCTACAGCGTGGCTGGACTGAATTACGGCCTTCTCGTCGGCGTGGCGACAGGGCTCGCGTCCTTCATTCCTGTATTCGGATGGTCGATTGGCGCAATAACGGCCATGCTGCTTGCGATAGTTCAGTATTGGCCCGAGTTCACGCCCATCCTGGTCATTGTCGGCATCCTACTCGTCGGACAGGCGCTCGAGTCTGCGATCCTAAGCCCCTACATTATCGGCTCCGAAGTCGGGCTTCATCCTGTCTGGGTAATTTTTGCGCTGTTGACCTTCAGCTATCTGTTCGGATTTTTAGGTCTTCTCGTTGCCGTGCCGGTTTCCGCCGCAATCGGCGTGCTCGTACGTTTCGCGCTCCGAAAGTATCTCGACTCCTCTGTCTATCAGGGAGAGGTCGAAGCGGCGCCAAAGGATCCGCAGCAACCCTAATCCATGACCACGACGCCACAGCAGCTTGTCTTTGAACTTCCGCACCGCGCGGCAATGGGACTTGAAGATTTTCTCGTCTCAGAGTCGAACGCGGCCGCGGTGAGCCTTGTCGATCGTTGGCCCGATTGGCCCATCGGCGCGGCGGTCATCGCGGGGGCCAAGGGCAGCGGGAAAACCCATCTTGCGAACGTCTGGCTGACGCGCGCCGGCGCGACGGCGGTCGAGGCGTCCCAGATCTCGCGCGAAACCGTTCCCAAGGTTGCGGCAGCCGGCGCGGTTCTGATTGAGGACATCCAGAACGCCGCTGACGAAGCTGCGCTGTTTCACCTCTTGAACCTTGTGCGCGAGCAGCGGCTGCAGATCCTGCTGACGACGGATACTGCGCCGGGCGATCTCTCGATCACCCTGCCGGACTTCCGCTCCCGTCTGAAAGCTCTGCCGCTCGCGACCATCGATCCGCCGGACGATGCGCTGTTGCGCGCCGTCCTCGTCAAGCTCTTCGCCGACCGGCAGTTGAGCGTCGAGCCGCAACTCGTCGATTACGTGCTCGTTCGCATGGAGCGATCGATGCTGGCGGCAGAACGGTTCGTGTCGGCGGCTGACCGCCGGGCGCTCGCCCTGCAGCGGCGGCTGACGCGCGCGATTGCCGCTGCCACGCTCGACGCACTGGGCTATTGAATCAGCTTAAGAATCGGCTGTCACCCACCCATTCGTCATTTGGGTGTAAACCTACTATATGGATTTCTTGAACCGGATTTCGGAGCATTTCCCCATCATGGCAACCGTGAAAAGCAGAAGCAGCAAGGCAAACGTTCCAGACGTGCCCGAGGGGCCGGATCGCTTCTACAATCGCGAGCTGTCGTGGCTCCAGTTCAATCGCCGTGTTCTTGAAGAAGCGGGCAATCGGCAGCATCCGCTTCTCGAACGGTTGCGCTTCCTATCGATCGCCGCTGCCAACCTCGATGAATTCTACATGGTGCGCGCGGCCGGCGTGTATGGCCAGATCCGCGCTGGTGTCACGACGCTGTCACAAGACGGCATGACACCGATGCAGCAGCTCGCCGCCATCAATAAGTTTGTGACAGGGCTCGTCGCCGACGAGCAGTTGAATTGGCGAACCATCAAAGACGAGCTTAGCGCAGCCGGGCTGCATGTTCTTCAGCCGAAAGATTTGACCGATGGCGAACGCGCCTGGTTGGAAAAGCTCTTTCTGAGTCACATCTTTCCGATCCTGACGCCCATCGCCGCCGATCCTGCGCATCCGTTTCCGTTCATCCTCAACAAGGCCATGACAATCGCGGTGGACATGGTGCGCCCGGTCGACGGCAAGACCATGAACGGCCTGATCCCCATTCCCGGTCAGCTCGAACGTTTCATTCGTCTCGAAACACATCCCGACAAGCCGCACGACGTGCGTTTCATTCAGCTCGAAAACGTCATCGGCATGCATTTGTCTGAACTGTTCTCAGGCTTCGAAATCAAGAGCCAGGGCACGTTCCGCGTGCTGCGCGACAGCGATATCGAATTCCAGGAAGAAGCCGAAGACCTTGTCCGATCCTACGAAAGCCAGTTGAAGCGCCGCCGCCGCGGCAACGTCATCCGGCTCGAGATCGATTCACGCATGCCGGAAAAGCTTCGCAAGTTCGTCATCGATGAACTCGAAGTGCGCGATGAAAGCGTTTTCGTGAAGGAAGGTATTCTGGCGCTCGCCGATACCACCCAGCTCATTGTGTCCGACCGACCGGAATTGCTGTTCAAGCCGTTCACGATCCGCTTTCCCGAACGCATTCGCGAATTTTCCGGCGACTGTTTCGCTGCGATCCGCAACAAGGACATCCTCGTTCATCATCCCTACGAAAGCTTCGACGTCGTCGTGCAGTACCTGCGCCAGGCCGTTGCCGATCCGAACGTCATGGCGATCAAATGGACGCTCTATCGCACCTCGCGCGACAGCCCGATCATTCAGGCGCTGAAGGAAGCCGTGGAAGCCGGTAAGTCGGTAACGGCCGTTGTTGAGCTCAAGGCGCGCTTTGACGAAGCGGCGAACATCCGCTGGGCGCGCGATCTCGAAAGTGCAGGCGTCCACGTCGTCTACGGCTTCACGGAATTGAAGACACACGCCAAGCTCGGCTTCGTTGTCCGCCGCGAAGGTACCGACCTCACGACCTACTGCCACATCGGCACCGGCAACTACCATCCGCAAACGGCGCGTGTGTATACGGATCTTTCCCTCTTCACGACCGACCCGATGGTCGCACGCGATGTCACGCGCATTCTGAACTTCGTCACGGGCTACGGTGAGCCTGTGGAACTAGAATGCATGGCCGCCAGCCCGCACGGCATTCGCAACCGTATCATGACGCACATTGCCGAAGAGATCAGGAATGCGAAGGCGGGCAAACCGTCCGGCATCTGGTGGAAAATGAACGCGCTCGTCGATCAGCAGATCATTTCTTCCCTTTATGATGCCAGCAACGCCGGTGTGCCGATCGATCTCGTCGTGCGCGGCATTTGCTGCCTGCGTCCGGGGATTCCGGGGCTATCGAGCAACATCCGCGTAAAAAGCATCGTCGGACGGTTCCTCGAGCACTCGCGCATTTACTGTTTTGCCAATGGAGAGGCCTTGCCTTCCCCCAAGGCCGCCGTCTACATCAGCTCCGCCGATATGATGCCTCGAAATCTTGACCGGCGCGTCGAAGCCTTGGCGCCGATTAAGAATCCGACAGTCCACGAGCAAGTTCTGAATCAGATCATGGTTGCGAACCTGAAAGACAACCAGCAGAGCTGGCGGATCAATTCCGACGGCAGCGCGACCCGGATCGAACCGGGTCCGGGGGAGGAAGCCTTCAATGCCCATAAGTACTTCATGACCAATCCTTCGCTTTCGGGCCGCGGACAGTCTCTGAAAGAGAGCTTCCCGCAACGTTTCCGCCAGCCTGGTTAGGCCCGGAGCTTGAATGACACGGTGGAAAGAAATCTCGGGCGCGAATGAGCGCACCGCAGAAATGGAGCCTATCGCCGTTGTCGACATCGGCTCCAACTCCGTGCGCCTTGTCGTCTATGAAGGCGCCGTGCGGGCACCGACGCCGGTCTTCAACGAAAAGATCCTTTGCGGTCTCGGGCGCTCGGTCGCAACGACCGGCAGTCTCGCGGCCGATGCCGTCGAACGCGCCATCGCGGCCCTGTCGCGCTTCCGCGTGATCGCGCATATCCTCAGCGTCAAGAACATCATGGTGATCGCCACCGCGGCCGTTCGCGACGCTCAGAATGGCCATGACTTCATCACCCGCGGCGAAAAGGCGATCGGCGCGAAGATCGAAGTCCTCTCCGGCGAAACGGAAGCCCGCCTCGCCGCCCAGGGCATCATGATGGGTTTCATCGATGCCGACGGCGTCGCGGGCGATCTGGGCGGCGGCAGCCTCGAATTGATCGATCTGGAGCAGGATCGCCTCAAGGAAGCCGCGACCTTGCCGCTCGGCGGTCTGCGCTTGATCGACACCACCGGCAACAAGATCGAACGCGCGACCGATATCATCGACAATGCGCTGGCAAGTTTGCCCTGGCTCAGAAACGGCACGGGGCGCACGTTCTATGCCGTCGGCGGCACGTGGCGCGCGCTCGCGAAAATGCAGATGGACCGTGTCGATTATCCGTTGCGCGTCATGCAGGGTTATCGGTTGACCACGCGCGAAGCGCTCGACCTGTGCGAGCAGTTCCGCAAGGTCAAGAAGCCGCTCGATCTGCCCGGCATCACCGGCGTCGCCCGGGCCCGCCGCGAAGTCCTGCCGTTCGGTGCTCTCGTGCTGGAGCGCCTGTTGCGGCAGATGGAGCCGCGCCAGGTCGTATTCTCCGTGTTCGGCATCCGCGAAGGCTTGATCTACGGACTTCTGCCCCCCTACGAGAAAGCGCGCGATCCGCTGATCAGTTTCTGTGAGGATTACGCCGCGCTCCGTTCCCGTTCGGTCGAGCACGCTTACGAGCTTTGCGCCTGGACCGACCAACTCTTCTCCGATCCAGCCCTCGAAGAAACGGCGGATGAACGACGCCTGAGACACGCAGCCTGCCTGTTGTCGGATGCCGGCTGGCGGGCGCATCCCGACTACCGTGGCGAGCAGAGCATCAACACCATCGCCCATGCCGGGCTGGGCGGCGTGGACCACCAGGGGCGGATATTTCTGGCCCTCTCGGTTTTTCACCGCCACGAGACATCCGAGGATAGCAGCGCTGGGCTTTCCGACCGGCTGCGCAGTCTTGTTAGTAAACGCGTGCAGCGCCGCGCCCGGATTCTTGGCGCGGCGATCCGGGCTGCCCATATGCTCTCGATCGGCATGGCGGGCGTCATCGACCAGACGCCCCTCAGCTTTGAAGACGGCGCGCTTGTCCTGACCCTGCCCCCGGTTTATGCGGCCCTGGACGGGGAGAGGCTGCGGCGGCGATTCGGAGCACTCGCAGAATTGGTCGGCAAGCGGGCAGAAATCCGATTTAGCGGTTGAGAGGCAGTACGCCTCGCTTGCGTCGCAACAATTTCTGATAATCTCGGATTAAAGTTCGCAGGATGAAGACAGCCTCCATGGCGGAAGATCTTTACGATATTCTCGGCGTATCGCGCGGGGCGTCAGAAGATGAAATACGCAGTGCATTTCGCAAGCTCGCGAAAGCCAGCCATCCTGACGTCAATCCCGGCAATGCTGGCGCGGCCGAGCGCTTCAAGAAAATCACCGCCGCCAACGACATCCTGAGCGATCCGGAAAAGCGCCGCCAGTACGACGCCGGCGAGATCGACGCCAAAGGCGATCCACGCCGCCCGCAATGGAGCCGGGCCGGAGCCGGTGCCGGGCGTCACAGCCCGTTCGGCGCCCGCGGTTTCGAGGGCCGGGCTGGGGCGGGTGGCGGTTTCGATGACTTCAGCTTCTCCGACATTTTTTCGGATGTCTTCGGCGCCGCCGGCACACGCGCCCGCCGCGATGCGCAGGGAGCGGGTCCCCGCGGCAACGATGTCCGCTATTCGCTAGAGGTCGATTTTCTCGACGCAGTTCAAGGCACCAAGAAGCGCGTCACGCTGCCTGACGGCGGCACGCTGGATCTCAACGTTCCCGAAGGCGTGGTCGACGGCCAGGTTCTGCGGCTCAAAGGTAAGGGTGCGCCCGGTGCCATCGGTGGCGAGGCTGGCGACGCTCTGGTCGAAATCAAGGTTCGCCCGCATCCCGATTTCCGCCGCGAGGGTGATGATCTGCTGCTTGAGCTGCCGATCACGATCGACGAAGCGGTTCTCGGCGGCCGTGTCGAAGTTCCGACGGCCACGGGCCGCGTGCAGTTGACGCTTCCCAAGGGCACGAGTTCCGGTAAGACGTTTCGCCTGAAGGGCAAGGGGGCGCGAGGCAAGAACGGCCACGTCGGCGATCAGCTCGTCACCGTCAAGATTGTCATGCCGTCAGAGATCGACGACAGCCTCTCATACTTCTTCTCCGAATGGCGCCAGACCCACAGCTACGATCCGGGCCGGAAGTAGCCAGTCCTTATCGTCATCCCGGCGCAGGCCGGGATCCAGTAAAACTGCAATATCTGTCCTGTCGAGGCTTGTCTTGGTGCCGACCTTCGTCGGCATGACGGTGGCGTGTGTCCACGATTGGCGGCCGTACGGAATGCGAGTCGCCAATCGCGATTACAAACTCTACCTTGCAGCAGGTACCGCGCGCACTTCGCCGTTGACGAGGGTCAGCGCAAGCTCGCCGCGCTTAAGCTTAAGCGCAGCATCCCCGAACAGCGTCCGCCGCCAACCCTGCAGGGCCAGAATGTCGGCTTCATCTGACGTCGCGAGCTGTTCGAGATCATCGCTGTCGGCGATGATGCGCGGCGCCACGCCATGCTCGGCAGCGGCCGCCTTCAGCAGTACTTTTAAAAGCTCCAGCGTCGCGCTCGCTTCGGCCGAGAGCGCTTCGTTGCGCTCGATCTTCGGCAGCGTCTTCGGATCGCGCGCCAGACCCACCTTCACGACATCGATGATTTCCTTCGCCCGCTGGGAGCGCGCAAAACCGTCCGAAAGCGTACGCAATTGGCCAAGCGCATCGGCGCTGGCAGGCAACTGATTGGCGATATCGTAAAGCGCATCGTCGCGCAGCACGCGGCCGCGCGGCACATCGAGCTGTTGCGCCATCCGTTCGCGCCACGCCGCAAGCTCGATCAGCACGGAGAGCGACTTGCGCCCCTTCACGCGCAGCTTCAGCCGCTGCCAGGCATTTTCCGGTTTCGCATCGTAGGTGGAAGGGCTGATGAGCACTTCCATCTCTTCCTGCAGCCACGGCGTCCGGCCGGTCTTCTCCAGCATCTGCTTGAGACGCACATAAACGTCACGCAGGTGCGTGACGTCGGCCAGCGCATAGTCGAGCTGCTTGTCGGACAGGGGCCGGCGGCTCCAGTCCGTGAAGCGGGAACTTTTGTCGAGATCGACGCCCGTCGTCTTCTTGACGAGGTTCACATAGCTGATGCTGTCGCCGTAGCCGCACACCATCGCGGCGACCTGACTGTCGAACACCGGCGTCGGCACGACCTGCGACTTCAGATAGACGATTTCGATATCCTGCCGCGCGGCGTGAAACACTTTCACGACCGACTCGTTCGCCATCAAATTATAGAATGGCGTCAGGTCGATGCCGGGGCTCAACGGGTCGACGACCGCCTCGGCTTCCGGCCCCGCGAGCTGGATAAGGCACAGCAATGGCCAGAACGTCTGCTCGCGCAGAAATTCGGTGTCAACGGCAACATATTCACTTTTCGCCAGCACATCGCAGAGTGCCGACAGTTCGGACGTGGTCGTGATCATTCGCATCAGGGCAACGCCTATAGCGCATGGATTTGTTGTTGTCGCCATCAGCTTGGTCGCGGCGTGAACAGGCTTTTGGACGCCGGCGGCCTCTAAGGGTGGTCCGGAAATCCTCAGTATGAAATCCCTGGATTTACCGGGCCCGCACGCCCGAATATCCGTGCGGAGGGGCGGCCGGAAACTCTGTCGGGCGGTAACCTTGACTTTCCGCCGCCCACATGCGCTTTTCCGCGGCGATTTTCACCCACATGACCAAAGGGTTTTCCGGCCATGGCCGAGGCTAAGCTGCATCGTTATCGCTCGCACACCTGCGGCGCGCTCCGGAAGAGCGACGTCGGCTCCGACGTACGTCTTTCGGGCTGGGTGCACCGCGTGCGCGATCACGGCGGCGTTCTGTTTATTGACCTGCGCGATCATTACGGCCTGACCCAGGTGGTGGCCGATCCCGACAGCCCAGCCTTCAAAGTCGCCGAAACCCTGCGTTCAGAATGGGTTGTCCGCGTCGACGGCAAGGTCCGCGACCGGCCGGAAGGCACCACAAACGCCGAACTGCCGACCGGCGAGGTCGAGCTTTACGCCACTGAAATCGAAGTGCTTTCCGCGGCGAAAGAGCTTCCCGTCCCGGTCTTCGGCGAGCCCGATTACCCGGAAGACCTGCGCCTGCAATATCGCTTCCTCGATCTGCGCCGCGAGACGCTGCACGGCATCATCATGAAGCGGCTCGACATCACGCGCTCGATTCGCCGCCGCATGCATGACGTAGGCTTCAACGAATTCCCGACGCCGATCCTGACCGCATCGAGCCCCGAAGGCGCGCGCGACTTCCTCGTGCCGAGCCGCATCCATCCGGGCAAGTTCTACGCGCTGCCGCAGGCCCCGCAGCAGTACAAGCAACTTTTGATGGTCTCGGGCTTCGACCGCTACTTCCAGATCGCGCCCTGTTTCCGCGACGAAGACCCGCGCGCCGACCGTCTGCCCGGCGAATTCTACCAGCTCGACGTCGAGATGAGCTTCGTCGAGCAGGAAGATATCTTCGCGACGATGGAGCCGATCATCACCGGCCTGTTCGAGGAATTCGCCAACGGCAAGCCGGTCACGCAAGGCTGGCCGCGCATTCCTTACGATACGGCCATCGCCAAGTACGGCTCCGACAAGCCGGACCTGCGCAACCCGATTGAAATGGCCGATGTCACCGAGCACTTCCGCGGCTCGGGCTTCAAGGTCTTCGCGGGCATGATCGAGAAGGATGCCAAAACGCGCATCTGGGCAATCCCCGCGCCGACCGGCGGCAGCCGCGCATTCTGCGACCGCATGAACTCCTGGGCGCAAGGCGAAGGCCAGCCGGGCCTGGGTTACATCTTCTGGCGCGACGGCGACGAAGCGGGCGCCGGTCCGATTGCGAAGAACATCGGCCCCGAACGCACGGTTGCGATCAAGAACCAGCTCGGCTTGAAAGACGGCGACGCTGTCTTCTTCGTCGGTGGCAACCCGGCGAACTTCTACAAGTTTGCAGGCGCCGCCCGCGATCGCGCCGGCCATGAATTGAAGCTGATCGACGAGAACCGCTTCGCGCTTGCCTGGATCGTCGACTTCCCGTTCTACGAATGGAACGAGGAAGACAAGAAGATCGACTTCTCGCACAATCCGTTCTCGATGCCGAAGGGCGGACGCGATGCGCTGGAAGCTGCCGAGAAATCCGGCCGCGATGCACTCCTCGCGCTCAAGGCGAACCAGTACGACATCGTCTGCAACGGCTACGAGATTGCCTCGGGCTCGGTCCGTAACCACGTGCCCGAGACGATGGTGAAAGCGTTCGAGATCACCGGACTTTCGAAGGCCGATGTCGAGGCGCGCTTCGGCGGGCTCTACCGCGCGTTCCAATACGGCGCACCGCCCCATGGCGGTATGGCCGCGGGCATCGAACGCATCGTTATGCTGTTGACAGGCGGCAAGACCGTTCGCGAAGTCGCGCTCTTCCCGATGAACCAGCAGGCGGCAGATCTTCTGATGGGCGCGCCGAGCGAAGCCTCGCCCAAGCAACTGCGCGAACTCTCCATCCGTGTCGTCACGCCGGAGAAGAAAGCCTAGAACTCTTTGTCATCCTCGGCTTTGCACCGAGGATGACAATCAACGTGTCACCATCTCTAACGTCATCCCGGCGCAGGCCGGGATCCAGCCAAGTCGCACCATCGTCATGCGAAAGGCCGCCTGGATGCCGACCTCCGTCGGCATGACGATAATAGTGTGTGCGATTGGCGGCCGGCTACCCACAGGGGAGTCGCCAATCGCCAACAAAAAAAGCGCCTTTCATTTGAAAGGCGCTTGAGTTTTATCCGGACTGCTGGGCTTGAAATCCGGTGGGGTAATCGTCGAGATTAGTTCGTCAGGCCCTGCGCCTGCGGCAGCAGCACCGACACGATGACTGTTCTGCCATCCTTGACGGCATTGCCGACCCACTGGCCTTGCTCACCGCGATAAAGCGGCGAAATGCCCGTATAACCCTGATGCGCTAACTGCACGCGCGCCTGCTCGGCGTTTGCCGCGTTTGCGAGTTCGGCACTGAAAGCAGCCGCGGACGCGCCGTTGTTCGTCGCTGCTTCGTCGGCATAAGCCGGAAGCGCCATGCCGGTCAGCGCCAATCCAATTAACATTATGCGAGTCATGTAAGCTCCATTAAACTGCGCGGCGCACATGCCGCCTGTGATGAATCTGAGATAGACACTCAACCCGTTCACCGCCACACAACTCCCCGTGCGTCCGATCGCGAATGTCGTGAACAAGATGTGATCGACGCCCCGTTCGGTTGCATCGAATGATTGAAATGAGAGGCGAAACGCAATGAAACTGCTGTTCCTCGGCGCCGGCGCGACTGGCGGCTATTTCGGCGGCTATTTGGCGAAGGCTGGTGTCGACGTGACGTTTCTCGTCCGCCGGAAGCGCCGCGAGCAGTTGGCGCGCGACGGTCTCAAGATCGAAAGCGTGGACGGGCGTCTCGATATCCCCGTCAAAGCCATAACCCGCGACGAGATCGTCGCGCCGTATGATGCAGTCATCCTCAGCGCGAAAGCCTACGACCTCGACAGCGCGATAGAGGCGATCCGCCCGGCTGTCGGGGACAAGACACTGATTTTGCCGGTGCTCAACGGAATGAAGCATCTCGATACGCTCGATGCTGCGTTCGGCGCTGCGCGCGTGCTCGGCGGTCTTACCCATATCAGCGTGACGCTGACCGAAGACGGGATTATCCGCCAGTTTGGGCAATTGTCGACGCTGACGATGGGCGCGCGCTTCGCCGGGCAGAAGGCGGCGGCGACGGCGCTTTACGAGACACTCGCTCGCGGCATCGAAGCACGCCATGCCGACGACATCATCTTGGCGATGTGGGAGAAGTGGTACTTCCTCGCCGCCTTCGCAGCATCGACGTGTCTGATGCGCGCCGGCGTCGGCGACATCGTGCGCGCCGCGCACGGAGCAGAGTTTACGCTGAATGTGCTGAACGAATGCACCGCCATTGCCGGCGCGAACGGTTATCCGCCTCAGCCTGAGATGATGGAATTTTCGCGGACTTTCCTGACCGATCCGGCTTCGACATTGTCGGCTTCGATGCTGCGCGATATCCAGCGCGGTGGGCAAATCGAGGCGGACCAAATCGTCGGCGACATGATCCGCCGCGGCAGGGCGCATGGCGTCGCGACGCCGCTTCTCGATCTCGCTTATCTCCATTTGCAGGCTTATGAGAACCGCTGTGCGGCCGTTAAGCCCGGTTGATCGCTATAGAGCCCGTATGATTACGACTTGTTAATCCGGCTGCGGCGTCTGCCTTGTTTCCAATTCGCCGTTGCGAGACTAATACGGAAATCATCTTCAGCCTGGAGATCCGGCATGATCCGTATGCTCGCCGCCGCTGTGTTCGCGCTGTTCGCTCTGACAGCAACGGCGGACGCGCGTGCTCCTGCACACGCTGACGAATGGAACGGCGCTGAGATTAATTGGCGCGACGCACGGTCCGGCATTTATGAATCGGCGCACACGGGCCGTCCTGTCATCATGGTATTTCACGCCACATGGTGCTCCGTCTGCAAACGGTTCCGCCAGGTCTTCAAGGACCCGGCCGTGGTTGCAGCTTCGCGTGATTTTGTGATGATCCTGGTCGACGCCGACCAGGAAAAAGAGGTCAATGGCGCCTTCCAGCCGGACGGCTCTTACGTCCCGCGCACGCTCTTTCTTGATTCGGATGGCAACGTCTCCGACAAGCTCATCGGAACCGATCCGCAGTATCCCCATTCCGTCAACGTCGACAGTCCGGCTGAACTGCTGGCGCTGATGAAGAAAGCGCACAGCGTCTACAACATTGCGCCTGCTGCGACCGACCCGCAGCCATCCAGCGAAAGCCCGATCTGATAATTCTTCGGAACTTTTCCTCAGCGTGTTGCGCTCGCCCCTCTGACCCGCCATAAGGTCCGGCAACGCGGACGTGGTGGAACCGGTAGACACACAGGACTTAAAATCCTGAGACGGTAACGTCGTGAGGGTTCGAGTCCCTCCGTCCGCACCATTTGTCGAATTGACAACGATCGCGGGTATGTACGCTGGTGCCAACTCGCATTTCCAAACAGAGTCGTAAGCGCCTTGCGAAAGCGTGAATCGATAGCCCAGCTTGCCGAACACGCTCTGCGCCTAGCGCAGGTCGGCGAATTCGAAGGCGCCGCCGCATTTTTCGAGCAAGCCATCGCGCTCGACGCTGGCAATCTCGATCTGCGATACAACCTCGCTGTGGTTGAAGAAAACTTGGGCCACATCGGCAAGGCCGCGTCGCTGCTCATCCAGGTGTTGCAACGCAAGCCGGCGAGCCCGTTCGCGGCGGCTTCGCAGTTGTCGCGGCTGTTCACCCGCTATCGCGTCGACGACGGTGCCGTTTTGACGGCCGCGGGCTTGAGCACCGCGCTGCAAACCCGCGACGTCGCGCTTCAGCCGATCACCGAGGCGGGCCTGCAATGGCTGTCGACGCAGAACGCAGATTGGCGTGATGGCATTCGTCGTATTGCAAGCGGCGAAAAGAGTGAGCTGGAAGCGGGCCGCGCTATCCTCGGTAAGCTACGTCACCTCGGCCGCGCCGAACACGAAATGCTTTGCCTCTGCCTACGCGAGGGCATCGTCAAGAGCATCGACAACGAACGCCTGCTCACAGGGGTGCGCGCAGCGATCCTGCTCGATGGCGGCCGCACGTTGTTCGACGACCGCGATCATTTTAATCTTGCGCTGGCACTGATGGTTCAAGGCTGGAACAACGACTTTGCCTGGGCCGAAACCTCGCAAGAGACAGACGCAATCTCCGCCTTGGAGATCGAGCGCGCCGCGCTGCTGGCGGCCGATATGCCGACGACGCGCGCGTTCCTGTGCGCGGCCCTGTATCGACCGCTGGAGGAGATCGTGTCGCCACCGCTCGGCGTGGACGATATGCGCGTCTTGAAGCCGAAAAGTTTCCGCGAAACGCTCAGCGCACAAATTCTCGAACGCGCCGACAGAGACGCTGCCGCCAAGTCGATCCCGGCAGTCGGTGCGCTTTCTGATGCAACCTCGCTGAAGGTTGCGCGCCAGTACGAAGCCTCGCCCTATCCGCGCTGGAAAACGGTTCAGCGTTCGGCGCCCGGTGCGCTGCAACGCTACCTCGGCCGCTTGATGCCTGCAGATTGCTTTGCGTTCATGGACAAGGAATGTGACGTCCTGATTGCGGGCTGCGGCACCGGGCAACAGGCTTTGATGTCGGCGACGGCGCATGGCCCCAAAGCGCGGCTGCTCGCCATCGACATCTCGCGGGCGAGCCTCGCCTACGCCGGCGTCATGGCCGCGCGTGAGAAGGTCACCAACGTCTCGTTCGTCCAGGCCGACATTCTCGATGTTGCACGCCTGGAACGGCGCTTCGATCTCATCTATTGCGTCGGCGTTCTGCACCACATGGCTGACTGGCGTGCAGGCTGGCGCGCATTGCTGTCATGCCTGAAACCGTCGGGGTTGATGAACATCGGGCTCTACAGCGCGACGGCGCGGCAAGGTCTTCGCGATTTGCGCGACCACCCCGATTATCCCGGCGCAGGTTGTACGGATTCTGCTGCGCGCATCTACCGCCGGTCGCTGCTGCTGCGTGATGATGGAACTGCGGCGAGCTACGTCAAGCAAAGCCGCGATTTCTATGCACTCAACACATTCCGCGATCTCGTCCTGCACGAAAGCGAAGCAACCGTGACGATCGAGGAGATAGCACAGTTCCTCGATGATGAAGGCCTCGTGTTTCGCGGTTTCGCATTGGACGCGAACGTGCTGCAGGAATTCGCAACTCTGTTTCCCGCCGCCGCCCCCGCCGGCACACTTGCCGACTGGGCGGCTTTTGAGCTGCTGAAACCCCACACGTTCGACGGCATGTACTACTTCTGGGTCGAACGTCAGGACAAACCCGCCGCCGAATAAGGGAATTGCGTCGCGTCATGCAAAGCGCCTGGCGAACATGACGCAAACCACGACCACGCCCGTTGCCGCGATCATTGTCCAGGCGACGGGCTCGTGCAGCACAAGCCCTGCGAACGCGAGGCCGAGAAACGGCTGCAGCAACTGCAGCTGACCGACGCTTGCAGTGCCTCCGATTGCCAGTCCATGATACCAGAAGACAAAACCGATAAGCATGCTGAAGACCGAGACATAGGCCAGGCCCATCCACGCGGCCGATCCAATGTCGGCCCACGACGATGGCAGCGTCGCAATCGCAATCAGCAACATTGCCGGCGCGGCAAAGACCAGCGCCCATGATATGACTTGCCATCCGCCATACTGGCGAGCGAGTTTGGCGCCTTCGGCGTAGCCCAAGCCGCAAACGATGATCGCGCAGATCATCAGAATATCACCGACGGGCGACGCACTTCCCTCGTGACCGAAGGCGAAGCCGGCAACCGTCGCGCTTCCCACGATTGAGAAGAGCCAGAACAAGGGCTTCGGTCGCTCGCCCCCGCGCACGACGGCGAAGATCGCAGTCGCAAGCGGCAAGAGACCGATAAACACGATCGAATGCGCCGACGTGATGTGTTGGAGCGCGATCGCCGTCAGCAACGGAAATCCTATGACGACGCCCGCTGCCACGATGCCGAGCGGCAGAAGCTCGCCGCGGTCGGGCTTTTTCTGCCGCAGAGCGATCAGCAGCATCGCCGCCAGCAGGGCAGCGATGACGGCGCGGGCGGACGTCAAAAATAACGGAGAAAATCCAGAAACGGCGACGCGCGTCGCCGGCAGGGACCCGCTGAAAATGATCACGCCGATCAGGCCGCTGATCCATCCGTCGGCCGAGGATTTCATATCGCCTCCCATAGTGCTGAAGGCCGATAGACTTAGATGGGGCTGACTGGCGCGCCCAGACACAATGCAGTACAATTTCAAGAAACTGTACTGATACAAAAAGCCATACACATGAAGAAATTGAAGAATCGCAGCGCAACCCGCACCGACGCCGTCATGCGCGAGATCCGGGCCAAAGTCGCAAAACGCACTTTGGCGGTCGGAGACCGATTGCCGTCCGTCCGCCGGTTCGCGGCGACAATGGGTGTCTCCCCGTCGACCGTTGTCGAAGCTTACGACCGGCTGGCGGCCGAGGGCCTGATCCGGGCGCGGAAAGGTTCCGGCTTCTACGTGTCGGGAACGGCGCTGCCGCCGCTCGCTTTCAAGGAAACCGGCCCCAAGCTCGATCGCGCCGTCGATCCGTTTTGGGTTTCGCGTCAATCTCTCGAAGCGGATGCACGCGTCTTGAAGCCGGGCTGCGGTTGGCTACCGTCAGATTGGATGCCGGGCGAGGACTTGCGTCGGGCCTTTCGCAAGTTTGCGCGCGCCGACGATCATCTGCTGACCGAATACGGCAGCACGCGTGGAGCGATAAATTTGCGCCGCCATCTGCTCGCGCGCTTCGCAGAAGACGCGCTTGAGTTGACGCCGGATCAGCTTCTGCTGACCGCATCGGGCACGCAGGCGATTGATCTGATTTGCCGCTTCCTGCTGCGTCGGGGCGATACGGCTTTGATTGACGATCCCTGCTACTTCAATTTTCGGGCGCTTTTGCGCGTGCATCAGGTGAAGATCGTTGGCGTACCCTATACGCCGTCGGGTCCAGACGTTGCACGTTTTGAAGCCATCCTCGCTTCCGAACGGCCGCGCCTCTACATCACCAACTCCGCGCTGCATAATCCGACCGGTGCAACGATGTCGTTGCAGACCGCTCATCGCCTGTTGAGTGCGGCAGAGGCGCACGACCTGACGATCGTCGAGGATGACATTTTCGCCGATCTCGAACCCGACCCGTCTCCGCGCCTCGCCGCATTGGACGGTTTGAGACGCGTCATTCGTATCGGTAGTTTCTCGAAGACACTTTCGGCGTCCCTACGCTGCGGTTACATCGCCACGCGGCCCGACTGGATCGAAGATCTTGTTGACCTCCAGGTCGCGACCAGTTTTGGCGGCCCGAGCCCCGTCGCGACCGAAGTGCTGGCCGACGTGCTCACCGGCGGCGGCTATCGCAAGCACATGGATGAGCTTCGATCGAAGCTGGCAAGGTTGCGCCGTCGGACGTCAGATAAACTACGTGATTTGAACATCGAGCCGTGGGTGATGCCCCGCGGCGGCTTTCACCTCTGGTGCAAGCTGCCCAATGCACGGGACTCGGCGGCTGTCGCGCGAGCGGCGCTTAAGGAAGACGTTGTGCTCGCTCCAGGAAACGTTTTCAGCGTATCGGATACCGCGTCGGAATTTCTGCGCGTCAACGTCGCACAATCGACTGATCCGCGGGTATGGGACGTTATGCGCCGCGCCATCGACGCCGGAAATCGCGGGGCGGCAGAATGATATTTGTCGCGTGACCGATTACCCTCGCGACGCCGTTGCTAAAGAATTTTCAAATACGCACGCAATTCATACGCGTCATTCACTGTGGGAAAGAGTTCCGCTTGTTTAAGCGATAGTGTGGGCCTCGGGCTGTCCCTTGCCACTTTGTAACGCGATTTGTCGGGCAGGCAGCGACGGAACTGCCTTTCTGAACCGTCGTTAATCGGGGGCGACGACTGGCCTCGGATACTTTGCATAGAAACGCATTAGGAAACGGACGTATCGCGGATGCGTGCCAAAAGTTTTGTCCTGCCGATAATCATCGCGCTCGTTGCGGGCGCGGGTTATGCGGCGTGGATGCGCGAGCATCCTGCCGACGCCGAAAAGAAGAAACCGGAAGAAGCCGTTCCCGCCACCGTCGCGACCGCGGAACGCAAAGACTTTCCCGTTTACTATGACAGCTTAGGCAACGTGCAGGCGTGGAATACCGTGACCGTGCGTTCGCGAGTCGATGGCGAGATCGACAAGGTTGCGTTCCAGGAAGGCCAGTTCGTCAAGGCCGGAGATCTTCTGATCCAAATCGATCCGCGGCCGTTTCAAGCGACACTCGATCAGGCCGTCGCTAAAAAAGCTCAGGACGAAGCCGACCTCGTCAATTTAAAACGCGATCTCGATCGTTTCGTGAATGCGGGACCGTTGGCGTCAACGCAACAGCAGATCGACACGCAGCGCTCGGCCGTGAATCAGCAGGAAGCATTGATCGCGGCCGACGCCGGCGCCATCGACGACGCCAAGGTGCAGCTCACCTATACGACGATCCGCGCGCCGATCTCGGGCCGCATGGGGTTTCGCCTGGTCGATCAAGGCAACATCATCCACGCGACCGACACCGGCGGCGTCGCGACCATCGTGCAGATCGAACCGATTGCCGTGATCTTCACGGAGCCTGAGCAAAAGCTTTTGAGCATCCTCGATCAGTTGAAGCACGGCGCTCTGCAGGTCGCTGCCTATACTCCGGATGGTAAGCGCGAACTGGGCAAGGGCGAGTTGTCGCTCGTCGATAATCAGGTCGACATGACGACGGGCACGATCAAGCTCAAGGGAAAATTCGCCAACGCCGATCATGTGCTTTGGCCCGGCCTCTCGGTGTCGACGCGATTGCTCATCCGAACGGAAAAGAACGTCGTCGTCATTCCCGACGCAGCCGTCCAGCGCGGCCCTGAAAATTTGTTCGCCTACGTTGTGCGTCCCGACAATCGGATCGAGATGCGCAAACTTGTGATCGGTGAGATCCAGAATGGTGAAGCCGTGATCAAAAGTGGCGTCGAACCCGGAGAGCGCGTGGTTACATCCGGCTACTATCGCCTTGCGCCCGGAACGCTCGTTGATTTGACGGAGCAGAATAACCGCAAGGAAAAGGCCGCGCACACCACCGCGTCAGTTATGACCGCGCCAGTAAAGCGCCCGTCCGGCGAGGCCGAGTAACATGGACAGCGGCGGCATTTCAGGTCCGTTCATTCGCTACCCGATCGCGACGTCGCTGATCATGGTCGGCATTCTTTTCGTCGGCGTGATCGCATTTATGAATCTGCCGGTCGCGCCGTTGCCGCAGATCGATTTTCCGACCATCCAGGTTTCGGCCAATCTTCCCGGAGCAAGCCCCGAGACGATGGCATCGAACGTCGCGCAGCCCCTTGAACGGCAATTCGCGCAGATTCCCGGCGTGACGCAAACGACGTCGACCAGCGGCCTCGGCGTCACGACCATCGTCGTGCAGTTCGATCTCGATCGCGATATCGACGGCGCGGCCAACGACATTCAGTCCGCGATAAACGCCGCTGGCGGGCAGTTGCCGCAAGACCTTCCGCAGCCGCCGATTTATCGCAAGGTCAATCCTGCGGACAGCCCGATCCTGCTGCTTTCCGCCACCTCCGACGCCATGCCGCTGACCGAGGTTGACGACAACGCCGATACAAAACTCGCGCAGCAGATCAGCCAGATCAACGGCGTCGGTCAGGTCGTGATCGGTGGCGAGCAAAAGCCTTCGATCCGCGTTCAGCTCGACCCCGCGAAGCTCTACGCCCGCGGCCTGACGCTCGAAGATGTGCGAACGCCGCTCTCGATCACCACGGTGAACAGCCCTAAGGGCTCAGTCCAATCCGCCAATCGCGGCTATACGATCTACACCAACGATCAGTTGACAGACGCGAAGTCCTGGGACGACGTCATCATCGCCTACCGCAATGGCGCCCCGATCCGCATCAAGGACGTCGGCAAGGCAATCGTTGGGCCGGAAAACGATCAGGAGGCGGCGTGGGCCAACAACAAGCGCGGCGTCTTCCTGATTATCTTCAAGGAGCCGGGCGCCAACGTCATCGAGACAGTCGATCGCATCAAGGCCGAGCTGCCGCGGCTTCAGGCGGCGATGCCCAAGGCGCTCAAGGTGCATATTCTGAGCGATCGCACGCAGACGATTCGCGCGTCCATCGAGGATGTCGAATTCACACTGCTGCTCTCGGTGGCGCTCGTTGTTGCCGTTATTTTTGTTTTCCTGCGCAGCCTTTGGGCGACAATCATTCCCAGCGTGACGGTACCGCTGGCGCTGTTCGGCGCCTGCGCGCTGATGTATGTCTTGGGCTACAGCCTCGACAACTTGTCGCTCATGGCCTTGACGATCGCCGTCGGCTTCGTCGTCGATGATGCCATCGTCGTTCTCGAAAACATCGTGCGCTACGTCGAAGACGGCGAAAAGCCGTTCGATGCGGCGATGAAGGGGGCGCGCGAAATCGGCTTCACCGTCGTCTCGATCAGCATTTCTCTCGTCGCCGTCTTCATCCCGTTGCTGATGATGGGCGGCATTATCGGCCGCCTGTTCCGCGAATTTGCGGTCACCGTCACAATGACGATTGCCGTCTCTGGCTTCGTCGCGCTGACACTGACGCCGATGATGGCCTCGCGCTTCCTGAAAAGCGAAAAGGAGGTACAGCGCGGCCGCCTTTACAAACTGAGCGAACGCGGCTTCGACGCGCTGCTCAATGGCTACAGCCGCGGCCTCGATTTCGTTCTTCGCCATCAGTTCCTGACGCTGATGACATTCTTCGCGACGTTGGGGTTGACCGCTTATCTCTTCGTCACCATCCCGAAAGGCTTCTTCCCGCAGCAGGATACCGGCCTCATTATCGGCATCTCCGAGGCGGCCGAAGACACCTCATTCGACGCCATGATGAAGTATCAGGAGGAAGTCGGCAAAGTTGTTTCCAGCGATCCGGCTGTCGCGACAGTGGCAATGGCAATCGGCGCCGGCGGAACGACGCCCGCGCTCAACAGCGGCCGCGTCTATATCACCTTGAAACCCAAGTCCGAGCGCGATGCGTCGGCATTCCAGGTCATCCGCCGTTTGCAGCCGAAGCTCGCAAAGCTCGAAGGCGTTCGCCTCTTCATGCAGGCGGCGCAGGATGTGAATGTCGGCGGCCGTGCGTCGCGCACGCAATTCCAGTACACGCTTGAGGACGCCGACACCAACGAGCTTAACACCTGGGCACCGCGAATCCTCGGAAAACTGAAGACGCTGCCGACGCTCCGCGACGTCGCGACCGATCAGCAGATGGCAGGCACGACGCTGAAGGTCGAAGTCAATCGCGATCAGGCCTCGCGTTACGGCCTGACGCCCGACGAGGTCGATGCGACGCTTTATGATGCGTTCGGCCAGCGGCAGGTCGCGCAGTACTTCACCCAGCAGAACAGCTATCACGTCATCATGGAAGCATCGCCCGAGGTGCAGGCCGACCCCCACAGCCTCCACAAGCTTTACATCCACTCGCCGACGACCGGCGGCCTCATCCCGCTCGGAACGATCGCTTCGTGGACGACACGGAAGACCGAACCGCTGTCGATCTCGCATCAGGGGCAGTTTCCGGCGGTAACGATCAGCTTCAATCTCGCGCCCGGCGCTTCGCTCGGCACGGCGACCAACCAGATCAGGGCCGCAGAGCGCGAGCTGCGCCTGCCGGCCTCGATGCAGACGACATTCCAGGGCAACGCTCAAGCCTTCCAGGCATCACTGACGACGATCCCGCTGTTGATCGCGGCAGCACTTTTCGTCGTCTATCTGATCCTCGGTATCCTCTACGAGAGCTACATTCACCCGATCACTATCCTGTCCACGTTGCCATCGGCGGGTGCGGGTGCGCTCATCACCTTGATGCTATTCGGCTTCGACTTCAGCCTGGTCGCCATGATCGGCGTTATTCTGTTGATCGGCATCGTCAAGAAGAACGGCATCATGCTCGTCGACTTCGCCATTCACGCCGAGCGCAACGAGCACCTGTCGCCGGTCGAAGCCATCCGCAAGGCGGCTCTGCTGCGATTCCGCCCGATCATGATGACGACACTTGCGGCGCTGCTCGGCGGCGTCCCGCTGATGATCGGTGCTGGAACAGGCGCTGAAATCCGCCAGCCGCTTGGCTATGCGATGGTCGGTGGTCTTGCGATCAGCCAGATCCTGACGCTCTTCACGACGCCGGTCATTTTTCTGTACATGGATCGGTTGTCGAACTGGCTGACGAAATCGGCGGAGGACTCTAAGGCGCCGAGTGACAAGGCGGGTCCTGCGAACGCCGCGCCCTCGCCATAACCGAAGCCGCTAATGGCTCCAGACGAACCTATACTTCGCGCCGAACGAAACGGTGAACTGATCCGGCGATCCCGCTTCGCTGACCAGGGGCGAATCCCCGGCGCTGCCGACCAGCCGCTCGTATTCGAACGACGCCATCGTCGAGAACTGTTCAGTCCATTTGTATTCGCCGTAAAGGCCGGCCCCAGCCGAGCGCACGCCCGCAGACGCTTCGTATTTCGAAAGGTGGGCGCTTTCCGCCTGCGCCGCATTCAAACCGTAGTAGGCATTCATGTAGTCGCTGTCTGCGATCGACAGTCGCGGACCGGCGGCGACCGTCCATTGCGTGGTCGGATGCCACACAAAATCCGAGCTCAGATCGAAAACCCAGCCTTCAGCACCATAGACGGCGTTGCGCGCTTCCAGGCGCGTGCGGAGCCATTCCGCCGGCCAATATTCGACGAAAGCGCCGATCTCAAGCGAAAGGTCAACGCCCGTGTTGCCGATCTCTTTCAGGCCGCGATCGCGCGTATTGCCGAAGTCCCAGCGGATCTGACCGACGGGACCGGCGCGGAAATTATCGGTCGAGAACAGTTCGTAATCGATGCCGTCGTTCGGCAGGCTCAGCCATTCCTTATCGCCGACCCGATGAAAGTCGACGATGGGCGAGCCGCCCAGATCGTAATGGCTTGAACCGGAAAACTCCGGCGAGATATTTCCCCAGGCGCCGAGCGTGACAACCCAGTCGGACGATGCCGTTGCGATGGTCGGATTGGCGATTGAGTTGTCGAACGGGCCGTCGGCGAGCGCCGCATGCGGAGCAATGCAGGAGACCACCGCCGCCAAGAAACCGCTGCAGGCAACGGACACCCGACGCTGAACGCGTGATGCCGCTAGGCCATCCAAAGCAACGGACTTGCCCCGATTATGGGCCATAAAACACTCCAACAGCGCCCATCGGGATATGGTGTACGCGCCCTATTGGGAAAATTAAAGAACCATAAATTCGTAAAAAAGATGTTCTGACGACCGCGAGACGGCGGCGATGACACAGATCAAGAAGCAGGAAACGGCGGCTAACAACTTGAGCCATCGCGAAATTCCGTCCGTCCAATGAGGATGATCCCCTGGTTGCGGCTCAACGCGCGATAGGGCTTTCATGTTCCTTATTTTCTGCAGTCCGCGTTTCAGGCAGCAGCAGCACAACTGCCAGGAAAGCCGCCAGCCCGATGCACGCCAGCGTCAGGAAGGCCGTCGATGCTCCGAAATCGTAGGCGATGATACCCGCCAGCGTCGTGCTGATCGACGCGCCGACGCCCATCGCGATGCCGACAAATCCGAGCGCCAGATTGAAGTTCCCCGACGTTCGCGTGACGTCCGCGACGGCGCCCGAAACCAGCACGCCGAGCGCCGCCGCTGAGATGCCGTCGAGGCATTGGATCGCCACCATGACGACCGGGTCCGAACTCGATGCCAGCAGCGCGGCTCGTATGGGCAGCGCCGCGAAGCCCAGCATTAGCAACGGCCGCCGCCCATGCCGGTCGCCATAGCGCCCGATCCATGGCGAGATCATCGCCACGACGAATTGCGGAACGATGATGCACAACGCGACAAGGATCGTCGCGGCGTCGCTCGCACGCTGCGTAATGAGATTGGCGACGAGCGGCATGATCGACGCATTGGAAAGGTGAAACAGCGATACCGTTCCGGCCAGGATCAGCAGCGGCCGGTTCGACGCCAGCGTCCGTACCGCGTCGAGAATATCGTAATGCGCTTTGGGCTTCGGCGTCACTTCCTCGCGATGAAAGTCGGCGGGCGAGATCAGATAAAGCGAAAGCACCGCCGGAACAGTCATCGCCGCCGCGACGAAGAACACAGCCTGGCTCGAAAGATAATAACCGCACGCGCCCATGCTCGCCGCCGCGATCATGCTGCCGAGCGACGCAAACCGCGCGTTTCGACCGAGCCGCTCGCCGATCAGGTTATGCCCGACGAGCCCCAGGCTGATCGCCGCGAGCGCAGGCCCGGTCACGACGCTCGCGAGAGAATGAAAGACTTGCGCGAAGAAGACCGCGGTAAACTGCGGCCAGATCGCAATCGAAAACGCCGACGCGCCGATCATCAGTGTCGAGGTGGCGGCAAGTGTCCGTTCCCGTCCCATCGCATCGACAAGTGCGCCGCCGGGCACCTGTCCGATGAGCGCGATGATGCTGCCGACCGTCAACACAAGGCCGATGTCGGCGCTCGTCCATTTTTCCGACGTCAGATAGACGGTGAGAAACGGGCCGAACCCGACCTGGGCATCGGCGAGGAAAAACGCAAAGCCGTCGACGCCGAGTTGGCTCCTGCCTGTCGGCCTGATACCCGCGCGCCGCCAAAACCGAGCGATGCCGCGCATGGCGTCAGTCCGGCGCGCAAAGCAGATGAATGTGACCCCCCGCGCTGACGGCCCTCATCATTTGACCGGAGCAGAAGTGGTAGACGGTCCTGAAGGTTGTGGCGGCCCGGGCTGCGCCGAGGGCGCCGGCTGTGCAGGGGGAGCAGAAGCGCCGACGATCACCACCGGCTCGCCCTGATGGTATTCGGGCGTCACGCGCAATTCGTCCCGCGTCATGCTGAGCGTGATGCCCTTGGGCGAAAACTGCAGCGTTCTCCATGCAACCGCTATCTTCCGCGATCCTACGCCTAGGAAGCCGCCGAAATCGATCACCGCCGCCCGCACCTCGCCGCTGTGGCTGACGAGAATATCGGTTATCTGCCCGAGCTTCTCGCCCTTCGCACTCGTCACGTCCTTGCCAAGCAGGCTTTCGACTTTGTTGTCATCGACTACGACGGCGGGCATATCGCCGGGCGTCTGCTCGTCGGGCTTCTTGCCCGCATCGGCAGGGGCTGTCGCGTGCTGGTCCGGCGGGGCGGTGGACGGCGGCTGCGCTTCAGGAGATGCCGTGTCCGCGCGCGCTACGCCCGCCGCGGCCAATGCGAACATTGCCGCAAGCATCAAGGAAACACGCGCCGTAACCATAACACGCATCGGAAGGTCCCCATTCCATGCTGAAACGCGAGGCATTGCAGCCTCGCGCTCGATTTGCCCACACTCGGCGGCCAAGAGGAAACCGCCGAGCATGGCGCAAGTTCCGCCTTCGCTAACTTTCACAAAGCGCAAAGCTGCGGACGCATGATCACTGGAACCGTGGCGACCTGATTGGCAGGCCGGACTTTTTCTGCTTAGAAGCTGCCCCGGCGCCGCAAGGCGATGCTTTCTGGAGATATTCGCACATGAAACTTGTTCGCTTTGGCGCCCCAGGTGCCGAAAGACCCGGCATTCTCGATACCAATGGCGAAGTTCGCAATCTCTCGGAAGTCATCCCGGATTTTTCCGGCGAATATCTCTCGCCGGCATCGCTCGATGAAATTCGCAAGCTCAATCTCGCGTCTCTGCCGCTCGCGCCGAAAGACGCACGCCTCGGCCCGCCGGTCGCCGACACGCATAACTTCATTGCCATCGGCCTCAACTTTGCCGACCACGCCAAAGAGACCGGGCAGGAGATTCCAACCGAGCCGATCCTGTTCAACAAGGCGACGACGTCGATCTGCGGCCCAGACGATGATGTGATGATCCCGCGCAATTCGCGCCATCTCGATTGGGAGGTCGAGATCGCGTTTGTCATCGGCACGCGTGCCCGCTACGTCGATGTGCAGGATTGGGCAAAATACATCGCGGGCTACTGCATCTGTAACGACGTGTCGGAACGCCGCTTCCAATCGAAGCGCGGCGGCCAGTGGGTCAAGGGCAAATCCGCCGAGACGTTCGGGCCCATCGGTCCGTGGCTCGTGACCCCCGACGAGATCACCGATCTCGACAACCTGACGATGACCCTAGACGTCAACGGCGAGCGCAAGCAGACCGGCTCGACCTCGACGATGATTTTCCGCATCCCGACGCTGCTCGCTTACATCACCGAGTTCATGGTGCTTGAGCCCGGCGATATCGTCACGACCGGCACGCCGCCGGGTGTGGGGACAGCCCGCAATCCAAAAGAGTTCTTGAAGGCCGGCGACGTCATGGAACTGAAGATCGACGGCCTCGGCACGCAGCGCCAGAAAGTCGTCGACTTCAAGCTCTGAACGGTCGCCTTTCACAACGTCATCCCGGCGAAGGCCGGGATCCAGTCAAGCTTCGGCGCGAACCGTGTAAGTCGCTCAGTGCGCGCTCACGCGTCGTCGCCGGGCTCGCTGTCGCTATCGGATGGCCGATAGAAATTGCGGAAATCCGAACCTGTTCGCATCGCGAGCCGCTGGCGGATTTCGTCCCACGACCGCGGATTGTCGAGATCCAATCGCCCGAGCGCTTCGCGCACGAACTTCAGCTGATCCTTGAGATCCTGCTCGCCGTGCGCGAGGCCGTCGTCCGGCTGTGCCGCAGTCTCGAGTTCGTCGATCAGATATGTGACGAGACTCATCTCGGGAAACAGCATGTAGAGCGAAAGGTCGTCGCGCACAGCCCCATCGATCCCTTCAAGGATCGACAGTTTGCGCTCGTCACCGCCGGTTTCGCTGCGAAGTCTCGAATAGGCTTCGCTCAAGAGCCGGTCTTGCTCGTTTTGGAAATCGCGCAAAAGGAAGCCGAGATTTTCATTTTTCTTGCTGTGCGCATTGAGCGCTTTCCACGCTTCCCGGATAGCATCGCGCGACTGCGGCTGACTGAACCGGTTATCGACGATGTCGGATCGTAGGTGAATGGCTTCGAGCAGCACTTCGCGGAAATGCGCTGCAAGCTCCTGCTTTTCTTCGCGCGTCAGAGGCAACAAGCCCGGCAGGGCAGGCGGCTCGCGGCGCCGTTCAATCTCGGGGACGCTGCCTTTGGGCTGTGGCGGCAATTCCGGCTTCGCTTCGCGCAAGATCCCGGCGTCAATGGCCGGACGCTCTTGAACGCCCTCGAACCGCGCCCGATCTCGCGCATAGGCTGCGCTTTCCGGTGCCGTCGCGCGGATGGTCAGCAGCGTCTCATAAAGCGCCGGGCGGATGTAATAGCGGTCGTCGATCTTGACGTCGGGCGCAACGGCCTTCACCGCCGCCCCCGCATTCATCACGCGGCGGACGACACGCGAGTCATAGTCGTTGGTGATCTCCGACAGCGTCACCATCGACGTGAAGCCTTCCGTCTCCCGGATCGGCTCCAGCGTATTGAGCACGATTTCGGAATGCTCGCGCGGATGCGGCGCTAGCGCGGCCGATACAAGCTGGTCGAGCCGCGCTTTGTCTTTAGCGGAAGCGTCGGTCTTGAACTGCTTGTCGCAGATCGAAGACAGATACTCGCGCAACTCGCTGCGCACGCGGTACCGCTCAGGGTTATGGCTGATCGTCTCGACCGCGCCGATATCGGCGCCCGCCGTCAGCACCATGCGTACGCGATCGGCTTGTGAGCGTTCCATCGCGCTCAAATCGGCGAGTGCCGAAAACCCGTCTTGATTGGTGATCGGCCTGAGCGACGTCAGCGTCAGCCACGCCGTCTCATGCGGATGCGCGCCGAGCGCGGCGTTGATCGTTGCTTCAAGCTGCGCGCCGGATCGCGATCGATAGCTCGGAATATCCGACAGCGGCGAGCGCACGGCATTGGCGCCGAACAAGCCCGACATGAAAATCAAGCCGTCGAGCCCGATCGCGATTGCCAGCGCCAGATAGGCGAGGTGGTTGCCGTCTTGGAATGCATTGAGCGTCACGACGAAACGGTGCGCCTTGTCGTCGCGCGAAAGCTCGATGCGGTTGATCTCGGTCCGCAGCGCGTCTGTGTCGTGGCTCGGCAGCGCGCTGTCGGACAGGCAGCGCCGCGCGAACGCGAACAGCGCGTCGGTCGACGTGTTGGCGTTGAGCTTGTCGCCGCCCGCGCAGGTATTCTCGAAAACTTTCGTGCCCGCTTGCAGCGCGAACAGCGTGCCTGCCGCATCGGCCGTCGTCTTCGGATCGCAGTCGATGCCGGAGACAAGCGACTTCGTTTCCGGCGTCGCCTGCATCGCCGTATAGATATCGCCGCACATCTGCTGCACGCTGTTGAGATGCGCGACTGTCGGATCGGCGCGGAACTCTGACCGGATGCGCTCGAACAGCGGCAGGATCCGCGTCGGATCGATCTTAGGCCCAGCATCCGTTTGCACGCTGTCCTGGGCGAGTTTGATCCGCTGCTCCGCCGTCTGGGCTTCGCCCTTGTACTTGGCGAGATCGCCGTCGAGCGTCGCAAGTTCGGTGTCGATAGACGATAGCCGCGTTTCGACCGTGCTCAGACGTTTCTGCGCATTCGCCATGCGCTCTTGCGCGATTTGCGCCGCGCCTTGCAGTGTGGCGAGCTCCGCCATGCGCTGGCGATACAGTGGCCCGCGTCCGGCCTTGCCGCTGCCTTCCACGCCCTTGTCTTCGGCCAGAGCTTCGACGCGCTTGGCATCGACGTCCTTCAGCTTCTGATCGTAGTCGGCCTTTTTGGTCTGATAATCAGCCGCCAGTTCGGGGCGCTGCGCCGCAAGGCTCGCTTTTTCGTCCGTCAGCGAAACCTTGCGATTGGCGAGGCCCGCTTGCCCTGCCTGCGCCGACGCCATCCGCTCCTGCTGCTCTTGCACGGCACGGCGACGCTCTTCGATCTGATCGTTGACGAACTTTTCGATCACGGCCTGCGATTGCGTCGCGGCCTGTGTGATCTTCTCAAGCTGCACGTCGTAATCTTTCCACGCTTGCGTCTTGAACAGCTCATCAGCCAGCGCCGCATGACGCGCCGCGATCGCCTGCTCGATATCGGTGATGATGCCCGAGACCTGGTTCTGCGCGCGCAGTTCGGCTGCGCGCACGCGCTCCGACTGCGGGAAGATCGACGTGAAGAAACTATCGAACGAGAAGAACACGCTCGTCGCCATGCAGGCGAGGAACATCAGCCACAGCATCGAATTGCGCAGGATGATGCGCACGACCTGGACGTAAGGGCGGACGATGTCGCTCGCCGCATAGAGCGCGAACAGCGCCACGAGCAGAAGCCCGGCCCCGAACATCAGGAACTTGTTGCCCGCCGTCGACCAGTCGATATCGGACAGGCCAGTCGCCTGCCGGCCGTCGCCGCTTCCCGACCACTGCAGAAACAACACGAAACAGGTGAGGAACAGCAAAAGCCCGATGAAGGTGCCGATCCACGGCTGCGCGCCCGAGCTTGCGAGTGCTGATTGTCCCGGTCGCGATTGCCGGTTCATCCCCGTGGCGAAACTCTCGCCGATCAGCCACGCGACGATCAGCATGATGCCCTGGATGCCGAACGTCACCATGCCGGAGAGCAGGGGCTCGCCGGTGAAATTGTACATGCCTTCCCATGTGCGCCAGCCCGCCGCGGCAGAAAGCACGAGGCCGGTCGTACCGAGTAAGGCTAAGCGCCAATTGGAAAAAATCGTTTCTTCGATGGCGGTCCTCAGCCGTCGCGCAATCCGGCTGCGCAGCAGGAGGGTGAGGGTGCAGGCAATGACAACGGCAATACCGATCGGACGGGCATTCTCCGCCAGTCTGTCGATCAAAAACTTGACGTCCATCCTGAAGTCGTTCCCAGCCAGTGCGCCCGTCGAATCGCCGGCCGCGTTGGTTAAAATTGCGCGCCCCAGCGGGCTGATTGGCGGCGACATTAAGACGAAATGTGCTCATCGGATGAACTTCTTTTGAGAATCTCACCCATTCCGCCAGCCACCGGCGCATTTTACCTTGGTCGCGCCGCACGGGGATAAAATAAGGCATGCGGCCCTTGAACCGGATGGTCCGCCATCCCGACATGTTATATCGTCCGGAGAGGCATCAGTTCCACGGTTTGCCCTTCGGCCGGGCTCCAGAGGATGACCATGATAGCGAACGCAGCCGACGAGCAGAGGGCAAGGGACCGCTTGAAGACATCTCTTGAGCAGGCGACCGCGATTTTCGCTGAAAAGAATATCCGGTTCACCGACCTTCGCCGTAAGGTTTTCGAGGAGATCGCCTCGACCCAGGCCAGCGTCGGTGCTTACGAGGTCCTCGACCGGCTGGCCAAGAAGGGCACGCGCCTCGCCCCGATCTCGGTGTACCGCGCCCTTGATGCGCTGCTTGAAGCGGGCGTCGTCCATCGGCTTGAAAGCAAAAACGCTTATTTCGCCTGCCGGCGCATGGACAAGCCGCGCACCGGCCGGCCGCCGATCTTTCTGAGCTGCGAAAAGTGCGGCGCCGTGCAAGAGGTCGACGGCGACGAGATCTTCCGCGCCATCGACACGGCTGCGGCCAACACCGAATTTGAGACCCGCGTCCGCTTCGTCGAAGTCTCGGGCACGTGCCGCGAATGCGCCGCCGCCCGCCGCACGGCCTGACACGGAGACTGCCGTTTTGTCAGCTTTGGACGACGCACGAGGGAAGGCCCTCACGGAGGAGGCCGCAGCGTGTAGTTGCGGCCACCATCACGAGCACGCGCCTTTACAGGAAAAGGCTCGACCCTTCGATACGACTGCGTTGATCTCGGCACGCGGCCTGGCGATGACCCGCGGCAGCCGCGAGGTGCTCTGGAATATCGACCTCGATGTTCACCGCGGCGAGATCGTCACGCTGATCGGGCCGAACGGCGCGGGCAAAACGACACTCGTCCGCCTTCTTCTCGGCATCGAACGGCCGACCCGCGGACACATCGAGAAGGCGGCTTCAACCCGCATCGGCTACGTCCCGCAACGCTTCGATGTTGATTCCACAATCCCGATGACAGTCGCCTCGTTCCTGGCGCTTGGTGCGAACGTCACGACCGACGAGATCATGCGCGCCTTGGAAGAAACGGGCGCCGCTCGCACACTCACTCAGCAGCTTTCGAAGCTGTCCGGCGGCGAAACACAACGCGTTCTGATCGCCCGCGCGCTGCTGCGCCGTCCCGATCTTCTCATCCTCGATGAACCGGCGAGCGGCGTCGATTTTACCGGTGAAGCCGACCTCTACGACATGATCGGCAGCTTGCGCGACCGCCACAATCTTGGCGTCCTGCTCGTCTCGCACGATCTCCATGTCGTCATGGCGAAGAGCGATCGCGTCATTTGCCTCAACGGCCACGTCTGCTGTTCCGGCAAACCCGAGGATGTGTCCCAACACGCGTCATACGTCCGTATCTTCGGGCCGCACGCCGCAACAGCGCTCGGGGTCTATCGCCACCACCACGATCATCAGCATGGCTTGACCGGCGAAACCGAGCCGCTCATCGAACCGGCGACGCAAACGCCAATGCCGGGGCGAGGCACCTGAGTGATCGCTGGACTTGATCCTTTCATTTGGCGCGCCTTCTTCGCGGCAGTCGGCTTGGCTGTCATCGCGGCGCCGCTCGGCTGCATCGTCGTCTGGCGGCGCATGTCCTATGTCGGTGAAACGCTATCACAGGCGAGCTTGCTCGGCGTGGCGCTGGGGCTCGCCGCCAACATCAATCTGACGCTCGCCGTCGTCATCGCCGCAGTCGCCGCTGCGGGCGTGCTGACGCTGCTCGGACGGCAGAAAACGGTGCCGCTCGATTCCGCGCTCGGCCTGACGCACCACGCGACGCTGGCGCTCGGCATCGCCGCGATCTCGCTCGTCAAAGGTCCGGGCATCGACCTGATGAGCTACCTCTTCGGCGACGTTTTCGCGGTCACGTCCGGCGATCTCGTCTGGATTTACGTCGGCGGCGCCGCCGTCATGGCCGTAACGCTCTATCTATGGAAGCCGCTCGTCCGCCTGTCGCTGCACGAGGACCTCGCGACCGCCGAGGGCATCAACCCGCGCGTCTCCCGCGCTGCCTTCGACCTCTTGCTGGCCATCGTCATAGCGGTCGCCATGAAAATCGTCGGCGTTCTGCTCGTCATGGCGTTTCTTGTCGTTCCGGCCGTGGCCGCCCGGCCACTATCCACAACCCCGGAGCGGATGGCCGTCCTGGCCGCCGCAATCGCGATTTTGGGCGTAATTCTGGGCCTTTGGCTGTCATTATCGAGCGACGTTCCCGGCGGCCCTTCAATCGTCATAGCGCTGTGCACAATCGCGGCCATATCACTTCTGGCGGGAAGCGCGAGAGGGCGCTAGAACTCGGGGCCCCAGGGACGGGACCAGGAGCGGGACCAGGGACGGGAAAGGCAATTCGATGTTGCATAGCGACAGCATCACGATGAAACCGCGCCACAAGACCACAGCGGTGACGGTCGGCGGCGTGCAGGTCGGCGGCGGAGCGCCGGTCGTCGTGCAATCGATGACCAACACCGATACGGCGGACGTCGCCTCCACGGTGAAGCAGGTCGCAGACTTGGCGCGCGCCGGTTCGGAGCTTGTCCGCATCACGGTCGATCGCGACGAAGCCGCCAAAGCCGTCCCGCACATTCGCGATCAGCTGCGCAAGCGCGGCGTCAACGTTCCGCTCGTGGGTGATTTCCATTATATCGGCCACAAGCTTCTGGGCGAAAATCCGGACTGCGCCGAAGCCCTCGACAAGTACCGCATCAATCCCGGCAACGTCGGCTTCAAGGACAAGAAAGACAAGCAGTTCGGCGCCATCATCGACATGGCGATGACGTACAACAAGCCGGTCCGCATCGGCGTCAACTGGGGCTCGCTCGACGCTGAGCTGCTGACGCATTTGATGGACGAGAACGCCAAGTCCGCCGAGCCGAAACCCGCACGCAGCGTCATGCACGAAGCCATGGTGCAGTCGGCGCTGATGTCGGCGCAGCGTGCCGAGGAAATGGGCCTTAACGCCAACAAGATCATCGTTTCCGGCAAGGTTTCCTCGATCCAGGATCTCTTGGCCGTCTACGCCATGCTCGCCGACCGCTGCCGCTACGCGCTGCACCTGGGGCTGACAGAAGCCGGCATGGGCTCGAAGGGCATCGTTGCGTCTTCCGCTGCGCTGGGCATTCTCTTGCAGCAAGGCATCGGCGATACCATCCGCTTCTCGCTGACGCCCGAGCCCGGCGGCGACCGTACACAGGAAGTCCGCGCCGCGCAGGAGCTGCTGCAGACGATGGGTCTGCGCTCGTTTGTGCCGGTTGTCGCGGCATGCCCCGGCTGCGGCCGCACGACATCGACCGTATTCCAGGAACTGGCGCGCGACATCCAGGATATGATCCGCGATCGTATGCCCGACTGGAAGACGCAGTATCCCGGCGTCGAAACGCTGAACTTCGCCGTGATGGGCTGCATCGTGAACGGTCCCGGCGAGAGCAAGCACGCCGACGTCGGCATCTCCCTGCCGGGCACGGGAGAAAGTCCCGCCGCCCCAGTATTCATCGACGGAAAAAAGGCCATGACGCTCCGCGGTCCCAATATCGCCGGAGATTTCAAGGCCATCGTCGAGGACTATATTTCCCGCCGCTTCGGCGCGGGCGCCGTTGCCGGTGGAGAGGCTGCCGAATAGCTGCCCTTCCGATTAAGCAAGAAAGCGGCTATTTCTTAAGTAATTCTTGGAAAATCGCCGCCTAAGTGCGGCGTTTGCGACGTTGCTGCGCTCGCATTGCGGTCGGTCAATGATGTATCGAAGCGGACGATTACGACCGCTTCCCCAGGGACCCTCCGCCTTGCGGACGCGTTGCTGATGGATGCATGAGCATCCGCCATCAAGGATATTTCAGAGAATGAGCGAAGGTATAAGCACGCTCGAGCGTCACATCATCGTTGGCGCAGGCCCCGTGGGTTTGGCGATGGCCGCGGCCTTGAAGCACCGCGGCATCCCCTTCGATCTGATCGACGCCGCGCCAGGCGTGGGCGGCAACTGGCTACACGGCGTTTATCGCAATGCGCACATCGTTTCGTCCAAAAAGGCGACGGAATATACCGACTACCCGATGCCGGATGATTTTCCGGATTTTCCGTCGGCCGACCAGATGCTCAGCTATCTGACGGATTTCGCGAAGGATCGCGGACTTTACGCCAACGCCGAATTCAACAAGCAGGTCGTTCACGCCGCGCCTGACGACGCCGGTCATTGGACCGTGAAGTTCGCCGACGGTGAGGAGCGGACGTACAAGGGCGTCATCGTCTGCAACGGCCACCATTGGGATAAGCGCTATCCAACGTTCCAGGGCACTTACACGGGCGAGCTGCTGCACTCGAAGGATTACGTCGCTCCGCACCAGTTCGACGACAAGCGCGTGCTTGTCATCGGCGGCGGCAACTCTGGTGTCGATATGGCTGTCGATGCGGGGCGCTTCGGCAAATCGTGCGATATCAGTTTGCAGTCAGGCTATTGGTATTTGCCCAAAACGTTTCTCGGTCGTCCGCTGACGGACCTTCCGATCTGGGGCCTGCCGATCTTCCTGCAGCGCGCGATCTTGAAATCGATCATCGCCATCAGCATCGGCGACTATCGTCGTTACGGTTTGCAGCAGCCCAAACACAAAATTTTCGAGCGTCATCCCGCGTTCGGAACGGATCTGTTGAATGCCATTCGCTTGGGTCGCGTGAAGCCGCGTCCGGCTATCGATCACGTCGATGGCGACACGGTCACATTCGTCGATGGCACGACCGGCACCTACGACATGATCGTTGCGGCAACGGGCTTCAACACCACGTTCCCGTTTCTGCCCGAAGGCCTCGTCGATGTGAAGAATAACGTCGTGCAAGTTTACGGCGGCGCATTTCCGCCAGGATTGCGCGGTCTTTATCTCGTCGGCTGGGCGCAGGCGCGCAACGGTTTCGGTCGATTGATCACGCCGCTCTCTGAACTTTATGCACGTATGATCGCCTTACAGGACGAGCTTCAGCTTCCGCTGGGTACACTCATGGAGAGTTCATTCACGCAGAAACTGCCGACGTCCCATCTCGTCGATCCCGAGAAATCCCGGCGCGAAATTAGGCTCGCATACTGGATATTACCGCTTCTTAAACTGCGGGATAAGCGGATGGCTCGTAAAGAAAAGATCAATGCAGATAAAAGTGGATTAGCGGCGCGAGTCTAATTGCGTTTAATCAACGCGTTATTAGTATCCACCCGTTAATAGGGCATTTCAGAAATACCTAGGCCATTCGTGGCCGCTAGTTGATGCATACCAGCGTATCGGTTTGCGCATCGAAATTGTCCAACTGGAACCCCAAATGGGTTGTTGGCGTTAGTGCGTACGATTGGGCCGCTGGGCCTACTGTGACGGGGTTCTAAAAATGAAATCGCAAATCGCTAAGTCCCTCCTGGGCGGAGCTGTGCTCGCGTTGACTGCAAGCGGAAGCGCTTGGGCAGCCGATCTCGGTCCTTACCAGCCATACAATCCGCCTGCGGCTCCAGTTGTTCAGTACAGTGAGCCTTCGATCTGGCAGGGCGCTTACATCGGTATCAACGGCGGCTACGGCTGGTCGAACTCGACTTTCACGAAGCCCGAAGGCGGCTTTGGTGGTGGTCAGATCGGCTATAACTGGCAGCGTGGCAATTTCGTCTTCGGCTTTGAAGGCGATTTCCAGGGTGCGGATATCAGCGGCAGCGCGTTCGATCAGTTCGGTGACACGGCGCATAGCAGTGTGAACTGGTTTTCGACCGTGCGCGGACGTCTCGGATACGCGAGCGGACCGTTCCTGGTTTATGGCACGGCCGGTCTCGCCGTTGCGGACTTCGATACCAACGTCAATCTCGCAGGCATCGGAAACTTCCGCGACAACGACACGAAGGCTGGCTATGCAGCCGGCGGCGGTGTCGAGTGGGCGTTTGCTCCGAACTGGAGCATGAAGGCCGAGTATCTCTACATGGGCTTCGGCGACGATACGCTATCGAGCGGCGATCGCATAAACAACGACTTCCAGACCGTTCGCGTCGGCTTGAACTACAAGTTCTGGTAACGCGCCGATCTCGCCTCTCGCTAGCTGTCGCGGCGGCCCATAAGCCGCGCAGCGTCGGCGAGAGGCTCTGCCTTTTCTCCGAACACGTTGAGGGCTGCGATAGCTGCCGCGATCGAACGGTCGAGGTGGCTACGCGCCTCTTTGATTCCGAGCATGCCGATAAGCGTTGCTTTACCGGCGGCGGCATCCTTGCCGGTAGCTTTGCCCGTGTCGGCGCTTGAGCCTTCCGCATCGAGCAGATCGTCGCTGATCTGGAACGCAGCACCCACGTGCTCGCCGTACGTCTTCAGCGCCGCGCGTTCCTCCGGCTTCGCACCACCGACGACGGCACCCATCTCGCACGCCGCCGTAATCAGCGCGCCGGTCTTCATCGCTTGCAATCGCATGATGCTTTCGATCGTCGGCGTCGGCTGATTGCTGAGTTTCCCCGCTTCGAGATCAAGCTGCTGGCCGCCGACCATGCCGATCGCGCCTGAGGCGACGGCAAGAATGTGCACGAGATCGGCTCTGATACTCGGATTGCTGTTGCTCTCCGGCCGCCCAACCAGCTCAAAAGCAAATGCCTGCAGCGCATCGCCAACGAGAATTGCGGTCCAGTCGTCGTACGCCTTCCACACCGTCGGGCGGCCGCGCCGAAGCTCGTCGTTGTCCATCGACGGCAGATCGTCGTGCACTAGAGAATAGCAATGGATGCATTCGATGGCCCCTGCCGCGGGAAGTGCCGCTTCCTCGGTCGCGCCGAATAGCGCAGCGCTGTGGAAAACCAGGAAGGGCCGAAAGCGTTTGCCGCCGCCCAGGACGGCATGGCGGATAGCATCGGCGAGGCGCGCAGGGGTGCCCTCGCTTTCCTGTCGGGCGAGAGCAGAGGTTAAATAGGCTTCGACGACTGTTGCGGAGTTGCCAAGCTGGACAAGAAACTGTGACACTGCCTTATGCTCTCCCCCGAGAATCCGACCACTGCTCAAACATGGCCATGGTTCGGCGATATGTGGCACGCGGTTAGCACAACGTGATCGATTGAAGCAAAGCATGGATCGGCCGGACGAGACATCGGGGTTATCTGCCGCGCCGCCTATGAACGTGCCGCAAAGGGCTCCCTCCCGGCCGGCGGAGGCCGAAATGTCGCTGCAGCCGCCGCGGCCACTGCCTGCGCGCGCCTTTCAGCCTGAGCCGAGCACATCGCCCGCGCCTGCTCCCGCGATGCCTGCAGGCAGCCATGCGCATGCTGCGGCTGGCACGCTCTCGGCAGACGCTATCTTTTCCGAGATTGACGCTGAAGCCTCGTCACGATCGCTCTCGGCAATCGAAGCGGCGGCCGCGGAGGCGCTCCGCGAAATCAAGCCCCACAAGCCCCTCGATATCGCCGAACTCGTGCTGCCGTCGCCCACAGCTGCCGCGAGCACCGATCTCGGCCATATGATCCCGCAGCGCATGTTCGAGCCGCATTTCCTGACGCCCCCTCAGGCAGCTTCGGGCGGCCTTCGCATCGACACGGCGACGCGCTCCGAACCGCTAAGGGCAGACGACGCGGGAATAGAGCCCCCCACCGCCGTAGATCGGCCTCCACAGCCTTCTGGAAGCATTTGGGGGCTCTTGAAGCGCGGATTGAAGCTGCTGGTCTGGATCGCCATCGGCTGGCTGGCGCTCGTTCTGGCGCTGATCGTGGCTTATCGTTTCGTCAATCCTCCGGCCTCGATGCTGATGCTGCAGCATTGGCTCACCGGCCAGCCCGTGGTCCAGGAATGGGTGCCGTTCGGTCAGATTTCGCCGAACATCGTTCGTGCCGTCATACTCAGTGAAGATGCTCGCTTCTGCCAGCATCCCGGAGTCGATCTCGAAGCCATCGAGGAAGCGATAGAAAACACGGATGGCCGCGCGCGGGGCGGCAGCACGATATCGATGCAGGTCGTGAAAAACCTGTTTCTGTGGCCGTCCAAGAGTTACGTCCGCAAGGCCATCGAGCTGCCGCTGACCTATCTAACGGAGGTGATCTGGTCGAAGCGCCGGATCATGGAAATTTACCTCAATATCGCCCAGTGGGGGCCGGGCATTTTCGGCATCGGCGCGGCGGCCGAACATCATTTCGATAAGCCAGCCCGAAGCCTGTCGGTCCGGGACGCGGCACGCTTGGCCGTGTCGCTGCCTAACCCATTGGAGCGAAACGCCGGCCGGCCGGGGCCGGGGCTTCAGCGCCTTGCCAATGCAATCCAAGTCCGGATGCGGCTCGCCCCATCGGGTCAGTTCGCTTGCGTCCTGCCCAGAAGGCCCTATTAAGATGGCTTCGCAGGGGACTGGCTTTTCTCCTCTAACTTGCGTATAAGCCCCGCCCGAGGTACTGAGCGCGCCCAAAACAAGGCGCCGCCGGTTCATCCAGCAATTAAGACGTTCGGCATTTCCGCCGCATGTTCGGCGGCCCGCCCGCATTTGTGGGGTGGGATGTCACTTTTGGAGCAACACTGATGGCAGTTCCACGCAAAAAAACGTCCCCGATGAAGCGGGGGCAGCGCCGTTCGCACGACGCCCTGACCGCCCGGGCTTACGTGGAAGACAAGGATAGCGGCGAACGCCGCCGTCCGCACCACATCGACCTCAAGTCGGGCAAGTACCGCGGCCGCCAGATTCTGCCGCCAGCCAACGAAGAGTAAGTCGTTTCAGCGACGAAAAGGGTTGTGTAGCGCCGGAGCCGAGGTTCCGGCGTGCGTTGCCTTGCGCCGGCCACCGTCGCTTGGCAAACGAGGCGGAGCGTGCCTATAAACCCCGGCCGCGCCCGAGAGTCTGGCTTGCAAAGTCCGGTCTGAGCGAGCTGGCCACGGGGTGATTGAAATCTCAGGAGAGCTTCATGTCGATCAGAGCCCTTCCGCTCTTGGTTCTCGCCTTCCTCCTTTACAACGCGGTCGTAATGACGATGGGACCCGAAGTTCTGACGGATCCCAATCACTACATTTTCCGGATCCATCTCCTGAGCGGCGGCGATTGGAAATTCGGTTGGGGTGACCTCATCCTGCTCGTGACGCTCATCCTGCTTTTCATCGAGATCGTGAAGTCCACCTTCACGACCACCTCGACGTTGATCGATCATGCTTTGTCGATGATCGTCTTTATGGCCGTCGGTGCGGAATTCCTGCTCGTTGCCCAGGCCGCGACGTCGGTGTTCTTCCTGATCCTCGTCGCAACACTGATCGACGTGATCGGCGGTTACACGATCGGCATCCGCGTCGCTCGCCGCGATCTCAACATCGGCGCCGACCACTAAGTTTTAGCAATCCGACGATGACGGCGGTACGGAAGGCGGCCCATGCACCTGCCTTCGGTCTGCCGCGCGCCAATGGCGGCCAGGTGTTCACGGCTCATTAACGAAACCGGAATAATTTCCCGATCGTTTCGGCACCTTCCATCTTCGACGAAAGTTGGAAGGCCTGCTGTGAGTAAACCGAGAACACGCCGTGGTTTCCGCGCCGAGTCCAGATGAATATCCTGCCGGCCTGACCTCAGACGCTCGGGCGCAATCGATGTCCGATGTGCCGGATACATTGACCGAAACGGAGGGGCTCGATCTCGTCGGCATCCTGTCGTCGATCGAGGAGACGGCCTACGTCTGGGATCTGACCACCGGCCGCGTCGAGTGGGAAAGCAATGCGTCTGACATCCTCGGCGTCAGAGACATGAGCAAGATCGCCACGGGTGCCGCCTATCACGCTCTGATTGCACCCGAGCATCTGAATTCCCGCCTGGAAGCTTTGTCACGCAGCGTCGGCGCCGACCGCGTACGCGGCGTGCCCTACCGTCTGCAATACCGGCTGCGTCCAAACGGCCAGCGTAGCGAACATGAGATCCGCGTGGAAGATCAGGGCCGCTGGTGGCCGGGCGCCGACGGCCACGCGGCGCGTGCGCGTGGCGTCATTCGCGTCATCTCCGAGGAATACCTCGAACAGCAGCGCCGGCTCGTTCGCGATGATCTCGACGAATTGACTGGTCAGCTCAACCGCACGCGCCTGACCGAAGCCTTGGGTGCTATCCTCGCCCGCGCCGAGCGGCACTATCAGCCGTGCGCGTTCCTGATGATCTCGGTCAACAATCTGGCCGTTATCAACGAAACGTTCGGTATCGAGATCGGCGACCAGGTCATCGCCGAGGTTGGCCGCCGTATTCGCGAAAAGCTGCGCGGCGGCGACGTCATCGGGCGGTATTCGTCCAACAAGTTCGGGATCATTATGCTCGGCTGCGGACAAGGCGCGCTTCGCATTGCCGCCGACCGCTTCATCAAAGCCGTTCGCGAGACCACGATCAGAACCTCAGTCGCCCAATTGTCGGCGACGATCTCTCTGGGCGGCGTCATCATCCCCGACCAAGCGAAGTCGGTGCAGGACACGGTGAACTTCGCGCTGCGCGCCCTCGATGTCGCCAAATCGAAACGCTTCGATTGCTTTATCGCGCACGAGCCGTCGCCGTCGGCCGAAGGCAACCGCATGCGGAACAAATCGATCGCCGAGGGCGTCATTGCCGCGCTCGACGACAACCGCATGCGTCTCGTCCTGCAGCCGATGATTTCGACGAAAACCGGTAAGGCCGAAATCTACGAAGCATTGCTGCGCATGGAGCGTCCCGATGGCAGCCTCGTCTCGGCCGGCGAATTCGTGCCGATCGCCGAGCATCTCGGGCTCTCGCGTCTGATCGACCGCCGGACATTGGAGCTGACGGTCGATCTGCTGAAGCGGCACCGCGAATTGACACTGTCCGTGAATGTCTCCGGCCTGACCTGTTCCGATCTCGAATGGGTGACGGCGCTGCGCCGTCTGACCCGGGATCGCCCCGACGTGTTGCCGCGGATGATCGTCGAGATTACGGAAACCGTTGCCCTTGAAGAACTCGATCAATCGGTGAATTTCGTCGATACGTTGAACGAGTTGGGCTGCCGCGTCGCCATCGACGATTTCGGCGCCGGTTACACGTCATTTAAGAATTTGAAGCGGCGCAACGTCGACATGGTCAAGATCGACGGCGCCTTCGTCAAAAATCTTGCCGACGACACCAGCGATCAGATCTTCGTCAAGACGATGATCGAACTCGCTAACACGTTCGGTATGGAGACGGTTGCCGAGTGGGTGGGAGACGAGCGCTCTGCCCGTTTTCTGAAGAGCGCCGGAATAACCTACATGCAAGGTTATTATTACGGCATGCCGTTCGACAGCACCGACTACGTCGAAGCCGCCTGACGGTCTCGCCGCGCATTATCGCAGTCGCTTAGGGACGCGACTGCGAGAGCTTCTCTATCTTCTGCTGCATGGCTGAAAGCTGCGACTTGAGTTCGTCGAGCTCGTTGCGGTCTCCAGGAGATTCCGTCGTCGCGGCTGGTGCGGAAGACGGCTGACCTTCGCCAGGCTTGCCGCTGCCGGGCGACCCGAACGACGCCCACATCGACATGGCCTGCTCGAACATCGCCATGTTTTGGCGAGCCTGCTGCTGATAGAACTCGAAGGCCGCGGCCGGATTGGAAAACGCCGATGCGAACTGCTCGCGGAACCGCGATTGCTCTTTCACCAGATGCTCGAGGCTGAACTGCAGGTAGCTCGGCACCATCCGCGCGATGCTATCGTCGTAAAAGCGAATGAGCTGGCGGAGGAACGGAATCGGCAGCAACGCCTGTCCGCCTTCGCGGCTTTCCTGCTCAACGATGATCTGCGTCAGAACGGCGTGAGTCAGATCATCGCCGTTCTTGGCATCGTAAACAACGAAGTCCCGATCGCCGCGAACCATCTTCGCGAGATCTTCGAGCGTCACGTAGGTGCTCGTCTCGGTGTTATAGAGCCGCCTGTTGGCGTACTTCTTAATAACGACCGCTTCTTTTTTAGGCGCCTGCGTTTGAGGATCTGGGTTGGTCAACATCGCGTTCGCGTTCTCTATCGACGGCTTATCAGCGGGTTGCTGCACTGCGGCAGCGTACCACACCCTGGGGGCCCTTCGCCAGACGTTTCTGTCACTCCTTTGGGCGGGCCTGAGCCAGCGCAATTGGGCAGTCTAGGCAAGAGGTCGCAATTGCTGAATATGGCCGCTCACTGCAAACTGTTTTCGTCTTCAGATTGACGCCGTAAAAACTGGCGCAGCAGCAAGGCTTTCGATAAATCTTCACGAAAAAGATTACTCTGCCCAGGGAGGGGCCGCAAATGAGCCAAGACGCTTCGACGATCGTTATTGCGGGTGCCGCGCGTACACCCGTCGGTTCCTTCAACGGAGCGCTGGCCTCGCTGCCGGCGTCGAAGCTTGGAGAAATTGCTATCAAAGCCGCGCTCCAGCGCGCGAACGTGCCGGCGGGCGACGTTTCCGAAGTGATCCTCGGTCAGGTTTTGACCGCCGCTCAGGGCCAGGGCCCGGCGCGTCAGGCGTCGGTTGGCGCTGGCATCCCGGTTGATTCCCCGGCTTGGGGCATCAATCAGATTTGCGGCTCGGGCCTGCGCGCCGTCGCTCTCGGCATGCAGCAGATCCAGACCGGCGCAGCGTCGATCGTCGTCGCGGGCGGACAGGAAAGCATGAGCCAGTCGACCCACGCCGCGCACATGCGCGACGGCACCAAGATGGGCGACATGAAATTGATCGACACGATGGTGAAGGACGGCCTCTGGGACGCCTTCAACAACTATCACATGGGCACGACGGCCGAGAACGTCGCGCGCCAGTGGCAGATTACGCGTGAAGAGCAGGACAAATTCGCCGTCGCATCGCAGAACAAAGCTGAAGCCGCGCGCAAGGCCGGCAAGTTCAAGGACGAGATCATCCCCGTCACCATTAAGGGCCGCAAGGGCGACACGGTCGTCGAGCAGGACGAATACATCAAGGACGGCGTCACCTACGATAGCGTCGCCAAGCTGCGTCCGGCCTTCGATCCGAAAGAGGGCACCGTCACCGCCGCCAACGCGTCCGGCATCAACGACGGTGCTGCGGTCGTCGTGCTGATGAGCGCCGAGGAAGCGAAGAAGCGCGGGATCAAGCCGCTCGCTCGCATCGTCTCGTGGGCGACGACTGGTGTCGATCCGTCGATCATGGGCACCGGCCCGATCTCGGCGTCGAAGAAGGCACTGGAGAAGGCCGGTTGGTCGATCAACGATCTCGACCTGATCGAAGCCAACGAAGCGTTCGCCGCGCAGGCGATTGCCGTGAACAAGGGCCTTGGCTGGGATACCGACAAGGTCAACGTCAACGGCGGCGCGATTGCCATCGGTCATCCGATCGGCGCCTCGGGCGCGCGCATCCTGAACACGCTCGTCTATGAGATGCAGCGCCGCGATGCCAAGAAGGGTCTCGCCACGTTGTGCATCGGCGGCGGCATGGGCGTCGCCATGTGCGTCGCCCGCGACTAAGCCTGATCAAATCCATCGCGCAGCCGCTTGTGTTCAAGCGGCTGCGTTTCCATCGACAATCACAATCAGAAAATCTAGGGAGAGACTGCTATGGCACGGGTTGCCCTCGTCACGGGAGGCACGCGCGGCATTGGCCACGCGATTTCGATCGCTCTGAAGAGCGCCGGTTATCGGGTGGCAGCGAGCTACGCTGGTAACGATCAGGCTGCACAAGCCTTTCAGATCGAAACCGGCATTCCCGTCTACAAGTTCGATGTCGGCAACTACGAAGCAACGGAGAAGGCCGTCGCGCAGATCGCGAAAGATGTCGGCCCCATCGACGTGCTCGTGAACAACGCTGGCATCACGCGTGACGTCATGTTCCACAAAATGACGAAGCAGCAGTGGGACGACGTCATCGGCACCAACCTGAACGGTCTTTTCAACGTCACGCGTCAGGTCTGGGAAGGCATGCGCGCGCGCAAGTTCGGCCGCGTCATCAACATCTCGTCCATCAACGGCCAGAAAGGCCAAATGGGCCAAGTGAACTATTCGGCGTCGAAGGCCGGCGACATCGGCTTCACCAAGGCGCTCGCTCAGGAAGGCGCCCGCGCGGGCATTACGGTCAATGTTATCTGCCCCGGTTATATCGCGACCGAAATGGTCAAGGCTGTACCGCAGGAAGTATTGGAGAAAAGCATTCTTCCGCAGATTCCCGTCGGCCGTTTGGGCGAGCCGAACGAGATCGCACGCTGCGTCGTGTTCCTGGCGTCCGACGATGCCGGCTTCATCACCGGCTCGACGCTGACAGCCAACGGCGGGCAGTACCTCGCGAGCTAATTCTCGTAGCTGCCCAAAAATACTCAGAGCGTACCACTTCGTCATGGCCGGGCGGTTTCGCGCCCGGCCATGATTTTTAAGAGCCATCGTTTGCAAAGGGCTGTCGTCCCCGTCATCTTGACAAACTCGGGGATGAATTGAGGGAAAGCTGCTCCATTTCCCGTCATCCCGGCGCAGCCGGGAGCCAGCCAAGTTTCCAGCGTACGCTGGATCATTGCCGAGCACTGACCTCTGTCAGCGCAACCGACGTAATTGATTGCAGCGAGCGCAAAAGAAAAAAAAAGGCCCTGGCAGGATGTCCTGCCAGAGCCTTTTTTCGTATCGGAGTTAAATCGGGCCGTTAGTCGCGGAAGCGCGCCCGCGGCGTTAGCCGCGAAACCTGGAACGCACGATACGCGGAAATTCATCTTCGCTTTCGCCCTGCTGCTGAGCGTAAGCGTTCGCCCCGCGCGGATCGACGCCACGCTGCTCGGGCATGTTCTGGCGGCTTCCTTCGACGTTCCACCAGCGCTCGCCGCCGGCCCCCGGCGCCCCCGGAAGCTGCCCGGACATCGGCTGTTGGGGAGCCGGAGCCGCTGGCCGCCCGCCGCCATAAGCCTGTTGTTGCTGACGTGCGGTCTGCTGCGGTTGGGCGTGCTGTTGTTGCTGCGGCGCCGAAAACCACGCTTCGATCAGATCGAGCTCATCGGCCGACAGACTGAGGCCCTGGCTGCGGCAGCGCGCGACAACGAAGTTCCGGAAGCGGCTTGCAAACAAGCCCGCTGACGTTCCCTGCTCGAACCACGGATCGCTCTCGCTCACCACGTCGTAGATGAAGCGCAGATCGTCTCGCTTGATGTCGAGGCCGAACTCGCGCGCCCGCTGTGTGATGTTGACGAGCGTCTGCGCACCCTGCAGCCCGTTCGTCGAAATCTCTTGCGACATGACGTCGAAGAGCACGCGATATTCGGCAGGCGCCAGCGCCGGGGCCTGACACGCTTCGTGAATGCGCGCGATAGACTGCTGGATTTGCGTCGCCTGGTCGGCATTGCGCGGCGCAGCCGTCACGGGCGGCGGCGGTGCTGGCTGCTGAGCCTGAGCACGCGGCAACTCCCGCCTCGGCTCGGGCTGGTACGTCGGTGCCGGAGCTTGCGACACCGGCCGCTGCGGCATCAACGGGGCAGCCGCCTGCTGAGGAGCGGGGCGTGGTGCAGCCATCGGCGGCGCCGGAGGCGCCGAGGTCCGGTCGATGTAGCGCTGCTGCGGCGCGGGCGCCTGATAAGGGGTGGGCTGCAAGGCCGGAGCGGGTGCAGGAGCCGGCTGAGGCGCTGCAATTCGCGCTGCCGGCGCGAGTGCTGTCGGTTGCGGCTGGGCCTCTATGCGAGCGGGCTCTGGTGCGTATTCGCGGCGTTGAGGCTGTTGCGGCTGTGCCTCGATCCGGGAGGGTTCCGGCGTGTATTCGCGCCGCGGTGGTTGAGCCTGAACCTGCGACGGCTCGGCGCGAACCGGCTCTGGCGCATACTCGCGGCGCGGCGCCGGCTGTGGCTCGGCTGCCGGTGCTGCCAACTGCGGAGCAATAAGCCCGGTTGCCGAGATATGCCGGTTTGCGTCGAACACCGTATAGGGAGGTGTATCGCTCAAATGGATGTCGTCCGGCAGGTCGGCGAGCAGCAGATCGCGGAACGATCCATAGTTGCCCCAGTTCGTTCCGACCGTCTTGTCGCGACCGATGATGCGCACGGCGCGATCCGCAAGCGTTTCCAGCGGCACGGCCTGCGGCGCACTGCGCACGAAATCGACGACTTCAGCCAGGATCGCTTTGCGTGCAGCCTCGACGTCGATGGCCGGTGCAGGCGCCGGAATTTCCCGTGCAGTCTCGCCCGAGATGGCCCGGTTGCTCGTCAGCAGCGCGATGAGATCCGACTCGCGAATTTCGCCGTCGCTGATCGCCGTGTAGGGCTGCGCCGTATGATCGTTCGCGAAGACCACCGTTCGCCGCGCATGCGCACGCAGGCGATGCAGCAACGGCGTGAAATCCGCGTCGCCCGACAGGATGATGAACTCGTCGAAATACGTGTCGTGATTGAGAATATCGCGCACGTCCATCACGATGCGGATGTCGGCGGAGTTCTTGAGCTGAGCGGTCAGCGGCGGGCAGTCGATCACCTCGAAGCCCGAGCGCAGGAAATGGTGACGGATGAACGGAAACGAATTCATGTCCGTCGAATTGTCGTGCGTGTTTCGGCGCGGCACTGGATTGCCGTAGCAGCGGTTCATCACGATCCGGCGTTCGCCCGACAACGCAAATCCGTTCGTCGCGGTTATCAGTTCACCGGATACAATGCCTTGCAGCCACACGCCGCTGTCTTTGGCGAAGCGCTTTGCAGCATCTTCGTTCTTTCGCTTCAGCGACAGATAGATGTTGTCGTAATCGACGAACACCGTTGTAAGGACGGGCCCTAAGGACTCGCGTTTCATGGACTGCAACCCCCGTGAATCGGAACTTGATTCGCAGTCACTATTTGACGAGTCGAAGGCCCCCCACAAGAAGCGGCAGCCCGCTCCTGCACCAAAGAGACAATTAACCCGTGGATGGAGGTCGAGCGCGCCACGCGCTAGGCTAATTGCTCTGGGGATGGCGTGTGGAGATCGTTGAAACGCGTTTGGCTGTTGCCATTGCGCCGCTTAATCGACAGATGGACGCGACACGGGTGAGAAATCCGGAGCCGTCAACGTGAAGCCCTCGAACGTGAAAGCGGGCGCCACCGTGCAGCCGACGAGCGTCCATTTTCCGAGGCTGCGCGCTTGTTGCCAATGCCCTGCGGGAACAATCGCCTGTGGCCGCTCGCCGTCCGCGAGATTGCTGCCAAGATGGACCTTTTCGATCGGCCCGCCCGTTGGCGAGATTTCGAGCAACAATGGCGCACCGGCATAGAAATGCCAGCCTTCGGCTGCGTCCACCGCATGCCAATGCGAACGTTCTCCGGCTTTGAGTAGAAAGTAGATCGCAGTCGATGCCGCGCGCTTTCCCGGCTCGGCCTTGTCGCGAAAGGTCTCGCGGAAGTGCCCGCCCTCGGGATGCGGAGAAAGCTCAAGCAGCGCAATGACGTCATCGCCGGAAAGGTCGGGGTTCATTGCGGTCTTCTCCCGGATGCGCGGGCCCTAGGCCTTATTTTTCAACTGCCGGATGCGCGAGAAAACCTCCCAGTCGGGAGCACCGAGCATTCCGAGCCGCGCCTGAATTGGGCGCGATTGCGGCCTGAGGAATGGATTCGTTGCCATTTCGAGCCCGATTGTCGTGGGCAGCGTCGGCTTGCCACTTGCGCGCAAGGCTTCGACTTCCGCCGCTCTGACTTTCAGCGCCTCGTTTTCCGGTTCGATCGTCAGCGCAAAGCGGGCGTTGTTCAGCGTGTACTCGTGCCCACAGTAGATGTTGGTATCGCCGGGAAGGGCTGCAATTTTCGACAGCGACTCCCACATCATCCTCGGGTCACCCTCGAAGATCTTGCCGCAACCGAGCGAGAACAGCGTGTCGCCGGTAAAGACAATTCCGTCGTTGGGGAAATAGTAGGTGATGTGGCCGAGCGTATGCCCAGGCGTTTCGAGCACTTGGATCGGATGACCGGCGAAAGACAATTCGCTTTTCGCAGTGACGCCTTGCGTCAAGCCCGGAATTCGGTCGGCCTCGGCCTCCGGCCCCGTGACGGGCATGCCGTAGAAAGCTTTCAGCTCTTCGATGCCGCCTGTGTGGTCGGTATGATGATGCGTGATGTAGAGGTGATTGAGCCGCCAGCCGCGCTCAGCCAATGCGGCTTTGATGGCAGCCGCGCTCGGCGCGTCGATTGCTGCTGTTTCGCCGGTTTCCGGCTCATGCAGAATGACGCAGTAATTGTCCGTGAGACACGGCAGAAGAACGATATCAAGGGCTCCCATGGCGGGGGACTTTGGTTGGCTCGGAACGCCCTGTCAAACGCAGCGAAACGACGCAGTGAAAATCCATTTGTTGCGTGTCCGGACTGTCTCTCGATGGTCGGATCGTCTAGAGAGGGTCCGATGCTCAGATTTGATCGAATTACTTAAGCGCCAAGATGCCTCTCGACGCCAAAACCTTGAGAGATTTCTACCGGACCCCGCTCGGACGGGTCGTGCGGCGCCAACTGACCTTGGCCATCCGGGAAAGATGGAAACGGGTTAACGGCCTCGCGATCGCTGGAGCAGGCTTTCCGTCGCCATTTCTCGGCACGTTTCGCACCGAAGCCCATAGCCTTGCCTGTCTGATGCCCGCGCGCCAAGGCGCCGTAGTCTGGCCGCGCTCGGGCCATTGCCACTCGGTGCTCGTCGGCGACCACCAATGGCCGCTGCCCGATAATTCGATTGATCGGTTGCTGGCGGTCCATTGCCTGGAGCAATCAGAACGGCCCGGCCCGCTGCTACGGGAAATCTGGCGGGTGCTGAAGCCGGACGGCCGCGCGCTGTTCGTCGTCCCCAACCGCCGCGGACTCTGGTCGCGCATGGACCGCACGCCCTTCGGTTACGGATTGCCGTTCAGTCGCGGCCAGCTCGAAACGCAATTGACGGATGCGCTCTTTACGCCCGTCGATTGGGGGGAATCGCTCTACTTCCCGCCGGTCAACCAACGCCTGATGCTACGCATGGCGCCTGCGCTGGAGCGCTTCGGTCCGAGCATGTCCATTGGCGTTGCGGGCGTCATACTTGTTGAAGCGACGAAAGAAGTGATGGCGCCGGTCGGCAGCGGCAAACGCGTCGTCGCCCAACCTGCGATCCTGAAGCCGGCCGATACGCGAACGACCGCCGGTATTCGCCCTTTCAGGTGAGTGTCGCCGCCGCGGCTTCGGGCTTCGGACCGCGCAGCAGGAACACGGCTTTTTCTCCGAACAAATTCTGCATCGACAGCGACCAGCGGATCGGCAATCGCGCACCATAGGCGTTGAAGGCAACGGCCTGTTCGACGTCAGCGTTCACCAACGCACAGAGATCGGCGAAATCGCGGATCGTGCACAGATGCGCGTTCGGCGTCAGATACCAGGCGTCCGGCAGATTGTCGTTGACCGGCATGCGGCCGGTGAACAGCAGCTTCGTGCGCACCTGCCAGTGCCCGAAATTCGGGAACGACACGATGGCCCGCCGACCAATGCGCAGCAGATTTTCGAGCACCGTCTTCGGTTGCCGTGTCGCCTGGATTGTCAGCGAAAGAATGGCGTAGTCGAACGCCTGATCCGGATAGTTATCGAGATCGCGGTCGGCGTCGCCCTGGATGACGGAAAGTCCGCGCGCAACGCAGGCATTGACCTTATCGCGCTGCAATTCCACGCCACGACCGTCGACACCTTTGCGCTCGGTCAGAAGCTGCAAAAGTTCGCCGTCGCCGCAACCCACATCGAGCACCCGCGAGCCCGCTTCGACCATCTCGGTAATGAGAACGTGGTCGAGGCGCGGTGTTTTCGGAGCGCCGACGATTTTGCCGAGATCCGGGGCATTCATCGCGATACCTCTTTCGGCGCGCCAAGGCCGCGCTTTACCGCGGCGGCATTGAGAAAACCGCGGATCGTCGCGAAGAACGTCGGCTCTTCGAGCAGGAACGCGTCATGCCCCTTGTCGCTCTCGATCTCGACGAACGACACGTTGGCGGCAACGGCGTTCAAGGCTTGCACGATCTCGCGGCTTTCCTTCGTCGGGTAAAGCCAGTCGGATGTGAACGAGACGACGCAAAAGCGCGTTTTGGTGCCGCGAAACGCATTCGCCAAAGTGCCGCCCGCGCTTTCGCGCATGTCGAAATAGTCCATCGCGCGCGTGATGTAGAGATAACTGTTGGCGTCGAAGCGATCAACGAACGTCGAGCCCTGATGCCGCAAATAGCTCTCGACCTGGAAGTCAGCGCTGAACGAAAACGTTTTCTCCGAGCGGTCTTGCAGAGAGCGGCCGAACTTGCGGTGCAAGGCCTCTTCCGAAAGATACGTGATGTGCGCAGCCATGCGCGCGACCGCGAGGCCGTTCTTCGGCACCGTGCCCGAGGCGTAATAGTTGCCGCTCTTCCATTCCGGGTCCGCCATCACGGCCTGCCGCCCGACCTCATGGAACGCGATGTTCTGCGACGAGTGCCAGGCGGCCGTTGCGATAGGCGCAGCTGCGAACACGCGATCCTTGTAGCGCGATGCCCATTCCAGCACCTGCATGCCGCCCATCGAGCCGCCGATAACAGCAAAGAGCTGATCGATGCCCAAAGAGTCGATGAGCCGGGCCTGAGCCTCCACCATGTCGCCAATGGTGATGACCGGAAAGTTCAAGCCATAGGGCTCGCCGGTTTTGGGATTGATCGAGGCCGGGCCGGTCGAGCCCATGCAGCCGCCGAGAATGTTCGAGCAGATGACAAAGAACCTGTCTGTGTCGATCGGCTTGCCCGGCCCGACAAGCGATTCCCACCAGCCGGGCTTGCCCGTGATCGGATGCTTGCTTGCGACGTACTGGTCGGCCGTCAGCGCATGGCAGAGCAGAATGGCATTTGATTTTGCGGCGTTGAGTTCGCCGTAAGTCTCATATGCAATTGAAAACGGGGCTAAATCTTGCTGACACGCCAGCCGCAACGGCGCGCTCGCGTCAAAGCGCGCGACCGGGCTCGAAGGCGAATGCACCTCCGAATAGCGCCGCGCAGCCGGAGCGATGAGATCTGGTGGAGCTGCGGTCATGGCTGCGAAAGAAGTCCCGGTGTTAAGGGCGTCGAAAGCGGTCTGGCTGAGCGGCCGATAAAGTCAACTTTAAACTTTGATTTCAAGTGGTGAAGCCCCTATCAATGCGCCCGAAATCCCCAGTTTCGGTCAACAATTTGAGATCTTATATGGTGGCGACTGCTCCAATTGCACGTTCGGGCATACTCGATATCGCAGCCTACGTGCCGGGCGAAAGCAAGGTGCCGGGCGGCCTGACCCCTGCCAAACTGTCGTCCAACGAGACGCCGCTGGGCCCGAGCCCCGCCGCGATCGAGGCCTTCAAGGCCGCTGCCGGCGAACTGGAGCGTTATCCCGACGGTCAGGCAACCCGCCTGCGCGAAGCCATCGCACGCCGCTACGGCCTCGATATGGCGCGCATCGTCTGCGGATCAGGGTCTGATGAGCTGCTGGGTCTTTTGGCGCGTGGCTATCTCGGCCCCGGCGACGAGGCGATTTACACCGCCCACGGATTTCTCGTCTATCGCATCGCCATTCTGACCAACGGCGCGACGCCTGTCGTCGTGCCCGAGCGCGACCTGAAAACCGATGTCGACGCTATTCTCGCTGCCGTCACGCCCAAGACGCGCATGGTCTTCCTCGCCAATCCGAACAATCCGACCGGAACCTACATTCCGATCGAAGAGGTGCGTCGACTGCGCGCTGGGCTGCGCGGCGACATCGTGCTCGTGCTTGACGCGGCGTACAGCGAATACGTCAGCCGCAACGACTACGAGGCTGGTATCGAACTTGTCGCGACCACCCCGAACACGGTGATGACGCGCACGTTCTCGAAAATTTATGGCCTCGCCGCGCTACGCATTGGCTGGGCTTATTGTCCGCCGGAAATCGCCGACGTGCTTAATCGCATCCGCGGCCCCTTCAATCTGTCGTCGCCCGCCATTGCAGCAGGCGCTGTCGCGATCGAAGACGTCGCACACATGGAGCGCGCCAAGCACCACAACGACGTCTGGCTACCATGGGTCGAAGGCGAGTTGAGAAAGCTCGGCCTCACCGTCACGCCGAGCGTCGCCAACTTCGTGCTGATGCATTTCCCCGAAGGCAGCGACAAGACCGCGGCAGGCGCCGATGAATTCTTGAAATCGCAAGGCGTCATCGTCCGCAAGGTGGGCGCCTACGGTTTCCCGAATGCGCTCCGCATGACGATCGGCTCCGAGAGCGACAACAAACGCGCTGTCGATGCGCTCGCGCGCTACATGAAGGGCGCTGCCTGATGGCATCCGGAGACAGTGAGACAAAGCCGATGTTCAAGCGCCTGGCGCTCATCGGTATCGGGTTGATCGGCTCCTCCATCAGCCACGCTGCGCGCCGTGCCGGGCTCGTGGGCGAGATCGTCTGCAGCGCGCTAACGCCTGAAGAACGCGAGCGGGCAGAGGCGCTGGGCCTTGTTACGAAGGCCTACGCCGATCCCGTTGAGGCCGTCAGAGGTGCCGATCTCGTCATTCTGTGCACGCCGGTCGGCGCCTTCAAGACTGTCGCCGAGGCGATCGGTCCGCACCTGGAGAAGGGCGCGATCGTCTCAGACGTTGGCTCGGTCAAAGGCGCGGCTATGCGTGACATCGCGCCGAGCATGCCCGATGGTGTGCATTTCATCGCCGGCCATCCGATTGCAGGAACCGAGCAGTCGGGTCCAGACGCGGGCTTTGCCGAACTGTTCGACGGTCGCTGGTGTATCCTGACGCCCGGTCCGGATGCCGACCCGGCCGCGCTTGCGAAACTCGAGACGTTTTGGCGCAAGCTTGGCTCTAATGTCGAGCTAATGACGCCCGAGCACCACGACATGGTGCTCGCGATCACCAGTCACGTGCCGCACCTCATCGCCTACAATATCGTCAATACGGCAGCGCATCTGGAGCGCGTGACGGACAGCGAAGTCATCAAGTTCTCGGCGGCCGGTTTCCGTGACTTCACGCGCATTGCCGCATCGGATCCCGTGATGTGGCGCGACGTCTTTTTGAACAACAAAGAGGCTGTGCTCGAAATGCTCGGCCGCTTTTCGGAAGACCTCGTGGCGCTTCAGCGTGCAATCCGTTTCGGCGATGGGCCGACGCTGGAGAAGACATTCGCCAACGCCCGTGCCATTCGCCGTGGTATCATTCAGGCTGGCCAGGATACGGCACAGCCCGATTTCGGTAGAAATGCAGCGCGTACCGGCAAGGGATCGGCTTGAGGCCGATCCAAGCGTAATCGTGGCTTACGCCGAGTGCGGCGTGTTCATGAATTGCGCGGTGATGAGATCGGCTTCGACGGCCGCTGCTTCCTGATTGGACGACGCGAGCAGATGCACGTGGACCTCATCGGCGCCGAGCGCTGCCGCATGCTGACGGATCTCGGCAAGGTTCTCCGACGGGCAGTTGTTCGACAGCCGGCCGATGGCGAGAACGGCGCGCGTCGAGCGATCGTTGCGGCGCACGAGGATGTAGTTGGCGTCTTCGAGCGTCGGGCAATCGAACAAGCTGTAGACCGTGTGGACGTAGCGCTTGCCTGACGCGCCGGTCCAGAAGTGGAACCGCGGCGGCTGCTCCGGATACGTCCCGCTGATGCTCACCTGCTGCGCTTCGTCACCGCTCTGACGACGCGCCCGGAAATCGGCAAGCTGAATAATTTCGGCACTCATTACGCATGACCCCTGATCGGCGACTGTCGCCGAATATTGCTCTTGAGACCGTGATACCCCGCATCCCCGTGAAAAATGGTGAACTTTGGTTCGAAAATTTGACGTGCCCGCCCTGATCGCGCCTCGATGGTCAATGAGGTGTTGAGAACAGGAAGAATTGCAAACACTCTGCCTGAGCAGAGAGGCGTTTCGCGCGCAATTCTGAATAGGCGTTAGCGAATACGCAGCGCACCATTCCGGTGCGCGCGAAAAAGTCGTTCCGACATCGTTAATTCTGACGGCTTTAGCCGCAGCGCGAATAATCGCAATTCGTGCACGTCCAGCAGCCCTCGATATGGCGAAGCGCTCGCTCGCCGCACTTCGGGCAAATCCGTGCCACCGCCACCTGTGATGCCGTGCCGTCACGCGCCGCTGTCTGCGGCCCGCTGCCCAATCGTTCGATGGCCGCAACGGGTAGGTGCGCAGGTTTGGCGTCGCTGCCTTCGGCATCTTCGCGCGTGAGGAAACCGATGTGCAGCATATGCTGTTCGATGACGTTACCGATGGCAGCCAGCAGGCTAGGCACGTAGCGGCCACCCATCCAGCGCCCGCCTTCGGGATCGAACACCGCCTTTAACTCTTCAGCAACGAACGAAACATCGCCGCCGCGGCGGAATACGGCGCTGACCATGCGCGTCAGCGCCACCGTCCAGGCGTAGTGTTCGAGGTTCTTCGTATTGATGAAGATCTCGAACGGCCGCCGTCGCCCGTCGCGAACGATATCGTTGATCGTGACATAGAGCGCATGCGCGCTCGCCGGCCATTTGATCTTGTACGTTATGCCTTCGAGCGCTGCGTCGCGTTCGAGTGGCTTCGTCATGTAGACGACGTCACCGAATTTCGCCGGGTCTTCCGAAGCACTGACGCTGGAGGTCGGCGCGGGTTTCGCATCGTTTACCCCTTCCGCTTTGGACAGCACCGCGCCCGTGACTGCATTCGGCCGATAGGTCGTGCAACCCTTGAGGCCAAGCGCAAACGCTTCCGCATAGATATCCCGGAAGTCTTCGAAGGATATGGCTCCAGGCGTGTTGATCGTCTTCGAGATGGCGCTGTCGACGTAGGGCTGCATCTCTGCCTGCATCGCCACGTGTTCGGCGGGCGACAATGTTTCAGTCGTCACGAACGCATGCGTCAGTGGCGCATTCTCGCCGAACTGGGCGCGGAACTCGTGGTAAGCGTAATCCTCGACGGTTTCTTCGCTCGCCGTCGCACCATCGCCGAGGATGCGCCGCCGGTAGACGAAATCGAACACAGGTTCGATGCCGCTAGAAACATTGCCCGCGAGCAGCGAGATCGTGCCGGTTGGCGCGATCGAGGTCAGGCAGCCGTTGCGGATGCCGTTGGCCGCAATCGCCGCACGCACGTCGCCGTCGAGACGCTCGACATTGGGCCGGGCGAGAAAAGCGCTGGCGTCGTACAGCGGAAAGACGCCTTTCTCAGCGGCCAGAGCTGCACTGGCGCGATAGGCGGCATTCTGGATAATCGCCATCCATTCGGCCGCCTTCTCGCGAGCAGCCAAGCTTCCATACGAAAGGCCGAGGAAGATCAGCGCATCTGCAAGCCCCGTGATGCCGAGGCCGATGCGCCGTTTCGCGCGCGCCTCTTGAGCCTGGGCTTCGAGCGGATAGCGCGAGATGTCGATAACGTTGTCGAGAAAGCGAACGGCGGTGGCAACGCGGGCTTCGAGCTTTTGGTGATTGACGTGCGCGTCCGGCGAGAATGGTTTCTCCACGAAACGGGCAAGATTGATCGAACCGAGAAGGCACGCCCCATAAGGCGGCAGCGGCTGCTCACCGCACGGGTTCGTCGCCGAGATCGTCTCGCAATAAGCAAGATTGTTGGCCGCGTTTATCCGGTCGATGAAAATGACGCCGGGCTCTGCGTAATCGTACGTCGCCCGCATGATCTTGTCCCAGAGGCCCTTGGCGTCGATCGTCTTGTAGACCTTGCCTTCGAAAACGAGTTCCCAAGGCGAGCCGCGTTTCACGGCCTCCATGAAGGCATCGGTCACGAGAACCGAAAGATTGAAATTCCTGAGCCGCAGCGGATCGGATTTCGCTGCGACGAAAGCTTCGATGTCGGGATGATCGCAGCGTAGTGTCGCCATCATCGCGCCGCGGCGCTGGCCCGCCGACATGATCGTGCGGCACATGGCGTCCCAGACGTCCATAAAGCTGACCGGTCCCGACGCGTCTGCGCCGATGCTTTTGACGGTTGCGCCGCGGGGACGAAGCGTCGAGAAATCATGCCCGATGCCGCCACCGGCCTGCATCGTCAGCGCGGCTTCTTTAACGCTTTCGAAAATGCCGGAAAGATCATCAGGGATTGCGCCGAGAACGAAGCAATTGAAGAGCGTAACGTTGCGGTCCGTACCGGCCCCGGCCAGGATGCGACCGGCCGGCTGAAAGCCGAAATCGGCCATCGCATCGTAAAAGGCAGCGCCCCACTTCGCTTGCGTGGCTTCGTCGGTTTCCGCCGATGCTGCAGCCTTGGCCACGCGCCGGAAGGTGTCTTCGATCGTCTCATCGCCACCCGCTGTCGGCGACCCGGCAAAGCGGTACTTGCGCCGCCAAATGGCGTCGGAAATCGCGGGCAGAGCTGATAAAACCGCAGACATCGGGGACACCGGGATATAGGCGTTGCCAACCAATCTTCAATGCATGTTCACTATATGTTCCAGAGCTTGGCAAGTCAATCGCTCAAATAAAATAACCGCGGCCGAAGACAGCCGCGGTCCCATCTTTGGAATCGTTGCGCGCCCAAAGAGGCGAGCCGACCTTAGTCTTTCATTTTGCGGTAGACGATGGCGCCGACGCTGATGAGCAAGGCGACAGCCGTGAGGCTAGCCGGCCCATCGATCTCGGGCGCAGGAGCCGGACCACCGCCGCCTCCGCCATCGCCGCCAAAGCACCACGGACCAATGCAGAAGGCGAACGCGCTGTTAGCCCAGAGCATCGCGACAGCAAACGTCGCGAGAGCCGCTTTGATTTTCAACATACGCACTCCTCAAAAATAAAACTCCCCGCCAGACCATTAGAAAGCATTTGCTTCCAATTGTAATGGTTAGCGGAAGAACAATTGGTCGTATGGTAACCACCGCTTTCGAGGGGCTTGGAATTTGCGATCAACGGCAATTGAAAAAGCCCGCCGGTCTGGCGGGCTTTGCTATGCGAGAGTTTATCTCAGGAAGGCTGATCGCCTCAAAGTTTGCAGAGCGTCGCTTCGCCGTAGCACGAATAGCCGATCGCCTCCGAGTTGCACTTATAGTGGCGGGGACCGAACGAATATCCCGGCGTGCCGTTGCCCGAAACCCAGGTGAAGTAAATGTTCCAGTCGGTCGCTTGCAGAAGCGCGGCATCGACCTGGAAATGTGCAAGCCCTTCCGTGAGCGCAACGCCCTGGGCGGCTTTCTTGAAACATTGCTTGGCTTCGGCCGGAGCGGCGGCCATAGCGACGCCTCCGACGGCAAGAATGGCCCACATCAACCGGGCGGAAGTACGCATTGGATGGCTCCATGATTGCTGAAACGATCAGACGTAAAATCTGCCACAGCGATGCGAACACCGTGCATAACAAAGCGCAACCACACCGACGATTTTCACCGCGTTGCGGCATCAGCACATCAGGCGGTTGGATAAAATGTGGAAAACCTATGCGGCTTGAGCCGAATTCTGCGTCTTCGCCAGGGGCGGCGGCGAGGGACCACGTGCCGCTTCCTCAATAAGTCGCATGCTCGCGGTTTCGATGGCCGTCTCGACTTTTTTGCGAAACTCCGCGCGTGGTAATCCCGGTGGCAGCGGCGGCAGGAATTCCACGATGATGGTGCCCGGATAGCGCCAAAGACTGCGGCGCGGCCAGAACAGCCCGGAATTGAGCGCCAGCGGCACGGTGACGACGCCGAGTGCTTCATAAAGAGCTACGTAGCCGGGCTTATAGTCGGGCGGTGCACCCGGAATGGTCCGTGTCCCCTCCGGGAAAATCACGACCTCGCGGCCGATGCTGATCCGCTGCCGGGCGTCCCGGATTAGGGCTTTGAGCGCCGCCGAGGCTTTCTCGCGCTTAACCAGGATGTGCTCGAACTTGATGCAAAACCAGCCGTAGAATGGAATCCACTTCAACTCGTCTTTCAACACGATCGCCGGATCGCGAAAGAGCGAGATGAGCCCGAACGTGTCCCATGCCGATTGATGCTTTGAAATGACGAGGCAGCCTGTCTTCGGCAGATTTTCATGTCCACGAACTTCGAGTTTCGTGCCGCAGATGAGGCGCAAGAGCCAGACGCAGGTACGGCCGTGGACTTCGAGGCCTTTCATCGCCCATGGCCGTGGCCCGACGAGCAGCCACGAGCCGAGCACGAGATAGAGCGCCGTCACGATGTAGAACACGACGAAATAGATCAGCGATCTGACGATAACCAAAGCGCCCGGCCCGGCTGCTACTGAATTAGCCATCGGCGCGCTTATCCGGCATGATCGCAACAGACCGCCCGTCGCTCCAGTTCATGATCCTCTGCGCCGTAAGGCGGGCGACGGCGGGAAGAAATTTTAAATATTCCGAAATGAGCACGCGCGTCGTGGTCGGATGCAGCCACCAGGCCGTTTCCGGAAACCGCCGCGGCGTTACTGCATAGGGAAGCAGCGTCACGCCCGGCATGGCGAGCGCCAGCTCGGCGAGACTACGGGGCATGTGGTAGCGTGACGTCACGATGATCAATCTCGTATAGCCGTTCGAGTTGGCCCAGGTTCGGGTTTCGTCGGCGTTGCCGACCGTGTCGAGCGCTTCATAGCCGAGATCGACGCAACAATTGAAGATCTGCTTATCGATGCCGAGCAGCCGCTGCATCTCTTCGCGGCTGACCTTGCGGTTGACGCCGGAAATCAGCATCCGCTTGGCGCGGCCCTCGCTCATGAGCTTGGCGCCGGCCTCGATGCGATTGTCGCCGCCCGTCAGCACCACGATGCCGTCGGCCTTGTCCCAGCCCGTTGCGTCGTCACGCGTTACGGAAACCGCAAACAGCACGAACCCGAACACGAGCGCAGCCGTGCCGAGCGCCAGCATCAAAACGAAGGCCTTAGAAATCCTTGTCATGGTTGGAATGCTGGTTCGATCTCGCGCGCCGGCCTGCTGCTTGCCAAGGCGTCGGACTCTAGCCGATTTCGGACCGGATAGGCAGCCGTCTCCTCCGGCTGAGCCTGACGCTGTGCCAAGCAAATCACGGTAGTTCCCCCTGCAGATGTCTTATCGGACGGCGGCTAGTGCTTGCCGTTCAGGATGCGATAGACGCCGACGCGCGACGTCACCATGCATAGCCCCGCAATGGTGACGACGACAAACCCCAAAATGACGTAACCGAGCGCGTCGAGAGCGCCGGTCCCCATCAGCCTTTGCATCTCGACGGCGCTGACGGCCCCCCCGCCGAGCAGCTCCGTGATGGCCGGCATGCTCATGAAGACGAGCATGGCGAACGCGGCCCCGACGATGCCGGCCTTGATGCCGAGACGCAGGAAGTGCTTCTCGAATTCGCGGGCAATGAACTTGTCGGTGGCGCCGACGAAGTGCAGCACTTCGACGATTTCCCGGTTGGACGCCATGGCGCTGCGCGTTGCCGAGACGATGATCGCCGTCGTCGCCGCGCCGACGAGCGCCAGGATTGCCAGGCCGCCGAGCGCAAACGACCGCGTCACTGCCCGAATCTGTTGCTGCCAACGGCGATGGTCGTCGAGCGATGCGCCCTTGAAAGTCTTACCAAGGTCGTCGCTGATCTGACGGAAATCGGGCGGATCGGTGCGGTCGATCTCAACGGCGATCAGCCGCGGCACCGGCAACGCCTTGAGCGCATCCGAAGAGCCGAGCCACGGCTGCAGCAGGGCCGCCGACTGATCGAGGCTCAAGGGATTGACGTTGGCGATCCCTCGCTGCTTGCGCAGGAAGGTAACGACGTCGGAAACCGTTCGGTCGATATTGCCGGTCTCTTGCGGCACAACTTGCACCGTTACCTCGCTCGCGATGTCGCTGAGCCAGGCGTCGGACGATTCCTTGATCATCCAGACGGCGCCCGCGGTGAGACAGGCGAGAAAACACATGATCGCAATGACGAGCGTCAGCGAGCGTCCCGTGACCGAGCCGGGCGGGACGACCGGTGCCGTGACCTTCATTTTGCGTCCACGGTCGCGATCGCGGGACGGCGGCTTGAGATCGTGCGGCGTGTCTTCCGGAGTGATTGTGCGGTCAGCATGGAAAGCCGGATAACCGCCCGTATGTGCGGGCAGCCCCGTCACCGGTTCGTCATAAGGATCGTAGCCCGGCAGCGGCATCGCTGGGTCGCCCCGTCCGGTGAAGCGGCTAGATGATCCGGACATGGCCCTTATGCACCTCGATACGCGGCGCCTTGAACTGCCGCATGAGCTGATGATCGTGCGTCGCAATGACTACGGAGGTTCCAAGCCGGTTGAGTTCGACGAAGAGGCGCAGCAGACGTCGCGCCATTTGCGGGTCGACGTTGCCCGTCGGCTCGTCCGCCAGCAGCACCTCGGGCTTGCCGATAACGGCCCGCGCGATGGCGGCCCGCTGTTTCTCACCGCCTGACAGCACGGACGGGTTCGCATACATCCTGTCGCCGAGGCCCACCCACTGCAAAAGGTCTGTCACATCTTCACGGTAGTCGGAGGGTTTCTTACCGATCACCTGCAGCGGCAACGCGACGTTCTCCCACACCGTCAAATGGTCTAAGAGGCGGAAATCCTGGAAAACGATGCCGATACGCCGCCGCATCTCGGCGCGCATCTGCGACTTCACCCGGGTGACGTCCTCGCTGAACATGCGCAGCTCGCCGCGCGTTGGATGCAACGACATAAACATCAGGCGCAGGAGAGAGGTCTTCCCCGCTCCCGATTCACCATGCAGAAAGTGGAAGGATCCGGGCCGCAGATGAAACGTCACATCTGACAGCACCTCTGGCCCGCCCTCGTATTTCAGTCCGACATTCGTCAAGCGAATCAAGAGGTACTCGCCTTGATAGTGGATATTTTGGGCTCTTTACGGGTCCCCGCGTCTATAGACACCTCGAAGACACAATGATCAATCGATTACGATTGTGGCGTGGTCGTGTACACAGGAACCTTTCCGGTCAGTGGACCCCGGCCGCCGCGAGTTGCAGGATAACGACATGCGCGATTTAGACATCTCTCCGACCATCGAAACGATCTTTTCAGCCGAGGATATTCAGGTCCGCCTGCGCGTGCTCGCCGCCGAGATCGCGGCCAAACAGCCGGAAAATCTGCTGGTCGTTCCGATCCTCAAGGGCAGTTTCGTTTTCGCCGCCGATCTGATCCGGGCGCTCCACGCTGCCGGACTGGCGCCTGAGGTCGATTTCTTGACGCTGTCCAGTTATCGCAAAAGCCGGGTTTCCTCCGGCCAGGTCTCCATTCTGCGCGACCTCGACCTCGACGTTGAGAACCGCCACGTCATCCTGATCGACGATGTGCTCGATTCCGGCCGCACACTCGCTTTTGCCAAGGATCTGATCGCCGCTCGAGGCGCCAATCTCATTCAAACCTGCGTTTTGCTCGACAAGAAGGCCCCTCGCGCCGTATCGATCGAGCCGGACTATTGCGCTTTCGAGTGTCCCGACGTGTTCGTGGTCGGGTACGGCATGGACGTCGCGCATCGCTATCGTGAGTTGCCTTTCGTCGGCCGCATTGTCGACTAGGGCTACGCGCACCTGGTTCGGGAGAGGGAAGGGGCGGCATGGCAACGATCCTGCTTGCTGACGACGATGCGGCTGTGCGGGACCTCGTTCGCCGCGCGCTGACGTCCGACGGTCATAAGGTGCAAGTCACGCAAGACGGTCTGGAGGCGCTCGATATTCTCGGAACCTCGGCGTCGGGCATCGATATCCTGATCTCCGACGTCGATATGCCTCAGCTCGATGGCATATCGCTGGCCGAACAGGCATTGGCGCTGAAACCGAGCCTCGCCATCGTCCTGATGTCTGGCTTTTCCGATCAGCTGGAACGCGCCGCACGCCTGCGCGCACGCAAGCTGCTGTCGATCACGAAGCCGTTCACGCTCGATCAGATCAAGCAGATCGTCCGGACAGTCCTGAGCTGAGAAGTCTATCGCCCTGCGGCTTGACCAGTCGCGTCAGCCAAAGTGTCGCCAGCGCGAGCATAACAAACGCCAGGGCGAACCACGACGAAGCCGCAGCAAGGCCCGCGGCTGCCGCCCAGAACACCGACGAAAACGCTTCCGAAAACGTCGCGATCTTGGTTGCCGTCTGACGGCGGCGGAACTGGGCGCGCCGAGCTGTGCTCTTGAACCAGAGCTGGATGACGATTGCCGAAACGCTGGCTGCCGTGATGGCTGCCGCCGTCGCAACGGCGCCGGATAGCGACAGATACGCCATGCCGAGAACGAACGGCACTGCGACGCAGCCGATGACGAGGAGCACCGCTTCGATTTTGGCGCGGATCGCCGTGGTCGAAACAACCGGCGCTGTTGCGATGAGGTCAGGCGCGTCTTCGCCCGAGATGGTCAGCCACGCGAGGCCACCCGAAAGCTGGCCGAACGCCATGACCAGGACCGGCGCAAGAATGACCGCGCCGTGCGTGTCTGTGCCCATGTCGCGCCAAAGAAGAAGCGCCGGGGGAATGAGATAGAGGACCTGCATCAGCGTCTGCGATAACAGCCAAGGATCCCGCGCCAGCAGAATGAGTTCCTTGCGCCGAAGGGCGCTGACGCTCGAAGCGGCGCGGAATGACTTTCGGCTTGATCGGCGTTCGCTCTGATCCGTGCTGACGCCTGAAGCCGCAATCGCGTTCGCGCTGAATTGCGGCGAGAAAACAATGATGACGAGCGCCAGGAATGCGGCCCCCGCCGCGATGATGGCAACCGCAGCGTTGACGTCTCCGAGCGCGGCCCTGGCCGGCATCCAGATGAGATTGTCGAGCGCGGGAGCGGCGCGGCTCACGGCCTCGGAGTTCAGCACTGAGAAGCGCGATAACCGGCCGTAGGCGAAAACAGCCGCAGCTTGCAAGCCGATCAAAAGCGTCGCGCCGACGACCGCTGCAATGATCTGCGCGATGAAGCGCGTCTTTTGCGCTCCTGCAACTCGAAAAAGGCCGAGTGTGACGAGCACGGCGAGGCCTGTTGCGAAGGCGCTCAATCCGGCGATCACGGCATAAGCCGAAAGCCACCGCGGGCCGCCGATCCAGGCGGCAACGTTGATCGCGGGCGCAATCATCGCTGCCGTCATAATCGCGCCGGTGATCGCGATCGAACATATGCGCACAGCAAACAGGTTTCGCGACGATGCGGGCGACGACAAAATGAGATCGAGATCGGAGCGCGCATAAAATGCTCGCGTCACCTGCTCGACCGCCTGAGACAGCATCATCGAAAACGTCAATAGGATCGACGCCGTAAGCGTAATGAGCGTGCTCTTGCTGGCGAGATCGGCACCCGTGAGCACATGCGACAGAACGATATAAGCAAGCACGTGCAAGGCCGCGATGATAACGACCACGCCGGCAAGCAGCGTGCGTTCGCGCCGGGTCCGGCCTCCTGCGAGCATCTGCGCGATGTCCCGCCACGCCAACCTGAATTCGTGGCGTGCGAACCATGAGACGCTTGCGACGGTCATGCGGCTGCGCTCTCGTCGGCGACGAGCGTCAGGAAAATATCTTCTAAATTGCTGTCTTGGCGCCCGGCGCGCGCCCGCAGCTCATCGAGCGTTCCTTCCGCGACGAGACGGCCGCGCGCGATCACGCCGATCCGTTCGGCCATACGCTCGGCGACTTCGAGGATGTGCGTCGTCATCACGACGGTCGCGCCGTTGGCGACATGCTCTCTGAGCACGGTCTTGACCCTGCGCGCCGAACCCGCATCGAGCCCGGTCAACGGCTCGTCAAGAATGATCAGGCTCGGCTCGTGAATGAGTGCGCCTGCAAGCGCCACCTTTTGGCGCATGCCTTTCGAAAGCCCCTGGCAGCGCGTGCGTGCCTGCGTTTCAAGATCCAAGAGGTCGATCAGATGCTCGGCGCGCTCGGCTGCCTTGGCTTCGTCCATACCCCAGAGCCCGGCGATGAATTCGAGATATTCGATCGGGTCGAGCTTGTCGTAGACCAGCGGCTCGTCCGGCACCCAGGCGGTAACGGCTTTCGCCGCGACCGGATCGTTGAGTGCGTCGATGCCGAGGATCTCGATCGACCCGCCATCCGGCCGCAGCAGTCCCGCCACCATGCGCAGCGTCGTCGTCTTGCCGGCGCCATTGGGGCCGAGAAGGGCGTAGAATTCGCCGCGCCTGATGGAAAGCGAAAGGTCGTCGACCGCCTTATGCGTGAATGACTTGGTCAAACCGCGGATTTCGAGTGCAGCAGCTTCGCTCATCGTCGATACGCACAACTTTAACGATCGGTAAAACCGGACCTACCGCTTTGGACGCTAAAGCAATGTGATTGAGTAAGAGTGAAGGCAGACCGGGGCGCGGCGACGCAGCCGGACTTAGCCGCCCGTGACGCTCATGTGCCGGCTGACGGCGGGCTGTTTGGTGCGCCGGTCGATGATGAAGTCGTGGCCACGCGGTTTGCGCGAGATCGCTTCGACAATCGCCGCATCAAGCAGAGTATCGTCAGAAGAAGCTCGTAGCGGTGCTCGGAGATCGGCGTCGTCTTCCTGACCGAGACACATGTAGAGTTGGCCGGTGCACGTCAGGCGCACGCGATTGCAGCTTTCGCAGAAATTGTGCGTCAGCGGCGTAATGAAGCCCAGACGGCCGCCGGTTTCCTTCACCGTCACGTAACGCGCCGGGCCGCCGGTGCGATACGGATTGTCTTCCAGTGTCAGCCGGTCCATGAGCCGCGCACGGACGAGCGACAACGGCAGATACTGATGCGTGCGGTCTTCGCCGATGTCGCCGAGCGGCATCGTCTCGATCAGCGTCAGGTCGGCGCCGCGGCCATGCGCGAAGCGAATGAGGTCTTCGATCTCATCTTCATTGATGCCCTTCAGCGCCACGGCATTGAACTTCACCTGGATGCCTGCGGCCTCCGCCGCATCGACACCGCGCAGCACGGTCGAAAGATCGCCCCAACGCGTGACCGTCCTGAACTTCTCAGGATCGAGCGTGTCGAGTGAGACGTTGATCCGGCGGACGCCAGCGGAATAAAGATCGGTGGCATGCTTTTCGAGTTGGCTGCCATTCGTCGTTAACGTCAGCTCATCGAGCGCACCGCTCTCGAGATGGCGGCCGAGCGACCGGAACAGCCACAAGATGTTGCGCCGCACAAGAGGTTCGCCGCCGGTAATCCGGAGCTTGCGCACGCCGCGCCGGACGAAGGCCGCGCAAACCCGGTCGAGTTCTTCGAGCGACAGCAGATCCTTCTTTGGAAGGAATGTCATATGCTCGGTCATGCAATAGACGCAGCGAAAATCGCAGCGGTCTGTCACCGAGACGCGCAAATACTCGATCGACCGCCCAAAGGGGTCGACGAGGGGCGTTTCGGCGTTCTGGGCGGTTGCGCCCTGCATGAACATTCTCCCGTAAAGGCCTTGAGTTCGTATATCGTGCCTTAGCCCGTCAAGGACAAGCGAAGCTCTCGCGTCACATTTTCCCGTATTGTAGAAAAAAATCGGCTGAGGGGAGGAAAAATCGATGAAAAGTCCGGCGGGTTATTTCGTATTGGGGGCGGTTGTGGCCTCGGTATTTTGGCTCATCGCCTTGACGGTGCTGGGAGACCAGCTCCTCAACGTCTTTTCCCACTTCAGCGGCCACTAGGCCAGCTGGCGGACAGGGTTGAACGGCCCCACGGTCCTGACGATCAGGGCCGCGATATTATCGATATCGTTAAGATCGAACACCGGCTTGCCGTGCGCATCGACCTCGTGATCCGCCGCGATGGCGACGACCAGTGGATCGGTCGTCGATAACAGCTTTTCGGCCGCGACCGCCGCCCTCCGAACCTCGATTTTAGGGATGTGCGCCGACTTGTAGCCCTCGACCAGGATAATGTCCGCCGGACGCAGCCGCGCGGCAATTTCTTCGAGCGTCGGCTCGCCCGCCCGGTCGATTTCCTCGATGAAAGCCACGCGAGAGCCCGAGACGATCGCGGTTTCAGCAGCGCCTGCCGAACGATGTCGTTCGGTGTCGCTCCCCGGTGCGTCGATATCGAATTTGTGGTGTGTGTGCTTGATCGTTGCCACCCGCAGCCCTTCGCCGGAAAAATGCGTGGCGAGCTTTTCGATCAGTGTTGTCTTGCCGGAATTCGACCAGCCGGCAATCCCGAACAGCGGCAGAGTGGCGTGCGAGAGAAAGGCTTTGCCCAAAACGGTCATCCTTTTTTTTGCGCGAGCACACGGGCAGCATCGAGATCGTCACGAGTATTGACGTTGAAGAACGGATCGATCTCATCGCCATCACTGTCGCGCATCGGAAAGATCACTGCAACAGCATCGAGATCGGCCGCCAGCCGGTTGACGCTCAATGCCCGCCGGGCAAGGGCATTGGCTACGTCAGACCGTCTTTTCAGGGGCCATAGCCCGATGGTCGGATGACGCCGCCCCGCCGTTTCAGCAATTGCAACGCTCTGGTCCTCATGACGGGCCGCGTCGAGGCGGGTGATGAGGTCGTCGGGCAGGAACGGAACATCCGATGACACAGTCGCGATTAGGGTAATGCCCGGCGCATGCACCTTGGCCCAATTCATGGCCGCAAGGATGCCGCTCAACGGCCCAAGCTCCGGGCTTTCATCATCGGTGATCGTTTCGACCCCGAAGTCGGCGAATCGCTGCGCATCGCCGTTGATGCTTAAGACCAGCCGCCCGACCTGCGGCCGAAACCGCGAAATCACGCGCGCAAGGATGGATTTCCCGTCAATCTCGGCAAGCATCTTGTCGCCGCCGCCGAAGCGCCGCGACCGTCCGCCCGCCAGGATGACGCCAAGAATGTGATCACTCGCCACCATGCGACACGATTAGGCTGGCTTCGCAGGCACCGCAACCCGCCGAATTCCGGGCTTTGCTAGCAATCAGACGCGCGAGGCGCTTCCCACCGGCCGCGGCGCGACTTATATCGCCCAGATAAAATGCGCCGTCGCTTCGGCGCCTCCGGGAGACGCTCATGCCAGTCGATAAGACACAGGTGCTCAATGCCCTGCGTCGGGTCAAAGGCCCAGACCTTGAAAGCAACATCGTGGACCTCGGCCTCGTGTCCGAGATCTTCATCAAGGACGATCATCCGTATTTTTCGATCACGATTCCGGCGAGCCGCGCGGAAGAGCTGGAGCAGCTACGCCTTGCTGCCGAGAAGGTCGTTTCCGAGATCGGCGGCGTCTCGGGCGTCACAGCCGTTCTGACTGCTGACGCCGCCGCTGGCCAATCAAGAGACACGCGCGTTGCTGGCGGCCCGGTGAAAGCCGTATCGGGTCCGCGGCCCGAGCACCCGCGCGTCCAGGCGGCGCGTGCGAAAGGCGCAACAGGGGATGGCGCCGGACCGCGCCAGGCCGCAGCCGCGGCTCAGCCCGCTGCCAAAGCACAAGCCATTCCGGGCGTGAAGCACGTCGTCGCGGTCGCCTCCGGCAAGGGTGGCGTCGGCAAATCGACGGTCGCCGTCAATCTCGCGCTCGGGCTGCAGGCGATTGGTTTGAAAGTCGGCATCGTCGACGCCGACATCTACGGCCCATCGCAACCGCGCCTGCTTGGCATCACTGGCAAGCCCAAGGTCGCAAACGGCAAGACCATCACGCCGCTCGAAGGCTGGGGCCTGAAAGTCATGTCGATGGGCTTCCTCGTTGACGAAGGCACCCCTGTCGTCTGGCGAGGACCTATGGTCGTCTCGGCGCTGAGCCAGATGCTGCGCGAAACCGACTGGGCCGGCACGACGGGCGATCTTGATGTGCTCATCATCGACATGCCGCCTGGCACCGGCGACGTGCAATTGACGATCTCGCAAAGCGTGCCGCTGTCTGGCGCCGTTGTCGTTTCCACGCCGCAGGACCTGGCATTGATCGACGCCCGCAAGGGCATCGCCATGTTCAAGCGCGTTGAGGTCCCGATCCTCGGCATCGTCGAGAATATGAGCTACTTCCTCTGTCCGAAGTGCGGCGAGCGGTCCGACGTCTTCGGCCACGGCGGCGCGCACGACGAGGCAAAGAAGCTCGGCGTCCCGTTCCTCGGTGAAGTACCCCTGCACATGGAAATCCGCGAGACGTCCGACAGCGGCAAGCCCGTCACGGTCGCCGCGCCGGAAAGCCAATACGCAGCGATTTTCCGTGACATCGCCGCACGCACATGGAGCGAGGTCGAGCGCGCCAAAGGTACGCTGACGCCGCCGCCCGTGCTCGAAATTATCGATGGCGGTAAGGTGTTGAAAGCCGCCTTCCCGGACGGCCGCACGTTCGAATTGCCCGCCGAATTCCTTCGCGTCGTCAGCCCGTCGGCGGAAGTGCAGGGCCATTCGCCGTCGCAGCGCATCACCGTCCCGCGCAAGAAGAACGTCAAGCTCACAGGCATGAATGCCGTCGGCAATTACGCCACGCGGCTCGCTTTCGATGACGGCCACAACACCGGCCTCTATACGTGGGGTTATCTCCACCTCATCGGCCGCGAGAAAGACCAGCGCTGGGGCCAATACCTCGAAGAACTCTCCGCCAAAGGCCTGACACGGGAATAAGTAAAGCGCAGGCGGCCGGCTCGACGAAGGAGAGTCGCCTGCGCCAACAAAAAACTAGCTCCGCTCCTCCGGCACGATCGCATACTCAAGCTTCTCGCCAGCGCGAAGCACGGTCGCAATGACCTTCTGCTTGATGCGCCCCGCATCGAGCACACGCGAAACTTCATCGACACCCGCAATCGCGACGCCGTCGAGCGCAATCATGATATCGCCCGCCTTCAGCCCCGCGGCGTCTGCGGGTCCATTCGCCTGAACGCTGCGAATGCCGATGGCGCCCGCTTGCGTCAGATGCAGCGCGTGCCGAATGCGCTGTGGCAGCACGACATGTTCTGCGACGATGCCCATCACACCCCGCCGCACGCGACCGTGACTGAGGATCTGCGTCAGCACATATTCGGCCGTGTTCGACGCAACGGCGAAGCAAAGCCCCTGCGCGCCCATGATCGTCGCGGTGTTGATGCCGATCACATGCCCCGACGAATTGACGAGCGGGCCTCCGGAGTTGCCAGGGTTCAGCGCCGCATCCGTCTGGATGACGTCGTCGATCAAGCGGCCGTTCTCGGCGCGCAGCGATCGTCCAACCGCACTGATGATGCCGGCCGTCACCGTCGATTGAAAACCGAGCGGATTGCCGATTGCAATCGCGAGCTGACCCGGACGCAGCTTCTTGGAATCCGCGAGCTTTGCGAACTTCAGTCGCTCCGTCGTCTCGGCCCGCAGCACGGCAATATCCGTATCGGGATCGCGCCCGACGAGGCGCGCACCGAAATGCTGACCATCGCCCTGCGCGAGCGTGATTGATTGTGCGCCGTCGATGACGTGATTGTTCGTGAGGATGAGCCCGTCGGGCGAAACGATGACGCCGCTGCCGGAGCCCTGTCCGCTACGTCCGCCGCGCGTGCTTTTCACTTGCACATGGACGACGGCAGGCGACACCGCATCGACGACGTCGACGACCGCGTTGCTGTAAGCGTCCATGAGCGCTGTGTCATCGCGGGCCACGCTTTCGGCCTGCGCGGTTTGGCGCTCGACGCCTGAGTCATCGAAGACTCGAAAAATGGTGTGTTCCATGGTGCACCTGATGAGGATGAAGTCGCGGATAGATGGCGACTGTCATTAATCACATCAAGTCCCACGCGGAACGGCGGCACCGCAGGCAGCCGTCATCCCGGCGTAGGCTGGGAGCCATGCAAGTATCACCATGAACGGTATGGAGAATCGTCGAATGGCTGCCTTCGCGGCCATAACGGAAGTTGAAGCAAGCCGGCTCGACGAAGGAGAGCCGCCCGCGCCACCCAAAAACTATTCCGCGGCTTGGCGCTCGAGTGACTCGAAGGCCGCGTCCGCATTCTCGAAAACGTGCGTGTTGAGCCCGCGTCGCCGCAACGCGTCTTGCAGCTTTTGCCGCGTGACCGCGCTCGTCGCATAGCGCGCGGAACGCGCGTAGTGGTTCTTGGTGACGTAGGCCACCATGTCAGCATAGTCGTCGTACAGGTCTTCGGCGATACGGCAACCATCCTGATTGATCATCGCATCGACGCGCTTGCCGGTCGCTTGGCAAGCCTCGACGATCGCCTTCTTGAGATCGGTGACGTCGGCTTTCTTGCGCACGCTCCACGCCCGCAGATCGATATTCAGGATGTTGCGGCCCGCATCATAGCTAATGCGATCTTTCAGATGCTGGTTCAAAAGGTCTGCCAGCAGATCCATCGGCTGATCGAGGAAGATCCGCGGGTTCATCGTCACCGGTTTGTGGATGTGCGGCTTGAACGCCATGTTGGGGAGAATGTCGCGCTCGATATCGATGCCGGGCGCCACTTCGATCAGTTCAAGCCCGTGCTCGGTGAGTTGGAACACGCACCGCTCGGTGACATAGATGACGGGCTGGCCTTTCTGCGCCGCGTATTTGCCCGAGAACGTCACCTGCTCGACCTGCTTTACGAATTTCTTCGCGCGGCCTTCCTGCAGGATGCGAACTTTGCCGTCTTCGATTGCAACTTTAAGACCGCCGGCTGTGAACGTGCCAGCAAACACCACAGCGCGCGCGTTCTGCGAAATGTCGATGAAGCCGCCGCAGCCGTTGAGCTTGCCGCCGAATTTGCTGGTGTTGACGTTGCCGATGCTGTCGCATTCCGCCATGCCGAGGCAGGTGAGGTCCAAGCCGCCGCCATGATAGAAGTCGAACATCTGGTTCTGGTCGAGGATCGAATGCGCATTCGCCGATGAGCCGAAGCTAGATCCGCCCGCCAGGACGCCGCCGACGGCACCCGCTTCCGTCGTCATGACGAGGTAGGGCGTCACCTTTTCTTCGTTGGCGACGTTCGCAACGCCGTCCGGCGCGCCGACACCGAGATTGATGACGCCGTTCGGCGGCAGTTCAAAGGATGCACGTCGCGCAATGATCTTGCGCTCGTCCAACTCCATCGTCGGCAGGCTATCGACGGTCACACGCACTTCGCCCGCAAGACCTGGATCATAGATCACGCCGTAGTTCATGCGGTGCATCTCCGGCGGGTCGGCGATGACGACGCAATCGACGAGAATGCCTGGAACCTTCACGTCCTTCGGCTTGATCGAACCTTCCGCGACGATACGTTCGACCTGCGCGATGACGATGCCGCCGTTGTTATGCGCGGCCATCGCCTGCGCCAGCACGTCGAGCGTCAGCGCCTCGCGCTCCATGCTCAAGTTTCCGAGCGGATCGGCGCTCGTCGCGCGAATGAGGGCGACGTTGATCGGCGTGGCTTTGTAGAACAGCCACTCCTTGCCATCGACTTCGACGAGCTTGACGAGATCTTCCTTCGTCTTGGTGTTGACCTTGCCGCCGCCGAGCCGTGGATCGACGTATGTGTGCAGACCAACGCGCGTGAAGAGGCCGGGGCTACCCGAGGCGCAGCTGCGATAGAGCTTCGAGATCACGCCTTGCGGCAGGTTGTAGCCCTGAATTTTGTCGTCCTGCGCCGCCTGTGCAACTTTCGGCATCCGTCCGAAGTTGGCGGCGATCACGCGTTTCAAAAGACCGTCGTGGTGCAGGCGTCCGGTGCCGAGGCCTTTGCTGTCGCCGGCGCCGGCGCACATAATCAACGTCAGGTCGCGCGGCGCGCCGGTTTCGACAAAGCGCTTCTCGAGCGCCGCGTGCAACGCTTCCGGAATGCAGCTCTGAACAAATCCCGTTGTCGTGACGACGGCGTTGTCGCCGATGCGGGCGATGGCTTCGTCAGCCGACATGACCTTGTTGGTAACCATGCGATGCGTTTCCCCAAGTCACAGCCTTGGATCAAGGAGGGCTTCGTCCGGCCCTCGCGAAACCCGCGCTGTTGTTTGTTTTATGTCGAACACCAGATTATGCGCCTGGCCGATGATCGCGCATAGCTTAGCTCTGTTAGGTCCGCACCACTCAACGGGGTAATGGCAGCCTATCCGAGGGTCAGCGGTGGTATATGCCGCACCCAATTTGCAATCGAGATCTGCATAAGTCGCGCGCCGGATTGCGACAGCGTTAATCGTTTGTACGCTTGCTAGACAACCCATCATGACTGAACTTTTTCGCCGCAATTTCATACCTCTGGTCGTTGCGACAGGTCTCTTCATGGAGAACCTGGACGCGACCGTGCTTGCCACGTCGTTGCCGGCGATCGCCAAAGATCTCAATTCCAACCCCATTCACCTCAAACTCGCCGTCACCACGTATTTGCTGGCGTTGGCGGTTTTCATTCCGGCATCGGGCTGGATGGCCGACCGCTTCGGAGCGAAAAACGTCTTCCGCGCGGCTATGGTCGTGTTCTCCGTCGGCTCTATTGCCTGTGGATTGTCGTCGGATCTGGGTTCGCTCGTTGTCGCGCGCGTTGTGCAAGGCATCGGCGGCGCGATGATGGCGCCGGTCGGCAGGCTTATTGTGCTCCGCACAATTCCAAAGACCGATATGATCAATGCGATTGCGTGGCTCACGGTTCCGGCGCTCGTTGGTCCGGTGCTCGGTCCACCGCTTGGCGGCTTCCTCACGACCTACTTTAGCTGGCGCTGGATCTTCTGGATCAACATCCCAGTCGCGCTAGTCGGTATCGTGTTGGTTACGCGCCTGATTCCAGACACGCGCGAAAGCACCCCCAGCACCTTCGATATGCGCGGCTTCTTCCTGATCGGCCCCGGTTTGTCGCTGTTCCTGACGGGCGTCACCCTGATGGGGCTTGGCCTTCTCGATCGCGATCTGGTGGTTTTGATCACGCTCTCAGGCGCCGTGCTGCTGGGGCTCTACGTCTGGCACGCATTCCGCGTTCCCCAGCCGATCATCGACCTTCGTTTGCTTGCGATCCCAACGTATCGCGCGGGCGTGGTCGGCGGCTTCTTGTTTCGCACGGGGCTTGGCGCTGGACCGTTCCTGCTGCCGCTGCTCTTTCAGACAGGCTTCGGTATGACCGCGTTTCAGTCTGGCCTGATGACCTTCGCGACCGGCATCGGCGCCATGTTCATGAAGACACAGGCGGCGGCTATCATCCGGCGTTACGGCTTCAAGCGCGTACTGCTCGCGAACGCAGTCATCTCGAGCCTGTTTGCCGCGCTGCCGTCGCTGTTTGTTTCAAGCACGCCCGCGCTGCTGATCGTCGGGCTGTTTCTCGTCGGGGGCCTATCGCGCTCCCTGCAGTTCACGAGCGTCAACACGCTGGCCTATGCCGACGTGCCGCCCGAGCGCCTGAGCCGCGCCACGAGTTTCGCCGCAGCCTTGCAAGAATTGTCGGGTTCGGTCGGCGTCACCATTGCTGCGATGGGACTTCAGGGCATGCAGTATCTGCGCGGCGGGAGTGCCATCGACGCGGCGCATTTTCCGCCCGTCTTCATCCTGATCGGCTTGGTGTCGCTGTCTTCGATTCTATTCTTCTCCCGGCTCTCACGCGGAGCGGGCGCATCGCTTCTGCCGACAGAAGCCATGAAAGCCGCCGAGCCCGCCAAGGAAGTCGCGCGCCAGCGCGAAGGACATATGACTTAGACCGAAAAAACCATTGTCCGCTAAGCCAATCGTACTTTCTTAAGGGCCGCATTTAGGAGCACGGGTACAGCTTGCTTTATGCTCTGTAAGGCTTGCCTGCCGCTTCCTGGTTGAGACGAACCGTCTTGAAAATACGCGAGAAGGCCGTGATCGACGCGATCTAACTGATAAGCCGATGTCACGGGCGATAGAGAAGATGGGACTTTAGCCGGCTCGCAGAAAATTAGTATATTTTGCCTATACCAGCTTGCAACACGGGGATCTTGGAAGATAGCGGGGCGAATGCAATCAATCGCAACGTATCCGTGCGTAGCAAACTTCGACGCCCAATAGCTCTGCCATTGCTCATTGATATGATTGAGTCCGCCTTGCAGCGGTATTGCAGCCGAGAACAAAACGACCGGCGCAGCATTTACGATTGATTCAACGAATTCGTCAGCACTGCTCTCAGGTAGGTGCTCAGCAACTTCCAGGGAAATCGCCAAATCATATTTGCGCGAAAGCGAAAAGGAGCGTGACAAATCGGTGGGCGTAAAATGCTCGGCCGGAATTTGTAGCATCTCGGCGCTCACATAATCGCCATCGAGCCCTTGGTAGTCGCTCACGCCGTGCTGTGACAACGTCTTTAGCCACCCCCCGACACCACATCCGATATCGACCGCCGAGTTCACCTTAAACAAACTAAGCACGATCGGAATGACGACCTCAGCCGAAGATAATGAACCTGCCTGCTGATTAGTATAAAACTTTGGCGAATATAGAGTTTCCATTTGAACAAATCCTCAGCGCAAACGGGTCTAAAACGCAAATTCACATTTAGTTGCCGACAGCTTGGAAAGTTTTCTGTCTCGCTAACGAAGCACAAAACAGCATTTCGAGCATACTTGATCTTAATTAGGATTATAGTGGACCATCCGCGTACGCCAAAAGCCGCGATCGAGACGTACCCGATCGCGGCAACCTATTGCTGGTAGAGTGTCAGTTTCAGCGAAGTCGGCAGCACCGACAGCCCGCTTCCGCGCTTGGCGGCCGGCTCCACGCAGGGGAGTCGCCAAGCGCAATCAACAAGCAGTCGCTCGGCGCAAAGACAAGAGTCCTTCTTAAGCCGCCTTCGCTTGGGCCTTCTGGCGCTGCGCGGGCCGTACGACTCGTACGGTCGGCATTTCAACGACCGAAGCCGCGCGCTTGCGCTGGATGACAGCCTCGCGCGCTCCGAAAGCGCCCGCGAGCGCGAGCAGCGCCTTTGACGGCGTCAGCCCATCGCATCCGCGCGCATCGACAGCGGCAAAGCCGGTCCGCGAGCAAGCCTGCAAGGACAGGTGCCCGGAGCTCAAGACCGCGACACCCGACACGTCGCCGCCAGCGGCGCGGTCAAGGTGGAGGCTCTTGAGCTTGAGGCCCAAGTTCTCGACGGCACGCTTCATCGCACGCTCGGCCGACTTGAGGTCGCCGAGGCGCATGGCGCCATGGAGATCGATAAAGATCGTAGTCCCTGCACTAGGTACGCTTAGCTCAGCAATCGGACTCACAATTGAGTCCTCGACTTCCGCGTTGAACTCAGCGCGCGCGTGATCTTCCTCTTGGGCGGTGCTTGAACGAGTCAAGTCCATCCCCAATTGGAAGAGGGTGTCATTAAAGGCCATGTGACCCTCCCCAACCAGCAGATAGGTTTGACCCGCCCGCTCCTTACCTCATTGGTTCTGGGAAACCTCGACCATGTTGGCAGGTGGACAGACGAGAGAGCGTGCATATGAGGCCAATGCCCCCCCTACGCAAGAGCTTTTTGTGCCCTGCGCCAATTTTTTTTAGCCGTGGAGCGCCAGCGGCTTAACAACCGGTTTTGTGACGCCTCGCTCGATGGCTTTTACTGTCATCGAAGCGAAACTCAGCCGTGAAATTTCTGCTAATTTTGATCGTCTGCCTTGCCGAATAATTGGTTCAGCAGCTTCTTGGCTTTCTTCTTCGTCTTTTCGGTCTGCGGATCCTCGTCGCCCTTCTTTCCAAAAAGAGAGTCGACGATCTCGTCTGAATTCTTCCCTTTGAGTTTTTTGCCGATGTTCTTGATGGCATCCATCGTCTTGTTCGGGTCGGCGAGCACCCCGTTGAGATCGGGATGATAGCTCGGATGATCCCAGGACCCGGTAATCCTTACCGGGACCTCAATGCCGGAGGCCTGTGCATTGCCGCCTTGGCCTTCGAGTGACGCGATGAGCTTCGGCTTCACGGTATAGTCGACGGTTCGTTGCGGCATGTGGATGACGCCGCTGCCGGTCGCTCGCAAAAGCGGACTGACAAGCTGCAGATCTTGGTTCTGCGCGACGCCATTCGTAACCGTAAACGTCGCGGCCAGCGCGCTGAAATCCGTTTTCTCCGTCGGCGACGTCCTAAGCGCCCCGAGGTTGCCCTGCGACAGTCCGCGCAGCGCGCCGGGCAGATTGAAGCCGACGATGGAGCCGTTCGAGAACTGGAACCCGGCGTTGCCATTCAGGCTCTCGATCAATTGCAGCTGGCTGGCACCGTTCGCCGCGAGCTGCAGCTTGACGTTGGCGTTGCCCGACACCCAGCCGAAGTTGGCGGCATCCTTCAGGAACGGCAGCGCCGACACGCTGTCGAGATTGAAATTGGCGCCGATGTTTGCCGTATCGGCCGAACCGTTGAGCGTCAGCACGCCGCGACCATGGCCTTCGTAGAGTGCAACGTCGTTGAATGACGCCTGCATCGCCCGATTGTTGACCGTGACATCGACCGATGACTGCCCGATCGAAATATTCTTGAAATGCAGCTTGCCCACAGAAAGCCGCGCTTTACCGTCTGCAATGCCTAAGAGCGTAAGGTTGAGGCGCTCGCTTGACCAGCCGGCGCGCTGTTCGACGCCGTAAACCTTGGTGCCTTGCTTCTGCAGAAGCTTCTGAATCTCGTCGGGGCCGGCGGTAGGCGCGGCCGCCGGTCCCGGATGGGCCGGAGCATTCGCACTTTCAGTCGCCAGCGTGCCGACGACGGCGTTCGTTAGATACTTATTGAGATCGAGCGCGGAAATCGCAAGGTTCGCTTCAACGAATGGCCTCGCACCGCCCGTCGTCACCTTGATCGTGCCTTTCGCCGTTTCGCCGTCGAGCGCGAACGTCGCGTTCGAAAACTCAGTGACGTTGTCGGCCGTCTGCAGCTTGCCTTCGATTGACAGCGGCCCGAAGCCGGTGACGGGGGGCAGTCTGGAACCGAACCATTCGGCAAGCTGGCGAGCGGAATCCGCCTTGGCCGAAACTTGGCCGTCGAGAATCGCGCCATCCTGAACGGTCAGGTCGCCGCTATAGGAGGCATGGATCAGCCCGTTCGAGGTCGAGAATGTGAGATGTGCGGGTGCGTTCATCAGCAAGCCACGCACGTTTTCGATTTTGCCATCGAAATCGAGACGCTGGTCGCGCCAGACGAGATTGCCGTTTGCAACAAGCGGACTTTCCAGCGACGGCAAGCCGAGCTTCACGTTGATGCCTGACACCTGGGATTTACGCCCAGTTCGGTCGTCGCTGAAGCGGATCGTTCCATCCTCGATGCGGACGTTATCGAGCTGCACATTCGAGACGGATGGAATGGCAACCGAATTGCCCTCGACCTCAGCGACGGCGACATCGAAAGCGCCTGCGTCGCGCAGAGTCCCCGCCCTCTGCAACTCGGCGACCTGCGTCGGCGCGCGATTGGTTGCGAATTTCCAGTTGTTCCGTCCGTTTTTGTCGACGTGAAAGTCGAACACCGGTTGGCGAAGCGTCACGGCATTGATTTTCGGCCGCTGCTGCAGAAGCGACATTGGCTCAACGCTCACCTGAAGCGCTTCGGCATGAAGCAGCGTGCCGTCCATTCCTGCAGGCGCCGACAACGACACTTCATGCAGCGACACGCCGAGTTCGGGGAAGAACGCAAATGTCGCCGGTCCAGCAATCACGAGGTCGCGGCCGGTTCGCGCTTTTACCTGCTCGGTGATTTTCTGTCGGATGAAGTCGCTCGGCGGATTGAGCACGAGATAGCCGACGCCAGCTCCGCCGACGAACAGGACGACGAGAAGGAAATAGACGATGCCCATGAGCAAGCCGCTGCGCCGGCGTGGCGGCGGCTTGCGCGGGCTCCCCGGCGGCGGTGGTCCGCGGCGCGGTCCTGAACCGAGGGGCGCGCGCTCGAACGCCGGCCGCTGGGCTGCAAACGGCGGCAGCGGCGGCGGAGCGGGCGGCTGCGGATATTGGGAAGTCATTCAAGTCCTCGTTGTCGTCGGCCTCGGGCGCCGCGCGCAAAGCACGCGAAATATCGCGGCGAATTATGTCACTTGCGGGCCGCTGGCTGCGGCGCAGGGTCTGTCGTCATTGTGCGCGATTCCCCACCGCGATGTCGAAGTCGTGCCCTTCATTCCATCGACACGCTGCGAAGTCCAACGGCCGAGGCGGAACGCTCCCGTCTCATGAGCATCCTCGCGCGGTTGTATCGACTCGTGAAACAGCAAGAAATCACCATAACGACGCCCATGTTGCGACACCGCCGAGCGCGATGTTCGCCAAATGTTCATTAAATCGCCTGTCCGGCACCCCTCGCGTACGAGCGTTGGCGTTGCGACGCTCGTTATCGCGCTGTTTCCGCTCGTCGTGCATGCGTTGCCCGGCGACGACGGCCAACCCGCGATCGTCTCGGGTATCGGCCATGTCGTCGATGGTGACACGCTCGATGTTGGCGCGACCCGCATCCGTCTCGAAGGCATCGACGCGCCTGAAATAGCGCAGACGTGCCAAACAGCATCGGGTGAGACGTGGAACTGCGGCGTTGCCGCCGCCGCGATGCTGCGCAAGCTCGCCGAACATCGGGACTTGATGTGCGAACGCAAAGGCACCGATCGTTATCGGCGCGTGCTCGCGACCTGCTTTGCGGATGGCGTCGATATAGATGAGGCCATGGTCCGCGTCGGACTTGCCTGGGCGTTCGTCCGTTACTCGAAAAGATACGTCGCCGTCGAAACGGAGGCGCGGAGCGCCAGGGTCGGCGTTTGGCAAGGTGCCGCGGAAGCACCTTGGGATTTCCGCCACAACGAATGGCAGGTCGCCGAAACGAGCGCGCCCAAAGGCTGCGCGATCAAGGGCAACGTCTCATCCCGCGGCCGCATCTTTCATATGCCGTGGGATCCTTGGTACGACCGGGTCAAGATGGAACCCGGCAAAGGCAAGCGTTGGTTCTGTTCTGAGCAGGAAGCCATCGAAGCGGGATGGCGGCCAGCCTCGGCGAATTAGCAACGGCGCGTCCAAAAGAAATCCCGCCGCTTTGCAGCGGCGGGAGCAGTGATCGTCGAGAACCTTTAGTTACGTCCGGGCGGTGGGCCATCGTAACCCTGGTCATCGGGACCGCCATCGTCCGGTCCGCCATCACCAGGACCGCCAGGGCCGTCGTCATATTGGCCAGAGCCCTGCGGCGGCGGAGGAGGCGCGCCAGCGTTTCCGCGAGCCAGAAGCGGCGTGATCCGGCGAACGGCGACACGACGATTGAGCCGCTCGGGAGCCTGGGTCGGCACCTTCAGATATTCTTCGCCATAGCCTTGCGTCGTCAGGTTCTCAAAGGGGATCTGGAACTGCTGCGTCAGCACTTCCGCAACGGATTCCGCGCGCCGGTCGGAGAGCGAAAGGTTGTCCTCCGGCGAGCCGACAGCATCCGTATAGCCTTCGATCATGAACACCTCATCGGGATGCCGATGGATGATCCGGAGCATGGCGCGCGCGATCCGGTCGAGCTTACCGTACTCGCTCGGATTGACCTCCCACGAGCCGAAATCGAACGTGATGTCGTCGAGGTCCACGCGGCGCATGCGGTCGCGAAGCGCAGCCGTCGCCCGGATTTCATCGAGGGTATATCCCCCACGGAAATCTTCGACCGGCGGTGCGCTCAGTGCCTCGTAAACGTCTTCGTCGCTCGCGCGTTCGTAATCGACGATGTACTCGTCGCGCGGAATGGTGACACGCGGCGGCGGCACGTCGAGCACCGAATTCAGGATGGCGGCCCCAGCAACGACGCCGACACCGATGCCGATTCCGGCCGCGAGATTTCTGCCGAAGTTGTCATGACGGCGGCGACGATTGTCGATGATGATGAAGTCGCGCCCGTCGGGTCCACGGCGATACCGGCGAATGAGCTGGCCGTTGGCATCCGTCTCCGAATAGATCTTATAACCGCCTGGGCGGTCGATCACGGCGACGTTCGTACCGCCTTTTCCGCGTTCGAAGCGGGCGTTCGGCGCGACACGCCGCAGCCGCTCCGTATCGTCGTGTTGAATGAAGACGCGATTGTTCTCGCGGTAGATCCGGCGCTTACCCGGCTCTTCGATAACGACGCCTTTGCCGCCATCGAATTTCACCTCTTTGCGTTGGCCGCGCATCGCCTCGAAACGCCGCTTGGCTTCGGCTGCCGTTTGCGGTCGCTTGTTCGGCGCAGCGAAATTGGGCGTTACCGGCCTGTTCGGTTGTCCCGGATTGACCACCGGCGCGGGCTGCGTGCCCGGAGTGACGCGCTTCCAGCCCTGCTGGTTCTGCGGCTTGTTCGGCTGGCCTGGATTGACGACGGGTGCAGGCTGCGTGCCCGGCGTGACGCGCTTCCAGCCTTGCTGGTTCTGCGGCTTCTGCGGCGGCGCATTGTTCGGTGCTTTGTTTGGGCCACCGAACTGGTTGTTGAAGTTCTGCTGGCCCGCGTTCTGATGCTTGGGGCGCTGTTGTGGCTGCTGCTGCGGTACCACCGCCTTATTCACGACCGGTGGCTGTGGCGGCTTCGGCTTGACGAACGCATTCGGATTTCCTCCAGCGCCGCCATTTCCGAAGTTCTTCTGCTGCGCGTTTGGCTGTTTCTGCTGCTGGCCGAATGCCGGGTTGCCGTGCTTCTCCGGACGCCCACCTTGCTGGCCGAAATTCTTCGGTTGCCCCTGAGGCTTTCCGGGTTGCCCCTGCGGCTTGCCCTGCTGCCATTGATTCTGGCCGCCGTTGCCTTCCTTTTCGTGCCTCTTGATTTTATCTTCTTTGTTAGGCGGCCGCTGATCGTCCGCCATGACGACTGCGGGCGTGACCGTCAGTGCCGTTAGAAGCGACGCAGCGGCGAGAGCAGCGTGTCGGCTGGAGTTCATGGCATTTCCTCGAATTTTGTCGCGTCCTGGTCGAACGCTGCGAATCGATTTCCGTTTAGTCGTTAGTACGTCGGCGTCGCGCTTTCACGGCAATTGTGCCGTCGGCAATCTATTCTCGAAGCCCAGGCGGATAAGGGCAGCCGTATGAAGCGAACGTGAATAGGTTGCGGCCAAATCATGGCGAATAAAAATCGGCAGCGGTTGGCGGCTTTAGCCGTCGCTAAAATCAGAGTGCGGATTAATGCACGGCGCGTAACTCGCTCACGGCTTCGACAAAAGCGGGCGATGGCCACGCCGACCACGGCTCGCTCGGTCCGGATTGGAGGGGGCTTGAGAAGGCATGAGAACGAACGCGACTCGCTGCTCGCGGGCATGCTTTGAAGCAGCAAAGCTGCGTCCGGCCTCTACAACTTTTCTTTCGCACCGTTTAACGATCATTAACGCCGTTCTCTGCGCATCTGTGCGGTGCAGTGCGTTGCGGCGGATCAACGCCAAGTGCGGATTTTAATGTGCTCGGTCGTAAGACATTCACGACTTTGCACGCTTGGTACGGCACCAAGTCGCGAACTATCGTAAGATTAGTGCCCGTGCTTGCTGCGTTACCCGCCCAGACAGGAGCTTGAAAATGTCATTCGATCCATCAGACGTCCGCCGTATGAGGCAGGCGCTCGTAACGTCGCTTCACGAGAATTGGAAAATGTTCCTTATCGAAGGGATTGTTCTCGTCGTTCTCGGCACGGCAGCGATCATAGTGCCGCCGATCGCGACCCTCACAGTCACGTTCTTTATCGGCTGGCTCCTTCTCTTCAGCGGAATCGCCGGCCTCTTTACGACATTTTCCATGCGCCCGATGCCAGGCTTCTGGTGGTCGTTGCTCTCGGCCATCATTGGCATCGGTGCCGGTCTCATTTTGCTCTTTTCGCCCGCCACAGGCGCCGTTTCGCTGACGATTGTGCTCGTCGCCTTCTTTATCCTTGAAGGCATCGCGTCAGTTATGTTCGCGCTCGAACATCGCAACGAGCTTCCCGGTGCCTGGGTCATGATGTTGTTGAGCGGCATCGTCGATCTGGTGCTCGGCGCCATGATCTTCTTCGGCCTGCCGTCATCGGCGGCATGGGCGATCGGTCTGCTCGTCGGCATCAACATGATCTTCGGCGGCTTCGCCCTGATCGCGATGGCGCTGCAGGCTCGCAAGATCGAGCCGGTCGCGTAACGCGGACAAATTCAGAAAAATATATTGTGCTTTTTCGCTGCATCGTCTTTTGCGATGCAGCGAATTTTTTTGACCAAGATCATTATAATTGTACGCAGGTGCAGCAAGAGTGCGCCCGCCCGGCGAAAAACAACATCATCGCCAAGGGGCAATCGGAGCTGACATGTCTGACATCAAAATTGACGAAGCCCTGTGGGCCTCAAGCATCTTCCCGGAAGGCACGCTCGTGCGCTGGCTTGTCCCCGACGGCGCTAGCGTCGCCGCCGGACACGGCATTGCGGTCGTCCGCATCGAGGATGCGCTGCACGAGATCACCGCACCCTCCGATGGTCGTATCACCATCGTAGCCGGCGAAAATAGTGTCGTCGATCCAGGCGCGTTGATCGCAACTCTTTCCGAGTGAGGTGAGACGCCGCATGTCGCTTGCTGGAAAAAAGGGCCTTGTCGTCGGCATCGCCAACGAACACAGCATCGCCTACGGGTGCGCGAAAGCTTTTCGTAACGCCGGTGCCGATCTCGCAATCACGTATCTCAATGCCAAAGCCGAGCCTTACGTTCGCCCGCTCGCCGAAGAGCTCAAGAGCCCGATTATCGTCCCCTGTGACGTGCGCGAGCCCGGCCAGCTCGAAGCGGTGTTCGCGCGTATCCAAAAAGAGTGGGGCAAGCTCGACTTCCTGCTGCACTCCATCGCCTTTGCGCCGAAGGATGATCTCCATAGCCGCGTCGTCGACTGCTCGCAGGCCGGGTTCTCACTCGCGATGGACGTTTCCTGCCACTCCTTCATTCGCATGGCGCATCTCGCCGAGCCTCTGATGAAGGACGGCGGCTGTCTGCTGACCGTCACCTTCTACGGCTCGGAAAAGGTCGTCGAAGAATACAATCTGATGGGGCCGGTGAAGGCCGCGCTCGAATCCTCGGTGCGTTATATGGCGGCCGAGCTTGGCAAAAAGAACGTTCGCGTTCACGCCCTGTCGCCGGGACCCCTGAAAACCCGCGCCGCATCCGGCATTGATCGCTTCGATGAGCTCCTGGACCGCACGCGCGAGCGCATGCCCGATCATCAACTCGTCTCGATCGACGATGTCGGCAATGTCGCTGCGTTCCTGGCGGACGATAACGCCAAAGCGCTCACCGGTAATCTCGAATACATCGACGGCGGCTATCACATTCTCGGATAGCGCCAAGGAGACTTCATGGAGACGTTGACCAATCGCACTTTCGACGAACTCAAAGTCGGCGATAGCGCGAGCCTCGTGCGGACGTTGACCCACCGCGATATCGAGTTGTTCGCTGCGGTGTCCGGAGACGTCAACCCCGCGCACGTCGACCCCGAATTCGCGAAGAGCGATATTTTTCATGGCGTCGTGGTGCACGGTATGCTCGGTGCGGCATTGATCTCGACGGTGTTGGGTACGAAGCTGCCTGGCCCTGGCACGATCTATCTCGACCAGACGCTGCAGTTTCGGCATCCGGTGCGCGTCGGCGATACCCTGACGGTCACACTGACGGTCTCCGAGAAAATGCCGAAGAACAACCGCGTCATTCTTGATTGTAAGGTGGTCAATCAGATGGGCGACGAGGTTATCACCGGTGTCGCGACCGTCATGGCGCCGACTGAAAAGATCTCGCGCCCACGCGTCGCGCTCCCCCAGGTCGAGGTTCTCGACGGCCCGGCGCAATAAGCATCAGGGAACAAGAACGGCGGCGCCGGAGAAACGTCCGGCCCGCAAGTCGGCAAGCGCTTCATTGGCGTGAGCGAGCGGATAGACGGTCGTCGTCGTATGGACTCCAGCCTTCGGCGCGATGTCGAGAAACTCGTGCGCATCTTGGCGCGTGAGATTGGCGACCGACCGGATCTCGCGCTCTTCCCATAGAATATCGTAGGGAAACTGCGGAATGTCGCTCATGTGAATGCCGCCGCAGACGACGCGGCCGCCTTTGCGGACCGCCTTGAGTGCCGCTGGAACGATGCTGCCGACAGGCGCAAAAATAATTGCGGCGTCCAGTTCGTCAGGCGGCATGTCGTCTGAGCTGCCGGCCCATACCGCACCGAGCGCGCGCGCGAAGTCCTGCGCTTGGTTGTCGCCCGCTCGCGTGAATGCGTAAACCTCGCGTCCCTGCCAGATGATGACCTGCGCGATGATGTGCGCCGCCGCGCCGAAGCCATAGAGTCCGATACGCTTGCCGTCGCCTGCCATGCGTAACGACCGCCAGCCGATCAGGCCCGCGCACATCAGCGGCGCTGCGGCAACGGGATCGCTAAAACCCGGCATCGCAAAGGCGAAGTCCGCATCGGAGATCACATGCGTGGCAAATCCGCCGTCACGCGTGTAACCGGTGAAAAGCGGAAAGTCGCACAGGTTCTCGCGCTCTGCGAGGCAATAGGGACAGTGCCCGCACGTGTGGCCGAGCCACGGCACGCCGACACGCTCGCCGATTTTGTGGTCGTGAACGTCTGCGCCAAGTGCATCGACGATGCCGACGATCTCGTGCCCTGGAATAACGGGATGCTTGGGATCGGGAAGATCGCCATCGATGACGTGCAGGTCCGTCCGGCAAACCGCACATGCTTCGACTCGAACGCGGATCTCGCCTTTTCCGGGTTGCGGGTCAGGTCTTTCTTCGAGGGTCAGAGGCTCTCCGACGGCTCGGAAGACCATGGCTTTCATTAGCGAACTATCTTTCGGAAACGAATGAGCGATGATCGCAATTCTACGCGACCATCGCATGGGCATCAATCGCGCGGCACGCGGTCAACTCGATTTACGCGCGAGCCAGAGATGCCTTTTCGTCCGGCGAGTAGACGACTGTGCCGGACATCGGATCGACCCAGGACAGGTGATTGCGCACCTGTTTGACGCCGGGAACGTTCTCAGTGGCGACAACGGCCGCTTCGTCCTGTCGATAGGCTGTATAACAGCCCCAGAGATCGACGACGCCATCCTTGACAGTGACGTTCAGAAATTCGTTTGCAGCCCAGGGCAGGGTTCCGAGCGCCGTGATGACATTTTTGCGGATGTCTGTATCGCTGTCGTCGACGCTCGTATTGCGCACGAGGCCCGACAACGTCTGCAGCAAGTTCGCCCGACTCAGAATGCCGACAACCGCGCCGTCTTTCACGACCGGCACGCGCTTGATCCGGTTCTTCTCCATGATATGGATGACTTCGCTGAGCTCCATATCGGGCGAAACACTGATCGGATCGCCAGTCATCACCTCTGAGACCTTGCGACCGTGCGTGCGAATGTATTCGTTGGCAAGCGTCTCCGAGCCCGTCAGCATATCGCGCCAGAACGAGCGCTTCACTTCCGTGCCGGTCTCGGCCCGGCGAAGACAATCGCCTTCGGTGACGACGCCGACGAGTTTGCCATCCTCGGAAACGACCGGCAGGCCGCTGATCCTGTGATCGAGCATCAGCTTGATCATCTCGCTGAGCGTTGCATCGGGGCCAATGGAGATGACCTTCGTCGTCATTACGTCGCTGGCTTTCATGACGCTTCTCCTACGCAGTGCCGGCCGGGTGAGACGCACATTTACCGGAACAACTGCAATCTTTCGAGGTAAATGTACCCGCGCCGTCGAACGCCGTCCGCGTGGCAGTCCACGTCAAATCGGCAAGCTGATTGAACTCAGACGAATAATCTTTCGACGCCTGTTGCCAGAACTCGGCAGCGGCGGCCACCACATCGTCTGCTGTCTTGCAGCCCGCGACTTGCTGCGGAAATCTCATGTCCTTCATCCAGCGGGAACCGAGAAAATGCAGCCAGCTTTGCGCCACTTGGCCACCGAGCTGAAGCGCGGGCCCTCCCCAGAAGGCCATATAGGCCGTCATCGGATTGAAGGCGTTGAGCATCGGCGCGATGCCGGGTGCCGGAACCTGTGTGTTCATGTCGTTTCTGGCAGGTCGATCAAGCATGCTCTTCACTCCTATGCTTGCGCCGTGAAATGATGGATTTTCGTCCTCGGCCATTCCAGCGCTTTGACGAAGGTCAAGACAGGAAACGCCTGGACATCACCTTTGCAGTACGTATGTGCCGGGGGCCGGGCACAGAGGCTTCAACCCATTCTCCGGCGAGCCCATCGACGGCGGATCGACTATTCCGGTCGACATGCGGGCGAGCCATTCGGCCCAGGCGGTCCACCACGATCCCTCTGTCTTCGGCGTCGTTGCATACCATGTGTCGGGATCGACGAACTTGTCGTTTGCGAGCTTGGTCGCCATCCGGTAGCTGCGGTGCGGTGTGCCGGGCGGCGAGACGATGCCGGCATTGTGGCCCCCGCTTGTCAGCAGGAACGTCACGCTGGTATCGCTCAAGATGTTGAATTTATAAACCGACCGCCACGGTGCGACGTGGTCGGTCTCGGTGCCGATCGCGAAAATCGGCACACGGAGATCGGTCAGCGCAATGGTGCGGCCGTCGACCTTGAAACGTCCCTCGGCAAAATCGTTGTTGAGGAACAGCGATCGCAGATATTCCGAATGCATCCGGTACGGCATTCGCGTCGCGTCAGAATTCCACGCGAGCAGATCGAAAACCGGCTGCCGCTCGCCGAGCAGATAATCGTTGACGACGTGCGACCAGATCAGATCGTTCGATCGCAGCAACTGAAAAGCGCCAGCCATTTGCGCGCTATCGAGAAAGCCCTGCTCGGCCATCATGTCTTCGAGCAGCGTGATCTGGCTCTCGTCGATAAAGAGCGTCAATTCGCCGGCCTCGCGAAAATCGGCTTGCGCGGCGAGCAGCGTCAGGGTCGCGAGGCGATCGTCATTCTCGTTGGCCATGGCGGAAGCTGCAATGGAAAGCAGCGTGCCGCCGAGGCAATAACCCGTCGCATGGATTTTGCGATCGCCGACGATCCGTGTGATCGCATCGATTGCAGCCATCACGCCAAGGCGCCGATAATCAGCGAAGCCCAGATTGCGATCACCCGCGTCCGGATTGCGCCATGAAATAATAAAGACCGAGAAGCCTTGCGCGGTGAGATATTTGACCAGCGAGTTCTCAGGCCTGAGATCGAGAATATAATACTTCATGATCCACGCCGGTACGATCAGAACCGGCTCGGCATGTACGGTCTCCGTGGTCGGCTCATATTGGATCAGCTCAATGAGGTGGTTGCGATAGACGACCTTTCCGGGAGTCACGGCAACCGTTTCGCCGACCTTGAATTTCTCTGCTCCCGGGGGAGCCTCCCGCGAGCGCAGGCGCTTCACATCATCGAGATAGTTCGAATAGCCGCGAAGCAGATTGAGCCCGGCTTCCGACTGCGTGCGGGAAAGCACGTCCGGGTTGGTCGCGACGAAGTTTGCCGGAGCAAAAACGTCGAGCATCTGGCGTGTGATGAAATCGACGCGATTGAGGCTCTGCTTTTCAGCGCCGCGAACGCGTGTGGTTGCCGAATGCCACCATTCTTCACCAAGCAAAAAGGCTTCCGCGAAAACATTGAAGGGATACTGCTTCCAACCGTCAGAGACGAAGCGATGATCGTGCGGTTGCGGTTCGACACTCGGCGGCAAGGCCGCATTGCTGCCCATAGCTTGCTGCGTGAATGCTAGCAGCCGCATCCACTGGCGGATGCCTTCACCCATCAATTCGAGCTGCAGCCCTGGCGACACCGCCATGTGCGAGCCCCAGTCGACGAAAGCTTCGGCGCAAGCGGCGGGAGAGAGCCCGCCGGTCATTCGTGCGATCAGGTAATGGACGTAGCGATCAAGTTCTGGCTGCTCGGGGGTGGGCAGCGACGTGGGCTTAAATTTTGCCGCTTCGGATCGCGTTCCCGACTGATCGGTTAGAAGTGCGGTTGCGTTCGAATGCGGCGGCGGAAGAGCATTTTGCACGTTGGTTGGCATATGCACGAAAATGCCCTCTTTGCTCGATTTGTCCCGCGGCTTGGATACGCTCATCGCATTAAATCTCATTGACGCAGCGCAAGTGAGCAATTGCGAGAGATTATTGATTCAGATCAGAACAGTAGGTCGCGCGGTCACTTATTGGACATGGGCATGACCTTGATTAAGGATTGGGGCTGATGACTGTTCGCAATTTGAACTACCTGTGCGCGCCGCGCTCGGTTGCATTAATTGGAGCCAGCAAGCGTCCAGGGTCAGTGGGCGCGACCGTTTTGAAGAACCTGCTTGAGGGTGGCTTCAAAGGTCCGATCAGCCTCGTAAACCCCAAATACCGCGATATCGACGGCCGCCGTTGCTACTCAACTGTTGCCGACCTGACGGAAGCGCCCGATCTCGCTGTGCTGGCGACACCGCCCGGTACTATCACTGGCCTTATCGAGGAGCTGAGCGCCAAGGGAACGCGAGCTGCAATCGTACTTGCGGCCGGTATGGGTGAGCAGAAAAAGGCGATGATTGCGGCTGCACAGCCGAATTGCCTGCGTATCCTCGGTCCGAACTGCATCGGACTGATGGTCCCGAACATTGGCCTGAATGCCAGTTTCGCTCATCGCGCGCCACTCGCCGGAGACTTGGCGTTCGTTTCGCAATCGGGTGCCTTGGTGACGGCCGTTATCGACTGGGCTGCCGGCCGCGGAATCGGCTTTTCGCACGTCGTCTCGCTCGGTGAGATGGCCGACATCGACCTGGGCGATATGCTGGACTATCTTGCAACCGCCGCCAACACCCGCGCCATTCTTCTCTACGTCGAAGCCGTTACCCACGCGCCGAAGTTCATTTCAGCCGCACGCCGGGCAGCGCGCATGAAGCCCGTCGTTGTCATCAAGACCGGCCGTCACGCTGGCGGCGCCCACGCTGCGCTATCGCACACCGGCGCCTTGGCCGGTTCCGACGCCGCTTACAATGCTGCTTTCCGCCGTTCAGGCATCCTGCGCGTCCTAACGCTCGACGATCTCTTCGCGGCAGCCGAGACTTTGTCGCATGTGCCGCGGCTCGGCGGCGACCGGTTGGCGATTCTGACGAACGGCGGCGGTGCAGGTGTCTTGGCCGCTGACGAACTGCAGGACTGGAAAGGCACGCTGGCGGCGCTCGGACCCGATACGATCGAAGCGCTCAACCGCGTACTCCCGCCGACGTGGTCGCGCGGGAACCCCGTAGATATCATCGGCGACGCCGGAACGAAGCGCTACGCAGACGCGCTTGAGGCACTGCTGCACGATCGCGATTCCGATGCGGTTCTCGTTCTTCACTGTCCGACGGCGACGGTATCTGCGACCGACGCGGCTAAGGCTGTCGTCGACACGGTTGGTGCACATTCGGAGCTGGTCGCGGATAAGCCAGTCATGGCGTGCTGGCTCGGCGACGGTGCCGTCCGCGAAGCACGTGCGCTTTTCAAAGCAAACAAGATCCCGACATTCGAATCGACATCCGCCGCCATCACCGGGTTCATGCAACTCGTCGATCACGCACGCTCGCAGACTGAGCTAATGCGGACGCCACAAATCGCGGCTGGCGACCACAAGTATCACTCGCGATCTGCCGGTCGGGAAATCCGAAAGATTCTCGAAAGCGGCAGAACTGTCGCGTCGGCGCTCGAAACCAAGACGATCCTGGCAGCGTATGGCATTCCGACGGACAAGGCAGTTCTGGCGTCCGATCCAGAGGCCGTTCGCTCTGTCGCGGCCGGCATTCTGAAAAACAACGACGCGTGCGTCATCAAGATCGCCTCGCCCGACATCTCGCATAAATCGGACGTCGGTGGCGTACACCTGAACCTTGAAAGCGAGGCAGCCGCCGAACAAGCGGCGGTCGATATGCTGGCGAAGATCAAGGCCAAATTGCCGAAAGCCCGGATCGACGGCTTCACGGTTGAGCCGATGGTCAAGCGGCCGGATGCGCTTGAGACGATTGTCGGTATGAGCGTCGACCAGACTTTCGGTCCGATGCTTCTCTTCGGTGCAGGCGGTGTTGCGGTCGAAGTGCTGCGCGATAGCGCAATGGCGTTGCCGCCGCTCGATATGCATCTCGCGCACCAGATGATCTGCGAAACGCGGATTTCTCGGCTGCTGAAGGGCTATCGCGATCACGCTCCTGCCGACATGGACGCCATCGCGGATACGCTCGTTCGCATTAGCGACCTCATCGTCGACCACCCGGAGATTCGCGAACTCGATATCAATCCGCTGCTCGTCGACAAAGACGGCGTGATCGCGATCGACGCGCGCATGAAGCTTGCAAACGAAGACGCGAACCCGCGTCTGCCGCTCGCCATAAGGCCTTATCCCGCTCACCTTGAACGAGAGATTTCAATCAATCCGGTGGGCAAAGTTCTCATTCGGCCCGTGCGCCCCGAAGATGAGCCGGCTTTTGCTAAGTTCTTTTCGCAGATCTCCGAGGAAGATGTCCGGCTACGGTTCTTTACCGGCCGTAAGACATTCCCGCACCCGTTCCTCGCGTCGTTGACGCAAATCGACTACGCCCGCGAAATGGCATTCGTCGCAATCGACGCGAAAACGAATGAAATGATCGGCGGTTCGCGCCTTGTCCTCGAACCGGATCAGACGCGTGGCGAATTCGGTATTCTGGTCCGGTCCGATCTCCACGGCCACGGCCTCGGCTGGCAATTGATGTCAGCCTTGTTGAGCTACGCCCAGCACGAAGGCGTCGAGCAGATCTACGGCCTCGTCAACGTGGCCAATACCCATATGCTCGACATGGCAAGGGACCTCGGTTTCGAAACGCGACCCTACGATGGCGACTCGTCGATCCGCGAGGTCGTTTGGCATCCGGCGGCATCGGCGCTCAAAGTGCCAGCTGTCCAAGCTGCTCAAAAGACGCCTGAAAAGACGTCGTCCTAAAACAGGGAGACGTCGGCTAGGTGTTGTGCGATCTCGCTTGTCGGGACGTTGGTCAAATCCATCTCGATCTCGGCGATGACGGTCTCGCGAACGGCGGGGCTGATCATTTTGCGAAGCTTGCCCAGCATCACCGTCGGAGCGACGAGAACCAGCCTGTCGAACGAGCGGCTTTTGAGTCGGTTTGCCAACATGGTGCTGAGCTGGCTAGCAAACAGCCCATCGAGCGCCTTGGTTACTCTCGGTCGCTCTTCCTGAGGCGCGGGGTCCGACCGGTATGGATAGCGTCCGTCCCCGACGGCGTGCTCGAAAAATGCACGACTGTTCCCGAGCGCTTCGAGAATCCGCGCGCCGCTGCTGTCCGCAATTAAGATCCAGGTACGTTTCACTATTGCTGCCCTTCCCCAGTCCCAATGATCAGGCGTCGGGGCGGCAGTCCGAATTGACCTCGATCAATTGAGGTTGCTCATAGTAAGGACTTTGAAACCTTCGTAGGGCCACGGATTGGCGGCCGCCCAGCCCCAATAAACTTGGCGCTCCGCGGGAGTTAAGGTCTTGGGCAGAAGAGGCCCGAGCAGGGTTTTTTCCCATTCGACATGCTCATGCCGCCGCTCTGCTGCGTTGCGGATTAAAAATCCCAGCATGCTGCTCTCGACCGGCTCGCCCTTAGCGATCATGTCGAAACATTCAGCCAGTTCGTCATTAATGCCCGAGATCTCGATATGCTGTCGGGTCAGCGGTGTGAAACATCTGCACACATCGGAAACAGCTTCATGGCGCCGGGCGATGAGCGGCACGATAACTTCGTCCTGCAGCTTCAGATGCGCTGCCCATGTCGATTGCAACAATTTCGACAGGATGTCGATTGTTGTTGTATTCAGCGATCCAGGTAGGCTATCGGCCACAGCCAGCAGGGACTTGCAGATGTCGAGCTGCAGAGCGCAATCTGCTTTAAAGCGCGCCGCCGGGTGCTCACTGTCTGTCGTTCCTGCCATGTGGGGGCGGTTGTTGGTAGCCATAACGTCTCCAATCGGACGTCTCGAATTTCGTGGAATTGTCACGAAACTGCTTTGACCGAGATCAGTCGATGGCTGGGACGCACGGGGACACGTCATCCCGATCCGCGGATCGCAACATCTGGATTGCAAGGTATTGAGGCATTAGAGTGGATCAGGAAGAACCAGTCATATCAAGGTCTGCCATGCTAAAGGCGATCCTGGAGTCGGCGGTCGCTGCGATCCTGGCAATCGACAGTTCAGGCCGCATCCAAAGCGTCAATCCGGCCGCCGAACAAATGTTTGGCTATTCCGCCGACGAGATGCTCAACAAGCCGATCAATATGCTGATGCCGGAGCCGTATCAGTCCCAACACGACAGTTATCTTCAGCGCCATTTGACGACCGGCGAAAAAAGGATCATCGGCGTCGGCCGCGAGGTGCAGGGTCTGCACAAGGACGGCACCGTTTTTCCGATCCATCTTTCGGTGGGCATGTTCGAGGTCGGTGGCCGGAAATTCTTCTCAGGTATCATCAACGATCTGAGTGCGCGTGCGCGATTGCAGGCCGAGATCGACCGTCAGTCTCTGCTATTTCAGGCTGTCTTCGATCACGTTCCGGAAGCGCTCGTCATTTCGTCCCCGGATGGAGAGATCATTCTCGTCAATCCGGCGGCGACACGCATGTTCGGGTACACGTCCGATGAAGCCATGATATCCGATCTGTCGAACCTTTTTGCCGATCCGCATGATTTTCACAAACTCGAGGATGATCAGGCCGACAGCACGGGCAGCCGGACCATCCTGACGTCGCTCCGGCGGCGCGACGGGACGAGGTTTCCAGGCCAAGGTCACGTGGCCGATATCGTTGGCGCCGATGGTTCGCGCGTCGCGGTCGTCGGTCTCTTTCGCGACATGACTTCGGACATCAAACAGAAAGAAGCCGCGCTGAAATCGCAGCGGCTGGAAGCCATCGGCCAGCTCAGCGGCGGCATCGCTCACGACTTCAACAATCTGCTGACCATCATCTCCGGAAATTTGGAGCTGCTTGAAGAGACAATCACCAATCCGCAGGATCACGAGCTTCTGACGCGCGCGGCGCGTGCCGCTGACTCTGGCGCGCGATTGACCAATCGTCTCTTGACGTTTGCGCGCCGCCGTCAGCTTGCCGCCGAGGTGATCAATCTCAACGAACAGGTTCGCGGCATGACCGAATTGCTGCGGCGAACGCTCGGCGACACGATCGAATTGCGAACCCATCTGGCGCCCGATCTGTGGCTGGCGCGCGTCGATGCCGGCGAGGTGGAAGCCGCTGTCATCAATCTCGCGATCAACGCTCGCGATGCGATGCCCGACGGCGGCAAGCTCACGATCCGGACTGACAACGCGACGCTCGAAGAGGGAGAAATCGGCTTTGAAGGCCCGCTGACCGCTGGCGAATACGTTCGCATTTCCGTCTCTGACAACGGCATCGGCATGACGAAAGAAACCTTGCACCGTGTGTTCGAGCCGTTCTTCACCACCAAGCCGCCAGGTCGTGGCACCGGCCTCGGTCTCAGCACCATCTACGGCTTTGTGAAGCAGTCGCAAGGCAACATCACGATCTACAGCGAGCCGGGCACCGGCACGACCATCAATCTCTATTTGCCGCGCAGCGTCGATGCCAAAAATGCCCAGCAGTCGTCGCCTGCTTCGGAGGCGCACGAAGCCACCGGCGAGACGGTGCTCGTCGTCGAGGACAATCGCGACGTCCGCGCCCTGACGGTGAAGCGGTTCGAACGCCTCGGCTACCGCGTCGTCGAATGCGTCACTGGCGCGGAGGCGAAGGAAGCGTTGAAGGGAGGCCTGGCCGTCGATCTGGTCTTCACCGACATCATGATGCCGGGCGGCATGACAGGGATCGACCTCGGCAAATGGATCGCAGCAAATCGTCCAGGACTGCCGGTTATCCTGACGACCGGGTTCGCCGAAGAGATCGCAGGGACCACAGCATCGGGCGATGAGACATGGGCGATTTTGCGCAAGCCATATGCTCAGAAGGATTTGGCAAACATCCTTCGCGCGGTCCTCGACAAGAAAGCTGCTGCGCCGTCGTCCTGAGCGTGATCCTCAGCCGCGCCGGACGTCTATCGCCAGCATATACCCGATGCCACGCACCGATTTGATCTGGGCGGACTTGGATCCGTCATCGTCGATTTTTTTGCGCAAGCGGCTGACCAGCGCGTCGATGGAGCGATCGAGCGGCGAATAGTCGTGCCCTTTGAGCAAGTCCATGATCTCGTCCCGCGACAAGACCCGATGCGGCCGCCGGATGAATATTTCGAGTAGATTGAACTCGCCTGTCGTGAGCTCGCGCACGCCGCCGGTTGAATCCTTCAATTCGCGGCTGGTTATATCCAAGGCCCAGCAGCCGAAGTGATAGACCTCATGCTTCGCCTGCGGCGCCGGAGCGCCGGACGGGCTCGCATCATGGCGCCTCAGTACCGCGCGTACCCTGGCAAGGACCTCTCGTAAGTTGAACGGCTTCGATATGTAATCGTCGGCTCCGAGTTCTAGCCCAACGATACGATCGACGGCATCGCCTTTTCCAGAGACCATGACGATCGGAATGTCGCCGTTGGCGCGAATTTCACGCGCAAGACTAAGGCCGTCGTCCCGGCCGAGCGTCAGATCAAGTGTAACGAGGCTGACGCCGCCCTTTGCCAAGGCCGCCCGAGCGTCGGTAGCATCTCCGGCCTCGGAGACCAGATAACCTTCGCGCTCAAAGCACGTCCGCAACAGCAGCCTGATCTCCGGGTCATCATCGATAACGAGAATTTCAGTCGTCACGCCCGATCCCCGGATTTCTGTCGATCTTCCAAGCAGCGCCCGATCAGGGTTCAGGCGCCCCATCGCTATGACTGCGACGAGTAGATGTTGGATATACGCAAAAATTCCTCGAGCAGGAAGTGTCGCTTCGCCGCTTGGAGAGCCCTCGGGGCGCCCGTATCGGTCGCCGCCACCAGTCAATATGATCACCGCTAATGGCGGGTAACTATTTGAAATTCAGATGCGAGCGAACGCCACCCACCTTTTTGCTTATTGACATTGCCCAGAAATTTTTAGGCGCCCACCCGAGCGCATAGGGCTTCAGGGTTTCGGCGGCTGCCAAATAGGCAACGGTAATTCCCGCGATGGCCGCAAGGACCCCGCCAGGAAGCGGAACGAACCCTGCAAAATGTCCGAGCGGCGAGAGGGCGACGGCCATCGCCACGGCGAGCGCCCCGATCGAACTCGCCGCAAGAACGCTGTTTGGCCGGCTTGTCCAGAATGGCTTGGCCGTCCGGATGATGAAAATGACCAGGATCTGCGTCGTGATTGATTCGACGAACCACGCCGTCCGGAAGACATCGGCGTCGACTTTGAATACCAGCGACAGCATCAGAAAGGTCCCCAGATCGAACAGCGACGACAGTGGCCCCATGATCAGCGTGAAGCCGAGCACAGAGCCGACATCCCAGGTCTGCGGCCGCGACAGCGTCGTGTCGTCGGCGCTGTCGAATGGGATACCGATCTCGGAGAGGTCGTAGAGCAGGTTGTTGATGAGAATCTGCAGCGGCATCAGTGGCAGAAATGGCAGGATCAACGACGCGAGCGCCATCGACAGCATGTTGCCGAAGTTCGAACTCGTCCCCATGCGAACATATTTCATGATGTTGGCATAGGTCCTGCGGCCCTCGGCGACGCCATCAGCCAGAACGCCGAGATCGGGTTGAAGCAGGATGATATCGGCAGCATCGCGCGCGACGTCGGTTCCACCTTCAACCGATAGTCCGACGTCTGCGGCATGTATAGCGGTCGCATCATTGATGCCGTCGCCGAGGAAGCCGACCGTAAAACCCCGCATGCGCAGCGCTCTAACGATCCGCCCCTTCTGCTCGGGGGAAACACGTACGAAAAGATCATTGCTCGACACCTTCTCGATCAGTGCGACTTCGGAGGTGCCGTCGAGGTCTTCGCCGGACATGATGCCCTGTGCCGGCAGATCGAGCTGCTTGACGAGATTGAGCACGACCGGCGCGGCATCTCCTGAGATGATTTTTACCGCGACGCCCGCGCCTCGGAGCTTTGCGACGGCCGCCGTCGCCGAGCTTTTGGGGGGATCCAGGAAGGACGCGCAGCCGACAAAGGTCAGGTCCGTTTCATTCTCAGGCCGGGTCGTCGTGCACTCTGGACCAACGTCGCGCCGGGCGACACCGAGCAATCGCAACCCTTGGTGAGACTTGGCTTCGAATAATCGATCAAGCTCGGACCGGCGCGCTGCGTCGAGCGGATGCACCGTGCCGTCCGCAAGCTCAACTTGCGAGCACCGCGCCAATAACATCTCGGGCGCGCCCTTGGCGATGATTTGAGGTTTGCCATCGTGCGCGACAAGCACCGATGAACGGCGGCGCTCGAAGTCGAATGGTGCATCATCCAGAAATGTCCAGCTTGCGTCGGCAGGCGGCAGAGCGGCTATCACCGCGTCGTCGAGATTGCTCCGAACGCCGCTGGCAAATTGGCTGTTGAGTCTGATGAGCTTCGCAGCAGCCTCGCTGTGGCTGCCATCGATTCCGATGCTCTCGACCAACGCGATCTTGGCTTCTGTCAGCGTTCCGGTCTTGTCCGTGCAAAGCACGTTCATGGCGCCGAGATCGTGGATGGCTGAAAGTCGCTTGACCACGACCTTTTGCTTCGCCATGCGCAAGGCACCGCGCGCGAGCGTTACCGTCATGATCATCGGCAGCAGTTCCGGCGTCAGCCCGACGGCGAGCGCTACCGCGAACATGAAGCTTTCGAGTGACAGCCCGTGCAGCACCAGCTGCGTCAGGAGCACGAAGAGCACCAGAAATGCCGTCAGTCGGAGAATGAGAGTGCCAAGCCGATGCACGCCGCGTTCGAACGCCGTCATCGGTTCGCGTGCCTCGACCGAAGCTGCGATGGCGCCGAACATTGTCGCCCCGCCGGTCGCCATCACGAGCATTGTCGCCTCACCCGAGACAACGCTGGTTCCGGCAAATAGCGCGTTACGCGCTTCCGCGATCAGCACACTCGTACATGTGGCAGCGCACTTTTCACACGGATAGGGTTCTCCCGTCAGACTGGCTTCGTTCGTCAGCGCGTTGCGGCTGGCGATAACGATGCCGTCGGCCGGCACAAGGTCTCCAGCGCGCAGCTTCACGACATCTCCGCGAACGATATCCTTGACCGGCATTTCAATCGGCCGCCCGTCGCGCAACACGGTCGCCGTGACGGCAACAGACTTTTTCAACGCGTCAATGGCCATCTCGGCTTCGCGCTCTTGATAAAGGTCCAATGCAATCGACAGCGCGACAATCAGAACGATGATGAAAAAGCTTTGCCAATCGCCTGCCGTTCCGGAGACCGCTGCAGACAGCAAAAGAATGGCCGTCATCGGTTCGCCGACGCGTCGGAGTGCTTTCGCCAGGAGGCTTGGGTGGCCACTGACGCCGATGAGATTTGGACCGTCCTTCGCCAAACGCTCAGCAGCTTCGCCAGTATGAAGACCTGTCGGCCTGCTCGCCAACGATTGGATTGCCGTTTCGACCGGCTCTGTCCAGAAAGGATGAGGGCGAGTTGGAACGCTCATATTGGCGAAATTCTCACTGTGGCGCATCGCAGATCGCAAGCGGGCATGATGCAGAGCTTGCGGGTCTTACGCAGCACCGCCCATTCGCGCCGGACCGAGATCTACATCGTCAAACTTCGCGTTCGCCAACTTTGCGCCAGGTCAATGTCGCCTCATGCAACTAACGGCGATTGTGATTGTGCACCAAGCCGACCAGGGTCGAGTGCCTGCCGCTTTTAATAGTAGATAGCGGCAACTAACTTGAGAGTTTCACCCACAGCGACGCCGCCTCCGCGTCGGCTGACACTGAGCGGGCGCCTCGAAGCCCATCCCCCGGCCGAGGCGCCTGCATTTTTGCGAGGAGCAGGCAGTGACGCTCGACGAGTTGCAGAGAAATGAGCGTTTGCTGATGCGATTGGCCTTCGAGAGGGCCTGTGCGATCGCTGGCCTGTCTCTGAATGTGGACGAACTACTCGATGACGGCGCCTACGCCCGCGTGGCTGCGGCCGTCCAAATTCAAGTCGAGCGCGGCGTTTCCGATCTCGACGTCATCGCGGGCAATGCGGCTGTCGCTATGGCGGAAAATGATTCAGGAAGCGCCGCCCGGGCGGGGGGTTGACGCCAGCGAGTTTCGACCCTGCTCGACGCAGCCTCGCGAATCACGTTTTGTGGCATGTGAACGGGACTCGGCGCAAAGCAGGGATTTTTGCGCGTTTCCGGACGGGGGAAGGGCGACGAATTATGAAGATATTTCAAATACTTATGGCGGGAATTTTTTGTCTTCTCGGCGCCTCTTCCGCCTATGCCGGCGGTGATCTGACGGACTATGCCTATACGCCGCCCCCGGCCGCAAACTCCTGTGGCGGGCCATTCTCTGGCTTCTATGCCGGCGGCCTGATTGGCTTTGGCGGTGCAAGCACGAAGACCAACGTGGGCATCGAGCTCAAGGACAACGATAGAGGTTTCACCGGCGGCGGCGTCGCCGGCTATAACTGGCAGTGCAACGGCTGGCTGCTCGGCGCTGAAACCGACATCAACTATTTCAACGCCGATATGACGACGGGCATTACGTGCCCGACGTGCGGCGGGTCACTGACGTTCGGGTCGGAAATCAATTGGTACGGCACGGTGCGCGGACGCGTCGGCTTGGTCGGTAACGAGAACTTTCTCATCTTCGCGATGGGTGGCTTGGCCTACGGTGGAGTCGATCATTCCATCAACAGCAATGCCTTCAATGGCGTGACGTTTTCCGGAACCCAAAGCGACACCGCGGTTGGCTGGACCGCGGGCGGCGGCATCGAATACCTCCTCAACGACAACTGGGCCTTCCGCGCCGATGCATCGTACATTGATTTTGGCTCTACGGATGACACGTTTACGGCTAATGGCGGCGGTTGCGCAGGGACCTGTACGGCGCGTGTCGGTTACGACGACAGCTTCTGGGTTGCGCGCGTCGGTCTGACATATCTCTTCGGCGCTCCCGCAGCTGCTCCTGCGCCTGCTTACGAGCCGATGAAATAGGAATTCGCCGATCTTTCTTTTAGACGATCCCAGCCGGAGCCTCACACCCTGAGGCTCCGGTTTTGTTTTGCGAGCCGTCCGGTTCCGCCAATTGCGCCGGCGCAAGATGGCAGCAGGAAAACGCTCCGCTGCGGCTCAACTCTGAAACTGATGTACCGCAAATACAAAACGAGCGGGCCACTCGTTGACCCGCTCATGTTCTTTTCGCGAACTTCCGGATATTGGGCGATTAAGCCGCCGTCGCCGGCGCTTCCGGAACTTCTTCTTCGCATTTGGCGACCGCGAAGGCGGCAGCTGAAAGGCTGCTCAGATACGTCGTCGACGCGTGCCCTGACTGGAACAGAGCGTCGACCGCAGCGGCCTCTGCCATCATCTCGGCAATGTCGTCCGCCGAAAGATCTGCATAGATCTCGGCAGGTTTGATGTTCGAAAACTCGTTACTCATGACGCACTCAACCCCGATTGAGAAATGTGTTCGCCGTCCCTGCGTTTTCGCTTTTTGGGTGGCGGCGCGTATCCAAGGGTATGAGCCTGAATTCCTAAAAATTGCGGAGTTTCAAAGCGCTGGCTGTTGTTCTGCTTAATATGCCGTTAGCGTCGGCTCGTATTGGAGCATTAACGCTGTTTCAACGTCCGATTCCGCGCGCGGGCCTGACCGGCGTCAGGCCGCTCCGGCATCGAGTGCGGCTTCCAATCGGTTAAGGAAATCCATTTGGCTCTTGAGAATTTTTCGGCGCGCGGTCGCGAGATCGAACCAATTCGCGCGATCAATCTCTGGAAACGTTGCGGTCCGCCCCGAGCGCGGCGGCCATTCGATGCTGAATTGATTGCTAACAAGGCATGCCGGGTCCCAGTCACTTTCCATAGCCCAGACGTGAACCAGCTTGCCGCCGCTCTGCCGCAGCGAGCCGAGCGAAAGTGTCTTGCCGTGGGGACGCAATCCGGTCTCTTCTTCGAATTCCCGGAGCGCCGTCGCGTATGGATCTTCTTCGCCGTGAATTTCACCTTTTGGAACGGTCCAGGCGCCGTCGTCCTTGTTCCGCCAGTAGGGACCGCCTGGATGTGCAAGAAGGACTTCGAGGTCTTGCTGGCGGCGATATAAAAGCAGCCCTGCGCTCTCCGGCGTTTTCACGTCGGCTCTTTCGACGTAAATGGAATTGTCATGTCGCCTCCGAAAACTCCTCTGCTCACCGTCGATTGCGTCGTTGTCGATCCCGCCCGCGGTGTGCTTATGGTTCGCCGGAAAAATCCACCCTTCAAGGGGGAATACGCTTTGCCGGGAGGTTTCGTCGAAATCGGAGAGACTGTGGAGGACGCAGCCAAGCGCGAGTTGATGGAAGAAACGAGCATCAACGCCAAGACGCTGAGTTTGGTCGGCGTCTATTCCAAACCGGACCGCGACCCCCGCGGCCACACCTGTTCCATCGCCTTTCTCGTTCGTGCAGAAAACCAAGAAGCCAAAGCCGGAGACGACGCCGAGGTCGTGGCCTGGATAAAGAATTTCGACGGCATTGAAATCGCCTTCGACCATCGAAAGATTATCACTGACGCGCTGAACCTTATCCGATGATGTGAGAGCCAATGGAATTCAAGGACTACTACAAGATTCTCGGCGTCGAGCGCGGCGCAACACAGGACGACATCAAGAAGGCTTATCGTCAACTCGCGCGCAAGTTCCATCCCGACATCAACAAGGAAGCGGGCGCTGAGGCGAAGTTCAAGGAAATCGGCGAAGCCTATGAAGCGCTCGGCGATCCTGAAAAGCGCGCCGCATACGATCAGCTTGGTAAGGACTGGAAGGCGGGGCAGGAATTCAGACCGCCGCCGAATTGGGATGCCGGTTTCGAATATTCCGGCGCACCCGAAGGCGCGGACTTCAGCGATTTCTTCAGCAGCATCTTCGGCGCAGCGGCGCGCGGCGACAGAGCATCGCGAGGCGGCCGCACGCGCACCACTTTCAATATGCGCGGCGAGGATCACCACGCGTCGATCGTCATTGATTTGCGTGATGCGCTGGAAGGCGCCACGCGGACGATCACGTTGCGCATGCCAGAGATGGATGACAGCGGACACGTCCTCGTTCGCGATAAAAACCTCACCGTGCAGATCCCGAAGGGCGTCACCGAAGGCCAGAGCATTCGCCTCAAGGGGCAAGGTTCTCCGGGCATGGGCGAAGCGCCGGCGGGAGACCTTTATCTCGAAGTCCGCTTCAAGGCTGACGCGCTTTATCGTGTCGTCGGCAAAGACTTATATCTTGAGCTTCCCGTGGCACCTTGGGAAGCTGCGCTCGGCGCGAGCGTCAAGATGCCGACGCCGTCCGGCGCCATTATGCTGAAGGTGCCCGCGGGTTCGGCCAACGGCCGCGAGCTTCGCATCCGCGGACGCGGCATTCCCGCCAAGGAACCGGGCGATTTGTACGCGGTACTCAAGATCGTCTGGCCTCCGGCGACGGATGAAAAGGCCCGCAAGATCTATGAAGAAATGGCGAAGGAATTGGCGTTCGATCCGCGTGCAGGTCTTGGAGTTTAAGCGATGATAGAGAAAAGCACCGGCGCGGTATCGGCAGAAGAAATCGGCACCGAACCCATCTATTCGCTCGAAGAGCTGACCGGCATCTGCAAAGTCGAAGCCGCCTGGGTCGTCGAGCTCGTTGAGCATGGCATCATCGAGGCACGCGGCGCCAGCGTCTCCGAATGGCGCTTTTCGAGCGTCAGCGTCGTGCAGTTGGCGAAAGCCAAACGCTTCGACCGTGATCTCGGCGTCAACCCGGCTGGCATCGCCGTAGTCTTCGACCTCTTGAATGAGATTGATCGGCTCAAAGCCCATCTCCATGTCTTGACGAGCGCGCACTCCTCGCTCGTCGACCGTTCGAGCGACGATACCCGGTAGACCTGCTTCCATACACAGTGAGTGATGCACATGGCCGGCAAACACATCATTGCCGTCGGACACGCGGCGCTCGACTACGTCTACCGAATAGACGCATTTCCGAAGACGGCAACGAAACTGCGGGCGACCGATCATGTCGCGAGCGGGGGCGGCATGGCTGCGAATGCTGCCGCCACGATCGCGCGTCTCGGTGGAGAGGTATCGCTGTGGGCGCGGATCGGCGATGACGCGGCCGGGGGAATTATCCGGCATCAGCTTAGAACTGCCGGCGTCGGGATAAGCCACGTTCGTGCCTTCGAAGGCGTTTCGTCGGCGACGGCCGCGGTGATCGTCGACAAGCGTGGCGAGCGCCTCGTCATCAGCGAGGACGATCATGAATTTCCGCTCGCCGCCGATTGGTTGCCGGTCTCGCATGTCGAGACGGCACATGTGGTCCTCAGCGATTTGACGTGGCTTGAAGGCACGCTGGCGCTGTTCCAGGCCGCGCGTGATCGCGGCGTGCCGACCGTGCTCGATATCGACTTGAACGGCGGTCCACTGCTCGACAAGGTCATCGGCTTGGCCGATTACGCGATCTTCTCGGCCCCCGCATTTAAGCAGTTCACCCATGGCGGCAGCGACGAGGACCGCTTGGCACGGCTGATCCGATCGGGCATTCGCCACGCTGGCGTAACGAGCGGCGACCGCGGGTATCTCTGGGCATCGCAGAGCGGAGAGCATGGCCGGCAACCCGCCTATGCGGTCGACGTAGTCGATACGACGGGCGCGGGCGATGCCTTCCACGGAGCGTTTGCCTGGTGCGTCGCGCGGAACGAGACGGACGCCGACTGCGCCCGGATCGCTTCGGCCGTAGCCGCATTGAGCTGTACGGGTCTCGGGGCCCGCGCCGCTCTTCCGACGTATGATGAAGTGGAAAGCTTTCTTTCGCAGCGACCACAGCAGAGAAATTGAACGTCGCGAGCAATCGAGAGATTTCTTCCTTCAAACTGGGCTGTTTTGAGAAAATCCGCGTTTTCTGCTGCACCGCCGTAGGTGCAGCGCAAAGAAATCCTGATCGGCTGTCGATCAATCCTTGAGACAGCACGCTCCCTTAATGCCGTGTACGGACTGGTCGAATTGGCATCCACCCGCATGGCGGGCCAGCTGCTCCATTTTGTGCGGCGCGAACCCAGATGCAGATCAGACGTGTATTTGCTGCAGGCGGTACTGGCATTCCGGCGAATATCGGGGTCTCATTGAACAATAACAAATAAGAGGATGTGCAATGCCCGATTCTGCTTACACCATGATCTTCGCCCTTGAAGGGCTCCTCATTTTGGGAGCCGTTGGAACGGGGCTGCTGCTTTTCTATTCCAGCCGCCACCATCGCAATAACAGCAAGCTTACAAGTCGCAGCGAATAGCCTTCGCCGGAAGCAGAACCACACGAAGAAATGTGCGCCGATAGCTCTATCCGGCGCACCTCCTCACGCGCATCCCGTCATCTCTGGCGGGAAATTTTTGCGTGTGCCTAAACTTAGGTTTAGTCGGTTAACCGAACGCAGAGGCCCATAAATGGGCGCTGTTCGAAGTTCGCATCGCGGCTCTTTCCCGATTTCATCGGTTTGATCATACCCACAGATAATGGGGCCGGCCACGACAGGCGCCTATCTTTGTGGTGCGGCTTTCAACAAGCGCCGCCCACACAAACGGGGGCTGCCGGCGCAAAGAGATGAATGGAGAATGACAATGAAGATCGCTGTCCTTGCTACGATGTTGCTGGTTTCTGGCGTCTCTGGCGCATTCGCTGCTCCTGCCTGCACGGGCAACTTCAAGACTGCTGGCGCTGCTTGCGACGTCACGAAGTAATAAATCAATCGTAAAAAAGTTCGAAGAATGGGGCGCCTCGCCGCGCCCTTTTTTTGTGCCGAAAAACGAGCAGCGGATTTTGTGGGCAAGGCATCGAAATGACGTCACCCAGAACTGCGTTTCAATCACGACACATTTTCAAAACGCTCGAAACGCCAGGAAATACGGGCATTTTTCGATGTAACGAATGTCTTGCCCACAAACGGATTGGCCATCTCCTCATACCTAGAGATGAAATGTTTTGTGGGTCGAAGAGCGTATGTAGTGCAGGCGGCTTTCATTAAGCGCCGCCCTGAAAACCAGGGCTGCCGCCGGTGCAAACGAGATGAATGGAGAATGACAATGAAGATCGCTGTCCTTGCTACGATGCTGCTGGTCTCTGGCGTTTCGGGCGCGTTCGCTGCCCCGGCCTGCACCGGTAACTTCAAGACCGCTGGCGCCGCTTGCGACGTCACGAAGTAAAATAAATCAATCGTAAAAAAGTTCGAAGAATGGGGTGCCTTGCGGCACCCTTTTTTTTTAGAAAACGCAAGCTGAAGAATTTTGCGAGATATCGAAATGATGTGTGACAGCTCTGCGTTTAAATCACGACATGTTTTCATGCGCGAAACACCAGAAAATGCGCGTGTTTTTGATGGTTCGAGCGCCAAAGACGTAAACCGATAGGCCACGAAAACATACTTAGAGATGAAATGTTTTTCGGGTGAGAGAGCGTATCTACCTTGTGCGGCTTTCAATAAGCGCCGCCCTGAAAACCAGGGCTGCCGCCGGTGCAAACGAGATGAATGGAGAATGACAATGAAGATCGCTGTCCTTGCTACGATGTTGCTGGTTTCTGGCGTCTCTGGCGCGTTCGCTGCCCCGGCCTGCACGGGTAACTTCAAGACCGCTGGCGCTGCTTGCGACGTCACGAAGTAATAAGTCGAGCGTTAAACACGCGAAGAATGGGCGCCCCGCGGCGCCCTTTTTTCGCAGCTATCGAAATAGTGACGTTCTGCTCTGCGTGCCGATCAAGGTACGATGCGCGGTTGATCAGAAAGCGCTTGGTTTCCGGCGCACTTCAACAACGGAAGCGCCAAAACGTCCTGCCGGCAAACGGCAGATCATACTTTCAGATAATGGTTTCGCTCCGCGTTCTTCATATCTAACCGCTGCTATCCCTCGATGGAGAGCCTGCTTTCGCACATTTCGCCAAGTGGGCGCATGGAGATAAGTGATGAAACTCGTAGCTCTCAGCGCGCTGATTTTGGTGTCGGCCACTGCTTCGGCATTTGCCGCGCCTCACTGCAGCGGTGACTTCAAGTCTACCGGCGCCGCATCCAGCGTGGCGTGCGCGATAACGAAATAACGCCGACCACAATCGGCAAATTGAAAGAAGGGCGTCCGCAAGGGGCGTCCTTTTTCATTTGTTCTTCCCGCAGGCACGCCCACTCAGCAGAGTGTCGGTACTGAGATTTTTTGTATCGTTCGGCCGCACATCCATAGATCGATTGAAGCGATAGGAACCAATCAAACATCGCGTTGGAATGATAATTTGGCGGCGCCCATTCTCTTATCAGCTCTTCAAGACAAGCCGCTCACGGGAGCGGAGGTGAAGACAAGATAAGGAGAAGAAAAATGAGAAAGTCTGTAATGGCCCTCTCGGCGATCCTGCTCGCAACCGGCGCAACGGGCGCCTTGGCGGCTCGCTTAAGCACTCCCACACACAGTCGAGCGATGGAACGTGCTCAAACCGAGATGCAGACGGAAACACCGGCTGAATTCTGCCGCTGGCACGGTGCGGATACGAATTACGATATGTACTGTGCACCGTATAATGATTAATCGGCGGTTGATACACGCACCACGGAAAAGCGCGCCGGAAACGGCGCGTTTTTGGTTTGTGGCGAGAGCGTCCGTCAGGACAAAACAGTATGCGACTTATCTTCCCTACAAATCGTGCTTTGTACGTGTCTGCAGACCGGACATCTAAAGCGGCGTGACAAACGTCGTATTTTTTATGCGGCGAATTGAACTCGCAAAGCGGTTCGATGCAAATCTTCGATTGCGCTTGCATAAAATCTGGCTAAACACGCGCCCCAACGTGCACGCGGGAGGAAGAACCGATGTCTTCGAATTCATATGATGTCCTTATCATCGGAAGCGGCGAAGGCGGAAAATTTCTCTCCTGGCATCTGGGCCGATCTGGCAAGAAAGTCGCCGTCATCGAGCGCAAACTTATTGGCGGCTCTTGCCCCAACACGAATTGCCTCCCGAGCAAGAACGAGATCTGGAGCGCCAAGGTCGCCGATCTCACGCATCACGCTGAAGCATTCGGATCAATCACCGGCGCAGTCGCGACCGACATGAGAAAAGTCGTGGCGCGCAAGAGAGAAATGGTCGACGGCCTCATCAAGATGCATCTCGATTTTTATAAGGACAGCGGCGCGGAACTCATCATGGGAGAAGCTCGCTTCGTCGCGCCAAGAACGGTCGAGGTTAAGCTCAACGACGGCGGCAACGCCACGTTCAGCGGCGATAAGTTGGTCATCAACATTGGCACGCACGCTTCTATTCCGAACATTCCGGGTCTCGTTGCGGCAAAGCCGATGACGAACATCGAACTGCTCGAGCTTGAATATTTGCCGAGGCATCTGATCGTACTTGGTGGCGGCTATGTCGGTCTGGAACTCGCGCAGAGTTTTCGTCGCTTCGGCTCGCAGGTCACCGTTCTCGAAGCGAGCCCGCAGATTGCAGCTCAGGAAGACCCTGACGTCGCTGCCGAGATCGCCGATGCACTTCGCGCCGAAGGTATCGCCATCGAGACGGGTGTCACGATTACAAACGTCGAGGGCCGCTCCGGCACAAACGTTATCGTGACGACATCCGGCGGCCGCTTCGAAGGTGCCGATCTGCTGGTGGCCGCCGGGCGCACGCCGAATACGAATGCCATCGGTCTCGATAGCGCGGGCGTAGAACTCGACGCACGCGGTTACATTGTCGTCAACGATCGGCTCGAAACGACCGCGCCGGATACGTGGGCGATCGGCGAATGCGCGGGCAGCCAGCAATTCACGCACGTGTCGTTCGACGATTTCCGCATCATTCGCGATAATTTGGCTGGCGGATCGCGCAGCAAAAAGGATCGCCTCGTTCCCTATTGCATGTTTACCGACCCTCAGCTTGGCCGCGTAGGGCTCAGCGAGAAACAGGCAAAAGCCAAGGGGATCAACTTGCGCATCGCAAAGCTGCCAATGGCTGGCGTTTTGAGGTCTCGCACAATTTCCGAGACGCGCGGATTCATGAAAGCTCTAGTGGGTGATGACGATCGCATCGTCGGTTTTGCGATGGTTGGCCCAGAGGCAGGAGAGGTTATGGCTGTCGTGCAGACGGCTATGCTTTCTGACCTGCCCTATACAGCTTTGCGCGACGCCATCATCGCGCATCCGACAATGGCGGAAGGTCTAGGCCCGCTTTTTACACGTGTACCCGCGCGCTAAACGGTTCGGCAGTTACCGCCTACGATTGCGCTTACTGGCGCACAGGTCGGCGCCGGTCGTGGAACCACGAGCGATAGTCCTCCATTTTGGCTTGCTGAGCGGACGAAGCGCGCCGCTTGCACGTGGAGGCTTCATCGCTCTTGGGGTCAGCGCCCCAGCGAATCTCGACGCAGTCGTTGACGTTGTAGGCCATTTCCAGTCCTTTCGAACGGTCCAGGACGTCTTTGAGCGTCAGCGTCCATTGCGAGCCATCACTCCGAGTGTAAGAGAATTTCCGCGACGCGATTTCTGTCGTGAGAGTTTGGTTGAGCGCGGATTTCACGTCGGCGATGCTTTCGCCCTTCGGCATCGCATAACGATCGGCACGCCGAGCGACGCGATCCGGAAAACCGCGAACAACGTCGATTGCGATCAACAATCGCAAGTCGCGCGATGGCGTCGCAAAGTCTTCCCACGCGCCTGTCGTTTCGAATATCGAGGGTCCCGACGGAATAGCGACGTCGGCGCCGCCGCTGTTCTGATATTTTCGTCCGTTTTCGACAGACGTAACGCGCGTCTTCACCTGTTCTTCGAGGGCGGTGATCGTTTCTTTCATGGCGCGCTCCGGATCGAGCGGCTCGGGTGACATCACGTCGTCCATGCGATCATAGAAATCTTCGACGCCGAGCTTCGATTGCTCGAGGGAGAAATCGCCGTAATCGGGACTTTTCGTGATTTCGGCGTTCGTCAATCGCCTCAGCGTACCATTATTGTCGGCGACGATCGGCCGAAAGCGCTTGAAGCCCGGACTGCCGAGCGAAGGATCTTGGGCGAACAGGAAATTACCGCGCCAGAAGCGCTTCCGGGCCACCGTTCCGTCCGGCTGACCGTCGACGGCAAGGAAGACACCCGCCGAATCGTTCGTCTGCGCAACGCGTTTAACGAGCACGAGAACGTGGCCATAAGGGTCGGCATAAATCGTCCCCGGTCGCAGCGTCTCGGCCGTCAAAGGTACGGGATAATAATCAGTGTTGTTGTCTGCTGCAGCGGTTCGCCCAGAACCGGAATGGACGGCGTTGGCGACGACAGTGCGGACGTAATATCCAAAGCCCGGCAGAAGCGCCTGAGGCCGGGATGAACTTCGCTGTGCCGACTCAGAAACGGACGCGGAGTCAAACACGCCGAAAAGTGAATTGCTCGCGCTCTGGATAGGCTTTTGCTTCGCCTCCGCTTGCGGACTGTCTTCTTTCTGAATGTTGAACCACTGCGGGCAGCGTGGCGCTTTCCCGCCACCGCCGCGCGTACATTTGGAATAGCCGAACGGCAACCCGGTCTTGAAGGCGAAGTACGCGCGCAGAAAATACGGAAGGTCCGCGCAGTCCGGCTTCATGATGAGTTTCTTGCTGTCTTCGCCGAGCCCCATGGCGTTGAAGAGCATGTTGCGCGTCGGATCGCGCAAGACTTGGTGCAACGCAGGCCACGATGGCTGGGCATCGATCGGATCGTCGAAGAGCTTTTCGATCCAGGCGGAATAGAGGTTTTCGGTCTCGCGGGTCCACGCGCCGCGGATCGGCCATACGCTCTTTGATGTCGCGCGTGGCGGAGCGCTGGCCGTCTTCGCCACGGCGAACTCTCGTTTTACGGTTGCACATTCTGCGCTCGCGCCATCGCGCGTCAGAGAAGCGGTCCAGGTGCCCGCCGACGGCGATTGCACATCCGCATACCAGAAGTAGGGCGGGCCGCCGTGCCGCTCCTTGGACGTGACTGCAACCTTGCCGTCGGGAGAGGTGAGGGAAAGCACTCCATCAAGCGGCTTCTCGGCCGTGAAGATGATCCGCAGCGGCATGCCCTTCCAGGGGGAGATCGGCGACGCGAGAACCGCGAGCCCCGCCTCCGCGTCACAGGCAGAAAAGGCATCCTTGGCGTGGGCGACAGACGGCGAGGAGGTAGCGGAGATCGCCACTGCCGCGAGGATTATCGCAGGCGCAATGCGGCGCAATCGGAATTGGGGAAACAAGCGACTAACCCCCGTTTTGTGCTCCCTAGATTTGGAACACTATCGCGAGAGCCTTGCCCAAACGATGGCAGAGCCGGAATTCTTTGCCGCCGACTGATAATAAAAATGCGGAGTTTGCCGAATGAACCGGTTAGTCGTTCGAGTAGCGCTGCTCTTTCCACGGATCGGCTCGATTGTGATAGCCGTTCACTTCCCAAAATCCCCGCGCATCGCTCGCAACAAATTCAATGCGTTTCAGCCACTTCGCGCTTTTCCAGAAATAGAGATGCGGGACCACGAGGCGAACCGGCCCGCCATGCTCGCGCGTCAGCGGCTTGCCCTCCCAGCTATGCGCGACGATGGCATCCTCGGACGCGAAATCCGCGAGCGTAATGTTTGTCGTGTACCTGTCATAGCTATGCAGGATGACGAATTGCGCCTCAGGCGTCGGCATCACGAGATCCAGCAGGTCATGTGTCGAAACACCGGTCCAGCGGTTGTCGTAGCGCGACCATGTCGTGACGCAATGGATGTCTGACGTCTTGACGCTGCTGGGCTCGCGTTGAAACTGTGCCCAGTCGAGGGTCGTCGGATGTTCAACGGCGCCTTCGATGACCAACCGCCACTGATCGAGCGCGATCTCCGGCTGCTGCCCGAGGTCGAGCACCGGCCAGTCGCGGACCAGATGCTGGCCCGGAGGCAACCGCTCAGAGTTTGGACGCGACGTCTTTCCAGTCAGAAAGCGGCCCTCGCGCGCCCACTTCCGTTTTGTTCGCGTCAGCTTGCTGGCTTCCGGCAGGTCGTTGCTGTCATCGCTCATCGAGGCTCAGGTCTCCGGGCACAATTGGCGCCGCGCGTCGGCATTCTGCGTATCGGCGATGATCTCGAACGAACGTAGCCGCAACGCGTGATCGTAGATGTCGGAGACAATCATAAGCTCGTCGGCCGCCGTTTCGTCAATGAGCGCCTTAAGGCCAGCACGAACGGTCTCGGGTGAGCCGACGACAGAGCGTGCGAGCATAGACGTCGCTTGCGCCTTTTCGCGTGGTGACCAGTAGGTCTCGATGTCGTCGATGGGGGGCTGGCTAAGCTGCCGCGCACCGCGGGCCAGATTGGCGAATGACATTTGCTGTGTCGTCGCGAGACGCTTAGCTTCGCGGTCGGTCTCCGCTGCAACGACATTGACGCCGACCATCGCATACGGGCGGTCGAGCTGCTGAGACGGCTTGAAGTGCGAGCGATAAATTTCAAGCGCGGACAGCAATTGTTCCGGCGCGAAGTGCGAGGCGAACGCGTAGGGCAGGCCAAGCTCGGCCGCAAGATAGGCGCCATACGTGCTGGAACCCAAGATCCACAGCGGCACGTTCGTTCCTGCCGCTGGCACCGCTTGGATTCGCTGTCCCGCCTGCGCCGGCGCGAAGTAGGATTGCAGTTCTACAACGTCTTGTGGGAACGTATCGGCGGCCGCAGGCTGTCGCCTCAAGGCTCGGACGGTGAGCGGGTCGGTGCCGGGAGCTCGGCCCAGCCCAAGATCGATTCGGCCCGGAAACAGCCGCGCCAGCGTTCCAAACTGTTCGGCGATAATCAGCGGCGCGTGGTTCGGAAGCATGATGCCGCCCGCGCCAACGCGAATGGTCTTCGAGCCAGCCGCGATGTGACCGATCACCACCGACGTTGCTGCACTCGCAATGCCCGGCATATTGTGGTGTTCCGCCACCCAGAACCGGCGATAACCCCATTTTTCAGCATGAGCGGCAAGATCGCGGGCGTTATCAAGCGCAACGCGCGCATCCGTGTTTTCCGTAACGCGAACGAGATCGAGAATGGAAATGGCCGTCATGACGTCCTCCGGGCTGACGCATGATGTAGGTTCGCGCCTGCAAGAATGCCAATCCGGGGCGATTGCTAGAAATTAATAGTGTCGCGGATGCGATACCATGCCTCAACGAACGGCACCGCTCGCCGGGCAATCGGATGCGCCGGAAACGGCGGAAAAGCCAAATCGTCGAAGGCCGTGCGCCCCTCCGGCTTTTCGAGCATCTGCAACGCAATCCTATTGCCGAAATAGGTCGCGCGCGAAACGCCCGTACCGCAGTACCCGAGCGCATAATGGATGCCCTTCGGAGTCCGGCCGATGTGGGGGATTTCGTCGTAGGTGTAGCCGATCTTGCCATCCCAGGCATGCGTGATCGGCACGTCTTTGAGGTCCGGAAAGACACGCAGCATGTCGCGCGTAAGATGCCCGAACGCTGACGGCGAGGTATTCGACGCGAACCGCCCTACGCGTCCACCCCAGATAATGCGCCGCGCGTCCGGCGCTCCGCGAAAGTAATAGAAGACGCGATTGCTGTTGCCGTAGACCCGGTTCTTCGGCAGCAGGCGGTCGTAAAGCTGCTGCGGAATCTCACCGGTTGCGATAATGCCAGAGCCGACGGGAACGATCCGTCGCCCAAGTTCTGGCACGAGACCCTCGGTATAGCCGTTGCTCGCAACAACAACGTTTCGGGCAATCGTCTTGCCGCGAGGCGTTCGCACGCGAAAACCGCCCGATACCGGCTCGATATGGGCGACCGCCGTCTGATCTAAAATCCTGCCGCCAGCCTCGGCCGTCCGCGCCGCCAAACCGGCATGGTAGAGCCCGGGATGCAGCGACGCGTCGTTCGGCAAGACCGCACCGCCATAAAAAATATCGGAGCCGATTTCCGACGCTTGCTCTGATCGTGGCACCATGAAACTTTCGACGCTCGCGATCGCCTTGAGATCCTGCATGTCGGCAGCCATCGCATCATAGTGCTCAGGTCGGATGGCCGCGCGAAAGCGGCCGCAGCGGCGAAAATAACAGTCGATTTTCTCACTCTCGATCAGCGACGCGATATGGTCGAGCATACGCGTGCCCTCGCGCAGCATGTCCTCGGCCTTTCGCCGTCCCCGCAATGCGATGAGCGTCTTGACGCGGAATTTCTGGTTGCCGCTGCCGATTTGACCACCGTTGCGGGTGCTGGCGCCAAATCCGGTTCGTCCCCGCTCGAAAATCACGACGTCCCGCCCGGCGCGCGCCAAAGTCAGCGCCGCCGACAATCCTGTGAAGCCGGACCCGACGATTGCCACATCGCATTTTTCCGGAACAGGCTTTTCGCCGCCGTTATCTTCCGCCGGCAGCGCATCCCACCAATACGGTCGGAAGATCAGCGTTTGTGATGAGCGAACTTTTCCTTTCGCCAGCGCCTCGGCTGAAGGAAAGGCCGACGAAAAAGCATCGATAGACCGTGTCACGAGCGTCCTCATTTGAGAGCGAGGCGCCGTCTTTATCCTGCTTCCTGGCTTTTTGCACGAGCGCCATAGCGCCCATCCCCCCCGGCTGCGGTTCCGTCGTCAAGCGTAGGCGCTTAGGCTATTTGAAAATCGCCTCGAACCACGATTGCGGCAAATGCTCCATCCGATAGACGAGCCCCGGCTTCAGAATGAATTCTCCGGCTCCAAGAGCATCGAGATCAAAATCTCCGTTCGTCCGTCTCGGTGCCACGCCCGCAAAAGTATAGCGCCGGCCGAAATCGTCGGCGACGGAGGCAGGAATATCGCTGTTGGCGTAAATGCCGACGGATGGCCCTGTCGGTTTGGCATCATGCAATAAAAAATACTCGAGGTGCCGGATGCGTTTCGATCCCGCCGATGACATTATGTCCTCCCCATAAAGGATTTAATGCCGATAGCCCGGCTAACCACCGGCGCCCGGCTGTGCGTTTCACGTCTCCCTTGTGTGTGGTCCTCGGCGTCGTGCGGAATCGGCCTCGTTGCCGTTCGACGTCGCTGAATCAGACGACGTCTCTCCGGCGCGCTGGCCATCTCGGTGAATCGTGTCTGGCTGGTGGTCGGAGGCCGTAAGCCGTTGAAACTCGGCGGCGCTATCGCCGTTATCGGCGTCGAGATAATCCGAGAGGCTCACGGGACGCCGCCGAAGCGGCGATTTTTGTCCATCGCTTTTGACGCTTGAACGCATCGCGGCCTCGCGAGGAAAAGATAAACCGGATCACGAACCTTTGTGGCGACCCACGAAAAATACGTGATCCGGGCATGGCTTGCCGCACATCCGTGGCTCGTCGGTGCACGGCTCCATGGGCCATAACGACACCGTAGTCGGCAGGATGATGCAATTCTGGGCAAGTGCGCGAGTAGTGAATCGCTGGCGATCGAACTAGAGTAACTCTACGGGAGCCGGCATGGGGTCGCTCCCAAAGGGTGCGCGAAATGCTTCAGGCGTTGACGCGAGATACGGTCATCGGCATGCCGCCGCCGCGGTATGTCGCGCTGGGCGCCGCATATCTTGCAGCCTACGTCGCACTGGACTGGTTGAGCTTCGTCGATCCCCTGAGCGCGTTCGGGATAACGCCCTGGAATCCGACGACAGGCGTCAGTATCGCATTGGTGCTGGCATTCGGCCGTTCGTTCATCCCCTGGCTGTTCCTCGCGCCTCTGGTGGCTGACGGTCTCTTGCGCCAATTTCCTCTGCCGCTCGGCGCCGAAGTCTCAGTGGTCCTCATCATTGGAGGCACCTATTCGGCCGCCGCTTGGTTTCTGACACGCGAGAACGGCCCATTTTCAGGTGCGCTTCAATTAAGGCAGGATCTGATTTGGCTGCTGGGGACGGCTGCGGTTGCGGCGGCGGTGGCCGCTACAGTCTGCGTGACACTCCTCGCGATGATGTCGATCATCAGCGTCGATCAGATCGGACGAGGAATTCTCGGCTGGTGGGTCGGCGACATGATCGGCATCACCGTGATGACGCCATTTCTGCTGTTTCTCTTTGCAGGCCGCACGATCCTCCCGCATTCGGCTGAGCTTTTACTGCCGTTTGCAGTCATGGTCGGTGCGCTCTTCCTGATTTTCGGAACTGCGACGAGCAATCCGTCTCAGCTTTTCTATCTCTTGTTTCTCCCTGTCATTTGGATTGCCGTGCGTTTTGGATTGGAGGCGGTGACGGGCGCACTGGTCGTGACGCAAGTGCTGCTGATTACCGCGATCCAGCTTACCGGACACAGCGGCGTGAGCATCACAGCGCTGCAGACAATGATGCTCGCATTGGCTTTGACGGGACTAATCGTCGGCGCGCTCGTCACCGAGCAGCGCAACACCCAGCGTGAGCTGTGGCTGCATCGCGAAGCCCTTGGCCGTGCGTCTCGCGTCGGAGCACTGGGTGCGCTGGCGGCGGCAATCGCACATGAAATCAATCAACCCTTGGCCGCCATCGGCAATTACGCGCGCGTGGGTCGTCAGAACCTGAAACGTGATGTCGTCGATCAGGCCGCCGCCGTCCGCACGACCGAACAAATTATTGAGCAGGTCGATCGCGCAGCTGCTGTCATCCGCTGGCTTCGCGATTTCATTGGTGCGGGCAGTTCGCGCTTCGAAGTTGTCTCGGTGCTCGATCTCGTCCGACGAGCGGAATCGGTTTGTCGCGCGGACCTGGAAGAGCACGGTATCACGTTAGCTACGATCATCCCGCGCGATTTGCCGAACGTTTGTGTGGATCGCCTACAGATCGAACAGGTCGTCACGAATCTCGTCAAGAACGCATCCGAGGCAATCATGGTCTCGTGCATTGCAGATGGTAAAATCCAGATAGAAGTCGCCGACGACGGACAGGTCTTCATCGTCATTTCCGTCATCGACAATGGCCCAGGTTTCGAGCCAGTTTTATTGGAACGCCCCATCTCACCCTTCACCACGACCAAGCCCGACGGCATGGGGCTTGGATTGTCGCTGAGCCGTTCGATCATTCAGTCGCACGGCGGACGGTTGACGCTCGGCGGGAACACAGCAGGCGCACGCGTATCTTTCACGCTGCCGAAAGTCGGCAAGGAGGCAAAGAGCACGACGACATGAAGATCGCTATTATCGACGATGATTTTGCCGTTCTGGATTCGTTGGGTCAGCTCCTTCAAGGCGCGGGGCTTGACGTTTGTTCCTACCAGTCCGCCGAGGCCTTCATGTCGGAGGCTGATGAGGGCGACATCGGCTGCGTCGTCTCCGACGTGCGCTTGCCCAACATGACGGGGATCGAACTGCATCACGAGATCGCGCAGCGCTATCCGAGTCTGCCCGTCATTCTCATCACCGGTCACGGCGATATTTCTATGGCCGTGACGGCGGTCAAGAACGGGGCGCTCGATTTCATCGAAAAGCCGTTCTCGGACGAACGGATCGTCGCCAGCATCCGCCATGCCGTCGATGTTGGCGCGCGCAAAAAGGTTGACGCCGACATGCGCGCCGAATTTCAAAATCGCGTTGCCGAGCTTTCACCGCGACAGAAGCAAGTCATGGACCATCTTGTTCTCGGGCTCTCCAACAAGGAGATTGCGTTGAAGCTCGGCTTGAGCACCCGCACCGTCGAAAACTACCGTGCGTGGGTGATGGAAAGAATGCGCACGCGCAACCTCGCCGAACTCGTCAGACTTGCAACTTGGCTCGACGGCACCCATTTACAGGATCATTGAAATCGCTGACTTATGCGAACGGCCAGCCCCTTTTTCTGTGCCGATAGAGTAATTGTACTCTGGTATCCTCTCCCTGCTATCGCTCTCGGAACTCTGGTGCAAAGCTGCAATTGCTTCGGTGTTCAGTTTCGAACGCTGATCTGGCGCAGGGGGTGGCATGCAGAGGACGCGCATGCGTTTGAGCATTGACGGCGCAAGCCGGCAAGTTCCGCATCCTCGTGGCGCTCCATCACCCTCGCGGGGAGTTTCATCCAAAATTCGGCTCTCTTCCGCGCCTGGTCGGCAGCTTCATGTGGGGAGACAATCATGGACGATCAGAGTGCGTCAGGCGTCAGCTACGAACGCGTAGGTGACGAATACTTCAAGGCCCGCGGCCTTCAGCGATATGCGGGCATCTGGTCACTGTGGGCGCTCGGCGTCGGCGCGGTGATCTCGGGACACTTCTCCGGCTGGAACTTCGGCTTCGGCACCGGTGGCTGGGGCGGCATGCTGGTCGCTGGCGGCATCATCGCCGTCATGTACCTCGGCCTCGTGTTTTCCATCGCCGAAATGAGCCCGGCGCTGCCGCACACGGGCGCCGCCTACTCCTTCGCCCGCTCGTCGATGGGTCCATGGGGCGGCTTCATCACCGGCCTTTGCGAAAACGTCGAATACGTGGTCACGCCGACGGTCGTCTGCTACTTCATCGGCTCCTATCTGAATGGAATCCTTGAAACCGCGGGAATAGGTGCTCAGCCAGAGCCACTTTTATGGATAGCGACGTTTGTCGTCTTCCTCGCACTCAACATCTTCGGCGTCGCGCTGTCGTTCCGCGTGACCCTGATCGTCACGCTGCTCTCGCTCGCGATCCTGGTCGTGTTCTGGATCAGCGCCATTCCGAACATGGACTTCAACCGCTGGGCGCTTAACATCGCGCCTGACGGCACGGAGCTTCCGAACGGCAACGGCCCGATGTTCCCCTATGGTTGGGAAGGCGTTCTGAAAACTTTGCCGTTTGCGGTCTGGTTGTTCCTCGCCATCGAACAGCTTCCGCTCGCGGCTGAGGAATCGGTCGATCCGAAGCGCGACATGCCGAAGGGCATCATCCTTGGCATGTGTACGCTGATCGTCTCGGCCTTCATGATCGTGCTGCTGAACCCGTCGGTCATCGGCGTCGGCGCTTTCAAGCTGTCGACGTCGGGCGAACCTTTGCTCGATGGCTTCCGTGCGATCTACGGCAGCGGCGCCGTCGTGCTGCTCGGCATCATCGCATTGACCGGTCTGATCGCGAGCTTCCACACCATTCTCTACGCCATGGGCCGGCAGGTCTATTCGTTGAGCCGCGCGGGCTACTTCCCGACGGCCCTTTCGATCACGGGGCACAAGCTCAAGACGCCCTATGTCGCGATGCTTACGGGTTCGGCCGTCGGCCTGATCTTGATGACGATCATCTACTTCATCAACAAGGATCAGATCGGCACGACGCTGCTCAACATGGCGGTGTTCGGCGCCATGTGCTCCTACATGCTGCAGGCGATTTCGTTCATACTGCTGCGCATCAAGATGCCCGACATCGAGCGTCCCTATCGCAGTCCGCTCGGTATTCCCGGTGCCGTTCTGACGATTATCATCGCCGCCGTTACGCTGTGGTACCAGCTTGGCGACAGCACCTATCAGCAGGGCATCTACGGCGTCATCGCCTGGTTCGCGGTCGGTATTCTCTACTTCGCTGTAATCGGCCGCCACAAACTCATCCTCTCACCTGAGGAAGAGTTCGCGCTTTCCAAAGGTACGGCCGAATATAAGACGCACTAATCGGCATCAACGGCAGAAACGCGTCGCGCCGCTCGGGATCGAGCGGCGCGATTTTCTATTGGAACCGGCAGAAAATTATTCGCCGAGATCACGCCAACCCTTGCAGCGCGCAACTGCGTCATGAAAACGCCGCCGCGTCGCCGAGCTATCGGCAACTCGGGGATGGAAGCTTTGAGCGGTGCTCTTGGCATTCGGCAGCGATATGCCGGCGCCGAGCGCCGCGAGCTTAGCCGTTCCGAACGCCGTGCGCTCATCGAAATCCGCGACGATAACCTCGCGCCCAATCATGTCGGCCAGGAATTGTGCGAAGTACCGGCTGCGCGCAAGGCCGCCGTCGATTGCAATAGACCCGCCGATCGGGACGTGCGCGTGCATGGCTGCGATGACATCTGCAGCGCTCAAGGCGATACCTTCGAGCAGTGCCTGCTGCATGTCTGCCTGTGTCGTCGCCGCCGACATGCCCAGAAACAACGACGCCGCAGTCCGGTCCCAGTGCGGGCAAGCAAGGCCGGAAAGCGCCGGAACGAACACAACGTCACGGTCGATGGCGGGCTCGGCGTCGAACCATTCAAGATCCTTCTCGATGTCTACGATCAGTCCGATACGCCGCGCCCACTCGACCGCCGAACCAGCGTCGTAAACGCCGCCGTCGATCGCATAGGTCATTGTCCCATTGATCGACCAGGCGACGGTCGGCAGTAGCCCCTTTTCAGGCGCATGAGCGATCTCTTTGCCCGTCACGGCCAGCGCAAACGCCCCCGTCCCGAATGTGATCTTCGCATCTCCCGGCTCGCGGCAACCGTGACCGAAAAGTGCAGCCTGCTGATCAACGACTGAGGCAGTGACGGGCACATCATTGATGCGGCCGAAATTTGCGACCGTCGGTCTTATCTCCGGCAACGCCGAGATCGGCACACCGAACAGATCGCAAAGATCGGTGTCCCACTTGCCGGTTTCGAGGTCCATCAATGACGTCCGCGACGCGGTCGTCACGTCCGTTGCAAAGGTCCCGGCGAGACGATCGAGAAAAAATGCGTCCGTCGTGCCGAGCCGCAAACGTCCCGCCGCCAGGGCATCCTTCGCCACCGGAATATTGGCGACGATCCAGGCAAGCTTCGATGCAGAAAAATAGGCGTCGAGCGGCAACCCCGCACGCGAGAGTGTCAGTGACGCTGCGCCTTTATCTTTCAAGCGCCCGACAGCATCGGCAGTGCGATTGTCCTGCCAGACGATAACGGGTGATAGCGCTGCGCCGGTTTCGGCATCCCAGGCAAGGCAGCTTTCGCCTTGATTGTCGATCCCGATGGCATCGACTTCGCCTGCCGCATCGAGACAGCGCCGGATGTTTGTCAGCAGCTCCTCCGGATCGTGCTCGACCCAACCGGGATGCGGATGGAATTGCTGATGCGTCACCGAGGACGCAATCTCAAGTCTCCCATCCGTGTCGGCGACCAGCACACGCGTCGACGTTGTCCCTTGGTCGATCGCGGCTACTCGCATGTGGAACGGCTCCGAATGTCAGTGGCTTGCATTCCCTCGACACCGATGGTGATGTCGGAATTGGCATTCTCGAATGCCGAGATAGGCGCCAGGATTCGCCGCTCCGGCGACGAGGTCAACGGTTGCTTGCAGATGATCTGGCCGTCGGCCATCGCGACCAGCGATCCCGAAACGCTATCCGCCGCACGCAACTGAAGATGCGACAGGCCTTCGCCGCCGGGAACGATCCGTTGAGGCACGACATACCGAATGCCAGGGCCCGGTTTCAGGCGAATCGCTTGATCCGCCGCGGGCAGCCTGGCGTTGAGATCATCGGCGATGAAGCCGCCGACGCGCCGGCCCTCGCGCCACGACCAGCCGGCTGTTTCGACGGGATGCAATATATTCCCTGCCGCAAAGATGCGCGGCTCACTCGTGCGCGCGAATTGGTCGATGACAGGGCCACCTGTTCCCGCGTCGATATCCAAACCCACAGAACGGGCAAGCGAGGCTTCCGGCTTGAACGACCCCGTAAACAGCACACCGTCACATGCGATGTCTTCATGCGTCCCGTCCGGGCACAGCAGCGTGACGGCTTCCACGCGTGACCGACCCTTGATGTCGACGAGATGTGTTCCATAGCGAACGGGGATACCGAGCAACCTCGGCAGCCACATGGAAATAGGTCGCACGGTCGGTTGGTTCCGGCTCTCGATCATCGCCACGGGTTTCGCGCCGATGTTACGGCATGTCAGCAGACTAGAAACAGAGACGAGCTCCGTCCCGACGATCAACGGGCGTCGAAATGGAATGAGCTTCTGCAGATAGGCGTATTCCTGCAGCGCGCCAGTGTTGATGACGCCGATCGGCCGTTCGCCCGAAACCAGCCGCGCCGAGCGAGGCCGTTCGCGAACGCCCGTAGCGATAACGACACGTTTCGCAACGACTGTGAGCGGGCCGCGATTGCTGGCGCATGTGACGACAAGATCGTCGGCATGGTCGATCGAGACGACCGTGCAGCCAAGCTGAAGCTCCACGCCGGATTTCACCGCCCGATCGACGAGCCGCCGCGCATAAGCAGGTCCTGTCATGACCCAACCAAATTCGCGAATGCCGAACGGCGGGTGGCCGCAGTGGCGCGGAATGCCGCCGCCCATCGGTTCGCGCTCTACCACCATGACGTGGGCGACGCCGAGCTTGCGAAGCTGTGTCGCTGCGGACAGTCCAGCTGGACCCGCGCCGATGATAAGAACATCGGCGCTTCGAACTCCGAATGGCGCCGACATCACCCTGCGTCTCCGACCGCGAGAGGCGATGCGAAACAGCCCGCCGTTAGAAGCGCGAGCTGCGCATTGCAGTAAAAGCCCTGGCAACGTCCCATGCCGCAACGCGTGCGCCGCCGCAGGCCGCCGAAATCGCCTGCCGGGATCGACCCTGACAAGGCTTTTTCGATTTCGCGCAACGTCACCATTTCGCAATGGCAGACGATCTCGCCGTATCCGGCGGTCTGCCAATCCCTCGGCCGATGCTCGGCGAGATTGGGCACGCGCGGCATTATGGGGTCGATAATGGCGGCGTGCTGATGTCCCATATCGCTATAAAGACCATAGACATGCCGCGCGATGCCGAGCGATGCCGTGAGCCCCGTCGAGCGGATGCCGCCGACCGTGATCCAATTGCGATCACCTCGCACGTTGATGCGATAGCCTTTCTCCTCGGTCGCCGGACGCAAGCCCGCATAAATCGCCGTGACGTCGACGGTTGCCAACGCGGGGACCATCTCTTCGGCTTTGGCGAGCAGGCCACGCAGCGCTTCCTCCTCGACGGTCGCGCGATCACGGTCGTCCTGTTCTTCCGCAGTCGGTCCGACGAGCACATTGCCGAACACGGTCCGCGTCAGCACGACGCCTTTGGTCCGCTCCGACGGAACCGGGAGAATGATCGTCTTCAAAAGCTTTGACGCCGCCTTGTCGAAGACAACGAATTGGCCTTTCCGCGGCTTGATCTGAAATGACGCCATCCCGAGCAGCGTGGCATCGAGCCGATCGCCGTAAAGACCCGCGCAATTGATTACGGTCCGAGCCCGGCGCGCGCCACGCGTGGTCTGAAGCGTCCAGGTCGTTCCATCGAAGGCGCCGGAAACGACCTCTGCTCCGAATACGATTTCAGCGCCGTGCGCTTCCGACTGTTTCAGATACGCCAGAAACGGCGACCAGGGGTCGATCACATGCTCGCCCGGCACCAGCAGCGCTTCGAGTGCGCGCGGAGAAAGTTCGGGTTCGCGGGCTCGAATTTCTGCTGCCGTCAGGCGGCGGACGTCATTGACGCCGTTTGTCTTCGCTTGTGCCTCGATGCCATCGAGTGCCGCGCGCTCGGCCTCTGACCAGGCGACGACCATCGCGCCCGTCTCCAGCAGCGGCAGGTTAAAATCATCACGGATTTGGAGATATTCGGCATAGCCGGCTTGCATACAACTCAGCTCGACGCTGCCCGGAGGCGCATCGAAGCCGGTATGTAGAATGGCGCTGTTTCCCTTGCTGGCGCCGGAAAGCAGGTCGGCACCGCGCTCCAGAAGGATGACGCGCGCGCCTTCGAGAGTAAACCGCCGCGCCATCGCACAGCCTACGGCGCCCGCACCAACGATGGCGACGTCTGCGACCGACATGACCTTCGTCCTCTAAGCTTCGGCGTCCGCGCCGAAATGAAAATAGAAAAGCCGTGGGCAAAGCCATGCCCACGGCCGTTGTCGTGACGTAATTAGGACGACTCGCCCACAGCACGCTCGGCGGCTGCAATCTCCGCCTGACGCTTCGCGATTTCCGCACCGATCGGCGGGCCCTTGAAGCGGCGCGACTCGAGGCCGAACCACAGAACGACCAGCAGTACGATCAATCCGATCGCGTAGTTGATCAGGATGTCGAACGGAGGCTGGATACCGGCGTACATCAGGATAAATGTGCCGATTATGACCAGAACCGCCATTGGCTTCGAAAACACGCCGAGCCGAAACGGCCCAAACTCGGTCCACGTCTTTCCTTCAGCGAAGAGACCGGCGGCGACCGGCATAGCGTACGACACATAAAGGAAGAGGGCGCACCCGGCCGCGAGTGCAGCAAAGGCCGGAGAGTAGAGCGTGGCCGCAATAGACAAAATCGCAGCCAGCCAGATCGCCGGAACGGGCGTGCGCCATTGTGGACTGACCCGCTTCCACAAGCTTGAGCCGGGAAGGCCGCCGTCACGCGCAAACGCGTAGATCATGCGTGACGTCGAGGTGAGACCGGCAAGTGCGCAGATGAAGTTCGCCAGCACGATACAGATTGCGATGACGTCCTTAAGCGGCGTCGGAGCCGGAAGATTATTGAAGAGGTTGAACCACGCTGCGGCGCCATCCTTCGCCGTTGTTGCAAGGTCTGGGCTCGCCACGACAAATGACACGGCCATTACGAAACCGAACACCAGCGACCAGAATACCGAGTGAATCATCCCGCGCGGCACTGCACGTCGAGCGTCAGTGGTTTCTTCTGACGTATGTGCCGAAGCATCGAAGCCGGTGATTGTATAAAGCGGATAGAGCAAGCCGACCAAGAATGCGATAATCGCCGTCCGCGCCGCCGGAACGTATCCGCCACCGGCGTCGCCAGTGTTGTTCGTAAATGTGAATGCGTGCGAATAGTTACCCGCGCCCCAGACGAAGAACATGACAGTCAGCACCACCGCGACCACCAAGATGAGGTAGCCCGAAAAGTCGGTCAGCAAGGTCGTTAGCTTGATGCCGAAGTGGTTCACCAGCGCTTGCACGATGACGATGGCGCTCACCGCCGCCACCTGCACGTAGTAGGCATGAGCATTATTGGCGTTGACCTGATCGAGCGTCATTCCGGCAGGAAGCGGATCGGTCGACAACGCAGTCCACGACGTCACATCGACATGGAACACGCCAGCTACGACGAGGTCGCGGAAGAGCTGCCAAACGCCGACGTCGACAGACGCCACGACGAAGATGAGACCAAGCAGGTTGATCCAAGCCGTGGCCCACCCCCAGCCGCGCCCGCCGAGAATCGAAGACCAGTGATAAAGCGCGCCTGCCGTCGGATAGGCCGAAGCGATCTGGCCGAGACATGCTGCAACCAGCATCGCGAACAAGCCGCCGACGATCCAGCCGATCGTCGCCTGGAACGCACCGCCCGTTGCCATCGCGAGCGGAAACGACGTGATACCGCCCGCAAGGATACAAATGATCGAAAACGAGATAGCGAAGTTCGAAAACCCGCCCATACGCCGCGACAGTTCTTGCGCGTAGCCCATTGAGTGCAGGACCTTAGTGTCTTCGTCGTGAGTCATGCTCAACCCCCAGTTGCGAAGTGAATCGGGATCTATGCGAACCAAAATTTGCCCATTCGGGCAATTTATTTGTTTGTATGGTCCGACAGAATAGTTGAACAGTCAAATAGAATGACCGAACGGGCAAGGCGAAATGCGACCTACAATTAGACGGGAACGAATCGAACAGGTCGTTCGCGAGCGTGAGCGGGTAACGGTCGATGCTTTAGCCGAACTCCTTGGAACCTCACGGGAAACCATTCGCCGGGATCTGACCGATCTGGCCGAAAGGGGGCGTGTACGGAAGATTCACGGCGGCGCGACGATCTCGGAGCCACGACTTCCCGACGCTGACATCGAAGGATCGTTTCAGGGCAGACTGTTGGAAAATGCCGATGCCAAGCGCACCGTCGCCCGCCGTGCGATCCAGCTTTTTCAACCTGGAGATACGTTGTTCGTCGACACTGGAACGACGACGCTGTGGTTCGCCGAAGAGCTTTCGACGGCGACCGGACTGACGATCATCACCAACTCGGCAGCTATCGCTGCACTCGCGGCGCGAGGCCCATCGAGTTCGACGTTTCTGATCGGCGGCGAATACCGCGCCGACGGAACCGAGAACCTTGGTCCGCTCGCGGTCGAACAGATCAGTCAATTTCACGCGGTCCACGCGGTGTTGGCGGTCGGCTCCATCGAGACGGTCGGGATTCTCGATTATGATGTCCGGGAAGCGGATGTTGCCCGGGCGATGATCGCGCAAGCTAAATCCGTGACGGTGCTCGCAGACGCGACAAAATTCGGGCGCGGCGGCTTAATCAAGGTTGCGCCGCTCGATGCCGTCTCGCGGGTTGTGACCGAAGCGGAGCCACCCGACGATATCGCAGCTGCTCTGAAGGATGCCGGAGCCGAAATCATTGTGGCCTCGTAACCCAGCAGGCCCGTGCATCAACGTTAGTCCTTGTCGAGAAGCCGTCCGGAGCCGCGAACGGGCCGGACGTGCACCGTCGCCCCGGCGTCGAACGTTTCGGTCGATCGGCGGCGCCCCATGTCGATCATCAGCTTCTGGCCGGCATTTGTTTCGACGAACAGCCGGAGCGTCGGACCATAGAAGACAGTCGATAGGATCTGCGCTGCGACCGTGTTGTCCATTGCATCCGGATGAGCGGTCAGCTCCTCCGGCCGCACACATATCAATACCGGCCCGCCTCGGCCTGGCGTAGCGCGAATGCATTCTGCTGGAACTTCGAGGATCATCGAACCCGCAGCGACGCGCACGCCTGTGGTTGTCGTTTCCACGATCTCGGCGTCAAGAACATTCATGCTTCCGATGAAATCCGCCACGAAGCGCGTCGCAGGCGCATCGTAAAGCTCCGACGGCGACGCAATCTGCTCGATCCTCCCGCGGTTCAAGACGACGATGCGGTCCGAGATCGACAGTGCTTCCGCTTGATCGTGCGTGACCATCACGAACGTCGTGCCGAGACGTGATTGCAGCCGCTTCAATTCGATCTGCATCTGCTCGCGCAGGTTCGCATCGAGCGCCGACAGCGGTTCATCGAGAAGAAGCACGCGCGGCGAGCACACCAGCGCGCGCGCCAGTGCAACGCGTTGGCGTTGACCGCCCGACAGCATCGAAACGCGTGCGCTGATTTTGTCGGCGAGCCCGACCAGATCCAGCGCCTCGGCGATTTTCTTTTTAGCATCACCGGCCGGAAGCTTTCGCAGCGATAACCCGAACCCGACGTTCTCCGCGACGTTCATATGCGGAAACAGGGCGTAGTCTTGGAAAACGGTATTAAGCGGCCTGTCATAGGGGCGAAGCGCCGTGATGTCTTTGCCATCGAGCAGGACGCGGCCACTGGTCGGCGCTTCAAAGCCCGCCATCACGCGCAGGCTTGTCGTCTTTCCGCACCCGGAGGGGCCGAGAAGGCTAATGAACTCGCCATGAGCGATGTCGAGCGTAACGTTATCGAGACCGACCGTGCCACTATCGAAAACTTTGGAAACCCCATCGAGGCGCAGCAGTGAATCAGTCGCCATTACGAATCTCGGTCGTCTTTGTCGTGTTGATCCAAACGATTTCGCACCGCTCTTTGCCGCCGTTGTGGAACGAATGTTTCAGCGTGCTCTTGAATGCGAAACTGTCGCCAGCCTTAAGAAGATAGACGACGCTATCGATCGTCAACTCGACCTGGCCTTTTTTGACGAGGCCGAACTCGTAGCCCGCATGACTGTAGGACTCCCCCGTCCCGCCGCCCGGTTCGACATGAACCAGAAGGCCCGTCAGCACCGAACCCGGCGGAGACAGCAACTCCTTACGCATGCCCTGCGATCGAACCGGCACTTCCTTTCTCTTCGTCGCACGGACGACGTAAAGATCGCTGCTCTTGTTCTCGTCGTCGCCAAGCAGGCTGTGCGGCTCGACGCCGAGTGCAGCGGCCAACGGCCAGAGCACGCGAATCCTCAGCGAGGTCAAGCCACGTTCGATTTGACTCAGCGCGCCGACGGAAATTCCGGCGCGCTGGGCAACATCAGTGATGCCGAGCTTTCGTTCGAGTCGTAGCGCACGAATGCGGCGGCCGAGGCGAATGTCCGCCTCGGAGGGGGTCTGATCGGAAGCCTCGTCGCGTGCTTCTTTTACCTTCATCCGCGCCACAGTCGTGACCCTCTATCTGAAAAAGAGCTGCATCTTTTGTCTTCGATTGGCGCGCGATCAGCCGCCAGCCTTGATCTTCTCGAACATCTTGGCGAGTTCGTCGTTCTGCTTCATCGGTCCAGTGAAAACCGTGCTCTTCAGAACGACGTTCGGATCGGCCGGAAGCTGCAGACGGTCAAGCTCTTCCTTCGGAACGAGATCGAATGCCGCCTTCGAAGCGCTGCCGTAGCCGTACTGCGTGATGAGCTCTTTGCCTGAGTCGCCCTCTAGGCGGCTGTTGATGAAGTCATAGGCGAGATCGATGTTCTTGGCGTCCTTCAGCATCACGAACCCGCATGCCCACGTCAGCATGCCTTCCTTCGGCTTCATAAATTCGACCTTCACGCCCTGCTTTTTAAGGGCGGTCGCCGAAGCGTTCCATGTCATCGCCGCGACAAGCTCGCCGCTGGCGAGAGATTGTTCGACCGAGGTCATGTCCGTCGTGTAGGCCCGCAGCAGCGGTCGCTGTTCATGCAGCTTCGCAGCGACTTTTTCGAGGTCGGCTGGCGACATGTCGAACGGATTGACGCCGGCCATGATGGCCGCGACGACAGGCGTATCGTGAACCGCGTCGATCGTCGCAAGGCGTCCAGCGTATTGCTTGTCCCACAGCAGGTTCCACGATGGAGCGGGATCTTTCACGAGATCGGTACGGTAGAGGATAGAGGTATTGCCCCAATCCCAAGGTACCATCCAGACCTTGCCGTCACCGGCTTGAATATCGGGAAGGTCTTTGAAGACCGGGAAAATCGTATCCCAGTTCTTGATCCGCTTCGTATCGATCGGCTGCAGCAGGCCCTCCTTGTTCCAGCGCGCGATCTTGTCGTAGCAGGGATGCGCGAGATCGGGATGAAAACCGGCTTTCACTTTCGTGAAAGCTTCATCGTCATCGCTGAAGACCGACGTTTCGACGCCGTCCGGATGTTCTTTCAGGAAGCTCTTGTTGAAGGCGGGCAGTTCATAGCCCGACCATGTAAAATAGGTGAGCTTGTCGGCGGCAAGCGCCGGTGTTGCGATGGCCGCAACCAGAGACGCCAGGCCGACGGCCTTGCGCAGCGTGTTTCGTAACGTCAATCCCTGCATAACTTGATACTCCCTGTTCGCGTTCAAGAGCTCGGCACACTTCATTTGAAAGAGAGGGGAAGTTCGGTCGCGGATGCGCCGCGCCGCCGGATGATCTCGGCGGTTGTCGCAATGACGACCGAAGCCAAAAGAATGACGGAGCCGAGCGCCATGACGCTCGGAAGCGATTTCGGAAAGCGCAACTGCCCCCAGACGTAGAGCGGCAGCGTCGGCTCGGTTCCGGACAGAAAGAACGCGACGATGAATTCGTCGAACGACGTCAGAAACGACAGCATGAACGACGATGCGATGGCGGGGGCGGCGAGCGGCAGAATGATGCGCCGGAAGGTCGTCCATTCGTGCGCGCCGAGATCCATCGCGACTTCGCTGTAGCTTTTCGGCAGCGACAGGAACCGGCTCCGCATGATGACGACAGCGGTCGGGAGCGCCACGAGAGTATGCCCCAGCACGATGGCCGTGCGCGAAGGGCCAAGTCCGGCGAGATTGACCAGAATGAGCAGAGCAATGCCGACGATGACGCCTGGAATGAGAATGGGCAGCCGCGCCAGCGCCGATATCGCGCGCGAAACGCGATCGCCTGCCGAAATTTCCATGTAGGCGACCGTCATGCCAATAGACGTCGCCAGGAACGCCGCGGAAAATCCGACGATCAGACTCGTCTCGAAGGCGCGGTGAAGATTTTCGTTGTTGACGAGGCTGCGGTACCATTCGAGCGTGAAACCCGACAGCGGGAACGCCGCCTGGATCGAATTGTTGAACGAAAAGATCGGAATGATCGCGATCGGCAGATAGAGAAAAAGCACGTAGGCGAGGATATAACCCTTGAGCCACGTCGCGTTTTTCGAACAAGCCGCGCCCGCGCTCATGTCCGGCTCCCGAAGTGCTTGTCCGCAAGCCGCACAGCCACGACAACGGCGAGGATCACCAGCATCACGATCACCGCAAGCGCCGCGCCAAACGGCCAATCGTTCGCCTTGCCGAACTGCGCTTGGATCATCGAGCCGATCATCGTGCTGTTTGGTCCGCCGACGAGGGCTGGCGTAACGTAGTCACCAACGGTCGGCACGAACACGACGAGCGCCGCTCCCATGACGCCTGGCATCGAAATCGGCAGGATAATCTTGCGGAAGATTGTGAACGGCCGCGCACCAAGATCCTCTGCGGCTTCGATCAGAGAACGCGGCACATTCTCCAGCGCGACGTAAATCGGCAGGATTGCGAACGCCGCATAGGCATGTGCCAGCGTTACGACGACAGCGGCCGGCGTATTGAGAAACGCGAGGATCGGTTCCGACGTGAGCCCGGTCGTCAGCAGGACCGAGTTTAGAACGCCGTTGTACGCCAGCACGACTTTCCACGCGAAAACGCGCAACAGGTAGCTGGTCCAGAACGGCAGCGTGACGATGAAGAGCAACAATCCGCGATGCTTGCCGGCGTGAAACGCCAGATAGTACGCCACTGGATAGGCCGTCACGACCGTCGCAAGCGTAACGAAACCGGCAATCGCCAGCGATCTGAGGATGATCGTTGCGTAAAGTGGATCGGACAACGTGTCTGAGAAATTGCGGAGCGTGAACGCCCCGCCGAGCAGAGAGCCATCATTCGTTCTGAAGCTCAGAAACAGCACCACGCCAAGCGCAAAGAGAACGAGGATGGATGTCGCCAGCGCACCCGGTGCCGACATTCCAAGCTGGAATAGCCCTCTGTGGCGCGCAGAGGCCGCCGGTATTGCGTGGTCAGTTTCGGCGGAAGCGTTCATCAACTCGCAATCCTGAACTGGCAGGATAGTTTTTCACATTTGCGAAAATGTCAATCGCTGTATTACTCAGCGCTCCAGCATGTCGATCAGCCGGTACCACGCGATGGCTGCACCGATGCCGATGTTGCGAAACGCGTGAAACGGGATCGGATTTATCGGCGTGATTGGGAGCGGAATGCATTCGGGATCTCGTGACGCGAGATAGTCGACGAGGCGCGGAGCGAGCGCCGTCATCAGGCCGACGCCGCGCCCTTGGCATCCCGCGGCGACCATCAAGCCGCGCTCCGGTTCGTGAACATGCGGTAAGTAATCGAGCGTGACGGCGACGCGCCCATACCAGCGCTTTTCGATTTTTACATCGGTGAGAGCGGGATAGAGCCGCTTCAGCGCATGTTCGAGGTGCGCCCAGGCTTTCGGGCTCGTTGGCTCCGCCATCGAGCCGCGCCCGCCGAGAAGCATGCGATTGTCCGGTCCTCTGCGGTAATAGGTGACGATGCGGCGCGAATCCGAAACGACCTGGCCGCCGGGAAGAATATTTGCGAGCACCTCGTAGGGGAGCGGCTCGGTTGCAATCTGGAATGAGTGCAGCGGTAACAGCGTGCGCGCGAGGCCCGGAATAAGACCGTCTGCATAGGCGTTCGTCGCAACGATAACGGATTTCGCATGCAGTGTTTTTCCATCTGCTGTCGCAAGCGCCCATGACGAATTTTCGCGCCGCAACCGCGAAATTCGCGTGTTTTCCGCAATGCGAACGCCGGCTGCCACGGCGATGCGCGCAAGCTCGCGTGTGTACGTAAAAGGCTGGATCGCTCCGCCGCGCGGATCTAGCCAGCCACCGAGATAGCCCTGCGCTCCGGTCATCTGTGTCACGTCATCGGCGGTAAGAATTTTTGCCGGCACACCGCGCGCGATCCACTGCGCCGCGCGATCTTCCGCGGCCTTCAATGCCGTTTCAGAATGCGCAGCTTGGATCCAGCCTTTGGCTTGTCGTGGGACGTTAAGGTTCTCGCGCTCGATGAGCCCAAAGACGGCATCGGGCGTCGACGCACCGAACGACACCAGTGCTGATCCTCGCTTGTCGCCAAAATGCTCGATGAGCCAATCAGGATCGTACTTAAATCCCGCGATGACCTGCCCACCGTTGAGACCCGAAGCGCGGTCGGCAATCCGCGCCGCATCGACAATACGGACAGCAAGTCCTTGTCGCGCCGCATGAAGGCCAGAGCAAAGCCCGAGAATCCCGCCACCGACGATCGCAAGGTCGCAATGTTCGTCCGGCCGCAGCGGATCATCGGGAAGCGTCCCTGAAGACGTATCGGCCCATGCCGAAGCGGTCGTGAAAGCTGTCACGAGATGTCCCCATCCTTCCTAAATGAAGAATGGCGAAAGTTTTTCATTTATATGAAAGCTTGTAAAGAACCTGACGGGCCCGCGAACATTCGGTCGCGGGCTATTGGACCGAAATTTCCACCCGCATCAAATCCGCCGAGCCGAGTTGGCGCGCCGCGCCCTCGGAAAGATCGATAATCCGTCCTTTGACGAACGGCCCGCGATCCACGATCGTCACCGTCACGCGTTTACCGTTCGCCAGATTTTTTACTGTTACGCGAGAGCCAAACGGCAGAGAGCGATGAGCAGCGACCAGCGCCGTGCACGGATAGGATCGTCCGCTGGCGGTGCGCGATAATTCGCAAAATTTTGAGGCGATGCCGATTTGTCCTGCGCAGAGGGAATCTGAGGAAAATAGAATAAACACAAGAAATAACGTCGCTTTATACATGGTCGCACTCCTTGCGAACGAAACGCCGTGCCCGCTTGCTTGTTCCGAGAAAAATTGGATCCCCGCCCCCGGAATGGTCAGCCAACAAATAGAGCTGTGTTTCAAGCATTCCCCCGATGTGCATTCCACCAACGGCGGGCAGGGCCGCGGGAACTTTTAAGATTGGTCAGTCGTCTTCATCGCGGCTTTATTGTTCGGAGCAGGGAAGTGCAACGGTCGTCTGCACGCGAGTTTTCAATCGATAGGCAGACGAAGCCAGAACTTGCGGGCGCTCACCTTTGGCCGCTGCTCGCCGTCAATTTCTTTATGGCGGATTTTCAGGCCGGGATCGGTCCGTTTCTCGGCGTCTATCTGCTCGGGCATCACTGGCAAAGCGGACTGATCGGCACTGTGATGACGATTGGTGGCATCGCCGGAATGCTGATGGTCATCCCCGCAGGCGCATTCATCGATCGCACGCATGCCAAACGAGCATGGGTTGTCGTCGCCGGGATCAGCACGATAGCGGCGTCGGCGATCATCTTGCTGTCGCAGGAGTTCTGGGTCGTCGCGACATCGCAAGTCGCAACAGCTATCGCCGGAGCCGCAATCGTTCCAACCATGAACGCCATTACGCTCGGAATTGTCGGGCAGCGCGGATTTAACCGCCAGAATGGAAGAAACCAGGCTTTCAACCATGCAGGCAACGTCATCGGCGCCGCCTTGTCGGGTTATCTGGGATGGAAATTCGGCTATGGCGCCATCTTCGCGTTGGCCGCAGTGTTCGGTGTGCTGTCGATAACATGCATCATGCTGATCCCGCCGTCATCGATCGACCATGCCGCCGCCCGCGGAATGAAGGAAGGTGAAAGCGACTCGTCGGCAAGCAGCCTTGCCGTGCTGCTCGAATGCAAGCCGCTTCTTATTCTCGCGGTCGCTCTTTTGGCTTTTCATCTCGGCAACGGCGCGATGCTGCCGCTTTACGGTATGGCCGTCGTCTCGCACGGACAAGTAAGCGGTCCGTCGTTCGTTGCGATGACGATCATCGTCGCACAAGCCAGCATGATCGTTGCTTCGATTGTCGCGATGCACATGGCTGAAGGCGGCGGGTATTGGCCGGTGCTTTTGATCTCGTTCTTGGCGTTGCCGGTGCGGGGCGTCATCGCTGCACAGCTGCTGACGCCTTGGGGCGTCTACCCCGTGCAAATCCTCGATGGCATTGGCGCAGGTTTGCAGAGTGTTGCCGTCCCGGGATTGGTTGCGCGCATATTGAATGGCACTGGACGCATCAACGCCGGTCAAGGCGCTGTGATGGCGACACAAGGCGTCGGCGCCGCGCTCAGTCCCGCGATCGGCGGGTGGATGGCACAACAATTCGGTTACGCCGCGATGTTTCCGACGCTGGGCGCTTTCGCAGTGCTGTCAGTCGTACTCTGGCTGAAATTCCGCACGGAACTCGTAGCAGCCGAAGCCATCCGCGAGTGATAGCAGGCTATGCAAAGAAACGCCGGGGCTTTCGCTCCGGCGTTTGTCGATCTGGCGGTCATGCACAAAGGCTTTGCAGCCTTGTTACTTGATCAAAAATTCGTTCTGCAGAGGGAGCGATTTTTTCCAGAAGGGCTGCTTGTCGGAGTTTGTGAGCGAAGCCCACAAAGATGTGCCCGCTGGCAAATCTTTATCGAGCTTGACGCTGAAGTCGTTGTGCGCGCCGGCATCGAGCTTCACACTGCCGACGATCGAGTCATTGGCTTTGCCCGAACCACTCGATCCGTAAATCACGAAGTGCCCAGCCGACGGCATAAACGCATACGTGACGTTGATTTGGCCGTCCTTGGGTTTCTGGTTGAACACAATCACTGAAGGCGGCGTTTGCGACATAGTGCTAGAAGGATTCTCTACGAGGGCGTAGGCCGACATCGGTACGGCGAACAGCATAAGAGTGGCGGCGGCGATTCCACTGCTGATTTTCAGACGAGACATAGGGGATCTCCATTCTGGCAAGTTGGCTTCGGCGACTCGAAAACCTCCCCGCGCCCCGTCCGAGTTGCGCGAGCGGGAATTTAAGATCGCTATGTTTGACGTATGGTGCCCGCTGCAGAAAAAAAGTAAGCCGCTTGGCCATATCGGTTCACGTTTGTTTGAGTCCGGCGTGACCCTCTTCGTGGGCCCTAACGCATCATTCTTAAGCTGCGCTTGTGTCGATCATCGGCTAAGTGCCGTCGACCTCGTGGTGGTTAGAAGACCTACATGAGGCCACCGTCGGAGTACGAGCGACGTGCTGACGCCAAAGAGATTGCCCGGCGCGTCCGCCTCGACATCATTTTTCTGTGCATTTTTCATTGTCATCAAACTGACATATTAGAAAGTGAATTAGGCATCATTTTCAACGCGTTAGTGAAGATAAAACACTTTTGCTCTAATGCCGGCGCCGGTCCAACTGGCAGCATAGATTCTCATGAAAGTGCCTATCGTTTTCCGCTTCGGCATCGCCGCCAAAGCCGCGGTGCTCATCGTCTCCCTTGGGGCGCTATCGGCGCTCGCTAACTTCTTCGTGCTTGAAGGGGCGCAAAGTCTCGATCGGGTCAATCGCGCAATGATTGAGCGTGTTGGACCCGCACGCCTCGCGTTGTCCGATGCCAAGGCGGCCCTGAACGATGTCGGCTTGGCTGTTTATAAAAGCATGTCCGCATCGGACTTGGACGATGCGCGGATGGCCAGCCGCGAAGCCATCAATCAAATCGCAGCTGCACGCCGCTGGATCTCCGCCGTCGCCGATTATTTCCCCGCGCGTGGCGCAGATTGCGACCTCATCCAGAGCAAGCTGCGATATCTCGAAGGCACCGTACGTCCGCTTCGCGATGCGATCCTCTCCAGCGACAAGAAACGTCGTGCTGATGAAATGCTCGATCTCCGTTTCGATGCGGCGCTCGACGACGCGCTAGGGCAGATGAACCGGCTGACCAATCTCCTCGGCGCTGAATCCCGTGAGGTCCTTGCCCAGGCGGAAGCCGAGCAGAACGCGATGCTTGAGGTTATCATCGCGATCTTAGCAATCGGCACGTCGTTAATCGTTTTATTGGCGTTGGCGCTCGTTCACTATTCGCAGGCGCGTCCCCTTCGTCATCTCAGTGAAGCTGCGCTGCGAGTTCGAGAAGGCGGGGCGATGTTACTGGATCTTGATGAGGATCTGCTCCGCCGCTCCGACGAGATCGGAACGCTTGCGCGTTCATTCCAATCAATGCTGACGAAGCTTGCCGAGGCCCAACAGTCGCTGGCTGTTCAATACGCCCGTGTCGATGCTGCGATCAACAACCTGCCTCAGGGTCTCTGCATGTTCGACGCTGAGCAAAATCTCATCATCTGCAACCGGCGCTATGCCGAGCTCTACGGTCTGAAGACAGAGCTGACCGTCGCGGGCACGCCCCTCCGATCGATATTGCGGGAGCGCCGTAAGAACGGCCATTTCTCGAAGTTTCAGGAAATGGCTTTGGTCGATCATATCGAGTCGGCCTCCGGCCGCGATCCAATCTATCGAATCGAAGAACTGACCGACGGTCAGGTCATCGCCATTTCCCATCAGCCGATGCGTGACGGTGGCTCAATCGCTATTCATGAAGACATCACCGAGCGGCGCAAGATGGACGCCAAAATCGCCCACATGGCGCATCATGACGCTCTGACCGACCTTCCCAACAGAGTGCGGTTCCACGAGGCTATGGAAATGGCGCTCAAGGGCGCCGAGCACGGTCGCACCGTCTCAATTCTTTGTCTCGACCTCGACAACTTCAAGACGGTCAACGACACGCTTGGGCATCCCGTCGGGGACGCTCTGCTCCAGGCGGTGGCGGATCGGCTGCGCGCCTGCGTCAGAAAACATGACATCATCGCGCGTCTCGGCGGCGACGAGTTTGCAATCGTGCAAATCGATGCCGATCAGCCTCTCGGAGTCACGATCTTAGCGCAGCGCATCATCGCGGAATTGAGTGCGCCGTTCGAAGTGCTCGGGCACCAGGTCGCGGTGGGTGTTAGCATCGGTATTGCAATGGCTCCGACGGACGGCAACACCGTGGATCAGCTGATGAAGAACGCCGATATGGCACTCTATCGCGCCAAAGAAGCGGGTCGTGGCATCTATCACTTCTTCGAGCCTGGCATGGACGCCAAGCTGCAGGAACGCCGCGCGCTCGAAATTGATCTGCGCAAGGCAATTGACGGTAACCAGCTCGAACTCTTTTACCAGCCGCTAATTTCTCTCGACACGAACGAGGTCAGCGGCTTCGAAGCGCTCGTGCGCTGGCAACACCCGACGCGCGGAATGGTTTCTCCGGTGGAATTCATCCCGCTCGCCGAAGAGATCGGTTTGATCGGCGCAATCGGCAACTGGGTGCTGGATCGCGCCTGCGCAGATGCGATGAAATGGCCATCAGACGTCAAGGTCGCCGTAAATCTTTCGCCGCTGCAGTTCAAGAACAATGCGCTCGTTCTTCAGGTTGTCGGTGCGCTGGCGAAGTCAGGCCTGCCTGGGTATCGCCTCGAACTTGAAATCACCGAGACGGTCCTGCTGCGCGATACGGATGCAACGGTTGCGATGCTGAATGAACTGCGCGCCCTCGGCGTCCGCATCTCTATGGACGATTTCGGCACGGGCTATTCGAGCCTTGGTTATCTGCGGAAGTTTCCGTTCGACAAGATCAAGATCGACCGGTCGTTCATTCAGGATCTTGAGGCCAATCCGGATTCCATCGCTATCGTGCGTGCCGTTGCAAGCATCGGCCATGCGCTCGGCATGGCGACGACGGCGGAGGGGGTCGAAACGGAAGCGGAGCTGCTACAGCTTCGCCATGAGGGCTGCACCGAGGTGCAAGGCTATCTCTTCAGCGAGCCACGGCCGGCGGATGAGATTCTGTATCTGATGGCGCATCGGACACCGAAGCTGGAGAAAGAGGCTGTCTGAGCGGCATCTCTCGCGAGATCGCTGCCTTGTCGACTGCAAAAGCAGGACTGGACAGGGCGGCTATCCTGCTGTAGAACAAAAAGGGAACAATCATGTCTGAGGCTCTTTCTCTTTTGCCATGCTGCCGCTCTCGATTTACGCCCCCTCAGCCCCTGTCATTCTTCGCGAAGTCGTCGCCGGGCCGGGGCATGCCGCTGCGGCTGTCGGCTTCGGCCTGACGCTGGCGGCCCAGACGAAGGCAGCAGCGCCGCGCGATGCCATGCTTTTGTGGGTGCGCGAGGCAGCGGCAATCGCGGAAACCGGAGACGCCTATGGTCCGGGCTTGGTCGCGCTTGGCCTGTCTCCCGAGAGCTGCATCGTTGTGGAAGCGCGTTCTTCCGTTGACGGACTGCGCGCCGCTCTTGAAGGCGTGCGTTGCAGTGCGCTGCATGCCGTCATCCTGGAGACGGCCGCTCCGATCGACCTAACGGCCAGCCGACGATTGAAACTTGCTGCGGAGAAGTCGGGAGTCGAGATCGTGCTCATTCGGCACGGTGGCCGCATCGCCCCCAATGCCGCGCAAATCCGCTGGCGCGTGCAGGGTGCACCTCTGATGAAGCCGAACGGCCAGCGGCGGGCAGCCTTCGACGTGTTCGTGCTGAAAAGCTCGTCGGGTCTCGATGAGAGAAGCTGTATCTTGGAGTGGGATCATGAGCGGCGATGTTTCGCGCAGACGGTATCTGTGCCTCTGGATGCCGTTCCTGTCGTCGGATCGTTGGCAGCGTGACAACGGCGGCGGCGCACCTCTGCCGCTGGTCTTCGTTGCCAAGGTCAAGGGCGTCTCGCAATTGGCCGCCGTCGATTCCCGGGCTCTAGCCGTCGGCCTGCGAGCTGGAATGACGCTCGCCGACGCGCGGGCGCGGATGCCGCGATTGCGCGCCATTGAGGCCGATCTCTCAGCCGATACCGCTTTCGTTGCGTATCTTGCCGATCTGGCGCTGGCTTTTACGCCCTCGGTCACCTTGGATCCGCCCGACGGTCTCGCACTCGATATCACAGGATGCGGCCATCTCTTCGCAGGTGAGACGATGCTTGCCGCGCGCCTGCAGAAGGTTTTGCAGACGGCCGGCATCTCAGTCGCGAAACTTGCCGTCGCTCCGACGCCTGATATGGCGCGCGCACTGGCGCGCTTCTCTGACGTCAATCCATGCTTTGTCGAGGACGCTAGGCTTGTGCGGGTACTTCCTGTCGCGGCGCTCGAATGCGCGGAAGAAGACGCAACTGCCTTGAGGCGCGCCGGGCTGAGGACTGTCGCCGAGATTGCCGACCGGCCGTCCTTGCTGTTCACCGCCCGTTTTTCGTCGGCTTTCACGGCCAAGCTCGCCCGCGTGCTCGGAGAGGAAGACAGACGAATCGCGCCTCGCCGCCAGCCTGCGCCTTACAGGGCCGAGCAGCGCTGCGCCGAGCCGGTTGCGAGCCACGAGGTCATTGCCAACATGCTCGACGATCTGGCTGCGTCCGTCTGCGATCAATTGGCAGCGCGAAGCGTCGGCGGCCGCATCTTTACGGGAACTTTTTTTCGGGCTGACGGCGTCGTCCGCCGCATCCGCGTCGAGACAAGCCGCCCGACACGCGATCCTGAAGGGATCTTGCGCCTCTACCGCGACCGTCTCGATGGCCTCGCCGACCCGCTCGATCCTGGCTTCGGTTTCGATCTCATTTGCTTCGAGGCGACGCGCGCTGAACCGTGGACTGAGAGCCAGTGCACGTTCAATGCGCAAGACGACCAGCAAGACAAGGTCGCGCAACTCGTCGACCGGCTGAGCATCATGTTCGGACGCGAGCGCGTAATGCGATTGCAGCCGGTCGATAGCCATATTCCGGAACGGGCGCAGGCTGTGGTTCCGGCTGCGCTTCCCGCGTCGCCACACGAATGGGAGCAGGGGACGATCCAAAGCAGGGCGGGTCTGCGTCCGCCACTGATCTATGCGCGCCCGCATCCAATCGACGTCGAAGCCGATAAAGACGATAGGCTGGAAAGCATCCGCTGGCGCCGCGTTACGCATCGCATTGCGAACGCGATCGGTCCGGAGCGCATTGCCGAAGAATGGTGGCGCCCACAGTTAGACTATGGTGTGCGCGACTACTATCGTGTCGAAAGCTCTGAAGGGCGGCGCTTTTGGATTTTCCGCGCAGCCGTAACGGCGGCCGATGGACAGCCTCGGTGGTTCCTGCATGGAGTGTTTCCATGACGCCCTATGCCGAACTTGCTACCACCACGAATTTCTCGTTTCTGCGCGGCGCCTCAAACCCTGAGGATTTCGTCGCGCGCGCCGTCCTTCTTGGCCATACGGGGATAGGCATTGCCGACCGCAATACACTCGCCGGCGTCGTCAGAGCTTACGGCGCTCTCGAAGACTTGCGGAACGAAGGATTGCCCGCTCCGCAAAAAGTCCGCGAAGGCTCCGGCCCCGGCGAATACGCTTGGATCGACGATGCGAACGCCGCCGATTGGGCCGGCATTTCAGAAGCCGTCAAAGCTCGCGCAAAAAATTTCAAGTTGCTCGTCGGCGCACGCCTCGTCTTCATCGACGGCACCCCGGATATCATCGCCTATGCCGAAAATCGGGCCGGTTGGGCGCGGCTCTGCCGTCTGCTCAGCTTTGGCAAGCTAAAGGCCAAGAAGGGCGAATGCAGTCTGCAACGCGACGATTTGCTTTCGGACTGCGCCGATTTGCAATTGATCCTCATGCCGCCGTCGGTGCGCGGTGGCCTCGAAGCGCATGTGCAAATTGTTTCAGAAGCAGCGCCCGGAAAAACATGGCTTGCCGCTGCAATGCATTTGCGCGGAAACGATCGGGAAGAGCTGCATCATCTGATGAGCGTCGCTGCTTTAACGCATGTGCCGCTGATCGCCACAAACGACGTTCTGTACGACATACCGGAGCAACGGGAGGTGCAAGACATCCTGACGTGCATCCGCGAAGGCTTGCGCATCGAGACGGCGGGCCGGCGCCTCGAAGCCAACGCAGAGCGCCACCTCAAGCGACCCGCGGACATGGCGCAGCTATTCCGCGACTGTCCTTCCGCCATTTCCGCCACGCAGGAACTTCTTCAGCGCATCGACTTTTCTCTTGGGCAGCTTAAATATGAGTATCCCGACGAGCCCGTTCCGCCCGGCTGGACACCGCAAGGGTGGCTTGAGCATTTGACGTGGCAGAAAGCGCACGAGCGCTATCCGGCAGGCATCCCGGATAAAGTGCGAAATCAGGTGGCGGACGAGTTGGCACTCATCGCCAAGCTCGAGTATGCACCGTACTTTCTCACCGTTTACGACATCGTCCGCTACGCCAATGAACAAAAAATTCTGTGTCAGGGACGAGGCTCAGCAGCGAATTCCGCCGTTTGCTACGTGCTCGGGATCACGTCGGTCGATCCTGAACGCAATAACTTGCTTTTCGCCCGTTTCATTTCGAGCGAGCGGCGCGAGCCGCCGGACATCGACGTCGACTTCGAGCATGAACGGCGCGAAGAGGTCATCCAATACATCTATAAGCGCTATGGACGCGAGCGCGCGGGCCTCGTGGCGACGGTGATCCGCTATCGCCCGCGCAGCGCTATTCGTGAAGTCGGCAAAGTTCTGGGCTTGAGTGAAGACATCACCAGCCGCATCGCCGGAACCGTGTGGGGAAGCGGGGGATCGAAACTGTCCGAAGCGCATCTCCGGCAAGCCGGCATTGACCCGCGCAATCCGGTCATCGGCCAGGCGATCGCATTTGCGACACGTATTCTCGGTTTTCCGCGCCATCTCTCGCAGCATGTCGGCGGCTTCGTGCTGGCTCGGGGACGGCTGGACGACATTGTTCCCATCGGCAATGCCGCGATGGATAAGCGGACCTTCATTGAATGGGACAAGGACGACATCGATGTTCTCGGTCTGATGAAAGTCGACGTTCTCGCGCTGGGCATGCTGACCTGCATCCGCAAGGCGTTCGACCTGATCCGCACGCACGAAGGCAAGAGCTTCGATCTCGCCGACCTTCCTGCCGAGCAGTCGGATGTCTACGAAATGCTGCAGAAGGGCGATTCAATCGGCGTCTTTCAGGTCGAGAGCCGGGCGCAGATCAACATGCTCCCGCGCCTGAAGCCGAAAGAGTTCTACGATCTCGTCATCCAGGTCGCGATCGTACGGCCGGGGCCTATCCAAGGCGATATGGTGCACCCCTATCTGCGCCGCCGCAAAAATCCGGAAGAGATAACCTTTCCATCGCCCGCGCCACCGCACGATCCTGATGAGCTTCGCAACGTGCTGTCGCGAACGCTCGGCGTTCCGCTGTTTCAGGAACAGGCGATGCAACTCGCGATGGTCGCGGCAAAGTTCACTGATGCCGAGGCCAATCAGCTTCGTCGCGCAATGGCGACGTTTCGCAATGTCGGCACGATCCATAAATTCGAATCGATGCTTGTCGAGCGTATGGTCGAGCGTGGCTACGATCGCGATTTCGCACAGCGCTGCTTTGAGCAGATCAAAGGCTTCGGCGAATATGGGTTTCCCGAAAGTCACGCCGCCGCGTTCGCCAGGCTCGTCTATATCTCTGCCTTCATAAAATGCCGCTATCCGGCGGCTTTCGCGTGCGCGCTTCTGAATGCGCAACCTATGGGATTTTATGCCCCGGCACAGATCGTGCGCGACGCGCGCAATCATGGCGTCGAAGTCTATCCGGTGGACGTCAACGAAAGCGACTGGGACAATACGCTGTGCGCTGGCGCCGACGGCAAAACGGCGCTGCGTCTCGGTTTCCGGCAAGTCGACGGCTTGTCGGAGGCGTGGTGCAAACGGCTGATTGAGCTGCGCCGAAACGGATATGCCGACCTCGATAACCTGGCGCAGCGCACCCGTCTGCCGCAACGGGCGCTTCGCGTGCTTGCCGATGCCGATTGCTTCCGCTCTGTCGGTATTCATCGCCGAGACGCGTTGTGGGCGGCGCGGCGTTTGCCGGAGGCAGACGAACTGCCGTTGTTCGCTGCCGCGCGCGAGCCGGATCTGGGTGACGAGCCTAATGCGCAATTGCCGTCAATGTCGCTCGGAGAAAACATCGCAGTGGACTACCAGACCGCTCGTTTGTCGCTCAAAGGCCATCCGATGGAATGTCTGCGCGACATCTTCCGGAGCGAAGGCATTGCCACCTGCGCCGAGCTTGCGGCTCAACGTGACGGCAGCCGAGGACGCGTCGCCGGAGTTGTTCTCGTGCGTCAGCGCCCGGGCAAGGGCAATGCCATTTTCATAACTTTGGAGGACGAGACGGGAATTACGAACGCCGTGCTTTGGGTGCGTACGTTCGAGAAGTTCCGCAAGGAGGTTATGGGCGCCCGGTTGCTGCTGATCGAAGGCAAAGTGCAGCGCAGTCCCGAAAACGTTATCCATCTCATGGCGGCGCGTGTCATCGACCGGACGGCTGAGCTTTCTCGCCTTTCAGACGCCTACGAGCCGACGATCGAATTATCTAATGCCGACGAATTCGTGCATCCCCAGCATTCACGTGCGGGCCATCCCCGCAACGTCCGCATTCTGCCGGGCTCTAGGGATTTTCATTGATCGAACGCCCCTTTCAACGAAGGACTTGGTCTCTCAAGATCACAGCCGCAGGCGCCATGAAACAGGCAGGACCATGTGGCTCGCCGAAATCAAGTACGTGTCGGAGAGAAAGACGCCACCGCGGATCCCCGAAGTCGTGACCCAGTTGCATGCCTCGACTGCGAACGAACACACGCAGTCTTCGGCAAGTGGGCAATGTGGAAGCGACATTTCGATTCACTAATCTGTTCACTGAAACCAAACTGCCACACTGCATCCGATAGGCGCCATCGCCTCGGCCATGCGTATTGCATCCCCGCAACTTTCAACATAGTCGTTCGGCTATATCGTTTGCGTAATTGGAGTTGGGGGAATTAGCGAATGTGCCGGCGAAAAGTTCGTGTGTTAGCGTTCACTGCCTTTGCGATGTCATCTGCTGGAAACCTGAAAGCCCAAGAAGCTGCACAAAACGTTCAGGATGCATCGTCCGTCGCCTTGCCGCCCGTCGTGGTGGCAGCTCCGAAACAGCTCATTTCGCAAAAGCCCAGCAGCACATCCGCGGGCATCGACGACGGCAAGTCAAAAGGTACAGCCAGCAAATCTAAAAAAGCCGACGGCGGCACCGATACCGCAGCATCCAGTCAGGGCCTGCCAGGATCCGCAGGCGTTTTTACCCTCGGCCAAATCGATATGGTCGGCGGCACGGCGATCACGAACGACGCTATGTGGACGTTCTCGAAAGCGACCTTGGATCAGTCGCTGTCTCTGGCTCCCGGCGTCGCCGCATCGAATTCAGGCGGCACGCGCAACGAACAGCTGATCTTCGTCCGCGGCTTTGACCGCTGGCAGGTTCCGATCTCGATAGATGGTATCCCGATCTATCGTCCCGCCGATAACCGCATCGACTTCTCAAGCTTCCTGACAGCCAATCTGTCCGAAGTGCAGATTGCGAAGGGTTACACGTCGGTTCTCAACGGACCCGGCGGCATGGGTGGCTGGATCAATATGGTGACCAAAAAGCCGACCAAACCGTTCGAAGGCCAGATCGAAGGCGGCATGATGTTCGGCGGTGACGGACAATACGAGGGTTATAGAACCTACGCGTCGTTCGGAACGCGGCAGCGCGGATACTATGCGCAGGTCAGCGGCTCTGTGCTTGATTTGGATGGCTGGTACCTGTCGGACAATTTCAAGCCGACGTCGGTCGAAAACGGCGGCGAGCGCGATCATTCCAACAAGAGCAATTGGGAAGCCAACGCCAAAATCGGTTTGACCCCGAATGCGACCGACGATTATTCGATCAACTACGTGCGAATGAACAATTCCAAGGGCGCGCCCTACCACGTAACGGATCCCGTCTCGACGCAGCGCTATTGGGATTGGCCGGACACCACGCAGCAAAACATCTATTGGCTTTCACATACGAAACTCTCTCCGGCGTCGTTCGTCGAAACCAAAGTTTACTACACGACTTTCAGCGATAACCTGATGAGCTACGACGATGCGGCTCAGACCACGCAGAAGACTCCAAAAGCCTTCGATAGTATTTATAACGACTGGGCGGGCGGCGGCAGCATCCTGTACGGCCTCGACATCACGCCGTGGGACACGCTGAAGTCAACCTTCCTTTATCGGCGCGATAACCACACGGAATCGCAAGGCTACAACGTCAAGGGCGTATCTTGCGGTAAAACCACGCCCTGCTTCTGGGAACCTGATCAAACCGATCTGGAAGACACCTATTCCGTCGCCTTCGAGAACACGCTCCGCGCCACCAATCGCATCGATATCGTGTCTGGCATCAGCTACGACTGGCGCAGGCTTTACGAGGCCCAGGAGTTCACGACGACCGACGGTCTGTTCGAATATCCAAAGAAAGATACCGACGCGCTCAATTGGCAGTCGGCCATCGTCTATCGCTACAACGATACCGGCACGGTGCACGCGAGCGTTTCCGACCGCACTCGATTCCCCACGATTTTCGAGCGTTTCAGCTCACGCTTCGGCGGCGCCACGTCGAATCCGGGTCTTCAGCCTGAGCGTTCGATCAATTACGAAGTGGGCTGGGCCAACAATTTCGCGCGCAACAGCCAGATGTCGGCTGCTGTGTTCTACAGCGATGTCACCAACCTCATTCAATCGGTGCCGTTCATCTATGATGGGCAGGCGGTGACTCAAAGCCAGAACGTCGGCGACGGCCATTACTACGGCATAGAATATTCAATCGATTATGCAGTGAACGACTCGCTGCTCGTCGGTGGCAACATCACCTGGATCCGCCGTGACGTGCATAATCCCGACAACCCATCATTCGAGCTGACCGGCCTGCCGGCGGTGAAGGGCATTGCCTACGCCACGTACAAGATCACCAACGCCTGGAGCATCACGCCGAACGTCGAATTCGCCACTGATCGCTGGACGGTAAACACCGCCGGCACCGTGTATTACGAAACTGGGGCATTCGCGCTCGCGAACTTTCAGACCGAATACGACATCAACGACAAGACGAGCCTTATCTTTAACGCTCGCAACTTAACGGACGAGAACTACACGCTGACGGACGGCTATCCCGAGCAGGGACGCAACTTCTACGTCGGCATGCGCACGCAATTCTAGGATCACGATCTCAACATATCGCCGGCGCTTCGATAGCGCCGGCCTTCGATAAGGAATAGAGATGTCGCGCAATTTTCCATTACTGAAATCTCTTTTACCGATCGCGGCCTTGGTGGCGGCGTTTTCCGGAGTAGCCTCCGCCGAGACGTGCACCGGTTTTAAATGGTCCGCTGCGACCGAATTGAGTTGGGTCGCCGCGCCGGACGCGGAAGCGGTGGAGACAGGCGGCAAGATCGTGTCGATCCCTGATAAGGCGATCGAGCTGACGCTCAAACCCTCGCCATCAGTCAAGCTACCGGCGACACCTGGCATCAAGAAACAAGCCATAGCGAAAAACAGCTTTTCCGGCTGGTTCTCGATTGCCGATGTGGGCAAGCCCGGGCTCTATCAAATCACGATTCCCAGCCACGCCTGGATTGATGTCGTCCAGAACGATGCGTTGGTTTCCACGGTCGCATTTTCCGGCGACAAGAATTGTAAAAGTTTGCGCAAGAGCGTGCAGTACGATCTTGGCGCTGGGCCTGCGATCATTCAGATCAGCGGGGCGCCGGATAAATCCATGAAGTTGACCATCCATGCCGCGGAAAAAAAATGAAGTGAATGCGTCCCGCAGCATAGCTGTGGCTTGTAAGAGCCGACGGTGGGCCTTCATCGGCTTGTTGGCGGCCACATCAATCGCGACCGCGGTAGCATCCCGTCCTGTCGAGGCCGCAAGCTTGCGTACGCCGATCGAACTTGGCCGGGCGCTTTTCGCAGATCGAAACCTTTCGTTCAGCCGCAAGCAGAACTGCGTAAGCTGTCACTCGCCGGAGTTGGCGTTCACCGATCCACGTGCGCTAGGAGACGTGCAAGGCGCGGTTTCTCGTGGAGGCGACGGTCACTCGCTCGGCGATAGAAATTCGCCGACACTCAGCTACATCATGATGACGCCACCGTTTCATATCTCGGCAGAGCACACGGCGGCAGGCGGAATGTTTTGGGACGGCCGAGCGCGAACCATAACGGATCAAGTGCGCGACCCAATCCTCAATCCAATAGAGATGGGCATGCCAGATGAGGCAAGCGTCGTCGCGCGGCTTCGCGAGAGCGCGGATTATCAAGCGGCCTTTCATGCAATTTTCGGACCTAGCGTCTTGGACGATACGCCAAAGGCATTCGCGGCACTTCAGACCGCATTGGCGGCCTATTTGAAGACGTCCGATTTCGCGCCGTTCGATTCCAGGTATGACAAGTCGCTCCGAGGCGAAGCGGCGCTCTCGCAAAACGAAGCCAGGGGACGCGACTTGTTCTTCGCCGCGAACGGGGCGGGTTGCTCCCGCTGTCATTCGAGCACGGGCGTCGCAGATTCGCGCAACGATGCATTCACAAACTTCCGGTACTATAATCTGGGAGTTCCGGAAAATGTTGCGGTTCGCCGTCTGAACGGAAGCGCCGCTCAACGCGTCGACCATGGTCTCATGCAAAATCCTGCAGCGAATGACCCGACCTATGACGGTGCGTTTAAGGTCCCGACGTTACGCAATATTGCCGTCACCGGCCCTTACATGCACAACGGCGCCTTTCAGGAGCTGCGCACCGCCGTCCTATTTCACTTGAGATTTTCAGCCGGCAGCGTCGGGAAGATTAATCCGGAAACCGGAACAGCGTGGAACGCACCGGAAGACGGCATCAATCTCGCAACCCCCGATCTGAAGGCGCGACCACTGTCCGATGCTGACGTCGATGCTTTGATCGCATTCCTGAAGACGTTGACGGACCGGGCTTACGAATCTCTCGTCGACAACTGAAACGAAATGGCCATCGCGCGGAAATCCGTGCGATGGCCTTGTTTGATCAGTTTCGCCGTGCGAGGGCAGCAGCGGTCACGCCGCTTTAATAGCGACGATAGCCGAGGAACTTTCCAGACATGCCGATTTTCACCCGGTCGCCCTTCTGGTCGGGCTGACGTTCCAGCGTCATATCGAAATCGATTGCCGACATGATGCCGTCGCCGAATTCCTCCTGAATGAGTTCCTTCCAGGTCGTACCATAGACCTGAACCAATTCGTAGAAGCGGTAGATCAGCGGATCGGTCGGCGGTACTTGCGGTAGCGATCCGCGGTAGGGAATTTCCGTCAGAATGATCTTCGCTTCCTCGGGAAGATCCAGCAGCTTCGCGGCACGCTCAGCTTCCTCAGGCTCCAGACGCATCTGTCCGAGAAGGGCCGCTGTGACGACGATCGGTGAGGTCGAGACCGATACGGTTTGCTGAATCTCTGCCCACGTCAGGCCCTTCATCCGTTTTGCGGAAAGCACAAGTTCGGTCACTTCGGCGCGGTTCATGCGCGTCACTCCTTTGGTTTGGATGGCTAAAGATTTCGGTTCAGGCTGTTACGGCAGCGCGGTCGACGGAGGCCGCGGCAGCATCTTTCTCGGCATCGACCCGCATTGGTTTTGCAGTTGGGCGCACGATGGGAGGTCGCATGGGATCGTAGGCCTTGCCCGCGATTTCCTGGTCGAACGTCTTCGAGCGACTGACGAGAAAATCGAGAAGATGGTTCCGCATCGGATAGTAATTGGCATGCCGATGCATCGTCGCCGGTTGCCGGTCTTTCGGCAGCGTATTCTCAACGATCTCCGCGATCTTGGCATGCGGACCGTTCGTCATCAGTACGATCTTGTCAGCGAGCAATAATGCTTCATCGACGTCGTGCGTAATCATAAAGACGGTCTGCTGCGTCTCGGTGCAGATGCGGCGGACTTCGTCCTGCAACGAGCCGCGCGTCAGTGCATCGAGTGCCGAAAACGGTTCGTCCATCAGCAACATCTTCGGCTCGATGGCGAGCGCGCGGGCAATGCCGACGCGTTGCTTCATGCCGCCCGACAACTCAGCTGGTTTCTTCTGCTCAGAGCCTTTGAGATGGACAACATCAATATACGTCTGACAGTGCGCAAGAATTTTCGCCTTCGGCCAATCGGGATGACGGGACTTCACCGCGAACGCGACGTTCTGCTGGACTGTCATCCATGGCAGCAACGAGTGCCCCTGGAAGATGACAGCACGATCGAGGCTCGGTCCCGATATCTCGCGGCCGTCGACGATCACCACGCCATCAGACGGATTGTCGAGGCCCGCTAGAACGTTGAGGATTGTCGTCTTGCCGCAACCCGAATGCCCGATGAGACAGACGAACTCGCCCTTCGCAATCGGCAGCCAGATATTCTCAAAGACGGTAGTCTCGCCGCCGCCATGCTTGGGATAGCGCCGAGCCAGGGCTTCGATGGAGATCAGTGGCTTTTCCATGGCGTCCTCGTGTTCGGGTCTGGGGTGAGTGATTGCAATCTTCCGCTGGCGGACGTCATTCCCGATAGGCGACCAGCCGGGCCGCGCGCGCCAGGATGACGTCCAGCGCCATGCCGGTCAGACCAATCAGCAAGATCGCGGTCAGGATGTTGGAGATCGAGAGATTGTTCCACTCGTTCCAGACGAAGTATCCGATGCCGGTACCGCCAACGAGCATCTCGGCTGCGATAATGACGAGCCACGCGATGCCGATCGAAATTCGCATGCCGGTCATGATCGTGGGAGCGGCCGCCGGCAATATGACCTGAAACGCCTTGCGCAACGGGCTGACCTCAAGGGTGGCTGCAACGTTCAGCCATTCCTTACGCACGCTTGCGACACCGAAGGAGGTATTGAGCAGCATGGGCCAGAGCGCACAGATGAAGATCACGAAGATCGCTGAAATGCTGGAATCCTTGATCGTGTAGAGCGCGAGCGGCATCCAGGCCAAAGGCGAAATCGGCTTCAGGATCTGAATGAAGGGATCCAGCGCGCGGTGGATGAGCGGCGACATGCCGATCACGAATCCTAGCGGAATCGCGACTATTGCCGCAAGAAAATAGCCAAGCAGCACGCGTCCCAGCGAGTAGCCGAGCTGAATGCCGATGCCTTGGTCGTTGGGGCCATGAACGTAAAACGGATTTTTGATTTGGCCCCAGAGCGTCGACGCAAAGTCGGCCGGCGTTGGAAAGCCGGTCTTCTGTCCTTCGGCGGCGGCACCTGAAACAAGAGCTGCGTATTCTGGGTCGACTGACGTCGCGGTGCTAGCGGCCGGCGTCGTTGCGAGCTGCCATACCCCGACTAGCAGGAGGAGGATGACGAGCGATAAGCACGCTGCGCGGATTGCCAGCGGAAACTTCGGCAAGCTGCCGCGCTCTTTGCGCCGGAGGGATGCGCCTGAGGTGGTGATATCTGTCGTGGCCATCTTCAAAGTCTCCGTGAAAGTTCCGGCGCAGTATGAGCGGGAGATCGCGTGGCTCCCGCGAGCGGCAACATCATGCAGCGAGCTTGGCAACGCGCTCGGTTCCCACCCATTGCTCCATGATCAGCGCGCTTGCATCGTCGCGCAGGATGCGCCACTCGCCATAGGCCGAGATCCAGCCTTCGAGCACGATCGGCGTCGATCGCGTCTTCAGGCGAACGGTCGGCATTTTATGAACGTAGCCCTCGTGCTCATGTCCGAGGATAGCTTTGGCAATTGCCTCCGCCTGGCCGCGGATCGGCTCGATATAGCGGCATGGCGCGCCGCCGATGGTCACGCAGTCTCCGAGCGCGTAGACGTGCGCAGCGCTCGTTCTCATCGTTTTCGGATCGACGATGATGCCGCGGTCGAATGCAATGCCGCCGCTGCGTGATAGCCGCTGCTCCGTTGCCAAGCCGGTAGCCGCGACGACATGGTCGGCTGCGATCGTGTCGCCCTTCATGGTCGCAACGAGCAGTTTACCGTTACTTCGCGCGACGCGCTTTACATTCTGTTCGCCCTGGAACGTCACGCCGACGCTTTTAAGTCCAGCGGCAAGCCGCGCGGCAGCGGGCACGGGTAAAAAGGGCCGCATTGGCAGCTTGTCCGGCGCCCAGAGTGTGACGTGATGGCCCGCACGCGCAAGATCTTCGGCCAATTCGCATCCGACCATTCCAGCGCCAACGATGACGATACGTTGAGGACCGGTCGAGAGCGCACGATAAAGCCCGCTCCACGTGGTAAGATCGTTGATGCGCCAAACGAGCTCGGGCGGCAAGCAATCGGGCGCCGCTGAGCGCGCCCCTTGCGCGAGAACGAGATTGTTAAAACGCAGCGTGCCGCGCGTGGTCCGCAGCATCCCGAGATTTGGCGACAGACCGACCGCATACGTCTGCGGCAGCAACTGAACGCCAAGGCGCGCGGCCGCCTCGGTGCCGGTTTCTCGCGTCAGGCTTTCGGGCGTCGCACCACGCGTCAATGCAATTGAAAGCTCAGGCTTATAATAGACATCCCCGCTGCAACCGGTAACGACGGTAATCGGAAGCGTGCCGTCGTGGGCGCGAATGGCTTCCGCCGCTGCCCATCCGGCAGCACCCGCGCCGACAATGACGACGCCTGTTTCGCGCGACCGCACCGCCGTCGATACGGGCATATCCGTAATGGCACGCGGCACGTAGGGATCGAAATCGGCCTTGGTGACGTTACAGATTGGGCATTCCCAATCGTCTGGAATGTCGTCGAAACGCGTGCCCGGCGGAAGTCCGCTGTCGATGTCGCCTTCGGCTTCGTCGTAAATCAATCCACAGACGCGGCAGATGAAACGCTTCCACGGTCCGCGGCCGTCGGTTGGTTCGATCATTCGTGTTTTGGTGCTCATGGTTGCGCTTCCGTTGGCTGCACGTCTTTCGACAGGCGTTCCATCTCGCGCCTCAGATGCTTGATCGCCGGGGTGACGATAGCAACGAAATGCGCTTCCCGGATGCGGCGCTGAGGCGCGGCCGACATCAGATAGCCGCGCGCGCCCTGATGCATCAGCGCCGACTGCGTCGCCCGCAACGCTAGCTCCGCCGCTTGCGCGCGGACGTCGATGACATCCAGAAGAAAATCTTTCGATCGTTCGAATGGGGTTTCGATAAGCTTCGATGCGCGGGTCGAAAGCTCTTGGAACTCCGCTACGATGTCTGCCGGACGATCGGCAAGATACTGATTGACGTGACCGAGCACGCCTTCGACGTCCAGCATCGACTCGATTGCGCCGTCGATGATGCCGAGCGCCATTCCGTACTGTAGAAGAATAAACGCGCCTTGAATCTGACCGATGAACGGCCGCGCCGGATCGGCAATCAAATCCGACTCGTCAATGAAGACGTCGGTCAGTCGCACACTCCACGTGCTCGTGCCTTCCATCCCCGAAAATGCCGGGCACTCTCGCAACTCGACGGGCTCGTCGCAGCGGAGCACGAACATGATCTCGTGCAATGGGGCACCAAAACCATCGAAGACTTGCGCAATCGCGCCAAAATATTGGCCGCGCCCGATATGGCTGACCCACGGCAGGGTGCCCGAAACGCGATATCCACCAGGAGCACGCACGGCCTTCAACGCCATTGGCTCAATCCCGGCGAAGGCCTTCATGGGGTTCGACAGGCCGGTGCCACCGAAGGTCTCGCCCATCGCGTGGGCGGCAAGCATGCGGTCGGCCAGCGATCGGTTCGGCGACTGATCGAGATAGAGTCCGAATACGTCGTGACACCATGTCAGAAAGCCGGTCGAGCCGCACGACTTGCTGACGGCCCGCATCGCCTCGATAGCGACGCCGAAGCGCTCACCGCCGCTTTTGAGATGCGCCGACAGGGCTCCGGCCTCGCCCAAGGCGCGCATCATGTCGAGAGGATAGTGTCCTTTGTCGATGGCGTTGGCCTGGTCGCGCAAAGGGCCTTCGGCAATCGTGCGCGTGCGCGACAGAATCTCCTCGTCTGGCCGGGCACTGACGGGCGGAGCTGCATCGCCGCTCGGCGCGTTCTTTTTTAACGCGAGGACAGTCTGCATTGTGGAACTCCCGCTGAGGAAATGGGGAAGAGACCGGGCAGCCGGTCTCTTCATCGGCAATCAGTCGGCGACTGCGATCTTGAACGGGATCGGGTTGCGCATCGTGTTGGCGACCGGCGAGAAATAGTTCGCATGACGCACGATTTCCGCGAGTTCTTCGCGGCTGGCGTCGCCCTCGACGTCGACCGTAACGCGGATTTCCTGAAAGCCCATCTGCGACGGTTCACGCTCGGCGCCGCCTGCACCCCATGCGGCAGGGTTGCCGATGTCGCCTTCAAGTTTCAGCTCAAGTTTCGACAGCCGCACGTTCTTCCAGGTCGCGACGGCCGTGATGCCGACGGCAAGGCAGCCGCCAAGCGCTGAGAGGACGATCTCGCCCGGAGCCGGAGCGGTGTTCTGACCGAAGAGATGCAGCGGCTCGTCGACGACGACCGGCGTGTGGTCGCCGACATAGCTGAGCGTGCGGTATTGGCCCTCGCACACCGTCTTGACGACGTTGGTGCCGCGGGAGCCGGGGTTGTTACGGCCCTTTTCGGCGAATGCCATCAGGCCGTCGCGGTCGATCGGCCGAAGATAGGTTTCGATGGTCTTGGTCTGGGCAGAGGCGGTCATGCTGTTTCCTCGGTTCTCATGGATTGACGGTCTTTCCGTCGCCTTCGAGGGGATATCCGCAAGCCGCGTGCCAAGACCTCAAGCAATCGTAAACAACCAAAAATTCATAAACATATTCAATTTGTTAGATTGACTGTGGCGCCATATCGGGCGCATTTCGAATGCGCCTCTCTCGCCAACAATTTGTCGACAATGTCGACGGTCTTTTTTTGCTTGGCGATTGGGATGCGAGAGGAGTCCTAGATGGGCTGTCCTAGCCATGGCGAAGGCACTGACAAAATGTCGACGAAAGTCGACAAGAGGCGGGGACTGGCCGCTCTGTCACAGCGTCGCGCTTACGTAGTCAATTGATTCTGCGCGTCTATTTCAAAACTCCAGGCCTTGGCACAGCTGTTGCGAAGCGCCGATCCATGCAACAACTGGGGTGCGATATGGATAAAGACAAAGTGGCAGGCGGTCGAAGCGGATGTTCGTGCGGGGGGCACGACGATCAAGCCGCGCATGACATTGCGACATCGGGTCAAGCCAGCGCCCTTGAGCGAGCGACTGAGCGCGCACTTTTCAGAGCTGTGTTTCCCAATCCGCTGGAGCGGCGCAACTTCCTGAAAGCTGTCGGCGCGACGACAGCTGCGGCCGCACTCAATCATCTCTTTCCGGTCAAGGCAGCGGCCGAAGCGCTGGAGGAAACCGGCAAGCCAGAAAAGACCGACCTCAAGATCGGATTTCTTCCGATCACCTGCGCGACGCCGATCATCATGGCGGCGCCGATGGGCTATTACACCAAACAGAAGCTCAACGTGCAGCTCATGAAGACGCCGGGTTGGGCCATCGTCCGCGACAAGACGATCAACGGCGAATATGACGCAGCGCATATGCTGGCGCCGATGCCGCTCGCGATCTCACTCGGACTCGGATCGACGAAAGCGCCGTTCGTTTCGCCCGCAATCGAGAACATCAATGGTCAGGCCATTTGTTTGGCCAACAAGCACAAGAACAATCGCGATCCGAAGAACTGGAAAGGCTTCAAGTTCGCAATACCCTACGATTTCTCAAATCATAACTATCTGCTGCGCTACTATCTGGCGGAGCACGGCATTGATCCCGATACCGACGTGCAGCTTCGTTTGGTGCCGCCGCCGGAGATGGTCGCCAACCTGCGCGCCAACAACATCGACGGTTTCTTGGCACCCGACAACCTCGTCCAGCGCGCCGTATACGACGGCGTCGGCTTCATTCACATTCTCTCCAAAGAGATTTGGGACGGTCACCCTTGCTGCAGCTTCTCGCTGTCGCGCAAGATGATCGCTGAGACGCCGAACACGTCCGCGGCGTTGCTGCGCGCCATCATGGAGGCGACGGCCTATGCGCAGAAGGCGGAAAATCGCAAGGAGATCGCCGCGGCCATCGCACCAACGAACTATTTAAATCAGCCGCTGACTGTGGTCGAGCAGGTGTTGACTGGGACTTACGCTGATGGTCTAGGCGGCGTTAAAAAGGACCCGGCTCGCATCGCATTCGATCCGTTCCCTTACGAAAGCTTCGCCGTCTGGACGCTGACGCAGATGAAGCGCTGGGGCCAGATCAAGGGCGACGTTGACTATCAATCGGTCGCGCGCGAGGTCTACCTTGTGACGGACGCGGCGAAGGCCATGAAACAAGCAGGTTTGACGCCGCCACAAGCGACGACAAAGACGTTCAGTGTTATGGGCAAGCTATTCGATCCCGCCAAACCGGACGAATATCTGAAGTCCTTTGCAATAAGTCGCGCCGGGTGACACGCTCGATCCGCGATCTTTCGGCACTGGACGCCCGCGCCGCATCGTCGGCGCGGGCGATTTCGCGTTATGAAAGGTCCGGAGATGCAATCGAAAGCGTTATGACGGCGAGCGAGAAGAAATCACAACGCGAGAGCAGCAATTTCTGGCGGGCTCAGGAGCTTTATCTGATTCAGGAAGTCGCGAACCTGATCGGGAAGGGGCTCTACTTCGATCAGGTTGCGCGCGGGGTGCTGCACCTGCTTTCGGAGATGCTTGGGCTGAACCGCGGCCGCATCGTGCTGAAGTCGCCTGACGAAGACATCTACCGCATCGCTTATTACTACGGGTTGACGTCCGCAGAAGCTGCGCGCGGCCGATATGCACTCGGCGAAGGCGTCACAGGTTACGTCATTCAGACCGGCCAACTCATTATCGTCCAGGATATCGATAAAGACCCAAGCTTTCTTGGCCGCGCGGTCGAACGCAGCAAGTTGCCGGAAGGCGTCGTCTCGTTCTTTGCCTGCCCGATCCGCGTCGAAGACCGCACCGTCGGTGCGCTGGCCTGTCACAGGATACGCCATAGGGATCGCCCGCTGCAGGACGATGTTCGCATTCTCAAAATTCTCTCTGCGATCCTCGGTCAATTTCTAACGCTCAACGATCGCATTGATCGGCGGATGCGGGCCATCGAGGCGCGCGATGCAGCGTCGGCACCGGCCGGCGACAAGGCAACACAATACGGCATTGTCGGACGCTCGCCGGCCCTGCTGCGTGCGATCTCGCAGATCGAGCAGGTCGCGGACGCCACCGCGAGCGTTTTGCTGCTTGGCGAGTCGGGAACCGGAAAAGAGCTTTTCGCCCACGCGCTGCACGTCGCCGGGCCGCGAAAAGACAAGCCGTTTATCAAAGTCAATTGCGCAGCCATTCCCGAAACGCTGTTTGAATCGGAGCTTTTTGGGCACGAGCGCGGCGCCTTTACCGGCGCGAGCGAAGCCCGCATGGGTTGGTTCGAGCAAGCCAACGGCGGCACGATCTTTCTCGATGAGATCGGCGAGATGCCGCTGCTCATGCAGACTAAGTTGCTGCGTACGCTGCAAGAGGGGACAGTCGTCCGCTTGGGCGGTAAGCGGGAGATCAAGGTCAACATGCGTGTGGTGGCGGCCACCAATCGCGATCTTGCCGGAGCGGTCGAGAGCGGCGACTTTCGCGAGGACCTTTACTACCGTCTCAACGTCATTCCCATTCTTCTACCGTCGCTGGCGCAGCGCCAGAGCGATATTCCCGAACTCGTCCGTCATTTTTTGAGCCGCGCGAACGTTGCGAACAAGCGGGAGGTCGCGTTGACGGCCGACGCGATGCACTATCTCGTCGAACAGCCATGGCCGGGAAATGTCCGTCAACTGTCGAACTTCATCGAACGTCTGGTTCTTCTCGCGAGCGCACCGGTTCTCGGACGTGTCGAGGTTTCCGCCTTGCTGACCGATCGCGTCTTCGATATCAGTCCGCCGAGCGAGCACCATCAGACGCGGCAACCGATGTCATCCGTGATGCCTGTTCGCCCCTATCTTCCGGCGGCGTCGCACGGACCCGACGATCTTAAGCGTGCTCTAGAATTTTCCGGCGGCAACAAATCGCGAGCCGCGCAACGGCTCGGTTTGACGGAGCGGCAGTTCTCGTATCGGCTTCGCAAGTTCAAGGCCGAAGGTACGAAATTCTAAGTCGACAAACTTTGACATTGTCGACACTTTGTCTTGCGTACAATGCCGGCCATCGCGAAAAGCTCACTGATAAGCGCCTGAATTCAAGCGTTACGAGCTGCCGCCGTTTCTGCCAAAATTGGCACATCGATTGCAACCTCCCTCTCTCAGGCGACGGATGAACCGGGGGGTACAGCATGAACGCCATCACAGAGATCACCGCTCTCGATAGCCGAGAGTCGGTTGACCGCCCGCTACTGCCTCTCGGCAACGAGCGGATAATCGACACTGCCGCCAGACACAAATCGAAGCATGGAATCTGGACGCGGAGTCGATCATTGAAACGAGCTACCGAACTTCTTTGCATTGCTGTTGTCGCAGGAGTGTGTGTCGCTGCGGCTACCCCCTCTCAGGCGGCTGACCTTGGCGGTGATTGCTGCGCGGATTTGGAAGAGCGCGTTGCCGAGCTTGAAGCAACGACGGCGCGCAAAGGCAATCGCAAGGTCTCACTGACGATCTCGGGCTACGTGGCTCAAGAGATGACCTGGTGGGACGATGGCGCTGAAAGCAACGTCTACCTGCATGGCCTCGGCCCGACGCAGGCCACGCATGTGATCTTCAACGGCAAGGCCCAGATCCTGCCCGGATGGACCGCCGGCTACCTGCTGCGCATCCAGAACCTCGCTGATAATCCGTTTGGACGCAACGCCTCGACCGGCGCGGCGATGAACCAGAATTCGGCGGACTTCAACCAAGGCCTCAATGTCCAGATGTCGTTCTGGTATTTGAAGAGCGAGCAGCTCGGCAGCTTGAGCGTCGGCCGTCAGGCGAACGCCTCCAAAAGTGCGGCCATGTTCACGGACAAATCCGGCACGCAGGTCATCGACAACTACACGTTCTTCGACGGCTTTCCGCAGTTCAAGCTGCGCCAGAAGGGCGGCGGCTATGCACCAGGCAATATGACTTGGGGGCAGCTGTCTTATTGTTATTCGCAGGATGCGCCGATCGGCGGCGATTGCGACGGCATCGTGATGAACGCGGTGCGCTATGATTCACCCGTGTTTGGCGGCTTCTCAGTCTCGGCGAGTTGGGGCGAAGACGACGACTGGGAGCTTGCGGCGCGCTATGCTGGCAAGTGGAACGACTTCAAGGTCAACCTTGGCGTCGGCTATTCTGAGAACTCTGATGAGCGCATCAGCGGCACGGCCGTGCTGACCTCGAAGGACAGTCAATACTTCCAGGCCGGTGGCTACATCGAGCATATGCCGACGGGTCTGTTCTTCCACGGCGCGTACGGCCGTGAAGACAACAACGACGCCAAGCTTGTGAACGGTGCGACCGCACCCGACAGCCATCACTGGTACATCAAGTCGGGTATCCGCCGGAACTGGACGCCGCTGGGTGCGACGATCGTCTATGGCGATTATGCCGAATACGATGACCAGCTTGGACCGGCTGCGCTGGCGCTTGGCGCGACGGGGAGTTCGTTCCAGCGTTACGGCGGTGGCATAGCCCAGGAGATCGACGCAGCAGCGATGACGGTCTACGTCAAATATCAGCACTACGATGCGGATGTGTCGGGCGTGTCCAGTCTATCCGACCTCGAAGGCCTCGACCTCGTCAGCTTTGGTGGGCTGATCAATTTTTGATCGAAGCTTCCTTCCGCAACTTCGGCGGAATGCCAGCGACCAGCTAAATCCCGGGCTGCTCGCTGGCGCTTGATGAACTCCAGGCTATCAGATCATCGCCGTATGCGCGATCTTTCACTCGGATAAGTGCAGCTCAGTTTGCCTTCACGACCTCGGGCGGGCTCCAACTCCCATCCAGAATCGAAGGGCTCGTTTCCTTAGGCCAATACATCCGCAGCATCGGCAGGAATGCACCTTTCGGAGCCGGGAGCCAATTGGACTCCTTATCGGCGCCCGGCGATTCATTCTGGAAGTAAAGCGTAACGGAGCCGTCGGGATTGGCTTTCAAATCGTTGCGCGGACTGACCGTAAATTTGTTCAGTGCATTCGGTACGAACCACCACCCCTGGTCGATTTGGTACATCGTGATCGACCAGAAACCGTTGACCGGCGGCTCCTGGCCCTTTGCAAACGTCAGCGTATATTTGTCCGCGCCGCTGAGCGGCTGCCCGGCGTTGTCGACTTCCGTATAAGGATAGACTGCGTCAGCCTGCAAATTGGCCGGCCATCCAAAAGCCGCGACGAGCGCGCGCTTCATGTAGTCGGTGCCGTATTCACCAAGACCCTTGGTGAAGATCCATCTCTTGACCTCCACTCCCATCGCAGCCTTGTTCGCTCCGATTTTATCGAGCGCCTGCTGCGGCAACGCTTTCAACGCTGCCTGAACATCAGGATCGAGATGAGCCAAGCTGAATGTCTTGCACGGTTCAATGCCGATTTTCGCCATCTCTGCGAGGATAGGTGCGTCCTCAGTCGCCGGGGGCGCATCCTTGCACATCAATCGCGCCATCATATTGAAGTAGCCTTCGGTTCCAAGGCCAAGAATGACGTCCTGTGGTTTGTCGGTCATGGAGAAACCCGGATTGGGATCCACCGGCGGGGCCACATACGTGTAATCAGCGCCGACCGCCGAGAGCGGCCGGAGGTCGTACTCAGCCTGCAGAGCATTCACGGCTTTGTAGTCGGCCTCGCTTCCGTGCGTACGTCCGTCCGAGAATCAGCATGTAACGCGTGGGAGATTTGATCTCCGTCATGCCGGACGGCACCTCGCCTTTCCATCCCGGGCCGGTCAGCAGGAATTTCTCTGCTGCGCCGCCCGTCGTGCGGGTGCCAGGAGAATGGATCACAGGCATCCAAAGACTATACATGGGAAACAGATAGTATCGCTTCCCCATATCCGGATGAGAGAAAACGGTCGGACCTTTTTCCAAATCTATCCAAGCGAGCGAATAAAGCGTATCGGCATTCGGCGCTGATACGCCGCGATAGTCCGCAGGCGGATAACGCGGAATATTAACAAACTTGCCCATTGGCCCCCGCGTGCCGTCGGGCTTGTCGACGTTCGTCATTTGAACGCGCGTAACTTCAGTAGTGATGAGAGAATAACCATAGATATAGGCATCCATCGCAATCGCTTTGGATTCGTCCACCGTCAAGGCGTGAGCGGCGCATGAAAAAAAGCGGCACTCATGTGAGCCGCCGACGCAATTTTAAATTGCTTTTTTATTACCACGCTGTCTCTCCATTTCACATTTTTGCGAGAGAATACGATGCAGGCGGAGGAATAATTCGCTTTATGCGCCAGACGGTGTAAAATAGCCAAGGTTCGCTTGTTCGTATCGCTGCTCGCATGATCTCAAGCTTTCCCTTGGTGCGCGCGTCCGATATCGCGCCTTTCGTTCGATGGGTTCAAAAAAACGGACGGTCGCTCGACGACGTGCTCGCGTGGGGAGGGCTATCGGCCCCGCCTTGGGACGCGACCGCCCGCCCGATTTCCCTGATCAAAGCTCTTTCAGTGATGCGGATGCTGTCCCTGCAGGAAGGACCCGAAATCGCGACGCGCGTAGTGACAGACACGAGCATTCTCGATCTCGGAGAGCTGGGTCAACTCATGCTTGGCGGCAGGACGCCGCGCGAGGCACTCACTCTTGTCTGTGAAGCGATACCCCGTCATTGTACACACGAATTTCTATCGATCACGCCGGCCGCCGCAGGCGCGTTCATTCGTGAGGAACTCACTCTCGATGTGGACGATGTCACGCGGCACACTGTACAACAATACGTGGCCGCACTGATCCGTTCGCTCTGTAAAATGACGGGTTACGCAGGCGAGCCACTCGGCAAGATAGAACTCACGCCGCATCCGGAATTCGGCTTGTCACATCTTAACGGGCGCCTCGGACCACAGCCGACGCCGAGCGACACGAACGCGCTCACAGTCTTTATATCCGATGATGCTCTGGATCGGCCGTTCCCGAGTTCCATCCGGAAGTTCGGAGGCGATTGGCCCAGAGATCATTGGGATCCGCTCGACAGTGCAAACAGTTTCGCGTGTACGGCGCGTGCATTCATCGATTTCATGCTCGATGATGGCGAGCCGACCGTTGAGCGGTTTGCCGAGGCGAGTGGCTTCAGCGTGCGAACATCGCAGCGGCGACTTGCGGCCGAAGGCACGAGCTTTTCGGATCTTCTGGATGAAGCGCGAAGGGCCCGCGCGCTCGTTGCGTTGAGCGGCACTTCGAAATCGATCACGCACGTTGCCGCGGATCTGGGTTATTCCGGGCAGCCCTCTTTCGTCCGCGCCGTCCGCCGGTGGACGGGCGTATCGCCGCGACGGTATCGGAACGGCGCCGTTTGAGCAGAACGGCCCGGCGCAAATTTCTATGCAATCAACGGTCCGTCGTCCGACCATGTCGCGACCCTAGTTCCGGCCCTGAGCACTTGCGGGCAGTTGACCGCGCGCGGAAATCGTGTACCCGAGACAGTCTTCTTGGTGGACACGGGCATGCACGCAGGGCCGAAACGACTTTCCATCTTGGTCATAGATGAAAACCGTCTGCGCGCCTCGGTCATCGAAGCGGGCCTGCGGGAAGCCGGCTATGATCACCTCACCGTCGTCCACGACGTCGCGGGAATTGCGCGCCGTATTTCCGAGATTGAGCCGGACGTCATCGTTATCGATCTCGAAAATCCCAACCGCGATATGCTCGAGAACATGTTCCAACTTTCTCGTGCCGTGAACCGCCCCATCGCGATGTTTGTCGACCGTTCGGACAGTGCATCGATCGAGGCGGCGGTCGAAGCGGGGGTATCGGCTTACGTCGTTGACGGACTGAAGCAGGAGCGCGTCAAGCCGATCCTCGAGATGGCGATCAGTCGCTTTAACGCCTTCTCGCGCATGACCCGGGAACTTGAAGAGGCGCGTTCGGAGCTTGAAAACCGCAAGCTCATCGACCGGGCGAAGGGCATTCTCATGACTACGCGCGGTCTCTCCGAGCCCCAGGCTTACGCCTTGCTACGCAAGACTGCGATGAACCAAAATAGAAAGCTCTCCGAAATCGCCGAAAGCTTGATAACGGCAGCCGGGCTTCTCGCCCCACCCGACGAGGAGGAGTGACGATGGCGAGCCTTTACCAGATCACTGCCGGGTTCATGCCGCTCCTCGACAGCGCGGTTCTCGTGACCACAAAGGAAATGGGTTTTGCCGAGGCCGAGGAAATCGACCTGACGCTCGTGCGCGAGATGTCGTGGGCCAATATTCGCGATCGGCTGGCGGTAGGGCATTTCCAGGTCGCCCACATGTTGGCGCCGATGCCGATTGCCTGCAATCTTGGCCTGACACCGCTGGCTGTTCCAACCATCGTTCCGATGGCGCTCGGTCTGGGCGGCAACGCCGTTACCGTGTCGAATGCCCTGTGGGACGCGATGGCAGACAACGGCGCAAAGGCCGACTTCGATCCTGCGACGAACGGCAAGGCTCTAAAGGACGTCGTTCGTACGCGCACGGCCCAAAACAAGATGCCGTTGCGGTTCGCTGTCGTCCATCCACACTCAGGGCATAACTACGAGCTTCGCTATTGGCTGGCCGCCTGCGGCATTGACCCATCGCGCGATATCGAGATTGTCATCGTGCCCCCGCCGTTGATGGTGGACGCTCTCGCGAGCGGCACGATTGACGGCTATTGCGTCGGCGAGCCGTGGAATTCTGCCGCGGCTCTCCTGGGGCACGGCCATATAGCGACCGTGAAGGCCGCCATTTGGCGGTCGAGCCCCGAGAAAGTTCTCGCCGCCGGCGCGCACTGGGCGCAAGAGAATCCTGAAGCGCTGTCCGCCTTGTTGCGCGCGTTGAATAACGCCGCCCAATGGTGCGCCGACGCGCACAATCGTAATGATCTGGCACGCATTCTGGCCGAGCGGACGTATGTCGCTCAGCCTGTCGAATGGATGCTGCCTGCGCTGCAGGGCCAGTTGCCCGTCGGCAATGAACACGCCGTCGCCGTCTCCGACTTCTTTGTACCGTTTGCCAAAGCAGCGACGTTCCCATGGAAGAGTCATGCGCTCTGGTTTTATTCGCAGATGGTTCGTTGGGGGCAGGTGCAGCACAGCGCGGAGAACGCAAAAATTGCGCGCGAAACGTATCGGCCGGATCTTTATCGTGCCGCGCTGAAGCCGTCAGGCATTGCGCTCCCGGTGGCGAACGCGAAGGTCGAAGGGGCGCTGACGGCGCCCACTCCCGTCGGTTCATCCGGCGCGAGCCTGGTGCTCGGGCCGGACGGGTTCTTCGACGGCGGCTTGTTCGATCCCGACAAGCTCGACGCCTACATCACAAGCCAGAAGCGGTGACGATCCCCCGACCTGCGTCAAACGTGCACTGCACAAAATTTGCGCCGACGGGTCGTGAAATTGCTAAATGTTTGGACTTGCGAAGCGTTCGCTACTGCCGCAATCCTGGCAGGGACTCGAGTTGAAGGTTTGTAATTTCAGCTCGCCTAAGCTGCGTGATTTCCGCGCTTAGGGTTTCGTCCGCGTCCAATGACGGGCGCTCAATAGGCAAAGCTGCCGTTCAAGCCTTCCTACCCTCTTTGCCGAGGGTGTGAGCGCTTGGCCGGCAGCTTTTTTGTTTTTGGCGCCACGACCGGGAGCAATCGATGCGCACACAGGAAAGTTCGGGATTATCGCTGTCCACGGCTGAAGGGCGCGCCCTTTGGATTTCGACGATCGCTTTCACGGCCTGCTTCGCAGTCTGGACGATCTTCGCGATCATCGGCATTCGCATCAAGGCGCAGCTCGGATTGAATGAAACCGAGTTCGGTCTACTGGCGGGAACGCCCATTCTGACGGGCTCGCTCGCCCGCATCTTCCTCGGCATCTGGACCGACCGCTACGGCGGACGGGTCGTGTTCACGCTCAACATGATCGCTGCAAGCATCGCGACGGCGCTTCTCGTTTTCGCGCACACCTATACGCAAATGCTTGTTGCGGCGCTTGGAGTAGGTCTCGCGGGCGGCTCATTTGCGGTCGGTATTGCCTATGTCTCGCGCTTCTATCAATCCGGACAGCAGGGCACCGCACTCGGTATCTTCGGCGCCGGCAACGTCGGTGCGGCCGTCACCAAATTTCTTGCCCCGTTCGCACTCGTTGCCTGGGGCTGGCATGCCGTCGCGCTGATCTGGGCGGCTGTACTGGCGGTGATGGCCATCGTCTTCTGGTTTACGACGACCGACGACCCGGTCACCGCTGAGCGCCGCCGCACAGGCGAAGCGCCAAAGGCGTACGCAATGGAACTCGCGCCGCTGAAGGATATCCGCGTTTGGCGGTTTTCCTTCTACTACTTCTTCACGTTCGGCGCTTTCGTCGCCCTCGCACTCTGGCTGCCGCGTTACCTGATCGGCGTCTATGGTTTCGACATCGAAACCGCTGGCATGATCGCTGCCTCCTATTCGATTCCGGCGAGCATATTCCGCGCTTACGGCGGCGTGCTGTCGGATCGCATCGGCGCCCGCGCTGTCCTGTACTGGTGCTTCGGCGTCTCCGCCATCGCGACGCTAGCTCTGTCGCTGCCACCGACCGATTACGTCATGCACGGCACGCACGGACCGATCTCTGCGCACTTCGAGATCAGCCCCTTAATATTCGTCGGAATCGCGATGGTGCTCGGGTTCTTCATGAGCATCGGCAAGGCCGCCGTCTATAAGCACGTCGCGACGTACTACCCGGACAACGTCGGCTCTGTCGGCGGCCTCGTCGGCATGATCGGCGGCCTGGGAGGTTTCGTTCTGCCAATCGCCTTCGGCTTTCTCAATCAGGTGACGGGCCTTTGGACGAGCTGCTTCATGCTGCTGTTCGTCATCGTCGTCGCTCTGTTCGTCTGGATGCACCTTTCGATCCGAAGCATGGAGCGCGATGACGCCTCCCCGAAATCCGCAACCAATACCGACAGCGCCCTGGCCCAAATCGCCGGCCAGGCATGAGAGCGGGAACAACAGTCATGACGGAAAAACTCGTCATAATCGGCAATGGCATGGCGCCTGGGCGGATGCTTGAGCATCTGTTCGAGACATCACCCGGCCGCTTCGCCGTCACGATTTTTAACGCCGAGCCGCGCGTCAATTACGATCGCATCATGCTCTCTCCCATTCTGTCCGGCGAGAAGAGCTATGAGCAGATCATCATTCACGGCGACGGCTGGTACATCAAAAACGGCATCACGCTCTATAAGGGCCACAAGATCGTCGCTATCGATCGCGACGCCAAAACCGTGACGTCCGATCACGGCGTCGTCGAAACTTATGACAAGCTCGTCATCGCGACAGGATCGGTGCCGTTCATTCTGCCGGTGACGGGTAACAATCTGCCGGGCGTCTTGAGCTATCGTGATTTGGATGACGTAAACGCCATGCTGCTTGCGGCGCAGTCGCGGGCCAAGGCGGTCGTTATCGGCGGCGGCCTCTTGGGATTGGAAGCTGCGGCAGGTCTTGAAGCACAGGGCATGGACGTCACTGTCCTGCATTTAATGCCGACGCTGATGGAGCGCCAGCTCGATCCCGCGGCAGGTTATCTCTTGCAGCGCGCGATTGAAGATCGCGGCATCAAGGTCATCTGCAAGGCCAACACGAAAGCCATTCTCGGCGACAGACGTGTCGAAGGTGTCGAGCTTGCTGATGGTCGTATCATTCCAGCGACGCTCGTCGTCATGGCGGCCGGTATCAAGCCGAATGCCGGGCTCGCAAAAGAGGCTGGTCTGGCCACCAATCGCGGCGTTCTCGTCAACGCCGGCATGCAGACATCCGATCCTGATATTTATGCTGTCGGCGAGTGCGCCGAAGTCGGTGGGCACGTTTACGGCCTCGTCGCACCGCTTTACGAAATGGCGCGCGTGGCAGCGGCCCACCTCGCAGACGAAAAAAGCACGGCGGCGTTCGTCCACAACGACACGCCGACGAAGCTCAAAGTCACCGGTATCGAGCTTTTCTCGCTCGGTGACTTTGCTGACGGAGAAGACCGGCACGAGATCGTCCTGCGCGATGCCTCGGCCGGTGTCTACAAGCGCATCATTCTGAAGGATAACCGCATCATCGGTACTGTCCTTTATGGGGAAACTGCCGATGGCGCGTGGTTCAACGACCTGAAGAAGAAGCAGGTCGATATCTCCGACATGCGCGACACCTTGATCTTCGGCCAGGCCTATCAGGGAGGAACGCCCCTCGACCCTATGGCGGCCGTTGCAGCCTTGCCCGATGACGCAGAAATCTGCGGCTGCAACGGCGTATGCAAAGGCAAGATCGTCGGTGCCATTCAGGGGAAGGGCCTGACGTCGCTCGATGACGTCCGGGCTCACACCAAAGCTTCTGCCTCGTGCGGCTCGTGCACGGGCCTCGTTGAGCAACTCATGGCTCTGACGCTCGGGGATACCTACAACCCGACCGCCGTGCAACCGATGTGTGGATGTACAACCCTGGGCCATGACGATGTTCGCCGATTGATCAAGGCGAAAAGCCTCAAGAACATTTACGCCGTCATGCAGGAGCTTGAGTGGACGACGTCGTGCGGCTGCGCCAAGTGCCGCCCGGCGTTGAATTACTATCTCGTCTGCGACTGGCCCGGCGAATACGCCGACGACTATCAATCGCGTTTCATCAACGAGCGTGTGCACGCAAACATCCAGAAGAACGGCACGTATTCCGTCGTGCCGCGCATGTGGGGCGGCGTTACGAGTGCAAATGAGCTGCGGGCCATCGCGGACGTCGTCGACAAGTTCAACATTCCGACCGTGAAGGTGACCGGCGGCCAGCGCATCGACATGCTGGGCGTGAAGAAAGAAGACCTGCCCGCCGTCTGGGCCGATCTCGGCAAAGCGGGCTTCGTATCGGGTCACGCTTACGCGAAAGGTCTGCGAACCGTGAAGACGTGTGTCGGCACCGACTGGTGCCGCTTTGGCACGCAGGATTCGACCGGCTTCGGCATCCGCATCGAGAAATTCATGTGGGGCTCGTGGACGCCTGCGAAGGTCAAGATGGCAGTCTCAGGCTGTCCGCGAAACTGCGCCGAAGCAACCTGCAAGGACGTAGGTGTCATCTGTGTGGACTCCGGCTACGAGATTCATTTTGCAGGCGCGGCCGGTCTCGACATCAAGGGCACGGAACTTCTGGGTCTCGTCAAAACCGAGGACGAAGCCCTCGAAGTCATTGTTGGGCTCGTGCAGATGTACCGCGAGCAGGCGCGCTATCTCGAACGCATCTACAAATGGGCAAAGCGCGTCACCATCGACGAGATTCGTCGCCAGGTTCTCGATGATACCGAGAAGCGCCGCGGCTATTACGACCGCTTCGTCCATTCGCAGAAATTCGCACAGGTCGACCCGTGGTCGGAACGCGTTTCCGGCCTGCACAAGCATGAGTTCAAGCCGATGGCAACCGTCGGCATGGCAGACGCGGCGGAGTGATGGACATGAGCTGGGCATTGATAGGCAGCATCACCGATATTCCGCGACGCGGTGCGCGCTGTGTCGAGACGCCGCAAGGCAAGGTCGCGGTCTTCCGCACGGCGGAAGATCGCATCTTTGCAATCGAGGATCATTGTCCGCACAAGGGCGGGCCGCTGAGTCAGGGCATCGTCCACGGCGCCGCCGTAACATGCCCGCTTCACAACTGGGTCATCTCGCTCGAAACCGGCAAAGCGCTCGGCGCCGATGAAGGTAGCGTGCGGACGATCCCGGTCAAGGTCGAAGGCGACCAACTCTTTATTGCCTTGGCTTCCGAAGCCAAAGCCCATCGCGCGGCGTGAGGCAAATAGAGATGACCATGCCTCAGCCAACCAAGACGACGTGTCCGTACTGCGGTGTCGGCTGCGGTGTGCTCGCAGAGGCGTCGGCTGTTGGCGAGGTCACGGTGAGCGGCGATCCGGATCATCCGGCGAACTTTGGCAGGTTATGCTCGAAGGGTACGGCGCTTGGTGAAACCGTCGCTCTCGACGATCGCCTGCTATATCCCAAAGTCGGCGGTCAGCGCGTGAGCTGGAACGCGGCGCTCGATCTCGTCGCTTCTGGTTTTTCAAAGACGATCGCCGAGCACGGCCCCGACTCGGTCGGGTTTTACGTCTCCGGCCAGCTTCTCACCGAAGATTATTACGTCGCCAACAAACTGATGAAGGGCTTCATCGGCTCGGCGAATATCGACACGAATTCGCGGCTGTGCATGGCGTCGTCTGTTGCGGGGCACAAGCGCGCATTCGGCACCGATACCGTACCTGGCTGCTACGAGGATCTCGAATGCGCGGATCTCATCGTGCTCGTCGGCTCGAACCTCGCGTGGTGTCATCCGGTTCTCTATCAACGCATCGTCTCGGCAAAAGAAAAGCGGCCGAGCATGAAGATCGTGCTGATCGATCCGCGGCGAACGATGACCGCCGATCTCGCTGAGATGCATTTGACGATCAAGCCTGATGGCGACGTCGCGCTGTTCGTCGGCTTGCTCAATCATCTGGCTGATGTGGGCGCAATCGACGACGCCTTCGTTTCCGCACACACAACGGGGTTCGAAGGCACACTCAACACTGCGCAATCTGTCGATGCGCTGACCGTCGTTGAGCGAACCGGACTGTCGCACGCACGGCTTAAAGACTTCTTCGATCTCTTCGCGCGCACGGAAAAAGTGGTCACCGTCTTCAGCCAGGGTGTCAATCAGTCGTCCTGCGGCACCGACAAGGTCAACGCCATCATCAATTGTCACCTCGCGACGGGCCGCATTGGTAAGCCAGGCATGGGACCGTTTTCCATTACCGGCCAGCCAAACGCCATGGGCGGTCGCGAAGTTGGCGGTCTGGCAAACACGCTCGCCGCTCATATGGAATTCGACAGGGTAGGCGACGGCGACCGCGTCCAACGCTTCTGGCAATCTCCGGTGATCGCGGCAAGGGCCGGCCTCAAAGCCGTCGATATGTTCCGCGCCGTCGCCGATGGACGCATCAAGGCGATCTGGATCATGGCAACGAATCCCGCCGTTTCGATGCCAGACGCAGGCGACGTTGAAGAATCATTGCGCAACTGCCCGTTCGTTGTAGTCTCGGACGTCATCGCGAAGACAGACACCGTGCGCCATGCTCACGTCACGCTTCCCGCCGCAGCATGGGGAGAGAAAAGCGGCACCGTCACCAATTCCGAGCGGCGCATCTCGCGACAGCGCAGTTTCCTACCGCTACCCGGCGAAGCACAACCCGACTGGTGGATCATGTGCGAAGTCGCAAAGCGCATGGGATTCGGCGGCGCCTTCGCGTTCCAATCGCCGTCAGAGATTTTCGCTGAGCATGCGGCGCTCTCCGCATTCGAGAATAAAGGCACCCGCGATTTCGATATCGGCGCATTCAGCAATATTTCCGGGGACGATTTCGACGCACTCGAACCGTGTCAGTGGCCTCGCCGGATAGGCGAGAGTTCCCGCATCCGCTTCTTTGCGGACGGAAACTTTTTCACGCCTGATCGCAAGGCACGCTTCGTAAACACTAGGATCGGCAGCGGTCGGCGCGAACTTTCAGCTTTTCCTCTGACTCTCAATACCGGTCGCATTCGCGATCATTGGCATACGCTGACGCGCACCGGTAAAAGTCAACGCCTGTCGCAGCACTACGGTGAGCCATTCGCCGAAATCCATCCAGATGACGCAAAGCGTCACGGTATTGCAGATGCCGATCTCGTTCGCGTTTCGACGGGCTCTGCGGCCATCCTGGTGCGCGCGTTGATTTCGGCGCGACAGCAACCGGGCTCGATATTCGTTCCGATGCATTGGACAGACCAGTTCGCTTCGAAGGCACGGGTCGATACGCTCGTGCCTTCTATCGTTGACCCAATCTCGGGTCAGCCGGCTTCGAAGAACGTCGCCGTCCGTATCGAGCGCTTCGTCGCCGAAACATACGGCTTTGCGGTTCTTGCCCGCAAGCCCGAGTACATCGATGCGGAATACTGGGCACTTGCCAAGTGCAACGGCGGCTGGCGCATCGAGCTTGGCTTTGCGTCGGCGCGCGAAGATTGGGCCGTGTTCGCCAACGCGCTTTTCGGTTCGTCGTCCGACGCCGATACGATCGCCTTTCACGACCGCCAAAGCGCAAGCTACCGCTTCGCTTGCTATCGCGATGAAACGCTGTTGGGCGCTGTTTTCCTCGCTCCCGAGCCGGTGGCCGTGTCCCGCGATTGGGCTGTTGCACAACTCGCGGCGGCACATCAGCGCGCTGCTCGCTTTAGGATCATCGCTGGTCGTCCGGGCGCTGGCGGTGCCGATAAGGGCGCAACGGTCTGCTCGTGTTTCGGGGTCGGCGCCAACGACATCGCTGCTGCTGCGCGGCGCGGCTGCCGTACCGTGGCAGACATCGGCGAGACGTTACAGGCCGGAACAAATTGCGGCTCATGCCGTGCCGAAATCAAAACCATTATCGAAGCGCAGAACCTTCAGGCAGCGGAGTGAATCTTTGAAGCGAGCAAGCAAATATCTTTCTGTGATGCTGGCGTTTGGTGCGTTGCCGAGTTTCTCTACCCCGTCTCAGGCAGCCGACCTTGGCGGTGATTGCTGCGCGGATTTGGAAGAACGCGTTGCCGAGCTTGAAGCAACGACGGCGCGCAAAGGCAATCGCAAGGTCTCGCTGACGATCTCCGGCTACGTGGCTCAAGAGATGACGTGGTGGGATGATGGTGCTGAAAGCAACGTCTACCTGCATGGCCTCGGCCCGACGCAGGCCACGCATGTGATCTTCAACGGCAAGGCCCAGATCCTGCCCGGATGGACCGCCGGCTACCTGCTGCGCATCCAGAACCTCGCTGATAATCCGTTTGGACGCAACGCCTCGACCGGCGCGGCGATGAACCAGAATTCGGCGGACTTCAACCAAGGCCTCAATGTCCAGATGTCGTTCTGGTATTTGAAGAGCGAGCAGCTCGGCAGCTTGAGCGTCGGCCGTCAGGCGAACGCCTCCAAAAGTGCGGCCATGTTCACGGACAAATCCGGCACGCAGGTCATCGACAACTACACGTTCTTCGACGGCTTTCCGCAGTTCAAGCTGCGCCAGAAGGGCGGCGGCTATGCACCAGGCAATATGACTTGGGGGCAGCTGTCTTATTGCTATTCGCAGGATGCGCCGATCGGCGGCGATTGCGACGGCATCGTGATGAATGCGGTGCGCTATGATTCACCTGTGTTTGGCGGCTTCTCAGTCTCGGCGAGTTGGGGCGAAGACGACGACTGGGAGCTTGCGGCGCGCTATGCTGGCAAGTGGAACGACTTCAAGGTCAACCTTGGCGTCGGCTATTCTGAGAACTCTGATGAGCGCATCAGCGGCACGGCCGTGCTGACCTCGAAGGACAGTCAATACTTCCAAGCCGGCGGCTACATCGAGCATATGCCGACGGGTCTGTTCTTCCACGGCGCGTACGGCCGTGAAGACAACAACGACGCCAAGCTTGTGAACGGTGCGACCGCACCGGACAGCCATCACTGGTACATCAAGTCGGGTATTCGCCGGAACTGGACGCCGCTGGGTGCGACGATCGTCTATGGCGATTATGCCGAATACGATGACCAGCTTGGACCGTCTGCGCTGGCGCTTGGCGCGACGGGGAGTTCGTTCCAGCGTTACGGCGGTGGCATAGCCCAGGAGATCGACGCAGCAGCTATGACGGTCTACGTCAAATATCAGCACTACGATGCGGATGTGTCGGGCGTGTCCAGTCTATCCGACCTCGAAGGCCTCGACCTCGTCAGCTTTGGTGGATTGATCAATTTTTGAAGCCTGAAATTTGGATCGGCGATGGCTGAGGACTTCTCCATGCAATCAGATGCGACGACGTTTTCGCAGCCGGCCGCAAGTTCAGGGCAGTTGTCATTGCTCCGAATGTTCGGTTTGGCTTTAAAGGCCGCCGTGGCGCCGGTTGCCGCAATGCTGAAGGGTTCAGCAGCGAAGATCGGCTCGACAATAAAAGGCGACAAGCCGCGCGGTTGCGTTACGCTGGTCGGCGCGGGGCCCGGTGATCCCGAGCTTCTGACGATCAAGGCGTTGCGCGCCATAGAAGCAGCGGATGTCATTCTATTCGATGCGCTTGTCTCCGACGCCATACTCAAAATGGCATCGGGAAACGCCGAGCTGATTTGCGTTGGCAAGAGAGGTGGACGGCCGAGTTGCCGCCAAGACGACATCAATCGGCTGATGGTCGAATACGCCAGCGCGGGCAGTCATGTCGTTCGCCTGAAAGCCGGAGATCCCGCGATCTTCGGAAGGGCAGGAGAAGAAGTATCGTATCTCGCAGCACAAGGTCTGGAGGCACGAATCGTGCCCGGCATCACAGCGGCATCGGCGATGGCTTCCGCGTTCGGAATTTCGCTGACGCATCGCAATCACGCAAAATCAGTACGCTTCGTGACCGGGCATTCGAAAAACGGCGGCCTGCCGGAAGATCTCGATTGGCAAGCGATCGCCGATCCTTCGGCGACGACGGTTTTCTATATGGGCGCGCCTCTCGCCGCAGAAATTTCCGAGCGCCTCATCGCGCTCGGGATGTCAGAGGATACACCCGTTGGTGTGGCGTCTTCGCTCAGTCGTCAAAATCAGAAGGTTGCGAGCTGTCAGCTTAAAGAGCTTGAAAGTGTTGTTGCGACGTTCGATCGTTCGGAACCGCTTGTACTCGGAATCGGATCAGTATACGCGGGAACCGAAACCGTAGCCGCGCATTGCCTGCCGCAGAGTGGATACGCGGCTGTTTGAGCGTGCGCTTTGCGCTGCGGTTTTTTTGAGGGATATACCACCTGCAGAACGACCCACCCTGCGACGGAGACCCCTTTCAGCCTGCATGCGAAGGCGATCGAGACGCTGTTGGAGACCAGCCTCAGCCAAAAGCGGAGGTAATAGCAACCTACCGCACTCCGCAGTGCGCCCTTTCTAGTTCGTAAGGTGACCCGGGCTGCTCAATCGCACTAGTCGCATTGAGCGAAAATCCTACTCTTGGCCCGGCAGTTGGGGTCGCAGCCGCCGCGTTGGCGGATAATCTCATGCGGGAAGATGATGACTGCGAAGGGCGCGCTGCCTCGTCGGAGGAGGAGTTATCCCGCCGGGCAGTGCAACCGACCAATCGTATTGCGTCCGGACACTAGCAAATTTCGGAGTTGGCCCGGTGGATCGCCGTAGCTTTGTCCATATCGTGCTTCCGCAATAATGGCACAAGCATCGGGACGCGCTGACGGTAGTGATTATACTCGTCGCCAAAGAGTTCGCTCAAGTCTCGCTCCTCGAGTGCGATGCCCACCAGGATGTAGGCGGTTGCCCCCACGGCGAAAAGCAGATGCCCCGCTGTCATCAGCGGCGTTGCCCACATCGCGATGACAAAGCCGAGATAGAGGGGATGTCGGACAATTTTGTATAGCATGGGTGTCCTGAATTGAGGCTCCGCTTGACGTTGCCCCGTCAGATTGAGAAGGACTTGCCGCAAGCCAAACAACTCTAAATGGCTGATCAGGAACGTGCTGGCGAAGACGAGCAACCAGCCAAACAACGACAGCCCAAACAAGACTATCGCCAGAGTTGGTTCACTCATGTGCCATACAACGTGAGTAATCGGTCGCCACTGCCAGAACAGCAGAATGAGCGCCAAACTGGACAAGAGAACGTATGTGCTGCGCTCGACTACAGAAGGAATGAACTGCGTCAGCCATTTCTTGAACGGCTTCCTGGCCATCACACTATGTTGCACAGTGAACACCGAAAGGAGAAGAATGTTCACAATGAGTGCTTCACTGAGAGGCGCAGCTTGGCCGGTGTCGATCGTCTTTGGAACGCCAAAACCGCTAACGAAGCCGATAGTGTACAAGATTGTGCCAAGGAACGCGCAGTAAGATGCGAGTCCATAGGCGAAGGTAATTCCTCGACCCATTGAGATTCCTCCTCGTTTGGGGCAGGCCGAATTTGTCGGCCGAGTAGGCGCATAGCCGTCTCCTCGGAGACTGGTATAGTTGAAGCCCCGTTGGACACCTATGATCAGTTCACCGAACGTCTTGCTCAAAACGCCGGAATATGTTGGTCGGCAATGGATGCGCTGTCAGATGTCCTGAGAGTTGTTCGGCTACGAGGCGGTGTGTTCTTGCACGCCGAGTTCGCTGCGCCGTGGTGCGTCTCCTCTCATCTCGGCGAAGAGGAAAGGCGAGTCTTGACCAAGGGCGCGGAGCACCTTGTTCTCTACCATTACGTCGTTGAAGGACGCTTGCTGGCACAGGTTCCGGGCGAAACTCCCGTAGCTATCGAGGCTGGCGAGGTTGTGATCCTCCCGCATAATCACATCCATCTTCTGGGCAGCACACTAGATCTGACGCCCGTGCCGACACGGCAGGTAATGAGCGTTACGCCTGGTGGCGGGTTTTGGACGGCTCGTCACGGTGGCAATGGCGAACGCACACGCATTGTGTGCGGCTTCCTGGGTTGCGATCGCCTCGATGGCAATCCCCTAACGGAGAGGCTTCCGCCGTTGCTTCGCTTCGACATCCGACAGGGGAGCGCCGCGGCCTGGATGCGAAGCTCGCTCGAGTTCGCGGCCGACGAGGTCGCAGCCAACAGAGCTGGCTCCGAGACCGTGTTGGCAAAGCTGTCGGAACTCCTTTTTATCGAAACTCTGCGGAGGTATGTCGAAGGTCTTCCCGACGAACACACGGGATGGCTCGCGGGCTTGAAAGATCCATTCGTATCGCGTGCTCTTTCCTTGCTTCATACTCAGATCGCCGACGAATGGACCGTTGAGAGCTTAGGGCGCGAGGTCGGCCTTTCCCGCTCGGCGTTAACGGACCGCTTCGCGCGCCTAATTGGTGAGCCACCAATGCGCTATCTAGCGCGCTGGCGAATCCAGGTCGCCGCGCATCACCTGCGCAACAGCGAAATGTCCTTAGCGCGCATAGGTGAGCAAGTAGGATATAAGTCCGAAGCTGCCTTCAACAGAGCCTTCAAGCGCAGCCTGGGGTTCCCTCCGGCCACGTGGCGCAACAACCTTTATAAGGTCGAATAGGAACGGCCGCTGCAACGGCTGAACTAATTTAGCTTTTTGGAGTGGCGCGCCGGTGATGATGAAGATGAGAACTTTTGCGTCATTGTTAAGGTTGCTTGAAACAGCCTGACCCACATAACGCTTCAAGGCGCAGCTTCGGTGACGGGCTCGTCGGCGGTAGGTGTCTTGTAGCTCTGCAGCCCAGCAGCGCGCGTCGTTTTTCCGACATATATTAGCTCGTGCCGGGCTGCTGACCCTTCAGGCCGTTCTGCCCCACAACTGCGCGAGGACACGTCCGCGATCCTCAATACGTCATTCGTCGCGCAGACTGGAAAGCACGGGATTTCGTTGACAGCAGCCGCGAAAGCCGCACTGCGATCGCTTGCGCGCACCTGGTCGTTCGAGTTCCTCGATCGCAAGATCCGTGTCAATGCCCACGTCAGGAAAGGTATGCTTCATGATCGCTCGTGCCCCGTTGCGGACGTACGGTAGTTTTATGGCAACGTATTCACTCAAGACGCGCCGTAGCGTAATCCATCGACAAGGAGGGCAACAATTCGTCGAGCGCGCGCCAAGCCCTCCTTTCCCTCGGCGGACATGCACAGGCTCGGAACCGCGCGCAGCAGATCGTCCGGCTCTTCCCCCGCTCGGATCTCGCCTGCTCTAACCGCATCATCCAGCAGCGCGCAAAGCGCGGGCTTGAGATGCTGGTCAAAATATCCTCTCAGCGGCTCGTAGGCCGGATCGCCCGAGTGGAGTGCGCTTGCCAGGCCCCGCTTGTTCGCAACGAAATCGACGTAACGCTGCATCCAACGAGCCAATGCTTCGCCCGGCTTGTGCTTGGCAGACAAAGTCTGCGCGGCCTCTGCGCAGGCGTCGATCTCACGTTGCATGATTGCGACGATCAGATCAGATCGCTGAGGAAAGTGTCGGTAGACGGTGCCGAGGCCGACGCCGGCTTTCTCAGCAATCTCTCGAACCGGCGCGTCTACTCCTGATGTCGCGAAGACTTCCTTAGCGGCTTGCAGCAACGAGTCGACGTTGCGCCGCGCATCTGCGCGCTTCGAATGTTCCGATCCCTCTTCGCGATGCGCCGGTTTGTCCTTCACATGCGCCTCTTGCTAATCGGAACATTGTTCCATATAAACGGAATCGTGTTCCGCTTGATCTCTATAGCGTGGCACGCTTGAGTTGACCACATCGGAGCAAAGAACCAGCAATGCAATATCGCTCATTGGGACGAACAGGCATCAAGGTCAGCCCATATTGCCTGGGTGCGATGATGTTTGGAAAACTTGGAAACCCCGATCACGACGATGCTGCCCGCATCGTCCACAAAGCGCTGGACGCTGGCATCAACTTCATCGATACCGCCGACCGTTACAGCGCTGGCGAGTCCGAAGAAATTATCGGCAAGGCGCTGAAGGGACGTCGAGATAAGATCGTGCTCGCGACAAAAGTGCATGGGCCGATGGGCGATGACCCAAACATGCAGGGCAATTCGCGGCGCTGGATTACCCGCGCGGTTGAAGACTCGCTTCGCCGGCTGCAGACGGACTACATCGACCTCTACCAGATTCACCGGCCTTCACCCGATACCGATATCGAGGAGACGCTTTCCGTGCTCACCGATCTGATGCGCGCGGGCAAGGTGCGCGCGATCGGCTCCTCGACCTTCCCCGTCTCCGAGATCGTTGAAGCGCAGTGGGTGGCAGAGCGGCGCGGCGTCGCTCGCTTCCGTACCGAACAACCGCCTTACTCGATCCTCGACAGGGGAATTGAGCGGGACATGCTGCCGACATGTCAGCGCTATGGCATGGGCGTATTGGTCTGGAGCCCGCTTTCGAAGGGCCTGCTCACCGGGCGCTACCGCAAGGGGCAGCCGCTGCCTGATAGCCTGCGGGTGAAAGTGTTTCCGAAACAGATGTCGGATGAGCGGAGCTTGGATGCCGTGGAGGAGTTGATTCTGCTTGCGGTCGAAGCAGGGCTATCACTCACCCACATGGCGATGGCGTTCGTGATGGCGCACCCGGGCGTGACGTCCGCCATTCTCGGCCCGCGCACGATGGAGCATCTCGACGATCTCCTCGCCGGTGCAGAGTTGCGCCTCAGCGATGATCTTCTCGACCGAATCGACCAGATCGCCCCGCCGGGCAACGATATCGCTGTAAACGGGGCAGCCTACAATCCGCCGGCAATCTTGAAAGCCGACCTGCGCCGCCGGCCCGCGGTCGAACGCGCCGCCGTGTAGATCAGCGGTATCGCCCGACAACCCAGACAATTCGTAACTTCGAAGGAGAATGGCTATGCTCGACAAACGCGTAACCCTGGTCACGGGCGCCAATCAGGGGAACGGCCTCCAGATCTCAATGGATCGTTGACGATGCTGGCGTCCGGCAACTCTTCGTTCAAACTTGTCTTTCTTTCCGTTGGGTGAAATTTCGCTTTGGCCCGAGCGGAATTGGTCTTTGGCGTTTTGCGCAAACGCTTTTTGGTCAGAAAGAAGATGTTCTGCCAACTTCTTCCCGAGCCGTGATTTGAGTGGTGGTCGACTGCGGCCCTCTCGCCATATGGTGCGCCGGACAAGATGAAAGTACGAACACTTATGTCATTGAAGTTTCATTTTAATTTCGACGCCTTCGGTGACGTTGAGTTCGGATTTTTAGGCTGCTACCTCGGCGGCTTGGAGCGTAGGGACGCAGTGGAGTTCCCACGCGATGTGGGTTCGCACGCTGTGGTATCCCTTCAAGCTAATGGCAGGCAGGTTGAAACGCCTGTTGCTCGCCTCAGCTAATTTTCTTGGTCAGAGGGCTCAATTTTAGTGTAACTTGTAAAATCCGAAATCAATGGTTACTTAGTGGGTTGAAGTTTTTCTTGAAAGTCCATGACAACCAACCGTCCGCCCCCGTTTTTCATTGCTGACAATTTGGGATTAGACTTCCTGAACTCTATCGCCGTTCCGGTGGACGAGAAGGTTGAGTGGCTTGGCTCTGGGGAGGATCTTCTCGCTTGGCTTAAACAAGGTGGATTGGTCCCCGAGGACGTGTTGGAGGCTTTTCGGAAGAAGTCGGCTCCCCGTGAACTCGATGCGGTTGCAGCGCAAGCTCGCGACCTACGGGATTGGTTCAAGCGGTTTGTTTATAAGCATATGGGCAAGCCACTCGACGCGCGAGCGCTCCGCGAACTCCAGCCTCTTAATCAGCTTCTTGCGCGCGATGCAGAGTATGGTCAGCTGGTAGTTCGCGGTCGATCCCACGGCAGAAATTCGGTGCACGGTCACGATGTTGCGCCGGGATCGGGTTTCATGTGGCGACCACAGAGGCGCTGGGAAGCGCCCGACTCGTTGCTGTTTCCGTTGGCGCGATCTCTGGCTGATTTGATCTGCACAGAGGATTTCACCAACCTAAAAGCTTGTGAAGGGCCTGCCTGCACGCTTCTCTTTGTCGATCGGACGCGAGCTCGCGGCAGACGGTGGTGCAGCATGGCTGTCTGTGGCAATAGGGCTAAACAAGCTGCACACCGCGAGCGGACGCAAAAGGCACGAGATCAGCGTCATTGATATACGCTTTACACCGTGCCGCTGCGATTTGCGTCCGACAAACAGCGAGAAAACGATCAGTCCAATAGGGACGTTTCGAGGCTCTCAAGTTTTCCCAAAGAGTGGATCGCCCGGTATTCCATCGGATCTATGCCGTAGATCGCGCGAAACGCACGGAAAAAGCCACTTCGGTTCTTGTACCCGACCGCGCTTGCAATCTGTTCGACAGAGCGCACGTTGGCCTCCAGAAGACCGGCCGCTTTCTTCATTCGAAGTTGCCGCAATACGACCAGGGGCGGGGATCCGATAAGTTTAGTGAAGCGCTGCATGAAACTCGATCGGCTTAAACCAGCTGTGCGCGCAAGCGATTCAACGGTGTGAGAGGCTCCCGGTTCGGCGACCATCCCGGCATATGCGCGGGCGATTTGAAAATCATTCAAGATTGGAAAACGTTCGATCCAACGTTCACTAGACGTAAACGACCGCCGTAAAACTGCGATCAATACCTGTTTGATCAATGATGCCGTCATCGCCCGCGCTCCGACCTCATGGCCGATTAGCTCGCAGAGCGCCATTTTGAGGCTGAGATCAAGTCGATCGCAGGCACCGAACTGTTCGACAAGCGGCGTGGGTAAATTGCCGAGAATGTCAAGCGACGTCCCGTAAACCGTACGGATAAAGCCGCAGATCAGAAGGATTTCCGGCGCGCCGTTACCCGCAACATAACGCGTTAGCTCTGACGGGGCGGACTGCTGCACGTTCACCTGTTGGTACGTAGTTCCGTTTGACCCATTCGCTTCAATGCGAAAGGGCGTCATCGGCGGTAGGATGACCAACGTGTGCGGAGCGAGGGGAATGGGGGGGAAAGGCCCGGCAATCATTCTTCCATGACCGGCGAGATTGTAGTGCATGCCGGCGAATTCGCTCGGGGGTAACGATAATGCCCAGCCTGGCGAAACGAGACATTCAGTCAAGCTGACGAAGTCGACTTCAAGACCGGATATCAACCGGTCGAGATCCGAAACCTCGATTTTTTTTGGACGATCGGCAACCAATTTTGGACCCTCAGATCAAGTCATCACTCTAATGCCAGTGGGCATTCGGGAGGTTCTTGAGGTCATTCCTGACATTCAAAGTCCATTTCGCAGACCGGAGACGATGGCACCCATGCTCTGCGTTCTCCGGCGCCGTTGCGAAATTTCTGCACGCTGACTGATAACCTCTAAAACTTAACTTGACAAGTTACGCAACCATAAAGTAACCGCTAAAATAAGATTATAGAGGTTAGCTCCGGAGAACGGAAATCCGATGCTATTTCGCAAGACAGGCCATGATCGAGGGCAACGTGAGTAAATCGAGCGGTTGCGCAACAGTGATTATGGTTCACGGCGCTTGGGCTGACGGCTCAAGCTGGAATCAGGTCATCGCACCGTTGCAGGCGGGAAGCCTCGATGTCATCGCCGCACCATTACCATTAACGTCGTTGTCTGAGGATGTGACGGCACTCGAGCATGCCATCGAGCGGACGCAAGGTCCCGTGGTGTTGGCAGCGCACGCATATGCGGGGGCCGTGATATCCGCCACGCGGAATGAGCGCGTGAAATCTCTCGTTTACGTATCGGCGCTTGCACCGGATGAAGGCGAGACGGTCGCGGATGTCTTCTATCGTGAACCGCCACATCCCGAAGCGCCGCAGCTGGCGCCGGACGAGCATGGTCTCATCTGGATGCCGGCGGATGGGTTCGCATCAGCATTCGCTCAACATGCTTCGCCGAAGCAGAATGCGCTGTTCGCTGCAACCCAAAGGCCGATCGCAGTTGCCTGCATTCAGGAAGGCGTACGGCGCCCCGCCTGGAAAGAAAAACCGTCTTGGTTCTTGATTGCGGAAGAAGATCGCATGATCAACCCGGCAACTCAGCAATTCATGGCTGAACGAATGGGCGCGAAAATACACTCCGAGAAAGTCGATCACATGCCTCTGGTCACGGCGCCAGAACTCGTCGTGGAAATCATTCTGGAGGCGATGGGGCCCGCGCGCCCCTAACCCCAAAAATTTCCGGCAATCGCACTCCGACAACTATCAAAGCGCGTTTTCATGTCACTTTGAGGTTCCCCATGAGCAAGGTCAGCTACAAGAAAGCCGATGTCGATGGCTTCAACATCTTTTACCGAGAGGCAGGTGCTAAGGATGCGCCGACCATCCTTTTGCTTCACGGGTTTCCAACCTCCAGCCATATGTTTCGAGACTTGATCCCGCTGCTTGCGGATCGCTTTCACGTCGTTGCGCCAGATCTCCCAGGCTTTGGTCAATCCGATATGCCGTCGCGAGACACGTTCGCCTACACGTTTGATAACATCGCAGCCGTGATGGATCGGTTTACGGAAGTGATCGGCCTCCAGCGCTTCGCGATTTACGTTTTCGATTACGGCGCGCCAACCGGCTTCCGAATTGCCGCAAAACATCCCGATCGTATTACCGCGATTATCTCACAAAATGGTAATGCATACGAGGAAGGGTTGAGCGATGGTTGGAATCCCATTCGCGCTTATTGGCAGGATGCTTCTAAAGCCAATCGCGATGCGCTCCGGGCTTTTCTGAAACCGGAAACGACGATGTGGCAGTATACGCATGGCGTGACCGAAGGATCATCGGTGTCGCCGGACGGTTATACGCTGGATAATTTTTACCTCGCGAGGCCAGGCGCCGACGACGTCCAGTTGGATCTCTTCAGCGACTACAAGAGCAACGTCGCACTTTATCCGGCCTTTCAGGAGTATTTTCGGGCGTACACGCCGCCCTTTCTTGCCGTTTGGGGCAAGAACGATCCGTTTTTCCTGCCCCCGGGCGCCGATGCATTCAAACGCGATATCCCGAATGCAACCGTGAAATTCTTCGACACTGGCCACTTCGCTCTTGAGACACATGCTTCCGAGATTGCGTCGGCAATCCGGAACTTCCTCTCCTGAACACAACCATCGCAGCCGCGGACCGCATCATCGTAGGTGTGACAGAGCGGCGTCCTGGAGGTTCACTATGCGCGCGATCGTTCTCGAAAAATTCGGCGACCTCGACAGTCTTGTCTACAAAGACATTCCTGAGCCGAAGCCGGTGGCGGGTCATGTCGTGATTCAGATCAAAGCGTTTGGTATCAATCATGCCGAGATGCACATGCGGCGCGGCGAATGGCCCGAAGCTGCCGAGGTCAGTGGCATTGAGTGTGTTGGTATCGTGAAGTCCTGTCCCGGCGGCGAATTTCCCGTCGGAGCAAAAGTTGCTGCATTAATGGGAGGTCTCGGACGCACGATCAACGGCAGCTATGCGGAGTTTACGCGTGCGCCCGTATCAAATGTCGCGTCGATTGAATCCGAACTTCCATGGGCAGAGCTTGCTGCCATTCCCGAAACCTATGCAACCGCGTGGACCTGCCTCTTCCGCAATCTCGACCTGCAAAAAGGTCAGTCGCTTCTTATTCGAGGCGCGACCTCGTCGTTCGGCCAGGCGGCCGTCAACATGGCGGTCAACGCCGGCGCTCGAGTCATCGCTACCACACGCAGCAAAGAGCGCTTTGCCAAGCTCGAAGCTCTTGGCGTCCTGCGTTGTGAAATTGAAGGGCCAAATATGTCGGCCCGTCTGCCGGAAACCAAGAAGCTCGATGCGGTGCTCGATCTTGTTGGCAACAGCACGATCGTCGATTCGCTCAACATGCTTCGGCGGGGCGGCCGTGCTTGCCTCGCTGGATGGCTCGGTGGTCTTGATCCGATCCACGACTTCAACCCGCTCCTCCAAATGGCGAGCGGGGTCTATCTCACGTTCTTCGGGAGCTTCGTTTTTGGAACTCCGGGATTTCCTTTGTCAGACGTGCCGCTTCAGGACATCGCACGGGACGTGGCGGAAGGAAGGTTGCAAGCGAAGCCGTCCCGCATCTTCAATTTCGAAGACATCCGTGAAGCACATCGCGTTATGGAGGCAAATCAGGCGAACGGAAAAATGGTCGTTGTGCACGCATGAACGGAGCTTTGTTGAGAACCGCTGCAATTTTTGCCGGCACCGAGATTCGAACGGATATTCGGTTCCAAATCAGCCCTGCGATGTGATTTGCGCAGCTCAGTAAAAATCCAAAGAATTTCGGAATACACCGAAACACTGCAAGTGCAATCGCTGTGCTCGCTCTTGTTTTCGTTGCGCGTTCTGTGGCTGCGGAAAGTAGCGGTTTTTCTCCTTGGCAGGAGAGCTTTACCGGCCGGCTCGAGGCTCTAGCGGTGCTCGAAACCTTGAATGCAGATCTTCTCAGTCACGACGGCGCAACGCTAACTCTAGACCGCTGGTGTGGTGGCCACCATCTTGCGTCTTCGGCCCACGTCGTCGCCGAGCTTATCCACGGCACGGACAAGGCGCCAACAGCAGAGCAACGCCAGCTGCTCGGCGTGATGCCCTCAGAGCCGATCCGCTATCGCAAGGTGTGTCTTAGTTGTGGTGACCACGTCCTCTCGGAAGCGGACAACTGGTGCGTGCCTAGTCGGCTGACACCAGACATGACCCAGCAACTCGATCACACCAACATTGCCTTTGGACGCGCAGTGCACGCCCTCAATTTCCGTCGGCGGGCGCTTTCAGCGAAGCTTCTCTGGACGCCTTTGCCTCATAACTGGGATATGGGAGAGCCAATTCCGGAGAGGCAAGAGACTACGCTTGCGGTGCCGCATGCGGTTTTGGAGCACCGTGCCATGCTGACACTACCTAATGGGATTCCGTTCAGCCAAGTGGTCGAGACCTACACTTCGGAGGTGCTCGCCTTTCCGCAGCCGCAGGGCGCGGATCAGCGATGTCGTCGAAGCGTCAGCGCTCGTCGCTCGAAAATCGTGACTGGTGTGCTGTTTCGTTGAGGGAAGGCCCCGCAGATTCTCCGCAGGGCCTCTATAATACTAACCTTTGTGGTTTGCCGGCACGAACCGAGTGCCCGCAATTTCTTGGCATTTGGCTGCAGTCATTTCTTTGAACCCCAGCCCCTTGCAGGCGTTCTGTCCCTTGCAAGCGTTCGAGGCAGACTTGCAAGCGCTTTGGCCCTTGCAGGCATTCGCGCCGAAGCATTGGCCAGCGGCTGCAGCATGAGCAGAGGGAGCAACGACCGCTCCAGCAATAAAAAGTGCTGCCGCTGCTGTGGCAATCGTGGCGCCGGAATTTACAGAAAATTTCATTCAATCCTCCAAGAGTTGCCATTAGCCCGATCGACTAATGCGTTGAGCCCGACATTTTCTCAAAACGTCGGGCGGACGCGGCTCCTACGTTGATAGAAAGCACGCCGTTTCAGCTCGGCTGAAATATGTCCCGGCAAGATTGAGCCGACAGCTTTTTTGAGATGTTTTGTCCAGGCCTATCGTCGGGGGCCGGCCTCTGCTCCCGGATCCTGATATTCAGCGTCAGTAATGAGTTTATTTTCGAGGCTATGAAACGCATCGAATTGGATAGGCGAAACCTGTTCTCGAGCGATCGCAAGAATGAGCGACCTCGCGCAACTTCGCAATCTGATTTGGAGTTTCATCATGTCTGTCTTTCTTAGAATTGGCGTCGCGGCTATCGCATTATCTATAGCGGTGAGCACTTTGGCAGTTGCGGGTGGGCATGATGACCCGCGTGCTTGCAATGACCATGCTTTCAGACATTGCCGGTAAAATTTATCTTTGATGCCGATCTTCTTGCCAGAGGCGTTGTCGAAACTATTAGGCGAAACAGGCCATTTCGCCGGCCAAATTGACGTTAGTGCTCGGGCAGCGGTCAATTCCCGCTGCCCGAGCTTTGAAGAAATGTGCATTTCAGTAGAGGAAGCTGACGTCAATTTAAGAATTGCGATATTTGGCCCAGTTGATCGCCCGCGTGGAAACAAAATCCGAAATTTTTCGGACGAACGGCAACCGATTTCGGACCTTCAGCTTTCATCCTGATCTTATCAAATGGCTAGTCAGTTCGAGAAAGTTATCGGACCGATTGTTCTCATTGAAACAGTGCCGCTGGCCCCGTTGTGAGATGAAAAGGATCGAAAGCAAGAAATGCATCCTGTCATCGATATTGCCAATATGATGCGGGTACCGATGACGGCAACCACTGCTCCGATCATCGAGTCGAGAAAGGATTCTGGTAGCTGGCGCTATCTTCGCCAAGCCTCAGAATCCGGCGACCTCTCTTCACGAATGAAAAACATGCACGCCGATGATGCAGCTAAGGTCATCGCAGCTCAGCTACGTCGCCAAGGTGTCGCTTGCACGTTTCCGCGACACGCCCACAGGAACTCCGAAAATTCAGCGGCTAATCAAGTCGTTTGGACTTTGCGCTGCGATGAAGCCTCCTACAGGGTCCGACTAATTCCGCATATAGGGGCGCGCGTCATGACCGTAGAAGAGGATCTCAGCAGGCCTCAGGGCGGGCAGAATGGAGATATGGAGAACTCGACCCCGGCTGTAAGACGTCAGCCGGCGCGCTAGCGAGAAACCCCAGCAACGTCCTACACCGCATGTCGAGCCTGCCGGTTCGACGTTTCAACTACGGATCCGACTAAAGAGGATCGCTTATGAACTTCCGCCTCCCATTCGTTATAATCGCAGCTTGGTTGGCTGTTGCCAGCTGTCCTGCGCAATCGGCGATCGAGCCTAAGGATCCGGACCACGCACCAATCGCATCGGTCGACCGCTTCGGCGACAAAGCCGGAACTCTTTTACGGCGGTCGGCTGATAAACGTCTCCCTGGGCCGAACGAGCCGATCGACTTCGACACCCAGCCGTTGAACGCGCTTGGGTTATCTCCCCAGGGTAAGCCAGCGCTTTACTATCATCTGGATGTGCGAAGCACCACGCCGGCGCCGGTCTATATCTTGTATCGGGACGGAGAAGACACGCCCATCGCCGGGCAGCTCGATATCATAGACACGTTGCCGGGTGATCAGGGCTACAACGATTTCCGCCAAGTTTCCAAAGTGTGGGTGCCGAAGGAATACGTGCCCAATACGATAGTGGACGCAGCGTCTTTGCTGCGAGCCGGCTACAAGATGGAGAAGACAGGCACGCTGCTTAACATGGCGGTCGTGCCCGATAAATCGGTCGCGCGCATGCGCTTTAAAGGCGGAAAATCCGAGTTACAGCGCGCTTGGTATCGGGGCGAGGTCGCGAAATATTTCCTTTTCGACGAAGCGCCGCTGTCGGTATCGGACGGCGAAGTCCCAGTGTCGCCAATATACGATGGCTTCACCATTAATCCCGGGCAACCGAATGGGGGAGAAGTCTTCCACACCGAGCCAAATTCGAAGCAGACGCATAATGTCGTCGCTACTGCGCCAGGCGATGAAGGTTACTCGCCACTGTGGCTACGGGTTGTCTACGATAGCGCAGCCTGGCCGTCGGTACACGACCTCGACTCAGCGCTCAAGGCGAAGGTAGTCCCCGCCGAAACGCTCTTGATCAACTGCCCAATTGTATCGGTTGGGCAATAGCGAGCGGAAGGTGGTGACCTACCCCCGGCATCACCTTCCACTCTGTCTCCGGGAGATCCGGAAATTTCACGGCACTTCGCCATCTCTGAAGAATTTCAATCACTGATCGAACATATCTAAGAGGATTTAATGGCAACGGCCGAGCACTTCGAAAACCTAATTCTCGGTAGCGGACAGGGAGGGAAATTACTCGCTTGGCATTTGGCGCGAGCAGGACAACGCACGGCCGTCGTGGAGAAACGCTGGATTGGAGGTTCCTGTCCTAACGTCGCGTGCATGCCTAGCAAGAACGAAGTTTGGAGCGCGCGGGTCGCTCATTTGGTGAAGCGCGGCGCCGAGTTCGGCGCAATGACAGGACCGGTCACTGTAGACATGGCCAAGGTCCGGCTGCGCAAGCGAGCCATGGTTGCCCATGAGATCGCATTGCATTTGCAGAACTACGAGCAAAGTGGCGCTCAACTCATCATGGGAAGCGGCCGGCTTATTGCGGAAAAAACGCTTGAGGTCCGCCAGAAAGATGAGAGTACACGTCTGCTCACAGGCGATCGCATTTTCCTCAATGTCGGGACGCATGCCGCTATTCCAAATGTTCCCGGCCTCGAGGCTGCTCGACCCCTCACGCACATTGAAGCTCTCGATCTCGACTACGCGCCGTCTCATCTGATTGTTTCGGGTGGCGGATATGTTGGGCTCGAAATGGCCCAAGCCTATCGACGATTTGGCAGTCGCGTCACCGTCATAGAGGCAGGTCCGCAAATCGTCGGGCGTGAGGATTCGGACATCGCAGACGCTCTGCAGCAGATCCTAAGTGATGAAGGCATTCAATTTGTGCTCGGTGCCGAGTCCATTCGCGTGAGTGGCAAATCGGGCCGGGAAGTCAGCATCGTTGTTCGAACGCCCTCCGGTGATCAAACGATAGACGGTAGCGACATCTTGGTCGCAATCGGCCGCGTTCCGAACACAGCAGGTATCGGGCTTGAAGATGCGGGTGTCGAATTGGATGCAAACGGCTACATTCGAACGAATGAGCGATTGGAGACAACGGCACCCGGTGTCTGGGCGATTGGTGAAAGTGCCGGTAGCCCGCAATTTACGCATGTTTCCGTCGATGACTTCCGAATTATCAAAGATAATTTAGCTGGCGGCGCTCGCAACACGGGGGATCGGCTCATTCCGGCTTGCGTGTTTACCGATCCTCCATTCGCCCGCGTTGGATTGAGCGAAGGTGACGCCAAACGGCAACGACTTTCGGTCCGCGTCGCGGTGCTGCCAATGAGCGCCGTGCTCAGGACCGCTGCAACGGATGAAACTCAGGGCTTCATGAAAATACTAGTCGATAGGAGTGACCTCATCGTTGGATTTGCAATGGTTGGCTCGGATGCCGGCGAGGTTGTGGCAGCGGTGCAAACAGCGATGTTAGCGAAGCTGCCATATCCAAAGCTTCGGGACGCTGTGATCACTCATCTGACGATGGCCGAAGGGCTCGGACCACTCCTAGGCAAGGTTCCATCCTATCAGAGCGCGAGCCGCAAGGCGGATCATGATAGCAGTGAGATTTCACTTTAAATTATGCGAACGAGCGTTGAGCTATGGCGAACGCCGATGTTTTTGATGAGGTCGATGCAGAGCTTGAACTTCGACGTTCCACCTCCCCAAAAGAGTCCCACACACTGACAACCCCGCTAAGAGACTCAATATGGGAAACTCAAAGACGCCAAGAAGCCCGCTGCTCGACCTTGATGCGCAAAGGACTTGCGGGTGACGAAGCGGCCTATAACCAGCTTCTTACAACATTGTCGGTCCGACTGGGTGCCATTATCCGATCCAAGTCGCGGCGCTACCGAATGGCGGCAACAGACATTGATGATATTCTTCAGGAAACCCTTATTGCGGTCCATACTCAGCGGCACCGTTGGAATCCAACGTTACCTCTAATGCCCTGGGCGGCAACAATTGCAAGAAACAAAATTATCGATGAGATGCGGCGTCGCAACCGGAACCACGGTACAGCGACCAGCGACGTTTCACAAATTTTCAGCGGCGCATCCTGCGAAGAGGCAAATGCTCTTGCAAAATACGACGTAGAGCGCCTTATCAAATGCCTGCCGGAGAGAAGTCAGGAAATAGTTGCAGCTATTGCATTGAATCAGAATTCCGCGCGCGAGGTCGCAGCTCGCTTGGGAATGCTCGAGGTTACGGTCCGCGTAACCCATCACCGAAGTCTGAGGTATCTCGCCAAGAAGTTCGCAAATGGGAAGTAGCAAACTTGCCGCCGAAGCGCTGGGGCCGTCGAGTATTTTCTCTCGCGGTGGATCGAAGGCGTCACTTCGGTTCTCGCTGGACTTCGCACGGGTACGAACGGTGCGATGCGGTTCCGCTGAGGGGATCGAGTGTCTCGGTGCCGATGATTAAATTAAGATTGGCGCCGTCACTGGTGAAAGGATTATAGCCAGGCGCACCTAGCTCCTGACAAGATTGCCACCAACCATGCTCTCCGACAACCACGCGAGGATCAAGCTTGTCGTTCAAGCGCGCGTGGGCATGCACGCTGCCTTCGGGCGTGAAGATTGAGACCCAGTCGCCTTCAGAAATACCCCTTGATTTTGCAGTGTCGGGGTGCAATTCGACCTTCGGGTAAAACGCATGCTTGCGGAGGCTTGGCACCGCGCGGTGCTGCGACTGGCAGAACAATGAGTGTTTGGCGCTCGTGAGAATCAATGGGAAGCGTGCCAGAAAATCTGAGCGTGCAACGCGCCCGATCTGCGGTTCTTCGAATTCGGGCAGCGGTGCGTAGCCATGATCGAGGAAGGTTTGCGAATAGAGTTCGATTTTGCGCGAGGGCGTTGCAAAGCCACGTGCCTCACCGCACGCACCCCTCTCGGCATATTTGGCATAGCGGGTCTGCAGGGGCAGGTGGACGCCCCTTGGAGCGGCCCGCAGTTGTTCCACCGTGATGCCCGTCGGACCAAGTTGCTGGCGATAAGCGCCCTCAATTTCGCCGTTCCAAAACTGCTGGGCCAAGCCTAGATGCGAAGCAATGCCAAAGACGATCTCCGTATCTGAGCGGGCTTCGCCGGGCGGAGATACCACGGCCTGACGCAACTGAATATGCGATTGCGCCTCAGAGCTGATTTCGAATCCGATCTTGAGCGCTTCTCGTTCGAAGCACGAAGCGGCCGGGAGGACGATGTCCGCAAGTTCGGCAGTCGGGGTCATGAACAGATCGGCGTGTGCGTAAAATTCCAATGCGCTGAGAGCTTTTCGTCCCGTCCTGCTGTCCGCGTGCGCCAATAGCATATTTGATCCGAAGCCGATCAAAGCGCGGATCGCATACGGTTTGTTCTCGAGAATAGCTCGGTAGAGATCATGGGTGGTGACGCTGCCCCATCGCGCTGGTCCTAAAGGACGTTCGGTTTGGCCGAGGACATCAGCCATGGGTTTGTTCGAAATTGATTCCACACGATTAATCGGCGCCGCGCCAACTGTTGGCAAGATTACGTTCCCACCCGGCGCATCGAAATTTCCGGTAAGCGCATAAAGCAGCGACATCGCGCGTGCGGTCTGGGTGGTGTTGGAATGCTGTTCGTGTCCACTCCAGGCGTAGTAGGAAACCGGACGCGAGTGCCAGATAAGCCGTGCAGTTTCCTCAACTTGATTGGCTGGAATACTTGAAATCGTTTCAACAATTCCGGGCGAATAGCGTCGACAGAGCCGAGCATAAAGTTCGAAAACGGTGTGGCAGATGACATGACCGCCAGTAGCCTTGACGCGATACTCGCCCTCTAGAGCGACATCAGCGGTATCGACTTTGTAGCGACCGGTCGTCGTGTCGTAAGGCACCAATCGCTTCGCCGATCTGTTCCATGCAAAATAGCGATGTGCATCTCCTCCTGGTGTCACGTCGCGTTCAGTGAGCAGCCTTCCTGTGTCGGCTCGAACTAGGAGCGGTCCATTGCTCCAAGCGCGGATGAACTCGCGATCGTACCAGCCGCGTTCGATCATCACATTGGCGATTCCGAGCGCTAGGGCGCCATCACCTCCAGGTCGCACGCGCAGCCAGAGATCCGCCTTGCTGGCGAACCCCGCATGGCGTGGATCTATAACGATCAGTCGCATGTCGCGCTTAAGCGCTTCGGTAATAGCGGTCGCGTGGGTTAAACGGGAGAAGCTAGGATTGTAGCCCCAAAGGATCATGCAACCGCTTTTTGATATTTCCAGCATGGCACCGCCGAGTGCGCCGGCACCAAGACTCCCGACGCCGAAGGTGTAGCTCGTTGCCAAGGCGCGGCCCCAGCCGCATAGGTCGATACTATTAACTGCATTCGGACTGCCGAAAGCGCTCATCAGTCGCTGGACAAAAGCGTATGAATCCGCGAGCGCGGTCGTCGAGGGCGAAGATAAACTGAAGGCAACTGACTCCGGTCCATACTTCTCGGAAATTCCCGACATTGCGTCGGCTATCAATCCGAGTGCCTCATTCCAGCTAATTTGTTGCCAGCGAGGATCGGCCTCCCCTTTCGGGGTCGTCCGCCGAAGTGGGTATTTTAGTCGGTCCCGATGATAGACGAGCTCGGGCGCCGCGCGGCCCTTCGCACACAGAGCTTGGCCGGTCGGATGTGCGGTATCAGCTTCCAGAGTAGTGAAGCGACCGTCTTCGACCACCGCCATTGCACCGCATCGCGCGACACATAGGCTGCAATAGATGGGGACGCGCCGTGCATTCTTAGCCACGATCTTTCGCCTTAGGACAAATCCGATATCAATTATTCGGGAAAAGCTCCGTTGTTGCAGGTTGGTTTCAATATTCAAGGGTCGGAACGCGGAGGCACTTCAGGACTATCGGCACCAACTTCAGGACTCTCGGCTGAAGCCAATATTTTAAACGTGAGAAGCATTTCGGGCTCGCGGGCCAATAAAGTCGATGCTCTCGCGCGAACTCACATTAGGGCGGAATTCAAGGTCGTCGGCCCCGTGCGTTCAACTTCCCGATATAACCATTCGCTTAGGGAAATAATATGAAAACACCCTACAAAGTAGCAATAGTTTTTGCCTGTGTGGGTGCGGTCGGCGCGCTCTCGACGGTGTCTAGCAGCCAGGATGCTACCTCAAATAAGACGGAAGCTCTTGTCGACAACGCCGGTAATTTGAAGGTCCCGTCTAATTACCGCGCGACTTACGAATATCTAGGAAGCTGGGCAGTTGCTGACGACAAGGGCCAGGAAGGTTCGAAGCAGATCCATACAGTTTACGCATCTCCGGGAACGATAGAAGCGTATCGAACGAGCGGCAAATTTCCGGACGGCTCAGCGCTAGTGAAGGAGGTCTTTGCCGCGAAAACCCAGCCGATGACGACCGGCACCGTAAGCCATGAGGATAAGTTGCAAGGTTGGTTCATGATGGTCAAGGACGATAAAAACGCTCACCCCGAAAACAATCTTTGGGGAGATGGTTGGGCGTGGTCGTGGTTCGACGCCAGCAATCCTAACAAGACAACGTCGACAAATTACAAAAACGACTGCAAGTCATGTCATGAGCCCGCGCAGGCGACAGACTGGGTTTACACGAACGGCTACCCATCACTGCAAAAACAGTAAACTTCTTAGAAGGAAGTCTCCTCGTTTCATTGCCCGGAGAAAGCCGCCGGTCTGAGAGATGAGAAGCGCAGTGACTATCAGTGCCAGAGCGGAAATTGCAAGATAGACGCTGCATAGCGCTTTGACTGCTTGGTCTTTAGCAGGCGACGACTTCGCTCGTAATCGATCGCTCCGCGAAATTTGCTGAGATCGTTTGGACGCAGTTCCGCTGGCAAACGCCTCATGTCGGAGCCCGGCCATTTTTCTTTTCAAGCCTGTTCCGCTGCGCTGCCCAGGCGGCGCGGATCGGCGCCTTCGTTTCAACAGGAGAACACTATGAACTTTATCGTCGATGCGCTTAGCCGTTCGGGACTGCTCCGGCGCGATCTCGATTATCACCTACTCCGTGCCTCGATGGTGATTATCTTCGCGTGGTTCGGATATGATAAATGGTTCGAATCTGAAATCAGAGGACTACTTCCATTGATCAGCCACGGCCCTTTTATCTCCTGGACGATTCCAGTCTTCGGCATTCGAGGCACCGGCTATTTTCTAGGAATGTCCGAATGGATCTTCGGTTCGTTATTGTTATTGGGGTTTTGGAATAAGAAATTAGGCGTGCTCGGGGCTCTCGGTTCTTGCTGCACATTCCTTGCTACCTTTACGATACTGCCATTCGCTCCTGGTGCGTGGGACCCCGCTGCCGGAGGTTTTCCAGCCATGACAATTGTTTCGGCCTTTCTTTTGAAAGATCTCGTTTTGTTGGCTGTCTCTGTCTATTTGCTGAAGCAGGATGTCTCGCGGGTGCTCGCGGCGCGCGAAGAGGCCTAGTGATTTGCCCGCACCGTTGAAAGGAAACTCAGGCGAGGGTGCCAAGAGAATTAACATGGCTCGAGCCACCCTTCCTTCGGGCATCGTTATACCTGTCTTGCTCAGGACCTCGTCGGCTCGCTCGAACTCGGCCAAGTATCTCGCGATTGCGGTATCGGTCTCGCCTAGGCGTCGCAACAGCTTCGGCGAGATCGCACAATAGTTCGCTAGATCGGAGGAATTTTCACGCAGCCACTCTGCAAAGCGACGTCAACCGTGTGGCGGCGAGTTACTTGTTCGAATCCCGCTCGGTGAAATGGCGCACCCGAGAGGATTCGAACCTCTGGCCTCTGCCTTCGGAGGGCAGCGCTCTATCCAGCTGAGCTACGGGTGCTTCGGGCGAGACTGATAGCCCATTCGAAGGTCGGCCGCAAACGCCATGCTGCGCAGCCCAGGCCGCAGAACCGGCGATCCTCGGAAAATTGAGGTGAGGCGGGACGCCTCACCCGGCTTCCTGCCAGAGCGGCGCGAGCTACAACCCGGGAGTTCAGGCGCCGAAGCCCTTCGTCACAAGCCCTCAATACTGGCCGCTCAATACCGGCAAGGCTTGGCGACGACGACACACTTGGCGAGCAGGATCGCGCCCTTCTTGCAATCCCATTGCTTGTTCTGGGCGTTGTAAAAATCGGCATAGCGGCGGCCATAGAGACGGGCGACCGTGTACTTCCAATTTTCCCGCGCCTCGATCCGCGCTTTCTCGGTACCGGCACCTAGGATACCCGTTGCGGATGCCGTACCTTCGACCGGCGGTCGGCAGCGCGGCAGGGCGCTGGCGTCAGTGGCCGCAAGGCCGGAGGCCATGGCGCCAGCAGTGACGGCGAGGGCAGCGAGTTTGACGGTCGTGCGCATGACAAATACTCTCCCAAGAGCGACGATTTGCAACTTTGCCGGCCGGTATTTAGATAAGGACCGGCGGACTTCAGCCATGGGGGCGACCCGCTGTCAACGGACGTCTGACCCAAGCAACAGAATGTTCCGATAGCGTGGGAAAATGGCCGCGATTTCGCGGCGAAGCGCATATTCCGAGGCAATTCGATAAACGACGCGCAACCGCAACCGGGCGCTTCCGCCATGGCCAACAGAGAAACAATGCAGCAAACGAAAATTGAATCTCCTTCAGCTTCAGAACTGGCCGAGACCGTACCGGTCGCCAAAGGAAGCCACGTCTATCTGATCGATGGATCAGGCTACATTTTCCGCGCCTTTCATGCCCTACCGCCACTGACGCGACCGTCGGACGGCTTGCCGGTCGGCGCCGTCCACGGTTTCTGCGCCATGCTTTGGAAGCTGCTGCGCGAGACGAAAATCTCTGAAGCGCCGACGCACTTCGCGGTCATCTTCGATGCCGGGCGCGAGACGTTCCGCAACGCTATCTATCCCAAGTACAAGGCGCAGCGGCCGCCCCCGCCGGAAGAACTGTTGCCGCAATTCCCGTTGATCCGCGATGCCGTCAAAGCCTTCAATGTCGCTTGCATAGAGCGCGAGGGCTACGAGGCCGACGATCTGATCGCGACTTATACCAGGCTCGCCGTCGATGCCGGTGGCGACGTTACGATCGTGTCGTCCGACAAGGATCTTATGCAGCTCGTGCGTCCTGGCGTCACGATGTTCGACGGCATGAAGTCGAAACGCATTGGCCGAGACGAGGTGATCGAGAAATTCGGCGTGCCGCCCGAAAAGGTTATCGATGTCCAGGCTCTGGCAGGTGACTCGGTCGACAACGTTCCGGGCGTGCCCGGTATCGGCATCAAGACGGCGGCCGAACTCATCACCAGCTACGGCGATCTCGATACGCTTCTGGCGCAGGCCGGCGAGATCAAGCAACCGAAACGGCGGGAAAAGCTCATCGAGTTTGCCGAGCAAGCCCGCATCTCGCGCCAACTCGTCTTGCTGAAGGACGACGTTCCGCTCGATACCGTCATCGAAGCGCTCGGCGTGCGCGAGCCGCATTCGGATGCCCTTCTAAGCTTCCTGCGCACGATGGAATTCAACACGCTGACCAAGCGTATCGCCGAAGCGCTGGGCACCGAAGCGCCGCCGCCTCTTGCCGTATCAGTCGGTGCGAGCGTGAAAGCTAAGCCGCAAACGCTTTCCGACAAGATCGAAGATTTAGAAGAAGAAGCTGCATCGGAAGATGCCACGCCCGCCGCTGCAGTGGCGGCCGGTAGCGCGCTTGCGCGCGGCGCGCAGGTCGACCGGTCGCGTTATCAGACCGTCACAACGCGCGCCGAGTTGGAAACATGGATCGCCAAGGCGCAGAGCGCAGGCCGCGTCGCCTTCGATACCGAAACCTCGCGGCTGAGCGCGACGGAAGCTGATCTCGTCGGCTTTTCGTTGTCCGTGACGCCGGGCGAGGCTTGCTACGTTCCCGTCGACCACCAGTCCGGCGGCGGCGATCTCTTTGGCGACGGCAAACGTCCGCCTCAACTCGCCGTTGCCGAGGCGGTCGCGCTGATGAAGCCGCTGCTCGAAGACCCATCGGTTTTGAAAATCGGACAGAACATCAAATACGACGTGCTGGTCCTGAAGCGTTATGGCGTCGAGGTCGCGCCGTTCGACGATACGTTGCTGCTCTCTTATGCGCTCGACGGCGGGCGCGGCCAGCACGGTATGGACGTTCTGTCGGAACGCCACCTGGGCCACACATGCCTGTCGTTTTCCGAAGTCATCGAGCACGCGCCCGGCGCCAAGAAGGCCGACAAGTCGTTCGCCGGCGTTCCAATCGACAAGGCAACCGAATATGCGGCCGAAGACGCGGACATCACGTTGCGTCTCTGGATGGCACTGAAGCCGCGCCTCGCCGCTGAGCACATGGCAACGGTGTACGAGACGCTTGAACGACCACTCGTCCCCGTGATCGTCGCGATGGAGCACGCAGGCATCAAGGTCGATCGCGATATTCTCGCACGACTTTCAAGTACATTCGCGCAACGCACTGTGCAGCTCGAAGAAGAGATCTACGGCCTCGCCGGTCACAAGTTCAATCTCGGCTCACCGAAACAACTCGGCGAGTTGCTGTTCGATCGCCTGAAACTTCCCGGCGGCAAGAAAACAAAAACCGGCCAATGGGAGACGCGCGCCAACCTGCTCGATGATCTCGCCGCCAACGAAGACCTTCACGGCGACGCCCGTCGCCTCGTCAACACGATGCTCGAATGGCGGCAGTTGATGAAGCTCAAGTCGACGTACACCGACGCGCTGCCGACTTATATCAATCCAGAAACGGGCCGCATTCACACTAGCTACGCGCTCGCCTCCACGACGACTGGGCGCTTGGCATCGTCCGAGCCGAACCTGCAGAACATTCCGATCCGCAACAAGGAAGGCCGCGAAATTCGCACGGCTTTCATTGCGGAAAAAGGCATGAAACTCGTTTCGGCGGACTATTCGCAGATTGAATTGCGCGTGCTCGCCCACGTCGCCGACATTCCGCAGTTGAAGAAGGCTTTCGCTGACGGCCTCGACATTCACGCCATGACCGCGTCAGAAATGTTCGGCGTGCCCGTGAAGGATATGCCGGCCGAAGTTCGTCGCCGCGCCAAGGCGATTAACTTCGGCATCATTTACGGTATCTCGGCCTTCGGCCTAGCGAACCAGCTCAGCATCAGCCGCGAGGAAGCAGGCGATTACATCAAGACCTACTTCCAACGCTTTCCCGGCATTCGCGACTACATGGATGCCACGAAGAAGCAGGCGCACGCGCACGGCCATGTCGAAACGATTTTCGGACGCCGCATCCATTATCCTGAAATCAACACCAAGAACCCGTCGATGCGTGGCTTTCTTGAGCGTGCCGCGATCAACGCGCCGATCCAAGGTTCCGCCGCCGACATTATCCGCCGGGCGATGATCCGCATGCCGAATGCTCTCGAGGTGGCAAATCTGTCATCAGCGCGCATGCTGCTGCAGGTCCACGACGAACTGGTCTTCGAGGTTCCGCAAGATAAGGCTGAGCTGCTGATCAAGACCGCACGCCACGTGATGGAGACCGCAGCCGAGCCTGCGATCAAGCTTTCCGTTCCGATCCACGTCGATGCCAAGGCCGCGGACAATTGGGATGAGGCGCATTAATCCCCGTCGCGCGACTTGAACGTGTCCTCCTCGGGCTGATCGGGAGGATCGTCGGGCTTTGTCCAAAAGCGCGATCCAAGGAAGTCGAGGACCAGCACTGCTATCGCAAGCGCGGACGCGGCAACCGCCAATTGCAGCTCGCCGAGGCCGCACAACAGGCCGATTGCGGCCGTGAGCCAAATCGTGGCCGCCGTCGTCAGCCCTTTGACGTTCCGGATCTTGTCGCCGCGTTGAAGAATGACGCCTGCGCCGAGAAAGCCGATACCGGTCACCACGCCCTGCGCGATACGGCTGAACGCTGCTGTGTCACCCGTGCGCTCACCGGCGAGGGTAGCGATGCACGCACCGAGACTGACGATCGCCATCGTCCGGAATCCGGTCGGCATGCGTCGCAGGTCGCGTTCGAGGCCGATGACGCCGCCGCACAGAACAGCTGCTACCATGCGCCATACGACTTCACAGTAGTCGAGAGGGGTTGTCAGAGGAGTTGTCATGTGAATCCCATCCGAGACAGAGATGAGGTCAGCACGACATGACTGACCTTAAAGCTATTCGCCGGCGGAAGCAGGCGAATGCTGGCCATTCACCTCATCAAGAACTCCGTTCGCCTTAGCTCGCCAATCGGGCGCGACGTCCGGCGTATCCTTCAGCGCGCGATACGGTCTCGGCATCTTCGTGCTCTTGCCGCCGGTCAGTCGCTTGTAGTTGATCGTGCGGATGAACTCGCGAATGCGTGGCTGGATTTCGGTGCGCCAGCGCGTGCCGTTGAATACGCCGTAATGCCCAACGCCGGACTGCACATAATGAATTTTCTCGTCCGTCGGTACGCCGACGCAGAGATCGTGCGCCGCCTCCGTTTGTCCTAGTCCGCAAATGTCGTCACGCTCGCCCTCGACCGTCATGATCGCGGTCTGGCGGATCGCTGCGCAATCGACCAGTTCGCCGCGGTGCATCAGTCTCCGATCAGGTAACAGATGCTCTTGGAATACGATCTGGACTGTCTGCAGATAGAACTCGGCCGTGAGATCCATCACTGACAGATATTCCTCGTAGAACGTCTGATGCTGCTTGACGCTGTCGCAGTCGCCTTTGACGAGGTTGTTGAACAGATCGACGTGCGCATTCATATGCCGGTCGAGGTTCATCGTCATGAAGCCGGTGAGCTGCATGAAGCCCGGATAGACGGGACGCATGAAACCAGCGTGCGGGAAGGGCACCGTCGAAATGACGTTGTTCTCAAACCACGCAAGCGACTTTTGTGCCGCCAGATCGTTGACCTTCGTCGGATTGCGCCGGGTGTCGATCGGCCCGCCCATAAGCACCAGAGACGACGGCTGACACTGCTCGCCGCGCGCCGCCATCACGGCCGCTGCGACGAGTGCCGGAACGGCCGGCTGACAAACCGCAATGACGTGCGTGTTGGTGCCGATAAAACTCATGAACTCGATCAGGTAATCGACGAAATCGTCGAAATCGAACTGGCCGGAGGCGAGGGGAACGTTCCGCGCGTCTGACCAATCGGTGATGTAGACATCGTGCTCGGGAAGCATGGCTTCGACCGTGCCGCGCAGCAGCGTTGCGTAGTGGCCCGACATCGGCGCTACGATCAGCACCTTCGGATCGTGGCGTTTGCCGGTGACCGTTTCGTCGCGCACAAAATGGATGAGGTTGCAGAATGGCTTGGAGAGCGCGATTTCTTCGCTGATCGGGACTGTAAGACCCGCGTGCTGCACATTCCTGATGCCGAACTCAGGCTTCCCGTAGCGGCGCGTAATGTTTTCGAACACCTCGCACGCAGCGATCATGTTTTTGCCGGCAGTCGTGTACCCCATTGGATTTAGTGGCCATCCAAGCGTCTGCCTCAAGGCCTGGACGCCGAATCGCACCGGGGACATGAACGCATGGGCCATTTCATAGGCGTAATAGTTCATATCAATCCCAACCCTTTGTTTTATATGGTCTTTGGGGGCTTCGACCACGTCGCAGTGCAGCGCGTTGTTGCTGCATTGCATAAGTATAGAACGATTACACATCGTCACAATCTAGAAATAGTTCATGAGCCTAACGATTAAGCACCCCGTGCATAAAGGGTACACTTGGTGCTTCACGATTGCGGTGCACCATCATAAAGACGCGCGCCCTTGATTGATTGTTCCGTTTTAAGCAAAGACCGTACCATCGTCGGTACCGCGGGGAACAATGCTAACAGAACAGTCTGGGTCGCCGCGGCTGTGGTTGCGCCGTTTCGTTAATGTTCGGCCTGACGAGGTGGCGGCACTTCTCGCGTCCTTCGCGATGTTTTTCGCGTTGCTGTCCGCCTATTATGTCATCCGCCCGGTGCGCGATGAAATCGGCGTCGCCTTAGGTAAGGATTCGCTCCACCAGCTTTTTACCATCGTCTTCTTCGTGATGCTGGCGCTGGTGCCGCTCTTTGGCTTTATCGCTGCCCGCTTTCCGCGCCGCTACGTGCTGCCCGCGATCTATGCATTCTTCGTCGCCAATCTGGTTGCCTTCTGGCTGGTGCTGAGAGCGGCACCGGAACATCACGCGGCGCTGGGAACGTTTTTCGTATGGGGCAGTGTCTTCAATCTTTTCGTCGTGTCGCTGTTCTGGAGCTTGATGTCGGAGCTCTGGTCGCACGACGCGGCGAAGCGGCTTTACGGCTTCATTTCAGCCGGTGGCACCGCAGGCGCGCTGGCCGGTCCTCTCATTACGCAAGGGCTCGTGCGCATTTTCGCGCCCGTCGATCTGATGCTCGTTTCGGCGGTCTTGCTGTTGGCCGCGATGATCGCGAGCCTGCTGTTGCGCCGTATCAAACCGCCGGAAGCGACGGGTGGTGAAACCGAGCCCGCTGGCGGCGGCATTCTCGACGGCGCCATCAAGGTCTTCACGACGCCGATGTTCGCTCGCATCGCGCTTTTCATTTTCATCGCGAACGTCATCGGTACGTTCTTCTATCTGGAGCAGGCGCGCCTCGTGGCAACGTCGATCTCGAGCAACGCCGACCGCGTTCTATTTTTCTCCGGCCGCGATCTTGTCGTCAGCATCGTGACGTTCCTGATCGAAGTGTTTGGCACGGCACGCATTCTGAAACGCTTTGGCGTGACGGCGGCGTTGCTCGCATTGCCGGTGACCGGCGCGATCGGTGTGCTGATGTTGTCGTTCGATGCTGCGCTCGGCATCGTCGCCGCCGTCATGGTCGCCGAGCGCATCGTGGCGTTCGCGCTCGCCAACCCCGCGATCAAGCTGATCTACACGCTCGCGAGCCCGGACGAGAAATACAAGGTGCAGAATTTCATCGACACCGTTGTGTTTCGCGGCGGCGACGCAGCATCAGGCTGGCTCTATGCGTTGCTCGGCGGAGGCCTTGGCTTTGCCGGAGGCGCAATGGGCGCCGTCGCCGTTCCGCTTGCCGCCGCTTGGTTGTGGATCGCGCAGCGCCTCGGCGCAGATCACAAAAGACGGGCCTCCGAGATCGTCACTCGCGCCTGAGCAGCGCTTCGGGGCCGTCAGTAGATAGACGCTGCGTCGCCGTGATGACGGTGCAGCCGTTGGTCTTGATTAGCGTCCGCCGCGGCGCGGAGGTCCGCCACTCGTGCGCGAGGCGCCAGAAGCATCGCCCATCGGCGGGCGTCCGTCCTTGTGACGGAAATTGATGCGGCCCTTGGTCAAGTCGTAAGGCGTCATCTCGACCGTCACGCGGTCACCAGCGAGAATGCGGATGCGGTTCTTCTTCATGCGACCGGATGTGTAGGCAATCACTTCATGCCCATTGTCGAGCTTCACGCGGCAGCGGGCGTCCGGCAGAACTTCGTCCACCACGCCTTCGAACTCGAGCATCTCTTCTTTCGCCATTCGATCTCCGAACGTTGTTTGTTTTCAGAATAAGAAAAGCGGGGAGCAGACGAGCTGCTCCCCGCATGAGTGGAGTGGTTTCGAAAACCTTAGAGCGGACGCAGGTTCACAGCAGCGATTTTGCCGTTACGTCCACGCTCGGTTTCGAAGTAGATCTTCTGGCCTTCGCGGAGCGACTGAAGGCCTGCACGCTCAACAGCGGAAATGTGGACGAACACATCGTTCCCACCTTCTTCCGGCTGAATGAAGCCATAGCCCTTCTGACCATTGAACCACTTCACAGTCCCGTTCGACATCAATTGCCTCCAAAGCAAACATAAATTCCCCGGTTAAACACCGGAGGCTAATCAAATCGCGCGATGGAGACGTCTTAGGGCAGGCGGTAGCGCTGGTAAGAGTAAGCCAAGGCGTGTTCGACGGCGACTTATATGCCTTGGTCCTGTGAGAAAGGCAAGATCGTCGCAGCCTCCGGGCACCCCCTTCCGAGATCAAAATAGCTTTGAAATGCGGGGCGTTTCCGATCGTCTTCGCAAACCATATGCGGCGCCCGGAGGAAAATCAGGCGGGAAACCATATTCCCGCCTTCAACCTTTAGCTGCGCCCGCTGGCGGCATTGAGCGCCACGAACCGAGGCCCGACGTCGACGTGAATATGGTCCATGTCCCGGTAGGTCATGACGCCCCCGTTCCGGTGGTTGGCGATAAGCCAACGCACGACCTCAGCCTTGCGGCCCGGCACGCGGAAATCGATCGCCTGCCCCGAGGCATGACGGGACGGCCGTCCCGTAGCGGCAATGCGAGCGCCCGGCCGGCAGGTGGAGACGATCTGGACGTTGCCAAACTGTCCGCGGATACGCGCGAGGAGGTTGCGAGCCTCCGATGTCAGACACGCAGTCGATGTACCGGAGCCGCGCGCGATCTTGCGGCTCGTCATGGCCCGATCTCGATAGTGGTCGCCGTCGTCGCTGTCCGGCCTAGCGTCGGCTACACCCGACGTTGTGGCGGCAAGTACAAGAGAAAGCGCGGCAATCGTTCCCTTACGCATGGGAAGTCCTCGTTTGGTTGACTGATGGGAAAAAGCCCAATCGGGGTCCGCTCCGCGTCGGTGCGACGCGGCTCTGGCGAGCTCAAGGCTCGAACGGCCAAGCGATTGGGATAAGCAGGGAACCGCGAGCGCCAGCCCCCCGACGCGCCGCCCCCGTTTCAAATCTCATTCGAGATTGCGGTGCCCATCCTGTGGATAAGCGGCACCTTTTGTGCGGCGCGCACTGAAAGCCGTAGCGAATAGGCGAAAATGAGGCCGTTCGCGTCGCCGAGGCCGGAACCGTTGCCGCATGCGGACAATGCCAGCCCGAAATCCGCATTTTGAGCATCGGACAATGGATTTGGCCGAACAAGCAGAGTAGCAAGACAGTGTGGGGAGCGTCACACGTAAAAAGGGGACATCTGGAAGGGGGACACGGCCATGAATGTCTTGAAGAGCTTGGGTTTGGGCTTCATCGCGGGAGTGATCGCCGCCGCGACCGTGCAAGAGGCGATCAGCTGGTTTTTCGTTCACTACTGGACCGGGTGGGATGCCGAGCCTTGGAGCCTTCGGCCGATGCCGAGCCTCCTTATTCCTTCGGTTGTGCTGCCTTGGATGATTGGCAACGGCATCACCGCCGGGCTTTGGGGCGCACTCTTCGGTTTTCTCCTGGGTTGGAAGCCGATCGGCATGATGACGATCCGCGGCGCCATCCTCGGCCTTTTCGGTCCGGCACTCATCGGCGCATTCATCGTCGTGCCGTACCTCGCCGGAAAACCTTCGCCGCTGCTTGAGGGTGACGTCAGTCAGATCGTGCCCATCCTGTGCATGTCGGCAGGATTCGGCGCGGTCACGGCGTGGTTTTACGGCCTCTTCAGCTGGGGCAGACTGCCCTAGGCAATTTCGGCGCGGCGGCTGTTTATCCGTCGCGCCAATGCTTACCTCCGGAGCGGCGCGACTCCCGTTTGTAACGTGAGCAGCGCATTTTAAGCGAGGTCGGGCATGCGAAGATCATCGATTGCACTAGCCTCTGCCGTTGCAGCCTTTGCCGTCTCATCACCGGCAGAGGCGACGCATAAGCCGCGCTCCAAAGCCAAGCATAGCTGGCAGAAGCCCGCGTCCCGCGCTGACCGTGATTGCGTGCCGATCAATGGCCGCTTTGGTTATTATGGCAATCCGTGGTGCGACACCGGCTCGTCACGGCCTCCCGACATCGAGTTCCGCGAGCGCCAGCACCTGCAAAAGCAACGCTGATGAGGTGCATTAGCGATCGGCCAATGGCTGCGCGCGCGCTTTGAGCCGCTCCAGCAACCAAACGCGCACGGCGCTCGAAAGCCCGGCTTCACCACGCGTTTTGTCTATGGAATTGATGAGACCTGCGAGCGTCATACCGTCTTCCGCCGCGGCTTCCTTGAGTGCGACCCAGAACGCGCTCTCCAGCGAAATCGACGTGCGGTGGCCCTGGATCGAGAACGAGCGCTTCTCAGGCCTCATTACGAGGCGGTGCTGGGATCGAAGTCGTCAGCATCTTCCGCCGGACTGTTATCGTCGCGCCGCGCGCCGTCGAGTTCGCCTTGCGTTTTGCGCTGCTGCGCATCGGCGAGACTGCGTTCAGCCTTCGATTGCCCGTACTTAAGCCGGTTCTCGTGCGCCTCCCGTTCGCGGTCGGCGCGCTCGCGGGCTTTACGGACCTTGTTGAGATTGATGATCTCGGCGGTCATAAAATGCTCTCCGCATGGGATGCAAATCGCATCCTGGCTTCGCGCTATTTTAGGAGCACCTGCGCAAAGTCGTCAAACACTCGCGCACATTTTATTGCGCGAGTGCCGTTCGGTCGCAACGCGTTTCGGTTTCAGCATTCGTTCAGAGACGTCGCCGGTGTGCCTCAGCGGACGCACACAGATAGAACGATTTTAAATCGTCACTCCGGTCCGATCATTTTTTCCGGACGCACGATGGCATCGAACTCTTCGTCTGTTACATAGCCGCCGCCGACGGCTTCCTCGCGCAGCGTCGTGCCCTTTTTGTGCGCGGTTTTCGCGATCTTGGCCGCGTTATCGTAACCGATCTTCGGTGCGAGCGCCGTCACAAGCATTAACGAGCGCTCGAGCCCCGCCTTGATGTTGTCTTCCCGCGGTTCGATGCCGACGACGCAGTTGTCGGTGAACGATACCGCTGCATCGCTCATCAGGCGGACTGATTGCAGGAAGTTGTACGCCATCACCGGATTGTAGACGTTGAGTTCAAAATGACCCTGGCTGCCGGCAAACGAGATCGCGGCGTTGTTGCCGAAAATCTGAATGCAGACTTGGGTCAGCGCTTCGCATTGCGTCGGGTTAACCTTGCCCGGCATGATCGACGAGCCCGGCTCGTTTTCAGGTAGCGACAACTCGCCGAGACCCGAGCGCGGACCCGATCCGAGTAGGCGGATATCGTTTGCGATCTTGAACAGGGACGCCGCAACCGTGTTGATCGCGCCGTGCGTGAAGACCATAGCGTCGTGCGCGGCGAGCGCTTCGAATTTGTTCGGTGCCGACTTGAACGGCATGCCGGTGATGGTCGCAATCCGCTCCGCAACCATTTCCGCGAAGCCCTTCGGTGCATTGAGCCCGGTGCCGACGGCGGTGCCGCCCTGCGCGAGCTCCATCAGCTTTGGCAACGTTTGCTCGATGCGCTCAATGCCGTTTTCTACCTGCTGGGTATAACCGGAGAATTCCTGACCGAGTGTCAGCGGCGTCGCATCCTGCGTATGTGTACGCCCGATCTTGATGATCTTCGCCCACGCGTTGGCCTTGTCGTCGAGCGCGCCTTGAAGCTTCTTGAGCGCCGGGATCAGCCGGTTAACGACTTCTTCCGAGCACGCGATATGCATCGCAGTCGGATAGGTGTCGTTCGACGACTGGCTCATATTGACGTGGTCGTTCGGATGCACCGGCTTCTTCGAGCCCATCTCGCCGCCGAGCATTTCGATGGCGCGGTTCGAGATCACCTCGTTGGCGTTCATGTTCGACTGCGTGCCAGAGCCCGTCTGCCAGACGACGAGAGGAAAGTGCTGGTCGAGCTTGCCGTCGATGACTTCCTGCGCCGCCTTGACTATAGCGTCGCCGATTTTTTGGTCGAGCCGGCCGAGCGCCATGTTCGTCTCGGCTGCAGCGCGCTTGACGATGCCGAGCGCACGGACGATCGGGGCCGGCTGCCTTTCCCAGCCGATCTTGAAATTGCCGAGACTGCGCTGGGCCTGCGCACCCCAATATCGGTCCGCAGCAACGTCGATGGGCCCGAAGGTGTCGGTTTCAATGCGCGTCTTGGTCATGAGATCGGTCCATTCTTCGTTCGGATGCCGGAAAATGCGTGCTTCGTCGCGCATGGAAGCCGCTTTGTCGAGTTGTTTCGAATGCGACTACGGGGTTAACTTCTCCATTCGTCGCTTTTCCCGTAAGTCGAGCCGCCAGGGAGAATAGCGGAATGCTGGAAGGATCCTGTCACTGCGGCGCTGTGCGCTGGACGTTCGACGGCGTCCCGCAGGATGCCACCGCCTGCAATTGTACGGTCTGCCGCCGCTACGGTGTACTTTGGGCCTACGACTTCGAAAATGAGCGCATCCGCGTCTCGGGCCAGACGAAAGATTACGCCCGCGGCAAGGCCCTCGAATTCCACTTCTGTCCCGAGTGTGGATGCGTGGCCTATTGGCGCGCATGTTTCGCCCAGGAAGACGGCCGCCGCCGCATCGCCGTAAACCTTCGCCTCACCGAGCCTGACGCAATCGCCGCGATCCCGATCGATCACTTCGATGGTCTTGTGAGTTTCGATGACCTTCCGCGCGACGGACGCTGCATCCGCGATATGTGGTTCTAGCGGCGGCGACGCGGCCGGAAGGTATCATCAGATTGGCGCTATTTTGTTTTCGCGAGCACGCTGTCGAGATTGTCGAAGAACTTCGACCAGCCGAACTTCGCGCCTTGATACGCCTGCTGCTGATCCGGCCGGAAGCCAGACTGCTCCATGCGCAGACGCGTCCCCGTAGCCGTCGGCGTAAGCGTCCACGTCACGACGCTCTCAAGACCGTAAGCTGCCCAGGTGTACGACAACGAAGTATTCGGGTCGACGACCAGAACCTTGCAATCGACGGCGCCCCAATCGGCGCGAAGATTGAAGCGATGATCGACCACCGGCACGAAGTCGTTCTGCATCAGCCACTCTTCGATTAGATGCGGCTGCGTCAGCGCCCTCCAGATCTTTTCCGCCGGATAGGGAATATCGCGCTCGATGACGACGGACAGCGTTTCGCTCGCAGTCTGCTTCATGGGGCGTCCTCTCATTTTCTTCGTTGCGATGCGTGTCATTGAAGGGCATTGGCCCTCCGGCGTGATTTCGCCATGTAAGGCAGAGCGAACATGTAGAGTCCGCTAAACAGCAGCAAAAAGAGCGGTGGCAATGGCGAATAAGTAATCCACGCCGGAGGCTCGCCCCAAATCCGCACAACGAAATTGGCGATGACCGTCAGAGTGAATGCAATCGACAGCCAGCGGTGAATTTGCCGAACCCACATGTTGAGAGTCATTGGTCCATCCTCTTCAGCAGGTCTTCGAGTTGATCAAAACGGCTCTGCCAGAAGCCGGTCATCTGGCTCGTCCAGTCGATGAGCGGAGCAAGCGCGCCGACCTTTGCGCTGTAGTGCGTCTGCCGGCCTTCATGCCGGTCGCGCACGAGCCCGGCATCTTTCAAGATGCCGAGATGTTTCGAAACGGCTGGCTGCGAAATCCCAGCTTGCGCCGTCAGCACACTGACTGTTTGCTCTCCATTACGGCACAGGCGCTCGAAAATGGCGCGCCGTGTGGGATCGGCGAGTGTGCGAAAAAGAATGTCGTGAGTGCCCTGCATCGCAATCCATAACCTATTGGCTATGAATAAATACATATCTGACTAGTTATGTATCAGTCAAGCGCCAAAGGAGGAGGAGTGATCAATGACATGAGAAGATGAGAGAGAGGTTGCGCAAGCCAGTGCGTACGCGGAACACGTGTCGTGTTACAGGATCGTATGACCGATGACCTGATTTTGCCGCCAGGAACGGCAATTCCTCCTGGCGTCATTTTGCAAAACCGTCTCGGGGCAATTCAAAAAGCATGTCAGACGAAATCGTCGGGTTGGCCCAAGCCAAAGGTTGGCGCGCGCTGCGTCTTCCGCTTCTCGCTCAGCATTCAAAGAGAATATTCAAACTGCTAGCCCATCGCAGCGATGCGATAGCCCTCATCATCGCCCTGGCGCTCATCGTCTCCGTGCCGCAAGCGCTCCTTCACGGATATCACTACGTCGAAGGACTAACTGTCACCGTGGCTCAAAGCGCCTTGGATGACGGGAATTGGTTTAATCAGCATATGTACAATCTGCGCTGGATAGAGCGGCCTATGCTACTGTCCTGGGTTATTGCCGCGCTGAGTATGCCGTTTGGCCAGGTGTTCCCGTTTATCGCGCGTCTGCCCGTGGTGCTTTCCCTCGTCGCGGGCACCGTTCTGATCTGGCGCGCAGTACGACCGAATGCCAGTCCTGAAGCTGCAGGCTTTGGGGCCCTGCTGTTTTTGGCCTGCCCGCTTGTCATGAGATACTACGTGACGTCCGTGGCGGACCTTCCGCTAGCGGTATTATTGTTTGGCGCTTTTCTGGTGTGGTGGAATGCATATGTCGCCGACCGGCTAACGGTCGGTCGCTGGATTATCATTGGAGCTATCTTAGCGATCGCCGCCCTTATGAAGGGTCCGCAACCGACGGCATATTTCTTTCTCGGTATCTTCGTCTTTCTCTCGTTGACCTCAGGGTGGCGTCAACTTCCTGGCCTCATCCTCGCCGGCTTTATCGCAACGGTTCCAACTGCGTTGTGGTATGCCCATGTTTTCGTCGCCGGAGATCAAGGCGAATGGCTGCGCTACACGCGGCTTTCGTCCAACGGCGTTGTGTGGCCTCACCCGTTTGCGAACGGCGCCGATTTCTTTTTTGAATGTTTGCCGGCTGCAATGCTGGCGGCGGCTCTTCCGTTTGCCGACTTCAGCGCTATGGAAACGAAACCTCGCCGGCACTTCATCCTTGCTGTCAGCTGCTATGGTCTGACGTGCACTTTGGTTGTTCTGTTCTGGCCGGCCGAAGTTAACCCGCGTTACATCTTGCCTGCGGTGCTACCCTTGTGCGTTCTTGGGGGCGTTGCATTTGATGCCTTGTCGAAACGAATGGCGCCGTTCGTTGCGACAGCCGGTGTGCTCGTCGCCGCTCTGTTGGGATACGCGATTTACCACTCGATGAGCGACGTGTTCCTGACGCCGGGATATATTCGTTCAGAAGTCGACGGCGCGAAAATCGCAACGCTCGTGAAGGAAGCGCCAGGCCCAGTCTATCGAACGGGCTGGCATGTGGCCTTGAACGAACTTCCGTATGTGCACGTCCCGGTGATGACGATAACGCCCAATCAAATAGCAAAGATTACGAGACCGGCTTGGCTTGTCGCGCCGGAGACTGATGCGCGCGCCATGCTCGCTCGAAGCCACGGACTAATGACATCGGTTCTCGCGTTTAACCACTTCGCGTTGCTTCGATTGAACTAGCAAGAAGCCGGCATCGACCGACGAAATGGGAGCATCAATCCGATGCTCTTATCGGCTGCGGTTTGCTCGTTTCGAACGATAATCGAGAGCGGCCGTCAAAGACGGCTCACTTCTTCCTGAACTGATCCAAGCTCAGAATTTTTGCGCCGCCGCTTTCGGGCTGTTTATCCGCCGCATCTTCGTCGCCGTCGCCCGGCAGGTTTTCTCCGGCGCGCGCTGCAGGCTCCGGATTGGGCGGCAGCACTTCCACCGGTTCGACTGCCGTCAGCGTAGAGACGTTTTGCGCATCCTTTTCGGCGGCGCGGGGCTTGCGCGGTGCGCGCGGCTTCTTCGGACGCGGCGCTTCGGTGCTCGCGTCATCGTAAGTTGCGTCGATGGCGCGAGGCGAAGAGGCAGCCTCCTGCTCGTTCGTTTCTTCATCGAACTGCAGGCCGTAGCGTACGCTCGGATCGATGAAGACCTTGATCGCCGCGAACGGCACGACGAGACGTTCCGGAATGCCATCGAACGTCAGCTTCACTTCGAATCGTTCGTCGGAAACGATCAGGTCCCAGAAGCGATGCTGGAGGACGATCGTCATCTCGGTCGGATATTTTTCCTTGAGCCGCTTCGACAGGATCACGCCCGGAGCCTGCGTTAGGAAGGAAATATAAAAGTGGTGGTCGCCGGGGAGTCCCGTCTTGACGACCCGTTGCAGAACGGCGCGCACGACCCCGCGCATCGCCTCCTGCTGCAATTTCCCGTAATCTATGGACGGCCCCGATGCCATGCCTCAGCCTTCGATCCTACTTGAATTCCATCTGACCTCTGAAATCAGATTTCCCGTCCCGTCAAGCCCGCGCCGTCAAGTTTACCTCGGCGCACAGGCGGAAAGGTGGAGGGCTTCTGTTGCCCGGTGCCCTCCGGACCGCGCCTTACCCTGCTAGGGGCAAGGGCTTCAAGTTCAGGCTAGTCGCGCTGCATTACGCAGCGAGAGCGGCCTCAGCATAGTTGTCATTGGCAACTATTCTGTATGACCCGATAACGGTGGTATCATGCCGGGCAAAAGCTAAGTCCTTTACACCTTCGTCGATCCTATTTCGCCCCCATAACAGCTGGGCCTTACGGCCGGTGCTCGCCGGGAAACCCAACGAGATCACCGGGCCTTGCGGCCGGCTCCCCGGAAGGGGAGTCGCAAGGCCCAGCGTAAATGGTGGAGGCGCCGGGTACCGCCCCCGGGTCCGATCGGCTTATTACGACCGCGTTTATCGCCATAGCTGGCAGAGCCAGCACCATTGAATATAGGGGGCAATGCTTACGAAAAAAAGCGTTTCGGTGACCTAGTTTCGCTCGCCCTGAAAACCTGTTACCCGCTGTGACGGCTGGGTGACGATCAACCGGCTCAGGCGGACCCCCCGGAGGCCGTATTTGCGTGGGTGTTTCGATGCGACCGCCGCCGGAAAGAAGCAGATAATCCCCCGTGGAAAACATAATTCAGACCTGGAAAGGTGTGGTCGTCACGGCCGTTCTGGCTGTCGCGATCATCGTCCTGGCCACCGGAGCCGGGTATGGAGCAGCCTGGCTGTTCGACGTCTGGGCTCAAATTCATGAGCCTCGCGCATTTGCCGCAGGCGAGCTTGAGGCGCTGCTGACCGGCCGCGTCGCGTCTTCGCTGTTCGCCTTCCAGGTGGTGACGGTCGCCTCGGTCCTGATGGTCAACGCCTACGGACGCCGGACGACGGGCGCCAGCGCGTTGAGCTTTGCCATGCCGCGCGGCGGAATCTGGACGCTTTTTCTCGCCGTCATTGCCCTAGTCTCACTGGCGACCTGCTTCGCCTCGCTCGTCTTCGTGTTCAACCCGGATGCGTTGCGCCACGATTTGCAGCCGTTTTCCGAGATGATGAAGTCTCGGACCTGGTGGCTCATCCTGCTGGCCGCCGGCATTGGCGCACCGTTGGCGGAAGAATTGCTGTTTCGTGGCCTGATCTACGGCGCGCTGCGGCAATCGCCGCTAGGCTTCGCGGGGGCGATGGTCATTACAGCGGTCGCGTGGGCCTCCCTCCACGCCAACTATTCGCTTTACGGTCTCGGCGCGATCACGCTCATCGGTCTTTACCTGGCATGGCTGCGCGAGCGCACCGGCAGCCTGCTGACCCCGATGGTCTGCCATGGGTGCTACAACTCATTGATCATTCTGCTTATGGTCTTGGCGCCCGATAGTGCGCTGACTACGGGCTGAAGGTCGTCTCAGAATCGCATAAGTCTGACCCCATGCAGCAATACCTCGATCTTCTGCGCCGCGTGCGCGACCACGGTACCGAAAAGACTGACCGCACCGGCACCGGCACGCTGTCCGTCTTCGGTCATCAGATGCGCTTCGATCTGGCCGAGGGCTTTCCGCTCGTCACGACCAAGAAGCTGCATACGAAGTCGATCATCGTCGAGCTGCTATGGTTCCTCGCCGGCGCGACGAACACACAGTATCTGAAGGAATATGGCGTCAGCATCTGGGACGAGTGGGCAGACTCGGAGGGCAATCTCGGTCCGGTCTACGGCAAGCAATGGCGAAGCTGGGAAGCCGCCGACGGCTCGACCATCGACCAGATCGCGAACGCCGTGTCTGATCTGAAGCGCAATCCGGATTCGCGCCGCATCATCGTGACGGCCTGGAACCCCGGCGACCTCTCGAAGATGGCGCTCGCGCCGTGCCACTGCCTGTTCCAGTTTTACGTCGCCGACGGCAAGCTCTCGTGCCAGCTTTATCAGCGTTCGGCCGATATTTTCTTAGGCGTGCCTTTCAACATCGCGAGCTACGCGCTGCTGACGATGATGATGGCGCAGGTGACCGGGCTGAAGCCGGGCGAGTTCGTGCACACGTTCGGCGATGCGCACCTTTATCTCAATCATCTCGAACAGGCCGACCTGCAGCTTTCGCGTGAACCGCGCCCGCTGCCGACGATGACGATCAACCCGGACGTCACCTCGATCTTCGATTTCAAATACGAAGACTTCACGCTGTCGGGCTACGACCCGCACCCCCACATCAAAGCGCCCGTCGCGGTTTAAGCTATCTCCACATCGTCATGCCGACGCAGGTCGGCACCCAGGCAAGCATCAGCAGACGCTTGTTTCGAGTTGACTGGATCCCGGCCTTCGCCGGGATGACGTTGCTGGGTCTCCGTCCACGACGGCCGGCTAGACGAATGAGAGGCGTCGCGGACAAACGAAAAGCTCGGCCGGCTCAGCGCAGCAGAGTCGCCGGCACCGACAATCCCGCGCTTTGCGGCCGGCTCCCCGCAGGGGAGTCGCAAAGAGCAAACAAATAATGCTATGCCCCGCCGATGAATGACACATGCATATCCCTGATCGTCGCCGTTTCGGAAAACGGCGTCATCGGCCGTGACGGCGCGCTGCCGTGGCGGCTCTCGTCCGATCTGAAAACATTTCGCCGCCTGACGATGGACAAGCCCATCGTCATGGGCCGAAAAACGTTCGACTCGATCGGCAAGCCGCTGGACGGCCGCGATAATATCGTCATCACGCGCGATCCGGCTTTCGAGGTAGCAGGCGTCTCGACCTGTGAGTCCGTAGCCGACGCGCTGACGCTCGCCCGAGTGCTCGCCAAAACCCGCGGCGCCGACGAGATCATGGTTATCGGCGGCGTTCAGGTATTCGAGGCCGCGCTTCCCGTTGCAGATCGAATTTATCTGACCCGTGTTCACGCCGATGTCGAAGGCGACCGCCATTTCGGCGCGCTCGATGCAGCCGAATGGCGCGAGTTAAGCCGCGAGCCGCTGCCCCAAGGCCCGCGTGACGACCACGCCGCAACGCTCATTGTTTACGATCGCCAAAAGCAGGACGCCTGAAAAGCCTGGCCGCCCTTGAAGGCGCGTGCCGAGGCCCCAAATTGCGATTAGCCAAACCAACGGGAAATTTGCGAACGTCGGGGCCCTGCCCTATAAGCTGCGCAAATCCCGGTTTTATCTACGTTGCTCAGGCCTTTGCAGTGCGTGTGTTTACATCCGGCGTCACCACGGTGCCGCCACATCTCGAAAAGGCCATTGGGGGGCACGATTTTAATCTTCAGCTCAAATTCGAAAGAGGCCCTGATTTATGCCCTGGAGTAGTCAAGGCGGTAGCGGCAGCGGTGGGGGAAACGGCGGCCGCAAAGGTGGTGGTGGTCCGTGGGGCCAAGGGCCATGGGGACCGCAGGGCGGCGGTGGCGGCGGGAAAGAACCGCCGGATCTCGATGAAATTTTGCGTCGCGGCCAGGATCGCATGCGTCAGGTGATGCGCGGTGGCGGCGGCAACGGCAGTGGTGGCGGTAGCTTCGGCGGCGGCGTGCCCAAACCGTTCCTGTTCTTTATTGCGATGCTCGTTCTGGCGGGCGTCGTCTTCTACGGCTTTTTCTTCCGCGTGAACCCGGACGAGCAGGGCATCGTCCTCCGCTTCGGCAAGTATGAGCGCTGGGTCGGCCCCGGCCTCAATTGGCGCTTGCCGTACCCGATCGAGGAAGTGCGCCTGCCGAAGGTTACGCAGCAGCGCACCATCGAAATCGGCGCCGGCCGCAGCGTCATCGGTGCGCGCGACAGCGGCTTGATGTTGACAGGCGATGGCAGCGTCGTTGACGTCCGCTTCGTCGTCTTCTGGCGCATCAGCCCTGACAAGAATGAAGCCAACGGCCAGACCGGCGTTGAGGAATTCCTGTTCAACATCGCACAGCCGGAAACGACGGTGCGCGAGGTTGCTGAAAGCGCGATGCGCGAAGTCGTCGGCCAGTCCAATCTGCAGCCGCTGCTGACCGGCGGCCGTCAGGCGACGCAGGAAGCCGTGCAAAAGCTCATGCAGAAGACGCTCGATTCCTATGGGGCCGGCATCAAGATCGACCAGGTTCAGCTGAAAGAGGTCGATCCGCCGGAAGAAGTCATCCGCTCGTTCCGCGAAGTTGCAGCCGCGGCTCAGGAAAAGGAAACGCTGATTAAGCAGGCGCAGACCTATGCCGATCAGGTGGTGCCGCGCGCCCACGGTGATGCCGATCGCATCATCGCCGCCGCCGAGGGCTATCGCGATCAGACGGTCGCGGAAGCAACCGGTCAGGCCGCCCGCTTCCTCAAGGTCTACGATGAATACAAGAAGGCGCCCGACGTAACGCGCGAACGGCTCTATCTCGAAATGCAGGAGCGCGTGCTCTCCGGCGCCGACAAGATCATTCTGGACCAGAAGAGCAACGGCCAGGGTGTCGTGCCGTTCTTGCCGCTGGAGCAGCTCCAGCGCCGCCCGAGTGACGATCAGACCAGCACCGATACGGATGGAGCGAAATAACATGCGTGCGTTCTTCGCTTTCATTCTCGCCGTTATCGGCGTCGCAGCGGTGGTGCTCTATTCCTCCGCGTTCATCGTCCACCAGAACGAGCAGGCGCTTGTCCTGCGCTTTGGTAAGGCGCAACCCGCGATCACTCAGCCGGGCCTGCATTGGAAGATGCCGTTCATCGATACGGTCGAGAAATTCGACAAACGTATCCTCGATCTCGACACGACCGAGCAGGAAGTGACGGCGTCCGATCAGCAGCGTCTCATCGTCGACGCTTACGCCCGCTATCGCATCGTCGACTTGCTGAAGTTCTATCAGAACGTCCACGACGAGGATCGTGTCCGCGAAGTTGTCGGCCCGCTGATCGAATCTGAAATCCGCCGCGTGCTTGGCTCCGCGACCTTGCAAGAGGTCGTGAAAGACAAGCGTGAATCGCTGATGAAACAGATCGCGGATCAGGTGAATACGGAAGGCCGCGACTATGGCCTCGAAGTCGTCGACGTCCGAATCAAGCGCGCAGACCTGCCGCAGGAAAACCTCGTCAAGGTTTATGACCGCATGCGGGCCGACCGTGTTCGCGAGGCGACTGAGCTTCGCGCCCAGGGCGAAGCCGAAAGCAACCGCGTTCGCGCCAACGCCGACAAGGATGTGACGATCATCAAGGCGACCGCCACGCAGAAGTCGGACGAAATCCGCGGTGACGGCGAGGCCAAGCGCAGCCGCATCTTCGCTGAAGCCTTTGGCCAAGATCCGGACTTCTTCCGCTTCTATCGGTCGATGCAGGCGTATACGACGGCCCTGAAGCCGAGCGATACCCGCATGCTGTTGTCGCCCAACAGCGAATTCTTCCGGTACTTTGAGGATCCTAACGGCAAGCCTCCCACTGCGGCTGCTCCCGCGCCCCAGCGATGAACGACCTCCTGGCGGGACTGGGCGTCGCCCTTGTCCTTGAGGGTCTCTTATGGGCCGCCGCGCCCCAGTTTGCGCGGCGGACCGTTGAAGAGATTGCGAATTTCTCCACCGGCCGCATCCAGATCTGCGCGGTCGCCGCAGTGGCCGTTGGCGTATTTGTAGTCTGGCTCGCGCGGGGATAGGCAACTTATCCCCGCATGCTGGCGATATGCTACCTTGCCATGTTCACGCTTTGATGTTGGGCGAGCTAGCATAGGTCCGCGGCGGTCCTCGGGTGCCGGTCAGACTTGGAGTTCCTTGCAATGACGAAGAAAGTATCGGCGCTTCTTCTCGGCTTGAGTTTGAGCCTGGGATTGTTGAACGTGCCAGGCGCCTGGGCTGAGACGTTCCAATACGGTCCCGCGTCTGTTGCTCCGCTGGCCAAGAAACTCTCTGATGCCGTCGTCAACATTTCGACGTCGCAGACCGTGAAGGGGCCGGCAGGCGTGCCGCTGCCGAAGGTGCCGAAAGGTGCGCCATTCGAAGACTTCTTCGATGATTTCTTCAACAAGCGCGGCGGCGTTCCGCACGGCGACCGCAAGATTTCCTCTCTCGGGTCCGGCTTCGTCATCGACGGCAAGGAAGGCCTGATCGTCACCAACAACCACGTCATCGAGGGCGCGGAAGAGATCGACGTAAATTTCCACGACGGCTCGAAGCTGGTCGTCGAGAAGGTCATCGGCCGCGATACCAAATCCGACTTGGCGCTTCTGAAGGTTTCACCGAAGAAGCCGCTGGCAGATGTGAAGTTCGGTTCCTCCGACGCCATCGAGGTCGGCGACTGGGTCATGGCGATCGGCAATCCGTTCGGGCTCGGCGGCTCGGTGTCGATGGGCATCATTTCGGCCAAGAGCCGCGACATCAATTCCGGTCCGTATGACGACTATCTGCAGACCGACGCAGCCATCAACAAGGGCAACTCCGGTGGTCCGCTGTTCAACATGAACGGCGAGGTGATCGGCGTGAACACCGCGATCATTTCTCCGACCGGCGGCTCGATCGGCATCGGCTTTGCCGTGCCGTCCGACACTGTCTCGAACGTCGTCGAGCAGTTGAAGCAATACGGTGAGGTTCGCCGCGGTTGGCTGGGCGTCAAAATTCAATCGGTGACCGACGAGATCGCCGAAACGCTCGGGCTTGATGAAAACGAAGGCGCGCTTGTCGCGGCCGTCACGCCGGACAGCCCCGCCTCGAAAGCCGGATTACAGCCGGGTGACGTCATCCTGAAGTTCGACGGCAAGGAAGTGACGAGCATGCGCGGCCTGCCGAAGATCGTATCGCAGGCGCCCATCGGTAAGGCCGTCGACGTCGAGCTGCTGCGCAAGGGCAAGCAGGAGAGCACGAAGGTGACGGTCGGCCGTCTCGAAGACGATGACGATAACGCCAGCGATCTCAAAAACGACGAGGGCACGGAAGACGAAGATCCGAAGGGCTCGGCCATTATCGGAATGCGCCTGTCGCCGCTGACCGATGAACTGCGCAAGAAATATGGTTTTGACGCCAAGATCGCTGGCGTCGTCATCGAAGCCGTCGATCCGCAAAGCCCGGCCGCAACGAAGGGGCTGAAGGCAGGTGACGTCATCGTCGAAGCGGCCCAGGACACCGTGTCCGATCCGCAGGATGTCGCCAAAAGCATCGAGAAGGTGAAGAAGTCCGGTCGCAAGGCCGTGCTATTGCGCGTCGAGGATTCGAAAGGGGATCTTCGTTTCGTCGCCGTACCAGTGTCGTAACGGGTGTGCTATCGCCATCTGAAAATTCACGCCAGGAGAGAATTGGTGTCTGAGGGTCACGGCTTACTCGATACGATCTTTGACCAGCTTTCGCCCGTGCATCCCGATGGACACAAGTTCATCGCGATCGCCGCCGCGGTGACGCTGCTGTTCTTCTTTCTTTATCCACCGCTCGGCTGGCTTTGCGCCGGCATCACGGCATGGGTCATCTACTTTTTCCGCGACCCGCTGCGCGTGACGCCGCTTCGGCCCGGCCTCGTCGTCTCGGCCGCCGACGGCAAGATTTCCGGCATCGAGAAGATCATTCCGCCGGCAGAGCTTGGTCTCGGCTCCGAGGAACGCGTCCGCATCTCGACGTTCCTGTCGGTGTTTGATGTTCACATCAACCGCTCGCCGGTCGCCGGCCGCATCATTCGCTCGCTCTATGTTCCGGGCAAATTCCTGAATGCCGCCCTCGACAAGGCGAGCGAGGACAACGAGCGGCGCATTCTCGTCATCGAAACGCCGACCGACGGCGATGTCGGCGTTGTCCAGATCGCGGGCCTCGTCGCGCGGCGCATTGTGACGTTTTCTGATGTCGGCGACGCCGTCGGCGTGGGGCAGCGATTCGGCCTGATTCGCTTCGGTTCGCGCGTCGATATCTATCTGCCGCCCGGAAAAACGGCTCTTGTCAGCATAGGCCAACGTGCAGTTGCGGGCGAAACCGTTTTGGCGGATCTTCACTCGCCGGAGCCGGAACGGGAGGCGCGTCGCGCCTAGAGGCTGGACGATCGCGTCGTTGACGAAAAGCGATGTCAATTCGGCATGGGGGCAAGGAGGCTGCCATGGAGAACGATGAGCCGTTTATCGAAACCGAAACGCGCCGCCGCAGACGCCGATCGCTGTTTCGCCATCGGCGCGTTCCGGTGCGGATGCTCGTCCCGAATTTCTTCACGCTGCTCGGGCTATGCGCTGGTCTGACGTCGATCCGCATGGGCATCGAAGGCCGCTGGGATCTCGCCATCGCCGCGATTGTCTTCGCCGCCTGCCTTGACGGCATCGACGGCCGCATCGCGCGCCTGTTGAAAGCGTCTTCGCGCTTCGGCGCCGAACTCGACAGCTTGGCCGACTTCGTCAACTTCGGCGTCGCGCCCGCCTTCCTCATTTTCAACTGGGGCCTTGGCGACCTCAAAAGCGCGGGCTGGATCTGCGTTATGATTTTCGCTCTGGCCTCCGCTCTGCGTCTCGCGCGCTTCAATGCAGCCCTCGATGACGATCGGCCGAAGTGGCAGTCGAACTATTTCATGGGTATGCCGACGCCCGCCGCCGCCATTGCGGTGCTGCTGCCAGTCTATCTCTTTCAGCTCGGTCTCGATGAAACGAAGTCGCAGTGGGCGTTGAAAATCGTGCTCACCTACACCGTCTTCATAGCCTTCATGATGGTGTCGAACATTCCGACCTATTCCGGCAAGCTGCTCGGAGAGCGTGTCCGCCGCGAATGGGTGTTGCCGATCTTCATCGTCGCTATCGGCGTCGTCGCATTTCTCTTCACCTATCCCTACGAGACGTTGACGGTGCTGACGTGCCTTTACCTCGGCTTCATCCCGCTGAGCTGGCGTGCATTCCGCGACAAGTGCGAAGGTGAGGGGGCCGCGTCGGCTGCCGCTGCTTCTCCGGATGCATCTCCGCCGGGAGACACATCGGGAAAGCCTGAGACGACGACAGGCCGCATCTTCGCGTTCCGTCCGAACGATCCGGGAAAATAAGAAGTTTTTCGAGCGCGGATATATCCGCGCTCCGCTACTTCGTCTCTTCGGGCTGGCGATTGTAGATGTCGTCGGTGCGCTGAATGTCGTCCTCGCCGAGGTACGACCCGATCTGCACCTCGATGATCTCGACGGGAACCTTGCCGGGGTTCTGCAGCCGGTGCCACTGCGTCGCAAATATGTAGACGCTCTCGTTCTCGCGAACGAGCTGTTCCTTATCGCCGATCGAAACCTGCGCCGTACCTTGCACCACGATCCAATGCTCGGAGCGATGGTGATGCATTTGCATCGACAGCTTGCCGCCGGGCTTGACGTGCAGCAGCTTGACCTGGAAGCGCGGTCCGATGTTCAGCGTCTCGAAGTAGCCCCACGACCGATAGTTCCGCAGGTGCTGTTCCTGCTCCTTGCGGTTCGACAGCTTCAGGCGCTGCACAACTTTCGAAACGTCCTGCGTGCGGGTCTTGTCGGCAACGAGCAGCGCATCCGGCGTGTTGACGATGATGAGATCGTTGAGCCCGATCGTCGACACGATCGACTTCTCGGAGTGGACATAGCAGCCGGATGTATCTTCCAGCACGGCTTCGCCCTTGATGAAGTTGCCCTTGTCGTCGCGCGGCGCGATATCCCACAGCGACGACCACGAGCCGACGTCGTTCCAGCCGACATCCATCGGCAGGATCGCGGCCTTGTTCGTCTTCTCCATCACCGCGTAGTCGATCGAGATGTTCGGCGAGGCCGCAAAGCTCGTTTTATCCAGCCGCAGGAACCCGAGGTCTTCGCTGGCGCCCGCGAGCGCCGCGCGCGCGGCGTCCAGAATGCCCGGTTCGTAGCGTTCGATCTCGGCGAGGAACGTCTTGGCATTGAGCGCGAAGATGCCGCTGTTCCAGAAGTACGAGCCGTCCGCCAGATAATCTTCGGCGGTGGCGCGGTCGGGCTTTTCGGCAAAGCTCGCAACCTCGAAAGCGTCGCCGTCAAATCCTGACAGCGCCGCGCCGCGCTTGATGTAGCCATAGCCAGTGTGGGGCTCGGTCGGCGTGATGCCGAAGAGAACGAGCTTACCCGTCTCGGCCACGGCGGCGGCCCGCCGGATGTTCTCCGCAAAGAGCGCCTCGTCGCCGATGACGTGATCGGACGGCATGACGGCGAGGATCGCACTGGGATCGTCCCGCAGCGCGATCAGCGCCGCAACTGCAATCGCCGGCGCCGTATTGCGCGCGATCGGTTCAAGAATGATGGCCTTGGGCTCGATGCCGGCGCGGTCGACTTCCTCGCGCACGAGAAAGCGATGATCGTTGTTACACAGCAGGATCGGCGCCTCGAAACCGGCCTTCTGCGGCAAGCGCGCCAATGCCGAACCCAGAAACGATGTGTTCTGACCATTAAAGAAGCGAATGAATTGCTTCGGATACATCGAGCGCGACAGCGGCCAAAGCCGCGTCCCCGAACCACCCGACAAGATCACTGGATAAATGGTGCTCATGGAACAGTCTAACCCCGGTTAAGAGAAATAAACTTAAATCTCAATGGCTTGTTGAACAAGGCACCAAGATAGCGCGGAAACATGACAGTTTCCAAGCGGTTCATTTTGGATAATCGACCGGGAACAGCGTTTTCGGACGAACGCGATATCAGGAGCGCGCCAGCCGTTCGCGCAACGATCTGAGCGTATCGAACGTGCTCGCCGCAGATGGCGCCATCGGCTTAGCTGGCGGTGCGGAAGATGCAGCGTTGTGCATCGGCGCAGCACCTTCAGACGGCGCTGCCGAAGTCTCGCGGCGGACGATCGAGCTGTTCGGACGCGTCGTTGACGCCGAACCGGGATAGGGCGGCGGCATCGTGGCCGGCCGATATCCGGCGGGTTCCGGAGCGAGGTCGTGGGCGGGCGCTTCCACGGGCTGCGCGCCATGAAGACCGAGAGCATCGGCCATCATCGCAAGCTGAGACGACGCACCGTCGGCCGTCACCGGAATGGCCGATGCGCGCCAACGTTCGACGATTTGATCGAGGAAGCCTTCGTCGTTGAGCGACGTCTGCCAGCGCTTCGAGAAAACTGCGGTCGAAGACCGCGGTAGTCCGTGCTTCGGCAATTCATCGAACTTGATGCGGACAGGCAGCGCCATACCGTCACCGAAGGCGATGGCTTCGCGTTGCCCGAGCGACGGCAGGAATTCCAGCAAGCCCGAGCCGGTGTCCGCGACAGCCGATTGCACGATCGCCTGGTCGCGGTCGTTCGACATGCGCAGCGCGAACACGGTATTGCACTGGGACAGGATTGTCGGATCGATTTCCGCGGGGCGCTGCGTGACGATGCAAAGCGACGCGCCGTACTTGCGGCCTTCCTTCGCGATCTTCGCAATCGAGCGTTTGCACGGTTCGAACCCGAGCGCCGAGTTCGCCGGAACGTAACGGTGCGCTTCCTCGCAGACGAGCGTCACCGGCACCTGGCCTTCGCTCCACAGCGCGAAGTCGAAGGTCATGCGGCACAACACCGACACGACAACGTTGACGACTTCCGACGGAATGCCGGTCAGTTCGAGAATGGTGATGGGTTTGTCGTTCACCGGCACGCGGAACAGGCGGCTCAGCACCTGTGCCATGGAATCATAGACTGTCCGCGAACCGAACATGAAGGCGTAGCGGCCATCCTGCGACAGCGTCTCGATGCGGTTTTTCAGAACGCGGTACGGCGCGAGATCCTTGCGATTTTCGAGCTTGCCCATCCGTTCGTCGATGAGTGATAGCAAGTCCGAGATGCGATAGGGAACCGGTGTATCGACCGTATAGCGGCTCGCGTCTCCCAGTCCGCGTCGGCCGCGCGGAGGCTCTCCGGCGCGCCCCGTCGCGTAGCGCGTTTTTGCGATCGGGATGAGATCCTGCAGCACCTCGATTTCGGTCTTGCGATCGCCATCGCCGACTAGAACCTCCACCATCTCCTCGAACGTCAGGAGCCAGTAGGGCAGCTGCATGTTGCGCGGAGAAATTACCTCGGCCCACTCGCGGAATGCGGTCGCGTATTCGTTATGCGGATCGAGCAGGACGATATGAGCCGCCGGGTTCTTTTCGACGATGGAGCGCAGGATGAGCGCCGTCGTGCACGACTTGCCCGTGCCGGTCGTGCCGAGAATGGCGAAATGCTTGCCGAGCAGTTCGTCGACGCGCACCATGGCCGGAATGCTGTTGTCCTGGCGAATGGTTCCGACGCGCACCATGGCCGAAAGATCGCCGCAGAACGTCGCCTCAAGCTCCGGCTTTTGGGCCAGCCGTACCCTGTCGCCGAGGGCTGGATAAGCCGTGACGCCCCGGTTGAACGTCGTTGAACTCTCGGATTTTGCACCTGCTAGCTCGCCGACGAGTCCCAATTCCGCAATCCACACCTCGCCTTCACCCTCGCGCTGCGAGGGCACCGGAACGCTCAGTGCAGAAACAATAGCAAGAACAGTCGTGCGCGACGTATCGATGGCAAGAAGGGTGCCCATTTCAGGGCGGTGCTCCGGTGACCGGCAGCGCAGGTCGCCGCCCCCGTCAAGCAGCACGATGGCTTTCGAGCCGGTGACTGAGACGATACGGCCGATGGAGAGGTCGGTGCCGTTCGTGGGAGTCGGGGTGCTGATGCTTGGCATTCAGGATCCGGAGGTCAGGGGGACGAAGCAGCGCTGAAAGTCGATTGCGACGAAACTATGGGGCTGACGCTGTCGCTCGCCGGGAATGCCATGACGACATCGGTTCCCGAGCCCTTCTTCGACCTGATCTCGATGACGCCGCCGTGCAACTCGACGAGAGCCTTGGCGATCGGCAGACCGAGGCCGACGCCTTCGCGCCAGCGCGAGCGGCCACTATCGACCTGCCCGAATGGCGTCATCGCGATATCGATTTCTTCGGCCGTCATGCCCAGCCCGCTGTCGCGGATGGCGATGATCGTGCCGCCGCTCACACTGCGATGGGCGATCACCTCGACGATGCCGGTCGCCTGCGTGAACTTCAGCGCATTCGAAATGATATTCATGAAGATCTGGCGCAGCTTTGTCGCGTCGCCGCGAACGGCCGGCAGATCGGCGGAGATATCCGAGCGAAGGTCGACATGCGCCTCGCTCGCCATCATCTGATAGGCGTTGACGCAGCCCGAGAGAATGCTCCCGACGTCGATCTCTTGCGCCTCGAGCGTGTACTTGCCGCTCTGCATCTTAGAGATGTCGAGTATGTCGTTGATGACCGAGAGCAGGTGCTCGGCCGCGTCATGAATGAGGTTCGCGTAATCGACGATGTCTTTGTCGGCGAGCTTGCGCTCATCGTGCTGCGACAGCAGCTTCGAAAAGCCGATGACGGTATTGAGCGGCGTCCTGAGCTCATGGCTCATGTTCGCGATGAATTCGGATTTGATCTTGCTTGCGAGTTCGGCCTGAATGCGGGCCGACTGCTCTGCGGCGCGGGCACGATGGCGCAGAACCGCGTCGCTCAAGAGCGAGGCGTACTCGTCCATCAACGAGTTGGATTTGACCTGTCCAACCGACCCAAACATCATCGACTGAGCTCAACGCGATTACAATTGCTCGGCTCAACTTATCGGCGACTGCCTAACTCAAGGTTAATCACAGTCCTCAGCGCGCAGGCGCGCGAACGAAATCATAAAGATTGCGTAAAATTGTAGGCATCGCGCAGGCGGGGATTCGAGAACGCCGGCCGGCGTTACCGCATGATGAATTTGAACGGCTGCGTGAAGGCAAGCGGCTTGACGCTGACATCCGGCGGGATCGGCGGGAACGGCGCAGCGCGATCGAGCGCGTCGGTCGCCGCGTCGTCAAGCTGCTTGAAGCCCGAGCTTGTCGCGATCTCTTTCGACAGGATGTGGCCATCGACGCCGATCGTGTAGCGGAGCACCACCGTTCCCGATGCGGGAACGCGCGGGTTGCGCTTCGCCTTTTGAACGCGGTCGTTGATTTGGCTCATGTAGCGTCCGAACGCCTTGGCGTTGCCGCCGGACGCTTGCCCGGCGCTGCGGACTTCAAGAACGGCGACCTGGGCCGGCTGCGTGATCGTTTGCACCACTTCCGGCGGCGGAGGCGGCGTATCGGGCGGCGGCGGCGGTTCTTCCGTCTTGACGACTTGCTGCTCGACCGTGCCCTCGGGTGACGAGATGACGTCGCGCAGCTCGTCCGGCTTCTTTTCTTCCGGCGGCGGCGGCGGCGCAGCCTGCATCGCAGAGATTTCGGGGATCTCGCGCGTCTCCGAAGAATCGCCCTTCGTAACGCCCTCGTTCGACTCGGCGCCCTGGACCAGCATCACGTCCATGCCCTTGCCCATGTCCATGGCAGGCGCACTGGTATCCATGAGATGCGGAAGCATAGCGTAGCCGACCGCCCCGTGAATGATCAGGGCAAAGAGTATGGCGGCAATTCGCAAATACATCCCGGGCGGCTCTCGTCGTCAGTTGTTGGCCGTGGCCCCCGATGGGGGGGCACCCGATGCGGCGGACGACGACGATGGCGCCGGTTGAGACAGCAGCGACACTCGGGCGTAGCCCGAATCACCGACGCGTCCCAAAAGCTCCATCACGTCGCCGTAGGGAATCTTCCGGTCGGCGCGAACGTAGACGACCGCGTCGCCTTCCTGAGCCTTGATCTGCTCAAGCCGCGGCACAAGCGTATCGCGCGTCACTTCTTCGTCGCGAATGTAGAGCTTGCCGTCCGGCGCCAGCGAAACGACCATCGGCTTTTTTTGTGCACCGATCTTGGAAGCGGTCGTTTTCGGCAGTTCGAGCGGCACGCCCTGAACCATCAGCGGTGCAGCGACCATGAAGATGATCAGCAGCACGAGCATGACGTCGACGAACGGCGTGACGTTGATTTCGGCGAGAGGCTTATAGCCTCCGTCGTCATCACCCCCAGAACCATTGCCAACAGCCATGCCCATTAGTTCGCGCCCTCCAGGCCGCGCCGGGACATTGTCCGCGCGATACCGACGATCGCCGGCATGACCCGATCGGACGCACGTCCGAGCGCGACTGTGATCTGGTTATAAAAAATGACCGCCGGAATGGCGGCAGCAAGGCCGACCGCGGTGGCAAATAACGCCTCGGCGATACCCGGGGCCACGACTGCAAGGCTCGTGTCTTTCTGCTGCGCGATCGCCGTGAACGAATTCATGATGCCCCAAACGGTGCCGAAGAGACCGATGAAGGGTGCAGCCGAGCCAATCGTCGCCAGAAATGGCAGTCCTTGCTCGATGCTCTTGAGCTTGCGTTTGACGGCGGCGCGCATGGCGACTTCGAGACGGTCGCGCACTTCGCCGGTGGAAGCATCGTTGCCGGCTTCGCTCCATTCGGTGCGTGCCGCTTCGCCAACCGCACCGATCAGGCTTGACGCCCGCGCTTCCGGCAATTTAGCGGTCACACCGCTCTTTTCGAGCTTGGTGATCTCGCGGTTGACCATCCACACGCGAATGAGCTTCTCGAACGCCATGGCCCAGCAGATGACCGAGGCGGCCAGCAGGCCGAGGATAATGCATTTCACGACGATATCGGCGTGATGAAACAGCCCCATGATCGATAGATCTTTGGCGGCGATTTCCGCTGACATCACATATAAGGGGTTCATCGCGTCACTTCGAAAGTTGAACTTTTGTCAGGGAAGTCGTCTTGAGCTGATCGAGACAGCCGGAAACAGGCCCTGACTCGGCCTTGCACTCCATGACGTCGTTGATCAGAAACGATCCGATCTTGTCGCACTGAATCCCGTCGATCTCGAACAGCTTGACGGATTTCTTCTTTGCCCTGAGCGGCGCCAGATCGATCGAAAAGCGCTTGCCGATCACGCCATCGGTCTGAAACAGAACGAGGTCGATCTTGTACGACTTGTACGTTGTCTCAGCAGGGTTATCGACCACGATATAGGCACGACAGCCCTTCGAGGAAGCTTCGAGCTTATTCAATTCTACGTGGACACCGGCGCTCGGGGCTGCGGGAGCTTCTTCCGCATGCGTCGTCGAAGCGGGAGCGGCATTGGGATCGGCATTTGCAAGTGTCGCCCACAGACATGCGGGAAGAACAAGCAGGCAGGAAAGCGAGAAACGCTTCAGGGTTCTGATCACGCTAAGGTTTCCATTGCGTTTAAATTGAAATTCCCCAAACGCGTGTAGCCACTTTGGCCCGTTGTTGCCAGTGTGAAATTCGTAAGGCTGGCCAGTTCCGTCAACGCGATGAGTTTTCGATTTAGAACAATTTTCAGATGCGGCAGCGGCCTAAGCGAAGCTCGATTTTTGTCGTCGCGGCGCACCAAGAATTTTTCCCGAATTAACACGGGAAAAGCTCCCGCGCGACGATTTGAGCTGTTATGTGCGCGCCGTCCCGTTGCGTTGGAACTCAGCGATTTGAATGCGAGCATGATCGCCAGCGCTTCGCGCACGACGTCGGGCGATTTCAAGCGGCGTGGGCGACGGCAGGCAGCCGAGCCGCGCGGCGGATCTCGTTGAACATGGCAGCGAAGGTCATGAAGCCGGCGTCGCGGTCATCCGAAATATCGGCGAGCACCGCCCCCGCGATCTTGCGCTGGTTCGCTTCGAGCAGCGCCACGGCCTTCTTGGCAAGCGCGCGCGGTGTCCGGTGCCAGGCCGTGAGGAACACGATCTGATCGGCGAGATCGGCCAGAATTTGCGCGTCGTCCGCTTCGAGTAACGGCGGCGCCGAGATGATGATCGTCGGGAAGCGTGCCTTGAGGTGCTGGAATGCCGCCGTGAACGCCACCGAACGAAGTGCAGACGGCATCGCCAGCGGGATCGGTGCCGAGCCGCACGATGGCAGGAAATGCAGTCCCGTCAGGTTGTCGCGCAGAATGACGTTCTCGACCGGCGCATGCGACGCGATTTGATCGAGCAGCCCTGGCGGCGCATGCGGGGTCAGCTCGCGGCTGAGCACCTTGGCGTGAAAATCGCAATCGACCAGCAACGTCTTTTGTCCGTCGACCGCCAGATGATGCGCGATGTTCGATGCGAATGGCTCAGCGCCTTCACCGGTCAGCGCCGATACCGTGAGGATCACGCTCGGACCGTCACCATTGGCGCGCGCCTTGAGCGCGTCGCACGCCGCACGAACGGCTTCCGCATAACGGCATCCGGGCTCAGCAATGATCAATCGCGCCCGGCGCATCGCATGCGTGGCTTCATCGTCGTGCGTCACCGCGGGAAGCGACGTCATATGCGGACAGGCGAGCATCTGCTCGACCTTTCGGGTACGCAGTCGCGTATCGCGTTCGAGCAGAACAGCAAGCATCAGCATGAGCAGAAGCGTTGACATCGCCACCGTCTCAGCGATGCGGACGCGTTTCGGCCCCGCTGGCACATCAGGTATTTTTGCGGCCTCAACGATCCGCGAGCCCGTCAGCGTCCGCGTCAGTCCATAGCGATCGAGAAGGGAAGCAAAAACCTTCTCCGAAGCGGTCGGTTCGGCCGATCGTTTCTCTGCGCTGCTGTTCGCGGTTGCTTCAGAAAGCAGCTCGGCGATGTAGCGCGCCGCGACGGCATTGGCGATTTTCGCCGCCTTCGCCGCATCGTGCGATGAGATGCCGATATTGATCAAAGACGAATTGTGAACCCGTCGAACCGACAGCCGCGTTTCCAGTGCTTCGCGCGCTATGGCATGTGGATCGGAGTTACCGAGGGGCGACATCAGCCGCGAGAGCCAGGACCGCGATTGGAATTCCGGATCGGCCGTCAGATCCATCGCCGTCACCACGTTATCGAGCAACGCAGGCGAGGTCATTCTCTCGATCTGTTTCTCGACCTCGCGGCGTTCAAGTTCGAATGCCGCCGGTGGAGACGTTTTCGGCTCATCAGCCGATGGCATCGCCCGTCCAGGATCGACCTGGATCAATACGAATGCCGCATAACGGTCCGGAACGAACGCCACGACGGCCCAGGCGATCAATCCTATCACCAACGGGAAAAGCGCCACGGCCTTTGCCCGCTTGACGACAGCCACCTTGGCATCCGCAAGGGCGGACCGAAAGCGATGATGGTCGGCGCGTGCGCTGTGTTCGGCCATGGCCTCAGTTCATTTCCCCGCAGCGCCGGCGCACCCCATTGCCGAACGCTCTCGTGATCGGCGAAGCCGACTCACTCCGTCATTGTCACGATCAAAGATGAACAGGATGTTGTTGGTTAAAGGGTGCGCAGTGTATCTGCATGCCTAAAGCTGCTGCCAGTGCGCCTCATCCACCGCCATCCCGCCGCAGGCAGGGATAAGGTCGAACCATAGCGCGTCGGAAGATCGCCCGGCTCAGCGCGCCGCTAGCGAAAGCGTCGCACTGCCCTGGCGAACGTCATAGGCACACCGCGCCGCGCCGCCCGTCGAACTCAGGATCAACTGCGGATCGCGAAAACGCTGGTTCCACCGTGGGTTCTGCGTATCCCAGATCGCGACGTCGATGTCCGGATTGCCTATAACGGCTTCGGCCTTCGATGCCGTACCCCACGCAGAAACGCCGTCCTCGCGCGCATCCGTGCCCCGCTTCAGCGCCATCCGGCGACAGATCTCGATGGCATGGTCGCGATAGGCATCCACCACGGCATCGCTCATGGCGACGCGATAGGTATGGTCCTGGAACCAGACCTTGCCGACTGCCAGCAGGATCAAACCGAACAAGACCGTACGCATGACAACGCCCTGGACGCGAAAACCTAAATTTCCCTCGCGGCCGATCATGCCTCCGTTATGGTGAAAAAAGCGTTGTCCAGCGGCAGGTTGCGGTGCAGCGGAGCGACTTGCCGGACTTGTCAGTTGCGCTTTGGTCGGGCACAAGCGTGCCGGCGAAAAACATCCGAATGTCCGGGAGGACCCCTCACGTCATGTCTAAGAAGAAGATCCTGATTACGTGGCCTCTGCCCGAAGCCGCCATGGCCCGCGCCCGCGAGACCTACGATGTCATCGCACATGGAGATAATCCGAAGATCACTGTCGACGAGATGCTCGAGACGGCGAAAACGGTCGATGCCATCCTTCTCACCCTCAACGAGAAGTGCCCCGCTGCGGTGATCGAAAAGATCCCCGAGAACATCAAGTGCATCTCGACGTTCTCGATCGGCTTCGACCACATCGATCTCGAAGCCTGCAAGAAGCGCGGCATCAAGGTCGGCAACGCCCCGCACGGCGTGACGGTCGCCACCGCCGAAATCGCGATGCTGCTGCTTCTGGGCTCGGCGCGCCGCGCTTCCGAAGGCGAAAAGATGATCCGCACGCGGTCGTGGCCGGGCTGGCAGCCGCTGCAACTCGTCGGTCAGCGCCTCGACAACAAGAAGCTCGGCATCTACGGCTTCGGCAAAATCGGCCAGGCCCTCGCGCAGCGCGCCCGCGGCTTCGACATGGAAATCCATTACTACGACATCTACCGCGCGAAGCCCGAGGTGGAAGCGAAGTACAACGCCACCTACCACGACAGCCTCGACAGCCTCTTGAAGATCTCGCAGTTCTTCTCGATCAACGCTCCGTCGACGCCGGAAACGCGCGGCTTCTTCAACAAGGCAACAATCGAGAAGCTGCCGCAGGGCGCCATCGTCGTGAACACAGCGCGCGGCGATCTCGTCAACGACGAAGACACGATTGCAGCACTGAAGTCGGGTCGCTTGGCCTACGCCGGCCTCGACGTTTTCGCCGGTGAGCCGAAGATCAATGAAGGCTATTACGACCTGCCGAACACGTTCCTGTTCCCGCATCTGGGCTCGGCGGCGATCGAAGCACGCAACCAGATGGGCTTCGAAGCGCTCGATAACATCGATGCGTTCTTCGCCGGCAAGGAGATGCCGTTCAAGCTCGCTTGAGCCTGAACGCTCGCAAATGTTTTTACGAAATGGCCGGGCTCTCCCCGGCCATTTTGTTTTGCATCATGCTGGGGTTCCGGTGCCTCCATCTCCTCGTGCCGATGGAGGTCGGCACCCAGACAACGATCAACATACGCGGTGTATCGGGTTGGCTGGATCCGGGCTGCGGCGGGATTACGACAGAGGACGAAACCGGCGCGGCAATTTTCGGGGACAGTTCGCCTACGTTCTCCGCCCGCGCTCTTTCATCATCCACGACGCGACGCCGAGCAGGCGTCCGCTGTCTCCGCGCGCGCCAACGAGCTGCACGCCAAGAGGCATCGCATCGACGGTCAGCAGCGGTAGCGAGATGCACGGCAGCTTGAGATAGGTCCACAGGCCGTTGAACATTGGGCTGCCCGTGCTCTGCAGTCCGACCGGCGCGATGCCGGGGGCTGCAGGTGTCAGGATGGCGTCGTTGTGGACGAAGATCGGTCGCAGCGCCTCGCACAACGTTTCCTGCTTGCTGCGCGCGTCGTCGTAGCTTGTCGCCGAGAACGACCGTCCCTCGGCGATCACTTCCTTGAGCTTCTCCGACACGCGGTTCGGATGCGCATCGGCGATCGGCCCGTAGTTGCGCGCGATATCCGAAAACTGCACGATCTGCTGCAGGCGGATGATGTGCTCGAAGCCCGCAGGCAATTCCGTTTCGGTGACCTCGATGCCCTGGAAAGTCGAAGCGAACAATTCGATCGCGGCGCGCATCTTCTCGTCGCCCTGCGCCCAAGCTGGCGATTTGATGAACGCCAGCCGCCGCGGCGCCCGTGATTTCGCGTTTTGCATCGCCGACATCAACTGCGGATCGTGGCCGATCATATCGCGGTCAACCGTATCGAAACCGCTGATGCAGTCGATCAACAGCGCTAGGTCGTCGACCGAGCGCGCATAGCCGCCGATCGTGTCGAGCGGCGCCGACTGTTCGAGAACGCCGGTGCGCGACACGTATCCGAACGTTGGTTTGTAGCCGATGACGCCGCAATAGGACGCGGGCCTGATGATCGACCCGGCCGTCTGCGTACCGAGCGCAATCGGCACCTGAAAATCGGCGACGGCAGCGGCCGAACCGGACGACGACCCGCCCGGCGTTCGTTCGAAATCGTGCGGATTGCGCGTTTTGCCCGGACCGAAGAACGCGAATTCCGTCGTCACCGTCTTGCCGAGAATAATCGCCCCAGTAGCCTTCAGTTCGGAGACGACGAAAGCATCCTCAGTCGGCTGACGGCCTGCGAAAATCTCAGAGCCAAGCTCCGTCGGGAAGTCTTTGGTGTCGATGATGTCCTTGACGCCGACCGGGATGCCTTCCAGCGCCCCCAACGGCTCGCCGCCCGCCCGCCGTTGGTCGCTCGCACGGGCCGCCGCCAGCGCAGCGGCGCTATTGAGATGTGCCCACGCGCCGATTTCCGGCTCGCGCTCGGCAATCCGCTTGAGACAAGCGCCGACAAGCTGTTCCGATGTCAGATCGCCTGCGGCGAGCGCCTTTTGCGCCTCGACCGCCGTCAGACGGACAAGACTGCCTGGTTCACTTGCATACATTTCAGTATTTCGCCCCATGTCCGGGTGACATGCGCCCACCAGCGCTTCGATGCAAGTGGCGCGCCTCCGACGTGCTTGTTATTACGGGAAAGAACCATTTTTTCCTGTTCAAACAGTCACCAGGACAAAATGCGCAGTACAGGCGCGAAAATCGGTCTTCGGGCCAATTGTATCCGGAACGGTTCGGTACTAGGACACCCGCGGAGACGAACAATAATAAGACTCTTTGAGGACTACGCGAATGTCGACAAGCCACCGCCGCCCCGGCCGCCACTTTTTGCAGATCCCGGGGCCGACCCCCGTTCCGGAGCGGATTCTGGCCGCGATGGCGCGTCAGGTTCTCGATCACCGCGGCCTTGAGTTCGGAGAACTCGGCCGTCGCGTGCTCGGTGGCATCAAGGGACTGTTCAAGACCCAGGGCCACGTCATCATTTATCCCTCGTCCGGTTCGGGCGCCTGGGAAGCGGGTCTCAGCAACACGCTGTCGCCCGGCGACAAGGTGCTGATGTGCGAGACTGGGCAATTCGCCGTGCTGTGGGAAGCCATGGCGCGCCGGCTCGGTCTTGAAACGGAAGTCATCTCGACCGACTGGCGCATTGGCGCCGATGCCAACGCCATTGAGAAGAAGCTGCGCGAAGACACGAACAAGAAGATCAAAGCCGTCTGCGTGGTCCACAACGAAACCTCGACCGGATGTCTGACGCGCCTCGATGAAGTACGCAAGGCGATCGACGCCGCGGGCCACCCCGCGCTGCTGATGGCCGACGCGATCTCCTCTCTGGCCGCCGCCGACATCCGCCACGACGAGTGGGGCATCGACGTCACGGTGTCCGGCTCGCAAAAGGGCATGATGCTGCCGCCGGGCCTGTCGTTCACCGCGATCAGCGCCAAGGCCATTGAGGCGTCGAAAACCGCCCAGCTCAAGAAGTCCTATTTCGCATGGGACGACATGCTGTCGATGAATTCGACTGGCTACTTCCCGTACACGCCGGCGACGAGCCTCCTCTATGGCCTCGCCGAAGCGATCGACATGATCAACGAGGAGGGCCTGGAAAACGTCTTCGCGCGTCATCGCCGTTTGGCAGAGGCAACCCGTCGCGCCGTCCGCGCCTGGGGTTTTGAAATTCAGTGCCGCGACGCGAAGTATTATTCGCCCGCCGTCACGACGGTGCAAATGCCCGAAGGCCATAACGCCGATGCGTATCGCAAGATTGTGCTCGACAACTTCAACATGTCGCTCGGTACCGGTCTCAACAAGATCGCTGGCAAGGCGTTCCGCATCGCGCATCTCGGTGACACCAACGAGCTGACGGTGCTCGGCGCGCTGACCGGCGTCGAGATGGGCTTCGAGTTGGCAGGCGTTCCCCACAAGAAGGGCGGCGTCGCCGCTGCGATGAGCTACATCGCCGAGACGGCAAATCCTGCGGAAGCCGCCAAAGCCGCCGCCGAGTAAGCGATCACCTCAACAAATGTCATCCTCGGCTTCCTGCCGAGGATGAAGCGTTTTTATTGCCGTCAGCCCGGCGCAGCCGGGATCCATCCAAGCAAGACACACCAAATTTTCTGACGCGTGTCTGGGTGCCGACCTCCGTTGGCATGACGGAGCGGATCGGGCCGGGTAAATATTTACGCGAGACGTGATTGCTCCGCAGCCGTTGCGGCCGTCGCGCCCCCGATCAACCGCAGAACACTTTCCAGAGTGTCGGCTTCGGCGGCGGGCTTGTCCCAGCGGATGCGATGAATCCGGGGAAACCGCATCGCGACGCCTGACTTGTGCCGCGTCGACGGCTGCACGGCATCGAACGCGACCTCGAACACAAGCTGCGGTTCGACCGCGCGCACCGGCCCGAACGCTTCCGTCGTATGGCCCCTGATCCATTTGTCGAGTTCGAGCAGCTCTTCGTCGGTAAAGCCTGAATAGGCTTTACCAACCGGAACGAGTTGCTTCTCGCCGTTGTCGTCCGTCTTCCAGACGCCGAACGTGTAATCTGAATAATACGACGACCGCTTGCCCGATCCGCGCTGCGCGTACATCAGCACGCAGTCAAGCGTCAGAGCCGCGCGCTTCCACTTGAACCATTCGCCCTTGACGCGGCCCGCCTGATAAACGCTCGCGCGCCTCTTCAACATGAGGCCTTCGATACCTTCCGCCCGCGCCGACGCCCATAGCTCGCCGAGTTCCTCGAACGTCTTGAACGCCACGAGCGGCGACACATCCGTCAGCGGCGGATGATGTTTAGCGTGCCACGCTTCGAGCCGCGCGCGCCGGTCTCCGAACGACAGCCCGCGCAAGTCTTCTGCTCCATCGAATAGCAGATCGTAGAGCCGCACATGCGGCGGATACATCTGCATCATCTTCGCTGTCACGGTCTTGCGGTTGAGACGCTGCTGCAAGTCGTTGAACGGCGCGATGTCGCCGTCGCGCATAACAAGCAATTCGCCATCGACGACGCAATCGTGCCCCTGAAATGCGCTGCGAATTTCGGGAAACGCGCCAGAGATGTCATCGCCCTGGCGAGAGAACATTTTCACCTCGCCGCCACGCGCCGCGATCTGCACGCGAATGCCGTCCCACTTCCATTCCGCCGAAAAATCTTCCGGCGAAAGCCGCGGCCAATCTTCTTCCTCGATCGGATGCGCAAGCATGACCGGCCGAAAGACGGGCTTGGAACCAGGGTCCGGACGCCCGGCTTCACCATCGAGCCACCGAAAGAGATCGAGATAGGGCGGCGTCAGCGCGTGCCAGATCTCTTCGATCTCGGAGACGTCGCGCCCGTAGCATTCCGCCAAGGCCGTTCGCGCCAGACGCGCAGATACGCCCACGCGCGGCGCGCCGCCGATGAGTTTCAAAAGCGCCCAGCGGCCGGTCGCGTCGAGCTGATCGAGGAGGTGTCCCAGGCACTCGGTGCGTTGCGCAGTCGTACCGTCCGCCATCGCCTCAATGACCGCGCCGAGGGCAAGCTCCGGCGGCTCACCGGAGTTATGTCCCGCTTCACCCCACCCCCGACCCCTCCCCGTCAAGGAGAGGGGAGAAGTGGGAACGCCCATCGTGGAGGGCAGGTGAGAGTTCCCGTTGTTACTCTCTCCTTCCTTTACGGGGAGAGGCCGAGGCGCGGAAACATTCGGCGACGGCTGCCCCTCCCCCCAGCCCTCTCCCCGCACGCGGGGCGAGGGAGAAGTGAACGATTCCCCTCCCCCTTGCGGGGAGGGGCTAGGGGTGGAGGACTGACGAGCGGTGGGGGTGAGATCCAGAACAAGCTGCTTCGGCTTTTCCGGCACGTCATCTCGGGTTTCGACAGCCTCTGAAACGTCCGGCGTCGCAACGACAACCCGATCATCCGGCCAGAGCAGCGACACCGTTTCCGCCGTGTCGCCGACGTAGTCACGCGACAGGCGGTAAAGCACCGGATCGACGAAGCGCGAGACGAGATCGCTCAGCATGCGCCGCAACGGAATGCGGATCGGCACGCCGTCCGTTAGCGCCGCGAGCGCCCAGCCGCGATCGGGATCGGGCGCGTTGCGAAAATAATGCCCAAGCAGCGCGACCTTGCGATTACGGCTCTGCGTATAGACAAGACTATCGAGCAGGCGGGCGAACGCTTGCATCGCTATTCCGCCTCCTCGCCGTATCCGACGAGCGCCAACGCGCGCGCTTTGCGTCCGATGGAGCCGAGATAATGCACCAGCGCATCTTCGCGGCCGTGCGTCACCCAAACGTCTTCAGCTTCCGTTTCGATGATCGTCTGGATGAGCTCCGGCCAATCGACGTGATCGGACACGACAAGCGGCAGCTCGACACCATGCTGACGACCGCGCCCGCGCACGCGCATCCATCCGCTCGCGAACGCCGTTACGGGATCGCCGAACCGGCGAGACCAGCGATCGCCAAGCGCCGACGGCGGACACATCACGATGCCGCCGTGGATCGCTTTCGCATCTGTCTCCGATACAAGTTGAAGGTCGCCAAGATCGATGCCGAGCTTCTGATATAGCTCCGTCAGCGACGCGACTGCACCGTGCAGATAGATCGGCTTGTCATAGCCCTGATCGCGAACGACGCGGATCATGCGTTGGGTTTTGCCAAGGTTATAGGCGCCGACAAGATGCGTGCGGTCGGGCTCGGCCGCGAGCGATGCCAGCAGCTTCTGCGCTTCGTGCGCGGCCTTCTCATGCCGGAATACGGGTAGCGCGAACGTCGCTTCGGTCACGAACACATCGCAAGGCACGAGTTCGAACGGTGTACACGTAGGATCGCTGGCGCGTTTGTAGTCGCCCGAGATAACCGCGCGTCGTCCGGCCCATTCGATGACGACTTGCGCCGAACCGAGAATGTGGCCCGCTGGTACGAGCCGGACGCGGACGCCGTTGATTGAAATCGTCTCGCCGAGCGCCAACGCCTGGAACGAACCGGCGCATTCCTCGCCGTAGCGCACCTTCATGATGGCGATGGTTTCAGCCGTCGCCAGAACGGCGCGATGCCCGGAGCGGGCGTGGTCGCTATGGCCATGGGTAATGATGGCGCGATCGACCGCCCGACCGGGGTCGATGTAAAAATCGCCGGGTTCGCAATAAATTCCGGATCCGACCGGATAAAGCCAGGTATCGACGGCAGGTGAGGGCGAGGTCATGAACTCATAAACGCGCGGGAGCTGCAAAGCAGCCTAGCGCGAAACGTCGTTCACGCAATAATGTCCGGAAGGAGCTTGTCCTCGATCTGGGTTATTCGATCTTTCAGGACGAGTTTCTTCTTTTTCAGCCGCTTGATAAGAAGTTGGTCAGCCGAAGGGTTACCTTCAAGGGCAGCGATTTCGCTGTCGAGCTCGCGATGCTCGCCGCGCAACGTGACCAACTGTTCCCTGAGCTCGCGTTCGTCGCGCCGCTCCATGCCTATTCCCTGTCGCTACCCGGATCGACTGTCCATCGCTTTTGGGCGATTGCCTCCCATCTGGCAAGCCTTCCAAAGCGCGGACCTGGGCGACCTTTCTAATCGTCTGAATTTATTTTACGAATCACTAATAGCCGCAGCTATGACGGCAACAGTAACAAAAATCAAACATCCAAGCTCAGACCTAAGACGCGTTGGACAACGTGAGAAACGTGTGGCACGATTTCAACGTCGGCAATCTCCACAGGAGGCAACTGATGACGATCACGGCTCATCTCGCGGAACTCGCAGAGAAGCACCGGGCACTCGAACAAAAAATCAATCAGGTAGCAGTCAGCCCAGGTTCGGACGACATCGAAGTCCGCAGGTTGAAGCAAGAAAAGCTGAAACTCAAAGACGAAATCGAGCGGCTGCGTAGAGAGACGCGCCACTAGCTCAGGAACCAAAAATCGAATTCATGGTCTAAGCCCTGCCACCGGCGACAGCCGGGCGGGGCTTTTATATTTTTGGAGTTTTCTACCGTGCGTCGCTGATTCGCGAGACGTTCAAACGGTGGTCATCCCGGCCCAGGGCTTCCGGTAAGAAGGCCGGGATGAAAAGGAATTGCCTTTGGGCCCGTTACGGCGCCGCGCGGCGCGAGAACGAGACCGCGTAAGCTGCCGAACGCATCGGGAAGATCTTATCGTTCTCCGGCCCGTCGATGCCGTCGGTCACGTTGGTCGGATCGAAGATGCCGGCATCGCACGTCTTGTCGTCTTCGAAGCCGGTGATCGAGAGTGTGCCGAGCGTCAGTGTTTTGCGCTTGTCTTCCGGCCACATCGCCGTCGGATCGTCGGTCGGATCGCCGGGCTCACCGAGAATTGCGATCAGCTTGAACTGCGCAGGGCCTTTGGCCAGCCGATCTTTCAACTCCGGACGATAGAAGTCGGGATCTTTCTTTTTCGCTTCCTCATCCGACAGGCCGACGTCGCCCGCGACCGGAACGAGCTTGTACTTGAAGACCTGCTTCTTGCCTTCCGCGTTCGTTGCAGTGAAAGCATGAACGCCCCAGTAATCGACGGTCGCGAAGCTCGCCGGTACCGGTCGTGCGTTGAGCCATGCGACTTGCCCAGTCGAATTCGGGTTCTCCTTGAAGAATTCGCCGATCTTCGCCTTGTCTTTCGTCGCGACCGTTTGCAGCAGCTTCAGGAATTGATCCGGATCGCGCGCAACAAAAACGGGTGCCGAGATCGTCACGAGGTCGGTCGTGGTGTCCTGTCCGAGATCGAAATGGATCGCAAAGCCGCGTGCATTATCTTTCTGAGCGTCGGAAGCATCCGGGCTGCCGCCTGCCATCGAAAAGCGGGCGATGACTCCAACCGGCGTCTTCGAATTGAAGTGCTGAGCTTTCGTCAGCGTGGCAGCGGCAGGGTCTGCCACGAAGTTGCCTTTGACGCAAAAGCCATGCGGATGCGCCGCACGCAGACCTTTGTGAGCGCCGAAGACGGCGTTGAGTGCGTTGACGAGGCTTTCGGCATCGGCTTCTTCCGCGTATGCGCGGGAGATTGGGACAATCGCAAGCGCAGCGACAAGCGTGGCGGCAGCTACACGCCGTTTGAAATTCATGGAAGCTCTCCATTGCAGGTTTGCAGAAAGAGAGCGGAAATCCCGCCGAACGACACCGCTCTCCTAACGCCGTCATTGATAGAGAACAATTATTGCGGGGAAAGCACTGTGTACGCGGCCCTTAGCCACGTAAAGCCCAATCGAACTGATCGAAAATAATGATGTAGGGCCGGACATCGGTTTTGTCCGGCCCAGTGAAACGGCATCGGCTCATTTATGCGGCGTCCCGGCGCCATTCAGGGAACGGATCGGGTAGCGATCGCCACGCCGAGACGTCGAGCGGCTTATTCTCAGCAACGGGGAGCAGGCAGGCATCGAGATCGGCTTTGATACGGTCCTGGTCCATGTCGCGCATGCCGATGAAGACGATCTCTTGGCGGCGGTCGCCCCAGACCTTGTGCCAACCCTTGTCGATCCGCTCGACGAGGCTGGCATCGGCGGGCCAGTTCTTTTTCGGCACCGCCGCCCACCAATAGCCAATTGCTTCATGCCGCACGACGGCGCCCGCTTGGCTGACCTCGCCAACCCATTGCGGCCGCGAAGCCAGCCAAAAGAAACCTTTCGCCCTGACGACACCGGGCCATGCCGTATTGAAGAACGCATGGATTTTTTCCGGCACGAATGGCCGCCGCGCGCGATAGACGAAGCTCGTAACGCCATATTCGTCCGTTTCCGGCGTGTGCTCCTTGAAGCCGTTGAGCTCCTTCAGCCAGGTCGGATGGCGATGAGCATGCTCGAAATCGAAAAGCCCGGTATCGAGAATGTCCCAGGTATCGACGCGCGCATGGCTCGTCTCGATGATGCGTGCATCGGCATTAAGGGAACGGAGGATTGTCCGTGCCGCTGAGATGTCTTCCGGCGTCGCGATATCGACCTTGTTCAGAATGATCACATCGGCGAATTCGATCTGCTCGACGAGAAGCTGCACGAGCGGTCGCTCGTCGTCTTCGCCCGCAACCTCGCCGCGATCTTTCAGAAAGTCGCGAGACGAATAATCTTTCAGCAGATGTGCGGCATCGACCACCGTCACCATCGTGTCGAGGCGCGCGACGTCCGAAAGGCTGCGGCCTTCTTCGTCGCGAAACTCGAATGTCGTCGCGACGGGAAGCGGCTCGGCGATACCGGTCGACTCGATCATCAGGTAATCGAACCGGCGTTCGGCAGCGAGGCGGCGGACCTCCTTCAAGAGATCGTCGCGCAGCGTGCAGCAAATGCAGCCGTTCGACATCTCAACCAATGTCTCGTCGGTTCGCGAGAGATTGCTGCCGCCCATCGCGACGAGATCGGCATCGATGTTGACCTCGCTCATGTCATTGACGATGACCGCGACCTTGAGGCCCAGCCGGTTATTCAAGACGTGATTGAGCAGCGTCGTCTTGCCTGCGCCGAGGAACCCGGAAAGCACCGTCACGGGCAAGCGCCCGTCCTTCGTGACGGCGGTCTTTTTCAAATGCGTGATGATGTCGGAATCCATAGCCAATCTCCCGGGGTTGAGGATCGCACATATAGTCGGATGTTATAACATCCGTCAAGTGACGGGCGATGTCTCTATAGTCCTCGCCATCTCGGCGAATGCCGGCCCCAGTCAAGCGGGAACAGCCCACAAAAAAAGCCGCCGGGAATTCCGGCGGCTTTCAATCCTCTGCGCGTAAAGGCTACGCAACGACGATAATATCAACGACCTCGAGCGTGTCGGGATCAACGATCGCAACGTGCGAGTCGTCGATCATGAAGTACTCGTAGCCGCTATAGTCGGGCGCGATCGTCACGATGGTAGGCGGCAACGGATAGAAATGCACCGACCGCGGCACGACTACGCCGACCCGCACATCAACCCCGATATCGCGGGCGGGCGCCACCCGATGTCCGGAAAATGCCGCGCGCACTTTCGTCTTCTGCTCCGGGCTGATGTTCGTCAGCGAACCTTTTGCCCCTGCCTTGCCTTCCGTGCCCTCGCCGGCGCCCGTCGCGCCCCGATCCGGCCGGGAGTTGTCCCTGGCCTCATTGGAACGTGCACGGTCGTTTCGATCGTTCGTATCAGCACGGTTTTCGCGTTTGCCACTACCATTATTGTCCTCGGCTTGACGATTGTACTGGTGAGCATTCCGCTTGTCGTTGGGGCTATTCTCGCTGCGTGCGCTGTCATTCCTGTCGCCGGAAGACGCAGACCTGTCCGTCGCGTCGCGATGGCTCTCCTGTGCCTCGCTACGGTCGCTTCTCATTTGGCGGTCGCCAAGGCTTTTCGCTTGGCCCGCCTCGCTGCCCTTCATTGCCGGGCCGCGATCTCCCATACCGCGGTCACCTAAACCTCCGCCTTTCAGATCGCCGCCGGAGCGCTCCATCGCGCCGCCGCCCGGACCGTTTCCGCCCCCGGGCTTGCTCATGTTCGGGTCCGCCATCGCAAACGTCGACGTCGCGACGAGTGCGAGGGCAGTGAGTGAAAACTTCAGCATTGAAACACCTCCATACGTTGTCCATTGAAGCGCGACTGCCCCTCGCGTTCTGGTGATCAACGTGTTGAATGGTGTGCCGTTCCAATTCGCCGAAATGGAACGCGTGCTGAGAAGTGCTTTGCGTTCGATCGCATTGACTTGCGGCAAACGGCTCAAAAACCACTGCGCTTATTGCAACGCAATCGCGGCGCCGCAAAAGGATTGAGCGCATTGAATCGCCGTAAAATATCGCGCGAGTTGCCGAACTCTTCTTGTGTCGCAGGGGTTATCATCATACGATTCAACTATTCAAATGAACCCACGGTGATTGCGATGACTGATACCGCAACAGTGGAACGAGAAACGGCCACTGAGACACGCGACCTCACGAAAGCCGAGGTCGATAAATTCCTCTTCGGAAAGCACATTACGGGTTGCCCGGTCTGCGGGCGCTTTCGCTCCAATTGCGACGTCGACATTCACATGCTGACGTGCGAGCGGAAATCGTCATCCAGCAACGCACCCGTCAACGTGCTGATGATCGTCTGCCAGAACTGCGGAGCGATCCAATTTCACGATCGGTCCGTTATCGCTAAATGGCTCGATTGCCAGCATAAAGTCTGGGTGAAATAGAACGGCCCGGCGCTTCCTTCGAGTGTGCTCGCTCGGTCGGAGAGAACTCGGACGCTGCCGGGCGCGACAGCGACGTCCCTTTCGCGTCGCCGCGCCGCTATTCCATCGATAGGATAAAATTCTTCACGACCGGATAAATCTCGCGTTCCCACCGTTTGCCGTTGAACGTGCCGTAGTGGCCGACATTGGCTTGCAGGTGATGGCGCTTCAAATGCGGCCGAAGCGAATGGCAGAGATCGTGCGCGGCTGACGTCTGCCCCAGCGAGCAAATGTCGTCGCGTCCGCCCTCGACCGTCAGCAATGCCGTTCTCAGAATCTTGCCGGGATCGACCTTGCGGCCGTGATAGGTGAAGTCGCCAGTCGCGAGTTGCGCTTGCTGAAAAATCCGGTCGATCGTTTCGATGTAGAATTCTTCCGTTAGATCGAGCACCGCGAAATACTCGTCGTAGAAGGTCTTGATCTTCTGCGCTTCCGCGATTTCGTTGTTAGCCAGATGCTCGTAAAGCTTCTGGTGCTGCGCCCGGTGACGATCGACATTCATGGCGACGAAGCTGAAGAGCTGCACGAATCCCGGATAGACGCGGCGGCCGCGCCCCGGATACCGCGACGGCACCCGCGCCGTGACATTCGACTTGAACCACGACAGCGGCTTGTCGTTCGCGAGCTTGTTGACGGCCGTGGGGCTTTCGCGCACGTCGATCGGACCGGCCATCAGCGTCATAGAACGGGGCGTCGCCGGGTTCTTATCCTCCGACATGACGGCAACGGCGACGAGCGCCTGCACGCACGGCTGGCAGACGGCGAGCAGATGCGAGTCGGGTCCGAGTTCTTCAAGAAAACGAATGACGTAATCGACGTGCTCATCGACGCCGAAACGCCCGGCATCCAGCGGCACGTCGCGGGCGTTCGCCCAGTCGGTGATGTAGACGTCGTGGTCCTGCAGCAGGGTCTCGCACGTCTTGGCAAGGAGCGTCGCGAAGTGTCCCGACAGGGGTGCGATCACGAGCACCTTCGGCTGCGGCGCGTCGATATCCTTCTTGAAGCGCAGGAGATTCCCGAACGGCAGGCTGAACGCCACTTCTTCCGTCACCGGCACGTCGCGGTTGCCGACTCGCACCGTCGAAATCCCGAAGTCGGGTCGCGTATGCGTAAGTTGGAACCGGGAGATCATCTCGAAGCCCGCAGCCAAATGCGACTTCAGGGCGTCGACGGTTGGAAAAAGCTCTTTTTCTATCGCGGCTTTCGAGTTCTTGGCGACTTCGCGGAAAGGAGCGAGCAGGTCGTCTTGAAACTGATAGGCTTGGTAAAGCATTCGCGAGAAAGTCCCCCCGGCAGTAACCGTAAAAAACCATGCGACTGAAAAACGTAGTGCATTCTTCGTTGCACTGCGAGAGGATTGTTTAGGCAGGGTTAGGATGCGACGGAGCTGATCGTCTATGGCGAACGCGACACTGACGATATCGTCGAAGAACTATTCATCTTGGTCGCTGCGCGGCTGGTTGCTGTGCCGGATGGCGGGCCTCGATTTCGACGAGGAGATCGTGACGCATGACGATCAGGAGATTCGCCAGGAGCTTCTGCTGCTCTCACCCTCGGTCCGGGTGCCACGGCTGATCCACGGCGCTGTGACGGTCTGGGACACGCTCGCGATTGCCGAATACATGGCGGAGATCGCGCCCGACGCCGGGCTGCTGCCCGCCGACCAGGCAACGCGCGCGCACTGCCGTTCGATCTCGGGCGAAATGCATTCCGGTTTCTACAACCTGCGCTCGGCTCTGCCGATGAACCTGAAGGCCCGTCACCAGTCCTTCAAGATCTTTTCCGGCGCCCGGCCGGACGTTGAGCGGATCAAGACGATCTGGCTGGAATGTCTCAGCAAATACGGTGGTCCCTATCTCTTCGGCGAGACGCCGACCGTCGCCGACGCGATGTACGCTCCCGTTTGCACCCGCTTCCGCACCTACGCCGTGCCGCTAGAACCGGAACTGTCGGGTTACTGCGAAACCATCTTCCACTGGCCGCTGATGCAGGAATGGACGCAAGGCGCGCTCGTCGAACCCGACGAGATCGTTGAACTCGAAGTTGAGTTTTAACCGCCGCTAGTATGTCGTCTCGGCTTCAGGGCTAAGGTCCTTTTCTCGCTTCGTATTGCGGCCCGATGGCGTTTGATCGGCGTGTCATGCCGGGCGAGCCCTTTCGCGAGCCCCCGGGACCCAGAGAGGGTCCCCATGCCAAATTTTGATGCATTTAAGCGCTTCGGACGACGCCGATGGCGAAAACAGGGCATTAAAGACCGCTCTGTGGCATTTCTGAACGCCCATTGAATGCTGCGACGGAAGACGAGAAATAAATCGTTTGAGAGCCGGTCGACGAATGACGATAGTGCGGCCGCGCCTTGGTCGTGCGCACCGGAATTCGGAAGTCTTCTGAGGGTTCATGAGCGCCATTGCAAAGAAGCCGGCTTGGGCTGTCGCGGGGAACCGCGCGCGTGCTTAGCCATTCAGCCAAGCCGGGCGAAGGCTATCGGCCGGATCTCGATGGACTGAGAGGCATCGCCGTCGCAGCGGTCGTGGCGTATCACCTCGACCTGCCGTTCGTGACCGGCGGCTTCGTCGGCGTTGATATTTTCTTCGTTCTGTCCGGCTTTCTGATTACCCGATTGATTGCCGCCGAACTGACCGCCGGGACATTCAGTATCGCGCGTTTTTACGAGCGCCGCATCCGGCGCATCGTGCCCGCCCTTGTTTTCGTTTGCGCCTGCACGACGGTCGCGGCGATGGCGTTTCTTCTGCCCGACGAGCTGCAGCGTTACGCGTCGAGCCTGATGGCGGCAGCGCTGTCCTACAGTAACGTCTGGTTCTTCCAGCATTCCGGCTACTTCGATCCCGGCAGCGGCACCCAGCCGCTGCTCCATACCTGGAGCCTCGGCATCGAAGAGCAGTTCTACGTCGTCTTTCCGCTCGTGCTGATGGCGGTTTTTCGCTGGTGGCCGCGGGCGCTCGGCGTGACTGTTTGGCTGGCGTTCGCGGCATCGCTTGTCGCCAGCGTTGTCTTCCTGCCCGCGCATCCGATGGCGACGTTCTACCTCTTGCATTCCCGCGCTTGGGAACTCCTCGCTGGCTCCATCGTCGCGCTCGGGCTTTTGCCGCGCCCGACTTCACGCCCTCAAAGCGAAGCGGCGGCAGCGCTCGGCCTGACGGCAATCGCCGTCGCAATTTTTGCCTACACGTCTAAGACGCCGTTCCCCGGCGCCGCAGCCCTTCTGCCATGCGTCGGTACGGCGATGGCAATCTGGGCCGGCGAAGGGAGAAGCGGCGGCCCCGAAAGCGCTTTCGGCACGCGCGTGCTGACATTCCGGCCGCTGATGCTGCTCGGCCTTATCTCGTACAGTCTCTATCTTTGGCACTGGCCACTGATCGTCTTCACCAAGGTCCTGACAGCCGAACGCCTCTCCGGCATCGAGCAATTGGCGCTCGCGACCGTCGCGATCGGCCTTGCCACCGCGACGTGGTATTTTGTCGAGCAGCCGTTCCGCCGCCGCGGCTCTGCGGGCTATTCGCCGAGTGCGATTTTCAAAGGCGGCACGCTGGGCCTTGGCGCGCTGACCGCCTCGGCGGCGATCCTCGTTGGGCTCAACGGCATGCCGCAGCGTTTCCCCGACGCCGTCCTCCAGATCGCCGCTGCGCAAGCCGATGCCAGTCCGCTGCGCGAGAAGTGCCATTTCCACGGCGAGGGCAAACGCTCGTATGACGACACGTGCATCATCGGCGATGACGTCGCGCCAAGCGTCATCGTCTATGGCGACAGCCATGGCGCCGAATTCAGCGCCGCGCTGGGCGAGTTCGCAAAGGCACGTCACGCCAGCGTTCGCCAGATCACGGCCTCGGGCTGCCCGCCCGCTGCCGGTTTCACGTTCCCGGCAGACGATCGCTGCGAGCACTACAACTCCGGCATCATCGATCGGCTGACGGCGATATCGCCGGCGACCGTCGTGCTGGCAACCTATTCGCTCGCCTGGGATCGCGAGTATCCCGATCAGTTCTGGCCGAGCTTCGAGCGCACCATCGCGACGCTGCAAGCTGCCGGGCATCGCGTCGTCGTCCTCGGCCCTGTGCCCGACCTGCCCGAAGCATCCGGCATCCCGGCGGCGGTTGCGCGCTGGACGGCGAAGGGCCGCGACCCGAACGACTTTTCGTTCAAGTATGGCGCCAAGCAGGTCCATGCCGTCGAGGCGCGTCTGAACGCCATCGCGACGGAGCATGGAGCCGTCTTCGTTCCCGTGTCATCGGAGCTGTGCTCGGACAAACGCTGCAAGCCCTACACAGACGGCGCGGTGCTCTACTTCGACAACAACCATCTGTCGATGAGCGGCGCACAATTGATTGCCAGTCGCTTACTCGTGCCGGTGATCTGGCCCGAGCCCGATATTTCGCACCTCGGCACCGGTCCCGTGCCGTACTGACGGCGTCGGTCTGCGTGGGTCTTACATCTTCTCTTTGATGCCCGCGCGGATGAGCCACCAGTTCGCCGGAAAGCTGGTGACGAACCCGGCGACCATCGCGATCTGCATGGCAAACCAGAATACCGGACTGTCCGGCTTCGCCTGTTGGCCGAACGATGCACTGAAATAGCGTTGCGCCAGAAACATCAGTCCATACATCCCGATTTGCCAGCAGATCAGCGACAGCGCATCCGCCTTGAAGGCTTCGCGCAGTCCTTCGAGGGGCGCCAGCTTCCGCATCGGCACGATGGCGAAATATTGGAAGACGATGCCGAGCCCGAAGGCGAGAACGAAATCGAGAATCCAGACGGCATACGTCTTGTCGGCAAAAATCGTTTTCCAGCCGAACAGAATAGCGATGGCCGGAAAGAGGAATGCCAGCGTCTCGGCAATCACGTCGCCGAGCGTGCAGCCCGCGCCGCAATGGAGCGTTCCTTTCGCCACCATGATCGGAAATGGCGTCTCCGGCGTTTGGTGCGTTTCGCCGCGATGCGACGGCTCGGCGTTGCGCCCGTACCTGAAATAAAGGGCCGCAACCAGCACCGTACCGAACAGCGCCGTCACCGGCCACACGACATTCATGATTCCCATATGCTGGGGAAAACGCGCCACATCGACCAGGATCAGCGCCGCACATCCGACGCCCAGATAGAGCGCCGACCACGACAGAATGATCAACCAATCGGGAAACGGTGCAGCGGCGGGCAACAGAACTTTCCTTCGCAACGGATACCTGTGAAAGCATCACGCGCGACGGAAGTTCCGTGCGGATAGACGCTCACGCGTCCTTTGCCATCTCGCGCAATTTGAATTTCTGAATCTTGCCGGTCGAGGTTTTCGGCACTTCGGCGAACACGATGTGGCGCGGAACCTTGTAGCGCGCGAGGCCGGCGCGACACCACTCAATGATCTCGTCGGCGGTCGCCGTCGTTCCCGGCCGCAGCTCGATGAAGGCGCACGGCGTCTCACCCCACTTCTCGTCGGGCTTTGCGACCACGGCGCAGAACGCCACCGCCGGATGCTTGTAAAGCACTTCTTCGACCTCGATCGACGAGATGTTCTCGCCGCCCGAGATGATGATGTCCTTCGAGCGATCTTTCAGCTGAATGTAGCCGTCCGGGTGCATCACGCCGAGATCTCCGGAATGGAACCACCCACCTGCGAACGCTTCATCCGTCGCCTTCTCGTTCTTGAGATAGCCCTTCATCACGATATTGCCGCGGAACATGACTTCGCCCAGCGTTTCGCCGTCGGGCGTTACTTCCTGCATCGTCTCTGGGTCGCGAACGCTTAAACCTTCGAGCGCTACATAGCGCACGCCCTGGCGGATGCGTTTGGCGCTGCGTTCGGCCGGTGGCAGGTCACTCCATGATGCATCCCATTCGTTGATCGTCGCCGGGCCATAGGTCTCCGTCAGCCCGTAGAGATGGGTCAAATGGAAACCGGCGTCCGTCATCGCCGCGATCACCGAAGCAGGCGGCGGGGCGGCCGCGTGATTGAACGCGACGACATGCTCGATCTTCTGCTTTTCGTCGTCCGGTGCGTTGAGCAGCGTCGCCATCACGATCGGCGCGCCGGAAAGATGCGAAACCTTGTGCGCCACGATGTAATCGTACATCGCCTTGGCGCGCACCCAGCGAAGACACACGTGCGTGCCTTGCACCATCGTGATCGTCCACGGGAAGCACCAGCCGTTGCAGTGGAACATCGGCAGTGTCCACAGATACACTGGGAAGCGTGTCATACCGGTCGAGATTGCGTTCGCGTAGCACATCAGCGCCGCGCCGCGATGATGATAGACGACGCCTTTCGGATTGCCCGTCGTGCCGGACGTATAGTTGAGCGAGATCGCTTCCCACTCGTCTTTCGGCCAGCGCCATTTGAAATCCGGATCCCCCCCTTGCAGGAACGCTTCATAGTCGATTGACGAGAGCGCCTCGCCCGTCTGCGGGAATTCGAGATCGTTATAATCGATGATGATCGGCTTCACCTTGGCCATCGCCAAGGCCGGCTTCATGATGTTTGCGAACTCGCGGTCCGTGATGAGAACTTTCGCGCCGCCATGATCGAGCTGGAACGCGAGGATCGCTGGGTCAAGACGCGTGTTGAGTGTCAGCAGAACTGCGCCGAGCATTGGCACCGCGTAGTGCGCTTCGAGCATCGGCGGCGTGTTGGCGAGCATGACCGCGACGGTGTCGCCCGGTCCGATGTACTTCTGCGCCAGCGCACACGCGAGCTTTTTGCAACGGGTGTAGAAGTCCGCGTACGAAATGCGTGTGTTGCCGTGAATGATGGCTGTGTGGTTCGGCGCGGCGATCGCCGACCGCGGCAGGAACGAAAGGGGCGTTAACGGCTGATAGTTTGCCGGATTCTTATCGAGGTGGTGCTCAAAAGGGTTCGACACGATTGCTGCCCTGCTTCTTCCTGCACGCGAACGCTCAGACTTTCAAAGCCGAAAGCTGGTCCGAGCATAGAACGACGCTAGCGAATGCGCCTTGAGCCGACAATGCCGGATTTCAGCTTGATCCACCAATGCGAGCAGCCGCGAGGGACGAGGGCAATCGTGCCATTGATCTAGATCATGTTTCAAATATTCATCTTGATGTTTAAAGCATCAATACTTAGGCATAAAGCGTTAAAATCGGCACAGGGGGGTTTGCGCTTGATCACGGCCTCGCAGATGCGTGCAGGTCGCGCTCTTCTCGGCATCGACCAGCAGACGCTTGCCGACCGGGCTGGCGTCTCGCTGCCGACGATTCAGCGCATGGAAGCGAGCAGCGGCAATGTTCGCGGCGTCGTCGATACGTTGACGAAAGTCGTAGCAGCGTTCGAAGCCGCAGGCGTCGAACTCATCGGTGAGAATATGCCAAGCACCGGACAGGGCCGGGGCGTTCGTCTGAGGGAGCGGCAGCCCGTGAAGGCCGCGCCCCCGGCACCGGGCCATGGCCGAGGCAAAAAGGGCAGCGTCTGAGTGCACCGGCACTTCTGAACGCCCGCAGATCTGAGTTTGCGCGACGACGACCGCCGACGGTGCAGCCGACGATCTCGCCGCTCCTTGTCAAAATGGGAGACGGAGACATGGACACTTCGGTAACCGGTAGCTCCGCACGCGGACGACCGAGCTGGGCTGACCTGTTCACGCCCAAGCTCGTGACGGTCTTGCGTGAGGGATACCGCTGGAATGACCTGCGCGCCGATACCGTCGCGGGTCTGACCGTCGCCATCGTGGCTCTGCCTTTGTCGATGGCCATTGCCATAGGTTCCGGGCTCTCGCCCGAAAAAGGTTTGTTCACGGCCGTCGTCGGCGGCTTTCTGATTTCGGCGCTCGGCGGCAGCCGCTACCAGATCGGCGGCCCGGCCGGTGCCTTCATCGTGTTGATCGCGACCATCGTGGAACAGCGCGGCTATGACGGCCTGGTCTTGGCGACCGCGATGGCGGGCCTGATCATGATGGCGGCCGGCTTTCTGCGCCTCGGCACCTACATCAAGTATATCCCGTTTCCGGTGACGGTCGGTTTTACGGCGGGCATCGCCGTCATCATCTTCGCCAGTCAGATCAAGGATCTCCTGGGCCTCAATCTCGCCCACGAGCCTGCCGCGCTATTGCCCAAGCTCGCCGCGCTCGGTTCCCATATCGGAACGCTCAATCCGGCGACCCTTGCAATCTCTATATTGTCGATTGCGTTGATCGTCGGCTTGCGCCGATGGAGGCCGACCTGGCCGGGAATGCTGATCGCCGTGGGCGTGACCTCTGTCCTCGCCTGGGTGTTGGGTCTCGACATCGCGACCATCGGCTCGCGGTTTGGCGAAGTGCCGCGCACGTTGCCCGCGCCGCATTTGCCGGCGTTCGATATTGCCAAATTGCAGGCTGCACTACCCGACGCCATTTCAATTGCACTTCTCGGCGCCATCGAAAGTTTGCTTTCCGCTGTCGTCGCCGACGGTATGACCGGCCGCCGTCACCGCTCGAATTGCGAACTCGTCGCGCAGGGCGCGGCCAACATTGCGGCCGTCACGTTCGGCGGCATGTGCGTGACGGGAACGATCGCGCGCACCGCCACGAACGTCCGCGCCGGAGCGCACGGCCCCGTTTCGGGCATGCTGCACGCGGTCTTCGTCCTGCTGTTCATGCTCGTGGCCGCGCCGCTCGCGGCCTATATTCCGCTTGCGAGCCTTGGCGGCGTTCTCGCGATCGTTTCCTGGAACATGGCGGAAAAGGCGGAGTTTGCGGCGCTGTTACGCTCCTCGTGGGGCGACGCCGCCGTTCTGCTCGCAACCTTTCTGCTGACGATTTTGGTCGATCTGACGACGGCCATTGCGGTCGGCGTGACGCTCGGCGCCTTCCTCTTTCTTCATCGCATGGCGGAAGCCGTCGAGATCGAAACCGGCGCGCCTCTCATCAGGGACGATGTCGCCGATGTCTCCGATACCGAGCAGCCCGTGGATCTCGGCAACGACGTGATGGTCTACCGCATTTCCGGCGCGTTCTTCTTCGGAGCGACCGCGGCCGTCGGCACGGTGCTGGACCGCGTTGGCGCCAGCCCGAAACTTTTCGTTTTGGATTTCGCGGACGTGCCGCTCGTGGACAGCACGGCGGCGCGCACGCTGGAGGGCTTTGCGCACAAGCTTACGCGCTCTGGGACGAAGCTTTATTTCACGTCAGCCAACCGGAACGTGCGTCGCACGCTCCTGGCTGCCGGACTTCGCACGCCGCTCGTGCATTATGCGGCGCAGATCGAGGATGCGGTCGCTTCGTACCGGAGCGGAAAGACGATCAAGTAACGGCGAACAGCCGTTACTCGTCTTCGGACTCGTCCTTGGGTGCAGACGACATTTCCTTGAGCTTGGCGAAAACGCGAGCCTGCTCTTGCTCGGGCGTCTCTTCAGATTCTTCAGCAGCCTTCGGCGCCAGAATTTCGGCTCGAGCCGTCGTCTCGGCGGCGGGCAGCAGCGTCCCGGCGCGTTCCAACTCTTCGCCGCCAGTTTCCTTGCGATCTCGCTCCGTGCGGCGTGCAGCCTTCTTCACCTCGGCATCGAGATCGATCTGCGAGCAAAGGCCGAGCGTCACCGGATCCTGCGGCGTCAGCTGTGCCGAGTTCCAGTGCGTGCGGTCACGGATTTGCGCAATCGTCGGCTTCGTCGTCCCGACAAGGCGCATGATCTGGCTGTCTTTCAATTCCGGATGGTTACGCAGCAGCCAGAGCACCGCGTTCGGCCGGTCATGACGGCGCGAAACCGGCGTGTAGCGCGGTCCCTTGCGCGTTTGCGGCATCGGCGGCAGCTCGACCTTGCTGACGGCAAGCTGGAGCTTATGAGCAAGGTTCTTTTCGCCCCGCGCGATTTCTTCGCGCGTCAGCTGCCCCGTCGTCACGGGGTCCATGCCTTTGATCCCCTGCGCCACTTCGCCATCGGCGATACCCTTAACCTCAAGCGGATGCAGGCCGCAGAATTCGGCAATCTGATCGAAGGAGAGCGCCGTGTTCTCCACCAGCCAAACGGCGGTGGCTTTCGGCATTAGGGGGCGGCGGTCGCTCATGATGTCCTCGTTCGGTCCTTCGCAACGGGTCGCGAAGGGCGGCTAAAACGGTAAATTAAAGGGGAATGGTCCTTTATAACGCCTCCAACCGCCTCGATGCAAGGCTCATTGCCTTAATCAAATGCAACAAGGCCGCAGCCATAACTGGTCCAGTATGGTTGCAGCCAGCGTTTGTAGCGGGTTAGTGTTCGAGAAAAATGGCTTGGTCCAATGATCTGGCTCAATAACATGCAGGGACGTCTGAATGCTCGCAACAGCCGGCCGAACCAAATATTTCGAAGACTTAGAGGTCGGTCAGGAAGCCTCGATGTCGCGAATAGTCAGCGAGGCGGATATCGTTGCCTACGCGGCGCTGTCTGGTGACTACAACCCGGTCCACCTCGACTCTGAATACGCCGCCAAGACGATCTTTAAGGAACGGATTGCGCACGGCATTCTGTCGGCGGGCTACATCTCGGCCATTTTCGGCATGAAGCTGCCCGGTCCCGGCGCCATTTACATTTCCCAGACGCTGAATTTCCGCGGCCCCGTCAAGATTGACGACCGCGTCGAAACCCTGGTCCGGCTCGTCGAACTCATTCCCGATAAAAAGCGCGCGCGCTTCGAGTGCTTGTGCTCCGTCGCAGGTAAGCCGGTGCTGACCGGCGAAGCAGTTCTGATGGTTCCTGGCCGGCCGAGGTAAAGGCAGTCTAGCCCGCGATCGTTTTCCCTTAATAGGTATGCCACCGGGAACTCCGACGAGGCTGCGCCGAATGCACGTCATCCATGGATACAAGCACGTTCCGCCGGAATATCGCGGTTCGGCCGTCGCCATCGGCAATTTCGACGGCGTCCATCGCGGCCATCGGGCGCTGATCTCGGAAGCGAAATCGCGCGCTACCGAAAAGAATGTCCGCGCATCTGTGCTCACGTTCGAGCCTTATCCGCGCGAGTTTTTTCAGCCGAACGAGGCCCACTTCCGGTTGACGCCGCTCAGGCGCAAACTCGAGATCTTCGCGGGCCTCGGTCTCGATATTGCGTTTGTCGAGCCGTTCAACGCCGAAATCTCCGGGCTGACTGCCGAAGACTTCATCCAGCGCGTGATCGTGGCGGGCCTTGGCGCCAGCCACGTCGTGATCGGCTACGACTTTTATTTCGGCCATAAGCGCAGCGGCAATCCGGAGATGATGTTGCGCGCCGGGGAAGAACTTGGATTTGGAGTGACCGTCATGCCGCCAGTTGCCGAAGCGGGCGAACCGTTCTCTTCCTCGGCCGTCAGGCTCTATCTGGCGCAGGGCGATGTCAAAGGCGCCGCCCACATGCTGGGTGAGGCTTGGCGCGTTGCGGGCAAGGTCGTCGGCGGCGCCAAGCGTGGCACCGGCATGGGTTACCCGACCGCCAACCTGCCGATGCCGAAGGGGACGACTCTCGGCCATGGCATTTATGCTGTGAAGGCCTATTTCGACGGTGTGCCGCATGACGCCGCCGCCTATCTCGGCACCCGGCCGACGTTCGACGACGGCATGCCGGTGCTGGAAGTCTTCCTGTTCGACTTCAACGGCGACCTCTATGGCCGCGACATGGAAGTCGAATTCATTGATTTCATTCGCGCCGACCGGAAATTTCACACGGTCGAAGAGCTGGTCGCCCAGATGGACAAAGACATCGCGGCGGTGAAAGCGGTTTTGGCCAAGTCTTAACCCTCGTCATCCTCGGGCTCGGCCCGAGGATTCATCGGCAGCGAAGCAAGTGGATAAATGTATCCTCGGCACAGAGCCGACGATAACAAGCTGAAAACATCCGATCTCCCCATCCATACCGTCACCCCGACGAAGGTCGGGGCCCAGCCAAGCCGGAAAAAAGTGTGATTTCCAAGGCTTGTCTGGATCCCGGCCTGCGCCGGGATGACGTTAGTTGGTGGGAGGCGCCGCAGTCAGGCGCAGGATGACTTGGCGAACGCACCTTGCTAGAACCCGCGCTGATTTCCTTTGGAATTGAAAGCTCAACTGATGTCGAAAGACGCCAAGGCTGCCGACAAGGCAGGTGCAACTCCGGAAGCTGCTGCCGGACGCGATTGGGGCAAAACGCTGTTCCTGCCGCAGACCGACTTTCCCATGCGCGCCGGGTTGCCCGAACTCGAACCCAAGCTCTTGAAGCGCTGGGACGAGATCGGCCTTTACGAAAAGCTGCGTTCACAGTCGAAAGGCCGAGTGAAGTTCACCCTCCACGACGGCCCGCCCTACGCCAACGGCAACATCCACATCGGCCACGCGCTGAACAAGATCCTGAAGGACCTGGTCGTCAAATCGCACCAGATGCTCGGCAACGATTCAAACTACGTTCCGGGCTGGGACTGCCACGGCCTGCCGATCGAATGGAAGATCGAGGAACAGTACCGCGCCAAGGGCAACGAGAAACCGAACTTCTCCGACCCCGTAGCGATCAACGCCTTCCGCGATGAATGCCGCAAATTCGCCGCTCATTGGATCGACATCCAGCGCGAGGAATTCAAACGTCTCGGCGTCGTCGGCGATTGGGAACGCCCATACCTCACAATGGACTATCGTGCCGAAAGCATCATCGCGCGCGAGCTGATGAAGTTCGCCGCCACCGGTCAGCTTTATCGTGGTTCGAAGCCGGTCATGTGGTCCGTCGTCGAGAAGACGGCGCTGGCTGAGGCTGAAATCGAATACCAGGATTATCAGTCCGACACGATCTGGGTGAAGTTCCCAGCGAAGGCGCTCCCGGAACTCGACTATATCTCGCAAGCCGATCTGCCGCCCGAACTCCATCCCGAGTGGACGCCGGACAATCTACTTGGCGCCTCCGTCGTCATCTGGACGACGACGCCGTGGACGATTCCCGGCAATCGCGCGATCAGCTTCTCCTCGAAGATCACCTATGGGCTTTACGAGGTGACGGCTGCGCCCGACGGCAACTGGGCGAAGGTCGGCGACCGTTACATCCTGGCCGATAAGCTTGCCGCCGACGTGATGAAGGCAGCCAAGGTCGAAGCGTACGAGAAGCGCGAAACAGTCAGCGCCTTCGAGCTGCGCCATCTCGTATGTGAGCATCCGCTGCGCGACCTCGGCTATGCCTTCGATGTGCCGATGCTCGACGGCGATCACGTCACCGACGACGCCGGTACGGGCTTCGTCCACACCGCGCCAGGCCACGGCGCTGACGATTACAACATCTGGATCGCGAACCAGAAGAAGCTGCGCGATCGCGGCATCGACACCGAAATCCCCTTCACCGTCGACGCCGATGGCATGCTGACGAAATTAGCACCCGGCTTCGAAGGCAAGCGCGTGTTGAAAGAGAACGGCGATAAGGGCGACGCCAACGACGCCGTCATCAAGGCGTTGGCCGAAGCCGGAAACATCATCGCCCGCGGACGCTTGAAGCATCAGTATCCGCACTCGTGGCGTTCGAAGAAGCCGGTCATCTTCCGCAACACACCGCAGTGGTTCATCTCGATGGATAAGCCACTTTCCGCGCTTGGCGGCCGGCTCTCCGAAGGGGAGTCGTCAAGCGCCAACAAAAGAGGACATAACGCGCCAACGCTCCGCCAGCTTGCTCTCGAAGAGATCAAGCGTGTCGCGTGGGTGCCGACAGCGGGCGAGAACCGCATCACCGGCATGATCGAGAACCGGCCCGACTGGGTCGTCTCGCGCCAGCGTGCGTGGGGGGTGCCGATCACCGTTTTCCGCAACGTCGAGACGGACGAGGTCATCCCCGGCCCGGGCTTCGAAAAGTCGGACGAGCTGATCGCTCGCATCGAAAAAGCCTTCTACGAAAAAGGCGCCGACGTCTGGTTCGAGGAAGGCGCGAAAGATCGCTTCCTCAAAGGCTTCATCTCGCCGAAAGACAAGAACAAGTGGGAGCAGGTGAAAGACGTGCTCGACGTCTGGTTTGATTCAGGATCGACGCACGCCTTCACGCTTGAAGATCCGACGGCTTTCCCCGGTTTCAAAGGCCTACGCCGCAAGCGCGAGGGTGGCCAGGACCGCGTCATGTATCTCGAAGGCTCCGACCAGCATCGCGGCTGGTTCCATTCGTCCCTGCTTGAAAGCTGCGGTACGCGCGGCGACGCGCCCTACGACATCGTGCTGACTCACGGCTTCGTGCTGGATGAGAAGGGGCAGAAGATGTCGAAGTCGCTCGGCAATGTCGTCGCGCCGCAGGATGTGATGTCGAAGTCCGGCGCCGATATTCTTCGCCTCTGGGTTTCCGCGTCCGATTATTCCGACGATCTGCGCATCGGCTCGGAAATCCTGAAGACATTCTCGGAAACCTACCGCAAGCTGAGGAACACGCTGCGCTGGATGCTTGGTGCGCTCGCGCACTTCAAGCCCGAAGAGGCGGTGCCCGTGACGGCGATGAAGCCGTTCGAGCTTGAACGGCTCATGCTGCATCGTCTTGCCGAACTCGATCATGAGATCCGCAAGTCTTATGAGCACTACGACTACCGCAAGATCATCGGCCTGCTCTCGCAGTTCATGAATACCGAGCTGTCGGCATTCTATTTCGACATCCGCAAGGACACGCTCTACTGCGAAGCGCCGTCGAGCCTGAAGCGCAAGGCGGCGCTCACCGTCATCGACAAGCTGTGCGATGCGCTGATCCGCTGGCTCGCGCCGATCCTGTCGTTCACCGCAGAAGAGGCATGGCTGCTCTACAAGCCCGATGAAGCCGAGAGCGTGCACTTAATGCCGTTCCCGAAGATTCCGCGCGAGTGGCGCGACGACAATCTGGCTGCCAAGTGGGATCGCGTGAAGGAAGTCCGCAGCGTCGTGACAGGCGCGCTCGAAATCGCCCGAGCCGAAAAGAAAATCGGCTCGTCGCTCGAAGCCGCGCCCGACGTGTTCGTCACCGACGCGGATTTGATGTCGGGTCTTGACGGCGTCGACATGGCGGAAGTCTGCATCACGTCGGGCATTTCGATCTCGGCCGATGCGCCGCCAAGCGCTGCCTTCACGCTTCCGAACGAGCCCGGCGTTGGCGTTGTCGTAAAACGCGCCGAAGGGAAAAAGTGCGCGCGTTCGTGGCGCATCACGAAGGACATCGGTTCCGATCCAGCGTATCCGGAACTGTCGGCGCGCGACGCCGCCGCCATGCGCGAGATCGACGCCGGAGCAACGGTATGACGGATGTAGCGTCCTCGCGAAGCATCTTCTGGAGCCGCTCGGCGCCGCTGGCGTTTGCCGTCATCGTCCTGACGATGGCAATCGACCAGCTCCACAAGTGGTGGATGCTGCACGTCTACGACATCGAAGCGAAGGGCCGCGTCACGGTCGGTCCGTTCCTCGATCTCGTCTACGTCAAGAACATCGGCATCAGCTATTCGCTCTTCAATCAGGCGAGCATGACCGGCCAATATCTGCTCGTTGCTTTTGCCGTAGCCGCCAGCTTCGGTCTGTGGCTTTGGCTCAACTGGAGCCGTGGCAGCCGCCTCATGGCCTTAAGCCTCGGACTGATCATTGGCGGCGCGCTCGGCAATGCCATCGATCGGCTGCATCTGGGCGGTGTTGCCGATTTCTTCTCGTTCCACGCCTACGGTTTTCACTGGTACGTCTTCAACATCGCTGATGTAGCCATCGTTGCCGGGGTAATTGGCTTGTTGTATGAGTCCTTCAGGGGCGAGTCGCATTAGCGCCGCAAAGTCGGCCTAACTGGGCTTCGGGGGCGTGTCGGTGGGACACGGACATAAAAGCATGTCGTTGAAAAACGGTCCGAAAATCAGTTTCTGCGTATCGGCGCTGACGCTGGTTCTGGCCGGCTGCGGCGGAATTGACGGCGTGCAATTGAACGGCAAGGTCTTTGACGCTGTTGGTTTGAACGGCCCGTCCACCCCGGAAGGCGATCCCAAAATGGCCGTCCGCCAGCCGCTGACGCTGCCGCCGACAGACTCGCTGCCGCCACCCGGAAGCGGAAGGGCCGACCAGCCGTCGCTTGCCTCCATTCAAGACCCCGATCGAAAGAAGGTTGTCGATCAGGCCGCGCTCGAAAAGCAGCAGGCGGAATATTGCCAGAAGAACTACACGGAGCCGATGCAGCGGGGCGACTCGTCTGCCGAATCCGCGTCGGGTCCGCTTGGCTCATGTCATCCGTCGATTTTCACGGCCGTTCAGAAGTGGACGCAGAAAAAGCCCTATGAGGACACCGGCGGCGAAGACACTTCGTCGACGCAGTGATCGCCCAAAAGAGCAATAACCAAATATTTCCATCGCCGTAAAAATATTGATCGGGGCGGGTTTGACGCGCCTTGAGATGAACGCCTTGTCATTTGACTTTGATTGCCCATCTGCCGCTCACTGGCACGGCTTCCCGCTATCCGGCGTCCGCGCCTTCTCGCGAAAGTAATCCCCGGCTCTGCAGTTTGGGGTAGGATCAAAAACGCTAGGGAGCAAACTACTGCATTCGGTTCGAAGGATCGCCATAATGCGTCTAGCGACGTGCTCCCGTATTAGCCTCTTAACCGTATTGGCCACCCTGATGCTCGCAGTTACCCCACACGCCCGCGCCGCCGACGGCAGCACCCGTGCTTCGGAATTCAAGCTGTCGAACGGCATGGAAGTCGTCGTCATTCCGGATCATCGCTCTCCGGTCGTAACCCACATGGTCTGGTATCGGGTCGGCGCCGCAGACGAAGTGCTCGGCAAGTCCGGCATCGCTCACTTCCTTGAGCATCTGATGTTCAAATCGACCGACAAGATTCCGGTCGGCGAATTCTCCAAGATCGTCAGCCGTCTCGGCGGCCAGGACAACGCTTTCACCGGCAACGACGCGACCGCCTATTTTCAGCGCGTCTCGAAAGACCGTCTCGGCAAGATGATGGAGATGGAAGCCGACCGCATGGTCAACCTGCGGCTCGACGAAAAGGAAGTGCTGACCGAGCGGAACGTCATCCTCGAGGAGCGCCGCTCGCGCATCGATAACAATCCCTCTGCGTTGCTCGATGAGCAGATGAACGCCGCGCTCTATCTCAATCACCCGTATCATAAGCCGGTGATCGGCTGGTATCGCGAGATGGCGCAGCTCTCGCGTCAGGATGCGCTTGATTTCTACAAGCACTATTACGCGCCAAACAACGCCATCCTGGTCGTCTCGGGCGACGTCACCGATGCCGAAGTGAAGAAGCTCGCCGAAGACACCTATGGCAAGATCCCAGCCAATCCGGCCGTCTCTTCCGTTCGCCATCGTCCGGGCGAGCCGCCGCAGCTTGTCGCGCGCCGCTTAGTGCTGAAAGATCCCCGAGCGGGCAATTACCTGATGCAGCGTTACTATCAGGCGCCGAGCTACGTAACGGCCAAGCCCGGCGAAGCCGAAGCGCTTGACCTGCTGATGAAGATCGCAGGCTCGGGCTCCACCAGCCGCATCTACAAGAAGCTCGTCGTCGAGCAGAAAATCGCCTCCAGCGCCGGCGGTGATTATTCCGGCTACGGTCTCGACGGCGGCACGATCTCGCTCTACGGCATCGCCGCCGATGGCGTGCCGCTCGAAAAGGTCGAAGCCGGCATCGATGCTGTCCTGGCCGACATCGTCAAGAACGGCGTCACCGACGCAGAGCTGACGCGCGCCAAGAACAGCTATCTCGCCGACTACGTCTACGACAGCGACAATCAGGCGACGCTCGCGCGCCGCTATGGCTGGAACCTCGCCGTCGGCCGCACGGTCGCCGAAGTCGAAGCGTGGCCCGACAATATCTCCAAGGTCACGACCGACGACGTGAAGAAAGCCGCTGCTCAGTACCTCGACATCAAGGATTCGGTGACGGGTTACCTCGTTCCCGACCAGTCGGGCGTTGCCCAGGCCAACGACGATCTTCCGCCCCCGTCCGCAGGCGGCGTATTGAGGTGATATTGATGACAGCAATCTCACGCGCGGCTGCAAAGGTCGTTCACCATGCAGCCCGCTTCGGCATCGTCTCGGCCCTTCCGGCCTTGGCTCTGTTGTTCACCGCATCCGCCAGTCAGCCAGCATCAGCCATGAACATTCAGAAAATCAAATCTCCCGGTGGTATCGAGGCATGGCTCGTCGAAGAGCACAGCGTTCCTCTGCTGTCTTTGCGTTACGCATTTGACGGTGGCAGCAGCCAGGACCCGGTCGGCAAGGAAGGCCTCGCCAACTTCCTCACCGCGATGATGGACGAGGGTGCCGGCGACATCAAATCCGAAGACTATCAGGAGCGCATGGAAGATATCGCCATGCGCATGAGCTACGACGACAGCAAGGATTCGCTCTACGGTTCGTTCGAGACGTTGACGAAGAACCGCGATAAGGCCGTAGAGCTGTTGAAGCTTTCCGTGCAGAAGCCGCGCTTCGACACCGATGCCGTCGAGCGCATCAAGCAGCAGCTTCTCGCCAACCTCGCCTATGCCGATAAAGATCCCGACAAGGTCGCGATCCGTGAATGGTACGCGCAGGCTTTCCCCAACCATCCTTACGGCCGTTCGGCGACGGGCACGGCCGAAACCGTCTCGAAGATCACGCGCGATGATCTCGTCGCCTATCACAAGAACAACTTCGCGCGCGACAATCTGAAGGTCGTCGCGGTCGGCGATATCAACGCTGCCGAGCTTGGCAAGCTGCTCGATGATGTCTTCGGCGGCCTGCCCGCCAAGGCCGATCTGGCGCCCGTCGCCCAGACTGCGCCGGTGAAGGGCGGCAGCCAGAAGATCATCGAAATGGGGGTGCCGCAATCGGTCGCCGTGTTCGGCATGGGTGCCATGCCGCGCAAGGACCCGGATTTCATCACCGCTTTCGTCGTCAACCACATCCTCGGCGGTGGCGGTTTCTCGGCCAAGCTGATGGAAGAGGTCCGCGAAAAGCGCGGTTTGGCTTATTCGGTTTACACCTATCTGCAGCCCTATCAGCACGCATCGATCCTTGTCGGCAGCGTCGCGACCAAGAACGCGTCGATGGCTGAGAGCCTCAAGATCATCCGTAGCGAAATGAAGAAGATGGCCGACAACGGCCCGACAGCGGAAGACCTTCAGGCGGCGAAAGATTATCTCACGGGCTCTTATGCGTTGCGCTTCGACACCAACTCGAAGATCGCCTCGCAGCTTCTGGGCCTGATGCAGGAAGGGTTCGGCCCCGACTACGTCGAGAACCGCAATGCGATGATCAACGCCGTCACGCTGGCCGATGCCAAGCGTGTCGCTGCTCGCTTCCTGCAGCCCGACAATCTGGTCGTTACGATTGTCGGTAAGCCGGTGGGCATGAACTCCGCTGCAACACCGCCGGTTCTACAACCCGCGGTCGCCGCCCCCACCCGTGGCTGACAAAAAGCAAAAATGCCATCTTCGGATTTAATCCGAGGATGGCATTTGTGACCCCGTTTCCATTTACGTCGTCCTGGAGGCGGCCGGGACCCAGCCAAGCAGAACAACTGCGGTGCCTGACCGGGGCCGATACGGCTCGCGCAGGCTCTTCGTCGGCATAACGGCCGGTCTGTCCCGCGTCTTTGCGGCACATCTCTTAGGCACATGTCCCATAACTGTTGGCACGCCGGTTAACGCTCCCCTTGGCATAACGCGAAGCGCACTTGGCCGCACATCCGAAATCGGTTAGGCCGGAACGGATTTAGGTAGGGAGCGTTGAAGCGGCCATGCAAGACGGGCAGCGACACGACGGGAATATGTTTCAGCAGAATATTGACGGGTGCCTCGAAAACGCGATTGGCCAACACGGTCTCGCGCCTCAGGCTTACGCCTCTTGGCTCGACAGCATCGGGCCGCATGTCGAAACCCTGAAAGACGACTATCGCAAGGACCGTCTCCCGCTTCTGCGCATCGCCGAGGAGGAGCAGGACATCGCTGACGCCGAAGCGGCGCTCGCGAAACTTTCCGAAGGCGCCAAGACGCTCGTCTTCTTCGGCACCGGCGGATCGAGCCTCGGCGGCGAGACTTTCGCGCAGATCGCAGGCTGGGGCATTTACGGCGTCGCACTCCCGGGACAGGCCAAGCGTCCTCGTACGCGCTTCTATGCCAACCTCGATGGCGGTACGCTGCAAGGTGTTCTCGACTCGCTAGACCTGCCGACGACGCGCTTCATCGTGACGTCGAAATCTGGGGGCACCGCCGAAACACTGGCGCAAACGATCGCCGCGTTGACGGTGGTGAAAGCCGCGGGTCTCGAAGCGCAAATCCCGAAAATGTTTCTCGGCATCACCGAGCCCGACAAGCCCGGCAAGACGAATGGCCTACGCACGCTGCTGTCGACGTTCGGTATTCCCATGCTCGAGCATCACACCGGCATCGGCGGCCGCTTTTCGTGCCTGACCAACGTCGGCCTGATGGCTGCTCTCGCGCGCGGTCTTGATGCGCGCGCCATTCGCGCTGGCGCCAAGAGCGTGGTCGACGCGCTTCTCGCCGCCAAGTCCGCATCTGATTTCGCGCCCGCCGTCGGCGCCGCCACCGCCGTCGCGCTGTCGAAGGAAAAAGGCATCGCCACGCTCGTAATGATGCCCTACGCCGACAAGCTCGGCCGCCTCTCGGCGTGGTTCGTGCAACTCTGGGCAGAAAGCCTCGGCAAGGGCGGCGAGGGGACGACGCCGATCGGCGCGCTTGGCCCCCTTGACCAGCACAGCCAGCTCCAGCTTTTCATGGATGGTCCGCACGATCACTATTTGACGATTCTGCGTGTCGCGAGCGAGGGCGTTGGCCCCAGGATAGACCCGGAACTCGCGCGAATCGCTGGCGCCGAAATGCTTGGCGGCCACACCGTCGGCGATATCGTCTCCGCCCAGTCGCATGCTCTGCCTGAGGCTTTGGCGCGCGCTGGGCGTCCGGTGCGAACAATCGACATTGCAAAACTCGACGAAAAGACCATCGGTGCGCTGCTGATGCATTTTATGATTGAAACGATTCTCGCGGGGCGCTTGCTCGGTGTCGATCCCTTCGATCAACCGGGTGTCGAGCTTGCGAAGGTCCTGACGAGAGAGCGCCTCGCGAAAGGCGCTTAGGCGCCTTTTGACTGGGGGAACGTTCAAGGTGGCGATCCGGCAGCTATCGCCAGAAACGATCAATCGCATCGCCGCGGGCGAGGTGATCGAGCGTCCGGCGAGCGTCGTCAAAGAGCTTGTCGAGAACGCCATCGACGCCGGCGCAACGCACATCGAGGTCGTAGTCTCGGGCGGCGGGCTGTCCCTCATCCGTGTGACCGATGATGGCTCCGGGATGAGCCCGGATGATCTCGCGCTCGCCGTCGAACGTCACGCGACTTCGAAGCTCGACGAAGAAGATCTGTTCGACATCCGCTCGCTGGGTTTTCGCGGCGAAGCGCTGCCGTCCATCGGCTCAATCGCGCGGCTGGAGATACGTTCGCGCACGGACGGCGTCGCGCAAGGTTCGGCCATTGCCGTCACACGTGGCGCCAAAGCACCCGTAGCGCCGTCGGCAGTCAATCGCGGTACGGTCGTCGAGGTCCGAGATCTTTTCTCCGCGACGCCTGCGCGCCTGAAGTTTCTGAAATCCGAGCGCGCCGAAGCGATGGCCGTGACCGACCTCGTCCGCCGTTTGGCGATGGCGCATCCTGACATCGGCTTCACACTGCAGACGGGCGAAAAGCGTCCAACGGTTTTCGCGCAAGGCGATCGCTCCTCGGCTGCCTGGCTCGAACGTATCGGCGCCATCATGGGGCGCGAGTTCATGATCGACGCGCTCGAAGTCTCGGGCGCGGCGAGCGGGGCGTCAGCTCCGATGCGCGTCTTTGGCTTTGCAGGTCTGCCGACGCTGCACCGCCCCGACAGCACGCAGCAGTTTCTGTTCGTCAACGGCCGCTCAGTGAAGGATAAGCTGCTGATCGGCGCGGTCCGTGCAGCCTACGGCGATCTCATTCCGCGCGGACGCTCGCCGCTGCTGGCGCTGTTTCTCGACGTCGCGCCGTCGGATGTGGATGTGAACGTGCATCCGGCCAAAGCCGAAGTGCGGTTCCGTGATTCTGGCCGCGTCCGTGCCATGCTCGTGCGTGCGCTGGCCGACGCATTGGCGACTGCGGGCCATCGTGCCTCCGCGCAAGGCGGCGTGCTGACGGTCGAGAGTTTCGAGACGGGCGTTCTGCCGAATGCCGCGGCTCAACAGTATTCCCCTCAGATGCCTTCGGATTACGGTTGGATGCCCTCGCCCGCGCGGCCACCGGCTTTTGCAGAAACCACGCCGTCACCGTTCGCCGTATTCGATGCGCCAAGCGCTAATGCGCCGGTCATGCACGCGCCCCCTGCCGCCGAGCACACGATCGACAAGCCGCTCGGCGCCGTTCGCGCGCAGGTGCACGAGAATTACATCGTCGCGCAAACGCGCGATGGCCTCGTCATCGTCGATCAGCACGCCGCGCATGAGCGTCTCGTCTATGAGAGATTGAAAACCGCGCTGGCGAATGGCGGCGTCGCGACGCAAGGCTTGCTCATTCCGGCGATCGTCGAACTCGATGCCGACGACGCTGCGTTGTTGGCGGATCGCGCCGACGAGCTTGCCGAACTCGGCCTTGTGCTGGAAAGCTTCGGGGAGGGCGCGGTCGCCGTGCGCGAAACCCCTGCACTGTTGGGCGATACCGACGTCGAAGGCTTGGTGAAAGATCTCGCCGCCGAAATACGGGCGGATGGCGCGCCGCGCGCTTTGAAGGATCGCCTCGATAGCGTGGCCTCCCGCATGGCCTGCCACGGCAGCGTGCGCTCTGGGCGAAGGTTGACTGTCGAAGAGATGAACGCGCTGCTTCGCCAGATGGAAGCGACGCCCTATTCCGGCCAATGCAACCACGGCCGCCCGACCTACGTCGCGCTCAAACTTACCGACATCGAACGCCTGTTCGGCCGGCGCTGAGCGATACCAAGCGTCATCCCGGCGAAGGCCGGGATCCAGTCAACCATAAACGGCGCAAGTGCTGCCAATGGCCCGGATGCCGACCTCCGTCGGCATGACGGTGGTGTGGATGCAAAGTTTGTCATACTCGGCTTTATGCCGAGGGGGCCATCCTGCATTGAGGTTGGTGCGAAATGGATCCTCGGGACAAGCCCGAGGATGACAAGTGGGAAGGTATGCGCTTGCGGCCGGCGCGCGGAACGCGTGTCGCAAGCGCCAAATTATCAGTGATCGTCGTCGCTTGCGGGCTCAGCGTTGAGCTGGCCGTAGTTCTCGACACCAATCTTGGAGAGAAGGTCGAGCTGCGTTTCGAGGAAGTCGATATGACCTTCTTCGTCTTTCAGAAGGTCCTCAAACAGCAGCATCGTCACGTAGTCGCCGACGTCGCGGCAGATCTCGCGCGACTTTTTGTAATGATCGCGGGCGATGTTCTCACCCTTGAGATCGCATTCCAGAACTTCCTTGAGGTTCTCACCGATCATCAGCGGCGCGACGTGCTGGAGGTTCGGGTGGCCATCGAGGAAGATGATGCGGTCGATCAGGCGATCCGCGTGCTCCATTTCCTCGATCGATTCCTTGCGCTCTTTCTTGGCGAGCTTCTTGAAACCCCAGTTGTCCAGGAGGCGATAATGCAACCAGTACTGGTTGATGGCGCCCAGTTCGAGCTTCAATGCCTCATTGAGACGGGTGATGACGTCTTTATTGCCCTTCATGGCGCCGCTCCGTGCCGAATGTTGTCTCTGAATGCTTCCGTCCTGGAAATCCAGAAACATTCTAAAGTAGACAACTAACGGATTAGAGCGAGTTTAACCAGAGGCTTGCGAGATTTCTCGCGCCTTCGCAAAGGCACCAAATTTTTCAGAGTGTTACGCGATTGCGCGGCGTCTCTGGGCACGACGTTCTGCAATTTCCGCGTCGATCCGGCGCTGGCGGCGCTCACGGCGCTCTTCGATGCGGATGAGGCGTGCGCGCGCTTCAGCCAGTGCAAACGGACAGACGCGCGTGGTCGTCTCAAGCCGGTCCATGGCGGCATAAATGGCCGAAACCGTCAGCGGCGCGCAGCGGCAGCAGTTCATCTTCTTGTTGAGATGGCGAAAAACCACGCCAGGAGTCGGCAGAATGGCCGGACCTGTGCTCATTATTTCGGAAACCGCAACATCAATGTCGCGATCAGTGATTACGGCGCACGAACAAACGATCAATTGCGGCTCCAATCAAACGGGGTTCAAGGCCCCGGCATCGGATACCCAGTCGGGTTATCGGCTAGTAGTTTTCAGAAAAAGTATACTTTCGTCAAGCGCCCTTTTTCATGCGTTCGACATAGTACGCCAGTTCGCGAAAATCAAAAGCTTCCGTGCAGAAATGCGTGCATTTTCGCGCTTTCGATAGGTGCGGCGCCGCGTCGCCGGATCTGCTAACTTTGACGAGAAAATGGGGATTCTCAAGCTGCTAGCATGTCTTAGCGCTACGCCCCTGGTGAATGGCGTCGGCGCAGCAAAAGACGGCCCTTGGAGTGGGATTTGAATAATAGGGGTCCGGAGATATCCCCAGGCAGCACTGGCGGCGTCAGAGGTATCCTGACGATCGGCCTGCTGTTCTTCATCTTCGGGTTCGTGACGTGGCTGAATGGCCCGCTCATCACTTTCGTCAAACTCGCCTTCACCCTCGACGACGTCAACGCCTTCCTCGTGCCGATGGCGTTCTATCTGTCGTATTTCTTCTTGGCGCTGCCCGCGTCCGCCATTCTGCGGCGCACCGGAATGAAACAGGGGATGGCGCTTGGCCTCTACATCATGGCGGCGGGCTCGGTGCTGTTCGGTCAGTTCACCACGATGCGCGATTATACAGGTGCGCTGGCGGGGCTGTTTATCACCGGCGCAGGCCTGTCTCTGTTGCAGACGGCGTCGAACCCCTACGTCTGCATCATCGGTCCTCATGAAAGCGCCGCGCGACGCATTGCGGTGATGGGCATCTGCCATAAGCTCGCGGGCGTCATCGCGCCGTTCATCTTCGCGGCGCTCGTGCTGAAAGACGTCGAGACATTCGACACCGACGTCGCCAAGGCGCCGACACATGAGGCGCGAGAAGCCCTTCTGGATGCCTTCGCCGCGCGCGTCCACGCGCCCTATCTGTTGATGGCGCTGATGCTCGCGCTGCTCGGTGTTTGGATTGCGCGCTCGAAATTGCCGGATGTCCGGCCGGAACCCGCAGTCAACAGCGGAGAGATGCGAAGCGTCTTTGCCGTGCCGCATCTCTGGCTCGGCGTCGTGTGCCTGTTTCTCTACGTCGGCGTCGAGGTGATGGCGGGCGATGCCATCGGCCTCTACGGCGCGGGCTTCGGCCTGCCCATCTCGGCGACGCGGCTGTTCACCTCATACACGCTCTTTGCCATGCTGATCGGTTATGTCGCCGGTCTGCTCGTCATTCCGCGCTTCATTTCGCAGCAAAGCTATCTGGCGGTGTCTGCTGCGCTGGGCGTCATCCTAACGGTCGGCGCGTACCTGACCAGCGGGTACACGTCCGTCACCTTCATTGCCGCGCTGGGCTTCGCCAACGCCATGATGTGGCCCGCGATCTTCCCGCTTGCGATCCGCGGTCTCGGCAGCCACACCGAAACCGGCTCGGCCTTCCTCATCATGGCGATCTCGGGCGGCGCGCTGATGCCCTACGCGTTCGGTCTGCTGAAGGAGCACGTTGATTTTCAGCTGGCATACCTGCTGCTGGCCGTGCCGAGCTACCTCTACATCCTGTTTTACGGTGTGGCCGGATGGCGGGCGAAATCCGCAGCGTCATTGGCCCAACCCATTTAATTTTATCCGGGTATATTGACCGCGGTTTTAATCCGGGTAATATTCATCCCAATCACAATTGGGAATACCGAAATGACCGACTCCTTCAGCGCCTTCGACGGCAGCCACCGCTTTGCGTCCGGCACGCGCGCCTGCGTAATCAAAGCCATCAAGAAGCACCTCGAGCGCCAGCCGCAGGCGTCGTTGCTCGTCTTCGATGATGCCACCGGCAATCAGACTGATTTGGATTTGCGCGACAGCGGCGAGCAGCCCGCTGCAAGTCCGCCATCAGCACCGGCGTCAGACGTCAGCCGCGGCCCGGGCCGCCCGAAACTCGGCGTCGTCGCCCGCGAGGTGACGCTGCTGCCGCGGCATTGGGATTGGCTTGCCAAACAGCCGGGCGGCGCGTCGGTTGCAATCCGCAAGCTCGTCGACGAGGCACGGCGCACCACGGCGGCCACCGAGACGCCGCGCGTCGCACGGGAGCGAGTCTACCGGTTCATGTCCGCGATGGCGGGCAATCTGCCGGGCTTCGAGGAAGCGAGCCGCGCGCTTTTCGCTGGCGACGCAGAGCGCTTCGCGGCGCAGATCGAAAGCTGGCCCAAAGACGTCCGCGCGTATGCGCTTGGGCTGGCCGAAGGCGCATTCGCCTGACGGATCACGCCGTCGCTGCGAACTTCAAAAATCGCACGTCGGTGTCGCCGTAGGTCCGCGTATCGAGCAGTTCGAACGCCGCCGGAATAACGACGTCCGTTCCGGCGCGTTCTTCCAGCATGCAGATCGCGCCGGGCGTCAGCCATTTGCCCTCGGCAAGTCCGGCCAGCGCTTTCTCGCCAAGGCCTTTGCCGTAAGGCGGATCGAGAAACGCGAGCTCGTACGGCTCCATATTGCCGGCTGGCCCAAGATCGGTCGCATCGCGCCGGAAGATGCGCGTTTCGCCCGTGAGGCCCATGGCTTCGACGTTCTTGCGGATCAGCGCCCTGGCGTCCGGTGCCTCCTCGACGAACAGGCAATACGCTGCCCCGCGCGACACTGCCTCGATGCCGAGCGCGCCCGTTCCGGCGAAGAGATCAATCACGCGCGCGCCGTTCAGCGAAAAACCCTCGATGCCGTGGGTCAAAATGTTGAAAACACTCTCGCGCACCCGGTCGGACGTTGGGCGAACGCTCATATCGTCCGGCGCCTGCAAAGCCCGGCCTCGAAACCGTCCGGCGACAACTCTCATCTGTCGTCGGCCTCGCTCGCCGCCTTGCCGCGTGCGTGGCGTTCTTTGCGCTGTGCCTGGCTTTCCGAAAGCCCGAGCGCTTCGGACGTGCGCGGTCCAAGCTGTGCGATCAGCACCTTGCGGCGAACGGCTTCGACGGCCCCCGGCTGTAGATCGAGAAGCTGAAACGGCCCGAACGAGACGCGGATCAGTCGGTTCACCGTCAAGCCCAGATGCGAAAGCACGTTGCGCACTTCGCGGTTCTTGCCTTCGCGGATCGCAATCGTCAGCCACGTATTGGCGCCTTGCACGCTATCGACCTGCGCTTCGACCGGGCCGTAGTTCACGCCGTCGATGGTGACACCGTCCTTAAGTTTGGCGAGATCGTCGGGCGAAACGCGGCCTTTGGCGCGGACCCGGTAGCGCCGCACCCAGCCATTTGCCGGAAGCTCGAGATGCCGCGCCAGCGCGCCGTCATTGGTTAAGAGCAGCAAACCTTCCGTATTGAAATCGAGCCGCCCGACGGAGATCACGCGCGGCATCTCGGGCGGCAGCTTGTCGAACACCGTCGGGCGGCCTTCCGGGTCCGAATGCGTCGTGACGATGCCCTTCGGCTTGTGGTAACGCCAAAGCTGCGGCGGCTCGGCCGAAGGCAGCGGCTTGCCGTCGACGATCACCTTATCACCGGGTTTGACTTCAATGGCCGGCGTCCTCAGCAGCTTGCCGTTGACGCTGACGCGCCCATCGGCAATCCAGCGTTCGGCCTCTCGGCGCGAGCAGAGCCCTGCGCGCGCCATCGCTTTTGCGATGCGCATCGGCCCGTCGCGGTTCGCGGGCGGAGGCACGGCGGCCGGTTCCGGCGGCTTGGAGCGCTTTGGCCCGGACTGTCTCGGGCCAGACGCCTTTGGGCCAGACGCCTTTGGGCCAGACGCTTTTGGGCCTGACGGTTTCGGTCCGGAGGGTTTGGGCCTGGATCGTGGTGCGTTGGACATCATCAGATTCGAGCTATGAGGAGCGAAGCGAGCTTATGACATCGAAGGACGCCGTAAGCCATATGGCACGCGCGCTTTCCGAAGCGGAAGCGGCAGCTGCCCGCGGCGAGGTGCCGATTGGGGCCGTCGTCGTCGCGGCAGACGGTCGGATTCTCGCCAGCGCCGGTAATCGCACCCGCGAGCTGAACGACCCGACCGCTCACGCTGAAGTGCTCGCTATCCGCGCCGCCTGCGCCGAATTGGCCGACGAGCGCCTCGTTGGCTGCAGCCTTTACGTCACGCTCGAACCCTGTCCGATGTGCGCCGCCGCGATCTCGTTCGCACGCGTGAAGCGGCTCTATTACGCCGCCAGCGACCCGAAGGGCGGCGGCATTGAGCAGGGCGCCCGCATCTTCAGCCAACCGACGTGCCACCACGCCCCCGAAATCTACCCCGGCTTGGCCGAAGCCGAGGCAAGCGCGCTGCTGAGAGATTTCTTCGCTGCCCGGCGGGATTGAGGCGTCTTTTGCCTCCATACCCACCGTCATGCCGACGAAGGTCGGCACCCAGTCAACTATCCGTAGGGCGGTGTCTCGATTTGTCTGGATCCCGGCCTGCGCCGGGATGACGGTGTTGAAGCGAGCTTTACTGCTGCCCCTTGCGGCTACGCGGCAGCAGGCGGCGTTTGCGCCGTTCAGGACGCTGGATCGTGCGCACCTCGATGTCGCTGCCCTCGAGCACCGGCAGCGTCTCGACCGACAGCACGCGCGAAAGCTGTTGCTTAAGACGCTCTTTTGCGGGCTCGGCGGCAGTAAGGATATCGTCGCATTTGAGGAAATCGAGCACCTGGAACTGGCTCGTTCCCGAATAGATCAGAATGTCCGGCTGCCGCGTCTTGAGCTTCTCTTTGATGATCGTCCGCTCGAACAGAAACGCGCTCGAAAAGAGCGCCGAGAACGCGGTCGGCGCCACGCGCCTCGGATCGGGCACAGGCGCACCCGAAACGTCAATGGCGACGACGATGTCCGCTTCAGGCAGCAACAGATCGAAGGGCAACGGATTGGTCAGGCCGCCGTCGATCAGCGCACGGCCTTCCTGAATAACTGGCTGGAAAATAACCGGCAGCGCCATGCTCGCCGCAACCGCCGGACGAAGCCGCCCATCCGTGAAGACCTTCTGTTCCTGATCGTAGAAATCGGACGCCACGATCTTCAGCGGTATTTCGCATTGATCGAACGTTTCCTTCACGTCATTCGGAAGGATCATGTCGAGCACGGCCAGCGGATCGAGAATGGCGTTACGCGCACCGAAAAGGCTCAGAAACTGCGAGAACGGCTGCGCGCGACGCACGAACAGATCGCGAATGAGCCCGAACCGCTGCGACAGGATATAGCGCGTATGCTCACGCAATTCGCGGCCCCGAATGCCCGACGCATACGCCGCGCCGTAGACCGCGCCGATAGATGTTCCGGCGATGACGCTCGGTTTGATCCCGAGTTCATCGAAGGCTTCGAGCATGGCGATATGGGCAAGACCGCGCGCCCCGCCGCCGCCAAGCGCCAAACCGATTGTCGGCTTGTGCGCCGGGAGCTTGCCGTTGCCCGCAGACGTTTCCAGTGTCCTCGCCATGCCCAGCTGTTGTCCGATAATCCCGCTTACGTCTTCTGCCGTTCCAGCGCGCGCCAGCCGATGTCCTTGCGATAAAAGCCGCCTGGCCAGTCGATCTTGGCGATCGCCGCATAAGCGGCATCGCGCGCGTCCTTCACCGTCTTGCCGCGACCCGTGACGTTCAGAACGCGGCCGCCATCGGCGATGATGCGGTCCCCGTCGCGGCGCGTTCCGGCATGGAAGATTTCGACATTCGGGACGGCTTTCGCAAGATCGAGCCCTTTGATCTCAGTGCCTTTCTGCGGCGTGCCCGGATAGCCGTTTGCAGCCATCACGACCGTCAAGGCCGCGTCGTCGCTCCAGCGCATGTCGAAGGTTTTGAGCACGCCGTCCGCCGTCGCAAGAAGCGCCGCCAGCAGATCGGATTTGAGCCGCATCATCAAAACCTGTGTCTCGGGATCGCCAAAACGCACATTGTATTCGATGAGCTTCGGCCCCGTTGCGGTAATCATCAGGCCTGCAAACAAAACGCCCTTGAACGGCATGCCGCGCGCCGCCATTTCCTTGACCGTCGGGTTGATGATCTCGGTCATGACGTGTTCGGTCATTTCAGCCGTCATGACGGGCGCAGGCGAATAGGCCCCCATGCCGCCCGTATTGGGTCCGGTGTCGCCGTCGCCGACACGCTTGTGATCCTGCGCCGATGCAAGCGGCAGCGCCGTGACGCCATCGCAAAGTGCGAAGAAGCTCGCTTCTTCGCCGACCAGAAATTCCTCGATGACGACTTCGGCGCCCGCTGCACCGAATGCGCCTCCAAGACACGCTTCGACGGCCGCCTCAGCATCGGCGCGCGTTTCCGCAATGACGACGCCTTTACCGGCCGCAAGTCCGTCCGCTTTGATCACGATCGGAACGCTCTGCGATGCGAGATACGTTTTCGCCGCGTCGAGATCCATGAAACGGCCATAAGCCGCTGTCGGAATACCGGCTTTACGGCAAAGATCTTTGGTGAAGCCTTTTGACCCTTCGAGTTGCGCCGCGCTTTTCGTCGGCCCGAAATACCGGATGCCGGCATCACCGAGCGCGTCTCCCAATCCGGCCACGAGCGGCGCTTCCGGCCCGATTACCACGAGCTCGATGCGCTCATCGCGGCAGAATTCAATGATGCTGTCCTGGTTCGCAGGATCGAGCGGAATGCATTGCGCCACCTCGGCAATTCCGGCGTTGCCCGGCGCGCAGAAGAGTTTCGTCAAGAGGGGGCTCGCGCTCAACGCCCAGGCGAGCGCATGCTCGCGGCCGCCGGAGCCGAGAAGAAGGACATTCATCAGGTCGCCTGTTGCAATCCGGTTGTCAGTGTAGCATCCCCGTGTAGCATCGGCGGCGAAACAAGCAAGACCGCGAAAGAGAACGGTAAACTCTTGAATTCCATTCCAAACACGCGCGAATCCCGCTCCGGCGCCAATGCGCCCGAATTTTCGGTTTCCGAGCTGTCGGGCGCCATCAAGCGCGCGCTGGAAGATGGCTTCGGCTATGTGCGCCTTCGCGGCGAAATCTCGGGCTATCGCGGGCCGCACGCGTCCGGCCACTGCTATTTTGCCCTGAAGGATGACAAAGCAAAGATCGAGGCCGTCGTCTGGAAAGGCACGTTCGGCCGCCTGCGTTTCAAGCCTGAAGAAGGCATGGAAGTCGTCGCGCAGGGCAAGATCACGACGTTCCCCGGCTCTTCGAAATATCAGATCGTCATTGAAGCGCTGGAACCGGCCGGCGCTGGCGCGCTGATGGCGCTCTTGGAAGAACGCAAGCGCAAGTTCGCCGCTGAGGGTTTATTCGACGAAGACCGCAAGCGGCCGCGTCCGTTTTTGCCGAAGATCGTTGGCATCGTGACGTCGCCGACCGGCGCCGTCATCCGTGACATGCTGCACGGCTTCAACGAGCGTTTCCCGACGCGTGTCCTGCTTTGGCCGGTGCGTGTGCAAGGCGAAGGCAGCGCTGCCGAGGTCGCCGCCGCTATTCGTGGATTCAACGCGCTTGAAGCCGATGGCGCTATCCCGCGCCCCGACGTGCTGATCGTCGCGCGCGGTGGCGGCAGCCTCGAAGATCTCTGGAGCTTCAACGAAGAGATCGTCGTGCGCGCCGTTGCCGAAAGTACAATTCCGCTCATCTCTGCTGTCGGTCACGAAACCGATTGGACCTTGATCGACCTCGTCGCCGACGCTCGCGCGCCAACTCCGACGAAGGCCGCCGAATGGGCAGTGCCGAAGTATTCCGAGCTGATCGAAAACGTCGAAAAGCTGATGCTGCGCAAGCGAACGGCTGTGCGTCGCGCCATTGAAAGCGCCCGCACGCACCTGAAGGCTTCGGCGCGTGGCCTGCCGAAGCTTCAGGATCTGGTCGCCTTGCCGCGGCAGCGTTTCGATGCCGCCGACCGCCGATTGTCCCGCGCGCTGCTGGCCAACACCCGCGCCCATGCAACCAGGCTCGCCCGCGTCAGCGGCCGCCTGTCGCCCTCACCGATAGTTCAGAAGCATTCCAGATGTGCCGAGCGGCTCGATGGCCTGGAGCGCCGCGCCGGACGGGCTTTACTCAATCGCGTCGCGGTGAGCCGCCGCGTTCTCGAAGGCCGTGCGGCGCTGCTCAAGTCCTTGGGCTATCAGAGCGTTCTGTCTCGCGGCTTTGCCCTCGTGCGCAATGAAGCGGGGCATATGGTGCGTCAAGCCGCCTCTCTCGTTGCTGGCGACGTTTTGAATATTGAGTTTTCCGACGGCCGGGTCGGCGCCACGGTAAACGGCTCCGACGTATCCTCCGCAACGCCTGACGTTTCCAATCCGACGCCGAGCAAAGTTAAAACGCCGCGACAAAAGTCGAGTGGGCGAGGCGGGCAAGGCTCACTATTTTAAAAGGCTTGAAGTAGATTATAGTTCGCATCCGCCCGGATTATCCGATTGCAGATGATATCGGCGGCAGAACGGGATTACGGCTCGGAAACGAATGAACCGCATCGAGAAATTTTTTGGTCTGCGCAACGAAGCTAAAATTCGCTACCTGGATGGCGAATTCGAAGTCCTGTCTCCCGGCGACTTCGTGCGCTGTGCCGTGACGGGCCAGCCGATCACCCTGCCGGATCTGCGTTATTGGAGCGTCGACGCCCAGGAAGCCTACGCGTCGCCGGAAATTTCGGTGCAGCGCTACCTTGAGCTGAAAGCCAAGGAAAACGACGACGCCCAGCCCGGCTGAGCCAGCTTTCCAGTTTCTCCCCCGTCGTCATCCCGGCGCAGGCCGGGATCCAGGCAAATCGAGACTCTACGCATGCGGGTGCTTGACTGGGTGCCGACCTTCGTCGGCATGACGGAACCGAAGTCAGCAGACTTTAACATCACCGGCCGAGCGCAGCGCGCAATGATTGCCGTAAAATTTCAAGGCCGTCGCCTTCGATCACCGTCGCAATGGCCAGCGTTTCCGAACGCTTTTTGAGATCGGCACAAAATCCTGAGCGATTGCCAATCCGGGCGTGATCCTTTTCCGTCGTCACGAGCATCGCGCCGAGACGCTCGGCATCATCGAGAAGGCCGCGCGCCTCTGCCTCGCTGAACGGGTGATGATCGGCAAATGCCCGCTTCGCAACGATATTCGCGCCCGTCTGTTCCAGTGTCGAAAAAAACCGTTCCGGATTGGCAATGCCAGCGAAGGCCACGACCCTTCGACCGCGAAAGCGGGCGGCGGTTTCGTCAGCTTGCGTCCGTGCGGCGATGATCGGCACTTCCGTCAAATTGCGGATCATTCGCACGGCGGGATTGTCGGCGTCCGCCGCGCCGCCCATCAGCATCACCAACTGCACCAGCGGTGCTTGCACGGCCAGTGGCGCGCGCAGCGGTCCGGCCGGAATAACGCGGCCGTTGCCAAACCCCCGTTTGGCATCGACGACAGCAATCGAAAGATCCTTCGCCAGCGCCGGGTTCTGCAACCCGTCGTCCATGATGATGACGGCGTTGGCGGATGCCATCGCTTCAATCATCTTCGCGCCCTGACGGCGGTCGCGGGCGATGACCGCCGGAAATGCGCGCGCGAGCAGCAACGGCTCGTCACCGACGTCTCCCGCGCTATGATGTTCCGGATCGAGGCGAAGCGGACCTTCAAGCTTGCCGCCGTAGCCGCGCGACAGAAACCACGGCTCTCGGCCTTCCGCGGCGATGATGTTCGCCAGCAGCAGCGCCAGCGGCGTCTTGCCTGACCCACCTGCCGTGAAGTTACCGACACAGATGACGGGCAGGGACGAGCGGTAAGGCCTGGCATTAAGAATGCGTCGCCGTGCAATGGCGCCGACGATAGCGGCGATGGGGGAAAGCAGCGATGCCTTCCATGTCCCGCCCGCCTCGTACCACCATCTCGGTTCCGAGACGGGCACGGCTCAGGCCTGCTTCTTTTCGAGCAGGGGCTGAATGGCGCCGACCGTTTTCGCCAGCGCGCCGCTCAATGATTGTAGCGCAAGGTCCGCGCCGTGGCGCATGCGTTTCGCCGCCGATTGATCTTCGAGCAGCATTGTCACTTGCTTTGCGATGTCATCGGACGAACGGACCTCGACCGCACCCCCTTCGCGGAACAGAGCGGAATAAGCATCACGGAAATTATAGACGAACGGCCCCGTCAGCACACACGAACCAAGCCGCACGGCTTCAATCGGATTTTGGCCGCCATGTTCCACCAGCGATCCGCCGACGAGCGCCACCGGCGAAATCGAATAGAACGCGCCAAGCTCGCCGATCGTGTCGGCAATATAGATTTCCGTGTCGCTCTCTGGTGCCGCCGAGCGCGTGCGAAGTTGCGTCCTGAGGCCCAGGCCGCCGAGCGTAGCGGCAAGCCCGCTGCCGCGCTCGGGGTGCCGCGGTACGATGATCGTCAGTAGGCCGTCGATCTCGCGGCGGATCAGCGAATGCGCCGCGGCGATCATCGCGTCTTCGCCCGGGTGCGTGCTCGCGGCGAGAAACAGCGGTCGTTGCCCGACAGCGTTGCGCAACGACGCCAACGTGGCGGCATCGACAGGCGGCGGCGGTGCATCGATCTTGAGGTTGCCGGCCGTGATGACGTTCGGCGCGCCGAGCCATTTCACAGCGCGCGCGATCTGCGAGTTCTGCGCCAGCACGGCAGCGAAGCGCGAGAACAGCGGCCGTCCGACAGCGGCGTATTTCCGCCAGCGGCGGATACTGCGCGGCGACATGCGCGCATTGACGAGCACCAGTGGAATATGACGCTCCGACGTGCCCAGAATGAGATTGGGCCAGATGTCCGATTCCGTGAAAATCGCCAGCGACGGCTTCCAGTGATCGAGAAAGCGCTTCACGTATTGCGGCACGTCGAGCGGCACGTATTGGTGCACAGCGCGCTCCGGCAGCCGGTTGGCGGCGATCTCGGCCGACGTCCTGGTGCCCGACGTCAGAAGAACATGAACGTGCGGATTTGCCCCGAGAATGCTGTCGATCAACGGCAGGATGGCGTTCGTCTCGCCGACGCTCGCGGCATGTATCCACACGACCTGGCCTTCGGGCCGCGGCCTGCCCGCGAAGCCCAGCCGCTCGCCGCGCCGGTCCGGATCTTCCTTGCCGCGCTTGCCGCGCAAGTTCAGCAGCATTGGCACGGCCGGTCGCAACACCGCCGTTCCAAGGCGATAGGTTTTCAGAGCCATCCCCGGCGCCGGAGGTGTCTCCGCAGCGAGCACATCGAGTGGCGTTGCCCGTGTGATATCGGCCCCCGCAAGTTCGTAAGCCCTCAGAGTAGCGGCATTGAGCGCAGTCTCAAGTTCGAGACGCTTGGCTTCCACATCCTCGGCCGTCGCTGTGCTCGGAACAGTGATGGGATCACCGGCGACCGCTGCTAACCGCGAGAACGGCAGATTGATCGTCAGCCTGCTCCAAGTATCGAAGGATGCGAACCGGTTCGTCGCAACGGCAACAGGCACGATCGGGCGTCCCGACATTTTCGCGATCGCGATGATGCCGGCGCCCGCCTCCCGCGCCGGTCCCGGCGGCACGTCCGCGGTCATGACGACCGATGAGCCTTCCTCAAGAGCTTGCAACGACGATCTGAGCGCCGATGCCCCGCCGCGATCCTTTTTTCGGTAGCCCGCGCCTGCGCCGCGAATCAGCTGAACGTCGATGGCCTGGAGCGTTTCGCTAATGATTTCCGCGTCGCCGTGGCGTGCCACCATTGCGGCAATTTTCACATTCTCCGGCCGCAGCGTCGCAACCATCATGAACTGGCCGTGCCAACACGCCGCAATGCACGGATGCGCCTCGCTAAGACGCTTCATCAGGTCCGGCGGTTCGTGGATAACGGTCGAGGATTGAGCAACGAGCCGAATGATACGAGCAGCGGTTTGTCCGCCTAGCCGCATAAGCTGCTTATTGATTTTGGCCATGCGAGCAGGGGCTGCCTTAATTGTGAGGTAAGCGGAAGGTTGTGCGCGACGCAGGACGTGGTTCTTCAAGCCCCTTGCAGCACGTTGCTATAGCGAATAACTAGCAAGTTCAATTGCGAACGGGCGTGGCTTTTTATGGCGTTTTGTAAACGAACATGACCCCCCGAGCCGTCGCTGGTGAAATCATAGCAGAAGGGCTGCCCGCTAATCGGGAGCATCGAGACAACTCCTGATGGCAAGCCTCCTTAAGCAGGCAAAACGCGGATTGCGACGCAAGAGCGGTGCGCTATTGCATAATGCAGTGCACGCCTCGCCACCTTGGATGCGTTCTAGATTTGCGCCAGCGCTTTGTTACGCTGAGATGCTATTTATCGATTATGGCATCGTTCGCATCCTATATAACAATCGCCATCATATCTCCAAAGACGTCTGGCGTTCCGCACAACCTGCTCCACATCACATTTCCTGGGCCGCGCGGCGAGGAATCCGAACCGTCGTCAATCTACGCGGGCCTGAGCAGTCTTTCGGGACGCGCTGGCTGGAGCAGCGGGCGTGCACGCGCCACGGCATCGCCCTCGCGGATTTGCGGCTGCGTTCGCGCGCCGCGCCGACGCGCGCCGAGTTCCAGTCGATCAAGGATCTGCTAGAAAAGGTCGAATTTCCGATTCTGGTGCACTGCAAGTCGGGTGCCGACCGCGCCGGTCTGATGAGCGTCATGGTGCGTCATATCCACGACGGTGTTCCGATTCGCGAAGCCGTTGACCAGCTTTCGTTTCGCTACGGACACATCCGGAGTGCCGACACCGGAGTGATCGATGCGGTCTTCGATCGTTATCTCGAAGCCGAGGCACAGACAGGCATCGGCTTCTGGGATTGGGTCAACACTGTTTATGACGCCCGCGAGGTCAGCACGACGTTCAAGGCGCGCGGGTGGGCCAACCGCCTCGTCAACGGCATCCTTCGCCGCGAGTAACTTCGCGCCGGCTGGCATCGGCATTATGCGATATCAATTGGCGATCATCGCCTGCGGACCACTCGCCGAGCGGTTAAGCCGCGCATAAGAACCGTTTCGCGCAATCAATTCCGAATGCCTGCCGCGTTCGACGATGCGGCCGCCGTCCATCACGCAAATGACGTCGGCATTCTGTACCGTTGAAAGCCGATGCGCGATGACGAGCGTCGTGCGCGAGCGGGTGAATTTCGCCAGCGCTTCCTGCACGAGCTGCTCGCTCTCGTTATCGAGCGCGCTCGTCGCTTCGTCGAGCAGCAGGATCGGCGCATTCTTCAGGATCGCGCGCGCTAACGCCAAACGCTGACGCTGTCCGCCAGAAAGTCGGCTGCCGCGATCGCCGATGATCGTCTTGTAGCCGTCGGGCAGCGTCATGATGAAGTCGTGCGCGGCAGCGGCCTTCGCAGCTTCGATGATATCGGCCTCGCTCGCGCCGAGCCGCCCGAGGCGGATGTTCGCTTCGATCGTATCGTCGAAAAGCGTGATGTCCTGACTGACGATCGCGATCTGATCGCGCAGCGATTTGAGCGTGACATCCATGACGTCCTGGCCGTCGATCAGGATCTGCCCTTCCGTCGCGTCAAAGAGCCGGGGCACGAGATTGATGATCGTCGATTTTCCGGCGCCGGAGCGGCCCACGAGCGCGATCGTCGATCCGCCCGGCACGTCGAGCGTGAATCCATGCACGGCCCGTTCCTCGGATGTCTTGTCGTAGGCGAACGAGACGTTGCGGAACGCGATTTCGCCTTTTGAAATAGCAAGCGTCTTGGCGCCGGGCTTGTCCGTGATCGACGGCAGTTCGTCGATCAGGCCGTAGAAACTTTCCGCGGCGGCAAGGCCTTCCTGCAGGCGACCCGTTAGATTGCCAAGCGATTTGATCGGCTGCGCGGCCATCATCAGCGCCGTCACGAAACCCATGAAATCGCCGACTGAGGATATGCCCTGCGAAATGCGCAAATATGCGAAGCCCACGACGCCCGCAATCGCGATGCCGCCCAGAACCTCAAGGATCGGATCCATCCGCGCCCGCGTCCGGACGGACTTCATCCGCAGCGAATAGATCTGCTCGAACATCGAATCGAGCCGGTCAGCGGCATAGTTTTCGAGCTGAAACGATTTGATCAGCCGGGCGCCGGAAAGCTTCTCAGTCAGCAGCGATGTCATGTCGCCGAGGCCGCTTTGCGTCTGCTTGGCGACGCGACGCAGCCGATGACTGATCGAGGCAACGGGAATGGCGGCCAGCGGATAGACGCCCAGCACGATGAGCGTCATCGCCCAGTCGAGATAAAGCATCGCAATGACGAGCGCGATGACCGAAAACGTATCGCGGAAGATCGAGTTCAGCGTCGCCGTCAGCGCGCTCTGAATGAAGCCGATATCGTTCGTCAGTCGCGACATCAGCCGTCCCGGCGTCTCGCGAGAGAGGCGCGCGAAATCGGCGTTGATGAGATGTCGGAACGCTATCTTCTGCATGTCCGATGTCATGCGCAGCACAAACCGGCTTGTCGCGACCGCCTGCAGAAACAGCAACGTCGCACGCGCGAGCGTGATTCCGACGATGGCAACCAGAACGTAGGGGAGGGCGCCGGGCTTGCCGCCCATCAACAGATCGAACGATTTCTTGATGACGCCCGGATAGCCGCCCGTGACGGCGGCAAGGCAGGTCGTGAGGAAAAGCGTCCAGGCGAGCTGCCAGCGACGCGGCCATACCCAATCGCGCACGAACCGCGCAAGCAGCGCGCGCGAAGCGGCATCGAGCCGGAGCTTCGGCCGCGGTTTCTTCTCGGCTTTCTTCAGGAGATCCGTCACGTCGCGGCAGTTGTCGGCTGTGAGAAGTCGAGCATCCGATGCAGCGGAACAACGAAATAGCGCATCATGGCGTTGTCGACGGAGCGCTGGGCCGCGCTTTTCCACGCAGCATAAGCTGACGGATAGTCGGGGAAGATGCCGACGACATCCAGACTGTCGGGTTCGCGGAATTCGTGGCCGTTGAGGGTTTTCAGTTCACCGCCGAACACGAGGTGCAGAAGCTGAGGCGCAGACTCGGGTGAAGATGTGGACTTGGACATGGACGGCTGTCGACTCCTGAAGGTTGCTCCCGCGAGATTCCTAGAAACCGCGTCGTTCCAGGACCGTCAACGGCGCAAACCGTCCGCCATGGCCCGGGAAAGTCGCGAATTCAGAATAAGTATTTGTTTACGCTATTTATTAAGCCGATCGGAAGAAAATTCTGCCAGGATGACAATCAATGCCCGTCTTGAGCGGCTCGAAAAGTCAACAGTGAGACCGAATAGCGCGGCGTGAGGTGTCCCTTCTCACGCCGCGTTATTTTTTTGCATTCAGCTAAGGCCCGCGAACCACGATAGGGCCATATCCGCGACAAGCCCCGCGAGCAGCGCCAGCCCGACGTCGCGATTGGACTTGAAGCGGCGCAGGCAATTGGCCGGATCGTCGATATCGAGCGTCGAGACCTGCCACGACATCTGCAGGAAAACCAAAACCACGGCGAGGAAGTAAACGAGGTGGGCGCCCGCGAGCGCACCCGCAACGAGCCACATCACGCCCGCCAGTGCATACATGCCGCCGACGAAAGAAACCGTGTCCTCGCCGAACTTCAACGCCGTCGAGCCCAGCCCGAGGAGCGCGTCGTCTTCCTTGTCCTGATGCGCATAGATCGTGTCGTAACCGACCGTCCAGAACACGCAGCCCGCATAGAGCGCCAGGGCAGGCAGCCCGATCGAACCTTTGATCGCCGCCCAGCCGACGAGCGCCCCCCAGTTGAACGCCAGCCCGAGAACGATCTGTGGATAAGACGTCACCCGTTTCGCGAACGGATAAACAGCAACGATCAGCAGCGACGCGATCGCCAGCCAGATCGTGAAGCTATTGAACTGCACGAGCACGGCGAGGCCGACTAGGGCCGAGATGATGATGAACGCAAGCGCAGCCGCCGGTGCGATCTGCCCGGACGCCAGCGGCCGGCTGGCCGTTCGTTGCACGCGGGCGTCGATATCGCGGTCGACGTAATCGTTATAGGCGCAGCCCGAGGCGCGCATCGCCAGCGCACCGATGGCGAACAGCAGGACATAGGTGAGATCGGGATAGTGGTCGCCTGAGTTCACCTGCGCCAGCGCTTGCGACCAAAGGCAGGGGAAAAGCAGCAGCCACATGCCGATCGGGCGATCGAATCGCCCAAGCCGAAGGAACGGCCGCCAGGATTCCGGCGCCCAGTGATCGACCCAGTTTTTCGGCGGTGCATCGGCAACACTTGCTGGCGGCTCGGGCGAAATCGCGGCACCCATCGTCAACTTCAGTTTCTCCTTAGCCTAATCCGCAAGACCTATCCGGCCTCCGTCATCGAAGCAACACGACCATCCGATTGCGATGAATTTGACTGCGCGCGCGGCTTCGATAAGACCGCATCATGGCCATCAGAGACTTGACCTCAGAACGACTGTTTGTTGACGCCGATCTCGCCCCGGGCGGGCGCGTCGAGCTGGAGCCCGCGCAAGCCCATTACCTGACGGCGGTATTGCGGCTGAAGCTCGGCGCCCGGCTCTTGGTCTTCAACGGCCGGAACGGTGAGTGGGTTGCGACCCTCAGCGAAACCCACAAGCGCGGCGGTGCTCTGACCGTCGACGATCAAGCGCGGCCGCAGGAAAGCGGCCCGGACGTCGATTATCTTTTCGCTCCGCTTAAGCGATCCCGGCTCGATTACATGGTCCAGAAGGCAACCGAGATGGGGGTCGCTCGGCTGCGGCCTGTGATCACGGAGCGGACCATCGCCGAGAGGGTTAATGGCGAGCGGATGCAGGCCAACGTCATCGAGGCGGCCGAGCAGTGCGGCGTCCTTCGAGTACCCGAAGTTCAGACGCCAGTCAGGCTCGACGACGTTTTGGATGCCTGGGACGCCAGCCGACGCATCGTGTTTTGTGATGAGCAGGATCAGGAAAACGACCCTATTGCCACGCTGCAAAAGCTTGAACCGGGTCCGCTCGCCATCCTGGTCGGTCCGGAAGGCGGGTTTTCGCCGCGCGAGCGTGAGCGCCTCGTCAGCAAGACATTCGTGACGCCGCTGTCGCTCGGCCCGAGAATCATGCGCGCCGACACCGCTGCCGTCGCAGTTCTGGCGCTTGTCAATGCCACACTTGGGGATTGGCGCCGCGACTAGGGTGACGCAGCCGAACCTATTGCCGTCCCCCTCGCACCTCGCCATAAGGCTCAAGCTGCGGGTCTGCCCGCGTCGGAATAGGAAGCTGGGCCGCTCGGGCATGTCGACACGAGAACAAGGTGCTGCCAGCGCGGCGATTGAGACGCGCGACGATCTCGTGCGCTGGATCGCGGCGGGCGAGAAGCCGAAGGTCGATTGGCGTATTGGCACCGAGCACGAGAAATTCGTCTTTCGCACCGTCACGCTGAAGCCGGTGCCTTACGGCGGTTCGGATGGCATCCGCGCGCTGATGGAAGCGCTCATCCAGCGCTATGGTTGGGTCGCCATCAAGGAAGGCGACAACATCATCGCCTTGAAGCGGCCTGAGGGCGAGAAGGGTGGCACGATCAGCCTGGAGCCCGGCGGCCAGTTCGAGCTTTCCGGCCAGCCGCTCGAAACGCTGCATGAGACCGCGGACGAAACGGACGAGCACCTGCGCGAAGTCCTCCGCGTCGGCGAAGATCTCGCTATCGGTTTTCTCGGCGTCGGCTTCACGCCGAAGTGGCGTCTCGATGAGATCCCGATGATGCCGAAGAAGCGCTATCAGGTCATGGCGCACTACATGCCGACGGTCGGCAGCCGTGGTCTCGACATGATGTTCCGGACCGCGACCATTCAGGTGAACCTCGATTTCGCCTCCGAAGCCGACATGGTGAAAAAGCTGCGCGTCTCACTGGCGCTACAGCCAATTGCAACGGCGCTATTTGCGTCTTCGCCCTTCACCGAAGGCAAGCCGAACGGTTATCAGTCGATGCGTAGCGCCGTCTGGCTCGATACCGACAAGCGGCGCACCGGCATGCTGCCCTTCGCATTCGAAGACGGTATGGGCTACGAGCGTTACGTCGATTATGCCCTCGATGTGCCGATGTATTTCGTCTACCGCGACGGCAATTACATCGACGTCGCTGGGTCTTCGTTCCGCGATTTCATGGCGGGCCGCCTGAAGGGCTTCGAAGGCGAACTGCCAACCATCGACGACTGGGCGGATCATCTCACCACGCTTTTTCCGGAAGTTCGCCTCAAACGTTTTCTAGAAATGCGTGGTGCGGATGGTGGACGCTGGGGGACGATCACCGCGCTTCCCGCGTTCTGGACCGGAATCCTTTATGACGACGACGCGCTCGATCAGGCCTGGGAGCTGGTTCGCGATTGGAGCGAAGACGAACGCGAAGCTCTGCGTGTCGGCGTCCCGAAAACAGGGCTCGCGACCCTGTTTCGTACCGAGACGGTAAGGACGTTGGCGTTGCGGGTATTGCGCATTTCGCGCACCGGTCTCAAAAATCGGCGTCGCATCAACGCTAAGAATCAGGACGAAACGATCTATCTGGCGCCGCTTGAGAAAATTGCCGGCAATGGCCAGACGGTTTCTGATGAGTTGCTTCGGCGCTATTCGGGGGAATGGCAGAACAATATTGATCATATTTTCGAAGAGCTTGCGTTCTGACCGCGCGCCTCGACAGCGTGCGGTTCAGCGCGTGTTCATGGTCGCCGCATTAGCCTCCCCGGTTTGCTTAGGACCAGCCGCCCAGCACCTAGGCCAGGTTTGAGGAGGCGGTACGTGTCGCGGTTGCGGTTGGCATCGATGAGGATGGGGGGGATGGCTGTTCTGGCTGTCCTGATCTTCTTCGCCTTTGCCGGAAACGCAGCGAAGGCCGACCCTTGTGCCATAGCGTGCCGCTCGCAGCACAACGCCTGCCGCATGGCGACCAAGCTTTTGTATACGCCGCGCTGCGACGCACAACTGCAAGCCTGCATCAGCCAGTGTTTCTCCGCCGGGCGGTTCAATCGTGGCATTCGCGAAGGCCGGGGACCTGACGATTTCCGTGATCACCGCGGCCCTCCTCCGCCGCCGGAAATGAGGGAGCCGCCGGAGCGACGCGGCCCGCCACGCGATTTCCGCGACCCGAGAGGTCCGCGCTGGCTCGGCGGAACCGGGCGTTGGGGCAGCTTTCGCTGACCCATCAATGGCTGTGGTCGCTGGCGTGCGGCCATATTGCCGGTCGCGGACACACGTGCGAGGATGCTTAACGCTGTTGAGCGGCGCCAAAGGCTGCCGTCCGCGACCTCGAAACAGCACCCTGAAGACCAACGTGGAGACGAAAGACGATGCCGCATATCGAGCTGCCTGAGCCCGATGCCGGCGTCATCCGCCGCTTGCCGATCCTGGTGGAAGGCTTGAAAGCGCGCGTCGGCAAAGACCTTCTGATCCTCGACGAGGAAGGCCGCCGCGCCTACGAGACGGATGCCTTCACTGCCTACCGCCGCGTGCCGATGCTCGTCGTGCTGCCGCGCACCACCGAGGAAGTCTCCAAGATCCTGAAGTTCTGCCACGAGAATGACGTCAAAGTCATTCCGCGCGGCGCCGGAACATCGCTCTGCGGCGGCTCGCTGCCGACGGAAGATTCTATCGTTCTCTGCATCTCGAAGATGAACCGCGTCATCGAGATCGATGGCGCCAATCGCATCGCGCGTGTCGAAGCCGGCATTACCAATCTGCAGATTACGGCGCAGGTCTCCAAGCAAGGTTTCTTCTACGCGCCGGACCCGTCGTCGCAATTGGCCTGTTCCCTAGCAGGCAACATCGCGATGAACTCTGGTGGTGCGCACTGCCTGAAGTACGGCGTCACGACGCACAACATCCTCGGCGTCAAGATGGTCCTGATCGATGGCACCATCGTCGAGATCGGCGGCACGACGCTCGAACGCAACGGCTATGATCTGTTGAGCTACGTCATCGGATCTGAAGGTCAGCTCGGCGTCATAACCGAGGCGACGGTGAAGCTCGTGCCCGCACCGGAAGGGGCTCGGCCGATGATGATCGGCTTCCGCTCGCCGGAAGCGGCAGGCAGTTGCGTGTCGGCCATCATCGCCGCCGGCATCATTCCGGTCGCCATCGAATACATGGATCGCGCGGCCATCGAAGTTTGCGAAGCATTCGCGGGCGCTGGTTACCCACTCGACGTTGAAGCTTTGCTCATCGTCGAAGTGGAAGGCTCCGAAAGTGAAATCGGCATCCTCTTAGGCCGCGTCGCCGAAATCGCCGCGCGCTTCGATCCCAAGACCGTGAAAATCAGCGCCGATCCCGAGCAAAGCGCCCGCATCTGGGCGGGCCGTAAGGCGGCGTTCGGCGCCATTGGCCGCGTCGCCGATTACCTTTGCATGGACGGCACCATTCCGCTCGGGCAGCTTCCGCACTGCTTGACGCGTATCAACCAGATCTGCGCCGAATACGGCCTGAAGGTTGCCAACATCTTCCACGCCGGTGACGGAAATCTGCATCCGCTCGTTCTCTACGACGCCAACGATCCCGAACAGGCCGACAAGGCCGAACTGGCGGGAGAAGCTATCCTGAAGCTCTGCGTCGAACTCGGCGGCTGTCTCACGGGTGAGCATGGCGTCGGCATCGAGAAGCGCGAGCTGATGGCGACGCAATTTTCGCAGACGGATCTGATGGTCCAGATGCGCGTTAAAACCGTCTTCGACCCGACGTGGCGGCTCAACCAGGCGAAGGTTTTCCCGCTCGCCTATACCGACGTCATGCGCACCGGAAATGCCGCAAGCGCGCCCGAGGCCGCCTAGGAGATCATTGGCTGTGAGCGAACTTTGGCGTCCCGCCGCCGAGTGGGAATTGCAATCCATGATCGCCAAGCTCGTGCGCGAGCAGCGCGGCATCGAAGTGGTAGGTCATGGCGCGCTTCGCAACACCGGCCGCGTCGCGAAATCCGATGTCGTACTGACGACGTCGGGCCTGAAAGGCATCACGCTCTACGAGCCGACCGAACTTGTCATGTCGGCGCGCTCCGGCACGCCGCTTTACGAGATCGAAGCAGTGTTGGCAGCGCGCGGCCAGATGCTGGCGTTTGAGCCGATCGACCTCGGTCCGGCGACGGGGGCTCCAGGAGGCGCGCTGTCGATCGGCGGCGTCTTCGCTACGAACTTCTCCGGCTCTCGCCGTATTTCGGCTGGTAGCGCGCGCGATAACCTCTTGGGCGTGCGCGCCGTCAACGGTCGCGGCGAGCTGTTTAAGTCGGGCGGACGCGTGATGAAGAACGTCACAGGATTGGACGTCGCGCGCGGCCTGACCGGAAGTTGGGGCACCCTCGCCGTTATGACGGAACTGACGTTTAAGGTCGCGCCGATCCCGCAAACGATGCAGACGTTGGCGTTTGTCGGCCTGCCTGACGATCTCGCCATCGAAGCGCTGAACGTCGCGCTGAATACGCCGCTGGAGGTTTCCGGCGCCGTCCATCTTCCGAAGAACTGTGCCGCGCGCCTCCGAACGCCGAAGCTGAGAGGCCTTGACCAGTCATTGACGCTGCTGCGACTTGAAACGTTTGCGGCCACCATCGACGAGCGCAAGGAAAAGCTGAAAGCTGCGCTGAAGGTCTACGGCGCGCCAGTCGAACTCGATTCCGAACATTCGTTCGGTCTCTGGAGCGAATTTCGCGCGCTGTCGATCATGCCTTTCTCGACCGAGACGGCGTTGTGGCGCATTTCGTCATTGCCCACGAAAGCCGCCGAGATCGTCTTCGCGATTCAGAAATTCATGCCAGCCGTTGCCTTCTACGATTGGTCGGGCGGCATGATCTGGCTCGAAGTCCCAGCCGCCGCGGACGCAGGCGCTGCCGACGTGCGCCGCGCCGTCGCCGTTCGCGACGGTCATGCAACCTTGATCCGTGCCGAACCCGAGGTTCGCAGCAGCGTCGATGTGTTCGAACCGCTGAAGCCCGAAATCGAGCGATTGACACGTGGCATCAAGTCGGCGTTCGATCCGGCGGGCCTTCTCAATCGCGGCCGCATGTACGCCAGTTTCTAGAAAAATAAGCCCGGCAGTCAGGCGCGATGCAAACCAATTTCAAGCCAGAGCAACTCAACGATCCGGATGTGAAGGAGGCCGAGCGCATCCTGCGCCGTTGCGTCCATTGCGGTTTCTGCACGGCGACCTGCCCGACCTACGTCGTGCTGGGTGACGAGCGCGACAGCCCGCGCGGCCGCATCTACGCCATCAAGGACATGCTTGAGAAAGGCCTCGACGCGAAGCCCGAAATCTCGACGCACATCGATCGCTGTCTTTCGTGCTTCTCTTGCATGACGACCTGCCCATCGGGCGTCGATTACATGCATCTGGTTGAAGTGGCGCGAAAGCATATCGAGAAGACCGGGCATCGTAGCCTGAAGGATCGCCTCATCCGCCGCGCCTTGACAGAAATCCTGCCGCATCCGCGCCGCTTCCGCTGGGCGTTACGCGCAGCCCCGCTCGGCCGTCGTCTGGCGCCGACGCTGCGCAAGCTGAACTTTCCCGAACTCGCCGCAATGGTCGAGCTGGCGCCTCAGCAAAGTCCGAACGCCGGACGCTTCAAAGGTCCTGGCACAGCGTCGCCGACAGGCGTACGAACCGGCCGCGTCATCATGCTCGCCGGCTGTGCCCAGCAGGTGCTGCGGCCCGAGATCAACGACGCGACGATCCGGCTGTTTGCGCGTGGCGGCGTCGATGTCGTCGTCTCAGCGGGCGCGGCGTGCTGCGGCGCCTTGAGCCAGCACATCGGCCAGGAGGAAAAGGCGATCGCAGCGGCCAAGATCAACGTCGATGCCTGGAGCAAGGAAATCGCCAAGGGCGGCGTCGACGCCATCATCATCAACACGTCGGGCTGCGGCACGACGGTGAAAGACTACGGCCACCTGTTGAAGCACGAGCCCGACTACGCCGAGCGGGCTAAAACCATCTCGTCGATGACTAAGGACGTGACGGAATTCCTAGATCAGTACGACATCGGCGCTCCGAAGCGTTGGTCGAGGCTTAAGGTCGCGTATCACGCCGCCTGTTCATTGCAGCACGGTCAGCGCGTGACGACCCAACCGAAAGCGCTGTTGAAGAAGGCTGGATTTACCGTTCTTGACGTTCCGGAAGCGCATCTATGTTGCGGCTCGGCGGGCATCTACAATATTGTTCAGCCGGAGATCGCAGGCGCGCTACGGGATCGCAAGGCCGGTCACATCAAGTCGTTGAAGCCCGACGTTGTGGCGGCCGGCAACATCGGTTGCATCACGCAGCTCGGGACGGCTCTTGAGGTTCCGGTCGTGCATACGATCGAGCTGCTCGATTGGGCGCACGGCGGCCCAGTTCCACCCGGCCTCGAAGCGCTCGAAAAGTATTCGACAGACGTTCCGCAGCCGAAGAACACAGTTGAGGATTATATCGGCGCATGACCACCGCACCCCAAGTTACCAAATCCCGCGAGCTTTTAAGCGACAAGCTGAAGGCCCACATCCGCGGCAAGGCCAAGCCGGTCGGCTCGCTCGGACGGCTCGAAGAGCTCGCCCTGCAGATCGGCCTGATCGCCGGATCGACGGCGCCCGACCTAGGCAATGCAAAGATCGTGGTCTTCGCCGCCGATCACGGCATCACGGCCGAAGGCGTGACGGCATATCCCTCCGTCGTCTCCCGCGAGATCGCGAAGTTCGTTCTCTTGGGCTCCGCTGGCGTCAACGTGCTCGCGCGCGCGGCTGGCATCGGCGTTGAACTCGTCGATGCCGGACTGCTCGAACCGCTGCCGCCGCATGAATTATTGACGGAGCGCCGCATCGGCCCCGGCACGAAAAACGCGCGCCGCGAACCGGCAATGTCGGTTGAAGAATGCACCGCTGCGCTCGACGCAGGCCGCGTTCTCGATGCACGCCTAGGCACCGAAAATGTCGGCATCGTCGGCTACGGTGAAATCGGTATCGGCAATACGAGTTCGGCGTCGCTGATCGCGCATGCCCTGACAGGCCTCGATCTCAGAACATTGGTCGGCCCCGGCGCAGGCGCGCCCGCCCTCGGCCTCGATCACAAATATCAGGTGCTGACGGAAACGATTGATCGCGCCGCCATCGCACCGTCGACTGAAGCGGGCCGCACCTTCGAAGTCCTCCGTCAGTTCGGCGGTTTCGAAATCGTCATGATGGCAGGCGCCATGACGGCGGCGGCACAAGCGGGTCGGGTGATCGTCGTCGATGGCTTTATCTCGACGGCGGGCGCCATTGCCGCGGAAGCGCTTTATCCGGGCACGCTCGACAACTGTGTCTTCGCCCATTGCTCGGCTGAACCCGGCCACGCTGCATTACTCCGTCATCTGCACGTTAAACCGCTGCTCGAACTGGAGATGCGGCTTGGCGAAGGGACGGGCGCGGCCCTTGCCGTGCCGATCATTCGGGGCGCGGAATTGATGCTGCGCGAGATGGCCGATCTGCCGGGCGAACATCCCGAATGATCGCGCATGAGGTTCGGTTTTTCCTCATCGCTCTGCAATTTCTGACGCGCATCCAGGTAAAGCAGATCATTCCTTTTCCCGAGGATTGGCTGCCGCGCTCGGCAAAATATATGCCGCTTGTCGGCGCGCTCATTGGCGCGACCGTCGGCCTTGTCATGCTCGCGGCTACTGTTGTCTTTCCCGCATCGGTCGCCGTCGTCATCGGCCTCGTCGCGTCGGTGCTGCTGACCGGCGCGCTGCATGAAGACGGACTTGCTGACACGGTCGATGCTTTCGGCGGCGGGTCGAACGTCGAGCGCCGCCTCGAAATCATGAAGGACAGCCGCATCGGCACCTATGGCGTCCTCGCGCTCATTGCCGTTCTCGCACTGAAAGGAACGTCGCTTGCCGCCATCGGGCCGGTCGCTGTTATCGGCGCGTTGATCGCCGCTTATGCGGGTGGCCGCCTCGCCGCGGTGCTAGCGCTGGCATTTCTCCCTTATGCCGGCGGCGATAACGTCAAAGTCAGCCGCTCGCCGGTCCGGATGACGCGGGGCGAACTCATCGTCGCGATCGTGACGGGCCTCACCGTCGGGCCGTTCGTTATGAGCATCGCAGCTTTCTTCGCGGCAACCGTTGTCGCTTTCACCGCCGCGGCCGTGATTGCGATCCTCGCGCAACGCAAGATCGGCGGTTATACCGGCGACGTGCTGGGCGCCGTCGAGCAGGTTTACGAGACTGCGTTCCTGGCTGTTGCCGCCGCCGTAATCGCAGGCGCCGGCTGATCATCTTGTCCGCCCCGCGCAGATCTGCTGATCCAAATTGGCACGAGGCAAAGCCGTAGTTCTCATTTAAATGAATGTCGTTCACACGGCGCATTCTCGCCGCGATGGGGGGCGAGTATCCGCTCGCAACGCCAAGAGTGTAGTGCGTAATGGCGACGGCAGAAACGGGGAACGGTGCTTATCTGAGCGCCGCAGGGGAACAGGCGCGGTCGGCGACGCCGGGCGAAAGCCGCTTTGTTGCCGAAATTTTTGACGGTGCTGACGATGCGCTGGCAGCACTCGAAGTCATTGAAGGCGGCCTCGTCGCAACGGGCTTTCAAACGCTTAACTGGCTTACCGTTTTCTATGACGAAGTCGCGCACGCGCACCGCGCCATGCCGCGTCTTGCTGTCGTAACCGACAGCGAAAGCGATCAGGTTGTTCTGGCTTTGCCGCTCGTTGTCGCGAAGGAAGGTCTGTTGCGCGTTGCGAGCCTCGCCGCTCTCGAAGCCGTGGGCCAAGGCGCGCCTCTTCTTGGGCCCGAGCCGTTGTCCGATCCCGACCGCATTCGCGATATTTGGCGAGCGTTGCGTGCCGCCATCCGCGATGTCGATCTTATCCGCCTCGAACGTATGCCCGCCGAGATCGGCGGTTGCCCGAACCCACTGATTGATCTGTTCGGCAGTTCTACGTCGCGTGCTTCGGCGCACCGCCTCGTCATAACGGGCAGCTTCGATGATTATCTGCAGGGGCTCGGCAAGAGGTACCGCAAGGACGTGGAGCGCTGCCATCGGCTCTGGCAGAGCGAGGACAATCCGCGCCTCGTCTGTGCCGAGACCGATGATGAGATCGCGCACATCTTTGCGACGATGGAGGAGCAGCAGGCCGTGTGGCACGCTGCTCGCGGAACCAAGGACATTTTTGCCGAGAGGTCCAATCGCGAATTTTTCGAGCGCCTGGCTTTCGACGGCGCCGACGCCGGGGTGACGTTGCTGTTTGCACTGGAGGCGTGCGGCCGGATCGTCGCCACCCTGTTCGGCCTGAGCCATGAGGGCGCCTTTTCGCTGCTCTCAATTTCGACAGGCGGCGAGCAATGGAGCCACCTTTCGCCCGGCCGCCTCGTCGTGCTCGAAACGGTGAAGCATCTGGTGGCCCAAGGTGTCCGCCGCTTCGACTTGGGCATTAACGCCAATCCGCTGAAGCACGGGTTCGGAACCGAGGAAATCCCTCTTTACGATCTCATCGTCGCCCAGGACCTCGCGGCCCTGCCAAAAGCGATCGCGCACGAGCTTGGCGTCCAGCTCCGCGGCACCTCGCGCCTCACGTCGGCGCTCAAGAGGGCGCTGCCCCGCTTCCGAAGCTGAATTTTGGGCATTTCTGCCCGACTTTCCTCATGCCGGTCGATCCGATATAAGGCGGGCTCACACGCCGGACGCCCGCCAGGGTGTCTCGGCAACTTTTTTATTTGGCCCTGGTTCTCCGATCCTCGTCATGTCCAAAGCAAATACCAACACGCGTCCCAAAGCGCGCCTCGCGAAGGGTTTTCGCGATATCGAAGCGCCCGAGCTGAAGGCGCTCAATGACATGATCGCGAAGATCCGTGACGTCTATGAGCGCTATGGCTTCGAGGCGCTCGAAACGCCTGCGATCGAATATACCGACGCGCTCGGCAAGTTTCTGCCCGACCAGGATCGTCCGAATGCAGGCGTCTTCTCGTTTCAGGACGAGGACGAGCAATGGATGAGCCTGCGCTATGATCTCACCGCGCCGCTCGCTCGTTATGTGGCTCAGAATTTCCAGACCCTGCCGAAGCCGTTCCGCCGCTATGCGTTCGGCAACGTCTATCGCAACGAGAAACCCGGCCCCGGCCGCTTTCGCCAGTTCATGCAGTTCGATGCCGATACGGTGGGGGCGAAAAGCGTCGCAGCCGATGCCGAACTCTGCATGCTCGCTGCCGATACGCTTGAAGCACTTGGGCTGAAGGGCAAATATGTCATCAAGGTCAACAGCCGCAAGGTGCTCGACGGTATGTTGGAGACGGTCGGCGTTGATCTTGCCGACGACACGCGCCGCTTAGCAGTCCTCCGTTCACTTGATAAGCTCGATAAATTTTCTAAGGACGAAGTCGCGCTTCTTTTAGGCCCTGGACGCAAGGACGAATCCGGCGATTTCACCAAGGGTGCTGGACTGAAGAAAGAACAAATTGATGCGCTCTTGGATTTCGTGAGTCAGCCGGCTCTCGAACAGGCCAGCCCTGGCATCGCAGCAAAGCGCACCGGAAGCTTCGAGCCGTCACAGCTCTACGTCGATGGATTGGCCGATCTCAGCGAACTCAAACGCTTCGTGGAGAAAGCCGGATATGAGGGCAAAATTCGAGTTCCCGATTACTCTGTCGTCCGCGGGCTCGAATATTACACCGGCCCGGTCTTCGAAGCCGAGCTGACATTCGAGATCAAAGGCGACGACGGCAAACCTGTGCGGTTCGGTTCTGTTGGCGGCGGCGGTCGCTACGACGATCTCATCGCGCGCTTCACCGGCCAGCAAGTTGCTGCCACGGGCTTCTCCATTGGCGTGTCGCGCTTGCAGGCTGCGCTGTCACTCATCAATGAGAGCAAGATCCAAGCGCTCGGCCCAGTGGTCGTTCTCGTCATGGATAAGGACGCCGACTCGGTGGCCGGTTATCAAAAAATGACGCAAGCGCTCCGCAACGCCGGTATCCGCGCCGAGATGTACCTCGGAAACGCAAAATCATTCGGCGACCAAATTAAATACGCCGACAAGCGCAACAGCCCGTGCGTCATCATTCAAGGTTCGGATGAGCGCGCCAAGGGCGAGGTGACGATCAAGGATCTGATCGAAGGCGCGAAAGCCGCCGCCGCGATCAAGGACAACAAGGAATGGAAAGAGACGCGCCCGGCTCAGTTCTCTGTTTCCGAAGCGCACCTCGTGCAAGAAGTTCACAATCTCATCAAGCGGCACCAGGAATAGCTATGACCGCTGAGACAGTCCAAAATCTCGAAGCGCTGGCAAGCCAAGCGCAGACGATGATGTCGGTCTTCATCAAGGCCGGCTACGATGCCGTCGCGCCGCCGATCATCCAGCCCGCTGACGTCTTTCTCGACGTCATCGGCGAGAGCCTGCGCGCGCGAACGTACGTCTTCACTGATCAGGACGGCGCCGAGCTGTGCCTGCGCCCCGACATCACCGTGCCGACCTGCCGCCTGCACTTAGAGCGTCATGCTGATCCGATGACGCCCGCGCGCTATTGCTACAACGGCCCGGCGTTCCGATTTCAGCCGCAAGGCGCAACCGCCGCGCACCCGCGCGAGTTCCGCCAAGCCGGTATCGAGCGCTTCGGCGATAAGTCGCGCGAAGTGGCCGAAGCTGAGACAGTCGCGATCATCATCAAGGCCATCGAGAAGACGGGCTTCAAGGACTGGACGATGCGCCTCGGCGATCTCGGCCTGTTTTCGAGCGTGCTCGATGCCGCTGGCCTGTCCCCGAACTGGAAAAAGCGTCTCGACGATGCGTTCCTGCGGCCGCTTTCGTTCCGTGAAGCCCTGAAAGGCTATGCGGCAAGCGTGCGCCCGGCGTCTTCGAGCATCCCGGAAGAGGTTCTCTCCTCGCTTCGCCGCGACGACATGGAGGCAAGCGAAGCCGCGGTCGCCGTCTATCTCGAAGAAGAAGCCATCGAGCTGATCGGTACGCGCTCGCTCACCGACATCACGACGCACCTCATCGACATCGCCGAGGATCGCCAGGAGAAGCCGCTCGACACGCAAACCATCGAGCTGATCGAGCGTTACATCAATGTCTCCGGTCCGGCGATCACGGCGGGCGAAAAGATCTCTGCGCTGATCAAGGAAGCGCCGAACGGTTCTGGCTACGCGCTCGAAACCTACGACCGCCGCCTGGCTCTCCTCGCCAACGCCGGCATCGACCTCGACCGCGTGACGTTTTCCGCCGAGTTCGGCCGCACACTCGCATATTATACCGGCCTCGTCTTCGAGGTGAACGCCGCGGAACTTGGCGCCAAAAGTCCGATCGCCGGAGGTGGTCGTTATGACGGTTTGATGCGCGCCGCGGGCTCGAACGAAGACATTCCGGCCGTCGGCGCGGCGGTTCATTCCGAGCGCTTGCTGGCAGTCCGGGGAGGCAAAGCATGAGCAAGCTGACGCTCGCTATCCCCTCAAAGGGCCGTCTGATGGAACAGACGACCGACATGTTCGCGCGAGCTGGTCTTGTCGTGCGCAAGGTCGGCCACGTTCGCGGCTATCGCGGCGAGATCGAAGGCCTTCCCGGCGTCGACGTCGCGTATGTGTCGTCGAGCGAAATCGCAGAAGCCTTGAAGTCCGGCAGCGTCCACCTCGGTATTACCGGCGAAGACTTGATCCGCGAGAACATCTCCGACGCCGCTACGCGCATTCGTTTCCTGCACAAGCTTGGCTTCGGTTTCGCTGACGTCGTCGTTGCAGTGCCGACGTGCTGGATCGATGTTTCGACCGTGGCCGAACTCGAAGAGATCGCCATTCCGTTTCGCCGCAAGCACGGCCGCTGGCCTCGCGTCGCGACGAAATACATCAACCTGACGCGCCGCTTCTTCGGCTCCAAGGGTTACGGTGATTATCGCATCATCGAAAGCGCCGGCGCGACCGAGGGAGCCCCGTCATCCGGCATGGCGGAGCTGATCGTCGACATAACGACGACGGGCGAAACGCTCCGCGCCAACGGTCTCAAGATTTTGGACGACGGCGTGATCCTCAAATCGCAAGCCAACCTGTTCGCGACGAACGCCGCGCCATGGACGCCGGAACTCGAAGCGCTTTGCGCTGAACTGACGGGCAAGCTGTCCGCCTCGATCCCGGAGAAAGCGACGGCCCGCTAACGCGCCTTCGCCGTACGGCAGCGAAGTTTACATGCTATCCGCGAGCAGGCATTTCAGGATGCCATAGTCGTACTGCCCGTCGAGCGCCGCGAATGCGGGACCAAGCTTGCCGCTATCACGGGTCTGACAACGCTCAAATGCCGCTTCGATTTCGTCGCGCTCCGCCGGCTCGAGCTTCAAGGCATCGTCCGCCGTGACGAGACCGGCTTCGATGGCTTCCGCCAGATGACCGTAAACCGTCGACACCTCGATCCCGCGATCCGCTGCGATCGCTTCGGCATCAAGCCCGCGCAGGTGCGCGGCAAGCGTGACATTCACCGTCGCCGACAAACGGTTGTTTAGTGCCGGATGCTTCTTGAATTGCGAGATCACCTCAAGAAACGCCGCGCCGTAGCGCGCGATCTTGCTGGCGCCGAGGCCCATGATGTCGTGCAGAGCGCTTTCCGTCGTCGGCCGCTTCTCAGATAACTCGATCAGCGTCTTGTCCTGCGCGACCACGTAAGGCGGCAGCTTCGCAGACGCCGCAAGTTTCTGGCGCATCGCGCGCAGTGCGTCGAACAGCGGCTGGTTTTCGCGCGCGACTTTGGGGCTCGCCGATGCCGAACGCTTCGACGATTTCGCGCTCTGCCGCGTCACGCGCAAAAGGAAACGCTCCTCGCCGCGCAGCAAAGGCCGCGACCGTTCGGTCAGCACGAGCGAACCGACGCCCTCTTCGTCGATCGAGAGATAGCCGAGCGCCGTGAGCTGCCGGTAAAGCCCTTTCCACGTTGCCTGCGGCACGTCCTTGCCGATGCCGTAAACAGAAAGTCGGTCATGGCCGTTACGGATGATCCGCTCATCGACGCCGCCGGTCAGAACGTCAACGAGATAGGTAACGCCGAAACGCTGCTCGGTGCGATAGACGGCGGAGAGCGCCTTCTGTGCCAACACCGTGCCATCTTCGGTGTGGGGAGGATTGAGACAGTTATCGCAGTTCCCGCACGGCTCCGAACGCGTCTCGCCGAAATAGGCAAGCAATGCTTGACGGCGGCAGCCCGGCATTTCCGCCAGCCCGATCAGCGCGTCGAGCTTCTGCCGCTGCACCTTCTTGAAGGCGTCCGAACCTTCAGATTGATTGATCCATTGCCGAAGCTGCACGATATCCTGGAAGCCGTAGGCCATCCAGGCATTCGCCGCTTCGCCGTCACGCCCCGCACGGCCCGTCTCCTGATAGTAGGACTCGATCGACTTCGGCAGATTGAGATGCGCGACAAAGCGCACGTCCGGCTTGTCGATTCCCATGCCGAACGCGATCGTGGCGACGATAATAAGCCCGTCTTCCGTGAGAAACTTCGACTGCGCCGCTGCACGCAAGTGTGCATCGAGGCCTGCGTGATAGGCGAGCGCCTTGCGGCCTTTCGATGACAGCCACGCCGCCGTCTCTTCGACCGACTTGCGCGACAGGCAATAGACGATCCCGGCATCGGTCGGATGCTCGCTCTCGATGAACTGCCACAAGCGCTCGCGAGAACTGACGCTGCCGAGTTCCGCGATGGTATAGCGAATGTTCGGCCGGTCGAAGCTGGCAATGAAGGCCGCCGCGTTTTCGAGCGACAACTCCGAAATGATGTCCTGCCGCGTGCGCTCGTCCGCCGTCGCCGTCAGCGCCACACGCGGCACGTTCGGAAAACGCTGCGCCAGGATTTTGAGCTGCCGGTACTCCGGCCGGAAGTCGTGTCCCCATTGCGAGACGCAGTGTGCCTCGTCGATGGCAAAAATCGCGATGTCGCTGCGTTCCAGCAGATTGAGCGTGCGCTCCTGCACGAGCCGTTCGGGAGCGACGTAGAGCAGGTCGAGCCCACCGGCCGCGAATTGCCGCTCGATCTGGTCTTGGGTCGCGCGATCCTGCGTCGAGTTGAGGAACGCGGCCTTCACCCCGAGATCGCGCAGGGCATCGACCTGATCCTGCATCAAGGCGATGAGCGGTGAGACGACAATGCCGGTGCCGGGTCGGACGAGGGCAGGGATTTGATAGCACAGCGACTTGCCGCCTCCGGTCGGCATCAGCGCCAGGCAATCGCCGCCGCTGAGGAGCGTCCGGATGATGTCGCTTTGGTGAGACCGGAAACCCTTGTAGCCGAAGACATTTTCAAGGGTCGCGCGAGCGGCCTCCATCTGGCTGTCCGTGGTTGGCGCAAGCGGAAGGGAAAGCGGCGCGGCGCGGGCCGGCATTCGAAAACCTTTGAACTGAACGATCGAAGCCGGAACGCTAATCTGATTCGAGGGCCGGGGTCTCCGCTCATGGCCCGTGCAACTCAAAAAGTCGTTGATTCTATTGAGGGCTTCCCTGATGCCGAAAGGTTGCGACTATTTAACCCTGCGTTCAGGATGAGTTCATGTTTTCCCGGCTATGTTGCTCCTCAAGCTGGTGTCGACACCTCCCCCCGTGCGCACCAGATGCTGCTGAGCCCGACCGAGCCCCAAGACATCCCCCCGTCTTCCCCGCTTGGTCGGGCCGCAGCCTAATCCTCACAGAAAATCAGAATCTTAGGACCTATGCCGAAGCCGGTGTGGCGGCTGTTGCGTCCTTGGCGCCGAGGGCGATTCCGATAATGCCGAGCGCTGTCGCTCCGGCCTCATCCATGGTGATGGCTCTGGCCGAACCAAGATCTGCGGGAATATGGACGAAGCCTACCGCTCCTGACCCGCGCGCTTCGGCGCTCGCGAGCGATTGATAGAGCACGGCATTGCAGAGATAGCCCCCGGCGTCGTCGGAAATCGTGCAGGTTGTGCCACGTGCCCGCAAGGCGGCTGCAATCGCGGCGTTATCGATGCTGGCGCGGCGTTCCGACGGTCCGCCGGCACACAGTGAGGTCGCGAGCGGTAGCAACCCCGCAGCATCGGGTGCCGCCCGGCACACATTTCCCGCGCATGTCTCAAGCCGAATGCCCAGCTCACCCGATGCCACACCGATATGCAGCGTTAGGCTCGGACGAAAGCGATCGTGTAGCGTCGCGACAAGTTCAGGCGCGCGCCGCCATTCCGTCGGCAGCACCGCGGCGACGAAATGAAATGCCGGAAATGCCCGGCGTGCAAGGCGAACGACAACCCTGACAACTTCTCCAGACACATTAACCGGGACACCCGGAAATGGGCCAAAACCCGTCAGCAGGACCGTCGGAGATGAAGCGAGCTCGTCGGAATTGGGCATCTGCCGACTATAGCGGCTGTCCGTTATCCCTTGAACGGCCGGGATCGCATGTCTCACGCCTCACCGACCGGCGTCTCACGGCGTCTTCGGAGGCTCCTTGCTGAACACTAGCCGGCCCTCCTCAGCTTTGTTGAAGTACTGGCTCGCGATGAGCCATCCCTTGAGAGGCCGCAGTGGCGGAATGCACGTCAGCAGGATCAACGGCAGGCTGGTGACGAGATGCACCCAGTACGGAGGGGAATGCGCGACCTCCAGCCAGACCGCGAACAAGGCGCTCGGAATACAGGCGAAGCACATTACGAAAAACGCCGGTCCATCGGCCGGATCGGCAAATGACAGGTCCAGTCCGCACACAGGGCAGGCCTTCTTGAGCGTCAGGAATCCGTCGAAAATCTTGCCCTTGCCGCAGCGCGGGCAAAGGCCCCACAGCCCCGTTTTCGTTGGGGGAAGTTCCGGCCATTGATGTTCCGCACACATGATAACAATCCTTTTTTAGTCAGTTTCAGACCACGTGCACACATAATGTATGGCTTATGGGCCGGACATTATAGCTATTGTATGGCTCAGCGTCTTTTGGTCTAAAAGGCTTCAAAACACGACAAGATACGAGTAAATAGCTACTTTCGTCAGACTCGGAAGTCAACGGTGGCGAAACTGTATGATTTGCACTTCCGTGTATTTGCCATACATGATAGAACCATATATGGCTTCTGTATTCAAGGATATCGGAAATGTCTTGGAAACCTTGGCTGGTTGAAGGTAGCCAGCTCAAATACCGCGGCATTGTCGAAGCCATCGAGGCGGACCTGAAGGAAGGGCACATTCAGCCCGGCGATCGGCTGCCGCCGCAAAGGACGATCGCCGAGGTGCTGGGGGTCGACCTCACGACGGTTACGCGTGCGTTCAACGAGGCGCGGCGGCGTGGACTTGTGGAAGCCAATGCCGGACGCGGGACGTTTATTCGCCGCCGCATTGATGATGGCCGCATGTTGGGTCTCGGATCACCGCCTGCCGTCGATCTCAGCATGAATATTCCCCCACAGCCGACAAGTGCGAATCTCAAGCGCCTGATTCCGGAGACCGTCGCCAATCTCCTCTCCGAAGAACATGGCATGCTCCACCTGCACTATCAGGAGAGCACCGGCAGCGACACCGATCGCGCCGCGGCGGCAACATGGCTTGGGCGTCGCATCAATCAGGTTCGGCCATCGTCGATCGTGTTGGCGAGTGGCGCCCAGAGCGCGCTCTTCGCCATTTGCGAATGCGTGCTCGCTGCAGGCGATACGATTGCCGCCGGCTGCGTCACCTATCCTGGGCTGAAGGCAGTCGCACAGCAGCGCGGGTTTGCTTTGTATCCGCTGGCAATGGATGACAAAGGTATCGTTCCGCAGTCGTTCGAGGCCTGCTGCCTGAAACGGCCGCCGAAGGCGCTCTATGTCATCCCGTCCATCGACAACCCGACGACGGCAACCCTTCCCGAAGAACGCCGCCGCGAGATCGTCGCCATCGCCCGACGCTACGGCGTGACGATCATTGAGGACGATCCTTATTCGGCACTGCAGTTCGAGCCGCTGGCACCGCTCGCGGCTTTAGCGCCGGAGTTGACATGGCATATTGCGACCTTATCGAAGTGCGCAACACCAGCGCTGCGTATCGCCTACGTCGTTGCGCCCGGCGCAGCCCAGGCGATGCGGCTGGCGGGCGTCATCCGCGCCGTCAACTTGATGGTGCCGCCGATCAATGCCGCCGTCGCTTCGCGTTGGATTTCGACGGGCATCGTCGACGATCTGACTGTCGCCATTCGCGATGAAAATATCGCCCGTCAGCGTTTGGCAAAAACAGTCCTCGGCGACGCCAATATCGCAGCCGACCGCTGCGGCCATCACATCTGGCTGAAAATGCCGGTGCATTGGCGTGCTGCGGATTTCGCCGATCACGCAGGCCGATCAGGAATTTCCGTTGTCCCGAGTTCCGCTTTTGCGACGGGCACCGAAGAACCTGAAGCGCTGCGGCTCTCGCTTGGCGTCGCACCCGACCGCGAGTCGCTGGTCGAAGCGCTAAAGCAGGTCGCGACCATCATCTCGCAACCGGCAGTCGCCGTAAAGGCGATCGTCTGAAATTTGAAAGCAAGGTTCGGGGTGTATTGAAATGGGCCTCGCGCTACGATGCGCGCACCATGACATCCCGAACCGCAATGGCCCGCAAAGATAAAGCTCCACAGAAATCCGCTGAGACGGCCGAGCCGGATGCGGAGCGCTGGGCCGCCGTCCTTGCGCGCGATAGATCTGCCGACGGAGCGTTTTTTTTCTCCGTCACGTCGACGGGCGTCTATTGCCGGCCGTCATGCCCATCGCGTCGCGCTAAGCGAGAGAACGTGGCATTTCATGTAACGCCGGCGGCCGCCGAAGCCGCAGGCTTTCGCCCCTGCAAGCGTTGTCGTCCCGATGAGATGTCGCTGGTTGCGCGTCGCGCCGAAATCATCGCTGCCGCATGCCGTGCGCTGGAGGACGGCAGCGATGTTCCAAACCTCGACGAACTGGCGAAGGCGAGCGGCCTCAGCCGGTTTCACTTCCATCGGATCTTCAAGGAGATCGTCGGCGTGACACCGAAAGAGTTTGCGCTCGCGCATCGCCGCAAAGCCGTTCGCAAGGAATTGCAGAGGAGCACGTCCGTGACAGAAGCAATTTACGATGCTGGCTTCAATTCGAGCGCTCGCTTTTATGCGAACGCCTCCGAGTCGCTTGGCATGTCGCCGAAAACGTTCCGTCGCGGCGGCAAAAACGAGGTGCTGACGTTTGCCTATGGACGCAGCTCTCTGGGAGATATTCTGGTCGCCGCAAGCGCTAAGGGAATAGCCGCCATTCTGATCGGCGACGACCGCGAGCAACTGATCGCAGACCTTGAAGCTATTTTTCCCCACGCCGAACGCATTGCCGGAGATCGCCAGTTCGAAAAAATCGTCTCGGACGTCGTCGGTCTGGTCGAGCATCCGCAACAGCCGGTTGACCTGCCGCTCGATATTCGCGGCACGGCATTTCAGCAGCGCGTCTGGAAGGCGCTTCGGGACATACCGCTCGGCGCAACTGCCACGTACACGGAAATTGCTGACCGGGTCGGCCGTCCCAAAGCTGTCCGGGCCGTCGCGAGGGCCTGCGCAACCAACCCGTTGGCGATTGCCGTTCCCTGCCATCGCGTCGTTCGTGCCGACGGCAGCCTGGCTGGTTACCGCTGGGGCGTGGAGCGTAAAAGCATGTTGATCGCGCGCGAGGCGGGTAGTGCCAAAAAGCCAAAGCCGCGCGGTTAATGGCGCACCGAAGGTCGATTGAACCTCATGTGTCGCGTATCCCGGCGACGGCCTTTAGGAGTCGAAGTTTGAACTAAGTCTGGATTATGCTTCCAAACGACCCGTTGCAAACGCTCCCGCCCTAGATATCCTTGCGACTATATCGCAATCGATCATCAGGGTGGGTCTGGAAATGCTCGCGGCGTCGATTCTGTCACGTCTGTCTCTGCGTATCGCCCTTGCCGGCCTCATGCTGGTTTCAACGCTTTGGGCCGACGCCCAGGCGCAAAACACCGGTACATCAACCATCACTATCTTCGCCGCAGCCAGTCTGAGGAACGCACTCAACGACGCCGCCAAGGCCTATGAGAAGAGCACCGGCAACAAGATCGTCATCTCTTACGCGGGTTCATCCGCGCTCGCTAAGCAGATCGAGCAGGGGGCACCTGCCGACATCTTCATTTCGGCCGATCTCGACTGGATGGATTACGTCCAGAAAAAAGATCTGATCAAGACCGACACGCGCTTCAACCTGCTTGGCAACCGCCTTGTCCTGATTGCTCCGAAAGACAGCACGGTCTCGTTGAAGATCGCGAAGGATTTCCCGCTCGCCGCGACCCTGGGCGACAATCACATCGCGATGGCGAACGTCAAATCGGTGCCGGCCGGCAAGTATGGACATGCCGCACTTGAAAAGCTGGGCGTTTGGAAGGATGTCGAACCCAAAGTCGCGCAAGCCGATAATGTCCGCGCCGCCTTGGCGCTCGTTGCGCAGGGCGAAGCACCACTCGGTATCGTCTACGAAACGGACGCTGCTGCGGAGCCCAAGGTTAAGATCGTCGACGCGTTCCCCGCCGACACGCATCCGCCGATCATCTATCCCATTGCGATCATCGCCGCATCGAAGAATGCAGACGCCGATACGGCCTTCGTCAGCTATCTGAAGACGCCAGAAGCACACGCATTCTTCACGAAGCAAGGCTTCACCGTTCTCAACAAATAGCGAAACGATCCGCGAAATTGCGAATGAAAGGCGGCTAGGGTGCTAGGATTTTCCCCCGACGAATGGACGGCCATTCTGCTTAGCCTGCGCGTCGCAACGGTCGGCACGCTTGTCGGACTGCCGATCGCGCTTTTTCTGGCCTACGTTCTCGCGAGGTGGCGGTTTCCAGGGAAGGTCATTCTTGACGGGTTCCTCCACTTGCCGCTCGTCCTGCCTCCCGTCGTTACCGGCTATTTTCTGCTGCTGACGTTCGGCCGCCATGGGCCGGTGGGCAGAGAGCTCTATGACCTTTTCGGTATCACCTTTTCTTTTCGGTGGACGGGCGCCGCGCTCGCATGTGGCGTCATGGGCTTTCCATTGATGTTGCGCGCGATAAGGCTGTCTTTTGAAGCCATCGACCGCCGCCTCGAAACAGCGGCGTCTACGCTCGGCGCCAATGCCTGGTGGACCTTCACACTTGTGACACTGCCGTTGGCGCTGCCCGGAATCCTGGTCGGCGCCATTCTCTGTTTCGCGAAGGCGCTCGGCGAATTCGGCGCGACGATCACCTTCGTTTCCAACATCCCAGGCGAAACACAAACGATACCCTCGGCGATTTACACCTATACGCAGGTGCCGGGCGGCGACTATCAGGCTCTCCGGCTGGCGGCAGTCTCGATTTTCATCGCCATGATCGCATTGATTGTGTCCGAAATGCTGAACCGCCGCATCCAGAAGCGGATTGCCGTATTCGAATGACGAGCATGGAGCCGGCACTCAGCGTCTGGGCGTTTCAAAAGCGAAACGGATTTACCCTCGACATCGCCTTCGAGAGCAATTGTCCGCTGACGGCGCTTTTCGGGCCGTCCGGCTCGGGCAAGACGTCGGTCTTGAATATGATCGCTGGCGTTCACAGGCCTGACAAGGGCCGCATCGTTGTTTCAGGTCACGTGCTGACCGATATCGAAGCCGGCATCTTCGTGCCGCGCCATCGCCGCCGCGTCGGGCTGGTCTTTCAGGACGCCCAGCTTTTCCCGCATCTCACCGTCCGGCAGAACATCAAGTTCGGGCAATGGTTCAGGCGGAGCGAAGGCAACGCTTTGCCCGAAGACGCGATTATCGCCGTGCTTGGTATCGGTCACCTTTTGAAGCGCCGACCTGCAACGCTTTCGGGCGGCGAGAGGCATCGTGTGGCTATGGCGCGGGCGCTTTTGTCCTCGCCGCGCATTCTGCTGATGGACGAACCCTTGTCGGGCCTCGATGACGCGCGACGCATGGAAATCATGACCCTGATCGAGCGCGTCCGCGATGAATTTAAGGTGCCGATCGTTTTTGTGACGCACAACACCGACGAGGTGCGCCGGCTGGCGTCGCGCGTCATTAAGATTGCAGATGGCCGACTAGTCGCCGTAGGCACGCCCGCCGAGGTGTTGAGCCGCTAGCTCGCGATCACGTCCGAGCTGGCTGCGATCCTTTTTTCGGTGGCTTGGCTGCTGGCTTTTCGACTTCCGCCAGATGTTTCTCCATTGCCGAAAGCGGTTTCGCAAAGACGGTCAGCGCTCTGGCTTCCATCTCCCGGTATTGACGGACCAGCTCGGCGCCGAACGGGGTGAGCTTCGCGGCCCCACCGCCCTTGCCGCCATGCTGACGCTCGATCAGCGGGTCGGCAAACATCGAATTGAACGCGTCCATCAAATACCAGGCGCGCTTGTATGACATGTCCATGGCCTTCGCGGCCTTGGCTATGGAGCCGTGCTGGCCGATCAGCTCCAAGAGCTGAATCCGGCCATGACCGATGTAGCGGTCGTCGTCGAAGTCGATCCGGATCTTAATGACTGTCATTTCGCACCGTGTCGTATTTTCGGAGAGGCGCTGAAGCTCGCCGGTCTTTCATCGTTTGGCCTATCCGGCAGGAAGCACGTTCCGTTAAGAGCGCATTGGCGCACTCTACGTGACAACCAATTGCGACCACAGGACATTTTCGCATCTGCTCAGCAAACGAGTCGCTTCAGGCCTCTCTGGCGTGTCCGAAAATCCTGAACTAACATCCCTTCCGGTATAACCCGGCGAAGAGGTTTGGGCGGCTCTTGGTGCCCGCTGCTTCGTCGCGGCGTGCAATCGGAGGAGTAAGCACACATGACGCCCACCCGGAAGACACTAGTAGCATCGTCAGCGATTCTTTTGTTGGGCAGCTTCTCCGCTTGGGGCGAGCCTTTGAAGTCCATCGGACCGGGCGAGGGTGAGGTCGATATTGTCGCTTGGCCCGGCTACATCGAGCGCGGCGAGTCCGATAAGAACTACGATTGGGTCACGGGCTTCGAAAAAGAGACGGGCTGCAAGGTCAACGTGAAGACCGCAGCGACGTCCGATGAAATGGTCACTCTGATGAACCAGGGCGGCTTCGATCTCGTCACGGCATCGGGCGACGCCTCACTTCGCCTCGTCGCAGGCAAGAAAGTCCAGCCGATCAACATCGACCTGATCCCGAGCTGGAAGACCATCGACCCGCGCCTTCAGAACGCGCCGTGGCATACCGTCGACGGCGTCCATTACGGCGTCCCGTACCAATGGGGCCCGAACGTCCTCGCCTACAACACGACGGTCTTTAAGGAGGCGCCTAAGAGCTGGTCGGTCGTGTTCGAAGAGCAGACGCTGCCCGATGGCAAGAGCAACAAGGGCCGCGTTCAGGCCTATGACGGCCCGATCTATATCGCTGATGCCGCGCTCTTCCTCAGCAAGAAGAAGCCCGAGCTTGGCATCAAGAACCCATACGAGCTGAATAAGGAGCAGTACGCCGCAGCCATTGCGCTGTTGCAGTCGCAGCGCGCCTTGATCGGCCGCTATTGGCACGATGCCACCGTCCAGGTCGATGACTTCAAGAACGAAGGCGTCGTTGCCTCGTCGTCGTGGCCGTATCAGGTCAACCTTCTCCAGGCCGACAAGAAGCCCATCGCCTCGACCATTCCGGAAGAGGGTGCCACGGGTTGGGCCGACACGACCATGATGCATGTGAATGCCGCCCATCCGAACTGCGCCTACAAGTGGATGGAGCACTCGCTGAACCCGAAGCTGCAGGGCGATCTGGCGTCCTGGTTCGGTTCCGTCCCGACCGTTCCCGCCGCCTGTAAGGGCAATGCGTTGCTGGGCGACAAGGGCTGCGAAACGAACGGTTCAGAAAACTTCGAAAAGATCTGGTTCTGGCGTACACCGACTGCGAAGTGCGAAAAGGAAAGCTCTTGCGTCCCCTATTCGCAGTGGGCGAAAGATTTCATCGCGATCCTCGGTAAATAAAGGTTACACGTCCTGCGGTCGGCCATCTGACGGCCGGCCGCATGACCCAAAAGAGTTTCATGTCTCCAGCAGTCCGCTTCCAGAACGTATCGCGTCGCTTTGGCTCCGTGCGTGCCGTTGACGGCGTCTCGCTCGACATTGAGCCGGGCGAATTCTTCGCGCTCCTGGGCCCATCGGGCTCTGGCAAGACGACGTGCCTCCGGCTGATCGCCGGATTTGAGCAGCCTGACGACGGCCACATCGAAATTTTCGGCGAAACCGCTGAGGGTGTTCCCCCCTATCGGCGCAACGTCAACACCGTCTTTCAGGACTACGCACTTTTCCCGCACATGACCGTCGGCGAGAACGTCGCCTATGGCCTGATGATCAAGGGCGTTGCGAAAGCCGAGCGCGAGGCGAAAGCCAAGGATGCGCTCGCCCTCGTCAAGCTCGCAGGCTACGAGACGCGCCGCACGGCACAGCTTTCCGGTGGTCAGCGTCAGCGCGTCGCTCTGGCCCGCGCCCTCGTCAACGGCCCGAAGGTCCTGCTGCTCGACGAACCGCTCGGCGCGCTCGATCTGAAACTGCGCGAGCAGATGCAGGAAGAGTTGAAATCCCTGCAGACGAGCCTCGGCATCACGTTCGTCTTCGTCACGCACGACCAGGGCGAAGCCCTCTCGATGGCGAACCGCGTCGCGATTTTCAACGAAGGCAAGATCGTTCAGGTCGGAACGCCGTCCGACGTCTATGAGCGTCCGACAACCCGTTTCGTCGCCGATTTCGTTGGATCTTCGAACGTGCTGCCGCCAGAATTCGCGATTGCTCATGGCGGCACGGCGTCCTGGACGAGCCTCCGTCCCGAACGGATCGACGTCGTACCGGAAAGCGCCACCGTCGCTGCCGACTATGCCTCCGCTAGGGGCACGGTCAGTGCCGTCAGCTATCAAGGTGCAGTGACCCGCGTCACTGTCGTCACCGAGAAACTATCGCTGATCGCCACGATCCCGGCAGGCGCATCGCTCCATAAAGACGAGCGCGTCATGCTCGTGTGGCCGAAATCCGCAATGGTCGCGATGGGAGATGGCGCGTGACGATTGCGGCAGAAAGACCGCGCGGGATCGCAGGCGCTATATCGGACGTCTTCTTCGCCCGCCCGCAACTGTTGACGTTCCTGCTGCTGGCGCCGCCGTTGCTCTGGATCGGCATCGTCTACGTCGGCTCGCTATTTGCGCTTCTTCTGCAGAGCTTCTATTCGCTCGACGACTTCTCCGGTCTCGTGATCCACGAGTTTACGCTCTCGACCTACGAGCAGCTTTTCGATGGTTCCAACGTCCAAATCATCTTGCGCACCGTGACAATGGCGGCGCTGGTCACGATCGCGAGTGCGTTTATCGCTTTTCCGATCGCCTATTACGCTGCCCGTTACGCGCGCGGTTGGATGAAGGCGCTCTTCTATCTGGCGGTGATGATGCCGCTGTGGTCGAGCTATCTGGTCAAGGTCTACGCCTGGAAGCTCATTCTGGCGAAGGAGGGTGTCATCACCTGGTTTGCCGGGATTTTGCATCTCAATTGGCTGCTCGATGGCATTTTGGCGTTGCCTGTCATTGGCGGCCCGTCGCTATCGTTTAGTTATCTCGGCACGTTTCTGGTGTTCGTCTACATCTGGCTGCCGTACATGATCCTGCCGACCCAAGCTGCGCTCGAACGCGTTCCGACGAATTTCATCGAAGCATCGGCCGATTTGGGTGCCGAGCCCGGACAGACCTTTCGCACGGTGATCTTTCCGCTGGCGCTGCCGGGCATCGTCGCAGGCTCGATCTTCACGTTTTCGCTGACGCTCGGCGACTACATCATTCCGCAGATCGTCGGCAATTCGCGCCTGATGATCGGCCAGGCGGTCTATACACTTCAAGGCACGGCCGGAAATATCCCGCTGGCAGCGGCCTTCACCGTCGTGCCGATGGTGATCATGGCCTTCTATCTCTGGATGGCAAAGCGCATGGGGGCCTTCGATGTCCTCTAACGGCAAGGCGAAATCGCCCGTTGGTTTGCGCATCTCCGCGACGGCCGGATTGCTGTTCCTGCATCTGCCGCTCTTCTTCATTTTCCTCTACGCCTTTACGACCGAGGAAAAGAGTTTCGAGTTTCCGCCGCCGGGGCTGACTACGAAGTGGTTCGGCGTCGCCTGGAATTCACGGCCCGACATCTGGCCGCCGCTTTACCTGTCGCTGCAAGTCGCAGCGATTGCGACCATTCTCGCGCTGATCTTCGGCACGCTCGCTGCGGCAGCGCTCTCACGCGCGAAGTTCTTTGGACGCGAAACGATCTCGCTGCTGTTCGTCTTGCCGATTGCGCTGCCCGGCATCATCACCGGTATCGCGCTGCGATCGGCCTTCGACATCATGAGCATACCGTTCTCGGTCTGGACAATCATGCTCGGCCACGCCACGTTCTGCATCGTCGTCGTCTATAACAATGCTGTTGCACGCTTCCGGCGACTGTCCGGCAATCTCGTCGAGGCATCGATGGACCTCGGCGCCGACGGCTTCCAGACGTTCCGCTATGTCATCCTGCCGCAAATCGGCACCGCACTGCTCGCAGGCGGCATGCTCGCATTCGCGCTATCGTTCGACGAGGTCATCGTCACCACGTTTACGGCCGGACAACAGACGACATTGCCAATCTGGATGCTGTCCGAACTGATCCGTCCGCGGCAGCGGCCGGTGACGAACGTCGTCGCCGTCTTCGTCTTTCTCGTAACGCTATTGCCCATTCTCGCGGCCTACTACCTGACGCGGGAAGGCGAACACACTGGCGGCTCCTCGAAGTAGCGAGGCGCCCGAGCGACCATTGGAGGAAACCATGCTCGAAACCAATATGCTGATCGGTTCGGACTTCGTCGCCGGCACTGACGCTCCGGAACCGATCGTCAACCCGAAGACGGAAGAGGTCATCACCAATCTTCCAGACGCGTCCGTCGCGCAAGTGGATGCGGCCGTCAGCGCTGCCGAAAAGGCCTTCAAGACCTGGTCGCAGACGACGCCCGCCGAACGCTCGACCCTGCTCTTGAAGCTCGCCGATGCGGTCGAAAAGGAATCGGAAGCCTTCGCAGCGCTCGAAGCGCTGAATACCGGCAAGCCGCGCATCCGCGTCCTGCAGGATGAAATGCCCGCGATCGTAGATTGCTTCCGCTATTTCGCCGCCGCCGTCCGCAATATGCACGGCCCTGTTGCGGGCGAATACCTCGCCGGTCACACCTCGATGATCCGTCGCGATCCGGTCGGCGTCGTCGGTTCGATCGCGCCGTGGAACTACCCGCTGATGATGGCGGCTTGGAAGCTCGGCCCGGCGCTCGCAGGCGGCAATACCATCGTGCTGAAGCCCTCCGAGCAGACACCGCTGACGCTGCTGAAACTCGGCAAGCTCATCGCCGACATCTTCCCCGAAGGCGTCGTCAATATCGTTGTCGGCAAGGGCGCAACCACCGGTTCGGCGCTCATCAACCATCCGAAGGTTGCGATGGTTTCGCTGACCGGCAGCATCGGGACCGGCCAGAAAGTGCTTCAGGCCGCAGTCTCAAACATCAAGCGCACACATCTCGAACTCGGCGGCAAGGCACCGGTCATCGTGTTCGACGATGCCGACATTGCTTCCGTTGTCGAAGGCGTGAAGATCTTCGGCTTTTACAATGCCGGTCAGGATTGCACCGCCGCTTGCCGCATCTACGCCGGTAAGAAGGTCTACGACAATCTCGTCGCCGACCTCGCCAGCGCCGTTAGCAGCCTGAAGTTCAATCAGCCGAATGACGACGACAACGATCTCGGCCCGCTGATCTCATCGGCTCAGAAAGGCCGCGTGCAGGGCTTCGTCGAGCGTGCGTCGCAGTTGAACCATGTCAGCGTTGCGGCTGGCGGCAAGGCGCCAACGGGCAAAGGCTTCTTCTTTGAGCCGACGCTTATTGCCGGTGCGCAGCAGGAAGACGAAATCGTGCGCAAGGAAGTCTTCGGCCCGGTTGTTTCAGTCACGCCGTTCGACGACGCCGACGAAGCCATCGCCTGGGCGAACGACAGCGACTACGGCCTCGCATCGTCGGTCTGGACGTCGGATATCGGCAAGGGCATGAAGGTCGCCTCCCGCCTTCAATACGGCTGCACCTGGGTCAACACCCACTTCATGCTTTGCAGCGAGATGCCTCACGGCGGCCTCAAGATGTCGGGCTACGGCAAAGATCTCTCGATGTACGCGCTTGAGGATTACACCGTGCCGCGTCACGTGATGGTGAAGCTCTGATACCGTAAATATTGCGCGGCAGCACGATGCGCTGCCCTGTCAACTGCGGCGGCGAAGAGGTCAAGTCCTCTTTGCCGTCGCTTCATAGTGTGCTCTCAACGGAAATTGGTGTGGTCGACGAGTCGGATCGCACGGGAACACACGGGATTTCGAACCACAATGAAGGGTTCCGACGAACTAACCCACGAAGAGCTGCTGCAACGCCTCCAACACGTGGCAGAACGTTCGGTAAAGCGGTTCGGCCTGCCCGCCGGCGTCCACGTCAAACTCATCAACGTATCCGAAAACGCGACGTACAAGGTCGAAGACAGCACCGGCCGCAAGTGGGCGCTGCGCGTCCACCGCGAGGGATATCATTCGCGCACGGCGATTGCGTCGGAACTGGCCTGGCTTGCATCGCTGCGCGAAACCGGCGGCGTTGCGACGCCGGTGCCTGTCCGCGGCCTTGACGGTGAATACATCCAGACCGTCGCAGGCGAGGGCCTGCCCAATCCGCGCAATGTGGTGCTCTTCGATTGGGAAAATGGTGCCGAGCCCGAACGCACGGACGTCGCGGGATTTGAGCTTTTGGGCGAGACGGCCGCGCGCATGCACGCCCACGTCCGCAAATGGCGCCGCCCTGTCTGGTTCGAACGACATTCTTGGGATTTCGAGACCAGTCTCGGCAGCCGCCCGCATTGGGGCTATTGGAAAAACGGCATGGGCATGACGGCGGAGGCGATGGAAGCCTTCACCGAAACGGTCGCCCTGATCGAGCAGCGCCTTGAAGCATTCGGCAAGTCGCCAGACCGCTTCAACTTGGTCCACGGCGACATGCGCTTGGCCAACCTCCTGATGGACGGCAGCACCGTCAAGGTGATCGATTTCGACGACTGCGGCTTTTCTTGGCTGCTTTACGATTGCGCGACCACGGTCTCTTTCTTCGAACATACGCCGGAAGTTCCCGAGCTTCTGCAAGCCTGGGTGCGGGGATACCGCCGTATCGGGACCTTGAGCGCTGAGGAAGAGAACGAAATCGCGACGTTCGTAATGTTGCGCCGCCTGCTGCTCGTCGCCTGGATCGGTTCGCACTCGGAGACAGAGTTGGCGCAGTCTATGGGAGTCGACTACACGCGCGAGTCGATACCGCTTTGCGAAAAATATCTCTCAGCGTACGGCCGGCCCAACGTCAGCACGGTTGCGGCGCCAGTCCCCAAAAAAGGCGTTCTTGGTCGCCTGTTCGGCTGATTGCTGCAGCGCAATTGTGCAGTTGCTAGTATTGAATGCCGAATAATTCAGCGTGCGCGCCGGTTGACCACGCGGTGGCATCTGATAGCCTTTTTCTCTTCGAGATAGGCATCTTCTCATCAGGAACCGATGGGAACCGGTATTGGCGATATAATGGCGTCGGACGCCGGCAGCGCGATTGGCAGAGGTGCCGATCCCTCGGTTCTTGCGTCCGCCGCAACCGGCATCGTCAAGTTCATCGAACGCCAGCGCGGCGACGTCGATCGCATTTTCGGCAATGCCGGCATCTCGCCGGAAATGGCCGGATCGCCGACGCTTCAGCTCAGCCTCAGTTCCTATTGCCGCCTGTTTGAGGAAAGTGCGCGTATCACGCGCAACGATAACTTCGGACTGTGGTTCGGCCACGCTTTTGATCCGCGCGATCTCGGTCTCTGGGGCTACGCCTCGTTGTCGGCGCCGACGGTAGGCGCGGCGCTCGAAACTCTCGTCGGTCTCTTTCCGCTGCACCAGCAGTCGTCCTCGATGGCGCTCAAGATGTCGCCTGAAGGCCTGATGCGGCTGGAATACCGGGTGGATGCTCCTCAAATTGTCGAGCGCCGCCAGGACGCCGAGCTGTCGCTCGGTATGTTCCTGAATTTCATTCGTGAGGCGATGGGCCAGAGCTGGGCGCCAGAAGAGGTTCATTTCGAGCATCCCAAGCCCGAACAATGGCGCGAGCACGAACGCGCTTTCGCGGCGCCTGCTTTCTTCGCCCAGCCGACAAACGCCATCGTCTTCCGCCCGCAGATCCTAAGGCATATCATGCCGGCCGCCGATCCGCGGCTGATGTCGGCGATGAAGCTTTGTCTCGAACGGCTTTCCGAACGTCAGGACGTCCGCTTCAGCGTGACCGATCGCGTTCGCAGCGCCGTCCGCGCCAAGCTGCCTGAAGGGTTTCCGCCGATTGAAGGCGTCGCTGCCGAGTTGCGATTGCCGCTCTCGACCATCCAACGCGAACTTCATTACGACGGCCTGAGCTACAGCACGCTGGTCGAGAACACGCGCCGCGATCTAGCGCTGTCTTATGTACGCCAGCGCCAGCTGTCGTTTTCGGAAATCGCTTTTTTGGTGGGATATTCCGAGCTTTCCGCTTTCAGCCGTGCGGTCCGCCGCTGGACGGGGCTGTCGCCGCGAGCGTTGCGTGCCGAGGTTCTCCGTAACCACGGGTGATCTTCGACGACGTCGCGCTCGCGGCGCATGATCTAACTCTGCACCATCTTAGGCTTGCGCCAGCGCGTCCATGCTCTCCGGCAAGATCTGGCCGCCATCTACGATGATCGTTTGCCCGGTAATGTAAGCGGCTTCTTTCGAGGCCAGGAACAGTGCCGCATAGCCGATGTCTTCTACGGTGCCGAGCTTGTTGAGCGGGATCGACGCCGCCATCGATTTCTCATAGTCGGGCCCGAGTTCGGCCAGGCCTTCCGTCTTGATGTTGCCCGGTAGAACGGCGTTGACTGTGATGCCGTATTTCGCGAACTCGATGCACGCCGTTCGCATGAAGCCCAGCTGACCGGCTTTCGTTGCACCGTAGTGCGCCCAGCCTGGAAAGCCGGTGACCGGCCCGGTGATCGACGACGTGATGACGATCCGTCCCTGGTCCGATTTTTTTAGGTACGGTAGGCAGGCCTTGATCGGCAGGAACGTGCCCTTGAGGTTCGTCGAAGAAACGAAATCCCAATCTTCGGGCGACAGATCCTCGATTTTGGTCTGTGGGAAGATACCGGCGTTGGCGCAAAGAATGTCGATACCGCCATGAGCGCTCGCAGCCGCCTCCGCAAGCATCTGCATATCGCCCATGCTGGTGATGTCAGCTGCCAATCCCTTCGCCGTCCCGCCGGCCTTGCGGAATTCCTCTGCCGTTGCTTCCGCCTCGTCGAGATGGCGCGACACCACGAAAACCTTGCCGCCGTTCTTCGCGAACACGCTGGCGATGCCTTTGCCGATCCCTTTGCTGCCGCCGGTCACGATGACCGACTTGCCTGCGATAGATGTGAGCATTGCGCTTGCTCCCCTTTGTCGTGCGTTTGCGTGATGAAAAGGCGGGCGCCGGGTTCAGCGTCCGCCTTTTGGGTTTCGTTCTATATGAGCGTCGACTACTCGTTCAGGACCATACGGCCGATACGGGCGTGCGCGGCAGGTGAGATCACCCGCAGCGCCAGGCCCCAGACCAGACCGACGCCCAGAATGATGAAGGCGATCAGCGGAATACGGCTGCCAAAGCTGCCCGTACCGCCGAACGTCTCGAGGTTCATAACCAGCAGGTAGACGAGATAGACCTGGGAGATGAACGCTATGACCGGCGCGATCAAACCTGCAAAGACGTTGACTTCGCCCGGATGGTTGGCCCGGAAGTAGACGATAATCGCGATCGAGACGACGGCCTGCAGGATAAGCAGAAGCATCGTACCGAGAACGGCGAGCATCGTATAGACGCCGAGATACGCCTGGGCGTTCGGATCATTGGTTCCTGCGAAGTAGGCGAACAAAAGGATCCACAAAGCGGCTAACAGCGACTGGACGACGGATGCCACGTGGGGGCTCTTGTGCGTCGGATGCGTCTTGCCGAGAACGCCTGGCAGCACGCCCTCACGACCGAGCGAGTACATGTAGCGGGCCGCCGTATTATGGAACGCCATGCTGCAAGCGAACGAGCTGGTCAGGATCAGAAGGGCCATGGCTTCCGTTGCCCACTGCCCGACGAACTCCGTCAGCGGCGCCAGGAAGAAGTTACCAGAGTCACCGACGGCTTTTGCCAGCATTTCGCCCTCGGTCGGATAAGCCGAGATCGCGCACCAGCTCGTGATAATGTAAAAAATGCCAAGACCGATGACGGAATAGTATAGCGACCGCGGAATGATGTGCTTCGGATTGACCGATTCTTCCGCATAGTTCGGCGCCATCTCGAAGCCGACCCATGACCAGAACGCCATGAACACGCCGACCGCCGCCGCGCCGGCTGCGATATCGACCGTGCCGACTTTCTGGGCGACCACGGGGGTCATGACGTGGAGCACGTTGAGCGATTCCAGGTTGAATGCGCCCGGGCCTTTGGCGAGGAACACGCCAACGTCGAAGATCGTCAGCATGACGACTTCGAACACAAGCGCGGCGCCCAGGACCTTCACCGACAGCTGCACGTCCTGGTAGGAGAGGATAGAGCTCAGGACGACGACAAAGAGGGCGAGATAGATCCACGGCACATTAATGCCGAAGTGGGATTGGAGCCACGAGTTGCCGAAGAAGGCGAACAAGCCGGTAAGGGAGGCTTCGAAAACGCTGTAGGACGCCAACGAGGCAATGCCTGCCGCCATGCCGACGTCGCGCCCCAGGCCCATGCTGATGAAGGAATAAAAGCCGCCAACCGACGAAACCTTGCTGGCCATCGCGGCGTATCCGACCGAGAAGATGGTGAGCACGATCGTGGCGAGCAAGAACGCCGCCGGAACGTAGATGCCGTTGCCGAAGCCCGCCGCGAACGGCACGTTGCCGAGCATGGCGGATTCGGGTGCAGCGCCGGTCACCGTCAAGAATAACACGCCAATCAAGCCGATGGCCTTGGCGTGCAACTTGTCGACCGACCCATCCTTACTTACATCGAAGCTCTCTGTGGCTTCGAGAGTACTGGTGTTTGGTGATGTCACGTTGGCTACTCCCCCTGGGTTGTGGTCAGCCGAACATCCAGGATCTGTTCGGCGCGATATTAAATCGTACACGTACTATCCGGCGGTGATTCACGGCGGATCGCCATGCATCAGGTATTCCAGGCAGTGCGCACATAGTCGACGAGCGTATATGTGCGGCGCAGTGCAAGGTTTGACATTGCGCTGTCAAAACTTGACCTACTTCAGTCCAGGCCCATGATCTGTTTGAGTTCCGTGCTCGACATGACGTGGCAGTAGATCATATTTATGATCTCGAGCTCCTTATGGTGAAGCTCGTCCGAGCCAGCCGCGCAGCAGTCCTCGACGACGACGACAGCGAAACTTTCATCCGCCAAGCTCCTCACCGTCGATGAGACACATTGGTCGGTAAAGATCCCGCAGCATACGACGGTCTTGATCCCGAGGTTGGTAAGGATAAGGCGCAGGTTCGTTCCCGTCAGTGCGCTATCCGTTGTCTTCGTCACGACGATTTCATCGCCGACGGGGGCAAGGTCCGGCACGATCTGCGACGGCAGCTCGTCCTTCGGCAGTAGCAGGTTGTTCCAGCCCGGCATCTTCTGCGATAGCGACCGGTCCCGCCCGTCTTTGGTGTGGCAGGCGATGCGGGCGAACAGGCATTCGATGCCGTTTTTGCGAAAGGTAGCGAGCAAATCCTTGGTTCGCGGCAGCACGGTTTGATGCATGCGGTCGTGGAAAGGCGTCCAGGCGTCGTACCGGCGTTGGTCTTCGGCCGAAAGCGACGCCCGGTCCGGCCGTTCGAGGTAGGTGTTCTGGACGTCGATGATGAGGAGGGCGGCGTGGGCTTTGGAAAGGTCGGGATCGGCTGGCTCCGGCGCGCCGTCGTAATAAATGGACCGGTAGGCTGTCTTCCAGCTCATGCGTGACCTTTCAATATCGCTTCTTGTAGAGAGAGCGGCGCTCATAAACGTCTGCGGCTTCCTCGATGAAGGCCGCGACGCCGTTGGCGCCGTAGACCTCCCGCAGCTCCTTGGCGGCCGCCAGCAGTTCGTCCTTCGACCCCGCTCGGCCGGGGCGCAGCAGTTCGTAAGTCCGCATGATCACGTCCTGAGGCACGTCCACAAGCTCGGCGCCACGCTCGAAGTTGGCCGCCAGTGTCGGCCGCCCGGCGGCTTTCGCGACCTCAGCCTGCTGCCGCAGCGCCCGGCCCGTGATCCGTAGATCTTCAAGCCCGACCTTGTCAGTCAAGACTGCGTCAAGGCTGATATCATCGAGCGTTCTGCCGGTTTTCGTTTCGACGATGTCCGGGCGTCGCTCGGCCAGCGGATAATCGGCAACGGAAAGAGGTTTGTCGCTCATGCTGCCGCTCCGAGGAATTTGATGTCGATCTCTTCGGGCTCGGCGCCTTCGGATGTCATCTCGGTTTCGATGGCGTAAATCATCGAAACGCGGGCGTGGTAGCGAGAGCCCATGGCCTCCCCGCGCGTCGGCACGATCACGGGCTCCGGCATTTCGCCGCGCGCATAGGCGGCCGCGTTGAGGCCCATCCGCTTGTAATGGTCGAGCTTGGTAATCGGCGAGTTCGAGAACAGTTCAAGGTTATTATGCGGCAGCCGGTCCTTCTGGTGAATGACGGCCGTGCCCTTCGCCTGGATCCCGATCCCGACGCCGGACCCCGCCAGCCGAGCCGCGCTGAGGCCGAGAAACGATGTGTCAGCGGTATGCAGCATCCGCACGACCCGTGCCGTGCAGCCGCCTTCCGTGATTCCGGCGATCAACACCCGCAAAATGGCCGACAGCGGATGGCCCGCGACCGTTTGGAACAGCTTGACCCCGAATGCCGGGCTGATGCCGATGACGACCTCGCGTAGATTGCCGGTCACTGCCGCCGGTCCGACCGGACGATAGGCGATGCGGGTCACTTCGGCCGGACGATATTGTGCTTCGCCGCGGAGCACTTCCTGCCGGGTCAGCACATCGCGGATGGCGACCAGTTCCTCGCGCCGGGCCTCACTGACGCGGTAGCCCGTGCCTGGTCCCTGGTACTCGTTCGGATCATTGACGGCGCTGACGATCTTGCCGTCGCGGACGACAGCCGAGGTCTGCAGGTAGTCGCCTGAGACCCGCAGGCGCACCAGCTTTAACAGGTTTTCCGCTTCCTCGCGGAACCCGCGGGCCGCCAGCGCCTTGATGACGTCGATGACCGTGATCGACCGCGCAAAGATCGTCTCGCTGATCTGCCCGACTTCCCGGCCGGAGAACGTCCGCGTCTCGTCCGAGCCGGATGCAGCAATAACGCTCTGCTTCATGTCGGCGGTTGGCTTGGCGAGGCCCAGCTCTTCAAGGACCGCACTGATGGCGTCCACCGCTCGGGCGCGCAGATCCATGATCTGCGCTTCGCCGACGGGCGTCAGCCCGCCGTCGGCCTCGAAGTCCCGCTGCAGAACCAGATAATCCTCCAGCTCTTCGCCGTTGAGCAGCGACGGGTTGAACGAGTTGTCGTACTTCAGGATCGAGCCGAAGCCCGAGCAGATGAGATCGGACCCAGCGATCAAGTACGGCAGGATTTTCGCCCCGACGCGAATTTCGGATTCGGTCGCCCGCGCATCATTGCCCGAAGCACATTCGAGGTCGAGCCAGACAGCGATCAGGTTCTCAGCCATCAGTTCGCGCATGCCGCCGGGAACCGTGCAGGTCACCGGCGCGCCATCAACGCCACCGTTCTGCGTGCCTTGCACGCCCATGGCGCGCTGGAGGCAGAGACAGCGGGCTTCGAGATAAAGCAGGGACTTGCGCTCGTGAAATCCCATCAACAACTCGGACCCGGCGCCGGACGTGCATCGCATCTTGATACCGCGCGACGCGTAAGCCGCAGCCAGAAACGCCTTCGACCAGGGCGTATCGTCGCCGTCGATGAAGCTCTTTTCAGTGCCGTAAACCGACAGCGTTTCCGCATACGAGGTGAAGCCCGCCATGCCGATCTTCAGCTCTTCGGCTTCCTCGCTCGAACACTGAAACAGCGTGCCCCAACGCCCGACCGACGCTCCGACCGCGCAGGCCACGGCATTCGACCACGAATTCCGCGCCACCCGCATCGTCGTCTCGATCTCATCGAAGCCGAACGCGACGGCCGTAGCGGCATCGGCTGCCATTTGCAGCGGGTCGTCCTTGGCGTTCGTGACGTGCGCCTGGTTACCGGGCGTCTGCCGCGCCCGCATCTTGCCGTAGGCGAACGCGATCTCCAGCGACGACAGATGCGCAACGACTTCGGCAAGCTTAGCGGGCGTCATGCCGTGCGCCAGCCTGACGAGCGTGCTGCGCGGCACGTTCATATCGACCAGCATCCGTGCCACCTCGATCGAAGGCATCGCCATCGCTTCCGGCGCAATTTCGGGATCGAGATGATATTTCGATATGAAGATGTCGATCATATCGAAGTCGCGGACCGCAACGCCATCCATGGACTCGACGACGCCTTTCCCCATCGCAATGCCTGGCTTGGGATCGTCGGGGCTCTTGAAAGCGGCAAAGCCGCTCGATGCGTCCTCGATAGCGAACTTGTCGAGACGCAGCGGCCGCTCGTCCCAGTCGGAAAACCGCTTCCAGCGATTGGCGCGAACGTGCGACTCTTCGGTCATGGCGTCTGTTCTCTGCGATGGCGGCATCGAATTGAATCGCAGTCACGATACCCCGGTATCCGTACCGGGATTTGACCTCAGCCGCCCTGAAGTTGACGTATTGCGCGCAAGGCCAATGGCGACCAAGCCGGCAAACTGAACAGACAATGCAATTGACGGTCAAGCCGCCTGACCGCGGGGCTCCTATATAGCCATTGGGAATGTGCCAAACGGCACCGCATTTATGAAGGAGCCTCTCCGAGGTCGGCATGGAAGTCACAAAAAAAATCCTCGAGCTCAACGCCTTCGACATGAATGCAGCCGCGGGGCTCTCGCCGGAGGTGGTAACGCTGATCGGCCGACGCCGGGCGACCTTCGGCCCGACCTCCATGTTGTTCTACGAAAAGCCGCTCAACCTCGTGCGCGGCGAAGGCGTGTGGCTTCACGATGCCGACGGCACGCGTTACCTCGACGCCTACAATAATGTGCCGTCCGTCGGCCATTGCCACCCGCGCGTCGTTGAGGCAGTTGCCCGCCAAATGGGCACGCTTAATACCCACACGCGCTATCTCTATTCGAACGTCTACACCTATGCGGAGCGATTGCTCGGGACGATGCCGGCCGCCGTCTCGAATATCGTCTTCACCTGTACCGGCAGCGAAAGCGCCGACTTTGCCCTTCGTGTCGCCCGAGCGGTGACTGGTGGAACCGGCTTCATCGTTACCGACAACGCCTATCACGGCAACACCTCGGCCGTGACTGAAATCTCGCCATCCTCCGCCAGCGCCGAGCCTCGCCCGCCGTACGTTTTCGTCGTACCCGCACCCGACACCTATCGCGAGATTTCCGAAGCCGTCGGGCGGCGCTTGGCGCGAGACGTTCGCACGGCCATCGCGAAAATGAATGCCATCGGCATACGCTTTGCGGGCTTTATCGCCGACAGCATCTTTTCGAGCGACGGCGTCTTTCCCGGAGAACCCGGGTTCTTGAGAGAAACGCTGGAAGCCGTGCACGCGGCGGGCGGCCTTTACATCGCCGACGAAGTGCAACCGGGATTCGGCCGCACGGGCGAAAAAATGTGGGGCTTCGATCGGCATGGACTCGTGCCGGACATGGTCGTCATGGGCAAACCCATGGGCAACGGCTTTCCGATGGGTGGTGTTGCCATCAAGCCCGACCTGCTGAAGACCTTCGGTGAGACGTCCGGCTATTTCAATACGTTTGGCGGCAATCCGGTCGCAGCCGCCGCGGGACTGGCCGTTTTGGATGTGCTGAAAGACGAAGGCCTGCAGCAGAACAGTTTCGAGACAGGTGCCTACCTGCGCTCGGAAATTCGCATCGTCGGTTCGGAGGGGGGCTGCATCGGCGACGTTCGTGGAGCCGGGCTCTACATCGGCGTCGACATCGTCAAGGATACGCAGACGCGCGAACCCGATCGCGACACCGCCGAGAAGATCGTCAACGGCATGCGTGACCGCAACATCCTCATTGGCATAGCAGGCGGCCATGGGAACGTCTTGAAGATCCGTCCGCCGCTCTGCTTTAATCGCGAGCACGCTGATATCTTTCTAGACGGATTGAGGGGCGCGTTGGCCGACGCATCCTGACGCCCCGCCGTGTTTCGTTTCAAGCAGGAGCCGTAATGCAATCGAAGCTTTTCATCGACGGAAAGTGGACCGACGCCCGTGAGGGCGGCACGCTCGACGTCATCAATCCCGCCGATGAGCGCGTGTTTCACAAATGTGCAGCCGGAACAGCTGCCGACATCGACGCCGCAGTCGCCGCTGCCAAAGCCGCAATGGCCGGCCCTTGGTCACGCACCTCCGGCCATGATCGCGCCGGATATCTCCGCGCCATCGCAGCGAAAATCGAAGAGCAGAAGCAGGCACTGGCGGAAATCGAAGTTCGCGACAACGGCAAGCCGCTGCCCGAAGCACTTTGGGACGTGGGCGACGCCGCTTACTGCTTCAATCTCTATGCAACCTATGCCGAAGAGCTGGATGGTCGCCAGGGCGAAGTCATCGGCGTGCCGGACGAGCGCTTTCAGTCGCGCGTGAAATATATGCCGGCCGGCGTCGCGGGTCTCATCGTTCCGTGGAACTATCCGCTGTTGATGGCCGCCTGGAAAGTCGCGCCCGCGATTGCCGCCGGCTGCGCCGTTGTCTTGAAGCCATCGGAATATACGCCTTTAACGGCGCTGGAACTCGGCCGTATCGCCGCCGAAGTCGGCTTGCCTAACGGTGTGTTGAATGTCGTGACGGGTTACGGCGCTACCGCCGGCGCACGGCTGTCAACGCATCCAGACGTGCGCAAGCTGGCCTTTACCGGCTCGGTGCCGACCGGCATTGCCGTGGCATCGGCCGCCGCGCGCGATGTGAAAAGCGTGAGCCTGGAACTCGGCGGCAAATCGCCCATCGTCGTCTTCGACGACGCCGACATCGAACAAACCGTGGAATGGGTGATGTTCGGCATTTTCTGGAACCAGGGACAGGTTTGCAGCGCGACCTCGCGTATGATCGTTGAGAAAGGCATCGCGCCGAAACTCATCGACCGCCTTTCGGAAGAAGCCAAGAAGATCACCATCGGTGATGGCATGGCGCCTGGCACGCTTCTGGGTCCGCTCGTCAGCAGGACGCAATACGACAAGGTCCTGAACTACATGGACGTCGGCAAGAACGAGGCGACGCTCGTGACGGGCGGCGCGCGGCCGTCGCATCTCAATGAGGGCTACTTCCTTGAGCCGACGATTTTCGCCGACGTGCCATCCAGCGCGCGCATCTGGAACGAAGAAATCTTCGGCCCCGTCCTCGCCGTTTCGACGTTCGAAACCGAAGACGAAGCCTTGAAGCTAGCCAACGACAGCGAGTTCGGTCTCGCCGCCGCCGTCATGTCGCAGGATCACAAGCGCGCCGAGCGCGTCGCCGATGCGTTTGAAGCGGGAGTCGTCTGGATCAACTGCTCGCAGCCGAATTTTCTTGAGCCTCCATGGGGCGGCGTCAAGAAAAGCGGCATCGGCCGCGAACTCGGCACGTGGGGCCTTAACAACTTTTTGGAGCCCAAGCAGATCACGAAATATCTGAGCAGTGATCCTTGGGGCTGGTATCTGAAAGGCTGACGGCTCTCGCCGTCACGCCTTCAGGCGATAGCCCGTCCTGAAGATCCACCAGACGATGCCCATGCAGATCGCGAGAAACACAAAGATCATCAGCACGCTGACGCCGACATTCACATCCGAAATCTCATAGAAGCTCCAGCGGAAGCCGCTGATGAGATAGACGATGGGATTGAAAAGCGTCGCCGTCTGCCAAGCGGGCGGCAGCATCTTGATGGAATAGAACGTGCCGCCCAGAAACACGAGCGGCGTGATGATGAGAAGCGGCACCGCTTGCAGCTTCTCGAAGCCGTCCGCCCAGACGCCGATGACGAACCCCAGCATGCTGAAGGTCGCGGCCGTCAGGATCAGAAAGCCCAGCATCCAGAACGGGTGCGCGATATGGATCGGCACGAACAGGCTCGCCGTCGCTAAAATAAGCAGCCCCAGCAGGACCGCTTTCGTCATCGCTGCGCCGACATAACCCAGCACGATCTCGAACGGCGAGATCGGCGCTGAGAGATGCTCATAGATCGTCCCGGTGAAGCGCGGAAAATAGATGCCGAACGAAGCGTTCGACGTACTTTCCGTCAATAGCGACAGCATCATCAACCCCGGCACGATAAACGCCGCATAGCTGACGCCCTCGATGTTCGATATCCGCGAGCCGATGGCCGCGCCGAATACGATAAAATAGAGCGAGGTCGAGAGGACGGGCGAAATTACGCTCTGCATGAACGTGCGTTTCCACCGCGACATCTCGAAGGTGTAGATGGCTCGAACGGCTTCGATGTTCATCGCTTTTCCTTCACGAGATCGACGAATATGTCTTCCAGCGAACTTTGCGTCGTCGACAGATCCTTGAACGTGATGCCGGCCGCGCGCATGTCGTTCAGCAGCGCCGTGATGCCGGTGCGCTCTGCGCGTGTGTCGTAGGTGTAGATCAGCTCGCTCTTGTCGGCTCCGAACTGAAGGCCGTAAGCACCGAGCGTTTCCGGAATAACGTCGACGGGAGCGGAAAGCTGCAGCTGAAGCTGCTTCTTGCCGAGCTTGCGCATCAGCTCGTTCTTTTCTTCGACAAGAATGATCCGCCCCTTGGCGATGACGCCGACGCGATCGGCCATCTCCTCGGCTTCTTCGATGTAGTGCGTCGTCAGGATAATGGTGACGCCCGTTGCGCGAAGTTCGCGAACGATGTTCCACATTTCGCGGCGAAGTTCGACGTCGACGCCGGCCGTCGGCTCATCGAGAAAAAGAATGCGCGGTTCATGCGCCAACGCTTTCGCGATGAGCAGACGCCGCTTCATGCCGCCGGAAAGCGTCATGATGCGCGCATCCTTCTTGTCCCACAGCGACAGGTCGCGCAGCACCTTTTCGACCAACGCCGGATTGCGCGGCTTGCCGAACAGGCCCCGGCTGAAATTGACGGTCGCCCACGGCGTCTCGAACATGTCGGTTGAGAGTTCCTGCGGCACCAGGCCGATCATCGCGCGAACGGCGCGATAGTCCGTGACGATATCCTTGCCATCGACGGTGATCCTCCCGGCTGACGGATTGACGATGCCGCAGATCGTGCTGATCAGAGTGGTCTTGCCTGCGCCGTTTGGACCGAGCAGAGCGAAGATCTCGCCCTGCTTGATCTCAAGATTGATATCTTTCAGGGCCGTGAAGCCGGAGGCGTAGGTTTTCGAGAGATCGGCAACGCGAATGATCGTTGTCATATTCAGGACTGTTCTGCTCTTTTGGCTGCGAGCGCCGGGAGGGGATCGCAGCCCAACCAGCATGTTGTCAATGGTATCCGCCTGCGACCCGGATAGTTTCGCCCGAGACCCAGCCGGAATTGTCCGAAGCGAGGAATAGCACGACTTTTGCGACATCATCGGGTTGTCCGATCCGGCCGAGAGGCGTTCCCGCAACCATCTGTTTCTCTAAATCGGTGCCAATGAGGCCGAGCGTATGAACACCTTCCGTTTCGACGGGGCCGGGAGCGATGCCGTTGACACGGATTTTTTTCGGACCGAGTTCCGCGGCGAGCACGCGTGTTACGGCGTCGATCGCCCCTTTAGTCGCCGAATACGAAACGGTTGTCGGCATTGAGGCGGTGCTCGCAATAGAGCTAACGTTGATGATGCTGCCGCCGTTCGGACCGAAATTCTTGAGTGCTTCTCGCGCTGTTAAGATGGTGCCGAGTACATTGATGTTGAAGAGACGATGAAACTCGTCTTCAGTCAACGCGTCGAGAGGTTGGAAGGCGTAGACACCGGCATTGTTGACCAGGATATCGAGAGAACCGAACGCTTTTTTCGTCTCGGTGAAAATGTGCTCGACGTCGGCCGCTTTCGCGACGTCGCCTTTGATGGCAATTGCTTTGCCGCCTTTGGCAGTAATGTCCGCGACCACGCGGTCAGCGCCTTCTTTGCTCGATGCGTAGTTGACTGCAACAGAGGCGCCCGCTTCTGCCAGTGTTCGTGAAATTTCAGCGCCGATGCCCTTCGACGCGCCAGTTACGATGGCCACTTTGCCTTGCAAGATGCCCATAGGGGTTCTCCTCCTATTGCTTGTTCGATTGTGAATCTTCGCGCCAATTATTTATTCAGCCGGAACGGGTGGGGCGTGACCGTGCGATTCGTGTGAATGCGCCACCGGAGCCAAGACATCGCCCGTATGCTTCAGCGGTCTGTTGCCGCTGAGCTTGCGCAGGATGACGTAGAACACCGGCGTCAGGAATATGCCGAATACCGTCACGCCGATCATGCCGGAAAACACGGCGACGCCCATGGCACGTCGCATTTCCGCGCCCGCTCCGATGGAAGTGACAAGCGGCACAACACCCATGATGAAGGCCATGGACGTCATCAAGATCGGCCGCAGCCTGAGCCTGCTTGCTTCAATCGCGGCCTGCACCGGATTGCGTCCGGCAAATTCCAGCTCTCGCGCAAATTCCACGATGAGAATGGCGTTCTTCGCCGACAAGCCCACGAGCACGATCAAACCGATCTGCGTGAAGACGTTATTGTCGCCGTGCGAAAGATAGACGCCCGTAATCGCCGCCAGCAAACCCATCGGCACGATAAGGATGATCGACAGCGGCAGCACGAGGCTTTCGTACTGCGCCGCAAGTACCAGGAAGACCAGGAACACAGACAGCGGGAAGACCCAGATGCCGGAGTTGCCAGCAAGAATTTCCTGATACGTGAGATCAGTCCACTCGAAGCCGATTCCTTTGGGAAGCACCTGTGCCGCGATACGCTCGACGGCAGCCTTCGCTTGCCCCGACGAATATCCCGGCGCCGCGCCGCCATTGACGTCGGCCGTCAGGAAGCCGTTGTAACGCATGGCGCGTTCCGGTCCGGCAATCTGCTTGATGTTGAGCAACGCCGAAAGTTGAATCATCGCGCCGGAATTCGAACGGACTTTCAGCAAGCCGATGTCTTCCGGCCGCGCGCGATACTTCGCGTCCGCCTGCACGCGAACCGAATACGTGCGTCCGAATTTGTTGAAGTCGTTGACGTAGAGCGATCCGAGATAGATCTGCATCGTATCGAACACGTCTTGCACAGCGACGCCAAGCTGCCGCGCTTTCGTGCGGTCGATGGCGGCGTAAAGCTGCGGCACGTTCACCTGATAGGACGTGAAGATTCCCGCAAGTTCCGGCGCTTTGTTCAAGGCCGCCGTGAAATCCGTCATCGCCTTGGTCAGTGCGTCGTAGCCCAAGCCTGCGCGGTCTTCGACCTGCAGCTTGAAACCGCCAATGGTTCCGAGCCCCTGCACCGGCGGCGGCGGGAACATGACAATGAACGCATCTTTGATGACCGCATATTCCTGATTGAGCTTACCCGCGATGGCCGGGCCGCTGAGATCGGGCGATCGCCGCTCGGCAAAGGGTTTTAGCGTCGCAAAGACGATGCCGGAGTTGGAGCTATTGGTGAAACCGTTAATCGACAGGCCGGGGAACGCCACCGCGCTTTCGACGCCCGGCGTCTTCAACGTGATTTCGCTCATCTTACGAATGACGTCTTCCGTCCGGTCAAGCGTTGCACCATCGGGAAGCTGCGCAAAGCCGACGAGATACTGCTTGTCCTGTCCCGGCACGAAGCCGCCGGGGACCGACTGGAACAGACCGTAGGTTACGCCGATCAAGCCGAGATAGATGAAAAACGCCAGCGCCTTGTGGCCAAGGATGCGTTTGACGCCGCCGCTGTAGGCATCAGAGCCCCAGCTGAAGGCGCGGTTGAAGCGTCGGAAGAACCAGCCGAATGCGAAGTCCATGCCGCGCGTCAGCCAGTCCTTCGGCTCATCGTGTCCTTTGAGCAGAACGGCGGCGAGAGCAGGGGAGAGCGTCAGCGAATTGACGGCCGAGATCACCGTCGAGATCGCAATCGTCAACGCAAACTGCTTGTAGAATTGCCCTGTCAAACCTGTGATGAGCGCCAGTGGCACGAACACCGCGACGAGCACAAGGGCAATGGCGATGATCGGTCCGGACACCTCGCGCATGGCCTGAATGCTCGCGTCGCGCGCGGACAGGCCGTTCTCGATATTGCGTTCGACGTTTTCGACGACGACGATCGCGTCGTCCACCACAATGCCGATGGCGAGCACCAGCCCGAACAGCGTCAGCGCGTTGATCGAAAATCCGAACACATGCATCACCGCAAACGTGCCGATGATCGACACCGGAACGGCAATCAGCGGAATGATCGACGCACGCCACGTCTGCAGGAACAGAATAACAACGAGAACAACCAGCGCCACCGCTTCGAGCAGCGTGTGAATGACGGCCTCGATTGACGCCCGCACGAACTGCGTCGGATCGTAAACGATCCGGTAATCGACGCCTTCGGGCATGTACTTCTTCAGTTCCGCCATTGTCGCGCGGACGTTGTCTGAGATCTCGATGGCGTTCGAGCCGGGCGACTGGAAAATCGGAATAGCGACAGCCTGCTTGTTGTCGAGCAGCGAGCGTAACGAATAATCGGCGGCGCCAAGTTCAATGCGCGCAACATCGCGCAGGCGCGTCACCTGATTGTTATCACCTGCTTTGACGACAATGTTGCCAAACTCCTCTTCCGTCGTCAGGCGTCCTTGCGCATTGACGGAAAGCTGGAAATCGAGGTTCGGCAGCGACGGTGATGAGCCGACGACACCCACGGCGGCTTGAACATTTTCGGCGCGCACGGCGTTGACGATGTCCATCGCAGAAAGGCCAAGCTCCGCAGCCTTCGCCGGATCGACCCAAACGCGCATCGAATAGTCGCCCGAGCCGAATAGCTGTACGTCGCCGACGCCGTTGATGCGCGCCAGGCGATCCTTGACGTTGATCACCGCGTAATTGCGCAGATACGTCATGTCGTAGCGGTTGTTTGGCGACAGCAAGTGCACGACCATCGTCAGGTCGGGCGAACTTTTTACCGTTGTGATGCCGAGCGCGCGTACGTCTTCAGGCAGGCGCGGCTCCGCCTGTGCTACGCGGTTTTGTACCAGCTGTTGCGCCTTGTCGGGATCGGTCCCCAGACGGAACGTTACCGTGAGTGTCATCAAACCGTCGGTCGTCGCCTGGCTGCTCATATAGAGCATGCCTTCGACGCCGTTGACCTGCTCCTCGATTGGCGTCGCAACGGTCTCCGCAATCACCTTTGGGTTGGCGCCCGGATAGTTGGCGCGCACCACGACCTGCGGAGGGACGACCTCCGGATATTCCGAGATTGGCATTGCCGGCAGCGAGATCAGGCCGCCGAGAAAAATTAACGTCGACAGCACGCCCGCGAAGATCGGACGGTCGATAAAGAACTTCGAGATATTCATGACAAGCGTGCCTGACGAGGTTGGTATGAAGCCTTGCTGTGTTGAGGCTTATTGTTGAGGAATGTCCGCGGACGCGTGCTCTTCCGTCAGCGGCTGGCCGTTCATTGCCACTGACTCCGGAGCCACTTCGTCGCCAGGCTTCACGTGCTGAAGACCCGCGACGATGATGCGATCGCCCGTATTGAGGCCTTTCGTGATGATGCGCAGATCGTCCGTCATCGCGCCGAGCTTCACTTCGCGATAGACGGTCTTGTTGTCCGGGTTGACGATCATCACGTACTTTTTGTCTTGGTCCGTTCCGATCGCCCGTTCGCTGATCGCGACCACCGGCGCGGGTTGGAACCGGGCCAGCCGGACGCGAACGAATTGCCCGGCAATCAGCCGCCCATCGCTATTGTCGAAGCGCGCGCGCAGGCGCACGGTGCCGCTCCCGACGTCGACTTTATTGTCGACGAACTGAAGCGCGCCTGGCTGCCAGACGCCTTCGTTGATGGCAGTCGACATCTGGACGGCGATCTTCTCGACGTGCGCCGACGCGTTGGCTTCCGGCGAGAGCGTCGCAAGGGCGCGCGCGACGACGTTTTCATCGGCGTTGAAGCTCGCGTAGATCGGATTGACAGACACGAGCGTCGTCAGCAGCGGCGCGTTTGGCCCAGCCTCGACAAGATTGCCGACTGTAATCTCTCGACGCCCCACGCGCCCGGAAACCGGCGCGCGCACTTCCGTCCATTCGAGATTGAGTTTCGCAGTCCGCAGCGCCGCTTGCGCGCTTTTCAGATTGGCGACGGCCGCATCGTAGGCATTCGCGCGTGTATCGAGTTCGCGTTCGGAAAGCGCATCGCCGATGATCTGCCGTGCGCGCGCAACGTCGGCCTTGGTGAAGACCACCTGAGCTTGTGCAGCCGCGACGACGCCGTTCAGCCGGTCCACCTCCGCTGCATAAGGCGCCGGGTCGATCGTCACCAGCGAGTCGCCAGCCTTCACCATCGCGCCTTCGCGGAAGTGAATGGCGACGATCTGCCCGGCGACGCGGGGGCGCAGATCGACACGCTCGACTGCTTCGAGGCGACCTGAGAATTCATCCCAGACGCTTGCCTCGCGCGCCTTGACGGTTGCGACCGAAACGGCGACCGGGGCGTGAGCCGGTGCCTCTTGCGCGAAAGTCGCGTCGAACGGCACGCCGACGAGTGCTATCGCGACTGCCGACGCCGCTAGGCCGTTCAAAAATTTGGATCGTGTTTTGCTGCTCATGATCGTCGATCTCTTCGAGGTTTGCTGGTCGCACGGCCCCAAGACCGACCCTTGCCGGACCGGCCGTGCGCGCGAAAATTTGGGGAGCGAGAACGCCAGCCGTTGCGCCGGCTGCCGTTCTCGGACGGCTTTAGGAGAAATTGTCGAGGCTGAGCCCCGGATGCCAACGGTCGTCACGCTCGCTGAGTTCAGTCGGCGTTGGCGCCTGGCGATATCCACAGGCGGATACAACAAACGGGACGTGATCCTCGTCGGCCATTGTCTTGCCGCCGCGACCAGCGAACCATCCTGTCAAACCCCGAAGGGCCGCTGCGGTCGTAAAAGTGAGAGAGCTTTTCATGACGAGCGCGTTCCCTATATATATACCGAGCGGTACGGATATAGGTCGCGGTAAGGTGCTGTCAACTACTATTTGTACTGATGAGTACGTAAATGTATAGTGGGTCAGCGAAGAAAACGAAGTTCGGGAGAGAAGCGGTGCAAAAAGAAGCGGTGCATAAAGGCCGCCCGCGCGAGTTCGACGTCGAAAAGGCGCTGGACAAGGCGCTCCACGTCTTCTGGCAGCATGGCTATGAGGGCGCCTCTCTGTCGGACCTGACGGAGGCCATGGGCATCAGTCGCCCAAGTCTCTACGCGGCCTTCGGTAACAAAGAGGAGCTTTTTCGCCGCGCTCTTGACCGCTACGCCGAAAAGGGCCCAGGCGCGATCCAGTCGGAAGCCCTGGCGGAACCGACCTCCAGAAAGGTCGTCGAACATCTTCTGCATTCGGTCGTGCTGTCGCTGACCGACCCCTGTAATCCTGCCGGATGCCTTGCCGTACAAGGCGCGCTGACGTGCAGCTCGGCCGCTGAATCGATCAAGCAGGAGCTTTGCAAACGCCGTTCCGAAGCTGAGGAAAATCTCCGCTGTCGCTTCGAGAAAGCCAAGGCTGAGGGCGATCTTGGCGCCGATTCAGATCCTGCCGCCCTCGCGCGTTATGTCTCGACCGTGACCCAGGGCATGTCGGTGCAGGCCTCGGGTGGTGCCTCTCGCAATGAGCTGCTTGCCGTCGCGGAGATGGCCCTGAAGGCCTGGCCAGCCTGATGGCGGACATGCCGAGAACCGCGCTTGCCTGCGGCGGCCGGGTCTTGTAGGTCGCGCCAGGCACGGCCACGTCTCTTCACAACTGAAAATAATCTGCGGAGCATGCGCTTATGGCGAATGGCTTGATCACGCGTCTTGTCGGAAACCGATCTCGCCGAGTGGGTTTCAACGCAGCAGCTTTCGTCCTAGCCACGCTGGCGATATCGCCGCTGTCGGCAGTCGATCGCGCGCGGGCCGACGAAACCTGTCCTGACGGCAATGCGGGCCTCAAGTTGCCCAAGGGGTTCTGCGCCACGATTTTCGCCGACAATGTCGGCTCACCCCGCCACTTGGCCGTTTCCGCCGATAACGTCGTTTACGCCAACAACCAGAAATCGTTGCTTGCGCTCAAAGACACGAAGGGTGTGGGGCACGCCGATGTCATCGAAAAATTCGGGCCGCCCGGCGAGGGCGGCACGGGCATCGGCGTTTACAGGAATTGGCTTTATGCTGAGATCGGTGATGAGATCGTTCGCTATCAGTTGAAACCCGGCGAGATCGCTCCAACCAGCAAGCCGGAGGCGATTGTTTCGCAATTGCCTATCGACGGCGATCACCGGCCGCGCCCGTTCGCAATCACGCCTAAAGGCGAGATGTTCGTCGATCTCGGCTCGGCGACGAATTCTTGTCAGGAAGAGAACCGCACCAAAGGGTCTCCCGGCATCGACCCGTGCACAGAGCTTGAAACGCGCGCCGGTATTTGGCGTTTCGATGCCGATACGCCGGGCCAGATCTTCTCATCCGCTCAGCGTTACGCGACAGGTCTGCGAAACGCCGAAGGCATCGACTACGGCGCAGACGGCCGCCTCTACGCCACCCAGCATGGGCGCGATCAGCTTTCTCAAACTTGGCCGAAGCTTTACTCATCCGAGCAAAGCTCCGATCTTCCGGCCGAAGAACTCGTCGAAGTGCGCGATGGCGGCGACTACGGCTGGCCGTATTGTTATTACGACGGTTTTCAGAAAAAACTGGTCCTCGCACCGGAATACGGCGGTGATGGCGGCAAGGCCGTTGGGCGCTGCGCCGACAAACTCCCGCCGGTTGCCGCCTACCCAGGACACTGGGCGCCGAACGATCTGAAAATCTATAAGGCGAAGCAGTTCCCTGACACATATCAGGGCGGCGCATTCATCGCCTTCCACGGTTCGTGGAATCGGTCGTCCGGCGGCCAGCAGGGCTATAATGTCGTCTTCCAGCCGTTGAAGGATGGCAAAGCCTCTGGCCCGTATATCATTTTTGCTGATGGCTTCCGGAACGGAGACGGAACAGGCGTCGAGCATCGTCCCACAGGGCTTGCAGTCGGTCCCGACGGTGCGCTTTACGTTGCCGACGACGCTGCCGGCCGCATCTGGCGGATCGTCTACAAAGGCTGACGTTTTAGATCGTATTCGCGAGCGGGGCGCGGAGACTTGGCAGCAAAAGACATCGCGTTCCTGACAGGCGCTTCGGGCTTCGTCGGCTCGGCCGTCGCACGCAAACTTCTCGACGATGGGTTTGCGGTGCGCGCGCTGGTTCGTAAGAGCAGCAATCGCGCTAATCTCGCAGACATTCCGCTCGACATCGTCGAGGGCGATATCCGCGATGCGGCTCTCGTCGAAAAGGCCATGCAGGGCGCGCGTTACGTCTTCCACGTCGCCGCCGACTATCGCCTGTGGGCGCCCGATCCTGAGGAGATCGTCAGAACTAATACAGAAGGCACGCGCGCCATCATGAGTGCCGCGCAGAAGGCCAGCGCCGAACGGATCGTCTACACATCGAGCGTCGCCACTTTGCGCTTGGCTGGTGATGGCACGCCGTCCGACGAAACGATGCCACTCAAGGCGGAAGACGCCATCGGCGCCTATAAGAAAAGCAAGGTGCTGGCCGAGCGTCTTGTCGAACGCATGATTGCCGACGACAACCTGCCGGCGGTTATCGTTAATCCCTCCACACCGATCGGCCCCCGCGACGTGCGGCCAACGCCGACCGGCCGCATTGTCGTCGAGGCTGCGGTTGGCCGGATGCCTGCCTACGTCGAGACGGGCCTGAACCTGGTCCATGTCGATGATGTCGCGGAAGGTCACGTTGCCGCCTTGAAGAAGGGGCGAATTGGCGAGCGATATATCTTGGGGGGCCAAGACATGACGCTCGGGCAAATGCTCGCCGAAATCGCGCAACTCGCCGGACGCCGCGCGCCGACGATCAAGCTGCCGCGTGGGCTGATCTATCCGATCGCCTATGGCGCCGAACTCGCCGCCCGCGTGACGGGCCGCGAGCCTTTCGCGACTGTCGATGGCTTGCGCATGGCGAAGTACAAAATGTTCTTCTCCTCCGCGAAGGCGGAGCGCGAGCTTGGCTATCGGGCGCGTCCGGCACGCGAAGCTTTGGCGGAAGCCTTCAATTGGTTTCAGCGCGCGGGGTACCTCAAGTGACCGCGCTGACCGTCATCGCGAGTATCGGCCTCGTCGCGTGGCTCTATCTTCTCCTTTTCAACGGCGGCTTCTGGCTGAGCAGCGAACGCGAGGAAGCTGAGCAGAACAAATATCCTGAACCCAAAGTTTGGCCGCGCGTCACAGCCGTTATCCCGGCACGTAACGAAGCCGATATGCTGCCAGGATCTCTGACGTCGCTCGTTAAGCAGGATTATCCCGGCGCCTTTTCGATCGTCCTTGTCGATGACCAGAGCACCGACGGGACCGCCGACGTCGCTCGTGCCATTGCCGCGGCGTCGAACCGCGAGATTACCATCGTCAGCGGCGCACCGCTGCCGCCACGCTGGACCGGCAAAGTCTGGGCCATGCATCAAGGCATCGCGACGGCATCGGCAGGAGACGCGCCGCCGGAATACCTGCTCTTGACGGATGCCGACATCGGCTATCGTCCTGATGTTCTGAAATCGCTGGTTGTTGGCTCGACCGCGAAGGGCCGCGCCATGACGTCCGTGATGGCCAAGCTCAAATGTGACAGCCTCGCCGAGCAGTGGCTGGTCCCCGCCTTCATCTTCTTTTTCGAGATGCTTTACCCGTTCCGTCGCGTCAACCGGCGCGCTGATCGCACCGCCGCCGCAGCGGGCGGCTGCATGCTTGTCGAACGCACTGCACTTGAGCGCGCAGGCGGCATCGCTGGCATCCGCGGCGCCCTTATCGACGACTGTGCGCTCGGAAAACTGTTGAAAACGCAGGGTCCGATTTGGCTTGGACTTTCCGACCGTGTCCTGAGCCTCAGACCCTATGAGACCTTCGAAGATATTCGCCGAATGGTTGCGCGATCGGCCTATGCCCAGTTGCGTTATTCGCCGGTTTTGCTGGTCGGAACGGTCCTCGCGATGCTCGCAATTTATGTTGCGCCGCCCGCTCTGGCTGTACTCGCCGCCTATCCGGCGAATATGCTCGCTGCCGTAACGTACCTATTGATGTTTATCGCATATCAGCCGACGTTGCGCTTTTACAACCGTTCGCCACTTTGGGGCTTGGCGCTACCACTTATTGCGACGGTGTATGTGGGTTTCACGTTAGATTCGGCGTATCAGCATGTACGGGGTCGAGGCGGTCTGTGGAAGGGCCGCGTTCAAGCCGAAGTAGGGCGGCAATGACAGTCGATACGAAGTACAAATCCGGCAAGTCGGAGTGTGACGAGAACTTTCCCGTCGCTTCGCGTATCGTCGCTGCGCGCCATCGCGCGCCGATCCTGGCGTTCTACCGTTTTGCTCGCGCCGCTGACGACGCCGCCGACCATCCGACGCTCGATCCGCAATCGAAGCTTTCGATCCTTGATGCACTTGAAGACACGCTGCTCGGTCGTTCCGATGCTGCAACGGATGCGATCGCGCTGCGCGAGCAGCTGCAGCTTCGAAACCTCAGCTCGCAGCATGCGCTCGATCTTTTGAAAGCCTTCCGGCAGGACGTCACGAAGCTCCGCTACGAGACGTGGGAAGAACTTCTCGATTATTGCCGCTATTCGGCGATGCCGGTCGGCCGCTTCGTGCTCGATGTCCACGGCGAGTCCAAGTCGACGTGGCCGGCATCGGACGCGTTGTGCGCAGCACTGCAGATCATCAATCATCTGCAGGACTGCGCGAAGGACTATCGCAATATCGACCGCGTCTACATTCCGCGAATGGATCTCGCCGCGCATGGTATCGGTGTCGAAGCGTTGGCGGAGCCGCAGGCATCTCCCGCGCTTCTGGCGTGTATCCACGCTCTGGCCGAGCGAACCGAGACGCTGATGCCCGATGCCGCGTTGCTTCCGCCGGGCGTTTCCGATCTTCGTCTTGCCGCCGAGACGTCTGTCATTGTTGAACTCGCGCGCAAGCTGATTGCCATTTTGAAAACGCGCGATCCACTGTCGGAGCGCGTGCATCTGTCAAAATTGCAGGCGGCGATGGTCGCTTCACGCGCCACAGCTGCTACGGTCGCGAGCCGGGCTCTTGCACGTTTCGCGTTTTCGAAGTCGACGGGGATGATGCCGCATGAGCGCTGAAGTTGATACCTTGAGTGCCGAAGACGTTCCGGCAGCGGCAAGCAGCTCATTCTATGCCGCGATGCGGGTGCTCCCGCGCTCGCAACGGGATGCGATGTATCACGTTTACGCCTTTTGCCGGGCGGTCGATGACATCGCCGACAACGGCGGCTCGCGCGAGGTGCGCCACGCCGACCTCGAACGCTATCGCACCGACATTGAGCAATTGTACGCTACCGGCCGCACGACGCCGCGCACCCGCGATCTGCTCGTGCCGATCCGGCAGTATGGTCTTCTGATGGACGATTTCATCGCCGTCATTGACGGCATGGAGATGGACATCCTCCGCGATCTACGCGCGCCGGAATGGAAAGTTCTCGATCTCTATTGCGATCGCGCCGCCTCTGCGGTCGGACGTCTGTCGGTGCGCATTTTCGGCATGGATGAGAAGCCTGGGATCGAGCTGTCGCACAATCTCGGCCGTGCTTTGCAGTTGACGAACATTCTGCGCGACATCGACGAAGACGCCGCGATGGGCCGCCTCTATTTGCCCAAGGAAGCGCTGCGTGATGCCGGTATCGACGACACATCGATTGACGGCATTCTTGCCAATCCGGCATTGGATCGTGTCTGTCGCGGCATCGCCCAGATCACACGGAAATACTACGATCGCTCCGAAGCGATTATGGCCGCCGCGCCGCGTCGCGCAGTGCGGTCGCCGCGCATGATGGCGACGGTCTATCGCGGCATTCTCGAAAAGCTGATCGCCCGTGGCTGGAAAGCGCCGCGCGTGGACGTGCGTCGTTCGAAGCGCACCGTCATCTGGGCGGTTCTGCGTGACGGCATCTTCTGAATGACGAGCGGCACCGTTCACATCGTCGGGGCCGGTCTCGCCGGCCTTTCGGCGGCGGTTGCGCTGGTCGGTCAAGGACAAAAGGTCGTCGTCCACGAACTCGCGCGCCACGCAGGCGGCCGCTGTCGATCCTATTTCGAGCCGGCGCTCGGAATGACGATCGATAACGGCAATCATCTTCTGCTGTCGGGAAACGCCAGCGCGCTTGCCTTTCTCGACAAAGTCGGCGGCAGGCATCTTCTCGATGAGCCGCAGCACGCCGAATTCCATTTCTTCGACCTCGCTGCCAAAAACAGCTGGGTGCTGCGGCCGAACGACGGCCCTGTGCCGTGGTGGATATTCAGCAAGGACCGCCGCGTGCCGCAGACGCGGGCGAGCGACTATCTTCGTCTCGGCCGCCTCTTGAAGGCCGCGCCATGCGAAACGGTCACGGAAAAGATCGACTCGAACTCGGTGCTCTATAAGCGGCTGATGGAGCCGGTACTGCTTGCGGCGTTGAATTGCGATCCTAAGGAAGGGTCGGCGCAACTCGCAGCTGCCGTCATTCGCGAAACGCTCGGGCGGGGCGGCAAGGCCTGCCGTCCGCTGTTCGCCGCCAATGGTCTCGGACCCGCGCTCGTCGATCCAGCAATTGCATTCATCGAGAAAAACGGTGGCGAAGTACGCTTCGATCATTCTCTCCGCGCCATCGAATGGCAGGACGCGCGCGCTCGCGCCCTGCAATTCGACGACGGCCGGGTCGAGTTTGGTCGCGACGACCGCATCGTCCTCGCCGTACCGGCCTGGGTGGCGAAAACGCTTGTCCCCGAATTGCGCGTGCCGACCAAATACCGTTCGATCTTCAACGCCCACTTCGCGTATCCATCGCCGAAAGGCGTGCCGAAGATTACCGGCGTCATCAATGCCACGACGGAATGGCTGTTTGCCTTCGACGACAGGCTATCGGTAACGGTTAGCTCAGCCGATCGATTCAACGAAGCCGAGCGCGAGCCACTCGCCCGCCGCATCTGGTCCGAGGTTGCGACAATCGCCGGGATCGACGCCAACCTTCCGCGATGGCAGATCGTCAAGGAACGCCGTGCGACTTTTGCGGCAACGCCGGACGAGAATACCTTGCGACCTCGCGCGCAAACGCACTGGAAAAACCTTTTTCTTGCCGGAGATTGGACCGCCACCGGCCTTCCCGCGACAATTGAGGGCGCGATAAGGTCAGGCGAAGCCGCTGCCAAACTGGCGATGGCGACACAACTCTGATACGACGCTCGGACTTCTGGAGAGCCCGAAATGACTTTCGAATCCACATCGCAATCTACGCGCTTGGCGTCTGAGATCACGGCACGTGAGTTGACGCCGTCGGAGATCGAAGGCGCGATCGCGGCGGCAAAAAATGCTCTCCTTGCGCTCCAGCGCGATGACGGCCATTTCGTCTTCGAGCTGGAAGCCGACGCGACGATTCCCGCCGAATACGTTCTGATGCGCCACTATCTTGCTGAGCCGGTCGATGCCGTGCTCGAAGGCAAGATCGCCAACTATCTTCGCCGTATCCAGTCGGAGGACGGCGGCTGGCCGCTGGTTCACGACGGGGCGTCCAACATCAGCGCCAGCGTCAAGGCTTACTTCGCTCTGAAGATGATCGGTGTCGGCATCGACGAGCCGTACATGAAGAAAGCGCGCGGCTGGATCTTGTCGCAAGGCGGCGCCTCACACAGCAACGTCTTTACGCGCAACCTGCTCGCCCTTTTCGGCGTCATTCCGTGGACGGGCGTTCCGGTGATGCCGGTCGAGATCATGGTGCTGCCGCGCTGGTTTCCGTTTCACCTCGATAAGATTTCCTATTGGGCCCGCACCGTTGTCGTTCCGCTGACGGTCTTGAATGCCTTGAAGCCGAAAGCGCGCAATCCGCTTGGCGTCGGCATCGCCGAGCTTTTCACCATTCCGCCGGACGAGGTGAAGGTCTGGCCAAAAGGGCCGCATCAGAAATCGCCGTGGTCCGAAATCTTCGGCGCCATCGACCGCGTCTTGCGCTTCACCGAACCACACTTCCCGAAGTCGCTACGGAAGAAGTCCATCGATAAGGCTGTCGCGTTTGTCGATGAGCGTTTGAACGGCGAGGATGGGCTCGGTGCGATCTTCCCGGCGATGGTCAACGCACTGCTCGTTTACGATGCGCTCGGTTATTCCAAGGATCATCCGAACTATCAGACCGCGCGCGGCTCGATCGAAAAGCTTGTTACCGTCAACGACGATGAAGCCTACTGCCAGCCATGCCTCTCGCCGGTTTGGGATACGGCGCTGTCGGCCCATGCACTGATGGAAGTCGGGGACGCCGAAACCGAGGCTGCCTCCGACCGCGCGTTGCAGTGGTTGAAGCCTTTGCAGGTACTCGACACCGTGGGCGACTGGGCAGCGACGCGTCCGAACGTCCGTCCCGGCGGCTGGGCCTTCCAATATGCAAACCCGCACTATCCCGATACCGACGATACCGCCGTCGTGGCAATGGCGATGGATCGCACGCTGGGGCGTACCCAGCAGCCTGACACGACGTATCGCGAAGCCATTTCGCGTGCCCGCGAGTGGATCGTCGGCATGCAGAGCAAGAATGGCGGCTGGGGCGCATTCGATGCCGATAACACCTACGAATATCTGAACCAGATCCCCTTTTCCGATCACGGCGCGCTGCTCGATCCGCCGACGGCAGACGTCACCGCGCGCTGCCTCTCCATGCTGGCTCAACTCGGTGACCGTCCCGGGAACAGCTACGAACTCGATAGGGGGATCGCCTATCTCAAGTGCACCCAGGAAAAGGACGGCAGCTGGTACGGCCGCTGGGGAATGAACTATATCTACGGCACGTGGTCAGTGCTGTGTGCGCTAAACGCTGCCGGTGTCGAGCCGTCTTCGAGCGTCGTGCGCAAGGCCGTCGATTGGCTGCTTGCTATTCAGAACAAGGACGGCGGCTGGGGCGAAGACAGCGAAAGCTACAGGCTCGATTATCGCGGTTACGAAGCGGCGCCTAGCACCGCGTCTCAAACTGCCTGGGCGCTGATGGGTCTGATGGCCGCCGGTGAGATCGACAACCCGGCCGTGAAAAAAGGTATCGCCTATCTCACGTCGACCCAAGCCTCGGACGGCTTCTGGAATGAGAAGCGTTTTACGGCGACAGGCTTTCCCCGCGTCTTCTATCTCCGCTATCACGGCTATTCGAAGTTCTTCCCGATGTGGGCACTAGCACGCTATCGTAACTTGAAGGCCTCGAACGCCAAGGCCGTGCTCGTCGGGATGTAAGGTGGCTCTAGGTTTCGTCATCGCCGCAACGGGATTGAAGGCTGAGGCGCGCATCGCCGAGCAGCCGGGACGCGTGAAAGCCGTTATCGGTGGTGGCCGCGAAGACCGCCTCGCAACGCTACTTCAAGAGGGCCTGTCGGAAAGCACGCGCGGCCTTATCAGCTTTGGCATAGCAGGCGGGCTCCGGCCCGGACTGAAGCCCGGCACAATCATCGTCGGCACGTCGGTGCTGCACAGTAGCGGCAGGATCTATCCAGCAGATGTGCGCTGGAGCGATCGGCTGTTCGAGGCTCTACCGAACGCCGAAAGCGGTCCGGTTACAGGTTCGAGCACCATCATCGCCAATCGCGACGAGAAGCACGCGATCTATCTCAAATCTGGTGCCTTTGCGGCCGATATGGAAAGTCACGTCGTGGCGCAGATGGCCGCCGAGAGGGGACTACCGTTTGCGGTCCTGCGAGTGATAGCCGACCCGTCGACGCTGAGCCTGCCGCCCGCAGCCGTCAACGGTCTCAATCCGGACGGCTCGCCGAACATTCCGGCCGTTTTGAAATCGCTCGCGACGCAACCGAGCCAGCTATGGGACATCATCCGCATAGCCGGCGCGACGCGTCGCGCGATGAAGAGTTTACTCCGCTGCCACCGGCTTCTGGGCCCGGGCCTCGGCTGCACTGATCTCAGCTAGCTTGTTCTCGACATGCCGTGAAAACACGAACTCGGCCGGACGCTGCTTGTCGAGCGCGATTTCGGGCGCCATCGGACCGTCCGTCTTCACGCCGCGAAGCGCGACGGCCGCGATCTTCCAAGGTTTCTTGACGGCATCCATGACGGCGGTCGCCTCAAAGCCCGAATGCACCATGCAGTCGGCGCACTTCTCGTAGTTGCCGGTGCCGTACTTGTCCCAGTCCGTGCTTTCCATCAGCTCCTTGAAGGTTTTCGTATAACCTTCGCCGAGCAGATAGCAGGGCTTCTGCCAGCCGAACACGGTGCGCGTCGGGTTGCCCCACGGCGTGCAATTGTAGGTCTGATTGCCCGCGAGGAAGTCGAGGAACAGCGCCGACTGGAAGAACGGCCAAGCGCGTCCGCCCCTGCCGAGCTTGAAGATGTCGCGGAACAGTTGCTTCGTCTTCGTGCGGTTGAGGAAGTGCTGCTGATCGGGAGCGCGCTCGTAGGCGTAGCCTGGCGAGATCGTGACGCCGCCGATATCGAGCTTCTTCATCTCGTCGAGGAAACTCGCGACCTGCTCGGCCTTGGCGTCGCTGAACAGAGTCGTGTTGATGTTGACGCGGAAGCCTTTTGCCTTGGCAACCTTGATCGCTTCCACAGCGCGATCATAGACGCCCTTTTGGCAAACGGAACGGTCATGCATCTCCTTGTCACCGTCGAGATGGATCGACCAGTTGAAATTCTTGTGCGGCTTGTAGAGATGAATTTTTTTCTCAAGCAGCAGCGCGTTCGTGCACACCGTGACGAACTTGCCCTTCTTGAGCGCACCTTCGACGATCTCCGGCAGCTCTTTGTGCAGCAAAGGTTCGCCGCCAGCCAGCACGACGACCGGCGCGCCGCATTCGTCCATCGAATGCAAAGCATCGGCGACGGAAATGCGCTGGTTCAAAATCTTGTCGGGATAATCGATCTTGCCGCAGCCCGCGCACGCGAGGTTGCAGCGAAAGAGCGGCTCGAGCATCAGCACGAGCGGATAGCGCTTGTTCCCCCTGAGGTGCTGTCCGATGACGTAGGCACCCACAGACAAAGCTTGGTTTAGCGGAATTCCCACCCCAACGGGCTCCTTCTAGTGAGGCTCGAACCAGCAGGCGTCCCGGTCATGATGCTTCGAGCAATTCAGGCGGCAGGCGGAAGGTTATCTTTTCTTCGACGCCGTCAAGCGTCTCGATTTCGATTGGCCCCGCCTTACCTATCGCAGCTAATACGTCCTGGACAAGGACGTCAGGCGCCGAGGCACCCGCAGTTACGCCGACCGTCGCAACTCCGGCGAGCCAAGCCAAATCGACTTCGCTGCCGTCGGCGACGAGATAACTTGGAACCCCACATTCCGACCCGATTTCCCTCAGGCGGTTCGAGTTCGAGCTGTTGCTCGCCCCGACCACCAGCAAAAGCTCGACATGCCGGCAAAGGTCCCGCACTGCCGTCTGCCGATTTTGCGTGGCATAGCAGATGTCACGCGTTTCCGGCCCAATTACGTCCGTGAACCGCTTTTTGACGGCCTCGATCGTCGACCGGGTATCATCGACGCTGAGCGTCGTCTGGGTGATGTAGGCGACGGGGGTATCATCCGGAATATCGAGTTTCGCGACATCCTCGCCGTTTTCCACAAGGTAAACGGGACCGGAGATGCGCCCCAATGTCCCTTCGATCTCGACGTGCCCAGCATGCCCGATCAGGATGATCGTTCTGCCCAGTGACGAATAGCGCTGGCCCTGCTTATGGACCTTCGAGACGAGGGGGCAGGTCGCATCGACGACATTAAGACGACGAAGGCGCGCCTCGTCCTCGACGGAATGGGAAACGCCGTGAGCACTGAAGATCGTGACGGAGCCGTTCGGCACGTCCGCTAGGTCCTCGACAAAACGGGCGCCCTTGGCCTTCAAATCTTCGACGACGTGCCGGTTGTGGACGATTTCGTGGCGCACATAAACAGGCCCATCACGATGAGCAAGTGCGCGCTCGACGGTGTCGATCGCACGAACGACGCCTGCGCAAAATCCCCGGGGCTGTGCCAGAATCACTTTCATGCAGAAACCCCCCGTTTTCTGCCAACCGGGCATCGCCGTTGCGGGCTTCAGCCTTAAATCCGTACGTCAAAGACTGATAACTTTGACGTGCCCACCCTCTAATACTTCTGACATTACGCGCGAACGCTGTGCGGGGCAGCAAAGCCAGCGTCGCGCCATTCACGCTGGCGGTATGACGTGTCTCAAAAGCAACACAGATCGCATGCTCCTCACCCTAGCGGCTCGACATGACGGCCGTCCGGAGTGCAGTGGTTGGGAGGGATGCCCTTTGCTTACGAATAGGAAGAGCCGCCGCAGAATGGCCAAACACGACACTTCGCAATGCCGCCCAAACGTGACGGTGCTCGAAGCATGATCGAGCGCGTCGTTGCGGGCATTGTTGCAGCCTCGGTGCGGCTGTCGTGGCTGACGATTTTGCTTGGCCTCGCTGTCTCTGCGGGCGCGATTTATTACGTCGTCAATAATTTTGCGATTACCACCGACACGAGTCAGCTGATTTCGCCAGAGCTTGATTGGCGTAAGCGCGAACGTCAGTTCGACGCGGCGTTTTCCCAGCACACCGACACGATCGATATAGTCATCGACGGTAAAACGCCGGAGCTGACAGAGAGCGCCGCCGCCGAGCTCGCAGCCGCTCTCAGCAAATCAAAGCCGGACCCGTTCCAGATCGTACGCCGACGCGATGGCGGACCGTTCTTCGACAAGAACGGCTTGCTCTATCTGTCGCTGCCCGAGGTACAAGACATCACGGCAGGCCTCATCAAGGCACAGCCGGTGCTCGGCACGCTATCGGCTGATCCGACCCTCAATGGCTTGGCGAAAGCATTGGCGCTCGTCCCGCTCGGCATCAAAGAAGATCGGGCGAAGTGGATCGATTTCGAGAAGCCTTTGGGTGTGATGGCCAATGCCATGGACGGCATGCTGACCGGCAAGCCGACGTACTTTTCATGGGGGCAGTTGCTGACTGGCGGCGCGCCGAGCCCGTCGGAGCTACGCCGCTTCCTCGAAGTAAAACCGGTTTTGAATTATTCCGATCTCGAACCCGGTGCCGAAGCGACCGATCTCATTCGCGCTACGGCCAAACAGCTGGGGTTGACCCCTGAGAATGGCGTTCGGGTCCGTCTCACCGGCTCAGTCCCGATGGCGGATGAGGAGTTCGGCACGGTCGCGGAAGGCGCAGCACTCAATACTACGCTTACCATTGCTGCTGTGCTGGTCATTCTTTGGCTGGCGTTGCGATCCGGCAAGATCATCTTTGCCGTGCTTGTCGGCCTGTTTTCCGGCCTCGCAATTACAGCGGCGCTGGGTCTCTATCTCGTCGGCGCGCTGAATCTCATCTCGGTTGCTTTTGCGGTTTTGTTCGTCGGCATCGGCGTCGATTTCGGCATCCAATATGCCGTTCGCTATCGGCATGAGCGCTATAGCCGCCAGGGTCTGCGCGAGTCGCTTGTTGCGGCAGGACGCAATGCCGGCAAGCCCTTGGCGCTCGCTGCCGCGGCCACAACCGCTGGATTTTATGCCTTCTTGCCGACCGATTACGTCGGCGTTTCCGAACTAGGTCTCATCGCCGGTAGCGGCATGATCGTCGCGTTTTTAACCAGCATAACGCTGCTTCCGGCGCTTCTGGAGGTGTTGAACCCACCCGGTGAGTTGCACGATGTCGGCTACCGCTCGCTGCAGCCGGTCGATCGCTTCATGGCCCGGCATCGCAAGATCATTCTTGCGCTCACGGCAATTGGCGTGATGGCTGGATTACCGCTGCTCGCAAAGCTCGAATTCGACTTCAATCCGATCAATCTGCGCAGCCAAAAAGTCGAATCCGTCTCGACCTTCAATGACCTGATGCGCGATCCGAACACCGCGCCGAACACGATCGAAATTCTGACACCGAACCTCGCCGACGCCGAAAAACTCGCGACGAAGCTCGACAAGCTGCCCGAGGTCGATCGCACCGTAACGCTCGCAAGCTTCGTTCCCGATCATCAGGATGAAAAGCTGGCGCTCATCCGCGATTGCTACGATTTGATCGGCCCGACAATCGAGCCGGACGAGGTCGCGGACGTCCCGACAGACGCGGACACGAGGCAGACGCTTCTCGATACTGCCAAAGACTTCGAGGACGTCAGCAAATTGCCCGGCGCTTCGCCGCTCGCTGCGCACATGGCAAGCACGCTGCGCAAGCTCGCTGACGCAACCCCTGATGTCCGCGCCAAGATCGGCACCGCATTGCTCGACGGCATGAAATTGCGCCTGACACAGATCCGCGCCGCTCTTAAAGCGGAGCCGATTACGTTGAAAAACCTGCCGCCCGAAATCGTCGCCGACTGGGTGACAGCCGATGGCCGTGCCCGCGTCGAGGTCGGCCCCAAGGGAGACGGCAACGACAACGCCAATTTGCGCCGCTTCGCGTCTGCTGTTCTCGCCGTCGATCCGAACGCAACTGGCGTCCCGATCCTGATCCAGGAATCGGCGAAGACGGTCGTTCGTGCCTTCATTCAGGCGGGGCTGCTGGCGTTCGTTTCGATCACGATCATTCTGTTCGTGGCGCTGCGCCGGGTGACGGACGTGCTGCTGACGCTCGTGCCGCTGCTGCTCGCAGGTGTCGTAACGCTGGAGCTTTGCGTGCTGCTGAAACTGCCGCTCAATTTCGCAAATATCATCGCGCTGCCGGTGCTGCTCGGCGTCGGAGTGGCGTTCAAGATTTATTATGTGCTGGCGTGGCGCGCGGGTGAAACGAGCCTGCTTGCGTCGCCGTTGACGCGCGCAGTCATGTTCAGCGCGATGACGACGGCGGTGGCGTTCGGGAGTCTGTTCTTTTCAAGCCATCCCGGCACGTCAAGCATGGGCGAATTGCTCGCCCTTTCGCTGGTGACGACGCTCGCGGCTGCCGTTCTATTCCAGCCCATATTAATGGGCCCGCCACGTACGGTAGCGAGCCCTCAGGACAACAAAATTCCAGAGGCCATTGAGCCTTAAGTGAGCTCTAAGCGGCGGCGCTGCGGCGCTCGCGCAGGAACTGGAAGAATTCCACGCCCTCGCGAAGGCGGCGCTTCATCATGTCGGGCTGTGTCACCATCTCTCCGACGATCGCGGCGATCTTCGGCACCCGGAAGTAGAACTTGCGATAGAAGTCCTCGACCGAGTTGAAGATTTCGGTGTGCGACAGGCCGGGATAGTGCAGCGGTGCGATCTGGATGCCGTTGTCGTTGATGAGTTCGGCGTTGTCGACATCGAGCCAACCGTTCTCGGACGCCTGCTTGTAAAGGAACGTCCCCGGATAGGGCGCTGCCAACGAGACCTGGATCGTATGTGGATTGATCCGCGTCGCGAACTTGATGGTCTCCTGGATCGTTTCTTTCGACTCGCCCGGAAGACCGAGGATGAAGGTGCCGTGGATCTTAATGCCAAGCTCGTGGCAGTCTTTGGTGAACCGCTCGGCAACTTCGACCCGCATACCCTTTTTGATGTTGTGCAGGATCTGCTGATTGCCGCTCTCGTAGCCAACGAGAAGCAAACGCAGGCCGTTGTCCTTCAGCACTTTCAGCGTTTCGCGCGGCACGTTTGCCTTGGCATTGCACGACCACGTAACGCCGAGCTTGCCGAGTTCCTTCGCAATCGCTTCCGCGCGCGGCAGGTCGTCGGTGAAGGTGTCGTCGTCGAACATCAGCTCTTTCATCTGCGGGAACGCCTTGAGGATGTATTTCACTTCCTCGATGACGTGCCCAACGGAGCGGGTCCGGTAGCGATGGCCGCCGACCGTTTGTGGCCACAGGCAGAACGTGCAGCGGCTTTTGCAGCCGCGACCCGTGTAGAACGAGATGTACGGATGCTTGAGATAGCCGATGAAGTAATTCTCCATCACGAGGTCGCGTTTGTAGACCGGCGTAACGAAGGGAAGCGTGTCCATGTCGTGCATCACGGGGCGGTCTTCGTTGTGCACGATCACGCCCTGGGGGTTGCGATAAGACAGGCCCTTGATGTCGCTCCAGGCCTTGCCGTCGGCGACGTCTTTGATGGTGAAGTCGAACTCGTTACGCGCCACGAAGTCGACGATCGGCGCGTCCTTCAAGCTCTCATCGAATTGAACCGCGACCTTAGCGCCGATCAACCCAACCTTGAGGTTCGGGTTCGTCGCCTTCATTGCCTCGATGACCTTGACGTCGGAATCGAATGATGGCGTCGAAGTGTGCAGCACCGCTAGATCGTAATCGCGAACTTGGCTGAGCACGTCCTGAAGACTTGTGCGGTGAGGCGGCGCATCGATCAGCTTGGAGTTCTCGACGAGCGCGGCGGGCTGCGCCAGCCAGGTCGGATACCAGAACGATTGGATCTCTCGGCGCGCCTGATAGCGCGAACCGGCTCCGCCGTCGAAGCCATCGAACGAAGGGGCCTGCAGGAAGAGTGTGCGCATCTTGGCGCCTTTCATATCGGCGTGACGGTTCCATCGGAGCCGACGCTATAGCGACGGCCTCTCCAGTTGACGGCTCCGGGCATGAAGCTCGCGACGAACACCGCGAAGCTCAGCAGATCCCTCAGCGGACTGAGCCACCACGTGCTCTTGCCCCCACCCGCCAACTTCTCAACTTGTATCGGAACAAAAAGGCGGCAGGCAAGCGTTCCTGCGAGGATCATCCACGCTATGGCGCTGAAGCCACTGAGCGGCAACGCTGCCAGTGCAAAAGGCAGGGGATGCGTCACGATGGATCCTGCGTACCCCATGGGGTCGACAAGACGAATCGTCCGCGCCCAACGGAGTTCATGCGCCCAAAGCTCTTTAAACGACGCTTCCGAAAACGTATGCCCGACCGTGAACGGGGCAATTTCGACCTTCAGACCGAGACGGCGGACGGCGTCCCCCATCGCGTAATCATCAGCAAGAGTATCAGCGAAAGCCTCGAAGCCGCCGATTCGTTCAAGCGTGCGTCGCCTCAGCGCGATCGTTGAACCGAAACAGGGCTTTGCCAGTCCAACGGCGAGGCCGACAAGCACACTCGGAAGAAAGTGCTGATCGACGGCCGAGGCTGCCATCCGCGACCAAAAGCCTGTGAGCGCCGTGCCACGGTAGAGACACGTGACGAGCCCAACTCCGGGTTGCTGCAAGATCGCAGAAACGTGCTGCGCATAGTCGGGAGCGACCCGCATGTCGCTGTCGCTGAGAATAAGAAAATCATGCTTCGCAGCCGGAAACATGTCGGCGATGTTTTCGACTTTCGGATTTCCCCCGCCGCGTCGCTTGCCGACGACCAGTTCAAGGTCGCGCGACGGGAACCGCCGTTGCAAACTGTGGACAACTGCGATGGCCGCGTCCGCCGGGTCCTGGACCCCGCACAGCATTTGCAGATCGCTGGGGTAATTCTGCGCGCAAAAGGAGGCGAGACTCACGTCAAGGCCGGTTTCTGCACCGTAGAGCGGCTTTATCAGCGTGACATTTTCGAAGCGTTCCAGTTTAGGCTTGGGTTCACGGGCAAATCGTGCCACCAAAAAAGTCGCAAACAGGGCGTAGACGCAGCCGATTAAGGCAATGAGGGTGCATACAAGCCACAGACAGGACGTCATTCGGACGTTACTTTCTGGTTTGAGTTGGGAGCAAGCCTGTCGGCAGTGGCAGGAAGGCTAGCGCCTCGTGCGCGATTACGGTAGATCTGGAATTGCTCGGCTGGTGGGGCCAAGCAGGGGGAATATCGGGACGTGAAAGTCAGCGCCATCCTAAATTGGGTCGGCTGCGTTTTCGTTGGTGTGGGCCTTTCGGCTTGCGCCAGCACGTCACCGCCTGCGCTGGAGCCCCAGCATCTTGCCGCCACTGGCGACGACACCACACCGAAGCCGGTGTCTGATCCGAACGAGGCGTTCAACCGCCAGATGTTCGACAATAGCCAGGACTTCAACCACAACGTTCTTTATCCGGCGGCGGAAGCTTATAACAACAACGTACCGGAAAGCGTCCGTGATCGCATTGATGCGTTCACGACGAACCTTTCCGAGCCGATGACGTTTGCCAACAACGTGCTGCAGCTTCGCCCTGGGGCCGCGGTGACGACGCTTGGGCGTTTCGCGCTGAACTCGACATTGGGCCTGGGTGGCCTGTTCGATGTCGCGGCTGAACAGGGCATGACGCATCAATCGGGTGACTTCGGCCAGACGATGTACGTCTGGGGGTATCGCGACAGCGCCTATGTCTATCTCCCCGTTCTGGGTCCGACGACGGTGCGAGATGCGATCGGCAGTGGGGTTGAATTCGGTGCGTCCTTACCTGCTGCGGCTTTGATCCCGACGAAATTCGCGACCCTCGCAAGCCGGGTTGATCTCGCCGGAACCGTGACCAGCCCGCTCTCGAACCTCAGCAAGGCTGAGGACATGAAGACGCTGGAAGACAGCTCGATCGATTTCTATTCGATGCTTCGCAGTGTCAGTCAGCAGAAGCGGCAGGCCGACCTAGATGAAGCCATAAACACGAGCGTCCTGACGAGCACCAACCCGCCGGTCCGCGATCCCAATGCGATCGAACCGGTGACGGAACTCGTCTCATCGCCGATGATGCTCGAAGATCGCCGCCGGGTCACCGACGTTCCAAAGATGACGCGTACCGCCGACCGCAGGCCGTTCGTCGTTGTCGGACCGCCGACCGCCGTTCAGGCGTCGCCAGCCGAGGAGCAGGCGTCTCCCGCCGAAGAAATGTCTCCGGCGCAAGAACAGCCGTCTCCGGCCGAAGAGCAAAAATCGCCTGCCGAAGAATAATCGGCGGTCGATCGTGACGCCGCGCGTCGCGATCTCGAAATCCGTACAGTCAGACGATTTGCCATCGCACGAATGATTCGGGCATGGCACGATGGCCGCTATGAGCGCCCTGTTTACGTGCCACGAGATCCGTGAAGCTATGGGCTTGATCCGCCGACGTGGGCTCCTATAGCGGCTTTCACCCTGTCAAAAAAAATTAAGGGCGCCGATTGCTACGGCGCCCTCAAAATATCCGAGCTATCGAGAGGCGTGATCTCTCTCAGCTGCCCGAGAGCAGTTTGTCGCCCTGCTTCTTCAGCGACGCAATGAGCGCATCCGGTCCGCCGGCCTTCAGGATGGATGAAAACTCAGAGCGCCGGCTCGCCAGTTCGCTGATGGTGCCGTCGAGATAGATGTCGACGATCTTCCAGTCCGGTCCCGATTTCCGCATGAGATAGTTGATCGCCACAGGCTTGCCGTTGCTCTGGATGATCTGCGTCTTGACCATCTTGTCAGCCGCGCCGCGGTTGGAAATCTCGACGATCCGGAAGCTTTCTCCCGAGAATCCATCGAAGCGCTTCGCGTAGGTCGCGATCATCATGCGCCGGAACAAATCGATGATTGACGCCTGCTGTGCAGGAGGCAGAGATCCCCACGTTTGGCCCACCGCCAAGCGCGTCATCAGCGGTGTATCGTAAATCTTCGACAGTACCGGTGCGAGCGCTTGATAGCGCCCTTGCACGCCCAGGGACTGAGCCTGCTTCATGGTGTCCAGAAGTGCCGTGTTGAGGCCGTCAATCGTCGCTTCCGGAGAATCGGCCGCCTGCGCCGTCGTAAATGACGCAGCCGCGACGGATACCATCACAAATGCCGCCAACGATAACCCAAACGCCTGCAATTTCCTGATCAGGAGCATTGCCCCTCCCTCGATATCTTCAATGTATGCCTTAGCCCCGCCATTATCAGCGTTTCGGCTATAAGGACCTAGGCAGTTACAATGGCGGTATTTAGTCGGCCATCCTTCTAATTTGTGAGGCTTGGCTGCAACACATCCCCGCAGAGTCCACTCTGCGCTGTATGATCCATTTTTTGCGACGTGTCATAGGTTCATAATTTGCCATCGAGCTCGGGACTCGAGCGGCAGTTGGGGGAGTTCGGTCATGGATGCAAGGGTCACTCGGCCATCCAAAACACCGCTTTTGGATCAAGTCGATACGCCGGACGATCTCAAGCAATTGTCCGAAAGCGAACTACCGCAGCTCGCGGACGAGCTTCGCACGGAATTGATCGAAGCCGTTTCGCAGACGGGTGGCCATTTGGGTGCTGGTCTTGGCGTCGTCGAGTTGACGGTTGCTCTGCATTACCTCTTCGATACGCCGCGCGACCGTCTGATCTGGGACGTCAGCCACCAGTCTTATCCGCACAAAATTCTCACCGGTCGCCGCGATCGCATTCGCACGCTTCGCCAGCCTGGAGGTCTTTCCGGTTTCACGAAGCGCACCGAGAGCGAATACGATCCGTTTGGCGCCGCGCATTCCTCGACGTCCATTTCGGCTGGCCTCGGCATGGCCGTTGCCCGCGAGATGTCGGGCGGCACGAACAACGTCGTTTGCGTCATCGGCGATGGCGCAATGAGCGCGGGCATGGCCTACGAGGCGATGAACAATGCCGGCGCGCGCAGCGAACGGCTGATTGTTATCCTGAATGACAACGAGATGTCGATTGCGCCGCCGACAGGCGCGTTGTCGTCCTATCTCGCCCGCACGACATCGAGCGATTCCTATCTCTACGTTCGCGATCTCGCGAAGCAGCTTGCCAAGCGCCTTCCGAAAAGCTGGGGAGAGCGCGCCGCGCGCGTCGAAGAATATACTCGCAGCCTCTGGCACGGCGGCGCGTGGTTCGAAGAACTGGGTTTCTACTACATCGGCCCGATCGACGGTCATGATCTCAGCCAGCTCGTGCCGATCTTGCGCAACGTCCGCGATGCCGAGCAGGGGCCGATCCTCGTCCACGTCGTGACGAAAAAGGGTAAGGGCTACGCTCCGGCTGAAGCTTCCGCCGACAAGTATCACGGCGTGACGAAGTTCAACGTCGTCACCGGCGTGCAGACGAAAGCTCCGGCCTCGGCGCCGTCATACACGCGCGTGTTCGCCGATAGCCTCATCGACGAAGCTAAGAAGGACGACAAGATCGTCGCCATCACCGCGGCCATGCCGGACGGCACGGGTCTCGATGTTTTTGGCCGCGCATTCCCGGATCGCACGTTCGATGTCGGCATCGCCGAGCAGCACGCCGTGACATTCGCAGCCGGGCTCGCAACTGAAGGTATGAAGCCGTTCTGCGCGCTCTATTCCACGTTCCTGCAGCGCGGCTACGACCAGGTCGTGCATGACGTCGCGCTGCAAAGCCTGCCGGTGCGCTTCGCCATCGACCGCGCTGGTTTCGTCGGCGCTGATGGCGCGACGCATGCCGGATCGTTCGACCTCGCATATCTCGGCTGCCTGCCCAACATGGTCATCATGGCTCCGGCCGATGAATGCGAACTCAAGCACATGGTCGCCACTGCCGCAGCGATCGACGACCGTCCAAGCGCGTTCCGTTATCCGCGCGGCGAAGGTACAGGGGTGGCGCTTCCCGAGACGGGCATTCCTCTCGAAATCGGCAAGGGTCGCATTTTGCGCGAAGGCTCGACGATTGCGCTTCTCTCGCTCGGGACGCGCCTTCAGGAAACACTGAAGGCCGCCGATCAATTGGCTGCGCTGGGTCTGTCAGCCACGGTTGCTGACGCGCGCTTCATGAAGCCGCTCGACACCGATCTTATCCGCCGTCTCGCCGAAAACCATGACGTGCTGATCACCATCGAAGAAGGCTCGATTGGCGGCTTCGGTAGCCACGTGCTCCATTATCTGGCTGAAAACGGCTTGCTCGATCGCGGTCTCAGAGTCCGATCGAAAGTGATGCCGGATGAATTCGTCGATCAGGATAAGCCAGAAGTGATGAACCAGCGCGCCGGGCTGTGCGCTCAGGGCATCGTCGAGACGGTCTGCGACGCTATTCAGCTCGAAAGAGCGCCCTCGAAGACAGCCGCTCGCGGCCACGCCTGCTGATTTGGCAGCCCATCACGCCGCCATTTCCGTGATCTCGGTCACGCAATTGGCGGCGGTTTTATTTCTTTGAGCGCTTGCTGCTCTTTTTGTCGTCGTCGTCGCCCGCGATCACCTTACGGCACTCGGGGCTGAGCCGATTGATATTCTTATTGAGGCACGCGACGATCTTATCTTCGTTAGGGATCTGCCAAAAGCAGAGGCTCAGAACGTCGGGCGTGCAGGCAGATTGTTCTTCGGCAGTTCCGCTGTGAGCGGACGCGCCGTGCGTGCTCGCAATCACGAAGACAGGCGCCGCAAGCCCGGCCAGCAGCATCGCTCCAAGTCGAAATATTCGTTGCACGGTCTTGAACCTCACAAGAATTGGTTGGCGTCGCGATCGGGCTTAGTGCTTCTTGCGCGCATTCGCTTTGGGCTTGTCGCCTTTCATCACGTCGCGGCAAGCAGGGCTGAGCTTTGCCATGTTCTTGTTCAGACAGGCAACGATGCGCGTTTCGCTTGGGATCTGAGCCGAGCAAAGTCGAAACACGTCTGGCGTGCAGGCCTGCTGCTCATCGGCCGTGCCGCTGTGCGCGAAGCTCGCTTCGGCGCTGGCGCAAAGGAAGGCCGCGATAAGCGCGCCTACCGATGCCGTGCGCGTCCTAGAAAAGTTTCCGATGATCACGTTTGCTCGCTGACAGAAGAATTGATGTGTTACCGCCCGCCGATATGACGATGCGCAATGGTGAGACTAAGGCACGTCCGTAACAGTCCGCCAGCCTATCGTCTCTGATGCGCGTTCGCCGACGGATCATTTAAGTTAACAACGCCAAAAAGGAAGCGCCGCCGTCGCATAGGCGTCCGGCGGCGATAGATTTCAGGGTTTCGGAAACCGTTCAGGCAACGGAGATTTTGCTGGGCGTCACGACCGGAAAGTCGACATCGGTCTTGAACGTCTCGTTGAAGAAGTTCGTCCACACGTTGAGTGCGACGTGCTGAACAATCTCAATGACCTGACCGTCGTCGTAACCAGCAGCCTTGACAGCGGCCAGATCGGCGGCGCTCACATGTCCACGCGCCTCCACGACTTTCACCGCAAAGCGAACGGCGGCATCGGCTTTCGGATCGTTCGAGGCACCATTGCGATTGGCCGTGATTTCAGCGTCGTCGAGCTTGGCGAGGTTCCGCCCAAGGTAGGTATGCGCTGAAAGGCAATAGCTGCAACCGTTGAACTCTGCGACGGCCAGCGCAATGCGTTCGCGGGTCTGCGGCGGCAGCTTGCCCTTTGCCAGCGCGCCCGAAAGACTAAGGTACCCCTCCAGAGCGGCCGGGCTTGTTGCGATCAGCCGAAACATGTTTGGAACGGTACCGAGCTGTTTATTCACCGCCTCTAGGAGCGGCTGTGCAGCGGCGGGAGCATCAGCAATGGTGGCGGGGGTCGGGATGCGGGACATGGGCGTCTCCTACTCTCTTCGGGCCGGGATTGGCCGACGCCCCTGAATTAGGTCCTTTCATTTTCACGAAATAGTCGACAATATTGGCAGCCACCCTACCGGATTATGAGAGTCAAAAATGGACCGCTTCGACGCCATGTCGGTTCTTCTTGCCGTAACGGACGCTGGTAGCCTCTCGGCTGGAGCGCGCAGGCTCAGCATGCCGCTAGCAACGGTTAGCCGGAAGGTGTCCGAACTCGAAGCCCATCTCCACACCAAGCTCTTGAATCGCGGCAGCCGTCGATTGGAACTGACCGATGCCGGGCAATCGTACGTCGCCGCCTGCCGCAGAATTTTGGAAGACGTCGTCGAAGCCGAGCGCGCCGCCTCCGGCGAATATCGCGCGCCGCGCGGTGAGTTGGTCATTACGGCGCCGATCGTTTTCGGTCGCCTGCATGTGCTGCCGATCGTCGGCGCGTTTTTGAAGGCTTACCCCGATATCGACGTGCGCTTAACGTTGGCCGACCGTGTCGTGAACATCCTCGAAGAGCACGTCGATGTCGCGCTTCGTATCGGCGAACTCCCCGATAGCAGCCTGATTGCGAGCCGCGTTGGATTGATTCGCCGTGTTGTTTGCGCGAGCCCTGATTATCTCGAAGCACGCGGAACCCCTGCCGATCCGAACGATCTCGAATCGCACGATTGCGTCACCTTCGAAGGCCTGATGTCGTCGCGTTCGTGGACCTTCTGGAACAATGGCGTGCCCCAGGTTGCCGCCATTCACTCCCGCCTCGTCGTCAACACGGCGGAATCTGCCGTCGACATGGCGGTCGCCGGACTTGGGTTGACGCGCCTGCTTTCCTACCAGATCGAAGCACCGCTTGCAGAGGGAAAGCTCACGGTCGTGCTGGAGCGGTTCGAGCCACCCCAGGTCCCGGTCAGCCTCGTTTACGGCAGCAGCGGACTGCTGCCGCTGAAGCTTCGGGCATTTCTCGACTTTGCGATGCCTCGGCTGAAAGCGAAATTGGCCAAAGCCTCTTCGGCCGCCGAGAGCAGCTAGAAATTAAGGGTTTGTGCTCGGAGCGGCAGGCGTTGTCGCCTCGGCCGGAGGCGTCGTCGCTTCGGCAGGTGCCGCCGGCTCGCTCGGTGCGGCTGCCGGTGCGCTCTCTTCGGTCGGCGAAGAACGGACTTCGCACAGCGTCGCGGAATCGAGCGACGCCTTGTTCATGAATGCCCAATTCGCGAACGCGATGTAGCAGACGGCAACCGTTTCCTGCTTCTGTAACGTGACGACGACGTTATCGGTCTTGACCTTTTCCGTGACCCTCTTGGCGACCTCGAGAGGAATGAGCGTCACGGATTTGACTTCGTAACCTTTGCCGACGAGCGCAGTGAACGAAGATTGCAATCGCTCGTCTGCAGAGGCTGGAGCCGAAATCAAAGCTGCCGCTGTGGCGAAGGCGAGTCCAAGGCTGATGCTGCGCATCCCGTCCCCTCTCAAGTTATCGAAGCCCTCAGGCTAATCAACAAAACGTCACTACTACGGCGCGCCGAGGCTCTCAACCCAGCAACGGACGGCTGCGGTCATGAACTGGGGACAAGAGCGACTTTCCAAGCGCGATAGTGCGTTTTGCCTAGGTTTTATTAGGATAAAAGATCGCGACTGGGCCAACATAGTCGGGCGGCGCCAGACTTGGAGCGATCTCGTCGCCGGACTTCAGGAACTCGGCAAGGAAATGGGTATGCGCGCCATTGGGTGACGACTCGCCGGAGCCTGGAATTCTGGAAAAGATTTCGATGCGCGCTGCAGCGCTTTCAACGACGCGATGCGGACTCACGGCGACAAATTGATTGAGCATGACCGGCATGAAGTCCGACCAATGCCGCCGATCATGATCCGATAGCGCAGATGTCAGCGTCTCGTCCCGCGTGCGAACGCAGAAGCGGGTATATCGGCGCCCAATTCCGAGATCGAAAAGTTCGTCGCCGCGATACGTCTCGTCGATTGCGCCGGCATCCAGACCAACAGCTTGAAGTGCCGAACCAGATTGAATGGCGGCGCGTCCTCTCGGTAGTCCGAGCACAATCGGGCCGCCATCCGTGAACGCGAAAGCACGAACCTTGTCGTTGATCGCGATACGAAACGCGGCATCTGCACGCCGCGCAGTTATCACGCCGTCCTCGACGTGCAAATCAATCGGTGTGTTATCGGCGCTGGGAAACTCCGCGACAGCGCCCGGCACACCGACGACCCACGCGCCTTGCCGAGCAACGAGGGTGTCGCGGACCCAGTTAATCAACTCGTCGCGAACCCACGGCAACACGCGAACGCGCACCGAGAGCTGTGCGAGCCGTTCTGGCAGCTGGTCCCAGACGGAGTCGCGCTGAGCTTCGCTCATCGCCATCCAGTCGCCGATTTCAGCGGCCGTGCGCGCGCAGCCGAGGCAAAAGCCCGTCCCGTCGTCGAGTTTGCAGATACCTATGCAAGGCGAGTGGCGTGCCACTAGCAGACAGCCTTTTCAGGATGTTTGGCGATTGCAGGTCAGATCGCAGCAGCAAGCGCAATGCGATCTGGCGGTATTTGAGCGGCGCGTGCGCCGTTCAATGAGCGATTTTCTCGTTCGATCTGTCGACCAGCATTCCAAAGATAATGCCAATCGTCATCCACAGGATGCCCTGAATGCCGAACGACACCACACGGAACTTCCAAAGCAGATCGGCAGGAAAATCATTTGGAACTTCGTTGATCGGCGGTAGGAAATAGCCCGCAAGCGCCGTTAGGGCAATATAGACACCGCCTCCGATCAGGATAGCGTTCCAGCCGCCGACCTGAGCGAAGAACTGCCGTCCAGCGCTGATCGCGATCGCCAACGCGGCGAGAGAGAAGACGATCATTCCGAAGTAGAGCTGCGTTCTGTAGCCGATCGTTTCCGGTGCCCCGACCGCAGGTGGGTTGGCCGGATACTTGATGTTTGGAATGAAGTAGATCGCCAGAAAGCCAAGCGCCGCTATGATGATCGCCGTGGTCCGCGGTGACATGCCGACGAGAAGTCGGCCATTGAAGAACGCAAAGGCCAGCGCAAAAAGACCGCCCATCGCGGTCCCGACGACGGCGACGCCGGTGAACAGCCCGAAGCTCGCCTGCACTGCGCGGCTGACGATTTCCGGTTCTTCCGGTTCACCGCTCGCTTTTGCCATTTGCTCTTCGAAGCCGATCGCCCGATCGACCTGAGGTTCGCCGAAAACCTTCGCAAAGCCGAAAGCCAGAATACCAGCGAGAAGCCCGGCAATCATGCCGCGCACAAGAAGAGATCCCATATTTGAAATTCTCCGCCGCGGTTAGTGGCAGGGGAAGCCGAGAAGGTGACGGGCGTCATGCACATACTCGTGCACGTACATTCCGTTGAAGATCGCCATGGCGCCTTCTTCGACGCCGATGAAATACATGGCGAGGAGGAACAGCAACCCGGCGAAGATCGCCCAGGGGAGAATCTGGCGAACCGGAATAGGCGTAGCGAAGCCGCCTTGAGCGCCGAGAGATTGTGCGACGATAGTAGAATGAGCCATTCTAAAGAGCCTCCATGGGATTACGCGTCCCGTTTCAAGGTGTGCTCTGATCACGAGGAGGGTCTGACTTTCGGTGGACGCTTGAAGCGACCCACGATTACAGTGGCGCGACCGTTCCGGAATTTCACCGGCTTCCGACCCGTGAGGATGCACGTCTCACCATAGGGCGGGCCGGGCATTTGTCAACGCAAGCCATTGAGCCAAGATGCCGCCACGCCTGACCTTTGTTGCCAACGCCTCGACCACCGCGGCGAGGGCCGCGGCCTTTCCTCTTGACGAAGGAATCGACGATTTTGGCCAACAGGACGCGGCCGCAATGGCCGGCGAATTTCGCAATGCCTCCATCGTCTTCTCCAGTCCCGCTCGGCGGGCGCTGGAGACCGCCGCTGTCTTAGGACTTTCTCCCCGGATCGACCCGGCGCTCAGGGACATCGAACTTGGCGACTGGGCGGGCCGCACCGTGAGTAGCGTTGCTCTATCCGACGCCGACGCATTAGCAAGCTGGCTCTCCGACCCAGGCTCTGCGCCTCATGGCGGCGAAACAGTTGAAGCGCTCATCGCGCGGACGTCGGTCTGGATGCAGACGATTTCGGAGCGTGAGGGACCCATTTTGGCCGTGACGCATCCGGCGGTCATGCGCGCGGCGATTGTCGTCGCGATCGAGGCGCAAGCGATCTCATATGCGCATATTGATATTGCGCCGCTTTCCGTCGTCGAACTGACATCCAATGGACGGCGATGGGCGCTTAAATCCATACGAAGTTAGAACGCGCCGATATTGCAGCAGGGAAAGACAATTCGCATACATTTCATTTTGTATTTGCTGGTCCTCGTTTTGCCTTTGTAGTTCCGCGCCACGTTGTCTCGGAATGCGGAAAGCGGCAATGGATTTGATACTTTAGAAGTGTTCACCCTATTGCCGGGAAAAAATCGGGGGTGCACTATGCCAATGTCAGACAACGGATCTGACGCCCCCCTCCGGTGTTGGCGGCCGGTTTGAACTTCAAGTAAGCGAGGACAACATGGTCGGTATAAAAAGCCGCGCGACCGCGGCGGCGCTCGCAGCGTCGCTTGCGGTTTTCGCATTTGCTCCCGTCGGCGCTCAGGAAATCGAGCACAAATCTAAAGAGGCGATCAAAGGAGCTCCTGCGCGAGCGGTCACGCAGGAAGAATTGTCGAACGCTGCGAAAGATACCAAGCAGTTTCTCCACACCAACGGCAATTACGACCAGACACGGTATTACCTCGGCAAACAGATCAATACCGGCAACGTCGCAAAGCTTCGTCCGGCGTGGATCTTTCAGATGGACGTAAAAGAGTCGCTAGAGACGACGCCCATCATCGTCGGCGACGTGATGTACGTGACGACATCGTTCGATCATGTCTATGCGCTGAACGCCAAGACCGGCGAGCAATATTGGCACTACAAGCACAAGATGGGGCCGATCACGACGTATTGCTGCGGCCCGAACAATCGCGGTGTCGCGGTTTACGACGACAAGGTTTACCTCGCGACGCTTGACGCCAAGCTCGTCGCGCTCGACGCCAAGACCGGCAGCCTCGTTTGGGAAACGGAAATCGCCGATCCCGAAGACGGCTATAGCGAAACGATGGCGCCGACAGCCGTTAACGGCAAGATCATCATCGGCACCAACGGTGGCGAATACGGCATCCGCGGTTTCGTCCGCGCTTATGATGCCAAAAACGGCAAGCAGGTTTGGAATTTCGACACCGTGCCGGAAAACACGGTCGGCGTCTGGGCCACGAAGGATGCCACGGGCAAGGATCTGCACCGCGACATCGAAGCCGAGAAAGCTCAGTTCGCCAAGACTGGCGATCCCTACAAGACGTTGGGTGGCGGCGTTTGGCAAAATCCGGCGGTTGATCTCAAGCTCAATCGCTTGTTCTTCGTGGTCGGCAACCCGTCGCCGGACCTCGACGGTTCGCTGCGTCCGGGTGACAATCTCTACACGGACTCGCTCGTATCGATCGATCTCGATACCGGCAAATACGTCTGCCACCTTCAGTATATCCCGCACGACGTTTGGGACTTCGACGCTGTCAGTCCGCCGATCTTGGTCGACGTCAAGGACAAGGACGGCAAGGTCGTTCCGGGGGTCATCCATGGCGGCAAGACCGGTTTTGTCTATGTTCACAACCGCAAGGATTGCAGCCTGATCCGCTTCTCTGAGCCGATGGTCGCGCAGGAGAACATGTGGACCTTGCCGACACCGGAAGGCGCGCGCATGCTTCCTGGCGCAAACGGTGGCGTTGAGTGGTCGCCTATGGCGGTCAACCCGAAGCTCGCTCTGACCTATGCCGTCAACTTGCACCAGCCGATGACGTATCAGGTCCAGTCGAGCCCCTATCCCGATGGAAAGCTGTGGCTTGGCGGCGCCTTTAAGGTCATTCCGACCGAGGCTTCGTTCGGAAACGTCACTGCGGTCAACTACAACACCGGCAAAATCAAATGGCAGGTCAAAACACCTGAGCCGATGATGGGCGGGGCACTTGCAACCGCAGGCGATCTCGTTTTCACCGGCGAAGCCAACGGCTGGTTCCGCGCCTACAACGCCGAGAGCGGCAAGATCCTATGGTCGTTCCAGTGCGGCGCAGGCGTCAATGCTCCGCCATCGGCGTATTCGCTCGACGGCAAGGAATACATTGTCGTCGGCGCAGGCGGAAACACGCAGATTGACTTCAAGCGCGGCAATAACATCATTGCCTTCACGCTCAACTGATGATGTGGACGTCGGAAAGGAGCGCGCATGCTCCTTTCCGATTTTATTTTAATCGCTCGTCGAAGACCGGGAGTTTCGATATGCGGCAAGCAGTAATTGGATTGGGGTTGCTCGTTGCCGCAATCTTGACCGGCAGTCATTCGGCATTTGCCGACGAGATCGCTGACAAAATTCAGCTTTGTGCAGGATGTCACGGCGAAAACGGCATCCCGCAGCAAAAGACGACCCCCGTCATCTGGGGCCAGAACCAGGGCTACCTCTATATCCAGCTTCGCGACTTCAAGAGGGGTGCACGCAAGAACGATCAGATGTCGGCAGTCGCCGAGGGGCTCAGCAAGGACGACATGAAAGCGCTGGCCGCGCATTTCTCTGGCCTGAAGTGGCCGAACATTCAGCAGCCGTCGCCGTCGAAAGACGTCACCAAGCACGCGCTCACCGTGATTGGCTCCATTGGCTGTACGTCGTGCCATCTCGATCAGTATCAGGGTGACAGCACGACGCCACGGCTGGCCGGTCAGCAGGCCGCTTATCTCCTAAAAACGATGACGGATTTTCGCGATCACAGCCGGGCGAACAATCCCGGCATGTCAGATCTCATGAATGCAGCCCAGCCAGCCGATCTCGATCCGATCGCGCAATATCTCGCAAGTTTGACGGTGATTGGTGGCGACGGGCAGTAGCCGCTCCCGCCTGCACTAACTCGCCGCGAGCCTCTTCTTGAGTTCGTCGTTTGAGGCGAGGTCCGCCGCCGTTTTTCCCGACTTGTCACGCAATGTGCGGCTCGCACCGTGTGCGAGGAGCACGTCGACGGCGCGCTCGTGACCAAGCGAAGCTGCAATCATCAGCGCCGTCCGTCCACGATTGTCGCGATCGTCGAGATGCGCCCCGCGCGCGATAAGCAACTCCAGCACGTCCGCGACATCGCTCGTTCCTGCACCATCTTCGTGTCCAGCTGCCCACATCAATGCCGTCAGGTCATTGCCGTACCGGGCGTTCACGTCGACGGAGTGATCGAGCAGAATGCCCGCAACTTTAGCGAATCCGCGGGCGGCCGCATAGCAGATCGGTCCCTTTCCTGTCGCGTCCGTGCGCTTGGGATCGGCGCCCTTGGCCAGCAAGAGCATCGCGATATTTTCATTTCCCATGTAAGCGGCGGCTTCCAACGGCGTCAGTCCGCTGCGGCCTGCGAGATTGACGTCTGCGCCATGTGCAACAAGGGATTCGACGGCCGGTTGGTTGTCCTGTTCCGCCGCCAGGAACAACGCGGTCGATCCATCGAGATTGCGCGCATCGATAATGGCGCCGCGCGCAATGAACAGATTCAGTATCTCGGTTTGTCCCGCCTTCGCCGCGTGCGACAGGGGCATCGCGCCTTGTCGGTCGCGTGATCCCAGTGACGCACCATCGTCAAGAAGGCGCTGAGCGAGCTTCACGCACCCTTTATCGGCAGCAGTTGACAGCGCGGCGTTGATCTCCAGTGGCCCCGCCGATGGTTTGATCTCCTCGTAATGCTGGCTTTGTTCTTGGCAGATGCGCATCTTCGCGGCGGCAGCGTTCGTCGCCGCGATCGTGCAGAACGCTGAGCCGACAATGGCAACAGCCGAAATACGAGCAGGATTAATCAAGCATAGGCTCCTTCGTTATCGGTCATTCTAAGCCGATAATCGAGGATTTCCATAGGTACGGAAGTCCGACGCGGCGCGAAGTTCGTGCCTATCAGAACGGACGGACGTCGTGGAACGACGCGAAAAAGAAGACCGTCCCGAGCACGAAGACCGCCGCCGAACTGAGGACGCTGGCGCCCCGCGCGACGAAGTTGCCCCATCGGCTTTCGGCGCCCGCCAAGACAATCGCAAGATTACGCGAGCCGACCGATAGCGCAGCCAATGCCGATACGGTTAAGGCTGTTCCAAACGCCATCGCGAATGTCGCCAGAATGCCGGCCCAGATCATCCCCTGCGTCGCAGCGAAGATAATGACGAGCAAAGCCCCGGTACATGGCCGCATGCCGATGGAGAACGCAATGGCGAGCGCCCGGCTCCACGACAGCTTGCCTCTCAACTCGTCTGGACCCGGTAGATGGGCGTGACCGCAGTGCTCGTCATGAACGTGATCGTGTTCACAATCATGAGAGTGATCGTGTGAATGATCGTGTCCGCATGACGCAGGCGCGCCTTGGCCGTGGTGATCATGGCTGCATTCGTGATCGTGCCCATGATCGTGATCGTCGCCATGCAGTTGATTGGCGCGAACAGGCTGGCGCCGGGACGTAAACACCGGCCAAAGCTGTTTGAACATCAGCCAAGCCCCGAGCAACGCCACCGCGCCCCAGCTTAACGTTTCAAGCCAGGCCTCCGCCCACTTCGTCTGCAGTCCCGTGGCCAGGGCCGCCACGTACAGTCCGCCGATCAGCGTAATTGCGGACAGCGCTTGGATCAGGGACGATAGGAACGCGAGGAATATGCCGCGCCGTAGCGTCTCCTTGTCCGCCAGCATGTAGGATGAGATGACCGCCTTTCCGTGTCCCGGCCCGACAGCATGAAGGATGCCATAAATGAAGCTCGCCACGACAAGAGCGCCAGTTGCGGCCATGACGTTGGTCGTCGATTTCAGATTGCGCACCGCGCCGGTCATGTTTTGAGTAAAGCGATGCTGTTCGAAGAGAAGGATGGACCAGGCGGCGTCCATGGCCTCCGTAATCATCGAAGGTTCGCGAACAGGCTGCGCCTGCATCGCGCCGGCGAATCCGAATGCGGATTTCGGTCCTGTGGGCGCCTCGTTAGCGTGCGCAGCCAAACCGAGCGACATGACCATGGTGAAAATTCCTGCAGCCCAGGCCGCGGCCCATGCGGCTCGTTTGCCAAGCCGATGGCTGGCCGTACGGCTGCTTTTCCAATGTCCCATCGGACCCCCCGAAACTGCAATGCGTGAATGTAACTTTGGCCGCTTGATGCGTATGTTATATTATTGGATAGACACCGTATGATTATGACCGGACCGAGGCGGCCGCAGTGCGCGTCGGATTGGCCGCAATCAAATCCTTCGGAGAATGGACCATCGCCAACATGAATCGATTGAAACTTCTTGCGCGTCTTTGTGTTATCGCGCCGGCCCTGGCGTTGGCGGGCGTTTCCGACGGGGGCCCCACCGCTGAAGAATACATCGGCTATACAAACGGCTCGGCATATCTCGTCCCCGTCGGCCAACTCAGGCTCAAGGGATATCGCATCCAATGCGGCGACCGTCCGACCGTAATTGACGAGAAGCTTGACGATTATGGTGCGGCCTATCCAGGCTTCATCATTCTCAACACGCACTTGCTCGATAAGCTGCCGCGCCCAGTCGAACTCTGGATCTATTCGCACGAGTGCGGACATCAGTTCCGCGGACCCGATGAGCAAACCGCCGACTGCTTCGGCGTGCAGCGCGGACGCAGGGAAGGGTGGCTAACGGAAGACGGATTGAATCAGGTGTGCGACTTCATCAGCGCCGCTAAGGGCGACAATATGCACTTTGCCGGGCCGCATCGCTGCGAAGCCATGCGCGCCTGCTACACCGACTCCAACGTGCACTAAAAAAAAGCGGCGAGCTTTTGAGGCTCGCCGCAAGATCGTTGGAGGTTGGTTTTCGCTGCCGCTCAGGTTCCCGCGAAGGCCTTCGACAACTGATCGACGTTGTAGTGAAACATCTTTGCGTAGGTCGGGGCCGGGCCATCGGCCTTCGACAACGACTCGACATAAAGCTCGCCGCCGGGTTGCGCGCCCGTGGCCTTCGCGATCTGTTTGACGAGGCGAGAGTCGTTCGAGTTTTCGAAGAAGTACGTTTTGACCTTCTCGGCCTTGATCTGATCGATCAGCTTGGCAACGTCGGCGGCAGATGCTTCAGTTTCGGTCGAGAGGCCAATAGGCGAAAGAAACGTCACGCCGTATTCCCGTCCGAAGTAGCCGAATGCATCGTGGCTGGTCAGGATCTTGCGCCGATCCTTCGGCACCGTCTCAAGAACAGATTTAGCATACGTATTCAACGCATCGAGCTTCTTGGAATAGGCCTTAGCATTGGCCTTGAAGTCGGCAGCGTCGGCCGGGTCGGCCGAGGCAAGCGCCTTCTCAATATTGACGACCCAGATCTTGACGTTGACCGGGCTATTCCAGACGTGCGGATCGGTGACGGTCTTGCCATCCTCTTCCATGGTTCGTGTCTTGATGCCGTTCGATACAACGATTGGCTTGCCATTGTAGCCCGATGCCGTCACCAGCTTTTCGAACCAGCCTTCGAGGCCTTCGCCGCTGATAAAAGTGATGTCCGCTTCTTTCAGAGATTTCGCATCGTCAGGCGAAGGCTCGAATTCATGTGGATCGCCATTCGGCGGGACAAGGCTTTTCACGTTTACGTGGTCGCCGCCGACTTGCTTCACGACGTCGGCGAGCACCGTAAAACTGGCCACGGTATTCAGCGTCTTTGCCGACGCGGCCGCCGAGAAGCCGACGGCGACGCCGGAAGACACCAGTAGTCCGAGGACGAGGTTAGAAACCCTCATGATCAATCTCCTGTCTATGCTTTGAGGTGAGGACGCGAATAGAGACGCCGCGCCATGCCCGAAGGGCTGAGAATGAGCGAGACGCCATAGATGCAGCTTGCGGTAAGGATGATCGTGGGGCCGGAGGCCACGGCGAAATGGAACGACGCGACCAAACCGAGATAGCCTGAGACGACCGCCGTCCCCGCCGCGACTGCGAACATGGCCGGAAGTGATTGTGCCCAAAGACGCGCGACAGCCGCGGGGAGCATCATCAGGCCAACGGCCATAAGCGTTCCAAGCGCTTCGAAGCTCGCGACCAGATTGATCACGACGAGCAGCAAAAACAGAAAGTGAAAGAGCGAGCCGTGACCTCCCACAGCCCGCAGAAATCCGGGATCGAAGCATTCGGCGACGAGTGGCCGGTATACGACCGCGAGGATAATGATTGTCAGCGAGGCAATGCCGCCGACGAGATAAAGCGCATTCGAGTCGATCGCCAGGATCGTCCCGAACAAGACATGCAGCAGGTCGATGTTCGAGCCTCGCAGCGAAACGATCAAAACGCCGAGGGCGAGCGATGTCAGATAGAAACTAGCGAAACTCGCATCTTCACGAAGCGAGGTCGTCCTGCTGATAACGCCGGATAGAAGCGCAATGCTCAATCCTGCCACCAGGCCGCCGAAACCCATCGCCGGCAGAGAAAGACCGCCGGCAATCAAGAAGCCGACCGCCGCGCCGGGAAGGATCGCATGGCTCATGGCATCGCCGACAAGGCTCATGCGCCTGAGCATTAAAAGCACGCCGACAGGCCCCGAGCCGAGCGCCAGGGCGAAGCACGCAATGAGCGCGCGGCGCATGAAACCGTAATCGACGAACGGCGAGATGAAGATGGCGTGCAGGCTCATGCGGCGGCCGTATCCTTCTCGCAAACCTCAGCGCCTTCGTCCCAGCTTTCCGCCATCGCTCGGGCGCGCAGCAGGTTCCGCGACGACATCGCGACACTTGTTGGCCCCCACCCGATGGCCTCGCGGGCGAGAAGGAGAGTGTCGGGAAAGTGGGCGCGGACCTGATCGAAATCGTGCAAGACGGCGATGATCGTCCGTCCCTCCTTGTGCCAGCGGCAGACGATATCCAAGAGGTCGCGCGTGGTGCGTGCGTCGATCGCCGTAAACGGTTCATCGAGAACGATGATCTTCGCATCCTGAAGCAATAGCCGCGCGAATAGCACGCGCTGGAACTGCCCTGCCGAGAGCGAGCCTATGATGCGGCCGCCAAAGCCGTCCAAGCCAACAGCCGTCAACGCTTTTCGTGCTTTCTCCATCGCACCGGAATCAACGCGTCGGAATGAGCCGCTTCGGTGCCAGGCTCCGAGCATCACCGTATCGGCGACAGACATCGGAAACTGTCGGTCGATCTCGGCGGCTTGCGGCAGATACCCGAAATCGCATGCTGCAAGACCAGGCCGCTCGATGGCGCCTTCCGCTAAAGGCAGCTCACCCATGATCGCCTTTAACAGTGTCGACTTGCCCGCGCCGTTAGGGCCGGTTATCGCCGTCATACTGCCTTCGTCGAACGTCCCCGATACATGATGGAGCGCCGGGTGACGCGCATAGGCCACCGTCACGTCTCGAAGCTTGATCAATGGTTGCCTCATGGAAGAGCCACCGCCCAAAAAATTGCGATCCACAGCACAACCAGGATGCCGCCCGCGCCGATCAGCCGTCGGTAAGCGGGCTGCGCCATCAAGGAGCGCTCGAATGGATCTCTGTTCGACATGGTTGTGATTTATCCGCCTAGTAGAAAATGTATAATATAACATTTAATGTGGAATGACTACGGCGGAATTGTGGGTCGCGGATTTGGTTGGGTGGATATTAGGAGGCGAGGTTGCCGGCATGACGGAGAGGGCGCCGGTCAAGGCGCGTGCGGCCGTGCGAAACTGCCGTCGCCGCGCGATAAGGTCGTGGGGATTTGAGAGCGTGGTGCCGCTCACACGAAAAGGAAAGGCACTGGCTTAGCCAAGTGGCCTATGCCGCCCGTCACGCACGGCAAACATTGCGAAAAATTGATTTTGATCAAGGGCGATTGCGACATATGGAAACTTGATTTTAGAAGTCAAGTTTCCTATTTCAGGCGGCAATACCCTGAGACCAAAAGTGAAGGGAAAGAGAGCGTGCTCGCTCCGTTTCTGATCATGCTTCGCGAAGGCATCGAAGCAGCGCTCATCACCGGTATCGTTGCAACCTATCTCGCTCAGACGGGGCGATCCGAATGGATGCCTGCGGTGTGGATGGGTGTGCTGCTGGCTGTAGCCATCTCTCTTTTCGCCGGCGCCGCGCTTCTGTTCGTCAGCGCCGAGTTTCCCCAGAAGGCGCAAGAGCTGTTCGAGGCGATCGTTGGCTTCATTGCCGTCGCGGTGCTGATCTCGATGGTGTTCTGGATGCGCAAGGCCGCACGCTCTATCAAGAGCGAGCTGCAGCATTCCGTCGAAGCGGCCTTTCATTCGTCGCACGGCGGGACGTGGGGGCTCATCGGTCTTGTATTCTTCGCCGTCGCTCGCGAAGGGCTCGAGTCGATCTTTTTTCTGCTTGCGATCTTTCAGCAGAGCAACGGCCTGGAAGCTCCGCTTGGCGCTCTTGCGGGTATCGCGGCCGCTGTTGTCGTCGGCTTGATCATCTATGTCGGCGGCGTTCGGCTCGATCTCCGTCGCTTCTTCCAATGGACTGGCGTCTTCATCATTTTTGTCGCCGCCGGCATCCTCTCTTCATCGGTTGGCGCCTTGCATGAAGCCGGACTTTGGAACGGCCTGCAGCAGCCCGCCTACGATATGAGCGCGGTATTGCCGATCTCGAGTGTCCTTGGAACCATTCTTTCTGGCGTTTTCAGCTATCAGGAAAATCCGACAGTCGGCGAGGTCATCGTCTACCTCGGGTTCCTTGCCATCGTTCTCTATCTCTATTTGCGGCCTGTTCGTCCGGGCAGTGTCTCAGTCGAAGCATACCAGGGTAACAATAAAAATGTCCGCGCCTGAGACCCGCCAAGGAAAGCCGAAAGCCCCATCGTCCGGCATTATGTATCTTGGCGTTGCCGGGGCGACGGTTCTCGTACTCGTCGCGGGTGCTGCGTTTTACGCGGCGACCAAGCAAACCCGTCATGACAACGTCGCGGCCGTGCCCGTTGCCGTGACGTCGAAAGCATGTGAGCCCAATTCGCTTTCGGTCCCCGCCGGCGAGCGGACGTTCGAGATTTCGAACAAGTCGGAACGTCCCGTTGAATGGGAAGTCCTTGACGGCGTGATGGTCCTGGCAGAGCGGGAAAATATTGCGCCGGGTTTCAAGCAGACGCTGAAAGTGCGCCTTGCCCCGGGCACCTACGAAGTCACCTGCGGGTTACTGTCGAATCCGCGCGGGACTTTGCTTGTCACCCCATCGCAGGAAGCGAACGCCGAGCCTCCGAAGGCGACGATGCGCGCGCTCCTTGGGCCGATGGGCGAATATAAATTTTATCTCGGCCGTCAGAGTTCGGCGGCATTGCGCGATGCCCAGGAACTTGCCGACGGCATCAAGGCCGGTGATCTCGCCAAAGCCCAGGCTCTCTATATCATAGCGCGGCAGCCCTATAAGCGCATCGAACCGGTCGTGCATCGCTTTGCGGATTTGCAGAATGCGATCGACCCGGTCGCGGACTATTTCGAGAAGCGCGAGAACGATCCGGCATTCGTCGGATATCATCGCATCGAACGTGGGCTCTTCGTCACGAAAAGCCTGGATGGTCTTAGCCCCATTGCCGACCGTCTCGTCGCCGATCTGACGACGCTCAATGAGCGTCTGAAGGCGATGAAAATGACGCCGGGCATTCTCATCGATAGCGCCGGCAATTTCACCACGCAGCTATCGCGTGATCGCCTGCCCGCGAAAAACGACAGCATTGCCGAAACCGACATGACCGATCTCGAAGCCAACCTTGATGGCATCGACAAGATCGTCGGTTTGCTTCGGCCGGTTGTGAAGCCGGTCAATCCGGACCTCGCTCACAAGATCGACGCTACTTTGACCGCCACGAAAGACGAAGTCGCCAAACAGAAGAGCGACGCCGCGACGGCCTCTTCGACGTCTGCCAGCCCGAGTCAACGCAAGGAGCTGACGGCGGCTTTCACAAACCTCGCGGACGCACTCAACGAATTACCGTCCGCTATTGGGATGAATTCCAATGGTACATGATCAAAAAAAACCGGCTGATCGGCACGGATCCGTAAGCACCGACCGCCGGAAAATTCTGCTCGGTCTCGGCGTTGCAGCTGGCGGCGCGTTGACATCGGGCCTCGCCGTTCAGGAAGCACGCGCGAACGACAAGCAGGTGACGGACGCGCCCGAAAGCCATCGCACAGACGTCGAGCAGAGAGTTCCGTTCTACGGCCTCCACCAGGCTGGCGTGGTTACGCCGCGGCCGGCCAATGGCATGTTGGTTTCACTCGACGTCATCGCCGATACCCCGGCCGACTTCGAGAAAATGATGCGTAAGCTGACCGAACGCATCGTGTTCCTGACACAAGGCGGCACCCCACCGGAATTAGACCCCAAACTGCCGCCGGCCGATTCAGGCATTCTTGGTCCTGAAATTCAGCCCGACAATTTGACGATTACGGTCGGCCTAGGCAACTCAATGTTCGAGACGCGCCCCTGGCTCAGACGACTGAAGCCGCGTCATCTGCAGCAGATGACGCAATTCAAGAATGACGCTCTCGACGCTGAGCTGTGCCACGGCGATCTCTCGCTACAGTTCTGCTCGAACACGGCCGATACGAACATTCATGCGCTGCGCGACATTCTGAAAAACATGCCCGAATACCTCGTACCGCGCTGGAAGCAGGAAGGCAGCGTTCCAACCGTACTGCCCGAAGCTGACGGCTCAGTGCCGAGCGCGCGCAACTTCTTGGGTTTCCGGGACGGCTCGGCCAACCCGAATTCCAATGACAAGCCGATGATGGACGAGATCGTCTGGGTCGGCCAAGGTCACGACGAGCCTGAGTGGGCTGTTGGCGGCACGTATCAGGCCGTCCGCATCATCCGTAACTTCGTGGAACGCTGGGATCGCACGCCGCTTGGCGAACAGCAGCGCATCTTCGGTCGCAAGAAGATGTCCGGTGCGCCGATGGATGGTGTCAAGGAGACCGACGTCCCCAATTACACGAAAGATCCGGATGGAAAAATCACGCGCCTTGATGCGCACATCCGGCTTGCCAATCCACGAACTTCCGAAACGCGAAAGAACCTTATACTACGCCGGCCGTTCAACTATTCGAACGGCATCACCAAGAACGGCCAGCTCGATCAGGGGCTGCTGTTCATTGCCTACCAATCAGACCTCGAAAAGGGGTTCATTGCCGTGCAGTCGCGGCTCGATGGCGAGCCGTTAGAGGAATACATCAAGCCAATCGGTGGCGGTTATTTCTTCGTTCTTCCAGGGGCGCGGGAAGCTGGCGACTATCTGGGCCGAAAGTTGGCCGAGGCCGCGACGGCGGATCCGTCGACACGTTCCTAGAAAACCCCCTTACCCAACTAAGCACCGGAGGGACGACCGATGAAACGACACTTGTTGGCTGCGACCGCGCTCGCAGCGGCGTTTGGATATGCTGGCTTGGCATATGCCGAAGACGACGATTCAAAACTCGTTGAGCCGCTCGCCGCGTACAAGAGCTTTGTGGCCGATCATACAGAGAAACTTCTCGAAAACACGACGAAGTTCACCGAGGCCGTCAAGGCTGGCGACATAGCCAAAGCCAAGGCGCTCTACGCGCCGACGCGCATGGACTATGAAACGATCGAACCGATCGCCGAACTCTTCTCCGATCTCGATCACACGATCGACGCTCGCGCCGATGACTTCGAGGCCAAGGAAAAAGATCCGAAATTTTCGGGCTTCCACCGCATCGAATACGGCCTTTGGGAACAGAAAAGCACGAAGGACGTCGCCCCTTATGCCGATCAGCTTCTTGCTGACGTCAAAGATCTCAATCACCGCATCGAGAATCTGACGTTCCCGCCGGAGACCGTTGTCGGCGGTGCTGCAGCCCTGATGGAAGAGGTAGCCGCGACCAAGATTTCGGGCGAAGAAGATCGCTACAGCCATACCGACCTGTGGGACTTCAAAGCGAACTTCGACGGCTCGAAGAAGATCTACGATCTTGTCCGGCCGCTCATCGAGAAGGATCACTCTGACTTCGTGAAGAAGGTCGACGGTGACTTCAAGGTCGTCGACGACACGCTGGAGAAGTACAAGACGGCTGACGGCTACGAGCTCTACGACAAGCTGTCGGACGAAGACCGCAAGGTTCTGTCAGCCAAGGTCAACGCTCTGGCGACCGAACTTTCAACGCTTCGCGGCAAGCTCGGTTTGAACTGAGAAGCGCCGGTCGCTTTGATCTGACTACGGCCTCGGTTGACGTTCGCCTCGTGCGGATTTGCGACCGGGGCCGTAATTGCATTCATTTCTGCGAAACGCGGCATGTTTGTCGCTGAAAAGACACAACTAAACGGCGTCTTATTGTTGACTAATAATGTAGACTTTAATATTCTCATCGTATACCCGGCAAACGTCGGGATCTTCATTGCGATCACCTCCGGGGGAGGGTTTCGCAAAGAGGAGGCAAGCCCGCCATTGTGCGCTTAAGCGCCTAGCCAGCCAGCCCCGTATCAACACGGAATAACGGGGGTCGATAGGATGGCTGTGCGCGGCGCTGATGATTCGAGTAAAGCGCGTTTGATCGCGTTGGGATTGCATCAGGTTCCCGCTTGCAAAAGCTTTGGCAAGGCGGCCTTGGCGCTGACCGTGTCGGCCGCAGCGCTGACGTTGGCCGGAACGGCATTCGCACAAGAAACACCGCTGCCGGGCATCGACGTTCAATCCGCGCAAGCGAAGAAAAGCAGCGCTCCGAAAAAGAAGCCACAGGCAGCTCCAGTTCAGGAGACTTCTAATTCGGCAACGCCTCCGCCGGCGGCGAGCGAAGGCGGTAATCAAGCTGGATTGATTGACTCGCCCTATAGCACGCCAGCTGGTGTGAGCGTCGCGGGTCAAAGCGAAATTCAGACGTTCGGGCAGACCAATCTTCAAGATGTGTTTCGTTCGATGCCCGGGGTCTCGACCGGCGACGATCCGAACAATCCCGGCATCGCAGTCAACATCCGCGGCTTCGAAGGCGAAGGCCGCGTGAATATGACAATCGATGGTGTGCGCCAGAATTTCAGGTTCACCGGCCATACAGCGTCTGGCTTTGCATATGTCGATCCCCTGCTGCTTGCCAGCATCGAGGTGCAGCGTGGCTCGGTTTCGACAGCGGGCGGTGCAGGCGCTCTCGCTGGTACAGCGGACATGCGAACGCTTGATGTCGATGATGTGCTGAAGCCGGGGAGCAACTACGGCGCGACGGTACTTTCCTCGTGGGGAAGTAATGGCGTCGGCTTTTCGGAGATGGGTGCGGGAGCCATCCGCAGCGGGGCGATCAGCGTCATCGGCGCCATCAGCAAGCACGATCAGGACGATTACGATAATGGCTTGGGGCAACGCGTGCCCTACACAGATCAAGACTTGATCTCTGGTTTGGCAAAAGTCCACATCCAGATCGATCCGGAACAGCGGTTGTCGTTTGGTACAGTGCTCTACAACAACGACTTCACCGCAAATTCCTACAATCAGAATATCGATTCGAAGATCTACACTGCCCAGTATTCCTATGACCCCATCGGCAATGACTTCGTGCATTTTCGCGCCAATTTCTCTGGCAGCGACCTGACGATGAAGTACGGGAGCGGCATCGATGGCGCCTCTGCTGCCGAAGGCCGTAAGATCAATGATCTTGGCCTAGGTTTCACACTGCAGAATACATCGCTATTCGATCTTGGTGGTATCCACGTCAAATCGAACTACGGCTACGAATACTTTCATGACAAAGTTGACGCCTCAAACGCTCTAGATCCGAGCGCCGGTGGTGGTGTCAATCCGTCCGGTAATTCAACGATCCGTGGCGCGTTTTCTGAAACGACTTTCTCAAAAAGCATCTTCGATTTTATCGTTGGTCTGCGCTACGACGACTATAACTTGAACGGCCACGGCGACGTGACGGAGCCCCATATTCCGCCATACTTGCTTCCCTACCTGCCACCCGGATACACGCCCGCGCTGCCGAATGGTCTTTCGCTCGGACCGTATTCGGTCGACAAAAGCGACGGTGGTTTCAGTCCGAAGTTGACGCTTGCCGCAAAGCCGGTCGAATGGTTCCAGCCGTATGTGACCTGGTCGAATTCGTTCCGAGCTCCAACCATCTCGGAAACGCTTCTCGACGGCACGCATCCAGGCAGTGTCTTCGAGCCCAACTTTTTGCCAAATCCTCTTCTTCAGCCTGAATCACAGAAGGGCTGGGAGTTTGGCTTCAATTCAAAGATCAACAATATCTTCCAGTCCGGCGATCAGTTCCGCTTCAAAGGCGACTACTACACGATGGACGTGGACAACTACATTACGGCCGCGTGCGACGACTTCGGAATTATCTGCACGTTCATAAACAACCAAGGCACTTCGAAAGTCGAAGGTGTCGAACTGCAAGGCACGTACGATGCGGGTTATCTCTTCGCGGGCCTGAGCTATAGCCATAACCATACGACGCTTCCGTCGCAGATGGATGGCCTGGGACTGCATAGCTACCTGCCTGGCGATCTTGCGACCGTCACCGGTGGCCTTCGCTTCTTTGCTGAGCGTCTGACGGTCGGTGCAAGAGCGAATATCGTTTCCGACAGTCAGAAGGCCGATGTGAATGTTGGTTCCGACGGCGTGCTAACTTACGAGGGTTATACGACCTACGATCTCTTCTCGAGCTACAAGGTCACCGACGACATCGACGTCTCTCTCAACGTGACAAATCTCACGGACGTCGCCTACACGCCCGCGCTCAGTGCTCCTGCCACTGGCGATGCGCCGGTCGAAACAGGTCGCGGCCGCACGTTCCTGCTCACGACAAAGGCGAGGTTCTAGACCACGGGGCGTGATCGCACGGAGAAGAAGTTCGGGCGTCGGCGGAGGAATTCGCCGACGCCATCATGACAAAAGCCAGTTTGTTGTAACCGGAGGCGAGCGAACGTGACGCTCATCGAACGCAATGACCACCCGCGCCGCGATGAACGTTCGCGAACGGGCGGGGGCCGCGCGCTCGATGCATCGGCCGGATCCAATATCGTCGCGTTCAACTTTGCCAAGGCGCTCATTCGGGCGGAAAACGTCGCCAGACGAGCGGTTGTGCTTCCGCCGTTCAAGATAGAAAAGCCATTGGACACGGCAAAGAGTGCTTCCCAAAAGCTTCTCTTTGCAGCCATTGCAATTTCGGCTGCATTGCACGGTGGTGTCATTGCCTCGATGTTTATGGGAAACTCTGGCGAGCAATTCGGCACGCTTTCGGAAAACACCGACACCTTCAGCCTCTCAATGGAGCAGTCGGTCGTTCTCGAGTCGATCTCGACGGAAAGCGTGCAGATGGCATCAGCCTCTGCAGCGGCGTCTCAGGCCGGGAGCATCCAAGCTGCGGAATCGAAACCGCAAGAGCTTGCGGAGTTAGAGAAGGATCCGCTCTCAGATGAACCGCCGCCGAAGCCGATTGATGCTGCCGACGTCACTCCGGCCGCGCTGACGCCGACGGACGATCCGCTGCCGGTTATTCGCGGTGGGGGTATCGAGCAAGCGGTAAGCGAGATCAAGGCCCATCAGATCGCTGAAACCGAGGTCACGGAAATGCCGGAGGCGGTCGAAACGAAGGAAGACAGCCCCGCGAAGGCAGAAAAGAAAAAGGAAGTCGAAAAAGAAAAGAAGACCCCGCAGCAGGAGTCGCATGCTCAGGTGGCTGGCAGTTCCACGTCGCGTTCTAATGCATCTCAAGCTTCGGTAAGTGGCCGGGTTTCGGCGAGCCGGGGAAATGCTTTGAGCTATGGTGCGCGTGTCCGCGCACAACTTGCACGCAATAAGCCAACAAGCATTGGCGTCCGCGGCACGGTCCGCGTTTCATTCGGTATCGCCGCCGACGGCGGCATTCGATATCTCAAGATTTCGGAGTCTTCAGGCAGCGCGACGCTCGATGCCGCCGCGCTGACTGTTATTCGTAAATCGGCGCCGTTCGGCGAGCCGCCGGCGGATTTGACGCCAACGCAGCTCGCCTACGTCATTCCGTTTTATTTCCGCTGAGCCGATCCTTTGGCCGGCGCCGTCTGCGCACGAGCAGCGGCTGAATCTTCCATCAGCTCGTACCACATGGCGTTGAGGACGGCGAAAGCGGCTGCCAGCGGAAGGCCGAGAAGCCAAGCGAAATACCACATGATAGTTCTCTCCTTTCTAGTGGCTTAGTAAGCGTGGCCGTGGCCGTCACGGATCGCCTTCTCGTCAACTTTTCCCCACATCACGTGATAGACCCACGTCGTGTATGCGATGATAATCGGCACGAAGATCACCGCGCAGACGAGCATGATGAAGAGCGTCAGGTGGCTCGACGATGCATCCCAAACCGTCAAGCTCGACCGCGGGTCGATGGAAGACGGCAGAAGAAATGGGAATATCGAAACGCCAACCGTCGTAATGATTCCGGCGATGGAGAGTGACGACGCCAAAATCGTCGCGATTTCCCGTCGGGCGTTCATGAAGACGTAGGTAGCGCCGGCGCCGATTATTCCGAGTACGGGCGCTAGGATCGTCAGCGGATACGAGCCATAGTTAGTGAACCACGCACCCGACGCTTTGGCGACAGTCTTTGCCAGCGGGTTAGACGGTCCTACCGGGTTGACCGTGCTCGTGATCTGATAACCATCGATTCCGAGCCACAGCACGACACCGCCGATAACGAAGAGTGCGATGGTCGCAAGTGCGGCGACGCTTCCAAAGCTGCGGGCACGGTCAGCGACCGGACCCTCTGACTTTAATATGATCCACCCGGCCCCGTGCATTACGAGCATGGCGACGGAGACCAATCCGCAGAGCAGGGCGAACGGATTGAGAAGCTCGAACAGCGTCGTGCCGTCATAGAAGATCCGAAGATCGCTGTTGAAGTGGAACGGCACGCCGCGCAGGACATTGCCGACCGCGACGCCGAAGATCAACGCCGGAACGGCACCGCCGACAAACAGCGCCCAATCCCACGTTTCGCGCCATCTGGTACCTTCGAGTTTCGAGCGGTACTTGAACCCGACCGGCCGCAAGATCAACGCGAACAGAATGGCGAACATCGCAAGATAGAAGCCGGAGAACGAAACCGCGTAGAGCGGCGGCCAAGCGGCGAAGATTGCGCCGCCTCCGAGGATCAGCCAGACCTGATTACCTTCCCAAGTCGGTCCGATGCTGTTGATCACCACACGGCGTTCGACGTCTGTTTTGGCAACGAACGGCAACAGAGCCGCGGCACCGAGGTCGAAACCGTCCATGACGGCAAAACCGATCAGCAGAATGCCGAGCAGCAGCCACCAAATGATACGGAGCGTATCGTAATCTATGAACTGATGCAGGATCATTGATCTACTCCGCAGCGACGAGATTGGGAGAAACAAGAATGGCTTCGGGATTGTCGTCGGGTTGGGGACCGGCGCGAACCGCACGAACCATGAGGCTCATCTCGACGATGAAGAGAACCGAGTAGAGCGCAATAAAACCGAGAAGCGTTAGGAGTACGGTGAATGCACCGAGGCTCGAAACGGCGGCGGCGGTCGGGAGAATGCCCTCGATGATCCACGGTTGCCGCCCGAACTCGGCAACGACCCATCCGAGTTCCGCCGCGATCCACGGCAGCGGAATGGCGAAGGTCGCGATGCGAAGCAGCCAGGGATAATGGTCAAGCCGCCTGCGCGCCGACAGGTAGAAGAACGTCGCCATCAAAACGATGAAGAAGAAGCCCAAGCCGACCATAATGCGGAACGCCCAGAACAAGGTCGGCACGCTCGGTATCGTATCAATGGCGGCTTGTTCGATCTGCGCATCGGTCGCTTTGCGAGGATCATCGACATAACGCTTCAGCAGAAGCGCATAGCCCAGATCGTTGCCATTCTTCTCAAGTGCGTCGCGCGCCGCCGGAGGAATCGTGGACGGATCTCCAGCTGCACGTATTTGCTGAAGTGCATCGTATGCCAGGATGCCGTTGCGGATCCGCGTTTTGGCGCTGTTGACGAGTTCGTCGATGCCCGGAATTTGCGTCGTCAGTGAGCGGGTGCCGATCAGGCCCATGACCCACGGAACACGGACGGCGTAGTGCGTCTCACGGGTTTGCTGGTCGGGGAAGCCAAACAGTGTAAAGGCTGCGGGCGCAGGTTCCGTTTCCCACATCGCCTCGATGGCTGCGAGCTTCATTTTCTGATGTTCGCTCGACAGGTAGCCGCTTTCATCGCCAAGCACGACGACTGAAAGCGCCGCCGCTAGGCCGAACGAAGCAGCGACCGTCATGGATCGCTTGGCGAGCGCGACATGGTGACGATTGTATAGGTACCAAGCGGAGACACCGAGAACGAAGACGGAAGCCGTAACGTAGCCGGCCGAAACCGTGTGCACGAATTTCGCCTGCGCCACCGGATTGAACACGACATCGAAGAAGTTCGTGACTTCCATACGCATCGTCTGCGGATTGAACGATGCGCCGACGGGATTCTGCATCCAGCCGTTTGCGATCAAAATCCAAAGCGCCGAGAAATTCGATCCGGCCGCGACGCACCATGTCGCGACGAGATGGCCGACCTTCGACATGCGATCCCACCCGAAGAAGAAGAGACCGACGAATGTTGCTTCCAGGAAGAAAGCCATCAGCCCCTCGATCGCGAGAGGCGCGCCGAAGATATCGCCGACGTAATGGCTGTAATAGCTCCAGTTCATTCCGAACTGGAATTCCATGACAAGGCCAGTCGCAACGCCGACCACGAAGTTGATGCCGAACAGCGTGCCCCAGAATTTCGTCATCTGTCGCCAGATATGGCGACCGGTCATCACATAGACCGTCTCCATGATCGCGACGATGATCGAAAGTCCAAGCGTCAACGGGACGAACAAGAAGTGATAAAGCGCCGTCGTCGCAAATTGCAGGCGCGAGAGCGCCACTATGTCAAGTTCCATCTGCTTTCCCGACTCTCGGTCGGCCTCCTTCCGAAATGACGGCGCTGAAGAAACGCCGCAGGAACAATTGTCGTCAGTCCTGTCTCAGGGTTGAGAGTAGGGCTTCGAATTGCGAATCTCCGCGCGATGCCTGACCGATCACCCGTCCGTCCTTCATTGCAATAAGACGATCGGCGATTTCTGCTTCCCTGCGGATATGCGTCGCAATGAGCAGTGTGCATTGCGCCGCGTTTGCCGACAGCCGCCCAAGGACGTCACGTGCCGTCGCGTCATCGAGGCCTTCGGTCGGTTCGTCTAAAAGCCAAAGTGGCGTTTCCCGAAGAAAAAGCCGCGCCAACGCCAAGCGGCGTCCCTCGCCGCCCGAAAGCCCGAGACCGTCCTCGCCTAGGCGCGTGTCGAGACCGTTCGGAAGGGCGTCGAGATAAGGCTTTAGTCCGGCGGACATCATGGCGCGTCTCAGGCAATCATCATCGGCGGTGGCATTCGCAAGTCGAAGATTGTCGCGAAGGGTATCGGTGAAAAGTTCGGTGCGTTGTGTGAGAAGCGTCGAAGGGACACTTCGAACCGAACCATGATCGGGAGCAAGTTCGCCCGCTATGACGAATATCAAAGTCGATTTTCCAGATCCGCTGCTCCCGATCAGAGCAACGCGTTCGCCAACCCGGAGTGATAGGGTGATATTTTGGATCGCAGGCCGGTCCGCATGCCCGTAATGGACCGAGACCGCATCCAGCACGCATGCAATGCCTGACGGTGGCGATGCCACAGAAGCATAGGCAGGCGGTTCGAGGCGAACTGCAACACGGCGCGCGGCAACGCAGGTCCGTCCAAGCTCGATGGCACCCCGACGCAAGGCGGAGAAGGGCTCAAGCGCGGCGATCGTGACAAGGACAGCGAGCGCCATTATGGGCGCACCAATTTCGGCATGCCGGGCAAGCAAAAGCGTGACGAAAAGCGCCGAGGCGATGAGAGTGGCGCTGACGATGCCAAGCGCTGCACCGGACGCGACCTCAGCGAGATTAAGCTCGCTGTCGGCATCCGAGAGCTTCCGATCCGCCTCGGCGATGGCACGGCGCTGTGCTTCAATCCGCCCGGACATGACAAGGTCGGTTTGCCCCGAGACCAAATCGATAACGCGAGATCGTAGTGCTTCAAGCGCAAGAACGCGCCGTTGTGCGGGGCGTTCGGCAACCCGCGCAGCGATCAGCGGAATGCCGAGCCCGGCAATGACGAGAAACGCCCCAAAACCAATGCCGGCGGCAGGGAGTATCGCGCCGAAGCACAAGCCGATGGCCAATGCGGCTGCGATGGCAGCGGCGGCCGGAACGACCATGCGTAGATAAAGGGAGTCGAGCGCATCGATATCGTGCGTTAGACGAAACAAGAGCGCCGCGGGGCGCATACGCAACTTTTCCGCCTCCCGCATGGCCGCTGAGCCGCGAAAGAGCCGTTCGCGAAGTTCCGCCAAAATGCTGAGCGTCGCGTCGTGCGTAACGAGGCGTTCGCCATATCGGCTGACCGTCCGCGCCAATGCGAAGAACCGGATGCCGGCAGACGGCGAAAAGACGTCGAAGGCCAAAGCGGTCGCTGCACTCAGTCCAGCAATCGCCGTTGCCGTGATGAACCAGCCTGAAAGACCAAGCAGCGCCAGACCGCATAATGTGGTTGCAGCGCTGAGGCCCAAGCCGAACAGAAGCTTGCCACGCGGTCCACGCCAGAAAAGCGAAAGTATAGGCGCTAGGTCCCGCGAAACTCTGCTCATGCCGCTCTCTCCAGCGGCCGGTTACCCAAGCGCACGATGCGATCCATGCGCCGCGCCAATGTCAGATCATGTGTCGCGATGATCATTGTCTTGCCGCGACCAAGTGCGATCAGGCTGTCCACTATGTCGTTTGCTGTTTCGGCGTCGAGATGCGCCGTCGGCTCGTCGGCAAGGATAATCCCGGCATTAGGGCGAGCGGCGATCCTGGCAATGGCGAGCCGGAGAGCTTCGCCGCCGGAAAGGCCGACGCCGTTCTCGCCGATGGCATGTGCGCCCCGCGCGACGGCGAGCGCGCCGAGCTTTGCGAATTTCAATGCGTCGGCGATGCGCGCCCTATCGATATTCCGGCCAAGCGCGACGTTGCTTGCAAGCGTTCCGGCGAAGATGTGCGGCCGCTGACCGATCCAGGCCATACCGGAGCGCAGGGTTGCGACGGTATCGTCGGTAAGACTTTGGCCGTCGATCAATATTGTTCCTGCTGCGGGACGCGCGAGGCCGGCTATCAGCGCGAGGAGTGTCGACTTTCCGGTGCCGCTCGGACCGAGCAGCGCCACATGTTCCCCCGGTGCGATGGACAGGTCGAAGCGATCGAAGACCAATCCATCGCTGTCGCCGTACCGAAATGACAGTTTGTCGATCCTAATGGCGGGAGCGCTGGTCAGATCTGCCACCGCGGCTTTCGAATGGGTGATCGAACCAGGGATCGTACGCCCGGATGCCGACAGTCGGTTAAGTTCGTCCATTGCGGCGCGCCCTGCCGCGCGATCGTGCCAGACGGCGGACAGGTCGCGAAGTGGCTCGAAGAACGCCGGCGCCAGAAGCAGAATGAACAAGCCTCCGCTCAAGCCGAGATGCACACCCCACGTGCCGAAGCTCAGCTGCCCGAGAAGATAGAAGCCGATGTAAACGGCAACCATCGCTACGCCGAGCGCCGCAAACAGTTCAAGCACGGCTGAAGACAGAAAGGCGATGCGCAGCACGGCCATCGTCCGCGTGCGCAAGTCTTCGGCATTGGCGCGAAGCCGTTTCGCCGTCGCATCGACTGCTCCAAGCGAGCGGATCGTAGTGATGCCACGCAACCTGTCGAGAAGGAAGGCATTCATGTCGCCTGTCTTCGCGAGTTGCGCTTCGCTCGCTTCCTGCGCGCGCCAGCCGATCAATGCCATGAAAACCGGAATGAGTGGCGCCGCGAACAGCAGCACGATGGCAGCCGCCCACGACAGCCACAGGACGACAGCAAAAAGCACGATGGGCACGACTACGGCGCGCAGCTTGGCAACCTCGAAGCGCGCAACGTAAGGCACGATCATCTCGGCTTGCTCGGCAATAACGCTCGCAGCTTTGCCAGCTTCAGGACGTTCGATATTGAGTGGTGAACGTTCGGCGAGCGCAGTGACGGCCTGTTGCCTCAGTCGGCTCGCTACGCTGCGCCCCGCGCGAAAGGCCATACGGCTTCCAAAGCTATCGAGTATGGCTCTTAGAATTCCTATCGCGAGCACCCCGAAAGCTGCCCACGCACTGCTGGTTGATGCGTCTCCGTTCGCCACGTCGCCAATGGTCATGGCAATAAGGGCGGCCTGAGGTACCCACAGCAGCGAGGCCGCAATCTGCAGCGCCGCGCTTTTTCCATGGACGGTCGTCTTTAAGCGTGCCGGCTGCGCCGATTGACGCGCGTTTTCTCCAGCGACGGCGGCTTCTGACGCCATTCCTTTGGTCTTTCCCCGGAAAAGTATCCCGATCAATAGAGTGCAATCAGGCGACGATAATTGACTAATATCAAAACTTGGCTACCAGATTTTACATTCAAAAAAACCTTTATCGACGAGAATATCTCTTCTGGAGCCGCCAATGAAAGCGATCCTCGCCGCACGATCGCAATTGAGCTAAAATTTACATCGCTGATTGACGCGCCAGTTCAAACAGTCTGCTAGCGTCATAAGAGATCGGTCGGAAAAGAAGAACGATTTAGAAAATGCGTCTAACGAGCGTGCGCACCTTTGCAATTGCACCCGTGATACTCTCGATGATATCGGCGGCATCAGCCCAGGAACCGAATTTTAGCGCTTATGCGCAAGCCGCATTTCTCCCGTTTTTGAACGCAAACGATGGAGAACTCCGCCGTTCGCCGTCACTGGGTATTTCATTTGGAGAGCGCTTCCATAGAGCCACGTTGGATACCGGATCTACAGGTGTGGTCGTTGGCGCGACTTCGATACCAAACATTGATCAGCTACCGAGAATTTCAGATGGCCAATTGACCTACACCAGCTCGGGCCGCCTCATGCGAGGCCATTGGATTCGCACCGCATTTACGATCGTGGGAGGCCGCGATAGCGCCGTTCAAGTGGAAGCGATGCCGGTGCTTGCCGTTGAGCGCGTTGATTGCTTGCCGCGGGCAAGAGATTGCGATCCAAACGAAGATGTCAGCCGAATTGCAATGATCGGTATTGGCTTTGCGCGCGAGGGAGACAGGCTAAGTCAAAGTACGCCAGACAAGAACCCGTTTCTGCATGTCGTCTCGAACAATTCCAGGCAACGGCATGGGTATGTTTTGACGGCCAGTGGCGTCTACGTTGGTTTGTCGGCCGTCAATACAAGCGGCCATTTCGAGTATGTAAAGCTCGACCGCAACAAAGAAGATACCGATTGGTCGCCGATACCGGCTTGCATCTCGATTAATGGGAAGACGCCGCCGGCTTGCGGAACCCTTTTAGTGGATAGCGGGGTTGGTTCGGCATTTATGACGTTGCCACCGTGGCAGTCGTCCCAAGCAAAGCTTCAGCCCGGCGATCAGGTTGCCGTCGCGGTTCCGCGCGGACAATCCTCTTTACCGCTTTACAGTTTCAAGATTGATGATGGTCATCCGCTTACTCCCGAAAAAGTTCACCTGAGATTATCGCCGGATCGCACGTTTCTGAACACGAGTTTCCATTTCTTAAACGGCTTCGATTTTCTCTACGACGCTGACGGCGGCTATGTTGGATTTCGCCGACGTAGCACCGGAACTCAGGCAATTCGGTAGGCGAGGAACCATAAATGGGTGTGATGCATCGTTTCAGCTACGCTTTGATTTGTTCCGCTTGGACGATTATTCCGCAGATCGCTCTAGCGGACACCAGTCAAGTGATCAAATCCTGGCGCACAGATGCAGGATGGTTGACAGAGCTGCGGCAACACACCGATGGGGCTCGCGTGTGCGCGACCGGAAAAGCCTTCAAGGAGGGCCGACCCTTTGGTTTGTCGATTGTCAAAAGCGGTCCCGTGACGCTCATCACGTTGGTAGATGAAAAGCAGCCGCCGAGCCGGGCGGGCAAGATGACGTTCTCCGATCAGGGTACGACATTTGGAGATTTATTCGTTATGCCTGCGGGGCCCGCTTTCGCAACGACGGAAGGCGAGAGCGAGCAGACGTGGAATACCATTAACAGGCTTCCAGCACAGCCGCTGTCGATCGGCATAGACGGTAGCGAGTACTCAGCAGATCTTACCGGCATCGACCAAGCGCGCGAGCAGCTCAAAGTATGCGAGACGGAAGCATCGCGTTGAACTGCGATGGCGTCAGTCCAGAACAGCCCAACGCTTGAACCAGGACGTCATCTGCTTCCATGCATCCTTGGCGGCATCTGGCGTATAGCTCGGGCGGTAATCGGCATGAAACCCATGTGGCGCGCCGGGATAGATCTTGAACTCAGCTGTTTTTCCGGCGGCAGAAAGTGCGGCCTTCATGGTTTTAACCTGCTCAGGCGGAATACCCTGGTCGGCGCCGCCGTAAAGCCCGAGGACAGGGGCTTTCATTTCCGACGCAAGCTCGATTGGACTTTTCGGCCAGATCGCTTTTTGCGCGGCAGGATCGACAAGTGAGCCATAGAAAGCAACCCCGGCTTTGACGTTCGGGTTCGTCGCGCAATAGACCCAGACCGTTCGTCCGCCGCGGCAGAATCCGACAATGCCGAGGCGCGAAGTATCGCCGCCTTGGCTCTTCGCCCAGCGGACCGTTGCGTCGAGATCGGAAATGAGCTGCGCGTCGGGCTTTGAATTGACGAGCGGGATCAGAGCCTGGATGTCGCTGATTTTCGCGAGATCCCCCAACCTGAAATAATAGTCGGGTGCGACCGCGAATGCGCCGAGCTTCGCCAACCGACGGACGACATCCTTGATGTATTCGTGCAGACCGAAGACTTCCATCGCGACCAGAATGACAGGCGGATTGGCAACGTCAGCTGGCTTGGCGAAATATGCCGGCATCGCACCGTCCGCTGTTTCGATCGTTGCGGCTCCGGCGTCGAGCCCTTCGGTGTCAGTGACAATCGCGGCAGCGCTGACCGGGCCGGCTGCGAGCGTGTAACCGGCGGCAGCGGCGGCCGACGTTGTCATGAAGCGGCGGCGGGAGAGCTTCGCGCGCCGGATGAGCCCGATTAGGTCGGATGCAAGATGATCGCTGGCGCGCATAATGGCCTCCCTTTCGAGATGCGACGGCCCGATGGTTCGGTGTCGCGATGATATATCCGATCTCGATGAAGAGGAAACGACGTTCGCCGCCACGGCTATCGGCTTATTTCTGTGCCGTGTCGCGGGGATGCTTGCCGTCTTCCGGCGTGATCACAACCGTCGACGTCCGTCCGGCGACCAGACGGACGCCCTCTGGCACGTGGTCAAGTGCAATGCGCACGGGAATACGCTGCGCCAAACGAACCCAGCTGAATGTCGGGTTGACGTCGGCCAGCAAGTTCGAGCCGGCACTACGGTCGCGATCCTCGATGCCTCCGGCAATGCTCTGAACATGGCCCAGGATCGGTCTGTCCTCACCCATCAGGTGTACGACGGCTTTGTCGCCGACTTGGATGAGCGGCAACTTAGTTTCTTCGAAGTAGCCTTCGACGCGCAGGGAATCATTGTCGATCAGGGCCGCCACGCCCTTGCCCGCGGTGACATAGTTGCCGGGCTGCAGGTCGAAGTTCGTGATCGGGCCGTTGACCGACGCGCGGACTTCCGAACGCTCCAGGTTGAGCTTCGCGAGGTCGCGATCCGCTTCGGCTTTATGTAAATCCGCTTCAGCCTGCGCCTGCGTAGCGATCACCTGTTCGACCTTCTGATCCGAGACAGAAAGATTCGTCAGATTTTTATAGCGCACCAGATCCTTTTGCGCGGCTTCGAGTGCCGCCTTGCGGCCCTCGACATCGGCTTCAGCCTGCCTCAGCGCAAGAATATAACGGTCGCGGTCAATCTGAAACAGAACGTCTCCCTTGTGGACGATCTGGTTGTCGCGAACCATCACTTTGGTCACGAGCCCGGAAACGTCCGGTGCAATCTCGACGACGTCGGCGCGAACGCGGCCGTCGCGTGTCCAGGGTTCGAGTTCATAATGAACCCAAAGCAGCCAGCCGGCGAATACGGCAGCTCCGACAAGCGCAAGTGTCGTGCCGTAGCGTATGAAGGTTTTTAGGCGTGCGTTCATGACTGGGCCTGAAAGAGGAAGAGGACAGTCGCGCAAAGAATGCAAACAAACATTGAAAGATTGAAGAGCGACCTATGCCAGATGTACTGATATGCGCCGACGACGCGGAGGACGCGCGAGACCGCCACCATCACGACATATGAGATGACGGAACACGCGAGAACGGACGGCACGAAGATGCCGAACAGACTGATTTCCTCGTTCATTGCGCAGCCTCGAGCAAGACCGGAGCGTGGGGCAAATGAGGAGGCGAGCGGTCCGGGAAGAGGCTGCGCCGCAGGCCGACGAGGCCAAGCAACGCCGAGCGCGCAGACGCGCCATGCTCGTTTCGAACGACCGCCAGCGCGCGATTGACCGCAGCAAGAAGCAAGTCCGGCGCCGGCACCGTGGACTTGTTCTGATAATAGCGCTTCAGCATGAGAAGCACGGCATCGATGCGCCGCCGCGAGTAAGGCGTAAGCCCGATACGCGATCGCCGGAGATCAAGAATGTTGAAACCTTCCCGCAACTCTCCGATCGCGCCAGGAATCCGGTGTCCTGCAGCTTTCGCTCGCGGTGCGAGAAGAACAAGACGGTCGAGCATGACGCCGGTCAGCCGCGCCTCGTCGCGTGCAGTCTGGGCATCTGCGATCTCCGCCAGCGTCTCCTTGTTGGCGACCGCGAGTCGGCGAATACTCCATTCGGCGCCAAGTGTACGCAGCATCGAAGCCGTCGTCGCGGCAAGGATGACGCCAACAGACGTAGCGATGCTGCTGTTCCAGAACGTCGACGTGTCGACCGCAAAAGTCACCTGCAGGCCCATCATCGCAGCCACACAGATTGCCAAAGCGAGCCCCATGAATAACGTTTCGGGTTTCGAAATGCATAACCCGAAAAAGACGAGAGCCGGAGCCAGCACAAGCGCGAGCGTTTCAAAGTTGTGAACGTGAGGAAGAATGCCGAAGACGTATAGCGCTGCAATGCCGATAGAAACGACGGAGCACTTCGCGAACATGACGATAGACGGCACCGGATTATCTTGCGCCGAGAACAGATTGCCGGCCACGGCAGCCATCAACACCGCATAGCCGCCCTCCGGCCAGGATAGCAGGATCCAAAACGTGCAGCAGACGGAAATCGTCACGAAGCTGACGATCGCAGACAACATCGCAAGGCCGTGATCGTAATGATGGACCAGCGCCGCCCGCTCAGCGATAGGATAGGTATACGGTCTCGATATATGATCGGGCGCCTGCTCAACGCTCCTTAGAATGTCGAGGCAATCCCATCGGATCGCGGCAAGGTCGCCCAACCGGATAAGAAGGCTAAGCTCCACCAGGTCGTGCCAGCTGCGATGAGCGCGGGTTGAGTCGACGCAGGCTTCGATATCGCTTCTCAAGCGATCGAGCTCTTCGGCATCGGTTCCGCCGGCCGCAAGCCATTTATCCATTCGATCGACGAGCTGCTGTGCCGCGCGCGATGGGCCACCTAGCAAGGAAAGCTCATGAAGTCGGTCCGCGATCGAGGACAGAATGGGAATGAGCATCAGCATGCGCGGCCGGACGTCACGAATGAGTCGCAGGAACTCCGGGTGGCCACCTGCATCATAAATGAGGTGCGTGCTGAGATTTTCGATTTCGCCTGTATCACCTGCGAGCTTCAGCCGGTGCCGGTCGGGCTCGGCTCCGGTCCGCAACTGCAGCGCATCGCGGGCGCTCACGTCCGCGTTGGCAAGCCAAGCTTTGAGTCGCAGTGCGATCACCGGCGCAACAGGGCGCGGCAAGATGATGCTTGAGACGACGGCAGCACATAGAATGCCGACGATGATCTCTTCGGTCCGCGCCAGCGCCACGTCGAAAATCGTGCCCGGTACGTCTACCGTCGGAAAGCCGATCAGCGCTGCAGTGTAGCCTGCAAGCATGAAGATGTAGCTTCGCGGCGTGCGGTCGAGCATGGCGATATAAAGACAGCCTGCGGACCAAAGACCCAGAGCGATGATCAGCAGGATCGGGGTGTTGACGAGATTGGGAACCATCGCGATAGCGGCTGATGCACCAAGCAACGTACCGATGACGCGAAAGATAGCTTTAGATCTCGTCGCGCCCGATAGCGGGTTTGATGCGATGTAAACCGTTGCGATCGACCAGTAGGGATTAGGCAGCGGAAGCCACAGTGCGATCAGCAGCGCCAGTAAGGCGGCAATCGTCGTCTTAAACGAAAAAATCCACTGCTGTAGAGCCGGGAAGGCCATCGCACATCCTGTTTGAGAGCAACTAAAACGAGGTTTGACGAATTTCGATCTTGAACATTGCCCTCAACTAGGTATAAATGACTTCGCGGTCACTTTTGTCAAGACAAACGCTCAACGCTGATAATGCGTGGGGCGCATAGGTATCCATCCAAAATCGAGTGCGTGGCCGCATAAGCCGATTCACGAAGTGAGGCGACATGCAAAAAAGTACACAATCCGCCGTCACCAATCTTGTCCGCAACGACCCGCCGGTCATTCGCCGACGCGGAGCCAGCCCGGAAAAGACCGCCATGACGCGACAGTCAATCGTCGATGCGGCGCTGGCGGAGTTTCTGGAAAAGGGGTTTGCGAACACCACCATCGAGACTGTGGCGAAGCGCGCAGGCGTCGCAAAGGGCCTGATCTATCGCTATTTCATCGCCAAGGAAGCACTGTTCTCGGCCGTCGTGCAGCAGGAAATTGTAAACGCTCACATCGATACGGACGACGCCAAGCGCGCGCCGAACGAGAGTGTCGAAGATTTTCTCCGCCGGACGCTCGTCGTTTCTATCCACCAGATCGAGAAGAAGAGCCGTGCGGATATCGCCCGTATGGTCATCACGGAGGGTGTGCGTTTTCCGGCCATTGCCGAGATCTACCGGCGCGACGTCATCGAGCCGCTCCTTCAGAAGGTGAAGCGGCTGGCCATGGCTGCGCGGAAATCAGGCGAACTCAAGGATGATCGTCTAGTCAAAAACCCGTACTTGCTTTTGGCGCCGGTCTGGGCCGGTATCGTCATCAACAAGTTTCTCGATCGGGCGCATCCGGTCAATATCGGTGAATTGTTCGAGACGCAGCTCGACTTGATCTTCGCGAAAGAGGCGGCCTGATGAATGGGGGCCGCCTTGCAGCGTTGTGTTAAAGAAGCGACCACTGTCCGGCGACTACCGCCCACGTGAAAATGACGGCATTGGTTGTCATGTGTGCCGCGATCGCGTCGCCGATCCGGCCTCGGCGGATCATCAACAGCGCGTAAAGCGCACCGGCCAATGCTGCCGCAAGCCACCGGTCGTGCATCAGTCCGAACAAGCTCGAAGAGACGACGAGGGCAACGAGTCCGAATGCCCGAAAATCGACTGTCTCGAATTTTGCCGCCTGTAGGACGCGGTAGACATATCCGCGGAACGCCAGCTCTTCCGCGATCGGAACCATGATGATGGTGCCGAGGCCTCTGAACGCGAGCCAGAGAGCGACCATGATCGGCGAGAATTCCGAAAGCGACTGCTCCAGCGGCGTGTGGCTGCCGGCACCTGGGTCAGTCGCGATCCACAGCACACCCGCCATCCCGCCAATCAAAACCGAGACAGCATCCGGAGTGCCCAGCAGCTGCTTATAGACGTTCCGGAAGGCATACAGCGCCGCAAACACTGCAATGACTTTAATAGGATAAAGCAGATAGTCGTGAGGCGCCGCAATGCGAGTCACGATTTGACCGGCCATCAGTGCGATAAACGGTATAAGAAAGATAAGCGCTGGATTGGAATCGGCGGCTTGTCGAGCACGCGCCGCGTTGGCTGCATTTGACATCGCCGCTGCCATGATCGGTGATCTCTTACCGAAGAAAGCGAGCTTCTGCGCAACCGTCATGATCGTGATTGCGATGAGTAAGAAGCTGATCCAGCCGAACTGCGAATGAAATCCTCCGAGCGCGATATCCGGCGAAAAGTTCGCTCCAATGAAGACCAGCAGCGCAATCCGCAGGCTGTTGAGGAGCCAGATTGCGCCCATCGCCAACGGGAACAGCAAAAAGACGTTGGGAAATTTCAGCGAGCGACGGAAGATCACGATATATCCTACGACGAACACTGCGATCAGCATCATGCCTTCGTAACCGGAACATGCCGCAAAGATCCTGACGCTGAAATCGCCGGCGCCGAGAACGCGCGTAGCCGGGTCCATGAAAGCGCTGTGATCGAAGTGCTTGAGGATCCAGTACGACAACTGCAGGGTGGCGTCAGAAAGCTCAGCCCAATTGTCTTCCGATAATAAACTGCCGCGCTCTCTATCGAGGGTTGCGCCAGTGACATATCCCAAGAGACCCAGTCCGAGCGCCAGCATCAGTTCCGGTTTGCAAAACGTTACGATCTCTCGCCAAAAGCCTAGCGGCGCAGCGACAAGGACGAGCGACGTTATCGCCGTCAGGAATAACGCCGAATAGAGATAAGCAAGAAAGGCATCAGCGCCTGGAGGAGCCTGGGCGAGGAGTCCGCGCGCGAGAAAAGCGGCCAACATCGCAGCCGCGCTGATTGCGGCTGTCGCTGATATCTGCACCGGGTCTGCATCTTGATTGAAGGCTGCGAGGATCGCGCTGCGCTTGGACCAGCCGACAACCACAAAAATTGCGGCCACTAGCAGAAGTATTTTCGGAACAGCTTGGACAACGCCGACAACTGGCCAGATGCCCCAGACATCCGGAAGAGGTGTAAAGAGTCGGATCGTCAGCATTTCGACGACGACAAGCGCCATCGTCGACACAATTCGAACCGAGGGCCAAGCGGGATGAGAGGCAGCTTTCAACATGCGAAGCATGCCTGCCATGCGATGGCAGAGGCTGCCAGATTATCGCTACTGTGTTTGCTGCATGCGGCGATAGACAATGGCGCCGACGCTAAGGAGAAGCGCGATCGCCGCGACACTGCTGGCGGCATTGATTTCCGGAGCCGGGTGTGGGCCTCCGGGATCGCCTGCACCGCCACCGCCGACGCAGTGCCAAACGACGATGAAACAATCGACCACAAATTGCATGGACGTCTCCTACGCAAACACATGTTGAAGCGACTAAAACGGGTGCCGTGCTCCATCAAGAACAACGTAAACAGGTGGTTAATGTCGCGGCGGAATTGTCCCATGATAGGAGTCTCGACGTCGCCTTCGCTCGTTGAAATCCGCCTCTGCATTGCACAAGAACTCGTTCCGAAAGGGCCTGAATGGAAATTGGCGTAGACAGTTTTGCAGCAATCATGCCAGAGGCTGCGACCGTCGGGACTTTGTCTCCGACAGACCGATTGGCGAATTTACTGGAAGAAATTGAAGTCGCGGATCGCGCAGGCCTCGATGTCTTCGGCATTGGTGAGCACCACCGTCCCGAATTTCTCGATTCGGCTCCCGCGATCATCCTTGCGGCCGCCGCATCTCGTACCAAATCGATACGACTGACCAGCGCCGTAACAGTGTTGAGCGCCGCCGACCCCGTTCGCGTGTTTCAGGAATTCGCCACGCTCGACCTGATATCGAAGGGACGCGCCGAACTCGTCGTCGGGCGCGGGTCCTTCGGAGAAGCCTATCCGCTCTTTGGGATGCGCTTTGAAGATTATGACGCTCTTTTTGCTGAGAAGATTGAACTGCTCCTGAAGATACGGGAGAGCACAAATGTAAATTGGTCGGGAAAGTTCCGCCCGGCGCTTTCCGGCCAAGGCATCTATCCACGCCCCCACCAAGATGTGCTGCCTGTGTGGATTGGCGTCGGCGGTACGCCGAGATCGTTCACCCGCGCCGGAGAACTCGGTCTGCCGTTAATGGTCGCTATCATTGGTGGCGAGTTTCGTAGATTTCGCCCGCTCATTGATCTTTACCGCCAAGCCTACGCGCGCGCCGGCCATCCTCCACAACATCTGCGTGTCGGCGTCCATGCGATGGGCTTCGTTGCGGATACCGCAGACCAAGCGAAAGATACCTTTTTTCCGGGCTGGGCGCGGATGTTCACGGACATTGGACGGGAGAGGGGCTGGTCACCGGTTTCGCGCGCGCAGTTCGAGGCGATGTGTGGACCGGGCGGCGCTTTCCTGATTGGTGATCCGGCCACTGTCGCAAAGAAAATCGTCGAGGCGAGCGAGGTCCTCGGTCGCGTCGATCGTTTCACATTTCAAATGAGCTCTGCATCGGCGGAATACGTTGCGATGAGGAAATCGATCGAGCTTCTCGGGACGGAAGTTGCGCCGGTGGTTCGTACCTTACTCGCGAAGCAAATGTGATTAAGCGTGGTCGCGATGGTGTGCCCGCGTTCGTTGAAGACAGTGAAAAAATGAAAGGAACGCCCTTTGATCAAAGTCAGCGTCATGTATCCGAACACGCCAAATGCCCGGTTTGACCACGACTATTATCGCGACAAGCACATGCCCATGGTGAAAGCAAAGATGGGCGATACCTGCAAGTACTATACGGTCGATAGAGGCATTGCTGGCGCAGCTCCCGGTACGCCGCCCACCTACATCGGCATGTGCCACATTTTCTGTGACTCCGTAGAGGCGTTTCAGTCAGGCTTCGGGCCGCATGCGCGTGAAATCCTGGCGGATATTCCCAATTACACCGATCTCTCGCCGGTTCTGCAGATCAGCGAAGTCGAGGTTGGGTAAATAGCGCCAGCGGCGCGGGCTTTCGTCAGTAAGCGTCCTTGAAGACGTCCGAAAGCGAATTCGGAACCCACGGCTTGTTTGCCGGTGGCGGGGCTGGCGGCGGCGCCTTGGTCGCCGCTGGCGCTAGCGCAGCTGACGGCGGTGTCTGCACCGGCTGTGCAGACTGCGGCGGCGGCGCTCCAAGAAAAAACAAGATAGGCGGCGGCGGCAGATTGGGTTCCCAAGGAACGCCGGTCGGTTGTGGTGCCGCGGCCGCCGTCATCTGATTGTCCTGGGGTGCTCGCCGTTTCTGCGCGACGGCTTTCTTCCGCTTTGTGGGCTTGTCCTGTTTTACTTTTGGTGCCACTGCGGCTGACGCATCCTCATTCTCGTTCTCAGCGATGCTTGCCCGATTGCTTCTGTCAGCCATGACATCCGACATCGCGAGTTCGGCACGAAACGAGCCGTCTGGCGATCGAGGCAGGCTGCCAGCAACATAGGGCTGGCTATCGAATGGGAAACGCCACTTCGCATCGTCATCGGCAGCGATTTGTGGAACTGCCATCCTGCTCGTCTCTTGATCGCCGCCAACAGTTGGTGTTTCAGATTGCTCGGCCTCGGTTGAAATTTGGCTCGCGTCGCGATCGATCGGTAAAGGCGCGAGCGTGGGCAAAGGTGCAAGAGCCGGCGTCGCCGTCTGCATGCTGAGAGTGATGGCATTCGAGAGCAGCCTATCGCGAAGGTTCTGTGCAAAGGCGAGTCTTTGATCGAGGTCGAATGCCGGTGGTGGCGGCTCCGGTGCGACAGCTGTAGCGTTCTTTATTGGCTGTTGCGGACGGTCGAGCGTCGAAAGAAGAGCGAGCGAGACGAGGAATGCGGCGACCGCGAGCTTTGTAATTTGTTCTTTGACGCTATCGCGCCGCCAAAGAGCGGGAAGATCATAAAGATGTGTGCGAAGGCCGGCGAGGTGAGCTTTGATTGCGTTGGCGTACGGTGCCAGCGCTGCAGCCGATTGTGCATAAAGCAGCGCAAGCTTGGCGCGGAAGTCGCGCTCGGGTTCAGGCTCTTCCGTAAGCTCAGGAAAGCGCGTTGGGTTGACGAGAAAGACCGGCAGATCGTTCGTGTGCACCCCAGTCGCCCGCTCATTCTGATACCGCAAAAAACGCGTCTTACGCAATCGTCGCGCCGCAATCGCAATATCATGCGTTTCGCCAACCACGATCGAGGCGTCCCCAGTTTGATATAAATGCTCAATTCGTGAATAAATTAGGAGAAAATTCGAGGCTCTCTCTTCAGCCTTAGACAGACGAATTCTCTTGCGCAGACGAAATCTCGAACAAAGTTGATGGATCGTTTCTAAACGTCCGACAAAGATCGCACACTAATTTGAAGCGTTGAGTATCCAGCGTGTAGCAATCTTTGGTCGCGTATTTTTTTACACCCCAAATAGAGAAAGGTCCTTCGGGGCCGACGAGGGAAATAGAAAAACGTACACGGATAGTATGTATTGCATATATTTGTTTTGCGAGGCTCGATTCATCGACTTGGTAAATGCGGTCGGGTAGCAATGTTCACCAGATGCGATCTCGACATATAGCGATAGCGACGCAGCATATGCGCCGCGATAACTGGTAAATTGTTAAAAAAATCGTTGACGCTGGGCGCGACGCTCTGCACAAGTGCATTTGCAGGCGCGGTTCGCGTTCCAGCGATTGAAACGGCCGATGCCAGTTTTCTCTGTCAGGTGAAGCGATTCACCCGCAGTTCGGTAGATTTTTCCCTTTCGCATTTCGAAGCCGCCACCAGCTTACCCGCTGGACGCGATTTGATGCGTGCGTTTCTCTCTCCATCCCAAACATCGAAGAGACCCGCGATTTCGCCAGCAGATCGAATGCCGCGTTTGCTCGTCCTCGAAGCAGGGCGCGCTGAGCGCAACTATTGGTCCGACCTTTGGCATTATCGCGAGCTGTTCGCCATCCTAGCGTGGCGCGATATCGCGGTCAGATACAAGCAAACCGTCATCGGTATTGCTTGGGCGATCATTCGTCCACTTTTGACGATGATCGTTTTCACCGTTGTGTTTGGAAAGCTGGCAAAGCTGCCGAGCGACGGAGGCGTTCCTTATCCGATCCTTGTATTCGCCGGAATGCTGCCCTGGTTCTTGTTTTCGAGCGTGCTGAGCGAAGCATCGAACAGCCTGATTACAAGCGCGCACGTTATCAGCAAAGTCTATTTCCCGCGGATGATCGTTCCAGCTTCCGCCGGAGTCGTGGCACTCGTTGATTTTCTCGCAAACTTGACAATCCTGTTCTTGCTGATGGCTTGGTACGGCTGTCTGCCGAATTGGCGCATTATATTCCTGCCGTTCTTCACGCTTTTTGCAATTGCCGCGAGCCTTGGACCGGCGCTGTTGATTACGGCACTCAACGTCAAATACCGAGATATGCGATACATCATTCCGTTCGTCATTCAATTCGGACTCTATGTATCGCCGGTTGGCTTCTCCAGTGAGGTAGTGCCCGAGAGTATTCGCGTTTGGTACAGTCTCAATCCTGTAGTTGGAGTGATTGACGGCTTCCGATGGTGCCTTCTGGGCGATGCCAGCAGACTTTACCTCCCAGGCCTGTCGGTAAGTCTCGGTGTTACCATGCTCATGCTTTGGATCGGCATCCGATACTTCCGCCGGACCGAGCGCTCATTCGCTGACCTCGTCTAAGATCGCAGGAAGAACTCCCGAGATGAGTGATGTTGTCATCAGTGCCGAAGGCCTCTCAAAAAAATATCTGATCGGCCATCACCGGCCGGAGCGCTACACGGCCCTGCGCGATGTCGCCGTAAAGGTCCTGAAGCATTGGGCGCGGACAGGAATGGATGTCGCGCGCGGGCGGCAGCTCGTTGCCGGTGATCAGGTCGAGGATTTCTGGGCGCTGAAAGACGTCTCGTTCGAACTGAAGCGCGGCGACGTCGTCGGTATCGTCGGGCGCAACGGCGCGGGGAAATCGACACTGCTGAAAATCCTGTCGCGGATCACCGAGCCGAGTGCAGGAAGAGTTGAAATCCGAGGCCGCGTCGCAAGCCTCCTTGAAGTGGGAACGGGCTTTCATCTTGAGCTGACGGGGCGCGAGAATATCTATCTGAACGGCGCCATCCTTGGCATGAAACACGCCGAAATTCGCCGAAAGTTCGATGAAATCGTCGCCTTCTCGGAGGTTGAGAAATTTCTCGACACACCGGTAAAGCGTTACTCCAGCGGTATGTACGTTCGTCTCGCATTCGCCGTCGCGGCGCACCTGGAGCCGGAAATTTTGGTGGTCGACGAAGTTCTCGCCGTCGGCGATGCTGAATTTCAGCAGAAGTGCCTCGGTAAGATGAAGCACGTGGCTGGACAAGGCCGCACCGTTCTCTTTGTCAGTCACAATCTCGCAGCGGTCAGGGCATTATGCAATCGCGGCCTGTTGCTCGAAGGCGGAAAGATAGCAAGCGACGCTTCAGTAGAAGTCGTCGCTCGGCGTTACATCAATGCCAGCAGCGTGGCTGACTCGATTTCCTTTCCCGCAAACCTCTCGCGTCCCTCGATTACTTCGATCATCGTGAACCGAGAGGCGCTCGTTGACGGCGAACTAATCGTCAACATCGGCTTCATTTCCCCGCGACCTATCTCGAAGCCGGTCGGTGGCGTCATGCTTCGCGCCGACACGGGCGAACCTCTTTGGGGCTCGGACAATCGCTTCCACGCATCCAACGAAGTCACAAAGGGAATGACTTCGGGAACGCTCCGATGCCACGCACAGGCATTGCCGATCCGGCCCGGGACATACCATCTGTCGGCGTCGCTTGCAGATTGGCATGAAGAACTCGACGCCAAGCAGGACGTTCTGAGCATTCAGCTTGGAGACGAAACGGCCGATGTTCTGCGTCCATCGGCTTCAGCCGTGGGCCACGTCGATTGGCCCGCGAGGTGGCAGTCCTATCCGGTTGAAGACGCATCGGCGGCTTAATCTATCTCCTGCGCCCGTGTGTCAGAGTGGGGCGGTCAGGTGCAGCGAAACGCGCAGGCCGCCATGCGAGATTGGCCCAATCGGTTTCGAAAATGGCAGACCGGTCGCTGTTGCGAGCGCCGCTTCGTTCGTAATGACACCCACGCGCCAGCCATTAAAGCGCGCCTTCAATGTCTCCCCCAGCGATCGATACAACGCGTGCAACTGTTTCTTATTGCCGATGCGGTCCCCGTACGGCGGATTGACGATAACGAGTCCGGGTGGCCCGATTGGCACTGTGAGATCGCTGATCACCTGCTGACGAAATTCTGTGAACTCTGAAACGCCCGCGCGCTCGGCGTTGGCGCGGCTCATGTTGATCGCCCCGGCATCGCGATCGCTACCGTAAAATTTCACCGTCGGCACTTTCGGCTTTCGCGCGTCGCGCAGTTTCTGCCACGTTGCGGCGTCGAAGTTTGCCAACTCTTCGAAGGCAAAATGACGTGTGCGTCCGGGCATTAGGGCCGCCGCAATTTCCGCCGCTTCGATGACGAACGTGCCCGATCCGCACATGGGATCGACGACAGGTTCACCTCCATCAAACCCGCAGAGTCGCAAGAACAGCGCCGCGAGCGTCTCGCGCATCGGGGCCTTGTTCACGGCCTGCTTATGTCCACGTTTGTGCAGGAGATCGCCCGAAGTATCGACGCCGATGGCGCAGATATCGTTTTCGATCCGCGCTCTGACGCAAACGGCGGCATCGGGATCGAATGGCGCGCCGAGTTCCTCGCGGATTGCGCGTTCGATGCGCTGTTCGGCAGCACCCGAGTGGTAGATCTTCGAACTTTTGCACGAGGCTTCGACGCGGAAAGGCCGGTCTCGGCGCAGGACACCGCCCCACGCCACTTTACGCGCACGCTTATCAAGCTCGGAGAGGTGCGAAGCCCTAAACGTCGCGATGCGTGCGATAATGCGCGTTGCGCCTCGGAGTTCGAGATTGGCGCGCCAGACGTCCGGCCAACCGCCCCGCACGGTCACGCCGCCTGACGTGATTGCGGCCTTCTTGAAACCGTTCGCCCGCGCTTCGTCGCGCAGTGCGGCCTCAAGCCCAGGGGGGACGACAAGGAAAATTTCGAAATCGCTGTCAAACGCCGTCATGCGGCCTCATTATCCGGAAGCTGTGAGCGTATCGACATATTTTTGAGACCTCGGAAAGTTTCAGTACGACCCTTGGGGGAAAACAACGCCGGATGGGGGACTGGCAAAATCGCTGAGACCCCATAAATTCAGCATTAGCCGGCGGCCCTATCTCGACAAGGAGATGATTGGGATGAGCGATGTTTCAGAACAGATTTGCCACCTTGTGCGCCCCGACGATACCTATGACGGCAAGCAGGGTCTAACCTACTTCTGCGGCATAGCGGCCGAGACTGTGGGCTCGAAAAGCATTTGCATGCACCTGCTGACCATTCCGCCAGGCGGCCGGGCCAAGGCCCACATGCATGCCAATCATGAAACGGCGATTTACGTTCTGGAGGGTGAAGCCATCGCCCTCTATGGCAACAAGCTTCAGTATCAGGCCGTCACGAAAGCCGGTGACTTGTTCTACATTCCTGCGGGTGTTCCCCATCTTCCGATCAATCTGAGCAACAAGCCCATATCAGCGGTCATCGCCCGCACCGACCCGAATGAACAGGAAAGCGTTGTGCTTCTCCCGGAGCTTGAAACCTATGCCGACGCGGCGATCGCCCGCCTCATGCAGACATCGCCAGCGGCTGAGTGAATCGGCAAGCCGATGGACGGCTAAGCTTCTGGCCGCAACGGCGCCGGTGGGTGGCTCGGTTCTTTGTGAAAGTATCTGAGCGTAACATAGGCGCCGATCCACGACCCGACGACGGCGAACGCGACATACACCCAATTGTTCGTATAGCTGATGACCGCGAACGACGACAGCATATACCAGATGCCGCTCCAGTTGGCCGCGGAAAGCGGTCGACGCGAGACCACCGACGCCGTGAACATGACATAGGCGGCGTCGGTCGCGGCCGTCGCAAGTAGAACCCCGGCGCCGATCCATAAATCGATAGTCATCGAAAACTCCATGCGAGCGAGGGAGGTTGGCTGGTCGCTTATACACCCGTTCAAGACAACTTTTTTGTTGGGAAGCGGCAAACGGATTGGAAATCGCGCGAGAGGCTTTGCGGTTAAGCTTTATCGATTTGGCTACGATGGACGCGACGCTCTTCACCGCTATCGCAGGAACGTTGCTTGGTATCGGCTTCGGTCTGGCAGTTCCACTCGTCAATCACATGACCGTTGAACACAGCTCTTAGGCGCAGCGCGGACAAAACCTCGCTTATCTTTCGGTCGCGATATTTCTCGGTCAGTTCTTATCGTCTTTTGTCGACGTGGTTGTCGGGTCCGCAGCCACAGCATTTCTCCTCGCTTCTGGTGCGGCGTTCGCTGCGGCCGTCGCGGCTACGACCAGCGGGATAGCGGAGCCGGCATGAGAATTTCAGCGGCGGCGACAACTTTCAATGATCATAAAAATACCGGCAGGGCGTGTGACGCACCTGCCGGTATTGGACTTCCCAAAGTCATAGGCAATGAGAAGGCTGATGGCGTTAGTTGCCACCATACGAATTGCCGCCGAAAGCGCCGTGGACTGAGAGAGAGCTGTTATCAACAGGCGAAGCAACCGCTGCTGTGCTGATTACCGAAACTGCAATGACGATTGCGAGTGCGATGGTCTTCATGATGATGTCTCCAGTGGGGGTGCTAAGAAGATTTTCGGATCGTGAGAGCAGCGCTCTCGGTGTTACCGAAATTCAATTCGCAACGGCGCTGCGAAACGTTACCCGCGACAAACCGACCGCGTCAGCGCCGACCCGTGCTCATGGCGAGATGCGCTCCGCAAACCCGGCAAAAATTTAAAGCTCCTCGAAGGCCGACATTCGAATGCGCGGGCTTGCGGGTCCCGGACTTTGCTGTTGGCTCGCTCCATCCGGACGGCGCGCATGCGGTAAAAGCGGTTCGGCAGAAATACCGCCATAGCGATTCGCCTGCGCATCAGTAGTGATCATCGATCGCGTGAGGCCGAAGATCGGCAGCTACATCTCAACAGTTGGCGAAAACACACGCCCACCTACAACCTATAGGCGAATGCCAGCTTTTGCTGCGGGAGACAGCGCCGCGTGTTTTGGGTGGGGTGATGCACAGAAATGACGGTGCATAATCACTGTTGCGCGGAAGCCTCGTCAAATTTCAACATGGCGCGACAACGTGATAAAGTCACTTTATAAGGGCTCACCCGAAGTTGGCAAAAAGAGGATGACCGAGCGATATGAGCGGTCACACAAGAGACATGAACCCATCTAACCGTGGTCAGGAAACACCCGAAGTGCTTGCTACATATCGCAATCGTTCAACACGCTCACGTCTGTTTAAGTTTGCACTGATGTCATCGATGTTGGCGCTCCCGTTCGTCTGGGGACCGCACGCGGCCTTGGCTGATTCGGTAGAGGATGCCGCCGCGGTCTGTTCGGGCTGCCACGGCGAAGCCGGCGTTCCGATGGACAAGACGATACCGAACATCTGGGGTCAACGCCGCGAATATATCTTGAAGCAGCTTTTGGACTTCAAGGACGGCCACCGCAAGAACGACACGATGTCGGCAATCGTTGACTCTCTGACGAAGACCGACATGGAAGCTCTCGCCACCTATTTCTCGGAAAAGAAATGGCCGAACCTCGGTCAGCCGGCTGCTTCCGGCAACATTAAAGACCAGGCGATCGACACCATCGTCCAGTTGAACTGCAAGGGCTGCCATCAGGAGCACTTCCAGGGTGACTATGTGCGACCGAGACTTGCCGGCCAGCAGGAAGAGTACCTGCTGAAGACGATGACGGACTTCCATACCGGCGAGCGTGCAAACTTCGCACCGATGGAAGCGCTGATGAGATCGCTGAGCGAAGATCAGCTGAAACCCGTAGCTGCCTACCTCGCTGGTCTGACCGACAGTCGGACAGAAATAACGCCACGCTGATATAAGACTTAAGTGCCTCGGCGCTTAAAGAGAGATCCACATTGGGCTCGCCGCAAGGCGGGCCCGATTGTTTTTGGGCGGCCGTTTTCGAGATGTTGCCATGTGACTTAGGTCAAGGGCCAGTCCAAAGGTGATCGTACCTTGCGCGCCATCATTGATGGAAAGCCGAGTGGGTACACAGATGAAAGCTCTCGTTTACAAAGGCCCAGGCCTGAAAGCCGTCGAGGATCGTCCTATCCCCGAAGTACAAGCCGCAACCGACGCGGTCGTTAAGATTTCGAAAACTACGATTTGCGGTACGGATTTGCACATCCTGAAAGGCGATGTCCCGACTTGCACGCCTGGACGAATTCTCGGACATGAAGGCACGGGCGTTATCGAGAAAGTCGGCGCCGGCGTCACGTCCTTCAAACCGGGAGATCGCGTGCTGATTTCGTGCATCTCAGCATGTGGCCGCTGCGAATATTGCCGCAAGGGAATGTATTCGCATTGCACGACGGGCGGCTGGATTCTCGGCAACTCTATCGATGGTACGCAGGCCGAGTACGTACGCATTCCGCATGCCGACACCAGCCTTTATCTGCTCCCCGAAGGCGTCGACGAAGAAGCGTTGGTGATGCTCAGCGACATTCTTCCGACCGGCTTCGAATGCGGCGTTCTCAATGGCAAGGTCGCCCCGGGAAGCACGGTTGCGATTGTCGGCGCAGGTCCGATCGGAATGGCAGCACTATTGACCGCGCAATTCTATGCCCCAGCCGAGATCATCATGATTGACCCTGACAGCAAGCGGCTGGAAGTGGCCAAGCGTTTCGGCGCAACCAAAACGGTCGCCGCTACGGGAAGCAGTGCGACGGAAGCCGTCATGAAGCTCACCGGAGGACGCGGTGTCGATACGGCAATTGAGGCGGTCGGCATTCCGGCGTCTTTCGCGACCTGCGAGGAAATCATCGCGCCGGGCGGGTCGATTGCAAACGTCGGCGTTCACGGAACCAAGGTCGACCTTCACCTGGAACGCCTTTGGAGCCAGAACATCAGCATCACCACACGTCTCGTCGACACTGTAACGACACCGATGCTTCTCAAAACGGTGGAAGCCAAAAAAATAGATCCGACCAAACTCATCACACATCGTTTCAAACTCGGTCAGATCCTGGACGCTTACGACACTTTCGGCCATGCTGCCCAAACGGGCGCCCTGAAGGTCATCATCGCCGCTTAACGGCATCTGAAAAAGGTAGAAGACCCAAGGATTGAAAAGGGCGCCTTAGGCGCCCTTTCCATTTTTATTATTTGCCGTTGTTCTCGTTATTATTCGGAGTGCGATCGGAAGTACCTTCCGGTGTCTGCGCACCTCCCGCTCCTGGAGCACCGGCCTTCGTAGATCCGGGCAAGCGATCCGGTGACGTGTCTCCAGGCGTGCGGTCGGAGGTTTTTCCTTGCTCGCCCGTCGATGCACCACTCGATGCACCAGTGTTCATGTTTAGGTCGGATTTCATTTTGCTCGACTGTTGGTCGGCGATTGCCGGTCCTGCCACCGCAGCGAACGCAATCGCACCGGCCAACACTGCTGAGACTTTCAAGTTCATATTCGTTTCTCCTCGAGGCTATTGTTTTGTTTGGCGGGCTTTCGCCTGCTATCGAGGAAGACTCTCGCGTGCCGTATGTTCCCGCAGTTGTGGTCAAAGTTTACCGCGGGAGGGAATGACTCGCGAATTTGTGATGATGCGCCCGGCGAGAATGGAAGCGGCGCGGTTCTCGTTTCGCAGCAGCTTGCCTAGCGTTTGCCGTCTTGAGCGGAGGCTGGCGTCGTCCGGCTGTCGATCTGAACAGTCGCGGTAAGACCTGCGACCAGCATTACGCCGTCCGGAAGCTTATCAATTTCGATGCGCACCGGAACTCTTTGCGCCAGTCGCACCCATGTGAAGATCGGATTGACCGTCGCCAGTCCCTGCGAGCCGGGCTGTGCATTGGGAATGTTGATGCCGCGTGCCATTCCATGAACGCGGCCCTCGATGATCTGGCTATGACCCATCAGCTTGATCTGAGCGCGGTCGCCTTCATGGATGGAGGCCAGAACATTCTCGGTGAAGTAGGCGTCGACCCAGAATGAATCGGCATCGACCATCGTGATTTCGCCTTGCCCGACGTTGGCGTAATCACCGAGCTGAGCCAACAGGTTCGTCACCCAGCCGTTGACGGGAGAGTGCACCTCTACGCGCTTGAAATTGGCTTCGGCTTGATCGAGCGCCGCTTTGGCTTGCGCAAGCGAAGCGACTGCGCTGCCGCGCTGGGCGGTTAAAGCATCGATCTGCCGTTTGGAAACGACAAGGGCTGCTTCAGCGTTCTTGAGAGACGCCTGGCTTTGACGTAGTGCAGAAGCGGTCTGCTGCGCCATCTGCACACTGCCAAACTCCTGCTGAGCAAGTTCACCATATCGCGATGCTTGTTGTTTTGCGAACGCGAGCGCGGCCTGGGCGTCGTCAACTTGCGCTTGGCTGGCACCGATCTGCGCCTGTTGGACCGAGATCTGGCTATCCACATTCTGGATGTTGGCTTGTGCCTGTTGCACGGAGGCTTTCGCGGAATCGACGGCGATCCGGTAATTGGTCGGGTCGATCACCATCAGCAAGTCGCCCTTATGTACGAACTGATTGTCGGTGACATGCAGTTCGACGATCCGTCCGGCGACCTCCGGCGCGACCGTCACGACATAGGCGCGTACAGTTCCGTCGCGGGTCCACGGTGCCTCCATGTACGCGACCCACATCTTCCAGCTTAGCGGTAATGCGATCGCGACGGCAATGAGCGTGAGCAGATAGGGCACGAACCGCGGATGCAGCTTGGCGCTGTCGCCTTCCGGCGGCGGGGCTGCATTCGCAAACACCCCACCGCGATCGTCTGTGCGCATTTTCAATTCGTCGCTGACGTTCGACATAAAAAATTTCACCGATCGGCGATCAAAATCATGGACGATAGGATGATCATGTAGATGGCAAATACGAAAAGCGCAGGATGCCAAACATAGCGCAAGCCATCATATTTAACTGCGAGCCTGCGAACACCGATCATGAGAAACCACGCCGCGATCATCATCAGAGAAATCGGTGCCACATAGACGCCGAGGATGTCGATCTCGCTGAACCTCATGATGCGGCACCAAAGTAAGAGGGATGTTGGTTAAGCGCGCCTGCTATCGCAAGTATGCGACTTCGGGCGCGCAAGAAATCAGGCTGTAAGCCGTTTTGTGCCGGAAGCAATTCAAAATGCCGATCCACCTCACCCAACTGCTGTATAGTCTGCCCGATTTCTCCGCGCGCCAGATGACCCAGAGCGACGTCGAATTGGTGCCGCGGGCCATGGGCACCGACGATATGGCAAAGTTGGATAATTTGCTCTCCCACAGACAGCGCCGCAAGCAATCGCGCCCTCTGTATCGGCTCTGCCGCGGACGGCATCGCGACGAGGCGCGCATACATGCGCCGATCCCAGTCATCCGTTTCGCCTGGCACTCCAAGACGCGCCATGCGGCGAAGATCGTTCAAGGTCAATGCTAGTAGCCGTCGTGTTTGCGTGGCGGGGGCGAGTGGTGGCAGCACACGGAAGAAAAATGCGCCAAGGCCAGTGCCACCCACAATGGCCAGCGCATTGTTGTAGAAATTGACGGTGTTGTAAGTCATTTCGTTCGCCGGCATCAGAAGCGGAATGAATAGAGCGACGACCGCAACCAAGACGGGCGATTGCCACTTTGACATCGCAGCGCCGGCTGGCACCAGAAAGAGGCCGAGAACGACAAAAAGCCCTGCGAACGTGTCGATCTGAGGCAGGATAGCGAAGGCGATGATAGCAGCAAAAATTGCACTGATCACGGCTCCGATCATGAAAGCCATGACGAACGAATAAGCTTCCTCGGCTCTTGGCGCAAAAATCGTGACGGCAACCGCCGCCCAAGTGATTGCCGCAGCGCCGTTCGGCCAGGATGTTGCAATCCAGAAGATCGCGATCGCCATAATCGCGAGAAACGCGCGGGCGCCGTTGATCAGCGCAGGCAACCAGTCAGCCACAGAAACGTGAACCGTCTTGCTTTGCTCGTTTCGTCGAGGAGCGGCAACCAGGAGCGCCAACCCGCCGATGGCTTGGGCGATTCCAAAGAGGGCTTTCGCTGTCTGATCGGCAATCAATCGCGTCGACGGCGTGTCGAACGGCGAGGAGCGAAGCGTTTCTCCTACGCCGCGATACTGCCGCTGCATATCCACCGGGTCGGAAAGCCAACCCCCGGAGCGGCCCTGCTGTGACATGTCGCGAAGCTTGAGTGGAATTTCATTCAGCACCGCATCAGCGTCTTTCCTGGCTTCTGTTTCGGGGGCGTTGGCAAGACGAACTGCAATCCCACGCCAAGCGGACAAAGCGGCAAACATGCCGACCATAGTTCCACGCAATACCGATGAGTGGTAACGAAGCCCAGCCGACTCCCCGATCGCCTCGTCGATCACGGGATCTAGCGCAATAACGCGCCGTGTGAGATCTCGCCGGATCGGCTGGAACGGCAAATTTTGTGCACCGGCCCTCAGTGTCGAGTCGATGCCGGTCGCGATATCTGCCGTCAACGATGCTAGCGACGCGGCAAGACGCCTGCGGGCGCCACCGAAATCTGTTGCTGCGAGAATGACACCAGCACAAACGATGCCGAGAATGATCTCGGTCGAGCGCTGGATAGCCAGCATGAACGCATCGCCGTTGAGGCCTCCGACAGCGCCGAGCTGGTCGGTGGCGATGACGGCTGCGGTAAAGCCGGCCAGCGCCGCCGCGTAGGAAGCAAAATTGCGTAGTAGTGTCGCCACGAATGCTGAGGCCCCGCACCAAAGTGCGAGTGCGGAGAGGAATGCGATCCGGTCCTGTGGGAACAGCGCTGTCAGGATAACGATTGTCACGGCTCCAACCAGCGTGCCCAGCATTCGGAACCACCCCTTACGGAGCGAGGCGCCAAGATGCGGTTGGCAGACAATTGCAGAGGTGGTTCCGGCCCAAAATGCGTTATCCAGCTCCAGTCGAAACGCGACATACAACGCCAGGCACGTCGATGCCCATAAACGAAGCCCAAAGAGGAGCGCGGGCAATGACTCGCGAGCGAGGTTCTCCGTTTGCGTAACGATCTGTGACGAGTGTCTGCGGAAATGAATGAAAAGGGGATGAGAGAACCCGGCAAGCACTGAGGAGACCTCTGGTCACATCCGCCAAGAAATAACCGTCCTGGAACGTCGCGACATTATGCTTTTGGGAGCGTGCCCGTAAACGGCTTATTGGCGGCAGGATGGAGTTTGCCGTGCGATTGCGAAATGCGGGGCTTCGGCCGTGCCCACTGCTGGCTCGGGTCGGCTGCGCTTTGTTATGAGAATGCACGAGGGCGCACAGGATCGGTCTGCTGATGGCGGTGGCGCCGTGCATTTGGCAAGCCGATAGAGGACGGTTGCAATTGATTATGACGCGCGCCTGAGCGTATGTTGCGATCCAGATGAGACGCATCCTCGCTCCCGAGTTTCGGGGCAAAATTTGTAGGTGCCTTGTCCTTCCCTCGCTGAGGGCGGGACCGAGCGTCTTGATCATAGTCTTCACCGCTTTTGTCGCCGCTGAACGGGGATCGGATCGCCCGTTCGCAGCAGATTGCGCTGTCAAGCCAGTGCCGGCGACAACATGCTGAACATGGACACCGCTTTACGAAGTGCTGGATGCACAAAGGAGTTCAACCAATGGTTCTGTCTCGACGCGACGTTCTGAAAGCCGGCGCTGCAGTCTCAGCCATCGCAGCGCTGCCGAGTTGGCCCGCGCGAGCTGGGTTCGCACCGCAAACCGGAAAATGGCGCAAATTCGAATTATCGACACGGTTGGCGATTGAGAACGCTTCTGGCGTAACGCAGGCGTGGATTCCGCTTCCGGCATTCTCCGAGCCGTCCTGGATCAAGCCTGAGGGCAGTAGCTGGAGTACAAACGCCAAAAGCGCCGAAATCGTAAAAGATCCGAGATACGGTGCCGAGTTCCTGCACGTCGTGTGGAATGAGGGCGAGAAGGCCCCCTCCATCGAGGTGAGCAGCAAGGTTGCAACTCAGAACCGCGCCGTCGATCTCTCCAGGCCGCTCGGAACGCAAACGCTATCGGACACTGAGCGTCATCTTTATCTGATGCCCACGGATCTCATCCCAACGGACGGCATCGTGAAGGAGACGTCCGATAAGATCGTGGCTGGCGCCAAAAGCGATACGGATAAGGCGCACGCAATCTATCAATGGATCGTCGAAAACTGCTATCGCGACGCCAAAACCCGCGGATGCGGTATCGGCGATATCGCCAACATTCTCAAATCCGGAAATTTTGGTGGTAAGTGCGCGGATATTAATGCGCTGTTTGTCGGCCTCGCCCGCGCCGCGGGGCTGCCGGCCCGCGATCTTTATGGGCTGCGCGTGGCGCCGTCGGCGTTCGGCTACAAAAGCCTCGGCGCCAAGAATGATATCGTTACCAAGGCTCAGCACTGTCGCGCCGAGGTCTTTCTTGCGGAATTTGGCTGGGTCCCCATGGATCCCGCCGACGTGCGCAAAGTCATGCTCGAGGAGCCACCGGGAAATCTACCGCTGACGGACGAAAAGGTCGCCGAAGCGCGCAAGACGCTGTTCGGCGCGTGGGAAGGGAACTGGCTCGCGTATAACACAGCCCATGATTTGGCGCTGCCGGGTGCAACCGGACCCAAGGTCGGCTTTCTGATGTATCCGGAGGCCGAAGTCGCAGGCGAGCGGCTCGATTGCCTGAACGCTGACACGTTCAAATACGTGATTACGGCGCGCGAACTCGCCGTTTAACCGCAATAAATCGTCGGTCGTCCGATGCTCTTGTTCGCTCCATCGTGTGGTGATGGAGCGGATGGGCATTGGCCGTTTTTATCTATCAGTTTTTCGAAAATGCGGCGCCGACAACTTTCCCGCTTACTTCCAACATGTGCCGCGAGACAACCAGAACCGTGCAGCCGCCGCAAGTCGTTGTTGCCAGAGGCATCATGGGCGACAATAGAAGAGGGGCGCCAGCAACGATGCGAATGTTCCGGCTGGCACGCCCGAGGGGATACGCTGACAACAATTAAAACACCTAGACAGATGGGGGCTAATCCGAATAACGAATCGGATAGAATGCCCCTACAAACAAAAAACCCGCGGATGAGCTTCGATTAAATAGCGAAAATGCGTATTTGCAGAAGTCATGATCGAGGGAGGAGCTTTAATCGCCGGCGCCACGCGCTCGTCTCGGCAGCATTCGCGCTGCTGAGTGTTTTTCATTTTGCATCTCTTCTGCCTAACCATGTTGTCTCCGAACTCCGGCACTTTCTGTTCGCAGCCGATTACGGCAGCTTCGCCGATTTCATCTGCGAAAGCGGCAAATCCCGCTCTGAACAACCAGGCGGCAAGACGTCGAGCTGTCCGTTTTGCAAAGGTCTCGCTGCGTTCCAACTCGCAGTGACCTCGGCGCCCATAATCGTTCGGCCGCCCACTCAGAAAAGCCAAAAGATCGCCGCGAGCGAAGCGGTGCTCCTTGCGATTGTTTTCCTTGTAAACGCCCGTAGCCGCGGCCCCCCACCGCTTGCCTGATAGCGATTGGATCGCTCTGTATATCTGCGATCCGACACCAATCATTCACAACGTATATCAGTTCCAGTGTTGACCAGCGTCGTCGCTGCGCGATGACCCGCGGTCAAATGGGGGAGCCTTTATGTTTCGTAGTCAGCGAATGCAGCTGCTGGGCGCAGCGGCAACGACCGTCCTTGTGCTTGGATCGCAGGCACAAGAGAGCTTTGCACAGGAAACGCCAAACGGGGATAATTCGATGCCGCCCGTGGTTGTTCAGCGTGAAAGCCCTGAAAACAAGCCTGAGACGGCGAAAACCCAGAGGTCTATCGGAATGAATGGCAAAGGCGATGAGGTGCGATCCTCGCAGCAACAATCAATTCCGGTTGCCATGCCGATCGAGATGGAGAGCGCCGGGAGCAGCACAAAGAGCTTGGCCCAGCCCCTTAATTCCACGCGTCTATCTCGCAATCAGATCCAGTCGCAGCTTCCGTCTACGAGCGATACGGCTCAGCTTTTGACCAAGGTTCCAGGCGTCAGCGTCTATACTTCGGGAGGGATTTCAAGCTTGCCCGCGATCAACGGGCTGAACGGCGACCGGGTCAAAGTGTTGGTCAACGGCATGGTCATCTCGCCCGCATGTACCAACCAGATGAACCCACCGCTTTCATACATCGATCCATCGCAGGTCGCCGTCGCGGAGGTAATCGCCGGCATAACGCCGGTCAGCAAAGGTGGAGACAGTCTCGGGGGAACGGTGATTGTGGATTCGCGTCCGCCAGAATTCGCGGTTGCTGAAGAAGGCGTGCGCACCTCGGGGAGCATTTCCGCCTTCTACCGCAGCAATGGCGACGGGGTCTCAACTTCCGTGCACGCCGAAGCGGCAACGCAAAACGTCAGCCTCGGTTACTCGGGCGCTTGGACAAAGGCTGATGATTACGCTCGCGGCGACGACGGAGCTATCGTTCGCTCGACGCTTTATCAAGCTTACAATCACGCTCTCACGCTCGGCATAAGGAACGGCGCCGATATCTTCACATTTCGGGGTATCTATGCGTCCGTCCCATATCAAGGGTTCGTGAACCAGCGGATGGATATGGTCGACAACGACGCGTGGCTCTTCAATCTGCGCTCCTTCACGCATCATGATTGGGGAACGCTCGACTTCCGTGCGTATTATCATCAGACGGCGCACCGTATGGATATGCTAGCGGATAAATCCGGCGCTATGCCGATGAACGTCGATGGAACGGATGCGGGTTATTCAGTCAAAGCCGAAATCCCGTTGACCACCGTCGATATCCTGCGCGTCGGCAACGAGTTCCATCGCGAGACGCTGAACGATTGGTGGCCGCCTGTGGCCGGCATGGAACCGATGATGGGACCGAATACGTTCATCGATATCAATCATGGCACGCGTCAGCGACTTGGCACATTTGCCGAGTGGGAGCATCGCTGGGATAGCGCATGGAGCACGTTGATCGGACTCCGCAATGACATGGTCTGGATGGATACCGGCGATGTCCATGGCTATAGCGCCATGTATGCAGCTGATGCTGCAGCGTTCAACGCGCAAGACCACGATCGCATCGATGCCAACTTCGACGTAACGGCGCTCGTCCGCTATGAACCGTCCGCAAATGAAACCTACGAAATAGGCTACGCTCGCAAGACACGCTCGCCCAATCTCTACGAGCGCTACGCCTGGAGCACTGGCAACATGGCGGCCGACATGATCGGCTGGTACGGTGACGCCAACGGCTATGTCGGTAACCTCGACTTAAAGCCCGAGATCGCCAACACCGTAAGCTTCACGGCAGGCTGGCACGATCGGACGGGGAGCGCGTGGGATATCAAGGTCACGCCTTACTACACATACGTGCAGGACTACATCGACGCCAATTTCCTGAAGTCGCAGAGCAGTATGGGCGAAATGGGCGGCATGAACATGGGGGGCATGGCGATGCCGTCCAGCGAGTTCGTGACCTTGCAGTTCGCCAACCACGCCGCCCAACTCTACGGCGTCAACGTGTCGGGCAGCCTCGATCTGTGGAATAGCGCCGTCTATGGCCAGTTCGGCATCGCCGGCATTATTGGTTACGTCAATGGCGAGAACCTCGACACCGGCGATACCCTCTATCATATGATGCCGCTCAACGCGCAGTTGACGCTCAGCCATCAGCTCGGCAATTGGTCGAACGCGGTGCAATTGACGATGGTCAACGCTAAGGATGACGTTAACGCGTTGCGACACGAGCCCACAACGCCGGGCTACACGCTTGTCGATTTGCGGTCCAGTTATCAGTGGCAAAACGTTCGCTTCGATTTCGGCATCTCAAATCTTTTCGACAAGCTCTACTACCCGCCTCTCGGCGGCGTCGATTGGGCCGACTACGCTGCCGAAGGACAAACCGGTTTGATATCGCCTGTTCCCGGACAAGGACGCTCCTTCAACGCTGGCGTCACTGTTACCTTCTAGTCTGTGTGATGCCATGTCGGCCGGTCATCGAGTTGATGGCCGCGCCGACACTTCAGCCTGCCGGGGTGAAAATGCCAGCTAATGACAACAAGGTTCTAAAAGCTCACCCGATGCGCTCAACCAAGGCTTGGCGAGGCTCGTTGACCTCAATTTGTGCAGCAGTGATGAGCCTGCTACAGCCAATCTGATTTTTCCAACTTAGGATTACGAATTATCGTTGCGTTTTCGGAGATGGGGGGTCTCGGAATGCGGACGAAAATCCAATTTGTTGTTTGCATTTTGCTTTCTGCCTCCGCGGTAACAGAGGCGCATGCTGACGAATATGGCTTCTCCACTTACGGACTGGGAAGCGCCGCATTCGGGGCTGGCATCACTTATAATTTCGAGAACACGGCCAGGGACTATTAAAGCGGCACGAATTTTCACTACGAGTGCGCCGCGAGGCCGCGAAGGGATTGGTCATCGGCGTCGTAGCCTATGAGTATCGCCAATTTCAGGATCCGGCGCCCGCCTAGGTCCGCTTGAGGGCAGCGTCGACGCGATTGGCGGCGGTGTTCAATATACGACGATCGCGAACGGCACCGTCCTGATTCTCAACGCTCGGCACTATGAAGAGTACAATGTCGAGAAGCGTTGGGATGGAAGCATGACGATTGTTTCTGGCACCATCCGCTATTGATCCGACTATCGAATGACCAACCTCTTATCATTCGAAATAGGATTTTAATCAGTACGCAGCGGTGATTTTCATTCTGTCCTAACGCAGCGCAGCGACGTATTCGTTTGACTATCGGCAAAAGCCACTAGACAGTCCGCGCTGAGTAGGCGGTCACTACGCATCAGCGAGCGGCTGGTTATGCTTAAGCAATTTTTGGCTAACTTTCTTCGAACGCATTTTCGGTTCCGCGCGCGATAGCTATTATACGCCTCCAGCTTTGTTGGCAGGAATTCTCCGTCGCACGGGGAGACGATGAGCGTTTATCCGGATATCGACTCGAGACCTCAGGGTGAAGTCCCGACTGAGCGACCGGGTATGGTGTTCGTGCCCGGCGGGACATTCCGAATGGGGTCGGACAGGCATTATTCCGAAGAATCCCCGAGCCATCGCGTAACTGTCGATGGTTTCTGGATCGACGAGACGCCTGTGACGAACGCCCAATTCAAGAAATTCGTCTCGGAAACTCGCTACACGACGTTTGCCGAGATCCCCCCCAAGGCCGAAGATTATCCCGGCGCGCTTCCTCACATGTTGAAAGCCGGTTCTCTCGTCTTTACGCCGCCCAGGCATGCGGTCGACTTGAGAGATTGGAGCCAGTGGTGGGATTTTCGCTTCGGCGCGAATTGGCGTCATCCGTATGGAAGAGGTTCGTGGACGAAAGGGCTCGATGAGCATCCGGTCGTCCATGTCGCGTATGCTGATGCGGAAGCCTACGCGATGTGGGCCGGCAAAGAACTCCCGACCGAAGCTGAGTGGGAATATGCAGCACGCGGCGGTCTCGAAGATGCGGAATTTGCCTGGGGGGACGAATTCACACCTCAGGGTCGGCACATGGCCAATACCTGGCAAGGCATGTTCCCGCTCGAAAATCTGAAGGAAGACGGTTACGAGCGTACCTCGCCAGTCAGAGCCTTTCCCGCAAACGGCTTCGGCCTATACGATATGATCGGGAACGTCTGGGAATGGACATCTGATTGGTACTCGACGAAGCATGCGGCCGACGCTCCAAAAGCCTGCTGCGTTCCGGTTAATCCGCGCGGACCGGCGAGAGAGCAAAGTTTCGACCCGTGCCAGCCAAACATCCGTATTCCTCGCAAGGTGTTGAAGGGCGGGTCGCACTTGTGCGCACCAAACTATTGCCGCCGCTATCGCCCTGCGGCGCGCCATGCCGAACCAATCGACACGTCAACCAGTCATGTCGGATTCCGATGTGTCGTTCGAAAACGTCCTGACGAGGAATAAGCGTTGCGAGGAAAAATGAGAATACTCTTGAAGACTTGTGTTGCCTTCCTAATGCTGTCTGTTGTTGTGCCGGCTGCCTCTTATGCCGATGAGCAGAAGTTTTCCAAGCAGCAACTCGACCAGATGCTGGCGCCAATCGCGCTTTATCCAGATGATCTTCTGTCCAACGTTTTAATGGCGTCGACCTATCCCTTGGATGTCGTGGAAGCGGCGCGATGGCGCAGCGATCCTGCCAACGCCAAATTGCAAGGTGATGCGCTCGTCGATGCCCTGAAAAGTAAAAGTTGGGACCCAAGCATTAAGGCGCTCGTCCAGTTCCCGGACGTCTTGAACATGATGAGCAATCAACTCGACTGGACGCAGAACCTCGGTGACGCATTTCTTGCACAGCAAGACGCTGTCATGAATGAGGTGCAGTTCCTGCGTCAGAAAGCCGATTCAAGTGGCCATCTCAGAAGCAATTCCCAGCAGACCGTCACGCAGGACGATGGATCCTACGTCATCCAGCCTGCCGAGCCCGATACGGTTTACGTGCCGGTTTATGAACCGTCGGTGGTCTACGGGCCGTGGTGGTATCCGGACTATCCGCCGTATTATTGGGGGTATCCGGACGCGACGTTCGTGGACGGATATTTTTGGGGGGCGGCCGGTGTCGCCATCGCCGGCGGCATCTGGGGCTGGAACCACTGGGATTGGCGTCACCGTCGCATCGACGTTAACGTGAACCGCTGGAATCGTATCGACGACAACCGCCGCCGCATCAAGAGCAATGTCTGGAAGCACGACGCGCACCATCGTGGGCATGTCGTGCGCAATAAAAATTTCAACCGCGCCAACGTCGAACGACGCCTCAAAAATACCGACCACAGGGCGCTCGACAATAAGGTCAATCACGGCGCGCAATTGCGCCATAACGGCCGCAATTTCAATAAGGCAAGAGGCGGCAAAAACAGGGCAGCACATGTTCGTCGCTCAACGGGTGGCAGGAAATTCGTAAAGCCGAACCGGCCGCGGCACATGCGCGCTCGTCCTCATGCGAAGCGACCAGCATTCCACGCTCATCGCGGCGGCGGGAGGCGCGGTGGTTTCAGAAGGCGCAGATAGCGTTCTGATTCCGAGGCGGATTGAACAAAATGATCGATGAGAGACTGCAACGAGTTCAGTAACTCCTAGAGCCTCACATGATGGTTGCGGTGGCACGCATACACATCGGCTGGATGCTGGGTTTCCTGGCATGCATGCTCGTTGTCTCGGCCGCAGCCGGCGCGCTATCTGATCCATTGCCCTCCTGGGAGGAAAGCCAAGCCAAGCGGCAGATCCTCGACTTCGTTGGAAGGGTGACGGCGAGGGGCGGAGCGCACTTTGTGCCCGAGACGCAACGCATCGCTGTCTTCGATAATGACGGGACGCTGTGGGCGGAGAAGCCGATTTACGTCCAGGCACAATTTGTCATCGACAGAATTCGAAGTCTCGCCCCGCAGCATCCCGAATGGAAGGATAAGGAGCCGTTCGCCTCGATCCTGAAAGGCGATATGAAAGGTATCGCTAAATCCGGAGAGTCCGGCATTGCGGCGGTTATGGCCGCCACGCATGCAGGGATGACGACGGACGAATTCGATAAAATCGCCGAAGACTGGATTAGCACGGCCAAGCATCCGACGATGGGCCGGCTTTACACCGATCTAGTCTATCAGCCGATGCTGGAATTATTATCCTATCTCCGCGCCAACGGTTTCAAGACGTTTATCGTCTCCGGTGGCGGTATCGAGTTCATGCGGCCTTGGACGGAGCGCGTCTACGGCATTCCACCGGAGCAAGTCATCGGCAGTTCTGGTGGGCTGAAGTTTGAAATGCACGACGGCAAGCCGTTGATCGTGAAGTTGCCGACTCTCGTCCTCAACGACGATAAAGACGGAAAGCCGGTCGGCATCGAGCGCCACATTGGCCGGCGGCCGGTCGCCGCGTTCGGTAATTCCGACGGCGATCTTCAAATGCTCGAATGGACGTGCGATGCGCCGGCCACGCGGCTTTGCCTGCTCGTGCATCACACCGATGCCGAACGCGAATGGGCCTACGATCGCTCATCTCGCGTCGGCAAGCTCGACAAAGCACTTGATCAAGCGACCGCCAAAGGTTGGACGGTTGTCGACATGAAGCATGACTGGAAGACGATCTATCCCAAGGAGGTCAAGCCATGAACCAGGAAAAACGGGGTTCTCACAGGGCCCCCCGCGCCAATTTGAGCTCATGCCATTGGGCGTGGCACGCCCGCACCGCAATAACAAATTACGTTGACTACTGAATGATCTCGCAAGACAGTCTCGGTCGTAGATGGGAGGTCGCTACGCGTTCCCGGATGCCGGCTATGCGTATGTATTTGTTTGCACGATCAAAAGCCGCTCGCTGCCCAGAAACTGGCGGGCGATCTCGATTTTTTCGGCGCAGGAGCCAATTTTCTCTGCCCAGCGTTGCCCTGAAATTTTAGCGCTGCTGGAGAGGATGGGCGATGAGTATCGCCCGTTCGCGAAGTCGCCCGGAAGCAATTCAAGAATCTATTTCAAGCGAATATCTCAACGCATCTCGTCAGGGAGCGCCATAGATGACCAGCCAAACCTCATCTGGCTCAAGCGTCCTGGCGCAAGCCGTGGTGCTGGCGTCCGCGGCACTCATCCTGCTCGGCTTGTTTTGGTACGGCGTGTCGAGCGAGGTTTTTAAAAGACAATGGCAAGACTTTACGGGGCGGCCCAGCGGACCGATGTCATTCCGCTTTATTTTGCAGCCGACGATGGCGATGATGGCTGCCCTGCACGATGGCATCAATGACGCGCGTCTCGGCCGGTCCCCTTATTTCTGGACGGTACTCACGAATGCTCAAAAACGTTCGGAGCGGCTACGCGAAGGCATCGTTTCTACGGCGCGTATCATTCTTTTGGGACTCGTCATGGATGCGATCTATCAGTTCAAGGTATTGGGAACTTTCTATCCTGCTGAGGCCGTTATCATTGCCGTTGTTTTGGCCTTCGTCCCGTACCTGCTGATCCGAGGGCCTGTCGCCCGCATTGCGCGGCTATGGTGCGCTCAGAAATCCCGAGAGGCATGATCAGTTATGGCGCGCGATCCAAAATCCGCCATCACAAGTGCATCTGCGTCGGACGATATTTCGGTCGAGCTTTCGCTACGTCGTACTGGTATGTCGTTTCAACGCACGCGTATGAGCGCCGACCGGACGTTGATGTCTGTCATCCGCACCTCGCTATCGCTCATCAGCTTCGGATTCACTATTTTTCAGGTGTTTCAGAAGCTGCGAGATCAGGATGTGATCACGCATGCCGGAGCATCCAGAAATTTTGGTGTGGCGCTCGTTCTGCTCGGCATTATCATGTTGGTCGTCGGCATCATCTATCACGTGCAATTCATGTTGGGCTTGCGCCAAGAGCGCGAGATGATGCGCGAGGCCGGACTGGTTCACGGCGAGAGCCGCTTTCCTCCATCCTTCACACTTATCACTGCAATCGTCCTTTTGCTGATCGGCATCTTTGCGATCGTCAGCATGCTTTTCCAGATCGGACCATTTGGCTAGCGCCAACAACAGGAGGCAAGATGGATACGTAGGACGCAATCAGTACGGGCGAAGCGAATTTATTGGGGAAATACCATGGAGGGAATAGCAGAAACCAAAAGGAGCCTAACATGGCCAAGGAAGCGAAAGGCAGCAGCGGCGCACCCCGTAAATCCGACAAGCCCAATATCCTCGTCATCTGGGGTGACGACATCGGCATCTCGAATTTAAGTTGTTATTCGCATGGATTGATGGGCTATCAGACGCCCAACATCGATCGTCTCGCCAAAGAAGGCATGATGTTTATCGACGCCTACGGTGAGCAATCGTGCACCGCGGGGCGCTCTTCTTTCATCACCGGCCAAAGCGTGCTTCGCACCGGCTTATCGAAAGTCGGCATGCCTGGCGCGCCGATCGGCATGAATGAGAAGATCGTAACGATTGCGGGCGCATTGAAAAATCAAGGCTATGCGACTGGTCAATTCGGAAAGAACCACCTCGGCGATCTTAATCACATGCTGCCTACCAATCACGGCTTCGACGAGTTCTTCGGCAATCTCTACCATTTAAACGCCGAAGAAGAGCCGGAGATGTACGACTATTTTCCTGAAAAGGACTTCCCAAATTATCGCAAGAATTTTGGACCTCGCGGCGTCATCCATTCTTGGGCGACCGATAAAGACGATCCAACCGAAGAGCCGCGCTGGGGGAAGGTCGGCAAGCAGAAAATAGAAGACACGGGTCCATTGAACCGTAAGCGTATGGAGACCTGTGATGACGAGTTCGTAGCCGCGGCGAAGGATTTCATCAAGCGCGCCGAAGACGCGGGGAAGCCGTGGTTCGTGTGGCTCAACACCACTCACATGCACCTTTATACTCACCCCAAAAAAGAAAGCCTCGGTCAAGCCGGTCGTTGGCAGTCGCCGTATCACGACACGATGATCGACCACGATAAGAACATTGGCCAGATGCTGGATTTTCTCGATGAACTCGGCATCGCAGAGAACACGTTCGTCCAATACTCAACCGACAATGGTCCTCATCGCAACTCCTGGCCGGATGGCGGCATGACGCCATTCCGTTCCGAGAAAAATACGAACTGGGAGGGTGCCTTCCGAATTCCTCAGTTGGTGCGGTGGCCGGCAAAGATAAAGCCGGGACAAGTCTCCACGGAGATAGTTCAGCTTCACGACTGGTTTCCGACGTTTCTCGCAATGGCGGGCGATCCCGACGTCATGGACAAGCTGAAAAAGGGTTATCAGGCTTGTGGAAGGACGTACAAGAACCACATCGATGGCTTCAATCTGCTCCCGTTTTTGACCGGCGAACAAAAAGAGAGTCCACGCAAGCTGTTCGTCTACATCAGCGACGATGGCGATATTCTCGCGTTGCGCTACGACAATTGGAAATGTGTCTTCATGGAACAGCGCTGCAAGGGAACGCTCCAGGTTTGGGCGGAGCCATTTACGCGATTGCGCGTGCCAAAACTCTTTAATCTACGCACTGATCCCTACGAATTCGCCGATACAACGTCGAACACGTACTATGAGTGGTTCATTCGTCGCGACTATATTGTGTTCGCGATCAATATGGTTGCCGCAAAATTTGCCGAGACGTTCAAGGACTTCCCGCCGATACAGAAGCCCAACAGCTTTACGATCGATGACGCGATCGAAAAAATGAAGGCAACTGCGGTGGCTGGCGACTGACGCGCTATGCATGAGAGGGCGGCGAGGATCTCGCCGTCCTATCGCGCTTCAATTCAATCGCCTAGAAGCCGCGTGCGTGGGTGAGATTGATGACATGGGCGAGCGAGACGAAGGGCCTGCTGCAGGCTTCGTGATATTTGCCAGTCAAGCCACGAAAGCCGTGCGGATCGTTGCTGAAATGGACATGACGGACGCGTTGTCCATCGACCAAAGGCTCGTGGCAACTCGCACAGCGCGGTCCGCGCGGTTCATCCTCGTCACGCATTCCATCGAGTGGCATGAGACCTTCCCCCGAAAAATCCCCAGTCAGCATTCAGGGTGGCACGACATCGGGAGCGCTTCAAAGTCGAATTTGGTCGCAGCTTGTGGGCAAAGTCGTCAAATCTGTGAAGAGATGAAAAAAGCCGCGCTTATCCTTTTGGGAGGTCGTGATGCGTTTTTCGCCTGACGGCAAATACTTTTACGTCAATGGCATTGGTTTTCCGCTTTCGCATCATTTGGTCCTGACCGCCATCTTCCTTGCAGGACGGGCGTTGCAGCAGCTGAGGGCGGAGTCGTCGACCTCTTCTACAAGCCGGTCAACGAAACACCTCGACAATGAAATGCTCAGCTTGCCCTGCGCCTGCTCGCCCGACATTGAAGCGCAAACCCTTGCGTCGACTTTGGATGCGAGGGAACCGCCCTGAACCCATGTCCCTCGCTATTGATGCAGCTTTTCGAGATACGAAGCGATCGCTGCCGCATCTGTGGTCTTCAAGCCCATATCCGGCATGGCGTTCCCAGGGGCGACGGATTGTGGGCTGGCGATCCATTTGGTCATGTTTTCGATGTTGTTCTGCAATCGCCCCGCAATGAAAACGCGGTCGCCAATTCCCGCGAGCGGCGGGCCAACGCGCCCGTCGGCGTTATCGATGCCCGGAATCGTATGACACGATCCGCATCCATAGTGTTCTATGAGCGCTTTGGCATTTTCCGGTGCACCGGCGGGCTCGGCCTTAACAACGGAATTTCCTGACAAGACAGCGGCGACCAAAAGCACCAGCATTCGGGCTCTAGCCAAATGCGTTACTGTTCTGCGACGTTCAGCATTCTGGAGCGATTTGACGAACAACCAAGCAATCGGAGCCAGAAAAAAAATTCCGGCAGGGATCCACATGATCAAGCCCGCGATTTGCTGATCTTCAAGCGGCGTCATTCCCCATGCATAAGCCGCCATCCCGTGAGCCTTGAACAGGACAACCGGCGACAGGATCATCAGAGCGCCGGGGAGACCACTGAGAACTGCGATGGCGGCAACGAACAGCATGCTCGGAATAAATTCCATTCGACGCCGACCCGACGGTTCGATCACAAGCGTCCAGAACATGAATGAGGTGATGACGAAACTCAAATGCTCGAACGTGTGTACCCATTCATTCTGAAGGCTCCAGGCGTAGGGGCGAGGCAGATGCCAGAACGAAAAAGTTCCGAGGAAAAGCGCTGCCACCGACAACGGGTGCATCAGATGCCAAATACCTGATCGCAGCCAATGGACCGTAATGGAAGTGGCGACCTGCTTGCGGAAGCTGCGCGGCAACCCCCAGATCATTACGAGGATCGGGCGACTCCAGACGAGCAAAGGGGGTACGACCAGCATCAGGATCAAATGCTGACCCATGTGCGCCGAGAAAAGCGCGTCGGTGATTTCGTCAACTTGTGGGGACAGGACGATGACGAACAGGGCCATCGCGATTGCAAATGCGATAGTTTGCGACGCGGTTACGACGCGGCACTCACCAACCTCTCGCCGTATGCGAATGACTCCCGCTGCATATGCTACAACGGCGACTACGATAGCAATTGTTTCGAGGTATCTGATCGTCTCGGACGACTGAGTGTCATTGGATATGGCGTGTGCACTCGCTGCAGTTGCGCAGAAGGTCGTCAGAAACGATATAAGAGGGCAAAGTTTTTTCAGCATGGCGGCCCCACGATAGATCCAAGGGCATCGACTGCGATTGCGAACCCGAACAGCGTGCTTGTTAGAACTCCGCACATGGCCATGAAGCGCGTTCGACCTTCTCCGGCATGGACGAGTGCACGCGCCTCTCCCACTTTTTCATCTTTCGTTTTCTTCCAGAGAACAAAAGCAACGTATCCTGCTGACGCCGCCAGCGCGAGCGAGGCGATGTCAACGAGAAGAATCATGGTCAGAGTTCCCGGGGGACCACGTAAAATATCTTCCCGAGCTACGGCGCCGATGCAACGTTGGCCTGCGATCGAATAGTTGACGAGCAGATGCAGAACCCACGCAATTGGTGCGGAAAGAAGCCCGAATGCCAACGCCGACAGCGGGGCCTTCTTTCGGTGAGGGGCTGGATGGGCTGAGCCCGATATGGTTGCGCCTTGATGCATCGCTTAGCTCAAGTAAGGGGTGATGTAGAAAGTGAAGAATACTGTCAGCCAGACGGCATCGACGAAATGCCAATAGAGCGCGCCGATTGAGAGCGCGATGCGCCGGCGATCCGAAAGGAGCCCCGCGGCCATCCAGGAAATCAACGCGACGATCATCAGCAAGCCGGCAACGACGTGTGCCATATGAAATCCTGTGATCGTAAAATAAAGCGATCCGTACGGGTCGGACGAGACCGTGAAGCTCTTATTGTGCCATTCCAAAAGTTGAATGCCCAAGAACAAGAGACCTAGAAATGCCGCGAGCGACATGCCGAGGAACGCCTCTGCGCGGCGCCCTTGTTTGAACTGACGCTCGCCCCACCAAATCGCTACGCTGCTGGCGAGAAGAATGATCGTGTTCGGCAATGCCAACTTCAATGAAGGCGGATGTGTGGGCCACGTCGAATGTATTTCTATGGCCATGTAATAATAACTGAAGAGCAGATAGGCGAAGACCGCGGCTTCCGTCGCAATTACGAACAGCATTCCCCACCAGCCCGATGACCGATGAAGTCCGGCAGCGGGAAGGTGCACATCCGGCCGAGAGACGACAAGATCAGCCATGCGACACCTCAACGGGCCGGAACGTCACGCGCGTGGGCCAAAGCCACAGCAGTATCGAGAGAAGAATGGCGACGATGGAAAAAACGCCGCCGGCGAGCGACTGCGCGAGCATGGAGACGAAAAGCGCGCTGAGACCTAAAGCCAAGAATAACGGCGCATAGCTATCGTCCGGCATTTTTAGGATAGCATCAGGCTCCGCGTCGATCGGGGTTGTGGCGATCGTCTCGCGGCCATGGTCGAGCGCCAAGCCGCTATTGATCGAAGAGCGCTCATCGGTTTCCTGGAGGCTGTCTTCCCATAAAGGATGGCGACTTGCGACGATTGGAATGACTGCGAAGTTGTAAGCTGGTGGTGGTGAGGACGTCGCCCATTCGAGCGTCGGAGCGTTCCACGGATTTGGTCCTGCGAGGGCGCCCGAACGCAGACTGATGGCGATGTTGATGAGAAATAGCAGTATTCCGAAAGCGAGAATGAAGGCGCCGATCGTTGTGATCATATTCAGCGTCGTCCATCCGAAGTCGGGTCCATAAGTGTAGATGCGGCGCGGCATTCCAAGAAGTCCGGTCAGATGCATCGGTAGGAACGCAACATTGAAACCGATGAATGTGAGCCAGAAATTCCATTTGCCCAGACGCTCGCTCAACATGCGCCCCGTCATTTTCGGAAACCAGTAATAGAGCCCTCCGATAACCGGAAAGACGTTGATACCGATCAGCACGTAATGAATGTGGGCGACGACAAAATAGGTGTCGGTCAGCTGCCAATCGACCGGCACGGCTGCGGTCATGAAGCCCGATACGCCGCCGATAACGAAAAGAACGATGAAGCTGGAGAAGAACAAAAACGGGGTCGTCATTTGTGGACGCCCCATCGCTATGGTGGCGATCCAGGCGAAGACAGCAGTCGCGCTCGGAATAACGATGACGAACGAAGCTGCACTGAAGAAGGACATGCCGATGTTCGGCAGACCTGTCGCAAACATGTGATGGACCCAGACGCCGAAGCCGAGAACCATCGTCAGGACAGTAGCCAGGGCAACGAAGGTATAGCCGACGAGAGGACGCCGGCAAAAAACAGGAAGCGCATCGGACACGATGCCCATGGCTGGAAGCACGATGGCATAGACCCAGGGATGCCCAAACATCCAAAAGAGATGTTGCCATAGGAGCGGTTGCCCCCCCGCTGGTACGTCGTAGAAATGCGTTCCGAATCGCCGGTCGAGCCAGAGAAGAAAAAACGCTAGGCTGACAGCGGGAACTGCAAGGATATTTCCGGCCGATGCCGTGAGCGTTCCCCACACCATGATGGGTAAGCGATTGATCGACATCCCAGGAGCACGCGTGCGCAAAAGCGTCACGACGAAGTTGATAGCACCCACCGTCGTCGAGATCCCTAGAAAGATCAGTGCCATCGCGTAAATGTCGATGTTGATGCCGGGATTGAAGTCCTTTGACGCATACGGCACGTAGTCGAACCAACCGGCGTCCGGGGCAACGCCGCCGACGAAACTGGCATAGAGGAAAATTCCGGAGAATAGATAAATCCAATAGGAAAGGGCGTTGAGCCGCGGGAACGCCATGTCGCGCGATCCAAGCAGCAACGGCCACAGGTAGTTGCTGAACCCAGAGAGAATTGGCGAGGCGTACCAAAAGATCATCGACACGCCATGCATCGTGAAAAGCTGATTATATTGTTCGGGAGTCAGCAAATGCTCGTTGGGACCGGCGAGTTGGAGACGCATAATCAGCGCTTCGATGCCGCCGATGATTAAAAATGCAAAGGCCGTAACGATATAGCGAATGCCGATCGACTTATGGTCGACGGTCGAGAGCCATCCGAGGAATCCCGGGCGCGTCTCCCAAATGCGTTCGAGCTTTTCAGCAAGTGCAGGCGTCGCATCGACGGTCGGGATCGCGGTCGTTTCTGCCATGCGTGTCCCTCCTAGTGCAACGTTCTGAGGTAGCTCGTGACGGCTTGAAGCTCGTCGCCCGACAGAGAGACCCGCGGCATGCGGCTTGCCGGTTTGATGTGCTGTGGGTCGGCAATCCATCCCGCGAGATAGCCACCGGCGTTAGGGACCGTTCCATCCGCGAGCGTCGCACGAGTCATAAGGTGCGACAGATCTGGCCCATAGATACCGCCGGCTTCCGTCCCGCGAACGGTGTGGCAGCCCGCGCAGCGCCGCTCGAACACGACCAGTCCAGCTTTCCCGTCGTCCGTCGCTGGCGGCGCTGCGGATTTCAGTTGATCGTTTCGCCATGCCGCAAATTTGTCCTCGGGTTCCGCGACGACGCGGATTGCCATATGGGCGTGCTGGGCGCCGCAGTATTCTGCGCATTGCCCGAGATAGGTGCCCGGCTTTTTCGCTTCGATCCAGGTGGTGTTGATCTGCCCTGGAATGACATCCGTCTTACCTGACAGTGCGGGTACCCAAAATGAGTGGATGACGTCCGCAGATCGCAGCGTCACTTTTATCGGAACGCCCGCCGGGATGTGAATTTCATTGGCTGTGGTGAAAACTTGAGATGGCTTGTCGCTCAAATAGCGAATCCCCCACCACCACTGATGTCCCGTGATCGCGATCGTCAACGCAGGCTTTTGCGGCGGCTCGCCAATGGCCGCAAGCGTTACCATCGTCCAGACGACGCAGCCAACAAGGACAAGCGTCGTGATGCCGAGGCCCCATCCAAAAATGTTGAAATTGTTTGGTCGATGGCCGTCAGGCTGTATGCCGTTGTCCAGATCAGACGGGGAGCGCGACCGGAATACAGCCCATAAGACCAGCCCAGTCATCAAAATCACAACGATGATCGAAATCGCGAGTAGGCCCCAGGTCAGCGCAAGGATGCTGTCGGCCTTAGGGCCGGAGGACTGAAGAAAATTGAGAGGGGCAGCGGTCGCGAATGCCCGGGCAGGAAACAAGGCGCACAAAGAGAACGCCGGAGCAGCGTTCGCCGTCACTTTCACTAGATCGTGCTGCGCGCTTCTCATTTCTTTTCTTCTTGAGCGGCTGTCTGATTGTGCGGCGGATGTGATAGCGAGCGGACATAAGCGGCGAGCTGCCAAATCTGTTCGTCTGGCAGGAATCCCCGGAACGACGGCATGCCATTCGGGCGGCCTTCCCGGATGGTGGCGGCAATGTTTTCGATGGAATCGCCATAGATCCAGACGTTGTCCATCAGAGGCGGCCCCATGCCGCCGCCGCCATGGAAATGGCACCCGACACAGTTCATGGCCGTGAAGAGTTGCTTCCCTGCAGCGATTTGCTCGGGATCGTTTTCGATGCGGCGGCCTTCGGCGCTGTGATCGACGACGGGCTTGCCTGCTCCAGGCGTTAGCGGCACCAGGGCGACGCGTGGCTCTTCGTTCGATTGAGTAGAGCTTCGCTCAGTCGCTTGGTCGCCTTTGCTTTCTTGCGCTTTGCATGCCGACAGCGACATCGCCAATGCGGCGCACGCCAGAAAGGAAAATATACGCGTCACTGTTCTTACTCCGCAGTTGCGGATTTCTGGTCCATGGAAGGCGTAATGTTGTAGTCAGCAAGAATTTTTCTGATGTCGTCGCGTCTCCGGTCGATAATTCGGTTGATCTCGTTCGCGAGTTCTTCATCTTGCTTGCGAACGCCCATGGCGATCGAGAATGACATCAAGCGCCCCGTCGTAACCGGCGTTACGCGCAATGGCGGTATCTCGCGTGCGGCGTAATAGTCGGCGATAGGTCCCCACACGAGCGCGATATCGATATCGCCGTTCGAGACTGCGTCGACGATCGGCGCCAGCGGATTTGGCTTCGACCAATCGCCATAGACCATGAAACCCTGGACATGCTGATTGAGACCACGTCGCGCAAGCTCATCCATCGGCGGCGTATTTGCGCCGTCATTACCGACGAGTTGGACACCGATGCGTGAAGTCTTAAGTCGCTCATCGTCGAAGGATGTTACGGGGCTTGCCCCTTGCCGCTGAACGAAGGCATAGCTCGCCGTATAATAAGGTTTTGTTGCTCGAACGCGCTCAAAGCTCGTCGGTACGCCGGGAACGACGTCGCAAAGCCCGGCTTTCAGCCCTTTACGGACAAAGCCGCGCCATTCTGGCTTCCAGACGAACTTCGCCGTTGCGCCCATGTCGGCGGCGACCAATTCGGCGATCCGGTTTTCGAAACCTTCACCTTTCGCGTTGGAATAAGGCATATTGTTCGGATCGGCGCAGACCTTGAGTTCGCGTGAGATTGCGGGAGAAGATGCCAGGAAGACGGTCGCAACGGCGCCGCATGCGAGGCTAAGGAAGCGCGAAGACATTGAGCGTTCCTCCTTTTGTCGTGGCCTCTGGCAGATCCTTCATCGCATTGACGAAGCCGAGCGCGGCTGTTCCGTCACGCTTGTCAAGGCCGCCGGCAACGATGGCGCCCGCCCATCCGCCGACCCCCGATAGAACCGACACATACTGTTTACCGTCGGGGCCGCGCCATGTTGTCGGCTGGCCGATAATTCCCGACGAGGTTTTGTGCTGCCAAAGGAGCTTGCCGGTTTTAGCGTCCACCGCCTTGAACCAGCCGTCCATCGTTCCGTAAAAAACGACATCGCCAGCCGTTGAGAGAGCGCCGCTCCAGACGGGGAACTTTTCGTTGATGCTCCACACCTTCGTCCCGGTCTTGATATCCCAAGCGTCAAACTCACCGCGATGGCCGTCGCCCGGACCTGCTTTCATCTTGACGTTGGCGCCGACGTAGGGCGTCCCCGCGATGTAGCCGACTTCGCCCTCCTCGATATCCATGCACAGATTATTGTGTGGAATGTAGAGCAAGCCCGTTGAATTCGAGAACGAGGATGGCTGCCAATCCTTGCCGCCTGGTGGAGCGGGACAGACGTCTTTGACGACTTGATCGACCTTTGGCTGCTTAGCCGCGTTATATTGAATGCGCCCGGTCTTGAGGTCGACGCCGGTGCTGCTCGTTATGGGGGCGAAAGGCTTCGCCGATAGAACTTCGCCCGTCCCGCGATCGAGAACGTAAACGTAGCCATTGCGATCGGGATGAACGAGGAGCTTTCTTGGCTTTCCGTTCCAGTTGGCATCGACGAGGATCGTCTCGTTCACACCATCGTAATCCGACATATCATGCGGACTTGTCTGATAGAACCATCGCGCCTGCCCGGTATTGAGATCGCGAGCGAAAATACCTGCCGTCCACATATTGTCGCCAGGCCGCATCGACGAATTCCATGGACCCGGATTCGACGTGCCGTAGTAGACAAGATTGAGATCGGGATCATACGCAACCCAGCCCCATACGGTACCGCCGCCATGTCTCCACATATCGGCAGGCCACGTCGATACGCCCAGGTCTTTGCCTTTGTATTGCGGGTAGAATGGTTTGAAATCCGAACCGATCAGCACCTCGGAATCGGGGCCGGTGCTGTAGGCTTTCCAGTCGACCTTACCGGTGGCCTGGTCGAGTGCCGCAATCCAGCCGCGCACGCCCATTTCGCCGCCTGAATCGCCGACGAGAACTTTGTCCTTGGCGACAAGCGGCGCCATTGTGATCGTTTCGCCGTGCGTGATATCGCCGAGCTGTGTTCGCCAAATCTCTTTTCCACTTGTCGCGTCGACGGCGATCGTATTGCCGTCCAACGTGTTGAAGAAGACGCGGCCGTTCGCATAGGCGGGACCGCGATTGACGACATCGCAACATGCCACGCCTTGCGACGCGGCCAGAGGGTGGGGTTTGTAACTCCACTTCAAAGGCGCACCAGGTTTCGAAAGGTCGAGCGCGTACAGGATATTGGGATACGGCGAGACGACATAGAGCGTATCGCCTATGACGAGTGGCGCCGCTTCCTGTCCGCGATCGACGCCCATCGAAAAGGTGAGGACACTCGTCAGCTTGCCGACGTTTTGCGCATTGATGTCCGAGAGAGAGCTGTAGCGCGTGAGCGCCGTGTTTGCGCCAGGCATAGGCCATTCGTTGCCTCCAGGCGTCGCGAAGGCGGGGCCCTGCGGTTTTGACGCATCGGCCCCCGCATTTTCTGGATTTGCCGCCGTGCCGACCACCGCGGTCTTGATTTGAGGCGAGGATGTCTGGGAGAAGGATGCCTGGGGGATCAATACCGGCAACGATAGAGCTACAAAAAAAGAGAGAGGCGACCCGAGCTTTTTCATCGGCGGTCCCTGATGCGAGTTCTTTGCGCGCTTAGCAAAATCGTTGGCCGCTCGGAAAGGCGACCTCTAAACTTGGCTACTAGTCGTTGCTCGCTAGAACCGTATCAGCTGGTCATGGTTCCGAAATTTATCGATCTTTTTGTGCTCGCTCTTTTGCAGCACGGATAAATACGGTGGGCACCGACAAACCGTCTCCATCGGGGGGAGACATGAAAAACGGTGCCCTGGCGTTCGAAGGCTATTCAGCCCGACGTTCCAGTTTTTCGTTCGATTACATCGACGATTTTATCCGAGCGAGCCGCTGCCTTTTCCTGATGCTCGCGCTCGGCCTCGCTTTCATTATAAAGCTCTTTCGTAGCGCGGTCGGTAATGTCACGAGAATGGGGTATCCTATCTTTTTCGCGCGTTGTTTTCATGCCGTAGAGGTAAAGCAACGCTAGAACGACCGGACCGCCAACAACAGCGGCGACAAACATAAGATTGCTGAGCGTGGACATGGATCCGTCCTCCTTATTGTGGCAACAGACCGCCTGCTCCTGAGTTCCGAAATCTCGCGCTTTTGTAATGGGTGACGTTTCGATCAGCTGAAAATTGTCTTCGACGAGAGTCTCCTTGTCATTCTCGTCGATGTAGAGCGTCGGCCACGACGAATGAATCCAAGCGCAAGGCATATTATGACATCGAGATCGACCGGGCCTTCGCGAAGCCCCACGTGGGCCAACTTTCCGAAGATGGCGAAAGGTCGCAATGTTGCCGATTGAACCCACGGCCTGAGCGTCTTGCGCGTTGCCAAGCGCGATCAGATTGATACATTACAATAAAAGTATACAAATGGAGGCAAGACCATCGGCGCCCCCTTGCAATGACGCGTGCCGTTCCGGTCACGAGTGGAATTGGAATAGGAGTTTCAGGTGTACATTGCTTGGCGTGCCGTTTGCGCGTGCGGATTCGTATATTCTGTCCTCACACTGTCTCAAGCTTCAGCTCAAGAACCGCCGCAAGATTTCACGCAGGCGCCTGCCGCTGATCCAATTCCGATGCCGCAGATCACCGTCGAGGCCGAAAAAGCTCCGCTTGCTAAGAAAGTATCTTCCAAGAAAAAAGTTGCGGCTACGAAAAAGTCGAATTCAACACCGCAAAGCGCAGGTGCGGTACAATCTGAAACAGCCGCCGCTGCAGCAACGATGCCGGCAGCCAATCCCATGTCCACATTGACGCCGCCCGTGGCTTACGCTGGCGGTCAAGTTGCGACGGGCGGCCAGCTCGGCATGCTTGGCAACCGAAGCGTGATGGATACGCCTTTCAACCAGACAAGCTTCACGGCGAAGACGATCCAGGACCAGCAGGCACGCTCGGTTGCGGACGTCTTGTTGAATGATCCGTCGGTGCGCGCAAACCAAAGCGCGAGCGCGGGCTATGGCCAGGATACGTTCTACATTCGCGGCTTCTACTACGATACCGGCGAAATGGGCTTGAACGGGCTCTATGGCATCGCACCGACGTATACGACACAGCCCAATTACGTCGACCGTATCGAAGTTTTGAAAGGACCGAGCGCGCTGCTAAACGGCATGCCTCCGGGCGGCGCAGTTGGCGGCAGCATCAATCTCGTTACGAAGCAGGCGCCTGACGATCAGATCACGCAGGTCACGACGACCTATCAATCACAAGGCCTCGTCGGAACCGAACTCGACTATGCGCGGCGCTACGGCCTGAACAAAGAATTCGGCGTGCGGTTCAACGGCAGCTATGGCTCGGGTGACACAGCGATCGACGATCAGCACAACGAGGTGGGCGATGCCGTTCTCAATCTCGATTATCGCGGCGAGCGGCTGCGCCTCTCTGCAGACGTCGGTTATCAGGCGAATGATTTGACAGGCGTCCAACGATTCATCACCGTGGTTCCTTCATCACTTCCTACTTTGGTTAGGCCCGTTCCCCCCTTCCTGCCGCTTATGAACGGAAAAGTTCCGCCAGCGCCAGATGCCTCATCTAACTACGGCGGCATGCCTTGGGAGTATTGGAATACAAGCTCGACGTTCGCGATGGTACGCGGCGAGTACAAACTTACCGATCACGTGACGGCTTACGGCGCCTACGGCTGGAGTGACAACAATCTCGACTATCTCTTCGCGTCGCCTGGCCTGCTCAACGCTAACGGAGACTTTGTAACCTTCCCGCTCAAAGGTGGCTCTCTGACGCAAAACTGGGCGGGCAACACGGGGATCCGTGCCGACTTCGATACCGGTCCGATCAATCACCTGTTCAATGTCGATTATTCCAAGACTGTACGCGACAACGTCGGTCGCTGGCACAACGGTAACGCGGCGTCTTGCCTGCCGCCGCCCTACAACGCAGCGTTCCAAGGGTACAGTATCTGCTCGAACATCTACGATCCGGTTCCCATCCCGAAGCCGACGTCCTTCGGCCCGCAGATCGCGACGTTGGCGGAAACCAACCTGTCGAGCGAGGGCGTGTCGGATACGATGTCGATCCTGGACAATCGCATCCAATTCACGATCGGCGTCCGTCATCAGGATGCGGGTGCCGACAACACCCGTACTACTGTTACAAGCACCGAGATCTCGTCGACGGACGCGTCGGTCTGGAGTCCTGCTTACGCCTTGGTGGTAAAGCCGCTCCGTAACGTTTCGCTATACGCGAACTACATCGAAGGCCTACAAATGGGAACGACGGTTGGCCCAACCTATGCGAATGCCGGCGAAGCGCTGCAGCCGTCGCAAACCACTCAGAAAGAGGTGGGAGTTAAGGTCGATTTCGGGTCCATCAGCACAACGTTCGCTGCTTTCGACATCGCGCAGCCGTCGCTCATCGCAATCAACAACGTTCTCGGTTATGACGGCGAGCAGCGCAATCGCGGCCTCGAATTCAATGTGTTTGGCGAGCTTACGCCGACGCTGCGGCTCTTGGGCGGTGTCGCTTTGATTGACGGACGCCTTGAGAAGACAGCTGATGGCTCCAACGACGGGCACAAAGCGCAAGGTGTTCCCGATACCAGCGTCAACATGGGCGCCGAATGGGATACGCCGATTCGAGGCCTGACCTTGAACGGCCGGGCGATCTATACGAGCGGTGTCTATATCGACGCGGCAAATGATTACTCCATTCCGGATTGGACACGCTACGACGTTGGCGCCCGCTACACCTTCGATAATCCCTGGAACGGCAAGCCGATGACAGTTCGTTTCAACGTCGAGAACGTTCTAGATACGAACTATTACGCATCATCATATAGCAGCGACGGCATCATAACAGTCGGCGCGCCGCGAACCTATCTGGTGTCCAGCACGGTCAACTTCTGATCGTTAAGTCTTCGCGATTGTAGTCCAAGCGCGGACGCTCATAACTGGATGTATGTAAGTTCTAACTTCGAAGAGGCCCGCAATTCCTTCGCCGTCCTTCATGCTGACAGTGCTGCCGGCGCTCATTTTTATGGGTGCCGGTCTCTTCTTACTGCGCGCCAGTTGGCTCAGCGATCGAAGACCGCATTTGCCATGGGTAGTCGGCGGCTGGCTGTCTCTTGTCGCAAGCGTCGCCTTCCTGATGCGCGAAATGAGCGGCGAGGTCGCGCTGGCGTACGCTCTGCTGGCACTCGCCGTCATGGCCTATGTCGCCGTCGCGATGACGGTCGAAGTGCGGGGCAGACGATCTCCGGTGATGATGTCTCTCGCGCTTGAGCCGGAAGCTCGGCGCACCGACTGGCGACGCGCGGTTGCCAAAAGTCTGTTGGCTATTGTGCTCGCGGGTGTCGCTGCAATCGGCATCGGGGTCGCATTCGCCGTCGCCATGCCGCTAGGCGTTCATGACCGCATTGTTATAGGCGGCGTGCTGGTGCCCGTGCTGTGGGGCGGCGGCATGGCGTGGACGCTCGCGGATGCGAAGCTCGCGCGGGCGACGATCATTCTGCTTGGCGTGTCGGCCGTAAGTTACGGCATTGCTTTTTTGCCAAAAGTTTTGATGTGATGACGAGTCAAAAGCCGATTGTGCAAGACATCGCGAGAAACCGGAAACGTCCGCTGCTGCCGCCGAAGTTCGTGCAAGCAATGCTCGCGGGACACTCGGCGCTGGGGCTCGCGTTTGCCGCTTTGATTTATATCGTATGCCTGACCGGCACACTCAGCGTTTTCCTGCTCGAGTTTCACCGCTGGGAACAGCCGAATGCGCCGCGGGTCAGCGGTCCGGTCAGCGCTAAGGCCATAACGGAGGCGACTTGGGCAGCACACGGGCAAGCCCTGATCGATGACGCCAGCCAAAATGTCGTTCTGACATTTCCAAGCGCGATCAATCCCCGATTCACCGTCAACTATTTCAATGTCGCTACAGGAAAAGACGGAGAATGGGTGGCGGATGCGGATGGCCGATTGGTCGTGCGTACCGTAGCTCCATTCGCCGATTTTCTCGGCGAACTGCATACGCGGCTGCATCTGCCACGGACCTGGGGGTTCTTCATTGTAGGTTTAACCGGGGTCACGCTGCTATCCTCTCTCATATCGGGACTGCTCGCACACCCGCGAATCTTCAAAGATGCTTTCGCGTTGCGCTGGGGTGGATCGAAGCGATTGCAGGAAGCCGACCTTCATAATAGGTTGGGTGTCTGGGGACTGCCGTTTCATTTTATTGTTTCGCTGAGTGGGGCGCTTCTTGGTCTTTCGACGCTGATCGTCGGAGTACTGGCTTTGGCTGCGTACGACGGCGATTCCGACAAAGCGTTGGCGACCATTCTCGGTCCAAGAGCAGTGGCGACTGGCAAGCCCGCTGCGATGCCGGACATCGCCTCTATGATCGCCGACGTGAGGCGCGAGAAACCCGACGCAGAACTCGTATCTGTTCAATTTCAGCAGATTGCGACGAGCGGCCAAATGGTGCACTTGCGGATGCGGACACCGGGACATCTTGCTTTTGCAAATACCTATTACTTTGACAGCACAGGCAAACGCATCGGTGATGGCGGTCTTGAAGAGGGCGGGATCGGGCAGCAGATCCTCGGTGTGCTGCAGCCGCTTCACTTCGGCTGGTTTGGTGGCCTAACCGCAAAAATTCTCTACGCTATTCTAGGTCTGGCGCTCACGATCGTCACGCAGAGTGGAGTTGCGATCTGGCTGGCTCGCCGGCGAGACAAAGGGCGGCCGGCTGAGCGATGGGAAAGGGTCTGGTCAGGTCTGGTGTGGGGACAGCCGCTGGCACTCGCAATTGTAGCGGTTGCGGCGCTCTATGTGCAGGATGGGCTCATTGCTGTTTATCTGACGGCGACCATCGCGAGTCTTTCAATCTCATTCGTGCTTTGGAACGCAGCGCTCGTTACGAAAGTACTGCAAGCGCTGACGGGCGTTGCCTTGGCGTGTGTCGCCACGCTTCACTTCTGGAAGTGGCGCGGATTGGCGACCGATCCAGCGTCATCGTGGATCGATGTCGGATTGCTGATCATGGCGGCAGTTATTCTAATTCTAGCCGTTCGGACTTCGTACACGGCGAGAACGTCGAATATCTCTGCCGCGCCGCGATCCCATGATGGTCAGTAAGCAGAGATAATGATCGGAGTGTTAGCTGCGTGGCAGCCGCACTGTCGCCAGCAAACCACCGTCATGAGGTGAACTGAGTGCGATCGTTCCGCCCTGAGCAGAAACGATATCTCGGGCAATGGCCAATCCAAGTCCTACGCCGCCCGTTTCTCTGTTGCGAGATTGTTCAAGCCGGTGAAATGGCTGAAAGGCTGCCTCAATCAGATCGTCCGGAATGCCGGGACCGTGATCCTTTACAGTGACAACGACGTGCTCGCCATTTAGCTGAAGCCCGACGCGTGCGGACATCCCGTATTTCACCGCGTTATCGACAATATTCATGAACGCTCGTTTGGTTGCGAGGGGCTGGCAGACAGTAAGCAGATGATCCGGACCTTGGTAGTCGACGCATGCGCCTGCATCCAAAAAACTATCACAAATCGTGATAAGCAATGCACCGAGATCCACACGCTCGGCCTTTTCGCGTTTCAAGTCGTCGCTTGCGAAAGCGAGCGTCGCCGAAAGCATCTGCTCCATCTCCTCGACATCGTTGACGAGCGCATTCTTGCTCGCGCTTTCATCTAGTTCCTCCATCGTCAACCGAAGTCGGGTCAGAGACGTTCGAAGATCGTGCGATATGGCGGCGAGCATATGCGTTCGCTCATCGACAAAATTCTTGATGCGTTTTTGCATCTCATTCAGTGCGCGTCCGACAACCGCAAAGTCTCCCAGCTTCCGCGTATCGACCGGGGTGGCGTTGCGATCGATCCCAAGGCGTTGCGCCGCACCAACAAGGTCATCGATCGGAGTCAGCGTGCGCTTGGCCGTCCATATGGATAGGAAGGAAATTAAAAGGACCGCGCCGGCGGCAGTGATCATTGGGGGACTAAAAAGCGGACCCAATCGTGGTGGGCGGCGCGGCTCAATGTGTAGCCAGCTTCCATCAGGTCCTTGGACCAAAATGCTGAAGCCGCCGATAATGGGAATATCCGGCTCATTGGTCGCCAAGGCACCTGTCGGCAAATGTTGCTCAAATCCCGCGGGCACAAACTGTGTGTTCTCGCCGCCTCGCGGGAAAGGCGGACCCCCGCGCGGGTCCACCGAGACGCTCCTGATGCTCCCGCCCAGGCTTTCACGAAGCGAACGCTCCAGCCGCATAAAGAACCCGGGCGCAACGCGCTCAGGGCTTGGCGGCTCCATACGCATCTCGTCCCACGAAATGAAAAGATGCAGTTCGTTGCTGAGGGCTTTTGCGACTTCTTTGCGATGCGTCGTCTCGACGTCGAAGATTTTCTTCGTTGCTTCGCTCGTTTCAGAAATCAGCCAACGCGCGCTGTAGATCGTTTGTGTGGGCGGCGGCAAAAAGAAGAATGTCACCGCATTGAGCCCCTGCAAAAGAAGAAGTGCGGTGAGCATCGTGAGTGCAATGCGCGTGCTGAGGCCGACCCGAAATATTCGCATGGGGGTTGCTTTCAATCGCGCGTCTCTTCGCTGTCGATCGGGGCGGTGAAAATATAACCGCCGCTGCGAACGGTCTTGATGAGCGTCGGTTGCGCGGGATTGGATTCGATCTTGCGCCGCAGTCTGCTGAGCTGGACGTCGACTGTGCGATCAAAGGGCGTGCTGGAGCGTCCGCGCGTCAGGTCGAGAAGTTGGTTTCTGGTCAGGACTTGCTGGGGCCTTTCGACAAATGCGAGCAGCAAATCGAATTCTCCCGCTGTAAGATCGACGAGGACATTATCCGGATTTCTCAGGACCCGTCTCACAGTATCGAGATGCCAACCGTCGAACATGTAGATGCTCTGCGTAACCGGCTCTTCTTTCGAAAGAGCGTTCTGCGTTCTGCGAAGAACCGCACGGATACGCGCAAGAAGTTCGCGCGGACTGAATGGCTTTGTTACGTAGTCGTCAGCACCGATTTCCAGACCAATAATGCGATCCGTCTCGCTCGACATCGCAGTCAGCAATACGATCGGGATCGACCGGGTCGCTCTTAGTCGTCGGCAAAGAGACAAGCCGTCCTCGCCCGGCATCATAATATCGAGAACGATAAGATTGAATTTTCCCACCTCAAGCGACTTCCACATCGCAATATCGTTTCCGGCTTCTGTGACGCGAATGCCGTTCGAGACGAGAAAGCGAGCTAGGCCGGAGCGTATCTGTTTATCGTCGTCGACTAGAAGAATATGGGGAGATGCAAACAACTTATCGCCTTTATGGTTCTAACTGGCATCCTATCTTTATTGCTTGGCCAGCCACACAACAATCTCATTTCTGTAACGGACCGTTACAGTTCGAAGTATCCCCGAAATTCAAACTCCCCTTCGCTCTGTTAGATACGGCGCAACCGGTGATGGCGAGAGCTTTGAAAGCTTTTGGTGATCAGCCGTGAAGCTAAGGAGGTCGTCGTGTCTAGGAATAAACGATCCGTCATCGTAGTGATGGCTGCCGCGGCAATGTCACTCGTCTGTGGCGCCGCCATCTATTCGAGTGCGGCCGCAGAGCCAACCAACAAAAATCCGCCGCAGAAGCAAATGCCGATGGGGCCCGGTTTCCATGGAATGGGCGACAAATTCCCGGGCTGCGGAATGTTCGGTTCCATGCCGCCGCCCCCGCCGCCGCATGGTCCTCGTCCCTTGGCTTCGCTTCTGTCCGAAGCTGAGACCGAGATCGGCATTCGTGTCGAACAACTTGATGCTTGGCGCGACTTTACAGACGCGTTGCTGAATGTCGCCAAGCCGCCTCATCCCGGTAAGAAAGAGCCGGAACCGGCGGCGGGTGATCAACAAAAGCCCTTCGCGTTCGCTGAGAAAATGGCAGATGACGCGGTCGCGCGCGGTCACGATGCAGAAGCCCTCAAGAAAGCTATCGAAGCTCTTCGGGCAAAACTCACGCCCGAACAGTTGACCAAAGTTAGTGCAATAGAACAGCGCATCATGCCTCCGCCGCACGACGGACCGATGCCGCCGCCGCCTTTCAATCTCGTTCCGCCTCCGGGTTTGGGTGGCGGGAACGGACCTGACGGTCCGCATCCCGACCCGTTGTGAGCGGAGATGCTGGGCGCGGAGCTTCCTATCTCTTCGCGTCCAGCACATTTGAGGAGACGGCGATGACACGCTTTTACGAAATCGGATTGCTGCTCACACTGATGTTTCTGTTCTTTGTTATCGCAGTGACGAGTGCACCCGTCTGATGTCATTTGGCAAAATGAATATGGAACCAAAAAATATGAATCGGCAGTTGTTGCCAGACGTTCAGCCTCAGACGGCATCCGAGCAATTGGCTCTAAGCCTCATACGCGACGGTGCATTGAGGGAAGAGGAGTTTTTGGAGATGTCGGCGCTGTACCCGAGATGGCAGGTCTATTTGTCGTTGCGCTTAAGAAGGCTCGCGCATTCTTGGGGCTGGAATTGAGGTTTCATCAGCTTGATCTTCAGTTTAGGCCACGGCGGGCGAACTCCGGGCGGCTGCGGTTTCAAGCCGATGTGTTAGACGGAGCGGCGTACGTGGATTGATGCTCGGCACTGCGGCCATCAATCTCGTTGAAAAGCCAACTGAAGCCTATGCCGACGATAATTCACCCGTTGGCTAGCCGGGAGAGTGCACGCTTTTCCCCAAGAGATCGAAGGACCCTACTATTTCAATCGAAAACTTATTCGCTCCGATATTCGTGAAGGATGGACGGGCCTAAGCACGATCATGCTGCTCATTGTGATCGATGCAACGACATGCAAACCAATGACCGGCGCTCGTGTCGAGGTCTGGCGTGCCGATGCGCGCGGCGTCTATTCGGGCTATGCGCAAGAGAAATGGTCGAAACGGTTCTTGAGATTGACGGCGAGCGGTGGCGCAAAATTGTTCTTTGATAGCGTCGAAGGTCGCGGAGGGAGGGCCATAGAATCTCTTGATCGCATATTTCCAATTCTGGCGATTTGGTATTCGGATGAAAAGTTTTATGGCTGCCCGTTTGTCAATGCTGCGACTGAAGACGCAACGCACGATAAATTTCTGAGCGGGTACGGGCTGAGAGCGGGGAGTAGTTCAAGGTGATCGACAAGTGGTGTTGAGCCAACCTATGGTGAGTGCGGTGCCTGCCGTGCAGAGCATGCAGACATGGGGCGCGACGACCGTTAAATGCAAATGCTACCGCAATAGCATCTGCTGCAGACCCATAAGCAGACGTGGACTAAGATGTCCTTGTGCGTCCCATCTTCTCTCCATTTTCTTTTGTGTCGGTATCCCTTCGCTGGCGATCCCTCACCTCTTCGAGATCTCGTTCGAGAAAGAAGTTCAACATCGTACGAATGAGCGCAACAGCGGCCAGACGAGCCACGGCTTGCCAATCCGTTGTGATGGATGTTTCGATTATGTCGGCGGCTAGCTGAAACGTGAGTCCAGCAACGAGCCATCGCGCATAGCGCAACCACACATCGCGACGTTCGTGTCCTGTCCGGGATCCCAACAACACAAGACTACCGTTCACGAACGCCTCAATCGTTCCAAGGACGATGACCAGTAGCGCAACCGCATCGATGAGCAGAACCGCGGTCTTTCCGGCTTCAACAAACCAGGCCTCCACGACACACTCCAAGTATTTGCGAGCAGCAAAATGCTTCCTTGTTGCTCAAAGCTAGCGCCGCTTGGCGATGTTGCCGATCCAAACCGCAAGTTTCCGGTAAGCTCAGTATCCGCGACACCAGCAAAGATTCGACCCGCAGCCGTAGGCCGAAGCTGGAAGCCGCTAGGGGAAGGATGTACCCTTGCATAAGATCAAATTTTCCTTCCGCACGCCGTTGGTGTGGAATAATAGCATGATAATTTGATAGGCGCGGCCTAGATAATTGAAGTCGTTGATATTCTGAAAGCGAGATAGAACTGCACCGTCGAGAACACGTCGAGTGGGGTGGGGTTTTCGCTTTTTCGCACCCGATATCGGCCTAGATGGACGCGGCGCGTGTGCGCAACGCGGGGATGCTCAGCCGCTAAGTGGTAGATCGAGCTGGGCGGGCTCACGTTGCTGAAAGCTTGAAACCGAAACGCCGACGAGACGAATGCCGGTAGAAACAGGATAGGTCGATCGTGTGAGCCCGAGGCTGAGTTCGCGGAGAAGCTCGCGGGAATTTATGAGGCCTGCGATCGTCCTGCTACGCGTAATGATGCGGAAATCGGAATACTTAATCTTGACCGTGACGGTTGAACCGAAACTCTGGTTCTTGTCGCACCATTCCCACACATCATCGGCCATTTCTAGCACGCCTGCTTCGATATCGGCTGGCGCGAAGCGGTCTTCGTCGAACGTGGTTTCAGAGCCCGAGGATTTGCGCTGCCGGTTTGGCTGGACCTCGCGGTGATCTTCTCCGCGAGCGATTGCGTAGTACCATGATCCGGACTTGCCGAAGTTCTGTTCGAGAAAATTGAGCGACTTGGCTTTGAGGTCGGCTCCAGTGAAAATGTCAAGCGCGTTAAGTTTCTCTGCGGTCACTTTGCCGACGCCTTGAAACTTCGCGACGGGCAAACCTTCAATGAACTCGGCACCCTTTTGAGGCGGGATCACGAACTGGCCGTTTGGTTTGCGCATGTCGGACGCGAGCTTTGCGAGAAACTTATTGTAAGAAATGCCCGCCGAAGCCGTGAGGCCCGTCTCGTCAAATATCCGTCTTCGGATTTCTGCTGCCGTGTCGGAGGCCGTGGGTAGTCCCCGCAAATTTTCAGTCACATCGAGATAGGCTTCGTCGAGCGAAAGCGGCTCGATGAGAGGCGTGTATTCCGCGAAGATATTGCGGATCTGATTTGAGACGGACTTATAAACATCGAAGCGCGGCCTCACGAAGATAAGGTCCGGGCAGTTTCGCATCGCCGTGGTCGATGGCATCGCAGAGCGTACGCCAAACTTCCGGGCTTCATAGCTCGCGGCGGCGACAACGCCGCGTTTCGCGCCGTGACCGACAGCAACCGGCTTCCCACGCAGCTCGGGGTTATCCCGCTGTTCGACGGACGCATAAAAGGCATCCATATCGACGTGAATGATCTTGCGGGTGACGTGCGCTCTCATCGGGCCAGCCTAGCGGAATTGCGTGCGCTCGGCACGAAGTTCTGCGCCAGCCGCGAATGGACACCGGCCGTAGACGACACTTCCGCGCTGCGAGGTTTGATAATTTCGATTGGAAGCAGTGCTCAGATGGAAGGTGGCGCGCGAGGACCGTTCAGCGATTGATCCAAATGGTGCAGTGGCAGTCGATCTTACTTCGGAACAATGAGGGGTAGGATCGTCACTCCCGACTTCGCCAGCAACCCGTCTATCCAATCAAAAGCCGGTCAACTTCTGCACAATACGCGCAAGCTTGCTGTGAAATCGCATCGGTCCTTCCAATGCGATTAGGCATATGCAGTCTGTTCCTTCCGCGGCGACGGGGGCGTGCTCGAAGCCCTCGCCCATCTCGACAACATCACCAACTTCATACGATCCGAATTCATCGCTGAACGCGCCTTGAAGCACGAGGGTCAACTCCGATCCGGAATGTCCGTGATCTGGCAGTTTAAGGCCGGGGCCGACCTTAATGAGCCTGAGTGACGATTTGGAATGTTTTGCCAGTGGAATAGGAAATTGCCAGATCCCGGGAGTGACGCGTTTCCATTTGATGTTTTCAAGCCGATTTCCAACGAATTTTCGGAGCGGTGCTGGAACATCGCATTTAATCGAATTTTCCGTGATTGATATGGGCTGCTCGACCGGGACGTTGGGAGACGGAATTTTCATAACGAGCGGCATGGGTGACACGTCTTCAAGAAGTGTCGCACCGACCGAGCCCAGGAACGTAAGCTCCTTTTGGCAACGAGGACAAATGGTCATGTGGCAGGCCATGACAGCCGCCAAAGCTTCCGGCATGCTGCCAGCCGCACAGCTCACTAGATTTTCGGGGGCGGGGTGGCGTCTGATCGTCATTGTTCCGGTTCCCCAACCGCGTTACGAAGTTTCAAATACGCCAAACGGATACGCGACTTGACCGTGCCAACCGGCAGATTAAGCCGGCTGGCAATGTCACGATGTGGCAATCCTTCAATGAAAGACAGAATCACCACCTGTCTTTGCTCTTCAGGCAGCGCATCGAGAGCTCTCCTTATAATCGAGCGTTGCTGCTTGCCTGAAACGGCCTCATCAGGAGACGTATCCGAACTCGCCTCCTGAGCGTAGTTATCCGGCAATTCGACCCACGTCTTTTCCTTACGTAGGTAATCAATCCTCAGATTACGTGCGATCGCAAAAATCCATGTGGCTACGCTGCCCTTGTCCTCGGAGTAGAGCGCGGCCTTGCGCCAGACGGTCAGCATCGTTTCTTGCGCGAGCTCTTCTGCCGTGGCGGCGTCAGCTCCCTGCCGCATCATGAAAGCTTTCACGATGGGTCCGAATTTCTCGAACAGCGCGCGATACGCTTGGGCATCCTTTTGAGCAGCGATCCGTTCGAGCTTCTCGATGTCCGGCATTTTTGTTTCAAATCTTGAGGAAGTCGGGCCGCCGCCGCGAATTAAAGCGTCCATCTAATAGTGATCGCGGCACCGCTTAACAGCTTTTGTACACCTTGTAACGTAAATCAAGATGAGGCCGCCGATCCAAACGCGATGGCAAGAAACCATAAATGCTATCGCAATTTGTTGTCGTAGGCGCTTTCCGATACCGCCGCGCACGCGCTTTCGCCGCTGTGATCCGAACTCTTTGGTGGTGCGTAATCTTCGCAAGTTCGCCTTTCAATCTGGGCGAATGTGCCATTGTCAACTTGCGGGGTCCATCTTGCCACGGCCCCGCATTTTTCCTTCCGCGCGGGATGCGTCTCTAACTCGTATCTCTCCAATACACATCACCGTGAGATGTGATCTTTGAAAGGCTCGCTCACGTAGCTTTGCGAAATAAAAGGGAGCGCCCCATGCTTGCCATTTTTGTTTCCGCCTGCCTTGTTCGCGACCCCGGCGTCTGCCGCGAATTCAAGATCCAAGTTGATGCGGGTATCGATTCGATGACCTGTGTGGTCCAGGCGCCGTTGCAGTTCGGCTTCTGGGCCAAGGAGCATCCGGGCTGGCAGATTTCTCGTTGGCGGTGCGGCGCGGCTAGCGAAAACAAAATATGAGAGTTGCTGCGGATTAGAGCTGTGTGACTGTCGTCGCCTGAAACGATCCGGATAGAATTTGATACTGCTTACCGGAACGAGGCGATTGGTGAGAGATCCAAATGCGCTTTTGGTGCGTAATGATTGCTTAGACCATTCGTGGATGTCGGTATGCCTATCGTCTCGCCGATGCTTTTCTTGGGTGCAGTCGCCATCTTTGCGGCAGTTGAGCGGTTCCGCTCTTCGCAGACGCAGCTAGCCACAAGAACAAGCGTGACGGCTTTATTGAGGAAGATTGTTGAACGGCATTTTGACTGAAGCAACGGTTCAAGACAGGTCGCCATGGCTTTTCTGACTGGTTACGTTGTGTTCCTCATCGTTTTCGGACTGATGGATTTCGTTTGGTTGAGCATCACGGTTCCGAAACTGTATCTGCCTGTTCTCGGAGATTCGGCTGCGACGACTGTGAGGCTAGTTCCTGCGATCGTTTTTTATCTTTTCTACGCGGTTGGCGCAGTCTTCTTCGGCGCGTTACCGGGACAGTCGTCGGGTCCACGAACAGCGTTTTTGTGCGGATTGTTTTTTGGCGCCGTTGCGTACGGGACGTATGACCTCACGAACTATGCAACCTTGCGGAACTGGTCGTTAGCGCTGACCGTTGTCGATATGTCGTGGGGATCGTTGGCGACAGGTGTTGCCTGTCTTGCCGCGTATTTTGCAATGAACCACTTCTCAGCTTGAGCAATTTAAGCCGCGTTCAACGCCCTGCGATGAGCGCGCAATAGCGTCTTTAAGAACGGCGCAGACGCGGACCTGGGAAAAAGGCGTTGGTGCCTGCTTGATACTTGCGGAATTCGTCGCCGGAGCGCGTGAGCATGTGCTGTTCGAGAAGTGGTATCCCCGAAACATGAACGAGCAGCCAGTACATCACGACGGGCCCCAGGATCGCGAGCCACCCCCAAGGATATCCGCCACTTAGATCAACGGCGATGATGGGGTACGTGAGCCAGCTTACCCACTCGAAGAAATAATTGGGATGCCGTGAGAACTGCCAGAGGGCCTGATCGCACACCCGCCCCTTATTCGCGGGGTTGCTGCGAAATCGCGCGAGCTGCCAATCCGCTAGTGCTTCTCCGGCGCAGGCAAAAATCAGTACGACGGCACCCAGAAGATCCTGAAGATGCAGCCCTTTCACGGGATTCCAGGCCGCGATCAGGATCGACAGTGTCAGCGGGATGCTTACCCACGCTTGCTTTTGCGCGAACCAGAACATTTGACGCTCGGCGTCCGGCTCCCATTCCGTAATCAGGCGCGCGTATCGCGGGTCGTCTGTTGAGCCGTTGGTTCTCACTCCGATATGGAGGGCCAGGCGGCCGGCCCACAGGCAAACCAATAGAGCAACCAGTGCGGAGCGTTCAGTAAACCCGCCGCCCACCAAAGCGCCTGCGATCGCCGTCAGGCCCACCCCGAGTGTCCAGGTTGTGTCAATCCAGCCGGAGTTGCGCGTCCCCCGCCAAACTAGCCATCCAACTGTCATGGCCAGAGACAGAGAGCCGAACGCATATGCCACTGCGAACACGAAGGATAAATTCGTCATCAGCTTCCTGTGGGCGCCAGCCTGGGGCTCGTAAGGCGCTACGTCAACGTATGCGACGACAATGTCCCGCCGAAAACGAGTTGGGCGATTGGATAATGCTTACGCGGCTTGCCCGAATATGGATCACGCCCGGGTGATCCAAGATCTACGAGCGCTCGTATTCGTACTAAGCGCTGGCGTAACCGTTCCAGTCCCTGCCGAGAAATATTTTGATGCATCACACTGCTGGTGAGCCGTTGCTGAGGATTGCTGTTGTTGGCAGTGGCATTTCGGGGCTGTCGGCGGCTTGGCTTCTGAGCCAGAGGCACATTGTAACGCTATACGAACAAGACGAGAGAATTGGCGGGCACTCAAATTCCGTGTCTGTGCCAGGCTCTGGTGAGTTCGTTGACACCGGATTTATCGTATATAATGAACTGAACTACCCAAATTTGACGGCACTATTCAAGCATCTCAACGTTGCAACGCAGCCCTCGGAGATGTCTTTAGCAGTTTCTCTTCGAGGCAGTCGGCTTGAGTATTCAGGGACCAACCTACGTGGCCTGTTTGCGCAACGACGCAATATCGTCAGCCGGCGATTTTGGTCGATGCTGTACGATCTGCGCAGGTTCTACAAAAATGCTCCAGTGGATCTTCCAATACTCGAGGCCCGACCTATCACGTTAGGCCGGTATCTGGAGGAAAATGGATACGGCGGGGCCTTTCGGGATGACCATCTCTTGCCCATGGCGGGTGCGATCTGGTCGTCGCCGCCGCACGCAATACTCGATTGTCCCGCGGCGACCTTTGTTCAATTCTATCATAATCACGGACTGCTGAAATTGAGCGACCGGCCTCCCTGGCGCACGGTAACGGGGGGAAGCAGAAATTATGTAGCGATGTTGACGTCGTCCTTGCGAAAGAACATCCGTATAGGCACGTCGATTTCCCAGATCAAATCGAGCGATCAAGCCGTGTTTGTCCGGGATGCGCAGGGCGGCATCGATAGCTTCGATCACGTGGTCATCGCGACCCATGCTGATCAGGCGAGGGGGCTTATCGTGGACCCCAATATCGCGGAGCGCGCCACACTCGGAATGTTCCGATATAGCCGAAATCGGGCCGTCTTGCATTCCGATGCCTCGTTCATGCCGAGGCGGCGCGCGGTTTGGTCAAGCTGGAATTATATCGAGACGGGCGAAGGCGTTGGTGAAGTGCCGACGATCAGTTATTGGATGAACCGGTTGCAGAATCTTCGGACGGAACGGCCGCTTTTCCTCTCCCTCAATCCGAAGTCCGAGCCGCGTGACGTCCATTATGAGACCTATTACGAACATCCGCTCTTGGATCGTGCTGCAATAGTCGCGCAGAAAATGCTGTGGTCTCTACAGGGACAGCGGCGACTTTGGTTCTGTGGCTCTTACTTTGGATATGGCTTTCACGAAGATGGCTTGCAGGCGGGGCTGGCGGTAGCCGAACAAATCGATCCGCGTTGTCGGCGGCCTTGGTCCGTTGAAAACGAATCCACTCGCATCTTCATTCGCGCCAAATTGCGATCGCCCGAGGCAGTGGCATGACCGTTGGCTCTGCTCTCTATTTAGGCTCTGTCATGCATCGCCGCGTTCGCCCGGTGCTTCATCTCTTGCGTTATCGCGTATTCTGGCTTCTCCTCGACCTGCGCGAAATTGATCAGATTTCAAAGTCGTTGCGGTTGTTCTCGCGAAACCGCTTCAACGCACTCAGCTTTTTCGATCGAGATTATTGCGACGGCGGAGAGACGCCCCTTGGCGCCCAAATCCAAGAGCATCTGCGAAAAGCCGACGTTCCAGCCGACGGCAAGATCCTTCTGCTGTCGATGCCTCGAATTCTCGGATACGTCTTCAACCCACTGAGCCTGTACTTTTGCTACGATGTCGGCGACCGGCTAAAAGCCATCGTCTATGAAGTTCACAACACGTTCGGTGAACGCCACAGCTATGTCCTTCCCGTGGAAGGGGATGGAAAGACGATCAATCAGCAATGTGAAAAGGCGTTTTACGTGTCGCCTTTCCTCGGGATGGATTTGCGGTACGAGTTCAAAGTCACGCCTCCCGGCAACCGACTTAGCGTTGCGATCCGCGGCTACGACAGCACGGGTCTCGTGATCGCGACCTCTCTTTCCGGGTCCTTACGCCCGCTCACAGACCGTGCGTTGCTTTCGGCTCTGGTAACGTTTCCATTCCTGACATTGAAAGTCATCGCTGCAATTCACTGGCACGCGCTGCGGCTCTATCTGAAGGGCCTTAAAATATATGAGCATGGTCTCGCAACTGCTGTGGCGAGAGATATTCCATCCAGGAAATATAAATGAACGATACAGCAGCACGCCTGAGTTTGAGCGATAGTTTTTCGACGCGCTCGCACTTGGCGAGGCTTATTGCTCGACGCATTCCGCCGATTGACGCGGGCGCATTGCAGCTTTCTCTTCCCGATGGCGGAGAGATTATCCGGCGCGGTGATGCGCCGGGCCCGGAGGCCATTATCAAGGTCTGCTCGTGGCGGGGGCTCGTGAGAGTACTGATCGACGGAGAGCATGGGTTTGCCGATGCTTATCTGGCGGCCGAGTGGTCGACCCCAGACCTTAGAGCGGTACTGGCTTGGGCAATACTTAATGAAGCCGCGCTTGCGCGCGCTGGGTCGGGTTCATGGTTCACACGCGTGCAAAACAGGGTCAGCCACCTTCGGCGCAACAACACGCGAAGGGGCAGTCGCCGTAATATCGCTGCTCACTATGACCTGGGAAATTCTTTTTATCAGGCTTGGCTTGATGCGGGCATGAACTATTCGTCCGCAATGTACGTGCGCGGCGACACATTAGAATCCGCCCAGACGCGAAAGATAGAAAGCATAATCGATCTCCTTAGTCTAAAAGGGGGCGAGCGGGTTCTTGAAATCGGTTGTGGTTGGGGGGCCCTTGCCGAGCGTATCGTCGGCAAAGGTTGCGATTTGACGGGGCTCACTCTCTCTCGTGAGCAGCTTTCGTATGCCCAGGGTCGAATAGGGGCCGTTCGACAAGGGGCTGCTAATTTACGGCTTCAGGACTACCGCGATGTCGTAGGATATTATGATCGCGTCGTCTCGATTGAAATGATCGAAGCGGTGGGGGAGCGGTTCTGGCCGGCCTATTTTTCAAAAATACGGGACGTTCTCAGGGAAGGCGGCAGTGCAGTCTTGCAAGCTATAACCATCGATGAAAAGCGTTATAGACATTATCGCAGAAATCCGGACTTCATTCAGCGCTATATCTTTCCAGGCGGTATGCTGCCGACGCGGACACTTCTTGTCGAACTGGCTGCTTCTGCCGGATTAAGACTCGTGCATGAAGAAGCATTTGGAACGAGTTATGCGCGGACACTGGCCGAGTGGCGGGAGCGATTCCTGTCTGCATGGCCGCGGATCGAAAGCATGGGTTTTGATCAGCGGTTCAAGCGCATGTGGGAATATTATTTTGCCTACTGCGAGGTTGGGTTTCACGTTGGTTCTGTCGATGTGAGGCTCTTTAAATTTGTTCGATGATGATGCGCTGGCTACGAGAGTTAAGTTAGCTATCGCTCTAGGCCCAACACTACGGCGCTCTTGAGCTGAATTATCTCATTTCGCCTGATCATTATCGGGACGTCGCCGGCATCAGGCTTCATCTCCGAGACAGCGGTCCGCGGGACGCTCCCTCTGTCATATTCCTGCACGGCTTTGGTTCCAGTCTCCATACCTGGGAACCCTGGGCACGCTCGTTGTTGGATAAGTATCGCGTGGTTCGATATGAACTTCCTGGATTTGGGCTAACCGGGCCGGATCCAACAGGCGGTTATACAGACGAACGCGGCATGGCTATTCTAGCCGCACTGATGGACAAACTTTCAATTCAAAGGGCAAGTCTTATCGGAAATTCGATTGGCGGGAGGCTCGCATGGCGCTTTGCTGCTCGGTATCCCGGCAGGATCGTCAAACTGGCACTCATTTCCCCGGACGGCTTTCCCAGTCCAGGATACGAATATGGAAAAGTACCTGAGGTGACGTTGTTCGTCAGGATGATGAAATATGTGCTGCGTCGCGCTTTCGTTAGGGCGAATTTGGCTCCGGCATATGCCTATCCGCGTCGGCTCTCCAACGCGACGGTGGATCGCTATTATGAGCTGATGTTGGCGCCCGGCGTACGTGGCGCCATGATCTCGCGGCTGGAACAGACCAAGCTGGAGCCGCCTGAGCCTTTTCTTAAATCAATAGAAGCTTCGACGCTCGTGTGTGGGGACAACAGGATAAACTGATCCCCAAGTCGAACGCAGGCGGTTACATGAAGGCGATGTCTCATGCGAAGTTAGTCAGCCTGCCCAATCTGGGCCACGTACCGCAAGAGGAAGATCCAGCATCGTCGCTGACACCGACCGCGCATTTCTCGATGAATAGCCCGCAAATTTCGACGCGGGTTCAAGGCTTGGGAACGGAGAGATTTGGTTCAACGGATGGACGGCGGCCCGGGATTGGGTGGATCAGTGAGTGGCGCGCGGCGGTAAGGGCGTTTGATCCCCGCGTGCGAATACGCTGTGCCGAACTTCAGCGAGGTTAAGGAGCCAGGTCGCCCCTGCCGCGCATCTCGCCTAGGTCGACCTCGCTGTACTGCTCGCAAGGCGCGAGATCGGGGTGATGAGGCTCGGGACGAGCATGGTCCCCGGTTTCCCTGGTTTGGAGCTGAGACAGGGTTTCGATCAGGCTGAGGGCTTCGCGGGCGACAAGAACCTTGGCCTTTGCGCAATCCTTTGTTCGCTGCGAGATGCGAATTTCGCGGCGGCCCGTCCGCGCCGTCATGCCCTTCGGAAGCACCACCCGGAAGTAGTAGACGCCATGTCGGCTCATCGAAAGATAGGTATGCCTGATCACGCAGTGCCACCCTTCGCTGGATCACTCCATGCTTCAGGGCCATCGCCGCGCCTTAACGCGTTGATTGTCTGGGAGACTTTTGAGCGTGGCTGGGGGACTAGGATTCGAACCTAGACAGGCAGAGTCAGAGTCTGCAGTCCTACCATTAGACGATCCCCCAATGCCGGGATCAGGCGCGCCTGTCGGCCGCCGAGAGGGCGCGTCATAGCAGCAGCGCTGGGCGACTGCAAGGCCGGCGTCGCTTCAACGCTCCCCTGCGCCAAAAGGCTCGTGCACATCAGCTTAAGGCATGGTGCCGTCACCGCGCGCCGGGGGCGATTTGGATGTCGTCCGGCGCCAGGCCCGCGCCTATTGGCGCAGTCCGAGAAGCTCCGGGCGGTATTCGAAGTGCATCGTATCGTAGTGATACCAGCGCCCGCCCCAGATGAACCCGTGCCGCTCGAAAATGCGCACGATCTCGAGCGGGATGGCGTTGCGATAGACCGGACGTTCGCTCGCGCCGCCCTTGGCCCATCGCCAGTAATGCGAATGCGTCGTCGCAATATCGATCGCAATGCCGTAGCCGTGCCCCGAGCGCCGCGCCGTCCCCGCGATCGTGCGGCACACGAACCCGCCCGCGGAAGGAATGAGGTACGCGTCGAACCTTCCGGGCAGAGCATCGAGCTCATCGCTGACGGCTTTGAGATGCGCCGCGACTCCATTCCTGCGGGTCACCACGATTCGCTGATTGGCTTTCCCCGGCAGCCACCGGACGGTCGTCAATGACGCGGCGAAGCCCGGCTGCTGGCAGTCGCCATAGAGCTTTGTAAAGAATGCCGCGTCGCGCGCACGGCCCGGATCGAAATTGAACTTTGGCGGAAGAGCCTCGGCGCCTTGCGGATAAGAATATCGGAACATGTCCTTGATGCTCGGATGTGCGAGCCACGTTTCGAACGGTTTTTCTTCGTCGCTGCCGAGCGGCAATGTCGTTCCGTCACGGAACTTCAGATTGCGGCCGTCGAGGCCCGCCACCGAGTCGGGATAGGCCGCAGCAAGTCGCCCGGCCACAGCCTCATCGCTGAGGCCATCTGCAACACAAATAGTGGGTGAGATTGCGATGATCGAGGCAGCATGTCCAACCACCCGGAACAACAATCGAATTCGCTGCCGCATGGGAAGCCGCCGTTCGCGAGGCACGCCAGAGAATGTGTGGCGCGGCGTTAAGCATCCCGCGAGAGCTTTACGGGCGTGCGCGACCTGATACACTTCCCCCTAACTGAGGTCCAGATCGTTGGCCTGATGAGCACGGCGCTTGGCGGCAAGCTGCTGATGCACCAGGTCCTGGAGATAAAAATTTGACGCCCGAGAAATCAGGCTCCGATGCGTCCGACGCAGCTGGGCTCCCGCAAAAATCCGATGACGAGATTCCAGATACGACTGGATTTTCCGCGCTTTCGCTATCTAGCGAGAGCGAACGTGACGACAGCGATCGGCAGCTCTACAAGCGCAACGACAATGGTTCAAAGCCGTTCGTGAACCGGGCTTCGCCGCGCGGAGACGGCCGTGACGAGCGGCGCGAGCCGCACGCCAATCTGGTGTCGTCGCTCGCGATCAAGCCGCCGGGCGGCGAACAAATTTACGGCGCGCTCGACCTTGGCACCAACAACTGCCGGCTGCTTTTGGCGCGGCCATCGCGTCGCGGCTTTCGCGTCGTCGATGCATTCTCCCGCATCATTCGTTTAGGCGAAGGCGTAAGCCGCACGGGCCACCTTTCAGATCTTGCGATGAATCGCACGATGGAGGCGTTGAAAGTCTGCGCCGGCAAGCTGCATCGCCACAATGTGACGCGCACCCGTCTCGTGGCGACCCAAGCCTGCCGCGTCGCGGCCAACGGTCCTGACTTCGTCGCCAAGGTAAAGGACAGCTTCGATCTCGATATCGAAATCCTGACGCCGGAGTTGGAAGCGCATCTGGCGGTCGCCGGATGCGCAACGCTCATCGATCCGAGTACTGATTACGTGCTCGTGTTCGACATCGGCGGCGGCTCGTCGGAGATCATCTGGCTCGACCTGACACGGCTCGGAACCCGTCAGGACGCGCTGAGCGGCCGCGGAGATGTCGACGACGCCATCGTCGCCTGGGAATCGCTTCCCGTCGGAGTCGTTACGCTGGCAGAGCGCTTCGGCGGTCGTGACGTGACGGCGGAGAGCTTCGCCGCCATGTCCGAGGCGGTAACGAAGCTGCTTCTGCCGTTTGAGGCGAAACATAATTTCCGCGAGCGGACCGCAGGCAAGCCCGTGCACTTCCTCGGCACGTCCGGCACGGTTACGACGATTGCCGGCGTCATGCTTGGCCTCGACCGCTACGATCGCAAGCGTGTTGATGGTATTTGGCTCGGCACGCACGACATCGAGAATGTCACGACCGAGCTTCTGGCGCGCTCCTACGACGAACGCGTGCTGCAGCCGTGCATCGGCCGCGAGCGCGCCGATCTCGTCCTTGCAGGCTGCGCCATCCTCGACGCAATCATGAAGCTCTGGCCCGCCGATCGTTTGCGCGTCGCCGACCGCGGGCTGCGTGAAGGCATCCTGATGCGAATGATGATGGAAGATGGCGTCTGGCGCTCCAGCCGCCGCCGTCGCGGGCGCGGCAAGCGCGGGAAGGGTGCACGGTAGTCGTGAGCGGCAAAAGTAATAACGGCGGTGCCGGCGGCAAGAAGGGCGGCGTCGGTGGCGCCCATTCAAGCTTGAGCGGCGGCCAGCGGCAGCTTCGCACGACGGTCAAGACTGCGCGCAAACGCTCCGTCTCGTCTGCCCGCTGGCTTGAGCGTCAATTGAACGATCCCTACGTCGCAGCGTCGAAGCGTGAGGGTCTGCGCTCCCGCGCGGCCTTTAAGCTGCGCGAGATCGACGCCCGCTATCATTTCTTGAAGCCCGGCCAGCGGATCATCGACCTCGGCGCAGCACCGGGCGGCTGGTCGCAGGAAGCGGCAGAGCGGGTGAAGGCAGCCGACGGGAAGGGCCAGGTCGTCGCCATCGACTATCTGGCGTTCGAGCCGATCCCCGGTGTCGATATGATTGAAATGGATTTCACCGATCCGGGCGCCGAGGAGCTTTTGAAATCCCGCCTGCGGGACGGCCGTGCCGATGTCGTGCTCTCCGATATGGCGGCGCCGACAGTCGGTCACGCCAAGACCGATCACTTGCGCATCATGGGCCTCGCCGAGGCGGCCGCCGCCTTCGCTGCAGACGTGCTGGAGCCAGGTGGCGCTTTCCTTTGCAAGGTCTTCCAGGGCGGCACCGAGCGCGACCTGCTCGACATGCTGAAGCGCGATTTCAAGGTCGTGCGCCACGTGAAGCCACCTGCTAGCCGCGCTGAAAGCTCAGAGCTTTACGTTCTGGCGACGGGATTTCGGGGAGAGGGGGCGGCCGACTAAAGCTGTTTCGGCTCTTTCCGACGCCTCGTCGCGATCTGCTTTCCCTGCCGCCGTGGGCTGGGGAAACGCTGAACGCACCCGCCGACGGCTTTAACTCAGAAGCAAATCCTATGGGGGCTTTGAACCCCGTGGGCACCTCTTTGCTCCTCTGCCGCGACACGCGTATGACGAGACAGGCCTTTTCGCGCCACTTTTTGCACGCCGCTTGAATTGGTTACCATCATCCCCATTTGACGCGGCCAAGAACGCTTCCAAGTCGGAAATCTTGGTGATATAGACCCCGCGACAGTGTTCCGCCCCAGGGGGCCTGAACGTGTCGCCCCCCAAAATCTGGAGAAGTCGGCATGACTTCGAGCCTATCCGCGCTCGATTCGGCGATCGCGCTTACCTTTGACGACGTTTTACTGGTGCCGGGTCCGTCCGACGTCATGCCAGGACAGACGGACGTCTCGGCCCAGCTGACCAAGAGTATTCGACTGAATATCCCGCTGCTGTCGTCCGCCATGGATACGGTGACCGAAGCGCGCCTCGCCATCGCTATGGCCCAGGAAGGTGGCATCGGCGTTCTTCATCGCAACCTCACCATCGAGGAGCAGGCCCGCCACGTCGCACAGGTCAAACGCTATGAAAGCGGCATCGTCCTCGATCCGGTAACGATCGCGCCGCAGAAATCTCTGCGTGACGCCCTGACGCTGATGGCAGAGAAGGGCGTGACCGGGGTGCCGGTCGTCGATAGCGGCCGCGAAGCGCCGGACGGCAGCGCCGGCAAGGGCAAGCTCGTCGGCATCCTGACCAACCGCGACGTCCGCTTCGCCACCGACCTCGACCAGCCCGTTTCGAAGTTCATGACGAAAGACAATCTGGTGACCGTCAAGCGCAACGTGTCGCCGGAGGATGCCAAGAAGCTTCTGCACAAGAACCGCATCGAAAAACTGATCGTTGTTGACGATCAGGGCAACTGTATCGGCCTCATCACCGTCAAGGACATCGAGAAGGCCGCCAAGCATCCGAATGCCTCGAAGGATGCCCAGGGACGCCTTCGCGTCGCCGCCGCGACGACCGTCGGCGAAGACGGCTTCGAGCGCACCGAACGTCTCATCGCGGCCGGTTGTGACGTCATTGTCGTCGATACAGCACACGGACATTCCATTAAGGTCATCGACGCCGTTGCGCGCATCAAGCGGCAGTCGAACAGCGTGCAGGTGATTGCCGGAAACGTCGCCACGGCCGACGCGACGAAGGCGTTGATCGACGCCGGAGCCGACGCTGTGAAAGTCGGCATCGGTCCGGGCTCGATCTGCACCACGCGCATCGTCGCGGGTGTTGGCGTGCCTCAGCTCACCGCCGTGATGGAATGCGCCAGGGAAGCCGCCCGTTATGGCGTGCCGGTGATCGCCGACGGCGGCATCCGCTTCTCCGGCGACATCGCCAAGGCCGTCGCCGCTGGCGCCTCGTGCGTGATGATCGGCTCGCTGCTTGCGGGCACGGACGAAGCGCCGGGCGAGACCTATCTCTATCAGGGCCGCACCTACAAGTCGTACCGGGGAATGGGCTCCGTGGGTGCCATGGCTCGCGGCTCGGCCGATCGCTACTTCCAGGCCGAGGTCCGCGATACGCTGAAGCTCGTTCCGGAAGGCATCGAAGGCCAGGTTCCCTACAAGGGGCCGATGGAAGCTGTCGTTCACCAGCTTGTCGGCGGCTTACGCGCGGGCATGGGCTATCTCGGAGCCAAGACCATTCCGGAACTGCAGAAGCGCGCCAAGTTCGTTCGCGTTTCGCCGGCCGGCATCCAGGAAAGCCACGCCCATGGCGTCATGATCACACGCGAAAGTCCGAACTATCCGGGCGTTGGCCGGTAATCTAATAGACTATATCGTCTGGCCAACTCGCGAGGACCACATCATGACAGTCACGGACTTTTTGCTGCCGGTCTTCGTTGAGGTGCTCCTGATCTTCGTGCTGATGGGTCTGATGGGGCGGGCGCGGCTCGGTAGCATCGCCCGCGGCGAAGTGAAACCGGAGGACGTTGCGCTCGACAGCCGGAACTACGGCCCGCGCGCGCGGCAGTTCGGAAACAGCTTCTCCAACCAGTTCGAGCTGCCGCTGCTGTTCTTCGCGTTGATCGCCTTCCTTCTGATCACGCGCGTCGGCGACCTGCTGCTACTCGTCCTGGCCTGGGTCTTCGTGCTCTCCCGCATCGTCCACGCCTACATCCACACGACGAGCAACGATGTCATGTGGCGCACGCGCGTCTATTCGCTGGGTGCCGTCGTCCTTTTCATCATGTGGCTCGTCTTCGCCATCAAAATTCTGACTGGCATCTAGAGATGTTTTTCCAATGAAAGCCGGTGCTCGGATCGCTGCGGCGATCGAGGTCTTGGAAGCGATCATCAATCGCTACCAGCCCGTTGCCATTGCCTTGACCGATTGGGGCAAGGCCCATCGTTTTGCCGGCTCCGGCGACCGCAACGCCATCGGCGGCCTCGTCTATGACGCCATGCGCCGCCGCGCGTCGATCTCCTGGGCTTTCGGAGAGGACACGCCCCGCGCGCTCGCGCTCGGCGCTGCGTCTTCTGCGCTGGGCCTGACGCCGGAAGCCGTCATCGCCGCGTGCGACGGCTCCGATCACTCGCCGCCACCACTAACTGAGACCGAGCAAGCTGGCCTGACACGCCCGCTCGACGGCGCGCCGCCTCACGTGCAGGCCGACATTCCCGAATGGCTTTGGCCGTCGTTCTCCGATCAGTTCGGCGCCGACGCAGTCGCCGAAGGCCAGGCGATGGCCCGCCGCGCCCCAGCCGACCTTCGCGTCAACTCGCTGAAGTCGACGCCGGAGAAGGTTCTGAAGGCGCTCGCAAGTTTCGGCGCCGAGCCATGCGGCCTGTCGCCGATCGGCATTCGCGTGCCGCCGCCCGTCGGTGCGCAGCGCACGCCGAACCTGCAGGCTGAGGCTGCCTTTCAGGCGGGCTGGTTCGAAATCCAGGACGAAGGCTCGCAGATCGCTGCGCTGATGTCTGGCGCCGGACCGCGCAAGCAGGTGCTCGATCTCTGTGCCGGTGCGGGCGGCAAGACGCTCGCGCTTGCGGCCCTGATGCAGAACACCGGTCAGATCTATGCCTACGATGCTGACCGCAACCAGCTTAAGCCGATCTTCGAGCGCATCAAGCGAGCGGGTGTCCGCAACGTTCAGGTGCTGCGTGCGGGCGACGAGGTGGCGGTTGATGCCCTCGGCCCGCGCTTCGATGTCGTCCTCGCGGACGCGCCATGCACCGGAACTGGAACCTGGCGCCGCCGACCGGACGCCAAGTGGCGGCTGAAACCGGAAGCATTGAAGGCGCGGATGGCAGAGCAGCAGTCCGTGCTGAAGCGAGCCGCGAGCCTCGTCAAACCGGGTGGCCAACTGCTTTATGTTACGTGTTCCATTCTTCCCGAAGAGAACACTGGGCAGATCGCGTGGTTTCTTGAAGGCAACGCCGACTTCTCCGTCATCCCGACGGCCGAAGTCTGGAAGGCGGCGTTCGCGAGCGAGCCTCCGCCGTCGGCCGACGCGCGCACCGACACGTTGTTGTTGACGCCCCACCGGCATGGCACCGACGGGTTCTTCATTGCGGCACTAGGCCGAAAGGCATAACCGAACTTTCGGCGGATTGATTTGCCGCCCGGGTTCGTCGCCTTGAAGCGCGCGGACAGATTTCCTCAGCACGCAAACTGCTGCCGGGAATAATTGTCCGCGCTCGTTACGCGCTGACATAAAATGTGAGCGGATTACTTGGTGACGGCGCCAAGAAACTCCGTTGACATCACAAGCCTTCAAACTATCTCATCAGGCGTTTGCCGCTGGCTCGCGGCAGATCGAGGGACCGCGGCTTTGTATGCGTATTTCACGCCGTGCCCACGCTCGTGAGGCCAATTGAGGTCAATGAATGAGCGGTAGGCCCCACTCCTTCCTCTCCCCGAAATGCGAAGTTCGTCCCGCACCGGATCGCGGCGGCCATACCGTCGTCGCCCGGCACACAATCGCCAAAGGCGAATTGATCGTGGTCTGGAGCGGAACGCTCGTAACCGGCGAGGAACTGAACGAAATGCCTCAGACCGTGAAGCGCTATTCGCTTCAGGTCGAGGAAAACCAGTATCTGGTCTCGCTGTCGGACTGCGAGCCGCCGGATTACGTCAACCATTGCTGCGATCCGAACTCCGGCCTCTCAGGCCAGATCACGCTCGTGGCGATGCGCGATATCTCGCCCGGCGAAGAGATCACCTACGACTACGCCATGAGCGACGGCTCGCCATACGACGAGTTTGCGTGCTCGTGCGGTTCGCCACACTGCCGTGGCCACGTGTCGGGACAGGACTGGATGCGCCCGGATCTCTGGCGGCGATACGCAGGATACTTTTCGCCGTATCTCCAGCGCCGCATTCTGGCCGGTCAGGCGCTCACGTCGCTGGCTGCGAGGCGGCGGCGATCGCTTCGCAAATCGGCGGCCGAGCCGATCATCATCCCTGGCTAGTAGCGCGTCGCGTGCGCTACTCCTGACCGCCGAGCTTCCGGTCGACGTGCGCGTCGAACGTCCGGTAGTCGCACGTGATTTCTTCCCCGGCGCGAATATCCCGCGAGGCGATGTCGTAACCCTCGATCGTGCCGGTCTCGTGCACGCCCTCGGTGTTCGGCTCGTCGGCGTGGTTCATGAAGCGGGCGTTGTCGGCGCAAAGCACGAACATGCCGCTGGCCTCGTGGAGATAGACGTGGTCGAGAAGGTTGGCGCGTGCGACCTCCGGCAGGCTTTCGATCTCGTCTTCCGTCAGCAGCCGATCGAAGTGTGCCATGAAGCGCCATGTCACGGTGCCCTTGGGAATGTCTTCCGCTGCAAAGAGCCCGATCCCGGCAATTTCGCTCAGACCAAGCCGGGTCTTTACCATCAGCATGAAATACAGTCCTTTCGATCATCGCGACGAAACCAATCGGCGTGCTCAACGATATGCATGCGCCCGCGTGAGGGTCAGTATTCGGTTCTGGTGAAATTGGGAGCTTCGAATTTGCGAAATCTAGGGTCGCTTGTCGTTTTCGCGGCATTGGTGGCGGCAGCCGCATCATCCGGGTCGGCTTTTATGCCGGGGGAGTGGTACGCCGCGCTGAATAAGCCATCCTGGACGCCGCCGAACTGGGTTTTTCCTGTCGCTTGGACAATTCTGTACATCCTGATCGCGATCGCTGGTTGGCTGGCTTGGCGGGCGGGCGGATGGACGCCGGCCATTCGGGCTTGGGGTGCTGGGCTTGTCCTGAATGCGCTGTGGTCATACCTCATGTTCGGACGCCACGACATCGCGCTCGCGCTTGTTGATCTTTGCGCGCTCTGGGCCACGGTCATTGTCTTTATCGTTACGGCTTGGCCCATCAGCCGCAGCGCGAGTTACCTGTTCCTGCCCTATTTCGCCTGGGTAACTTTTGCGGGTGCCCTGAATTTTGCCGTCTGGCAAATGAACTAGGACTTTTCATTTTCTGCCCCGCGGCGGATGGAGCGGGATGGGCTGTCGCAGGTGGCTCGAATTGGCGGGCGTTGCGACATGCCCCAACTTCGCGTAGGGGAAGGCCCTGAAGAAAGGGCCCACCCACTTTGACCGATTCCGTCCTCATCATCGACTTTGGCAGCCAAGTAACGCAGCTCATTGCACGACGTGTGCGGGAGGCGGGCGTCTACTCGGAAATTCACCCGTTCCAGAGCGCCGCCGAAGCGTTCCAGAAGCTGAAACCAAAGGCTGTGATTTTGTCGGGCGGTCCGGCGTCCGTCACTGAGGCAGACTCGCCACGGGCGCCGTCGGCAGTGTTCGAAGCAGGCGTGCCGGTGCTCGGAATTTGCTACGGCCAGCAGACCATGGCCGAACAACTCGGCGGCAAGGTTGAAAGCGGCCACGACCGCGAATTCGGCCGCGCCTTCCTCTCAATTGCGACGCACAGCCCGTTATTTGAAGGCGTCTGGTCGAAGGGCGAGCGCTATCAGGTCTGGATGAGCCACGGCGACCGCGTCACCAGTCTGCCGGAAGGTTTCGAAGTCATCGGCACCAGCGATAACGCGCCATTCGCCGCCGTGGCAGATGAGAACCGCCGCTTTTACGCCGTGCAGTTCCACCCCGAAGTCGTGCACACGCCCGACGGCGCCAGGCTGATCGCTAATTTCGTGCACAACATTGCAGGTCTGAAGTCCGATTGGACGATGTCGGCCTATCGCCGCGAAATGATCGCCAAAATCCAGAAACAGGTCGGCAAGAGCCGCGTGATTTGCGGGCTTTCAGGTGGCGTCGATAGCGCCGTCGCCGCCGTGCTGATCCATGAGGCGATTGGCGACCAGCTGACCTGCGTGTTCGTCGATCACGGCCTGATGCGGCTCGGCGAGGCGGACGAAGTCGTCGGCCTCTTCCGCGATCACTACAACATTCCGCTCGTGCACGTGGACGCGTCGGAGCAGTTCTTAAGCGCGCTCAGCGGTGTTTCCGATCCCGAGACGAAGCGCAAAACCATCGGCAAGCACTTCATCGACGTCTTCGAGGCCGAAGCCAAGAAGATCGGCGGCGCGGAGTTCCTGGCCCAGGGTACGCTCTATCCGGACGTCATCGAAAGCGTGTCGTTCACCGGCGGCCCGTCGGTCACGATCAAGTCGCATCACAACGTCGGCGGTTTGCCCGAGCGCATGAACATGAAGCTCGTTGAACCGCTGCGCGAACTGTTCAAAGACGAGGTGAGGGCGCTGGGCCGTGAACTTGGCCTGCCGGAAGCCTTCGTCGGTCGGCACCCATTTCCGGGGCCGGGTCTTGCCATCCGCATTCCCGGCGAGATCACGCGCGAAAAACTCGACATCCTGCGCAAGGCCGACGCTGTTTATCTCGACGAAATCCGCCGCGCCGGGCTTTACGATGCGATCTGGCAGGCGTTCGCCGTTCTGCTGCCTGTGCGCACTGTTGGCGTCATGGGCGACGGCCGCACCTACGACCACGTTCTCGGCCTGCGCGCCGTCACATCCGTCGATGGCATGACCGCCGACTTCTTCCACTTCGACATGGCGTTCTTGGGCCGCGTCGCCACCCGCATCATCAACGAGGTCCGCGGCGTCAACCGCGTCGTCTATGACGTCACGTCAAAGCCGCCCGGCACGATCGAGTGGGAATGACCGACAGCCGATAGCTGCCGGTTGCCGCTCATGCCGCGAAATTGGTCGAGCGAGAAAGCGCTTCCCATGCGCCGATTTCGGTTTGCATGTCTCCAAGCTTCTGTTCGACCAGGCCCAGGGCATCATCGCCGAGAAATAGCCGCGTTGGCGGGTTTTCGGCATTGACGAGTGCAAGCAACGCTTGGGCAGCCTTTGCCGGATCGCCGGGCTGGTTGCCACTCTTCGCCTGCCGTGCCGCGCGGATCGGATCCATGACGCGGTCGTAGTCGGCAATGCTTCGTGGCGTACGGTCCATCGACCGGCCGGCCCAATCGGTCCGAAATTGTCCAGGTGCAAGCGTCGTCACACGGATGCCGAATGACGCAACTTCCTTGCCGAGCGATTCCGAGATGCCCTCAAGCGCAAATTTGCTGCCGCAATAGAAGCTGATCCCCGGCATCGTGATGAAGCCGCCCATCGAGGTCACGTTGATGATGTGACCCCGCCGGCGTTTTCTCATGCCGGGCAAGACCGCTTTGATCATCGCCACCGGACCGAACACGTTGGCGGCGAACTGCCGTTGCAGATCTGTGATGGAGGATTCCTCCAGCACGCCCTCATGGCCATAGCCGGCGTTGTTCACGAGCACGTCGATCCGACCGGCGCGCCGCTCCGCCGCGGACACGGCGTCGGGCACAGCATCGTACATGGTGATATCGAGCACGACGGGATGCGCAAGGTTCGGCGCAAGAGCTGCAAACGCGTCGGCGTCTTCCGCTCGGCGCACGGTGCCGATCACGCGATGTCCGGCGTCCATCGCACCTTTCGCGAAGGCGCGGCCAAGACCGGAGCTGACGCCGGTGATGAGGAAGGTTTTAGGTTCGGTTGCTGACATACGAATAGCTCCCACTAGTAAACAATTTATATCATGATATAGTTTGTCAATGACATCTCGCAAGAGCCAAAAGCCAGCCAGCCCGCGGGGCGAGCAGGTTCGCCAGCGCATACTCGATGCCGCCGAACGCTTGCTGCGCCAGGGCAATGCCGAGTTTTCAATGCGCGATCTCGCGGCTGAGGCCTCCGTCAGCTTCGCCACGCCGTTCAACCAATTCGGCAGCAAGCTTGCGATCATGCACGCGCTTTCGGGGCGACGCATTGACTCGATGGAAGCGTTGCTGAGCAGCGGCTGCCCGGCAGGCGACGCGATTGATCGCGTGTTCTTCGCCACCGACGCCGCAGCGTCCGTGATGGTGCTGGAGCCGGTTGTGAACCGGGCTGTCATGGGGTCGCTTGGCGCCCCCGGCTCTACGCCCGGAACGGTCTTGGAGCGCTCCGCGAAGCTATGGGCGACGGCGCTTGATCGTGGCGATGGCCTGTCGGGGGCTCATCGCGCTGAAGCGCTCGACATTCTGCCAAAGCAACTCGCGTTTGGATTTCGCGGAGTTTTGTCTTTTTGGACTGCGGGCGAATTGAATGACGCCGATCTCGCGCCCGCGGCGAAACGGGTGGCCGCGACGCTCATGCTCGGCTTCGCCGATCCACGTCGGCGTGCAGCGCTGATCCAAGCCGCGATCCCTCATGCAAAATAAAGAATTGACATGCTGATCTACTAGAAGGTAGACAGAAGCTATGAGCAACGTATCAACCACCGCTGACGATATTCTGGCCTGCGCACGCACTCTCATTATCGCAGGGGGCTATAACGGCTTCAGTTACGCCGATATCGCCGACGTTGTTGGCATTCGCAAGCCAAGCATCCACCATCACTTTCCGAGCAAAGTCGATCTCGTCCGCACGCTCGTGTCCCGTTATCGCCAAGAAGCCGAAGACGGGATTGCTGAACTGGAACGGAATATCTCGGATCCTGTCGAATTGCTGCAGGCGTACGCTGGGTACTGGAAGGCATGCATCACAGATGCGAGCGCCCCGTTCTGTGTGTGCGCTCTGCTCGCAGGCGAACTTCCCGTGCTTCCAGAAGAAATTGCACTTGAAGTGCGGGGGCATTTCCGCGCGCTATCGACGTGGCTCACATCCGTCTTTGAGCGTGGGATGCAGCTCGGCAGCCTTCGGCTCTCAAGTTCTCCGCGCGTAGAGGCTGAGGTCTTCATAGCCACCATTCACGGAGCCATGCTTTCCGCGCGAGCCTATGGAGATCCCCAAGTCTTCGGGCAGATCACCAACCCGCTTCTCGACCGAGTTTCCGTTCGGCACTGAGGCGTCCTGCGAAGGATCAGGGGGGCCTCACTGAATTCACACGACGAGGCAGATAGTCGAACTCTTTTACCGCCGTTATTTTGCTTGCTTAACCTACCAACTAGTAGAAAGGACGTCAGTATGTCTACTCAATACGCGGAGATTTCCGCCGTCACCGAAGAGCGTTGGCTCAAGCAATACTATTTTATTCGAGGTGCGTTTTCGGTGCTGTGGGTCGCGTTGGCTCTGACAGCCGGACAGCAGGAAGGCGCGATCGCTGCCGCTTTGCTCATCATTTATCCGGCGTGGGATGCCTTGGCGAACTATGTCGACGCGGCGCGGAGCGGGGGCCTTGGGCAAAATCGCACACAGGCCATCAACGTTTTCGTCAGCGTCGCAACGGCGGCGGCTGTGGTCGTGTCGTTGCAGTCAGGCATGAGTGAGGTGCTCGGTGCTTTCGGCGTTTGGGCGATCCTCGCTGGCTTGCTTCAGCTCGGGACGGCCCTTGGCCGCTGGAAGACCTACGGCGCACAGTGGGCGATGGTTTTGAGCGGCGCTCAGTCGGCAGTGGCCGGAGGCCTCTTCATTTCGCGCTCGACGATGGCCACGCCGCACTCGATCAGCGACATTGCGGGTTACGCTGGCGTGGGTGCGCTTTACTTCCTGATTTCGGCAGGTTGGTTGGCCGTTCGGGACTGGCGCAACAAGGCCGCGTGACGGCTATCGCTTCAGTGTGTCGCCAATATGAGCATCGATCCAACTGCTGACGATGCCGACGACTTTGTCTTCGATGCCGTAGTATCCATGCGGACTAAGAGAGCCGCACGCACGGTTTGATCGATCGGTGCCACCGCTGACTTCGACGACGCGGACATCAGGAGAATGGATCATCGCTGCGGCGATCTTAGTGGCGTCGCTCGGAGGCGCCACGTCGCAGCGGTCATCCTTGTTAGCGACGATGAGTGCGGGCACGCGAATACCATCCAGGCCTGCATCGAATACGGTCTCATGGCTGCCGCCACGCACCGAAACGGACTCTGTCAGAATAACCCCTGCAATCGTACCGGCTGGTGCGTGTGCTGCTCCGTTGGCCGCCGCAATGGACCCTTGGCTCGTACCGAGGAGAAACACCGGAAGCGCGACCTGCGTCCGGGCATATTGGATCAAGTCGTCCACGACGGCCGCGTATTCCAGAGAACTTCGCGCACCGCGTAAACTTTCACGATTGATCCAGTCGGGTATCAACACGGCGTAGCCTTTGGCTAACCACATATCGCGCGTTCGAACCACGAAGTTGTGACCATGACGGATATCGCCGTTGCGCGCTAATCCGACATCCCCCGCGCCTCCTGGCAGCATGACAATTGTGGCCCGCGGTGAGGGCGGTGCGACGTAAAGAGTATGCTGATGCTTACCGGAACTAAGCTTCAAACCGATGATACGTTCACCGCTATTATCGGCGTCCGCCAAAGCCGGCGTTGAGAGAACAAGCGCACAGATTGTGGCCAAGCCCCAAGACGGGATGAATGTCTTTATCGTCATCGTCGAAAAACAAGTACCGGGCTAATGGAACAGCGTGATTGCCGTGGTCGCCAGCTCTGTGCCACTCTGAGCATGAACAGGAACTGGACGACACGCAAACGCCGCCGATCCGATTGATATCCGATGAGTTCGCCGAACATTCTGACCGACGCAGAGCCCGCCAACGCGTCGGATCGCACACGGCGCATGCGCAAGCTTGCCGTTACGCTCTTGGTGCTGGCGGGTTGCGTCAATTATTTTGACCGCGCCGCCCTTGCCGTCGGCAATCCGGAAATTCGCGCCGAGCTTGGACTGTCCTACAGCGAAATGGGCTTGCTGCTGTCGGCTTTCGCGTGGAGCTACGGCCTCGCGCAAATTCCCGCCGGCGTGCTCGTCGATCGATTCGGCCCTCGCAAAGCCCTCGGCGTCGGAATGGTGCTTTGGTCGTTCGCGCAAATCGCCGGAGGCCTCGTTCATTCGTTGCACCAGTTTCTCACCGCGCGTGTCGCGCTGGGCCTCGGCGAGTCGCCGATGTATATCGGCGGCACGCGGGTCTGCGCCGACTGGTTTCCGCTGAAGCGCCGTGCGCTCCCGATTGCGATCTTCAATTCATCATCCGCGCTGGCACCTGCCTTGGCGCCGCCGATCTTGACGATGCTGATGCTCGCGCACGGCTGGCGCGTGATGTTCATTATCGCGGGCCTTGCCGGTTTCGTCGTTGCGGCGCTTTGGATGATCTATTATCGCGCCCCGAAAGATGCTGGCATTCCCGCAGCCGACATCGATGAAATACATCGCGATGACGGCGCTGCGATCCCGCACGTCGGCTGGACGCAAGTTCTCTGGCTGCTGCGCTTTCCGACGACGTGGGGCATGTTCCTCGGGTTCTTCGGCGTCGTTTACATCTCGTGGCTCTACGCGACCTGGTTGCCAGGATACCTAGAGATTGCGCGCCATCAGTCGATCGCGAACGCCGGGATCTGGTCCGCGATCCCGCTCGCGGCAGGCTTTGTCGGTGCCGTCGCTGGTGGGGTGATCTCTGACCGGCTTGGCCGCCTCGGAGGCATCGATGCCGCCGGCACCTGCCGATTGCCCGTCATCGTTGGATTGATCGTCGCCGGAATTGCTACGATCGCTGCGGTCTACGTCGCCGACTTGTGGACGGCGATCGCGCTCATGTCGCTCGGACTTTTTGCGGCCAACGTCGCTTCAAGTTGCGGTTGGGCACTTGCCGCCGTGATCGCTCCGGTCAACGCCGTCGCGACTCTCGAAGCGATCCAGAACGTCGGCGGTTCCGTCGGCGGATCGCTGGCGCCACTCGTGAGCGGCATCCTGCTTCAGCATTCAGGCTCGTTCGTGCCTGCATTCGTGCTCGCGGGCGCTATAGCGTTTGCCTGCGCTGCAATCTATTGGTCGATGACTCAGAGGAGAATTACGGCGCCCACCTAGTCCGAATAGGCGTATTGGCAGCGCCCTAAGAACAGGACCGGCAATATCGGGACCATTTACAGGATGAGAAGATGCGCGACGTCGCGATCTTCTTTGCAAGGTCTGATTTTAAGAAATCGCCCCGCAGCCGCTAAGCTACGAGGCGATTGATCCGAGAGCGTGTCGGACGATCACCAGCCGCGTCGGCAGACATAGAACTTCCGCTTCCAATAGTAATCGCCGGTGGCGAGCCAGCGGTCGTAGAGATAACCGCAGCCGACGCCAGTATTGGCGATAATGATCCCGGGCCTCCGATGATGATGGAAGAAGTGGTTGTGCATGGAGTTATTATGCATTTGCATATGCTTTCCGCCCGCGTTCGCGGCCGAAATGCCGCCAGTCAACGCGGCGACTGCAACGACTGCGGCGAGTGCAAAGGACGTCTTTGACATAGGTATCGTTCTCCGTGAACAGAAGTTCGTTTTGCCAAAGCACGGGGGTGTGTTTTGGCAATCCAGAGCGCTGCGCGCTCAGGAACGGAGAATTGACAGGTGCGAGGGTGACCAACAGTTCCGGCTGGAACACAGCTCACGAATTCCGTTGCGACGTCATTTCCTCAAGCGCAGCGACTCGAGCCACCGGTGCCTGCCCGAACGAAGTCACGATAGAGCCGTGGCCCACACACGGATGTTGTGGTCAGGTGACAGGGAATGACCGCTGAAGCCTTAGGGATGCTCGGCAAAAATTTCCGCGACTTCGAGCCCAGTGGCATCGCGCGGTAGCGAGAAGAAGTTGGCCTCTTTGCCCAACGCCTTCTCCAATTCGCGCTGGAACGTCATCCGGTCGAGTTCGATCGTGCCGAACTGCCGAAGGTGATCCGTCACGAATTGCGTGTCGAGCAGCGTAAATCCACCCTTGATGAGACGCGCCGCGAGATGCACCAGCGCGATCTTCGAGGCATCACGCTCCGTCGAAAACATGCTTTCGCCGAAGAACGCGCTTTTCAACGCTACGCCGTAAAGTCCGCCGACCATCTTGTTGCCGTTCCAGACCTCGACCGTATGGCAGGCGCCAAGGTCGAACAGCTCGCGATAGAGCGAACGGATTCGGCCGTTGATCCAGGTCGACATCCGCCCGGCGCGCGGCGCGGCGCAGCCGTCGATGACACCGTCATAATCGTTGTCGACCTTGACGGTGAATGGCGTGGTGCGGACCGTGCGCATGAGGCGTTTCGGGATATGTAGGCCGTTGAGCGGTAGCACACCGCGCTGCTGCGGCTCGATCCAATAGAGCGCGGGATCGTCGGCACTTTCCGCCATCGGGAAAATGCCACAGCTATACGCCTTCAGGAGAACCTGCGGCGTAATCTCGAACATCGGGTCGTCGCGCGACGCCATGCTGCCACTTGCCAAGCGAACTCTCGGACGCGCGCGGAACATGTCGCGCAGAGGCAAACCTTACTTCATCCCCAGATATTTTTCGAGCCAATGAATATCATAGGCCCCATCGACGATATCCGGCTCTCGGACCAGATCCTGGAACAATGGGATCGTCGTTTCAATCCCATCGATCACGAACTCGGCCAGAGCGCGGCGTAAACGCATCAACGCGTCGTTGCGTGTCTTGCCCGTCACGATCAGCTTGCCGATGAGGCTGTCGTAGTAGGGCGGGATGCGATAGCCCTGGTACACGCCGCTGTCGACGCGCACGCCGAGGCCGCCCGGCGGATGCCAATAAGTGATCTGGCCAGGCGAAGGCCGGAAATCCTTGGGATTTTCAGCGTTGATGCGGCACTCGATGGCATGCCCGCGAAGCTCGATGTCGTCCTGCGTGAAGCTTAACGGCAGGCCGGCCGCAACGCGGATTTGCTCCAGCACAAGGTCCGTGCCTGTGACCATCTCCGTTACAGGATGTTCGACCTGCAACCGGGTGTTCATTTCGATGAAGTAGAATTCGCCGTCCTCGAACAGGAACTCCACGGTGCCGGCGCCGCGATATTTCAGCTTGCGCATCGCATCCGCAACGGTCGAGCCGATCTTCTGGCGCTGAGCCGCATTGAGAGCAGGCGAGGGGCTTTCTTCGAACACCTTTTGATGCCGCCGCTGCAGTGAGCAATCGCGCTCGCCCAGATGCACGGCATTGCCCTTGCCATCGCCGAACACTTGGATCTCGATGTGGCGCGGCTTCTGCAGATATTTCTCGATGTAGACGGAATCGTCGTTGAAGGCCGCCTTCGCTTCGGACCGCGCCGTCGAAAGCGCGACACCAAGGTCGGCCGCGGTCAACGCGACCTTCATGCCCCGCCCGCCGCCGCCAGCAGCGGCCTTGATGAGCACGGGAAAGCCCATCTCCTTGGCGACCTTCATCGCCTCGGTCTCACTCGTCACGGCGCCCGCGGATCCCGGAACAACCGGAATGCCGAGCTTCTTCGCGGTCTCTTTCGCCTCGATCTTGTCGCCCATGATCCGGATGTGTTCGGACGTCGGACCGATGAACGTGATCTTGTGCTCTTCGAGAATTTCCGCGAAGCGCGCATTCTCAGATAGAAAGCCATAGCCCGGATGCACAGCGTCCGCGCCGGTGATTTCACACGCCGTCACCAGCGCCGGAATGTTGAGATAGCTGTCGCGCGCAGGCGGCGGACCGATGCACACGCTCTCGTCGGCCAGACGGACGTGCATGGCGTCGGCATCTGCGGTCGAGTGGACGGCGACCGTTGCAATTCCAAGCTCGCGGCAAGCGCGCTGGACGCGAAGCGCGATTTCTCCTCGGTTGGCAATCAGGATTTTATCGAACATTTGGACTCCGGGCGCTTTTCACCGCCGTATGCGGTGCGCGCTCTATTCTATGATGATCAGCGGCTCGCCATACTCGACCGGTTGCGCGTTCTCGACGAGGATGGCTTTGACCGTGCCGGCGCGCGGCGCGGGGATCTGGTTCATGGTCTTCATCGCCTCGATGATCAGCAGCGTGTCGCCCTGATTGACCTTGGATCCGACTTCGCAGAATGCCGGTGCACCGGGCTCCGGCGAGCGATAGGCCGTGCCGACCATCGGCGATTTCACCGCGCCCGGATGCTTTGAAAAATCACTCGCACCCGTCGCCGGTTTCGCTTCGCTCGGCGTCGACGCTGCGGCTGCAACCGGCGCAGACATGTAAGCCTGCGGCGCCGCGGCCGTGATCGAGATTTTCTTGGCGACGCGGATCTTGAGGCCGCTTTTCTCGATTTCGATTTCCGTCAGACCCGTATCGTTCAAAAGCTCGGCGAGCTCGCGGATCATCTGACCTTCGGCGCTTCCCATTTTCGGCCCTTGGTCTTTTGCGCTCATCAGTCCCATGTCCTCGATATTTAGTTGGCGTGCGTCTTATAGCCTAAGCTCTGGCCGCAACGTCACGCTTTGCCTGTGGATTTGTGCAGAATGTCGGCCATTGCCTCAATCGCGAGTTCATAGCCCTTGGCACCGAGCCCGCAGATCACCCCCGTCGCTGCAAGCGAGATGTAGGAGTGCTGGCGAAACTCGTCGCGCCGGAAGATGTTGGAAAGGTGCACCTCGACGACCGGCAGGCTGACGGCCTGCAACGCATCGAGAATGGCGACCGACGTGTGCGTATAGCCCCCGGCATTGATGATGATGCCCTTGGCCTTTCCGCGCGCCTCCTGCACCCAATTGACTATTTCGCCCTCGATATTCGATTGCCGGAAGTCGATGGCGAGCCCGTTCGCCGCTGCCGCTTTTTGGGTGCGCACGCGCAGGTCGTCGAGTGTCTCGCGGCCATAGACTTCGGGCTCGCGGACGCCGAGCATATTGAGATTGGGGCCGTTAAGAACGTAAACGAGGGAGGTCATGTCAGGAGGCCGATAAGGCACCGAGCTGATGCCCGACGCCGATTGTGAAGGCCCAGGGTCTATCAGCTTTCGTCGAATGCGCAAAGTGCGCGGCGATGGCCGCGCACTGCAATGTGTCTTTGATGTTAAATGTCTGGTATGGCACGAGAATTTCCGGCCACCCTCAGCACATGTTGCAGCCGGTCTTGCGGTAGCCGCTGACGAGCGCCTCAAGCTGGTCGTGCAGGTCATCCGGCGCGCCGGGCACCGACTTGTCGCCGACCAGGAAGTGCGGGGTGCCGTTGACGCCAAGCTGCTTGGCAAGCAGTAGATCGCTCTGCAACTCGTTCTTGACGTCGTCGCCTGCCATGTCGGCCTTGACCTTATCCATGTCGAGACCGAGGGATTCCGCGATCTTCAGCGCTGAAGCTTCGTTGGCAACGCCCTTGGAGCCCAGCATCGCTTGATGGAACTCCCAGTACTTGCCCTGGCGCTTGGCGGCCAGCGCGACCTTCGCGGCCTCGATTGAGCCCGTCGACAGGATCGGCAGCTCCTTGAAGACGAAGCGAACCTTCTTGTCGTCGTGGATCAGCTTCTGCACTTCCGGCAGGCCGTGTTTGCAGTAACCGCAGTTGTAATCGAAGAACTCGACGACAGTGACGTCGCCATTGGGATCGCCGGCAACAGAGCTGTCAGGGGCGCGATAGATCTGCTTGGCGTTCTTCGCCATAAAGGCTTTGAGTTTGGATTCCTGCTCTTTTTGGGACTTCTCATCCAGAGCGTTCTGCACCTCGAACATCACTTCGGGGTTCTTGATCAGATAGTCTCGGATGATGTCGCCGAGCGCCTTTTTCTGCTCGTCAGTGAACACCTTGCCGCCCGCGGTGGGCGCAATGGTGTCGGCGCGCGCGGAGCTATTTCCGAAATTCGATGCTGCGAGTGCCGCGAATGCCAGGCACGCAAATCCGAGCGCGATGACAGAGAGCTTTTTGCCGGCGGAAGCCGCGCGCGCTCTGTTACGGTCAGGAGACTTCTGGGTCATGGATTTGATCTCATTTTTCGATAAAGCAGCCGGCTGCTCAGGTTTGCGGCTTGTAGTTAATGATGTCGTCGTTTTTCAACCACTCGGGCGAGCCTGCACGTAATTTCAGTTGGGCTCGTTTAGCGAAGACCTGTGCGTCTTTTATGTTCCCTTCGTTGAAGTAGGCCTGGGCCGTCATGGCGTCGGCTTCCGGACCCCGTCCCTGCTTATAATAGATATTTGCGAGCAGCCTGTAAGCATGGCCATTTTCCGGGTCTTCGATAAGGGATTTCCGCAATAGATCGATAGCCTCTTTTTGCGCATCGCTGCCCTTGAGGCTTTGGACCGCTGTGGCCAGTTCGACCATGATTAAAGGACTGTTAGGCGCCAGTTTCAGGGCTTGCCGCAAGCTCGGGACCGCAGGCGCGAGTTTGCCTGATCGCATAAGGAAATCGGCCCGAAGTTCGTAAAAGTACGGGTAATTTGGGTTTTCCTTGATCATGCTGTCGGTCTGCTGGACCGCCGATTCCAGCGCACCGCCGCCGCCGCGAAAGAATGTCGCGATGGCCCGCGCATAGCGCGCCGGCAGCGTCTTATTTGAGTCAGGATAGCGATTGAACACGGTCGCGGGCGATTCCAGATAGCCCGAAAGCTTCGCCCGCATCAGGTCGTGGCGAAGCTGCAGCGACGGAGGGTCTTTCTTGTTGAAATACGGACTGGTGGTTGCGAGCCTGCTGAGCCGGTCGAGGCGTTCGGCTGACAGAGGATGCGATCGAATGAACGGGTCCTGGAACTGATCTGATAGATATTCCTGTTCCTTGAACCGCTCGAACGTGTCGAGCATGCCTTTGCCCGACTGTTTCGTGGCAGTGAGATACTTGATGCCCGCCTGATCGGCCGCCGACTCCTGTGATCGCCGCTCGGCCAGAAGCCCCTTGAGAATGACGCTGCTGCCGCCCTGCAAGAGAGCAGCGCCGCCTTGTGCCGTCTCGCGTCCTCCGTCTCCGCCTGTGACGCCGCCCGCAACCATGGCGCCAATGCCGAGAACCTGCGTCAACAGAGCGCGTGTTTGATCCTTCGCGATGCGCGAGCGGAGCGCCGCCATGTGGCCGCCCGCGATATGACCGCTTTCATGCGCGATGACGCCGATCACTTCATTCGGCGTCTGGGCCTGCATCAGCGTGCCGGTATTTACGAACACATTCGCGCCGTCGAGAACGAACGCGTTGAAGGCTTCATTGTTGATGATGCGGACGGTCACGCGGCCGCCGCCGAAACCCGCCGCTTCAAAAATCGGTTTGGAATAATCCTGCAGCAACGCTTCGATCTCGGCGTCGCGGATCAGCGGCAGTCCCTGCGCTCGGGCGCCGTTGGCTAATGTCAACAGCGATGCGATGAGCGCAACGATCCAAATCGTCAAACTTCGGGCGTTGGAATGCGCCGGAAGTGACTTCCAAAATATCGGCATTCGCAGTGCCCTGATCTCGACAAGCGTTTCGAGACGCCACGCACAATCAAAGTATGCGCCAACCCTATTTGGGTCAAATGCGTTGCTACGAGGTGCTTATAAACATTCACGAGTTTAGGGCGTCAGCATGGCGGCAAGCGCTGCCGGCGGCGCTAGTCCGAAGCAAGATAGGCAAGTAGCAGCTTTGATTTTGAAAAGGGGGCCGAAGCAAGCGATGCCTCGGCCCTTCGTCTTTTATTCGCCGCCGAACTTGCGCTGCCACCAGCCCTTGCGCTGCGGTGCAGCCTGGGCTTCGGCGTCGGCAGCCGAGCCTTCATCGTCCGGTCGGACAACAACGCGCTCGATTCGCGGCTCGCTGGAGCCGATCTCGTGCCGACGACGCGGTGCCGCCGCAGGGGCTCTGTCCTCGGCGGTGGCCGGAACTTCGGCGGGCATCTCAACAGCCCGCTGAGGTTCTTCCGTCGCAACCTCGGATGCCGTGCCTTCGAGCATCACGACTTCATCCGCGTCTTGCGCCTTTGAGGGAACGTCCCAAAGCCGTTGTTGCCGGGGAACCTTGAGTTCCGGCTGTTCGATAGCCGTTGCCACATCTTCCGACGACAGCGCCTCGGTGATGTGTCCACCGTTTGACCACGTCTCCGGCTGGGCAGCCTCGGTATCGCCGTCGGCGTTCCCGCTCCCGAGTTGTTCGTGATCTTCGCCTTCGGCGACGCCGTTGGCATCATCGGCATGCATCGGGCCGCCTTCACGATTGCGGTCCCGACCGCGACGGCCACCGCGGCGTCCACGCCGGCGCCGCCGGGCGGGCTTTTCGCCGTTGGCGCCGTTTTCGCCGTGCTCACCGAGTTCCCCTTCCTCGGATGCCGGTTGGGCATCGAGGTCGTCCTCGTCAACCGGTCCTTGTTCGCCTTCATCATCGTCGTGCGGCTGCGGACCTGCCGCAAATCCATGATCGTCTTCGCCGCGCGGTTCTGAACTGAAACGCTCGCGGCTTTCGCCACGATCGCGTCCTCCGCGACCGCGACGCCGCCTGCGCCGCCCGCGACGGCCGCCGGCCTCATCGCCCTCGCCACGACCATTCTCACGGGCCACGGTATCTTCGTCGCCGTCATCGACGTGCGATACGGTTTCAATCTCGCCGCCTTCGAATGTCGGTGCTTCTTCCTCACCGTCGAAGCCCCAGTCCATATTGACGGCAGCACGTTCGACACGACGCACCGGAACGGCAGGGCCGCCGCGCTCGATCGTGAAGTTCGCACCCTGCACGCGATCGCTACCGAGTACCGTCACCGAGTAACCGTGGCGATGCTCCATGTCGGTCACGTAGGCGCGCTTGCTGTTCAGAATGTAGAGTGCAACCGGCGGCGTCGTCGTCGCGGTCAGCGGACCTGTAGCACCCGCCGTGATCGCATCCTCAAGGCCACGCAATACGGCGAGCGCGATGCTCTCCGTCGAGCGGATGATGCCAGTGCCCTGGCAGTGCGGACACTGTGACGTCGATCCTTCCAGCACGCCCGTTCTGAGACGCTGGCGCGACATTTCCATCAAGCCGAAATGCGAGATGCGGCCGAGCTGGATTCGCGCCCGGTCGAAACGAAGCGCATCCTTCAGGCGGCGCTCAACGGCGCGGTTGTTGCGCTTCTCCTCCATGTCGATGAAGTCGATCACGATGAGGCCCGCAAGGTCGCGCAACTTCAGCTGGCGCGCGATTTCGTCGGCAGCTTCGAGATTGGTCGCAAGTGCCGTTTCTTCGATCGAGAATTCGCGCGTCGATTTTCCTGAGTTGACGTCGATCGCGACGAGCGCTTCCGTCTGGTTGATGACGATGTAGCCGCCCGAACGCAGCGTCACCTGCGGCTGGAACATGGCGTTGAGCTGCCGTTCGACGCCATAGCGCGTGAACAGGGGCGTCGGCTCACGATAGGCCACGACGTTTCTCGCGTGGCTCGGCATCAGCATCTTCATGAAGTCGGCGGCTTCCTGGTGCCCCGCTTCGCCGGCAACGACGATTTCCTCGACATCCTTGTTATAGAGGTCGCGGATCGAGCGCTTGATGAGGTCGCCTTCTTCGTACACGAGGCTCGGCGCCGTGGACTGCAGCGTGAGATCACGCACGCTCTCCCAAAGGCGCAGCAGATATTCGAAGTCGCGCTTGATTTCCTGCTTCGTGCGCGCCGCACCGGCCGTGCGGATGATGAGGCCCATGCCCTCCGGAACCTCGAGTTCCTGTGCAATGGCCTTCAGGCGGCGACGGTCCTGCGGGTTGGTGATCTTGCGTGAGATGCCGCCACCACGGGCGGTGTTCGGCATCAAAACAGTGTAGCGGCCGGCAAGCGACAAGTACGTCGTCAGCGCTGCGCCCTTGTTGCCGCGCTCCTCTTTGACAACCTGCACCAGAATGATCTGGCGGCGCTTGATAACTTCCTGGATCTTGTAGCTGCGCGGACGGCGACGCTGACGTTGCGGCGCTTCCTCGTGGAACTCCGCGCCCTGCGAGTCGTCAATCTCGCCGCCATGATGGTCGTGATGGTCGTGGACATGCGGCTGCTCGGCATGGTGCTCATGCTCATCATGCTCGGAGCCATGATCGTCGTTGGCATGAACGTCCGAACCGCCTTCGCCCTCGTGGTGATGGTCGTGATCGTTGCTCTCGTCGTGCGCGTGGTCGGCGTCCGCCTCCGCGGCAGGCTCGTCCGCCGATGCGCTTGCTGCAAGATCGGGATTTGACTCGCCGTTATCTGCCGCTTCGGCTTGGACTGGTTCGGAGACGACGTCATCGTCCGGCATCGGAACGGCGACGGCCAAGACCTTGATCGGCTCTTCGTCTTCGTCGCCACCAATCTCTTCGATGTGCTCATCGTCTTCTTCGACATCGACGATGTGCGTGGATTCGCCGTCCTCAGAATCCTCTGAGGACTGTTCCGCGAAATCGTCGTTCGTCGCTTCCCCTTCAGCGTGAGGGGCGGTCGACCCACCGCCGCGTGTCGAATTTCTGCGGGCAAGCGCCTCCGCGCGCCGGTCGGCGGCGGCTTCGAGCTCGGCTTCAGCGGCAGCTTCTTCATCGAGAAGCGCCTGACGGTCGGCGACCGGAATCTGATAGTAGTCAGGATGGATTTCGTTGAAGGCGAGAAAACCGTGCCGGTTGCCGCCGTAATCGACGAAAGCCGCTTGTAGCGACGGCTCAACGCGCGTCACTTTGGCGAGATAGATGTTGCCGCGCAGCAGTTTCCGAGCGGCGCTTTCGAAATCGAATTCCTCTACCCGGCCGTTGCGTTGGACCACGACCCGAGTCTCCTCGGGATGCGTGGCATCGATGAGCATTTTCGTATTGGACATAGGTTATTTTCCTTGGCGCGCCGGGGCGGCGGCTCGCATCTCGAACCGGAATTGCCGGAACGGATCGCGAGGATCGCGCTGTGGCGCGTTCTTTTGGTTGATTGTGCTGATGGAACTGGCGGCCGAGCCGCTGTCTGCACCATCCCGTTCCCCGATGCGCGCGAGTGGCGCGCAGGGACGCATGCGAACGCCGGGTGGATCGAGATCCCGTTGGCGCTGTCTTGGATGATGCAAGCTGTCGTCATGGCCTGTCGTCTATGACCCAGCTGCGTGTCCAGAATTGGGGGACTTCAGGCTGGGGAGAAAAATCCGACACCCTGCGGCGTCGTGGTCGATCAATTTTGGGCCGCCCAGCAATTCGCGCTTTTACCCGACTGACAAACCGGGGCGACCGGCACAAAGTAAGTTCACTCCGACAATGAGCCGCCGGGGGCTCGGAAGTCAAAGCTGCGAAACCTGCTGAGCGACGTTGATACTCCCCGTGCGCTTGCCTCGAGCAGGTGCCATCCGTGCTGGCCCAATTACCTGTGAAAGCAGAGCTTTGCCCCGCAGCAGGCCGACTGGGTTCTGCAGGCGCCTATTCAACCTACGCCACTTAGGCGTGTGTCTCGGGCGCCACCGAATACATTTCAAACTTTACGAGGTCGATCCTTCGCTGGCAAGTGCTATAAAACTGGCGCGGGATCGACAACGTGAGGCGGTAATGGTCCTTTTATATAACGAATGAAAACAAAGATTTAACGGGGTATGGGGATCGGGCAGACAAGACGAGCAAGGGGGAAAATTCGGCAATGCGCCCGCCCGGGAAACCTTTGGTGAACATTCTAGCAGCAGTAGCAACCGTGCTATGCCTGTTGCTTGGGCGGCCCGCTATGGCGGCCGATGCGCTCGAAACCCACCTGACGGTGACCGGCCGCTCGACGATTTTCGAGCTGACGATGAGCGAAGGCGTGACTGCACAGGCTTTTACGCTCGCGAGCCCCTACCGTGTCGTCATAGATCTGCCCGACGTCAGTTTTCGGCTGGACCCTGCGGCAGGACAGAAAGGGGCGGGACTTATCTCGGCGTTCCGCTATGGCCTTTTCGCGTCGCATAAATCGCGCATCGTGATCGATACCAAAGGCCCCGTTGTCATCCATTCCGCCAACATGACGCGGATCAAGGGATCGTCAGCCGTAAAACTCGCCATCGCCCTTATGCCGACCGACGCAAAATCGTTTGGCGGCGGTACGGGCGCGGGAATGGCCGCGGCCTCCCAGGAGCCGAATTTCGAGAGCGCGTTTGAGGCCGCGCCCGATAAGAAGCAGCCCAACGCCAAGCCCGTCATCGTGATTGATCCGGGCCACGGCGGTATCGACCCCGGCGCCATCGGCCCCAACAATGTAAATGAGAAAACGATTGTTCTTGCTGTTGCTATGCAACTCAAGGAGGAGCTGGAGAAAACTGGCCTCTACGACGTCAAGATGACCCGCCACGACGATGTTTTCGTCTCTCTCGACGACCGCCTCAAATTTTCCCGCGCGGCCGGAGCCGATCTCTTTATCTCACTGCACGCCGATTCCATCGAGACGGCCGCCAGCAGCATTCGCGGTGCCACCATCTACACGCTGTCCAGCAAAGCGTCCGACAAAGTGGCGCGGATTGCGGCCGAAAAGGAAAATGCCTCGGATCTTTTGGCCGGCATCGAAAATCTCGACGAAGGCAAAGACGATCAGGTCAAAAGTATCCTCATCGACCTGATGAAACGTGAAACCTCGAACTTTTCCTCAGATTTCTCGCAGCTTCTGGCCAAACACCTGCGCAAAAAGATTACGATGTCGCGTGTGCCCCGCCGCTCAGCTGCGTTCAAGGTGCTGAAGCAGACGGATTCGCCGTCCGTACTCGTGGAACTGGGGTATATCAGCAATCGCAACGATGAGGAGCAGATGCTGACACCGGAATGGCAGTCGAAAGTCGCCGACGCGATCACCGGTGCGGTGCAAATTTACTTCAACAAAAGAACGGCCTCACGCCCTTGAGGATACTCGTCCATCCTCGGACGACGTGCTGCCACATTCAGTGCTAATGTGCGAATGTTCTGAGGGGATTGCCATTGCTGCGGCGCGGCAATAGACGTAACCGCCTCATTCGGAAAAATTTAAGCCAGCGACAGACTGACGGAATCTCGGATTTGATGCGCGCGCCCACGCTGCCGCCACCACCGGCGCCCAGGAGAAGGAAAAAGCGGCGCAGAAGCCTGCTGCTCAATTTTCTTGGGTTTGCGTTCGGTACCTTTGTGCTGGTTTTCATCGCCGGTTCCGCAGGTGCTGGCTTTTTGATCTGGCAGGCCTCGCGGGATCTTCCCGATTACGAGAGCCTGTCGAAATATGAGCCGCCCGTCATGACGCGCATCCACGCGCACGACGGCTCGCTGATTTCCGAGTTCGCGCGCGAGCGGCGAATCTTCGTACCGATCAACAACGTTCCGAAACTCGTGATCGGCGCGTTTCTGTCGGCGGAAGATCGTCGCTTCTACGAGCACGGCGGTATCGACATTCAGGGCGTGCTTCGCGCCGTCTTCGCGGCGGTCGAAGCGAAAATTCACGGTTCCAATCGGCGTACGCAGGGTGCTTCGACCATCACCCAGCAGGTCGCCAAGAACTTCCTGCTGACGAACGAGCGCTCGATCGAGCGTAAGATCAAGGAAGCGATCCTGGCGATCCGCATCGAGGGCGCCTACTCGAAGGACCGCATTCTCGAACTCTATCTCAACGAAATTTTCCTCGGCATGAACTCTTACGGCGTCGGCGCAGCTGCGCTGACCTATTTCAATAAAGAGCTGAAGGACCTTACCATCGAGGAGGCGGCTTATCTTGCCGCGCTTCCGAAGGGGCCGAACAACTATCATCCGTTCCGCCAGAAGGCGAAAGCGACCGAGCGTCGGAACTGGATCATCGGTCAGATGGCCGAAAACGGTTACATCACGAAAGAGCAGGCCGAAGAGGCCAGGAAGAAGCCCCTCGTCGTCAATCTGCGACCCAATACCGTTCGCATCGAGAGCGCCGAATTTTTCGCTGAAGAAGTTCGCCGCACGCTGCTTGCGAAATACGGCGAGGACAAGCTCTACGGCGGCGGCCTGTCGGTGCGCACGACACTCGATCCGCAACTGCAGAAGCTGGCGAGAACAGCTCTCGTCGATGGCCTCGTGAAGTTCGATCGTATCAAGGGGTGGCGCGGGCCGGTCTCGCACATCGATATTTCGGGCGACTGGGGTGTGGCGCTCGGCAAGATTTCGAGCCCCGGGGATATCGACCCCTGGCGTCTCGGGGTCGTCCTTGAAACGCAGAAGAAAAAAGCGATCGTCGGTTTCAAACCGCATCGTCAACAAGATTCCACGCTCGCGAAGGATCGCGAAGCTGTCGAAGTTTCGCTCGACGACATGAAGTGGGCCGCGAAGAAAGCCAACGGCAAGCGCATCACGCCCAAATCGACGGCTGACATTCTGAGCCCCGGCGACGTCGTCTACGTCTCGCCGAATGACCCGAATAACATTCAGGGTGCATGGTCCTTGATGCAGATTCCGCAGATTGGCGGCGGTCTGGTCGCCATGGACCCCTACACGGGCCGCGTGCTCGCGATCGCCGGCGGCTTCTCTTACGATTTGAGCCAGTTCGATCGCGTCACGCAGGCCAAGCGCCAGCCCGGCTCGTCGTTCAAGCCGTTCGTCTATGCATCCGCAATCGATAATGGCTACAAGCCGACGTCGATCGTCCTCGACGCGCCGATCGAGATCGACCAAGGCCCCGGTCAGGACGTCTGGAAGCCGAAGAACTATGAGACCGACGATACGGCAGGTCCGGAAACGCTGCGCTTCGGCATCGAGCATTCGCGCAACCAGATGACGGCGCGTCTCGCGCAGGATCTCGGCATGCCGATCATCACCGAATATGCGAAGCGGTTTGGCATCTACGACGATCTCTTGCCGGTTCTGTCGATGTCGCTTGGCGCTGGCGAAACGACGCTGCTGCGCATGGCGACCGGCTATTGCATGCTGGCGAACGGCGGCAAGGAAGTCACCGCCACTCTGATCGACCGTATCCAGGATCGCTATGGCCATACCATCTGGCGTCACGACGAACGCCAGTGCATGGGCTGCATGGCCGACCGTTGGGCCAATCAACCCGAGCCGCAGCTTGTCGATAGCCGCCGCCAGGTCATTGATCCGCTGACGGCCTATCAAATGACGCACATTATGGAAGGCGTCGTTCAGCGCGGTACCGGTAAGATACTGAGCGCTCTCAATCGCCCGATTGCCGGCAAGACCGGCACGACGAACGAGGAGAAGGACGTCTGGTTCATGGGCTATACGCCGACGATGGTCGTCGGCGTTTACATCGGCTACGACATCCCCAAGCCGCTTGGAAAAGGCAACACCGGTGGCGCGATTGCAGCGCCGATCTTCGGTGAGTTCGTCAAGGATGCGCTGGGTGACACGCCGCCCGCACCGTTCCGCGTTCCGCCTGGCATCAAGTTTGTGCGTGTCGATCTGAAGACCGGGCTGCGTGCCTCGGCTGACGATCCGAACACGATAATGGAAGCGTTTAAGCCCGACGAAGAACCCGACGACGCCTACTCGATGATCGGTGTTAACGGCATGACGGCAGACGCGTCTTCGTCGATGTCACCGCCGCCGGTCAGTGAACGTGTGGCGCGTCCCGCACCGCCGATGAGTCGGCCGGACAGCGGCTCTCTCACGCCGAACGGATTGTGGTAACCAAATGCGCGCCGATTGCCGCGCCGCCGAACGCGCGCGTTTACACGGCGGCGGCGCGTCACTATACGTCCGCACCTGATTTCTGAGATTGATCCACTTTGCCGGCGAGAGCCGGCGTCGGAGGCTGCCATGCGCGCAGAAGCGCAAAAACTTTCGGACGGCATCGAGGAGGCGTTCGCCCTCCTGAGGAGGTCTCTTTGACTGGGAGACGGCCGAAGACCGTCTCGCCTCGCTGAACGCGAAAGCCGAAGACCCCAATCTCTGGAGCGATGCCAAGGCTGCGCAGAAGGTCATGCGCCAGCGCAATTCGCTTGAGCGCTCCGTCTCCGAATTCAAACGTCTGCAGCGCGACTACGAAGATGCATTGACGCTGATCGAGCTTGGCGAAGCCGAGAACGACGAGGCCAGCGTCAGCGAAGGCGAGTCTGCGCTGGAACGCATCGACCACGAAGCGCAGCGCCGCTCGATCGACGCCATGCTGTCGGGCGAAGCCGATGCGATGAACACCTACATCGAAGTGCACGCCGGCGCCGGCGGTACCGAGAGCCAGGATTGGGCGTCGATGCTTGCGCGCATGTACGTGCGCTGGGCGGAGCGGCGCGGCTACAAGGTCAAGCTGATCGACGAAAGCCCGGGTGAAGAAGCCGGCATCAAGTCGGCGACCTACGAGATCGAAGGCGAGAACGCCTATGGTTGGCTGAAGACCGAGGCCGGCGTCCATCGTCTTGTGCGCATCTCGCCATACGACTCGAACGCCCGCCGCCATACGAGCTTCGCGTCGGTCACAGTTTATCCGGTCATCGACGATACGATTGACGTCGATATCAATCCTGCTGACGTCGACATTTCTTACGCGCGTTCGTCCGGCGCTGGCGGTCAGCACGTCAACCGGACGGAATCGGCTGTCCGCCTCGTGCACAAACCGTCGGGCATTGTCATTTTTGCACAGGAGCAGCGGTCGCAGCACCAGAACAAGGACATCGCGTTCAAGCGCCTTAAGGCGCGCCTGTACGAGATGGAATTGAAGCGCCGAGAGGAAAAGGCGAGCGCTGAGCAGGCGGCAAAGACCGACATCGGCTGGGGACACCAGATCCGCTCTTACGTGCTGCAGCCGTATCAGCTCGTGAAGGACCTACGCACCGGCGCCCAGTCTACCAACCCCGATGAAGTTCTGGACGGCGATATTGACCAGTTCATCGAGGCGGCGCTGTCACAGCGCATCAAAGGCGGCGGTGAAGCCGTGACGGTCGAAGATCTGGAATAACCGGATGAGCCGGAAATCCGGCTCAGTTGCGATCGCGAAGAATGGGCGTGTTGAAGGGCGAGGCGGGCTCGGCAGAGGTGCTCTGCGAGCCGGTGAAGCCGAAATTCGGCGATCCCGGTCCGTTCAGCCAATTCGTCCGCGCGCCGTCGGCATTATCCGGTGCGGACCCGGCTGAAAAATTGAAATTGCCGAAGGGTGACGACGAGGACGTCGATGGCGCGAGCGCCGCGCCCAGTTCGTCCGGATCCTTGTAATTGGCGGTCCCTGATCCCGGAGCACCACCGATAGACGTCGTTTCAAAGGCGTTAGCGCCGCTCGTCACCAAGAGCGCCGTGGCAAAAACGGCCGCCGCAATGGAACGATGAAACTGCATCAAGACCTCCGGTAACGTCCCGCCAACGCGCACCATCCTATTGTCGGCTAACGCTGATTTGCGGACGGATCTAGGCGGCGACACACTTTTCTCGAAAGTGTTGCAACCATGCCGCGCGGTGGGCGGCGTCTAGGCGCTCCGCCAGATCGCCGGCAGCCGCCGCTTCAAGCCGATCTTGGCCGCAGCCGCGTGAGAACCGCCCGTCGCCTGCGCGTCGAATTTCGCGCGCGCTGTTTCAACGGTTCGCCGATTCTCGACGGCCCAGTCGCCGAGCGGTTTCAGAATGCAGATTAGCGTCCGGCCAAGCTCGGTCAGCTCGTAATCTACCCGCGGCGGAATGGTCGGATAGACGGTCCGCGTGACGAGGCCATCGCGCTCGAGACCGCGCAGCGTCAGCGTCAGCATCCGTTGCGAGATGCTGCCCACCGCCCGGCGTATCTCATTGAAACGCATAGGACCATTCGAAAGCAGCCCGACGACGTAGACCGTCCACTTGTCGCCGATCCGAGACAGCACGTCGGAGACCGCACGGCAGTGCTCGGTTTCATGTTTGATACCGGCTTCCAAAAATGTGCCTCCTTGCGGGGTTTTTGCCAGTGAACAATTTAGCTCTGGTCACAAAATGTGACTGGCTGAGGCTCGGCTGTCAAATGGCCCGCTCCAGTCTCCGCCCAACCGTCATGGATGGAGATCCTCCTATGAAACTTTTGCATGTCGACTCGAGCATTTTGGGTCCGGGCTCGGTCAGCCGCCAGCTTTCGGCCGAGATCGTCACTGCCGAGCAGCGCTTGCACCCCGGTATCGAGGTCGTCTACCGAGACCTCGCGGTCGCCCCGGTCGGCAATTTGTCCGGTGCGCATCTCGCAGCCGCCCAGGGCGCCGCTCCGGAAACAGTTGATGTTCAACAAGATGTCGCGGCGGGCCAGGCAGCGCTAAACGAGTTCTTGGCGGCCGATATCGTGGTCGTCGGCGCTCCGATGTACAACTTCGCTATTCCGAGCCAGCTCAAGGCCTGGATCGACCGCCTCGCCGTTGCCGGTAAGACCTTCCGCTACTCCGAGAAAGGCGCTGAGGGCCTCGCAGGCGGCAAGAAAGTCATCATCGCGTCGTCGCGCGGCGGCATTTACGGCCCGCAGACACCCATCGCCTTCCTGGACCATCAGGAAACCTATCTCCGCAATATTTTCGGCTTTTTCGGCATCACGGACGTGACGTTCGTTCGCGCCGAGGGCCTGAATCTCGGCCCCGACCAGCGGGCGCAATCGATTGCCGAGGCGCAAAGCGCCATCGCTGGGCTGGCGGCCTGAATTCCCGCGCGGCGGAGGCTGCGACGGTCTCCGCCGATATCCGCCGGACGTTTGATTTCTCGACATAAGCGACAGTCGTGTTAAAGCGCGGACCCGTCTTTCTGTTCGAACCGTCCGCTGCCAATGCCACCGCCCGATCATTTGCACCTCGTCACATCCGAAGGCTTCTCCGACTACGCCCTGCTTGATTGCGGGGCGGGCCGTAAGCTTGAGCGCTTCGGCAAGGTCGTGGTCGATCGCCCCGAGCCGCAGGCGCTCTGGCAGCCAAAGCTCGCGAAGTCCGAATGGGCAAAAGCCAACGCTGTCTTTTCGGCATCCGGAGAAGACGACGAAAAAGGCAAATGGCGCATCGACAAGCCCGTGCCCGATGCGTGGCCGGTCAAACTTGCACTTGGCGATACCAACAAGAGTTCCCCTCCCGCTCGCGGGGAGGGCTTAGGGGCCGGCGGCTCCCAGCCAGTCACTATGCTCTGCAAACTCGCGGGCCTATGGCACTTAGGCCTCTTCCCCGAGCAGGAACCGCACTGGACATGGATGCTCGATCATCTCGCCAAAGTGAAAGGCGAGACGCCGCGCGTCCTGAATCTCTTTGGCTATACGGGCGCCGCGTCGTTACTTGCCGCGAAAGCCGGTGCTGAGGTGACCCACGTCGATGCCTCCAAGAAGGCGATCCAGTGGGGCAAGGAGAATCAGGAAGCCTCCAAGCTCGGCGCCGCGAAAATCCGCTGGCTGCTCGATGACGCCGCGAAGTTCGCAGCCCGCGACGTTCGCCGCGGTAAAACCTATCACATGATCCTCGTCGATCCGCCGAAGTTTGGGCGCGGCCCCGAAGGCGAAATCTGGGACCTGTTCCAGAACTTGCCGTCGCTGCTCGCCGATCTGGCGAAACTGCTCGCACCCGAGCAGGCTGCGATGGTGCTGACGATCTACGCCATTCGCGCCTCATCGCTCGCCTTTGACCAGCTGCTGCGCGAAGCATTGGCGAAGCGCGGCGGCACATTCGACAGCGGCGAGCTTGCCATTCAATCGCGTGCCGGCCCGCTCGTGCCGACATCGCTGTTCGTGCGCTGGGTTCAGACATCATGAAGCCAAACGCCAATACGCCAAAGATCATCACCAGTCTGACGAACGATCGGATCAAGGCGATCCGTGCGCTGGAGATGCGCAAGGTGCGCAAGGAAACGGGCCTGTTCGTAGCCGAAGGCACGTCGCTGCTCGTCACTGCACGCGATCATGGTTTCGCTCCCGAAACGCTCGTCTATCAAGCGGGCGCTGCGGCGGGCGGCGTCGCGCGCGGGCTGGTGAAGCATGCGCTTGAATCGGGCTCGGAAGTTCTCGAAGTCTCCGAAGCCGTGCTCGCGAAACTTGCCTCGAAAGACAATCCGCAGTCGTTGCTTGGCGTCTTCAAGCAACGCTTCGTGCCACCCCCGGATCCCGCCAAGCTCACAAACGCCGACACGTGGCTCGCGCTCGAAGAGATCCGCGATCCCGGCAACCTCGGCACGATCATTCGCACTGCGGATGCCGTCGGCCTGTCCGGCATCATCCTCGTCGGCACGACCTGCGATCCATACGCATTAGAATCTATCCGCGCCACGATGGGCTCGATCTTCGCCGTGCCGCTTGTGAAGCTCGACCGCGAAAGCTTCTTCACGCTTGCGAAGGCATGGCCCGGCGAAGTCATCGGCACGCACCTCGATGCGCGCGAAGATTTCCGTCAGACGCAATATAATGGCCGTGAACTGATCGTCATGGGCAGCGAGGGGCCGGGCCTCTCGGGCGGCGCCGCCGCAGTCTGTTCGACGCTCGTGAAAATTCCGATGGCGGGCGCGCTGGACTCTCTCAACCTCGCGATCGCGACCGCCCTGATTCTCTATCAAGTCCGCGGCCCTAGTCTGAAGCTCTGATCATGCGCATCGAATATCACCGCACACTGATCGCCGATCAGGTCCGCAACGAAGCGTTCTTCGCCGCGCTGAAGGCCGCCATCGTTCCCGGCAAATCCGTCGTCGCGGACATCGGCGCGGGAACGGGCCTGCTCGGGCTCATGGCATCGAAGCTAGGGGCCAAGGAAGTCTTTCTGTTCGAAACCGCTGAAGTCGCGGGCGTCGCCGCCGCCGTGCTCAAAGCCAACAAGGCGAAACGCTGTCATCTGATCCCATGTCACTCTACGGAGTTTCAGGACAGGCTCGCTGTCGACATCATCATCTCGGAAACGCTCGGCAACTACGCGCTCGAAGAAAACATTATCGCGACGCTGGCGGACGCTCGTCAGCGCTTTCTGAAACCGGGCGGCACTGTCATTCCCGACCACATCATTCAATACGTGGCGCCCGTCGTTACGTCACGTATCGACGCCGATCTGCGCGCCTGGGACCGCGTCGGCCACGAGCTCGATCTCTCAGTCGCGCAGACGATGTCGCTGAACAACGCTTACGTCCGCGCGTTGCAGCCCGCCGAAATCCTCGATGGCTGCCGCAGCGCCATGATCTGGGACGAAGTCGATCTGACGACGGAGACGAAATCGAAGCGCCGCGGCGAAGCGGAATGGCGTCTGCCGCGCCCGGCGAAGATCTATGGCTTCGCGACCTGGTGGAAAGTCGAGCTGGTGCCGGGCATCGGTTTTTCGACCGGTCCGCTGTCGCCGCGCACGCATTGGGAGCAGCTCTATTTCCCGCTCTCCGCGCCGATGGACGCCGACGCCAGCGATCTCATCTCTGTCGATCTTCGTTCAAGCTCGTCCGAGGAAGCGGGCACCCATCTCGCGTGGACGGCCATTCACAAGAACGCCGGCGGCAAGGTTCTGGCGCGCCAGGCGCACGATCTCGACAAGGGATATCTGCCCTAGCCGCCCCTAGGCCTTGAGCCTGGCTGGCCGCGGCCCATTTATGATGCTATCGGGGCGAGCAATTTCCAGGGGAGGGCCTATGCCATGATGGTGCTGATCGTCGGTTTGATTTTATTTCTCGGCATTCATCTGTTGCCCACATCACCCGAGCTTCGTGACGGATTGAAGGAACGCCTCGGCGAGACGACTTACAAAATCCTGTTCTCGTTGCTGTCGCTGGCCGGATTGATCGTCATCGTCCTCGGATTTCACAAGCTGCAGCTTCACCCGGGCAAGAACCCGATCCTGTGGTATCCGCCGATCTGGACGCGCCACATCGCCGTTGGATTGATGCTGCCCGCGATGATCCTGCTTGTTGCTTCGCTCATTCCTTCGCGCATTCGTACGGCGACGCGGCACCCGATGTTGATCGCTATTAAGATCTGGGCGCTGGCGCATCTTTTGGCGAACGGCGATCTCGCAGCGCTTCTGATCTTCGGATCGTTCCTCGCGTTCGCGGTTTACGACCGGATCTCGGTGAAGAAGCGCGGCGCGGCGGGTCCGCTCGGTACGGCGCGGCCCACAAGCGCATTGAACGACGTGCTCGTCGTCGTTATCGGTATTGGACTTTATGCAGCGCTACTCTTCGGCGGCCATCAGTGGCTGATCGGCGTCTCGCCGATGCCCGAGCTTGGCTGAACCGGCGCAAAGACTTTCGCTGGTATAATGCGCTTGATGACAAAGCCGATCACAAGCGCAATCCAGGTTCCGCAGCCGATGATCCAGGCGACCGGATCGACGATGTAGTCCCAGAGATTCCTGCTTGCGCCAGCCTCGAGCAGGAACCCCGCAATTCCGACGTTCAGCGCCAAGGCGGTGATGAAATATCCGCGCCATAGCGCATAGGCGATCACAATCGCGACCGCCGTCGGCAACAGATAGCCGCTATAGCCGATGACATACGGGTCCGCATTCAAAAAGCCCGTTGCGCCGGGATAGAGCGCGATGCCTGCCAGCGCCAGCATCAGTGTCGCAAAGCGATATTCCGCTGACGTTGCAACCCGCCTGCCGGTCGTTGCCGAAATCGCGAGCACGGCAAGCAGCACGAAGCCAGGAAACGATGGCCGCTCGATCGCGGAAACCATCCACGCGAAAAGCGAACGCGGCCCGGCCGAAACGCATAAACTTGCCGCGACAACAGCAAGTCCGGCACCAAAACGGAGGGGCGGTGATTTCGTGAACGCGGCGGCAAGCGCAGCCGCAACGGTAAAGAGGATGAGCGCCGCATTGGTGCTGTTCAGCAGCATGTTCAGTGTGTGAGTCATTGTTGCGCCGTGCTCTGCTGTAAGCCGTGTTCGATCCAGGCGCTCGACACGCGCACATGGTTGATCGTCTTTATCGGGCGCGAATACATCACGTCGAATTGCCCCGGTCCGGACTCGATCAGAAACGGATAGGCAACGATGTGGTCTTGTCTATCCGTATCCATGCGCGCAATGACGCCGATGCGGCGGAACGTCTTTCCATCTAGATCGGCAAGTGCCAGCGTGATGTTTCTCTCCATCTTGGCATCGTCGTTGAACGCCATCAGGATATGCGTTGCATCATACCGGATTGCCGAGATTGGGCCGCCGGGGTTGGGAAGGTTGGTGGGCTCGACTGGCGTCCATGTCTGGCCGCCGTCGGTCGTCCGGGTGATGAGAATTTCCCGCGGTCTTCGGCTCTTCAGCGGACGAACGAATGCGATGGCTGTCGACTGTCCGGTGGCCACGATCATCGGTTGGTAACCGATCTTGCCGGCCTTTCCCATGCGTCGCCGGTCGATGACATGGCCATCTGCATCGAGAACGAGCAGAACCGGGAATTTCCGGTTCATCTCCTGGTAGACAGGCAGACCGATGCGTCCGTCCGAAAACAGGAACGGCGTCGATTTCGTGAGGTGAGACATGTTGAAGAACGGCGTCGCATAGAGGCTTTCAGCCGGTCCCCACGTCGCGCCGTTGTCGAAGGAGCGTACCAATCCGATTTCGCAAGTCGCCCAGCCGCTGAGACGCGACGTTGCGAAGAACAGCCAGATTTCTTTTTCGGAACGGCGAAATGGCACAGGGTTGGCGAGCGACTTGATCCTGATTGCCAAATCGTGGCTGACGCGTGCGCTCGTCGTCACGACATGCGTCGGCGACCATTCCTTTCCGTCGAAACGCGCTGACACCAGTTCGGCATCGTTGGCGCCCTCGTAAGGCGCGCGATACCAGAACGCCTGCAAGCCGCCATTTGGCATCGCGACGGCGGAGGCGCCATGTACGAATTCGCTCTCACCCTTCGGCGTTACGATTTCGCTGCTCAGATCGAGCGGTCCTCGGACGGGTTGCTCAGGAATAGAGACGGCAAAGGTCCACGGCTCCGAGCTTGGCCGCATCTTTTGAAACAGCAGAACCATCAACGCTGCCGAGCACAGCAGTATGGCCCAGCCCACGAGGGTGCGCGTTCCGCGATCTAAAATCAAATGTGGTCACCGCCGATTGTGCGTGGCTTCGGTTGAGGGCCAAGCCGTCCCGCTTCAAGTAGCAGGTGGAACGTCGCAAGAGAGGCTGTTCCAGCGCAACTGAAAAAAAGTACCGTGCAAGTGTGGCTAACGGGTCAGCACGACAAATTCAGTACCGCTCCCGTTTTCGTGGAGCGGCAGTTCGCGGTCCGACACGATCAGCGACGAGCCCGGCCGCGCCAGCTCCGAGATTGTCTGCTGAATATCGTCCGGAATTGTAAACGCATTCAGCGCCTCATTCGCCATTTGGACGTCAAGCTGGCGCCCCTGCGCCAGTGCGGTCCGGCGGCGCTTCTTCTTACCCTCGTCGAATGCCTGGCCGGGCGAGGGTGTTTGCGCGCTAACCAGACGCCAATCGAACGTGTTCGGATCGGTGCCGTAGTTCATCGCGGTAAACACGTGTGTTCCGACCTTATGCTTGAGCGGAGCAACCTCGATCGGCGCTTCGAGCAAGGGCTCGAAGCCCTGACGCACATAGATCCTCTGAGCGCGCAGGCTGATGAGCACCGCGACGGGCTTCGAACGCAGCCGCATTTCCTTGTTGACGTCTGTCAGCGCCGCCTTCGCCGACGTCAGATCCGACTGCGCATCGCGCAAAGCATCGGCGGCGCCATCGCGCGCACTCTGTGATGACGAGTAGGCACCTTGCACGCCGGCAAAACTTAGTTCGTTCGCCGCAGCATCGGCCCGCGCCTTGTCGGCTTCGATGGTGGCGTCCAGCAGGGCATCTTCGAGATCGCTCTCCCGGTCCATGTCAGCATTTTCGCCAGCAGACGCGGACTTGCTGTTATCCGCCGCGTCCGCCATGTAGGACTCGAATGCCTTCACCGCCGCCGTCTGCTGGGCTTCTGCCGATTTGACGGCTGCTCTTAACGGTTCAATCGAACGCCGCGCGGTTTCGAATTTCTGGTTCACGTCCGTGAAGTCTTTCGCGGTCTGCTGGGCTTTTTCGTCGGCGGACTTAAGCGCGGCTTCCGCGGTTTTGACGGCCGCCCGCGCGCGATCAAGCTTTTCCTGCATGATCTGATCGGCTTCGGCCCGTGTCGTCGGCCGCCGCTGCAGATCCTTGGGCATGTCCGCGACGGCGCGCAGCAGCGCCGGAGAAATGCCGATCAACCGCACGCCTGCGCCCGCTGCCGAATGATCATCAGGCCGGTCGTTCACCGCGATGAGCTGCGGTTTCGCCAATCCGCCTTGCATCGCCGTTGCGTCGTCGAGCGGCAGCGGCTTGAACAGCTTCGGGCTGTCGAAGGCAATCGGATCGGGATCGTCATACGAAACGACCACGCGGTTGCCGATTTTGGTTAAGCCGTAGAGTTTGCGCGCAAAGCTATAGGGCAGCCGGATGCATCCGTGCGACGCGCGGTAGCCCGGCAGATCGCCGGCGTGAAACGCGATGCCCGACCATGTGATCCGCTCCTGATAAGGCATCGACGCGCCGGAATAGATATTGCTGACGTGATAGACGTTCTTCTCCAGGATCGAAAACACGCCCGTCGGTGTGTCGTGGCCCGGCTTGCCCGACGAAATTTTCGACGATGCGATTTCGCCGTTCATGTCGTACACGCGAAGGCGCTGCTTCTTGATGGAAACGACAATGAGAAGCGGTGATTTCGACTGCGCGGCGGCCGAAGCGGCGGCCTGCGATTGAAGTCTCAGCAGACCGGTTTTTGACTTCGCGTCGGCTGCGAGCGGGTATGCTGTTATCGCAGCTGCGACCGCATAAACCGCGATCGAACGCAACGCCGGAGATATTCTGCCGCTGACATTCTCTGCACGACGCACGCAACCACCCCGACGTTAAAACTAACGAAACCGTCGCAGCGACATGATCAGGCCGGAAACTGGCCCCCGATTTTTGGCGCTGATGATTGGCTAACAGACGCCAGTCAGAGCGCGCAACGAACTACCGCTCAGGCGGAGCATTCGACATTCGCGATGTTGCGCCAATTCAACGCTTTCGCGGGCTTTACAGAAATACTTGTGGACGGGACGTGGAAAAATTTACCATTCCGCCGGTTCTTCGTCGCCCCTGTGGGCACTGGCCAGAAAGCCTGGGATTTCGTAAACTCTGTTTAGCTGACCTGGGGTGACGTTGAAGCGTGCAAACCCCACATGATGACGGCTTATCGCTCGACTTGAGAGCGCCTGAACGGCCTCGGGCCGATGGAGTGAAATGTCTATTCACATCAAGCGTCGGCGGCTCATGGCGCCGGATATTGCGGGCCGCAAAGGCGGCGACCCGATTGTCGCGCTGACCTCCTATCACGCCCACACGGCGGCCATCGCCGACAACCACTGCGATTTTCTCCTCGTCGGCGACAGCCTCGGCATGGTCATGCACGGCTTCGAGACGACGGTGCCGGTTCCCCTTGAGCTGATGATCATGCACGGCCAGGCAGTCGTGCGCGGTTCGAAAAAAGCCCTTGTCGTCGTCGACATGCCGTTCGCAACCTACGAGGAAAGCCCTCAGGTCGCGTTCCGTAACGCCGCCCGTGTTATGAAAGAGACCGACTGCGGCGCCGTGAAGCTCGAAGGCGGCCGCCGCATGGCGGAAACGATCCGCTATCTCGTCGATCGCGGCATCCCGGTGATGGCGCACATTGGCTTGACGCCGCAGTCCGTGAACGTGCTGGGGGGCTTCAAGACCCAAGGCCGGACGGTCGATCAATGGGACGCCATCGAGGAAGACGCCCGCCTGGTTGCGGAAGCCGGGGCCTTCGCCGTCGTCCTCGAAGCCATGACCGCCCCTCTCGCCGAGCGCATTACCAGGGCAATCCCGATCCCGACCATCGGTATCGGCGCCTCCGCCGGCTGCGACGGGCAGATCCTTGTCATGGAAGATATGCTCGGATTGTCTCCAAACGTGCCGAAGTTTGTGAAGAAGTTCGGGGCCATAGCTTCCGCGATCGACCGTGCCATTGCGTCCTACGCCGACGAGGTCCGCGCCCGGACGTTTCCGGCCCCCGAGCACACCTACGCCCTGAAATCCCCCGATATGGAGGCGTCGGTCTCGCCGGTGCGAGCCACGAAAAAGCCGAAGACGACGAGCACTTAGCAGCTTCGGGCCTAAATTCAGGCGAGGATTGCGGCGCGAAACGCTCAGGAAACTTGCGGTCAGGGCTTGCTCGGAGCGCTTGCTCGGTTATCTATGCCCCCGAACCGGCGTGGCCGTGGGAAACCCCGCGTTCCGAGTTTCGGACTGAATGAGGTTAATGCTTTAATGGCCGAGAACGACGACAGTCTGTTTCGCGAAATCAAAGAAGAAATTCGCCGCGAGCAGATGGAGAAAATTTGGAAGCGTTACGGCGGCCTGATCCTCGGTGCTGCAGCACTGATCGTGCTTGGCGTTGCCGGCTTCCAGTATTGGCAAACGCACCGCGTTGCGTCGGAAGAGGCCGCAGGCGCTAAGTTCGCCGCCGCGGAGACGCTGAGCGACGACAAGAAGAAAGACGAAGCCGACAAGGCTTTTCAGGCGATCGCTGACGGCGGTCCGGCCGGTTATGCAGCGCTCGCAAAATTGCGCTTGGCCGGCGCCGAGGTGAAGGAAGGCAAAACCTCAGACGCCATTGCAACTTATGACGCGCTCGCCAAGCAGCCGGGTGCGGATCGTCTGTTGAAAAGCTTTGCAGAACTGCAGGCGGCATCACTGCGGATGGCCGATGCCGACTATACCGAAATCCAGAATCGCCTGACACCTCTCATGGGCGATGGCGAACCCTTCGCCAATACGGCGCGCGAATTCCTTGGAATTGCCGCTTACAAGGCCAAGAAATACGACGAGGCACGAAAGTATCTGGAGCCGCTTCTGATCGATCCGAACGCATCTGCTGACCTGCAGGAACGCGTTAAGATCATCATGGGAGAGATAGCGGCGGCTGAGGTTGCAGCGAAAAACCCGGCACCTGCAGCAACGGCTGCTCCGGTACCAGGCATTTTGGCGCCAGAAGCCACGGCACCGGCACCGGCAGCTCCTGCCGCTTCGGCGGCGCCGCTCAAACCGGCCGAGCCGGCCACGACGACGGAGGCGCAGCCCAAGACGGGAGAGGCTGCGGGAACCGACAAGAAATAAGCCGCGAAGCGGTTTGAGGGGGAGATTGGGGTTGAGATCAGGGGGAAGGCAAATGCGTTTCGGCGTCGCGTCGCTTTTGGCGGCCGCTGCCGCCGTTTTGCTCGCCGGCTGCGCCAGCGACGGGCCGACGCTTCCCAAGATCAGCGAACTCAATCCGTTCAAGACCAAGCAGACACCGCTGCCCGGACGCCGCATCCCCATCGTGGAAACGACGGAAAGCATTGGGTCCAATCTGGCGGAGGCCAACAAGCCCATCTCGCTGCCGTCACCGCGTATGAACCAGTCCTGGTCGCAACCGGGTGGCGACGCCAACAACGCCCCCGGCAATTTGGCCCTGACCGGCTCGCTGCATCAGCTCTGGAGCGCCAGTGCCGGTGAAGGATCGTCGAAGACCGGCCGCGTCACCGCCAGTCCGATCGTCTTCGGAGATCGTATCTATACGCTCGATGCCGCCGCCAACGTCGCCGCCTTCACCCTAACTGGCAGCAGCGTTTTCACCGTTTCGACCAAGCCTGAGACTACTGTCGGCCTCGGCGGTTATGGCGGCGGTCTTGCCGCTGATAACGGCCGCCTGTACGTCGCCAACGGCTACGGCGTCGTATCCGCGCTCGATCCCGGCACGGGCAAGGCGATCTGGACGAAAAACCTCGACGTGCCGGTGCGCGCTGCGCCGACCGCTGCCGGTGACCGGCTTTACGTCATCACCATCGACGGGCGCTTTTACTGCTTGAGCGGCATCGACGGCTCAGAGCTTTGGGCGGCACGTGGCCTGCCGCAGAGCGCCAGCCTCATGACTTCGACAAGTCCCGCGGTAGACGGTGATGTTGTCGTGGTTCCCTATCCGTCCGGTGACATCATGGCGTTCAAGCTGTCCGACGGCTCGACCGTCTGGACGGAAAATTTGGCCCGCACGCGCCAGACCTCGCAAATCGCCTCGATGAGCGATGTCGCGCGCCCTGCAATCGACGACGGCGTCGTCTATGCGATCGGTCACGCGGGCCGCATGGTGGCAACGCAGGCGAAGTCCGGCGATCGGGTCTGGTCGTTGAGCATTCCCGGCTCTGAGCCGCCGTGCGTGGCGGGAGACACCGTGTACGTCGTCGATACCGGCGGTCGCCTGATGGCGCTGCAGAAGTCCGACGGTAAGACCCGCTGGCTCACCCAGCTTCCGGCCGCGAAAAACTACGCCGGTCCCGTTCTGGCCGCTAATACGCTCTTCCTGGTGTCGAGCGCGGGCGAGGTGGTCAGCGTCGATCCGATGACCGGCAAGGTTGGGGGTACGATGCAAATCGGCGATAAGGTTTATATTCCCCCCATCGTCGCCCAGGGTCACATGTACGTTTTGACCGACTCCGCAAAACTCATCGCTCTCAACTGAGAATTGGGTTAGGAGGGCATGTTCGCCTTGCCGCGGTACCCCCGCGCAGGCGTTCTTCCCATGTCCCCAGGAGCCCCGGTTTCTCTTTTGTCGTCGTCCCCTGAAATGCCTGTTGTCGCAATTGTCGGCCGTCCGAATGTCGGCAAATCGACTCTGTTCAACCGCCTGACCGCGACGCGTGCCGCGCTCGTCTCCGATTTACCGGGGCTGACGCGCGACCGTCGCGAAGGTATCGCCAACCTGTTCGGCGTCGATGTCCGCCTGGTCGATACCGCAGGTCTTGAGGAGGCGCAGCGCGGCTCCATCGCTGATCGCATGCGCAAGCAATCGGAACAGGCGATCTCGGAAGCCGATCTCGTGCTCTTCGTCATCGATGCCCGCGCTGGCGTCACGTCGGCAGACACCGGCTTTGCCCGCATCGCGCGGCAGTCCGGCAAGCCCGTCGTGCTTGTCGCGAACAAGGCCGAAGGCAACAAAGGCACCGACGGCGTGCTCGATGCTTTCTCGCTCGGCCTCGGGGCGCCGATCGCGATTTCGGCTGAGCACGGCGAAGGCATCGGCGATCTCGCCGAGGACATGCTGGCCGCGCTGGGCTTGAAGTCCGCGCCGACGACGAAGAAACGGCGCAAGGGCGATGACGCCGAGGAAGAAAAGCCGCAAGAGCGCCCGGCTGTCGTCAAGCCGATCCGCGTTGCGATTGTCGGGCGTCCGAATGCCGGCAAATCGACGCTCGTCAACGCGCTGCTCGGCGAAGAACGCATGATCACCGGACCCGAGCCGGGCCTGACGCGCGACAGCGTCTCGACCGACTTCGAATGGAAGGGTCAGAAGATCCGCCTGTTCGATACGGCCGGGCTTCGCCGCAAGGCGAAAATTACTGAAACCGCCGAAAAACTCTCCGCCAGCGACGCCGTCCGCGCCATCCGCTTCGCCGAAGTCGTTGTGCTTCTGATCGACGCCGAACGTCCGTTCGAGCATCAGGATCTCACCATCGGCCATCGCGTGACGGAAGAGGGACGCGCCCTCGTCGTCGCGGTCAACAAGTGGGACCTTGTCGAAGAAAAGCAGAAAACGCTGCGTGAGCTGAAAAAGACCGTCGCCGAAAGCTTGGCGCAGGTTCCCGACGTGCCTTTCGTCGCCATTTCGGCGCGCTCCGAGAGCGGGCTCGATCAGCTCATGACGGCGATCTCCAAGATTTACGCGACCTGGAACCGCCGAGTATCGACGCCGCAACTGAACCGCTGGCTCAACGAGGCCCTGAGCCGCCATTCGCCGCCTGCTGTGCACGGCAAGCGCATCAAAATCCGCTATGTCACGCAGCCCTCGACGCGGCCGCCAACGTTCGTTGCCTTCTCGCAGCGCGCGGAAGCGCTGCCCCAGTCCTATGTGAAATATCTGACGAACTCGCTGCGCGACACGTTCGATCTGCCCGGCGTGCCGATCCGCTTCAGCCTTCGCAAAGGCGAGAACCCGTACTCAAAGAAATGATGGGCAGCATTGCGCTGTGCTTATGAGTGGCTGTGTATAGACTGCATTTATAAGGAAAAGTCGCAGCGGGAGGGGAGCAAACAGCAGCGAGAATGCTCTCGAACCGCCACGCTCCCCGCCCGCACGGGCGTCAGCCGATTAAAACTGGCGCCGCTCCGGACGGGGTTAAATAGGGTACCTTGCGCCGACGTCAAGAGGTGGCGCGAGTGTCTTGCTTTTCGCCGTTGCCTGCGCCATCCGAGACGTATGGACGTTTTTTTCTACCACCTCGAACATCAGCCGCTTGATCGTGTGCTGCCGAGCCTTCTGGAGAAGACTCTGGCGCGCGGTTGGCGTGCCGTCGTCCAAGTTGGAAACGAAGAGCGCCTGGAAGCTATCGACCATATGCTTTGGACCTACACGGACGACAGCTTTCTGCCGCATGGCACCGCGCGTATCGGCCATTCCAGCGACCAGCCCGTCTATCTGACGACGACCGACGAGACGCCCAACGGCCCGGGCGTTCGTTTTCTTGTCGATGGCGCCGAGGCGCGCGAATTTGCGGGCGCGGAACGCTTCGTCTACGTCTTCGACGGAAATGATGCGGACGCCGTCGCCCTGGCGCGCAGTCAGTGGAAAGCAGCGAAAGCAGCGGGCTGCGCTGTCACCTATTGGCAGCAGTCGCAAAGCGGGCGATGGGAGCAGAAGGCGTGAGCCTTCGTAGAAACGATCCCTAAGCATGAATTACCATCACGATTATCACGCCGGAAATTTCGCTGACGTCTTGAAGCACGTCATTATGGCGCGCGTCGTGACGTACATGAAGCAGAAGCCGAAGCCATTCCGCGTCATCGACACGCACGCTGGCGCTGGGCTCTACGATCTCGAAAGCGACGAAGCGGCGAAGACGGCCGAATGGCAGGACGGTATCGCCCGCATCTTCGACGCCGAGATGCCAATGGACGTCGCCGGCCTTCTGGAGCCTTATCTCGATGCCGTGCGCGCCGTGAACGGCGTCGGTCTCAAACACTATCCCGGCAGCCCACTGATCGCGCGCCACCTGATGCGCGATGAAGATGTGCTGGTCGTCAACGAGCTTGCAGACGTTGAATTTCGGCGGCTCAAGCAGGAATTCCGCCGCGCCAAATCGACGACCGTGCTGAACATCGACGCCCGGCATGCGGTGAAATCACTGCTGCCGCCGAAGGAGCGTCGCGGCGTCGTGCTGATCGATCCGCCATTCGAAGACAAAAACGAGTTTGCAGATCTCTCGAGCGCCATCGACGACGCACTGACGCGTTTCGCGACTGGGACCTATCTCATCTGGTATCCGCTGAAGGATGAAGCGGCCGCCGATCGGTTCGTCGCCCTCACGACCTCGAAGCCCGGATTGGAATATCTTGATGTGAGGCTCTGGGTCGCAAAGCCGTTTCCTGGCCTCGGGTTGACGGCAACCGGCATGCTCGTTCTCAATCCGCCTTTCGTCTTGAAGGCCGAGCTTGAGACGCTGCTGCCATGGCTCGAAGAGCATCTCGCAGAAGGCCCCGGCAGTCGTTTCGCGTTGCAAGCCAGCGTTCAATAATGGGTCTCGTCGTTGCTCTGCAGCATTTCGCCTTGCAAGAAGCGCGCATTTACAGGATAAATTGCCGCACGCTAAGGCGGGCCACGGCACGGGAGCTCCCGACGCGTTCGACGTGACCGGAAGCGTGTTTGTGCGATCCGGTAGGGAGGCGCTTGGAATTTTCCGGCTCCGCAGTCCGCCACGGCTGTCGATGCGAAGCTATTTTGCTTCACTCGTCGGCCGGGCTGCCAGGAGACGATGCATGCGCCAGACAGGTACCGTAAAGTTCTACAATTCCCAGAAGGGCTACGGCTTCATCAAGCCGGATGCCGGTGGCAACGACGTGTTCGTTCACGTCACCGCTGTCGAGCGATCGGGAATCGGCGAGCTCAACGAGGGAATGCGAATTTCGTTCGAGACCGAACCCGATAAACGCGGCAAGGGACCAAAAGCCGTCGATCTGCAACGCGCAGGCTGACGTTCTACGCGGCCGAGCTTGCGCACGCTGCGGCCTTCGGTTGCGGCGATAGAGAGAGTCGTGCCTGCATTTGTCGATCGTTCCACGTCGCTTTGGCCGCGGCGCCAGAACAAGCAAAAACAATTCGGCTTACGGCTGATTCGCAGCGTTTCGCGATAAAAGCGATAGATAACAAAAAGCTCGCCGGGCTTCGCCTGGCGAGCTTTCCGCATGTGAAGATGGGTCGACGCGTTACTTCGCGATGGCGCCGCGGAGAGCCCCGACGATCGCCATCAGGATGCCGCCGCCCACGCCGCCGCCAACGATTTGCGTGACGATCGAGACGGGATCGAGCGCGCCGCCCGCCACGGCCGTATGAAAGACCTGCTCGAGAATCTGGCCGCCGATGCCGCCGCCGACGATCCCGGCAATGGAATTACCGAGCGTCCCGAGGCTGATATTTTTCATCAGGCTGCCGGCGACGTTGCCGCCGACGGCACCGCTGATGAGCTGGATAAGCAACGGAAGATATTCCATGTGAGGTCTCCACGAGCTAGGTGGGACAACGGCGAGCCGTGCGTTTACCGCATCGATAAGCTGCGCACCCAGATGGGTTCCCACAAAGGGAATCGTATCATAAGACCTGCGACAGGACGTCTTTGGCCAGTGTTCATCACGGCGTATCAGGGGATGCGTGTTCGAGAAGTGACATACGGTACCGAAATAAGGCCGGAAAACTTTTCTTGAGGCAGCGCAATGATAAATATTCGTAACTTTGCGCTATATAGGATGACCACGTGAACGGCGGCGGAAAGGCCAAACCATGATGTCGAGATTGATTTCAGCCTTGATTGCGGGCGTATGCCTCATCGGGTTGGTCGCGCCGGCCTTTGCCGACCCCGAGGACAACTACTCGATCCGCCGCAAGAAGGGCGGATACTCGTACGACAAGTCCGAGTCGGTGAACACGTACGGTGGGCCACGCAAGCCAAAAAGCGCACCTCCCGGACCGCCCGACTTCCGCGATCAGACGCCGTCAGGTCCGTTCGATAACAGCTTCTTCTTCGACTCGGGCGTCGGCAGCCTCTACGGCGGTAACTCGCCGTATATGCACTAAAAAACCTGACGGTTGTGGGTTTGGGAAGATTGCAAGCCAGGGGCCGCGGTATCGCGGCCTTTCGCATATCTGTGGCTTTCGCGGCCTAGTACCAGAATCCTGTCAACTGATGCCGATGCGCCACTCGCCCTGGTGCCGCCATTGTGCTGTCAATATAAAGGCAGCCTGATCCCAGGGTGGGCTATGAGGGAGAACTTCGTTATGCGCTTCTCGGGCAAAATCTTTGCCGCATTTGGCTTGGCCGCAACCATCGCCGTTGCCTCCGCCGCGTCCGCGAACGCGGAATGCAAGCGCTACGGCTTCTCGGTGAATGACTACGGCAAGGATGGCCCGACGAACGACGCCAAGAGCCTTCTCGACAAACTGATCTCCGACAAAATGGCGGAGAAGGGTGTGAAGGACTATCACACCGGCAAGAAGAGCGTGTCTTGCGAGCTGTTCCTCAACTTCATCGTGTTCGACGAGCACACCTGCACGGCCGAAGCCACCGTTTGCTGGGGCGGCTCGAAGCTTCCTGGCGCTGAGAAAACGTCGGCCGAAGACGTCGCGCCCGCGAAGAACGACGAAACGGCGTCGGAAGAAAAGCACGCCAAGAAGAAGGCCGTGAAGGAAGCTGCGGTACACACCGAAGCCGCTCCGGTTCACAAGACGGCTGCCGCTCAGACTGTGCCTGATCCCAAGTCGCTCATTTTTCGCAAAATGAAGAAGCCCGCCGGGAGCAAAGAGGCCTCGGCAACATCGCCTGTCGAGACGGGCTCTCTCGCTGAGACAAAGCACACGACACACAAGTCTGGCGACGTCGCGCCGGTCAAGGAGACGAGTGGTGGCGAGGGCTATCCGACGCCGGAAGCGCCGGCAGGCGGCGACGCCGCGCAGTAAGCGCAGCACCACTGCACCGACCAGATAGCGCGCCGTGGCGGATCAAGCTGCGGCGCGAATTTCTTGCAGCTTTATTTCGATAATTTGCCGGTTGTACGGCTTCAGCAGGAACGTATCTGCTCCACGCGAAATCGCGCGCTGAATTTCGAACGGATCATTTTCGGTGACCATGTAGATAATGTACGGACGCGCGCTACGCGGCAGCGCTCGAATCTTTTCGAGCAGTTCGATGCTGTTGGTCTCCGGCATCCGCCAGTCGAGCAAAATATAATCCGGCGTTTCCGATCTGAGCCGCTCCATCGCTGCGATGGCGCTATCGGCTTCACTGACGCGGAAGCCGAGGCTTTCGAAAATGAGGCGCGTGTATTTCCTGATAATTTCAGAATCGTCGATGACGAAGCAATGCTGCATGTAAAGAGCTTCTCGTAAGCGAGGCGTTGCCCAACCGGCAGCAGGGCAACTGGAAACTCAAACGAATGCGTCAAAAAATGCCTCTAAACTGTTAAGGGCCTCTTAAGACGTATGGCGGAATCCGGTCATCCAGCTGAACGTCGGGCCGCTCTCAGCTTGCGGGTTTTGCCACCAGCAGAATGTCGGCGCCGTCCTTCAGGATTTCGAGCTTCATCCCGGCGGTCGGAGCGATTCGCCACGTGTAGTAGGCCTGGATGGTGATGGCATCGAGCGCCAGCGGATTGCCGGCGACGAAATCCGTCAGATACTGAGGCGGCCGCGCGCCGGTGCCCTTACAGCGAATGAGAAATGTTGGCTGCTCGAACGACCCGCCGATCGACACGTCGATCTCGCCGCCGCGCGGCAATGCCGTGACGGCCGAAGCAATGAGATTGAGAAGAAGCTTCACCTTGTCTTTGGGAACCAGACCAGGCGCGCCGCGCCACGTCAGCTTGTGTTTCCCTTGGGTGATGCCCACGAACCCACGAGAAATTTTCTCGGCCGTCGTCAAATCAATGACGCTACCTGCCGAGCCGGCGGCGCCAAAAGCGAAGCGTGCGAATTCGAGCCGGGCGGAGGCTTGCTCCGTCACGTTACGGATCACGGTCATCGCATAGCTTTTCGCCTGCTGATCGTCGTCCTCGTCAAGGATTTCCAAACCGTTGACGATCGCACCGACCGGATTGATGATATCGTGGCATATTTTGCTAGAAATCAGCGCTGCAAGTTCAAGATCGGTCGGCGGAACGCGCTGGTCCATCATTAGTCCTTCGTCGTGATCATTGTGTCGCTACGTTGCGGCAGTTTAAGCGCGACAGCGCGACGCGAATACGACGTGGCCGCTTGCGACAATGCCCTATGCTCTGATACATGCGCCGTACAACGGTTGCCAAGTCTTGTAGCCGGTGGGGTCATTGACCTCCGTTTTTCATGGAAGACATGAGTCTTGCGTGCCACGGTTTGAGCCGCGGCGCGATAATCGCATTGATGGCGCGAGCATCTCTCGCGCAAAATGATTCGGATTGAGGTTTTGAAGCGCGCGATGGTGCCGATCGACGTCAAAGACTACGACGCTCTCATTGCGGCATTGCTTCCTGCGGTTCGAGAAGCCGGGCGCCTTGAGATGGCGCACTTCAACAATGGCGTCAGTTTCGAGCAGAAAGCCGACCGCACGCCTGTCACCGTTGCCGACAAAGAGGCGGAGGCAATCATTCTTGCCGCGCTCGCACGCATTGCACCCGAGGTGCCGGTCGTGGCGGAAGAAGAAATCGCCGCGGGCAAGGTCTGCCATTACGCCAGGCGTTTCTTTCTCGTGGATGCGCTCGACGGAACGCGCCTCTTCATTCGCCGTAAGCCCGAGTTCTCGATCAATGTCGGCTACGTCGAAGACGGCAGAACCAAGTTTGGCTTGATCTACCTGCCGCCGTCCGAGCGTCTGTTTGTGACGCGCCCAGACGGCGCGTACGAAGCCCACATGCCGATCGCAGGCGACGTGCCGTTCGCGGCCTTGCGTTTCAAGCGGCTCACAACGCGAAAGCCCGATCCCAATGCACTTGTCGCCTTCAACAGCCGCGGCGCAGGGGCGGCAAGCTCGGGTCTGTTGGCGCTGCTCAAAGTGCAGGATGCCAAGCCGATCGGGTCGTCGATGAAGTTCTGCCTGATCGCGGCCGGCGAGGGCGATCTTTATGCGCGCTTCGGCGAAACCTGTGAGTGGGATACGGCAGCCGGGCAGGCGATCCTCGAAGCCGCTGGTGGCTCGGTCACGACGCTTGACGGCGCACCGCTGACCTACGGCCATTATGATCGCGCGTTCCGTAATCCCCATTTCGTCGCCTGGGCACGCCAACCGCTGTGGCGCGGAGCCGTTGCAGAATTGCCCTCCGTAGGCGCATAGACAACGCGAATTAGCCATACTTTAGCAACGAATACTCGCGATTCTGTATCCTAGGATTCGAGTGGTCCTCGGTCATGGGTGGCCTTCGCGTTCGCGCGTAGATGGCTTGGGGCGCAGTTCAATCTCGAACGCAATGAGAAGAGGGAACTCGCCGATGCGTTTCGGCTTCGAGGGAATCTCGCGAATAGCACCTGCCGTTTTTCGGGTTCGCAACTGCGTGCCGGGTCTGGCGTTGCTGGCTTGCCTGGCGTTCGGCGGTTCGAGCGCCAATGCCGTCGACGATGCTTATCGGCCGCCTGAGGACACTTATTCAGGCCAAGGTTATTCGGGCCAGGGTTATTCCGGCCAAGGCGGCAGCGATGCCTATCAGCCCGATAATGGCTATCGAGGGAACAACCCGAGCAACTATCAGGCTCCCCCGCCGGGCCCTTCCGGCGGGGCTTATCAACCGCCGCCCTATAACGGCGCGCGCGGTCCCGACAGCGATCCCGGTGGTTATGGTGCGCCCTATACGCCGCCGCCGAGCGCGAGTCGCGACTACAATTCGGGGCCGCCTCCCGGAGACGGGCCGCCGCGCGATTCATACTCGCAAGACGAAATCATCCACGCCGGCAATAAATTCTTTGGCTCCATCAGCGGCGGTCTGGCGTCGGCCATCGAATGGACGTTCCAGAAGGCGGGGCGGCCGAATGGCTACATCCTCGGCTCGGATGCGGGCGGGGCGTTCATCGGCGGCTTGGCGTACGGCGAAGGTATGCTTTACACGAAGGACGCCGGAAACTTCAAAGTTTACTGGCAGGGTCCGTCGGTCGGCTACGATTTCGGCGGTGACGGCTCCAAGGTCATGACGCTCGTCTACAACCTTCGCGATCCTTCCGACATTTACGAGCGTTTTGGCGGCGTCGAAGGCTCAGCTTATCTCGTCGGCGGTGTAAGCGTGCAACTTCAGAAAGCCGGACATGTCACACTGGCGCCGATTCGGGCAGGTGTGGGGCTGCGACTCGGTGCGAATATCGGCTATTTGAAGTATACAAGAAATCCAACTTGGAACCCGTTCTGATTGCAAGCAATGCACGCGGCACGAGTAAAATATTGCAGGGAGGCAGAAAACCGGGTTTCTCTGTCGCTTAAGGGACGTTTGGAGCGGCGGGGGCCGCGAAGTTATTCATTTCAGGACGAGTATCCGTGATCAATCTGTATGCCGCGATGCTCGTCACGTTGGGCTTTCTCGTCGCGGCCCTGATTGTCGTTGTCCTGTTGCCGGCCTACCGGCGGCGCATCGAGCGCTTTACGGCCGAAGCCCTGAAGCGGACGCTTCCCCTCACCGAAGAAGAAATACGCGCCGATAAGGACCGCCTGCGTGCCGATTTCGCGATGGAGGTCCATCGCCTGGAGTCGAAGCTGGAAGATGCCGGGCTGATGGCAGCCCGCCAGCGCGTCGAGGTCAATCGCCGCGACGCCAAGATTCAGGAACTTTCCGAAGCCATCGCCGATCAGAAAATGAGCGTCGAGGAGCACGAGAACGCCCGGCGTGTGCTGGAGCAGGCGATTCTCGATCGCCTTCCGAAAGTCGAGCAGCGCCTGTCCGAGACGCGCAAGCTGCTCGCAACCCGCGACCGCGAGATTAAGACGCTCGCAGCCACCGGCGCCAAGCAGGCGGCCGCTCTCGAAGAAGCATCCCAGCTCAACAGGCAGCGCGAGCGCGAAATCGCGCAGTTGCGCACCACGCTTGATACTCGCGCCGTTCGCAATCGCGACAGCGTGAAAGGCGCAGCCGCTGACGCCAATGTCGCCCTGCGCACCGAGCTTGAGGCTTTGCGTGAAAAAAGCCGCGAACAGGCCGCCATGATCGAGCGTCTGCAGGCCGCCGGGAAAATGGCGTCGAACAGCGAGCAGAGCGCCGAGATCAAGCGCCTGATGCTGGCCCTGGCGAAAACGGAAGCCGAGCTCAACGGGATCAAATCGGGCCTCGATGGCGACGACGCGGAGCGCATGGCCCTCGAAGACCGCATCGCCGATATTCAGGTCGCAAGCGACGCGAAGTCCACCGAGATCGCCAAATTGAAAGCCATGCTGCAGGCCTATGAGGATCGTGAGCATCCGCCGGCCGACTTCGCCCAGAAGGCGGACATGGGCGCGCTGCAAGCCGAGATCGACCACCAGCGCCAGGTCATCACCGAGCTTCGCGCCGAAATTGCCGCCGGGCAGGAGCGCCTGTCGCGGCAAGCCATCCGCTTCCATGAAGAGATGCGGCGCGTCGGCCCGGCCGGAGAAAATGGCGCTCAGGCGACGCCGCCCGAGCTTCCTCGACCATCGCTTGCCGAACGCATTTCTGCGCCCCGACCGCCGAAGCTCGCCGCCAACGATACCGAGGGCTCGGCCGCCAGCGAAAGCGCCCGTGAGCCGCGCCAGGGACCATCACCGATACGCGCCCTCAAGATGCCCTCAAACGGCGCTGGGGAAGTCCCGAAAGCGGATCTCGACGGACCGCCGCCACTTCCCGCAAGTGATGTGGAACCCGCCCAGGGAGTGCAGGCCGCCTCGCCTCGCCGTCCCCGTCTGCTTGAGCGCATCAGCGGCGTCGATAAGAGCTAGTGGCCGCGGAGGGCACAGGCGCTATTCGATTGCCCAGTGCCGCCGGATTGCGGCACCGTCTATAAACCCCATTTCAACGATGGGGATGACGTTCTCCTCCCAGGCTTGAATTTCGACTGAGCGGTAGACCATGACAACGCCACACGGTGCGCACGGTGATCACGACCACAGCGGTCATGACCACGCGGGCCATACCCATGACGGCCACGGCCACGGTGGGCTTGGTCACAGCCACGCGCCGAAGGATTTCGGGCCTGCATTCGCGCTGGGAACGGCGTTGAACGTCGCGTTCGTCGTTGTTGAAGTCATCGCAGGCTTCATGGCGAACTCGATGGCGCTCGTCGCCGATGCCGGACATAACCTGGGAGACGTGCTCGGACTGCTGATGGCTTGGGGCGCCAGCATTCTCGTCAAGCGCCGCGCGACCTTCAACTTCACCTACGGCTTCGGTTCATCGACTATTCTCGCCGCGCTCGCCAACGCCGTGCTCCTGCTTGTTGCGGTCGGCGCTATAGCCCTCGAAGCGGTTCAACGTCTGATCGAACCGGCGCCCGTCGTCGGCAGCACCATGATCATCGTCGCGTCGATTGGCATTCTGATCAACGGCTTTACAGCGTGGCTGTTCATGTCCGGCCGCGAGCGTGATGTGAATATCCGCGGCGCTTATCTACACATGGTCGCCGACACTGCCGTCTCGTTCGGCGTCGTCCTGGTCGGCATCGCGGTGCTGCTTACCGGGTGGGACTGGCTCGACCCGCTCGTCAGTCTCGTCGTCGGCGGTATCATCGTTTGGGGCACATGGGGCCTGCTGCGCGATTCCATTCGCCTCGCAATGCAGGGCGTTCCGGTGAATATCGATCCCAGTAAAGTGCAGGCTCGTCTCGCTGCGCTGCCGGGCGTCGCGAGCATTCACGACCTGCACATCTGGCCGATGAGCACCACGGAAACTGCGCTCACCTGCCATTTGGTCATGCCCGGTGGACATCCAGGTGACGCCTTCATCGCGACGGCCGCCAAGATGCTGCACGACGAATTCGAAATCCGCCATTCGACGCTGCAGTTTGAGGTCAGCGCCGATGCACCTTGCGGTCTGGGTCATGGCTGCGCGCCAGCACTCGAACCGATGCCCCACGGCCATTAAGGGCCAATTACAGCCTAAAATTGCATAATGATCGCATCGCCCCCTTATTTTTAGTGGGCGAGGCGATATATTGCCGACCGATCAATAAAGAAAATCGATTGAAACCAGCGGGGCTTTGCGTTGGAATGGCTTAAAGGAGAACGTCATGCTGCGGCAGATTTCGGAAGGAGAAAATCATGCCGCCCGCCATCCAAGCTGACGTTACCGTCGCTTCAACAGAAGCTCCCTCGATAGAAAACCGGCATCCTCGAAAGAAGCCGGCATTTCACGCGATTTACACGCAAGGCGTATGGCCCGGTCTTTTTCTCACGGCGACGATAGCAGGCTTCGCATACTGTCTCCGCGAGCTCCCCGGTGTCGGCACATTCAGCCCGATGATCCTTTCGATCATCATCGGCATCGCATTCCACAATATCGTCGGCACCCCGCGCCGCGCCAAAGAAGGCGTGACGTTCTCGCTCCGCCGCATCCTGCGCTTCGCCATCATCCTGCTGGGCTTCCAGCTGACCGCACAACAGATCGTCGAAGTCGGACCGATCGGATTTGCCGTTATCGTCGCGACGCTCGTTGCCACCTTCGCCTTTACAACCTGGCTGGGTCACATGATGGGCGTTGATCGTAAGCTGACGCAGCTCATCGCCGCCGGGACGTCGATCTGCGGCGCATCCGCCGTCATCGCCACCAACACGGTGACGAAGGGACACGACGAAGACGTTGCCTATGCCGTTGCGTGCGTGACCATCTTCGGCTCGATTGCCATGTTCACGTATCCGCTGTTCCCGGCAATCTTCCATCTTGATCCGCAGGCTTTCGGTCTCTGGGCCGGTGCATCGATCCACGAGATCGCGCAGGTCGTCGCTGCATCGTTTCAGGACGGTCAGGCATCGGGCGAATACGGCACGATCGCCAAGCTCAGTCGCGTGATGCTGCTGGCGCCTGTTGTCATTACGCTCGGATTAACGACGGTACGTCGCCAGCAGCCCCACCATCATCACGGCGCGGCGAACGTCTCCGGCAAGGCGCCGATGCCCTGGTTCCTCGTCGGCTTCATCGCGCTCGTCGGCTTAAACAGCCTCGTCGTAATCCCTCCGGACATGAAGCACGTCATCGTGCCAGTGACGACATTCCTGCTCTCCGTGTCGCTCGCCGCCATGGGGCTCGAAACCGACATCATGAAGCTCAAGGCCAAGGGACTGCGTCCGCTGTTGCTCGGTGCAGCTTCATCGCTCTTCATCGCCGGTTTCAGCTTGGGCTTGATCAAGGTAATCGTTTGAGAAGAACGCGAGGATGACATGACGCTTGAACAACTTCGCATTTTCGTCGCCGTCGCCGAAAAGCAGCACGTGACGCAGGCCGCCCACGAAATCAACATCACGCAGTCGGCGGCCAGTTCCGCCATTGCGACCCTTGAAGAACGTTACGCTGTAAAGCTGTTCGACCGCATCGGCCGCCGTATTGAATTGACCGATGCCGGCCGCGTCTTCCTCGTCGAGGCTCGCGGCGTCCTTGCGCGCGCGGCAACTGCGGAAAAGGCGCTTGCCGACCTCGCCGGATTGAAGCGCGGCTCGCTGTCGATCTATGCCAGCCAGACCATCGTAAATTATTGGCTGCCGCCGTTCCTCGCGATCTTCAACCGGCGTTATCCCGAAATTCAGCTGAAGCTCAAGGCAGGTAATACCCAGCAAGTGGCGATTGCGACGCACGATGGCATCGCCGACATCGGCTTTATCGAAGGAACGATCGACGATCCGCATCTTTCGGTCCGGACGGTCGAGGGGGATCGGCTCGTCATCGTCGTCTCCCCGAACCATCCGTTCGCCGGCAAGGAGAAACTCGAACCCGCCGACATCAAAGCCATGACTTGGGTGATGCGTGAGCAAGGATCTGGCACCCGTGGCGAATTCGAGACCGCACTCAAGGATCATAGTGTTGAGACAGCGGATCTCAATGTCGTCCTTGAGTTGCCGTCGAACGAAGCCGTGTGCGCGGCCGTCGAAGCGGGCGTCGGTGCCACCGCAATCTCAAACCTCGTCGCCGAGGCCGGGCTGCTCGCGGGCAAGCTCGTGGCGCTCGAATTCCCGCTTCCACAGCGCTCGTTCTACATTCTGCATCACAAGGAGCGCTACGCGAGCCAAGCCGAGCTGGCGCTTCTGGAACTCATGGGAGCGACAGGCAGGCCATCCGTCCGCCGCCGCGAAAAAGCAGTGTGAGAGAGGCGGTTCCGGCTCACAAGCCACGCGCAAGCCGAAGCAGAAACAGATCGAACTGCTAGGCTTGGCGGGTGGTAGGGAGCGGCCATGAAAATTCTTCTCGTGGGGCATGGCTATGTGGGGTCGTTCCTCCTCTCTGCGCTGACGAATGCCGGTCACGATGTTTCTGTCTGCGATCAGAACGTCGACCGCCTTGTCGGTGTCCGCAACGCCATGCGCTGCCGCTACCAGGAACTGACGATCGCCGATCTCGCTGACTTCGGCGTGATCCTTTGGTTCGCAGGTCATTCCAGCGTGCCGATGTCCTTGCGCGATCCGGACGGCGCACTTGCAAACAACTGTCTCGATTTGCTCCATTTTGCCCGCCGCAAGCAGCTCAACGCCCGGCTGATCTATGCAAGCACCGCAAGCGTTTATTCCGTGATGCAGGCCGAGGACGGTACGCCGCCATCCCCGCTCGATGAAACGGAGACGCGTCTCGATCCGGTCAATCCCTATGATTGCTCCAAGATCTCGATGGATGCGCTCGCCCGCTGCTTCGCCAACGCCATCACCGGCCTTCGCCTTGGTACGGTTTGTGGTACGAGCCCTTATTTGCGCGGCGAATTGATCTTTAACGCCATGAACCTCGCGGCCATGCGCGATGGTTTCGTGCAGGTCCGCAACCGCCAGTCTTATCGCAACATCCTCTTCCTGGAGGACCTCGCGCACTACGTTCTGCGCCTGATCGAGCTGTCAGACACCCTGCCGCCGATCCTGAATACCGGCTCGCTCAATATCGGCATCGGCGATCTGGCCGAGCAAATCGCCGCGTTCCACGGCGTGCCCGTCGTCGATAACGGCAACTCCGTGACGTATTCTTTCCAGATGAACTGCGCACACATTCAATCCCTGTGCGGCGCCCCCCGTCCGATGACCATCGCAGAGCGCTGTGCGCGTTTCCGCGAACAATTCCGGCCCGAGCTGCAAGTGGCATCATGAGTGCAATCTGCGAACTCCAACGCTCCTGCATCGTCTGCGGAAGCGATGTCACGTCATTACTCGATCTCGACGTGCAGCCACCGGCGAATCTGCTTCTCGAAAAGCCCGGCGACGCCTACGAGGCATTTCCGCTCGGATTTGCGAACTGCCCGTCATGCACGCACGGCCAGCTGACGTATTTCGTCGATCCCGCCAAGCTCTTTAAGCACTATCTCTACGCCAGCGGCACGAGTGGAACGCTCAAGGCCTATTTCGAGTGGTTCTCCGACACCCTGCGGCGCGCCTGCAAACCGGGTGCACGCGTGCTCGACATCGCGTCCAACGACGGCAGCTTGCTCGGCATTCTGGAATCCCGCGGTTTTGAAGCCATTGGCGTCGACCCAGCGGAAAATCTCAACAAGGTTGCGATCGCTGCGGGACGAAAGGTCGTTACCGGTTTCTTTCCGGCGGCGAGGCCCGAAGGGCTATTTGACATCATCATAGCGATGAACGTCGCCGCGCACACGCCCGATCCGTCGACCTTCATGAAGGGCGTGCGCGAGTGTCTCGCGCCGGGTGGCGTCGCGATCATTCAGACCAGTCAGGCAATGATGATCGCCAACGGTGAGTTCGACACCGTCTATCACGAGCACTATTCGTTCTACACGGTCGCGTCGATGGCGCGGCTTGCGGAAAAGAGCGGCCTGCGAGTCGAGGCATCACGGCTGACGTCCGTTCACGGTACAAGCCTGCTTTCGTTTCTGCGCCGCGCCGATGAGGATGTAGAATCGTTCGCGTTTGAAGAAAGCGCGCCATTCAGTGTGACGTGGCCATCTCCGACGCCGCCCTTCCTTCTGCCCGAACTTACACTCTCCGAGGCTGATGCGGCCTATGCAAAGTTCGCCGACGGCGCGAAAGGCGCAATGCAATCGGCCGCCGAAGCCGTCGCACGCCATCGCGCGTCCGGCCGCAAGATCGCGCTGGTCGGCGTTGCCGCGAAAGCTTTGACCTTCATTCGCGCCGCCGGCATCGAGCCCGATGTCTATCTCGACGAAGCCGCGCTGAAAGTCGGGCTTACAATTCCCGGAACGTCCCGGCCGATCGAGCCGTTGCAGAACGCAGGCGCGATGGCAACGGATACGACGTTCCTCATCGGGGCCTGGAACTTCGCCGACGAATTGATGCGGAAAATTCGCAACGTCAGCGGCCCCACGACCCCGAAATTTATCATTTACTTCCCCACGCTCACGGAAATCGGATAGCGCCGCAATGGCACAAAGGGTCGTCATTTCGCACTTCTTCAATGAGGCCTATCTGCTGCCGTGGTGGCTTCGCCATCACCGCGAAATCTTCGATCATGGCGTGCTGATCGATTATCATTCGACGGACGCCTCCGTCGAAATCTGTCGTGAACTCGTGCCGCATTGGGAAATCGTCCCCTCGGAAAACGCGACGTTCGCTGCACTTCTTTGCGATTTCGAGGTCATGAAGCACGAGCAGCGTTTTCCCAACGCCTGGAAGCTTGCGCTCAACACCACGGAATTTTTCGTGGCGCCCGGGCTTACGAAAATGGAACGCCTGATGCTGCAGCACGATCTTGTCGGCGCGCGCCTGCCGGGCGCCGTCATGGTCGATACCGATCCCGATAATCCTCCGGACCCCGATAAGCCGCTGGTCGATCAGAAGGCGATGGGTATCTGGGAAGATGAAATGGACTTCAAGCGCCTCGCCATTCCCGGACTCACATTTCCGACGCGCAGCAGGCTTTATCATCGCTATGCCATCGGCGCCTACACGCCGGGTAGGCACAGTTCGCATCTCCCGCGCCAATGCAACGGCAGCCGCGACCTGGCCTCGATCCGCTGGTATGGTTTCAGCCCATGGTCGAACGCTTTCAAGGTGCGCAAGCTGCAGATCTCGACGAAGCGCGATTCATTCGATGTAAAGAACGGCTTCGGCGCTCAGCACCAAGCCGATATCGCCGAGCTTGATGGCCGTTGGGCCAAGCTCGCACCGATGAGTGCCGCGCTACGCAGCGCGGCCTGATGAGGCATCACCTTTAGGCAGCAGCTTCAGGAAGCATCGTGGCTGCGATGGTGTCGCGCAGAATTTTTACCTGATCGCGCCGGACGAACGTCGCAAATGCCTGACGCTCCAACTCGCGCCGCCGCGACTCGTCGCGCACGAGCATAACGCAAGCCTGCACGAGATCTTCATAAGGCACGGCGAACATCGAATGTCGGATGTCTTCGTCAATTTCGGTTTTCGGTCCGCACTCGGAGACGACGGCCTTGCTGTTGGCAAGCAGATATGACGTGCGGACGATCTCGTGAATGCTGTCCTCATAGAAGTGCACGTTGAGGACGACCTTGGCTTCCGCAATCGCCTGATCGCGCTCGCTGCCGTACACGCTGAACATATGCTTGACGTTGAGCCCGGCCTTTGCGAGCCCCTGCAGAACCGCGATGCGGCGTGGATTGGTGCTGCCGTAGAACAGGACGTCGACCGGCTGTTCAAATGACGGAATGCGGCGCGTCATCTCCGGAACGTATCCGACGCTGAAATGGCGAATCAGCGGGTTCTGCGTCAAACGCCGAAGTTCAACGATGTTGCGGACGCTATAATCCCAGATGGCCAGCCGCTTCAGAAGGCTGAAATAAGCGGGCCGTCCTTTAACGTCGAAACCCGTCACCTGTTCGAGATTGACGACGACGGTGTTCGCCGGAACGCTGTCGGCCTCATCTTGCGAAGCGAGCAGATGGGCGCCGAACAGAATGTTGATGCCGGTCTCAGCGAACGAATTGATCCTTCGGCTCACTGAAACGCCCAAAGCCCGAAGCGCGCTTTCGAAACCCAGCACAAGATCATCGAATGCGGCCGAGTGCGGGTTGCCCGCGGGAACGATGGTGACAATGCTGACCGATTGCCACGCAGGCGGAACAGGATCGGCGCTCAGGAACTCGGATCCGAAAATATCCGCCTCGGCCTTCGAGTGGGAAGCGGTTCCCAAAGCCTTTGACCGCAACCCGCGAACCCGCGCCGCTTCAAGCTTGTATTCCAATTCCGTTGATGTCGGCTCGAGATCGAGCGCAGTCTTAAAGGCGTCCGCCGCATCGTCGAACTTGCGAAGGCTCACCAGCATTTCGCCGAGCATGTCCCACGACTGGGCAGAATTATAGCCAAGGCTGATCGCCTTCGCCTTGGCACGGCTGGCAAACTCGATCTTGCCGAGCGGGACGAGGACCGTCGCCAGCGCTTCGTAGGCCTCGGCCGATTCCGGATCCTTTAGGATAGCTTTCGCGAAAATTTCCGCAGCGTCGTCGAAGCCGCCCGACCGGGCAATCCGCAACCCAGCAAACAACAGCTCCGACACGGAAGCGGTTTCTGGATCGAAGGCGGCCGTCGTTTCGGATACAATCTCAGCCTCGTCCGGAAGATCAGCAAGCGAGGGCCACTGTTGGTTCATTGCCATCGAGATCTCCGAAACGGCGCAAACGATCAGAAGCCGGACGCTGGTGCGGACCGGCCCAATCTTTCACCTAACGGTTTAACCCTGCGCGAGACTGGCAATGGAAACCAACCAAGGTCCATGGGATGCCCCACGTCCGGCGCGCGTCCCGGCTCAACTTCTGGCGCGGTCCTTGGCGAGAGATACGAGAGCCAGCGTCCTGGTGCGTTCGATGGCGCGCGCCTGCTCAAGCAGAAAGGTGTAAGCAGGGTGATCGTCCGTCAAAGGCTCCAAAAGCTTCACGCCCGCCTTGTGCCAGACGGACCAGGCAATCTGTCCTTCTATGATCAACGCGGGCGCCAGTGAAATGTGCACCGGGTCGCCGGTCGCAAGTCCCTTGATGCTGTCCAGGCGAACGCCGGAGGCGGAAAAATCGATAACTCTGACCTTTTGGGTCGCGCCGCGGCATTCGACGATTGCAGGCAGCATGACCCGCCGCCGCTCGTCGCGTCGTCGCAAATAATTTCTCGATAAAATAGTTGCTGCCATCTCGCCTCCGAATGTCTCGCTTTTACGTGAGAGAAGCGCTGCGGAAACATTGAGCGCACAAAAGGGTATCCGCGCGCCTAACTCGGGCATTTTTGATCAATAAGTACTATAATCAAATTGTTCGTATCCTCAGTGGATCGAGAAAACTTCCCGAACATCTTGGATTCGCTCGGTATCCGATTTCCGTCTCGTGGGCCTCGACGGATGGGTCATTGCGTTTTACATATAGGACTAGTTAACTAGGGCTAGTCATATATGATTCTAGGAGAATGCGATGCGGCCCGAACTCGAAGCTGTTCTGGAAGCCTACCGGCAGGATGCAGCACTTGAAGAGCAGTTGATCCAGGAAATCTTGACCGTCCTTGCCGTTACCGGAGCGGCGCGAAAGCGGACTGTTCAGGAATTGTCTCAGATCGTCAGTCGTCACACGATGAAGGCCGCCGAAGAGCGCGACTATCGGCAAAGCTCAGAGGATTTGGCGCGTTTCGATTTTCATCAGCCGCTACGGCAGATGTAGTCGGGCGCGGAAAGCCTGCGTGTCGCGTTTCATTCCGCCAATGTATGGGATCGGCACGCGTGTGCGACGCGCTGCAGGACCACTGAAGATCTGCCCAGACATCGACAGCTAATCCACTCATGATGAATCTTTTATCGCGCATGCGTCGGTTGCACACGAAGATCGCGTTTCCGCGGCATGGCGGCTTGAAAACGCATGACCGTGAGAACTGGTCCATCCTGCCGCTACGAATTTTCCGAAAAGTGAATAAAGCTTCCATTCCACAGGGCGAAATAGCATGTGCCACACAGCGGCACATGCCCCGCCGGCCACAAAAATTTGGAGTGCCGTCCAGCCAGTCCGCAACGAGCGACGCGCAGGAAAAGTCGGATGTCGAAGCTTTTCGTTCCGATCTTGAATTGATGTTGGCGTCAATGTCTGCCGCCCTCTCACCCAATCAGTGGCGGAGCGATGGCATCGACAGTCACATCTCTGATCCGGATTCGACCTTGGAAAGTGATGTCGCCGATGCTGTTCGGCAGCTTTCTATTCGCGCACTCGGTGTTTGACGCGCCCGTTCCGTCGCGTCTGTCGCTTCGTATTTAAAGTGCTCCGGAAGACCGCCTTCGGAGACCGTTCTGCGACTGTCGCACGGTAGCGCTGCCGCCGTCGCGCGGCCTCTCCCTGGTCGCTATGCTCTCCTGATGAAATTGCGCCACAGCGGCTACCAATAAGCCATCCCGCCGACCGAGATGCTGTGCGCGACCGGATCTTGGTGCGAGGGATCGCTTTTAATGGTACTACTCATGTAGTACCTAATAACTACAACTCGCGATTCGCGGTGACGGTCTCGCCGCTCTGACCACCTTCAACGGAAAAAGCGCCAGCTTTTCCGAACGCGGAGTTGCGTGTGCTGCGTCAAAACACTGGGGAAACTTCGCATGGGCAGCAAACGCGCTCCTACGCTCCACCTCTTCCGCAACGGCGGGACTAAAAATATTGGTCGTCGTGCATGGTCGCATCGGCGAGACGGCTACGGCCCCTCATTTGCGCCACCGCCAAGTTTTGTTTCAGCGTTGGCGCTCGGCATGATTATCGGCAGCGGGAGCGTCCTGTCAGAACCTGCGGGCAGTTGCAACGCAACCGCCAATAGCCTGACCTGCACCGGTTCCGTGACCAACCCGAGTGCGTTCTCGCCAACCGGCGATTTCACCGTTGATATCGGAACGACGACGCCAACAGATACGCCTGCGCACATTGAGCAAAGCAATGGCTTTGCAGGCATCAAGATCAACGCCGGAGATTTTGGCGGCACCATTTCGATGACGACCGGTTCGACCATATCGGTCGCTGCAGGCCCCGGCACCAGTCGCAACGGCATGGTCGTCGCAAGCTATAGTGGAGGGCCCAGCCGGACATATGCGCTCGATATCGATGGCACGATCACGTCGAACGCCACCGATGGCGATGCGCTCCGCTTGGAAGGATCGAGCAGCGTCATTTTCAACGCGACGATCGGCCGGGCAGGGCACCTCGGCGGCGGCACAGGCGATGATGCCGTCATCGTCACGGGCGCCCAAAGCCTGTTGCTGACCAACTACGGCGTTCTCGAAGGTGGCAGCGCGCATCCCGATTCAGGAGGCGAGGGCATCAACATCGGCAATGTCAACGGCTCCGGTGAGCGTATCGCAGCAGATGGCGTGACCATCAACAACTACGGAACGATCAAAGGCACCGGAAATGCCGGGATTTCCGGCGGTCAGGGCATCATCGCATTTGGCGCCGGTGATGTAACCATTAACAACGGTCGGCGCGGCGACATCATCGGCGCGAGCGAGGGCATCCGCGTCGTCGCCGACGGTGATGTCAGCATCACGAATGATGGTGACATCAAAGGTAATTCATCAGCCGGCGTTGAAATCGCTGATGCAAGTACGGCCGACGTCACCAACAGGAGCCGCCATTCCATCGTCGGCGCGACTGACGGTCTCGACATTCATGACGTCGATATCGCAAATGTCGACAATGATCGCGGCCATATTATTGGTCAGGACGGCGATGGTGTTCACATCAACGACGTCACCGACGACGTGACTATCAAGAACAGGTTCGGCACACGAAGAAACGCGGCGACAATAGAGGGATCTGCCAACGGCCTTTCGATTGCGGAGGTTGGCGGCGACATTGCCATCGATAATCGCTTCGGAGGAAAAATCGTCGGCCATGACGATGACGGCATTCACATACGCGACGCCGGAAGCGACGTTGCAATAAACAATTCCTTCGGTGGCAGTGTCTCAGGTCATGACGACGGCGTGAACATCAGAGACGTCGACGACGACGTTGCTCTTGACAACAGCTTTGGCGGCCGCATCGCAGGTTGGCGCGATGATGGCGTCGATGTCAGCGACGTTCGCGGCGATGTTGCGGTATCCAATAATTTCGTCGGGACGATTGCAGGGCGGGACAACGGCGTACAGATCGATCATGTCCGAGACAATGTTGAGATATCGAATGCCTTCGGTGGAAAAATTTCCGGCCGAAACGGCGACGGCATCAATGTCGATCGCGTCCGGGACAACGTCGCAATCGCCAATGTCGCCGGCGAGATCAATGGCGGCGACGACGGCATGGACGTTGCCGATGTCGGCGATGATCTGCGCATCGCAAACCTCGCCGGCGGAAAGATTTTGGGTCGCAACGGAGACGGCATACAGGCCGACGACATTGATGGAAAAATCGCTGTAACCAACGGAGGCATCAGCGGCATATCCGGCCGCCGCGATGGCGTGCATATTCGCGATGCAGATGACGACGTATCGATAAAGAATAGCTTCGGAAGCCAGATTGCCGGCCGTTACGACGACGGCATCGACGTCAGCAAAGCGGACGATGATGTCGAAATCGTCAACCAGTTCGGCAGCAGCATCTCCGGTCGTGACAATGGCGTCCAGGTTGATGACGTCCGCGACGATGTGACGATCTCCAACAGCTTCGGAAGCACAATCTCCGGCCAGCGTGGAAACGGCGTCGATGTCCGAAACGTTCGCGATGACGTGGAAATTGCGAATGGATTTGGCGGCAACATCTCAGGCGGCGACAACGGCGTAGAAGTGCAAGATGTTCGCGACAACGTCACAGTCACGAATGTCGCAGCGTCGATTTCGGGTCGCCGCGACAACGGCGTCGACATCTCCAACGTGAGAGGAGATGTCGAAGTCGCGAACGTCTACGGTTCCATTCGCGGCAATGACGCCGGCGTCCGGGGCGATGATGTTCGCGGCGACGTCGCGCTTCATAACTGGGGCGGTGAGATCAAGGGACGTGATGACGGCATTCACATCCGAGACGTCGATGACGATGTCGAAATCAGCAATAGCTTCGGTGGCGAGATTTCCGGCCACCGCGGCGATGGCGTCGATGCTCGCGATGTCAATGACGATGTCGAGATTGCAAATGCCTTTGGGGGCACCATTCGTGGGCGCGACAATGGTATTCAGGTCGAGAACGTCGACGATGATGTCGAGATAGACAACCATTTCGGCAGCAGTATCAGCGGCCGACGCGGCGACGGCATTTCGCTAAGCGACGTTAACGGCACCGTTCGTATCGACAATCGCTTCGGCGGTGCTGTTTCCGGCGGGGACGAGGGCATTAAGGTCGATGACGTCGATGGCAACGTCACAGTCGAGAACGACTACGGCAGCATTCGCGGACGCCGCGATGCCGGCATCGATATCGAGGGGGACGGCGCCGTTACCATTAACAATGGCGCCGGTACGATCAAGGGGCGCACAAACGCCATCGCAATCGACGCGGACACCGCAAAAATTAATTCGTCCGGTCTAATTCGAGGTTCTGGCTGGTCTGCGCCCGTCATAGCGCTCGCAACGGCATCCGGCGCTACAATCAACAACAATGATGGCGGTGTTATCCGAGGATTTGCCAGTTCGCCACAAGCGCTCGCAATAGAGGCCGGCGGTGGCGCCATTACGATCAACAACGCCGGTACCATTTTCGGCCGCGTCGATCTTTCTGCCGCGGGAGATACCAGTACTCCAAACACGTTCAACAACAGCAGCAACAATAGCTGGCACGTCACCGGAACGAGCGAGCTTGGCAATGGTCTTGCGGACGACTTCAATAATACGGGAACAATCTTCACCACCGAGCCCGCCAATCCTGCTCTTAATAACGTAACGGTGCTGGCAGGTGTCGAACGCTTCGATAACGGTGCTCCGGGCGCCACGGGCACAATTGATCTTCAGGACGGACACACGGGCGACACCTTCACACTGAGCCCGACAAGCGGTGGCTCGCTGACGTTCAACGGTACGCCGGGTCGAAGCCTGCTGAAGGTCGATAGCTTCCTCGGAACAGTTCCGGGATCGAGTTCGGATTCACTCGTGATCGATGGCAGCGTGACGGGTGCGACTGCAATTCAGGTCAACAACGTCAATGGCGGTTTTGGTAGCTTCAATCCGGTGGGCATCAATGTCGTCACTGCGACGGGCTCGTCGCCGCCGAACAGCTTCTATCTCGCGAGTGGGCCGATCGACACCGGCATGTTCACGTACGATCTCTACCGCAAAGGACCGGATGAGTGGGTGCTGGCGAGCGCGCCGAACCATGCTTTCTTCGAGCTCCCAAGTCTCACGTCGGCGGCTCAGTCGATCTGGCATAGTACAGCCGGCGCCTGGCTCGGCCGAACGGCAGACCTGCGCACGGCGTTGGAAGGCACGTGCGAAATCGGCAGTCTCAAAGATCCTAAAGCCAGTTGCGAGCGTCCGACATCGGGTGCCTGGGTCAAGGTGCTCGGTTCGTCTGAGTCGCGCTCGCGTGATCATTCCTTCACGGTGCTAAATACGACGCAAAAATCGTCCGTAGACACGCAGTTGGAGGGCGGCGGTGTCATCGGGGGCTACGACCTCATTCGTAGCATGGACGATGGCGCGGGCATCTGGTTGGCGGGCGTCATGGGCGGATATCTCCGCTCTAACCTCGATTTCGACTCGTCACCAACGGGTGCGAAATTCGAAGGCGGCGCAGTCGGCGGCTATCTGACGTATCTCAGCGGTGGCTGGTTCCTCGATGGTCAGGTTCTGGCGAACATCGGCAACGTCGACTACTCGGGAAGCTTCTTGCAAAAGGATCACGCCAACGTCACGTCCATCGGTGGCGTCCTCGACACCGGCTACCGCATGGCGTACGGCACGACGTTTATCGAACCGGGCGCCACGCTCTCTTACGTCAACTCCGATATCGACGATCTGGCGCTCTACGGCACGACCGTCAACTTCAGCAACGGCGACAGCTTGCGTGGTCGCATCGGCGTGCGCCTGGGAACGACCATCGTCAAGGAGCAAGCGAAATATGAGCCCTTCATCGGCGTCAGCGGGCTGTACGAGTTCCTTGGCGACAACAAAGCCGGCATATCGAGCGGCGGCTATGAACTGCAGACGACGGACAATCTGACCGGTGCGCTTGGCGAAGTTTCTGGCGGCGTGAATGTCTTCAGCCTCGCCGGGGACGGCCTCAGTGCTTTCGCGAAAGGCGGCGTGCAGTTCGGCAAAGACGATTACGTCGGCTATGGCGGAACCCTTGGCGTGAGAGTCGACTGGTGAACGGCAAGGAACGGGCAGGAGCGCGAAATTCTCCCTTCGCATTCCTGCCCGCATTGGGTTGCGGCGAACGAACGCCGCGTCGGATTGGAGTTCTCGCAATGACAAGATTTTTAGTTCTCACGGTCTTAATCGCTTTGTCGATACTCGGTAGCAAGCACGTACACGCCGAAGCGTCGCGGCAGGTCATCGGGGATTGGGTCGTGACATGCACGCCGCCAATCTCTGGGCATAAGTCCTGCATGATGACCCAGGCGCTTGCCAGCGGGAAGCTCGGCCAGACCGTGAGCGTATTCACCATTGGTCGCGATCGCGCCGGAACGCTCAAGGCATCGATCCGTGTTCCGGTTGGTGTCTCGCTGCCGGACGGCGTCATCGTCGGCATCGAAAACGGCGACCGCTTTAAAGTTCCCTATAGCGCGTGCCATCGCATTGGATGCTTCGCGCCGTTCGATCTGACCGAGCCGTTGCTCGGGAAAATGCGCAAGGCGACGAAGATTTCAGCTGTCGCGCAAAGCGTTTCACAGCGACCGCTGGCGTTGAATTTTTCCGTGCGCGGTTTTCCAGCCGCTTACGAGCGATACGTCAACGAAAGTCGGTGACGCGGCGATGAGCGTAGGCACGCGTAGCTCGCAGAGATCAGTTCAGGAAAGCCCAGACATGTCCGCCAAATCAAATGGCAAGGTCGTCGTCATTCCGTCCGCCCATACGGTTGCGGGGGAACGGATTACCGATGGTTTGCAGGCGAACGAATATCGCTTGGCTCTCGGCGCGACACCGGCGCATTTTCAGACACTCGATGCTAGGATCGACGGCCGCGAGAATGCATATTGCCAGCCGGTCGATCTGGATCGGCCTGAATCCGTTAATACGTTTTTCCAGATTGCGTTCTCTCAAGTTGGCCAGCCGGACATCATCGCGCTTGAAGCGCTGCCGATAAATGGGCGCCGACTGCAGCCGGAGAGGACCGTCGAAATCGCAACGCGCCGGTTGCTGCATTGCCTCGATGCAGCGCTTCCGTATCTCGGCGAGACATTACATTTCTTGTTTATTGCACCGGCTTATGGTCCCGCAGCGATCCCGATTGCAACGGCATTTCTCGGCGCTCAGGCCGCGGCGAACGGCAAGACCTCTATACCGAAAGTTCGGATGTCCGTGGTGTCACCGCCGCCGGCCTATCCATGCGATGACGCTGCATTTGCACGGACGATTGTTCACCTGATCGAGGAGCCGCAATATCCCGATGTCACCGAGGCGCTGCTTTCGACGAAACGAAAGTCGCGCCCGCGAGGCACACGCAGCGATGTCAACGCGCGCACCCGCATCGACGCGTGATGTCGTGGGACGCAATTTGCGGTCAGTCGTTACCTTCAGAGGCCAATTGATGCGCAATCATTGCCGCACGTGTTCTGTTGGGCAGCCGCAACTTCTGCAAGACGGCTGTTACGTGCCTTTTCACCGTATTCAAGGAACACGCAAGCTCCTCGGCAATTTCCGCGTTGCTCTTTCCAGCGCCCAACAGCATCAGCACTTCGCGCTGTCGCGGGCTGAGTGTATCGACGTCCGGATGCAACGGCGCCTGCGCAGGTGCTTCACCGAACCCCGGTCCGAACTGCTGGAAGAGGGCTTTTGCAATCGTATCCTGGATGAGGCCCGGATTAAGCGACGTCGGCGGCTTCGGCGTTTTCTGAGTGGCGGTACCATCCTTCGTCTCGGGGATCCAATCCGCGATGTCGACGTGCATCAGAACGGCTCCGCTCCCGATATCCGCGCTGACCGGCACGCCGATGACGACGAACCACTGCTTCTGCTTCGGCGGCTGAGAGGGAAGCACAAACGAAATGAGACTGCGCTTGCGCTTCAAAAGCTGCTGCACGGCAGCAACGTGGTCGGCGTCGTCGCAATGATCGAAATAGGATTCGCCAAGCGGATAGAGCGACAGCGCCGCCTTGCTGTTTCCATCCGAACGCCCGGATTTGATGCTCACATCCAGAATGATCCCGCGGTTATCTACGAGAACGACGTGGACGGGAGGTTCGCGCAAAGCGGGAGCTTTCATAACGTTTCCTGAGGTGAGGCAGCCGGCCGGGACGAGCGCACAGGATTCGTCCTCAGTGCGCCAGACGCGAGGTCAGATATCCAACGTTTCGGCTGCAGGCCACCCACCGAACCAAGCAAATTGGTGGCAATTCTCTCTGCACGGCCAATTTTAATGATTATGCGCAACCAGTAATGGTGAGATATTTTGGACTATCCGCAAAGATTGCAGGACTAGGCCGTTCAGGCGGCGGAATCGGTTCCAGCGATTCGCTGCGGGAAGAAGGCCAGGACCTCGTGCGCCGGTATGGCAGGGCTGAAGAAGAAACCCTGCATCGCGCTGCAGCCTTCCTCTTTGACGATTGCGAACTGCTCGGCAGTTTCGACACCCTCGGCGGTGGTATGCATCCCGAGTGTGTTTGCAAGCTTGACGATCATCGTCAAAATGGCGCGTGCTTCGAGGCTGGTCGTCAGGTCTTGAATAAAGGCGCGGTCGATTTTTAAGCGATCAAAGGGGGAGTTCCGCAAACAGCCTAGAGACGAATAGCCGGTTCCGAAATCATCCATCGCGATTTCCACTCCGAGCGCGCGCAGTTCATCGAGCAGAACGTTCGCGCGGTCCGGGTTGGCCATAACGGTCGTCTCGGTGATTTCGAGCTGCAGGCGGCAGGCCGGAAGACCCGCCGCGGCCAGCGCCGCTTCGAGACGGCTCTTGGCGTCCGGAAGCTCGAATTGCGCGCGCGAGAAATTCACCGACACCTTGACGTCAACCGGCCATCGCGCGGCATCGCGGCAAGCTTGTCGAAGCACCACGTCTCCGATGGCGGCGATAAGCCCCAATTCTTCCGCAACCGGAATGAATTCAGCCGGAGAGACGAGCCCTCGCGTCGCGTGTCGCCATCGAACGAGCGCCTCGAAGGCAACCACCTCGTTCGTCGCAAGATGAACGACAGGCTGATAGTGAACCTCGAACGTCTGCTCGGCGAGGGCTTGGCGAAGATCCTGATCGAGCACTTGTCGCCGCCGGAGAGGAACGTCCATTTGCGCTTCAAATATCTTGGAGCATCCGCATCCCGCCGCTTTGGCCGCGTTGAGCGCAACACCGGCGCGCCGCAAGAATTCACCGGCGATATCGATGTTTTCCTGCCATGAGGCGACACCGATGCTTGCGCCGATGCGAATGTCCTGCTGGCCGAGCCTGATCGGCGCATTGATGGCTTCCAAGACGGACTGCGCAGCACTTTCAACCGCGGATCGCCATCGTGCATCGCTCAAGATGATTGCAAACTCGTCTCCGCTGAGTCGCGCAACGATATCGCCGGGTTGGACGCAGCCGCGCAGTCGGTCCAGAATGATCGCCAAGACCTCGTCGCCCGCCCCATGCCCGAGCGTAGCGTTGACAAACTTGAAATTATCGATGTCGACGCTGAGTAAAGCAATTGCGCCATGGCCTACGCGCGAGACCGCGTCGATCCGTTCGACGAGTTGCTTGCGGCCGACAAGGCCGCAGACAGATGAAGGCGCCGCGCCACCGGTGTCGCGAGTGCCGGCCATCGTCGCCAATAGGTTGACGGGCATCCGCTCTTGACGACGGAGCAGAAGACAGGCTGCAGCGATCGCAACCGAATTGGCAAATGCAAATGCCAGCACGCCGACGAGCTGTTGTCCTGTGCCGACGCCAATAGAAAGAAAAGTCAGCGCGGCAATTGCAGCAACGATAATGCGGAGAACCATTCCGCCAGACAGTAGGATGGCCGCGGTCAGGACGGCATATGTGGGCAGCATCAGGAAGAAGGCCGCGGTTGAATTCGCGACGGCAAGAAAAACCGCTATTCCGACTGTCAGCGAGCGGATCGCCGGCAGCAAGATCTGTTTGAGCGCAGAGTTGAGCGGCATAGGATTTTTCCTGAGCGCACGGAAATCCGTGGGGTCGGCTTGTACGGGAAGGATTTCCTTATAATAACACTAAAGTGTTATTTACACATTAATCCGCGATGGGCTCATGCAACTCTTTTGTGGGATAATACGATTGCCGCGCTGAAGCGCGGCTTCCACCCCGTGTCTGGCAAAGGCAAAAACAGAAATGCCGTCAGCATCGCTGAAACGCTCGCCATGGCGGTGGTGCGTAACGGATAGTCGACCAGGGAATGCGCGAGCAGGAGCGCGAGCGCGATGGCTGCGGCGCGGCGAAGCGACAGATCGATTCCGGTCTTGGCTTCATCGTTCCACAGAGCAAGGGAACGGTGAAGCAGCCAAGAACAAACGATCGCGACCAGGATCAGACCAACGACGCCTGTCTCGAGCCACACCTCAAGCAGATCGTTGTGGGCATGGTTCGCATACGTCAGTCCGATTTCCGGAGTAGGCTCGAAAAGCTGATAGACCGGGACGAATGAGCCAAGGCCGGATCCCCATGGCATATAGGTCATCGCAGCGGAGATCGTATTGCGAGCAAAAGGAATGCGCAGGTTGTCTGCGGAGTCCGCTCCGAAGCGATCGAGAATGCGATAGATTGCGAGCGGCGATAGGAAAGCCGGGATTGCGATCGCGGTTCCAATTGCAGCGCTCGTAATGCCTGGGCGGAGCATCTTCAGGCGCGAATCTCCTCTTGCCAAGCTAACGCTTCCCAGCAATGCGATAAACATCAGAAGCAATCCGGCGCGAGACCGCGCCATCATCGCGCCAGCCATCACAATGACGAGCACTGTAAGCCACCCAACGAGTGGCGCCAAAAAGTTGGCATCAATCCGCTTGCTGTGCATCGTTCTTGCGACCGCAAGCGTTTCGAGCAGATGCACACCGATTAAAAGCGCTGAAATGTAGAGTAAAGCGGCGAGGTGATTCCGATTGGCGAAAAAGCCGACGGCTTCGGTTCTGTTCGTGATGTCATAGAATCGTAGCGCGCTGTGGGGGCCTTGGATAAGCTGCAGCAATCCGAGAAAAACGCTGGCAACGGCCATCGCGATAACTAGAAGACTGAGATATCGCCGCTCCACGTTGCTGAGCGTCAGAACGCCGAGAAATACAGCAATAGGAGGCAATAACGACAGTCCGCTGAGCCACGTTGCGGTCGGCGTAAGCGTCATAGGCGAAGGCGGTTGATCCCGCTCGATCAATATATATGTTTCAGCAATGACGGAGCGACCGGGCAAATGCTTCCACAACTCCAAGGGCATCGGGACGAGTTGGAGCACCGGAATAAGCACAGCCGCAGCAATGAAGAGCAGAGGCCATTTGAACTGTCCTAAGGCCTGTCGCAAGACGATCTCGCGGAGCACTGCAATCAGAACGAAAGCGGACAGCAATTGCAGAAAGACATCGCCCAGGGCGCCGCTTCGCGTCGCGCCACCGAAGACCAACGAAGCGCATAGGGTTGCGCTCGTCAGCCAATAAACCGCGTGATCGAAAAATATAGCTCGCGACGGCAGCCGAAAATGACCGCGGCATCGAATGGGTGTCGTTCGGCTTGCGGGCCGCAATCTCGGCCGGGAAGACATCAAAATGAAACCAGCCTGTGGCGCGTGAGGTTCGCTGGCGTCTCGCATCATTGGCGACGGACTTTCTGCGACGGCTACGTCCGGTACGCTCAGGGGCTTGCCGGTGGGCTGCCTCCGCCGCCGCTAAGGGCGAACGCTGCGGCCGTGATTCCGCCGATCGCTGTAGCTCCCACGAGATAGGGCAGGGCGTCGAACTGGGAGGCCTCTGGCGCAACTGCCGTCTGCGTCACGGCAGACCAGTCTTGCGTCGCCAACGCCGACGTCTCGGAAAAGCCCCCACTTGCAGATGGAGACGCTGCGGAAGCAGCGCTGGCATCGTCGCATAGCGTTTCTGCTGGAACGCTAAATACGATGCCGATTCCCAAACGAATGGTGCAACCATTTTTGAACGTCACTTTCGCCGAGCTTCCGGCCCTCGCGACGACGGTATCTCCGGGAAAAAGATCGGCTGCATCGCGCACGCTTTCATATCCGTCTCCATGGCTGACGAGCGCGTCACCCTTCATCACCGTCAGGCGCGCGGCGTGGGCCGACGTCGCGGACGACAAAGCTGCGACAAGCGCCAAGAGCGTGCGCACCATCTGAGGTTCCTTTTTGAATAGTCCATTAGGATCATAGTTCATCCTCAAGAAATCCGGAAGCAGGAGCCGCACAAAATTCTCATTCTCCCCGGTTTATCGTTGTTTGTGAGCCACAGAGCGCCGAGCGTGTCCAGCGAAGCCTTGACAGCGTGGATCAATTGGAGGGATAGGACTATGTGTAGTCCGTAATTATTATAATGGGGCGCTTTCGCGGATGATCGACATCCATTGCCATCTTCTGCCGGGTCTCGATGATGGTGCCGTGGACCTCGCGATGTCGCTGCGAATGGCCCGCGCGCTCATCGATGACGGCGTCGAGGCCGTCGTCTGCACGCCGCACATTCTGCCCGGTCTCTATCACAATAGGGGAGAGCAGATTGAGGGAGCTGTCGCGCGACTACGCTCTCGCCTCGCCGATGATGGACTGCGTCTTGATCTTCACAGCGGCGCTGACGCGCACATCACGGTCGACTTCGTGGCGAAGCTGGCGACCAAGGAAATCCCGACACTTGCCGACAGCCGATACGTTTTGATTGAGCTGCCGCAGCATGTCGAGCCGAGACTCATCAAGCAATTTTTCTTTCAGCTTCGTACCGCTGGCTACATTCCCATCCTTTCGCATCCGGAACGCATGCCGTGGATCGCAAGTCAGTATCGCACGATCGAGGAACTCGTGGCATCTGGCGTGTGGCTTCAGCTTACCGCCGGTTCGCTGCTCGGCGATTTTGGCCGCGATGCAAAATATTGGGCTGAGCGCATTCTGGATGATGGCATTGCTCACATCATTGCGACCGACGCACACAATGACGACAGCCGTCCGCCGAACCTGAGGATGGGGTACGATGTCGCTGCGAAACGCATTGGCGATGCCGAGGCCGAAAAGCTCGTCAAGAGCCGCCCAGGCGCCATTCTTTGCAATGAAGCGCCGGCTCCCTGGCCATTGTCTTCATGCGGTACGACATCAGTCGGCTACAGAAATGGTTGATATGGGAGACGTTGTGGCAGGCGAGAAAATGCGCATTCTGAGCTTCGTGTCGGCTTTGATAGTGAGCATCGCCGTTGCTGGCTGCGGCGCTAGCCTACAGCAGAGTCCGCACTTTGCGACTGCATCCTCAACGCGCAATTCTCAGGATGGTCCCGGTCCCGAGCAGCTTAAACCGGCGGCGCTCGGCGGACAGGAAGCCCATGTTGCCGAGGAATTGGCGTCGGTCTCCAATCCAAGCAGCAGCGCCTATAAAATCGGTCCGATGGACGTCGTCGATATTTCGGTGTTCCAGGTTCCAGAACTCTCCAAGACCGTTCAGGTCGATGCCGACGGAACGATCAATCTTCCGCTTGTCGGCAAGGTTCGCGCAGCAGGTCTAACGCCGGGCGAGGTCGAGAATGATCTCACACACCAGCTCGGAAAAAAGTATCTGCAGTCGCCGCAGGTGAACGTCTATATCAAGGAATACAACAGCCAGCGCGTTACCGTTGATGGGGCGGTAAAGCGGCCTGGCGTCTACCCGCTGCATGGCCCAGCAACGCTTCTCCAAGTCATTGCGACCGCCGAGGGGTTCACCGATACAGCCGACTCGACGGTCGCGATATTCCGCACGGAGAACGGCGAACGCTCGGCGGCCAGGTTCAATGTTGGCGACATCCGGTCGGGAAACGCGAAAGATCCGGAGATCCACAAGGGTGACGTCGTCGTGGTCAGTAATTCGACGATGAAAGAGGGCTATCAGGCGCTTCTGAAAGTCCTTCCTGTCTCGAGCCTGTTCGTTTCGGTCCTTTAGCTGCGTTGACATCATTTACTGGAAGGCGACGGAATGACTCTTCCCAGCGACGCCGGTTCCGCGCCTTTGCCGCAAGCTGGCGCTCAAGCACTTGAAGTCGCCGATCCCTATAAGCTGTACGGCGGCCGCCATCTCGACCCTCATACCGCCGATGGTCCTGACTTTGCTGTCAAAGTCATGGCGATCCTGCGCCTTTTGAATAAGCGGAAAGTCTTGATCGTCGCCGTGACGGTTGCGGTGTTTGCGCTTGGTACGCTGCGCACATTGATGACGACGCCGCAGTTCACATCAACGCTGCGGCTTCAAATAGATCGCAACGTTGCGAAGATCGTAGAAGGTGGAAACCTCACGCCTGTCGAAGGTACCGATACCGAGTTTCTACGAACGCAGTACGAGCTGCTTCTCAGTCGAAGCTTGGCGAAACGCGTCGCGGCTTTGGCGGGTCTGGTTGACGATCCTGAATTTTTCCGTCCGCAGTCGTTATCCGTAATCGCTGTGATCAAAAAGCTGCTCCGGTCAGGCGAGGCATCAACGCCGACAAGCAAGCGTGAGTTGATGGCAACCGCTGCCGCCATCGTACAGGAGAACGTTTCCGTAAAGCCGATTCCAGGCTCGCGCCTCGTCGACATTTCTTATTCCGACGCCAGCGCAGCTCGCAGCCAGAAGATTGCCGCAGCCTACGCCGACGCCTTCATCGCTTCGAATTTGGATAAGCGGTTCGAGGCGAATGCCTACGCCAAGAAATTTCTCGAGGATCAGATCAAGCAACTCAAGCTCCGCCTCGAGCAATCCGAAAAAACAATGCTGGCTTTTGCCGAAAAGGAACAGATCGTATCCATCGGCGAATCCTCATCGATCGCCGAAGCAGATCTTGCCAACTCGAGCGCAGCGCTCGGAAACATCACGTCGGAGCGAATCAAGAATGAACAACTTTGGAAGCAGGTCGCAAATTCCAGCGCCTTCGACTTCCCGCAGTTCCTGAGCAGCAACGGCATCGACACGCTTCGGGTCAAGCGCAACGATCTCGTAAGCACGTATCAGCAGAAGCTCCAGACCTTCAAGCCGAGCTATCCTTTGATGCTGCAAATCAAGAATGAGATTTCCGAAGTCGACCGTCAGCTTTCGGCGGAAGCCAAATCCATCCGGGCGTCCCTCAAGAACGCCTATGAATCATCGCTTAGCCAGGAACACGAAATGACCGCTCGCGTCGTAAAGTTGCGCGGTGATGTTCTAGATTTTCAGAAGCGATCAATCGAGTACAATATCCTTAAACGGGAAGTCGACACCAACCGCCAGCTCTACAACGGCCTTCTGCAGCGGTATAAAGAAGTGGACATCGCCGGTGGCGCGGGAAGCAATAACGTCTTCGTCGTCGACAGTGCGAACCTTCCAGGCGTGCCATCGTCTCCAAGGCTATTAAAGTCGATGCTGTTGTCGCTCTTCATCGGCTTTGGCGCCAGCATTGGACTCGCCTACCTTCTCGAGAATTTTGACGACGTCATCGATTCAGTCGACGAGGCCGAAGACGTCACGGGTCTGGCCACGCTCGGCGTCATCCCTCTCGTCAGCACTGAGATCGGTGTGCAGGCTTCACTGCGGGACGCGCGCTCGCCGCTGTCGGAGGCTTACCGGTCGCTTTGTACATCGCTACAGTTTTCGACGCCGCGCGGGATGCCCAGGTCGCTGTTCGTGACGAGTGCCGGCGCCCAAGAGGGCAAGTCTGTAAGCTCGATTGCAATTGCCCAGCATTTTGTGAGGCTCGGGCTCAAGGTTCTGCTGGTCGACGCGGACATGCGCAATCCATCGCTGCACAAATACATCTCGGCCGACTGTTCGGTCGGGTTGAGTTCATACCTGTCCGGCGCTTGCGAGTTGGCCACAGCCATCCAGAAAACGGATACGGGTGGACTAGCCTTCATGCCGTCCGGTCATCTCCCGCCGAACGCGGCAGACCTTCTCGGTAGCCCGCATCTCCTCTCGTTGTTATCCGACAGCCAGGAGGTATTCGATCTTGTCATCATCGACGGTCCTCCCGTGCTCGGTATCGCAGACGCGCTTCTGCTTTCCAATGCGGCCGAAGGAACGGTCTTCGCCATAGGCAGCGGTGTGGCCCGAGTCGGCGCGGTGCGAAGCGCTTTGAGGCGCTTGGAACTCTCAAAATGCCCTGTGATCGGTATCGTTGTGACGAAGTTCGACGCAAAAGCAGCGGGCTATGGCTACGGCTATAGCTACGGGTATGGCTACGGCACCAGTGCCTTGTCCTATGGCGTGTCGGCATCGAGTGGAGATCAGGCGGCGCCAACCTTGCCGGGGCCGGCATGAGACGTCGACGTCAGGCTCAGGCGTTGAGTGCAGCTGTGGATTTGCTGCGAATTCCATCGCAGGCGCGCATGATGCGGTCCGCTCCGCTCCCGTCTGGAATTTTACTGCTCCTTCGTCTTGCGGCCGAAGATGGCGAAGCACTCTTGGACGCGGAAAATATTACCAAGCGGGCGCGCGAATCCCATCGCGACGCCGCCATTTTTTTTATCGAGCAGATTCTCCTGGCATCGAATTCGGATGCCTATCGCATGCTCGGCCTGGACAAGACCGCTACAGCCGTTGAGATGCGGCGGCATATGGCATACTTACTGAAATGGCTGCATCCTGATCGTAACACCGACCCACACAAAGGCCGCCTTGCCCGTCGGGTCCTGCTCGCCTGGAACGAGTTGAGTGCCGCTAGACGAGCTAAGGAAGATAAGCTCGCTGCCGGCCAATCGAAGCCCGAGTCGCGCGCCGGGTCGCCGGCACGCAGGCGGCCGATGTATTCGCAGGAAAAGACGACAGCTCGCGCGCCGCGAACCGCAAAACAATGACGGGAGCTGGCGCGCAAAACGCACCAGGCCACCGCAGCCGTGACGTGCGCGCCGTCACAGCATCGCTTGCAGCACAGGAAGGAAGGACCACCTCGCGACGCCCGCTGGCAAACTTCTTTTCGCTGTTGATGGCCATTGTGCTCGTTACATTGGTCGTCACGCATAGCCTTATTGGGTATCTCGCTGCGGTGCATCCGCAATGGGCGCTCGCCCTGGGCTCATACCCGGCTGCCGAACTGCAGATCGCGAACGACGTCGGCGCGTCGGGTGCGCCGAAGGGAAGTGCCGATAACCCACCGTCAGGCGGAACCGCTGCTGCCATTCGCGATCGTATAACGCGCGCGCTCTATCAGGACCCGCTCAACGCCCGCGCCTTCGAGCTTCTTGGCGCCCTCGAAGCGTCTCGCAGTGCGCCGGCGGCAGACAGGTTTATGCAGGCCGCGGTCAATCGCTCGCGTCGAACGCCCGCAGCGCTCTATTGGCTGGCGCGACGCAAATTAGCGCAAGGCGATACACGCAGCGCTATGGCGCTCGCCGATACGGTGCTCCGCATCCGTCCAGCGGCGATGTCGATCGTTGCTCCTATCGTAGCAAAAATCGCAGCGATGCCAGAGGGAGAGGACCAGGTTATCGGCGTTCTCGCCGCGGCACCACTATGGCGGCAGGCGCTCTTTCACCTTCTCAACAGCCACGCAAAGGCCGCAGGCGTCTCAGCGCATTTGCTGCTTGCATTGCAAGGCACGCCACATCCGCCAACAGATCGCGAAGTCGATGGCTGCATATCCTCGTTAGTCAAGAACAGGAAGTTCGAGTTGGCGTACTATATGTGGCTACAGTTTCTGCCACCGGATAAAGCAAAAGATGTGAAATTGCTCTTTAACGGCGACTTTCGTTTCGAGCCGACCCCTGTCCCGTTCGATTGGTCGATGCAAGGAGGCAGCGGCGTCATTGCCGAAATCGCAAGCGACAACGATCAGCGCGGGAGAAACGTCCTGTCGATCGGCCTTAGTGGTGGACGTGTAAATTTTCATCCAATCGCACAGACGCTGTTTCTTCAACCAGGGCGTTATCGCTTTAGCGTGCGTGCGAAAGGCAGCATCGATGGCCCGCGAGGCTTGAAATGGCAGGTCGCTTGTCTTGTCCCGGCGTGGAAGATCGTTGCCGAGACGCCGATGCTGCTGGGCGCAAATCCACAATGGCGCGAGTTTTCTTCGCCGTTTGATGTTCCGCCGGGATGTGAGGCGCAAACGCTTAGCTTGATACTTGCCGCCCGCTCTGCATCCGAAACCCTTGTGTCGGGCTCGGCTGCGTTTGCCGATATCAAACTAGAACGAGACTAGTCTCCCGTTTTGCAAAAGATCTTTGAACAAGAAAATATGCCCGTGTGACCGCAAAACCATTGAGTTTTCGGGCCACGCCATATAGTTAAAAAGAACTAACACTTCTATCGTCGGTGTTTTCACCCGGCGTGCGGACGCCATGGATAAGCGCCAATCAGAACGTGTCCAGGGGCGTTTCTCTGCGAGCGAAAGTCATGAGGACAAATGGTTATTGAAGGACAACTTCAATGAGGGCATCGGCGATCCGGTCCGCGCTGCGAGCTGTGGTGCCGTTTCCGGTTTGGCAGACGGCGGGATTCGTCACGCGCATTCCGAGCTATTGGCGCGTTGATCGAAGCGAAGCGCTGAGAGTTCGCCACGGCGTACCCGGATTGCCGTTGTACGTCACGAAGGACATCCACGTTTTTGCGCCGGAAACGATCACGGCTTATCGCTGCTGGCAATATCACGGTGTAGAGATCAACGACTCCACAGACGAGGTCGCGGACTTCCTCGAACTCTCACGGGGGCGACGTTCGCTCATCGATATTGGCGCACAGACCGGATTTATCTCGGCGCTGTTCGCACGCTCGACGTCGGCGCCGTCTCACATCCTCTCCATCGAGCCAGACCTGCGTGTCTTTTCGATGCTTGAGCGTGCCGTCGTTCTCAATAAGGCCGAGGGCACCGAGTGGACCATCAAGGCGGCGGCGATCTCCGATCATTCCGGCGTTATGTCGATGCCATCATTCAATCGCATCTACGAGAATGGCGATGATCGGGATCACGGTCACTCGCCGAACTTCGACGTTCCAGTGATGACGTTGCGCGACGCGTTGGCCGAGTTGAATTGGACACCGGATCTCATGAAGATCGACGTCGAATCGTTCGAGTATGAAATATTGTGTTCATCGCTTGATTTGATAACGCGCATTCGGCCTGCACTCCAACTCGAAGTTCATTGGCAGATGCTTGCCGCGCGCCATCGCAACGCGCGCGACTTTCTCGGACCGCTGGCCGATGTGGGGTATCGCGGCATCCGCCGATGCTGCAGCGATATCGACAAGTGGATGCGTGCCGGGCGGTCCGAACCGGTATCGCGTTTGGCGCTTCAGCCCGCGTGAAAACTAAACGCCCAGTGGTCTTGATTGCCCTCTCGTCATTAGCGGCAGAGGGAACGCCGAGAATGGCTCTGGCGCTATGTCGCGAATGGCTGGCGCAAGGTGTGAAGCCAATCGTTGTCGTTATTCACGCGCTGCCTGCGGACCTCGCGCTCGAATTTGATGCTCTAGGTATCGAGCGCATTATGCTCGACATCGCAAACGCAGGGCGGTCCAGATACGCGCTGCTGGCATTTAGGCTATTTCAGCTTTCGCGGCGGTTTGGTGCCGACGCGTTATTGTCCATGCCGCTCGGTTGGCACGTGTTTATGGCGATTGGGGCGCGTCTTGGAGGCGTAAGTCGTGTCGTCGCGCACGTTGGAAATTACCCGAACACCGCGTCGGGTCGAGGCTTCGCGAAGTTTCGCATGCTGGTTCAACTCGGTCGGCCCTTCACAAATTGGCTTGTCTGCTGCAGCCGCTACGTTCAGCAGGGTGCGATCGAACACTTTGGCCTCTCCGCGCGGGAGACGGCGGTTGTTTATAACGGCGTCTATCGAAATGACTTCGCGCTACCCAACGCCGCGATGTCGGTATCTTCCGAAAGGCCGTGGGTCTTGGGCATGATCGCACGACTGGAAAAACATAAAGACCATGTCACGCTTATCCGTGCCGCGAGCATTTTGCGTAACCGCGGGAAAAATTTCGTCGTCAAAATCGTTGGCGACGGAAGCCAGCGCCAGACACTGCACAGTCTTATCGAGTCATCAGGATTATCCGACACCGTGATGCTGATCGGCATGCGTCACGATATTCCAGAAATTCTCAGTGGACTTGATCTGTTCATTTTCTCGACAACACCTGACGAAGGGCTTGGCATCGCTTTGGTCGAAGCAATGCTTGCGGGCATACCCGTTGTCGCGAGTGATGTTGGCGCTTGCCGTGAAGTTCTCAATGACGGCCGTCTCGGCCTTCTTGTTGCTGCCGGTAATCCAGACGCGCTCGCGGACGGCATAGAAAATTGCCTAGCTGCGCCGCTCGCCGCGCAGGTGCGAGCCGTCCATGCACGACGTGAGGCAATAGCTAAATTCTCAGCCCAGGCGATGGCACGCGCATATGGCAAATTTCTTGGCATCCCAATCCGGGACGAAACGCAAGCGAATGAAGCTTATCCCGCCGAGCTGCCCGCCTGATGCGTCGCCGCCGCGTTATGCATGTCGTCCGCGGATTTGGAACAGGCGGCACGGAAATGATGTGCCTGCGCCTGACACGCCATTGGCAAAAGCGCTTTGACCAAAGCGTCGTCTCCTGGTCGGGTGCTCCGAATACTCTCGAAGCGGAATTCCGCGGCATTGCAAACGTAACGCTCGAAATGGCTTCCGCGGGTTTGGGCAACATCGCGCGCGGGGCATGGTTGCGTACCTTGATACAGCGCGACAAGCCGGACGCACTCCTGATCCATATATTTGGACACCCCCATGTGATCGCGGCGTTCGCGGCCCGCTCTGCCGGCGTTCGCGCTCTTGCCGCGATGGCAGGAAATCCACCACCGCAGACAGTGGCTCAACGCCGCCACTGGTCAGCAATTCTGGCGGCATCGCGATTCCTTCGTTGTCCTGTTGTTTCGTGTTCCAAAGCCGTTGAGCGCGAGTTGAATGACCTCGGCGCCCGAATGCCCGTCGGATCGGCTCCAATTCCGAACGGTATAGATGACGATGCTATCGCCGCCGCGGTGGACGCTGCGCGAAACGTCCGATCAAGGTCGCGGCCCGTCATCGGCATGGTTGCGCGACTCAACGAAATAAAGGATCACGCGACGCTTCTTCAGGCATTTGCATATCTTAGAGGGACGCACGTCGAAGCCGAGCTTCTACTCGTTGGTGATGGGCCCCTGCGAAGACAGCTGGAAGAGCAGGCCAAGCGTCTCGGGATATCGATGCAGATACGATTTCTCGGCGAGCGCATCGACGTTTTGGATTTGCTGGGAGGGATTGACGTTTATGCCTTCAGCACGACACGCGCCGAGGGCTTCGGCATTGCGCTGATCGAGGCCATGGCAGCAGGAATTCCGGTTGTCGCCACCGACGTTCCCGCGTGCCGGGAAGTCTTGGGGGGCGGTGCTGCAGGCCTTCTGGTTCCGCCCGGCAACGCAGCTGCGTTTGCGTGTGCGCTATCCGAGCTTTTGCAGAATGATGAGCGTCGACGCCGGTTGGTCGAAGCGGCGCGCGATCGCGTCAAACGGGAATACAGTATCGACGTATGCGCTCGGCGTTGGGAGCAAGTGTTGTTTCCGGCCAGCGAGCCAGCCACCGCGATGGAAGTCCAATGCGCTTCTTGACCTGCGTCGGCGATGCGACGTCCATCGCCACCCATGGCGGCCTGCCTTATCATCTTTTGCACGCCGGTTTGCAGGCGGGATTTCTCGACGGCGGATGGTCGCTGCAACCACAGAAACTGCGCGCGCGGCGCATTCTCTGGAATGCAGCTCGGTTGCTGACGTGCGGCGAGTATGGCGGCTATCAATATGCCAGCAGCTTTCTTCGTGCGCTTATCCGCCAAGAACCGCGAGCGTCGTCGATACACGATGAAGTCATCAGTATCTTTCCGCTGCTGCCGCCCGATTGCCCTCGGCGCGCTGGCGTCTCATTCTATATCGACGCGACATTGCAGCAGAACTTCGATGATTACGGCATCACTAGAAGCGTCGGACGAGCGATGATCACCGAAGCTTTGGCACGCGAGCGTCAAGCATATCACGATGCGACACGGATTCTATGTCGATCCAGAGCAGCAGCAAGATCTGTAGTTGGTGTCTACGGCATCGAACCGCATAAGGTCCATGTCGTACCGGGCGGTGCAAACATCATCGGCGATCCGGGACCGTCGCGATATGGACCGAACAATCTGCCCCTCACGCCAGTCCGCCTAGGCTTTGTTGGGAAGGACTGGCAGCGGAAAAATCTTCCGTTTGTTCTGAAGATCGCCGACGTGCTCAAAACTCGCGGGATCGCGGTCGAAGTGATTGCGGCGGGTTTCTCTGCAGAGCACGGACCGCGGCACCCGCTGCTAAGATCGGTCGGATTCATCGACAAACGCCACGCGCTGAACGCATTTGTCGACCTCCTCAGGTCTTGTCATTTCACCTGCTTGTTCTCGTTGGCCGAAGCGTTCGGCCTATCGAACCGGGAAAGCCTTCGGCTTGGAGTTCCAGTACTCGCAAGCAACGTTGGCGGCATCCCTGACACTGTTCCGGCGGGTTGCGGACACCTCTTTTCGCCGGACGCCGATGCAGCCGACGTTGCTGACATCATCGAGGGTTATGCGCGGGATGCTGGCCGCTACTGGCGGCTGCGCGATGCCGTCGGTCGGCGCACTCACGAATTCACCTGGGCAGCGACGGTCGAGAGAATGCAGCACATCTGGGCAGGCTCGACCGCCTACAGATTTCGCGATGAGGCAGCGATCCATGCTTGATCGGCCCGCTCTCCGCGTCGCCGTCCTGCAACCGGGCGCGCGCCTGCACTATGCTGTGCCGACGTTGCTACAGCGTGCCGGAATGCTGCAACGGCTTTATACCGATTTTGCGAACATCGGTTCCGTTCGTCATATCGAAAGTCTTTGGCCGAGGTGTCTGCAACCAGCAGCGATCCGCCGCTTGTTTGGTCGCAAATTGCCGTCCGAAATTCCTCCATCGAAAGTGCAGCAGGTCCGGTACGCGGTCATGCGCGAACGTTTGATGTCGTCGCAAAGCGCGCGCGAAGATACGTCATCCCGGGCGCTGATGAAACGAGCGTTGGGCGAGCGTTTTGGCGGCGCCAACGCGATCTACACCGTCCTCGTCAATGAGGATCTCGATCTCTGCAGGACCGCGAAAGCGCAGGGCTGCCGCATCATCCACGAAGTCATGCTGACGCCCGATGTCGGGTTGCTGACCGAAAGCGAGTACCGCCGTCATGCGATTTCGCAACACGCTCCGAGCCTGCGGGAGATCGAAGCGGGCCGCGAGCGTGATCGCCAAAAGTATGCGCTCGCTGATTTGATTCTCGTGCCTTCCGAATTCGTCCGCGAAAGCGTTCTGGCGCTTGGCGCCGATCCGGCAATAGTGGCCCTCGTGCCTTACGGCATCGATCGGAGCTGGCTCCAACGGCCGTCGCATCCAGTTCCCGGCCGCATCTTGTTTGTCGGCTCCGTCGGACTTCGTAAGGGCAGTCATCATCTCGCAGGAGCAGCAAGGCGCCTCGCGGAGCGCAATGTCGAATGCGAGGTGCGGGTCGCTGGACCGTTGGAAGTGGGAGTGGCGCAAAGTGCACTGTTCGCCGGCCCCAAATACCTCGGTCAAGTGCCTCGCATGGATATCCATCGCGAATACTCGCATGCGGACATCTTTGTTCTGCCGAGTCTCGCGGAAGGCATGGCGGTGGTAACGTTGGAGGCTATGGCCGTTGGGTTGCCAGTCATAACCACGCCGAACGCAGGGTCGTGTGTCCGCGACGGTATTGATGGCATCATCGTTCCAGCAGGCGACGTATCTGCTCTGGCGACCGCGATCGAGCGCCTCATATCCGACCGTGGCCTCCGCGAGACGATGTCGCAAAACGCCAAGGCGCGCGCTGCTCAATTCACCTGGGAGAAATACGAAGGCAGACTGATCGGCGCGCTCTCCAGATTGGGAGCGCCTCTCGCCGCGCCGGCATTCGGGCAGCTGTAGCGTATGTTCTACCCACTTGCTGCTGGATTGGCGGTCTTTGGCACTTTCGCGATCGTCCGCGATTGGGCCCGATGGAGAGATGTCTTTCACCCCACGATATTTTGTGTTCCGCAGCTTCTCTTTCTTTACGTCGCTTATCCCATCCACGGCCTCGCGATCGACGAATATGAGTTCCTATCACGCGCCGGCTATTGGGATGAGCTAACGAAATTCCAGTTGATCGCCAACGTGATGAGCACGGCGGTGATCCTTGGAATATGGTGGGGCAGTCGGCACACACGCGTAGACTCAAGACCCATCATCGAGCAGAACGTCGCAGCGATTTTCGCCCTCGCCCTGCTGTTCGGCGCCGCGGGCTTGGCGGCGTGGCTGATTGGAATTGCCAATGTCGGAGGCTTCGTCGCCGCTTACGGACGTGCTTACGGCGGCGGTTGGGACGATAGCGGCTACGTTCGAGAAGCGTCACAATTTGGTTTTGTCGCCGTTCCGTTGCTTATTCTGTCGCGACGAAAGACAGGGATGCGATGGTATCACTGGCTGCTGGCACTCGCATTTCTACTGCCGCTGCTCGTGCAAGGCTTTCTCGGTGCGCGTCGCGGCCCGACGTTCTTAGCGATCACCTGCGTCGCGGCTAGCTATATTTTGACATTCCGGCCGCGCATTCCGTTCGCGTTGGTTGTCTCCGGCGGTGGCGCGATTGGGACGTTGTTGCTCTGGCTCGTCGCAAACCGTAGTGCCATTTACCTCGGCTCTCAGAAAGAGCTGCAAGGGTCCGTGTCGCGCATGCTCGAAAATTGGGGCGGCAACGAATATCTGTTTTCTTCCGCGATAGTTCGTTACGTGACCGAAACTGGGGAACCGTTCTACGGCCTGAGAATTCTCGCCCACATGCTCGGCCGTATCGTGCCGCTATCGATCTGGCCGACGAAGTACGCCGATGTCTGTGCCGCATTTGGGCTCGACATCGATCTCACACAGGATGCTGGAATTCCCATAGACCGCATCGATGCGGTGACCGGATGGCAAGTGGCTGTCGGCGCGGCACCTGGAATTGTTGGCGACTTCTGGATGGAATTCGGAATGTTTGCGCCGCTCGTCGCATTCGCTCTGGGGACGTTTTATGGCCGATTCTGGCGCAGGAGCCGAAGCGATCCGCGGATTCAACCAGCCTACGCGATGCTCGCCGCGCTTTCGATTTACATCTTTACCCAGACAATTGAAGCATGGCTGTTTCGGGCGCTGCTGTTCGGAATTCCGGCGCTCGTGTTTCTAACCGTAGTGGCAATCCGACGACACCCGGCGCGTTCGAAGGCACAGCTGCAACCATGGCATCTTCATTCGTTATCTCCCGCACGCGCGATGCGGCCGTGAGAATAGCTCTGCTTTTTCGCAGCTTCGGTCCATATCACCTTGCGCGGCTGCGTGCCGCGCGGGAACACCACGACATCCTCGCTTTGGAACATGCCGATCTCGACGTGGATTACGATTGGAACGTGCGCGCGGAAAAGCGTAACGCCGGAGTCGTCACACTGTCCTCCGCCCACGAGCGCAATGGATGGCTTGCATCGGAGCTGCCGAAATTCGCGCCCGACGCGATCGCAATCCCCGGGTACTCGGAGCCATTTGCTCTTTCGGCCGTGCGGAACAGTCGCGCTCTCAAGGTGCCCATGATCCTGATGAGCGATACCCACGCCGGCACCGCGCGCGGCGACGTCGTTCGTAACTTCGTCAAGCAGCACTTGATCGCGCTTTTTCAATCAGCGCTGGTCGCCGGGTCGGTTCACGCGCGCTATCTGACAAGCCTTGGTTTTGCGGAAAATAAAATCGTGCTTGGATACGATGTCGTCGATAACCACCATTTCGCGCCGGCCGCGCCAGATTTGCAAAGCTCGCGAGCGCCTTCGCCTCATTTCCTCGCCTGCGCGCGGTTCATCGAAAAGAAGAATCTCGAATGTCTCGTCGTCGCGTTCGCACGCTATCGGCAGGAAACGCCGGACGGCGGCTGGGATCTCGTTGTGGCAGGCGAAGGGCCGCTGCGCGCAAAGCTTGAAGGGCTGCGACAAGCTTCAGGCTATGCCACCAACATTCATTTCATAGGACACAAGACATACGCCGAACTGCCGTCGATTTATCGTTCGGCCGGCGCTTTCGTGCACCCGAGCTGGCAGGACGAATGGGGGCTCGTGGTCAACGAGGCGATGGCAGCCGGGCTTCCGGTGCTGGTCTCGAAAGGCGCGGGATGCAGTGCTGAGCTCGTCGAAAATGGCGTCAACGGATTTACGTTCGATCCCCATGATGCGGACGGTCTCGCGGCGCTGATGCGTACGATCGCGACAGACTGCGATCGTCAGGCCATGGGCCGAGCCAGCCTCCGCTCCATTGCCCGCTGGGATGTCGAGCGATTCGCATCTGGCCTCAGCGAAGCCGCGCAAATGGCGATGCAGTCACAGTGCGGGCCTTGTCTGACCGGCAGCGTCTTTGCTGCGGCGATGTCACGTCGCGCTTGATGCCGGAACATTGATGAAAGTCTCTCTTGTGACCGGCAGCCTATCGCGCTTTGGCGGCGGCGTCTCAGCGTCGGTTCAAGCGCTGTCGCGCAGTCTCATCGCGGCCAATGGAGACGTCAGCGTTCTCGGACTGCGCGATAGCGGCTGGGCAACGGACGCATCGGGGTGGGGCGACATTCCAACCGCCTGCCTCGATGTCGTCGGCCCGTCTTCAATTGGCTATTCTCTGCAAGCCTTCTCTCGTCTGCGAGACATGAATGCCGACATCGTGCATTCGCACGGCCTATGGAAGCATCCCTCGCGTGTCGTATTGCAATGGGCGTCGGAAACGCGGCGGCCTTACGTCGTTTCTCCTCACGGCATGCTCGACGCATGGGCGCTGAAGCGTTCGGTGTTGAAGAAAAAGATCGCGGCGCGGCTTTACGAAAACGCGCATCTTCGCCACGCAAGCTGCCTACATGCGCTTTGCGACGCGGAGGCCGATGCGATACGCGAGCTTGGTTTCGCAAATCCGATTTGCATCATCCCGAACGGCATCGCAATGCCGGGCATGGACGATAGCCGCGCTGCCCCTTGGGCGAACATCATTTCTTCGGACCAACGCGTGTTGTTATTCATCGGTCGCCTGCATCCGAAGAAAAATCTGCCTGCGCTCATTGAGGCATGGCCGTCATCGGCCGAGACGCTCGAATGGCACCTCGTGATCGCAGGCTGGGACCAGAGCGGCCATGAGGATGCTCTGCGCGCGCTCGTCACAAAACGAAATCTGTGTTGTCGCATTCATTTTCTCGGACCATTGTTCGGTCCGAAAAAAGACTCCGCTCTGCGCCGCGCTGACGCTTTCGTGCTGCCGTCGCTTAGCGAAGGTTTGCCAATGGCGATCCTCGAAGCCTGGTCGTATGGCAAACCCGTCCTGCAAACGGCGGCTTGTAATCTGCCGGACGGCTTTCGACATAACGCTGCGATCCGGATTTCCCCGACCGTTCCACAGCTGGCGGAAGAGCTTCGGGCCGTCCTGCAGATGCCCGCCGCAACGCTGACGGAGATTGGGCGCAACGGGCGCCAGCTCGCAGAACGGAATTTCAGCTGGACCGGCGTCGCGAAGCAGATGCTCGAAGTGTACGCATGGCTGCGCGACGGCGGCCGCCGCCCGGCCTGCGTTCGTTTCATTGGCGGGAATGAAACACATGCGGCTTGATTTATTTGACAATCGCACGTTTTCCCGCGCAAGGCCCGCGTGGGTCGAAGCGGCCTGGCTCGTGGCGCAATGCCTTCTGGTTCGCTCGCAGCTTCCCGGCTCTGCTCATCGTCGCATCGTGCTGCGCCTGTTCGGTGCTCGCATCGGCAAGGATGTGACGATCAAGCCCGGCGTGCGCGTGAAATTTCCGTGGCGGTTGGCGGTCGGCGACCATTCCTGGCTCGGCGAGGATGCTTGGATCGATAACCTTGCGGACGTCACCATTGGCGCGCATTGCTGCATCTCGCAGGCAGCTTATCTCTGTACTGGCAATCACGACTGGACGGCGACGAGCTTCAATCTCCGCACCGCGCCGATCCGCATATGCGATGGCGCGTGGATCGCAGCGCGATCCGTCGTTGCGCCGGGCGTGACCGTCGGGGAGGGCAGCGTTCTCGCGATCGGCAGCGTGGCGACGCGAAATCTTCATGCCTGGAGCATCAATGCCGGTAATCCGGCAAAGCAGATCGGTCCCAGGATCGGACGGCCTACCGAGATCTCGCTCGCCAAATCTTGACATCGCCATCAACGAACGAGGGAGGATCTCTGTGCGACTGATCTTCGTCAATCGTTTCTTCCACCCCGATCACTCCGCAACCAGTCAGATGCTGTCGGATCTGGCCTTCGGGCTGGCAGAGCATGGGTATGACGTCAACGTCATAACGAGCAGACTTCGCTACGACGATGCCGGGGCGCAATTGGCTGCGACCGAGACCGTCGGTGGTGTCCGCGTCGAGCGTGTCTGGACGTCGCGGCACGGCCGAGACGCGGTCATTCTGCGTGCCGTCGACTATCTGACGTTCTACCTGTCTGCCGCCTGGGCACTTCTAAAAATAGTACGTCGTGGCGATGTCCTGATCGCGATGACGGACCCGCCCGCCGTTTCGGTTGTCGCCGCGCTTGTCGCAAAAGTGCGCGTCGCCCGTCTCATAAATTGGCTGCAAGACATTTTTCCCGAGGTTGCCGAAGCGCTGACACCCGGCCGCGCCGCCGCGAAGATACTTTTCCTGCCGCTGCGCATTTTCCGAAATGCTTCGCTTCGGCACGCGGAGCGGAATGTCGCGATCGGTGCATCGATGGCTGAGCGCCTTCAAAACCTCGGCGTCGATCGAGAGCGGATCGCGGTAATTCCGAACTGGTCCGATGTCGAAGCGATCCGCCCCATCGCACCGTCGCAAAATGCGCTTCGTGCCGATTGGAACCTCGCGAACAAGTTCGTTGTCGGCTATTCCGGCAATCTCGGCCGCGCCCACGATGTCGAAACGTTGCTGGGCGCAATCGCTATTTCCGCGAAGCTGCCCGCTCGAACGCGTGCGATCCACTGGGTATTCATCGGCGGCGGTGCCGGATATGAGCGCTTGAAACGGGAAGCCGAGATTGGGGAGCTCAAGAACGTCTCATTCTACCCCTACCAGCCGCGCGGCGCACTCGCCGAAAGTCTGTCAGCCGCCGATGTCCATATCGTCTCGCTCAAACCCGAGCTTGAGGGCCTCATCGTGCCGAGTAAATTCTACGGTATTGCAGCGGCGGGACGGCCCACGATCTTCATCGGCAGCTCGCGCGGAGAGGTAGCACGCGACATCGTCAGTCGCGATTGTGGTGCGATTGTTGCCATCGGCGATGCGCTGGCCTTGCTCGAAACGATCAATGCCATGGCCCAAGTTCCTGCTCGCTGTGCGGGCATGGGCGAGCGCGCCCGCGCGATGTGCGAAGAAAAGTTCAGCCGAATGAGCGCGATCGCAATGTGGAGCAGGCTGCTTCTCAGCGTCGCCGAGGCGCCTGCCAACAACACATGCCGGACGTCGCACTTCGTTAAGCCACCGATAGCAAAGCGCCAGGAACCGTAACGCGGACGGGGCGACTCAACATATCCATTAGCAGGACGATACGATCGTTTTCCGAAAGCGCGATGATTTTGCCTGCGAGACCGTCGAGAGCACCGTAAGAGACGCGAACCGTATCGCCAACTTGCGGCGCTGTAGCAGAGCGAGAGATGACACCGTTCGTTTCTCGCGATTTCAGATCATCGATAAAGGCACGAGAGACGACACTCGGCGCTTCTCCCATGCACACGACGGACCTGACGCCAACGGTCGACAAGATTGGCCGCCATCGCATGGTAGAATGCGTGAGGCGTGCAAAAAGATAGCCTGGAAAAAGCGGACGCAATACCTCGCGCACTTGTCGAGCATGCCGGATTTGTTTCCGCAGCACGGGGACGTAGACCTCGTACCCCTGATTGCGAAGATGCATTTCCGCGGTGTGCTCGCGATTAGGATGCACGTTGACCGCGATCCACGCGGCATCGTCAGCAGTCGAAGAATCCACGAATTGCCCCTCATGGCTCTAAAATGATCCATAAGTATCATAACAGAATTTCTGGATGTCTAAATACTAATCTCGCCCCTCAGTCCAATTTTGCCCGCAGAACCTCGAAAAACGCGAATTTTCGGAAGCGGATGAAGGGTGTGGATGAACATTAGTAATGGGTGCATTTATGATTATAAAGGACTAGATATAAAGAGTTCGATTCGCTTGGGTGGTCGGAATGCATTGTTTCGTTTTGCTTGTCGTCGATCTCTTGCTCGTTTCGATGTCGACGCTTATTGCCGTCGTTGTCACGCTGCCTGGACCGGTCGCGTCCGCAATAGCGGCGGCAAGCGCGTATGGGGCTTTCACGCTCTCGGCGGCCATTCCTGTGATGCTGATCTTCGGTCTCAACCGCACCGTCTGGCGTTTCACGTCCCTGGGTGACGGCGTGCACGTGGCCGGCGCCGCCGTGGGGATTGTCGCGCTCACGACAGCGCTGGCGCTCGTTTTAGATCAGACGGTGCTGATCACGCCCAATCTGCTGATCTTGCAGAGTCTGCTGATGCTCTACGCGTTGATCGGGGTGCGCGTCGCAATGCGCATCCGCCACGATCGCCGGCGCCGCGCACGGGTACCCCATGGAAGTGTCGGTGGCTTTCGCAAAAACGTATTGATAGTGGGGCTCGGTCCGCAGACCGACATCTTTCTCTGCGGCGCCAAGGAAGCGGGAGGAGAAAACGAAATCGTCGGCATCCTGTCTCCCTCCCGCCGTCACCACGGCCGAAGGCTGAGATCGCGTAAAATTCTGGGGCCGCCGGAAGCGGTTTATGAAGTTCTGCACGACCTCGCTGTCCATGGCATCTTCGTCGACCGTATCGTGGTGACATTGCCACCGGCCGCACTTTCGGGAAAAGCACAGGCCGCGCTGGTGCAGTTGCAGGATGACGGCCTGCTTCGCGTCGACTGGCTGCCGCCACGCCATAGTCTACGAGAGAATGCCGATGCCGCCATCGATGGCCTGGAGCCTTCGGTCAACACCTATTTGCCCTGGAAGCGCTTCATCGATGCCACCGCTGCGCTTGTTGGCATTGTGGTATTTGCTCCGTTGATTCTCGTCGTCGCAATGGTGGTTCTTCTCGACGTCGGCGCTCCGGCGATATTTTGGCAGCAGCGCCCTGGTGCACGCGGCAAGCCGATCAAGGTACTGAAATTCCGCACGATGGGGCCGCCGCGGGATCACGCAGGCCGTGCCCTGACAGATGCTGAGCGCGTCTCTACGGTCGGTCGCCTGTTGCGACGGATGCGTCTCGACGAGCTGCCCCAGATCTATAACGTGCTCGTCGGCGACATGTCGTTCGTCGGTCCACGGCCCCTGTTGCCGGTTGATCAGCCGTCCGCGCCTGCTGCCCGCTTGTGTCTCCGTCCTGGTCTGACGGGCTGGGCGCAGATCAAAGGAGGCCGTGACATTTCGAGTGAAGATAAAGCCGCCCTCGATCTTTGGTATATCAGGAATGCATCGTTCGCACTCGACATGACGATACTCGCGCAGACCGCAGGCATGCTTTTATTTGGCGAGAGGGTCGACCCGAACGCGATTCACGAGGCTTGGCAGCTCGTTCGCAACGATCGGCCGTCTATTCTGTCGGCCGATATGGCGGAACATAAACCCGTATGAAATATCTCTTTTCATTCCGACGACATAGCTTCGATTGGCCCGTTCTTCCAACGCCCGGAACCTAACGGCTTTCACCGCGTTAAGAGCCGTCGGGAAAATGGAAATGAACGGCGGGCCAATATCAACGATTGAACGGTCTTCTCTCATCTGGGACGCATGCATAGCGCGCGTTCCTATTAGAAAGAATTAGACCCGGTTCAAAAAATGCGGCAAAATAAAAGTCGTACGTCTATTGCGTGTTGATCGCGATATCGGTATTGCCCTGCACGAACATTTCATTCCTTTCCGAAAGATTTTCCCTGGCGCCGCGTGGTTAACTAGTCGGCGGGACAAACATATTTGCAGTGTGGAGTTCAGGTATGCTGCGGATGGACATAGCCGGTGACGGCAACGGGGCAGGCGCCGCCAATGTCGCCGCGCTGACAATTCAAGACACAGATACCTCGCTCCGAACCTTGGCCCGCAACGAGCTTTTGTTCGAGGCCGGAGATATCAAAACGAAAGTGTATCGGGTCGAGTCCGGCGCGCTGTGCATTTACCGTATCCACCCCGACCTCCGCATTGAGATCATCGAGCATGTGCTCGCTGGCGAGCTGGTCGGCATGGGCTTCCTCGACCGGCACACCGCCAACGCCCGCGCGACCGTCGACGCGACGATCCGTTGTTTCGAACGCGATGCTCTTGAAGGGCTCATTGAGGACGACCCGCACAATAAAGCGCGCTACCACGACGCCGTCGAACGCGAATTTGCCTTCCGTCGCGAAAGCTTGGCGAGTGCTGCACGTGAGCGTCCAATGGTTCGTCTGGCCGCGTTTCTCGTCGCTGTATCGCATCGTATTCGCGACGAAGGTGGTGATCCGAGCTTCATCGATGACTCCGTCGATTGCGGAGTCATCGCCGATTTTCTCGGCCTTAGCGTCGACCTTCTTGCGCTCGCGTTGATGCAACTCGAGATGCGCGGACTGATCGAGACGGCACCGCTTCACGGTCTCCGCCTCAAGGACGTACCGGCCCTGGAATCCATTGCCGAGGAACGTGAGAACGTCCCGGTTAAGTGGGCCGCGGCGACGGACGAAGAGTTGCGCGCCACTCTTCAATAAGTGCGCCTGCCGCCTAGGTACCGTGCGCTCCGGTAAATCGAGTGGGTTGATGACGACGTGCAGTTGGCTGACCGGTAGGCGACGGCAGCGCTGCTTATGTTCGCGGACCGACCAATAAGCCTCGACGTTCGCTCAGCTTCCTGGCCTTGACGCGAGGGGAAGAATGCCCGTTGTTCGTTCCCGCAATCGAAGGGAGCGATCATGAGCGGATTTCCTTTTACGGCATTGAGCAAGCCGGGTGCGGTTTCGCGGCGTGGCTTTCTTGGCACGTCCCTGGCGGCCGCTCTGATTCCATCGGCAGTGACAGCCGAGGAGGCGGTGACCGCGCCGCCCGCGTCACCTTCTCAGCCTCAGCCCACAGCTGGTCCGCCACCCCGCAAAATCCCCGCACGCGAGCTGCCCGTTCCCACCACCGTGAGTCCGGAGCTGCAGGCGATCATCGGCTCGCCATATCCGGTGGGCTGGGACGACATTCCCCAGGACGCGACAGCCTGGAAGCAACTTGCTCTCAAGAGCGCGGCGTCAGTGGCGAGCAATATCGCCGCGATCAAAGAGAAATTTTCCCTTCACGTCGAAAGCACGACGATGGCCGGCGTGCCCGTGTTCGTCATTACGCCGCCGGAAATCGCGCCGAACAATCGCAATCGCTTGCTCGTTCATATTCACGGCGGCGGCTTCGTGCTGTTTCCGGGAGAAGCCGGCGCAGGCGAGGGCATGCTGATGGCGGGCTACAGCAAATGCCGCGTCGTCTCGATCGATTACCGGATGGCGCCCGACTATCTGTTCCCGGCAGCGCTCGACGATGTAACGGCCGTCTGGCGCGTGCTGCTGGCATCGTATGAGCCAAGCAAGATGGCGATCTTTGGTACGTCGGCGGGCGGCGGGCTGACGCTGTCGACGATTTTACGCGCGAGATCCCAGGGTTTGCCGCTGCCCGGCGCCATCGCTCCGGCAAGCCCATGCGCAGACCTGACATGGTCCGGCGACACCGTCATGGCGAACGCGTACGTCGACAATGCGCTTGTCTCGGGGGCGGGCTGGGCTCACGCGGCTACAACGCTGTACGCCGGAACGCACGATCTGACCTTTCCCGAGTTGTCGCCGGTCTTCGGCGATTTCCGCGGCTTTCCGCCCGCCATTCTCACATCGGGCACGCGCGATCTGATCCTGAGTGACACGGTCCGAACGCACCGCAAGCTCAGGCAGGCTGGCGTCCATGCTATGTTGCAAGTCTTCGAAGGCGAAAGCCATGCCCAGTTCCTGACGCCGTTCGTCCCGGAGACGAAGGAGGCCTTCGATGAGATCGTTGGCTTCTTCGATACGCATCTCAAAGCGTGAGAAACGTCAAAGCCCCATCATAGCCATGACTTTGTCGACGGCGAGCGTTGGCAGGAGTGTGCCGTTGCGCACGGCCGCTTCAATTTTCGGAAGCTCGGCTCCGACCTGAGGATTGGCCTTGAGCGCGCCCATGAGCCGGTCTTCTAGCATGTCGCGCATCCATGACACGGCCTGAACCTGCCGCCGCTTGGCAAACTCGCCGGTCTCCGACATCGTTTTGCGATGTTCGAGAACCTTTTCCCAAAGCTCTTTGAGCCCGCGGTTGTCGCGCCCCGAAACCGTCAGCACGGGCGGAAACCACGTCGCGCCATGGGGTGTAAAAATCTGCAGCGCGTTCTTGTAGTCGCCCGCCGCGCTCTCCGCCCGTTTGATGTTGTCGCCGTCAGCCTTATTGATGGCGATCATGTCGGCAAGCTCGATAATGCCTTTCTTGATGCCTTGAAGATCGTCGCCGCCGCCTGCGAGCAGCAGCACCAAAAAGAAATCGACCATGTCGGCAACGGCGACTTCCGATTGCCCGACGCCCACCGTCTCCACGATCACCACATCGAAGCCGGCCGCTTCGACGAGCGCCATCGTTTCGCGCGTGCGCCGCGTCACGCCGCCGAGCGTGCCGGACGAGGGCGACGGGCGAATGAAGGCATTCCGCTCCTGCGCCAGCGAACTCATCCGCGTTTTGTCGCCCAGAATGGAACCACCCGAACGCTTCGACGTCGGATCAATCGCCAATACCGCCACGAGGTGCCCCTCGGAGATCAGGTTCATGCCAAGTTGATCGATGGTCGTCGATTTGCCGACGCCTGGTACGCCGGTGATGCCGAGGCGAACGGCATTGCCGGTCTTCGGCAACAGCTCCTGCAGCACCTTCTGCGCGAGGCGGCCATGCTCCGGGTTCGAACTTTCCACAAGGGTGATCGCGCGTGCCAGCATTGCCCGGTCCCCGCCAGCGATGCCCGACACATAGTCGGCAACCGAAATTCTGTGTGCTGGGAGTGCTGTAACTGCCATGGCTTAAATGCTGAATCCTGTTCGTTCGCAAAGGGGACGTTGGACAAGAAAAACGACGCCGCTGCAAGCTGCGATTTCGCTCTTCGCCGTCACAATCACATGCCATAGATCCGGTTGCTTGCGGAGCCCAAGCTCCGTAGCCTTAAGACGGGGCGTTGGAGGGAGGGTAGCGTGACTTGGGTTACCGAACGCTGGCGGCGGCCGGCATCGCTCGCAAGGATCGGCCTGACGGCCATTATCGCATGCGGCCTGCTGACGGCCTGCTCCGAAGCCCCCAAAATCGGCAAGACCGCCGATAATCAATCGCGCTCCATCGAGGAAGCGCCTGCGGGCTCGGCCGCACCTGCTGCGCCTCCCGCGCCGGAGGCGAGCGCGCCTAAGCCAGTGGCTCCCGAACTATCCGACGGGCAAGAGCAAAGCCAAGTATCGAGCGGAAGCGACGAGAAGCCCGGAACGTACCATTACTATCGCAAGAAGAAGGCTGCCGCGCCGGATGAGGATGCTGATACCGCAGCCGAGCCGCCGTCGTCAGAACCCGCACCTGCCGGCGCTGCTCGGCCACCTGAGGAAGAATCTGCCGGAGCCGCTCCCACCGCTTCGCCATCTCCAGCACCGCCGCCGCCACCCGTCGTTGCGATGCCGCCGCCAGCTGCACCGGGCGCCGCCGGTCGCGCTGCCGTCGAAACCGATCCGAACAAGAAATATAAAGTCGTTCCGGTTTTTTACGGAACGGATCGCGCGGTCGAGCCCGATCCAACGCGCCTTCAGTTCGGTTCCGAACGCGGACACAAGCTGCAGCTTGGCCGTGCGCTTATCACCGTGCCGTTCAGCCATGAAGTCCCGCACATCGAGCGGCCACGTGTGATCGAGATTCCGTATTTCAAGATCAAGATCTACGCCGAGAAGGAAGATCCCGATAAGCACTTCACCGTGCAGGAGATCACCAGCCTGACGGAAGATCAGATGCTGGCGCTCGTGAAGGAGCAACTGGCGAAATCATCTACGTTCAAGAACCACGCCTTCGTCTTCATCCACGGGTTCAACACGTCGTTCGATTGCGCCCTCTACCGGACGGCGCAGATCACTTACGACCTTGGCTTCGACGGTGTGCCGTTCCTCTATAGCTGGCCATCTGGCGGCAATGTCGCGAGCTATACGTATGATCATGGCAGCGTCGAGCAGGCCGAGCCGATGCTTGCCGAATTTCTCGACATGGTCATCCAGAAGAGCGGCGCAAAGTCCATCAGCCTCATCGCGCATTCGATGGGCAACGAACTGCTGCTGCGCGTGCTCGAACGGCTGCGGCCGAAAATTCCGCAAGGCGTTGTCATCAGTCAAGTCATTCTTGCGGCTCCGGATGTCGACCGAGACAAGTTCAACATCATCGCGCGTGAAATCAAAAACTTCGCCAAGGGTGTAACGCTCTACGCCGCCTCAAACGATCGGGCGCTTGGATATTCTCAACGGTTCTGGGGCGGCGTTCCTCGCGCGGGCGACGTTCCGAAAGATGGCCCGTTGATTATTCCCGGCGTCGACACCATCGACGTAACGGCCGTCTCGACCGATGCGCTGGGACTCAATCATTCGGGTTACGCTGAGAACCCGGCGCTTCTCGATGACGTCAAGGCGCTTGTCGAATTTGGTGTCCGTCCGCCGGACAAACGCTTGAAGAGTATTCTTGCCGTCGAAAGTCCGGGCGGACTGTATTGGCGCTTTCAAGCAACCAACTGACGGCGAACGTCGCGCGGCGTTCGCTTGATACGCTTAGCTACGCCGATTTGGCGCCCGCATCTCCTCCAGGCTGTGCATTTCCCGAGCTCGACCCTGGTTGCTTGCCGGGCTCGCCCTCATCGTGATGGTGGCGATCTTTGATTGTCAGTCCGTAATACAACAACACGCAAAAAATGATTGGCGCTGCAATCACGGAAAGCACGAGCAGGATGTCGTTCAGATATCCATCCACTGGTCAAACTCCGGCAAGATTGCAGTTCAACGGAGAACCCCATCCAAAGTTCCAGGATTGGGGACTAAGAACTATCCTTCCAAAGACTTACATCACGGCGTTTGCGGCCTGCGCGTGAAAGAAAAAACCGCGGAGGCCTCGTCTTCGTGGCATATGCCACGAATGTAAATTTCGTTCAGAAAATACGAGTTGCGAAACTTTTTGGCTTGTCCGGAATGTCAGTATTCTTGACACGCTCAAGAAAACCGCGGCGACCGCCACCGATGGTTCCGGCAAAATCGTCTAGAAAGCCGAAGCTGTGCCGCGCGACGCATGCTTTTTCGTGACGGACGGCTTATCGGCACGCCGCGCCTTGCCTGATTGTCCGCGCAAGTGCTCAGTCTCTTGTCGGACGTTGCGACGGATGGCCTGCGGCGGCTGCCCCAACACACGAAGAAACGCGCGGCGCATCCGGCCGCGATCGGCAAAGCCTGTCTGTCGCGCAACGACGTCGATCGAATGTCGTGACTGTTCCATCAAAATGCGGGCCGCCTCCACGCGAAGCGACTCGATTGCCTTTGCGGGAGATTGCCCCGTCTCGTCGCGAAAGGCGCGCGAGAATTGCCGCGGGCTTAAATGCGCAGCTCCGGCGAGATCCGTGACAGTGAGTGGGCGATGCAAATTCTTCTTCGCGTAGTTGAGGGCCGTTTGAATGCGGTCGGACTTCGGCTCCAGCTCCAAAAGCTCGGAGAACTGCGATTGTCCGCCAGACCGGCGATGATAAAGCACGAGCTTCCGCGCCACTGAGCGCGCGGTCTCCGCGCCGAGATCGGCTTCCACCAATGCCAGCGCGAGATCGATACCCGCGCTCATGCCCGCCGACGTCCAGATCTTGCCGTCGTTGATGAAAATGCGATCCTCGTCGACGAGGGCCGTCGGACATTTCTCCTGCAGCGTTCGGGCAAAAAGCCAGTGCGTCGTTACCCGCTTGCCGTCGAGTAGCCCTGCATCGCCGAGCACGAGCGCCCCTGTGCAGGTCGCGGCAACGCGTCTGCACCGGCGCTCGGATGCTTGCAGGTATTTGACGACGCCGGGCGATGCCGGCTTTGGATCATTGGCGCCATCGACGATGAGCGTATCGAACGCGAGGCCGCCGGCCCGCTTCGTATCGAAAACCAATCCCGCCGAGCTTTTGATCGGGCCGCCTTTTTCCGAAACGAAATGAAGCTCGTACACGGGTTCGCCGTGCACGAAATTCGCCATTTCGAACACCGTCGTGACAGCAAGGCCCATGATCGAGCAGTTCGGGTAGATCAGAAATCCGACGCGCATTGTCCCGTCCTAAAAAGAGCCATGGCTTAAAACGCCTCATATATGTCGTTTGAGCCAAGCCGCTGCAAGCCTACGTAATCGCCGCAGCATGCAGCAATTACGGAGATTGACCATTATGAGCGCATCGAAAGGCACCGCCGTCGTTACCGGCGCGTCGAGCGGCATCGGCGCGATTTACGCCGACCGTCTCGCCAAACGGGGTTACGATTTGATCCTCGTCGCCCGCAACGAGGAACGTCTGAAAGACGTCGCGGCGCGGATCGCAAGCACGACCGGCCGCTCAGTCACGATCCTTCCCGCAGATCTGAACGACAGGGCCTCGCTGGCCAAAGTCGAAAGCGTGCTGAAGGAAAATCCAGCCGTTACGATGCTCGTCAACAATGCAGGCTTCGGTTCCGCTGTACCGCTCCTTCAATCCGATATCGGCAAGATGGTGGAGATGATCGATCTCAACGTCACGGCGTTGACGCGTCTTGCGTACGCGGTGGCACCCGCCTTTGCATCGCGCGGGAAGGGGACGATCATCAACATCTCGTCTATCGTCGGCATCGCGCCGGAACTGCTCAACGGCGTCTACGGCGGCTCGAAGGCTTATGTGCTCGCCTTTTCGCAATCGCTTCAGCACGAATTGGCCGACAAGGGCGTGCGCATCCAGGTCGTTCTGCCCGGTGCAACCGCCACCGAATTCTGGGACATCGCCGGCTTTCCGCATTCGAACATGCCGTCGTCATGGGTGATGTCGGCCGAGGACATGGTCGATGCCGCGCTCGCGGGTCTCGACAACGGTGAGGTCGTGACGATCCCGGCGTTGCAGGATGCTGCCGACTGGGAGGCATACGAGGCGGCTCGGAAAGCGATGTCCGGCAAGCTCAGCAACGTCAATCCGGCGCCGCGCTATGGCATCAAGGCCGCGCAGACGGCGTGAGCGTTAGACATCTGGTCTGACCAATCATCAGCCGCCCGCCCTTGAGCACGCGGCGCTTCATCGCGCCGTGTCGCTGGCTGTGCGCCGCACCGGAACTTGTGCGATTTGACGGCTGCCCGCTAGAAGGTGAGCAGTTCGCAAATGGCATGATGGAAAGTTCGGTGAGCAAACTTCAGACGGTGGTCGAAGAGATAGTGGACGAAATGCGTGGCATGTCTGAGCGCGGCACGGTCGCCTCGTACATCCCAGAGCTTGCCCGCGTCGATCCCAAGTACTTCGGCATCGCCGTGATCGAATCGGACGGCAACGTCATTGTCGGCGGCGACGGCGACGTTCCGTTTTCCATTCAGAGCATCTCGAAGGTCTTCACCCTGACGCTGGCGCTGGGCAAGGTGGGAAACCGGCTCTGGACGCGTGTCGGCCGCGAGCCGTCCGGCAGCCCGTTCAATTCGATCGTCCAGCTCGAACGCGAGCAGGGGATTCCGCGCAATCCCTTCATCAACGCCGGCGCCATCGCTGTGACGGATTTGATTCTGTCTGGTCACCAGCCGCGCGAGGCGCTGGGTGAAATTTTGCGATTTATGCAATTTTTAGCCGATGATCCGACCGTCACCATCGACCACGAAGTCGCCGCATCCGAGCATCGAACCGGCTTCCGCAACGCTGCTCTCGCCAATTATATGAAATCTTTCGGCGTTCTCGATAACCCGGTCGATTTTACTCTAGGTGTCTATTTTCACCACTGCGCCATCGCCATGTCGTGCCGCCAGTTAGCCATGGCGGGACGCTTTCTTGCACAAAATGGCAGCAATCCCTCAACCCGCCTCGCCGTTGTGCAACCGGAACGGGCGCGTCGGATCAACGCGCTCATGCTGACGTGTGGCCACTACGATGGCTCCGGGGAGTTCGCTTATCGCGTGGGTCTGCCGGGCAAGAGCGGCGTCGGCGGTGGCATCCTGGCTGTCGCCCCCGGAAAGGCGTCGATCGCCGTCTGGTCGCCGGGATTGGATACTACCGGCAATTCCCGGCTGGGCCAGATCGCGCTCGAAAAGCTCGCCAAGAAAATGGGCTGGTCGATTTTCGGCGCCTGAATGCGATGTCGTCTGGAGGGAGGCCGTTAACCGGTTAGCGGAGACGAAGCCACGCGAAAAATATCTCGAACATCGCGTTGAGACGCTCAGCAAAGAAATCGCATTTGATTTTATGGAAGTTCAATGAAGCGGATGAGATTCATCCGTTTCGCGCAAAAGGTTCGAGCCAACCCTTCGCGCGATCATTCAGCGGACGTGTCGTCGATTTTTCGGAACGGACGAGCGCAAATGCTCAACTCCAACGCACCACTCGCGCGTCTTCTTCGACGGCTTCTTCATGATACCAGCAATCGCTGAATCCGACTTTACGGAAATGCCATGCCGGCAAGATTGCAGCGGCAGACTTAACCAGGCGTTCCTGACCATGCAGAGCCGCACGTCCGCCCTTGGGGAACTGATAAATTTTAGCAGTCGGTCGTAATTGCCTTTCTTCCATTTTTGCCTCGCGTTTCGCTTCGCCGGTGTCAAAGATGACCGGCTCGTCCTTCATGATGGCCCGATTTTCCTGATGCCTCAATTGAAATCAGCAATTGCCTATATTATGGGCATGCTAGGTTTTGCATCTTTCGGTAGCATTGCCAGCGCTGTTGAACGCACGTAGTCATCGTTGTGTTCCGCCGCAAGCCTTGGCTCCGATGGCCATGCTTCATTTGAGGAGGTTCGATGCTGACTGACGATTCCCAGGTCGAGAGCGACTGCCTCTTCGCCGGGAATGTGTCTGGAGGCATGTTCGAAGCCGCTGTTAACGTTGCCCGACGGCGTGATGGCGGCTTCACCATGGATATCTCAATGAGCGCCATGTTCCATCGACGCTGGTGCGCGTACGTCGCGCCCAACGCGCCTTCGGGTTCGCGCAGCCAGCCCTGCGATCGGCGGCCGCGCATCCAATAGGAATTCCACAGACGTCAACTTAGGGAGCTGTCCAGAATGACGAAGTACAAACTTGAGTATATTTGGCTCGATGGCTACACGCCCGTGCCCAACCTGCGCGGCAAGACACAGATCAAGGAATACAGCTCGTTCCCTGATCTCGCGGATCTCCCGCTGTGGGGCTTCGACGGTTCTTCCACGAAGCAGGCTGAGGGCTCGAGCTCTGACTGCGTTCTGAAGCCGGTTGCTCACTATCCCGATCCGGCGCGCACCAACGGCGTACTGGTCATGTGCGAAGTCATGATGCCCGACGGCGTCACGCCGCACGTTTCCAACAAGCGCGCGACCATTCTCGACGATTCCGGCGCGTGGTTCGGCTTCGAGCAGGAATACTTCTTCTACAAGAACGGCCGTCCGCTCGGCTTCCCGGCTGAAGGCTATCCGGCACCGCAGGGCGAGTATTACACCGGCGTCGGCTACAAGAACGTTGGCGACGTTGCCCGCTCGATCGTCGAAGAACACCTTGATCTCTGCTTGGCTGCCGGCATCAACCACGAAGGCATCAACGCCGAAGTGGCGAAAGGCCAGTGGGAATTCCAGATCTTCGGTAAGGGCTCCAAGAAGGCTGCCGACGAAATGTGGATGGCGCGCTACCTGCTTCTCCGTCTCACGGAAAAGTATGGCGTCGACATCGAGTTCCATTGCAAGCCGCTCGGGGACACCGACTGGAACGGCTCAGGCATGCACTGCAACTTCTCGACCGAGTACATGCGCACGGTCGGCGGCAAGGATTATTTCGAAGCGCTGATGAAAGCCTTCGACAAGAACCTCATGGACCACATCAACGTCTACGGCCCGGACAACGACAAGCGTCTGACAGGCAAGCACGAGACCGCGCCGTGGAACAAGTTCAGCTACGGCGTTGCCGACCGCGGCGCTTCGATCCGTGTTCCGCACTCGTTCGTGAAGAACAACTACAAGGGCTACCTTGAAGATCGCCGCCCGAACTCGCAGGGCGACCCATACGCGATCGCGTCCCAGGTTCTGAAGACGATCTCGGAAGTGCCGGCTGGCGCTGCTGCGAAGGCTGCCTAACGCATTATCGTGGCGCCGGCTCTTGCAGTCGGCGCCACGAGTTTATCTGGGACGAGGCGCCCCTTCTGGCCCAGGCACTCAAACACCATTTTGCGCTGCGCATTCACGTCTCGGACCGCCTCTATTTTGGGTGAACACCCGCGCCGCGTGAACATTGTAACGTCCGATCTCGACGCCACGTACTGATGAGCAACGGCCATAGCTTTCGATTGAGAGCTGGCTCATGACAGTTCGTTTAGGATAGAGACCGGAAATGCTCCTGCTCCTCCTCGCATACGTCGGCGGTGTCCTCACCATCGTCAGTCCGTGCATTTTGCCGGTGCTGCCATTCGTCTTCGCGCGAGCCGATAAGCCGTTCCTGCAAAGCGGCTTGCCGACTCTCATTGGCATGGCGGCGACGTTCGCTGTCGTTGCGACGCTGGCGGCTGTCGGCGGCGGTTGGGCCGTTGCCGCAAACGAATATGGCCGCTATGCCGCGCTCATTCTGGTCGCGCTGTTCGGCCTTGCGCTCGTCTTCCCCGGCCTTTCCGAACGTCTCACCCATCCGCTCGTCACGCTCGGCGACCGGCTATCGAAACGCGCTGACAGCGCCGCCGCTGGCCATGCCGCGATCTGGCCGTCGCTGCTGCTCGGTGTCGCTATCGGCTTGCTGTGGGCGCCCTGTGCCGGTCCCGTGCTCGGTCTCATCCTGACAGGTGCTGCACTTAACGGCGCAAGCGCGACGACGACGTTGCTACTGCTCGCCTATGCGGCGGGCGCAGCGACATCGCTCGCTCTGGCTCTGCTGGCGGGTGGACGTGTATTCGCCGCCATGAAGAGCTCGCTCGGAGTCGGTGAGTGGGTGCGCCGCGGCGTCGGCGTCCTCGTTTTGGTCGCGGCGGGCGCCATCGCAATGGGCGCCGACACGGGCGTTCTTACCCGTCTGTCGCTTGCTAGCACGGCCTCTCTCGAACAGCGTCTGGTCGATATGTTCGGCGGACGCTCCATGATGCCGAATGCCGAAACCGCTGTCGCGTCGAACGACAAAGGCGAGCTTCCCATCGAAGGCAAGATGCCCTCAATCGATGGCGCGGTCGAATGGCTCAACTCTCCGCCGCTGACGCGCGAGGCGTTGAAGGGCAAGGTCGTCCTGATCGATTTTTGGACCTACTCGTGCATCAACTGCTTGCGCGCACTGCCGTATGTCGAAGCCTGGGCAAAGAAGTATAAGGCCGAAGGTTTGGTCGTCATCGGCGTCCACGCGCCAGAGTTCGCCTTCGAGAAGAAGATCGCGAACGTCAAGCAGGCAGTCTCGGATCTCGGTATCACGTACCCAGTCGCCATCGACAACAACTACGCGATCTGGCGCGCCTTCAATAACGAGTATTGGCCTGCGCACTACTTCATCGACGCCAACGGCAACATCCGTCACCATCACTTCGGCGAGGGCGACTATGATGGCTCCGAGCGCGTGATTCAGAAACTGCTTGCTGAAGCCGGACACAAGAATGTCTCGACCGGCATCGTCTCGGTCGATGGTTCGGGCATCGAGGCGCAGCCATCCGAGACGGTCAAGTCACCCGAGACGTATGTGGGTTACCGTCGCGCGGAAAATTTTGTCTCGCCGGGCGGCGCGATCCGCGACGCCTCCCACGATTATACTGGCAAGCCCGATGAGCTGAACGACTGGGCCCTGAATGGCAACTGGACCATCACGCCGGAGCATGCCGCGCTGAATGCGGCAGGTGGCAGCATCAGCTTTCGGTTCCATGCGCGCGATCTGCACCTCGTTTTGGGGCCAGGGCCGGACGGCAAGCCCGTGCGCTTCAAGGTCACGATCGACGGCAAAGCGCCGGATGCCGGTCACGGCGCGGACACTGACGCCTCTGGCGACGGAACGGTCACGACGCAGCGGCTCTATCAGCTTGTCCGTCAATCTGGGGCGATCGCAGATCGCACGTTCAAGATCGAGTTTCTCGATCCCGGCGTGCAGGCTTTCGCTTTCACATTCGGCTAATAGCCGCCGCGACGTCAGATCTATCAGACGGTTTCGGTTTTCTGCTGTGGATGCTCCAGAGTGGCTCCCACAAACCGCCAGAACGCGGCCAATTTAGCGGCGTCGTGGAAGTCCTGGATCTCTGCGATCAGAAATCCCCTGAAGCGGATGAGCTGCCGAAGCCGCACGGTCAATTCGATGCCCGTTTCGCGATGCCGCATCGTGGCGACAAGCCGTGTCCGCACGAGGCCATTGTCCCACCGAACATATTCGATGCGTGAGCGACTTTCGATGAGTGCCATAGCGCCGAGATAGCGGCGGCGAACATCTTCCTTTCCCCGAATAGTCAAAGATTCGCCGTTGGGACCACCGGTATTCGTAGTGTAGATGACGTCTTCTAGGTATTTAGCCAGCACGCCTTCGACGCTTCCGGAGTTCCATGACTCCTGGGCGGATTCCAATATCGCTCTGATGATTTCGATATTGATGGGCGATGATCTCTGGCTATTTCGCATTCGTTCCGCACGGCGCCGAAACTCTGTGCCGAATGTTAACAAAATGGAGGCTCGCCCGGATCGACGTTCAGTGCAAATCAAAATTGCTTATGGCGGTATGCGCGCAATGCATGTGCGATCATGCAGTGTTGACGGATGACGGCCATACGCTATTCGACGAGGGCTGATTTCCGTCGAAGCGAAGCCCTTCGAGCGTGTGAGGAATATTTTGTATAAGCCTTGCGTTTGATCTTTCGCGAGCTGCGCTTGGTGACCGGCTTCGGCGCCGGCGGCGATACGTCGGCGATGACCTGCACCGGCGCCTTGGCTTTGAGCTGAACGACCTTGTAGCCCCCCGCCTTCAGCTTTGCGAGCAGTTGGGGAACGGCGTCGGCCGTCCACTTATGAATGTCATGCATCAGGATGATGCCGCGACCGCGCGCCTTGAGCCCCGCCATCACACGCGCAATAACCGGAGCCGAACTCCGCACACGCCAGTCATTCGAATCGACGTCAACCGCGAACTGCGCAATGTTGCGGCTCTTGAAATAGTCTTCCGACAGCTTGCTGCTGCTGAGATAAGGATAGCGGAAAAACGGCGCGACCGGTTCGGGGCTGTTCTTCTGCACGATATCGAAAGTCGCTTCGACTTCCTGCTTGATCTCGGGAAGCGTCAGTCGCGCGACGTTGGGATGAGACCAGGTATGCGTCCCGATTGTGTGTCCCTGTTCGGCGACTTCTTTGACGACCTCCGGATGGAGGGCCACCATCTCACCAACCATGAAGAACGTCGCCTTGGTGCATTCCTTGGCGAGAGCGGCCAAAACCTTGCGCGTGTCCTGCGGCGAGGGGCCGTCGTCGAAGGTCAGTACGACTTCGTCCGGCGCGAGAAATTTCGGATCCCCATGCGGCTCGCCAAACCACGGGCCGCCCGTCGTATCCACTTCGATCGTTCGCGAGACTCCGAGCGTCCCTTTCGGGCACGTGTCCTCGGCGCGCACTGCGGTGGGCGTCTGCAGGCCTGCTGTCATTACGGCCGACATCACAAAGCTTAGCTTCCAAATCAGCCGCATGTCGCCCACCCCCAAAGGGCCATGAAATCAAAGCAGGTAGAGGTCCAGAAACGACCACCGTGAGTGAGACTTCTGCTCAGCCTGAGATGGTTCGTCAATACAACACGCCGTGGCAATAGCGCATACATCTTAAGCTGCCCGACAAGTGTCCTGGCATGAGTCAGGACACCGCACCCGGCATTGGTCGTATAGGCACGTTCATTTACCCGGCTGCAATCGAATCTCTGCCACACTTAGCTAGCAAAGTCTTTACCTTGACCCGTGCAGGAGCTGATGTGCGTAAATTCGTTCTGTTGCTTGGCTGTTTTGCTGCAAGCCCCGTCGCGGCTGGCGAGGTCCAGCTCACGGGCGAAGCCATCAAAACGACGCTTGGCGGATCGCATTTGGCACTCGACACACCTGTCGGGAGCACCGTTTCTGTTCGCATCGGCCACGATGGCCTGATGTCAGGTGAGGCAGGCACCGCCCTGGGCGCGGTACTGGGTGCCTCCAAGGATCGTGGCCGCTGGTGGGTCACCGAAAATAAAGTTTGCTTCAAGTGGTTTCGCTGGTTTGACGCCGAGCAGCGGTGCGCCACGATCACTTTGAACGGCGACCGCTTCACTTGGCGGAAGGACAACGGCGACACCGGCACCGGAACCATCGTCGAACGTGGCACGCCTGTCGCCAAGCCTGCCACGATCGTCGCCGAGGCAAAGAAGCCGGCGGCTCCGGTACGCAAGCGCGTGGAAAAGAAGCCTGAGGTCGCGGTGGCTGCGAATGAGCCGGAGGCGAAACCTTCGACGCTTCAGGCTTCCGCACCCACGGCCGAGGCCAAGACTCGCGCCTCCCAGCAAGCTTCTCATTTCAATACGTCGACAGTGGCTGTAGCTGCGGCCGCGCCGAAACATATCGACGCCGAGACGACGACCGTCGCCTTCCATGTTCCCGCGCCGCGTCCGGCGGTCCGGCCGCAACATCACGATCCCGTCGCCGTCGCATCGGTGAAGCCGCAGTTTTTTACGTCGGTCAAGGTCGCCGCCAAGACCCATCGCGCAAAAGTCGAAGTCGCGAAGATCCAAGCCCCGCGCGCTGATCGGAAGCCGTTTCGCGTTGCTGGCGTCGATCCGAGCGACGTTCTCAACATTCGCACCGGTCCATCGTCTGACTACGAGACCGTCGGCGGCATTCCGCCCAACAGCCGCGGCATCACCATCACCGGGCCATGCCAGAACGACTGGTGCCCCGTGAAGCACCAGACGCTCGTGGGCTGGGTCAATCGCCGCTATCTCACCGAAGAGACCGCTGCAAACACCGCTGCGGTTTCGGAGCCGAATTACTGGGATCCGGCTCCCTGATGCGCTTCAGCGGCGCTTCCTGACAGAAATGCTTTCGCCGTTCCGCTCCTAGGCGGTCGGCGGCGTTTTGCGTTTGGCCGTCGTGCCTCAAAACCTTGCTGTGAAATGCTGCCGCGCTAGCGCGTGCGGCTGACGGCGCGCCACTCGCGCATCTGCGCGAGCAGCACGGAGACAAAAAGGCCGCCAAACCTCGTATAGCGAGCCATCAGCGCTCGTTCGCGTAGCGATGGCGGCCACGCAACTGGTTGGCAGACTTTGCGCTTCATGCTCCAGGCGGGGCAAATAACATCGGATCACAATTGATTGCGAATTGCGGTTCAATGCGATCCGAGTGTTTTTCTGGTGCGGAATAGGTGATTCGTATTTAGGCCCATGGGCATATGCCGTGAGATATATTTTGTCGTATATCCGGCAATTGATTTTCTTCTGCAGAATAAACGGTGCTGCCGAATAGATAAAACACGCATGTTTTATATTTGTGAAATATCGGACACATAAAAAACTATTGTTTTTCAGGTTGATAGTGAGTTTTGAAGGATTCAAAATGGCATGTGGAATGCAGCGCGCTTTGTCGCTTTTCTTATGTGGTTATGCGAGTCAAATAAGAATTATTGCGTCAAATATAATGTGCTGAATTCATTGAATATCGATGCGAAATAAAAAGGGAAAAATAATCTGAATTAGGCCCTGGAATTGAGCGGACTGAATGCCACCTAACAGACGCCGTCGGAATGGCGGCCCGTGTCGCAAGGCACGTCTCCAAGAGGCGCACCAAAGTCTTGGTGTGGCTCCGTTCATCGATGGTCATGCATCGCTCGAGGAGTACCTGACTATGATTCACAGCGATAACCTCCAGAACGCCTTTCAACAGAATCCCAACAGCTACTACGGCGGCTGGAACCCGAACCCCGCGCAAGCCTGGGGTCAGGCATGGGGTGCACAGGCTTTCGCCCAGCCTCAGCACGCCTGGAACGCCGGATTAGGGCAGTCGGCCTTCGGCTATGGTCCGAACTTCGGCGGCCAGAATTTCGGTGGTCAGTTCGGCGGCCAGCGGCAGCTGTCTCATCACGACGTCGGTGAGGTCGTTCGCCAGCTTATGCCGATCCTGCCGCAGGTCATTGCTCAGGCCCAGCAGTCGCAGGCTGCCTTCGGTCAGGGCGGTTACGGCGCTGGGTTCGGAGCAGCTTATGGCGGAGCCGCGCGCAATCTTTCGCAGCAGGATGTGAATGAGGTGGTTCGCCAGATACTGCCTGTCATTCCCCAGATCGTCGGCCTCCTGCAGCAACAGGGCCAGCAGGGGTCTTATGGTAACGCCGCCTACGGCGGCGGCCAGGGTCTCAATCTCGGCTGGGGCAACCAGGGCTGGAATAACCAGGGTTGGAACAATCCGGGTCAGCACAATCAGGGCGCCTACGGCTACAGCAATCAGAATCCGTATCAGTTGTCGCTCTTTGGTCAGAACCAACCGAACGCGTTCGGACCGTTCGGTCAGGCAGCCTTCGGCGGCAATCAGGGCCACGCCGCCTTTGGCGGCAATCAGGGCATGGGCCAGCAGCGTCAGCTGAACCAAGTCGAAGTCGGCGAGATCGTCCGTCAGTTGACGGCCGCCCTTCCGCAGGTGATCGCGAACCTCCAGACGATCAATCAGCAGCCGAACATGCAGCGCGGCGCCTGCTGACGCCCGCATTCGCTCTCCCCAAGCCAACCGGAAGCGCCGCCCTTTCGTGGGCGGCGCTTTCTTCCCCATTTCAAGAAGTGAGGATCACGCATGTCGAACGAGTCTCAGCGCTCCGATCAGGGCGGCAGATCGCAGGATACGCGCGCGGATACGCAAGCCCTCATCGGGCTACTCGAAAATCTCGTGCCATTATTGATGCGCTTTCAGTCTGATGCTTTCGGTCAGCAAGGTCCGTTGCATCTTGCTGGTGGTAACGCCGCGCAACTTGAGCAACAGGCCGCCGTTGCCTTCACGGAAGATATCATCCTCGACTCACTCCGAAACGTCTCGGCATATCTTCAGCGAAACGCCGGCCGCTATCCCGGTCTCGATACCTATAGCGGTGTCGTCGAGCAGGCGCGGCGGGCGTTCGATGCGCGCGATTATCAATCGGCGCTTGCTCTGATCCTGCAGGCGTATCGCGCGATCACCGTCGTTCGCTCCATTCGCCCCGAACTGCCGCCCATCCGCGAGAGGGCACAGAACGAGCAAAACGGATCGGGGCGAGCCGTGCACTGAGTGCGCGAGACGAGACGGCTGAGCTGAGGCTTTGTCAACGGACGCGCCGGGCGATTCGTCCGCGCGTTTGTGCTGCTTGTCTGCGTGCGCCGACGCCCGAGATCACTGCTCTAAACCGTGACCGATAATCCTCAGTCCTGTGGTCGTCCGGCATTTTCGTCAGTTTTTTGACGGAAAATGATGTGACTGGCGCGAAATTCGCAAAACTCCTGATAAGCTTTTTGTCGCTTATCGGGGAACAGCGAAAATCGTGGATTTACCGGGAGATTTCGGCACCTTCCTTCGCGCCAATCGATGGCCGCCATTCCATGTTGATGGAATTCCAGGCAGCCCGGCTGCGTGCGGCATGGTCGATACCTCCCGCGCGTTCGCGCCTTGCGACCGCTCAGGCAATTCGTCCGCTCCGTTTCAGCCGCAGTCACAACGTGCCGAAAACGACCGGCTCTCCCGTCACGTCCGTGCGGGATTGCTGTTGCTCCTCGCATCATGCGGATGGATCGTCGGCGGCGACGAGGGCGTAAGACGCGCCGTTGCGCGCGGCACGCCGTGTCGTGATCGCGGCCCGGAAATGCAAAACACTCCGCGTGATCATTTTGCGATCCGCACGCTCGAGCCCGCGGACGCTCCCGAGCTGTTCGCCGAAATCGATCGCATCTGCTGGCACGCAAGGCTGCCGCAACGGCCTCGCATCTGCGTGCTGATCGGGCAGAGGGCGATGAACGCCTATGCATTCGGCGGTCCGAACGATGCGATCGTCACCTTCACCGAAGGGTTGCTGCGTGGCATGACCACGAAAGAAGTTGGGGCGATTTTCGCGCACGAGATCGCGCACATCTGCAATGGAGACAGCGCGACGATGTCATGGGCAGCGCAGTTGCAGCGCGCGATCAATGACGTCGCTGCGGCAGGCCTTGCACCGGTCCACGCTTTCGGCGCCGTCAAGCAGCAATCCTCGCTGCAGTGGGTGCTCACGCGAGCCCCCGCAATCGCCGAGCTGTTGATGCTTGCGCTATCCCGCTTCCGTGAAATCGAGGCCGACGCATTCGCTCTCGAGTTGACGGGCGATGCAAACACGCTCGAAACGGCGCTTGCCAAGCTTGAGCATCATCATCGTGCGCTGAGCGGCATCCCGGAAGACTACATCGAGGACCGGCTCGCGTCGTATCTGCGCAGCCATCCGGTTACCGGCGAGCGCATCGGCCATCTGCGCGCCTCGCCGCTCTACCGCGCAGCCTAGTTACGCCGACCGGCGTAGCGGTTGGGTCGACGCCCTCTCGGCCCGCATCGGCAACTCGACGATGACGCGAAGGCCGCCTCGCGGCGAGTCTCCCAGCGTGATGGACCCATTGTGAAGCTCGACAATCTGCTTCGCGATCGCAAGCCCGAGGCCGCTGCCGCCGGTCTCTCGGCTGCGCGAAGGTTCGCGGCGGTAGAACGGCTCGAAGACCAAGGCGCGCTCGGCAACGGGAATGCCTGGCCCATCGTCGTCGATCAGAACGCGCACGCGTCCGCCGATTGCGCCCGCCGTCACTTTCGGAGCTTTCGCACCGTAGCGGAGTGCGTTGTCGATTAGGTTCGTAAAAAGCCGCCGCAGCGCGACCTCGTCTCCCATTAGCGTCAAGGTATTGCCTGGAAGCTCCAACTCGACATTCGGATGATCGGCGCAGAGCATGCCGAGCACTTCACCAAGATCGACGACGCCCGTGCGAACCTGTTCCGACCCGCCACGTGCTACCGCCAGAGCATCGTCGATGAGAACCGTCATGTCGTCGAGATCGCGCTCGGCGCGCGCCTGCTGATCCGGATCCGAAATCATCTCGGTTCTGAGCTTCAGTCGTGTGATGTACGTCTTGAGATCGTGCGACACGGCGCCGAGCAGCACGGTCCGGCCTTGGAGGAGCGTCGCGATGCGCTCCTGCATCCGGTTCGTTGCCTCGATCAGCCGTTTGAGTTCCGGCGCGCCGCGCGGCGTAATCACAACCGGCGTCCCATCGCCTGAGAACCTCGTTACCGCGCGCGACAGCTCTTTCAGAGGCCGCGCCTCGCGCCAGACCGCGAACAACGCCGCGATGCCAACGAGGGAACCGAGCACGGCCAGCCAATAGCCGGCCGGAACGCCGAAAAATCGCCGCGAAATCTCGCCCCGCGGCTCAAAGACGGCGTACCCGCCGCTTTTGAGAGCCACTGCGATCCGGACGATGCGGCGCGTCAGCATCCACCGGCTCCCTGGGCGAATGTCGGCAACCATGCCCGTGTCGGTCGGGCCGGAGACCGCAATCACCTCGCGGTTGCCGAGTTCATTGACGTAACGTTCGACCAGCCATTCAATCCCCTTGAGCCGCCGTTGATCGACGGCCACTACCGGAGCTTTGTCGGCAATCTCGACGCCGAGCGTATCGCTTCTCACAGCGTTGAGAACAGTCTCTCGGCGGGCACCATCCGTCGTCTCGAGCAGCTCGACGATGGCAGCCATTTGGTTCGGGAGCGGAAACGCGCCAGGCGTCGTGACCAAAGGTGAGCGTGTGACGTAGGACAGCCCGGCGCCCACCGCCCACAGACCTATCAGCGCCAGCAAAATGATCGCCGAGAGACGGCCGACGAATCCAAGACGTGACAGCACGCTCAAACCTCCTCGATGCGCGCCGCCAGAATGTATCCGACATTACGCATCGTCTTGAACATGGGGACCTCGCCGCGGTCTATTTTCTTTCGCAGCCGGCTGAGCTGAACGTCAATGGTGCGGTCGAGTGGTTCGGAGCGACGTCCGCGCGTCCAGTCCATTAATTGCTCGCGCGACAGAACGCGTCCCGGCCGCGTCACAAAACATTCGAGCAAGTCGAATTCGGCGCTGGTCAATTCAATGGGAGCGGCGCTTGCGTCCGTCACCGAGCGCGCTTCGAGGTCTATGATCATGTCGCCGAGCTTTAGGCGCTTCTTCTCGACGGGCGGCGGCTCGTTGCGGCGCAGGATGGCGCGAATACGCGCCGTCAGCTCGCGAGGATTGAACGGCTTCGGAAGATAATCGTCAGCGCCGATCTCCAACCCGACGATACGGTCGATATCTTCGCCGCGTGCCGTCAGCATCAGGATCGGCACACGGGACGTGGCGCGAAGTCTTCGGCAGATCGACAAGCCGTCCTCGCCAGGCAGCATGATGTCGAGCACGATCAGGTCCGGCTCTCCGAAAATTGTCAGATGCCGGTCAAGCGCCGCGCCGCCGTCTCCTGTCTCGACGCGAAACCCTTGCTTCTGCAGATAGCCTTGAACGAGCGACCGGATTTCGGCGTCGTCTTCGATGATGAGGATATGCGGGCGGTTGGTCATGTCGCGATGTGAAGCCAGCCCTCGTGTGAGTGCAAGCGTTCCGAGGTCCTGTTACAAAACGTAAAGTTCGGGGCGCGGTTTGAAATACGCCGGATACGCTAGCGGGTGAGGTTCCCTGTCGTCACGCCACCCCGGAGTGACGATTGCAAAGGAGAACCCTCATGATCCTCAAGAAATTCGTCATAGCCCCGTTTTGTGTCGCGGCCGCTATGTTCGTCGCTGGCGCCACCGTGGCTGAGGCCGGATGGCAGCGCTCCGGTGGTGGCGTTGGCCCTCGCGGTGGAACTTGGCACTCGTCGGGATCAGGTTCGTGCGCCTACGGCTCGTGCGCTTCCCATCAGAGCTATACCGGTCCGCGTGGAAATACTGTGAACCGCTATGGCAGCACCAGCTGTTCTGGCGGGACGTGCAATCATTCCGCGACCTATAGCGGTCCATATGGCGGCAGCGTAACGCGCAATAGCTCGGTCACTCGAAACTGAAACCTGCCGCATAGAGACTATGCTCGGCGCGATGACGGCGCCAGGCCAACCCAAGCTATTTCATTTTTTCCTCTGACCTCGGAGTACGTGATGCGACCCGTCATTTTCGCTGCCTTGTTTGCCCTACCTTGGATCGGCTTTTCCGCGGGCGTCGCGCTCGCACAGGCTGCTTCCGACAAACCACTCACCAAGGCGCAGATTCAAGCTCTCGCCAATAATCCGAACGCCCGCGCGGCGCTCGCCGTCTGCAAGGACGATCGTGCGCGCCTCTGCGGCAGCGTGATGCCAGGTGGTGGCCGAATTCTCCGTTGTTTCTCGGAGAAGGCAGGAAGCCTCAGTCAGCCATGCCGCGATGCCATTATCGCCGTAAGGAATTCAGCGGCGAACTAACGCCGAAGACGACATGGCATCGAGACGGGGAGGGGCAATGCCCTCCCTGCCGTTGCGCGCACTCTCAAAATCAAAGGACGCAAGCCCCATGACGGATATTCCGGCATTTCTGAGCACTGCTCCCCGGCCGCTCTTCGGCTTCTTTCCTGTTGCGCTTGTATTCATTGCCGTCGAGCTTCTCTATGTGCGGCTCGCACACCATGCTGACGAGCAAGATGGGCGGGAGACAGTAGCTTCGATAGGCGTCGCAGTCGGCGATCTTGCGTCGCGTATTCTGACCGGCGGCCTCGTCGCGATCCCGATGCTGTTCTGCTATCGGCATCGCCTTTTCGATATTCCGCTCGATACAGCATGGAGCTGGATCGCGCTGTTTCTCGGTGTGGAGTTCTTTTACTACTGGTTTCATCGCGCGTCACACCGGGTCCGTTGGTTTTGGGCGACACACGCCGTGCATCACTCAGCGACGCACTTCAACCTGTCGGCCGCCATCAGGCTCGGCTGGACGGGCGTGATCAGCGGTGCGTTTCTGTTCTTCCTGCCGTTGGCGCTCATCGGATTTCATCCGGCTGCCATCGGGCTGACGCTCGGGCTGGGGCTAGTCTATCAGTTTTTCCTGCACACCGCCGTTCCCGTTCGCCTGGGTCCGCTGGAATGGGTCTTGAACTCGCCGGCTCATCATCGTGTCCATCACGCGTCGAACGAAACCTGCCTCGACAAGAACTATGGCTCAGTCCTTATCGTCTTCGACCGGTTGTTTGGGTCGTTCGCGGCTGAGCCGGCTGGCGAGGCGCTGAAATTTGGCCTGAAGGGCCGCGAGCCGAGCACGAACCCGCTTCACATCGCGTTGTCGGAATGGGGCTATCTTTGGCGGGATTTCCGAAACGCGCCGAACCTCTCGCGCAAAATCAGGGTGTTGTTCGGTGCACCGTAAGCTCGCACGTCTTCCGCGAACTCAAAAGATATTGAACGCAAATCATCCAACTCGAATGTCAAGTTAGACCGAACGGCATATCCGGGCGCGCGAGTGCCTACAATTTAAACAATTGCAAACGAATCGATCTATCTGGCCGTTTATTTTCTGGAAAATCGGCTGATTTTCCTGAGAAGAACATGAAAATACGACCAGGCACCATTTGGCACGATTCCTGCGCTTACGAATTTGTAAGGAAACTGCCTTGGACGGCCGCGACGGCAGGCCAGGCACGAGAGGGGAGTCGCTTATGGCCGATCAATCCACGGCAATGCTGACGATATTCACCGAGTTCTATTTCTTTCTGACTATCGTCTTGATGTTCTTCATTCACATCGGCTTCTGCATGTACGAAGTCGGTGTCGCACGAACCAAAAACGTCCAGCACACACTTCTTAAGAACGCGATGGCAATTCCCGTCGTGGGCTTGGCGTTTTTCCTGTTCGGTATGTGGATCTACATCGCCTTGCAGGGTTGGCCTGTCAGCTCGACATCCGTCAGCTTCTCAACGGGCTTCGAGCCATGGTCCGATAAGCTCGCTCCCAACCTGTCTGACCGCATCTCCGGCGTTTTCTGGGGTGCATTCGCACTCTTCGGCATGACCGCGGCCTCGATCGTCTCGGGCTCGATCATCGAGCGCGCAAAGACGTCGGGCTTTTTGATCATCGCCATCTATGTCGGCGCAGTTGCCTGGGTCGTCCCCGCAGCATGGGGCTGGTCAGGCAATGGCTGGATGACGCAATACCTCGGGTTCCACGACCAGTATTGCTCGGCCGTCCTGCACTCGGTTTCGGGTTTTGTTACCCTCGGCATCCTGATGCACCTCGGGCCGCGCATCGGCAAGTTCGCGCCTGACGGCACGCCGCGCGAAATCCCGGCGCACAATCCGTGGATGGTCACCGTGGGTCTCTTCATGATCTACGTGGGCTTCTTCGGCTTCTATGCCGCTTGCCACATCCCGATGGCCAACGTCGCCGCCGAAGGCCAGCCCGCCTACTGGACCGCGACGAACATCTATGGCTTCCCGATCACGTTGTCGGGCGTCACGATGAACTTCTTGCTCGCCCTCTTCGGCGGCATGATGACGGCCTATCTGGTGTCCAACGGCAACGCCTTCTGGACGTTCTCCGGCGGCCTCACGGGCCTCATCTCGGCAAGCGCCGGCAACGACCTCTACCATCCCGTTGTCGCTCTTGCGATTGCCGTCGCCGGTACGATCATGGCGTACTACGCGCATAACTGGGTCGAAAAGAAATACAAACTCGATGACGCTGTCGGCGCGGTTGCGGTGCACGGCTATTGCGGCGTGTTCGGCGGCATCGTCGCCGGATTTGTGCTGTGGGGTTACCCGGCAATCATGCCGAGCTCCGGCGCAGCCGTTGCGCTTTCAGAAGGTGCAGGTTGGTTCGGGACGAACGCGCAAGGTCTGCCGGTCGTAACGCCGATCGGCAACACCATCGCGACGCTCGTCTTCGCCCTCGGTTTCGGTCTGATCCCAGGCTACATTATCGGCTTTGTCCTGAAGATGCTGGGCCTACTCCGTGTCGATCCGAAGGTCGAGCTGACGGGTCTCGATGGCGAGCACATCGAGACGACCTACCCGAATCTCTCGGGAGCTGAAGCAGCCTTTGAGGCTCTGCAGCGTAAGGAACTCAAAATCTAATCTTTACGCCGGCGGCGGACTATGCCGCCGGCTCTCTTATTCCATAAGATCCAAAGGAGAGCTTCATGAACACGGGTGTCTCTGGCTTCGAAAAACTTCCCGAGATGAGCGCTATCTATCCGTTCCATGGCGACGAAATTCTTTTCACGCTCGCCATCCTCGCATTCTTTATTGCCTTCTTCATTTTCCAGATCAGCATGGAAGCAAGGCATCACAAAACGATCATCGGCAATTTCACGGCCAGCCCGGCTGAGTGACGAACTGAGATATAGACGAGCCACAGAAAGGCCTCCCTCGCGGAGGCCTTTTTATTTTTGCTATCACGGTCATGCAGGCACCGAGCGCCTTTCGAGCCCCGCCGTCCTTATGAGATTCTTATACGGATCTCCCCCCGCTCAACTCGAATTCCTATGCGCCGCGTGTCACCTAAACGCGGCCCGCAATCCCTTTCGTGCGGGCGCTGCATGCCTCGGAGTAGGAAAACGAAAATGCTGGACATCATCCTTGTAGCGGGCGGGCTGGCGCTCTTTGCCATTGCTATCGCTTACGCTTTTGCCTGCGACCGATTGTGAGGTCTCCATGACATTCGACTACGCCCTGGCCGGCATCGTCACGGCCGGCCTGCTCGCCTACCTCGTTTACGCCCTTCTGCGTCCTGAGCGGTTCTGAAAGGCCAACGCATATGACACTTATAGGTTGGATCCAGATTGCGCTCTATTGCGCGATCGTCTTGGCGCTCGTGAAGCCGCTCGGCTGGTACATGACGCGCGTTTTCTCTGGCGAGAAAACATTTCTTTCGCCAATCTTGAGCCCGGTCGAAGCCGGTCTCTATAAAATCGCGGGCGTCGACGCACGCGGCGAGCAGGATTGGCTGCGCTATACCGTCTCGATGCTGCTGTTTCATATCGGCGGCTTCGTCATTCTCTATGCCGTGCTGCGCGTGCAAGGTGCGCTGCCTTTCAATCCGCAAGGAATGACAGCGCTGGCAGCCGACCTGTCTTTCAACACCGCCATCAGCTTCATCACCAACACGAACTGGCAGAACTACGGCGGCGAGACGACGATGTCGTATCTCACGCAGATGCTTGGACTGACGCATCAGAATTTTCTGTCGGCTGCAACGGGCATCGTTCTTGCGATCGTCTTGATACGTGGCTTTGCGCGCGCATCGACAAGAAATCTCGGTAACTTCTGGGTGGATGTTACTCGCTGCACGCTCTACATCCTGCTGCCGATTTGTATCCCTTACACGTTGTTTCTCGTCTGGCAGGGTATCCCGCAGACGCTTGGCGCGTATGTCGATGCGACGACGCTCGAAGGCGCCAAACAGACGATCGCCGTCGGTCCGGTCGCCTCCCAGGTTGCCATCAAGATGCTCGGCACCAATGGCGGCGGTTTCTTCAATGCCAACGCCTCACATCCGTTCGAGAACCCGACCGCGCTCTCGAACTTCGTCCAGATGATCTCCATTTTTGCGCTCGGCGCTGCGTTGACGAACGTCTTCGGTCGCATGGTCGGCAACCAGCGCCAAGGCTGGGCCATCCTCGCCGTTATGGGCGTGCTTTTCATTGCCGGCGTTGCGGTCTGTTACTGGGCCGAAGCCAACGGCACCACCGGCCTCAACGCACTCGGCCTGACAGGTGGCAACATGGAAGGCAAGGAAACCCGCTTCGGTATCGTGGGATCGGCCTTGTTCGCAGTCATTACGACGGCCGCATCCTGCGGCGCCGTCAATGCCATGCATGACTCCTTCACGGCCCTCGGCGGAATGATCCCGCTCCTGAATATCCAACTAGGCGAAATCATCGTCGGCGGCGTCGGGGCAGGGCTTTACGGCATGTTGCTGTTCGTCGTCCTCGCAATCTTCGTTGCCGGACTTATGGTTGGCCGCACGCCCGAATATGTCGGCAAGAAGATCGAAGCGAAAGAAGTCAAGATGGCCATGCTCGCCATATTGATCCTGCCGCTGATGATCCTCGGTTGGACTGCTGTCGCGGCGGTGCTCCCATCCGCCTTAGCCTCCATCGCCAACCCCGGTCCACACGGCTTCTCTGAGATCCTGTATCTCTTCTCATCGAGCACCGGAAACAATGGCTCCGCCTTCGCAGGCATCACAGGCAACACTTTCTTCTACAATGTAACGGGCGCGATCTCGATGTTTGTTGGGCGTTTCCTGATGATCGTGCCGGCGATGGCGATCGCAGGCGCGTTGGCAGAAAAGAAGACGCTCGCACCTTCTGTCGGAACGTTCCCGACCACCGGCGGACTCTTTGTCGGCCTTGTCGTCGGCGTCATCCTGATCGTTGGCGGACTGACATTCTTTCCCGCGCTCGCACTCGGGCCCATCGTCGAGCACCTCTCGATGACGGCCGGTACGCTCTACTGATCTCTCTTTTCGGAGTTTCCAAGATGGATACGTCTATGGCGCGCAAGAAAAGCTCGGCGACGATGCTCGATCCCAAAATCGTGGTTCCGGCAATCGGTTCGGCCTTCGCGAAGCTTGATCCGCGCAAGATGATCAAAAATCCGATCATGTTCGTTCTCGAAGTCGTGACGGTCTTGACCACGATCATCTTTCTCCACGGCATGGTAACGGGCGAAGGTAACTTGGCGTTCACGTTCCAAATCATCCTGTGGCTTTGGTTCACTGTGCTTTTCGCAAACTTCGCGGAGGCCATCGCGGAAGGTCGCGGCAAGGCTCAAGCAGACTCCCTGCGTGTTCAGCGCCAGGAAACGCAAGCCAAGCTGATGACGGGATCGGGCCGCAACTACAAGCTCATTCCCGGAACCACGCTGAAAGTCGGAGACGTGGTCCTCGTCGAGCCGGGCGACACCATTCCCTCCGACGGCGAAGTCATCGAAGGCGTCGCGTCGGTCAACGAAGCCGCGATCACAGGTGAATCAGCGCCGGTCATTCGTGAGTCCGGCGGCGACAGGTCGGCAGTAACGGGCGGAACACTCGTGTTGTCGGACTGGATCGTCGTCCGCATCACGGCGGCCCAGGGTTCGACCTTCATTGATCGCATGATCAAGCTTGTCGAAGGCGCGGAACGCCAGAAAACACCCAACGAGATCGCACTCAACATTCTTCTCGCTGGCCTCACGATCATTTTCGTCTTTGCGACCGCAACGATCCCGAGCTATGCCGCTTATGCCGGCGGCACGATCTCGGTCATCGTCCTTGTCGCGCTCTTCGTTACGCTCATTCCGACGACGATCGGCGCGCTGCTTTCAGCCATCGGTATCGCCGGCATGGATCGCCTTGTGCGTTTCAACGTTCTTGCGATGTCGGGCCGAGCCGTTGAAGCCGCTGGCGACGTCGACACGCTCCTTCTCGATAAAACCGGAACGATCACGCTCGGCAACCGTCAGGCAACCGAATTCGTACCGCTGTCCGGCGTCAGCGAGTCGGAACTCGCGGATGCCGCCCAGCTCGCATCTCTGGCAGACGAGACGCCGGAAGGTCGCTCGGTGGTTATTCTCGCTAAAGACAAGCACGGCATTCGCGGTCGAGATGTCGCGGATATTAAAGCGCACTTCATTCCATTCACGGCCCAGAGCCGCATGAGCGGTGTGGAATTCGAGGGATCGTCGATCCGTAAAGGTGCCGTGGACGCTGTGTTGAAATACCTAAACGCCCCGGTCACGACGGCCTCGTCTGGCGCAACAGCACAAGTGCTTCGTCCGACAATCAGTGCTGAGGCCACACGCGAGATAAAGGCTATCACGGAAACGATCGCGAAAGCGGGCGGGACACCGCTGGCGGTCGCCAAGGACGGCCGCTTGCTCGGTGTCATCCACCTCAAAGATATCGTTAAAGGCGGGATTCGCGAGCGCTTCGCCGAGCTTCGCCGCATGGGCATTCGCACAGTGATGATCACTGGCGACAACCCAATGACGGCGGCCGCTATCGCCGCCGAAGCCGGCGTTGACGACTTTCTCGCCCAGGCGACACCGGAAGACAAATTGCGCCTCATCCGCGACGAGCAGGCAAAAGGCAAGTTGGTCGCCATGTGCGGCGACGGCACTAACGATGCGCCAGCGCTTGCACAGGCCGACGTCGGGGTCGCGATGAATACCGGAACCGTCGCTGCTCGCGAAGCCGGCAATATGGTCGATCTCGACAGCAACCCGACCAAGCTCATCGAGATCGTCGAGATCGGCAAACAGCTATTGATGACGCGCGGCGCGCTTACGACGTTCTCGATTGCGAACGACGTTGCTAAATACTTCGCGATCATTCCGGCGATGTTTGTTGCTTTCTATCCGCAGCTTAATGCGCTCAACATCATGGCGCTTGGTAGCCCGCAAAGCGCGATCCTGTCGGCGATCATCTTCAACGCTCTGATCATCATCGCGCTGATTCCGTTGGCGCTGAAGGGCGTCGCCTATCGCGCGATCGGTGCCGGACCGTTGCTCCGCCGCAACCTGCTGATTTACGGGCTCGGCGGCGTCGTCGTTCCCTTCATCGGCATCAAGGCCATCGACTTGGCCATCAACGCTCTGCATCTCGCTTGAGGTAACACGCCATGTTGAAAGAAATTCGCCCAGCCGTCGTCGTGCTGCTCGCATTGACGCTCATCACCGGCCTCGTATATCCGCTCGCTATGACCGGCATAGCCGAAGCCATCTTTCCCAAGCAATCCCAGGGCAGCTTGATCGTCCGCAACGGCAAGGTCATCGGATCCGAACTCATCGGCCAGTCGTTCATGTCCGATAAGTACTTCCATGGCCGTCCGTCCGCGACAACGGGCTCGGACCCAGCCGACCCATCGAAAACGGTAGCGCAGCCTTATAATGCCGCGAATTCGATGGGCTCGAACCTCGGCCCCACAAACAAGGCCCTGATTGATCGCGTTAAGACTGACATGGCCAAATTGAAGGCAGAGAACCCCGGAGCGGAGGTGCCGATCGAGCTGGTTACGACGTCCGCGTCGGGCCTCGACCCTGACATTTCGCCGTCTGCCGCCTATTTTCAGATGACCCGAATTGCCAAGGCCCGCAACATGCCGGAAGCGGACGTTCGCAGCCTCATTGACCGCAACATCGAAAAACCGTTCCTAGGGTTGATCGGCGAGCCCCGCGTCAATGTCCTGGCGCTCAATCTGGCTCTTGACGGCACGACGGCACAGTGAATATTGCGCGGCGCGCTGGCGCCGCGAGGAAAGTAATAAGATGGCGGACGAAAACCGCACACCCGATCATCGACCGTCGCCGGAGGCGCTCCTCGAGGTTTTGAAACGCGAGGAGCGCCAGAAGGGACGGTTGAAGATTTTTCTCGGCGCGGCTCCCGGCGTCGGCAAGACCTATGAAATGCTTCGCACCGCCCGCGCCAAGGTTAAAGAGGGCGCTGACGTCGTTGTCGGCGTCGTCGAAACCCACGGACGCAAGGAAACAAAAGCACTTCTTCGCGGTCTTGACGTTATCCCTCCGCGTCAGGTCGAATACAAAGGTCAGACGCTGGAGGAACTCGATATTGACGCCGTCATCGCGCGGCGCCCCGAGATTGCGCTGATAGACGAGCTGGCGCACACCAATGCACCGATGAGCCGTCACCCGAAACGCTATCTCGATGTCGAAGAGTTGCTCGACGAAGGCATTGACGTTTTCACCACTATCAACATCCAGCATATCGATAGCCTGAATGACGTCGTTGCCCAGATCACTGGCATACGCGTCCGCGAAACGGTGCCGGATTCGATCCTCGCCCGGGCCGACGATGTCGAGCTTGTCGACATCACGCCAGAGGATCTTATTCAGCGATTGAAGGAAGGGAAGGTCTACGTCCCGGATCAGGCGCGCCGCGCGCTTGAAAATTTCTTCTCGCCCGTCAAGCTTACCGCATTGCGCGAACTCGCTTTACGCCGCACCGCCGAACGCGTCGATGAACAGCTCGTAACCCAGCTTCGCGCCAAAGCCATGTCCGGCCCGTGGGCGGCGTGTGAGCGCGTGCTCGTGTGCGTCAACGAAGATGTGCGCTCATCCGGGCTCGTGCGCTATGCGAAACGTGCTGCCGATCGCCTGCACGCGCAGTGGACTGCGGTCACTATCGAGACGCGCCGCAGCCTCAGATTTTCCGAAGGCGAGCGTAACCGAATTGCTGAAGCGATGCGTCTCGCCGAACTTCTCGGCGGCGAAACGCTGACAATGCCCGGAAGTTCCAAGTCGATCGCCGACGATATCATCTCGTATGCGCGCGCCCACAACGTGACGCAAATCATCGTCGGTAAATCCGATCGGCCGAGATGGTTCGAAATTCTCAACGGTTCGGTGGTCCACGATCTCGTCAGGCAATCTGGAAACATCAGCGTTCACGTCATTTCCGGAGAGCAATTGCCAGCCGAGCCGGCGACAGCGCAGGCGGTTCGAACAGCAAAGGATCAACCGCCACATCGGCCGCTGAATTATCTCATCACGTTTGTAGCGATGGCTGTTGCGCTTGGCGTGGCCTGGGTGCTCAGACCATGGATAGGCGTGGAGAGCGTCGATCTTATATTCTTGACGGCGATTGTGGGCGTGGCAGCCAAGCTTGGCATCGGCCCCTCGCTTGTCGCCAGCGTGGCCGGCGCGCTGCTTTACAACTATTTCTTTCTGCCTCCGCTCTTCACATTTACCATCGCCGATGCCAAGAACGTCGCGGCGTTTCTTTGCTTCGTCGTCGTAGCGGTCGTCGTGTCGAACATCGCAGCGCGCATGCGCAGTCAGACTGTGATCGCCATGAACCGCGCCAGCACGACGGAGTCGCTGTATGGCTTCAGTCGCAAGCTTGCCGGAACCGGCACGCTTGATGATGTGCTTTGGGCAACCGTCTTTCAGATCGCCTCGATGCTGAAAGTCCGTGTCGTGCTGTTGCTGCCGGAGAATGGCTCGATTGCCGTGAAGGCGGGATATCCGCCGGAAGATATGCTTGATCCGTCCGATATCGCGGCCGCGACGTGGGCTTGGACCAACGACCGCCCGGCAGGGCGCGGCTCCGATACGCTGCCCGGGTCGCACCGCCTTTTTCTGCCGCTCCGGACCGCACGCGGTATCGTCGGGGTCGTCGGCATAGACAGCGACCGTCCCGGACCGCTGCTGACGCCGGACCAACGGCGGCTGTTCGATGCGCTCGCCAACCAGGGCGCACTCGCCATCGAGCGCGTCCACCTCGTCGAGGACGTCGAGCGCGCGAAACGCAGCATCGAGACGGAACGGCTCCGCGCAGCTCTGCTGACGTCGTTGTCTCACGATCTCAAGACGCCCCTGGCCGCTATTCTCGGCGCTGCAACGACGATGCGCGACCTGGGCGACAAGTTCGATGCCGAGGCGCAGTCGGAGTTGCTCGCTACGATCATCGATGAATCCGAACGCCTCAACCGGTTCATTGCCAACCTTCTCGATATGACGAAGCTAGAAGCCGGCGCCATCGTCGCCAAGACGGAAATTCAAGACGTTGGCGAGATTGTCGATGCAGCGCTCAAGCGCGCGAGAAAGATCCTTTCGAGACATAAGGTCCAGGCCAATCTTCCATCGGAGCCATTGAAGGTGGATGCTGATCCCGTTTTACTTGAGCAAGTGCTTTTCAATCTCCTTGACAATGCTGCAAAATACGCGCCCGGGAATACGTTGATTGAGGTCGGCGCTTGGAACGATCATGGACTCGCTGTCATTCAAATCCGAGATGAAGGGCCTGGCATCCCCGACCGTGATGTTGAAAAAATCTTCGATAAATTCTATCGCGCGAACAAGGCTGATCATGTCCGCGCCGGAACGGGGCTTGGATTGCCGATCTCCCGCGGATTTATCGAAATCATGGGCGGAACGATAACGGCGGGTAATCGGCCTGATCGCAGCGGTGCACTGCTGACCGTAACGCTTCCGGCATCCGTCCGATCAGAAACGCTGGAAAACGCCGCATGAGTGCGCCCGCTATCAAAGTTCTCGTCATCGATGATGAGCCACCAATCCGCAAACTTCTCCGCATGGGGCTTGCAACGCAAGGCTATCAGGTAATCGACGCGCCGAATGCGCGCAAAGCTCTGGAGCTGATGGCGGAGACTCCGGATATTGTCGTCCTCGATCTCGGCTTGCCGGATATGCAAGGCATGGACCTGCTGCGAGCCATCCGCGATCTGAATGAAGCCGTTCCCATCGTGGTGCTGTCGAGCCGCGCTGACGAAACCGCCAAGGTACAGGCCCTTGATTTCGGAGCCGATGACTATGTGACGAAGCCATTTGGCATCAACGAGCTTCTCGCCAGAATGCGAGCCGCACTTCGCCATCGGCTACAGATTCAGGGCGAGCGGCCCATTTTCCATGTCGGCGATCTGTCGGTCGATCTCGTGCGCCGCATTGTCAAGGTTGGCGAACGAGAGATCAAGCTATCGCCGAAGGAATACGACCTGCTGCGTCTCTTTGTTCAGCATGCGGGCAAAGTACTGACGCACAATTTCCTGTTGCGAGAGCTTTGGGATCCCTCTGCCGATTCCCAATACGTCCGCGTTTACGTCGCGCAGCTTCGGCAGAAAATCGAACCGCGTCCGAACAGCCCGGAATATATTCTGACTGAAACAGGCGTTGGCTACCGCCTCCGCGCTCCCGATTGAAGGTGGCGCGTGCGCCGAGGATTTCTCATGGCATCCTGCATTATTGACTTTCTTTCGCCGCGCGCCGTCATGCTGGACGTGCGCGTGCCGACGAAATTAGCGCTCCTTCGCACGTTGTCGGAACGGGCATCTGCGGCGACCGGGCTTCCTGCCGAGACAATCTTCGCCGAACTCAATAAACGAGAAAGTCTCGGCTCCACCGGAATGGGCGACGGCATTGCCCTTCCCCACGCAGCTTATGCCGATCTCAAGCAAACGTTCGGCCTTGTCGCGAGACTTAAGCCACCGGTCGAGTTCGAAGCGATTGATAGCAAACCGGTCGACTTGGCTTTTCTGCTTTTGACACCGGCTGGAGCAGAGAAGACGCATCTGAATGCCCTTGCCGCGGTTTCACGCCGACTGCGTAATCGCGACGTCGCAGAGAAGCTTCGCATGGCCAATAACGAGAACGCGTTTTACGACGTGCTTCGCGGTTCGGCTTAAAACGGTCGGTAAGACCGCGCCGTTAATCCGCTTTGATGCCAAGTTCGCGCGCGGCCGACACGAGGCGGACCTTGGCGGCAGCATCGCCGGAGAAGGCTTGGAGAGCTTTTGTCAACGCCGTTTTGGCCGCCTCGGTCTCGCCGAGCGTGACGCGCGAACTCATCAGACGCAACCAGCCGTTCTCATCGTTTGGGGAGGCCTCGAGTCTGGCGGTAAGCTTGTCGACCATGCCGCGGATCATGTCTTTGTTTTCTGTATTTGAAAGCTTTGCCGCCGCTGCGACGTCGTTGTCGGACGGCGACGCGACGCTGGGTGAAAATGTCTGCGGGGCGGCCTGCGCTGTGCGTGCCTCATCGAGCGCTTTCTTGAGCGTGGTATCGCCGGGCTGAAGCTTAAGGGCTGTCTCATAAGCCGTCGCCGCATCGCCTGGTCGCCCGGTATTGACATACGACCACCCGAGCATTTTCCAGCCATTGACGTCATTCGGTTGCTTTTCGAGACGAGCGATCAGTTTCGCAATCATCGTGTCGACGTCAGGCAAAGCAGTGGAAGTATTGTCCGGCGAGGCAACAGCCTTCGGCGACGCGCCAGAATTTGTATTGGCCGCGTAGGCGCGAAGATCAGCAAACGCTTGTGCCGTGTCTGGTTCAATTTTGCCGTCGGAGGCTTCCGGCGGCATCACATGCACGTCGCTACGGCTTATCACGGAAGAGCCGTCAACGCCGCTCGGGGCTTCTGCGATGTGCACAAAACAAGCCGCGGCGATCGCTACGAGAGATCCAAGGACAATGCCCGATGTGCGCGTGTCGACGTTAATCCATCGATGCGTAAGCGCAACGACCGGGCGGCGACCGTGTAGCGGCATGCGCAACAACAGAAGTACGGCGGCCAGAAGCGTGACAGCAGTCCCCACCGCGATCGATGCAAAAGCCTGGACCATATCCAACCTCGATGATCATTTGACGGAAGATTGGGATGCAAATGGGGGCCTAGCGTGGCGATGACGGCCATAGTGCCGACATCTTGGCACTACCGAGATGGATTACGCGTTGTCATGATCGGGGTGATAACGCCATTCACATGATAGTTGTGGCATGTTAGGCAGTCTTGGCGCACGCCGCTGCTGGCGTGGCAGCCTTTGCAGACATCCTTCTTCACCGCGCTGAAATTCGACGCAAAATTCTGCGGATTTTCGTGCTCGTAGCTCTTCAGATATGGCCGGTCTTTTGCGAGGTCGTGGCATGTAAGGCAGCCGCGCTTGCCCACGATGCCGAAATGCGGCTCGTGAATAAAACGCGTAAAGCGTCCGTCTTTGGAGCTTGCCGAAAGCGGAGAAAAATTGACGACGCGCCCACCATTGCGGCCGTCATCGATGCTGTGGCACTTCGTGCATGATCCCGGTGCGTCCTTATTGGTCAGGATGTTGAAAACAGCCGTAGCGGCCGTCGTGCCATCTTTCTGCGTCTTCGGACCAGTCAGGAACAGCCAAGAGTAGATGAACTTGTCTTTGTGCCCGGTGGGTCGATAGAAAATCGCGTAATCCTGCCGATACCAGCCGCCATATTCAGCCCAGCTTTCAGCATCGATATCGCTTGCAATGCTGATAATCGGCGGCGTGCTCTTTTCTGTACTCGCAGTTCCCGAGGGCGACGCTGCGTCTTGTGTTGCACTGCTTTGACCGCCGGCGATGCCTTTGTTTCGCGCCTCAAGATCGCGACTCTCCTCTTCTGAGAGAGAGAGAAGGTCGTCGGATTGGCGCGAGGCCTTTGCCGCGGGTTGAGCACGTGCGTTGACCGCGGTTTTGCTCGTCGAAACTTGCGCCATTTGCATTGTGCGTTCGCCATCGGCTGTTGGCCGGAGATCTTTCAAGCCTGCTTGCATGGCAGGCGGTAGAGGGTTGGCACGGGCCTTTTTCCTTTCCGTAGACGTTCTATCGCCATTGTCGTCGCCGTCCAAATGAGCCGCATCTGCAGAGTTCCCGGGCGCATTATTCATGATGCATTGACCGAAGACGCGTAGCAGGCACGCTGGAGGATCGCGCTTGACCTTATCCGCTGCCTGTCCCGTTTTTTCTTGATCACCGTCAGCAGGAGGCGAACGTTTGTCCATACTCGTCGCCTCGTCCTTCGCCGCGGAACGCAAAATACCGGGTGTTGAGTTGGACGCGCTCGGCGCCGGGGCATCTGGCAATGGGCCATTGGCAATCTCTCTCGCCAAATTTGGCAACCATTGCTGCTGCGCACCAATGACAACGTCCCGCGGGATGTTCGCAGTCAAATCGGCGACGAGCGTCACACTCAACTTGGCGTTGCCGTTACCGATATTAAGATCGCCAAGAACGTCTGATGCCTTTCCCGCGATCAGCGCATAGAACAGCTTTTTAATGTTCCACGCCAGATCGGTCACAGCTTTGATTTGATCGTTGTTAGCCTGTGCAAGGTCCTGCAGATTGAGGCCGTCGACCGCTCTCAACGTCGCGCGACCTTCGTCGGTTCGACCGATCATCATTTTCATGAAAGGCGTGAGTTCGGCTTCCGACGCATCCGGCCATTCGCCGATTGCCGCGTTCTTCTTTTTCAGCGTTTCGAGATCGAGACCCGGCAGCGTCAGAAATGCAACGCCTTTCGGACCGTTCACGCGGTCCTTACCGGTAATTTGTCCCAGATGACAGCCACTGCACGTTCGCTCAAAAGGAACAACAGCCATAAACCGTCTGTCGTTTTGGCTGTCGTGACACGTCGAGCAGGCGACCGGAATCTGTCGCGACGGGTCTTTTTTCTCGACGTCCCGAAAGTGTTTGTCGAAATGTGCGGCGTGGTCATAGATGATCCGTGTGCGTCGCCGGAACGGGTAGGTATCGAATGCCGGATGACCATTATCGAAGCTGTCGAATTTCACCGAATGACAGGATCGGCATTGCTCATTGGAGATCTTGTCCAGATCGAAATTGATGCCCCGGTGCTCCTGATGACAGCTTGCGCAGTTAATGCCTCCGGAAATCATCTTCTGCATCGGCAGGGCAGCGGTTTGCGCGCGCGCGGACAACGGTTGAGGGCCTACAGTTGCAATATTTACAAGCCGCAGCGTGCTCTTCCTCAGGACATCAGCTGAAGCGCCGTGAGGGTTAAAGGCGCTTTCCGGGATCTTGTGACAGGTCAGGCAAGCCTTGCTGTCGGCGGTCGATGCAAGGGCGACGATGCCATGGACCCAACTCAATTTTCCGTCGCCGCTATGGGCATGGCACGAAGAACAATTCTTGATCGCACCGTGCGCGCTGCTCAGTGGCCCCGGCATGAGAAATTGGGTTCCGGGAGACGCGATGAACGCGGCGCTAACGCCGCTGAATGTTGCGAGCGCCAGAATGCGCGCAAATCGGTCTCGCCCCAAGCTGGGAAGCGGACGCAGCTCCGTTGCTCGCCACGGCCGTAGCCGCATCACCAGGCCCCCGACGAATAGGAATAGACGACAAGGATGTGCAATGCCGACAGCACGAGGAGCGCGTAGGTGATGGGGACATGCACGAATAGCCACGCTCTTGTCAGAGCAAGATGAACGCGCGCAAAATCGAGACGATCTTTTTCAGCCGTCATTTTGCTGATCGTCGCGAGCTTGTCCTGTCGTGGGCCATCGACGTAGCGCGACAGGCGTTCGATCTCCGCCGTCAGGCGCTGGAGCGGCCGTCGCGAGCCGAAGAGATGCGACGAAAAATTGCGCGGCTCTGCGAAAAAGTGATTGAGATGGTTTGCGTAAAGATCGGTGATCCAAGCGTCATAAGGCGGAGCGGGCAGCGACAACTCCACAGCAATTTGATCTGGTGTAGAAATGAGTTCGCGCACGTCTCGCGCAAGATCAGCGCGGCGAGCGAGGATGCGCTCTAGGCTAATGTTGTCGTCGATTCCGCCCTTGGCGCGTGAGGACCACGCGAGGTAAGTGCCGAACACACCACTGAGCGTCACCGTTACGAAGCCGCTCCACAGTGCCCACTCGAATGGGGTGTCTGGCATCGAAAAATTGGAATGTGAGAGGAATGCGGCGACAAGCGCGTAGCCGACGAAGATGTGAACACCCCGCCATCTCTTGAGGAGCTTCGGCGGAAGTTTGTTCGTCTTGACAGCGGCGTGAAAGCTGAACTGCAGGCTCATGCCGGCAGCAAGCACCCAGCCATCGAGATAGCGCGGATCGCGAAGCGCACTGGCATATATCCATACCCAGGAGAAGAAGCTCGCGGACAGCACGATCAGCAGGACAAAGAGGCTCGCACGGCGGATGACTGTCCACGCCGAGCCAAGCACCCAGAACACGCTGCCGGGAACGCGTTGTGCTACCGTCTTCACGCGAGGCCACCAGATTTTCTCATTCCCACCCCCGTAGGAATCGCGCGCCGGTCGCGGCCGCGCTCCGATAACGTCAATTGACGGCTGAAGCTTTTCTCGCAGTGCCTTTGAACTGGCTTGGCTGCGGGATCATGATGTCGAGGCCGGCCATGGTGCTGCCGTCATACTTGTCGGTGATGCTGACGAGCAGCTGAGATATGCCATCGGCTGCCGCCGAGAGATCCTTCTCGTTGTTCAAGGTCAGCGCGGCCGAATGAGATAATTCCACGATCTTGGCGATTTCCGGCACGTTTGGCACTGCCGTTGCCACCGCTGCGAGCCTTCGTCGCGCTTTGTCTGCACGCTGAGCCATTTCGAGGGCATAAGCCTTTCGCACAGTCGCCTTTCCGACAGCGCGCAACGCGGTTTCAAGTTCGACGCCAAGGCCGATCAGATAAAGCATGCGTTTGCGCTCGGCATCGGCCGGAACATTTTCTTTGCCTCTTGAATACCATGTGTTGTGCAACACCTCGCCCTGCGACCAGGACACCAGCTCGAATAGGCTGCCAGCTCGATGTAGCCCTTTGTTTACGAGATCTTCTCGCGGCACGACGTGGCAGCCGTAGCAGTTCTTCGCCAGTTGATAGAGCGCATGACGTCGGATCATGCCTTTTGACTCCGCGAGCTTCCAGCGCGCCTGCGCTTCGCTTTTCGTTTCCGTCTTCGCGGTTTTACCGCTGAAGCTGCTATGGACTTTGATCCAATCCTTGGCGGCGCCATGACAGGACTCGCAGGAGATGCCGGACACGGCCGCATCGTTGTTATCCTTGCGTTGAACTGTGTAATGACAATTCACGCATAAGCTTTCCGATTTGATGCGCCGGACGTCCATCCTTTCCGCGATTTTCCTGGCTTCGGGGTTGCGCGGAAGCTCTCGGAACGTTTTGAAATGATGTGTGCCTTTCCAGGCATCGGCTTCCTGCTTGTGGCATTCGGCGCAGGCATTCGGCCCGACGATCTTCGTCGAATCCAACGCTACAGCGCGACCTATGTCGAGCGTAACGATCAATGGCAGTGCAACTAACAGACCGAACCGCACAGCATTGAAATCTGCGCTGAGCATCGACCAATTGTTACGCTTTGAAAGAAGCAATGAAATATTCCTCGCGCATGTACCGTAAGCGAGCAGCGATTGCTACCTGAAACCTCCTGGGCGGTCGTAAGCGAGTTGAAGCATGTTTCGATCGAGGGGAGAGGAGAGTCTCTCGATGGTGCGCGTGAGAGGGCTTTGCCCGCCCGCTGTGTCGGGCGCCGGCAGAAATGGGTCGGCGTAACAGGTCGCGCCAACGTCTGCCGAAACTGCCCTTACCGACTCGACCATGCCCGGTGCCCCGCAAGCGTACAAAGCATCGGTGGGCAATAAGCGTGGAAGATAGTCGGTTGGCCGACCCGGTCTGACCGCCGGAATCGATACCTGCAAGGAACTGCAGACCGGTACGACGACGACGTTCGGAAAACGCGCCAGGCGCACAAGAGCGGGGGCCATATAAAGGGAATCCAAGGTGCGGCCGCCGGCAATGACCATCATTCTTCGTGAAGGATCTTCGCGAAGCGCTGCGACGGCGATTGCCCAGATCGGCGCAAAACCAGTGTTGGTTGCCACGAGAACGATCCGGCCACCGGGATTCGGCCGGAAGTGCGCAGTTCCGAAAGGTCCTGTGAGTTTGACACGGTGCCCGATCCCGATCCGCTTGCCGAGGGATGCGCTGACGCGGCCCTTCTCGACGCGGCGGACGTGAAACCACGTGGCATCGCAGTTGTCCGATTCATTCAGAGCATGCGTGATGCTATAGGAACGGTTCGGATAGCCGCTGAACTGTACGTGCGCGTATTGGCCGGGCAGATGCGGAAGGGGACGGTCCGTTGTAATGCCGATTTCCAGGACTTCCGACGACAGCGGCCGCAATGTCCTCAAGACGCCGTTGACGGAACGAATATCAGCGGGCTGCCCGCGCTCGATTACTGCGTCGGCAACGATCAGACACTGACAGGCGTGAATGAGCCCGGGCTCAGCTCCTTCGCCACCGTGTACGTCGCCGGATACAAGCCGCACGCAGCATGTTCCGCAATGTCCGGCGCGACAGCTGTAGGGCAGGTCGATACCGTTGTTCAACGCCACATCGAGCAGACGCGCACCGCGCGGCGCCAGAAAGCTTTTGCCGTCGATCGTGATTTTGTGGCGTTTTGACATAAGTTCATCCCAGTAGGGTTGAGGTTCATGATGTCGATCTATCCCGCTGAGATCAGGCGCTGAATTTCAAGTTCATCCGCCTGCATTTTATTTCAGTAATGATCATTCGTGGTCAGACAATGGCCGCGCGAGTAATCGCACAAAAGCGGAAATGAAGACGGAATTGGAAACGAAGAAAAAGCAGTAATGAATGAGGCAATGAGAAAAATTAGATCAATGAGATGAGGCTAGGCGCGGGCCGCAGTGGCCTACTGCGAACGGGAGTGCGAAGGGCACAAAAGTTTCGATAAACAGCAGCTTGCATTGGAAATATAATCAGCAAGCTGATAGAGCGTGTTGCCGTAAGGAAGCGGGTGTCATCAGTAATTACGAAGGCGAGTAATTGTCCGAATTGAACGTTCCGGCGAGAGAATAAATTTGCGGCCATATCGCGGCCCATTTCGCGTTTCAATTAATCAGCAGGCCATCCATTCCAGACGGCTGTTCAGCGTCGTTTCGCGGGGCGATGCGAATTGAAATGATGCCCTGAAATGTACTGAGGACAGGGATAAGGCCATGACGCGATTATCAACATTCGCAATGCTCTCCGGTATGTTCGCCGGTGCCGCTCTCATATCTGCGGCACCTCCGTATAAAGCCGCAGCCGAGGAGAACAACAACGCATCAAGGCATACACAAGCCCTGCCGCGCACGCTTATGCTTGCTGAAACCGCAGGCGAGATCCGAAGGCCGGAGGCCGGCAAAGCCAAGCCTGACGGATTGGATAACAGCAAACCCGATGCGCACGGCAGTCCGAATAGCGACGAAGAGCTTTATCCGACCGCCGCGCAATGCGGCACTTGCCATAAGCAGATCTACGAAGAGTGGTCATCTTCGCAGCATGCTTATGCGTCGATCTCACCGATGTTCCACAAATTCGAGCAAAAGTTCCAAACGCTGACGCAGGGGACGGTCGGCACCTTCTGTGTGCGCTGCCATCAGCAGGTCGGCACGCAACTCGGAGAAGCGCGCGAGGCTCCGCTTTGGGCTAGAAGCCAAATCTCACGTGAAGGCGTCACTTGTATCACGTGCCACCGGGTTAAAGAACAGTACGGCAAGGTCAACGGCGAGCGTCGGGTTGAACCGGGTAAGATTTACGAACCCGTTTATGGCAGCGGCGAAAAAAGCGTCATCAAAAACGTCATAGCGAATAAGGAAACCTATTCGGTCAAGACGAGCGCAAAAGGCCGCGGCAACGACATACATAAAGGCATGATCACGAACGACCAGATCACCAAGTCGGAGTTCTGCGTCAGTTGTCATCAGGTCGCCGTGAACCTCGGCATCAAGCTCGAAATCGTGTGGGACCAATATCGCGATAGCCCGGCGCGTAAAGCAGGGATTACTTGCCAGGACTGTCACATGGGCAAAGTTCCCGGCCAGTCGAAGGGCTATGCGACGGCGCCGTCGGCGATCGTCGGCGGCAAGGAGATCAATCCAGGTCGTAAACATGCCAACCACCGTTTCATCGGACCGGGCTATTCGATCGCTCATCCGGGCATCTTCCCGCACAACGTCAAAGCCCAGGCCTACAGCATTAAGGACTGGCTGCAGTTCGATTGGCGCGCTGGCTGGGGCACGAGCAAATTCGAAGACAAAGTCGCCGACGGCAAGATCAAAGTCTCGTTTCCGAAGCGCTGGAGCGATCCAAACGATCGTGAGGACGCGCGCGAAATTATCGACGAAAATCTGAAGAAGCTCGACGCACGAGATGTTCTTCGTCGTCGGGTGATGGAGAACAGCAGCAAAGTCGATGGCCCATTCATCGAAGGCACGCCGAAGGTCGGCTCGGTTCTTGCGTTCTCCTACAAGATCAAGAACACGAACACCGGCCACAACCTGCCGTCGGGATCTCTCGGCGCACAACCGCAGCTTTGGGTGAATGTCGCGCTTGTCGATCCGGACGGTAACAATGTCTGGGAGTCAGGTTACGTCGATAGCAACGGCGATATGGCCGATCTGCATAGTCTCGACGTCGCCGCCGGCCGCATCGATACCGACCAGATGCTGGTGAATTTTCAGACCAAGTTTCTGACGACCAACGTTAAGGGCACGGACCGCGAAATGTATCTTCCGGTCAATTTCGACATTGATCCGTTGCCGCAATTACGTCCGCCGAGCATCCCGACCACCGTCCTCAATCATCCGCCGCTGGTGCGCATGGAGAACCATTCGTTGACGCCGTTGGGTGTGAGGGAAGCCAAATATGAAGTGCCAGGTAATTTGATCAGCAAGCCTGGTCGATACCGCCTTGCTTTCCGCATGCGAAGCCGCGCCGAGCCGATCTATTTCATGCGCTTTGTCGGCGCCACCAAAGATATGGAGCGGAGCATGAACGAGCGCATCATGAACTTCCACGACTTCGCGGTTGATGTCGACGTAAAGGGCTAACGCCGAGAACCGAGCGTTTCGGATTTGGATCGAAGGAATGGTCCAAAGACGCGGGTCCGAAGCCTCTCTGAATCCTCCTGCCTGCGGTGAAGCGCTGGCCGGAGGCATGAAGTGGGAGCTTCAGCATGACTTCTGCCGTAAAAGGCAACTTGCGATCTTACGCCGGGACGGCAACGGCCATCGCGGCTTTGATCGCGGGCGGCAATCTTATGATCTCAGGTTCGCCTGCAGAGACGATTCTTTCCGAGGAACGCAACGACGCGCGCGAGCGGGACGATGTCGAGGGGGCGTCCGGAAAAGAAACGTCGGAGTGGCAGCCGGAAATAAAGCGCCCCAACGAAACGATTGTTCCGAAGCAATATCTCGGCGCTGCCGTCCCCGGCGACGGTAAGGCGAATGCTCCCACGGAAACGAACTCAAAACCGCGCAAGAAAAAGACATCGACCAAGGGGGCCTTCCGTCCCGATCCCCAATACAACAAAAAGTACGATGCCAAGGGGCAGGCGGATATCTATGGCGGCAAAACCGCAGTCGAGCCGCCACGCCCGCTTTTGGAAATCGGTCGTGAGCAGTACACGTCGGGGATATACGACGAGAGCAACACGCTGTTCGGGAAATTGAACCCGCTGCTGCCGGGGCTATCCGTCTATGGCGATTGGCGAACGGCGATCGCGTACAACAAGAACAACGGCAAGGATATCGCGCAGGTCGCAACCCGCTTGAACCTCGACGTCGATTTCAAGATCACTGCAACCGAGCGAATCCATGCGTTCTTTACGCCGTTTCAGGACGGGAATGCGAAATTCACCCGCTTCGAATTCGGCGGCGTCGACGGCGATCAGAAGTTTAATGACGAAATCGATCTTGATCCGCAGACGTTGTTTTTCGAGGGTGATGTTGGGTCAATTTATTCGGGCGTGACAGGGAAATATGCTGGCTTCGATTTGCCGTTCACGGTCGGGCTCTTTCCGTTGTTCCTGCAGAACGGCATCTGGGCGAACGATGCGATCCTCGGCGGCGCCGTGACAATCCCGGCGCAGAACTCGCCCACCCTCGGCCTGTCAAACTACGATCTCACCTTCTTCGCGGCCTTCGATAACGTCGATAATGCGAGCCTTATCGATCGAAACGGCAAAGTCGATAACCACGCCGCTAATCTGTTTGGCGTTACAACTTTCATCGATGCGTACGGCGGTTATATCGAAGCGGGATACGGCTTCCTTCAAGGCAACGGAAGTCAGGAAGCCGTCGAGCAACACTTCCTAACCGCGGCTTATAGCCGGCGCTATGCCAACACCATTTCGAATTCGACCCGATTGTTCGCTAACTTTGGAGACGATGGTCGGGGAAGCGGAGATGGCTTTGCCTTCATCTCGGAAAACAGTCTGATCTCACCCTTGCCGAGCACGCTTTTGCCTTACGCGAATTTCTTCGTCGGCGTCGGCAGTCCTGAACCGCTGGTCGATGGCAATAATGCGGGTATATTGAAGAACGTCGGTATCAACTTCGAAACCGACGCGCTGACGGGTTATCCGAAACTCGACGATACCGCATCAAATACGTTCGGCGGTGCGCTTGGCGTCGAATATCTCTTCAATCTCGACCAGCAGATTGTTTTTGAAGTGGCAACCGTGCAGCCATTCGAGAACGACGGCATCGGCGTAAGAGATCCGCAATATGGCTTCGGTGTTCGATACCAAATTCCGCTCGACCGAGCGTGGCTGTTTCGCGCCGATGCGACCTATCAGATCCAGGAAGGTGGCGAGGACAACTTCGGGTTCCGCACGGAACTCCGCAGGAAATTCTAGACGCCTCGCCAAAGGAATCGAATAGCGCCCCAAAAGTTGGGGCGCGTGGTGGATGAGATGAAAGGTGATTGGCGTGAGCTATCGCGGCCGAGCGATGGCTTCGATTTCGATATCAACATCATCGTCGACCATGGCTTGGTAGTCCACCATGTTGAACGCGCTGCGCCGAATGCGGGTCTTAGCAATAAATTTGCGCGCGCCGACGTCATACTTCAGGGCGGGATCATCGTGCGGCTCAATTGTGACGTTCAGCGTCACCGGCTTTGTGATGCCATTAACGGTCACCTCGCCGGCGACCTCCGCGGAGGTTGCTGATCCGGCATGCACTTCAACGCTCTTGAACGTTATCACCGGCGACGTTGCGGCATTGAAAAAGCTCGCGCCCTTCAGCTCGCTGTCTATGAGCGTATCCCCAGTCGTAAGGCTGGAAGCCGCAATCAAAGCCTTGATTTTGCTCTTGCCGGGCTTGCCTTCGTCGTAGTCGAGAGTGCCGGAAACCTTGGTGAAGCGGCCGCGCTGTTTTGCATAGGCGATCTTGTAAATGAAGCGCACCTCGGTGCGGCGCTGATCGAATACGAAACGCGCCGCTTGCGCGATCGGAGCCGGTAACAAGTTGATCGCAAGCGCAGCACCAAACAGAACGCGCGTAAAAGTGGGCCTTTTATAACCCCGCTTCTCCAGCACATTTTGGCGCTTGCGGACACTGACAGTCCCGAAATCGCCATGAACATGATTGCCGGTCTTAGCGTTTTTCACTGCTCGCGCTCCCTCGTTTGGCCTGCGCGTCCGCGCCGCTGGGCTGCGTTAGGGCTGCCACGACCTGCGAAATCTCATCTCGAGCCGCCAGGGCTTTGATCGCAATGATCCATGCTACGGACAGAGGCTGCCTCGTCAAAATGCAAAGTTTATGAGGCTGGTAGCGACGCGCCGACGTGGTCCGATCAGCTCTGCGCTGAGCAATCAAATTTCATTGCAGTGATTTTGACGCCGGTGCCAAACACGCCGTAAGGAAAGAGTTGCGGCGGCGCCAATTTTTTAGCGCCGACGCCATTCGCAATGAAGTTAAGAAAAAGGTCATCAAAGGCGTCAATGGGGAATCTGGTTCTGTTCCTGCTTGACGATCGACTCATCGTTTCCCTGAGAGGCATTGGGATCGACGTCGGGCTTGGCGGAATCGCCGATCTGCTCATCCTCCTGCTTCACAATTGAGGAGTCTCCGCCCGTGGAGGCGTTCGGATCCACGTCGGGACGAGCTGAATCGCCGACTTGATCGTGCTCCAATTTGTTAAGTTCTCCCGCTCTCAAATCCGATACATAGGCCGTCGCAACGACGGTCGAAGCTATGAACAGCATCAAAACTTTTTTGGACATCGGAGCTTTATCCTTCAATGGCGCTGAATTCATTGGGCAGTATTCGAGAAAGGATAGGGGACAGACCGAGCAACGCTCGGAGGCGGCATCGACGCCGTTCGCGAAATATGCAATTTTGTCCGATGACGGTCTTTTAGTTTCGCGCTTTTTTTAAAAAAGCCTAAATGGCATGTAAACGCCGTCGTCACAATCGATGCTTTGATGCGGCGCGGCAGAGTTTTCTCGACGGTGTCGAGCGCTCCTTGACCGAAGGCACGATGCCGGCTGATACTACGGCGTGGATTCTCATCAGCCGCCCTCACGACAAACCAACTCCCGTTCCCAGACTGCGATGCTGGGGGTGTGCGCCGCTATTCTCTCGTGCGCGGCGCTATATGTGGCCGAGACGATCTTCGCGCCGCTCGCTTTCGCGCTCTTCATCATCGCCATCACCTGGCCGTTGCAGAGGTTGCTGCAAGCCAGAATGGCCCGGCTCGTCGCAGTTGCAATAACAACAGCTGCGATCATCATCGTGATCGTCGCTTTTGCCATGTTGCTTGCCTGGGCCGCGGGGCGCGTGGGGCAATTTATCGTGAACGACGCAGCCCGCCTGCAGGCTCTCTATGGTTCGCTGACGTCGTGGCTGGAAGGTCATGGTGTCGAGTTGGCCGGGCTATGGGCGAGTTATTTCCGTGGCGATCAATTGTTGCGCCTGGCCCAGGAAGTCACCACACGCCTCAATACTGCGCTCAGCTTCCTGATTGTCGTCTTCATTTATGTGCTGCTCGGATTGCTCGAAGTTGACGACGCATGCGCAAGACTTCGTGCGTGGCGACAAGGAAGCCTTGGCACAGTTCTACTGACCGGAGGAGCGAACGCCGCCACCAAGCTTCGTCACTATATGCTCGTCCGCACACAGATGAGCGCGATCACTGGCCTTTTGGTATGTATGTTCGCGTGGCTTGCGGGGCTGCCGCTGGCGCTCGAATGGGGTGTGATCGCATTCGCCCTGAACTTCATACCTTTCATCGGCCCATTTATCGCGACCATGTTTCCGACCGTGTTTGCCGTCGCGCAATTTGCATCGTGGCCCGCGGCCGTCGCCATTTTCGCGTGTCTCAACGTCATCCAGTTTGTGGTCGGAAGTTATCTGGAACCGCGGTTCATCGGGAACGCATTGTCGATATCGCCTTTCATCGTCCTATTTTCAGTCTTCTTCTGGACGTTCCTCTGGGGGCTTCCCGGAGCCTTCATCGGCGTACCGATCGTCATAGTGCTTCTTTCGCTGTGTGAGGTTCATTCGTCGACGCATTGGATTGCGGATCTTTTCGGCGCACCGCCGCTGCGGGGGGCTGGGACACAGGATTGAGGGCGCCAGAAAGAACAACGCGCTCCGGCGTGAAGAGGGTAAATCGCCCGTCCGGTCCCCCGCCGAGCGTATGGATATAAAAATAGGTATCTTTATCGTCGGTCACGTCCATCACTGGCGACGGAGCAGAGACGATCGTCAGCTCGCCACAGCGCCCGATCCAATCGATATGACGATGGCCGTGCATGACGATGATCTTCTTCCCATGTCGTTGCATCCGACGAACGAACCAGCTGCCATTGATCAGAGCCGTGCCAATCCGCTCCGAAAGCGCCTTCGAGGCTTTGGGATACTCGACGACGTGATGATGAAGCGCAACGATCCAGTAGGCATTGGGAAATTGTGCGAAGACCTTGTCGGCGGCATGTATTTGCTCGGTGGTCACAAGGCCGAGCGCATTCGTGAACGAGAAATGGGTCTCGGCATTCGAATCCATCAGGATGACGCCGAGCCCGTCCGGCGTCTGCGGCGGCAGAATCATCGGAAAGCTTTGCGCCCAAACGTTTGCGAGGCGCCATGATAGGCGCATGGCGCCGCTATCGGCAAATTCTGCAATTTGCTCTTCCAAAGGCTCAAGCGACTTTTGCAAGCTCGCGCCGGACTGATCGCTCTCGTCATCGAAAATGCGGACACGCTTGCCTTGCACCTCGGTTATGGCGGCAAGCGCCCGAACTTCGCGCAATCGCATCTTGGGACTGAGAGGCAAATCGAGTCGCGCAGGATTTGCTCTGTCGACGACATTGAGATCATGATTTCCCGGAAGTATCACGGTGAGTTCTGACAGCCGCGGATAGTACGTTATGGCATCAAGAAATTCCGCCCATTCGGTCGAGCGTCCGGCGTCTGTGATATCGCCGGTGATCACGATCAAATCGAGTGGTGTCCGTGCGTGAATGGCGTCGAGCTTCGCCAAAAGCTGCATAAGGCGATTATTGCCGCGTGGCCCGGAGCGTCCTCCTTCTATGCGAAAGCCATATCTCTCGCCGACGGTATGAATGTCGGAAAGGTGCACGACGCGCCAAAGCTTTTCTGCTGAAGCTGAGGCAGGGCCCGGAGAAAAATCCTGCGGTTGCGTCATGAGGGTATCAGCCAGACCCCAAGTCAATGCCGCAGCCGCGAGATATGCCGTGACGATGGCGAGGCTGTTGCAAAGCGCGATGCCTATCAGTCTCGTTGGCAATGAAAGATCGCTGACGGAGCCCGTCCACCTCGTGTGCGGCCACACGAGCGTAAAGACCCAGATCGCAAATGCGCAAATTAGGACGCCGGCTACAGTAGCGCTCATTGCGCGCACGCGGCCGCGGCTTCGCTGGTCAGCGCTGGCGGTCATGAAGCGCTCGGCGAATTGACGGACCGCTTCCCGCACAATCGCGTAAGCCGGCTGCACCGCGAGTGCGTTCAGTGACCAGAAATTCGTCTCGACGAATCGCCATAATGGCTTGCCGCCAAACCATCCGATCGCAAGCAGGGCGAGCAACGCGATCGGCGCGAAGAGACCGGTATAAAGCGCGGCCGTCTTCGACGAGACTGTTCCGATCCATATCGAGACGAGAACCGGCGCTGCTCCGAGCATGATCGCAGGAACGACGATCAACGCGATCCAGGCCGCAAGTAACTTTGGCAAACTGATTTCCGAGAGAAGCGTTCCGGCAAGGGATAACAATGTTCGTCGTTTCGTGCTCGATCCGTCGTCTTCGGCGTCGCCGTTCCGCGGGTCGATGATCGACTGCATGGTCGCTTCTTTCTGACGAGGTGGCAAAGCCACGAGACTTGCAACACTTAAGGCAAGCAGGCCGAAGTGTCAGCTCCGGCCTCCATGCGCTTTCCTCCCTCTATCAGAGATAGTGATCGACTGCTTGTGGCCACTACAGAATAAACGATAAAAGGCGCCCCAGATGAAGGCTCCATGCGAACCTTCGCCCTGGGTGCCAAATGCCGCCTCCCGCGCAGCGTTCGTCAGCCGAGTGCGGCGCTGTTCTCCTGACGCACCCGGCTTCCGAAGAAGATCCACCAAATGCCATGAGACAGGAGATCGATGCCGACCAGAAGTCCCAAGACCCACAGGCCACTAAATGGCCATTTGGCGAGAATGACGAGGCCTGCCACGATGCCGATGATCCCGGAAATCAGCAGTAGTGGGCCGAACAAAGCCCAATACTGAAACGACTGGACGATCCGAACGCATCCCGAAGCGATCAGAGATAGCGCGAATACTAAGGTCAGGATAACCGAAGCACGTGCAGGGTCCGTGATCAGCATTATTCCGCAGACGCCGTAAAGAAATCCGACAAGCAATCTCAAGATGAAGCCGCGCCAATGCTGTGTCGAAAACGCTTGGAATATTTCCGATATGCCTGCCACCAGCAGCAATATGCCAATGAGCATCGTACTGATTACCGTCGCAGCGACGACGTCTCCCAGGACGAAGATGCCAGCGAAGACGAAAATGGCTCCGACCAGAATAGCGCCCCACCAACTGGGGTCCGAGGCCTCTGTAGGTCTCGCAGAAACAGGACTGGCGGTCATGACGAACCTCTCAATCTATCGAACGAGGAACGGGAAATGCTGATCCATGAGTAGCGCCAAAGAGTGCGCGCCGACCGTTGGATCATAAGCGGCACGTGAAATGTTTAATGGCGCCATCGCCCAGCATATGACGTGCGCTTGCGGACATCTGATCGTCTGCGATAGATGGCGTCGCTATGAAAGACAGAAGAATTTACCGGCGAAGCGGCCGCGAGGAGAGACTGCATGATACGGACTCCTTGGTTTGCTTGTTAGCTGCCAAGTGTCCCCCGTCTCCCACCATTATAGAGAGCGCGCCGAGGAACTGTCTTCTCTTTTGTTTCTCAATTGATTGTCTTGATGAATTCCTGATCACATGCCGCCAATTCGTAGGCGGGGAAAGCAAGGCGCCTGAAGCGGGTGATTGGATCGGGGGGCTGCCGCGTTATCGTTAAATCCCGAGTCGTAATGAGACGCGCCTCGACCGCATCCGTTCGACTGAACGTTGACCTCCATCAAGGCCGAAAAGAGCGCGAGCAACCAGAACTCCGATGAGCTCAACGGAGAAGACAGATGGCTGCAGCTTTAAGACACTTCGTCGACACACAGGACTTCTCGCGCGAGGAGCTGCTGCGGATCATGGACCTTGTCCGCCTTCTTAAGGAAGCTGACAAGGCAGGCGCATGCCCGCGGCTCCTTCAAGGTGCGTCGCTGGGCATGATCTTCGAAGAGCCATCGACACGCACGCGTGTTTCGTTCGAAGTCGCGATGACCAAGCTTGGTGGTCACGCTCTCTATTTGAGACCGGGAGAGATCCACCTCGGCAAGCGCGAGAGCATCCGCGATACGGCAGAGGTGATCAGTCGTATGGTCGACGTGATTGAAGCGCGAACGCTCAAGCACAAGACGGTTCTCGATCTCGTGGCAAATTCGACCGTGCCGGTCATGAATGGCTTGACGGACTACAACCATCCGACCCAGGTCGTGTGTGACGTCTTCACGATGATGGAGCACAAGCTTCCGGATAAGTCGCTGACCGACGTCCATGTGACGTTCCTCGGTGATGCGACCAACGTTTGCTCCTCGCTGATGATGATTTGCACGCAGATGGGCATGCATTTCACGCACGCTGCACCTGTGCGTTATCAGGCCCCGAAGGCCTGGCAGGATATCGCCCGCGCCAATATCGCGAAGTCCGGCGGCACCCTTACTGTTACAGATGACGTTAATGCAGCGGTTAAAGACGCCGACTTCATCTATACGGATCTCTGGTGGTGGATCGGACAGGAAGCTGAAATTCCTGATCGCGAACGGGCTTTCATGCCGAAGTATCAGGTCAACGAGAGCCTGCTCGCGCGTGCGCCCGCGCACGCCAAGTTTATGCACTGTTTGCCGGCATCACGTGGTGTCGAGGTGACAGATGCCGTCATGGATGGACCTCAATCAATTATCTACGACCAATCTGAAAATCGGCTCCATACCGAGAAGGCCCTGCTGGCCTACTTCGTCTATCCGCGCCTGAAGATCGCGGATCCAAGCGCTATCGCGCGGTATCGGAGCGCGGTCGATGACTTCCACATGCGTGCAACCGAACTCGTCAGTTAAAAACATAAGAGGATAATCCAATGGCGGTCTCAGCCCCGGGTGCAGTGCGGCCTCCGCGCTTCCAAAAGGTTCTCCACGGCTTGGATATGACCTTGTTTACCGTCTGTGCGGTACTCGTCATTGATCAGTTGACGGCAGCCGCCTCGATCGGCGTGCAATCGATCTTCTGGTGGACATTCACGCTTGTCTTGTTCTTCATTCCGTATGGTCTGATCACTGCTGAGCTTGGCAGCACCTACACGGAGGAGGGCGGCATCTATGCCTGGGTTCGCCGCGCCTTCGGACCCGTCTGGGCTGGACGTACCGCTTGGCTCTGGTGGGTCAACGTCGCCTTCTGGATGCCGTCTGTGTACATCCTCTTTGCAGGCATTCTGGCGGAATTGATTGCGCCGGATATGAGCCTGTGGACGAAGATTGTCATCACGCTGGGCCTGACGTGGCTCACCGTCGGCATCAATATCATCACCCTGGAGGTCGGGAAATGGGTGCCGAATATCGGCGCCATTTTCAAAGTGATTATCATGCTCGCGCTCGGCCTCGGCGGCATTGCCTACGCAATGCATAACGGTCCCGCGAACGAATTCAGCCTCGCGACGCTCACGCCGCACTGGGGCGATAGTCTCGCGTTCCTTCCGGTCATTATCTATAATTTCCTCGGCTTCGAGCTGATGTCCGGAGCGGGTGAGGAGATGGAAAATCCTGGGCGGGACGTGCCGTGGGCAATCGTACGCTCGGGGTCGATCATCGCGTTCTTCTACATTCTGGCAACCGTCGGCATTCTGCTCGCACTCCCGCTTTCCGACATCGGCCTCATTAAGGGCCTGCCGGATACGTTTCAAAAGATCTTCGGCGCAGGCATCTCCGGCAATGTTCCGGTCATCGCCCTATGCGTGATGACGCTCTATACATTGATCGCCAACATGACGACGTGGTCGATCGGAGCAAACCGATCGGCCGCCGAAGCGGCCAATCGTGGTGATCTGCCGTCGATCTTCGCCAAGCTTCATCCTGTTTATAAGACACCCGCCAACTCGGCTATCCTGTGCGGTGTCATCGCCAGCGTCGTGCTGTTGATTTACGGGTGGCTCGCAAAAAGTTCCGAAGATCTCTTCTGGACGACCTTCGCGTTCTCGTCCGTCGTCTTCCTGCTTCCCTACTTCCTGCTGTTCCTCTCGTTCCTGAAACTACGTAAGGATGATCCAGATATTCGACGTCCTTATCGCGTTCCCGGCGGCTATCCGGTTGCTGTGCTGCTGAGCAGCATCTGCATGCTCTTCATCCTGCAGGCTATCGTCTTCTTCATCTACAAGCCCGGCGCGGTTGATATGACCTACATAGGCGCCGTGCTCGGAGGCGTCGTGCTCACGGTCATCGTCGGCGAATTCCTCGTCCATGGCAAACGTCCCGAACCAGCGAAACCGACGAAGGAGATCGCCCATGTCTAAGGTCCTCGCAACGACACCTAAGCAGGACGGCTTTCGGATGCCGGCGGAATGGGAGCCCCACATTGGTTGCTGGATGCTCTGGCCTGAGCGATCGGATAACTGGCGAAGTGGTGCAAAGCCTGCACAGCATGCTTTCGCGGCTGTCGCCGCCGCGATCGCCCAGGGAGAGCCGGTAACTGTCTGTGCGTCTCCCGCTCAATATCTTATCGCCCGAGAGATGCTCGACCCGTCCGTACGTCTCGTCGAAATGACGAGCAACGACAGTTGGATCCGCGATTGCGGGCCGACATTCGTCGTAAATGATGCGGGCGCGGTAAGGGGTATCGATTGGAAATTCAATGCTTGGGGTGGGCTTGCTGGAGGGCTCTACTTCCCTTGGGATCAAGACGACCTCGTCGGTGAGAAAGTCATAGAACTCGAAAGGGATGATCGGTACGCGCCGGACTTCATTCTCGAAGGCGGTTCAATCGATGTCGACGGGCAAGGCACGCTCTTGACCACAGAAGAGTGCTTACTCAATCCGAACCGCAATCCCGATAAAAGCCGTGCCGAGATCGAGAAGTATCTCTGTGACTATCTCAATCTCGAGAAGATCATCTGGTTGGAAAAAGGCGTCTATCTCGACGAGACGAGCGGCCACACTGATAATTTCTGCCGCTTCGTTGCGCCCGGAGAAGTTGTGCTGACGTGGACGGAAGATCGCTCCGATCCGCAATATGCGATTTCGGCCGGCGCCTTGGAACGGCTCGAAAAGGCAACTGACGCACGCGGGAGGCGGCTGAACATTCACAAGCTCGTCGCGCCAAAACCAGTCTTGATCACGGCTGAAGAAGCCGCTGGAGTCGATAAGGTTGCTGGAACGCTGCCGCGCGAAGCAGGCAATCGACTCGCGGCATCATACGTCAATTTCTACATCGCCAACGACGTAATCGTGATGCCGCGCTTCAACGATCCAGCTGACGATCCGGCGCAGGACGCGTTGGCGAAACTCTTTCCGACCCGGCGGATCGTAAGCGTGCCTGGGCGGGAGATCCTTCTTGGTGGCGGCAACATCCATTGCATCACCCAGCAGGAGCCGCTCGGCCGACGTCTGCTCCGTATGGCAGGAGCCGCATAACAGATGCGGATTGTCGTTGCTCTTGGCGGGAACGCGTTGCTGAAACGCGGCGAGCCTTTGTCTGCAGAAAATCAGCAGCGCAATATGCGCGCCGCTGCCGATGCATTGGCCCTGGCATGTAAGGGACATGAAATCGTCATCGTGCATGGAAACGGTCCTCAAGTGGGCTTGCTCGCTCTTGAAGCCAATGCCTACAAGGCGCTCCCGCCGTATCCGCTCGATGTGCTCGGGGCCGAGTCGCAGGGGATGATCGGTTACGTCGTCGCTCAGGAACTGCGAAATGCTCGCCAGGAACGTCCCACCGCGGCGCTCATTACACAGACTATCGTCGATGGCAGCGATCCAGCATTTCAACGGCCGACGAAGCCGATTGGTCCCGTCTACACTTCAGAAGAAGTTGCGTCGCTTCGGGAGCAGTACTCTTGGACGTACGCGCAAGATGGGAAGTCATTCCGCAGGGTTGTGCCTTCTCCCCAGCCGGTGGAAATCGTTGAACTCCCGATTATTGAAAGTCTCGTTCGCAGCGGCGTTCTTGTCATCTGTGCTGGCGGCGGCGGCATACCCGTCCGTCGCAATCCGGACGGCAGGATCAGTGGCGTCGAAGCCGTCATCGACAAGGATCTAGCCGCAGCACTCCTCGCCGAGAAGCTTGGAGCCGATCAGCTGGTCATCCTCACTGATGTGGATGCTGTCTATCTCGACTGGGGAACGCCGCAACAAAAGGCCATCGGAAAAATCAAATCGCTCGATTTGCGCCGCCATGGCTTTGCGGAGGGCTCAATGGGACCGAAGGTAAGCGCAGCGTGCAACTTCGCCGAACGGACCGGTCGCGCCGCCGTTATCGGATCCTTGTCCGCTGTGCAGTCTGTATTGAGCGGAAAGGGTGGCACGATCGTGCTCCCCTGATGGCCTCATCGTTGCGGTGATTTCACCAGATCCGTGGATCCTTAGAAGGGCAGAAATCCCCCCAGGGACGATTCATAGGTAGGTTTTCGAACGGTGCGACGACCGCCGCTTCCTTTGCGCGCCAGATATCTCTTGGCGTCCGGGTCTCCCAAGGCGGCGGCTTTCTGCAGCCATGCACGGCCATCTTTCGTCATGCGGGGACCGCCTTTCCCCTGGATCAAAGCAATGCCGTAGTCGTACATGCCGATGCGATCACCCGCATTGGCAGCCTTCTCGTACCACTGGCGGGCTTCCTGAAGATTTTTAGGGCCACCCAAGCCCCTTTCGAGGAGAAAGCCATATAGAGGCATCGCAAACGAACAGCTGGCTTCAGACGCGCTCTTAGCCCATGTACGCGCCGATGAATAATTCACGGCAACGCCTTGCCCGTGCGCGTAGATTGTTGCGAGCATCCCCATAGCGTCCGCATCACCTTTTTCGGCCGCTTTTTGAGCCCAGTCCCGCGCTCCGCTTAAATCCTTTCGACCGCCGGTCCCGTCATACAAAACTTTCGCATAGTAGGTCATGGCCCGAACGAGGCCCTTTTCGGCCGCCTTCTGATACATTTCGCGCGCGCCCTGGGGATTTGCCGGGCCACCCTTCCCGGTTTCAAAATAGTAGCCCATTCTGTACAAGCCGTTGGCGTCGCCCTGATCAGCCGCCCGCTGAAACCACGATCGCGCCGCCGCGAAATCTTGAGGGCCGCCCTCACCATCCTGATAAAGATAGCCCATCCAATCCATCGCCGGGACATTCCCGGCATTCGCTGCTTTCTCAAACCAGGAACGAGCAGAGGCAACGTCTTTGGGGCCGCCTTGGCCGTCATGCAGCATCATGGCCAGGCTGAACATTGCTTCTGATAGGTCACCGTTATTTGCGGCCGCTTCATACCATTTTCGAGCGGCTGGTAAGTCCGCGTCGCCCCCCAATCCTTTCTGTAGGATCGACGCCAAAAGGTTCATCGCAGAAGCATTGCCGGCGTCTGCTGCGTGTGACAGCAGCTCTCGCGCCTGAGTTAGGTTTCCGTCGTCGTATGCCTTGGAACCAGCTTCCCAGAGTGCCACCCCTTTCGGGTCAGCGTCCCTCGCGTAGGCGCCCGTGTGACTAAAGAAATTCATAAGCACGGCTGCCAAGGCGAAGACGAATATTCGTGCCAATTCTCTTCTCCGTCTTATGCCGTGCTTGTTCAAAACGATCCGCGATATGCGGCGGGTAGCTGCAACGGCTATCATCGCCTTCGAGGCATCGAATAGCTTCGCTCATGACATCACCGGCGGCACCAACGATTGCAGGATGTGTAAGATTCGCGCTAGGCCAAGGCATTGCATGCGCTGATGGCCATCTGACGTCTGCGGCAAATGTTTTAGTCATATCGCCCGGGCTCGTGCGGGGCACCGTAGACATGCATCAAGACATTGGTTTTCATTGATAAAATGGAATGGCGTGGCCATTTAAATGGCCGTTTTCAGACGCAGTTCCAAGTAATTTTGAGCCAACCTTCTAGGCTCGCGTGGTGCTAGCCCAGCTAAAAATTGATTTCAAACGGCTGGTACATCTCGGCCGCGGATATCGATCGTGCCGACTCGGTTGCTCCTTCGCGACGACATCTTTCAAAGAAGAGGCTTCCCTATGAGCCTCAGCTCTCGAGCAGATTTGATTGATGTGAATCAAGCATCACTGGCAGTGCATATGCGAGCCTCGAAGCCATTCATTGCTCGGGAGGTTTCGTCATGTCCAAGAGCGGGAATCACACGCCATTTCATTACGTCGCAATCGCGATAGGAGTTTTTGGGCTTCTGTTGGTCCGTAGCCCTGCGGCATTCTCCGAGCAATTTCAATCTGCGCAAACCACGTCCGAAACTCCAACGGATGCCGGGGAAGATGCTAAAGCGGCCATTGATGTCGCCAAGAAAGCCGCTTTGAACGCAATCGAAAAGGCAAGGCGAGCAGTCAAAGACGCAATCGACAAAGCGCGAATTGTCATTCCGCGTTCCATTGACAATGCTCACCATAAAACGACGGAAGTCTTGGACAAGGCGCAACGAAGCGCGGATGAGCTATTCGATAAGACCGAAGATGCGACGAAGGATGTCCTCGGCAAAGCTCGGGAAACTATCGATGAAGCGCCAAAGGCGATTCCCGATCAGAGGTTCAAAGCGGGCGAACAAACGTACCGAACCTACTGCGCCTTATGCCATGGAATAGGCGTAGGCCCTGGGATGTTTGCTGAAGCGCTGAAGAAGCCCGCTCCCGATCTAACCCAAATCTCCAAGCGCAACGGTGGTTGGTTCCCCAGAGGAAGGGTGGAACGAATTATCCGCGATGGCGGCATCAGTGGGCACGGAACAATGCGGCTGCTTGCGTGGGAAGGCTATTTCTACGAGAACATGCCACCTGATGCCGCTGATCGTGAAATTGATCAGCTGGTCTCCTATTTGGAGAGCCAGCAGGCACAGTGAACCCAATGCCAGTCTCGGCATCATTGTTAGCATGAGTTCATTGTAGCCGTGACCTGACAAGTTCTTCGGCAGTTGATGTTGGTCCCTAACGTATCGACGCGCCGAGGCCTGCGACGTCCATCGATTGCACGCTCTTTTGAGAGCAGCTCCACGATCATCCCGACGGAATTCTCTCCAGGTGCACAGTCGCTTGCGCCAGTCTACGAAACAGATCTCGCCGGCGCTTCAGCGGCAACCAATCGTAAAGAAAAGTCTCGATCGGCTTCCAATTGGCGACCCATCCAAAGAAGACTAAGCTCTCGGAGACGATGGCCGCAAGCGGCCCTGCGCCGAGCGTGCTTCGCACCAATTGGCTGCCGAGGAGACACGCCACAAGGGTGGCGGAGCCCACGAATAAATAGAGACGTCCGATTCTAAACAGCTCATTTAGTTCGCGTTGCGCAAATTGCGCGCGTTCTGTGAAGTAGTTTGCCAGCGCCGACGGAAGCTCCCACTTTTGAGCATCATGCATCGCCTCGTCGGGCAAATGGATAACAATCTTCAGAGGCGCATCTGATGGTAACTCGCGTGCCCAGCCGACGATGTAATCTTCGGCATCTTGATCCAGATCCCGCTCGTGAAAAGGCGATGGGTCGAGCGAGTTAAAAAGCTGCGCCAGCTTTTGAATCCGCAGCTCGATGACGCCGTTGGCGTTCGATATCTTGTCGTCAGTGTTGCTTGTTGCCATAAGCCCGAGTCCCAATCCGAACCTGCGGTGGCGATGATAATATAAGGCTTAAGCAGGCTTGCGCGACCCACTGGAGGGTGTGTTCGCTTGGCCGAAGTGCGAAATGGCATTTCTACCACTTGGGGACGACGACTTGGGGTGCGCCTGGAGGCCACAAATGCATTTCTGAGTCTGTTTTCTATGCATCTCGGACGAGACGCTATATTTGCACCAATCGAGTGGCGGAACTCGGCGTAATGAGTGTCCGAACGAGCGGTCGTTTAAAGGTTTTACCGCCGCAGCGTGTCGTTCACGGCCGAGGGCAGGTTCACGCGACGCGACAGTTCCTCGGCGCTTTCCTTCCTTTCACTGTAACGGTCGACAAGATAATCAGCGCGGTCGCGGGTAAGCAGGGTGAACTTCACCAGCTCCTCCATCACATCTACAACGCGGTCGTAATACGCTGACGGCTTCATGCGGCCGTCCTCGTCGAATTCATTGAAGGCCTTCGCGACGGAAGACTGGTTCGGGATGGTGATCATCCGCATCCAGCGGCCCAGCACGCGCATCTGGTTCACAGCATTGAAGGACTGAGAGCCGCCGCTGACCTGCATCACGGCCAGCGTCTTGCCCTGGGTGGGACGAATAGCGCCCGTAGACAAAGGTATCCAATCGATCTGTGACTTCATCACGCCGCTTATCGCACCGTGCCGTTCCGGCGAGCACCAAACCTGGCCCTCGGACCAGGCGGCAAGCTCGCGCAACTCCTGCACTTTGGGGTGGGTTGCCGGCGCGTCATCTGGCAGCGGTAAGCCATGCGCGTGAAAGATCTTCGTTTCGGCCCCGAAATGCTCCAGCAATCGCGCCGCTTCCATCGTGAGAAAGCGGCTGTACGACCGCGCGCGTAGTGAACCGTAGAGCAAAAGGATACGCGGCTTATGGCTACCCGCCGCGGCGAGCTTATTATGGGCGGGAATGTGCAGATGCTCGTGCGCGATGTTGGGCAGGTCGCTGGCGCCGTTCTTGCTCATCAAGCCTTCTTTCTTGCCGCAATCACTTCGCCGTCCTCTTTGGTGAAGTTGCCGATGTTCGGCTCCGCCAGGATGTCGAGCACCTTCTCCGATGGCCGGCACAGCTTCACGCCTATCGGTGTGACAACGATCGGCCGGTTGATGAGGATAGGGTGCTCCATCATGAAATCAATGAGTTGATCGTCGGTCCACTTGGCATTGCCCAGGTCAAGTTCCGCAAAGGGCGTTCCCTTTTGGCGGAGCAGCTCGCGGGGAGTGATGTCCATGCGCCTCATCAGGTCCACCAGTGTTGTGCGCGAAGGCGGCGTCTTGAGGTATTCAATGATCTCCGGCTCCTCGCCGCTCTGGCGGATCATCGCCAGCGTGTTGCGGGAAGTGCCGCAGGCTGGGTTGTGGTAGATGGTGATAGCCATCGCTCATTCTCCTGCTTGTGCGGACAGGCCATGCTTTCTGACCGTTTGACCGGCCTCGTACCAGTCGCGCGACGAATTGACGATCTTCACCACAGACAACATCACGGGGACCTCGATCAGCACGCCAACGACGGTGGCGAGCGCTGCGCCGGAGTGTAGCCCAAAGAGGCTGATCGCGGCGGCGACTGCCAGCTCGAAGAAGTTGCTGGCGCCGATTAGCGCGGAGGGTCCCGCCACGCAATGAGCTTCGCCTGACGCGCGGTTGAGAAGGTAGGCGAGCGCCGAGTTGAAATAGACCTGGATGAGAATGGGTACCGCCAGCATGGCGATGATCAATGGCTGCGCCAAGATCTGCTCGCCCTGAAAGCCGAATAGCAAGACCAGCGTGGTGAGCAGGGCCACGAGGGACAGAGGCTGAATTCGCCGAAGCAATGCCTTCAGCGCGCCCTGGCCACCGGTCGAGAGGACGACGCTGCGGATCACCTGCGCGATGATGACCGGCACCACAATGTAAAGGGCGACCGACAAGAGGAGCGTGTTCCAAGGCACCGTGATTGCCGAAAGACCGAGCAGCAGGCCGACAATCGGCGCGAACGCGAAAACCATGATCACGTCGTTGAGTGCCACTTGGCTCAAGGTGAAATGCGGCTCGCCGTCAGAGAGGTTGCTCCACACGAACACCATGGCCGTACACGGCGCAGCGGCGAGGAGAATGAGGCCGGCGATATAGCTGTTGATCTCCTCGGCTGGTAGGTACGGCCGGAATATCCAGCCGACGAAGATCCAGCCCAGCAGCGCCATCGAGAACGGCTTTACCGCCCAATTGACGAAAAGCGTGACGCCGATGCCGCGCCAATGAGCTTTCACTTTGGACAGCGCTGAGAAATCGATCTTCACCAGCATCGGAATGATCATCAACCAGATCAGTGCCGCGACGACGAAGTTCACGTTGGCCACTTCCGCCGCGGCGATCTCTGCAAAGGCAACGGGAAAGAAATGACCAAGCGCGATGCCGAAAACGATGCAGAGCGCGACCCATACTGTCAGATAGCGTTCGAAGGTTGACATGCTCAGGCTCTCTCCGGCACGGCTGAAGCTTTCAATCGGCCAATATCGTTGAGGCGATTCTGGAGGCTGAGTTCGTCGAGTGACGCGAGCGGCAAACTGGTGAAAATGCCAATCCGGTTGTTGAGCATGCGGTACGTATCGGCGAAGGCGAGCGCTCGCTGAGCTTCATCCCCCTGAGCCTCGGCGGGGTCCGGCAGGCCCCAGTGCGCTGTCATCGGCTGCCCCGGCCAGATCGGGCAAACTTCGTTGGCGGCGTTATCGCAAACGGTAAAGACGAAATCTAATTCAGGTGCACCGGCTGCCGTGAACTCCTCCCAGGACTTTGAGCGGAGAGAACCGGTGCCATAGTTGAGCTTATTCAGAAGATTGACGGCCAGCGGGTGAACCTCACCTTTTGGCATGCTGCCCGCGCTGTAGCCTTTGAACTTCCCTGCCCCGATGCGGTTGATGATGGCCTCGCCCATGATGGAACGGGCGGAATTGCCGGTGCAGAGAAAGAGGACGTTATACGGTCGATCTCGGTTCATTTCGCTTCTCCCTTACACAGCTTACGCGCCTTTTTGATTGTCGAGCCGCAAAGCTCCGGATTTCCCTGGCAGCAGTCGTCGGTGAGAAAGCTCAAGAGTTGTCGCATTCCCTCAAAGTGCGCCGCATAGCGGATGTACCGGCCAACGCGCGTGGCATGGATTAGTCCGGCGCGGTCCAATTCTTTAAGATGAAATGACGCTCCTGTTGGGGTGGCGCCAACAGCTTCAGCGATCTCACCTGCAGGCAGCCCGTTTGGGCCCTCCCGCACCAGGAGCCGGAAGATAGCGAGGCGCTGATCGTGGGCCAACGCCGCGAGACGAGTGACAGCTTCATCAGTGTTCATAAATTGACAATACAAGAATTATTGAAATGTGCAAGCCTTATAAAGACTGCTCACTCACGTCTCCCCTCCCATCAACGGATGGGGCGATCAAATATGCCTTTCAGCAGCTCCAGGATTATCAGCAGTACAACGCCCACGCTGACTGATATGAGCGCGTCATGAGCGTGAAAAGCGCCAAAGTCGAAAAGGGCGCGTGCAGGTGTCCAGTAAAGAGTTGTCGCAAAGATTGCCGTAGCGAGTGTGAAGACTGCCCAGAGCATGGGGTTGGGTCGGACGAGAGATCCGAAGAGCACATTGTCAAAGCTGCGATTGATAATAACCAATGCAACCGAGGATGCGATCATTGCTCCGAAGGAGAGGGAACGAGCCTGGTCGGCGGGAAGACCATACCGCAAAGACGTAACATAGAGGCAGGCAATGAGAGCAAACGCTATTGCACCCTGCAGCAAACACCATAGGAGCCGCACCAATGAGAGCAGGGGAGCCTTTGTCGATCGAGGCGGGCGGCTCATGACATCGGATTCTTCCGGCTCGTTTTCGAAGGCGATCGAGCAGACTGGATCGATGATGAGCTCGAGGAAGGCAATATGTAAGGGGCCAAGGATCGGTGGCAGTCCAGCGATGATTGGAAACAAAGCAACTCCTGCGATCTGCACGTGAATAGCTGCGATGAAGCCCGTTGCCTTGCGAAGATTGTCAAATATTCGACGGCCTAGCCGAATAGCAGTGACGACCGAGCTGAAGTTGTCATTCAGGAGGACGAGCGCAGCCGCTTCACGGGCCACGTCAGTTCCGCGACCGCCCATAGCCACACCGATGTGGGCTGCCTTCAGAGATGGAGCATCGTTTACACCATCACCAATCATCGCAGTAATCTCGCCGTTCGACTGAAGCGCTTGAACGATGCGCAACTTGTCGGCCGGCGTAATTCGCGCGAAGACGGAACATTCCCTGATCTTGCGGCCGAGAGCCGCCGCAGCCATGCTCTCGATTTCGGGGCCCGAGACCACACGGCTTGCGTCGATACCGGCTTTACGGGCGATTGCAAGGGCAGTCGTCGGATAATCGCCGGTGATCATGACGACGCGAACGCCAGCGGCCCTACACTCGCTGACTGCATTGGCAATATCTGCCCTAATCGGATCAGCGAGGCCGATGAGTCCCACAAATTGAAAATTGAAAGCGTTCGGCTCGAGCGGCAAATCTCTTTCAGAAAACGTCGCTTCGGCAATGGCTAACATGCGCAGCCCCTCGCGCGCCATCGTATCCGTCATCGTGGAGACCCCGGCATACTCGGCGGCCGATAACCCGCACAGGTTGGCTATCGTCTCGGGCGCGCCTTTGGCCGCTATTTTAAATCCGCTCGTAGAATTCGCCCGCCAAGCATTTACCACGGCCAGGCGCTTCCGTGTCATGCCATAGGTGCGCTCCAAGACGTCCCGATTTCGCGATTCTGTGCCGCAAGAACGCGCCTCGGCAAAATCGACGATAGCGACATCCATGGCGTCGACAGGCGTCGGTTGCGAAGCCAGCGCTCCGGCGCGGATGAGGCGATGGAACTGAGTGGGCAACGAACCCGACGCCTCTGGCTGGCTCGCGCCAAATGTCTCGCCTGTCTGCAAGCGCAGTTCAGCAATCGACATACGGTTCTCTGTCAACGTCCCTGTTTTATCGGTGCAGAGGACGGTGGCTTCGCCGAGTGCCTCTATCGCGGCCGCACGTCGCGTTAAAACCTGGGCGCGCGAAAGACGCCAAGCACCCATGACCGTAAAGACGGTGAGGACGAGCGGGAATTCTTCGGGCAGCATCGCCATGCCAAGCGAGATGCCTGCAAGGAGGGCGGGGAGCACGGAATGCCCCGATGCCCATTGCAATAGGAAAGCGAGAGAGCAGACCGCCACACCGATAATCGAGAACATCCGCACGAGACTATTGATCTCGGCCTTGAGCCGGGGCGGTTCCGGTTCAATTCGGGCGAGTGAGGCACCGATTTTTCCGATCTCGCTTCGGCCTCCGGTTGCGACAACTTCGGCTTTGCCTTGTCCCCGAACGGCGAGCGTGCCGGAAAACAAGTAAGGCGTATCATCGCCACCGGGTTTTCGGTCTATCGGAACCGAGGCATCCCTATCGACAGGAACCTTGCGGACGGCCACGGATTCCCCTGTCAAAAGTGACTCATCGGCCGACAAGTCACCTTCAATCAAAAGTCCATCGGCAGCAATCCGATCACCTTCGCTGATGATCAAAATATCGCCGCGGACAACATCTCTGCCAGCGATGCGGCGACGCTCTCCATCCCGAATGACGAGAGCACGGGGGCTCGAGAGCTCTTTTAGGGCGTCCAGCACACGTTCACTGCGAAACTCTTGGACAATTGCGATGGCGACGGAAGTTGTCGCAAAAAGACAGAGGACAATTGCTTCACTCGTTTCGCCAAGGATGACATAGATCCCGCCAGCGCAGACGAGGAACAGAAACATCGGCTCGCGCAGCACCTCCAACGCAATCGCGAATGCAGAGCGGCTGCTCTTACGTTCAAGCTCGTTTGGCCCCTCAGTGGCGAGCCGCTTCCGCGCCTCGTCCATGGTGAGGCCGGCTTCAAACCGGGAACTCCGCTCCACGTTGTCCGCGTCAAGGGCCATCATAAAAAATGACTATAACTTCTGGCCGCAAGCGTCGCCGTTGCATTGTCGGATAAGTGAAGGAAATCGCTCATCGGCAGATCAACACAGAGACAGCACAGGTCGTGACGACGCGGTGGGCCTGACTGCCAAGTACAAATTCCATCAGGCCGCGATGTCCGTGAGATGCCATAACAATCAGATCACAGGCCCGCGCTTGAGCCGCCTGGACGATGCCCTCAGCCGGAAATTCGTCTTTGATGTGCACGGTCTCGCAGGTTATTCCGACTTTGGCGGCTGCAGAAGCAGCATCGGCGAGAATTTTACTCGCATTTGAAGCCGCCGCTTTTTCATAATCTTCGATCGGATACACCACCGCGACTTCGGCCGGGGCGACCATCCTCCACGGTTCGGTGACTGTTACAATCGTTGCTTTCGACCCGAGCGCTTTCGCCAACTCGCAGCCCTGTGCGACCGCACGTTGAGCAAGCTCTGATCCGTCTGTCGCGATGAGTAAATGTTTGTACATATCGCTTTCCGAAAAGATGTTTGCGGATGATCTTCGCTAGCGCACTGTTTTCCTTGATGAACGTCAATCTCAAAGCAGTTTGAGCGTCCGGATGTGCTTGACGGCGATCAAGGTCGGTTCAGGAAACATAGCCATTTTTGCATCATTTGGAGGAATCCGAAAATGGCGAAGACTACTAGAATTATTGATGAAGCGCCTGCACTGCCTGAGCTTCAAATTTCTCCCGAAAAGGTTTGCTTTATTATTGCGAAGGCGCGGGAGTTCGACGCGAAAGACGCCGTCAGTGATCCAGATCCTGGCTCGAACGCGTCCGACGACAAGATGACATCTGTTCTCGAAGATCATGCGGACGATCCCGTCGTTGAAGAACTAACATCGGTAATCAACGACATGAATGAAGACGAGCAGATTGATCTCGTTGCGCTTGTTTGGCTTGGCCGCGAAGACTATTCGGCCGCGGATTGGGCCGATGTGCGCAAAGAGGCGACCCGGGCGCACAACAAAAACACAGCGCGCTATTTGCTTGGCATTCCATTGCTTGGGGACTTCTTGGAAGACGGCTTCGCGCTTCTCGGTCGTTCCTGCGAGAAATTTGAGCTGGACCACCTTTAATTGTGAAAGGCGACGACGATGAAAACACGAGATTTACATCGCACAGAACCGCGCCATGATCTTATGAAATCGCATCTTATCGAGCCGCATCGGCATGATCCTTACAAGGCGCGAGGGAAGCTGCAAGAGCCGACAGTCTGCAATCAGTGCGGAGCCGTATTTCTCGATGGTCGTTGGCAGTGGCTGGAAAGCGCGCCGACTGACGCTGCGAGGCAATTGTGCCCTGCGTGTCTGCGGGAGAACGATAAATATCCGGCAGGTGAAGTCACGCTGTCTGGCAAGTTTTTCCAAAAACACAAGGGCGAGATTTTCGAGTTAATTCGAAACACGCAATCCGATCAAAACGCCGAGCACCCCTTGTCGAGGATTATTGAGATCGCCGACGCAAACGACTCGGCGATCATAACCACCACAGATATTCATCTGCCGCGCCGTCTCGGGCATGCGCTCGAGCACGCCTACAAGGGCCAATTTGATATTGACTACAGCGAAGGGGATTATTTCGTGAGGGCTCACTGGCGTCGCGACGAGTAAGAGCCATTCAAATTCGCAGCAATTTTCGACATCGCGGGAGTGTTTCCATGCAGATCCCTCTTCAAATCTCGTTTGAGCACATAAAGCCAGTTGATTACATCGCGATCCGGGTTCGCGACGAGGCAAAGAAACTCGAGCAGTTCTACGATCGCATTACATCGGCGCGGATCGTTATAGGGCGACCGCAACATCGCCGCCGGCATGGAGATTACTATAGCATCCGGCTACTCATTACGGTTCCGGGCGCCAACGATATTGCGGTGAGCCGTGAGCCGAGCGTGACGGGTCGCCACGAGGATATCAACGTTACAATTTCAGATGCCTTCGCGGCAGCGCGTCGTCAGCTTCAGGATCTGACTCGCAAGCGGCAGGCCTAGGACAGAAACACGAAGGTCAGGCCGTGTGTTGCGCAAGATTTGCGCCTTTTCGGAATTCGTGCAGTGCTTTCGCAATCTCATCATCGTCGATCTGATGGAAGTCCTTATAGTGCATACCGACAGCGTAAAACGGCTCCGGAGTTTGTAAGCAGATCACCGCATCGACATCGGAACGAAGCGAGTTGACAGTTTCCAGAGGCGCGACGGGAACGGCTACAATAAGTTCCTTTGGCTTCTTTCTGCGGAGTGCGTTTATTGCGGCCCGCATGCTGGTGCCGGTCGCGATGCCATCATCGACAATGATAGCGGTTCGTCCCGTGATAGCGGGTCCAGCCGCCGTGCTGGCATATTCCCGTCTTCGGCGCTCGATCTCATGAAGCTCAGCTTTCATCTCGCGATCGATATAGGCTTGCGGGATTTCGATTTGTGTGCTGATCTCTTCGTTGAGAACAAGCTCCGGCGCCGCACCATCGACGACCGCCGCCATGGCGACCTCTTTGTGCCCCGGAACGCCGATGCGGCGCACGAAAACAAAATCGAGCGGTGCCTTCAGCTGTTTGGCGATCTCGATGGCGACCGGCACACCGCCACGCGGCATGGCTAGAATGATCGGATTTTCGAACTTTTGCTTGGAAAGCACAGATGCAAGGGCGCGTCCCGCCTCTTCTCGGCTTCTGAAAGGCAGCCAGAAACTCATCTGATATCCTCACGTCAAATATTGATCATACCAGCCTATTGAGAGTTCAATAACACGATCCAAAGTGCCCGGCTCCTCGAAAAGATGCCCTGCTCCTGGGACGATCTGCAGCTTTCGGGTACAAGTCATGTGCCGAGCGGCAAATTCGTTGAGTTCGATCACGCCAATGTCGTCGCCGCCAACGATCAGGAGCGTGGGAGCGGTGACGCCTCCCAATGCCTCTTTTGCTAAATCGGGACGGCCGCCGCGCGATACCACTGCCGAAATAGCCGGACCGAGTGCAGCCGCTGCGACCAATGCCGCGGCAGCGCCGGTGCTTGCGCCAAAGAGACCGAGGGTAAGGTCGGCTGTCTTAGGCTCCTCGAGCGTCCAGTTCACCGCCATCTGCACGCGACGCGCCAGGAGCGAGATATCGAACACATTACGGCGGTCGGAAGCTTCGGCCTCGGTCAAGAGATCGAAGAGGAGGGTGGCGTATCTATTTTCATTGAGGACGTCGGCGACATAGCGGTTACGAGGGCTAAGGCGGCTTGAACCGCTGCCGTGTGCAAATATAACAATCCCGCGTGCGCCGCTCGGAATGACAAGGCTGCCCTGAAGCGCCGGCAACCCAATCGTCACATCCTGTTCTTCCAGAACATCGACCGCCACTGACGCCTCCTTAAGCGTGGTGTGCAGATACGGCGCTGATCACCTCGCCAGAGAGATTACGGACGACCGCGTGCGAGACGTCTCCGAGGCTAAGCATGCCCACCATTCTTTTTTTATCGTCAATGACCGGAAGTCGTCGGATCTTCTTCGATTCCATCAAACGGATGGCATCCTCGATATCTTCGTCGGCCTTGCAATAGATGATGCCCTTTGTCATGACCTTCTCTGCGGTCAGGGCGGAAGGATTGGCGGAGTCGGCAAACCCTCTGCACGTAATATCGCGATCGGTCACCATGCCGATGAGACGATCATCTTTCCCGATCGGAACAGCTCCGATATCGAGGTCTTTCATCATTCTGGCGACCTCCGAAACAAGTGTATCGGGGGCAACCCATTTGGCACCTTTATGCATGACATCTTTGACTTTCATGGGACTTACTCCCTTCCCATTTTACGAAGCAACGGTGAGACGATCATCGACCCCTTGCACGCCGGGAACGGACCAAGCGGCATTCTCGATGATGTCGTGATCTTCCCAGCTGTTGACATGGCCTTCGAGACAAACTCGATTGTCTAAAACGGCGACGCGGATTCCTTCAGCCTCGACATGGGCGTTGCGAGCCAGTGCGGCCTCGATTTTCTTTTTGATATCCGGGGCCTCAACGGGCGATTTCACCACTATGGAATTTGTTACGCCGATCACGCCCATCAGCTTTCTGACCTCGTCTTCAGCGGTCTTCTTTTGGTATTGCCAATCGAGTTCGCCGCTCAGATTGACCCAACCTTTCTGCACCGTCACTCGGACGTGTTCGTCGGGTATCATGGCATGCCATTTCAAGACGCTTAGTACGCGCTTTGCAATTTCCTCATCCGACGTCTTGATTTCCGCCGGATAGCAAACATCGATTTCCTGGGCGATGGCACGAACGCCTTTCACCCGACGTGCAGCCTGAAGCGCGGCGACTTTTTCCGCGTAGCTGCGAACGTGTCCGTGGAGCGTGACGACGCCTCCGCTCGCCGAAACGCCAATATTTATCGAGTTGATGCTCGGTTCGAATTCCAGTTCGTCTATGACCAACTGACGAAGCTGCATATCGTTCATGGCCAAAAATCCTCTGACGATAAAGCTCAAAAAAACTTCGCTAGGCTGTCGGTGCGCGCAGAGATCCGGTCGCGGCTCCCGACAATAAAATTTTTTGCAGCGCACTCAGTTCTGAGAAATAATCCTTCGCTGCGTCTTGCCAGAATGCGATGGCGAACGACGTCAATTCGTTTGGCGACTTGATCGCTATGGTGCGCTGCAACGCATCCACGTCCTTCAAGTAACGTTTCTGCAAAAATTCCATCCAATTGCGCGCGATCTCTTCATTAAGACGAAGGGAGACAGCGAGCGCTTGAAATCCAGGCCAATTGGGCATCAACGCTGCCAAGCCAGGTCCGGGCGCTTTTGGATCAAACATTTCGTGAAGCATATTGCGCACCTCCGAATTGTCAGTGCGATTTTTGCTGCTATTCCGCGCCTCTCATTGATGCATCTCAATGTTGCCGCGGAATGCTCGAGTGAGCGAAGTTCAATTTAGATCGTCATCTTTTGACGCTCATCAACGCGGCATCTGCGTTTGATCTGCCTAAAGATGATCGTTGAGTATCGATCAACAAGGAGTTTTGTGCCATGGCAGAACCTGCAGTAAAACTTCCGGTAAAATCTCAGAGAGAACCTACATCGAGCCGCGAGTGGTGGCCGCTCGAAAATATTCGCCATCAGTTCGAGGATCTTATCGAAGAGTTTGACCGAGGTTTCTTGCGATCGCCGTTCCGCGGCTCACGCCTCGGTATTGAGCCATTATTGCGACGGGAACTGAGCTTTGTGTCTACGCCGCCTGTCGACATCGTCGATAAAGACACAGCTTACGAGATCACCGCTGAGCTTCCGGGCCTTGATGAGAACAATATCGATGTAAAGTTCGCCAATGGAATGCTGACCATCAAAGGGGAGAAGAAGGAAGAGAAAGAGGAGAAGAAGAAGGATTATTTTCTCTCCGAGCGTCGGTATGGTTCGTTCGAGCGCCGCTTCAGCGTTCCGGAAGGTGTCGATACCGGAAAGATTGAGGCAAACTTTAAGAAGGGCGTCCTGACCGTAACGCTGCCAAAGACGAGCGAGGCCAAGACAGCCGAGAAAAAGATCGCGGTCAAAGCCGCATAAAGCAGCGCCACCTCCCGCCGGGGTGCGCATCCCGGCGGGGAGTGTGAAATCCAAATTTCGGATGGGCTTAGGGTATATTCATGGAGTTTCATCCATGCCTAAAGCGTTGTTGCAGAGGAAATCGGAATCTTCCGCGGAAGAGCGGCATCAGTTTGTTGCAAGCCAGATAGAAAGCCGTGGCGTCCGTGACGCTCTCGTGCTTGAAGCCATGAGGCATGTGCCCCGCGAGCTCTTCGTTCCGCGCGAACTTGCGGAAAAGGCTTACGATGATACTCCGCTCCCGATTGGATGCGGCCAGACAATTTCGCAGCCTTATATCGTCGGGTTCATGATCGAAGCCCTTCGACTTCGCGGCGGCGAGCGCGTCCTCGAGATTGGCACGGGATCGGGCTATGCAACCGCCGTTCTGGCCCATATCGCCGGCGAGGTTTATACGATCGAGCGTATCGGAGAGCTTGCCGCGAGAGCGCGGGATAATCTTCAGCGGGCGCGGACACATAGCGTGCACGTGCGTCATGGTGATGGTACGCAGGGATGGCCTGAGTATGCGCCGTTCGATGCGATCCTCGTCTCGGAGGGCGTGCCAAATATCACGGCGGCGCTTCGTCACGAGCTTAAAATCGGAGGCTGTCTGATCGCTCCTATTGGCGATAACCCACGTTCGCAGGAGCTTGTGAGAATTACGCGCGTAGCCGAAGAGGAATTTGAGCGCGAGGATATCGCTGATGTGCGCTTCGTGCCCCTGATCGGCAAAGACGGATGGGAAAGCCCTGAGGATGATTGGCGCGTGAAGCCGCCTCGGGTGGTCCGCGCACGGCCGGCTGTCAGCGTTTCGGTGCCCTCGATGATCGCCAAGGAAGGCGAGATTTTCACACATCTCCATGACGCGGACCTCAACCCACTCATCGAACGCATCGGCGATGCGCGCGTCGTTCTCATCGGCGAGGCAAGTCACGGGACTTCCGAATTTTACCGCATGCGTGCGCGGATAACGCAGCGTCTCATCGAAGACAAGAAATTCAAATTCGTTGCCGTCGAGGCCGACTGGCCGGATGCTGCGCGCATCGATCACTATGTTCGCCACCGTGATGTGCCGCCGTCAGATTGGACAGCATTTGCGCGATTTCCCACTTGGATGTGGCGTAACGCGGAGACGAAAAGCTTCGTCGACTGGCTTCACAAGAATAATGAGACGCGAGCCTTCGAAACGCGTGCGGCCTTCTATGGCCTTGATCTCTATAGTCTCTACAATTCCGTTCGCGTTGTCTTGGAGTATCTCGACAGCGTTGATCCCGAACTCGCCGTGATCGCGCGTGAGCGCTATGGCTGTCTTAGCCCGTGGGAGGCGGATCCAGCTGCTTATGGTAGGGCGGCGCTGACGGGCGAATACCGAAAATGCGAAAAAGACGTGTCCCGTGTTCTCGTTGACGTACTGCGAAATCAACAAGACTATATGATGCAGGATGGCGAGCGCTATTTCGATGCGGCGCAGAATGCCCGTCTAATAGCTAACGCAGAACGCTACTATCGCACGATGTACTATGGTTCGCGCGCATCCTGGAACCTGCGCGACAGTCATATGTTCGAGACGCTCAATCAGCTATTGGTCCATCATGGCGCTCACTCGAAGGCGGTCATATGGGCGCATAATTCGCATATCGGTGACGCCTCGGCCACAGAGATGAGCCAGCGGGGTGAATACAATATCGGCCAGCTGTGCCGTCGCGCCTTTGGCGTGGCTTGTTTCAGCATCGGGTTCGGTACGAATGACGGTACGGTGGCGGCGGCATCGAACTGGGACGCGCCGATGGAAGTCATGAATGTGCGTCCGGCCCACGCCCAGAGCTATGAACGTCTCTTCCATTTGAGCAACGCGCCGGGATTGATGCTCTCGCTCAGGGAAAACGGTGCGCTGCGCGAGAAATTGATGAGGCCGCTGCTGGAGCGCGCCATTGGAGTTATCTACCGGCCCGATAGCGAACTTGCGAGCCATTACTTTGAAGCCACGCTGCCCCGACAGTTTGACGAGTATATTTGGATCGACCGGACGAGCGCTGTGAAACCCATCAAGGGCATTGAACTCGAAGGCATGCCCGAGACTTACCCATTCGGGCTTTAGCGGACATCGTCCGCGGCAGCGTCACTTATTGGCCGACGTCGGCTTCACAAGGTCTGCACGATGAAAATAGGAGTGATCCAGCGGCGGTGCTTCACGCTTGCCTTTCTCAATAATCTCAGAAAGGTCATCCACCATCCAGCTAAAAAGCTTTTGTCCATCCTCTACAGTCGCCAGGCTCGGTTTGCCAGTGACACCGTTTTCGCTCGTTCTGTTTACGGGATGCGCAAAGACGAGGTGGTCCGTGCGATCCGGATCATCTGACGTTGGGACAAGTTCAGCACGCACGATTTCCGGCGCGATCGCAAGCATAAGAGCCGTCTCGGCAGCATTGGCATGCCAATCCTGTGCATCGGAAAAATGCGCGTCACGCACGCGTTCGCTGATTGTCGCGGTGTTGATAACCGCAACCATCAGATCATCGTGATCTGCTCGCAGCATTTCGAGAGCACAGCGCAATGGCGCTGCATTCGTAACGTGACTGTTGACAATAAAGAGACGGCGAACTCCGCTGTGGTAAGCCCAATCGCCAATTTCTTTGACTAAGGTGATCAATGTGATGGGCTGTAGCGCAATCGTCCCAGGCCATCTCCAGCTATGCCCAAGAGAGCATCCGTATGGAAGCGTGGGGAGAACCGGAACGCGCGTTCGCTCGCTGACCACCCGACAGAGCTTTTCTCCGAGAATAAAATCCATTCCTGTGCCGAGGTGCGGACCATGTTGTTCCGTCGCTCCGACCGGCAGAATTGCGACCCCGTGGCTATCAGCTAAGTCAGCCGGTAATTCAGTCCAGGTCTTATCGGCCCAATTCATGACGTTTCCCGAGTAAGCATGTGTTTGTTAGGCACCCGATTGAGTGCCATCGCTCCTAGCGATGCTTCCGAACCTTGAATGACGTACGCTTTTTTTCGTCGTTGCCCCCGGCAGATGATTTCATACTCTTCTTGATATGAAGAGGCACATCTGGAAGGGGATGGAGCTGCGGAATGATCGCAGCCGCCAACTGCATTCGGCCGAAGATAATGCCGCGAAGCGTACTCAACTCGTCCGTGAGTTCCTGCAGCTTCACGGCTGGCCCCTGCACGAGAATAACTTCCAGCGTCTGATTTCCCGCCAAGTGCACGTGAAGGGAGCTGATAACCTCCGCAATGTTTTCGTATTGCAAATCTGCGAGCTTTTTCTGCAAGCCGCGAACCGTGTTGTCGTAAAAAAGCGTGATCGTACCGACCATAACTTCGCTCCCGGACTCACGTTTGTGCTCAACCAGCCAATTGTGCAGCATATCGCTGATGGCCTGCGATCGGCTTGCGTAACCCTTCGCTTTAACGACGGCATCGAGCTCCGACAGCTGTTCCTCCGGCAACGACACGCTCATCCTAGCGACGAGGTTACTCGTTGTTTCTACAGACATCGGATCCTCCGGCATGGGCGCCTCCGCATGAAAAAATGCGGACAGCAAATTATCGAGTTGGAATCACTTTATCATGCCGGAGGATCGATGCTCAGAAGAGATGGCTGTAGCGCTCGGTCTCCCAGCTGCTGATCGACAGATGGTAGCTTTCCCATTCGGCCGTTTTGTATTTTACGAACTCGTCGCGAAGTTCCTTGCCAAGCGTTTCCTCCACGAAGGGATCGTTGGCGAATGCGGCAACCGCGTCTTGCAAGTTCTGAGGGAGGAACTGAATGCCGCGCGCTGAACGCTCGGATTCCGAAATTGCGTAGAGGTTATCTTCGTTCGGCTCGCCAGGATCCATCTTCTCGCGAACGCCTTTGAGGCCGGCTGCCAAGGCAAGCGTGGCCGCGAGGTAAGGATTCACCGCGCCGTCGGCGTTTCGTGACTCGCATCGGCCGCCGCCCATCGGGACACGTAATGAATTCGTTCGGTTGTTTGAGCCGTAAGAGTTGAAGACCGGCGCCCACGAGAATGTTCCCATCGCTCCTTGGCGGACGAGTCGCTTGTAGCTATTGACCGTCGGCGCATACGCCGCGCACAGGGCGCGTCCATGACGCAGGATTCCGCCAATGAAGTGATAGCCCGTTTCAGTCAAGCCAAGGCCTCGCGGATCATCCTCCGGCTTGCAGGAAAAAACATTTGTCCCGGTCGCGAGATCGGAAAGCGACATGTTGAAATGGGCGCCGCATCCAGTTCTGTTTGCGAAGGGTTTCGGCATCATCGTCGCGATGAGACCTTCTTCTTTAGCGTAGTGCTTCGCCATAAAGCGGAAAAAGGTGAGACGATCGCAGGTCGTGAGGGCGTCCGAATATGTGAAATCAAATTCGAATTGACCGTTGGCATCCTCATGGTCGAACGAATAGAGATCCCAACCGAGATCGTTGATGCACGACGCAACCTTATCGAGCCAACCGAAGGCATTCACGAAGCCTTGCACATCGTAGCAAGGCTTGGCGAGCTTGTCGTCGGGATCTGGGATCGACAGGCTGCCATCCGCATTTTTCTTCAGCAGATAGATCTCGCATTCAATCCCGAGGTTGAAGCCGAATCCCATGTCTGCGGCTATTGCGAGCTGGTTTTTCAGTGCGACGCGAGTGCTGAGTGGATAGGGCTTGCCGTGGAACGTGAGATCCGCTGGCGCCCATGCGAGCTTTGGCTCCCAGGGGAGTTGGATGACGCCATTAAAATCAGGGACCGAAGCAAACTCATCTTCGTTCGGCTCCTGACCTAGTCCATCAAGCGCATATCCCGTGTAGAGTTCTGAACCTTTCGCCATATGCTTCAAATGCTCGATCGGGACGACCTTGCCTTTCGGCACGCCGTGAATATCGACATAAGCGCCGATACAATATTTGACGCCCTGAGCCTTCAGTCGCTGGTACGTTTCGTCAAGCGCTGACGCCGCGCCGACTGGGGTATGTTCATTCATCGTTTTTTCCTCATACTGGTGATTGTTTGATGCAGGTTGCGTCGGCGGATGGCTTCTCTAACCGCTCCGCGAATTTGAGCTGTCTCTAGTCAATGGTGTCTGAGACGTCCGTCAGTCGCGTGAAAGTTGGAAACGGTTCGTCGGATGCCGCTTCGTTATCGCTGCCGGTCGCAGCATGCTGGCTGCCATGAATGAGCATTTCCAACCGGGCTTTCGCCGCGACGTAACTGGGCGACGCCAAATCTTCGGGCGTGCGCGAACGTGGCACTGGCACTTCCATCAGTTCGATAACTTCACCCGGGTGCGGCTTCAGCACCAGGATGCGGTCTGCGAGGAGAATAGCTTCGTCGAGATCGTGGGTGACGAAGACGATGGTGATATCGATCTTGCGCCAGATCTCCATCAGGTGCCTTTGCATACGGCTGCGCGTCTGCGCGTCGAGTGCACCGAACGGCTCGTCCATTAACAGAATGCGAGGCTGATTTGCCAGCGATCGGGCAATCGCCACGCGTTGTTTCATGCCGCCCGAAAGCTGGTGCGGATAGTGATTGGCGAACTTCGAAAGGCCGATCAAATCGAGCCACTGCAGAGCAGAAGTCTCCGGATCCCGCTTGCCGTCGTAAGACATCTCCAATCCGAACATGACGTTTTTCTTCACCGTCAGCCACGGAAAGAGGGTGTACCCCTGAAAAACCATTCCACGGTCACTGCCGGGACCGATCACAGGTTTGTTGTCGAGCAGTACGTCACCCGAAGTTTGCTGGTCGAGTCCGGCGATGATCCGGATAAGGGTGGATTTTCCGCATCCGGATGCGCCCACGACGCAAACAAATTCCCTACGATACGTCGTGAAATTGATGTCGCTCAGCGCCGTCGTTGTTTTGCCATTGCTGAAAAACGTTTTGCTGAGATTGCGCACCTCCAGAATAATGTCGCGCGCTTTGAGCCGCTGGAATCGATCGTGCACCGCCAGCGATTGCTCGAGTACCGGAAGCGAACTCATGTCCTGCATCAGCGCTAACTCCGCTTCGTTGCTTGGTCCCAGGGGAAAAGACGCCGTCCGATCCGCGCGAGCACCATGTCGACGCCGAGGCCGATGATGCCGATCATGATGATGGCGGCGTAGACGTTGGCGAAATGCTGGTATCGCGCCTGCTGCGTGATGAACCAGGTTATTCCGGAAGAGGTGCCGATCAATTCCGCGACGATGAGATATGTCCACGCCCACCCAAGCAGGATTCGTTGGTCGCGATAGAGGTCCGGCATGATGCCGGGAACGACGACGCGCGTCAGGATTGCTCGGCCTTTAGCGCCGAGTGTCAGCGCAGCTTCGATCAATCCGAAGTCGAGTTTTCTAGTCGTATTCGCGATAATCAGAATCTGCTGGAATAAAGTTCCGATAACGATGATTGCGATCTTCGGGCCGTCATAGATACCCAGGATCGCAACAGCCAGAGCTCCGAATGCGGGTGCCGGAAGATAGCGAACGAACTCAGTGAACGGCTCGATCAGCCGTGAGATGCCGGAATAGGCACCGCACAATACGCCGAGCGGGACGCCGATGAGGGATGAGATTAGAAATCCCCAGAAAATGATCGTGATGCTGTGCCAAAGGCTTTCGTGCAGCCATTGACCGTCTCGCGTCTGAGGAGGTGTTGAGAACGCCGTGAACATCGCGATCGCGACTTCATGCGGCGCCGGAAGATAAACCGGATTTGCCGGATTGCCCTCAGGTTTCGCTAGACCGGCTTTCTCCATAGCCGCAGCCTGCTGATCGAATGCGTCTTGCTGAACCCGCATGCCGGGCCTGAAATAACTCACACCGCCGGGTTGCGTGACGACGACCAGTGGATGCCAAACGAACGGCACATAACTGACGACACACCAGAGGAGCACTGGCAATACGAACGACAGGATGCCGAGCGTGACGCGCGACGTGGGAGAAAGGGGGCGTCCGACCACAAACCAGCGCCGCGTCGACGTACGCTGTTGTGTCGCCGCCCCCGCCGTAACGGCAGGAGCGGCGACGACACCGACGTTAGGGCTGTGCATTGGTGAGCGATGGATCGATGAAGCTGTCGACGTCGAGCTTGTCCTTGTAGACAGCGTATTTCGTGTTGAAGTCGTTAGCGATTTCGGACGAGCCGTAAAGCGATCCGAAGCCTTTGGCTTTCACAAAGACCTTTTTTGCGGCCGCCACATCGAGCAGTTTTGTTCCGGCGATCAGAGGTTTGTATTCCTCTGGCTTCAGGCCAACTCGTGCGGCCATGATTTTCGCTGCATCATCGACCGTCGCGGGATCGTTGATGTATTTAACAACCCGATCCCAGACCTTAATGACTTTTTCCCAATCCGCTTTTCGGGTCGCCAGACTCGTCGGGTTTACAGTGATGACGTCGTAGATCAGGCCGGGTTCGTCGGCCGACGTATAGATTGGCGTCGATCCCGGTACTTGCTTCATCGCCTGGCCTGAGTTCGGCTGCCATGCGCCAATCGCGGAAACCTCGCCGGAAGCAAGGGTTTGAGGTGTCTCATTTGTCTTGGTGTTGACGAGCGTGACATCCGATTCCGTCATGCCGTTTTTCTCAAGGCCGTTCAGCAGCAGTAAGTGCTCGACGAAGCCAACTTCGATCCCGACTTTTTTCCCCTTGAGGTCCTTCAGCGACTTAATTCCTGGAACTCCAACAATCATGTCATTGCCGTTGGAGTAATCAGTCAGCATGATCATCGTGTTCTTGGTGCCCGATCCACCCATGACGAGTGCATCGCCATTCGTCACCGTCACGCCGTCGAGCTTCCCAGCAGAAAATGCGTCCATCGATGGCACGTAGTCGAACCATTCGAAATCGACGTCGACACCGGCTTCTTTGAACCATCCTTTGTCAATTGCGACCTGCCACGCCACCCAGCCAGGCCAATCGCTGTAGCCAATTTTCAAAGGTTCTGCCCAGGCGTTTGCCGCAGATACTGCGAACATTGAAACTGCCAAGACTGCGAGTTCACGGATGCGTAATCGACGCGCCATTCTCAACCTCCTGCGCAAAGGCGATATTACGAAAATGTTGTTTCGTAATACCGGTCATTAGCAAGCGGCGTGCCATTGAGACGGCGCGCATAGCATCGGTGTTTTGAGGGTATAAGAGAGGCGATCTACGCTTGGATTTGCCCAATCGACGGTCGACACGCCAAAAGACTGCGCAGCATCCATCCTAACATCACGCTGGAAAGTGACGGACCCGATACCGAACGTGGCAGACGTTCCGGCTCCAATCTTCCTATAATGGATTAATTGAAAAGAAGGGCTGCGGAGACTAAGGCCCCGCGATAGCCATAACTCGACGAAACCGAAGAAGCGCCAAAAATAAGAAAATTCCACCGATCGCGCCAACAGCAACAAATCTCGGCCAAACCACGTCGAAACCGGCGCCTCGATAAAGGATCGCCTGTGCGAACGCCACAAAATGAGTCGACGGTGATACCTGCATGATGGTGCGCAGGAACGGAGGCATGCTTTCGAGCGGGGTGTTGGCGCCGGATAGCAAGTTCAGCGGCACAGCAACGAGAATGTAAAGCAGGCCGAGTTGAGGCATCGTACGTGCGATCGTTGCAAGAAAGATCCCGACCGCCGTCGAGAAAAACAAATAGATCATCACGCCGCACATAAACAGCGGTATGGAACCTGCGATGGGAATGTGCAGCAGTCTCTGCACGACAAAAAACAACGAGAGCCCGACTGCAATCGTGATAACCACGGCGTTCGCCCACACTTTGGACATGGCAATTTCAAATGGCGTCAGCGGCATGACGAGAAGATGATCGAGCGTTCCGTGCTCACGCTCACGCACGACGGCCGCCCCCGCGAGGATGATCGCGAGCATATTCACGGAACTGATAATACCCATTACGGCAGTGAACCAAGCTGTCGTAACATTAGGATTGAAGGCTATTCGTACCGAGAGCGTGACGGCGAGTGGGGGAACATCCTCAATTCGAGAAACAAATTTATTGATCTCGGTCGAGATGATCTGCTCCGCATAGCTTGAGCCGATGCCCGCCTGGACCATCGCGGTTGCGTCCACATTAACCTGCAAGGCCGGCTTACGCCCTCCAAGGACATCGCTTTCGAATCGGGGCGGAATGTCGATGACGAACGTGTAGCGCCCTGTGTTCATAAGCCGGTCGACGTCGCGCTCTTCAACATATTGCGGCGTTTTGAAATAGGGCGGCAGAAAAGCGCCCGCGATACGCCAAGAGAGATCCGAATGATCCTCGTCCACAATGGCGATCGAAGCGTTGTGCAGTTCCTGTGAGTTGCTCTGGGCCTGCGCCATTACAGCGATAGAGAACGAATATATGACGAGCGCGAGTAGGACCCAATCGCGGAAGAAGCTGCGTAACTCTTTCACTCCAAGCCAATAAATATTAGAAAGCTTACGCATGGCCGATCACTTTTCTTGCTTACGCAGAAGGAACAGGCTGATTGAGGTTAAGGCGGGAACGAAAAGCGCAAGTGTTGCGATGTATCGCGCAAGATCGGGGAACCCTAGCCCCTTCGTAAAAGCCCCCACACTGATCGGGACGAAATAGGTCATCGGAAAAAGACGGCCCAGTATCGCTCCAAAACCGGTGATCGACGAAACGGGCGTCATCATGCCGGAAAACATCGTCGCTGGCAGGACAGTCAAAATAGAAGTCCCGAACAAGGCCGCAATTTGCGTTCCGGTGAAGGAGGAGATGACCATCCCATAGCCCGTCGTCGCGGTAACATAGATGAGCGATCCAACCAGCAGTGCCAAAAAGCTTCCCTTGAGCGGCACATCAAAAATAAAGATGGCCATCAGAAAGAGTATGAAGAAATTGAGCATTGCTACCGCGATGTACGGAAGCTGCTTTCCAATCAGGAACTCAAGCCGCGTTACCGGAGTCACGTAAAGATTGGTTATGGAACCCAGCTCCTTCTCGCGGACGATAGCGAGCGCCATCAAAATCGCTGGGATCAGCGCGAGTTGCATTGCGATCGTCGAGGGGACCATCGCATAAATGCTATCGAAGTCCTGATTGTAGCGAAAGCGGATCTCTATATCCGCGGGCGTGTCCGTATCCGCAAGGCCAACGTGACCTCGGATTGCGGGATCGGAAAGGAACTGCTGGTGCACGCCCTCAATATAGCCGTGAATAGTTTCGGCTCTGAACGGCATCGCGCCGTCAATCCAAACGCCAACCTCGGTTGGCCTCCCGCGTCGTATATCGCGCCCGAAGCCCGGCGGAATCTCGATCGTCGCCGTAACCGTGCCGCTTTTTAGCCGGCTCTGCAACTCATCCTCATTCCTGAAGGGCTCTTGCTCGATGAAATAGCGCGAGCCTCGCAGCTCACTGAGATAAGCGCGGCTTTCAAAACTATTGTCTCGATCGAGAGCGGCGAACGACAGTGAGTTGACATCGGTCGTGATGCCGAAACCAAAAATCAGCATTAGAAACGCCGTACCGAGAAGAGCGAAGCTCAACCGGATCGGGTCGCGAAGCAGCTCGAGCGACTCTCTTATGGTGTAAGCCAACATGCGCCGCACCGAAAAGATTCTGGATACGCCCGGTGAAGCGGTTGAACTATCCCCTTTTTGTCCGACATCGAGGATCGTCTCTGACCCGGAGGGCTGCGATCGTGACGAAGCCGATTCCTCGAGGTATGAAATAAAGGCATCTTCGAGTGTCGTCGCGTGACGCGCTTCGATCAGTTTGGCTGGAGTGTCTGTTGCCAAAACGCGTCCCGCGTCCATAAGAGAGATACGGTCGCATCGCGCTGCTTCGTTCATGAAGTGAGTCGAGACGAAGATCGTCACACCATTCTTTCTCGACAGCTCGATCAGCAATTCCCAGAACTGGTCTCTCGCGATCGGATCTACGCCCGATGTCGGTTCATCGAGAATGAGAAGCTCCGGCTCATGAACCACGGCCACCGCGAGCGACAGCCGCTGACGGATTCCAAGCGGAAGATCTTCCGCCAGTTTATTCAGGTGCTCTGACAGGCCAAAGCGCCGGACGAGGTAAGCAATCCGTCCCTCGATCGATCCAGCCGGAAGATGAAACAGTCGGGCATGTAGCTCGAGATTCTGACGGACGGTCAATTCGCCATAAAGCGAAAACGATTGCGACATGTAACCGACGCGCATGCGAGAACTTATTTCGTCCGCGTTGACGGGTTCGCCGAAAAGCATCGCGCTGCCTTCGGTCGAGGGCAGGAGACCCGTGAGCATTTTCATCGTCGTAGATTTGCCGCAACCATTCGACCCGACGAACCCGAAAATCTCCCCACGCTCTATATCGAAGCTTACGTGGTCAACCGCAGTGAAGTCGCCGAACCGGCGTGTGAGATTACGGGCGACGATCACCGCACCATCGGCAATGCTCTGACGCGGCGGGATCGTCGGAGTGCGATGGTCCAACTTCGCCTCCGGAGGAAGCAGGTCAATGAAGGCTTCCTCGATTGCGCCCGCGCCGGTTCTCTCTTTGATGTCGCTTGGGGATCCCACCGTAAGGATCTTCCCGGCATTCATCGCGATCAGCCAATCGAAGCGCTCGGCTTCCTCCATATAGGCTGTTGCAACTAAGACGCTCATGCCCCCGCGATGCTCGCGCATCCGCTGGATAAGCTCCCAGAATTGCCGCCGCGATAGCGGATCGACGCCTGTCGTCGGCTCATCGAGTATCAAAAGATCTGGATCGTGAATGAGCGAGCAGCAGAGCCCAAGCTTCTGGCGCATGCCGCCCGAAAGTTTTTGCGCCGGCCGATCGGCGAAAGGTCCGAGGCCCGTGCTGTCGAGAAGCTTGGGGATGCGTTCTTCGCGCTGGCGCCGCCCCTGACCGAAGAGCCGGGCAAAAAATTCGATGTTTTCGCGCACGCTGAGATCGGGATAGAGGTTCTTGCCGAGGCCCTGCGGCATGTACGCGATATGCGGACAAACTGCCTCGCGGTCCACGGCCTTGGACATATCCGCGTTCAACACCGTGACGTGCCCCGATTGAAGCATGCGCGCGCCCGAGACTAGCGCAAGCAACGTCGATTTACCGACGCCGTCCGGTCCGATAAGGCCGACCATTTGGCCGGCCGGAATCTCGATTGTTAGGTCGTCGAGCGCGAGGATGCCGCCATATCTGTGGGTCACGCGTTCGAGACGAGCAACTGCTGCCCCGTCCGCCATCGTCATGATCCAGCTTTCAGGCGTTCCGGCCACTCAGTCTTGGTGTCGGTTCGAACGTAAGCGACTCCCGGTAAACCGCTCCGGACGTAGTCCGCATGAGCTTCCGAGCGCTCAGGATCGATACGCACGCGCACCCGGAACATCAGCTTGTCTCGTTCAGTCTGCGTCTCGACCATTTTTGGTGTAAATTGCGCCTGATCAGCAATAAACGTCACGTTCGCGGGAATGGGATGGTCTGGATATGCATCGAGCACGATGCGGGCGTCCTCGCCGATTCTGACTTTCCCGGCCTCGAGTGTTGGAAGATATACGTCCATGTAAACGTAACCGAAGTCCAGCATAGTGAAGACTTTGCCTCCAGCCGCGAGGACCTCTCCCGTATTGGCGATGCGATAAGCAATCCGGCCGTCTCGCGGTGCAACGAGGGTATTATCCGCAATATTCACCCGATAGAGTTCGGCGTCATGATTGGCTGCGTCCAGCGCATGCTCTGCCTCGGTGACGCGTGCCTGGGCCGCGAGTTCTCCGGCTTTGGACGAGTTGAGCGTCTGCTGGCGCTGATCATAGGTCTGCTTCGTGACCCAGCCGGATTTTAACAACGACTCGGCGCGGTCCATCTCCTGCTGCGCGAGCACGACTTGAGTATGCTGCTGATTGAGGAGCGCCTTTGCCTCGCTGATGCTCTTCTTTGCCTGTTCTGCCTGAGCTTCTGCTTTTTTAAGCGACGCATCGAGGTCGCGCGTATCCATGACGGCAAGAACTTGCCCAGCTGTTACCCTGGCGCCCTCGTCGACGCGCAATTCAAGAACCCGCCCGGCAAATTTTGTCGCTATGTCAATCGGGTCGGCTTCAATTCGCCCATTACCCATTACGATCCCAGGAGGAAGCGGAGGCACCCTGTGCATCCACCAATAACCAGCGCCGCCTATGGCCATGATGACGGCGAGAACTGCCAGCATCTTCCGCCAGCGGCCGAATGGGCCCGTCGAGATGTTCCCTGCTGGAACGGGTAATTTTGCTGTTACGGGAACGAGCTGTCCATGAGACGGCGGCAGTTCTTTCAGAGCAATTGCTTTTTTCTCTGCATTTTGCTCGGATTGCATGATGGATTGCTCACTTGGCTCAATGCACGGTTAGAACGCGTTTGCTGGGCCATTGTTCTCGTCTGTCGGCACGAGCATTTCCAAATAAACATTGGCTACGAGGTGCGTGTGCCCGACATGCTCACTTGCCCCTTAGCCATTTCAAGTCGACGCTTAACCTTGCCCATGGATGAGAGCGTTGACTTGGAACAAATTTTCTCTGCCACCCCTCCGGCCAACGCTACGATAATTCTCTTTGCTTGATACTCGTCAACGTTTGAGCCGCCGCCTAGGGTCATTTGTTTATGCGTCTAATCTTGGAGGCGTCTTTTTGGGTATCGCAGCAATGATCAGTTTAAACCAAAGCCGATTCACGGTCCCTGGGATTGCTGGCGCGTTTGCTATGCTGTGTGTCGCCAGTACCGTTGCCGTCTCCGCGCCGATTGGGGAGGCTGAAGTTCCCACAGGGCGAGAACTTTTTCTTCACCACTGTGCTCAGTGCCATGGCGATGATGGCGCGGGAGACGGACCTATGGCCAGCGTTCTGACCTTAAAGCCGGCAGATCTAACCACGCTAAGCAAACGTGCTAACGGAAAATTTGATGCACAGCGTATCGTCGAGATTATCCGCTATGGAGGCGATATCTCGGGACATGGTACGAGCGCCATGCCAATTTGGGGCATGATCTTTAGCATTGAAGGCGAGGGTGGAAAGGTCGGCGCCGCCTATTCGCGCATCGCTGTCATCAACCTCAAAAACTATATCGAAGCCCTCCAGAAGAAATAGCTGTCTGAGCAAGACAAGCGAAGCTGCAGAAATGAGACTAAACGCTGGGCCTTTGCCGTTTGCGAATGTGCGACGGTGACTGTTACGATCTCTACCGTCGACCCGGGCGCTGTCGCCAACTCGCAGCACCGAGAGCGCTAGAGATGGTAAGGTTCCCCCACCAAATCATCTCAAATTCACTGCGCCAAAAAGTTCGAGGATCTCGCCCCTCCGCGATCCTCTTTTTATTTCCTCCCTCGCAGGCGATTGGTGCGCGGATCGCCCCTAATGTCGCTTACTCCATTGAAGTTCCGGCATTTACGACTGCCGCCACGGCCGAAGTGCAAATTTTGCTCTTGACGTAAGCTTGCGCCAGATCAGAATTGGCGGCGTTCATTTTTTCGGCACTTGGGCCTTTTCCTATGTCGCCAATTGCTGCTGACGACCCTGCCCCGGAGGCATCACTCGATCATCTTGCAGCGGTATTTCAGTCCGCAATCGATGCAATTATTGCTATCGATGGTCTGGGCCTCATCACGAGTGTCAACCCGGCGGCTGCAAGACTGTTCGGTTATACGAACGCAGAGCTAATCGGCGCGAATGTCAGCATGCTGATGCCGGCACCCGATTCGGAGCGGCACGACGACTATCTCCGGCAGTACCGTCATACGGGCCGTCGCAAGATTATCGGCATCGGACGCGAGGTTTTTGGGCGGCGACGGGATGGCTCGACCTTCCCCATGCATCTCTCGGTCAGTGAATATCAGATCGACGGCAAGGCGCATTTTGCGGGCATCGTGCGTGATCTCACCATGGAGAGGCGCGTACAAGAAGAAAGCGAACGCCAGCAAGTGCTTTTCGAGGCCATCATCAAGGATACACCCCGCGCGCTCGTTCTGACGGACAGTGGCCGGCGGATTTTTCTCGCAAATCCTGCCGTAAAATCTGTTTTTGGCTACGATGAAGCCGAGCTCGTGGGCCAGAGCTCCCGGCTCCTCTATGAGACCGACTATGACTTTGAGCGGGTCTGGAGAGCCTCTCTCGCGGGCTCGACGGGCCTCGATCCACTGGCGGTTAACTGCCGCCGCAAAGACGGAAAGGTTTTTCCGGCCGAGGTCGTTGCAACCTCTGTCACCGCCCGCAATGGACAGATCCTCGGGCATATGCGTTCCTTCCGCGATTTGACCAAGCAGGTTGCGCAGACGGAGGCACTCCACCGGTCACAACGGCTTGATGCGCTCGGCCAACTGACGGGCGGTGTCGCGCATGATTTCAACAACATCCTGACGATTGTCCTCGGAAACCTTGAGCAAGTTTTCGAAACCTCCGATGTTGCAGAGAAACACGATTACTGCCGGCGAGCGCTAGAAGCTGGGGAAATGGGGGCGCGTCTGACGCGCCGCCTGCTGAGCTTTTCCCGTCAGAGAAAACTGGAGCCGGCCGTTCTCCAGCTCAACACCTACATCACCTCGATGGTTGAAATGCTCGAAAGGGCCCTGGGAGAAACCGTCTCGCTATCGACGAACTTCGCACAAGATCTCTGGATGGTGTGCGTCGATCCCAGCGAAATTGAGAATGCGATCCTCAATCTCTCGGTCAACGCCCGAGACGCCATGAGGCATGGTGGCCGTGTGAGCATCGAGACAGCTAATCTCCAGCTGACATCCGATGACGTTCTCGAAGAATACGGCATCCCGGCGGGGGATTACATACGTATAACAGTGGCCGACAATGGCGAGGGAATGTCACCGGAAATCGTGAAGCGCGCCTTCGAGCCGTTCTTCACGACCAAGGGTACCGGTAAAGGTACAGGTCTCGGGCTTTCAAGCATTCACGGCTTTGTCAAACAGTCAGGCGGTAATGTCACCATCTATAGCGAACTTGGAAAGGGGACCGTGGTCAATCTCTATCTGCCACGCGTGGCGATGGAAGCGCGGCGAGATCTGCAAGCAACAGAAAAACACGCTATCCCTCCTGCCAACTTAAAGGTTCTTGTTGTCGAAGATAACCCTGAACTACGACAGCTGGTGGCCGAGCGAATTCGAAGATTGGGATATACCGTTGAGGAAGCCGATTCCGGCGCCTGCGCGCTGCAAAAACTTTCCGAGAAAAGCTTCGATATTCTCTTCAGCGATGTGGTGATGCCGGGGGGCATGAGCGGCTATGAACTTGGCTCCCGGGCCCGCGTCGCGAGTTCCGTTACGAAGATCTTACTGACCTCAGGGTACGACTCGGAGTTCGCATCCGAGCTTAATAGCACCAATGATACGTTTCATGTGCTCCGCAAACCGTATAGGCAGGCAGACCTCGCGCAGGCGCTTCGAGACTGCCTGTGACCAGCGTGTTTTTTAAGCATATTTGCTCTGCCGGAGACGATGGCAGCTAAAGCTCGAATGAGTAAGTCTCGAGCATGCCTTCGAGTTTAATGCCCTCGATGGGTCTCACCGCGCTCGTCCGGTCGATCCAAATATATTCGTCAAACTGTGGGATAGCGTGCTTCAATGTAATGGCTCGCAAGTCGCTAGACGATAAGAAAAGAATCCTCCGCACCGCCATTTTGGATATCAAGCCTTCCAGCGTGACTCGCGGATCGCCGAGCAGAAGTTCCCTCGATGGAAGTGAGGCACCTTGTCGGCAATGACATCAGCCTTGACGTTGCCAAATGTCGTGTCAGGCTTGTGTTTGATGCCGTCGTAGAAGGCTTGAATGATATCTTCCTTAAAATGAGGCGTGCGCGGATAGGCGTTCACCACAGCCTCTCGGGTGCCATTGGAATATTGCCCATAGGTCAAGCCTAGAACATCCATTTCGACACCTGCGGTCGTCAGTGCAACGATTGGATGCATGAACTCAGGCACGCCCGGTGTCGTATGCAGCGCAATGGCCGTCCAGACTTTTTCTATGTCGGACGGATCGACATTATAGCTCCTGAGAAACTCGCGAGCCGCATTAGCTCCGTCCACTTCGAAACGAAGATTCGAGCTGCTGTGTTTGGGCATGAGGCCGACGTCATGAAACATTGCGGCAGCGTAGAGAAGCTCAGAATTGAAGGTAAGCTCTCGCTGCCCGCCGGCAATGGCAGCAAAGAAGTAGACGCGGCTGGAATGATTGAAGAGTAGGTCGCTTTCAGTGTCGCGGACGAACTCAGTTATAGCTCTGCCGAGCTTGCTGTCGGGCACCTTGACGCCTTCAATGCTCGTGGTTTCCAGCTTATCCGACATGGTTTGAAGCCCTTCCTCATCTCTATATTTCTGAGGATGTTATTGCCCCGTTCGGCGGCATGGCAGCAATCGTAACGTTCATTGAAAAACTGCCAAATTCCGACGATATTCTGCCGACGCCCTGAGAGGAAGCTGACAAGGGAAGTTGGGCTGAATGGCAAAGAAACAGGTTGCACTCGTTATCCATGAAGGTGTGCAAGCATTGGACGTAGCCGGGCCGCTCGACGTCTTTGCCGAGGCAAATGCATTTCTTAGCAAAGGCGAAGGTTATGATTGCATAGTCGTTGCAGGCCAGCGGGGTTCGCTGCGCGCCTCCAATGGCATGCTGATTGGCGTGCATAAGACGTTTGCGCAAGCCGCACGGAAATTTCACACGGTTCTTGTTGCTGGCGGCCCGACGCTTCCAAATGCCGAAGACGATACCGCTGTGTCAAAGTGGCTTCGCACTTGGTGCAAGAGAGCGGTGCGGTATGGGTCAATCTGCACCGGCGCTTTCGCGCTCGGCCGAGCGGGTCTCTTAGACGGGCGGACGGTTACAACCCATTGGCAAAATGCTGCCAAGCTCGAAGCAGACTTCCCCAAAGCGCGGATCGAGCATGATCGTATTTTTTTGCGCGATGGCGCGTTGGTAACGTCCGCCGGCGTCACCGCCGGAATTGATCTTGCACTCGAACTTGTGAGCGAAGACTACGGGGCTTCAGTCGCTCTTTCCTGCGCAAAGCGTCTGGTGGTTGTGACGCAGCGCCAAGGCGGTCAGTCGCAGTTCAGCCCCTTGCTGCAGCCGCGCAGCGATCCGCGATCAGCCCTTGGTAAGGTCCAAGCATACGTGCTCAGTCACATTGGAGAGCCACTATCGGTTGCGCGCCTGGCGCAAATAGCTGGTACAAGTCCTCGCTCGATAGCCCGGCTATTCGTCAAAGACCTCAAGATAACTCCTCACGATTACGTCGAAGCCGTGCGCCTCGACCATGCGCGCAATCTCCTCGAAGCAACCGACCTTGCACTGAAATCGGTGGCTTTTGCTTGCGGGTTTGGAGGCCCCGAGCAGATGCGTGCTGCTTTTCAGCGTCGGCTAGGCGTAAGCCCTCAACGCTATCGAGAGAGCTTCCGCTATGTGCACCGAAGAAGACTGGTTGACGCAAGATCTTGAATTCGCAACGCTCGAGTAAGGGGGCGGCATCACTTTTTGAGTCACCAACTCTTCCTCTCGCTCTGCTAATCCGCCAAGATGATGCGCGCCAGATCGCCGGGATTTTCGACCGCTGAGAAGTGGCCAGTGTCTTTAAGAGTGATCAAGTTTGCCTGTGGGATTAGCGAACGCGTCCGATCCCTTTCGACAGTATGAGACCAGTCAGTGTCACCGTAAATCAAGGTAACCGGTGCGCTGATGCCGCGATAAAGGTCTCGCGCTTTGCTCCAGGATCGCCAGCCGGCCAGCACTTTGCGCGCAGCGCGCTTATATCCTGGTAGGTGGGCAACTTGATCGAATTCGACCAACAAATCGGCAGGAAATTTTTTTGGATCGTGATAGCCGCCGTCCATGATCTTCTTGAGCACGACCTTGTTCTCCAACGACGCGTTGAACGCCCCCAGTACAGGGATTTGCAAACTGCCGATGATGAAGTTCGAGAACCAGTTTCCGCGCCGGATGCCATCGCCGTAACGGGTTTCGTAATCGTAAGGGTTGATCGAATATACGCGCTTGATCCGCTGCGGTATCGAGGCTGCAACAGTCAGCGCAAGTGCACCTCCGATGGACTCGCCAACAAGCGTAACGTCTGTGAGGTTGAGCAATTCAATGAAGCCGATAACGGCTTCTCTCATATAGGGTTCATCCAATCTTGCGTTGGGGTCGATGGGCGAGCGGCCGTGCCCGGGCAGATCAATAGCGTAAACGGTGTAAGACTTGGCGAGAGTTGGCGCTAACTCACGAAAGTATTCAAGTTGCGTTCGGATCGTATGCACGAGAACCAAGGGTGGGCCTTCACCAATCTTTTGGAATCGCATGCTGAGCTTGTCCGAGACCTTAAGAAGGCTTGGTGCGGATACGCTGGCGGTCGCCATAATGGTATCTCCTATATTGATCTGTAAGATTTCGTTCAGGTTAAATGACGCTTGCGAAGACTTACGCTCTGAGATCTCAATCCTTCTGGTCGATGATCTGAAGCGCGCGGCGTTTTGCGTCTGCGAGGACTTTTTCCGATAGCTGCACATCGTTGCTCGCCCGCGCCATGACGAGGGCTCCGAGCATCAGCCCTCCGAGCTCGATGGCGCGTTCAGTGCGCATTTCCTTTGGGCAGGACAATCCGTCTGAGACAAGCTCAATGAGCTGACAGATCCCGGACGTGAAGGCGCCGCGAACGACGTCGCTTTGTCTTGATGCTTCTGCGCCGCACGCCGAGATCATGCAGCCCACAGTGGGATCGTCGCGGTGCGTATCGGATAAATAGTCGAGCACGTACGCCGTGAGCGCCGCACGCGGCCCAGCCTCCTCCGCCTTTCTTTCAAAGCGTTCGACGACTTCCTCGAACGCCTTCGTTGCCGATGAGGCTACAAGCTCGTCCTTCGATTTGAAGTGGCGGTAAAACCCGCCATGCGTAAGCCCGGCCGCATGCATGAGGTCGACGACACTGGTGCGCTCGATGCCCCGTTCCCGCAGCATCCTCGACGCTACGGCTGTGATCTCTTCATGGTGTCGAGCTTTGATCTCGCGCGAGAGTCGCACGGCATTTCTCCTTTGTTCTTGCTCTTGTTCGGTCACGCCACTGCTGTGACTTCAGTCGCACGGACGCGGAACCAAATCGCGTAAAGCGCAGGCAGAAAGAGTAGGATCAGGAATGTTCCGACCGCCGTCCCGCCTATCAGTGTGTAGGCCATCGAGCCCCAAAAGACCGATGTCGTCAGTGGAATGAAGGCGAGCACGGCAGCCAAAGCGGTGAGGACAACGGGGCGTGATCTCTGGACGGTGGCCTCAACCACCGCATGATAATCATCGAGGCCTTCATCCTTGTTGGTCTTGATCTGCTCGATCAGGATCAACGTGTTGCGCATCAAGATACCGGAGAGCCCGATCAAACCGAGGATGGCGTTGAAGCCGAAGGGCTGGTTGAAGATCAGCAGCGTCGGCACCACACCGATCAGTCCAAGCGGCGCGGTCGCCAAGACAAGCCACATTGCCGCGAACGATCTCACCTGGAAGATGATCACGATCATTGTCAGTGCGATCATGATTGGAAACACGGGGACCAGCGCGTCGTTGGCTTTCGTCGCCTCTTCGATGTTGCCGCCCATCTCGATCCGATAGCCATCGGGAAGAGAGGCAATCAGTGGCTGCAAGGCTTTTTGAATTTCCAACGATACCGGCGGCGGCTGCATCGACTCGTCGATGTCGCTCTGCACCGTAATCGTCGGCGTGCGGTCACGCCGCTTCAGGATCGGATCCTCTTGCACAATCTCGATGTGGCCAACCTGACTGAGCGGCACCAATTGGCCGCTATCGTTTTGCAGGACAAGATTGCCGAGTTTGGTCGGATCCAGCCTGTCCGGACCGGCGCTGCGGGCAACGACTTGCACCGTGCGGATATCTTCTCGGACCCCGGTCACAGTCACGCCGGTCAGCAGGAACTGCAGCTGCTGGGCGACGTCGCTCGGTGATAATCCGATCAAACGAAGCCGATCTTGATCAACCGTGAAACGAACGGACGGTGTTCTTTCGGTCCAGTCGGTGTTCACATCACGCGTATGCGGATTGGCACGCATGATCGCGACCACTTTTTGTGAGATTGCTCTCAGCTTATCGAGGTCTGGCCCCATGACGCGGAAAGCGACCGGGAAGGGTGACGGCGGTCCGAACACGAATTGCGTTGCGCGAACGCGTGCCTCGGGTGCCAGTCCCTCGGCAATCTTCTGACGAATGCGCAGCTTCAGTTCATCTCGTGCTTCCGAGCTTGGTGTCAGGACGACGATTTTCGCGAATGATGGGTCCGGCAGTTCCGGATCATAGGCGAGGAAGAAGCGTGCAGCGCCTTGTCCGATGAAGGAGACGATATTCCTCGTTTCGGGCTGCGTTTTTAGCCAAGCCTCGACTTTCGCGACGGCCGCGCTCGTCACTTCGATGCTTGAGCCTTCGGGCATCTGCACTTCGACAAGCAACTCACGTCGATCGGAGCTTGGGAAAAACTGCTGTTTTACCCCAGCCATGCCCACACCAGCCGCAACAAAGAGCAGGACGACGAAGCCCGCCACGATATACTTGCGACGCACCGCCCAGCTTACCGCTCGTCTGAAGCGCTCATAGTTCGGAGTTGAATAAATCGCGGTGTGTCCACCTTGGATGGGCTTAATGTTCGGCAGCATTTTCACACCGAGGTAAGGCGTGAAGGCTACGGCCACGATCCACGAAGTGATGAGGGCGAAGGCGACAATCCAGAAAATATTGCCCGCATATTCGCCTGCCGTTGACCTCGCAAACCCGACTGGCATCAGGCCGATGACGGTGACGAGCGTTCCCGAAAGCATCGGCGCTGCCGTGTGGCTCCAGGCGTAGGCCGCCGCTTTTGTGCGCTCGTAGCCTTCTTCGAGCTTCACGACCATCGTTTCGATAGCGATGATGGCGTCATCGACGAGAAGACCAAGAGCCAGGATGAGCGCGCCGAGCGTAATGCGATCGAAGTTTCTGCCGGTGATCATCATAATCACGAAGACTGCCGCGAGCGTCAAAGGTACGGCCGCCGCCACAACGATGCCGACGCGCCATCCAAGGCTCAGAAGGCTGACGATCATCACCACCGCCAAAGCGACGACGAACTTCAGCATGAACTCGTCAATGGATTCTCGGATGTTTTCAGCCTGATCGATAATCTTGTTTAAGGACAATCCGGCGGGCAAAGATTTCGCAATCTTCGCTTCTTCTTCGTCGAGTGCTTTGCCCAGATCCAGGCCATTCCATCCGTCTTGCATGACGACGCCTAGCACCATCGCCGGATCGCCGTTATGTCGGATCAAAAAGGTGGCTGGATCCTCGTAGCCGCGCTTCACCTCTGCGACGTCGGAGAGCTTCAGAACGCGGCCGCCGGCCACGATTGGCGTGTCGGCAATCTTTTGAAGATCGTCATATGCACCTTCGACGCGGACAAACACTTGCGGACCGTTGGTGTCGACGGAACCTGCGGCCGTAACGACGTTCTGGCGATTGAGCGCATCAAAGATCGTCCGGGCGCTGATGCCCAACGTCGCGAGCTTGGCGTACGAAAACTCGACATAAATGCGTTCTGGCCGCTCGCCGAGGATATCGACTTTCTTTACGCCCGCGACATGGAGCAGTCGCTGCCGCAGCGCTTCGGCCTCTCTAGTTAACTGGCGCGGCGGCATCCGATCGCCCTGTACGGTATAAAGAGCAAAGGTGACATCGGCGTATTCGTCGTTGATGAAAGGCCCAATTGTGCCGGACGGCAGCTTCAGCGCCTCATCGCCGAGCTTTTTGCGCGCTTGGTAGAATTGCTCGGGGATATCGGTTGGCGGCGTCTGGTCCTTCATCTCGACCTTCATCAGCATCAAGCCAGGGCGCGTGAACGTCTCCACCCGATCATACCAACGCAGTTCCTGCATGCGCTTTTCGAGAGGCTCGGCAACGAGATCCTGCATCTCTTTTGCGGTCGCGCCGGGCCACATGGCGGTTACCGTCAAAACTTTGATGGTAAAAGGCGGATCTTCGGCTCGGCCGAGCTTGTCGAACGCATAGGCGCCCGCCAAGGTCATTGCGATGATGAGAAACAGCGTGATGGCACGTTCGCGGACCGCGAGGGCGGAGAGATTAAAGCTTATCATCGTGATGCCGTTTCTTCGCCTTCGACGCGAACGTTATCGCCGTTGTGCAGAAGTCTACCGCCCAGTGCGACTACCTGATCGCCAACGTCTACGCCGCTGCTGATGAATGCCTTCTCTTCACCGATGCCGGCGAGCTTCACCGGTCGGAAATTCACGGCCATCTTCTGCTGATCGACCAGCCATACGCCCGACGACGTACCGTTATCGATCACCGCGCTCACAGGCACTTCGACGATATCTTTGGCTTTGAACTGCGGGATGTGAACCGTTACCGTCGCACCGAGAGGAGCATTTGCTGCCGCCCCGCTAAGGACGTATCGCGCTTCATAGGTACGCGTCGCGGGATTGGCGGCATCAGAAAGCTGACGGAGCCGAGCGTTCGAGCGAGACTTGAGATCGCCATAAAGCGTAGCGGTTGCTTCCGAGCCGATCGCAGGCCGCACGGTTTCGGGAAGATCAACGGAAGCCTCTCTCGCGCCGGCATGCGCGAGGCGAACCACGGTTTGTCCGGCAGAGACGACCTGTCCGGGTTCTGAAAGCGTCTCCATAACCACACCGTCAGCGTCGGCTGTCAGGACCGAATAATCTTCTGCGTTGCGGGCGAGTTGCGCATTGGCTTCAGCGGCGGCGAGCTGCGCTTCCGCGTTATCCAACGCAGACTTCGCCTGTTCGTAGCGCTGATGAGAGATCCAGCCTTCGCCGACAAGGTTCTTGTACCGCGCCTCATCGGCACGCGCTTGAATGGCAGTGGCGCGGGCCGCATTGATGGCGTTTGTCTGCGCGACGATGGTGAGTTTCAGGTCTACGGGATCGAGCTTCATCAATGGCTGACCAGCTTTGACGGTCTGCCCGGTATCGACGAGGCGTTCGATGATCTTTCCGGCAACGCGGAAGCCGAGATTGCTCTGCACCTTTGCCGCAATCACACCTGTGAAGGCGCGTTCGGCGGCGCTTGCCGAGTGAACTGTTGCCACACGAACGAGTGGAACGCCGCTCCTCGGATCGGCGTCGGTCGGTTTGCAAGCGGCTACGCCCACGGACACGAGCGTCAAAGCCACGACGGCGACGGATGCTTTCAATAATGACGTGCCGACCAGATGCGAATGTCCGGCGTTCGTTTCTAGAATTTTCATCACGACCTCACTGCCTGACGGCGGTCCACTAACCTTCGAACCGAATTTCTAAATATAGATTATATTTGACATCTTAAAAGTGCAAGCGGGAAAAGATGCTGGCCATAATCTTTTTTATTTTGGACGGGGGGGGATGACGAGCAGCTTGGGGCGAGCCGGAGGGCGGAGGTCCGGCTATCAAGTGGCAAAGTCTGGCATGACGGACGCTGGCCGGCTACCGCGACGCGACTAGGCGTGCGGGGGGGGGGGGGCAACCGCATTAGCGTCCCGAAGTAGGAGGGAGCCCCGCGAGCCAGGAAGTTTCCGTTATTTACGGGCTTCGATGATTTGGTTTGCGCGTTTGCGGGCCGAAGCGATGATTTCGCCGGACAACTTTTCATCGTCCGTCGCGCGGGCCATAGCGACGGCCCCGGACAGAAGCGAAAGCAGCTCAACTGCTTTGTCTTTGCGCTCTGCCGCTGGGCAGGACAAACCCTCCATGATCAGGGACAGATTTGTCTTGATGCCGTTTGTGAATACGCCTCGGATGGCACCTTGCTCTCGACTCACGTCTGGGCCGAATGCCGCAATTGGGCAGCCCATTTCGGGCTTTTTGACATGCCCGAGCGTGAGATAATCCGTGACGTAAGCGATGAGAGCCGCCTTGCTCCCCTGCGACTCGACGCGTTCCTGAAAGCGCGCGTTGATCTCGGCAAAAATCCGCTCGGTCGCCTCGGCGACAAGCGCATCCTTTGAATCAAAGTGCTTATAGAAGCCACCATGCGTCAGGCCGGCCGCCGCCATCAAATCGGCGAGACTTGTACCGACGATGCCACGTTGGCGCAGCATTTTCGACGTCTCGGAAATGATTTCGTCGTGTCGTTGGGCCATCACCTCCCGGGACACTCGCATGGTCTCACCTCTTGTTTTGAACGTTTCTTTGTTGGTGCAGCTGTCTTAATTGGCTGGCGTAACTTGATCAGTCACCTTGTCCGAAGCGTCCTGATCTCATTTTCCAATCGCGTGACGCAGGCTTCCTGTATGCCGCCAGGCTCGTAGGCCATCGCCAGCGCGACCAGATCCACCCATTTCAAGAAACGGCCTAAATGCCTGTTGCATCATGTCTATCCAAAGCGTCATTGCGTATTAGATGTCGATCGAAATGCAATTGTCAAGGATTGTTTGGGCGGCGTCCAAAATCGAGGGGAGACCGAGGTGGCCACTCGGTCCCCCGATCGTTCTCCTGTTAGCGCTTATTATGCCGCACGGACGCGCCAGCATGGCTAACCTTGGCCGACGAGGAAGCTTGCCAGGCTCCCTGCTTAGAGCCGTTGGGGTTGACATAGGAGCCGGCGCCCATAGCGCGATCGGTCTCTTCGAGAGCCTGGGCGCTAAGCGCACCAGCAGAAAGGGCAGCGGCCGCAACAGTGGCGAGGATCAAAGCTTTCATTGTCGTTCTCCATTCAATTGTTTAGCCGCCAACCCGATGGTCGCGGATTTTTAGATGACGAATGTCATCCGTATAAATAGATTGCTATTAACATCTAAAATATCAAGACATAACCTGACGACGGGGAGGAAGAGACGATTGTGTCGCATGTTGGATGCGAGGCACAATCTAATCGAAGGAGTTTGCTAATCGCCGTAAGGCCGGATTTTCGCACCTAAGGCGCCTCAACCGCATCAAGCAACTTTGCCTGCCGTCAGAGCGGTATGATGCTTTTCGATTTTGTCGGCGAGATAGCGACTATCTTCATCGATGGCGAGGAAGCGACCGGAACCCCAGGTATTTAGCCAACCCAAGCCAATAAAATAGAAGCCGGGAACATCGCAGACGCCGCGATCGAATACGGGTTTTCCGCGCGCGCCGAACACGTCCACGTCGATCCAAGAATAATCCGGTCGGAAGCCAATAGACCAGATGACCGACGTGATGCCGAGCGCCGTGGCATCGATCTCCGTCGTTTCCGTCTCCGGGCGCCACAGTTTCTGGAATGCAGGCTCTGCCGGTACTTCGATGCCGTTCTTCTCGATGTAGGCGTCGATCTGCTCGCGGATGCCGACATAGCTCTTGTCGGCATCGTCGAGATTCTTTTCGAGATCGGGATCAAAGCTAATTTTTGCGCCGTTCATGCCGGAAACAGAACCGTAAAGTGATACGCCACTATCGACGACGAACCGGCGCAAATCGATTTCTTTGCCGCCGTCGCGACCGGACATGTAATGGTTGGTCTGCGTGAGTGCCTTCATTGGATCCGGGTGTTCGGCGATCGTGATGGCGTAGTGGCCCATGTCGTAGAGCCAGTCCGTTGCGTCACGACCGCGATACTTGCGCGGGCTGCGCGGCGCTGGGCCGACCGCCATGTGGACCTTCCGCCCGTCGCGAACGAGATCTTCCATGATCTGTACGCCGGACTGCCCCGTGCCGACAACGAGCGTCGCGCCTTCTGGGATCTGGGACGGCCGGCGGTAATCGACGGAATGAATTTGAGTGATCGCAGGATCGAGATCTTTCGCATAGGGCGGCACGATCGGATTGTCATAACCGCCAGTTGCAATGACAACCTGATCGCAGATCCAGCTACCGATCGATGTTTCAATGGCGTATCCGCCTTGCTCGCGCGGAGCGATCCGCGTTACCGCGACGCCCTCACGGAGCGGCGGATTGAACGAGGATGCGAAGCCGTCGAGATAGTCCGTGATTTCGTCCTTCAGCATGAACCCGTTCGGATCATCGCCAGCATAGGGGTAACTCGGCAGTCTGCATTGCCAGTTCGGCGTGACGAGGCAGAACGTGTCCCAGCGGTTCACGCGCCAGGAGTGAAACTTCCTGTGGCGCTCGAAGACGATATGCGCAATTCGCTTTCGCGTTAGATAATAGCTCACTGAAAGTCCGGCCTGCCCGCCGCCGATAACGACGACAGGAATATGCGGTACGCCGATATCCTTCATATCCGTCTCCTTAAGTGGCCTGATATCCAGACAGGCCACCTCGGCGTCTGGCGTCGCTTCGAACAACTTGACCCGTATCTCGATGCGATCGAGTTGCGCCATGGCGGCGGCGCAGGCATATCCGTACTTGCGCATCACGCGTGATGAGGCGCGTTCCATCGCGATGCGAGCGCGCAGAAGAAATTCCTGGAGTGGATAGCTCGAGCCCGGCGTCAATAATTCCGAGACAATACCTGATGGCGAATAGCAGTGCTCCGTGCTGCCATCGGGCCAGCGCAGGGTGAAAGAGGTTTCAGGCATGTTCGCAATCCCGTTGCCGGAAGCCGAGGTAGGGTTCGTTCGCGTAGTTCCAGAAGGGGGCCGTTTCACCGCCCGCGGAAAAGCGCACTTCATCCCCGTGGAAGACACTCCCGATCACTGCCGCGCTGATGTCGCGATCGGCAAAGTGGCTGACGACGCGATCGGCAAACGCCACGGGTACGGCGAGAAGGAAGCCGTAGCTTGGGAATGCGCGCAGCCAACGCGATAGCGAAATGCCGGCAGGCGGATCGATCACGTCGAGGTCGAGCTCTATTCCGACGTCGGAGCTTTCCGCTAGCATCAGCGACGTGCCGGCAATACCGCTCTGGCTGACGTCCTTGCCTGCCGATACGAGATCGTCTTCGGCGAGACGCGGGAGAATCTCGAGATCGTTTCGAAGTCGGTCGGCCGGCGCGCCCCCAGCCGCGAAGAAGTTATCGTAGTTGCGGAACGCACCGCGCCTGTCTATCGCGGCGATGATGACGTCGCCCGGCGTCGCGTCGAAACTCGTGATGATGGCCTTCGCGCGGCCTAAAACTGTCACGGCGAGGCTGAGCTCGGTTGCGGAAAAATTCGTATGGCCGCCGACAAGGGGCACGCCATAAGCATCCGAAGCGGCTTTGAGACCGGCGAGAAGGGGCCTGGCGAGATCGCTATTCGGCGCCCAAATCTGATCGATGAGCGCGACGCCGCGTCCGCCCATCGCGGCGATGTCGGAAAGGTTCACCATCACGCCGCACCAGCCCGCGAACCACGGATCGCTCTTCACGAATTGCGGAATGAAGCCTTCGCCTGCGAGAAGGTCGTAGCCGCTGGCGTGCGGCAGGATCGCGGCGTCGTCTCCCGGGTGGCCGACGCTTTGTTGGGCGAGGCCAAGTCCCTTGGCAGCGTCGCTGATCGCCCGCTTGGATTGGATCGCAGGATGATTGCGCAGCTCTTCGATCAGAGCGTTGAGTGCTGAGGCCGTCATGCCGCGATCCTCCGCGGCTTGTGATACCAGCCCATGGCCTCGTTCAAGATCGGCGGATAGTGGGCGAGATCCGCGCTCATGAGGCCATGTGGTCTGCCGTGCAGTTCAACCATCTCAAGCAGCCGCCAGTTCAGACGGCGGAACAGGATGACGTTCTGCTCCTGCACATGCGCGTGAAAGGTGTGGCAGCCGCGCGTGTTCGCCAGCGAAACAGCGAAGCGGATCAGCTCAGCGCCCAAGCGGCCGACTTGGCGAAAGTTTCGGTCGACGACGAGGCGAGATCCCCACCAAAGACCGGGCTCGGCCTGGTGAATGCGGACTGTGCCGACCACCGCATCGGCTTCGTGTGCGTAGGTTGAGATCGCGACGAGATGCGTGGCGATCAGATCAATATCGTCGCGGTCGTGCTCCTTGAAGATTTTTTGCTCGTCGACGAACACGCGCTTGCGGAGATCTGATGCGCCGCGCGCTTCCCAAGGCATGGAGGCCGCACGAATGAAATAGCCTGGGCACTGATAGGGACGAGGCTCGATCTCGATCATTGCATCACTCGCAGCTTTTCATAAGTTGAGAGGGCTGAGCAGGCGCCGCACTTGCCGCAACCAGCTTTGATGTTCTCCGATGCCATTCCTGCCGCGACGATCATTTGGCCCAACGGGCGCAGGATCGACGCCATGAAGTCGGCGCTGGGGGCGGGATGACTTTCGAGCGGCGTGCCGGAGATCGGGACGAAGGGGACAACGAAGGGATAGACGCCCATCGTCACGAGTTTCTCCGACACCGCCAGGATGGCGTCGGGCGTATCGCCAAGGCCGGCGAGGATGTAAGTGGAAACTTGTCCGCGCCCGAACACTTTCACGGCGGCTTCGAAGGACGAGAAATATTTGTCGAGCGGGACGGACGCCTTGCCGGGCATGATCTGTTCGCGGATTTCTTGTGTCACCGCTTCGAGATGCATGCCGAGCGCATCGACGCCTGCGTCCGCCATGCGCTGGTGCCAGATATCGTCATCCGGCGGCTCGCATTGCACTTGGATTGGGATATCGACGGCGGCTTTGACGGCGCGTGCACTGTCGGCAAGGACCGCGGCGCCGCGGTCTTTTCCGGGCGGCGTGCCGGTCGTCATCACCATGTGCTTGACGCCGTCGAGTTCGACGGCCGCCCTGGCGACCTCGGCCAACTGTTCCGGCGTCTTGCGCGCGATGGTGCGACCCGCAGCGAGACTCTGACCGATGGAACAGAACTGGCAGGTCTTCTTCCGGCTTTCATAGCGGATACAAGTCTGCAGAACCGTGGTCGCCAGAACGTCGCGCGAATGCAGCGTAGCGATGTGGCTGTAGGGGATGCCGTCTTCGGTCTGCATATCATAGAAGCGTGGACGGCCGGGAAAGCGGACCTGCGCGATTTCGCGACCGTCTCTCGTAATGCGCGCGCGGCCATCGGAGCCCGGAGCCTCGACGAGAAACGGGCTTTCAAACGCAGGTGCGGTATGGACCGGCACCATCACCGTCTTATCGCCGATCGTCAGAGCCTTGTGGTCGGAGGGCCCTGCACCGCCACGGCGGCTTTCGTGGCCGGCGCGCGGATCCAAGAGACGTACGCCGCGTGTCTGAAGTTCGTTGATGAGCGCCGAGTCAGACATAGTTCGCCTCCTCCTCGATCGATTGCGACTCCGATGCTTGTGCTGCGTGCGATATCTCGCGGGCATTCGCGGGGCGCGTGTCGTGGACGAGGTGCAACAGCTCCGGCCGCGCGTAATGGCCGACGCTGTCCATCATCCGCTTGCGCTTCGTGATGAGCCGCATGTCGAGGTCGGCGATGAGGATGCCTTCGCCATTCGTGATGGGATCAGCGAGATGGCGACCTTCGGGCGAGACGATGCAGGTCATACAGCCATCACGCATTGCGGATTGCAGCTTGGGATCGGGATGAATCGATGCGATCTGCTCTTCCGTGAGCCAAGCTGTGGCGTTGACGACGAAGCAGCCGGCTTCGAGAGCGTGATGGCGCATCGTCACCTCGATCTGCTCGCCGAAGATCGGACCTACAAGACTGCCGGGGAAATGCGCTGCGTGGATCTCCTCGTGCTGCGTCATCAAAGCGTAGCGGGCGAGCGGATTGTAATGCTCCCAGCAGGCGAGAGCGCCGACCCGGCCGACTTTCGTCTCGACGACCTTGAGCCCCGCGCCGTCGCCTTGGCCCCACACCATGCGCTCGTGATAGGTCGGCGTGATCTTGCGCCGCTTTAGTAAGAGCGAGCCATCGGCGTCGAAGATCAGTTGCGTATTGTAGAGTGAGCCATGGTCTCTCTCGTTCACGCCGAGAACGATAACGACGCCGCGCTTGCGGGCGATGTCGGCGACCGCGTTCGTATCCGCAGAGGGAACGACCACCGCCTCCTTATAAAGTTCAAGGTGCGGGGCGCCCTGAAGGACCGGAGGAAGGACGAACGAAAAGTAGGGGTAGTAAGGAACGAACGTTTCCGGGAAGACGATGAACTGCGCGCCTTTGTCGGCCGCCTCAGTGATGGCATTCAGCACGCGCTCGATCGTGCCAGCGCGGCCCTTGAGGTCGGGAGCAATCTGGACGGCGGCGGCGCGGATGGTATCAGTTCGCACGACTGTCTCTCCTTCTACGCAAGCGTGTTGCCGGTTGGAGCCGGACCGGCTCGTGCGCGGTCCGGCTCAGGGATCAGACGGTCCAGGTGTCGAGGATGACGGCGTTGGCCTTCTTGTGCAGAAGGACGCAATCGAGAACGTCCTGTGGCGCTATCGGACGAATACCGGGGAGTAGAGACGGCTCGCCGTGGCCATAGAGTGCCTGCAGCGCAAAGCGGCAGGCGTAGACCTTGCCGCCTTCCTTCATGAACTTGTTGAGGTTGGCAGCGAAGTTCTGGTGGCCCGGAAAAGCTTCATCACCGAGGGTTGGGAAGCCGCGCTGTATGCCAAGCGTGACGCCCGGCCCGTACAGCAAGATCGACGTCTCGTAGCCTTTCCGGTTGAGGCGGATGGCATTCAAGATGTTGACCAGGCCGATCGAGCCTTCGAAGGCCACGGTATGGAACGTCACCAGGGCCTTCTCGCCGGGGGAGGCTTTGACGTCTTCGAAAACCTTCTCCTCGTAGTCGACAAAGTAATCGCCGTCCTTGTGGGCTTCCTGGGTCACTTGCGGCATTGCGGGCCTCCTTGTTGCGCCAACATGATTGAGTGTTTCGTCGATAATATGCATACATTTGACGGTCAATAAGACAATCAATTATCCATACAATGTAGTCGCATAATTTTCGCTTTTGTCGATTTTTCTGGCACAATGGTGGGATTTTTGCTCGAAATTCCGGCGAAAGCAGTGCTTCAATTTCCAATATTTGCATGGCCTACATGCATACAATATTGCATCCATACAATCGGCTTCAATTTCCGTGCGGCATCACTTAATGGTTCGGTTGAGGAGAACGAGATGGCGACCTGGAGACCGACGCTCACCGACAGCAGCAAACCGCGATACCTGGCGATCGCCGACGCCGTGGAGGAGGACATCCGGAACGGCACCCTCGCGCCGGGGGATCGCCTGCCGCCGCAACGCAAGCTCGCCGAATGGCTTGGAATCGATTTCACGACGGTTTCGCGGGCCTACACGGAGGCGCAGTCGCGCGGGCTGATCGATAGCCACGTCGGACGCGGCACGTTCGTTCTCGGCACGGACGCGGGCGATGTTGGCCCTGATCCCGCGAGATCGAGCCAGGAAGATCTGGCAATGAACATGCCGCCGGAGCCGACCGACGCCGCACTTCTCGCCAAGATGCGCGAAGGGCTCGAGTACGTCTCGACCAACCTCATTCCGCTCCTTCGGTATCAGTCCGCGATTGGCGGCGAGAAAGACAAGATCGCTGCCTCGACTTGGCTATCGCTAAGGGGGATGGTGCCGAAACTCGACCGCGTGGCGGTGACGCCCGGCGCTCACGCGACGATGACTGCGATCCTGGCGACGATCACCAATCCCGGCGACATCGTTTTATGCGAGCGCATCACGTATCCCGGCATTCGCGCCATCGCCGGCCGCCTGCGTGTGAAGCTCGTTGGTGTCGAGATGGACGGCCAGGGCATTCTGCCTGATGCCATCGAGAAGGCCGTCAAAGCATTTGGCGCGAAGGCGCTCTACCTCAATCCTACTTTGCAGAATCCGACAACAATAACGGTGCCGACGGAGCGCCGCTTGGAAATATCGCAGGTGCTTCGCAAACACGGATTGCCGCTGATCGAAGATGACGCCTATGGATTCATCCCGACCAAGGCCCCTGCACCGCTTGCAGTCTCGGCACCGGAGCTCAGTTGGTATATCGGTGGACTGGCAAAATGCATCGGCGCGGGTTTGCGTCTTGCGTATACGGTTGTGCCGTCGGCAAAGGACGCTTATGCGCTCGCCGAAGCCTTGAAGGCCGTCTCCGTGATGCCGTCTCCGCTCGGAATGGTGTTGGCGACACGCTGGATTGAAGATGGTACCGCGGACCGCATCCGCCGGTTCATCCGCGCCGAAACGGCGGCTCGTCAGCAGCTCGCCTCAGAAGTGCTAAAAGATTTCGATTACATCGCCGCCGAGAATGCCTTTAACGTCTGGCTTCGTTTGCCGGAAGGTGCTGGGCGCGCCGATATCATCGCCCGCATGGCTGGGCGGCATATCGGCATCATTCCATCCGACGCATTCACCGTTGGCGGTTCGCCGAGCGAGCATGTCCGTGTCTGCCTTGGAGGCTCGATCGACCGTGAGGCGCTCAGATCGGGACTTCTCTTCATGTCGCACACTCTCACGCAGAACGCCTATTCCGGATAGCGGTCTCGTCGAACCGCCGAGGCAGAGCGCGTCGCCTTCTCCATGTCAGGCGGCTCTATAGGGTCGTGAAGGTCCACGATCGCGGCAACTCGCCGACGTTCATCGTAGCGATTGATGTGCAGGGATATCCAGCGTTCGGACCATTTCGCGGCAATCGAGCCTTTGCACATTTTTTCTGCAACGCGATGCCTGAAAACCGGTCCGCCGAATCCAAATCTTTGTGCGCCTTAAGACAAGTGCACCGGCGCGCGTCGGGCATAGGCTTCTCAATCGAAATCGGACCATGGCATGCGCCATGACGATGTCGAGGAGACCAGGATGCACAATCGTTATTCTCGTGAATGTCCGCCGATAGCTTCGAGCATGCGTTGGCGATGGATCGCCGTCCTCTTGGGCGCAGCGCTCGTCGCGAATATTTGCGGAACCGCTCCGGCGAGTGCGGCTCCCGATGCGTGCGCGGCGCTGCAGGCAAAGTATCCCGCATGGAAAGGCAAGACGCTCGTCAACGCCATCAACCCGCACACGCCGGGCTACGAAGCGCTCGATCCCAATGACCCGTCGAAGTACGTTGGCTACGATATCGATCTCGGCGAGGCGATCGGCGACTGCCTCGGCTTCAAGGTGACGTACAAGGCCGTGACCTTCGCGGCGCTTCTGACCACGCTTGCCAGCGGCCAGGCTGACATCGTCATCTCCGACATCTACGCCACCGAAGAGCGCGCGAAGGCCGCCGACTTCATCAAATACTCGAAAGTGTTCGATGGTGTCCTCGTGGCGAAAGGCAACCCGAAAAAGATCGACGGCATCAATCTCTCGATGTGCGGCGCTTCCGCTGCCGAGAACACGGGTTATGTCGAAGTGCCTTTGATTCAGGCTCTCGTTCCCGAGTGCAAGGCCGCTGGCAAGCCCGAGCCGACACTACAGCTCTACGACAACAACGCCGACTGCATTCAGGCCATTCTCGCGGGCCGCGCCGACACCTACGTCAACGACGTCAACACTGTCGATCAGGCCGTGAAGGCGTATCCGGACAAGCTCGAGAAGGCGGTCGCGGTGACGATCCCCTATTCGGTCGGGATCGCCGTTCCCAAGGACAAGCCTGAGTTCCGCGAGGCTGTCTTCGCCGCCCTCAAGGAAATTTATAAGTCTGGCGCCCAGGCCGGGCTTCTGAAGAAGTGGGGCCTTGATCCGAACAATCTCGAAGAGCCGAGCATCCTGTCGGTTAAATAATGGATCTCTTCTTTCACTACCTCAGCCTGCCGTACCTGCTCCAAGGCATCTGGTTCACCGTCGAGGTGACCGCCTTGGGGCTGGCCGGCGGGCTCATCCTAGGCGTGATGCTCGCGAGCATGCAGCTGAGCCGGTATAAAATTCTCGCCGCCTTCGCCCGCGCATACACCGTGATTTTCCGAGGCACGCCGCTGATCCTGCAGATGGTGTTCGCCTACGATGCCTTGCCGCGCATCGGCCTGACGTTGAGCGCTATCGGCGCCGCGGGGCTGGCACTGGCCGCCAACGAAGCGCCCTTCATCGCTGAAATGCTGCGCGCCGGCGTGCTCGGCGTCGAACGTGGCCAGATCGCGGCCGGACAGGCTCTCGGCATGACGCCGGGAATGCTGATCCTTCGCATCATCGCACCGCAGGCGTTGCGCACGATGATCCCGGCGATCGGCAACGAAACCGTCAGCGCCTTGAAGAATTCCTCGCTGGCGAGCGTGATCTCGGTGCAGGAGCTGACGCTGCGCAGCACGCAGCTCGCCTCATCGACCTTCGATTTCTTTTCGATCTTCTTCGCGTCGGGCCTGATCTATCTCGGTCTCACGACGACGGTCAGCATCATCCAGCTTGCGCTCGAACGCATATTCGATCTCGACCGGCCCAAGGGCGCATCGACCTGGGTGAACTTCCTTCCCTGGCGTACCGAGGTTCCCGTAACTCCGACTGAGCCGGCCGCGACTGATCCCGAACCGCCGCAGATTTCCGCGCTCGCGCCCAAAGCCGCCGCCCGTCGTGAAGCGGCCGCACGCGCGGCGACACTTGCCGGCAACGACGTGGCGGTTGAGGTGAAAGGTCTGCGCAAGAGCTACGGCAAACAGCCGGTGCTCGACGGCGTCGATCTCGGCGTCCAGTTCGGCGAAGTCATCGCGCTTCTCGGGCCGAGCGGCTCCGGCAAGAGCACACTGCTTCGCTGCATCAATCACCTCGAAAGCTGGGACGCGGGCTCCGTTCTCGTCGCGGGTCGCCGACTCGACGTCAGCGAGAGCGGACGAGCCCTGACGCCGCGCGAAATCGCAAATGAGCGCGCGAGTGTCGGCGTCGGCATGGTATTCCAGCATTTCAATCTCTTCGCCCATCTGACGGCGCTAGAGAATATTGCGGGGCCTCTGCGCTGGATTCACGGCATGTCGCGCCCCGATGCGGAAAAGCGCGCCCGGTCGCTGCTCGCCCGTGTCGGCCTCAGCGACCGTGCCGATGCTTTGCCGCGGCATCTGTCGGGCGGACAGCAGCAGCGCGTCGCCATCGCCCGCGCGCTCGCACCCTATCCGAGCGTCCTGCTGCTCGATGAGCCAACGTCCGCGCTCGATCCGGAGCTCATCAGCGAAGTGCTCGATGTCATCCGCCAACTCGCCGTCGAGGACGGCCTGACGATGATCATCGCCACGCACCAGATCCGTTTCGCCGATGAGGTCGCCGATCGCGTCGCGTTCCTGAGCGGCGGCGCCATCATCGAGCAGGGGCCGGCGCACGAGGTTCTGAGCAACCCCAAGCATGCGCTGACGCAGCGCTTCTTGAGCATGATGGAAGGCGACAAGGCGCCGAAGCGCTCGGCATGAGCAGCCATTCGACAGACCATCCTAACCGCGCGCAAGAGGAATTCAAATGAAGCACTATAATCTGCCGGTTTCGCCCGCGACGATCCACTGGGGCTACTTCAGCAAGATCGTCACGCCGGCGCTGACATTGAAATCCGGCGACCGCGCCACTATCGAAACGCTGACGCACCACGCCAACGACGATTACGAGAGGATGATCGCCGATGATCCCGGCGCCGAGAGCGTGTTCAAATGGACGAAGGAACAAAAAAACGTCGCCCGCCGGGGTGCCGGCCCGACCGAAGGCCCCTTCGTACGCGGATCGGGCGAAGGCGTCGGCGTCCATATCCTGACCGGCCCCGTCGCCATCGAGAATGCCGAGCCCGGCGACGTGCTCGAAGTCCGCATTCTCGATATCCGCCCGCGCCCGTGCTGCCACGTTGCCCACGCTGGCCGCTGCTTCGGCTCGAATGCCGCCGCGAACTGGGGCTTCCATTATAATGATCTGATCGAGGAGCCGAAGCCGCGCGAGGTCATCACGATCTTCGAACTCGATACGTCCGGCGAACCGTTCGCCAAGGCCGTCTACAACTACGTGTGGGTGCCGCAGACCGATCCTGACGGCATCGTGCATTCGACCATCGATTATCCGGGCGTCCGGGTCGATCACACGATCGTCAAGAAGCGCGAGAACATCCTGCCGAACGTTAAGGTTCCCGCCCGCCTTCACTTCGGCACCATGGGCCTCGCGCCGAGCGAGCAGGATTTCGTCAGCTCGATTCCGCCGAGCTACACCGGTGGCAATATCGACGACTGGCGCATCGGCAAGGGCGCGCGCATGTATTACCCGGTCGCGGTGCCGGGCGCATATTTCTCGGTCGGCGATCCGCACGCCGCACAGGGCGACAGCGAGCTTGCCGGAACCGCCATCGAGACGTCGCTGACGGGCGATTTCGAATTCATCCTGCACAAGCATCGCGATCTCGGCGGCACGCCGCTCGAAGGCCTGACGCATCCGATGCTAGAGACCGAAAGTGCGTGGTCGGTCTACGGCTTCACGTACCCCAATTATCTCGCCGAGCTCGGTCCCGGCGCGCAGACGGAGGTTGGCAAGCACTCGAGCCTCGACCGCGCCATGCGAGACGCTTTCCGCAAGCTGCGCCGCTTCCTGATGACGGTTCACGGCCTGAGCGAGGACGAGGCGATTTCGCTGATGTCGGTCGGCGCCGATTTTGGCGTGACGCAGGTGGTGGACGCGAATTGGGGCGTTCACGGCACCATCAGAAAGAACGTGTTCGTCGGCGATTGAGCGCCCGCCTTGCGGCCCTATCTTGGATCGCCGCCACCCAACGGCTGTGTCAGCGGAGAATAAGCAGTGACTTGGCACGCGGGTTGCGAAGCGTCGTTGATGATGAACCAACGCACCGGATTTCAGCCGTTCTCCAGCGAGTCCTATCCCGAGGATGCTCGCACCGAGGCCTGGCAAGACGTCCTGAAGATCGCCGGATTGCAGGGCACGTCCCCATCTTGGGGGCAGAGCCGGCACGCCACGGCTTCCTATCGCCAGGCCGAGGGTGTTGCCCTCGTGAGGTTGTCCGCTGGCCCGCAGTCGGTTGCGCCACTTTCGGGCGGCGGCAGGGACCTGCCATTAGCGCTGATGCCTATTGAGGATGACCTCTGTCTGAAGACGTCCGACGGCCATCTAACCGTTTCGGCGAAAGAGCTTGTACTCGTGCCGCGCCGGAGCGGATCGACCCTTATTTTCCAGCAGACGATGCGCGCGCTCGTTCTCTCTGTCTCACCGGAAGCCTATCACGGCCGCAAGATCGACATGCGCGGGCTTCGCAAGGCGCAGGTGGTCGAACGCAGCGGCCTTAGCGAAATTTTTGTGCAGATGCTCGAAACGGCGTCGCTCTGGATCGAAACGCTGTCGGATCCCGAGTGGCTGGCACTCGCCCGCAGCCTCAGCGATTTCTTGCCGCTGTTCCTGCCGAAGCTGTTGCCTTCTGATGAGCCCGTCGGCACGCATTCGCAAAGCGCCATCCTGCATCGGCTCTGCCAGACGATCGAATACCGACTTGGCGATCCTGATCTCAGCCCCTCGCGCATTGCCGTGATCGAAGGCATATCCGAGCGCTACGTGCAGAAACTGTTCGTCGGCATGGGGAGCAATTTCACCACTTACATTCGCGAACGGCGCTTGCAGCGGGCGTGGGCCGATCTATCAAACCCGGCCGACGCCCATCAATCGATTTCCGAGATCGCCTATCGCGTCGGCTTCTGCGATCCCGCCCACTTCAGCCGCGCCTTCCGTCACCGCTTCGGCATTCCACCGCGCGAGTTCCGCCGTCAGGAGGCCGAACGCGTGACGGCTTCCGCTGCAACGACGGGCCAGCGCGGTTGGCCGGCCGACGCCCTTGCGCAGTTGCGCGGCGCGTCTCCTGTGCCAATCCCGCGCCCGAAAGCTCTGACATCGCTCGGGCGCGCCGCCGCGGGTAAGCACCATCACCATCTCGCAGTCAATGCCGGCAACGTCCATTGGGGCTACTTCTCGCGCTCCCTCCAGCCGCGCATCGAGATCAACTCCGGCGACGCGATTACCATCGAGACGCTGACGCAGCACGCCTCCGACGATCCCGAGCGCATGATCGCTGGCGATCCCGGTGCCGAAAGCGTCTTCCACTGGACGGCCGAGACAAAGAACGTCGACCGTCGCGGCGCCGGACCTATGGACGCGTCCGTCTACGGTCGCGGCGCGGGCGAAGGCTTTGGCGTTCACATCTGCACCGGCCCGGTAGCGATCCGCGATGCCGAGCCCGGCGATGTGCTCGAAGTCCGCATCCTCGACATCGTCCCGCGCCGCAGCCGCAATCCAGACTGCAAAGGCCGGTCATTCGGCAGCAACGTCGCGGCGTGGTGGGGCTATCACTATAGCGAAATCATTACCGAGCCGAAGCAGCGCGAGACGGTGACGATCTACGAGATCTTCGAAAAGGACGAAGATCCGCACGCGCGCGCCGTCTATTCCTATTTGTGGGAGCCGCAGATCGATCCGTCGGGTGTGCTCCACGACACCTATGACTATCCGGGCATTCCGATAGCACCCGAGACGGTGAGACGACGCCACGCCGTGCTCGACGGCATCCGCGTTCCGCTTCGGCCGCATTTCGGTGTGATCGCGGTCGCGCCGGCTGAAGCGGAATTCGTCGATTCAGTTCCGCCCTCCTACTTTGGCGGCAACGTCGACAATTGGCGGCTCGGCAAGGGCGCGACGATCTATCTGCCGGTGTCGGTCGCCGGCGCGCTGCTCTCGGTTGGTGACCCTCACGCGGCCCAAGGCGACGGCGAACTCGGCGGCACCGCGATCGAATGCTCGATGACGGGCACATTCCAGATCGTGCTTCACAAGAAGGCTGACCTCCCGGGCACGGTTCTCGCCGATCTCACCTATCCGCTGATCGAAACCGAAACCGACTGGGTGCTGACGGGTTTCAGTCATCCGAACTATCTCGCTGAATTCGGCGCCCAGGGGCAGAGCGAAGTCTACAACACGTCGTCGCTCGATCTCGCGATGAAGGATGCGTTCCGCAAGATGCGCCGCTTCCTGATGACGATCAAAGGTCTCAGCGAAGATGAAGCCATCACACTGATGTCGGTCGCGGTCGATTTTGGAGTGACCCAGGTCGTGGATGGGAACTGGGGCGTCCACGCGATCCTGAGCAAAAGCGTCTTCGACGAGCCGAAATCCGATTCTTGAAGGAAGCCATCCATTGCAATTTCATATGATCACGGGCGGTCCACGCCCCGTCGCACCGTTCAGCCATGCCGTCGAAACGGCTGGCTTCGTTTTCGTGACGGGACAGATGCCGGATACGCCGGAAGCTCCCGGCGTGCTGCCTGAAGGGATCGAGGCGCAGACACACGCGGTGATGAAAAATCTTAGGCTTGTGCTTGCTGGGCTCGACCTTGGCTTCGAGCATGTGGTCATGAGCCGCGTCTATCTCGAATGCTTCAAGCGCGACTACAAAATCTTGAACGAGGTCTATCGCAGCTATTTCGCGCCGGACCGGCTGCCGGCGCGAACATGCGTGGGTGTCCAAGGCTTGGCCTACGACGCGCTTGTGGAAATCGATTTGATTTGCCGGCGGCCGGCATGATTGCACGAGCTGACGTATGCCAATCTTCTGGTTAGATCGGCAATAGTTTGGGCCAACTTGTATCAGTTAGCGCCATAGCCGAGGCTTACTTGGGCACACCCACATGTCGGGCTCTATGGCGCCCGTGGGGCAGGTTTCAACGCCAAGGAGATCAAAAGCTTATTAGGTCCGGCGCAGGTTCGGCGGAAGGCCGGAAGCTGGGCTTTTTTGACTGCACCGAGATCGGGCAAGTGCTTTGCAATTCCTCGAACACAATTGACCTCTACAAAACTCAGTATGCGGAAGCCAATGACTGCAAGCAGAGTTCGGCAGCACACTCCCGCCAAGGCGACCTCAACTCTGAAAATAAATCCACGATCGTTATCGGGAGCGGCGTGAGCGTCCACAACTGAGGTCCATTGCAAGTTGCACCTCAGTCGACTCTGCCGGAGGCGATTCATGGGGCCTCGACGAGAGCTCTTGGGCTTGCGAAATCGCCGCTCGGCGAAGGCTGGACCTCTGCGTAGTGACCAGCCCACGCTGACTGCCTGAGAGCAGCCCCTTGAACTCGTGGCGGCGGCGTTCGTAGGCAAACATCAAGTTGGGTCGATGGTTCTCAGCAGGTGCAAAGCTGTTTTCTCCAAGGTGTGGGTGCTGAGCCTTCGGTCGAGCTAAGCTTTTTGAGGTTTGGTGGAAAGCATAACTGTACCCCTCGATAATTGCCCTTGATCGGCTGGCAGCCGCGTTTCAAGCCCAAGACAACAAGTGAGATATGGGCCCAACCCCATTTTTCGAATATTGAAGACCATGCGTTGAAGTTGATTGTTCTTCTTCGGCCGACTCCTTGCCGGGATCGTTGTTTCGACTTCGGTCCCACTTGCTTGGGTCACGGGCGGCGGGTCAATCCCGTACACATTCAAGTCCAGTTGCCATGGCCAACGAATTTCGACGTCGATAGGCTCTTTTATCAGGCGAGGCGTCAGGAGTTTGCGCGCGCCGGACAGACTCACCACGAGACCTGTTGTGCTTCTAGGGACTCGCAGGTAGCGGACCAGGGATTTGCCCTGACCAATGTCCACCAGTCGTTGAAGCGGACGTGACGATGTCTCGATGAGACGAATGATGTCCCAATCCCGTGGCACCGTCTTCAATGCGATCGTGAGCGCACAGAGGCAGTCCCTTTCCAAACGAGCGTCATCTTCCAGGACCAATGCGTACGGAAGGCCTCTCTCGACGATTGAGCGGTAAATAACGAGATGGCTTGCGGAGCAACCGATTTCGCCGTCGCTCATGCGATTGTCATAGAACGTTTGCAGCCAGTCAGGAACAGCGCGCCCGTCGACCGCAGATATCCTTTCGGCACGAAGTCCGGCGGTTGCGAGTTCCTCTTCGAACCGCACGCGTCGAGAGTGATCTCTATCCAAATTGATGTAGAAGGCGGGAATCGACAAATTGGGCATGATTGGCACACCGCTTCCTTGCGCTGTTGCCAACGATAGGTGTCACCCGGTTGCGCGATTCGCTACAGAGCGTAGCAGTTATAAACGTTTTCTTCGAAGCCGAGCGCTGACGACACATCGTACCGCTCTTTCTCCACATCTTCTCTTGGCGCGGTTCTGGCGGATTTTTCCCCCTGCGGACTATTATCAGGCACGACGACTGCCAGTCAGGTGAAAATCGAGCATGCAGACATTGACGGTCGCGATGCGACACCACATTGAGGACTTCCTCGCGCAATTCGCAGGAACCAAAGCGGTGTTCGTCCCTAATGAGGGAAATGTCGGCGATTGTTTGATTTTTGCGGCTACGATGAACGCCTTCGCGAAGGCCTCTATCGACGTTGAGGTGGTGGACAAACGGGCGGATTTTCGTAACCGCGTCGTGTTTTTGGGTGGCGGCGGAAACTTGGTCGGCGCGTACCGAGGAATGCGAGAGACGATCGAAGCCTGCCGACAACAAGCCGACCGCATTATTTTGTTGCCGCATACGATAAGAGCTAACGTCGACTTGCTTAAATCGCTCGATGACCGCGCGACGATCTGGTGCCGCGATCTCAGATCGTTTCAACATGTCCGTCAATCGAACCCGAGCCTGGACTGCCAATTGGCACATGACATGGCTTTCCACTGCGATATCCCACAGTTCATGAGCGACGAAGCTTGCAATAGGGCCGGGCCGGCAATGCTAGCGGAAAAGCTAGCACTGCATCGCACGAGCCTGGATAAAATATCGAGCCTGCCCGTCGTTCGATTCATGCGCACCGATCGCGAGGCGCGATTGTCGCATATTCAAACAGACTTAGACGTCTCGAGGGCGTTCGGATGCGTTACGGATGCCGAAACGTCGAGACTGGCGGCTTGGTGTTTCCTCAAGACGATTTCCGTCGCAAATCGTGTGCTCACCGATCGCTTGCACGTGGCAATCGCCTGCGCGCTCCTCGAAGTCGATTGTGAGCTGGTTGACAATAGCTACAATAAGAACAGGGAAATCTACGCGCATAGCCTGAGCCGGTTCGATTGGGTTTCGTTTTCGAAAGCCGACGACGTGGAAGTGCCTGACATTCCATCTGCTAAATTACCATTGGTCACGAAAGTTGCTCGCCGTACCCAACGCTTCAGAGACCGTTGGTTGAATGGCGCTTCGCGATGACGGGAATGCTAGGCAGCGGCCAAGATTATTTCACCCCCGCTCGATCGCTTGAGTTAGTAGCTGACGAAAGTCGGTCCAGAAATCCGCATTTGATCGCGGAAATCGATTTGCGGATTGTTCGGAATAATGTCGAGGTCATCAGGAAGACCACCGGCGTTTCCGTTCTGCCAGTTGTCAAAGCGGATGCATATGGATTGGGAATACGGAGAGTCAGCGAGGCCATAGCTGATCTCGCTGACGGTTTTTGTGTGTTTAGCGCTTCGGAAGCAGTTGCGGTGAACCTGGCCCGTCGTACCAACAGACGGGTGCTCGCACTGGGGCCGCCAGAAAGCAATGATCCAACAGACTACATCACTCATCGCATCACGCCGACAGTCTGCAATCATCAGCAGGCTCGGCAGCTTCGTCGCGCTCAGCCTGCGCTATGCGTTGATACTGGAATGCAACGCTTTTCCTGTCCCCCTGAAGACTGCCGCGAAGCCTTGACCGCAGGAGATTGTCGCGAGGTCTTCACTCATGCCGTCGAGATCGGGCAAGTTGAGCAGCTGATGGACGTGACGAGCGGTTGCGATCGCCCACGTCACGCGGCGGCCAGCGGATTGCTGCATGAAGCGCTAGCCGTTCTCGACGCCGTGCGTCCGGGATTGGCGATGTATAAAGGCGCAGCCAATATTTCTGCGCGAATTGTCGAGATTCGCCAGTCTCGTGGGCCAGCTGGTTACTCCGGGTTCACTGCGGAACGTCACGGGATCATCTTGGTTGGCTATTCGCACGGTCTCCGTCGAGGTCCCTGCTTAATCAACGGTCGGAAATCACGCTTGCTCGAAGTGGGCATGCAGACCGCTTTCGTCGAACTCGACGCCGAGGATCGCGTCGGCGACAGGGTTGTCCTGCTCGGCGACGGTCTGACGGAAGCGGACCTCGCGCAAAACTGGAACTGCGGCCCCCATGAAGTCCTGACAGCATTATCCTCGGCTGCCACGCGCCGTTACCTCCAGTAAATTACCAGCGTCACGGATATTTTGGAGAACTCGAATGGCGGGTCTCAAACTGCGCATTTCTGACGATGGGCTTCGCCGCGAAGTCATAAGTAACGGTGAGCTTCCTCCGCTTTTTTTTGAGATCACGCCGCGCGATAACGCAAGTGCTCCGGCTTTCGATGGTGGCGATTTTGCTCTGATCGCGATGCTGCCGATTGCGATGCATCAAATGGTGGATTTGCACGCCGAGTTCGAATTGGATTCAACGCTTCTTGACGGCCTTGATCATTATCAGGAGGTTTGGCACTCCTGGCGGCCAGACATTTACAAGAAGAAAATTCAAATCACGGCGGACTCGGAATCTTCTCGCGCAAACGCGGGCCAAGTTCCAAAGCCCGCCTTGGTTGCGTTTTCGTCGGGTGTAGACAGTACCTTCACGCTAACCCGTCATGCCCACAGGGAGGCTGGCAGGGCTGCTCGCGATGTCGCGACCGCCGTCATGGTTCATGGATTCGATATGCCGCTCGACGAGGCGGACGGGTTTGAGACAATGGCCCGACATGGCGCCGCGATATGTAGGGATCTGGAAGTTGATCTCGTCACTGTTAAGACGAACTGGCGACGGCTGGTAGCAAATTGGGAAATGACGTTTGGCGCAGGCTTGGCTTCTGTCCTGCATCAATTTTCCCACCAACACAATCTTGCATTAATCGCAACTGAGGAAAGCTATCAGAACTGTTTCCCGGTTTGGGGGAATAGCTTTTGGAGCGATCGCTTTTTTTCTTCTTCGAAGCTGAAGATTGAATCGGACGGTGGCGCTTTCGATCGCATCGAGCGAGCGCGTTACATTGGGCGTTATCGGTCTCTTATTCCTCACCTTCACGTCTGCTGGGCAGGACCAAGGACAGGCAAAAATTGTGGTGTCTGTCCAAAGTGCATTTTGACCAAACTTAACTTTGTAGCGGCAGGTGTTCCGGAGCCATGGCCATTTCCGCAACCGCTGACCACCGGCTTGATCAGCGAGATGCCTCTAAAAACGCGCTGGCAGAGGCAATTCCTGGAACTCATTTTGACGAAGATGGAGGCTCAGCCGTCTGCAGACCCACAGATTGTTGCCGCTGTAAGACGTCGACTCGGCGTGGAGCAACCGCAAAAAGATCGCAAGTTTTCACCCGCCGTTTTGAAATCGGCTCTTTGGTCATCGTTTACTAGAAAAAAGGGGTAAACTTGCCCAAGCGCCGAAAACCCTTGGGCTCCAGCGATCGACGCCGCTCCGCAGTGCGTTATCAGGCAATCAGCAAGCGCGCCAATCCAGTTTCGCATTCCAAAACCGGCACTGGAAACGCAGCTGGCGGTGGAAGAAAAAGAACGCGAGCATCCGTTTTATCCAAATGGGAAGACGTGATGACTAGAAGATAAGCGCGACGGGCTACTTAGATACCGCGTTCGCGTGGGATGCGATCTGCCTCGGCAATTCTCTTTCCAGCAACGACGCGATAGCACGAACACGTGGTGGGATCGGTCTCATCGCGGAGTAGAGCAGATTGAGTTCGAAGCCGGGGACCGTTAACTCGGGTAGGTGATGGTTGGCCCGGTCGATGACTTCAGCGCTCAGGTCCCGCTTCTTACTGACGGACGCCGGGCAAATTCAATTGCGGATCGATCACCGAGCCTAATTAGTGCTGCATCAAAAAAGGCGACGCGGAAGCATGCAACCAATGACCCAATTCGGCTTGTCGACGACCTCGTGGATTCGTAACTCCCCGACCAACCCCAACATTGCATACGCTTCGAGCTCGCTCACGTTTTGCGATCGTGCAAGGGGAGCGATTGCCCGGCGAACCGCGTCGCGAGTAGCGGTCATCATATCGGGGCCGATGCCTGTAAAGATGCGATAGCCTTCCTCCGCTGCGAATGTATCTCCTGTTAGAATTTCAGGTGCTTCTATGCCCGCGTTTTTTATCAAGTTGATCTTGAGCGACATTTCCATCGGACATTCGATGGCGGTGCCATTGATTTCCCCGTCGCCTTGAATGGCATGACCGTCCGCGGCAGATAGCAATGCGCCGTCATTAAAGATAGGCACATACAGCTTTGCGCCGACTCCTAGATAACGGACATCGATATTGCCAGCCGCATTGGTTGGAGTGATGGAAGCGTAATCGCCGTCCTCGCCTGGAGCTACACCGATGCAGCCGATCATCGGGCGTAATTTGAACTTCGCTCCATTAGGCATTTCGATGTGGTCGCGATCAAGCTCCCAGATCTTTAGATAGGGATCCGTGATTTCGTCCGAGAGAAGACCGAAGTCAGGTAGGCATGCGTTCCAACCCCAGCTCAAAATCTTGAGGTCGAGCACTTCAATTTCAAGAGCATCCCCCGGAGAGGCACCTTCAACGTAGATCGGCCCTACCAACGGGTCGAGCTGGCGATAGTCGATTTTAGCGATGTCTGCCGTGGTCGATGCGCGCGTGATCTCGCCATTGGATGCGTCGGGCGATGAAATGGTCACCTGATCTCCGGGCTTGATGAACAGAAGCGGCTTTTGCGTTCTGTTCCAGGTTTTGTGAATGCATTTTTCGGAAAGACAGTGACAGACGCTAGTGGCCATTGGGGCGGCATCCAGATTTCGGTTCCTACTCAAAGTCGTCAGGCTAACAAAGTGCCATCAATCATTGATGAGGGTTCGACGTTGTGGGGGATAAGTTTGGCTTCCACCATGAAGTTGGACATAGCCTTGACGGCTTCAGAATAAGGCCCGGGTTTTTCCGGTGTCCCGATGAGCTGGATATTTTCGGGACGCGAATACATTTTGACACCGGCCCACATGCCCGCGAATTCATCGACCTTGACGTCCGAATGCTTCGCCATGATCGCAAATGCCTCGTCTTTATTCGTACTTACGAATTCGAGCGCGTCGTACCACGCATCCAAAAGGCGCTTCACGTCTTCCCTGCGCGACTTCAGGATGTCGTTGCGCGCCGAGATGATGTCTATGATCAGGTTCGGAGTATCTTTGCTCGTCACCAGCGCCGTGCCGCCCGATGCGATGCCTTGAGAGGCGAACGGTTCCCAGGTCACGGACACGTCGATAGCCTTCGCTACGAACGCCGCGCCTGCGTCTTGCGCCGACATGTTGATGATGTTGACGTCGCTCTCCTTTAGACCAGCTTTTTCCAGCACTTTGCTGAAAAAGAAATGGCTGACAGAACCAATCTCAAGGGCAACCTTTTTGCCCTCCAGATCCTCAACTTTGTCGACGCCCCGCGCGATGATGATATCGGCTCCGGCTGACGCGTTCGTCAGAGTGATGACTTTAGCCACTGGTGATACGGTGTCGATAGCCAGCACGTCGGCTGTATTAAGGGCGCAGACGTCAAGGCTCCCCGCAGCCAGCGCTTGCCGTGCGTCGGTTTGCACCGTGAATTGTGTAAGCACAGCATTGAGCTTGTGCTTATCGCCAATCTTCTTCTCATCCATGATCCAGAATGGCATCCAGCCCACCCAGATCGGAATTCCAACTTTGAGAGGCGCATCGGCAAAAGAAAACTTCGTACCGAACGTCAAACCAGCGGTGGCACCCGCCAGAAGACCAAGCGCGCCGCGGCGAGACACAATTCCGGCGACCATCGAAAATCTCCTTTTCTGACGATTTCGACGAAAATGGCGGACCGGATGCCCCGCGTCTTGGAAGAAAGCGCAGACTTTTAGAAAGGCGCAAAAATTCCAGTGCGTCAGGAGCGCACATTCTTGCGATATTTCGCCGGCGGCAATCCCTCGTAACGGCGAAATACCGAAGTCAAATGGGCTTGATCGACGAACCCAGTGGCGTGCGCGACCTCCCAAATCGTCATGGTGCTGTTGGCAAGATAGTCTTTGGCGCGATCGATGCGCATTCTGATGAGGTATTGATAGGGCGTTTGGCCGGTAGAGAATTTGAAGGCGCTTGCGAAAGAACGTTCTTTCATCTGTACGCGCTTGGCCAAGTCGGCCAAGCAGAGTTCGTCTTCAAGGCGATCTGAAACAAAAGCATGTAGCGACCCTAGTTCTGAACGGGAAAGGCGTCGGCCTTTTTGGCCACGAATTGTTCCGTCTTGAGACCGCCGAACAAGCGCAGCCACGAGTGCCATTCGCATTGAATCGGCATACAACGCGCCGTTACCATTGTTTTCCCGGGCCTCGAGCCAAAGCGCACGCACGATTTCGGATAAAAGCGTATCCTCGAAGCCGTCTTCGTAAGCCAGGCGCGGAGAGAAGGGCGCATCAGAGTGCGCTCGCCAGGGCTCAAATGCGTTCTGTGGCAGCGTCAACATAAGATGCTGCATTGGAGCGCTCATCCAAAAGTCTGCGGAGACATTTGGAGGAGTGACGGGAACGAACATCCCCGCACGAAAATATTGTTTTCGGGCTCTTAATCCATCAAAAGAGGAACGAATGTCGCCGCACCCGCGAAGCACAAAACATAGGACAAAATGATCGCCCGCCGGGTCTGCGCTGCCGCCAGCTGAGAAGTCGACGAGATCGAGGCGCAACGGCACAGCGCCGGCAGTCCGCCAGGATTCCCGCACGTCAACAGTCGCGGCGCAGGTGCTTGCCATAAGTAAGGACTGTCCGAATTACGTCTTGCAGTGTCTGGGCAGGTCCAGCTTATGAAGAGATAACGCAGACGCCAACGGCAAAAAGACATCACGATGCCCAACGAATAGCCATCTTAGCAGCCGATTTATGCAATCGCCGCCGTCACCGCCCACGGGTTTTCACTCGTTATCAGGCTGGCTAGAGTTTTCGTAGCGCGCCGGAGAACATCATTATTTTCCGCTGCCGATAGGCAGACGCGAACGGCATCCCGGGCGTTCTTTGGATCCAAGTTGAAGAACGCCGCCGGACTGACTCCCACGCCGCGTAGTTTGGCTTCCGCAGCAAAGACCTCGCTTGGCCACTCCTCCGGCATGTGCAGCCAAACGTGAAAGGCGTTTGCGTTAGATGAATAATCCAGGCCACGGAAAGCCTGCTCGGCGATGCGTTGCCGTTCCGAGTTTTTTTCTTGTTGCGCGCTCTCTAGATGCGCAATGAGACCGGAACGCACGAGCCGAGCCGCAATCTCGGCCTCGATGGGCGGCGCCATGAGTGTGGTCGCGCGCAGCGCAGTTCCAACTGCCCGACGCCACTGCTCGGGCACGCGCATGTAACCGAGGCGGAAGCCTGGGCCGCAGCTCTTGGAGAAACTGGTGATATAGATTGCTTGAGAGCTGAGCCGAACGGACAGCGGTTCACGTCGCGGCGACATGAGAAATCCATATACGTCATCCTCGACCACGGCGATTTTGTAACGTTCGCAGATTTTAGCGATCGCTTTTCGGCGCGCGGGTGGCATGATCGTAGTGGTCGGATTATGCAGGGTGGGTGCACAATAAAGCACCCTCGCGTGGCTCGAACGCACCTTTTCTTCGAGCGCGTCCGGTACCAATCCCTCGTCATCTATCGTTACGGGGATGACGTTGCGGCCAAGCATCCGCGCCGCGGTCCGAGCGCCGTAAAATGTTGTCGCTTCCATGAGGATACTATCCCCAGGCTCGGTCAAAGCCGCAAAGGCGATTGCAATTCCGTGCTGCGCACCGGCACAAACGACGACATCGTCGCCCCCGGCCTTCACGCCTAAAGTCTCTAGATAAGCGGCTCCAGCCGCGCGATGTGAGACGGTCCCAACGTCGCTTTGCCTGCCGAGAAGCGCTCCGTAATCGAGGTCGCGAGCGACTTCGTTCGCAAGCTCGCGCAAGTTTGGAAGGGGCGGAGCGCCAGCAGGGAAGTTGTGCGAGAGATCAATAAATGGCGCACGGTTTGTCGCCGCAAACGATGACGCAGGCGAATCGGGAAGGCTCGCGAGTACGAAGGTTCCCTGGCCAACGCGAGCTTCCGCGAGTCCGCGCCGCTGAATTTCCGCATACGCACGCGTTACGGTAGTCACGTCGAGTTCCAACTGGTCGGCGAGTGAACGATGTGTCGGCAATCGGGTGCCGTTGAGAAGCTCGCCGCCGTCGATCGCTCGCGTCACTGCGTCTGCGATTGCGAGATACCGCGGCCCTCTGATGCGCCTGACTTCCGAAATCCATTTCATGCAGCATCCACAATCTGATCGCTTTGATTGTATGGATTTTTGCGCGCCTATAAAGACACTTTGTCTGCATATATTGGGAGCACGTCGCCGAACAGTTGGGCAAATAGCTCCTTCGTACATTCGCACAAGCAGGACGACCAGGTGCCGATCCCACAGATTTACTCGAGGAAACCGAATGCTACATCGCGTGACGAATTAGCGAGCGGCGTGGCACATGCCTTGCAAAATTCCATGCAGACACTTCGGCTGTATGGATCAGTTCATGTCGGCAAAAATTGCGACTACGGGATTGAGCTTTTACATGGTCCCGAATGCCCCGGAGCCGGTTGCCACATTCTCGCACGCAGTTGAAGCCGGAAGTTTCGTGCACGTCACAGGGCAGATGCCGACATATCCCGGTGAACCCGAACGCCTCATCGCTAATGACATAAAAGAGCAGACGCATCGGGTGATGGCCAATCTGCATATCGTGCTCAAAGGGTTGGGCCTCGAGTGGTCGAATGTCGTGCGAGCCGGTGCCTACCTGACGAACTTCGAAGACGATTACGCCAGTTTCAACGAAATCTACTCGAGCTACTTCCCGGCGGACCGGTTGCCGGCACGGACATGCATCGGCGTAACTGCGCTCGCGCGTGGTGCGCGCGTGGAGGTCGATCTCGTGGCCTTCAGGCCCGCTGCGCGGTGAGGGGGCTGGACTGATGAACCAACCCGGCCTGACATTGCAAATACGCCGTAACATACCGACACGTCGCTATCGTGTGCTTGCCGTCGTCGGATTTGCGCTCTGCCTCGCCGTTTGGGGCTTGATCAGTGCCTCGGCGATCGTCGATCCGGTGTTCCTGCCGTCACCCGTCACGGTAGCACGCACGATGACGGAGATTTTTAGCGATCAAACGATCTGGTCGGATCTCTGGGTCAGCTTCGTAAGAGTGACGATCGGCTTTTTGCTCTCGGCCATAGTCGCTTTGCCGATGGGGATCCTGATAGGATCGTTTAAGCCAATTGAAGCCATTGCGCAGCCGGTCACCGAATTTGTTCGCTACGTTCCTGTCCCGGCGCTCATTCCAATTTTGATGGTGACGCTAGGCATTGGCGAAGAATCCAAATGGGCGCTGATTTTCATCGGCACTTACTTTCAACTCGTCCTTATGGTCGCTGACGAGGTTCGACGTGTCCCATACGAGCTGCTGCAAGTCGCTCAGACGCTCGGCGCGAAACGAGGGGAGATTATCAGTCGTGTTCTCTGGCGATCGGCAATGCCCGGAATTTTCGATGCGCTTCGTCTCTGCAACGGCTGGGCCTGGACCTATCTGATCGTCGCTGAACTCGTTGCAGCAAACGAGGGGCTGGGCTTTCGTATTCTGAAATTCTCGCGCTTTCTGCAGACACCGAAAATATGGGTGTATCTGATCCTGCTCGGCGCGATCGGCCTGCTTCTCGACTTACTGTTTCGCGCGCTCAACCGCCGTTTGTTCAAATGGGCGGAGAGCGGAAAATGAGACCGATCCTGGAGGTTCAGGACGTATCGAAAGTCTATCCCACCGATAACGGGAGCGTCGAAGCCCTACGTCCCACCTCGTTCAAAGTCGAGCGCGGAGAGTTCGTCACGCTTATCGGTCCATCCGGCTGCGGTAAGACGACGATGCTTTTTATGCTCGCAGGCCTGGAGGAACCGTCGGACGGTTACATGCTCGTCAATGGCCGACAAGCCATCGGGCCAGGCGCGGACCGCGGCATGGTTTTTCAGAACTACACTCTCTATCCGTGGCTGACCGTAGCGCAGAACGTGCTTTTCAGCGCGACATTAAAGACTTTCCGCCAGGACGGAGGGGACCTGAAAGCCGCCAAGGAACGATGCGACGCGCTTCTCTATCTGATGGGGCTCGAAGCGTTTGCAAAGGCCTATCCACGCGAGTTGTCCGGGGGGATGAAGCAGCGCGTCGCCATTGCGCGAGCGCTGCTTCCGCGCCCGGCGATCCTTCTGATGGATGAACCGTTCGGTGCTCTCGACGCGCAGACGCGCGAAGAAATTCAGCAGCTAACCGCGCTTTTGACGAGGCACGAAGGCACGACCGTTTTGATGGTCACTCACGATGTTGACGAAGCGCTTTTTCTATCGACGCGTACGCTCGTGTTCTCACCTCGTCCGGGCAGAATCGTTGAAGACATTTCGGTTCCGTTCGGTGAAGTCCGCACACTCGATTTAAAGCTGACCCCAGAATTCATATCACTTAAGCGGCGCATGCTTGGCCTTCTTAGGCGCGAATCAGATGCAAACCGCGAAGACTATTTGCAACGGCTGCTGCAGGTGCAGGAGCCAGAAATGTCTGATGTGAGCCACCGGCCTAAAGCGCGAAAGGAAAGTCAATGAAAGCTGCGTTCAGAGTATTGGCAGTCAGCCTCGCCTTTGGATTTTCGGCCTTAACGTGTTCCGCCGTCAACGCGGATGCGCTGAAACCTTATAAGGTCGGATATAACAGTTGGATCGGCTATATCTCGCTCTTCATTGCGAAGGAAAAGGGCTTCTTCAAGGACGAGGGCTTGGACCTTCAAATGCAATCGTTCAGCTCTCCGGGGGATGGACTGGCACCGCTGCTCGGAGGACAGCTTGACGCGCATTTTACGACGGCTGACAGTGTTATCACTGCGCTGGACAAAGCTCCTGGTCGCCTGGAGATCGTCTATATGACAGACACCTCCGCGGGCGCCGATGCGATCCTTGCGAAATCGGATATTGCGACACCTGCCGATCTCAAGGGAAAGACTGTGGCCGCGACCGCCGGACAGTGCAACGAACTGCTGCTGCGAAAGGCACTCGCGAAGTACGGCTTAGTACCGAGCGATATCAAGCTGACAAACATGAATCCGGACGATGCAGGCGCCGCCTTTGCCGCCGGCAAGCTCGACGCAGCGGTCACTTGGGAGCCTTGGATTACGAAGGTTCAGGGCGAGAAGAAGGGTCACGTTATCTTTTCATCCAAGGAAGCCCCTAACCTGATCCTCGACGTCGTTGCGATCAGCGACAAGACGGCGAAGGATAAGGCCGACGAGACCAAGGCGTTCCTTCGCGCGTTGAACAAAGCCAATGAACTGGCAATCGCCGATCCCAAGGCCGCTTCGGAAATCGCAGCGAAATCTCTCGAGCTTAAGCCCGAGGAGGTTCTGGATATGCTTCCTAAAGTGAAGCTCTACGGTGCCACCGATAATGTCGCTCAGATGAAGGGCCCGGCGATTGAGGTCGGAAAAGAGCTCGCAGCATTCTTCAAGGAAGTCAAAGTCAACGACGGCGTCGTTGATACCTCAAATATCTTCAACCCGTCCTTCATAGGCAAATGAGCTATGGAGCCACTCTATAGAGCCATGCCTGCCGGCAAAGTGGGGACGCAAAACACGGCTTTGCTGGTCATTGACATGGAGCGCGACTTCATCGACGCGGGCGCGGTTCAAGAGACACCGGGAGGGCGGGAGATTATCCCCGCCATCAATAGGCTCATAAACTGGGCCAGAAACCACGCGCTCCCCATCATTTTCACACACGAAATGCATCGGGCGGATCAAAGCGACTACGGGATCGAACTTGAGTTCGATCCCGTTCACTGCCTCGAGGGCACGCCTGGTTGCGAGTTGGCCGAGGGGCTGAATGCCCGTCCCGAAGATTGGCGCATTCGAAACAAGCGCCGTTATGATTGCTTCGTCGGGACCGACCTCGATATCCTCTTGCGCTCGCGCGGTATCAAAAACCTTGTCTGCTGCGGAGTGACGACGCACTGCTGTGTAATGAGTACGGTTTATTCGGCCCGCAACCTGGATTATCGCGTCATCGTTCCGACCGACGCCGTCGCCGCTGTTTCTCCCGCGCATCAAGCCGCCGCGCTACTCTGTATGAGCGACGTATTTGCCTATCTGTCATCGACAGCCGCAATTACGTCATGGCCAGTCGTCGCGTGCAGCTTCGACACTTCAACAGTTGGTCACCCTCAGCATGTCGTTGCCTGAGCCGTCGGTGGCGTGCCGGGAGACAGTCCGAAAGCTATACGCATCAGGCGAAAAGGGCTGTATTTCGGCTCCCCATCATGCAGCAGCGGAGGCTGGGCTCTCGATCCTTGCCGAAGGCGGTACCGCAATCGAGGCTATGATTGCGGCCGCGGCGACCATCGCCGTCGTCTACCCGCATATGAATGGTCTTGGTGGCGATGCGTTCTGGTTGATAAAGCGCAAGCACCAAGAGCCGATCGTCGTCTCGGGCTGCGGTCGCGCAGCCGAGCGGGCAACGGTGCGTTACTATCGCGATCGCGGTTACGATGCGCTTCCAACGCGAGGCTCTGACGCGGCACTCCTCATTCCAGGCGCGATATCGAGCTGGAAGCTCGCGCTAGACCTCGTTCCCGCCACGCGGCGCTTTGGATTGGAACGTCTGTTGCGAGATGCGATGGACAAAGCGATCAGCGGCTGCCCCGTTTCACGCAGCCTTGCCTCGACTCTCGAAATCTTCTCGCCCGAGCTCAGCACGATTGAAGGATTTGAGCAGGTATTCCTGCCCGATGGGCGAGTGCCGGGCGCAGGCGAGATTTATCGCCAACCGGCTCTTGGAGCGACTCTCGGTAAGCTCGCGGGTAACGGTCTCGATAGCTTCTATCGCGGCACGGTTTCGAAAATTCATGCGCAGTTCCTTGAAGAAGCGGGCACTCCGCTTCGGCTCGAAGACTTTCAATCTTACTCGGCTGAGTATTCGAAGCCGCTATCTCTGCCTGTTTCTGTGGGAACGCTCTTCAACACCCCGCCGCCGACGCAGGGTCTGGCATCTTTGCTCATCCTAGGAGTTTTCGACCAACTGGGCGTGAGCACGGCCGACGAAACTTCTTATATTCATCACCTCGTCGAAGCGACCAAGTGCGCATTCGCGGTTCGAAACGCCAAACTTGGCGACCCCGATTTCATGGATGCTAGGCCATCGGAGTGCCTAGCACCCGCGCTTATCTCCAAAGCCGCAGTATCGATTAATCCGGCGAAAGCGGTACCATGGCCTGGCCCATCGCAAGTCGGGGGCACAATATGGATGGGCGCTGCGGACAGCGAGGGCACCGTCGTGAGCTTCATACAAAGTTTGTTTTGGGAGTTTGGCTCAGGCTTGGCGTGCCCCGAAACAGGCATCGTCTTCGAGAATAGGGGTGCCGGATTTTCGCTTGCGAACGGACCTAATCAGTTAGCGCCGCGGAAACGGCCCTTTCACACGCTCAACCCCGCGATGGCGGAACTCCACGACGGTCGCGTCATGGCATACGGGACAATGGGCGGCGACGGGCAGCCGCAGACGCAAGCGGCGGTATTCACGCGTTACGTCCTATCGGGCCGCGGCCTCGCGGATGCGATTGCCGATCCGCGCTGGCTTCTTGGCAAAACGTGGGGCAACAGCAGCCTTTCGCTAAAGCTCGAAGGGCGTTTTTCTGAACAAACCGAGGAGCAGCTTGTCCGACTAGGGCACGATACCGAGCGCGTCTCCGATTACGCGGAGATGATGGGTCATGCCGGAGCGGTCGTTCTTCATCCATCGGGCCATCTCGAGGGCGCAAGCGATCCTCGCTCGGATGGTGCGGCCTTCGCGATATGACAGCGATCGGAGCAGCTCAAGGAAGCAATGCTTTGGCAAAAACATTCATCGAGGCCGATCCCTACCTCTGGCCCCACGACGGGCATTTGCAGCCGCAAACAACGGCGTTGCTCGTTATCGATATGCAGCGCGACTTCTGCGATCCGGATGGATATTTGGCTGCGTCGGGTTACGACATCCGCGCCACCCGCTCGATTGTCCCGAACGTCGCTTCAGTTTGCCAGACAGTCAGAGACTGGGGTGGTCTGGTTATCTACACGCGGGAGGGCCATCGACCTGACCTCAGCGATTTACCGCCGTTGAAGCGCTGGAGGTCAGAACGAGGCGGAGGGAAGATAGGAACGCCCGGGCCGCTGGGTCGTTTGCTAGTCAGAGGCGAGCATGGCTGGGACATCATTGACGAACTCAATCCGCAGCCAAGCGATGTCGTCGTCGACAAGCCCGGTTATAGTGCATTTTTCGCTACCGATCTCGAACGCATCCTCAGCACGCGTGGTATCCGCAATCTTATCCTGACCGGAGTAACGACCGACGTGTGCGTGCACTCAACTCTGCGCGACGCAGTCGAAAGAAATTACGAATGCTTGGTCATAGAGGACGCGTGTGCTGCAAGCATTCTTGACAACCATGCTTCTGCGTTAAGTACCATCGCAACCGAGGGCGGGATATTTGGTGCGGTGGCAAAATCCGACAGTCTTAGGCGGACGTTAGGAGCAGCCCTTCGTGCCTGAGAGCAACCCGTAACTGCGTTGGCTACGTCTGCTGCCCGCGCAACGCACGCGAGTGGGGCCGCCCAGCACGAGATTGAGCTTCTTTGACCAATGACGGCGAGAAGATGATCGGCCAATCGCCAGGGCTGGCACCTCGCAGAGTAGCAGCGAAAGGTAGCAGCGAGTGAAGAAAGCCCTTGTTTCTCAATGGCTTCTATAAAATCAATGGCTTAGCTTGAATTGGCGCCCCGTAGGGGACTCGAACCCCTGTTGCCCACGTGAGAGGCGGGTGTCCTAGGCCACTAGACGAACGGGGCCGGCGCAGTGCGACGTGTAGTCGACTGTCGGCAGCCGATCAAGCCCCGTCAGCGCGGCAATCACGCCAAACCGACGCATCCGTTCGGCAGGCTGCGAACCGATCTGAAGTGGGAACGGCAACTCATGCCCCCTCGATGTCCTTCGACAGTCTCATTGAGCAACCCCGGTTCAATTCCGCGGCAATGTCTCGGTCGGTTTCAATTCAATGACCCGTTGCCCGGTGTCCGTATCCAGAATTGTAATGCCGGGGCCCGATGGCCCGTCGTGTTGAATAGCAAGGCGGTTGCCTGACAGGGACATCGAAACGATCTTGGCGCCTTTGGGCAGTTCGAACGACACCGACGCATCTGTGCCAGGGACGGCTACGGACCGCGACACAGCCCCGCTTCCCGCCGGGCGCGTCGCTGTCGATATGATTTTGAAGGCGATGGCCGCTAATCCGGCAAAAATCATAAGCCCGAGAACGGCAATGACGATCTTCAGATTGCGTTGCAGCCGCTGTTCGCGCATCAAGTCGGCCGAAGGCGGCTCAGGATGGGTCATCTCTCAGGTTTTCTTTCTGGTAATCACGTGCCGATCGAGGAAAAAACAGCAAGCCACATCGACGTCGTCGCGGGGCCTGAAGATGCCGGCCAGCGTGTCGATCGATGGCTTGCAACGAAAATCGAAGGCGTCAGCCGCGCTCGCGTCCAAGCGCTCATTCGCGAAGGTCACGTCAGCGCGGGCGACACGATACGAGAGCCGCGCACGCCGGTCAAACCGGGCCTGACATACACGGTTAGCATTCCGCCTGCTGAAGAGTCTGGAGTTCAAGGCGAAGAGATCGCACTCGACATCGTGTACGAGGACGAGGACGTCATCGTGATCGATAAGCCGGCCGGCTTGGTCGTGCATCCGTCCGCCGGACACGACGCTGGGACCCTGGTGAATGCTTTGATTGCCCATTGCGGTGACAGCCTCTCGGGCATTGGCGGTGTCAAACGTCCGGGCATCGTTCACCGCCTCGACAAGGACACCTCTGGTCTTCTCGTCATCGCGAAGTCCGACGCGGCACATCAAGGGCTGGCGGAGCAGTTCAAAAGCCACGGCCGGGACGGCCGGCTGCATCGGAGCTATATTGCGTTCGTCTGGGGTCGACTTCCCAAACCGGCCGGAAGTATCGATGCGCGCCTAGAGCGAAGCCGTGCCAATCGCCTCAAAATCGCCGTCGCGCGGGGAGAAAATGGTCGCGAGGCAAAAACCCATTACGAGGTTCTTGACGTCTTTCCAGGCGAAACGCCGTCCGGCGATATTTCGCTGCTTCGGCTCGTTCTCGAAACCGGGCGTACGCATCAGATACGCGTGCATCTCGCGCATATCGGCCATCCAGTCGTGGGTGACCCCACGTACGGCGCCGGCTTTAAGACGAGACTTGCATCGGTTCGTGCGAATGCGAAAGACCAAGCAACCGCGTTGATGCGACAAGCGCTACATGCTGAGCGGCTTCAGTTCGAGCATCCGATTACCGGCAAAAAGCTGAATTTTTACAGCAAATTGCCATTGGACCTCGAACGTCTTGGAGAGGCCTTGCGGCCTATGCCATCAGTGCCGACGGATAAACGCCGCCGGCGGCGTTCGTAAAAGAGACAAGCTCCAAAACCTGGGGTTCGGTGACGGAGCATTCAAGTGGAAGTGACCGGAACCCCTGATGAAATTTTGGATTTTACTACTATGTAACACCCGACGTCGGGGGAGCGTATCGCTTCTCCGACACTGAGAAGGGAGCGCGGGGCCGAACCGGAAACGGGCGAAGGTTCTGCAGAGGGCAATGGCATCAGTAGCAAAAGGTCTTCCGTCCCTAGCCGGCGGTTCGCTCGGCCTGTCGCGGTATCTGGAAGAGATCCGCAAATTCCCGATGCTTGCGCCTGACGAGGAATTTATGCTCGCCAAGCGTTGGCAGGAACATCAGGACGCGGACGCCGCCGAAAAACTCGTGACGTCGCACCTCCGTCTCGTCGCGCGCATCGCGATGGGCTATCGCGGCTATGGCCTGCCGATCGGCGAAGTCATATCGGAAGGCAACGTCGGCCTGATGCAGGCCGTCAAACGCTTCGATCCAGACAAGGGCTTTCGCCTCGCTACATATGCGATGTGGTGGATCCGCGCGTCCATTCAAGAGTACATCCTGCGGTCGTGGAGCCTTGTGAAGATGGGCACCACCGCGGCGCAGAAGAAGCTCTTCTTCAACCTGCGGCGCGCCAAGAGCCAGCTGCAGGCGCTGGACGACGGCGATCTGAAGCCCGAACACGTCAAGACGATTGCGACGAAGCTGGGCGTTCCGGAAGAAGACGTCGTCAATATGAACCGGCGGCTTGGCGGTGACGCTTCGCTGAACGCGCCGATCCGTGCCGAAGCTGAATCCGGCGAATGGCAGGATTGGCTCGTCGACGATACGCCGACGCAGGAAGATCGCCTCGTCGAGGACGAAGAATTGCAACGGCGCAAGTCGTACCTGTCGTCCGCGATGTCGGTTCTGAACGATCGCGAGCGTCGCGTCTTCGAGGCGCGCCGGCTTGCCGAAGAGCCTGCAACGCTTGAAGAATTGTCGGAAGAGTTCGGCGTCAGCCGGGAACGCATCCGGCAGATCGAGGTCCGGGCCTTCGAGAAGGTCCAGAAGGCGGTGACGTCGACGGCTCGGCAGGCGGAAGCGCCTGCCGCCCTTGAGGCCCACCGCTAAAGGACAGTCTTGACGCCGCAACTCACGGCGCATACGCGATGTCCCAATGGGTATTCTGGCGGCGCTGAACGGCGCCGCCATTCTCTTATGGGGTTCGCCACGCCGATGCGGCGCCGATTTGCACTTGTTTTCAATGCGACTGCGGGCGTCGCCCTGCCGAGGCTGCTCGACGGGGTGTTGGGTGCATTGCGCGCAAGAAATGCGGACGTGTTTCAGGTCCCGGCGCGCAGTGCCGAAGAAGCGGCGGACCGCGTGCGGGAACTGGCCCAACGTCATGTCTGCGACGCCGTCATTGCGGCGGGCGGCGACGGGACGTTCCGCGCCGTGGCGACGGGCGCTGCCGGCACCCAGCTGCCGGTGGGCGTCATTCCGATCGGCACGGGTAACGTCCTCGCCAACGAAATCGGGCTGCGCAGGCGGGCAGGGGAGGTGGCCGATGTGCTGCTTTCGGATACTGCGGTTGACGTTCGCGGCGGCCTTGTGAATGGCGCGCCGTTTTTCTTGATGCTCGGCGCTGGATTTGATGCCCGTGTCGTCGCCAAGCTCAGCTATCGGACGAAACGGGCGTTCGGCCGCGGGGCGTATGTCTATCCGGTTTTGAAAACACTCGCTGAAGGTCCGCGACGCTTCGACGTCGAACTGGATGGCCGCAGGTTCGAGGCGAGCTGGACAATCCTGTCGTTCGCCAGCCGTTACGCCAGCGTGTTCGAGCTGGCGCCGGACGCCGGTCTCGGACGCGACAGGCTGATGGCGGTCGTGATGGAAGCAGGGACGCGTCTCGAAACGGCAGCCAACCTCATCTCGCTGGCGTTCGGATGGATTGCCCGGCCCGAAACGCGGCCGAAGGGTGTGCACGTTCTGCCGGTCAATACTGCCCGCATCGGCTACTTTACGACCACGCCCGTTGAGATCGACGGCGACGATGCGGGCGGATCGCCGGTCGAGGTCAACGCCGCGGGAAAGCCGGTGCGTCTCCTCGTCCCCAATCGCTATGTTGCTGATCTCACGAAACGTCACGCGAATCGCTTAGCCTATGAGTCGTGAAGCGTTGCGAGGTATGCGGCTAAAGCATGTCCTTACAACATTGTGCGAGCGTCAGAGCGAGAACTAGGGGTCCATGCCCTTCTCTTCTCTGAACCGGATCCAGACGGACCGGCAGATGGCTTCGAACGGCGCGTGGCAGCGATGGACAGGGCTGCCCGAGGGAGCGTCGTTCGTGTCCAGGCTCCACGACTTCACGTCTCTGTCCAACCCTCCCCGCCCCGTCGATACCGAACCCGGAACGTTAGCGCGCCGCTCAGTGAGCCCGAGTGCTGGACGAGCGCGTGCGTTGTCTCGGTATCGGAAAATCCGCTCTATCGAGCGGATGGGCGGTTACCTGGAAGATGGAGTGCCTCATGCAGAAGCGCTGTCACCGGCCAATCGAATTTCTCCGATCCAGCGAAGCGTACTCTTCGCGCGATATGTCGAGGAAACGTTGGCTTATTCTGCTCTGGCGTCAACACCATAAGCATCCTCCATGTAGGAGATAACTGATGCACTGCGGGAGGTCGGTGCGATGATCTCCTGCCACACAAGATACCAAGGCCGGCTTTGATGAGCCGGCCTTTTTTATTTGGCGCTTCGCGACGCCGGCCGGAAGCGCCGAAATATTCGCTGCATCGTCTGCGCCGGCGGCCGGCTCCCCGGAGGGAAGTCGCCGGCGCAATCAAAAAAGCCAACTACATAGGCAATCTGGCGATGTCGCGTGAGAAGTAGTTGTCGATAGCGGCGACGATCGAATGCGCGACTTTCTCGCGCCATTCGTCTGACTTGAGATTGCTCGCGTCTTTCGGATTGGTGACGTAGGCCAGCTCGATCAGCACGGACGGGAACTGGGCCGTCTTCAGAACGCGGAAAGCGGCTTGCTGCTCCGGCTCATCGCGAAGCGGCGTGCTTTCGCCCATGTTCTCGATCACCGACTTCGCGAACATGCCCGTGCGTTCGTGCGTCAGCTCGACGTCCCGATCGGCGAGATCCGCAAGAATGTCTCTCACGGCATTGACGTCGCCGTTGACGCTCTTGACGGTATCAATCTCGTCCGGCGACAGCACGTTGCGTGCGATTTCGCCTTTCGCGGACCGCTCGAGCTTTTTGGCGACACCGTCACGCAGCGAATAGATTGTTGCGCCGCGTGCACGCGAACCGCCGTCCGAATAATCGGCATGGATCGCGATAAAAAGGTTCGCCTTGTTTTTTTCGGCAAAGCGCGTCCGCTCGTCGAGCGGGATGAACGTGTCGTCGCTGCGCGTCATCAGCACTTTGTAGCGGCCGGTCTTCTCAAGCAGATCGCGCAACACCAATCCGAACGCCAGGACGACGTTCTTTTCGACGATGCCGCGCTTCTCCGCGCCCGAGTCATAGCCGCCGTGCCCCGGATCGAGCACGATGATCGGCTTGAAGGTCCGCGCTGCCCGTTCCTTGGGGCTTTCGGCGAGACGGGGAAGCGGCGGCTGGATGCTGAGAGGTGCAAGCCCCGTCCGTGTCGCCACGCCTTTGACGTCGCCTTTAAGCGCCGCGCTGGCCGGGAGGATCGCGAGGGAAATTCTATACTGTCCCTTGTCGTCTTTGGAGATCTCGGAATTCTCGACGACGACGGGCTGCGTGACCCCGATTACGACGCGCATTTTTCCTGCTGCTGCGAGACCGGCGCGCACGCTGCGGACGAGGCCGACGGGTGTCTTGCCGTTGAGTTCCGGCAGCCGGACGTTGACCTCCGGCAACTCGATCACGACCCGGTTCGGGTTCGAAAGCGAGAAGATCTGGTATTTGACTTTGCTGTCGAGGCCGATGACGAAGCGTGTGCCGGTGATGCGATGTGCGGCAACGGGCACCGGTGCGGGCACGGCCGTCGCCGCCGTTGCTGCGACCTGCAACTCATCGGCGTAGGCGGTGCACATCGCAGCGGCGGCAATGACTGCCGCGAAGACGCCGCTCAATGCGCGTCGAGCCAAACTACGCATTCGTTCCGTTTCCCCCAAGGCGCGCCCACCCAGCCCGTGCGCCACAGATACGATCTGTATGCCTACGGAAGATGGCGTTTTGGCGGTCAAAGTGGCACAAGGATTAAGGTTATCCGGCTCAGCCGGTTAAGCGGCCGTTAACTGCCTCGCTAAAATGCCAGCTATCGAAGCCTCGAAAATCTATTTGCTCCTTAGAGCCCACGCCGCGGCGGCATCCTCATCGCTTTCTCGGGCATCGACCCACTGCGCGCTGCCGTCGCCGAGCGTTTCCTTTTTCCAGAAGGGCGCGCGGGTCTTGAGGTAATCCATCAGATACTCGGCGCCCGCGAACGCATCCTGCCGGTGCGGCGCGCAAGCGATAACGAGCACGATGTTATCGCCGGGCTTGAGTTCGCCGACCCGATGCATGATCAGCGACGCCGAAAGCTTGAAGCGCGCGCAAGCTTCCGTCTCGATGCGTGCGAGTTCCGCTTCCGTCATGCCCGGATAGTGTTCGAGCGTCATCGAGACGAGTGGCTGGCCTTTGACGTCGCCGCGAACCTTGCCGACGAAGAGCGCCACGCCGCCAATGCCCGTGTCGCCGTCCGAGAGTTTCGCCATCTCCTCGGAAATATCGAAATCGTCGGTGGAGACCCGAACGGCCACGGTATCAACCTCCCGTAACGGGCGGAAAGAAGGCGATCTCGCGAGCATTGCCGATAGCTGCCGTTGGCTTCACGTGAGCATGGTCGATGGCGACACGGATTGCCTCGGGTTTGGCAAACGCCTGATCGAACGGTTGCCCGCGGTGCGCCTGCCAGAGTAGCAGATCGCGGACCGTCACGATATTGGCCGGCAGCCTCAGGCGCTCTTCGCTGACGCCCGCGCGCTCGCGCAGCCACGCGAAATAGCGAAGCGTCACTTCGGGGGCTGATTGTCTGTCGGTCATGTCAGGGCTCAGCGATAGATCGCGTGGCGGATACCGGCCTTCAGATAGTCATAGCCGGTGAGAAGCGTAAGGAGCGCCGCTACCCATAGCAGCACCATTCCGGCCAGCGTCGTGCCCGGGAGTAGCTTCTCAGCGGCCGGCCCGGCCAGCAGGATCGCAAGCGCCACGAACTGGACCGCCGTTTTCCATTTGGCAAGCTGCGTCACATGCACCTTGACGTTCAGCTCCGCCAGGAACTCGCGTAGGCCCGACACGAGGATCTCGCGCGACAGGATCGTCAGAGCCGCCCAGATCGACCAGCTCCCAATGGTGTCCGTATATACCAGCATCAGGAGCGTCGCCCCGACCAGCAGCTTGTCGGCGATTGGGTCCAGCATTCTGCCGAGATTGGACTGCTGCTCCCAGATCCGGGCCAGATAGCCGTCGAGCCAGTCTGTTACGCATGCGGCAACGAAAATCGCGAACGCCAGCCAGCGCGCAATTTCGCCCGTCCCGAAGAACAGCACGCCCGCAAGCACGGGCACGGCCGCAATCCGTCCGTAAGTTAGGATATTGGGCAGGCTCATTGACAGCGAGCGGTGCGCGACGTGATCCATGGTTTTGGGTAGCCGCAGCACCGCCGGGCCGTCAATCCCCAGTGAGCAAAGTGCGCGCCGATGGTGAACGGCTCAGGGCAGAAAGCCGCAGGAATTCGTCATGACGCCGCGGCCGAAGCCGGAACCGGGGGAGGCGCAGGATCGGGTGGCGGTGGGGGGGACACGGCAGCCGGCGGCGCGAAAGCCTGCCGACTGACAATGCCGACCTTGCGGAACGCCTCGTAGACTGCAATCCGAAGATCCGATTGGACCTTCAGCGAATGCGTGATGTCGGGGAGCATGATCCGCAGCGTATATTCGGTCGTCGTCGGCGTGTAGCCGTCAAACGTCGCCAGCGGGGCCGGTTCCCGCAGGATCGTGGGATGCCGCGCAGCGCATTCGTTGAGGATCGGCAGGACCAGCCGGGGATCGATCTCGGCGCCAGCGGAAAATTTCAGCACCACCCGGCCGAGTGCGCTGCGGTGCGTCCAGTTCAAGACGCGGCCGGTAATGAGTTCGGAGTTCGGTACGATGAGACTTGCCCGGTCAAACGTTTCGATCTCGGTCGAACGGACCGAAATGCTTCTCACCGTCCCCTGTTCGCTGCCGACGACGATCCAGTCGCCGACTTTGATCGGCCGCTCGATCAGGAGAATAAGGCCCGAGACAAAGTTATTGACGATCGACTGCAAGCCGAAACCGATACCGACCGACAACGCACCGGCAACGATCGCGAGGTTCGTGATGTTGAACCCGGCGTAAGAGATCGCCATGACGGCGGCAAGACCAGTACCGGCGTAGCCGACGGCGGTATCGATCGAGTTTGCGATACCGGGATCCATTTTCGGCGCGATGAGGATGTTATCGCGCAACCGCCGCTGGATCATTCGTGTGACGAGGACGACCGCGATGAACAGAGCGATGCCAATCAGGATTCGCACGATAGAGATGCGGATCGAGCCGACTTCGAAACCGAAGAACGCCCGTTGCATCCAATCGCGGATATCGGGAGCTGAGAAGCCCCACTGCAGCAGGAGCACCGGCACTGTGATCAGAGCTACGCCCAAGGTCAGCGCAGTTTCTGTCAGCCAGCCGAGCTGCTTGCGGCGGACGTCATCGAAGCCCATCCGAGCTTCAAGCAGTTCGCTGATATGTCCTCGCGACGTTGTGCTGCCGCGCGTAAAGGCGCGGATTGCGAGGATCAGAAGCATCGCTACAAGTCCGACGACACCGGTCATGACCAATTGCTGCGCCAGGAACCGGCCGAGCGCGATGTAGCCCGTGAGGCAAAGGCCGATGATGGACAACGCGGCGACCCATAGCGGCAGTTTGAGCCACAGCGGCTCACTGCGCGTAACCGGACGCGTGCGCGTCATCTGGTTGGACTCGAAAGGCGTCAGCAGGAGGCCGATCAGTACAAGTGCGAATGCAATGCTCGTGAACAGCGACTGCGCGACACTCATCGAAAGCGGCAAATACAGAACCTGTGCGAACTTCGACAGGAAGAGATCGATCGAATAGATCAGCGCCAGTATGACGAGAAGCCGCGAGATGCGCCGAGCGCTGCGATCGGAAAGATGCATCAACCGCCGCTCATGACTGCGCGGCGCAAAGACTGTAATGACCAGCGCGGACACCGCCACGAATACCAGCGATGCTTCAAGAAGGGCCACACCCACCGGAGCGGCGGTCGGATAATAGAGCAGTCCAAGATATTCGAGACCGCCATAGGCTAGGAAGGCTGCCGCAACACCGGGAATCGCCCGTACCGGCGCGATCCATGCGGCGGAAGCTGCCCGCTGGAAGAACGTCGGCGGGGTCGCATTCGGAGGAGCCCGATAGCGCGTGATCGAAACGACCACGGTCTTGAGCAGCAGATAGAGACCGATGACTGCGATGAGCAGAATCAGGGCACTCGTCTTCTGTCCGTTAACAGCGTTCCACCAGTCCCGCGCGTTATAATCAAGGCGCCACTGAATGGCCTCTCTGTGCCTGTGGAAGTCGTTCCAGAACGCGGGAAAGACCGGACTCGTCATCTGCTCAGTGAGGCTGCGCACGAACATTTTGAGGCGCAGCTCAGTGATTTTGTCGATCGCCTGGCGGGCGCGCCACCAAGTATTTTCGAGCGTCTTAATGGCTCCCGAGACGTCCGCCTCACGCGCGTCGAGCCTCGACCGTTCCGCTGCCACGGCTGGCGTTTCCGACGGTTGATCTTTCGCGGGCGGTGGACCAAGCCGCTTGATCTGCGTTTGAATGTCGGAAAGACGCGGACGCAATGAATCTGCCGTTTCCGTCGTCTTTGAAATGACCGCGTCGAGCTTGTCGCGCAATTGCCCGAGGTCGTTGTCGGCGTTCGAGATACTCGAAAGCGATTTCTCCGCGCCGTCCATCTGGCCGACGAGATTGGTGATCTCGGCGTTGACCTCCTGAGAAACCGCGGGCGGCGGCGGAGGCGCAGCCGGTGCTGCCGGAGCGGGTGCTACGGCCTGAGCGGGTGCCGTAGCGGGAGCAGGCGCTGCCGGAGCCCCAGCCGCTGGAGCTGTTGCTGTGGGAGCCGCCGCAGCGGGGGCCGCTGCTGCCGGAACCGCTGCCGCAGGCGCCGCTGCCGCAGGCGCCGCTGCCGCAGGCGCCGCTGGGGCTGCGGTCGCCGCAGGAGCGGCTGCAGCGGGTGTTTGCGCCGCGGCAGGAGGAGGTGCTGCGGCGGGTGCCGCAGGCGCTGGCTGGGCCGCTGGAGCCGCCGCGGCTGGCTGTTGAGCCGGCGTGATGGTTTGAGCAGGCACCGCCGATTGTGCAGGCTGTGCAGCAGAATGCGCCGGAGCGACGGGCTGTGCCTGCGTCGTGGCCTGCGCCTGCGGCTGAGCCGGGGCTTCCTTCGTTTCCTTGACGGGATCGGCAACTGGTGCCCAGCCGTTCGTGGTGGCGTCCTGGGCATCGGCCCGCGGTACCGCAAAGAGAATGGCTAAGGTGGCGATCGCAAGTGCACGTCTGAGCATCGGCAGGACTGGAGCCTTTGGAAAGTGAATTGAGCACAAGGATGGCCCATCGCCCTCAAGTGCCGCGAAATTAGGGCGGACGGTGTGCAGCTGGCTAGCCTTTAAAGAGTTCCCGCGACTATCCCGCCCGTTCGTGGAAGAAGTCGTAGATTTTTTTGGCCATATCGGCCGAGATTCCATCGACAGCCTTCAAGTCTTCGACACCGGCGCGTGACACCGCCTTGGCCGAGCCGAAGTGTTTCAGAAGCGCCCGCTTACGCGTGGGACCAACGCCCTCGATCTCGTCGAGCGGATTGGCGCCGAGCGATTTCGCACGCTTCGCCCTGTGCGTGCCGATTGCAAACCGATGTGCTTCGTCACGCAGGCGTTGCACGAAGTAGAGCACCGGGTCCTTCGCTTCAAGCATGATCGGCCGGTCGCGCCCCGGAATGTGGAAATGTTCGCGACCTGCATCGCGATCCGGACCTTTTGCGACACCGATCAATGCAATATCGTGCAATCCGAAGCCGGCCAAGACTTCGCGCGCGACCGAAAGCTGCCCCAGGCCGCCGTCGATCAGGACGAGATCGGGCTTGTCTGGAAACGCGCGTTCATCTGCGGTGTCATCCGGATCGTCGACAATGGGCGAAAGCGGACCTCCGCTGACGTCTGAGGCAATCTCTTCGACCTCGGTCTCGATCTCGTCCAGCACCTCGGCTTCCGCAATGCGCTTGAAGCGGCGCGTCAGGACCTCGCGCATCATCGCGTAGTCGTCGCCCGGCGTTGTCTCCGGCGACTTGATGTTGAACTTGCGATACTGGCCTTTGACGAACCCCTCCGGCCCCGCGACGATCATGCCGCCGACGGCATTGGTGCCGGAGATATGGCTGTTATCGAAAACCTCGATGCGGCGCGGCACGGCCGCAAGCGAGAACCGCTCCGCCACACCTTCGAGCAGACGCGCCTGCGACGAGCTTTCTGCGAGCTTTCGGCCGAGCGCTTCGCGGGCGTTCGCAAGCGCATGTTCGACGAGCGTCGATTTGGTGCCGCGTGATGGCACGCGAATTTCAACCTTGCGCTCCGCCTTTGTCGTCAACGCTTCGGCCAGCAGTTCGCGGTTCGGGATATCGTGCGAGATCAGGATCAGGCGCGGCACGGGCTTATCGTCGTAAAACTGCGCGATGAAGCTATCGAGTACGTCCTCGACGTTCAGCGAGCGATCCGCTTTCGGATAGTAGGCGCGATTGCCCCAGTTCTGTCCGGTGCGGAAGAAGAACACCTGAATGCATGTCTGTCCGCCGTCCTGGTAGGCGGCGAACACGTCGGCTTCTTCGACGCCTTCCGGATTGATCGACTGATCGGCCGTGACATGCGCCAGCGCCCATAGACGATTGCGATATGTCGCGGCGGTCTCGAATTCGAGCTTCTCTGCGGCTTCCGCCATCAACCGTTGATACATCTCGCGGACCGTCTGGCTTTCGCCGCTGAGAAAGCTTTCCGCTTCATCGACGAGCCGGCCGTAATCGTCGAGGCTGATCTCTCCGGTACACGGCGCCGAGCAACGCTTGATCTGATAGAGCAGGCACGGCCGTGTGCGGCTGTCGTAGACGCTGTCGGAGCATGAGCGCAGCAGAAACGCGCGTTGCAGCATGTTGACGGTGCGGCTGACGGCGCCAGCGGACGCGAACGGTCCAAAGTATCGGCCTTTGCGGTTGCGCGCACCGCGATGCTTCATGACGGCCGGCGCGCCGTGGTCCCGGCTGATGAGAATGTAAGGAAACGACTTGTCGTCGCGCATCAGCACGTTGAAGCGCGGCCGGAAGCGCTTGATGAGGTTCGCCTCAAGCAAAAGCGCCTCGGCTTCGGTGCGTACCGATACGAACTCCATCGACGCCGTCGAAAGGATCATCCGTGCGATGCGGTTCGTATGGCCATTGAGACGGGCGTAATTCGAGACGCGGGCTTTGAGCGACCTCGCCTTGCCGACATAGATCACCTCGCCGTCTGTATCGAGCATTCGATATACGCCGGGGCTCTGCGGCAGCAGCTTGAGATAGGCCGCAATGACCTCGGGCCCTGTCTTTGCGGGCGTTTCCGGGGGGGATGTCAATGTCGCGGGTTCTTCGGTCATGGCGCACCTAAAATTGGGCCGCCGCCAAGGTCAAGCAAGGCATTGCATGCTGCGCCACAAAATCACCATGCCGAGGGCGTGGTGTCCAATTTCATTGAAAGTTCAGGGAACAACGATGCGCCGAGGGGGGTGTCATGCGTCGCGTCATCGCCATTCTTGGCCTAGCTTGGTTCATTTTCCTGCCGGCGTTCGCGCTGGCGAGACCCGTGAAAGTGAATGATTTCACACTTGCCGGACCTGCTAGAAATTCCGCCGTTGCGAAACACACGAAAGGCAAGTCTCAGAAGCCGTTTCAGAATTCGCAAGAGCTTCTCAAGTGGATCAACGACTATCGCAAGGATCCTGATCCTCAACGCCTGCCGCAAGCCGTGAAGGCAATGTCGGATTTCGGCGTGACGAGGGATACTGATCAGTCCGGCGTCTACATCGGCTTCGTCGCCGGCGTGCTGGGCGCTAACCCAAAGATCGCCGACGAACTGATAACGAAGATGTTTCCGCTCCCGCCGGAAGATCAGGTGCTCGTGATCAAGGGCATCGCGTATTCTGGCCTGCCGCGTTGGCGCGATACCCTGAAGAAATACGTCGAGCGTATGCCGGCCCGCAGAGTGCTGATCGAAAAGTATCTCTACGGCAATAAGCCGACGCTGACGGAGATGTCGATCAAGGATGACTCCAGCGTTATCGATTTGAATTGGGGCTATTACTTCGCGACCGGCTGGGAAGCGCCAGTCCGGCGCATCGTGACCGCGCTCGAATTATCGCTCGATAAGGACAAGGTCGATTATCTGACAATCGGCGCGATGGCGAAGTGGACGCTGGCGCAAAACGCCGCTCGCAACGATGACTTGCTGCGAATGCTGAAAAAGATTTCGACAGACGTCGATCCCAAACTGCGCAAGCCGCTTGCCGAAGTGATCGACGCGGCCGAGTCCTATGAGCTCGCCAAGCTGCGCAAGGATGCACTGGCGTCGATCGACCAGCTCAAAGCTCAGGGTCCTGAGAGCCTTCGCAATTACAACTGGTGGGGGCAGGCCGGGCAGACTGTGCTGGCGCTCGGCTGTGTGGCTGCCGGTGCGCTGGGACAGGTTGAGGTCGGCATTCCCTGCGTCATAGGCGGTGCGGCATCAACCGCCGCGCTTAAGTATCTGGCGCCGACATCGACGCCGTAAAACGGGCGCGCGAACGGCGCCTCACTTGTCCTCAGGACAATTGACCTTGGCGTCGATCAGCGCCGATTCCGGTGACGCATATTCGCCGACGATCTCGGCACCGACCGCTTCCGTGCGGGCGTAGGCGTCGAACATCGGCTTTTCGAAACCGTCCATGATCGTCAGCGCCGTGTATTGAACTTCATCGCCGGAGCGTGAGCGGATCAGCAGTGTTTTCTTGCCGCCGTAGCTCGCTGTCAGAACCTTGCAGTGCGCTACGGGCGCGTTTTCCGCGGCCTTCGCCGCGGCGCCAAGCTCCGCCGGGAGCGGACCGCCGAGACGTGACGGCTGGGGCGGCTCCGGCGCGATGCGAAACGTGGGCAGCCACGGCAGGAAACTTGAGCTTTCGCTGTTCTCTGCAACTTGCTCTGTCGCTGGCGGCGCGGGAGCCACGGCTTGAGCAGCGTCCGCTCCATCCTTGGCAATAGTCGTCTCGTGCGTGACTTCGGTCGTTGCAACCCAAGCCGACGTTGAAGTATGAGCCGCGGCCGTGACACGCGAAGTCTTTTTCGCCTTGCGCGCCAATTTGCGAACTTTCGCTTTTTTCAGTGCATGTTTCGGGGTTTTCACCGCGGGCTTTTTCGGAGCCACCGCGGCGGGATGGGCATGATGGACCGGTGCAGCCGGTTGTTTCTTCGATTTCACGCCCAGGGGCGGGACTTCGGGCCCGGCGTTGTCGTCTTCGGGTACTGGTCCGCCAAGTCCGGACGGCGGCCGGAACGGATACCGCCATTCCCGCCGGATCTGTAACGGTGCAGGCGGCGGTACATCGCTTTCCGCTGCTTGCGCCGGCTGGTCGCAATAGCGTGAACGGAACAACCCGGCGACAATGTCGATCGACTTGCCGTAAGCGCGGTCTGCAGCCCATCGGCGCGCGAGATCGCCGAACGTCACCGGCCGTCCGAGCCGTTGGGCGAGTTTGATGATGTCGTCTTGATTTTCGCGTGTCCGCTTGGCAACCGGCGCCGCGAGACGTTCGCCCGAATAGGCGACGAGATGCTGGATCTGCGCGTGTACGCCGGTCTTCACATCCGCGAAGCGCTCGCCGCGCACGCCGCCGCCGGTCGCACCGATGCCTGCAAAATTGTTTTGGTTTTCACGAACGTCGCCGCGCTGTCCATCGCCCCGGCGATAGGACAGATAGTTCGTCTCCAGCACCATCTGATAGAACGCATAGTCCCACCGCACGTGCCAGCCTTCGCCGAAATATTTGTACCAGCGCGCGATTTCGCGGAAGCGCGGGTCAACGTGCGGATTGCGCTCGGCCACAAAAGCCATGAGGCGTTCCGGAGTGACGCAGGCCGGAACCTGATTTTGCGCACTCGTCCTGATCGGAGGCGCGGCTTTGGCACCGCTCGTCGTCAGGACGAACAGTGCCGATGCCAGGGCGGCGGTTAGATTCCGGAATGGAAGCGGCTTTGGTGTCGCCATCAAATAAGGCCCTCTGCGACGGTTTCTCTTCGCGATCAACCGTCAGGGCAGAGTTCGAAGGCCTTATCGAGGGCTTGCGATGGGTTCGAATATTCGCCAACGGTCACGCCGCCCTTCGCGTACGCTGCAATGTAGGCTGCAGCCTCGCGTTTTTCGGAGCCTTCGTTGACGTCAAGCACCGTATAATTTTCCTGCGCATCCGCTTTGGCGCGGATAATAACCGAGTGGCCGCCGCCGTAGCTCGCCGTCCAGACTTTGCACTTCGGCTTTACGCCTGCAGCCGGGATCATCATCGCGGTCTTGGTGCCGCTGGACACTTTCGCGGCAGCAGACTGCTTCTTGTTCGTCTTCGACTTCAACGGCTCGACCTGAGCAGAGGTATCAGCAGTCGCGGCTTCATCGTCGGACGACGTCGAGGCGTTGATGACCTTGAACGACGTTGTCGACGTATTGGCGGCCGGTTCGCCGACGGCGGGTGCATTATCCGCCGGCGGGATCAGCGATTCAGCGCCGAGGCCAGAACGCTCGAACGAACCGGATTTCCGCGCTTCTTCTACCGCGCGCTTGGCGAGTGCCGCGCCGGAAATATAGGGACCCGTGTTAGCCGAGCTGTCGTCGGCCGAGGCGACTTGCGTTGACGTGGTGTCCGCAGGCGGCGTCTGCGCGGCAACCTTCGCGCCGCCGCCCGGCTGGGCGAGGGCCATCAGTTCAGGCTGCGGATCAGGCCCGCGGCATGGGCTGCCGTAGAATGCTTCGACGAGTCCTGCGATTTCGCGGCTGTAGCGCCGCGAGCCGGGCGCCCATTGCTTTGCAAGCTGATCGTAGGTGACAGGACCGTGCAGTGATTTCTGCCAGTCCGTCAGAATACCCCACTCCTGAACCTTCCGCGTGCGCTCGGCGACCGGATTGTCGATGTGTTCGCCGGCGTACATCAAGAGATGCTGCAGATGGGCTTCGACGCCCGTCGCGACATTCGGAAAGCTTTCGCCGGGCACATTCTTGCCCGTGGCGCCCATGCCGGCGAAGTTGTTTTGCGTCGCCTTGACGTCGCCTTTGAACGTCAGGTTGCCGGTTTCGAGCATCATCTGGAAGAAAGCGATATCCCAGCGAATTTTAAGCTCGTTGCCGATCCGCATGTAATCAGCGGCAATCGTCTGAAATTTCGGATCGAGATCGCGATTGCGGCTTTCGAGAAAGCCCATCAAGCGTCCAGGCGTGGCGCACACCGGGACCTTGTTCTTTGCGCTGATCTCGACCTGAGGAAGTCCCGCAGCCTTTACAGGCAGCGACATGGCAGCCAGTGGCACGGCTGCAGCCAAAGCGAACGCAAAAGGCGTCCGAACGCGGCGAAGCATGGTTACACCCATTTGCACGCGGCACCCCCTGTCGAGGCGCCCAACAGAACTATTAACGTTCGTAGGCGCTTAACGTTAAAAAAGTGTTTATGAGCCCCCCATTTGGACCCGATTCAAAGGTCGCCAAGTATTTGGGCAGTAATGAGAACAGCGCGCGGTGACATTGCGGCGGGGCTGGGGCATTGCCGCGCAACGACGGGCTTATTTGTGCCTCAAGTCAGATGTTGTCCGCCGTCGAGGGCGATCATCTGGCCGGTGAGGGACGGCGTCGCAAGAATGAATCGCACGGCGGCGGCGATCTCATCGGTAGAGGCGCCGCGCCCGAGCAATGTCGATCGGCTCTCGCGCTCGAAATCATCGTCTGTCTGGTGAATGCTGCGCAAAACGGGGCCGGGACCGATGGCGTTCACGCGAACCCGGGGCGCGAGCGCTTGCGCCAGCGTTCGCGTCGCCGTCCAGAGGCCCGCCTTCGAGATCGTGTAGGAAAAGAAGTCCTGCGTCAGATTCCAAACGCGCTGGTCGATGATGTTGATGATGTTTCCTTCGCAACCCTCTGGCAGACCCGCGGCAATCGCTTGAGCCAAAAACACCGGCGCTTTGAGATTGATGCCGAGGTGGAGATCCCAAGTCGCGTTATCGAGATTCTGAACCGTGTCGGGCAGAAACTCGGACGCGTTATTGATAAGCACGGTCGGCGAGCCGAATACGCGCTCGACGTCGGCAACGAGGGCGCGTGGCGCTTCTGAATCGATCAGATCGGCTTGAAACGCTTGCGCACGGCCGCCGTTCGACTCGATTTCCTCGACCAGCAGCAGGGCCGCTGGCGCCGATTTCCGGTAATGAATCGCAATCGTCCATCCCGCGCGCGAAAGATCGAGGGCGAGCGCACGTCCAATGCGCCGCGCCGCGCCGGTAATGAGGACGGTACCGGGGGGATTGTCGGGGTGATTCATGTCTTTGACGGCTTATGTGCGAGCGAAACTGAGTGCGTTGTAACTGCCACAGATAATTCCTGACGAGACGTCATAGCGAAGCGTGTTCAGATAGTTTCTCATTTGGTGTTCAATTTGCTTTTGCTTTTTGCAAGGTGCCTTTAAGTTGGCTTTTGCCACAGCACTGACGTGCTTAATTTCAAGGCATATCGACAACGCACAGGCTTCTTCTCTCGGCAGCGTTGCACACAGGTAACATACGCCTGGCAAGTCACACAGTGTTGCTCCTAATCGCTTGTGCGGTCCCATCAAAAAAGTTTTCCTAATCTCAGAGCGGTTGAGAGTCGCGTTGTCCGCAATAGAGCGGGTGTTGCGAGCCGCAGATCTGGGACGGGGGTTGTCTTATGAAGAATATCAGAAGTTTCTTGGGCGCTGCAGGCGTGGCGGCTGTCGCCGCGCTGGGCATGTCGACGGCAGCGCTCGCCGATGACGACGGGGCGAACAAGTTCGGCTACTCGATCACCATCTCGGGCACCTCGGACTACATGTTCCGTGGTATCTCGTTCACGAACGAAGATCCGGCCTTCCAGCCGTTTATCGAATTCACCTACGGCAATCCTAACCTGACCTGGTACTTGGATTTCTGGGGTTCGAATATCGCCGATCCGTACGGCCCGTTCGAGTTGGATATGTACGCAGGTGTCCGTCCTGTGACCGGTCCGGTCAACTGGGACTTCGGTATCCTGTACTATACGTATCCGAACAACTCGATCCCTGGCTCGAGCAACGGCGACTACCTCGAACTTAAAGCCGCGGCGTCTATCACGCCGATCACCAACTTTACGACCGGTCTCACGCTGTACTACACGCCGGATCAGGGCGGCAACTACAACGAAACCTGGACGATCGAAGGCAACGCGTCCTACACGCTGCCGAACTTCTACATGTTCACGCCGGTTGTCAGCGGCGTTGTCGGTTATACTGATACCGGCATGTCTTCCACGAGCGCCGACTTCATCGGCGTCGGTCTGGGCCAGAAGGATTACACCTACTGGAACGCTGGTCTGAAGCTGTCGGTCGACAAGTACTTCATGGACTTCCGGTACTGGGATACGAACATCAGCAAGAACGCTGCTGACGGCTTTGATAACGATCTGGCCGACTCGCGGTTCGTCTTCACGGCTGGCGTAAACCTCCCGTAATCACGTAAGTAAAACAGACCCTAATCCCGTCGCAGATGGCCGGAGCCTTCCTCAGGGCTCCGGTTCCATTTTGTGGCGGGATTGCTCTTTATGCAGATAATGTTTTTCACCAAGCGAATTGCTCAAGGCCGCTTGAGAATTGCCGCAACTCAGCTCAGAGATTGTAGTGAGGTTTCTGGCATCGTGCGGTCCGGTCCGTGCTCCTAACGGTCATTGCTCTCGTTTTTCTGACCACTATTGCCGCCGCGACCATCATCGTGCCGCGGCTCGTGCCGCATCATGTCCGCCTTGCCGATAATCCAGACCGACCGCGCGCCTTCGGGCACGATATGGCTTGGCTTGCGATCAAATCAAACGATCGGGCGGCCGTAGCGGCGGCGCTCGGACTTGTCCGGCTTCGGCCTGCCAACTGGAATTCTGGCGTCGGTGCAATTTACGATTCGGAGATCTCGAACGGGCTCGTTTTCATCGCCCCGCCGATCAAGGGCTGGACGCTCGTCGCTGCCGAGTCGCTTCCTATTCCGTCCAGTGAGTCGTTTATCGATAAGATGACGCCGCTGCTTCGGCATCTCGCGATCGAATTCCCAGCCGTTCAGTATTTCGCGTCATTCCCGATCATCGACTTCTACGCCTGGGCGCGCTTTGAAAAGGGCCGGCGCGTCCGGGCCTTTGCGGTTGGCGATGGGGGCGTGATTTGGAATGCCGGCAAGCTGTCGCAAGAAGAACGCCAGCTCGGCCTGTCGTTCATCGAAATCAGGGGCATCCGCGACCGCCACGGAGACCTCGGCGGCGAGCTACAGCTCTACCCGACCGAAGAGCACGTCTCCGCGATTTCCGGCGGCTGGAGCATCAATCCTATGGCGATCGAATCGCTGCGAGCGCCGACCAGCGTCGGCTGGATCGCCGATGCACCGCGTTCCTGGCGGCCTGAGCGCATTCGCAAGGTTGCCTGACGGCGACCACGCGAGGAGAGCGGGAAAGGGCACGGCGCGCCTCGTTGGCCGACGCCAATCACACGACCTTCGAAGCTTCACTGCGTGCTGCGCTCGTAATTGTAATTCATCTGCGGCCCCGGCAGATGGTCGCCGCCTTGTGCATTGTTTCCCGGGGGCGTCGGCAACTGGATCTGCTGTTGGTTCTGCCAGTTGCGCGCCGTCGAGCGGGCTGGCGGCACGAAGACTTGGTTGGCCGTGCAGAGATTGCGTCGCGTTTCGTTCTGGCCGCAACGGCGCGGTGCGCCGTCCTTCGTCAGGCAAAGCCGCACTTCCCGCAGCATGCCACCTGCGCCGCCGCAGACGACGGTCATCATATCGGGACTGAATCGAGGGTTGGCCTGCAGGAAGACCCGTTTGACGTCGGCCGCCGACAAGATCTGCGACTCAAACGGATTGTTGAAGCGCTCAGGAATGTTGATGCCGTCGAACAGGCGGCGTGCCAGCGCGAAGTACTGCATCGGGTTGAGACCCGAGCATGTCCCGTGGGCGCGGTACTCGTGAATGACCAAGCCACGGCTAGGCATGATGTCGAGCATGTTGTTGATCACGGGATCAGGAACGAACGGCCGCCTCGGCAGGCGGCAGTTCGACGGATAGCCGCTGTCATACTGTGGCCAGAGACCATGCAACACGAACGAGTAGCGACGGCCGTCGCGGCGATTGCACTGCGTGTCGTCATCGCGTCCCTGGTCGGAGCAGTAGGTCGGGCTCCATGAGAGAACCAGCGCGTAGTAATCGAACTGGCCCGGAACGTTTCGCTGATCGCTATCGTCGTCGGAGTTCTCGTTCCAACGGTCGTCGTCGTTGTACGCCTGTTTGTTTCGGGCATCGCGGCCGGAGCGATTGGAATTTCCGTTGCCGCTCGTACCGGCGCTGGATCCTGTTGTTCCTTTGCCACCGTCGGCGGTGCGGCCGGGCAACGGATATATCTCGGGCCGCTCGCTCATAAAGTGGGCAAAGTAAGCGCCGAGAGCCACGAGCACTAAAACCGTCAGAAATAAATGAGGTTTGAGCATTTCTCTTTCTCTGACATCGCACGCAAGATGCGGCGTGAGCGGACGGTTTCGGTAGCCTCACGTACCAGGTTTGGCGAGCGCTGCAAGAATACGCGCCCAGCTCCGCGCACCCTTCTCGAAGCTTCGGATATTGTATTTCTCGTTGGGCGAATGAATGCGGTCGTCGTCCAATCCGAAGCCGACCATCAGGCTGTCCATGCCAAGCGCATCGCGGAACGAAGAGACAATCGGGATCGAGGCGCCGCTGCCCATCAGCACCGTGGGCTTGCCCCATTCTTCTTCCAGCGCCTTGGCCGCCGCGCGCATCGTCGGGTCGTTGGTATCGAACATGATCGCGCCTGAGCCGTGATGGCCGAGCCAGGTCGCCTTGCAGTCGGCTGGAATAAGCGTCGCGACGTAATCGCGGATCGATTTCATGACGTGCTCGGGATCTTGGCCGGACACCAATCGGCACGTGATCTTCACCGAGGCTTTCGCCGGGATCACGGTCTTCGAGCCGATGCCCTGGTAGCCGCCCGTCACACCGTTGAATTCAAGCGTCGGGCGCGACCACAGTTGCTCAATGACGGAGCGGCCTTTCTCGCCTGCAGGCACTGACAATCCAACCGAGCCGAGGAACGACTGCGCGCGCACGCCAAGTGCCTGCCACTGCGCGAGCTGCTCTGCTGTCGGCTCTTGAACGCCGTCGTAGAATCCCGGAACGGCGATCTTGCCGGTATCGTCGTGGAGTGCGGCCATCACCTTCGCCAGCACGCGAATGGGGTTCGTGACGGGGCCGCCGTAGATGCCCGAATGCAGATCGCGCGTCGGTCCGATAATGACGAGTTCGTCGCCGACAAGTCCGCGCAGCATCGTCGTGATGGCAGGGGTGTCCTTGTCCCATTGTCCGGTGTCACAGACCAGAACGAGATCGGCCTTGAGTTCATCGCCGTGCGAGGCGAGGAACGCCGGCAGCGACGGCGAGCCGCACTCTTCTTCGCCCTCGATCAACACCGAGACGGCGATCGGCAATTCGCCCGCGACCTTCTTCCAGGCCCGCGCCGCTTCGAAAAAGGTCATGAGCTGACCTTTGTTGTCTTCTGCGCCGCGCGCCACGATCACCTCGCCGTTGACGGGATCGCTTTCGATCCGCGGCTCGAACGGCGGCGTTTTCCAGAGGTCGAGAGGATCCGGCGGCTGCACGTCGTAATGTCCGTAGAACAGGACGTGCGGCATGTTGGGGTCGCGCTTCGGCCGGTCATGCGCCACGACCATCGGATGGCCGCTTGTCGGCACAACCTTGGCTTCCGCAAAGCCGATGTCTTTTAACGTCGCCGCGCACCATTCCGCAGCCCTGAGGCAACTCGCCTTGTGGCCGGGATCGGTCGAGATGCTGTCGATGCGCAGAAGCTGGAACAATCGGTCAAGTCCGGCCGATTTTGACTGGCCCAAGGTATCGAGAACGGTTTCGAGCTTGCTCATTGCGACAGACTTTCCGACGTGTTGCCAGCGGGGCAGGATGAGGCGGCGCTAGGAATGCGGGGCCTCATTTGCTATGGCACCTCTCCCTGACGCCCATCACTCCTGAAAGGAATGATGGGCAGCAAAAAGACCGCATCGGAGGTCTGATGGCACAGCCGAACGCCGACGGCAAAAAGAAATGGGTTTACGCTTTCGTACCTGGAAGGGCCGAAGGCAGCGCCGAGATGTCCGAACTGCTGGGCGGTAAGGGTGCCAATCTTGCCGAGATGGCGGCACTCGACCTCCCCGTGCCGCCCGGATTCACGATCACGACCGAGGTTTGTAAGGCTTTCTTTGCCGCAGGCCACCAGCTGCCGGAAGAGCTGAAAGGCGAGGTGCTCCAGGCGCTCGACGCCGTCGGCGAGACCGTGTCGGCCAAATTCGGCGACGAGACGCGGCCGCTGCTCGTTTCAGTCCGCTCCGGCTCGCGTGCGTCGATGCCCGGCATGATGGATACGATCCTCAATCTCGGTTTGAACGATAAAACGGTCGAAGGGCTCGCCGCGCTGACTGGCGACCCGCGCTTCGCGTTCGACAGCTATCGCCGCTTCATTCAAATGTACGGCGACGTCGTCCTGGGTGTCGATCACGGTGCGTTCGAAGATATTCTCGAAAATTTCAAGAACCTGAACGGCTTCGCCGCCGACACCGACCTCGACGCCGAAGCCTGGCACGAAATCATTGCCGACTATAAGGCCGCGATAGAGCGCGAGCACGGCGCGCCGTTTCCGCAGGACACCAGCGAGCAGCTCTGGGGCGCCATCGCCGCCGTCTTCAATTCCTGGGACAATCCGCGCGCGGAGACGTATCGCCGGCTGCATGACATTCCTGAGGATTGGGGGACCGCCGTCACCGTTCAGGCAATGGTTTTCGGCAACCTGGGTGACAACTCCGCGACAGGCGTCGCCTTCACGCGAAACCCATCGACGGGCGAGAAAGAAATCTTCGGCGAGTATCTTCCCAATGCCCAGGGTGAAGATGTCGTCGCCGGCATTCGCACCCCGCACGCGTTGACGAAAAAGAGCGCAGCCGGTGAGGCCGAGACGTCGCTAGAAGTCGCGATGCCCGACGTCTTTGCCGAACTCAAGAACATCAACGACCGCCTGGAACGCCATTATCGCAACATGCAGGACGTCGAGTTCACTGTCCAGATCGGCAGGCTCTGGATTCTGCAGACGCGGTCTGGAAAGCGCACGACGGAAGCCGCGCTCCGCGTTGCCGTCGATCTGGCGGCAGAAGGCCTGATCTCACAGGATGAAGCCATTCTGCGCGTCGAGCCCGCGCAGCTCGATCAATTGCTGCACCCCGCGATCGACCCGTCGGCCGACCATGACCTGATCGCCAAAGGCTTGCCCGCGTCTCCTGGTGCCGCATCCGGAGAAATCGTTTTCCATTCTGAAATGGCCGAAGCGCTGAAGGCTAAGGGCCGCGACGTCATCCTCGTGCGCTCCGAGACGAGCCCGGAAGACGTTCACGGCATGCACGCAGCCGTCGGGGTTTTGACGGCGCGAGGCGGCATGACGAGCCACGCCGCCGTCGTCGCGCGCGGCATGGGCCGGCCCTGCGTCTCTGGCGCCGGAACCCTTCGCATCGATGCCAACGCCGGCACCATGCGGGCCGGCTCGCGTACCTTCAAATCCGGCGACATCATCTCGATCGACGGCAGCTCCGGCCGCGTCTACGCGGGCAAAGCCAAGATGCTGCCGCCGCAGCTTTCCGGCACGTTCGCGACCGTCATGGAATGGGCAGACAAGACGCGACGCATGAAAGTGCGCACCAACGCTGACACGCCGCGCGATGCCCGTCAGGCCCGCGCGTTCGGTGCCGAAGGCATCGGTCTCTGCCGTACCGAGCATATGTTCTTCGAGGAAAAGCGCATTCTTGCCGTCCGCGAGATGATTTGCGCGGAAGACGAAGAGGGCCGACAGCAGGCACTCGACAAGCTGCTTCCCGTCCAGCGCGCCGACTTCGAAGAGCTGTTCGAGATCATGGCTGGATTGCCGGTCACAATCCGCTTGCTCGATCCGCCGCTGCACGAATTCCTGCCGCACGAAGATCGCGAGGCCGCGCAGGTCGCGGCCGCGTTGGGCATGGATCTGATGCGCCTGAAAGCCCGCGTCGCCGAGCTTGAGGAATTCAACCCGATGCTTGGGTTCCGTGGCTGCCGTCTCGGCATCAAGTTTCCTGAGATCACGCGTATGCAAACGCGCGCCATCTTCGAAGCGGCGATCAATGCGCAGAAGAAAACGGGCGACGCGGTCCATCCCGAAATCATGATCCCGTTCATCGCCTATCGTCGCGAGCTCGATATTCTGCGCGACGTCATCACGGCGACTGCAAAGGCCGTGGAAGAGGAGACGGGCGTCACCATTCCCTACGCCGTCGGCACGATGATTGAGTTGCCTCGCGCGGCGTTACGCGCCGCCGATATCGCTGCAGGCGAGAAAGGGGCCGACTTCTTCTCCTTCGGCACCAACGACATGACGCAGACTGTGCTCGGCCTGTCGCGCGATGACGCCGCGCCAATTCTATCGAACTACCTTGAGCACGAAGTCATCACGACCGATCCGTTCGTTTCGATCGATCAGCTCGGCGTCGGCGAATTGGTGAAAATCGGTGTTGATCGCGGCCGGTCCGTCAAGCCAGGCATCAAGACTGGCATCTGCGGCGAACACGGCGGCGATCCGAGGTCGATCTACTTCTTCGAAACGGTCAATCTCGACTACGTATCGTGCTCGCCGTATCGCGTGCCGATCGCGCGTTTGGCAGCAGCACAGGCAGCGATCCGCAGGAAACGGCGCGAGCAGGCGGCGTCCTAGAGCGGCCCGTTTTCGTGCCTGTCGATTTCATCGAGTGTCGGCCGGCGCGGCCGCGGACCCTTGTTTCGCGGCAAGAGCAGCAGCCAAAGTGCGAACGGCGGCACCAGGAAGCTCCACGCTGTCCAGTACGACAGATCGCGATTCTTGATGCCTGCGAGGACGGCCGCAAAGACCGAGGCTGCGATTGCGATCCCGCCCCAAAGCACGATCCATTGCATTGCCATCGACATGCCGATTCTCCCAAACCCGCGCCCGAGACTCAGAGTTTCTACCACAGTCAGCCAGATGCGAGCCGACTATGGCGAATTCAAGCAGGGCGGCCGGAACTCTTTTGCGGTGCCGAGATGAAATCAAGTCCCAGGTCGAGAACGGGCGCCGAATGCGTCAGCGCACCGACCGAAATCAAATCAACGCCGCTTGCGGCAATTTCCTTGACGGTATCGAGGTTAACGCCGCCCGAGGCTTCGGTCAGGCAGCGCCCGGCGACCGTCGCGACGGCCGCTCGCAATCCCTGCGGGGTCATGTTGTCGAGCAGCACGCAATCGACCTTTTCCCGCATGACGACGTCAAGCTGTTCGAGTGTGTCGACCTCGACTTCGATCTTCGTCATATGACCGGCCGCGTCGCGGGCAGCCTTGATCGCCTCGGCGACACCACCGGCGGCGACGATGTGATTGTCTTTGATGAGGATGGCGTCGAATAGCCCGAAGCGATGGTTGTGGCCGCCGCCGCAGCGCACCGCGTATTTTTCGAAGACGCGAAGTCCGGGCGTTGTCTTGCGCGTATCGACGATTTTCGCCTTCGTTCCTGCCGTCGCTTCGACATAGCGCCGCGTCAGTGTTGCGATCCCGCACATTCGGCCCATGAAATTGAGGGCGACGCGCTCGGCCGTGAGAATGGCGCGGGCATTGCCGCTAATCCGGGCAACCGTATCGTCGGCAACGATGCTTGCTCCGTCGTCGATATCGACCTCAAAACTGCAATCGGGATCGAGTTCCCGGAATGCTGCTTCGGCGAGCGCGATCCCTGCAACGACGCCGGGCGTTCGCGCCACAAGCAGCGCATCCGCACGAGCGTCGGCACGGACGGTCGCATTCGTTGTAATGTCGCCGCTGAGGCCGAGATCTTCGGCAAGCGCAGCGCGAACGGCGGCAAGAACAAGATTATGGGAAAGCATCATTGGCGAACTTGCGGGACTTTGATCATGAGCATGCGGCGAGGGGTGGCGCCTCGGAGCGTTGTTTTGCGGAGTCATCCATCGCATCGAGGTCGGCGAGCGTTATGAACGTACGCTGCGCGAGAGCTGGATTGGTTTGCGGATAGTCGACGCGATAGTGGCCGCCACGGCTCTCCTTGCGAAGCAGCGCTGCCGCCGTAATCAATCGCGCGGCCAGCAGCATGTTGGATAGTACGCGATCATTGGCGTTGCTCGTCTCGAGCGCTTTCAGTTCGGCGAGTGCCCTTTTTAGACCGCGACTGGAGCGTTGAACGCCAACGTGCGTCGTCATGATATTGCGCAGCGTCTGCATCGCTTCCTTCCGCGAGGCAGTATCCGCCGCCCGCCCGCTGCCGGGAATGCGGTGCGGCACCACGAAATGCCCGACGCGATCATGCGGAAGCAGCTTGCGGATATCGTTCGCGACACGCGCGCCAAAGACGACGGCTTCCAGTAACGAATTTGAAGCCAGCCGGTTGGCGCCGTGAAGGCCCGTCGATGCAACCTCGCCGACGGCCCAAAGACCCGTAAGGCTCGTGCGGCCGCGCGCGTCAGTTGCAATGCCGCCCATGTGATAGTGCTCGGCCGGAGCAACCGGAATAAGATCCTTCGACGGATCAATGCCGGCGCGCTGGCAATGTCCCCAGACGGTCGGAAATTCTTTTTCGAAATGCATGCCGATCGCAGCACGGCAGTCGAGATAGACACGGCGTCCGGCAGCGAGTTCGTTATAGACGCCGCGCGCAACGACATCTCGTGGGGCAAGCTCTCCGCGTGGATCAATGGACAGCATGAAGCGCTCGCCGTCCGAATTGACAAGCGTCGCGCCTTCGCCGCGCAATGCTTCCGTCGCCAGCGGAGCGGGATCGATGCCCGCATCGATTGCAGTCGGATGGAACTGCACGAATTCCGGATCGGCAATAACCGCACCGGCGCGCGCCGCCATCGCCAGCGCTTCACCTTTGGCGTAGGAGGGGTTTGTCGTCAGTGCGAACAACGCGCCGACGCCGCCCGTTGCCAGCACCACCGCCGAAGCAGGCACGAAGGCATAGCGGCCGTTGCCAAGCGCTGTCGGACGGATCAGCCGAACGCCTTCGATGCGGCCATCGGCGACGATGAGATCATCCGCTTCGTAACCTTCCAGTACACGGATTGACGGCGTCGCGCGAACCGCTGCGATAAGCGCCTGCATGATCGCCGCGCCCGCCTTGTCGCCGGAGACGCGCACGACGCGCTTTTCCGAATGCGCTGCTTCCTTCGAAAGCACGTAATGGCCTTCGAGATCGCGATCGAACGGCACGCCATAGCCAAGCAGATCGCGAATGCGATCGGGACCTTCCTCCGCAACGAGGCGCGCGACGTCCGGATCGACGATCCCGGCCCCCGCCTCGATCGTATCGGCCGCATGCTTTGCCGTGCTGTCACCTTCGCCGACAGCGGCAGCGATGCCGCCTTGCGCCCACATGCTCGATGCGCCTTCGCCGAGGGGCGCCGCGGCAATCACCGTCACAGGCAGCGGCGCAAGCTTCAATGCCGTAAACAGACCCGCAAGCCCGGCCCCGATAATGGCGACGTCACCGGGGCCGGGCTCGCCCGTGAAGCCTTTGAAGTCCGTTACGGAATAGCGCTTCTTGTGTGCGGCCATTGAATTGCCCTCCTGGGCGAAGTTGACCCCGGCGCTTCGTTCGTTCTCAATTCGTCAGATTGACCATACGCTCGACCGCACGGCGTGCACGGGCAGCGATATCGGGATCGACCGTCACCTCATGCTGCATATGCACGAGGCTGTCGTAGATGTTTTCCAGGCTGATGCGCTTCATGTGCGGGCAGAGATTGCACGGCCGGATGAACTCGACCTCGGGCGCCTCAACGGCCACATTCGACGCCATCGAGCATTCCGTGACGAGCATCACCTTGCGCGGATGTTCGTCTTTCACCCACTTAATCATGCCGGACGTCGAACCCGTAAAGTCCGCCGCCGCGATGACATCGGGCGGACATTCTGGATGCGCGATGATCTTAAGACCCGGCTCGTCTGCGCGCATGCGTTGAAGCTCCTCGCCCGTGAAACGCTCGTGCACCTCGCACGAACCTTTCCACGTGATCACTTCGACGTTGGTCTGAGATTGCACCCATTTCGCCAGATACTGGTCGGGTATGCACAGGACGCGCGGCACGCCGAGGCTCTCGACGACTTTCACGGCGTTCGCCGATGTGCAGGTGATATCGCATTCCGCTTTCACAGCCGCCGACGTGTTGACGTAGGTCACGATCGGCACGCCCGGATAAGCTTCGCGAAGCATGCGAACGTCTTCCGGTGTGATCGACGAGGCCAACGAACAGCCCGCATGCATATCAGGTATGAGAACCGTTTTTTCCGGGGACAACAGCTTCGATGTTTCCGCCATGAAGTGCACGCCGGCCTGCACGATCACCTTTGCGTCGACGCGCGCCGCTTCTTTTGCGAGCTGCAGCGAGTCGCCGCGAAAATCCGAAACGCAGTGGAAGATCTCCGGCGTCATGTAGTTGTGCGCCAGGATGACGGCGTCCCGCTGAACTTTGAGTTCGTTGATCGCCTTGATCAGCGGCGCGTAGTAGGGCCACTCCATCGGCGTGATGACGTGCTTCACGCGCGCATAAAGCGGCGCCATCTCCTTTTCGAGGGCAGGCGACCACGAATAGGGCAAGGGCTTCCGAGCTTTCTCGCGGGTCGCGGAAGCAGGAGCCAATGTCGAAACCGCAGAAACCATTCTTCGTGCCCTCCACATATGCTCTAAGAGAGCATATTTAGCTTACGAAACGCGCCGGCAAACCTGCCGCGCACACCTCACGCAGGAATGCTCAAAAAGAGCATTCCTGAACGTGTTTAAAATAATAGAGTTGAGAACGAATTTCTAGGGCGGGGGTTCCGCCCCAGATATGAGACGAAAGTCGGATCAGTTCCGGCTTGGCGGCGCTGACACCCGAACGCCGGGAGCAGGGCGCTCCAAAAGCACTTCGCGACGGAACCGGAAAAGCTTGGCCGGGCGGCCGCCGGTGCGCGTCTTGACGTCTCCCGTGGGCTCGACCAGGCCCGCGCCTTCAACCAGGCGCCGGAAGTTCTGCTTGTGCAGATGCGGGCCGAGAATGGCTTCCACGGTCTTCTGCAGCTCATACAGCGTGAACTCGTCCGGCATCAGTTCGAATACGACCGGGCGATACTTGATCTTGGCGCGTGTACGGCTGATCGCCGTCGCCAGGATCCGCCGATGATCGGCCTGCATCGGCAGACCGAGTTTTGGACGATCCGTCCACTCGCGCGCAGCCGCTCGATCGTCGCGCAGTGCTTCCTCGGCAAGACCTGCCTCGTAAAGCAGCTCGAACCGCTCAAGCACTTTCTCTTCGTCCCAGGCGGTGCCGTCGAGACCAAAGCAGATCCGCGCGCGATCTGCACGCGCGATCGTCGGCTGGGACGTGGCGGCATTGCCGGACGACCGTTCGGCCCACGCCTTGAGACGCGGCTCGATATCCCGGGCGATGATCTCCGGGCGGCCACGGCGCCAGTCTTCCCATGGGAAATACTGGTACCAGCTACGCCACAGCCCATCGGTCAGCCCGTGGTGGCCTATCGCCTGCGTTAAGGCGAGATAGCCGATCGAGATGAAATGCGGAGCCGTATCGCCCGGTTCGGGATGGCGGCCGCGATCGGCGAACGTATAGAGCTGCTCGGCATATCCCAGTTCCAGACCAGTTTGGTCTTGAACCCAGGATCTAAGCCCGCTCTCGAGCGTGCGATGCGCACGCGGATTAAATGGCCCGTACGGCAGCATGTCCGTAGCGCCAATGCTGTCCGGCTCGGCACGGACGACCAGCGCCACAGGCTCATTGTCAGACACGGCGACGATCGCCGCGTTCAAGCCAATCCCGACAGACGGCTCATGGTCCTGCTCATCATCAGGAGCTCGCTGAGACTTGTCGGGCGTCGGTTTTCTCCGGCCAGAAAGTTCCATGTTCATGTGTATCTTCCCCGTGCTCCCCATGAGGCGAGCTAGTCGCCGATCATGGCGATTTTCAGATAAGCCTCTGAATGAAAACCGCGAAACAGCCCCAAAAACGCCAGATTGTCAGTGCGGCAACAATTCCGCGAACTTGGCAAGAAAGAGTGTTTGGGCATCACTCGCCGATACGGGATCTAATACGGCCAGGGCGTTATGAAGTTCCGTTGGTAAATTCGGAATTTCAAAAAAAGTTTCCGCTTCCGACTTTTCGAAGCCCGCTAGACGAGTTGCTTCGTAGTAGGCCGCAACCGTATCCGCCTGTTTAATCGCGCCTGCTGCGCTAAGGCTTAGTTCTCGAATTCCGAACCGGCAATAGATCGCTTGGAGGAGTTTGTGTTCGAAGGCCTTATAGTCCAGGCCGATTGCCGTTTTGAACGGACTAATAAGATCACCAATGACGTACTCTGGCGCGTCGTGCAAAAGCGCCGCAAGCAGTTCATTATGCGTGTATTCTGGCTGCAGCGCATGAACGATGTCGGTGACGATAAGGCTATGCTGTGCGACCGAGAATGCATAGGAGCCTTGCGTCTGCCCATTCCATCGCGCGACGCGGGCCAAGCCGTGTGCAATGTCTTCGATCTCGATGTCTTTGGGGTCGGGTGAGAGCAGATCGAGCCGCCGGCCGGAGAGCATTCGTTGCCAAGCGCGCGGTTTCGACTGGTTTGATGACGTCATAATCCGGGGATCTTGAGTTTCTTTTGAAGCTTCGCGCACTGATCATATCGAAAGCACGTCACGAGATGATCATTGACCATGCCTGTCGACTGCATGAAGGCGTAGAGCGTGGTCGATCCGACGAAGCGGAAGCCATCAGCCTTCAGAGCCTTGCTCATTCGTTTTGAGACGTCGGTCTCGGTGCGAATGTCCTTTGAGGATGTTATCTCGTTGACGATAGGTCGGCCATCAAGAAAACCCCACAGATATTGCGAAAACGGCGCGTGCTTCGACAACGTGAGAAATGCCTGCGCATTCGAGATCGTAGCTTCGATCTTGGCGCGGTTTCGGATGATGCCTTCGTTCTTCATTAACCGCTCGACGTCGCGCGCTGTGTAGCGCGAGATGCGCTCGGCATCGAAATTATGAAACGCAGCGCGGAAATTCTCGCGCTTGCGCAAAATGGTGATCCACGACAGGCCCGCTTGAAAGCCTTCCAGCACGAGCTTTTCAAACAGCGCACGATCATCAGTCATCGGCACGCCCCACTCTTCGTCGTGGTAGCGGATGTAGTCCGCGTCAGTGCCGGCCCACGTGCAGCGATGGATCTCTTTCGCCGCCATTACGATATCGGCCGTGTCGATTGGGATGCTCGCGCAGCGGCCGCGGAGCGATAGCGGTTCATCGCATCCTCATCGGGAGCAATCGCAATTCCCCCGGCCGTCAACGGAAGACTTTTCTGCTCTCCCTCGATAACGCGATCCAGCCGAAGCATTGCAATTGCATTTGTTCCGTCCGCCGTTCCGACACGTCCGACAGAAATATCGCCGAGAAGAATTTCCGAATTGGGCTCCAGCGGTGCGTTAGCGGAGATTTTGACGGCGCGCTTACGCACCAGTGTTTTGTTTTGCATCCGCGCGACCACTTCCTGCCCGATGAAACAGCCTTTGGTAAAGGACACGCCATTGAGCAAATCGAAATCGGCTTCATGCGGATAAGCATCGCCGAATTCGTAGTCTTTGCCACCTTCGGGAATTCCGTATTCAATGCGAAGTGCGTCGTAGGCGAGGCGCGAATCACCCTCCGATTCTGCGCCATCGGACGACAAAAAATTTTCATGGGGGCTGGCCAAAAGTCTTAGGCCGATGCCCCGATGACGCGGGTCCGGGAACGAAATGCCGCGCCCTTCCGCGAGCATTTTCGAATCAGCTCCCCACAGCGCGAAGACTTTGAAAGAATCCGAAACATCCGTGATCGTGACGTCGGCGCGGAGTTTATACATCGCCATCCGCTTGGCGAGTTCGGCCGCCTTGGCCCGCGCGACGTCGAGCAGATAGCCGTCGCCGTGGCGGACGACAAAAAAGTCGAAGAGAATTTTGCCCTGAGGGGCGAGCAAAGCGGCGTGCCGGGCCTCCCCCTCAGCGAGGCCCTGGAGATCGTTGGTCACCAGCCCCTGGAGCAGCTTTTCGCTGTCGGCGCCGGTCACGCTGACGACACCGCGGTCGGCAAGTCGCGCTATCTTTGCGGCAGACATCGGCTCACGCTCGGTTGCAAACGGAAAGAGAGTTACGTATGCGGGGTTCCGCTTGATGGCAAGACTGAGGAGTTCCCCGACATGGCTGAGACGTTCGACCTCGTGATCCGCGGTGCGACCGTCGTCAACCATGACGGCGAGGGCATTCGCGACATCGCCATATCGGGCGGCCGGATCGCGGCAATCGGCGAGCTGGGCTCGGTGTCCGCGCCTGAGATCATCGAAGCCCAGGGCCTGCACATTCTGCCGGGCGTCATTGATACTCAGGTCCATTTCCGCGAGCCGGGCCTGGAGCATAAGGAAGACTTGGCGACAGGCAGCCGCGCAGCTGTCGCAGGTGGCGTCACGGCCGTTTTCGAGATGCCGAACACCAAGCCGCTGACGACGAGCGCCGAGATGCTGGCCGACAAGGTGCGCCGCGCCCGTCACCGCATGTTCTGCGACTTCGCCTTCTTCGTCGGCGGCACGCGCGACAACATCGCCGACATCCCGGATTTCGAGAAGCTCGAAGGCTCGGCTGGCATGAAGGTCTTCATGGGCTCATCGACCGGCGATCTTCTGGTCGATGACGGCGTCTCGCTAGACAAGATCATCGCCAGGATCTCGCGCCGTGCGTCGTTTCATGCCGAAGACGAGGCGCGGCTGAAATCGCGGATGCATTTGCGCCGCAAAGGCGATCCGTCTTCGCATCCCGAATGGCGTGACCCCGAGGCTGCTCTGATCGCAACCAAGAAGCTCGTCGGCCTTGCTGAGAAGCACGGCAAGCGCGTTCACGTACTGCACGTCTCGACGGCGGACGAAATGGACTTCCTGAAGGATCACAAGAATTACGCGACCGTAGAAGTCACGCCGCACCATCTCACGCTCGAAGGCCCCGAGTGTTACGAACGCCTCGGCACCTATGTGCAGATGAACCCGCCCGTCCGCGACGCGCGCCATCGTGCAGCGATCTGGGCCGCGCTCGAGTCCGGCGTCGTCGATGTGCTCGGCTCCGACCACGCCCCGCACACACGCGAAGAAAAAGACCACGTCTATCCCGATACGCATTCGGGCATGACGGGCGTGCAGACGCTGGTGCCGATCATGCTCGACCACGTCAATGCCGGACGCTTGTCGCTTCAGCGCTTCGTCGATTTGACGAGCCACGGCCCGCAGCGCCTGTTCGGCATTCGCGGCAAGGGCCGCATCGCTGTCGGCTACGATGCCGACCTGACCGTCGTTGATTTAAGCCGCACAGAGACGATCTCGAACGCCTGGATCGAGAGCCGTGCCGCCTGGACGCCGTACGATGGCGTCCAGGTGAAGGGCTGGCCAGTCGGGACGTTCGTCCGCGGCCGGAAGGTGATGTGGGAAGGCGAGATTGTCAGTCCCGCCCACGGGGAGCCGGTCGGCTTTCTCGAAGGCTACGCCGGCTAAGCTTCCAGGGTTCAGCCGTCGCGGTCCGCAACGCGCGACAGGTTCCCCGGCAGCCGCTTCAGGACGTACACCGTCGTCCCGACATCGGCGATGCTTGCCAAATGCATCACGTTGGCGTTCGTCATGCGGATGCAGCCCGACGAGGATGCCGTCCCGATCGACGACGCATCGTTCGTGCCATGAATGCGATAGAGCGTGTTGCCGAGATAGAGCGCCATGGCGCCGAGAGGATTGCGCACCCCGCCCGACATCCGGACCGGAAGTCCAGGCTTTCGAGCCCGCATTTCAGCGGGCGGAATCCAGTCGGGCCACGCAACCTTCTTCGAGATCTTTTCCGTGCCCGACCAAGCAAAGCCCTGCTTGCCGACGGCGATCGGATAACGGTAGGCGGCTTTCGACGACAGCACGTAGTAGAGGTGCCGCCCGGCCGTATCGATAATGATCGAACCCGGCGCATAGCCGCTGCGGAACGAAACCTTCGGCGGCGCCTTGGCCGCGATGCGCGGCTGGCCGCCGCCCGTCAGCGATTGCTTGTTGTCGGCGCGCTCGTCGTCTTCATCGTCGTCATGCGACTTTTGCGGGCGGCCCCAGTCCCAGCCCATGCCGAACAGAGCTTGGCTGTTGTCGGCATCGGTTTTCGCACTGGGCTTGCGGGCGAATTTTTTCGGCGGAACGTAGCCGTACGTTTCGTCGGCCGGATGAAAGGCATAGGCCGGTGCGGCCAGGACGCAGCCAAAAATAATGGCCGCCAAAAGCGACAAACGTTTCATGAAACTAGACCCTCGCTCTCACGTAAAATGTGACAAGCGGAATACAGTCAAGCCGCGGCGGTGACCACCCCTCTGCGGCAATTGGACGGTATATGCAAGCTAAGCAACGGAAAGCACCAACAGATTAGGTGCCCTTCCTAAACAGCGTCCATGTCCCATCGGCTGAAATCACGATGCGCCACCACAGCCAGCGCTTCTTCTTGCGCATTTCCGCGGCGAGTTCTGGTGTCACCAGTCGATAGAGATCGACTTGTTCGGCCGGTGTCAGCTTGTCGAGCTGGCGCGTCGAGAGATATGGCCAGACGTAGATCAGATTATTCTCGATGTCGTTGCCGAACGGCAGTGTCGACGGCGGCATGTCCAGCATTTCGACGATCGCCGCGAGCGTATCGCGGCCCAGTGGATCAGCCGACCTGTCTTTCAAAACTTTAATGGGATCGGAGCGTGGCGAGATGCCGAGATCGGGAATGTTGCCGCTGACCTCGAAGGCCGATTGCAACTCGTTGATATCGCCCGAGCGCGCCGCCGTCAGGATTGCGTCGCGCACATCGGCCACATGATCGGGAAGCTTTGGACCGCGAACACCTTCCGCGTGCGCCCTTGAGACATAGACAAGCGCGCCGGCCGCAACTACGAGTAGGAGAGTGCGCGCCATTGTCGTCAAGGACGCTGACGGGACCAACTGCTGATGTCTTTTCCACACCGCTCGGGGGAGCGCTTGCCATCGCTGCTGCTGCGCTTTCCTCCCGTTCCGATCGATGCGGAGGATGCGCGTCTGCCTGCCGCCGCTGGTGAAGTCCACGTTCGACATCGAGCTTCTGCCCCTTGCTGAGTTACATCCCCAATCCGCTCATCATTCCGGTCGGCCTGATTGTCGGAATGCTCATTGCGGCCCCGGTCGGCCCTGTCAACGTTCTGTGCATCCAGCGGGCGATCGAACGCGGCTTTTGGGGCGGCATAGCGGCCGGCATCGGCTCGGTGACGGGAGACGCCCTGATCGCGTTGTGCGCTGGCCTGGGCGTCGGCTCAATCTCAGGCGTCGTCGAAACGCATCGCGCCGTGATCCAGGTGGTCGGCGGCGTCGCGCTGGTGGCGTTCGGAATGCGTCTTTATTTCAGTGCCCCGCGGCTCAAACTGGACACTGATGGTTCTTCTGCCCGTTTGAAGGATTTTGTCTGGGACATCCCGCAGACTTTTTTTCTGACGATCACCAATCCGGGAGCCGTCCTCGGGCTTTTCGCGGTTTTCGGAGGCATCAGCACGTTCGTCGAGGTTCACTCGACGATCGATGTGCTTCTTCTGGTAGCGGCAATTGCCAGTGGCAGTATGCTGTGGTGGGTCGCGCTCTCGAACCTGATCGGGCGCTACCGTCACCACATCGATCTGCGCATGCTCAACCGCATCAACCGGATCGCGGGCCTGCTGCTCGCGATCTTCGGTGCGGTGCTGATCGCTGAAGTCATCTGGAAGGCTGGACGTTTCTGACGCCGCTTCCCCGATTGCGGCGCTTTACTGGTCGCGCCGCGCCAGCGTGAATTCCCCCTCGACGACGCGCTTCTCCAGACCGCGCGTCAAATGAATGACGGCGTCCTCGCCATAGATCGCGACGAGATCGGTGAGCGCAGTGAACAGAGCCGCGTAGGCCATCTGCTGCGGCTCAACGCCGGTATCCACCCCTTCATCCCAAGCAGCGAGGATTAGATCGAGCGCCTTTAACGTCGGATTTTTCGTATCGAGATCCTCGAAACACTGCATACCGTTTACAATCCTTCCCTCAACCCTGACCGCCACGCACGGGCGGCCCCCATCCATTGTCACCTAGCACGACAATTTGCGGTAGGTCGTAGCTGCCACTATTCACAGTAAACCGGCGAGAAACGATATGCGCCTCTCGCGACCGGCTTCACTGACGTTTAGTTGGGGAAAGCCTTCAGCATCCCATCCGAAAGCTCAGACCCTTCCGACAGAAATCGCGTGATGGCCGTTTGTGCCGACGGGCTGCAGGTATTGTAGGTTCGGCTGTAGCTGCGATACCCCTGGTTGAAGGCGCGCGTGAGTTTCGCGCGTCGCAGCGCCGTCGAACCTTCGGCATTCATCAAGTCATGCATGCGGTCGCGCCAGTATTGGCCTTCGTTGGCACCGCAGAGTTCGCGAAGATAGTGAATGGCGCCCAGAATTTCGGAAAGCCGCATCAGGCGGTCGTCATAGGGCTTGCTGTCGGATGCTGCGAATGCTTGCCCGCCGACTGCTGACAGGGCCAGCATCAGCATAACAAGGTATTGGCAGAGCTTGCGGCAGTGGCGTTTCACGCGGGCGTCCAACACGTTGAGGTTCGCTCAATCAAAGCCGTCCCTGGCGGCGAATCCGTCAACGCTTATAGTCCGGAATCATAAGGCATCAAAAGGACGGCCCTTCGTGTGTGCGCGCTACAGTCTGATATCTTCACCGGAAGCTGTGCGCGCATTCTTCGATGCACCGGCCGTTGACGATTTCCCGCCACGCTACAACATCGCGCCAACACAACCCGTTCTGATTGCACGCAACGATCTCAAGGGCTTTTCCGAGCTTCGGCTGGTGCGCTGGGGTCTGATCCCGTCATGGGTACGCGACCCGGCGGCGTTGCGTGCGCCATTGATCAACGCCCGTGCTGAGACGGCTGCCGAAAAACCAGCCTTTCGCGGCGCGCTGCGCCATCGCCGCTGTCTCATTCCAGCGACCGGCTTCTACGAGTGGAGCGGCAAGCGATCGGCGCGGCGGCCGCATCTTATCCGTTTGAAAGACCAAGATTTTTTTGCCTTGGCCGGGTTGTGGGAAGACTGGCTCGGTGCCGACGGCAGCGAGATCGAGACGGTGACGATCCTGACGACCGCTGCAAACGCTGATATGGCGCCGATCCATGACCGCATGCCTGTGATCATCACGCCAGAAAACTTTGAGCGCTGGCTCGACTGCCGCTCGGGCACGGCTGAGCATATCCTCGACCTGATGAAGCCTTTCGCCGCCGGGCTCCTCACCATCACGCCCGTCAACCCCGCACTTAATGATGTTCGCGCCGAAGGCCCCGACCTTCAGACACCAGCGGCCTTTGGTCCGCTACTTTAAGAGCAGACCTTCTTGGCAACGGATTGGGAGGGAATTGCTGTGTATCTGCCGCTTGCGACTCGCCCCCGAAATGAAACGGCGCTAACCTAAATGCTGTCTTAAAAGTCAAGACCTTGCCGACATAGGCAAGTACATAGCTTCGACGCGGTTGGGGTGTTTGGGTTTGCGAGGCGCGCGGCGACGGACGGCGCGGAGCGACAGAGGGGAGACGACGACATGGCGTATCACGGCGAGGATCTCGATCTCAGGACGTCGCAGACCTGGACACCAAGCGAGGTCATTCAGCCGGCCGAGGCGGCACTGTCGAACGGTAAGCGCGGGTCGCTTCTTGCCGGTCCTGTGCTGGTCGATGACACCGTTCTTGCCTGCTTCAATCAAGCCTATGACATCGCCGCAGCGCATCGCGCCGGAGAGGTTCGCGTCGAACATCTCTTGAATGCCATGACGCGCCTTGATGCCTCTGCGGCAGCCCTAGAAACACATGGCATCCGCGTCGTCGCCCTGAAACGCGAGACGGCGGCGATCATCGCGGGCGATATTCCGGCGATGCCGGGAAGTGGCCCGGTTTCCCCGCGCCGCGCGGAAGATTTGGCGGAAGTGCTGAAGTTTTCAGTTGCGCTCGCAGCACGTCGCAACACGGCGGTATCGGTCGACGACCTTTTACAAGTCCTCTTCGATCACCGCGGCGAATTCGGCGCCTCGGAACTGCTTTTGCGCTTTGTCGCGCGCGCCGAACCATTGCCGCCGCTGACGCGCCCTGAGCCCCGCTATGCGGCGCCACCGCGTTATGCGGTCGATTACGGGCGTCCCCTTTATCGCAACGAATATCTCGGCACTCAAACAGATGCGCTGCAGAATTCTCGCATTGAATCGCTCGAACAAGCTGTGCGGGCGCTGGGGCAGGATCTCTCCAACGAGCGGCACGCCATCGCGAGCCTTGTACGGGACTTCGCGCGCGATACCGTCGCCCACCAAGACGATCAGGGCCGCACCCACGCACTGCTGATCGACCGGATCGGCTCGCTCGAATCTGCGTTTCGCGAAGGGGGCGCCGCCGGTCCCGTCGCCGTCGTTGACACGTCAGGGCTCGTCGCAAAACTCGGCGACATCGAAGCCGCGCTTGAGCTTCGCCTTCAGGAGATGTCGCAGTCGTGGTCGGTGCTTTCGACGCGGCTGCAGGAACTGGAAGAGGCGATAAAGCAACGCCCTATCCAGACAGAAGGCGGCACCGCGCTCGAAGACATTCGTCAGGCCGTTGATTTGAAGCCAATCAGCGATCGCCTCGACATCATCGAAGAGGCGGTCCTCGGTAGCCATCAGAGCGGCTTCGTCGAATTGGGCGATCGCCTGTCCCGCCTCGAAGACGGCGTCGGCCAAGTCCTCGCGACGCCGACGGGCGATGGACGAACCGATGAAATCATCGGCGGCATCGACCGCATCCACGGACTGTGGGGCAACATCGAAGGCCTGTCGGGCAACGTCGCGAGCCTTGCAGGAAACCTTGAAAGCCTGACGGGGAACGTCGCCGGTCTATCGGAAAAGTTCGACGGCCTTTCCGGCAAGGTGGATACGCACTCAGGCTCGCTGACCGAGCTTCTCACCAATCTGTCGGAACGGGTGAAGGGTGCCGAAAGCGCGATCGCTGCCGAGATCGAAACGGCCGCGGCTAAGCATCAAGCCTACACGCAGGACCTCACCGAGGTTCATGAAGCGCTTCTCAAGGTCAATCAGAACCAGCACACGCTCGCCGGCGCGATGGATCAATGGCGCACCGATTCCGCAAGCGACGTCGCGGCCATCATGAACCGGCTCGGTGAGATCGACCGCGATACCGCGCTTCCGGCTGAGACCCTGAGCGCGTTGAACACGCACATGGACCAGATGAACAAGTTCATCATCGAGCGGTATCATCGCCGTCATCGGTTCATGTACTGGCTGTTCGGCACCGACGATTGGATCAGCGCCAGCTGGCCCTCGACGAAGGCGAAAATCGAGACGGATCAGCATCGCCTCAAGGTCGTCGAGCAAACGAAGGCCTAACAGCATCCTTCGTCCCATTCTGGAACACGTATTCACCATGCTTTGATTAAAGGCCTTGAGCCTGGCGGCACCCGCGTGGTCTCATTAACGAAGCGTTAACCGGCTTTGTTTGGGGGGCAGGAATGTTGCGTCGGTACCTGATCACGAACGGAATCAGCACGGCATTGCTATATGGCGGCATCTACGCTGCCATTCCCTCCATCGTGCATGCTTTGGGGTCGGTGCAGGACGCATTCAACGGGTTCGTGGCGCAAAGCCCGATCCTCGCACCGCTCGTCAATAAGATCGTTGTGATGGTCAGCAGCCTCTAGGGCTGCTCACGAGGCGCTGCCGCCCGCCGCAACCGGTCGTTGATAGCTTCGCCGAGGCCCTTCTGAGGAATAGGCGTCACCGCGATGGAGTCCGCCCCGGAGGCATCGAGCGTACGCAGCGTCGCAAAAAGATTTGCCGCCGCCTCGATCAAGTCGCCGCCCTCGCTGATGTTGACGAAGGCGCGTGCCGGTTGCTCCGAGATCGCACCGAACGCCATCACTGCTTCGCTCGGTTTCCACTCATAGGCATTCAGACGCAAACGCGCGCGTGGCGCATAGTGGCTCGCAAGCTGCCCCGGTGACGTGAGATGATCGCCTGCTTCTTCGCGCCGTAGCAGGCGCTCTCCGATAACTTCTTCGATTGCTTCCGCGGGGATGGCGCCGGGACGCAACAGCACCGGTGCACCGTCGACAAGACTGACCACCGTTGACTCGAGCCCGAGTTTCGTCGGGCCGTCATCAAGAATGAGCGCGGCCTTGCCGCCGATGTCGGCCGCAACATGCTCGGCGCGTGTCGCGCTGACGTGCCCCGAGCGATTGGCGGACGGGGCCGCCAGCGGACGATGGGCTTCCGCGAGAAGCGCGCGTGCAACCGGATGATCAGGAGACCGCAGTGCGACGGTCGGAAGTCCTGCCGAGACGAGCTGACTGACGTCTGTCGTCTCGGTGCGCGGCACCACGAGCGTCAAAGGACCGGGCCAGAACGCCTCTATCAGACGACGCGCAGCAGGCGAAAGCACGCCGATGATGAGTGCCTGCTCCAGTCCGAGAACATGTACGATAAGCGGATTGAAAATCGGCCGGCCCTTGGCTTCGAAAATGCGAGCGACCGCTTCACCATTGGTCGCGTCGGCACCGAGTCCGTAGACGGTTTCAGTCGGAAATGCGACGAGCGCACCCGCTCGGATCATTTGTCCGGCTTCGGCAATCCATTCTTTGTTGGCGGGTACGATCCTGCCCAGCATTTGGTATGTCACCTGGTTTGCTTGTACTTTCGTTCGGCTTAGTGTCCTGATGCAAAACCGAACGGCACCGAGAGACGATCCATGACCTATCAGGCTCCCCTAGACGACATTGTCTTTGCCCTCGAGACGGTGGCGGGCCTCAGCGATATGGGCGCTCGCGGCCTCTATCCGGGGCTTGACCGCGAGACGATAATCGCAGTCATCCAAGAGGCAGGAAATTTCGGCGCCGAGGTCCTAGCACCTTTGAACGCAATAGGCGACCGTATCGGCTCCAAGCTCATTGACGGAAAGGTGACAACCCCTCCGGGCTTCGCCGAGGCCTATCAGGCGTTCGTCGCGGGCGGCTGGAGCACGCTGCCATGCTCGGAGGCATACGGCGGCCAGGATTTGCCCGAAATCGCCGCCACACCTGTCGGCGAAATTTGGAACGCTGCGAATGTGTCTTTCGGTCTCTGCCCGCTTCTGACGCAGGGTGCCATTCATGCCATCGAAGCGGGCGGCAGCGAGGCTCTGAAAGCGAAATATCTCCCCAAAATGGTGGCGGGCGAATGGACCGGCACCATGAACCTGACCGAGCCGCACGCGGGCTCCGATCTGAGCCCGCTCTCGACGCGTGCGGTGCCGCAAGGCGATGGTACGTACCGCATCACCGGCACAAAGATTTTCATCACCTGGGGTGAGCATGGGATGGCTGAGAATATCATCCATCTCGTCCTCGCGCGCCTGCCGGACGCGCCGCCCGGAACGCGCGGCATCTCGCTGTTTCTCGTGCCTAAATATCTCGTCGGCGATGACGGTTCGCTCGGCGAGCGCAACGACGTCATCTGTGCCGGTGTCGAACATAAGCTCGGCATCATGGCGAGCCCAACCTGTGTAATGAAGTTCGGCGAGAACGGCGGTGCGATCGGATATCTGGTCGGCGAAGAAAACCGCGGCCTGGCAAACATGTTCGTGATGATGAACGCCGCCCGGCTCGGTGTCGGCGCGCAAGGCGTGGGCGTTGCGGAAAGCGCGACGCAGCATGCAGTCACCTACGCCAAGGAACGTCTTCAGGGCAAAAGTTTCGCGGCCAAAGATCCCGGCAGCATGAGCCCGATCATCGAGCACGCCGACGTGCGCCGCATGCTGCTGACGATGAAATCTCTGACGCAGGCCGCCCGCATGCTCTGTTACGCGACGGCCAAGGAACTCGACGTCGCCCATCGCGCGACAGTTGAAAAAGAACGTGTCGCAGCCCGCAATCGCGCCGCTCTGCTGACGCCGCTCGCAAAAGCCTTCTCTACCGATATTGCCAACGAGGTTGCTTCTCTCGGCGTTCAAGTGCATGGCGGCATGGGCTTCGTCGAAGAGACGGGGGCTGCGCAATTCCTGCGTGATGCGCGAATCCTGCCGATCTACGAAGGCACGAACGGCATCCAGGCCATCGACCTCGTCACGCGCAAGCTGACGCTCGACGGCGGCTCTGCGATGACGAGCCTGCTCGGTGAACTCGGCGCCATTATCGCCGCCGTGCGCGCTGCAAAACGCGGCGAGTTCGGTCACATGACGGAACGCTTGATGGAAGGCTTGAGTGCGCTTCAAACGGCCACCCTCTGGATGGCGCAAATGCTTCCCGGTAATCAAGAAAAGGCGCTGGCGTCGGCAACGCCCTATCTGCGGCTCATGAGCCTCGTCACGGGCGGCACATACCTCGCGAAGGGTGCCCTCGCGAAAGACGCTGCATCGCCCTACATCGTAATCGCGCGGTTCTTCGCCGAAAATATTCTGACCGAAGCCCGCGGTCTGTCTGATGCCGTGCAACACGGCGCAGATGCCGTGCTGGTCGATGCGCATGGAGCGGTGTTCGCATGACAGCAGAAATCGCAATCTGGCGCGATGGCCCCGTCCAGATTCTCCGCATCGCTCGACCTGAGAAGAAAAACGCGCTGACGGGCGCCATGTACGGCACGCTCGCCGATGCCATCGAAGCGGGAGACGCGGACGATACGATTGCGGCGCACATTCTCACCGGCTCGGGCGGCGTGTTTACGGCTGGCAATGACATCGGCGACTTTCTTGCCACAGCGCGCGGCACCGGTGGCCTCGACGAGAATGTCGTGCGCTTCATCCGCCTATTGCCGGTCGTCAAGAAGCCGCTGATCGCCGCCGTCGATGGCAACGCCATTGGCATCGGCACGACGCTGCTGTTCCATTGCGATCTTGTCTACGCCGCGCCGGACGCGACGTTCGCCACTCCGTTTCTTGATCTCGGTGTGGTGCCTGAAGCCGCCTCAAGCCTGCTGATGCCGGCCCGCATGGGCTACACGCGGGCCTTCGCCATGTTGGCGCTCGGCGATCCGTTGTCAGCCGACGATGCGCTCGCTGCCGGTTTCGTCAACGCCATCGTGCCTGCAAGCGATCTTGAAGCCACCGCGCTCGCCGCCGCCAAGCGGCTCTCCGCCAAACCGCCGGAAGCGCTAGCCGTTGCGCGCCGCCTGATGCGTGGCGACCCGGAGATAATTCTTGCCCGCATGGACGAAGAGGTTGCGGCCTTCCGCGAACGCCTGCGCTCGCCGGAAGCCGTCGAAGCTTTCACGGCCTTTTTCGAGAAACGCCCGCCGAATTTCCGCAAACCCGTATAATTCGGAAATCCCGAGCCTCAGTCTTTACTGTTTAAGCAATCGAAGTCACCCCTTACCTAGGGTCCGCCAAGAGATTAGGCTACCCCCGGTCTGGCGTCGGAATGAGAGCAGTGGCATGGCGGCACTCAAGGGCAAGACTCTCTTCATTACGGGCGCGAGCCGCGGTATCGGATTGGCCATCGCGAAAAGAGCGGCCCGCGACGGCGCCAACATTGCCATCGCGGCCAAGACGGTCGACCCCAATCCCAAGCTCGAAGGTACGATTCATTCGGCCGCAAAAGAGATCGAAGCGGAGGGCGGCTCGGCGCTCGCGCTCGAATGCGATATTCGCAACGAAGGGGATGTCGAACGCGCCGTCGCGCTAACGGTTGAACGTTTCGGCGGCATCGACATTTGCGTCAATAACGCCAGCGCCATATCGCTGACGCCGATTGAAAAGACCGAGCTCAAGCGGTTCGATCTGATGTTCGCAGTGAACACGCGCGGAACGTTTCTGACCTCGAAGATCTGCCTGCCGCATCTGAAGCGCGCTGAAAATCCACACATTCTCGCATTGTCGCCGCCGCTCGATATGCATCCCAAATGGTTCTCGGGCCACGTCGCGTATTCGATTGCCAAGTACGGTATGAGCCTTTGCGTGCTCGGTCTCGCCGACGAATTGAAGCCCAATGGCATTGCCGTCAATGCTCTCTGGCCGCGTACGACCATTGCTACGGCTGCCGTGCAGAATATTCTAGGCGGCGATAAGCTAATGCGCATGAGCCGGACGCCAGCAATCGTGGCCGACGCGGCCCACCTTGTTTTTAACCAACCGGCGAAGACATTCACCGGAAACTTTCTGATCGACGATACGTTTCTTTATGATGTGGGCGGCGTCACAGACTTTGGATCCTATCGCATCGACAAGTCGGTGCCGCTGGCGCCGGACTTCTTCGTTCCTGCAGACAGCAAACCGCCGCCTGGCGTGCAGATCGCGCGACTTTCGGAATTGACCTCATAACGCTTCAGAGCCACCCTCGCGATAAATGACGACGGTCCTGATCACCCATCCGGCTTTTCTGGAACACGATACCGGCGAGCATCATCCCGAGCGGCCGGACCGGATGCGGGCGATCGACAAGGCGCTTTCTGCTGCAGTCTTCGACGAGCTTTTTCATCGCGACGCGCCGCTGCGTGAGGATGACAAAACCTATATCGCAATGACGCACGGGCCAGCGCACCTCGCTAACGTGACAGCCGCTATCGAGCATATTGATGGCGGGGCGCGCCATGTCGATTCCGATACCGTCGCGTCTGCCGGCACCTGGGAGGCCGCGCGCCGCGCCGTCGGCGCCGGTCTCGATGCCGTCGATCTCGTCATGGAAGGCAAAGTCACGAACGCCTTCTGTCAGGTCCGTCCGCCCGGCCATCACGCCGAGAGCAATCGCGCGATGGGCTTCTGTTTTTTCAATAACATCGCGATCGCAGCGCATTATGCTCGCGCGAAGTACGGCGCCGAGCGTGTCGCCGTCGTCGATTTCGACGTCCACCACGGCAACGGTACGCAGGAAATTTTCTGGTCCGATAAAGACCTGTTCTACGGCTCGACGCATCAGATGCCGCTCTTCCCCGGTACGGGTGCATTGAACGAGACCGGCGTCGGCAATATATTCAACGCGCCGCTGCGCTCCGGCGACGGGCGCGAGGCATTCGAAGAGGCGTTCCGCAGCCGCATTCTGACGCCTCTCCACAATTTCAGCCCCGATGTGCTGCTGATCTCTGCAGGCTTCGATGCGCATCAGCGCGATCCGCTTGCCGGGCTCGAACTTGTCGAGGAGGATTTTCGCTGGGCGACTGAAGCGCTCGCAGAGATGGCGCGGCGCCATGCAAAAGGGCGAATCGTGTCGATGCTCGAAGGCGGGTACGATCTGAAGGGGCTTGCCCTATCGACCGCCGCCCACGTAAAGGCATTGCTGGACGCAGACGTCTGAGCGGAATTTCGGTACATCCGCCCGTTTGCGCCACGAAAGCAGGACGATTATGACGACGACCAAACCGGCTCCGGCAAAAAGCTTTGCTGACATCAAGGAGATGACCTTCGAACGCGCCTTAAAGGAGCTGGAGGTCATTGTCGGCAAGCTTGAACGCGGCGACGTCGAGCTTGAAGAAAGCATTGAAATTTATGAGCGCGGCGAAGCATTGCGCGATCATTGCGACAGACTGCTGAAAGCAGCCGAGGCCAAGGTCGAAAAGTTGACGCTCGGCGCTGACGGCACGCCGTCAGGCACTGCCCCACTCGACAAGAACGGCGATGCGCCATTTTGAGGCGTCATTCCGCTTTGGCGGTTCGGCCGTCAACTGGTTTTTTAAACGTCTGCGGCACGCGGGCGCATTACATCCGGTCCATAGCAGCGCTCTTTGGGGGATCGAAGATAGCCCAAAGGCATGCTAGCGTCCCTTTCGCACGGCCTGTCTCGGGCGCTTTTGGTCTAATGCCGATCGCCGCATCAAGGTTTTATTGTGAGCAAGACACCATTACTCGATAAAATTGCGACGCCGCACGAACTGCGTCAGTTGTCGGAAGATCAGCTGCCTCGGCTTGCGGCCGAGCTTCGCGACGAGATGATTGACGCCGTTTCGGTGACGGGCGGCCATCTTGGTGCGGGTCTTGGCGTCATCGAGCTGACGGTGGCGCTGCACTGGGTCTTCAACACCCCGGACGATCGTCTGATCTGGGACGTCGGCCATCAGGCTTATCCCCATAAAATTTTGACCGGCCGCCGCGATCGGATTCGCACCTTGCGCCAGCCCGGCGGTTTGGCTGGGTTCACCAATCGCGAGGAGAGCGTCTACGATCCTTTCGGGGCCGGGCACTCGTCCACATCCATTTCCGCAGCACTCGGCATGGCCGTTGCGCGCGACCTGACCGGCAAGTCGAACAACGTCATCGCCGTCATCGGTGATGGCGCGATGAGCGCCGGCATGGCCTACGAAGCGATCAACAACGCCGGTGCCCGCAGCGAACGCTTGATCGTCGTGCTCAACGACAACGATATGTCGATTGCGCCGCCGACTGGCGCGCTCTCGGCTTATCTCGCACGTGTGACGTCGAGCGGCGCTTACGTTCACCTTCGCGACTACGCCAAGCAGCTCGCCAAAATGCTTCCGAAGGCGTGGGAACGCCGCGCCGCGCGCGTTGAAGAATATACGCGTCATCTGTGGCAGGGCGGCGCTTGGTTCGAAGAACTCGGCTTTTATTACGTCGGCCCAATCGACGGTCACAACTTCGAGCAGCTTTTGCCCGTTCTGAAGAACGTCCGTGATCTGGAGCAGGGGCCGATCCTCGTCCACGTCGTCACGCAGAAGGGCAAGGGCTACGCACCAGCCGAAGCGTCGCCCGATAAATATCACGGCGTGAATAAGTTCAACGTTGTGACGGGCGCACAGGACAAGCCGAAGCCGAATGCGCCGAGCTACACGAAGGTGTTCGCCGATAGCCTGATTGCTGAAGCGCGAAAGGATAAGCGCGTCGTCGCGATTACCGCCGCGATGCCGTCCGGTACGGGGCTTGACTATTTTGGCAAGGAATTTCCCGATCGCACGTTCGATGTCGGCATCGCTGAGCAGCATGCCGTCACGTTCGCGGCAGGACTCGCGGCGGAGGGTTATAAGCCTTTCACGGCAATCTACTCGACCTTCCTGCAGCGCGCCTACGATCAGGTCGTGCACGACGTCGCGATTCAGAAGCTGCCTGTCCGCTTCGCGATTGACCGCGCTGGTCTCGTCGGCGCCGACGGCGCAACGCATGCCGGATCATTCGACGTCGCCTATCTCGCCTGCCTTCCGGATTTCGTCATCATGGCGGCGGCCGACGAAGCCGAACTCGTCCACATGGTCGCGACCCAGGCACAGATCGACGATCGCCCGAGCGCGCTGCGCTATCCGCGCGGCGAGGGCGTCGGCGTAGAGCTTCCGGCCGAAGGCATTCCGCTCGAAATCGGCAAGGGCCGTATCGTGCGGCAAGGCTCGAAGGTCGCGTTGCTTTCACTTGGCACCCGGCTCGCGGAGTGTCTGAAGGCGGCCGATCAGCTCGCGAGCTTCGGCCTGTCGACGACCGTCGCCGACGCACGCTTTGCAAAACCGCTGGACGAGGGCCTCATTCGCGACCTCGCAGCCAATCACGAAGTCCTGGTGACCGTGGAGGAAGGCTCCATCGGCGGTTTCGGCAGCCACGTTCTGCAGTTTCTCTCGAACGCGGGCTTGCTGGATCGCGGCCTTCGCGTCCGTCCCAAAGTTTTGCCCGATGTCTTCATCGACCATGGCAAACCCGAAGCCATGTACGAAGCCGCACGGCTTAATGCCTCAGGCATCGTCGAGACGGTCTTTGCTGCCCTTGGCCGCGCAGACATGCTAAGCGAGCGGGCATGACGCGCACATCTGCGCGTTAACCAGCTCGCCGTTCGGGAGAACAAACATGCACGCGCTCGTCAGCTTGGCCGCACGGGTACTTCTGTCCGCCATTTTCGTCACAGCAGGGATCAACAAGGTTTCGGGCTACGCGCAGACCCAGGCGTACATGGAATCGCACGGCTTGCCTGGCAACCTGCTGCCGCTCGTCATCGCACTTGAGGTCATCGGCGGCCTTGCCGTGCTGTTAGGTGTCTTCTCTCGTTATGCCGGTTTGGCGCTCTCCGCTTTCTGCTTGGCTGCAGCTGCCGTCTTCCATAGCAACTTCGCCGACCAGGCCCAGATGACGAACTTCATGAAGAACGTCTGCATGGCAGGCGGCTTTCTTCTCCTGTTCGCGAATGGCTCAGGCCGTTACGCCATCCGGCCTGACTGACGCTGGCGTTTGACTGATGGCCCAGTGATGCGCCTGGATCAGATGCTCGTGAACCGCGGATTAGCGCCGTCGCGCGCCCGCGCTCAGGATCTGATCAAGCGCGGGTTCGTCTCGGTTGGTGGCACCGTGTGCAACAAGCCAGCCTACGACGTGAAAGGCGATCTCGCCGTCGCTGTTGCAGCGGAAGCGCCGGGTTATGTTTCGCGCGGCGCAGAAAAACTGGCAGCAGCGCTTGCACATTTCGGGTTCGATCCGACGGGGCGCACTGCGCTCGATATCGGCGCTTCGACCGGGGGCTTCACCGAGGTGCTTCTGGAACGGGGGGCACGGCGCGTTTATGCCGTCGACGTCGGCACCAGTCAGCTGCACGCGCGCTTGAAAGATGATCTACGCGTCGTTTCACTCGAAAATATCGATGCACGTGCGCTGACGCCAAACGAAATAACAGAGAGCGTTTCCGCCGTCGTGGTCGATGTCAGCTTCATATCCGTCACGAAGGTTTTGGGCACTGTTTTGCCGTTCGCTTCAGGCGGAGCTTGGGCTGTGATCCTCGTAAAGCCGCAGTTCGAAGTCGGCCGCGATAACGTCGGCAGCGGCGGCATCGTACGCGATGAAGCCGCGCGTCTGGGCGCGCTGGCCAGCGTCCGCGAATGGCTCGCCGCGCAGCCTGGTTGGATGGTCGTTGGCGATATGCCATCGCCCATTCTCGGTGGTTCCGGCAACGCCGAGTTCCTGCTCGGAGCGCGCTACGATGGCTGAGCGTGAATTCGTCATCAGTCGTCTCGGCGCGCAAGGCGATGGCATCGCCGAAGTCGATGGCCGGATGGTCTTCGTACCGTTCGCGCTGCCGCGAGAACGCATCGAAGCCGAAGTCGAAGGCGAGCGCGGGCGCCTCCTGCGTGTGCTCGAACCGAGCGCCGAACGCATCGCTCCGGTCTGCAAACATTTCGGCAAATGCGGCGGTTGCAGCGTGCAGCATTTGGCGTCGGACAGTTACGCGGCATGGAAACGCGATCTCGTCGTCAACGCCTTTCAAGCGCGCGGCCTCGAACCCGAGGTCGATCAATTGCAGCGCACCGCCGGGCGCCGTCGCCGTGCGGCGCTCAAGGCGATCCGTTCGCAGTTTGGCGTCGAGCTTGGCTTCCACGAGGCCGCCTCTCACGATCTCGTGGCCATCGAAGAATGTCCGGTGCTTGAACCGAAGATCGTTGCGGCATTGCCGGCTGTAGGAAAACTGATCGCGCCGCTGCTGCCGAAACGCGGTGAGGCGCGCGTCACGATCACGCTCACGAGGTCTGGCCTAGATGTCGAAGTCGATGGCACGGAACGCAAACTGTCGCCGGAAATCCGAACCGGACTTGCGTCCGCGGCGAGCGCGATGGGACTCGCACGTCTCGTCGTGGCCGGCGATGTCGTCGTCGAAACGCTACCCCCCTTCCTGTCATTCAGCTCCGTGGAAGTTCCGTTGCCACCGGCCGTATTCGTTCAAGCCGTTGAAGCCGCCGAGATCGAAATTGCTCACCGCATCGTCGCTGCGCTCGGAAAGACGAAAAAGGTTGCCGATCTCTTCTGCGGCCTCGGCGCCTTCACGTTTCCGATAGCAGCGAAGGCCCGCGTCTCCGCGTTCGACGGCAGCAAGGCCGCGGTGACGGCACTGGGCGACGGCGCAAAAAAAACATCTGGGCTAAAGCCAATTAGCGCCGTTGTTCGTGATCTCTTCCGCGATCCGCTATCGCCGCTGGAGCTCAATGAGCACGATGCTATCGTTTTCGATCCGCCACGTGCCGGGGCCGAAGCGCAGTCGCAGCGCTTGGCGCGCTCAAAGGTGAAGACTGTTATTGCGGTGTCCTGCAATCCCGCGACGCTCGCACGCGACGCGCGCCATCTCGTGGATGGCGGCTATAAGATTGAATCCGTTACGCCGGTTGATCAGTTCATTTATTCCACACACGTTGAGGTCGTCGCGGTCTTTCGCCGTTAGCGGCCGGCCAGAATACGATCGACGAAGGCCGGAACGATCTCGGTCGCATGACCGTAGATGGCTTCGTCGAATTGGCTCGCACCCTCCGACGGTTCGAGGTTGAGTTCCACCGTGCGCGCGCCGTGCTCACGCGCTTCCGCCACGAACCCGGCCGCCGGATAGACGTGCCCGCTAGTGCCAATCGACAGGAAAAGATCAGCCTCTCCAAGAAGCCCCGTGATCCGCCCCATCTGATAGGGCATCTCGCCAAACCAGACGACGTCCGGCCGCATTCCGCCCGGCAGCCCGCAATAGGGGCACGACGTATCGACCAGCAAATCGCCCTGCCACGGGACCCGATGCTTGCAGAACGTGCACAGCGCCTTGAACAGCTCGCCGTGCATATGAATGAGGGAACTCGATCCGGCGGCTTCATGCAGGGCATCGATATTCTGCGTAACGACGGTCACGCCGCCATGCTCGGCTTCGAGACGCGCCAAAGCGATGTGCGCAGCATTTGGCTTGATGCCGTGATGAGCGCGCCGCCGCGCATTATAGAAATTCAGCACGAGTGCCGGATCGCGTTGAAAACCGTCGGGCGTGGCGACGTCGCGCCAATCGTATTTCGCCCACATGCCGTTTGGATCACGAAACGTCGGGACGCCGCTTTCGGCCGACAGTCCCGCGCCAGTCAAAATGACGATCTTTGGATGCTGCGCGATGGGTCGGCCCTCGAAATTACCCGCCGATTTGGCCGCGATGCCGCAGGAAATGGTCCGCGAGCACAATCGCCATCATCGCCTCGCCCACCGGTACGGCGCGAATGCCGACGCACGGATCGTGGCGACCCTTTGTGATGAGTTCCGTCTCATGGCCTTGACGGTCAATCGTCCGGCGCGGCGTTAAAATCGAAGATGTCGGCTTAACCGCGAAACGGCAGACAATCGGCTGGCCGGTCGAAATGCCGCCAAGAATCCCGCCCGCGTGGTTCGACAGGAAATCCGGTGCACCGTCGTTGCCGATGCGGATTTCGTCCGCATTCTGCTCGCCCGTTAGCTCGGCAGCTGCCATGCCTTCGCCGATCTCGACGCCCTTGACGGCGTTGATCGACATCATCGCGCTGGCGAGGTCCTGATCGAGCTTGCCGTAGAGCGGTGCGCCCCAGCCGGCCGGCACGCCTTCCGCTACAACTTCGATAATGGCGCCGACGGACGAACCGGCCTTGCGCACCTTGTCGAGATAGTCGGCCCAATGCTCTGCCGCCTGCTTATCCGGAGAAAAGAACGGATTGTTGCCGACCTCGTCCCAATCCCAGTTGCCGCGATCGATTTTGATCTGCCCGATTTGCACCAGCGCGCCGCGAATCTTGACGCCAGGGATGACCTTCCGCGCTACGGCGCCAGCGGCCACACGCGACGCCGTTTCGCGCGCCGACGACCGCCCGCCGCCGCGATAGTCGCGAATGCCGTACTTGGCGTCGTAGGTGAAGTCGGCGTGGCCAGGACGGAACTTGTCCTTGATCTCGCCGTAGTCCTTCGAGCGCTGATCGGTATTTTCGATTTCGAGCGCGATGGGCGTTCCAGTCGTCACCTGTTTGCCCGCAGCATCGGCGAATACACCCGACAGGATTTTGACGGAGTCGGCCTCCTGCCGTTGGGTCGTGAAGCGCGACTGGCCGGGCTTGCGCTTATCCAGATAGGCCTGGATCTCACTGGCTTCGAGTGCGATGCCCGGCGGGCAGCCGTCGACGACGGCGCCGATAGCCGGGCCGTGGCTTTCGCCCCAGGTCGTCACGCGAAACAGATGTCCGAAAGTGTTGTGAGACATTGCCTGAAATATGCGGAATTGGCCCGATGGGCGCTGGATGGCTCTGCAACGATTGTTGCCGGGCTGCGTCACCGCTCTTCTTAGGTGGCTGGCGGGGTGGCGGCAAGAGCGCATCGCGGCCAAAGCCGCGTGACAACCTTCCGCGACGCAGATTAACTCGACGAAGTACTGCGTTCGTCGGCAGTTCCGTCGCCCTGACGATGGGACGAGGCAGGTGTGAGTCCGTATTTGACCGGCAACTCGGCCGAGCCCGCATCCGCTGCCCGAAAGCAGCCCGCGGCGCATCGCAGGATCGCATGTTGCGAAGGCGGTACGGACAGGTCGCTCATTCGAACGACTGCGCCGTATGCCATGTCTCATCCATTCCAGGGCGAACGTCTCTGTCGGCTCATAAAAGCCCATTCCTCTCGGATTGAGCCCCGGGTCGAGGGGGCTTTCAGCATGCACTCCTTATCGAGTGCCGAAGAGCCGGAGAGCCGCATCTCCGGCTCTTTTGCTCTGATGGCATTACAGCCCTCACAGCCACCGCATCTTGGCGTCGGCGAGCTTCAAAATCTTATCCTGGGGCACTTCAAGGAATGGCACGAGAGTTCTGTCGATTCCGAGCAGAGCGCCTCGCGCGACGCGGCTGACGCCGCCATGTCCGACGGCAACCGTATTTTGGTCCAGGGTTACGAGCCATTTAGAAACGCGGACCTCAAGGTCGTGATAGCTCTCGCCGCCATTTGGCCGCCAGCCGTAGGGATCAGCGGCTTTGGCGGCGACGCCCTGGGGATCTTTAAGCGGTAGCTCGCCCGCGAGTTCGCCTTCCCACTGTCCGTAGCTGAGTTCAGCAATGTCCGGCATAATGCGAAAGCCGTCCGGGTCGAGGCCAAGGCCTTCTCGGATCAAGCGCATCGTCTCGATGGCCCGTTGCAGCGGGCTGGCGACGAAATCGAATTCGGCGATTGCCGGCATCAGCGTTTTCAGCACGCCGCCGTGACGACGCGCCTGTGCCCTGCCAGTATCGTTCAAGGGAATGTCGCGCTGCCCTTGGTAGCGCGCCTCCCGGTTCCAGTCCGTCTCGCCGTGACGAATGAGATAGAGCGTGAGTCCGGGCTTCAACGACGCGGTCGTTGCCGCCCCACCACTCACGCTTCGTCGCTCTTGACGACCGAAATGTCGGGCGCTTCCTCGTTCTTCATGCCCTGCACGTGATAGCCGCTATCGACATGATGAATTTCGCCGGTCACGCCGCGCGACAGGTCCGAAAGGAGATAGAGCCCGGCGTTGCCGACGTCGTCGATCGTGACGTTGCGGCGGAGTGCCGAGTTATACTCGTTCCACTTCAGGATATAGCGGAAATCCGCGATGCCCGACGCAGCCAGCGTCTTGATCGGGCCGGCCGAGATCGCGTTGACACGGATGCCGTTGCGTCCAAGGTCGGACGCCAGATAGCGCACGCTCGCCTCGAGCGCGGCCTTGGCAACGCCCATCACGTTATAGTGCGGCATTACCTTTTCGGCGCCGTAGTAGCTGAGCGTGATCAGTGAACCGCCGTTCGGCATCAGCTTCTCGGCGCGCTGGGCGAGGGCCGTGAACGAATAACAGGAGATCATCAGGCTCTGCGTGAAGTTTTTCTCCGTCGTATCGACGTACCGGCCGTCGAGCTCGTTTTTGTCCGAGTAGGCGATGGCATGGACGAGAAAATCCAGGCTGCCCCAGCTCTTTTCGAGGGACGCGAAAACGCTGTCCATCGAGGCCGCATCGGTCACATCGCAGTGGAGAACCGACTTGGCGCCAAGCTCCGCCGCTAGCGGCTCGACCCGCTTCTTCAGCGCATCCCCTTGATAGGTGAGGGCAATTTCTGCGCCCTGGGCCGCGCAGGCTTTCGCGATGCCCCAGGCGATCGATCGATTGTTTGCGACGCCCATGATGAGCCCCCGTTTTCCGGCCATCAAAGTGCCTGGGGAAATGGACGTGTTCGCTTGAGGCCCCGCCATGGGCGCTATTTCCTTAGTTATTCCAATTTGGGATTGGTGAGTTTGGGCGCATCCTACACAAATGCCCCTTCCGGTCCAGATGCCCGGAGAGGGAGCGTGCGCGGCCATTGGCCCGAGGGACGGCCATTAAGGACTAGCCCGTCCATGCGTGCGCCCGAAAAGGCCGTCATTACAGCCTTTTTGGCGGGGGTTATCCCACCGCCACCCGAACGGGGGCATTTGCAACCTTTGGCCGCTCAGACCCCGCAATCCGGCCGTCGTCGATGGTGATGATACGATCGGCGTATTGCAGCGTCCGGTGGTCGTGGGTAACGGCCAAAACGGCCCGCCCGGTATCCTGTGCCACGGCTGCCAGCAATTCCATGACGGCCATGCCGTTCTGGGCATCGAGCGCCGCCGTCGGTTCGTCGGCCAGAATGACCGAGGGGGAACCGGCGAGCGCTCTGGCAATCGAAACGCGCTGCTTCTCTCCGCCCGACATTTTGGCCGGCATGGCGCTGATGCGGTGGCCAAGGCCAACCGCTTCGAGCGCTTCGACCGCCTGGCGGCGCGCGTCGGGACCGTTGAGGTCGCGCAGGTCCAACGCCAGCATGACATTTTCGACGGCCGAGAGCGTCGGCACGAGATTATAGGACTGGAACACGAAGCCGACATGCTTGCGCCGCAGATTGGCAAGCTGCTCCTTGTTCATGTTCCGCGTATCCATGCCGGAGATCGACAGCTTGCCCTGTGTGGGTGACAGGATGCAGCCGAGGATCGAGAGCAGGGTGGTCTTACCGGATCCGGACGGCCCCATCATCAGCGTCAGCTCGCCGGTATGCAGCTGAAGGTCGACGCCTTTCAAAACCTTGTTTTCGCCGGCTCCCGCGCCCAGTACCTTCACGATGCCTTCCGCTTCGACGATGACTTTGCTGTTGTTTGGCTCGGTCATGTTAAGTCTCCCTGGAATTCGGTTAGCGGCTGAACACGACGGCCGGGTCGATGCGGACGACCTTGATGATGGCGCTTATGGCGGCGAAGATGCACATGCCGATCGTTATTGCGAAAAGTTGGGCGGCAAGTGGCGCAGTCATGATGATTGTGAGCTTGGTGTCCTGCGCAAAATGAATGGCGGTCAGCGCCAGTCCCATACCCAGCACATAGCCGATCAGCCCTGAAAGCACGGCTTGAATGAGAATCACCTTGACGATGTAGCCCGCACCGGCCCCCAAGGCGCGCAGAGTGGCGAACTCGTTGATATGATCTTTCGTGCTCGAATAAAGCGTCTGCGCGACAATGACAATGCCGACGATCAGGCCCAAGAGCTTACCCGCATCGAGGGCGGCACCCGCGCCGGTCTGCTTCAACCAATAGTCCTGGCTGCGGGTGCGGAACTCCGCCTGTGTCAAAACTTCCGTGTCTGGAAGGCGCACTGCGATTTCCTTACGCACCGTTTCGAGGTCGGCGCCGGGCAGCAGTGTGACGCGCTGGTAGCTCGCCTGGTCCTGGTTGGCGCCGGACAGCTGACGCGCTTCGTCGATGGACGTGAAGACGAACGGCAGTGTCGTGAACGAACGCACGCGCTTGGTGATCGCCACAAGCTTGACCGCCGCGCCGTTGAGTTCGGCGTGCTCGCCGAGCCTGTTGACGCCCAGATCGTTGAAGTAGCTGCGATCGATCGCCACCGTATTCGGAGCTTCGAGCGCTGCGCGGCTGCCTTCGATGATGTTCGCAGGCAACGCCTTTGGGCTGTCACCTGACGTTCCAATTAGCAGGACCGTCGTTTCGCCGCCTCGCGGTTTGCGCCAGCGGGCGAATGAAACCAGCATGTCTTCCGAATTTTCAACGCCGGGTGCCGAGAGCGCCAGATAGCGTTCGCGGCCAGCGAGAAACGAGGGATCGTCGTAGCTCTTGGTGCCGAGCGGCACGATCCAAAGATCGGCCGGTGCCGCGTCGATGATCGTCGCGATCTTGTTTGCCGATCCGAGATAGATGCCGGATTGGACCGCGACCAGCACAACCGAAAACAGAATGCCGACGACGGTCACGAAGAAGCTTAGGCGATCATGAAAAAGATTGCGATAAGCGAGCTTCACGACCATCGGCACGCGAAATGCGCTTGGGCGTTTTTCCCGTGCGGCTGCTAACGGCTTACGCATGATGACTGGTGCTGTTGCGGCGAGTTCCATGACCTGCTCCCTCCTTGGGCGTTGGTCAGACTTTGAACGATGGCGTTGCGGTTGGCTGTTTCGCGGGGCACAGAGCTTTCAGCCTGCCGCCCGGTGTTGGTGTCAGGCTTAGTCGCAGGGAACGTCGATCAGCGCCGCGATGGCCGGCGAATAGCGCCGGCAGATGTGTGTGGTTGCTGCCGTTTCGGCATCCGCTTTCGCAGATGAAGCACGAGTATCCGAAGCGACCTTTCCGCCGTTCACTGACGTTTCCAGTTTGGTTGATGCAATCGCCCCCGTCGTAGTAGCGGCGGCCGTCTTTTCTACCGCGGCAGTCGTCACGGTATCGGCTGGCAGCCTGCCTTCGAGCTTTACTGGTTGCACGGTTGCTGTCGCGGGCGCCTTGATGGCGGTCTCGGCAACGTCGGATTGCGCGGGACGCTTGACCTTTACGATTTTGCGAGGGGCGCTCTCCTTGACTTCGCGACGGGCGGAGCGTGGTCGCTCGACGCGCTGATAATCGCGGCCACTGTAAGTCTCGTTCGAATGCGCGACGAACGAACCGAGCGGAAAGCCAAAACCGACCCTGACCGCATCTGCGTTCGCGGCGCTTGTCATCGTCGTCCCTGCCAGCAGCGTCGCGGCGAGAGCAAAGGTGATCTTGGACATGGTAGCCTCCTGACGATGGTTTCTTGCTGGCCGGTCGCGCCGGCCATGTCGCAATAATGCCTCGCCGGCTGCGTGGTCGCTGTTCCGGCAGGAACACGGCCGAAGACCAGGAAATTGCTTTTATTTCAGCGTGTTGCTTTATGCAGCGAGAGGCAGGGTATGGGAACTCTGCCGCGGTCGTGTTGCCGAGGCGTCCAGAGCGAGCAGCATCTGCTGCGTATTGAACCCAAACCGGACGTTCAGTGGGCGCGCCGCGGCGTCCTGAGCAGCAAGCGCGAGCAACCGAAAGCCGCGCTCCAGAAACAGCGCTTTGAGGCGCCGGCCGGAGAAGGCAGTTAGCAGCGCCCGGAAGCGCAGCGCGACGGCGAGCCGGGCCGCGCCCTTGCGCGCATCATCGAACGCCACCCAGATCTCATCCTCGACCTCCCGGATCTCGTCTTCTCGCAGGCCGCGCAGCAGCGCCAATCCCTGACCGCGTTCGCGAAGAAGGTCGATGACAAATGCAAGGTCGGAAGCCCCGACGACCGGCACATCGGATAAATCGAAATGGGCTCGCATGGCTGGTTCTCCCGAAGGCCGATCAAAGGACGTTTCCGAATGCTGTCCATGGCGAGCCCGCAAGCACTATGATGTCGCGCGCTTTGCGTTCGCCGAGTTCGAAATGAACTTCATGGCCTTCGAGTTTTTCGATGCCATTGCGGATGTCTCCGCCTGCGAAACGGAAGCTGCGTCCATCCTCGCCGCGAATGATGCCGACGCCGAGATCGGCGCGGAATTTCTTGATCTCTCCGTACATCTGTCTCTCCTCGATCAGTCGGTGGGGTCGATGCAGAGATGATGCGAAAAACCCATGTTTTCCGCTGTTCCGGGTGAAACAGGATGTAGGCAGATTATTTTTTCGAGGTGCAGAGTAGGTCAAAACGAAACGCGGCGGGGAGGCGTGCTGAACGGGACCGCATTCCCGTTTCTCACACCTCCCCGCCATCGGGGACCTGCGGCGCCTTCACTAAGGAGGAAGCGAGCCGCAGCAGGTCTTTCGAAAACCGCTACTTGAAGAAGGCGTCCGCCCGCATTCCCGGCAGCAGCGGCGGATTGCCCGCGAGATCGATGGTGACTTCGAGCACTTCAACATCGGTTGGGCGGCGTGCACCGCGCAGCGAGAACTGCGGCGAGGTCAAAGTCGGAGCAAGCTCGGCGACGGTGCCATCGAATTCTTTGCCGGGGTAGGCGTTGCTCTTCACGGTGACCTTGCCGCCGGTCTTGATCTTCGAGACGTCGATTTCGTCAACCTCGGCCTTCAGCCGCACGACCGACATATCGCCGAGCATGACCAGCGATTGCTCAGGAGAGGGCGACGCCATCTCGCCGACTTTTGCAGAGAGCTGCAGAACGGTGCCCGCAACAGGTGCACGGATGCGCGTTTTTTCAAGCATGGCTTCCGCAACAGCGACATCCGAGCGTGCAGCCTGCAGTGCCGATTCAAGGCGGTTCGGAGCCGGGATATCCGGTTTCGACTGGGCTTTGGCGTACGAAGAACGCTCTTTCTGCAGCTTGGACTTCGCTTTCGCCAGATCGTCGCGCGCGTCGGCAACACGCGCCGCGCTACCAGTACCTTGGCGCTCGGCCTGTAGTTCGTATTCGAGCCCGAAGCGTGCATTCGTCAGCGCCCGTTCGGCATCGAAAACGTTGTCCTCTGCGGTGCGAAGATCGTCGCGCGCCTTATCGAGCGGCTGCGCATCGCGTTCGCGCTTGCGGGATGCAGCTTCCGTCTCGGCGGCTTGCAGACGAGCGCGGGCTTCTTCATCATCGAGACGGATCAGAAGCTCGCCTTCCTCGACCTTGTCGTTCCGTTTCACGTTCACTTCGGCGATGCGTCCGACGAGCTGTGCGCCGACGCGAATGATGCCGGATTTCGGCTCGACACGGCCAGGTGCTGCGGCCACCCAGTCGATCTGCGGTGCGCTATCATTGTCCGCCTTGATGACGTCATCGCCGCCCGCCTTTGCATTTAGCAAATCGCTGTTCGTCACGGCGATGGCGCCAAACGCTCCGGCGCTTACTGCGACGAGAAAGAAAAAGGTTTTTACGAGAAAGCCGCCGCGTCGGGGGCGATAGGTTTCTTCGGTGCTCATGTCGTTGTCCTCCTTAAGGGCCAACCTTCGAAGCCGCGCCGTCGCGGCGAAAGGTCATGAGCAGCAATAGTCTCTGTGCATCAGGTTCGCTGTTTCGATCGGAACACATGCAAATTGCGACGAAGAAAGACGATCTCCTGGCAGATCATTTGGAAGGAGGCATCAAAAAAGAAAAGCTCCGGTGCGTTGCCGGAGCTTCAAAATGGAGGAAGAGGTTTGCGAGGAAACGAGGTGCTTACTGGCACATCTCACGTAGGGTCCAACCGACGATCCGGCAGCTTTCAGTGCCGTTCGCATTGATCGTGCACTTGCGGTTCGGTAGCCGCTGATAATCGCAGTAGTAGTTGTTCGAATAGCCGGAAAAGCCGTGCATCGGCTTCGAGAACTGATAGTCCTGCACGAAGAACTCCTTGGCGCTGCCCGCCGCGCTCGCGGCCGAAACGCTGGCGCCGAACGTCGCTGCCAGAATGGCGAAAGCCACTGCAACCTGACGTGTGCTGTTGAATGCCGACATATCGAAGTCCTCCTTGTGGTGCGCGTTCGCGCTGGTGTCATTCACTGGAGGCTAAGCTACGGGAGGGCGGTGCGCGTCGCTGTCCCGGGCGGAACAGCAGTTATGGCGGTCCGGCCTTGAACCTGCCAAGTCCTGGACTACTATAAGGAACCCCCCCGCAACATCGCTGCGACAGCGCCCTGCAGGCACGAGGTGAAAGGTGCGAAAGCTCTGGAATACAGGCGTCAATATCTTTTCGATGATGACCGCGAACAAAAGTACGGCGCCCAGCAACCAAGTGGAGGGGTCAGCCTACGACTTTGAGTTCAAAAGCATAGATGGCGGGCCGATGAAACTCTCGGACTGGCGCGGCAAACCGCTTCTGATTGTCAATTCAGCCTCGTTCTGCGGCTTTACCAAGCAATACGCCCAATTGCAGGAGCTTTGGAAGCGCTACGAGGATGACGGCTTAGTGGTCATCGCGGTGCCTTCGAATGATTTCGGCGAGCAGGAACCGCACGCTGACGGTGAAATCCAGTCATTCTGCCAAGGCGTGTTCGGCGTCACGTTTCCGATTGCGTCGAAGCATCCCGTCATCGGCCCTGAGGCGCATCCGTTCTATAAATGGGCCGCAAACGCCATGGGGCCCAGCGGCGTGCCGACGTGGAATTTTCACAAGTACCTTGTCGGCCGCGACGGTCAGCTCGTCAGATCATTTTCGACGAAATTGTCTCCGACCTCTCCTGAAATGGTCTCTTGGATCGAAAAGACCCTCTCAGAGCCTGTCCCGGCCGTCACCTAGCGGCGCTACAGCAGCGATGAAAAAAAGGCGCGCGATCGTCTCGCGCGCCTGTTCTCAACTGGAAGTCACGCAGCGCTCGTTACTTCGCCGGACCTGTCTCGATAGGCAGACCGTTCTCTTGGCCCCATTCGGCCCAGCTGCCGTCGTAGACGGCCGCGTTGGTCTGGCCGACCACGGCAAGTGCCAGGGCCAGCATCGAAGCCGTGACGCCGGAACCGCACGTCGTTACGACCGGCTTCGACACGTCGATGCCGACGCCCGAGAACAATTTGTTGATCTCGGCTGGTGACTTATAGGTTCCGTCCGGATTCAAGAGCTGCTGTGATGGAATATTCTTCGAGCCCGGTATGTGGCCCTTCCGGAGACCTGGTCTCGGCTCCGCGTCCTTGCCTTCGAAGCGTCCTGCCGGGCGCGCATCGACGATTTGGACGCCGTTCTTTTTGAGCAGCGCCTTCATGTCTTCGAGGTCGCGCAGGATCTCGGTATTCTGCAGCGGCGAATAATGCCGTTCTGAGCGCTTCGGTGGCGGCCCATCTTCCAGCGGACGTCCCTCTGCCTTCCACTTGCGCAACCCGCCGTTGAGCACGGCGACGTCGCGGTGTCCCATGGCGCGGAACGTCCACCACACGCGCGCAGCCGAAAAGATGCCGGTCGTATCGTAGACGACGATGCGGGCACCGTCTCCGATACCCATTTTCTTCATCCGCGACGCGAATTTCACGGTCGAGGGCAGCATGTGCGGCAGCGACGACTTCTCGTCCGAGAGATCGTCGATATCGAAAAACAGCGCACCTGGAATATGCTCGGCGAGATATTCCTTCTTGGCATCCCGTTTTTCGGTCGGCAGATGCCAGCTGCCGTCCAGAATGATCAAATCCGGCGATGAGAGGTGATCGGCGAGCCAATCCGTCTCGACGATCCAATTCTTGGCGGTATCAGGCAAGGAATGTCCTACAGGTTCGACATGGCTTTATTTTGGGGCTGACTGCACATAGGCAAAACTTGCTGGCCTCGCAAGTTGGTCGCCACAAAATCAGACGGGGTGGCCAATTGGCCGAGCCTTACAGCCGCTATGCCATACAGCCGTTTACGCGTTGTTTTCGGCAGAACTTTTCAGTATGACACCCGCTCCGCGGCAGTTTGTGGGTGCACCGCACACCTGCCGGGATGCAAAAGTGCGATATCGCGATAAAAGGCGGTTCGTTCAACCGATGCGGGCGTGGCGGAACTGGTAGACGCACTGGATTTAGGTTCCAGCGGCGAAAGTCGTGGGGGTTCAAATCCCTCCGCCCGCACCACTTTTGCGAAGATCATCGCGGCATAAAACTTATCCCGGGCACGCTCGGCCGCAGGCGCGAGCGCTTGCGGATTTGGCGAGGCGCCTCTAAAGGAAGCCCGGTCGGCAGCTACAACGCGCAAACCCGAAGGTTTTCCTGAGTTTACGCGTCATTCTCAGCGCGCTGGCAACGGCTTAACTAGCTCAGAATTGGACGGGGAATGTCTCGAAAATGGCTCGTCGCCGGGGGCGGCATATCGGGACTGGCGGCCGCTCAGTGCTTGCAGGCGAACGGCCGCGATTATGTCCTGCTCGAACGCTGCCCTGCAGTCGGCGGCCTGACGCGGACGACGCAGGTCGAAGATTTCTGCTTCGACTACACCGGCCACTTTCTGCATCTGAGGCGCTACCCATCGCCCGCGCAGGTTCCCTATGCGCATCTGAATGATGACGATTGGGCGACTGTCGACCGGAAGTCCTACTTCTACGCCGGAGAGCGCCTGATCGAAGCGCCCATCCAGTACCACCTGGGCGAGCTGCCGGACGGGCTTCGCCAGGACTGCGAGAAATCATATGACGAGCGGCCGATAGCCTCGGGCGACGGCACCGGCTTTCGCGATTTCATCGTCTCGGGCTTCGGGCAGGTCGTCGCGGATCGCTTCCTCATCCCGCAGAACGAAAAGACGATGGCGACGCCGCTGAGCCGCCTGTCGATCGGCGCCGTCAAGCGCTTTTTCCCGCCGCCCGATGAGGCCCGAATTCGCGCCGGTTTCGCCAATACGGGTGAGCGTTTCGCTGAATACAACACCACCTTCTGGTATCCAAAACGCGGCGGCATCGACGTGCTGACGCGCGGCCTCGCCCATGGCCTCACGAGCGTTGCGACGACGCAGGAAATCTCGCACATCGATCTTAATCGTCGTGTCGCGACCACGAGCGCGGGCCTGGCCGTCGAATGGGAAAAGATGTTCCCCAGCATTCCGCTTAAAACGCTCTGCGAGTTGACGGAAGACGCGCAGCTCGCTGGCGCTGCCGCCAAGCTCAGCCACAGCTCGACGATAAGCTTCAATTTCGGCGTGCGCGGTAAGCTGCCAAGCGTCTTGAAAGATGCGCACTGGGTTTACGTTCCCGACCGCGACATCCCGTTCTATCGTTTCGGCTGCTATTCCAACATCTCGTCGGCGATGGCCTCGCATGGGCTGAATGCGGTCTACGTCGAGGTCGGCGTACCGGGCGAAGAAATCGACAAGATCGATATCGTCAGCAAGACGCAGAAAGACGTCATCGCGGCGCTGGAAAAACTCGGCTGGGTCAAAAGCGAAGACATCATCTGTGCCGTCACCCACGTGATTCGCTGCGCTTACGTTCACCACACGCCCGAGCGCGATCAGCTTGTGGACGAAATTCTTGCGCGGTTGAATACATTCGGAATTCACCCCATCGGCCGTTATGGGCTGTGGGATTATGTGGGCATGGAGGATTCGATCAGCTCGGCGCTGACGACGGTCGAGGCCCAGCTCTGAGGGAGATCAGCGTTTGAAATCTCTGATCGTAACCGCCGACGATTTCGGGATGACCGTCCCGGTCAACGAGGCCATCGAAGCCTCGCACAAGAACGGTATTCTGTCGGCGACGAGCCTGATGACCGGCGGCGAAGCCTTCGCCGACGCCGTTGACAGGGCCCGTCAGCTTCCCGAACTCGGTGTGGGGCTACACATCCATTTGGTCGATAGCCGTCCCGTCTTGCCGCCGGAGCAGGTGCCCGATCTCGTCGGGCCAGACGGGAATTTCTCCAACAACCCCGAGGTTTTTGGCTTCAAATTGTTCTTTTCGCCCGAGATGCGCCGCCAGGCCGAAGCCGAGATTACGGCCCAGTTCGAGCGCTTCGAAAAGACCGGGCTCGTGATGGACCACGTCAATGGTCACCATCATTTCCACATGCATCCGGTGGTGACGGACGCCATCGCCAAGCTGGCGCCGAAATTCGGCTCGCCGCCGGTGCGTTTTCCGGTCGAGCCGTTCGGCCCGTCGCTGCAGGCCGGTGGCGATAAGCCGATCCGGCGGTTCTTCAATTGGGCCTTCTACGCCGGATTGACGCACCGGATGCGCAAGAAGCTCGAATCCGTCAACCTGAAGCTGAACGATCACGTCTTCGGCGTCACCGACACCGGCGGGATGACCGAGGATCGCATTCTGGCCTATCTCGATCATTTGCCCGAGGGCGTAACCGAGCTTTACGCCCATCCAGCCATGGGCGGAGACGGCCGACCGCAGTCTTATCCTTCTTTTGAGGAATACCGTGGGCTGATAAGTCCGGCCGTCCACGCAAAAGTTGCGGCACTTGGGTTGCACCCTCTCACCTTCAAAGCGGCATTTGCGTCCTGAGGGGTCGAAAGCCGCCGCATTTATGCTACGCCCGTGTTGCGTGATTACGGCTAGGTCGTAGTCGCCGCCACCTATGTCTTGGAGACGCCAGCCGAATGCACATGCCGATCGTGCTTCTCAATCCCTTCGTTATTGCCGGCATCGTTTTGGGTCTTGCTGCGCTCGCATACTTGGTTTTGGCGCTCTACTTCACGTGGCGATTCCGCGAACGCCCGGTTCCTGCCGCCGAAGGCTTTCGTCCGCCGGTATCGGTGCTGAAGCCGGTCCACGGCGGCCAGCCATTTCTTTACGAATGCCTGCGGACCTTCTGCGATCAGGACTGGCCGCAATACGAGGTCATCTTTGGTGCCCATTCGGAAACCGACCCGGCCGTAGCCGTGGTGAAACGGCTGATGGCGGAATTTCCGGATCGCGATCTGCGCCTCGTCGTTGATGCAAACCTGGCCGGACCAAATCCCCGTGCCTCGAACCTTGCCAACATCTATCGCGCCGCCCGCTACGACATCCTGCTCGTCGCGGACGCCGATCTGAAGGTCGACAGCAATTGCATCGCGTCGCTGGCTGCTCCCTTCATCGATCCGAAGGTTGGCGCCGTTGCCTCGATTTACAAAGGGTTGCCCTACGGCGGCGCAGCGGCCGCCGATTTCGGCACCATGAACATCAGCGATTGGTTCGCGCCGTCTGTCCTCGTCGATGTCGGCCTGCGCGGCATCGACTTCGTTTTCGCGATGGCGAGCGTGCGTCGCGAGGCGCTCGACTCCTTCGGCGGCTTCAACCATCTGTCGAACTTTTTCCCCGATGACTTCGCGCTCGGAAATCTCGTCGCGCAGCGCGGCTACAAGGTCGAGTTGTCACCCTACTGTTGCGATACGATCGTGGCGGAGAAGAGCTTTTCAGAACTCTTCCGCCACGAAATCCTGTGGCAGCGCATGGAGCGCTTCTGCCGCCCGAGCGATCACTTCATGTCGGTGATCACGTGGCCGTTGCCGCTGCTTCTTCTGCTTCTGCTGCCGTGGCCCACGGTCATCGGACTGTCGATTATCGCAGCCGAAATCGTGCTGCGCATCGCACTCCACTATCAGGTGCGGCGCAGCTTCAAGATGAACACGCCCGCACAGCCCTGGCTCGTGCCGATCCGCGAATGCGTTTGCTTTTTCGCCTGGGCCTTCGGCCTATTCGGCAACAAGGTGAAGTGGGGCAAAAACATCTTCACCTATGAAGCCTTCCGCAAGCTCATCGCCGATGGACGCAACATTGGCGCCATCGCCGCCACGGTTGGAGAGAAGTGATGAGCGCCGAGGAGGTGTCGACACAGATGGGCTCGCGGACGGCCTTGTTCGCCGCTGCGACCTGCGGCGTGCTCCTCGCCGTCGGCCTGGTCGTCTACTTCGGAATTGGCGAGATCTGGGATGCGCTGTCGACCGCAGGCTGGAGCGGCATGCTCGCCGTCATGTGCGCCTATCTCTTTTCGCTGTGGTTCTGCGCCTGGAGCTGGCGCGTCCTCCTCGTCGAAAAATACCCGCAGAGCCGCGGTCTGATGTTTCTATGGGCGCGCTGGATCCGCGACAGCGTCGGCAACCTGCTCGCCGTCATTCCCGGCGCAGGTGAGGCGGCAGGCGCGCGCGAACTGACCAAGCACGGGTTGCGCGTGAACGTCGCCGCAGCGACCACCATCGTCGATATGACGACCGAGATGCTGGGCCAGCTCATCTACACGTTCATGGGCCTTGCATTCCTGTTCGCCTATCACCCGGACGAGCCAGCCGCGTGGTGGGCCGCGGCCGGCCTTTGCGTCGCGACGATCGCCGTCGTCGGCTTTTTGATCGCGCAGCGGAACGGCCTGATCCTTTTTCTCGAACAGCTTCCCGCGAAGCTCGGCTTCACGCGCGGCTGGGAAGGCATGTCGGACACGGGCAGCATTCACAGCGCGATCCAGTCCATCTACCGTGAGCGGAGCGCGGTCGCGGCATCGGTCGGTATCCACTTGCTCGGCTGGCTGTCGGGCGCTGCGGAAACGTGGCTTGCCCTCTATTTCATGGGCCATCAGCTTTCCGTCGGCGATGTTCTCGCACTTGAAAGCCTCGTCTTCGCGCTTAGAAGCGTGGCGTTCGTTGTCCCTTGGGCGGCGGGCGTGCAGGAGGGTGGCTATATCGTGATCGGCGCGCTGTTCGGTCTCGGCCCCGACGTCGCGCTCGCACTTTCCCTTCTGAAGCGTGCCAAAGAGATCATCGCCGGAGTGCCGGGTCTCATTGCCTGGCATATCTCGGAAGGCAAGCGCTTCTGGCAGGGCCGCCTTGCCGAGTCCCGAAAGTGAAGGCGAGGGCTTTCGGCGGCGGCGCGGCAACATCAAACCTTCATACGAACGCCGTATCGAGGTAGCCTCAGCGGAAAATCGCCAGCCGGATCTGTGCCATGAAACGCCTCGCCCTCGCGGGCCTGCTTGCCCTCACAGTTGCAGTCCCAGCAGTCGAAGCCCGACGCGCGCCGCGTTGCGATGGCAATTTCCAGTATGTCAGAGGTGGCTGGGTTTCGACGCCATACTGTCGTGCCGATCAAATCGCCCGCGTAGCGCGCGAACGGGGCATCCGCACGACGGCCGAGGCATTGCTGGCGCATCCGGCGGATGCCGAAGAGATCTGCAGGTTCGTCAAGGCGGACTATCGCGTGCATCCGGCTTGCGAAGAGATCTATTCCATCTTCCAGATCGACGCCGGCACCGACGGGCTGTGGCTGCACTTTTAAGCGCCTGGCAGCAGATCGTTAAGATCGTGCATGCTTTTTAGCGGCAGGGCATCTTTCCGCCCGCGCGAAACTCGCTAGCATGGCGCGTGATGTCGTCAGCCGCCAGAGGACTGTTTGGAACTTTCAAAAGCCGCTCTCCTTCGCGATCTTCCCTCGGTCGATTCCGTTCTGAAAAGCGGAGTTGCTGCCGATCTTCTGGGACGCTTTGGCCGCACCGCCGCAACGGACGCCATCCGCGATGTCCTCGCAGAAACGCGCGCCACGCTCAAATCCGGGAGCACGACGCTACCGACGATCGAGAGCCTGGTCGCCATTGCGTTTGCCCGACTCGCCGAAAGCGATCGCTCGACAATGCGTCCGCTGTTCAATCTAACGGGCACCGTGCTGCACACCAATCTGGGCCGTGCGCTCATCGCCGAGGCCGCCATCGAAGCCGCCGTCGAAGCGATGCGCGATCCCGTGGCGCTGGAATTTGACCTTGCGACCGGTAAGCGCGGAGAACGCGACGACCATATCAGGGAAGTGCTTTGCGAACTGGCCGGCGCGGAGGACGCGACCGTCGTCAATAACAACGCCGCCGCCGTGCTGCTCGCGCTCAACACGCTTGCCGGTGGTCGCGAAGCCATCGTTTCGCGTGGCGAGTTGATCGAGATCGGCGGCGCCTTTCGCATGCCGGATATCATGTCTCGCGCGGGCGCGAAACTGGTCGAGGTCGGAACAACGAACCGCACGCACGCGAAAGATTATCGCGCCGCCCTCACGGACGCGACCGGCGTCATTCTGAAAGTCCACACTTCGAACTATCGCATCCTCGGCTTCACCAAAGAAGTCTCCGCCCCCGAGCTTGCTGAAATAGCCACCGCGGCAGACGTTCCGCTGATGAACGACCTCGGTTCGGGTTCGTTGATCGACCTTTCGATATTCGGCATGCAGTCCGAACCGACCGTACGCGAAGCCGTCGCCGAGGGCGCTGGCATCGTTACCTTCTCCGGCGATAAGCTTCTCGGCGGACCGCAGGCGGGCTTCATCGTCGGCAAGCGCGACCTGATCCAGGCGATCAATCGCAACCCGATGAAGCGCGCGCTCCGCGTCGACAAGATCCGCCTTGCCGCCATCGAGGCCACGCTGAAGCTCTATCGCGATCCGGACCGTCTGTTCGAAAGACTGCCGACGTTGCGCCTTCTTGCGCGGCCGCGCGGGGATATCGAAGCCCAAGCGACACGGCTGCTGCCGCATGTTCAGTCTGCCGTCGGCATGGCGTTCGCGGTCGAGACACGCGACTGCAAGAGCCAGATCGGCTCAGGAGCGTTGCCGCTCGATACCGTCGAAAGCGCCGGGCTCGCAGTTCGCTCGAAAAGCGGGGGCGCGGCCCTCGAACGTCTCGCCTCGGCGCTGCGCACTCTGTCGCGGCCTGTGATCGGCCGCATCGAAGATGGCGTGCTCATTCTCGATCTCAGATGCTTGACCGACGAAGCCGCGTTTCTATCTGTCCTTACACATCTCGATCCTCACCGCCTGGCTTAATGTAGGCCGGACAAACCAAAGCCGACAGATAACAAAATGATCATCGGCACCGCCGGACATATCGACCACGGCAAGACCGCGCTCGTCAAAGCACTGACCGGCGTCGATGGCGATCGCCTGAAGGAAGAGAAGGCGCGCGGCATCACGATCGACCTGGGCTTCGCTTACATGCCTGCCGGGGATGGGCGCATTGTCGGCTTTATCGACGTGCCGGGTCACGAACGCTTCGTGCATACGATGTTCGCTGGCGCGAGCGGCATCGATCTCGCGCTGGTCGTCGTCGCCGCCGATGACGGCGTCAAGCCGCAAACGGTCGAGCACTTGGCTATTCTCGATCTCCTCGGGATCGGCAAGGGGCTAATCGTCATGACCAAAGCCGATCTGGCGAGCCCGGAACGCTTGGCTGACGTCACGTCGGAAATCAGAACCGTCGTCGGCGGAACAGTGCTCGCAGGCGCGGATATTTTGCCGGTATCGGCCGTGACCGGCCAAGGCATCGACGAATTGCGTAACCGGCTGATCGCGGCAGCAGGCGAGACGCCCGCGCGCTCGTCGGAAGGCGCATTCCGCCTCGCGATTGATCGTGTTTTCACGCTGCCCGGCATAGGCGTGGTCGTTACCGGCACCGTGCTTTCAGGCTTCGTCGGCATAGGCGCGCAAATTCAGATCAGCCCATCAGGTTTGTCTGCGCGCGTGCGTTCGATCCATGCTCAGAACACGCCTGCCGAAATCGGCTGGGCCGGCGATCGCTGTGCGCTCAATCTCTCTGGACCGGGCATTGCCAAGGATGCGATCAGTCGCGGCGATGTCGTACTCAGTCCGGCGCTCCATGCCCCGACCGATCGCATCGATGCGGTCCTTAATGTCCTGCCGTCGGAAGAAAAGGCCATCGGACAATGGTTTCCGGTGCGATTGCATCATGCCTCCGCCGAGGTTGGTGCGCGTATCGTTCTTCTCGATGACAAGGCCGTGCGGCCCGGCGCAACGGCCGACGTGCAACTCGTGCTCGATGCACCGGTTGCAGCCGCCGTGCCCGACCGTTTCGTCATTCGCGACGTGTCGGCGCAGCGCACGATCGGCGGCGGCAAGTTCATCGATTTAAGGGCGCCTGCGCGCAAACGGCGAACACCGGAGAGAAGGACACAGCGAGCAGCGCTCGCCATCGACGATCCTAGAGCGGCATTCGCGGCGCTGCTCGATACGCCGCCCTTCACTGCCGATCTTGCGGCCTTCGCGCGAGATCGCGCGCTCTCTTCCGTGCAGGCCGGTTGCATCGCTTCCGAACTCGACCTTGTCGTCCTCGACGCTGACGATACGCGAGCGTCCATCTTGCCTGCCCGCTGGCAATCGTTCGTCGGGTATATGATCGAACGCGTCACGCAATTCCACACTGACAATCCTGATCTCCAGGGCATCGGCCGCGAGCAGTTGCGCCTCCTGCTCGAGCCGCGTCTGAGCAAGTCCGTGTTCGCGGCGGCGCTCTACAAAATTGCCGAAAAGGGCAAGATCGCACTCGATGGCGCGTTCGTTCGTCTCGCCACGCATCAAGTGCGCTTGGCGCCGAGTGATGAGGAGATGTGGAAAACCATCGCGCGTCAGATTGGCGGTAACGAGCGTTTTCGGCCGCCCCGCGTTCGCGATATCGCCAATTCAACAAGAAGTCCCGAGCGCGACGTCCGCAGATTGCTGAAGCTTGCGAGCCGCCTCGGCCGCGCCGACGAAATCGCGCATGATCATTTTTTTCTGCGCGCAACAGTCCGCGAGATGGTCGCGATCGCGGCCGACGTGCAAGCCAAAGCTGAGACCGGCTGGTTCAACGCCGCCGAATTCCGTGATCGTCTCGACAACGGCCGTAAGGTTGCGATCCAAATTCTCGAATTTTTTGACCGCAACGGCGTGACGCTCCGCAAGGGTGATCTGCGCCGCATGAACCAACACCGGCTGGACTTGTTCGGAAGCATCGTGCATGCGTCCACAATGGCCGATGGAGGAGAATCGTCCCCGGTGGGGCGTTCGGACTTCAAATCCGAGTGGGGCAGCGAGCCTGCCCTTGGTGGGTTCGACTCCCATTCTCCTCCGCCAGGCGCCAGAACCCGCAAACGGCAATAACGCATATTGTAACGAATAAGGGCGGATGGATATCGGCGGGATGCTGCTAGCTTTTACCCAGTGATAGCTAGCCGATATTCTGCTCCGTCAATTGCATAACCAAATCTCTCGAAGTCAAGACGATACATTTTCGTAATCGCCTCGATATCACGTTCGTTTAATTTGTGATTGTCTCTGGATTTTTCTACCCAGTGATTAAATGGCCGTGAAACCCCTAGCTTCGCCTCGATGAACTTCATATCTTCGTCGAGTTGCTCGTATCGCGCTATAAAATCTAATGGCTCGTTGAGGATATTGCAGTAAACCGCGTTGGGTTGATGTCGGTCATTTAATAGCTCGCTGCGATTCGAAAAGCGATAATCGTGCTCCAGAACTATGTCGCGACCAAAATGTGAATGGTATTCCTCGAAAGAAATACCGCTTGGCGTTTGCCGCAAGCCAAAATAATCCGAATAGTGCAGGCATGATCGCGTCCGATCAATCGGGTTCCGAACCACGGCGAATTTGAAATAGTCATCCCACCAGTTGGCATAAAGCTCTTTGGCTTGGCTGGCTAAAAGATGCTTGGTGTGAGGCTCGAATTCCCACCAATCCTGATTGCACAGCCACGTCTCAATGCTTGTCCCTGCGCAGCGAGGAATGTGTACAAAAATACATCGATATTCGTGTGAGATCATCATGTCATCCGTACTTATGATCTACGCACTTTAAACAGGCCCATTGTTCTAAGTCTTCAGCGGGGCTGCGGAAACCAGTGGACAACGGGTTGATCGGACGTCTGGGTCTCCGATAACCTTTGCTCATTCTCGCTCGCCGTTGTGTAATGTTAGTATTGATCCATCCGGCGGAACGCTTGTTCGCAATATTGCGCGGGCAAGTGTCGTGTCGGTCCACATTGAAGGATGGTCGGGAGAATTAGTCTGACTATGCCATCGGCGTCCATCGCCGGAATTGCCGTCAAGCCGGAGCCTTTTCAGCGCGCTTGTTCCTGAAAGAGGGATATCGTTCATGGAGAGAAGAGACGTTCGTTATCGTTCAACATTGAACTTTTCTCGCGCATCATGCGCATAGCAATTACCGATAGTTTGCCAAATCGTCCTTATACGGCAGAGCGAGAATTCATTCGACGATTTGCGGTTGCGGCGAAGAATGTTGGCCACGAGGCAATAGAGGTTGTCACGTCGAATGATATCCTGAGGTGCCAGCCCGACGTGGTGCTTTGCCTTCACGAATTCACTCCTAAATTGACCGGCTATCCTACGTTTGGAGTTATGTGGAGCCCTCCGGCGTTCTACAGGCACGATGCCGACCGTATTCGTTCAATAAGGAGCTACGACGCGTATCTGGTGGGCTCTCCTGCCGTCAAACAATACCTGGACGATCTGGAATTCTCTTCTCGGGTTCAGAAGCCGAAATCTGATTTTTGGTTCCTGCCAGCCTCCCCTTGGCAAAAGTTGGCACCGTCCATCCCCAGCACGGTTCGATCGCTTGCGTACATCGGCGTACATTGGGACGGCGCCCGACACGCGGACATACTGACAGATCTTGCCGATGACGGGTCTCTCGCCGTCTATGGACCGGAGTCGAACTGGACCCATCTTCAATCAGGCTATCGCGGTCCTGTTCCTTTTAGCGGAACGGCCGTTCATGACATCCTCTCGTCTCACGGCATCGCGTTATGCCTTCATAAGACAGAACACAGAGAAGCCGATACTCCGTCTATGCGCCTGTTCGAGGCAGCCGGGGCAGGTTGCGTGATCATCGCCGATGAAATTCCGTTTGCTAAACGGATGCTAGGGGATGCCGCCCTTTACGTCGATCTCCGACAGCCCGCAGACAGGGTTGTTGGCGATATCAGGAAGCATCTGGAATGGATCAATCAGAATCCAGGTCAAGCCGACGAGTTGGCAAGACGAGCCCATACCGCCCTGAACCAAGAATACAATCTCGAAGATCTGATTTCCAAAACCGTTGATTTTGCCACCGAAGTCGCATCTATACAGCGCCGCAACATGGAGGAAGTGAAGCGTTTTTATTCGGTTCAAGAGACAGGGTCATCGGCATCGAGCCCGATATCCGAGCCGCTCATAGATATTATTATTCGCGTGGGAGGACGCCCTCTTTCATATGTGGAGCGCGCGGTTCAGAGCGTCGAGAGGCAACTCGTCGGAACATTTCGTATTCTGTTGGTTGATTGCAAAAAGAGAGACGACATACGAGCTATTGAGCATCGCTCGTTCCGTAACTTGAAAATTTGCTACCTCGAATGTGAAGAAGACGGTCTTCGTAGTGCCGCGTTGTGGAGGGGGCTCCAAGCAGTAACCGCTCCTTTCTTCGCCGTCCTGGACGATGCGGATCAGATTGAACCCGCTCACTTCTCGCATCTGCTATTTGCGGCCATCAGGCATCCTGAAGCGGGCTTTATCTATGGTGGTGTAATCCGAACCGAAGAGGACGAAGGCTGCTTCGTGGAGGCTCGCAATTTCAGAGGGCCGGGCGGGAAACAGATCGAGGAAACACGTGAACTCAAGTTTCTTGATGAATTCAATCTCACTCGATTGATAACGGGCGACAATTATATTCATTCAAATGCTTGGATAGCTAGGAAGGAAGTTCTTGATTGGACCCTTCTTCAAGATCCACGACTTGAATTCGCCGAGGACGTTTATCTTTACAATTTGATAGCCTCGAAGACGCGATTTGCATTGTGCAATAGAGCGACAGCGGTATGGAATTGGCGGACGATCAGTGAAGATAACAGCGTATTTTTGGATAAAACTAGCGCGTGGATCGCATGCGACGAAAGAATAAGACTTCGCCTGCAGGAATTGACCTATCCCGGGACGGCGACTTTTTCTGAGTTGTTTCACGCTCAGAGGTCGTCAGCGGAGCTCGTTAACGCGCTGTCCTCGCGCCATCTTCAGGAGCGCCCTCAAGAGAACGACAGTTCTAATGCGATAAAAGACGACAGTCCCGAAACGATAAAAAACGATAACGCCAAGACGATTAAACAAGTGGGCCATTTTAAATCGTGGCTGCAAACAATTCCGATTTACAACTCCTATCGGGAAAATAGGCGGAGGCTCCGGCGAAACGCCAGATCGTTAAAAGAGAGTCAAAGTTCGCCGGAATGAGCTGGCCCGAAATCGGATGTTTGCGGTTCCACCTCGGATGAAGTTCTCGGGCGTCCGGTCGGCGTATTTTCCTGAATTCCTTCGCCGTCTCGAACCGCGCTGCCGCTTCGATTTGAACAAGGTGCGCTTCTTTTTCTGGAAGGACTTGTTGCCCGACATCAGTTGAGTTTCCTGTCGAGCGTCCGTCCTGACGGCGGCAGGATTCAGCGGATGCGAACTTGTGGCGTGCCGCTCGCAACCAAACCAATGATGCGCGCCATCGGATATCCGGCGCGTTCGATCTCGCTGCGAATGTTCTCGGCTTGATCTGCCGCACAGGCGACGAGAAGGCCGCCAGAGGTTTGCGGATCGGTCAGCAGCGCTTGCTGCCATTGCGGGTAATCACCCGGCAAAACGACCTCATGGCCATAGCTCGCCCAGTTGCGCCCAGAAGCGCCTGTGATGAAGCCGCTTTTGGCTAGCGCTTCGGCACGTGATAGAAATGGCAACTTATCAAATGCGATCTCGATGCTGACGCCGCTGCCACGCGCGATCTCGAGCGCGTGCCCCAGAATGCCGAAGCCGGTCACATCGGTAATAGCGTGCACATCTGCGTTCTCGCCAAGCGTCTGACCGATCCGATTGAGCAGTGTGGTGGACGCCATGAATTCTGCGTACGCATCGTCCGGCAACGCGCGCTTCTTGAAGGCGGCCGAGTAAATGCCGACGCCGATGCCTTTGGTCAGGATCAACGCGTCACCGGGCTTCGCACCGGCATTGCGGCGGACGTTCTGCGGCATTGCAAGCCCGATAACGGCAAGCCCATAGATCGGCTCCGGCGCGTCGATCGAATGACCGCCTGCCACGGGAATGCCCGCCTCCGCACAAACGGACGCGCCGCCGGCCAGGATCTCGCGCACGTCCTCAACGGAGAGTTTGCCTAGCGGCATGCCGAGGATCGCCAGCGCCATGATCGGGCGGCCGCCCATCGCATACACGTCCGAAATCGCGTTGGCCGCCGCGATCCGCCCGAAGTCGCGAGGATCATCGACCATCGGCATGAAGAAATCGGTCGTCGCAATGATGCATTGGTCGTCGTCGATCTGCCAGACGGCGGCATCATCGCCGGTTTCGTTGCCGACGAGCAGTTGCGCGAAGGCCCCCGCTGCGGGCTGTTTGGCCAGAAGGTCCTGCAGGACGGACGGCGCGAGTTTGCAACCGCAGCCGCCGCCATGCGCGAGGTCGGTCAAGCGTTGTGTAGGGCCAGACATGTTTCCTGCTATGGTCGAGACGGATTGAGCCCTCGATATAGGCAGGCGCGCCAGTTATCGCCACGGCGATTTTTCGGAATGCATGGTTTCGTAAAAGGCGGACGCTACTGTCGCGCGTCAGCCGACGAGAAGCAGCGGATTGGGCGCATGCCGCGCCCAGCCGGCTTCTGACACCATGATATCGAGCCCGAGGGAAGCCAGATCGTCGGCGTAAGGATCGACCTTCGTATCTTTCACTTGGTAAAGCATCTTCGCGTATGTGTGGCAGTCGTCGCAAGTTTCCGCTTGGACGGCCGCCGAGCCGCCTTGAATACCTTTGAGCAGCAAGGCGCCGGAGCTTTCACACGTGATGCAGACCGCCCGCACGTGGTTCCACGCCGTCGAGCATAGTGAGCAATAGAGGTACCGCGTGCCGGGCGTCGGCCCCGAGGCGGTGATCAATCCTGAAACCGGCGTCGAGCCACAGCAGGGGCAAAGTCCGCGCTGCGGCAGCAGGCGAAGCGTTGACGCATCGAGGCTTGCGGCAAGGCGCGTGAAGTAGACCTGCAAGGCGGCTGCACCATAAAGCGCCGCGCCGACGTCTCCCATGCTCAGAGCACCGCGCAGAAAGCCGTCCGCTAAATCTTCGACGTCATTTACAGGCAAGCCACGCATGTTGGCGATGACCGCCGCAGCAGATTCGGGAATATCTTTGCTGTCGAGTTCTTCGAACAGCACTGCCAGTCCGTCGCGCCATGCTGCATGCCGGTGATGGCCATCTGCCGCGAGGGGCGGCATGCGCGCAGCGACCGATTGCTCGACGAGTGAAGGATCGATACCGGGCATTGGCGGTAACGTCGCCGCGGCTTTGTCCTGCGCGTCCGAAAGAAGCGCCATGAAGCCAAGCCACTTCGTCATCGGGTGGCCGGTTGCAAGCGCTCGAAGACGAGCGGCCGTCGCGGAGAAGCGTGTTGTCAGATCGGCCAGAAGCAGCGGCTCGGGCGTGCTGACGCCGCCAAGCGGACTGCCGACCCATTTGCCGGTCGGTGGCGCGCCGCCTTGCCTCACGCAACACTCCTTACTTGTGCAGACGGCCGTTCACGCTTGGCCGCGGTCCGGTTGAACCCGTCGTCGCGAGCGACCGGAACCATTTCCGATGGTGCCGCCACGCCCAGCCCGGCGTCACCCAGCCTTGCGTCATGGCCCGCATAGAACCGCGCACCCAGATCGCAGCATAGACGTGAACGATCCAGATGATAATCGCGGCAATGGCAGCCAACGAATGAATGAGCAGAGCCGCGCGCTGCGTCGGGATCGACGTATAGCTGCCGAAATAATATTCCCAGATGACGAGGCCAGTAAAGAACAGCACCGGAACGAGAAGCGTCATCGACCAGAATACGAATTTCTGTCCGGCATTGAAGCGCGCAACTTCCGGAACGCCTTCCTCTTTGTTCTCCAGAACCTTGTCGATGGCCTTCATCCACGCGACGTCGTCGCGGGTCCAAAGATTGTCGCGCCAGAACTGAATGATGAGGCCGGTATAGCTGACCAGCAGCACGCAGCCGATCCACGGATGCGCAGCGCGCGTCCATTGCCCGCCGCCGAACAGGTTCGACAGCCAGTACAGCAGCGGATCAAACATCGACAGACCCGACAGCATTAAAAGAATGAAGCAGGCGGCCGTCAGCCAATGGTTGAGGCGAGTGATCGTGCTGTTGCGCGTCAGCGTTCCATACGGGCGGCTCATGTCGGATGCTCCGTTCGCTGCGAACGGCCACCGACTTCGGGGAAGCGGTTGGCCTCAAGAACGTGCTTGGCTTCTTCTTCGTCTTCCGGCTGCACTTCGTTAGGCCCGGCGATGACCCAGTGCAGGAAACCCGAGACCGCTGCGGCAGCGATTCCGACCAGCGCAACCGGCTTGATGAGGCCCTTCCAGAACTCTACAGTCGAGCTGATTTTTGGATTTTCCGGCAGTCCGGCATAGATCCCGGGCTTGTCGGCGTGATGCAACACGTACATCACATGCGTGCCTTGGACGCCCGGGGGATCGTAAAGACCGGCGTTTTCAAAACCACGCGATTTCAGATCGACGATACGCTCTCCCGCCCAGTCCGTCATGTCCTTCTTCGAGCCGAACATGATGGCACCCGTCGGGCATGCCTTCACGCAGGCAGGCTCAAGCCCCACCGCCAGGCGATCGGAACAGAGCGTGCACTTGTACGATTTGTGATCGACCGGGCTGATGCGCGGAATGTCGAACGGACAGCCTTTCACGCAATAGCCGCAACCGATACAATTCTCGCTGATGAAATCGACGATGCCGTTCGCATACTGAACGATCGCGCCGGGGGCAGGGCAGGCCTTGAGACAGCCCGGATCCTCGCAATGCATGCAGCCGTCCTTGCGGATCAGCCATTCGAGGTTGCCGTCGGGATTTTCGTATTCCGTGAACTTCATCACGGTCCACGTGTGCGGATCGAGATCGAGCGGGTTGTCGTAGGTTCCGTGGAACTCGCCGACTTCGTCGCGTAGGTTGTTCCACTCCATGCAAGCCGCCTGGCACGCCTTGCAGCCGATGCAACGCGTAACGTCGATGAGCTTCGACACCTGGTCTTCCCAGCTGCGCGCGTCGGGCGGTGTCATCGTCGTCGCGGAGCGGCGGATGTAGTCTTGCGATTGCAGATCAGACATCGGCTTCTCCGTCAGACCAGAGGTCCGTTGACACTTTCGATATTGACCAGGAACGCCTTGAACTCAGGCGTCTGTGTGTTGGCGTCACCGACGGACGGCGTCAGCGTGTTGGCGCCGTAGCCCTTCTTCGCTTGGCCGGTGAAGCCCCAATGCAGCGGCACGCCGATCACATGCGTCGGCTTGCCGTCGACCATCATCGGCTTGATCCGTTTCGTGACGTAGGCCTTGCATACGATGAAGCCGCGCTTGGAGGCCACGCGCACCCAGCCGTTCTGAGCGATGCCCTTTTCGTTCGCGAGCGCTTCCCCGATCTCGATGAATTCCTGCGGCTGCAGGATCGAGTTGATGCGGGCGTGCTTGGTCCAGAAGTGGAAGTGTTCCGTCAGGCGGTAGGTGGTCGCCACATAGGGGAACTCGGCTGGCGTTCCGAAATCGGCCCTATCGTCGGGGAACACACGCGCGGCCGGATTCGTCTGCACCTTTGGATGCAGCACATTGATCGCCGGCGACTCGAACGGCTCGTAGTGTTCCGGGAATGGGCCTTCGACCATCATTTGGCGCGCGAACAGGCGCCCGACGCCTTCGGCGTTCATGATGAAGGGACCGACCGAGTCGGAAGGCTTCACCGTTGGGCCGTAGTCCGGCACGTCGATGCCGACCCACTTCGAGCCATCCCACTGGATGATCGGTTTCGCCGGATTCCATGGCTTTCCCGCGGGGTCCGCGCTGGCGCGATTGTAGAGAATGCGCCGGTTCATGGGCCACGCCCACGCCCAGTTCGGTGCGATGCCTTGTTCGCGCGGATCGGATGCGTCGCGCCGGGCCATCTGGTTGCCCTTCTCGGTCCAGCAGCCCGAGAAGATCCAGCAGCCCGACTCCGTCGTGCCGTCATCACGCAGTTGCGCGAAACCATCGAGCAATTCGCCCGCTTTCTTGATGACGGCGCCGGACGCATCTTTGAGATCGATGCGCGCCCGGCCGTTCATGTCCTTCGCCAACTCGTCCGGGTTGGGCTCGACCGGATTGGTATAATTCCACGTGAGATTAAGGATCGGATCGGGGAACGCGCCGCCTTCCTTGCGATAAAGCTCGCGCATGCGGTGGAAGATGCCGGACATGATCCAGATGTCGGGCTTCGCCTGAGCAGGCGGCTCCGCGGCTTTCCAATGCCATTGCAGCCAGCGCGCCGAGTTGACGAGCGAGCCGTCTTCTTCGGCAAAGCACGTCGTCGGCAGCTGGAACACTTCCGTCTGGATCTCGGCGGAGTCAGCCGGGTTTTGTGGCCCGAAGTTCTCCCAGAAACGCGACGTCTCCGTATCGAGCGGATCCATCGTGACGAGGAACTTGAGCTTCGACAAGCCGCGCCGGATCTTGCCGCGATCAGGGAATGCTTGCTGCGGATTGAAGCCCTGGCAGATGTATCCATTCATCTGCCCCTGGTTCATCATCTCGAACGCTTTGATGATGTCGTAGAGCGGAATATCGAGCTTCGGCAGCCAATCGTAAGCCCAGTTATTTTCCTGGGTGGCGGCATCGCCGAACATCGATTTCTGGAAGCTGACGAAGAACTTCCTGTAGTTCGACCAATAGCTCGTCTGGCCTGGTCGCAGCGGCTTATAGAGCCGTGTCTTCATATAGTCGTCGAACGTAACCTCGTGATCGGCCGCAAGCGTCATGTAGCCGGGCATGAGGTTCGACAACAGACCGACGTCGGTCAGGCCCTGAATGTTCGAGTGGCCGCGCAGCGCATTCATGCCACCGCCGGCGATGCCGATGTTGCCGAGCAGCAGCTGCACCATCGCCATCGTGCGGATGTTCTGCGAGCCGATCGAGTGCTGCGTCCAGCCAAGCGCGAACAGGCTCGTCATCGCTTTGTCGGGTGCCGCCGTCTCCGCGATCATCTCGCAGATGTGCAGGTATTTATCCTGTGGCGTACCGCAAATGCGCGACACCATCTCGGGCGTGTAGCGCGCGACGTGGGTCTTCAGAAGGTTCATGACGCAACGCGGATGCTGCCACGTATCGTCGACCTTCGCGAAGCCTTGATCGTCGAGTTCGTAGTCCCAGCTAGATGTGTCGTACTGGCCCTTCTCGCGGTCGTACCCGCTGAACAGACCGTCTTCGAAGCCATAGCCTTCTTTCACGATCAGGCCGGCGTTCGTATAGGCGCGCACATACTCGTGCTGGATCTTGTCCTTTTCGAGCAGATACCGGATCACGCCCGACAGGAAGGCGATGTCGGTTCCTGGACGGATCGGCGCATAATAGTCGGCGACCGACGCCGTCCGCGTAAAGCGCGGATCAACGACGACGAGCCGCGCCGCATTTTCTATTTTTGCTTCGACAACCCACTTGAAGCCGCACGGATGCGCTTCAGCGGCGTTTCCGCCCATAACGATGACCAAGTCGGCATTCTTGATATCCTGCCAAGTGTTGGTCATTGCGCCGCGACCGAATGTTGGAGCCAGACTGGCCACCGTCGGTCCGTGTCAGACACGTGCTTGGTTATCGAAGACCAACATCCCGAATGAGCGGGCGACTTTCCACGTGAGATACGACGTTTCGGTCGATGAAGCCGAAGCCGCCAGCATGCCGGTCGAAATCCACCGGTTGACGGTGGTGCCCTCGGCATTCTTAGCGATGAAATTCTTGTCGCGGTCGTCCTTCATCAGGCGCGCGATACGGTCAAGCGCCCAGTCCCAGGAGACTTCCTCGAACTCGGTTCCGCCTGGCTTGCGGTACTTCGGCACCTGCAGGCGCGTCGGCGCGTGGACGATATCAAGCAGCGCCGAGCCTTTCGGGCACAGGGTACCGCGGTTCACCGGATGGTCCGGATCGCCTTCGATGTGAATGATGTCGGAGCGGGCGTTCTTGGCGCCGTCGCCGAGCGTGTAAATAAGGATGCCGCAAGCGACGGAACAGTAAGTGCAGGTGTTCCGCGTCTCCTTGGCGTGGGTGAGCTTGAAGGGGCGAACGTCTTCCGCGACCGCCTCACCGCAACCACCAAACCCGAGCGCTCCCATACTCGAAGTCGCAAGCGCCGCGCCAGTGAGCTTTATGAAGCCTCTACGAGTGAGATCCATGCCGGGCGCTCCATCTTCCATGCCTGCAACTTTTAACAGTTCTCGATGGCGGTCGTATAGCCCTCGTGAACATGGATCGGGGAATTGGCCGCAGTCTTTCAAGAACTTAGCTATAGTTCCGCAGAAATAATCGTGCGTTTTCGATAGACAACCCTTCGAACGGCTGTCCGTTGCAATCACCTCGGCGCCGAGCCTGTGTTTGACGGCCATGCGACAGCGTATTGCCAATCTCCCAGAAAGGCTGTTTAAGCCTCGGCATAGGCTTCCAGGCGCGTGATGCTGGCATTCCCGATGGGGCATGGCCAAGGATTCGTGGCTTGCGGTGGTTTAAAAACGTAGCAATTTCAAGGCAATATCTCTGGGGGCTCACTTCTGTCCGCACGAGTGTTGCGGCAGCTGGTGGCGTTTGGCGCTTTGTGGACCCGCGGGCGGCTTCCTAAATAGTCGGTCGGCGAGGTTGGGTGCCGCGCTTTGATCTCGAATTCAGGACACGGACAATGCAAGTCACGGAAACGGCACGAGAAGGTTTGAAGCGGACGCTCCAAGTGGTCGTCGGCAAGGCGGAGCTGAGCGAGCGCTTCGCGACCCGCCTCGACGAGATCAAGGACCGCGTGGAGATCAAGGGTTTCCGCCGCGGCAAAGTTCCGGTCGCGCACATCAAGAAGCTGTACGGCAAGTCGCTGATGCAGGAAGTGATGGAGCAGACGCTCAACGAAACGAGCGCGCAAGCCATCAAGGATCGCAATGAGCGTCCGGCACAGCAGCCGAAGGTCGAGCTCGTCGACTTCAACGAAGAGACGTTCGAGAAAATCGCGAGCGGGCAGGGCGATCTCGCCTACAACATGTCGTTCGAGGTCCTGCCGCCTATTCCGTTGGCTGATCTGTCGACGCTGAAGCTCGAAAAGCTCGTTGCCGACGTCGACGACGAAGCTCTCGACAAAGCGCTTGCGAACCTCGCCGAGCGCAACACGGCCTACGACATCGAAGAAGGTCGCGCCGCTTCGGAAGGCGATCTCGTAACGCTCGATTTCGTCGGCAAGATCGATGGCGAAGCGTTCGAAGGCGGCTCGGCCGAAGGCCAGAGCCTGGTGATCGGCAAGAAGCAGTTCATCCCGGGCTTCGAAGAAGGCTTGGTGGGCCTGAAAGCCGGCGACGAGAAGGTCGTCAGCGCAACGTTCCCGGCCGAATATCCGGTGGCTGCTCTGGCGGGCAAAACCGCTGAGTTCGACGTCAAGGTCAAGGGCGTTTCAAAGTCTCGCACCCCGGCTGTCGACGAAGATTTCGCCAAGGGCGTCGGTGCTGAAAGCCTAGAGCAGCTGCGCGGCTTCATCTCTGAGCAGATCAAGCGCGAGTATGATCAGGCGTCTCGGCAGAAGCTGAAGCGCGAGCTTCTCGACGCGCTCGACGCCGCTCACACGTTCGAGCTTCCGGCGTCTCTTGTCGATTTCGAATTCGACAATATATGGACTCAACTCGAGAACAATCTCAAAGCCACGAACAAGACGTTCGCCGACGAAGGCAAGACCGAGGACGAGGCGCGCGCCGAGTATCGGAAGATCGCCGAACGCCGGGTGCGCCTTGGCCTCGTGATCGGCGAGATTGGCGAGAAGAACAATCTGCAGGTCTCCCAGGACGAATTGCGCCGGGCTCTGGTTGAGCAGGCGCGCCGTTATCCTGGGCAGGAGAAGCAGGTGTACGAATACTACGAGAAGACACCTGGCGCGCTGGCCGAACTACGCGCACCGATCTTTGAGGATAAGGTCATCGACTTCGTCATCGACGCGGCCAAGCCGACCGAGAAGAAGGTGACTCGCGACGAGCTTCTCAAGGCCGTCCAAGAGGCGACTGAAGAATAGAGAGCCGCAACCGCGGCTCCTGCAATCCAATACGCAATGCGTGCGAGTCAGGCAGGCGGGACCGGGGTGGTCCGCCTGCGAAATGAGGAAAGACGAAGGCGATGCGCGATCCGATCAATACTCTGACCAACACCTTCTGGCCCATGGTCGTCGAGCAGACGACGCGCGGTGAGCGCGGCTACGATCTGCCGTCGCGGCTTCTGAAGGAACGCATCATCTTCGTGACCGGACCGGTCGAAGATCACATGGCCGCATCGATCTGCATGCAGCTTTTGTTCCTCGAGTCCGAGAACCCGAAGAAAGAGATCTCGATGTACATCAACTCGCCGGGCGGTGTCGTCACTGCGGGTATGGCGATCTACGACACGATGCAGTTCGTGAAGCCGGCCGTCGCCACGCTGTGCATCGGCCAGGCTGCCTCGATGGGTTCGTTGCTGCTTTGTGCCGGTGCGAAGGGCATGCGCTACGCGCTACCGAATGCCCGCGTCATGGTGCACCAGCCGTCGGGTGGTTTCTCTGGCCAAGCGTCCGACATTGAACGCCACGCCGAGGACATCATCAAAATGAAGCGGCGTCTGAACGAGACCTATGTGAAGCACACGGGTCAGACCTACGAGATGGTTGATAAGACGCTGGACCGCGACTACTTCATGACGGCCGACCAGGCCCGCGATTTCGGCCTGATCGACAAAGTCCTCGAAAACCGCGACGAAGTCGAAGGGACTGTCTTCGAAACTGGCAAAATCGCCGACTGATAAGGCAAATTGCCAGCGCAACTCGGCCGTTCGCGGTCGGAACACCACGAGAGTGGGCGGCAATTCGCCCTCTCAGGAGAACAAACGCTGCACATCAGCGTGTGAGTTTAGGTAAATGCTCGGATTGAATCGCCGGTGTTGCCAGCTCGTTTATCAACTGTGGCAATAGCGCCGCTTGCGAGCTGTGGCCGGGTAGGCTCCATTAATCCAATCTTGATCTGCTGAACGATAGCGTGCTCAGATTGGCTATGGAGTTCACGTCGCCGCAGAATCGGCTCAGCGCCGAGCGTGAAAAGCGGGCCAAAGCAAGAACATCGCGTTGGTGGGTCTTGCACGGAAGGTGAGAACAAATGGCTCAAGAGAAGAACACTCTCTACTGCTCTTTCTGCGGCAAGAGCCAGCATGAGGTCCGCAAACTGATTGCTGGCCCGACAGTATTCATCTGCGATGAATGCGTCGAACTTTGCATGGACATCATCCGCGAGGAGAACAAGAACACCCTCGTCAAATCCCGCGACGGCGTTCCGACTCCGCAGGAGATTTGCGGCGTGCTCGACAGCTACGTCATTGGCCAGAACCATGCCAAGCGCGTTCTCTCTGTCGCCGTCCATAACCATTACAAGCGCCTGAACCACGCTTCGAAGAACAACGACGTGGAGTTGGCGAAGTCGAACATCCTGCTCGTCGGACCGACGGGTTCGGGCAAGACGCTGCTCGCGCAAACGCTGGCGCGTATCCTGGATGTTCCGTTCACGATGGCAGACGCCACGACGCTCACCGAAGCCGGCTACGTCGGCGAGGACGTCGAGAACATCATCCTGAAATTGCTGCAGGCTGCTGACTACAACGTCGAGCGGGCGCAGCGCGGCATCGTCTACATCGACGAGGTCGACAAGATCAGCCGCAAGTCCGACAACCCATCGATCACGCGGGATGTCTCGGGCGAAGGCGTGCAGCAGGCGCTTCTGAAGATCATGGAAGGAACCGTTGCGTCGGTTCCTCCGCAGGGCGGCCGCAAGCACCCGCAGCAGGAATTCCTGCAGGTCGACACGACGAACATCCTCTTCATCTGCGGCGGCGCGTTCGCCGGCTTGGAGAAGATCATCTCGCGTCGTGGCAAGGGTTCCTCGATCGGCTTCCAGGCCCGCGTCAGCGGTCCGGACGAACGCCGCACGGGCGAGATCCTGCGCAACGTCGAGCCGGAAGATCTGCTGAAGTTCGGCTTGATCCCGGAATTCATCGGCCGTCTGCCGGTCATCGCAACGCTGGAAGATCTCGACGAGTCGGCGCTCGTTCAAATCCTGACCGAGCCGAAGAACGCCATCGTCAAGCAGTACCAGCGCTTGTTCGAGATGGAAGACGTCAAGCTGACGATCACGCTTGATGCTCTGAAGGCGATTTCGCGCAAGGCCATCGAGCGCAAGACCGGTGCACGTGGCCTGCGGTCCATCATGGAGGGCATCCTGCTCGACACGATGTACGACCTGCCGACGCTTAAGGGCGTCGAGGAGGTCGTGATCGGACCGGAAATCGTTGAGGGCTCGGCGAAGCCACTGCGGATCTACACGGAACGCGCGGAAGAGAAGGGCTCGACAGCCTGAGCCGTCGCGACAATTAACGCTTTCCCGGGGCACTGCCCCGGGACTTGTTTGCGGGGCGCTGGTCCCCATTTGTTCGGAGGGAGTGGCGTCAAGCAGCCAGCCGTATTTCTCCGAAAACCGGTGTCTAGGGCTTGGGTCTCACCCCGCGCTCGCGCTCACGAGCATGCAGAACCGTCGCCACAAAAAGGGGCGGGACGCGTGGCTCCTAAAGTGGAACGGGTGTGGAATGTACCGGTAGGATATGACAGACCTTCGGTGCACGGCGAATAGGTAGTGAAATGAGCGAAGACAAAAAGACCAAGGAAAAAGCCGGCGGAAAAGAGCTGTTCCCGGTTCTGCCGCTCCGAGATATCGTCGTTTTTCCCTACATGGTCGTCCCCCTCTTTGTCGGGCGCGAGAAGTCGATCGCGGCCCTTGAAGAGGTCATGCGCGCCGACAAGCAAATTCTGCTCGCCGCGCAAAAGAACGCCAGCGATGATGATCCGGCGCCGGATGCCATCTACGAGATCGGCACGCTCGCATCGGTTCTGCAACTTTTGAAGCTTCCCGACGGGACGGTGAAAGTCCTCGTCGAAGGCAATGCGCGCGCCAAGATCACGCGCTACACGCCGAACGCCAACTATTTCGAAGCTGAGGTCGAGCGCGTCGCTGAAGTACCCGGCGCTAAGGACGAACTCGAAGCGCTGGCGCGTTCCGTCGTGACCCAGTTCGAAAGCTACGTGAAGCTCAACAAGAAGGTCTCGCCCGAGGTCTTGAGCAACGTTGGCCAGATCGAGGATTACGCGAAGCTCGCAGACACGATTGCCTCGCATCTCGCCGTCAAAATCTCCGACAAGCAGGACGTGCTTGAAACCGCCAGCATTTCCGAGCGGCTTGAGCGTGTCTACACGCTGATGGAAAGCGAGATCTCGGTTCTCCAGGTCGAGCGTAAGATCCGTTCGCGCGTCAAGCGCCAGATGGAGAAGACGCAGCGCGAGTACTATCTGAATGAGCAGATGAAGGCCATTCAGAAGGAGCTGGGCGATTCCGACGAGCGCGACGACATCGCCGAGTTCGAGGAAAAGATCGAGAACACCAAGCTGTCGAAGGAAGCCAAGGACAAGGCGCTCGCTGAGCTGAAGAAGCTCAAGCAGATGTCGCCGATGTCGGCCGAAGCGACTGTGGTGCGGAACTATCTCGATTGGCTGCTGTCGATCCCGTGGGGGATCAAGGGCAAGGTTAAGAAGGATATCGCCGAGGCCCAGCAGGTTCTCGATCAGGAGCACTATGGCCTGGAGAAGGTCAAGGAACGCATCCTTGAGTACCTCGCCGTGCAGGCGCGGACGAACAAGCTCAAGGGGCCGATCTTGTGCCTCGTCGGTCCTCCGGGCGTCGGTAAGACGTCTCTGGGCAAGTCGATCGCTAACGCGACCGGCCGTGAGTTCGTGCGCATGTCGCTGGGCGGCGTCCGTGACGAAGCGGAAATCCGCGGCCATCGCCGCACCTACATCGGCTCGATGCCTGGCAAGGTCATCCAGTCCATGAAGAAGGCAAAGCGGACGAACCCGCTCTTCCTCTTGGACGAGATCGACAAGATGGGCCAGGACTTCCGCGGCGACCCTGCGGCGGCTCTGCTCGAGGTGCTCGATCCGGAACAGAACCAGTCCTTCAACGATCACTATCTTGAGGTCGACTACGATCTCTCGAACGTGATGTTCGTGACGACGGCCAACACGCTGAATATCCCCGCGGCCCTTATGGACCGCATGGAGATCATTCGGCTCGCGGGCTACACGGAAGACGAGAAGCTTGAGATCGCCAAGCGCCACTTGATCCCTGAGCAGTATGCAGCTCACGGCCTCGAACAGGGCGAGTGGACGGTCGAAGACGATGCACTGAAGGAAGTCATTCGCCGCTACACGCGTGAAGCCGGTGTGCGTTCGCTCGAACGCGAAATCGCCAAGCTCGCCCGCAAGGCCGTGAAGGAAATCCTGACGTCGTCGAAGACCTCGATTGTCGTCACCGCGGAGAACGTTCACGACTTCCTTGGCGTGCCGAAGTACCGCTTCGGTGAAGCTGAGCTTGAGGATCAGGTCGGTATCGTCACCGGCTTGGCCTGGACGGAAGTCGGCGGCGAGCTGCTCACGATCGAAGGCGTTATGATGCCGGGCAAGGGCAGGATGACCGTCACGGGGAACCTGCGTGACGTGATGAAGGAGTCGATCCAGGCCGCGAACGCCTACGTGCGCTCGCACTCGGTTGATTTCGGCATCCATCCGTCGCTCTTCGAAAAGCGCGACATCCACGTGCACGTGCCGGAAGGCGCAACGCCGAAGGATGGACCGTCTGCAGGCATCGCCATGACGACGGCGATCATCTCGGTTCTGACCGGCATCCCCGTCCGCAAGGACGTCGCGATGACGGGCGAGATCACGCTGCGCGGTCGCGTGCTGCCGATCGGTGGACTGAAAGAGAAACTGCTCGCGGCTCTTCGCGGCGGCATCAAGACGGTCATTATTCCGGAGGAGAACCGCAAGGATCTCGCGGAAATTCCGTCGGAAGTGCAGACCAAGATGGACATCATCCCGGTCTCGCGTCTCGACGAAGTCTTGAAAGTCGCACTCGTCCGTGTGCCGGAGCCCATCACGTGGGACGAAGCCGCGGAAGCTGAGGCTCTGGAAGCCAAAGAAGCGGCCAAAGGCGGTGCGCGAATTACCGCACACTGACCTTCGTCGGATAAGCGTAAATTTACGTTAAGGAATGCCCCTGCTCGGTTGCCGCGCAGGGGCATTTTGTTCTGGGCTGAATGAGCATTAGGATGCGCTTTTGTCCGGAAATACGGGCGTTTTCCGCTTGACGGCCGGGGCGATTGAGCGCTTCTAGCCCTTCATGCGCGGCCCGCTTCTCCCCGAAATGGCCGCCTCGGGCTTCGAGCCCACGCGCCGAAGCCCCACCTCCCACATTAGAGGAAAGACGAGATGAGCAAGAAAGATTTGATTGATGCCGTTGCCCGTGATTGCGAGCTGACGAAGGAGAAGGCGAGCGGCGTTGTCGACGCCGTTCTCGCCCACATTCGTGCCGCGATGAAGGACGGCCATGAAGTGCGCATCCCGGATTTCGGCACGTTCAAGGTCGCTGCCCGTAAGGCGCGCGAAGGCCGCAATCCGGCGACCGGTAAAACGATCCAGATCCCGGCTTCGCGCGTGCCGAAGTTCACGCCGGCCAAGGGCCTGAAAGACGCGCTGAACATCAACTAAGCCGCGGTACACTTTTCCACGCGCGCCGCGAAAGTGGCGCGCGTGTTTGTTTTGACAGCCTTTTGCAGACAGACTAGCAAGGGCGCGTCGGGCGGTTAGCTCAGTGGTAGAGCGCCTCGTTTACACCGAGGATGTCGGGAGTTCGACCCTCTCACCGCCCACCATGTTGCTTCGTTCCAGGCGACAGGCCCGTGCGACGGCGGTATCCCACCTCGCCAATCCCCAAGAAATAACCGTGCGTAGACGTTGCCGCAAACGTAGCGCAGCTGACGTATGTCTTGCTGCCGCTGGCCAGTTATCATACGTTAGTTCGGTATTACCGAACTTTAGAAGGAGGAAACACAATGGCTCTATCACTGTACGACATCGCCATCCCGACCTTTCAGAAGCAGCTCTCAGCGCTTGAAGCGTTCCTCGACAAGGCCGCAGAGCAGGCGGCCGCGAAGAAGATCGACTTTGCAGTTTATCTCGGCTCGCGTTTGTATCCCGATATGTTCAACCTGACGCGTCAGGTTCAGCTTGCGACCGATTTCGCCAAGGCTGCGCCGGCGCGCCTCACCGGAACAGAGGTGCCGGGCTTTCCCGACGTCGAGACGACACTGCCGGAACTCAAGGCGCGCATCGCGAAGATCCAGTCGCTTCTCGCCGGCTATAAGCGCGAGCAATTCGAAGGTGCGGACACGTGCGAACTGACACTCAAGGTCGGTGGTCAGGACGTGACCATGACGGGCCGCGAATACCTGCTCCACGTCGCGTTCCCGAACTTCTATTTCCACTGCACTACTGCCTACGACATCCTGCGCCACAACGGCATTGAGATCGGTAAGCGCGATTTCGTCGGCCGAACCTGAGCACATGGCGCAAACGGCGAAAATTGGATCACGTCTGGTTATTGTTACGGGCGGCCCTGGCTCCGGTAAAAGTTCGCTGGTGTCAGCCTTGGCTGACGCCGGCTTTCGAACCATGCCGGAAGCAGGACGGGGTATCATTCTCGACCAGGTAGCGATCGGCGGCGCGGCACTCCCGTGGGCGGATCGAAACGCATTTGCCGATCTCATGCTGAGTTGGGATCTGCGCTCCTATCGCGAAGCTCAAGCGGCTGCCGAACTAGGAACTGTCTTCTTCGACCGCGGTATCCCGGACGTTATCGGCTATCTGCAACTTTCTGGCTTGCCGGTACCGCCGCAGGTGCGGCGCGCTGCAGAAAAGTTTCGTTATAATGATCGCGTCTTCATAGCGCCGCCGTGGCCCGAAATTTTCACCCAGGATTCCGAGCGCAAGCAGACGATTGAGGAGGCGGAAGCCACCTACCACGCCATGGCCGACGTCTATGCCGGGTTGGGCTATGAATTGGTCACCTTGCCGCGCCTGCCCGTTGCCGAGCGTGCGGCCTTTGTTCTGTCGACTTGCGCCTGAGTTTCAATCGGTTGGAAGCGCTGTGAGCGCATCCAAATTCTATCAACCGGCCGCTTGACTTGGACGCCGCGAACACGTATCTCGACCGCTCGCATCGATGCTCTGCGCATCTGGATTGCGGGAGTAGCTCAGTTGGTTAGAGCGCCGCCCTGTCACGGCGGAGGCCGCGGGTTCAAGTCCCGTCTCTCGCGCCATTTATCAGTCCGCTAAACGGTTTTCTGATGATGGCTTCGACGGTAGCCGATTTACAGCCATCGCAACACGAATTCCCACTCGCAATACCAAAAAAATGGGTCGGCATACCGCCAGACCGAATGGCATCTCAGGCAGAACTGGGCGTTTCTTTTGCCAGCGCCACGAGCACCGGCCTCAGTTCCGCAGCCGAGGAAAGCGGGCGGTCGAACCACAGCCGCGCGGCACGGTCGCCGGAGGCGAGGTCCAGACCCTCGGGATCGAGCGTCGAAATCTTCCAGCCACCCGGTTCTTCACCGATCTTTGCCGCATATCGCTCGATCGCGGCGAGGTGATCGGAATTCATATGTGAGACGGCGCCGTCTTCCATGTCGGCAAGCGCTTCGACACCGTCGAGTGACGTCGCGAGATCGGCAGCTTTCATCGCGTAGGCCTTGCCGAAGCCCCCGTTCAAAGATGCCCGCGCCGTCTCGAAACGCCAGAATGAAAAATCCGGAAAGTCGACGTAAAGCGCCGCCTTCGGATTCCGCCTGAGATAGCGGCTGCGATAAAGCGTGAGTTCGGCTCCCGCGGGAATTTGTTTAGCCGTGCCGATCAGCGTCATGCGTGGATGGGCGAGGGGATCGCCCTTGCCGGGTTCGCCGACGAGCAATGAGCATTTCCCGTCCGCCATCAAGTTGGTGCAATGGGACGAGAGCCGGGAAATAAGAAATATCGGCGCGCCATCCATGGCGGTGGCGAGGCTCACGCGGCTCACCGACGGCGAGCCGTCGAGCGGATCGAGCGTTCCCAGTGCGCCATAGCGGGCACTCCGCACAAGCGTCTTGCCGAGTCGAATAGCTGCGTCGTCGACGGGCTGCAGGACGTCGAGTTTCTTTTCTTCCATGGTCGATGTTCCTTCTATCGGTAGGCACCCGCCCTGGCGCAGGCCGAACCCGTTTGTCTCAGCGGCCGAAACTACACAAATGCGCGGCCATCAGCTACAGGGGGCACCTTACCTGGCAGGCGCACGCACGATTGGAGAACTTGAACCGCATGCATCCCGTCCAAGTCTTCGAACTCATCTTCACGATGCTGCTCGCCATCCTCGCACTCCACTGGGTCGCGCTGCGTCTGAAACTACCTCCCGCTGTGGCGCTTTTGATCGGCGGCGGTGCAATGGCGTTCATTCCGGGGCTGCCGGTCTTCGAACTCGATCCCGAACTCGTGCTCGTGCTGTTCCTTCCGCCGTTGCTGATGGACGGCGCCTTTTTCACTGCGCACGCCGAATTCAAGCGGCACATCGCCGGAGTTCTGTCTCTTGCTGTCGGTGCGGTGATCTTCACGACGCTTGTCGTCGGAGTCGTGACACACTGGCTGTTGCCAAACTTGCCGTGGGCCGCCTGTTTCGCACTTGGCGCCATTGTCTCGCCGCCCGATGCCGTCTCGGCACGGGCCGTTCTGCAAACCGTGAAGCTCCCGCGAAGGCTCTCAACATTGCTCGAAGGCGAAAGCCTTCTGAATGATGCGACTGGCCTGGTCCTTTTCCGCTTCGCCGTCGCCGCCGTGTTGACCGGCACGTTCTCTGCTGGAGCGGCAGCCGGACAGTTCTTCGTGCTGGCGCTGGGTGGCGTCGCGGTCGGCGCGGTCATGGGTGGCCTTTGGATGCTTTTGCTTCGGCGGCTCAGAGACGACTATCTGACGATCACCGCGTCGATCCTGCTGTGCTGGGCGGCCTACATTTCCGCCGAAGCCGTGCATGTGTCCGGCGTCATCGCAACGGTCACCGCGGGGCTTCTGTTCGGCTGGTTTCAGCACACGGTATTTTCAGCCAGCATCCGCATGCGCGCCGGTGCATTCTGGCAGGTGATGGTCTTCATTTTCGAAGCCTTCATTTTCATCCTGATCGGATTATCGCTGCGCGGCGTCCTCGACCGCGTCGGTGGCATTGACGTCGTTCTGGCGCAAATGGCCGTCCCGGTCTTGGTCATCGTACTGGCGATGACGGTTGCGAGGTTCGCGTGGATCTTCGGCAGCGATGCCGTCCTTTCGATGCTACGAAGCCTGGGCGTCAAACGCGCCCGGCCGCTCGGCGCACCGGCAGCGACCGTGCTCGGATGGGCAGGCATGCGCGGCGTCGTTACGCTCGCCGTCGCGCTGACACTCCCAGATGCAGTGCCGGGCCGCGACTTCATGCTGGTAACGGCGTTTGCGGTGATTCTCGTTACGGTGCTCCTGCAGGGAACGACGCTCGGCGCTCTCATCCGCGTGCTCGGTCTCAAGGAAGATGAGACGCCTCACGCGAGACTATCGGCATCTCAGGCCGAAGAGGCGATGATCGTGGCGCAGAAGAACGCCGTCGAAAAGCTGGCATACGATGGCGACGGCAACCTCGTTCATCCGCAACTACTCGAAAGGTATACGCGTCGCGTCGCGGTAGCCGCGATTTACACGGGCAACGAAAGCGCACACACAGATCGGATCAATGCACATTTCGATGTCATCCTGGCAGCCGTCGCTGCCGGACGCAGCGAGCTGATGCGTTTGCATCGCGCTGGCGACATTGATGATGAAACGCTGCATTCGCTCGAACGTGATCTCGACATTCAGGAAATCGGCGCTTTAGAAAACCGCGTTTAGCCGAACCGGCGGAAGCCCCAAACGATTTGTGCCGCCGCCCATTAGCGATGGACGACGGCACTTAATCGGCTTGCTGCCTTTCTTTTTACTTCGACGCTGGGGATTGCGTGCCCGCCTCGCCGCTGCTCGATCCGGTGCTGCTCGCAGGTGGCGATCCCGGCGACGACTGAGCCGTCGCTACGCCGATGGAGTTGAAGCGGGCTTTCTGCTCGTCGGAGAGGGACGCATAGAAGTCATCGACGGCGGGTTGAAGCTCGTTCGTCGCCTGCAACAGCGCATCGACCCGTTTCTCGACCGCATCGAGGCGCCCGCCGACGGTCGTCGGCATCGTCGAGATACAGCCGCCCTTGGAGATATCCGCCGCTTTCGTCGATGCTGTCTTCAGAGCATCGAGCTTACCGCGCTGGGTGTCATCCAAGTTGATCGCCCGTTCGATCTGGTCAGCGGGCAGATCGGCAAACGCCGGTCCGCGGTCGCCGCATAGCTTTGCCACGTCGAGACCTGCGGCCTTGTTGGCTGACTTGCCTTTCGGTTGCGACGCCAGAAGAGCCTTATCGAAGCGCCGCTGTTGGTCCTCACTCAGCGCACTGTAGAGCTTATCGAGCGACGGACGAACTTCGCCAATCGCGGTTTTCATGGCGGTGAGCCGTTGGGTGACGGCCTGGAGCTTGGCCGGAGGCGTAAGCGGCGCCTCGGCGGGACAAGCCTGCTTCATGACGTCAGCGCCTTTGGTCAGCGCCGTGTCGAAGTCCTTCAGCGCGACACGCTGGTCCTCTGTCGTGGGTGCAATAGCTTTCTGGATGCGTGCAACCGGCAACTGAGCCACGCCGGGAGCCAGGCTGCCGCAAGCGTCCTGCCGCTGCGGCTCCGGAATGGACGCACTCGCGACGCTAGTCGAGCGTCGGCGCGGCGTGTTTACGCCATAGATATCGCCGTAGTCGTAGCTGCCGCCGTAATTGTAATATCCGGGTTCGCCACCAGGCCAGAATACGCTCGACAGGATCCAGTCTGAGCCATAGTCCCAGAACGGATCGTAATAGTCATAGGGCCAGAGCGCGAAGGCGAATGCGTCCCCGTAGGCGTACGGCCAGAATACCGGGCCGTACCATCCATAGCCCCAGCCGCGATGCCAGCGCCCGTAGCGGCCATAGGCGTAGCGATTATGCCAGAAGCCATTGCGGGCGAAGTGGTGGCCGTAGCCATGACGACCGAAGGCATGTGTCATGCGGCCTGTCGCGGCCAGCGCCCGCCCGTGGCTTGCGAACTGCTTGTTGCCTCGAAAGTGCTGGTTCGCGAAGCCGCGGTTTCCGACGCCACGATGTCCACGCGCGAAATGCGATCCGCGGAAATGATTGCGCCGAGCAAAGCCTCTATTGCCAAAATGGCGGCCTCCGAAGTGTTGACCGCCGAAGTGCCTGCCGCCAAAATGGCGGCCCCCGAAATGTCGACCGCCAAAGCCCCCGAAGTGCCGTCCTCCGAAGTGCCTGCCACCGAAGCCACCGAAGTGACGTCCACCGAAGTGTCGGCCGCCAAAGCCTCCGAAGTGACCGCCTCCGAAATGGCCGCCGCCAAAATGTCCGCCGCCAAAATGCCCACCGCCGAAGTGGCCTCCATGACCACCGCGCGCCTCAGCTTGGCTGGAAAACATCAGCGAACCCATCGCTAACACCGATGCGCTCGCGACGACGGCAATCATACGCACTATGCGAAACATGAGATTGGCTCCATTTCCCTGACGCGGGAATGATTGAAACAAATACAACTATAATCGACGATTATTGAACACCATCCCACATAATCTGTTCCCGGAGCGAAACGACATATCGGCCATTCCGTAATCGTACGGAGCCGTGCTGCGACGCATCACGTCAGCCAATCCGGAAGGTCTCCGTCAGCCAGTCGAAGGGTGATGCGTCTCGCATTCGAATGCGGGCATTGCGACGGCGAGCAAAACGAAAACAGTCGGTCGCCGACATCACATGTTTCCTAGGCCAACTGGCTAGGCCGAGATTCCGGCGCAAGATCGATAATCTTAGCCCTCCATTAATGTGCAATATTGATCTTCATTCGAGCGTGTAACGGGCTCGGTGTTATCGCAATGCGTTTTGTCAAAATCGTTTTCGCCGGATGGATTGCGTCCCTGGCTGCGACCGCCGTATGTGCAGGCGAGGCGCAGCCGCACCTGCAGCATGTGATCCAAAATCTCTTTTTGGAAGAATACGGAGCCGTCGCTCCTCCTGCCGCTTTCGTCCGGTTTTGCACCGAGTCTCCGAGCGAATGCGTGCTCCGCAAAGCGGGAAATGGCTTTGCGGAATCGGCTAAGCGCCTTGAGCAGCTGGACGAGGTCAATCGCCGGATCAACCGCGCGATCACGCCGATGACCGATATCGAGCACTACGGGATCGAGGATTATTGGACCATCCCGAAAGACGGAAAGGGCGACTGCGAGGATTACGCTCTTCTCAAGCGTCACATCCTAATTTCGATGGGATGGCCGACAAGCTCACTGTTGATGACGGTCGTGCGTATCGAGAACGGAGAAGGGCACGCGGTTCTGACTGCGAGAACGAAATTCGGCGACCTTATTCTCGACAATCGCACGGACGACCTGAAGCCTTGGTACCAGACGGGGTACAGCTACAAAATGATTCAGTCGTCTAATGATCCTCAGGTCTGGCGCGATCTCGATCCCGGCGACGACGTGTTGCCGACGCCGATTGCGGTGCCGCAACTCCTGTATGATCTCACGCATCTGCGATAGGATGCAGAGGGTCTGAAGCTGCGTCCGTGCTTTGCACGCATTTTCGGCGGATACGATGGACAGGCCAATTGCGAGCTTCTGCTCCGGCGCATAGAAGATGATCGAGCAGCACCTCGTGAGCACAGGCCCCGCCCTTGATCGTCCGACCGAAAGCCTCCTTCTTCGACATCCTCTTTGCCGTCCGCGGATCCATCGCGGGCCGTGTCGCATGGCGCTGCCTTTTCATTACGGTGCTAGCCTGCGCCGTCGTCTTTACTGGCGATTTTCATCTGGAGCCGATGTCTCATCTGGGCACGGCGCCGTTCGGCCTGATCGGCATTGCCATTTCAATCTTCATGAGCTTCCGGAACAGCGCCGCTTACGACCGCTGGTGGGAAGGGCGCAAGCAATGGGGAGAGCTTCTCGTTCAAGTCCGGTCTTTGATGCGCGAGCTATCCGACCTTGATACGGAAGCCAAACGCCGCATCTTCATGCCCTTGATCGCGTTCGCCAATGCGCTCTCGGCGCGCCTTCGCGATGAGGATGAACTGGCCGCTGCCCGCCCATGGGACGCGACGGCATCCGCCGGCCCCAACGTGACTGATGCCATTCTCAGGCAGGTCGGTGCGGAGTTGATTGCACTGAATAAATCCGGAGCGCTATCGGATTGGCGTTATTCGTCTGCTGCCATCCGCATGAATGGCCTCTCGAACGTTCAGGCTGCCTGTGAACGCATCAAGGCGACGCCGCTACCATTCGCCTATACGCTTCTCATTCACCGCACGGTTTATCTGTTTTGTGTGTTGCTGCCGTTTGCGCTCGCCCCGCAACTCGGCTGGGGAACGCCCGTCATCGTGGCCTTCATAAGCTATACATTCTTCGGGCTCGACGCGATCGGCGATGACCTCGCCGAGCCGTTCGCCCCCGCCGACAACAGCCTTCCGGTCAAAGCGCTCGTGCGCGTCGTGGAACGCGAAATACTCAGCTCTCTGGACGTGTCGCCTCTGCCCGACGAGCTTCAGCCCGTTGGCTACGTATTGTCGTGAGGCTGAGGAACTCGCGCCGCTATTTGAACAGCGACGTGAGCGAGAACGACGAGGCGACGACGATCGGCGGGTTTTCCGCGACTTGAGGATACGGCTCGTCGATATAGGCGTTGACGCCCGTCGCGCGGCCAGCCTTGACCAATGACGCGACGTAAGCCCAGCCCTTCGGTTCCAGCCCGAGGCAGGCCTCCGACATCTCGCCCTTGAGGCGCTCGTGAATGGCGATGTTCCCGCGCGCGAGAATGGCGGCCGTCTGGCGCGGCGTGAACCTGTCCTTGTCCCAAAGCTTCCGGAGATAGATGCCGACGACGTTCCGCTTGGTCTTCGGCCCCCATGTCACGCGCTTGCTCGGATCGTTCGAGCCGAAGGCGTATTCGCCTGGCGGCAGCGGGCCGACGGCGCGCGTTGCAAGACAATCAGGATCGGGATTGTTTCGGCACATCTCTCGGCCGGAAATCGCCCACGCGATCGTTTGTCCGTTCGAACGTGGATCGCTGGAGATTACGAATAGGCGCCCGGTCCGGATCGTATAGCCGAGCCGGAAAGTTCCGGCGGTCGGCGGAACCTCGTGGATCACATCCTCGAACGGATTGCAGATTTCGCCGCCCGTCAGCTTGCGCGGATAACCGTTGAGCTGAATGGTGACGAAATCGACGCCAGGCGCGCAGTCCCACTGCGGAAGCGTTCGCTTGTTCGCGATGGAAATGGGCGGGCCGGTCGGGACCTTCGCGGGCGCTTTCGGCACGACGGGAGGCGGCGGTGCTTCGGGCTCATCCGTCGGCGCTAGGCTTGCGATCGGCCCTGGTTCCTTCGGCAGACGGCGGATGGCTTCGCACTTTGCGGACAACTTCGGCGGATGAATTTGCTTCACGGCGAGCTTTCGCGCCATGGCAGCGCTCGCGCCGGCCTTGATGTAGGCCACGATCAGAGCCTGCTGAACCTCGATCTGCTCCTGTGAGAGTTCGAAGATGCAATCGTCATAGATTTGATCTCCGACCTCACTGAAGAAGTCCGCGATCTGCCCGGCTGCAGCCGCTGCTGCCGCCGAGGGATGCGTCGCGCCGGGCGGGGATTGCTGCGCCTGGCTATGACCGGCCGCAAGGAGCGGCAGGCACGCGGCGAGCACTACGGTAGCCGCGTTGAACGCCACTCGCGCCCCGGTCAGCCCCGCGCGTGCGCCCCGCCGATGAGCAATATGGTTAGTCCAAATCATATGCCATCCCTAACCAAGAGTCGGGGCAACAGCGAGGCTGTCAGTAAAATTGCGCTCATTCGCCTGCGTCGCAGCGGTCGCGCTCCCCCAAAAGCTCAAAATTGGTCCCGCGCAAATCCGCCGAACGATCCAGTCGCGAGGCGCCTGACGCAGAAAGCGATCTGCGCGCCGATTGCCATCAGCGCGCAGGATGAACTCGAACGGAATATTTGAAAGAGAGCAGGGGGTTATCGCCAGCCGCGATGACCACCCCAGTGTCCACCGCGCCAACCACCGCCATGGCGGCCCCAATAGCCGCCGCGATAGTACGGCCGGCCGCCCCAATAGCCATAACGATAGGGATAATAGCCGGCCCAGTAGGGATAGGGTCGGTAATAGCGGGGCCCGTCGTAATAGGTCACAACGGGGCCGTCATAATAATATTCCCGTACTGGAGGGCCTTCGACCACCGGACCGCGTTCGACATAACCGCCGTTATATCCGTCAAGGTCCGCTGCCTGCGCCGAAAGCGGCGTGACGCCAACAATGGCTATCGTCGAGAGCGCATAAATCAAGGTTTTCATGAGGATCTCTCCCTGGAGAACTTGCAGGAGAAAACACCTCTGGCTCTGAATGGTTGCTGAACACTGCTCGTCATCTTGCCTGATCTCGAAGCGCAAAGAACAATGCTCGCCGAATAGCTATCAGCAGAAAGTAATATTGCATTAATAATTGTGATCGGGTCTGCAATCACCCCGTACTGCAACGCCCTCCAATCGGCGTTCGAACGAAAATGGGACTGGGCAATGCGGGGCGATGCAACTGTTTTGTCCTGCGTTTCTCGCTCGGGGCATGGTCGGAAGCAGGGTGTTGCGCCGCAGGACGGCGTGAGTTAACACCGCACAGAAGGCGCTCGGACACTTCGTGCAAGCGGACGCACTGCAATGATGGATCTGACTACGCAATATTTGCCGATAGCTATCTTTATCGGCGTGGCTCTGCTGATCGGCGGCGCCCTGATGATCGCGCCCTTTCTTGTCGCTGTCCGCAACCCTGATCCCGAGAAGGTCTCGGCCTACGAATGCGGTTTTGACGCCTTCGACGACGCCCGCATGAAATTCGACGTGCGCTTCTACCTCGTGTCGATCCTCTTCATTATTTTCGATCTTGAGATCGCATTCCTCTTTCCCTGGGCAGTCGCCTTCAAGGAAATCGGCGTCTTCGGCTTCTGGTCCATGATGGTGTTCCTCGGTGTGTTGACCATCGGCTTCATCTATGAATGGAAGAAGGGCGCGCTGGAATGGGAATGATCATGAAGGACGACGGCGCGCCTGGCCTGCTCTTCGATCGCACCTTTGACCGCGCCCGCGAAGGCGCCGCGGTGACCGGCGCTCCGGCGGCCGATCCGTTTTTTACCGACGTCTCGAACGAGTTGGCCGATAAGGGTTTTGTCGTCACGACCGTAGACGATCTCATCAATTGGGCGCGAACCGGCTCGTTGATGTGGATGACGTTCGGCCTTGCCTGCTGCGCGGTCGAGATGATGCAAGTCTCGATGCCCCGCTACGACGTCGAGCGCTTCGGCTTTGCGCCCCGCGCCTCGCCCCGGCAGTCCGACGTGATGATCGTCGCCGGTACGTTGACCAACAAAATGGCGCCTGCGCTGCGGAAGGTCTATGACCAGATGCCTGAGCCGCGGTACGTCATTTCGATGGGGAGCTGCGCCAACGGCGGCGGCTACTACCATTATTCCTATGCTGTCGTCCGCGGCTGCGATCGCATCGTTCCGGTCGATGTTTACGTGCCAGGTTGCCCGCCGACCGCGGAAGCACTGCTCTACGGAATTCTTTTGCTGCAACGGAAGATTCGCCGCACTGGCACGATCGAACGTTAGGCAAAAGCAAAAAATCACCATGGCCGGCTCATGCTGTCGGCCGCGCTGGGAGATCGCCGGCCGATGACCGAATTGTCCGTATTGCAGGATGCTGCAAATTCGATTGCGGGCGCTGCTTTGCAGCGGTCGGCCATCGCTTACGACGAATTGACGATCACCGTTGCTCGCGAAGATATCGTCGGCGTGCTGACCAAGCTTCGCGACGATCCCAAATGCCTGTTTGAAGTTCTGATCGACATCTGCGGCGTCGATTATCCTGAACGGGCTGAACGCTTCGACATCGTCTATCATCTGCTGTCGCCGCGCCTGAACCAGCGTATCAGGGTTAAGATCGCAACCGACGAGGTAACTCCGGTCGCGAGCGTCAATGACGTATTTCCCGCTGCCAACTGGTACGAGCGCGAGGCCTACGATCTTTATGGGATCCGCTTCATTGGCCATCCCGATCTGCGCCGCATCCTGACGGACTACGGTTTCCAGGGCCATCCGCTGCGGAAAGATTTCCCGCTCACTGGCTATGTCGAAGTTCGCTATGATGACGAGAAGAAGCGTGTCGTCTACGAGCCGGTGAAGCTCACCCAGGAATTCCGCGATTTCGATTTCGAGAGCCCGTGGGAAGGTCCCAGTCACGTTCTGCCGGGCGACGAGAAAGCCGGTCCGAAATCTTAAAGCCCGCAATCTGGCGTTCCGCTTTAAATGTTCGTTCGTTTAGTCTTGCCATCCAGTTGTTCAGCTGCGTTGCCCGAGGCGCCGAAGCAGGGGCATGCTCTCGAATTCAGAGGTCGGCGCGAAGTGCGCCTTTTCGCAGTTGCCGGTAACGAGGTTGTCGGAGGTGCGAAATGGCGGTGATGCACAGGACCCGGATCGCAATGCAACTGGAAGCTAGCGTCGCAATCGCGGCAGCCTTCATGACCATGGCCTTTATCATCGACTGGCCGCGCGCTGTGGCGGGCTTGGTTCTTGGTGCCGTATGCCGCTTTCTGCCCTACGGCACCATTGTCGTGCCGCTGGGCGTGATCTTCGTCTCCGCGCTGTTTGAGCTTCTCTATCCGTGGTTCGGACGCACGACGGGGCCGCACTTCTGGGGTTTTTTCGTTGGCCTGTTTGCAGTCGCAGGGACGGCTTCGAGCCTCTACATCACGATCCGCAATCTGAAGGATCGCGTATGAGCGGCGTGCCATGAAAGATACGCTTCATCCCGGCGCCAAGACACAATTTACGTATCGTGTTCCCGCGACGAAGACCGTGCCGCATCTCTACCCCGAGGCGCATGAGTTCCAGCTCATGCCGACGGTGTTCGCAACAGGCTACATGGTCGGCCTGATGGAATGGACGTGCCTACACATCATTGCGCCTCACCTCGACAAGGGGGAGGGCTCGCTTGGCATCCACATCAATGTTTCGCACCTCGCCGCCACAGTCCCCGGACAAACGGTGACGGTCGACGCCGAATGCACGAAAGTTGCTGGCCGCCGCCTATATTTTCATGTCAAAGCCCACGACGGCATTGACCTAATTGGCGAGGGCGAGCATCAGCGTATGGTCGTCAACTGGGAAAAGTTCGAGCAGCGGGTGAACGAAAAGGCGAAGATCGCCAGGCTTGCACCCATCACGCGCGGGACCGTTTGAACATGGCCGAGACTGAGATCCGCAATTTCAACATCAACTTCGGGCCCCAGCACCCGGCAGCGCATGGCGTGCTGCGCTTGGTGCTCGAGCTCGATGGCGAGGTGGTCGAGCGGGTCGATCCGCACATCGGGCTTCTCCATCGCGGCACCGAAAAGCTGATCGAGCATAAGACGTATATGCAGGCGATAGGCTACTTTGATCGCCTCGATTACGTCGCGCCGATGAACCAGGAGCATTCGTTCTGCCTCGCAGCCGAAAAGCTTCTAGGGTTGGAAGTTCCGCGCCGCGCACAGCTCATTCGCGTGCTTTATTCCGAGATCGGGCGCCTCTTGTCCCATCTCTTGAACGTCACCACCCAGGCGATGGACGTCGGCGCGTTGACCCCGCCGCTCTGGGGCTTCGAAGAGCGCGAAAAGCTGATGGTGTTCTATGAGCGCGCATCAGGCTCGCGCATGCACGCCAAGTACTTCCGCATCGGCGGCGTCCATCAGGATTTGCCCGATCAGTTGATCGACGATATCTACGCTTTCTGCGATCCGTTCCTGAAGGTTCTGGACGACATCGATGGTCTGTTGACCGAGAACCGAATTTTCAAGCAGCGCAACGTCGATATCGGCGTCGTCTCGCTCGATGAAGCGTTTGCGTGGGGATTTTCTGGCGTCATGGTCCGCGGCTCCGGCGCCGCCTGGGACCTGCGCAAGGCGCAGCCTTACGAATGCTATGCCGAACTCGATTTCGATATCCCGATCGGCAAGAACGGCGATTGCTACGATCGCTACCTCATTCGCATGCAGGAAATGCGAGAGTCGACCAAACTGATGAAGCAGTGCTGCGAGCTTTTGAAGTCGGCCAGCGGCCAAGGCCCGCACGTCGCCCAGAACAAGAAGGTCGTGCCGCCCAAGCGCGCAGAGATGAAGCGCTCGATGGAAGCGCTCATTCATCACTTCAAGCTCTACACCGAAGGCATCCATGTACCGCCCGGCGAAGTCTATGCGGCCGTCGAAGCGCCCAAGGGCGAATTCGGCGTCTATCTCGTCGCCGACGGTTCGAACAAGCCCTATCGGTGCAAGATCCGCGCTCCCGGCTTCCCGCATCTGGCGGCGATGGATCACATCAATCGCGGCCACATGCTCGCCGACGTCTCGGCGATCCTCGGCTCTCTCGATATCGTCTTCGGCGAAATCGACCGCTGATTCGCCATGGCGCGCGTGATCGAAACGGCGGTGCTGATTCGGGCTGTGCCGTCGCGCGTCTGGTCCGTCCTGATGGACTTCCACGCCTACCCGAGCTGGAACCCTTTTATTCGCAGCATCTCCGGGGAAAGGCGTGTCGGCGGCAAGCTCGAGGTGGTTATCGCGCCGCCGGGCGGAAAGCCGCAGACGTTTCGGCCAGTCGTCGCCGAATTCGTCCCCGAACAACGCTTCTGCTGGCGCGGATCGCTTCCCATTCCGGGGCTCTTCACGGGTGAGCACCGGTTCGTGCTTGGCGCAGAGGGACCAAACACGCTTTTCACGCACTCGGAAGCATTTTCAGGTCTTCTGGTGCCGTTTGTCGGCGGTATCCTCGCCGCGACCGAACGCGGATTTCAAGCCATGAACGGCAAGTTGAAAGCGCGCGCTGAAGAGAGCTAGCGGTCGTCGCCCCAAAAAAACTTATCCCCCCGCGTGGGGGGTCCGGTATGATAGCCGGAGGATAGATTTCGAGGCATTGCGCAGAAGGACTCCAACATGCTTCCCGGTGCAGCCCCCATGGTCGACAATCTCTTTCTGCTGGCGGTCGCGTCCCTCGGATGGGGCTTGAGCCTCGCGACCTATCGGCTTTTTGCCCGTTCGCGCGGCTGGCCGATGGGCGCGCTGCAAGCCGATCTTCCGTTCATCCCTGTTCTGATCGGTCTCGTCGGGCTCTTCTCGGCATTGCTATTCGCGACCGCGCGCGGCGCTGACGACGGTGGTTGGGTGATTATCGTGCTGGGGCTTCTCTCCGCGGCCATTTGGACGGGCTTCCTGCGCGTGGGATCGCAAGTCGCGCTCTTTCTGGCGCCGGTCGCGACGTTCCTGTTGTTGCTTGGCTGGCTTGCTGTGCCGCTCGGATTCTCCGAACGCAGATGGGCGACCGAGAAGCCGACCGAGACGTTGCAACGGCGCGGGCTGCTCCCCTCGGAATCGGCGGCGCCGCCTCCGTCTGCGACACCGTAATCTCGCGCGCGTATCGTCGCACCTGAACGCTGATGACGATCATCACTTGTCACATGTGACAGATGGACAAATGCTTGCTTTGCGTCCGCGATCCTCGTACTGGACCGCGTAACGAAGTGAGAGTTAATGTCGCCGAGTGATTAGACGTGAAGCATAACGGGCAAATCGTCCCGCGACGTTCGCTCATTATGCTCTGGCGACATTAGGATTGACGTTCGAGGGAGCCGTGAATGGCCGTTCGCCGACTGAATCCTGAGCAACCTGCCCAGTTCGCTTTCACGGCTGAGAATCTTGCATGGGCGCGCGAGACAATCGCGAAGTATCCCGAAGGCAAGCAGGCTTCCGCGATCATTCCGCTGATGTGGCGGGCGCAGGAGCAGGCGGGCGGTTGGCTTCCTGAGCCGGCGATCAGGCTCGTTTGCGATATGCTGGGCATGGCCCACATACGCGGCATGGAAGTTGCGACCTTCTACACGATGTTCCAGCTGTCGCCCGTTGGCAGCAAGGCGCACATCCAGGTCTGCGGCACCACGCCTTGCATGCTGCGCGGCTCCGGCGATCTCATCTCCGTTTGCAAGAAGCGCATCAACGAGCACGCCCACGAAACGAACGCCGACGGTACGCTGTCGTGGGAAGAGGTCGAATGCATTGGCGTGTGCGCCAACGCCCCTGTCGTCCAGGTCCACAAGGATACGTACGAGGATTTGACGGCGGAGCAATTTGACATGCTCTTGGACGCGTTCCTCGCCGGCAAGCAGCTCAAGCCCGGTTCCCAGATCGGACGCACGGCATCCTGCCCGTCCTCGGGACCGACCTCGCTGACCGACGCGACGCTTTACGACGGTTCGACGATCGGCGCTTGGAAGAAGAGGTTCGAGGAAACCACAGACGGCGCCGAAGACCAGCCGAAAGAGTCGACGCCGCCTTCGGCTCTGGCTTCGCCAGCACACAAAGAGCAGGTTGCGACCGGGACGTCTCCGGCATCGCCGGCGAACGCGCAATCCGGCAGCGCACCGCTGCATCCCGCGGCCCTGACCGCGATGGCGAACGCCGGTCTCGTCAAGGAACTCGAAGCGCGCGGCGGCGGCAAGGCATTGAGCGCCGGCGAGCTCGATAAGATCAAGTCCGACATGATCCGCGACCGCGCGATTGCGGCAGCTGCCGAGCAGGCGGCTCCGGCAATCGCTATCGTCCAGCCCGAGCTTCTCAAGGAGCCGCTCGGAGGCAGCGCGCCCGACGATTTATCCTTGATCTGGGGCGTCGCCGAAAAGTTAGCCGAGAAACTGCACGCGATGGGAATTTGGCACTTCGATCAGATCGCCAAGTGGACGCCCGAAAACGTCGCTTGGTTCGAAAGTCAGCTTGACGGGTTCAAGGGCCGCGTTACCCGTGACAAGTGGATTGAGCAGGCTCAGAAGCTTGCTTCCGGGTGGCGTCCCGAAAGCAAAGCCGGCGAAAAGCCGAAGGGGTAGCGCGCATGCTGCATGATCGCGACCGGATTTTCCGTAATATCTACGGCTTCCACGATGTCAGCCTCAAGGGCGCGCAGAGCCGTGGCGTATGGGATGGCACCAAGTTCTTCATCGACAAGGGCCATGACTACATCATCGATGAGGTGAAGAAGTCGGGCCTGCGCGGACGCGGCGGCGCCGGCTTCCCGACCGGCCTCAAGTGGTCGTTCATGCCGAAGGCCGATGCCCGCCCGAGCTATCTCGTCATCAATGCCGACGAGTCGGAGCCCGGCTCCTGCAAAGACCGCGAGATCCTCCGCCATGACGCGCATCTACTAGTCGAAGGAGCGCTTCTCGCATCCTTCGCGATGCGAGCGCATGCCTGCTACATCTATGTGCGCGGCGAATACATCCGCGAACGCGAAGCGCTGCAGCTGGCCATCGATGAGGCTTATGCGGCGAAGTTCATCGGCAAGAACAACATTCATGGCTGGGACTTCGACCTCTACGTCCACCACGGCGCCGGCGCTTATATCTGCGGTGAAGAGACGGCGATGCTCGAAAGTCTCGAAGGCAAGAAGGGCCAGCCGCGCCTGAAGCCGCCGTTTCCGGCCAATGTCGGACTCTACGGCGCGCCGACGACGATCAACAATGTCGAAAGCATCGCGGTGACCGGCGAAATCCTGCGTCGCGGATCGGCCTGGTTCGCGGCTCTCGGCAAGCCGAACAACACCGGCACGAAACTTTTCCAGATCTCAGGCCACGTCGAACGCCCGTGCGTCGTCGAGGAAGAGATGGGCATTCCATTGAAGGAACTCATCGACCGTCACTGCGGCGGCATTCGCGGCGGCTGGGATAATCTGCTGGCAGTTATTCCAGGTGGTTCGTCGGTTCGCTGCATCACCGCTGAGCAGGCCGAAGCCGTGACGATGGACTTCGACGCGCTCGGCAAGCTCGGCTCCGGTCTCGGCACCGCCGCCGTGATCGTGATGGACAAGTCGACCGACATCATCGCCGCCATCCGGCGCATCGCCTACTTCTATAAGCATGAGAGCTGCGGCCAGTGCACGCCGTGCCGCGAAGGCACCGGCTGGATGTGGCGCGTCATGGAACGCATGGAGCGTGGCGAAGCGGAAAAGCGCGAAATCGATTTGCTGTTTGAAGTCTCCAAGCAGATCGAAGGTCATACGATTTGCGCGCTGGGAGACGCAGCGGCATGGCCTATCCAGGGTCTCATCAACAATTTCCGCCCGGTGATCGAGCAGCGGATCGACGACTATAAAGCCAAACATGCCCGTGTGGCGGCGGAATAAGCGGCGGATAAAGCAAGATGCCAAAGCAACTGATTGTCGACGGCACACCGATCGAGGTCGAGGACGGTACGACCTTGATGCATGCTTGCGAAATGGCGGGCTCGGTCATTCCGCGCTTTTGCTATCACGAGCGGCTGTCGATCGCCGGAAACTGCCGCATGTGTCTTGTCGAAGTGCAAGGCTCTCCAAAGCCCGTCGCTTCATGCGCGATGCTCGTCAACGATTTGCCGCCGAACAAGGACGGCTCGCCGAAAGTCGTCAACACCTCGTCCCCAATGGTCAAGAAAGCGCGGGAAGGGGTGATGGAATTTCTTCTCATCAACCACCCGCTCGATTGCCCCATCTGCGATCAGGGTGGCGAATGCGATCTGCAAGATCAGGCGATGGCCTTCGGCATGGGTGGCTCGCGCTATCACGAAAACAAGCGCGCCGTCGAAGAGAAGCACATCGGTCCGCTGATCAAGACGATGATGACGCGCTGCATCCACTGCACGCGCTGCGTCCGCTACATGACGGAAGTCGCGGGCGTCGAAGAGCTAGGCCTGATCGGCCGTGGCGAGGATGCCGAGATCACGACCTATCTCGAACACGGCATCATGTCGGAGATGAGCGCGAACGCCGTCGATCTCTGTCCTGTCGGCGCGCTAACCCACCGTCCGTGGGCGTTTGCCGCGCGGCCCTGGGAAATGGAAGCCGTCGAGACAATCGACGTCATGGATGCCGTCGGCTCCGCCATCGCGGCGGACGTACGCGGCGCGGCGGTCATGCGCATCCTTCCGCGCAACAACGATGCCGTGAACGAAGAATGGATTTCCGACAAGACGCGGCACGTCTCGGACGGACTGAAAACGCAGCGTCTCGATCAGCCCTACATCAAAAAGAACGGCCGCTTCGTGCAGGCGAGCTGGGACGAAGCGCTGGGCCTCGTCGCGGAGAAATTGAAAGCTACGCCTGCCGACAAGATCGGTGCGATAGCGGGCGATCTGTCCGGTGCGGAAGAAATGTTCGCGCTGAAAGATCTTCTCACCCGCTTCGGCGCAAAATCGCTCGATTGCCGCCAGTCGGGTGACAGGCTCGATCCCAAGCTCGGCCGCGCGAGCTATCTCTTCAATTCTTCGATCGAAGGCATCGAGCAGGCCGACGCAATTCTGCTGATCGGCGCCAATCCGCGCATTGAAGCGACGGTGCTCAATGCCCGCATTCGCAAGCGCTGGCGGTCCGCGCCGACGAAGATCGGCGTCGTCGGCCCGAAAGTCGATCTAGCCTACGGCTACGACTATCTTGGCGCCGGGCCGGACACCCTGGCGGAAATCGCCAACGGCAGGCATCCGTTCGCCGAAGTTTTGAAAGCTGCCACCAAGCCGATGGTCATCGTTGGCGAAGGCGCTTTTGCACGGCCCGATGGGCTTGCAGTGCTGTCGCTTGCAGCACGCATTCTCCTTGCCGCTTCGGCCGGAAAAGAAGCGAGCTGGAACGGCTTCAATGTCCTGCACACTGCCGCGGGGCGTGTCGCGGGGCTCGATCTCGGCTTCGTGCCCGAGAAGGGCGGCAAGGACACCTCAGGCATTCTCGGACCCGACACCGAGTTTCTTTATCTTCTCGGCGCCGACGAGTGCGATCTTTCCAAGCTCAGCCCGAAAGCCTTTGTCGTCTACCAGGGTACGCATGGTGATAAAGGCGCCGAACGCGCCGACGTCATTCTGCCGGGCGCCGCGTACACCGAAAAGAACGCGACCTACGCCAACACCGAAGGCCGCGTGCAGCAGACTGCAAAAGCTGTCTTCCCGCCGGGCAACGCCAAGGAAGATTGGACGATCCTTCGCGCCCTATCGCAGCGCGCTGGCGCCACGCTTCCCTATGACAATATCAAGGAGCTGCGCGCCGCCATGTACCGGGCGAGCCCGCAACTTGCTGCCCTCGACACGGTTGAGATGCGCGCCGTGTCTGGCTTGGAGACGCTCGCCAAGCTGACCGGTCAAACATCGTCCGAGCCTTTCGCTCCGGCCGTGCTCGACTTCTATCTCACGAATCCGATCGCGCGTGCCTCGGCTGTGATGGCGGGAATGAGCGCGCTCAAAGCTTCGAAGACGCAGCAACTCAAGGCGGCGGAGTAGGGACGGATGCTCGAATCGCTGCAGACCTTCATGACGGACTACGGCTGGAACATACTGGCCCTGATCGGCTTCTCGCTGCTCATGCTCGTGGTTCTGCTCATCATCATCGCGTTCCTTCTGCTGATGGATCGCAAGGTGTGGGCCGCCGTGCAGATGCGGCGTGGTCCCAACGTCGTCGGCCCGTTCGGCCTGTTGCAGTCGTTCGCCGATCTTCTGAAATTCGTCTTGAAGGAACCGATCATTCCGGCAGGTTCCGACAAGGGCGTTTTCTTGCTCGCGCCGCTCGCGACGGCTGTCTTCGCGCTCGCGTCTTGGGCGGTCATACCGGTCAACGAAGGCAGCTTTTTCGGTCTTACCTCCGGCCGCTGGGTCATTTCCGACATGAACGTCGGAATTCTTTACCTCACGGCCATCTCGTCGCTCGGTGTCTACGGCATCATCATGGGCGGCTGGGCCTCGAACTCGAAGTATCCATTCATGGGCAGCTTGCGCTCGGCAGCTCAGATGGTCTCCTATGAAGTTTCGATCGGCTTCGTGATCGTCTGCGTGATCCTTTGCGTCGGCTCGCTCAACGTCACCGATATCGTCAATGCGCAGAAGGCCGGTATTGGTACGCGACTCGGCCTAACAAACTCGTTCTTAGACTGGCACTGGTTGCCGCTGTTCCCGATGTTCGTCGTCTTCTTCATCTCGGCGCTGGCTGAAACGAACCGGCCGCCGTTCGACCTCGTCGAAGCGGAATCGGAACTCGTCGCGGGCTTCATGGTCGAATATTCCTCGACGCCCTATCTTCTCTACATGCTCGGCGAGTACGTCGCGATCACCACCATGTGTGCGCTGACGACGATCCTGTTCCTCGGTGGTTGGCTGCCGCCGCTCGATATCTGGCCGCTCAATGCCATCCCTGGAATTTTCTGGTTCCTGATCAAAGTCGTGATGGTCTTCTTCATGTTCGCCATGGTGAAGGCAATGGTGCCGCGGTATCGCTACGATCAATTGATGCGCCTCGGCTGGAAAGTGTTCCTGCCGCTGTCGCTCGTCATGGTGATCCTCACCGCCGCCGTGCTGCAATTCGGAGGCTTCCTCTCATGAACATGGCGCAGGGCGTAAAGTCGCTCTTTCTCACCGAGTTCGTCTCGGCGTTCTTTTTGACGATGCGCTACTTCTTCTCGCCGAAGAAGACGCTGAACTACCCTTATGAAAAGGGCCCGCTGTCGCCCCGCTTTCGCGGCGAACACGCGCTCCGCCGCTATCCGAACGGCGAGGAACGTTGCATTGCCTGCAAGCTCTGCGAAGCGATCTGCCCGGCGCAGGCAATCACCATCGAAGCCGGCCCCCGCCGCAACGACGGCACGCGCCGCACGACGCGCTACGACATCGACATGACCAAGTGCATCTACTGCGGCCTGTGCCAGGAAGCCTGCCCCGTCGATGCCATCGTCGAAGGCCCGAATTTCGAGTTCGCGACGGAGACGCGCGAGGAGCTTTTCTACGACAAGGACAGGCTGCTCTCGAACGGCGACCGCTGGGAACGCGAGATCGCCAAGAACATCGCGCTCGACGCGAAATATCGCTGAGGGGAGAGAAATGGCATCGGCTCTCTTCTTTTATATCTTCGCGGTCCTCGCGGTCGCATCCGGCGCGATGGTGATCCTGACCAAGAACCCGGTCCACGCCGTGTTGTTCCTGATCCTCGCCTTCTTCAACGCCGCCGGGCTCTTTGTTCTCCTAAATGCCGAGTTCCTGGCAATGCTGCTCGTCATCGTCTACGTCGGTGCGGTCTCGGTGCTGTTCCTCTTCGTCGTGATGATGCTCGATGTTGACTTTGCGGAACTGAAAGCCGGCTTCATCAAAAATGCCGGCGTCGGCGCGGTCGTCGGCGGCATCGTTCTCGCTGAAATTCTGGCACTCGTCGGCTATCGCGGTTTGACGGCTGCTTCGTCTCTCAACGTCGCGTCGCCTGTTCCTGCCGCAGGCTCCGGCATCACCAATACGCAGGCGCTCGGCGAGATCCTCTACACGAAGTACGTCTACTTCTTTGAGGGCGCGAGCTTGATCCTGTTCGTGGCGATGATCGGCGCCATCGTGCTGACCCTGAAGCATCGTGTCGCCGTGAAGCGCCAGTCGATCGCCGCCCAGGTCGCGCGCGGACCGAAAACTGGCCTCGAAGTCATCAAGGTCCCAAGCGGCGGCTCTGTGATCCCGCCCGCTGCAAAGCACCCGGAGGCAGCCGAATGACCATCGGTCTTGGACATTACCTCGTCGTCGCGGCGTGCCTATTTACGCTCGGCATCTTCGGCATCTTCCTCAATCGCAAGAACGTCATCGTCATCTTGCTGTCGATCGAGTTGATGCTGCTGGCGGTCAACATCAACCTCGTGGCGTTTTCTCACTTCAACGGCGACCTCGTCGGCCAGGTCTTTGCGCTGTTCGTGCTGACGGTCGCCGCCGCCGAATCTGCCATTGGTCTCGCGATCATGGTCGTCTACTTCCGCAACCGTGGCTCCATCGCGGTTGAAGACATCAACATGATGAAGGGGTGAGGCGGGATGATTTACGCCGCCATCGTATTCCTGCCGCTCGCAGGCGCGCTCATCGCGGGCTTTTTCGGCCGCGCGATCGGCCCGCGGCCGTGCGAGATCATCACCACCTCGTTTCTGATGATCGCCGCGGTGTTGTCCTGGATCGTTTTCTTCCAGGTCGCGCTTGGCCACCAGACGAGTGAGATCACGCTGATGCGCTGGATCACATCCGGCGAACTCGACATCTCGTGGGCGTTGAAAGTCGATACGCTGACGTCGGTGATGCTCGTTGTCGTGACGACGGTGTCCTCCCTCGTGCACCTTTATTCCATCGGCTACATGCACGAGGACGACTCGCGTCCACGCTTCTTTGCATATCTGTCGCTGTTCACGTTCGCGATGTTGATGCTCGTGACCAGCAACAATCTCGTGCAGATGTTCTTCGGCTGGGAAGGCGTCGGCCTCGCGTCCTATCTGCTCATCGGCTTTTGGTACACGAAGCCGTCGGCATGCGCCGCGGCGATAAAGGCCTTCGTCGTCAACCGTGTCGGCGACTTCGGCTTCGCGCTCGGCATCTTCGCCCTGTTCTTCGTCTTTCACACCGTCAATTTCGATACGCTCTTCACGGCTGTGCCGAGCGCTGTCGGCAAGACGTTTAGCTTCGCCGGTCATGACGTCGACATCCTGACGACGATTTCGCTGCTCCTCTTCATGGGCGCGATGGGCAAGTCAGCGCAGTTTCTGCTGCACACCTGGTTGCCCGACGCCATGGAAGGACCGACGCCGGTATCGGCGCTCATCCACGCCGCCACCATGGTCACCGCCGGCGTGTTCATGGTTGCTAGGCTATCGCCGATCTTCGAACTCGCGCCGGATGCCTTGGCGTTCGTCACGCTTATCGGTTCGATCACGGCGTTCTTCGCGGCGACCGTCGGCCTCGTACAGAACGACATCAAGCGCGTCATCGCCTATTCGACGTGTTCGCAGCTCGGCTACATGTTCGTGGCGTGCGGCATCGGCGCGTATGGCGCCGGCATCTTCCATCTCTTCACGCACGCCTTCTTCAAGGCGTTATTGTTCCTCGGGGCAGGCTCCGTCATCCACGCGATGCATCACGAGCAGGACATGCGCGCGATGGGCGGACTGCGTAAGAAAATCCCGTGGACGTTTGCCGCCATGCTGATCGGCACATTTGCGTTGACGGGCGTCGGCATTCCGCACCTGACGGGCTTTGCAGGCTTCTATTCCAAAGACGCCATCATCGAAGCCTCCTACGCTGCTGCGACGCCGAACAACTATGCCTTCTGGGCCCTCGTCATCGCGGCGGTGTTCACGTCGTTCTATTCGTGGCGTCTGGTCTTCATGACCTTCTACGGACATACCCGCGCCGATCATCACACCTATGATCACGCGCACGAAAGCCCGCCCTCGATGATGATCCCGCTCGCGGTCCTTTCGATCGGCGCTGCGCTGGCAGGTGTCGTTTTCACGTCGTATTTCATCGGGCATGACCAGAAGGAGTTCTGGGGCGCTGCAATCTTTACCGGCGAGCACAACCACATCCTGCACGAGATGCACGACGTGCCGGAATGGGTCAGCTACTCGTCGTTCATCGCGATGATCTTCGGCTTCGTCGTTGCCTGGGTTTATTACATCGGCGCGCCCTGGCTTCCCGAAGCCACTGCAAGGGCATTCAAGCCGCTATACCTGTTCCTGTTGAATAAGTGGTATTTCGACGAACTCTACAACTTCATCTTCGTGAAGCCAGCCTTCGCGCTCGGCCGCTTGCTCTGGAAAGGCGGCGACGGAACGATCATTGACGGCGCGATCGACGGTACGGCGGAAGGCGTTGTCCGCGTCACCGACCGGGTCGTCAAACTGCAGACCGGCTACATGTATCACTACGCCTTCGCGATGCTGATCGGTGTCGCCGCCATCCTCACGTGGCTGACGTACAACGGGCTCTTCGGCGGGGTGCTCAAATGAGCAACATTCTCTCGGTCACGATTTTCCTCCCGCTCATCGGAGCGGTGCTGATCGCGACGCAAAACGCCGAAGCGAAGGGCAATGCCCGCTGGATCGCGCTTTGGACGACGCTCGTCACCTTTGCTGTGTCGTTGCTGATCTGGATCAACTTCGACAGCTCGTCTGCCGGCTTTCAGTTCGTTGAGGAATACAACTGGCTTGGCCCCCTGAAATACAAGATGGGAGTCGACGGCATCTCGATGCTGTTCGTCATCCTGACGACGTTCCTGATGCCGCTTTGTATTCTTGCGAGCTGGCAGTCGATACAGATCCGCGTCAAGGAATACATGATCGCGTTTCTGATCCTCGAGACGATGATGCTCGGCGTCTTCTGCGCGCTTGATATCGTGCTCTTCTATCTGTTCTTCGAGGGCGGCCTCATCCCGATGTTCGTCATCATCGGCGTCTGGGGCGGTAAGCGCCGCGTGTACGCGAGCTTCAAGTTCTTTCTGTATACGCTGCTCGGCTCTGTGTTGATGCTGCTCGCGATGATGGCGATGTACTGGCACGCCGGTACGACCGACATCCCGACGCTGCTGCAAACGAAGTTCCCGCCTGAAATGCAATGGTGGCTATGGATCGCGTTTTTCGCATCCTTCGCGGTCAAGATGCCGATGTGGCCTGTTCATACGTGGCTGCCCGATGCTCACGTTGAAGCGCCGACCGCAGGCTCCGTCATTCTCGCCGGCATTCTGCTGAAAATGGGCGGCTACGGCTTCTTGCGTTTCTCGCTGCCGATGTTCCCGAACGCATCTGCCGATCTCGCGCCCTTCGTCTTCACGCTCTCGATCGTGGCGATCGTCTACACCTCGCTCGTCGCGCTCGTTCAGGAAGATATGAAGAAGCTGATCGCCTATTCGTCGGTTGCGCACATGGGCTACGTGACGATGGGCATCTTCTCGGCGACCCAGCAGGGCGTTGACGGCGCCATCTTCCAGATGCTCTCGCACGGCATCGTCTCGTCGGCGCTGTTCCTGTGCGTCGGCGTTATCTACGACCGCATGCATACGCGTGAGATCGCAGCTTACGGCGGCCTCGTCGAGCGCATGCCGAAATACGCCTTCGCCTTCATGGTCTTCACGATGGCGAATATCGGCCTGCCTGGCACCAGCGGCTTCATCGGCGAATTCCTGACTTTGCTCGCGGCGTTTAAAGCCAATACCTGGGTTGCGATCATCGCGACGACGGGCGTGATCCTCTCGGCGTCTTACGCGCTCTATCTTTATCGGCGCGTGATTTTCGGGGCGCTGGAAAAGGCGAACCTCAAAAGCATCCTCGATCTGTCGCCGCGTGAGGTTGCGATCCTGGCGCCGCTGATCCTGCTCACCATTTTCTATGGCGTATATCCGTCGCCGGTTCTGGACGTGACGGCGACGTCGGTGAAGAACCTAGTCGAAAATTATCAGTCGGCCCAGGCAACGGCGGCCGCATCGCTGACGACGCGAGGATACCAATGATCGATAGCACGGTCCTGCAAGTCGTCCTGCCCGAGCTCATCCTCGCGCTCGGCGCCATCGCGCTGCTGATGGTCGGCGTTTTCATGAAGAACGGCGAAGCGGCTGGCCGCGTCGTCTCGTGGTTGGCCATCGGCCTGCTGGTCGTCGTCGCCATCGCCGTCTTCGAGCAAAGCGGCTCCGCAACGGTATTCAATGGTGCGTTCGTATCCGACAGTTTCACCCGCTTCCTGAAGATCGTCATTCTCGTCGGCGCGGCGCTGACGCTGCTGATGACCTTCGACAACTTCACGCGCGCGAAGCTGCTGTTGTTCGAATATCCGGTGCTGGTGCTGCTGGCGACGCTCGGCATGCTGATGATGGTTTCGGCAAATGACCTCATCGCGCTCTATCTTGGACTCGAATTGCAATCGCTGGCGCTTTACGTCGTGGCCGCCTTCAATCGCGACGATGTCCGCTCGAGCGAGGCGGGTCTGAAGTATTTCGTGCTCGGCGCGCTGTCGTCAGGCATGCTGCTCTATGGCGCTTCGATCCTGTACGGCGTCACTGGCTCGACGAGCTACGCGTCGATCGCATCCGCTGCTGGCTTGCCGGAAATGGCGACGAACGTCGGCCTGACGTTCGGCCTCGTTTTTGTGCTTGTCGGCATCGCTTTCAAAATCGCCGCCGTGCCGTTCCATATGTGGACGCCCGACGTCTACCAGGGATCGCCGACGCCGGTGACGGCCTTCTTCGCCGGCGCGCCGAAAATCGCTGCGATGGCACTCTTGCTGCGATTCACGCAAGCCGCAATGCCCGCAGCCGCGCCGCAATGGCAGCAGATCGTCATCTTCCTGTCGATCGCGTCTATGGCGCTTGGCGCGTTCGCCGCCATCGGTCAGACCAACATCAAGCGGCTGCTCGCCTATTCGTCGATCGGCCATGTCGGCTTCTCGCTGGTGGGCCTCGCCGCCAACAGTCCCGAGGGAACGAGCGGCGTACTGATCTATCTCGCGATCTACGTCGCCATGACGCTCGGCGCCTTCGCCTGCGTCCTGTCAATGCGCCGCGGCGACCGCTACGTCGAAAGCATCTCCGATTTGGCCGGGCTCGCGCGCTCCGATCTGACGTTCGCGACGATCCTGGCGATTTTGATGTTCTCGTTTGCAGGCATTCCGCCGCTCGCGGGCTTCTGGGCGAAGTGGTACGTGTTCCTTCCCGCCATCAAGGCAGGGCTCTATCCGCTCTCGGTCATCGGCATGGTTTCGAGCGTCATCAGCGCCTACTATTATCTGCGCATCGTGAAGGTCATGTTCTTCGATGAACCGGCCGAGGCGTTCTCGCCGCGCGAAGGCCGAACCTCCGCTGTCATGGCGCTGTCGGCTGTTTTCGCGGCTGCATTCGTGCTGCCGTTCGTCGGTGGTGCCATCGTTGACGCTGCCACCGCCGCCGCCTCAGTCCTGGTGTCGGCGCATCCGCTTTAATGACTGATGGATGAAGTCCCGCCGCCGCGAATCGTCCACGTCGCCCAGACCGGCTCGACGAACGCCGACGCTACGCGCTTAGGACTGGCGGGTGAACCGCTGCCCCTATGGGTCATCGCCGACGTCCAGACCGGGGGTAGGGGGCGTTCCGGGCGACAGTGGGTCTCCCAGACGGGAAATCTTCACGCCAGCTTGGCCTTTCGTTGCACTGCGCCAATGGAAAAAGCGGGCCAATTGTCACTTCTGGCAGGAATTTCAGTCATAGACGCCATTCGAGCGACAATGGATCTTGCTTCGGAGGCCGAACTTCGCCTCAAATGGCCGAACGACATTTTGATTGGATTTGCCAAAGCCGGTGGAATTCTGGTCGAGAGCACGTCGTTACGGGAAGGCTCCGGCTTTTTAGCTATTTTGGGTTTTGGATTGAATCTTGTGACTTTTCCGGACGCGCTTGGGCGCGCTGCTACTGCACTCGGCCATTTCGGTCGATCACCTGAACCGAGTGCCTTGCTCGACGTCCTGTCGGAACGCGTTTTCCATTGGCTGGATTGCTGGAACGCTGGAGCGAATTTTGCTGCGATCCGCGAGGCCTGGATCGAACGCGCCGGTCCGCTCGGGGAACGGATAACGATCAATACAACCCAGGGGCCCGTCTCCGGAACCTATCAGGGACTGGCGGAAACCGGTGCTCTGCTGGCCGAGGTCGGCGGCGCCGTCAGGGAAGTCAATTACGGTGACGTTGCCTTGGTCGGCGAAGTCGCGCGCGATGGGGATTCATGAGCGAACGTCCGACGTCATCCCCATCCTCCGGAAAGTTTAATTCAGACGAACTCGTATTCATGGCGCTTGGCGGTCTCGGTGAGATCGGCATGAACGTCTATCTGTACGGCTTCGGTCCACCGCGCGCGCGCTCGTGGCTGATGGTTGATCTCGGCGTGACATTCCCGCACGAGGGAGAACCTGGCGCCGACGTCATATTGCCCGATCTTCGTTTCATCATTCCCGAGCGCAAGAAACTCGCGGGCCTTGTGTTGACGCATGCGCATGAAGACCACATCGGCGCTGTCATCGACCTGTGGCCTTCGCTGGAATGCCCGATCTTCGCGACACCGTTCACGGCAGGAATGCTGAAGACGAAAGCCGGCGAGTTCGGAGGTTCCGTTTCGCTGCCCATCAAAGAGGTCCCGCTTGGGGGTCGCTTCAAAGCGGGCGCTTTCGATATTGAACTCGTATGCCTCACGCATTCGATCCCTGAGCCCAACGGGCTCGCGATCCGGACGCCTGCGGGCCTCGTATTCCATACTGGCGACTGGAAGCTCGATCCGACGCCCGTCGTCGGTCGTCCACACGATGCCGCGAAGTTGCAGTCGCTCGGCGATGAAGGCGTGCTCGCACTTGTCGGCGACTCGACCAACGCCATGCGTGAAGGGCGCTCGGCCTCGGAAGAGGACGTCGCCAAAACGCTGAAAAAGCTGATCGCCGATGCACCGCGCTGTGTCGCTGTCACGCTCTTTGCCTCGAATGTCGCCCGCGTTGCTTCGATTGCGGCCGCGGCTCAAGCAGCCGGGCGCTCGCTGGTTGTCGCAGGGCGCGCTTTGCATCGGATCATCGAAGTTGCGATTGAGACCGGCTACTTGCCGCCGAACTTCACGTATCTGGACCAGCAGCGCTTTTCGGATCTGTCGCGCAATAAAGTCGTCGTGCTGTGTACCGGCAGCCAGGGTGAGCCGCGCGCCGCCATCGCGCGTATCGCCGAAGACGAGCATCCGGACATTTCGCTCGATAAGGGCGATCTCGTCATCTTCTCGTCGCGCACCATTCCGGGCAACGAACGCGCCGTCTCGCGCGTGCAGAATGCTTTGGCGCGACTCGGTACCGAAATCGTCACCGACGCCGAAGCGCTCGTGCACGTCACCGGCCATCCCCGTCGCGACGAACTGAGAGATATGTATTCCTGGCTTCGCCCGAAGATTGCCGTCCCGATGCACGGCGAAGCGCGGCATCTCAGGGAACACGCCAAGCTCGCGCGCGCTTGCGGCGCTGAGCAGACGTTTACCATTGTTGATGGCGAAATCCTGAAGCTCTGGCCGGAGCCGGTTTCTGTCATCGATGAGGCGCCGGTCGGCCGTCTCTATCGCGACGGCAATCTCATCGTGCCCGACGTCGAAGGACCGGTGAAGGCGCGCCGCAAGCTATCGTTCGTTGGCATCGCCGTCGTTGCGATGGCATTGTCCCGCCGTGGCGAAATTCTGAGTGAACCCGGCGTCGTGCTCGAAGGCATTCCGGCCGCGGACCGAGACGGTGACTCGATGCGCGAGATCGTGCTCGATGCCATCGATGGCACGCTCCGCTCCATTCCGCCGAAGCGGCGGGCCGACCACGGCATGGTCCAGGAAGCCGTTCAAAGGGCTGTGCGCTCGGCCATTAACGAAGCCTGGGGCAAGAAGCCTGTTGTCAAAGTGCTCCTCTCCGTGGTGGATGGCAGGGGCTGAAGTCTCGAAACTTCGCCAAATCTCAATCCCACATCGGAGAACGGAGCATGATCGGACGCCTGAACCACGTTGCCATCGCGGTCAAGGACCTCGAAAAGGCCTCGGGCGTCTATAAGAACGCTCTGGGAGCCAAAGTCGGCGCGCCCACGGATCAGCCCGAGCACGGCGTCAGGGTCGTGTTTATCGAGCTTCCGAACACCAAGATCGAGCTTCTGGAGCCGCTTGGCGAAGCTTCGCCTATCGCGAAGTTTCTTGAAAAATCTCCTGACGGCGGTATCCACCATGTGTGCTATGAGGTTGACGACATCATTGCTGCGCGTGACCAGTTGAAGGCCCAGGGTGCGCGCGTGCTCGGCGACGGAACTCCGAAGATCGGCGCGCACGGTAAGCCCGTGCTGTTCCTGCATCCGAAGGACTTCTGCGGCACCCTCGTCGAGCTGGAACAGGTGTAAACCGAGCCTCTGGCTCTAGTTCGAAGGGTCTCGTCATGCGAACCTCGATCGCCGTCGCCACGTTCTTTTGCCTGTGGTTCATCACGCTTTTTACGGTCCTGCCGTTCTTTGCAAAAACACAGGGTGAAGCGGGCGACGTCGTGCCCGGCACACCCGAAAGCGCGCCCCACAGAATCAACCCGTTACGCGTCTTCCTCGTGAATACGGTCGTGACGTGCGTGGTGTTCGCGATCATTTACGCTGTCGCTGCAAAGGTCGACCTTTTGCAGATCTCAACAGGCCTCATTCACGTCGGCAACTAGGCGGCGAACCCGTCCGGCGGCCCTTAAGCGCAAATTTCGCACATAATTCCACCAATTTGGGGCTTGCACCTGCGCGACGTGTTGCAAGCGGCATTCCAAGCGGCTATGCGCGCTGATCCCTAGAATAGGCTAGGCCCGCGGCTACGGGTCCGCCAGAAGCATAAAGTCGGTACGATGAGCAAGCGCGCGCTTTCCGTTTCCCGCGAGGAGAACTTCCCCGAGTGGTACCAAGCCGTCGTCCGTGACGGCGACATGGCCGAGACGAGCCCTGTCCGCGGCTGCATGATCATCAAGCCATGGGGCTGGGGCGTGTGGGAGCGTATTCAGGCCGATCTCGATGCCCGCATCAAAGAGACGGGGCACGACAATTGCTATTTCCCACTCTTCATCCCGATGAGCTTCATCGCCAAGGAAGCCGAGCACGTCGAAGGCTTCGCCAAGGAAATGGCGGTTGTCACTCATCATCGCCTGAAGAACGAAGACGGCAAGCTCGTCGTCGATCCCGACGCCAAGCTCGAAGAACCGTTGATCGTCCGTCCGACGTCGGAAACCATCATCGGCGATGCGTTTCAGCGCTGGGTGAAAAGCTATCGCGATCTTCCGCTACTGATCAACCAATGGGCCAACGTCGTGCGCTGGGAAATGCGCACGCGTCTGTTTCTACGCACGGCAGAATTCCTCTGGCAGGAAGGTCATACCGCTCACGCCGACCGCGACGATGCCGTCACTGAAACGCTGAAGATGTTGGAGGTCTATCGCACGTTCGCTGAAGACGTTCTCGCGATGCCGGTTGTGGCTGGCGAAAAACCGCCGAATGAGCGATTTCCCGGCGCCGACAACACCTATTCCATCGAAGCCATGATGCAGGACGGCAAGGCGCTGCAAGCCGGTACGTCCCATTATCTCGGTACGCACTTCGCCGAAGCGCAGAACATCCAGTTCCAGAATGCGCAAGGCCAGCTGACCTATTGCCATACGACGAGCTGGGGCGTGTCGACCCGTCTCATCGGTGGTGTGATCATGACCCACGGCGACGACGATGGCCTTCGCTTGCCGCCGATGATCGCGCCGCGCCAGATCATCATTGTCCCGATGCTACGCGAGAAGCCGGAAGATGCCGCGCTCATCGAATATTGCGCTTCAATTGAGAAAGACCTGAAAGCAGCCGGTGTCCGCACCCTCGTCGATCTGAAGCCGATCAAGTCGGCCGAGAAGCGTTGGAACTGGGTCCGCCGCGGCGCGCCCGTCATTGTCGAGGTTGGCGGCCGCGATGCTAGCGGCGGCAACGTCACGTTCATGCGCCGCGATCGTCTGCGCGATGGCGACAAGGTCATCTCGACCACCATGCCGCGCGACGCGTTCGTCGCCGGAGCCCCAGCACTTCTCAAGGATATTCAAGGCACTCTGTTCGCCGAAGCCAAGGCGCGGCTCGACGGCAACATCATCACCAACATGACGACGTTCGACGAGCTGGCTGACTATTTCGGGCCTGGCGAGGGCGAAGACGAGGCGGGCGCCTTCAAAGGCTGGGTCCGTGTCCCGTGGTCGCGCCCTGATGGCGAGGTCCTGGAAGGAATTGCAGATCGCCTGAAGGCTCTGAAGCTTACGATTCGCAATGCGCCTCTGGTTCAAGACGCGCCCGCAAGTAAATGTTTCTTCACGGGAGAACCCGCGAAAGAGTATGTGCTTATCGCCCGCGCATACTAAAACGGCCGCAATGCGGTGAGATGGCCTTAACTGCGACACAGGGAGCTGCGATGCGGCGCGCAATGGGGCAACGACAGTGAGGGCTCGATGACAGTTTCAGCGCACGGTGGGGTGTCCGCTGGAGTGCCCGCCGACCAAGGTGCCATAAGCGGGACGGCGCCGTTTTCCGCTTTCGAGTGGATGATCGCGGGCCGCTACCTCCGCGCGCGCCGCAAGGAAGGCTTTATCTCGGTCATCGCCGGGTTCTCCTTTCTCGGCATCATGCTCGGCGTCGCCACGCTAATCATCGTGATGGCCGTGATGAACGGCTTCCGACACGACCTGTTCTCCAAGATCATGGGCCTGAACGGCCACGTCATCGTGCAGAAGATCGGCGAGCGCTTCACCGATTATGATGCAGTCGCTGAGCGGATCAGCAAAGTGCCTGGCGTCAAAATCGCGATGCCGGTGATCGAAGGCCAGGTCATGGTTTCCTCCAGCACCCAGGCGCTTGGCGGACTTGTGCGCGGCCTGCGCGAAAGCGACCTCAAATCCTTGAAGCTCGTTTCCGGAAATATGCGCGCCGGAACGCTCGATGGCTTCGACAGCCAGCACGGCATCGCTATGGGCGTGCGCCTTGCCAATCAGCTTCACGTTGGCCTGGGCGACATGGTCACGCTTGTGTCGCCGCGTGGCGCTTCGACTCCCTTCGGCACCGCGCCGCGATCGAAGGCCTATCAGATCACCTCGATCTTCGAGCTCGGCATGTCGGAATACGACCGCATGATGATTTTCATGCCACTGGCCGAAGCGCAGAAGTATTTCTCAAAGACGGGCGAGACCGATGTCGTCGAAGTGGTTGTCGACAATCCTGAGGACGTCGATCACTACGACGATCTGATCAAGAACGCGGGTGGCCCGACGATCGCCGTCAACGACTGGCGTCAGCGCAACGAGACGTTCTTCAACGTGCTCTCAGTTGAGCGCAATGTCATGTTCATCATCCTGTCGCTGATCGTGCTGGTCGCGGCGTTGAACATCATCTCCGGCCTGATGATGCTCGTGAAAGACAAGGGCCGTGACATCGCCATTCTCAGAACGATGGGCGCCACCAAAGGCGCAGTGATGCGCATATTCCTGATAACCGGCGCATCGATCGGTATCGTCGGCACGCTCGCCGGTCTCGTCATCGGCGTGCTCTTCTGCTGGAATATCGAGAGCATCAAGAACTTCGTCTCGTGGGTTTCGGGTACGACCGTATTCGACCCGAGCGTCTACTATCTGACGAAGCTTCCAGCCGAGATCGATTTCCACGAAACCGGCGGCATTGTCGTGATGGCGCTCGTGCTCTCGGTTATCGCGACGCTCTATCCATCGTGGAAGGCGTCGAAGCTCGATCCCGTCGAAGCCCTGCGGTACGAGTAGGACGCATGGAAAACAAACCGATCGCACCAATTCTGCAGCTTGAGGGCGTCACGCGTTCTTTCCGCCAAGGCGAGAAGGAAGTCGTTGTGCTGCGCGGCGTCGATGCCGTGCTTTGGCCGGGTCAGGCCGTGGCGCTCGTCGGCCCTTCCGGTGCTGGTAAGTCGACGCTTTTGCACATCACGGGCCTACTTGAATCGCCGTCGAGCGGTCGGGTCGTCATCAACGGACGCGACTGCGCCACGATGACAGAAGCCGAGCGCACACGTCTGCGCCGCAAGGAAATCGGCTTCGTCTACCAGTTCCACCAGTTGCTGCCCGAGTTCAGCGCGCTGGAAAACGTCGTCATTCCGCAGCTCATTCTCGGCAAAAGCCGCAAGGCCGCCGAAGCCCATGCGCACGAACTTCTTGCCGGCGTCGGGCTTGCGCAGCGTGCGGAGCATCGTCCAGCCGAGTTGTCCGGCGGTGAGCAGCAGCGCACTGCCATCTGCCGTGGCTTGGCGAACAGCCCCCGCCTTCTGCTCGCCGATGAGCCGACGGGCAATCTCGATCCGCACACGTCCGACCACGTTTTCGTGCAACTCGTTGACGTCATCCGCCGCCAGGGCGTTGCAGCCTTGATCGCGACCCACAATATGGAGCTGGCAGCGCGCATGGACCGCGTGCTGCAAGTCCAGGAAGGCCAGCTGATCGAAATTTCGCTGTCCAAAACGCGTTAAGGCGCCAAATGGCTTTCGACGCGAGCCAAACGGGTTGTTTTTGCCCGGTATTTTTGCGTCGAGACAGCCGCGTTTGAAGCGCGCAAAATAGGCTTATGAACGCTCCGATTCGCACCGCTCCGCACGCGCCAAAATTCATTCACCTGAAGGTTCATTCGGCTTATTCGCTGCTCGAAGGCGCGTTGCCGATTACCAAGCTCGCCAAGCTCGCGACGGCGATGAACCTTCCCGCGATCGGCCTCACCGATACGAATAATCTTTTCGGCGCGCTTGAGTTCTCCGAGAAAATCTGGGGCGCCGGTGTGCAGCCCATCGTCGGCACGACGCTCGATATTGATTTCGGCGATAACCGCGACAATGGCCCGATGGCATTGCGAGCCATGAGCAACGAGCCGCGCGTGAAGCCCGCGGGCAAGCTCGCGCTGCTGGCCATGAACGCCGACGGCTTTGCGAACCTTATGAAGCTGTCGAAGGCGCTGAATTTCGAGGCGGCGTCGGACGAGCCTGCGCATGTGAAGATCGCGCGGCTCGAGGAATTGTCAGCCGGATTGATCGCGCTGACGGGTGGCCCGCAAGGCCCGATCGACACCGCTTTGCGCAACGCTCAGCCCGATCACGCCGCCGAGAGGCTCGCGACGCTTGAGAAGATATTCGGCGATCGCCTCTACGTCGAAATTCAGCGGCACGGTCTTGCAGAAGAAGCCGAAGTCGAGCCGCAGTTGCTCGAACTTGCCTATGCGCGGCGCTTGCCGATCGTTGCGACGAACGAATGCTATTTCGCCTCGCGTGCCGATTACGAAGCGCACGACGCGCTGCTATGCATCGCCGATGGCCGTTATGTTGTCGAAGACGATCGACGCCGAGCCAGCCCCGAGCATTATCTCAAGACCGAAGACGAGATGGCGTCTCTCTTCGCCGATCTTCCCGAGGCGCTGGCGAACACGATAGAAATTGCGATCCGCTGCGCATTCCGCCCCGAAGGCAAGAAGCCGATCCTTCCACGCTTTGTTGCCGGTGATGATAGCCTCAGCGAAATCGAAAATTTCCGCTTAGAAGCCGCGGAGATGAAGCGTCAGGCGGTCGAAGGCCTGAAGCGCCGCCTCGAGGCACACGGGCCATCGCCAGGCTTCACGGTCGAAGATTACGAAAAGCGCCTCGCTTACGAGGTCGACGTCATCACGCAGATGAAGTTTCCCGGCTACTTCCTCATCGTGGCCGACTTCATCAAATGGTCGAAAGCCAACGGCGTGCCGGTCGGACCGGGCCGCGGTTCGGGGGCCGGTTCTCTCGTCGCTTATGCGCTGACGATTACCGATCTCGATCCGTTGCGCTTCGGCCTGCTGTTCGAGCGCTTTCTCAATCCTGAGCGTATTTCGATGCCGGACTTCGACGTCGACTTCTGCCAGGAAAAGCGCGACCGCGTCATCGACTACGTGCAGAAGAAATACGGCGACGACCGCGTCGCGCAGATCATCACGCACGGAAAGCTGCAAGCGCGCGCCGTGCTGCGCGACGTCGGCCGCGTGCTGCAGATGCCGTATGGCCAGGTCGATCGGCTCTGCAAGCTCGTGCCGAACAATCCTGCCAATCCCGTCACGCTCCGTGAAGCGATCGACGGCGAACCCAAATTGCAGGAAGAGCGCGATAGCGAACCGATCGTCGCCCGCTTGCTCGAAATCGCCGAAAAGCTCGAAGGCCTTTATCGCCACGCCTCGACGCACGCCGCCGGTATGGTGATTGGTGACCGTCCGCTCGAAGAGTTGGTGCCGCTCTACCGCGATCCGAAATCGAACTTCCCGATCACACAATACAACTGGAAGATGGTCGAGGCAGCGGGCCTCGTGAAGTTCGACTTCCTGGGTCTCAAGACGCTCACCGTGCTCGAAAAAGCCGTGCAGCTCATCAAGCGCGTGCGCGGCATAACCGTCGACTTGCCGAGTTTGCCGCTCGACGACAAGCCCGCTTATGAAATGCTGGCCAAGGCCGACACGGCCGGCGTGTTCCAGCTTGAAAGTACGGGCATGCGCGAAAGCTTGAAGCGGCTGAAGCCCGACCGCTTCGAGGACATCATCGCTATGGTGGCGCTCTATCGCCCCGGCCCGATGGATAACATCCCGACCTACATCAACCGCAAGCACGGCGAGGAGCCGGTCGACTATCTGCATCCGATGCTCGAAGGTATTCTAAAAGAGACCTACGGCGTCATCATCTACCAGGAGCAGGTCATTCAGATCGCGCAGGTGATGGGCGGATACACGCTTGGCCAGGCCGACATGCTTCGCCGTGCGATGGGTAAGAAAGACAAGGCCGAAATGGCGAAGCAGCAAGCGCGCTTCGTCGAAGGCGCTGTCAGCAAGGGCGTGAAAAAGGAAGAAGCGATCTACATCTTCGAACTCGTCGATAAGTTCGCTGGCTACGGCTTCAACAAATCGCACGCAGCCGCGTATGCGCTCGTCAGCTATCACACGGCGTATTTGAAGGCGAACTTCCGCGAGGAATTCTTCGCCGCGTCCATGACGCTCGATATGGGCAACACGGATAAGCTCGCGATGTTTGCGTCCGAAGCGCGCAAATCCGGCATCCGTATGCTGCCGCCGTGCGTGAACAATTCCGGCGTGGATTTCGGCGTTGAGCCGCCATCCGGAGATTCCAAGCTTGGTTCGATCCGTTATTCGCTTGCCGCATTGAAGAATATCGGGGCGAGCGCCGTCGAGACGATCGTCAATGAGAGAAACTCCGGCGGCCTTTATGAATCGCTTGCCGACTTTGCGTCGCGCGTCGATGCAAAGGCGCTTAATAAGCGTGCGCTCGAAACGCTCGCCAAGGGCGGCGCGTTCGACTCGTTGAATTCCAATCGCGCGCTCGTCGCCGCCAACGCCGATACCATTCTGGCGTCTGCGCAGCGCCGCACCGCCGACGAAGCGCAGGGCACGACCGACCTTTTCGGCACCGCCGGGAAGCCCGCAGATCTCGTTCTGCGCGCGACGCAGTCGTGGACCGCGATGGAGAAGCTATCGGAAGAGTTCCAAGCCATCGGCTTTTATCTCTCCGGCCATCCGCTCGATCAGTATGATCGCGTGCTGAAGAAGCTTGGCATAAAGAAATTCAGTGAATTCGAAATGCTCGTGCAGCGTGGCGCGACGGCCGGACGCCTCGCTGGCATCGTCATCGCCGCCCGCGAGCGCCGCTCGCAGAAAGGCAACAAATTCGCCTTTGCTACGTTCTCCGACGCGACGGGCCAATTCGAAGCGGTCATATTTTCCGATACGCTTGCAGCCAGTCGCGATCTTCTGGAGCCAGGCACGCCGGTGATCGTTTCAGTCGAAGCCGAACGCGATGGCGAGACGATGAAAATGCGCGTGCAATCTATTGAGGAACTCGACAAGGCCGCATCCGCCGTTCCCCGCAACCTCAAGCTCGTTCTCGATCGCAAGTCGATCGTGGCGAATGCAGCGCCTGTTTCGGACGTCAGCAAGTATTTGCGGCCGAATGCACGCGGCGGTGAAATTCGAATCGTATTGCCGCTCGAAGATCGCAACCGCGAAATGGAATTTGTCCTCGCAGGCCGGTATGACGTTTCCCCCCGCGAAGCAATTCGCATTGAAGCGCTGCCAATTGTGGCCGAAATAATCGAAATCTAATACCACTGGTTGCTGGCTCAAAAGTTACACTCAATTCGCGGAATATTTTTCGTCATCATCGACGGCTTTTCGCTGCGCTAAGCGTTAGAGGTTCAAGACGTGAGAGACCGCGTCTTTCTTTGAAGAAGATAGGAGCCTCTAATGAAAAAGAGCTTGATCGCAGCAGCTGTTGCCGCTGCCGTCACCCTCGGCGCTTTTGGCGGCGCTGCAAACGCAGGTGTCGCCGGCGCGAACCTCAACGGGATTGGCGTGCACGCGGATAAAACCGCCGTCGAGCACGTCTATTACAAGAAGCGCTACTACAAGCATCGGCACTACAAGCACCGCAAGTGGGTTTGCCGTTGGCATCACGGCCACCGCAAGTGCTACTGGCGCTATTGGCGCTAAGTGAAGTTGCGTTTTTAGTCGAAGGCAGCGCCGTGACGCTGCCTTCTTCTGACACAGTTTCAGCGCATAGCTCCGCACCCCGAGCTAGCCAAAAACGAGGCAAGAGATGTCAAAATTCCACGCCGCTTTGATTGCTGCTTTGCTGCTTGCTCCTGCTGCTACCGTCGCTCGCGCCGCCGACGACGAGAAAGAGCCGCCGAAATTGAGCGCAGCCGACATTAAGAAGAATATCGAAGCCGTCGCCTCCGATCCCGCGAAGGTGAAAGCCTATTGCGCCATGACCAAGAAAATGGACGAGGTCGGCGACGACGAGAAAAAGGCGGAAGCCGCCAGCGACGAAATCGACGGATATTTCAAAACGCTGGGCGAGGATTTCGAGAACGCCTGGGATGACGGCCAGGACGCCAAGGACGACTCGCCGGAAGCCAAGGCGATGGACGACGCCGTCTCGACGCTCGATTCCAAGTGCAGCAAGTAAACTGACGACGCGACGCGTCTCGCCCCGAACGCGGGGAGGGGCGGGAGCAGTAGCCGCATATCCCCTTAATCCATGATTCCGCGCGCCACGATCCGCTCATCAAGACGGCGGCCGTGGTGCGCGTTGCATTCGCCGCCTGGCAGGCGGGTGCCGGAAGTGGCTGATACAAGTTTAGCCGCAGCCTAGGCTTGCACAAAAAGCCGATCCCCCGTATACAGCCGCCATCTCACACGCGAGACATTTGCGCCATGCGGATGAAAAGCCCCGCATCGTGCTCCGGTGGAGAAATGCTAAGTCCGTAAAAAGGCTTGCAAATCTCTTCTCAAGTCTCGCGGAGGTCTAACCGGAAAAGGAAACGTTTCGATGGCACTTCCTGCCTTCAACATGCGTCAGCTATTGGAAGCTGGCGTTCACTTCGGCCACCAAGCTCACCGCTGGAACCCCAAGATGGCGCCGTTCATCTATGGGTCGCGCAACAAAATCCATATCCTTGATCTGACGCAGACGGTGCCGTTGCTGCACCAGGCGTTGCTGAAGGTTTCCGACACGGTCGCCGGCGGCGGTCGCGTTCTCTTCGTCGCGACGAAGCGTCAGGCGTCAGACGGCATCGCTGATGCTGCCAAGCGCAGCGCCCAGTACTTCATCAACCATCGTTGGCTCGGCGGCACGCTGACCAACTGGAAGACGGTTTCGCAGTCGATCCGCCGCCTGCGTCAGCTGGATGACATCCTCGCCGACCCGCAGGGCCGCACGAAGAAGGAAATCCTGAACCTGACGCGTGAGCGCGACAAGCTCAACCAGTCGCTCGGCGGCATCAAGGACATGGGCGGCACGCCCGATCTTCTCGTCGTGATCGATACCAACAAGGAATCGATCGCCATCCAGGAGGCGCGCAAGCTCAACATCCCGATCGTTGCGATCGTCGATACGAACTGCGATCCCGACGGCATCGACTATCCGGTTCCGGGCAACGACGACGCCGGCCGCGCCATCACGCTCTATTGCGATCTCATGGCCCGTGCTGCGCTCGATGGTCTGGAGCGTTCGCAGGGTTCCGCCGGCGTTGACGTTGGTGCATCCGAGACGCCGCCGGCTGAAGATCTGCCGAAGGTCACCTTCAAGGGCATCGAAGCGCCGCGCGGCGAGGCCGACGATCTCAAGCGCATCACCGGTATCACGCCGAAGATCGAGCAGCGCCTCAACGATGCGGGCGTCTACCACTTCTGGCAGATCGCCGATCTCGACAACGATTACGCCGAGGCGCTCGATCGCCAGCTGAAGCTCAAAGGCCAGATTGCCAGCGAAAACTGGGTTGCCCAGGCCAAGAAGCTCGTCGAAGCCGCCAGCGTCTAAAGCGCGTTGGCAATTCGACACAAAACTGACGTGCTTTTGAAGCGCGAACGTGAATGAACTTTGATGAGGCGCCCGCCGGGGCGCCTCGAACCTCATAGGTGACAGGAATGACAACGATCACCGCCGCAGACGTGAAAAAGCTGCGCGACATGACCGGCGCCGGTATGATGGACTGCAAGACCGCGCTGACCGAAACGAACGGCGACATCGAAGCCGCCGTTGATTGGCTGCGTAAGAAGGGCCTTTCGAAGGCTGCGAAGAAGTCGGGCCGCATCGCCGCCGATGGTCTGATCGGCATCGTCGCCAAGGGCCGTGAAGGCGCCGTCGTCGAGGTCAACTCGGAAACCGACTTCGTTGCCCGCAACGAGCAGTTCCAGACCCTCGTCCGTGATATCGCAGGCCTCGCTCCTGCAGCGAAGGGCGACCTCAAGGCGCTCCTCGATGCGAATTATCCGGGCACCAAAAACACCGTCGAAGTCCAGCTTCAGGAAGCTGTCGCAACGATCGGCGAAAACATGACGCTGCGCCGCACGGCGGCCGTTGCGGTGAAGGAAGGCGTCGTCGCTGACTACGTCCACAATCGCGTCGCAGACGGCCTCGGCAAGATTGGCGTGCTCGTTGCACTCGAAAGCGCGGGCGATGAGCCGACGCTCTTCGATTTCGCCCGCAAGATCGCGATGCATGTGGCAGCTTCGCCGACCACGCTCGTTGTCAACGAGAGTGACCTTTCCCAAGAGGCGATTGACCGCGAAAGGGCGGTCTACGTCGAGCAGGCGAAGGCTGAGCCGCGCAACGCCGGTAAGTCGGATGACATTCTGGCCAAAGCCAGCGAGGGCCGGCTGCGCAAGGAATTCATCGGTACGGTTGTGCTCATGAACCAGGCGTTCCTGATTGGCGACGGCAAGGCGACGGTCGCGCAGGCCGTTAAAGAAGCCGAGAAGGCCTGCGGTGCGCCGATCAAGGTCGCAGGCTTCATCCGCTACGCGCTCGGCGAAGGCATCGACAAGAAGGAAGAAGATTTCGGCGAGGAAGTCCGCAAGCTGGCAAGCGGCGGTCGCTGAGATCGGCAAGGTCGAGCTCAAGGTCAACGGACGCCCGCTGGCCGGAATCGCCCGAGCAGGTTAGGTATCAACCGGCCGATCGCCCGTGATCGGCCGGTTTTTCGTATTATGATGGCTTTGGTGCTGATCGGGAGGCAACGGAATGGCGGACGCGCGGGGTCTTAAATACAAGCGGCTGCTGCTGAAGCTTTCCGGCGAAGCTCTGATGGGTAAGCAGCCCTACGGCATCGACATGAGCGTTGCCGAGCGGTTGTCGAAAGACATTGCGGATGCTGTTGCGGCAGGCGCCGAAATTGCGGTCGTCATCGGCGGCGGCAATATTTTCCGCGGCCTTTCCGGCGCAGCGAAAGGCATGGACCGCGCGACTGCCGACTACATGGGCATGCTCGCGACAGTCATGAACGCATTGGCGTTCCAAAATTCTCTTGATCGTCTCGGCGTCCCCGCCCGCGTGCTCTCGGCAATCCCCATGCAAACGGTCTGTGAAAGCTACGTGCGCCCCAAGGCGCTGGCCTATCTCGCGCGCCAGCAGGTCGTCATTTTCGCGGCAGGCACCGGAAATCCGTTCTTCACGACCGATACGGCAGCCGTTCTGCGGGGCATCGAGATGAACTGCGACGCCGTCATCAAGGCCACCCAGGTGGACGGCGTTTACTCTGCCGATCCCAAAAAACACAAAGATGCAGTACGTTATGACCGGCTCAGTTATTCCGAAGTTTTAGCGAATGATCTCAAAGTGATGGACGGAGCGGCCATTGCCCTTGCCCGGGATAACGGACTTCCGCTAATTGTGGTTTCCATCGAAGAACCGGGAAATCTCTTGAAGGCGCTGCGCGGCGAGGCTCGCCAGACCCTCATTGAAGGAACCGGCTGAAGGCCGCTCGATGCCGATCTGCGCCGCGTTTCGAGCGGGGCGCTGCTGTCCGGTTTTGCGCGCCGGGAAGGAATAGGAAATGTCTCAGACTGTTCACGACATCAAAGAAATTGAAAAGCGCATGCGCGCTTCGATCGACGCTCTGAAGCGCGAGTTTACGGGCCTTCGCACTGGGCGTGCACACGCCAATCTCCTCGATCCCGTACAGGTGATGGTTTATGGCTCGCGGATGCCGCTCAATCAGGTTGCAACCGTTTCGGTTCCCGAACCCCGCATGATTACGGTTCAGGTTTGGGATCGCAGCAACGTCATTGCCGTCGATAAGGCAATCCGTGAAGCTAACCTCGGCCTCAATCCCATCACCGATGGCCAGATACTCCGTCTGCCGATTCCCGCGCTGACAACCGATCGCCGCCAGGAACTCGTCAAGCTCGCCCACAAGTATGCCGAGCAGACGAAAGTTTCGGTTCGCAATGTTCGGCGCGAAGCCATGGATCTTCTCAAGAAACTTGAGAAGGACGGCAAAATGAGCCAGGACGAACAACGGGGAAACTCGGATAAGGTCCAAGAACTCACCGATCGCCTCATCAAGGAGGTCGACTCGACGCTCGCTACTAAAGAGGCCGAAATTCAAAAAGTCTGATGGCCACGGTCGTTTTGCTGGCTTGAAGTTGTCTGAAGATATGTGAGATCTCAATCCCAGAGGCCGTTTGACATTGGCGCCACCAGCGAAGCCGACAGACGAGCGGACCGGCCCTGTAACGCCGCCGAAGCACGTTGCCATTATCATGGATGGCAACGGTCGCTGGGCGCGCGAGAGGGGATTGCCGAGAACGCTCGGTCATCGGCAGGGCGTCGAAGCCGTCCGCCGTGCCGTGCGCGCCGCAATAGAGCTGCAAATCACATATCTCACGATCTTCAGCTTCTCCTCTGAGAACTGGAAACGTCCGATCGACGAAATCGACGATCTGATGGGACTAATGAAACGCTTCATCCGGCGCGATCTTGCCGATCTGCATAAGTCGGGCGTTTGCATTCGGGTCATCGGTCAGCGTTTGCACGTTGACAGCGAACTGATGACCCTGATCGACGAAGCCGTCGAATTGACCCGCAATAACGACAAGCTGACGCTCGTTATCGCTTTCAACTACGGCTCGCGCTCGGAGATTGCAGGCGCTGCGCGCAAGCTCGCCGAACAGGTCGCAGCGGGCTTGCTGGATCCGGCCGATATCACCGTCGAACGCATGGCGAATGCGCTCGATACTTCTGGTATTCCGGACCCCGATCTGCTGATCCGCACGTCCGGCGAAATGCGTCTTTCGAACTTTCTATTGTGGCAGACCGCCTACTCAGAGTTCGTCTTTCTCGACTGCTACTGGCCGGATTTCGACAAGACGGCATTTGAAAACGCCATTGCGGAATTTCGCTCCCGCGAGCGCCGTTTCGGCGGCTTGACCAAGCGCTCGATGGCCTGAGGATTGGCAATGCCATCAGAAAATCGGGACGGCCAGCAGCGTTTTCTTGGCGGCTTGTTCGACTTTATCCCCGCTGAATTGCGCCTGCGGATCGTCTCTGGTGTCGCCATTGGCGCCATTGCCTTCACCATGCTGTATTGGAGCCCAGGCGCCTTCGCGCTGCTGACCTTTCTGGTCGCTGCGGCGATGAGCTGGGAGTGGGGCCGGATTGTCAGGGGGCCGATGCCGGATAGCGGGTTGATCGTCCATGTGCTGGCGGTATTGGCTGCCGCCATGCTGACGGCCCGAGACATGGCCGGAATGGCCATCGTCTCAGCCGTCGTCGGCGCCGTCGCCGTTGCAGCATTGGCGGCTGGTTCCGATCGGGCGCGGCTGTCAGGAGCGGGCGTGCTTTACACCGCGCTGCCGGTCGTCGCGCTCGGATGGCTGCGAAGCGACGAGCCTCTGGGCTTTCTCGCCACGTTGTTCGTTGTTCTCGCTGTGGCCGTAACCGACGTCGCAGCCTTTGCCGCCGGACGCATCATCGGAGGGCCGAAACTCTGGCCCCAGGTCTCACCGAACAAGACCTGGTCCGGTTTGATCGGTGGCATCACGGCTGCGGCTGCGGTGGGCGCGTTGTTCTCGGTCGTGTCCGGTACGGGCGGCGCGATTTGGCTCGCAAGCCTCGGATTGGCGGTCGGTTTGGTGTCGCAATGGGGCGATTTGGCTGAATCGGCACTAAAGCGCCATTTCGGCCTGAAAGATTCTGGAGGCTTGATTCCCGGCCATGGCGGTTTCATGGACCGTATGGATGGGCTTGTGACAGCCAGCGTTGCGGCCGCGCTCATCGGCTTTTCAATTGATGCGTTCGCGCCGGCGCGAGCGCTTTTATACGGATCATAATGATGGCAGTGACCGCAAGCGTTCCGAACCGGTTGCCCGATCGCGCCACGGCAGCGCCGCGAGGCGATGCAGCACGGCCGATGCGGCTCAGCGTGCTTGGAGCGACGGGGTCGATCGGGACGAGCACACTCGATCTCGTCTCGCGGACTCCCGAAAAATTCGAAATCGTTGCGCTGACGGCGCAATCGAACGCCAAGGAACTCGCGGCCCTGGCGCGCCGTCACAATGCCCGGGTTGCCGTCATCGGCGATGAAACGCGTCTTGGCGAACTGCGTGAGGCGCTGGCTGGAACGAGCATCCGCACGGCCGCAGGGCCGGACGCGCTTGTCGAAGCCGCGCTTGAACCCGTTGATTGCACATTGGCGGCCATCGTCGGCGCCGCGGGGCTCAAGCCGACGTTTGCGGCAGCCTCGCAAGGCGCCCGCGTGGCACTCGCAAACAAGGAATGTCTGGTCTCGGCCGGCCACGTCTTCACGTCGGCAATCTCTCGGGCTGGCGCCGAACTCCTGCCGGTCGACAGCGAGCACTCCGCCGCCTTTCAGGTCATGGCCGGCGCAGACCCAGCGTCGATTGATAAGATCGTGCTGACGGCGTCCGGCGGCCCCTTCCGGTCCTGGACCCGCGACGCCATCGCTGCCGCTACGCCGGAGCAGGCGCTCAAGCATCCGAACTGGTCGATGGGCGCCAAGATCACCATCGACAGTGCCACCCTGATGAATAAGGGCCTGGAACTGATCGAGGCTTTCCACCTCTTTCCTGTGGGTGTGGATAAACTCGATTGCATCGTCCACCCGCAATCAATCATCCATTGCCTCGTCAGCTACGTCGACGGCTCTGTGCTCGCACAGATGGCGTCCCCCGACATGCGCACGCCGATCGCCGTCGCTCTGTCCTGGCCCGACCGAATGGCGGCGCCGACGGAAAAGCTCGATCTCGCCCGCCTCGCGACCTTGACGTTCGAAGCCCCTGACGAAAATCGGTTTCCGGCTCTGCGCGTCGCCCGGGCGGCGATGCGCCGCGGCGATACGGCTCCGGCAGTGTTGAATGCCGCTAACGAGGTGGCCGTAAAGGCATTTCTCGATCGCCGCATCAAAATGTTCGACATCGCCGCGCTCGTCGAAGAAACGCTTGCTGCGGCGGAGCGTCAGGGGGCCATTTGCCCGGCCCAAAGCCTCGACGATATACTGGCGGTCGATGACATGGCCCGAGCCTTATCTAACGAGAAACTTAGTGGCTATTGAGGCGCCTAGCGCCTAATCTCAGCGGCTAACGGTAATCCGAATCAGCATCGGGATCGCGGACCTATGGATTTTTTGGCGTCGCTCGCAGGTTGGATCTGGCAATACGGCGTGATGTTCCTGCTGGTGTTGACCCTCGTAGTCTTCATCCACGAGCTGGGGCATTTTCTGGTTGCGCGCTGGTGCGGCGTGACGGTCAAGGCCTTTTCGATTGGCTTCGGCCCTGAAATCTTTGGCTTTTATGATAAGTACGGGACTCGCTGGCGCTTCGCCTGGATCCCGCTTGGCGGCTACGTCAAATTCATCGACGACGAAAATCCTTCGTCGTTCGGCGGCGAAAAGCAGCTGAAGCCGTCCGAACGTGCGGGCGCATTCCATTCGAAGTCGGTAGGTGCGCGCGCCGCGGTCGTCGCGGCCGGTCCGATCGCCAACTTTATCCTCGCCATCGTTCTTTATTCCGGCCTTAACGCCACGGTTGGCCTGCATATTCTGCCGCCGCTGGTGGACGCGGTCGTGCCCAATTCCCCCGCCGAGCGCGGCGGTTTCAAGCAGGGCGACATGATCGTCGCGATCAATGGCACGAAGATTGATCGTTTCGATGATCTGCAGCGAATTGTCGGCTCAAGCGCCGGCGAGCAGTTGACCTTCACGGTCGATCGCGACGGTAAGACCGTCGAACTCAAGGCGACGCCAAACGTCGATGAGCAGCGCGATGCGATGGGTCGGACGTTCCGCCGTGGCTTGATCGGCATCCAGCGCGCCATTGCGCCGGACAAGGTGCGGACCGTTCACGTCGGGTTGCCGGAAGCCGTAATGCTCGGCGTCAGCGAAACCTATGGCAACATTACCGCGACGCTGGCAGGGCTCAGAGATATCATAACCCGCCGGCAGTCGGCAGAGCAGATGGGCGGCCCGATTATGATGGCCGAGGTCACCGCAAAAGTCGCCGAACTCGGAATCGAGCCGATGCTGCGGTGGATCGCCTTCATCTCGGCCAATATCGGCTTCCTGAACCTGCTGCCGATCCCCGTTCTCGACGGCGGTCACCTTATGTTCTACGCGTTCGAGGCGGTGCGCCGGAAGCCTGCCAGCGAACGCCTGCAGCAGATGGGCTTCCAGGTCGGGCTGGCGCTGCTCATGATGTTGATGGTTTTCGTGAATTTCAACGACATTATGAACGTTTGGCGTCGATTGACGGGGGCTGGCTGATGCCGAGAAGAATCATTGGGGAGTGACGTAAACTTACAACTTTTCGAGGGCTTTCTGAATCGTTAAAAGCGGTATCCTGCGCAGCATGTTATGATTTCGACTCGGGGGGCCGAAGAGAAGTCAGACGGGAGAGGCTGTCGCAGAGCTGGGACGTCACCACGAACAAGACCAATAAGAAACGAGCCGACAAGAACGACAAAAAGACGACGAAAAAAGAAGACGCATGAGTGTGACGCTGCCGCCGACAGCGCGCATGTGAATTTGGGGGTCGGCGGCACACGGGGGCAATTCCGCGTATGCAGAAATTCAAGATCATCCTGGCGGGATTGCGCCTCTTACTGGCGCTTCTTGTCCTCTCGCCGATGGTCGCGATGGTGGATGCAACCTGGACGTCGGGTGCTGCGTTCGCTCAAAGCGTGATCAAGAATATCGAAGTTATCGGTAACCGGCGGGTGGAGCCGGAGACTGTTCGCTCCTACTTGCAGTTCAACGCTGGCGATCCCTACAACGCCTCGAAGGTCGACGCCTCGATCAAGGCTCTCTTCGCAACCGGCCTCTTCGCTGACGTTTCGATCGACTACAAGGGCGCGACGATTGTCGTGACCGTGAAGGAAAACCCGGTCATCAACCAGGTCGCCTTTGAGGGTAACAGCGAGGTCGATACGGCCACGCTTGTCGGCGAAGTTCAATTGAAACCCCGCTCTGTCTTCACGCGCGCCAAGGCTCAGGCCGATGTGCAGCGCATTCTTGACGTTTATCGCCGTCAGGGCCTTTTCGCCGCGACCGTCGAACCGAAGATCATTCAGCTTGAACAGGATCGCGTAAACCTCGTCTTCGAGATCAACGAAGGTGCGGCTACGAAGGTCAAAGGCATCAATTTCGTCGGCAACCACGCGTTCTCCGACAGCCAGTTGCGCGACGTCATCTCGACGACGCAGGTCGGCTGGTTCGACTTCCTCAAGGGAACGTCGATCTACGATCCTGACCGCATGAACCTCGACCGCGAGCTCATCCGTCAGTATTACCTCAAGAACGGCTATCCCGACGCGTCCGTTACGGCTGCTAACGCCGAAATCGATCCGGACGGCACGGGATTCATCATCACCTTCGCAATCGAGGAAGGTCAGCCCTACACGTTCGGGGCCATCAACATCGAAAGCTCGCTTCCGGGCATCGATACCAGCACGCTGACAGGCGATCTCCTGACACAGACGGGGCAGGTCTATGACGCCTCGCAAATCGACAAGACGTCCGAAAAGCTGACGCTCGACATCGCGGACCAAGGGTATGCCTTCGCGCGCGTTCGTCCGCGGCCGATCCCTGATGCAGCATCGCACACGATTGCGATTACCTACGTCGTTGACGAAGGCCCGCGCATCTACATCGAGCGCATCAACGTCATCGGCAATACGCGCACGAAAGACTTCGTGATCCGTCGCGAATTCCGCCTTGCAGAAGGCGACGCGTTCAACGCCTTGATGGTCGATCGCGCCAAGAAGCGCTTGCAGGCACTCGGCCTCTTCAAGAGCGTCGACATCAAGCGCCGTCCCGGTTCCGCACCCGACCGCGTCATCCTCGACGTCGAGGTGCAAGAACAGTCGACCGGCGAGCTTTCGTTCGGTGCAGGCTACTCGACGAGTGAAGGCGTCATCGGCGACGTCTCGATCTCCGAGCGCAACCTGTTCGGTAATGGACAGTACGTCCGCTTGAAACTTGCTGGCTCGTTCGAGCGTGCGCAGGTGGACTTCTCGTTCACCGAGCCACGCTTCCTTGATCGTAACTTGGCCGCGGGCTTCGACCTGTTCTTCAAACAGCTCGACTACACGGATCAGTCAGGTTTCCAACAACGCAAAATCGGCGGTGACCTTCGTCTGGGCTTCCCGCTTGCCGAGCATCTCTGGATGCAGACGACCTACGCATTGTCTCGCGATGAGATCTTCGACGTTACGTCTTGGGCATCGCCTGCCATTAAAGAAGCCTGCGGTGCGAACTTCAGCGGCGGCACCGACCAGAACGGCCTGTTCCGTTGTACCGATAAGGGCTACTGGACCTCGCTCATCGGCACGACCATCAGCTACGACAAGCGTAATAACGCTCGGAACCCAACCAACGGCTACTACATCGAGCTGGCCAACGACTTCGCGGGTCTCGGCGGCGACGCACAGTACTGGCGCGTCAATGCGGAAGGTCGCTACTACTACCCGATCACCGACAAGATCACCTTCGTTGGCCGCGCCGTCGGCGGCGTGATCCAGGGCTGGGGTGGCGAAGATGTCCGCCTGCTCGACTCCTTCTTCAAAGGCGGCGAGACGGTTCGTGGTTTCGATATCTCTGGCTTCGGTCCGCGAGACATCAATTCGTCGAACAAAGACGCGCTCGGTGGTCAGAAATACTGGGCGGCAACTGCGGAAATCCGCTTCCCGCTGCCGTTCGTTCCTGAGGACATCGGCCTCAGCGGTGCGGTCTTCGCCGACGCGGGCTCTCTCTGGGATGCGACGGGCGGCGCCCACGACGCGCTTGATGGCTGCGTAGCGAAGAACGGTCAGTCCTGCTTGCAGGATAGCAGCGCCATTCGTTCGTCGGTCGGTGGCAGTATCATGTGGAACTCGCCGGTCGGACCGCTTCGCATGGACTTTGCCAAGGTCCTCACCAAGGAAAGCTACGACCAGACGCAGTTCTTCCGCTTCGGTGCTTCGTCCAGGTTCTAAGATCCGGACGCGAACGGTTTGAAATTATGATAAATTTGAGAACGGCGCCCCAACAGGCGCCGTTCTTTTTGTCGATCAGGCAATACAGCTTTGGGCAATTCCGCTCAGGGGCTTGCCATTATCTCTCAGGTCGTTCATTCAACGTCCCCACACCAATCATCTGAAACAACGACGTGCCGGAGGCGGCGCCATGGAGCATCCCGGTTTTTTCGAACGCACCGGGCCATATACGCTGTCTGAAGTCGCAAAGGCGGCAGGCGCAAAATTGGCTGAAGGGGCAAATCCCGATGCCCTGATCGACGACGTACGGCCGCTCGTCGAAGCGGCGGCCACGCATGTGTCGTTTATCGACAATAAGAAATATCTGCCGCAGCTGGCTACGACGAACGCTGGCGCTTGTCTGGTTAGTCCGGCACTCGCCGATCGCGTGCCGGCCGGAACGACGGCTCTAGTCACGCCGCAGCCCTATCACGGCTTTGCTTTGGCTTTGGCGCTGTTTTATCCAAGCGCTATGCAACCCATGGTGGCTGCAGTAGGCGCGCCGCCTATCGACCCGACCGCCAAGATCGAGGCGGGCGTCATCATCGAGCCGGGCGTCATCATCGGACCCGGCGTGCAGATCGGCAGCGGCACTCGCATCGCCGCAGGCGCGGTCGTCGGCGCCCGGGTAACGATCGGACGGGACTGCTTTATCGGCCCGCTAGCGACCGTCACCCACGCTCTTGTGGGCGATCGCGTCATAATTCATTCCGGCGTCCGGATCGGCCAGGACGGTTTCGGCTTCGCCATGGGCCGCGGTGGACATCTGAAAGTTCCGCAGATCGGTCGCGTCATCATCCAGGATGATGTTGAGATAGGGGCAAATACAACCATAGACCGCGGCGCCCTTAAGGATACGATCATCGGCGAGGGGACGAAAATTGATAATCTCTGCCAGATCGGGCACAACGTCCTGATCGGCCGCAACTGCATCATCGTTGCGATGTGCGGCATCTCGGGCTCGACCGAGCTCGGCGATTTTGTCGTCATGGGCGGTCAATCCGGGACTGTCGGCCACATCAAGATCGGTAGTGGCGCGCAGGTCGGCGGGGCATCGCATCCCACGCACGATCTCGCGGCGGGCGGCCGATACTTCGGCACACCGGCAAAGCCGTTGCGCGAATCCGCGCGTGAGCAGGCCATGATCAAACGGCTTGTCGCGCGCGACAAGGGAAGTCATGACGACGGATCGTCAGGCTCGGACGCAAGCTGACAATTCGAAGTCGGCGGGTGCGCCCGTGCAGTCATAATTTTTTGGAGCAGACGACGATGGAAGGCAAGGCACCAGCGGGCAAGGTTCTCGGGACCGCGGATATCAATCGCGTGATGCAGCTATTGCCCCATCGCTACCCGTTCCTGCTCGTCGATCGCATCTACGATATGGACGGCGATGAAAGCTGCGTCGGCGTCAAGAACGTGACGATCAACGAGCCGTTTTTCCAGGGGCACTTTCCGCAGTTTCCGGTCATGCCGGGCGTGCTGATCATCGAAGGCCTTGCGCAGACGGCAGGCGCGCTTTGTGTCTCGAACGTCGGTCAGGATTACAAGGCCGAACTCGTCTACTTCATGGGCATCGACAACGCGAAGTTCCGCAAGCCGGTTCTACCGGGCGATCAGCTCCACTTTCACGTGAAGAAGGTCCGCAATCGCGGCCGCGTCTGGCGCTTCAAGGGCGAAGCCAAAGTCAACGGCAAGGTTGTCGCCGAGGCGGAGATCAGCGCCATGCTCGCCGACACGGCCGACGCCCGCGCATTTGCGAGCCAGAATGGCTGAGGTCGAAGTCCATCCGACGGCCATCGTCGAAGACGGCGCCTCGCTTGCGCCCGGCGTGAAGATCGGGCCGTTCTGTGTCGTCGGGCGCGAGGTCAAGCTCGGCGAGCGCGTGGAGCTCGTGAGCCATGTCGTCGTCGCCGGCACGACGGACATCGGAGCGGGCACGCGCGTCTTTCCGTTCGCCTCGATCGGCCATCAGCCGCAGGATTTGAAATACAAGGGCGAGCCGTGCTCGCTGTCCATCGGTTCCGATTGCATCATCCGCGAAGGCGTGACGATGAACCCCGGAACGGCTGGCGGCGGTTCGGTAACGACGGTCGGCAACGGCTGCGCGTTTCTTGCAAACAGCCACGTCGGCCACGATTGCCGCGTCGGCAATGGCGTCATCTTTTCGAACAACGTCATGCTGGCGGGCCATTGTAACGTCGGGGACTTCGCCATTATCGGCGGCGGCGCGGCCGTGATCCAGTTCGCTCGTGTTGGTCATCACGCCTTCGTCGGCGGCATGTCTGGCCTTGAGAACGATCTCATTCCGTACGGCATGGCGCTCGGCAATCGCGCCTATCTGTCGGGCCTCAATATCGTCGGCTTGCAGCGGCGCGGCTTCTCGCGCAACGACATCCACGATCTCCGCCGCGCCTATCGCCTGCTTTTCGCGGCCGAAGGCACGCTCGTAGAACGCATGGAAGACGTCGCCGAGGAATTCGCGGGCCACGCCTCCGTGCAGGAAATCCTGGCCTTCATCCGCCAGGGCGGCAAACGTTCTCTGTGCACGCCGAAGAACGGCGCTGAAGACTGAGCTTACGCGCGATGGGCGAGGCGACGACGAAGCGCATCGGGATCATCGCGGGCTCAGGATCGTTGCCGCTTGAGGTCGCTCGAAGCATCGCGCGTCAAGGCGGCAGCGTTCACGTTGTCATGGTCGAAGGCGCAGCCGATCCGGCCTTAGCGGCCTTTCCACATACGATCGTCAATTGGGCACAGCCCGGCCGCGCGATGGCCGCGTTCCGCAACGCCGGCATCACCGACGCCGTGCTCATCGGCGGCTACGGCCGCCCGTCGTTTGCTACCGCGCGTCCCGATCTCACGTTTCTGCGTCTCGTCCCGGCCGTCGTGAAGTTGCTGAAAGCAGGCGGCGACGATGCTGTGCTGCGCGGCGTGCTCGCGCAATTTGAAGCCCTTGGTCTTCACATCTTGAGCGTCGGCGATGTCGCACCGGAATTGATCGTTGCTGAAGGCGGCCTGACGAAAGCGCGTCCCTCCGATGGCGACACTGCCGACATCGCCCGCGGGTTCGATCTCGTTGCCGCGCTCGGCCGCTACGATATCGGCCAGGCTGTCGTCGTCACGCGCGGCGAGATCGAGGCCATCGAAGGTGCGGAAGGCACCGACCGTATGCTGAAGCGCGTCGCTGAATGCCGGGCCGCGCATGGAACGCGCGAACGCGCAGGCGTACTCGTCAAGCGCCCGAAGCCCGGACAGGACATGCGCGTCGATCTTCCGACCATCGGACCCGATACGGTCGCGAATGCCGCCGCAGCCGGATTGGCAGGCATCGCCGTGATGGCCGACCACGTCATCGCCGTGAACCTCAACGACATGATCGCGGGCGCCGATGCGCAAAGCCATTTCGTGACCGGCGTGAAAGATGGCGAGCGCACCCCGCTTGCTGCAAATCCGCCGTCATCGCGCATGACCACGCTTGGTCATATGACCGCCTACGAAGCAGCCGATAAAGACGTGGCACGCGCTGCGGGCATTTTGTCGGCCCTCGAACATTTCGGCGGCGGATCAGCCGTCGTCATCGACCGTGGCCGCGTACTCGCTGTCGGCACGACTGAAGGCCCGTCCGACGTCATCGCCCGTGTTCGCGATCTTCGCGGCAACAATGCCAAGCGGCGCGGCTTGGTCGTCGTCGGCGCGGGGCAAGCTCTCACCCCAGATTTCATAAAGGTCGCCAACGCCGCGCATCTTCTCGGCGTCGTCGCAACCGAAGCAGTAATCTCTCCGCCTGTCATCACGGCGGCAAACGAATTAGCGATGTTCGTCGCAACGACTGCAGCACCGGCAACCGCACGAGGCACGGCTCGAACGATGACATCGCAATCCACATCGCGACCGTTAAAGATTTTTGTCGTCGCGGGTGAGCATTCCGGCGACGCACTTGGCGGCAAGCTGATCCATGCGCTGAAGAAGCGATATGCGGGCGACATCACCTTTGCCGGTGTCGGCGGGGAAGATATGGCGCGCGAGGGTTTCTCGTCGCTCTTCTCGATCGAAGACGTCGCGGTCATGGGGCCGCTGTCGATCCTGCCGAAGCTGCCGCGCATCGTGCGCCGCGTCTATCAGACGGTCGATGCCGCGCTTCGCTTCGCGCCCGATCTCGTCGTCATCATCGACAGCCCGGAGTTCACGCACCCAATCGCAAAGCGCATCAGGAAGCGCGCACCGCAGATCCCGATTGTCGACTACGTCAGCCCGAGCGTTTGGGCTTGGCGTCCCGGACGCGCAAAAAAGATGCGCCCGTATGTCGATCATATCTTGGCACTGCTGCCGTTCGAGCCGGAAGCGCACGCGCGTCTCGGCGGACCTGCATGCACCTATGTCGGCCATCCGCTGATCGAAAAGCTTGCCGAAATCCAGAACGCCGACGCCGCGGCTCTTTCCGCGCGCTTGCATCTCGATCCGACGCGCCCGGTCCTTCTCGTTCTTCCCGGCAGCCGAACATCCGAGGTCGAGCGCCTGATCGACGTCTTCGGAGAAGCGGTGTCGCAGCTGGCCGGTTCTATCGGACCGATCGAAGTCGTTATTCCAGCGGTGCGCCACGTCCGCGACCGCATCGTGGAAAAAACCGCAAACTGGACGCCGCGTCCGCACATCGTTGAGAGCGACGACAAATACGCCGCGATGCGATTGGCCCGCGCCGCGCTCGCCGCTTCCGGTACGGTGACGCTCGAACTGGCGCTCGCGCAGACGCCCGCGGTCGTTGCCTACAAAGTCGATAAGGTAATCGCGAACCTGCGCTTCCTGCTGAAGGTGCCGAGCGTCGTGCTGGCAAACCTCGTCATCGGTAAGAACGTCTATCCGGAATTTCTACAGGAGGCCTGCACGGCGGAAAATCTCGAAGCCGCGCTGAAACCGTTGTTCGGCGAAACACCTGAACGCGCAGCCCAGCTCGAAGGCCTCTCGCTGGCGCCCGCCAAAATGCAGCTCGCCGCCTCAAGTCCAAGCGAGGCGGCGGCCGATGTTGTTCTGTCTGTCGTGAAGGCTTAGGCCGCCGGAAAATCGCGGCGTGCCGGACCGATGTAGAGCTGGCGCGGACGGCCGATGCGCTGCTCCGGATCTTCGATCATTTCTTTCCACTGCGCGATCCAGCCCACGGTGCGAGCCACGGCGAACAGCACCGTGAACATGTCGACCGGGAAGCCCATCGCGCGCAGAGTGATGCCCGAATAGAAGTCGATGTTCGGATAGAGCTTCTTCTCAATGAAGTACTCATCCTGCAGCGCAATGCGCTCAAGCTCGATTGCGACCTTCAAGAGCGGATCGTCCTTGTGGCCGAGCGCATCGAGCACCTCGTGGCAGGTCTTCTGCATCACCTTGGCGCGCGGATCGTAGTTCTTGTAGACGCGATGGCCGAAGCCCATGAGGCGGAAGCCCGATGTCTTATCCTTCGCCTTCTTCACGTACTCGGGAACGCGATCAACCGTGCCGATCTCTTTCAGCATGTTGAGCGCGGCTTCGTTGGCGCCGCCATGTGCCGGACCCCAAAGACAGGCGATGCCCGCCGAGATGCAGGCAAATGGATTGGCGCCGGACGAGCCCGCAAGGCGAACTGTCGAGGTCGAAGCATTCTGCTCATGGTCGGCGTGCAGGATGAAGATGCGATCGAGCGCGCGAGAGATGATCGGATTGACGATGTAGGGCTCGCACGGAACGGCGAAGCACATCTGCAGGAAGTTCGACGTGTAATCGAGATCGTTGCGCGGATAGATGAAGGGCTGGCCCATCGAATATTTGTAGGCCATTGCCGCGATCGTCGGCATCTTGGCGATCATGCGCTGGCTCGCGACCTCGCGCTGCGCCGGATCGTTGATGTCGGTCGAGTCGTGATAGAATGACGACAGCGCGCCGACCGTGCCGACCATCACCGCCATCGGATGCGCGTCGCGCCGGTAGCCGGTGAAGAACCGCGTCATCTGTTCGTGAACCATCGTATGGTTCGTGATCGTCTTGCGGAAGTTGATGAACTCGGCGTTCGTCGGTAGCTCCCCGTAAAGCAGCAGGTAGCAGACCGCGAGGAAATTGGTGTTCTCGGCGAGCTGATCGATCGGATAGCCGCGATAGAGCAATTCGCCCTTGTCACCGTCGATATACGTGATCGAGCTTTTGCAGTTCGCCGTCGACGTGAAGCCGGGGTCGTACGTGAAGCAGCCTGTCTCTTTGTAGAGATTGCCGACGTCGATGACGTCCGGGCCGATGGTGCCGGAGCGAACCGAAAGCTCGACCTGCTTGTTCTCGACCGTCAATGTTGCGCTGGGCTTCGCTGTGCCCTTCGCCGCCTTGTCGTGGATGTTCATGATCGCCACCTCGCCCCGGGGAAGACACTACCGACGCCTGAAGTAACTATCGCATTCCCCGACGGGTGGGCCCGTATGCTTAAGGACCCTGGAGAACGTTCGGCGGCCTTCACAGAAGCAATCGGCAAACCAGGATTTACCGGATTTTTTGCGGTGCGGCAAGAGATCGTTAAGTGGGATATGAATGCTGAAAACAGCCCGGATACAGTCCGTCTGATACGGTCATCCGGAAAGGCAAAGCCGATGATACAGTGCGGCCGCTCGCTAGTTTCCCGTCGATCTTCGGAACAAGCCCGAGGATCGCATTCGAAGCCGGAAATTAGCGTTTACGCTGCGGTATCGGCAATCCGGCCTAGACTTTCGTCGCGTCCCAGCACTTCAAGGACGTCGAAGACCGGCGGCGAGACTGCGCGCCCCGTCAGCGCCGCGCGCAGCGGTTGCGCGACGTTGCCGAGCTTTAACGCTTTCTCTTCGACGTAGGACTTCACCTTGGCTTCGAGCAACGCCGAGGTCCATTGCTCCGCGGAAACCTCCGAGAGCAGCTTGACCACTTCGGCGTTCGAAGCCCGGCCCTCTGCATTCAAAAGCTTCGCTGCCTTGTCTTCGAGCTTCAGCGGACGCTGAGCGACAATGAACAATGCGCCGCCAACCAACTCGGCGAGCGTCTTCGAGCGTTCTTTCAGCGACGGAATTGCGCGCGTGAACGTCTCCCAGCCTTTCGCCGCAAAGAGATCCGCCAGGTCTTTTCCCGACTGCACGGCCGGAAGCTGGCGCAGCACTTCGCGCGCGAGAGCGACGTCGGATCGCGGCGGAGCCTTTGGGTCCGGCGCGATCTCGGCAAGCGCTGAAAAATTCAGGTGCGGCAGCATTCCGCGCACGTGCGCAGCCAACTCATCGTCGGAGGCCGCGCGAATGTAATGGCCATTGAGATCGTCGAGCTTCTTGAAGTCGAGCCGCGCCGCACTCTTGTTGATGTTATCGATGTCGAACCAGCGGATCAGGTCCTCCGTCGAAATAATCTCGTCGTCGCCGTGGCTCCAGCCGAGGCGGACGAGATAATTGCGCAACGCCACCGGCAGATAGCCCATGTCGCGATATTCTTCGACGCCCTGTGCGCCATGACGCTTCGAAAGTTTCGCGCCGTCCGCGCCGTGAATGAGCGGCACGTGCGCAAAATCGGGCACCGTCCAGCCCATGCCATTGTAGATTTGCGTCTGCCGCGCCGAGTTGGTCAGGTGATCGGCGCCGCGAATGACGTGCGTGATTTCCATGTCGTGATCGTCGACAACGACAGCGAGATTGTACGTCGGGTTGCCATCCGATCTGAGGATAATCAGATCGTCGAGATCCTTATTCGGAAAGGCAACGCGTCCCTGCACGTGATCGTTGACGATCGTCTCGCCGTCGCGCGGTGCCTTGAGGCGGACAGCGGGCTTCACGTCCTTCGGTGCGTCACTCGGATCGCGGTCACGCCAGGGCGATAGGAAAATCTGCGGTCGCCCCTCAGCTTTGGCTTTCTCACGTGCCGCTTCGATCTCGGCAGGCGACGAATAGCAGTAATAGGCGGCGCCACGCGTCAGCAACTCGTTCGCCACCTCGCGATGCCGGTCGGCGCGCGAGAACTGCGAAATGACATCGCCGTCCCAGTCGAGGCCAAGCCACTTGACGCCATCGAGGATCGCAGCGACCGCCGCCTCGTTGTTGCGTTCCCGGTCCGTATCTTCGATGCGCAGCAAAAAGCGGCCCCCACGCCCACGCGCATAAAGCCAGTTGAATAGCGCCGTCCGTGCGCCGCCGATATGGAGAAATCCGGTGGGCGAGGGTGCAAATCGAACGATGGGCGCGCTGGGTGTCATGGTCTCGGCCTTTGGACCTTTTGTTCTGTCTGCCATTGAGGGATTGAGGCTCCGCTCGTAGCATGTGAGATGGGACAAGTTAAGGGGGCGGAAAATTCCCGTTCCCGATGCGTCATGGACAGGGCATGTCGGTCGAAGCGCGGGGACCGGACGTCGCATTTCCAGGCTATGCCGACCACGGCATGAGCCGCGCTGCCCTGTTGTTTGAAGCTGAACGGCAGAGCTTTTTCCTTTGGGCGCCCGTTTGCCTCGGTGCCGGAATTGCCGCCTATTTCGCGCTCCCAATGGAGCCGGCGCTGATCGTAGCGTTCGCGCCGCTGGCACTCGCCGTGATTTTGCGCCTGACAGTGCGCTCCGGCACGCTCGCCGCGACACTGATGATGGCGCTGGTTCTGATCGGTGCGGGCTTTGGCATCGCCAAGCTGCGCGTCGAAGCGGTCCGCGCGCCCGTTCTGACCAAGGCGCTGCACAGCGTTGAAGTCTCAGGCACCGTGACAATGGTCGAGGCCAAGCTGCCGCGTGGCCAGCGACTGACGATTGCCAACCCCAAAATCGCAAATCTCGCTGCAGCCGATACGCCTGCCGTCGTGCGCATCCGCACGATGTCGTCCAAAACGCGCGCCGCACCGGGCGACAAGATCCGCATCAAAGCCAATCTCTCACCGCCGGCAAAGCCAGCGCTTCCAGGCGGCTTCGATTACGCGCGCACCGCTTGGTTCGAATCTGTCGGCGGCGTCGGCTACGCATTCGCAGCGCCAACGATCGAAGGCCATCTCGACCCCAATAGCATCGTCCAATGGTATCGCCGCACCATCGAAAATATCCGTCAGGCGATTGCTGCGCGCATCCGTGCGGCGCTTCCTGGCGAAACCGGCGAGATTGCACTTGCCCTTATCACCGGCGAGCGCGGCGGCATCAGTGCCGAGACGAACAACGCCTTCAAGAATTCGGGCCTGTTTCACATTCTCTCGATCTCCGGCCTGCACATGGTGATTGCAGCAGGCGCTGTTTTCTTTTCGATCCGCCTGATCCTCGCTGCGATCCCGCGCATCGCCTTGACGATGCCGATCAAAAAGATCGCCGCCGCGCTCGGCATCATCAGCGCGGTCGCCTATCTCGCGATTTCGGGAGGCCAGTTCGCAACCGTGCGCTCGGCGCTGATGATCTTGATCATTTTCGGCGCCATGCTGATCGACCGGCCGGCGCTTGCGTTGCGCAACGTCGCGCTCGCGGCGTTCCTTATTCTGTTGGCCTATCCCGAGAGCCTGCTCGACGCGGGCTTTCAGATGTCGTTTGCCGCCGTAACCGCGCTGATCGCCTCGCACGAATTTCTGAGCAGCCTGTTCAATCGCGAGCACAAGCCGCATCCCGTCATGCGCGTGGTCGTGTTCTTCGGCGAGATCATCGCCTCGACGTTGATCGCAAGCGTCGCGGTCGCGCCGTTCGCGGCCTATAATTTTCACCAGAGTCAGCAATATGCCGTGCTCGCGAACATGATCGCCATTCCGATCTGCAACCTGATCGTCATGCCGGCGGCGCTCGTCGCGATGGTGCTGATGCCGTTCGGCCTCGAATGGCTCGGCCTGAAGCTGATGGGCTGGGGCATCGAAGGCATGACGTGGTGTGCGAACGAAGTCGGCGCGTTGCCGGGCGCTGTCGGACATATTCCAGCGATCCCTGAACTGGCTTTCGTGCTGATGCTCACGGGCGGCATCTGGTTTTTGCTTTGGCAGACGCAGATCAGGCTTCTCGGCGTTGCACTTGTCGGCGCCGGTTTGCTTGTTGCGCCTTGGATGCCGCGCCCTGATGTTCTGGTCGGACAGAAAGGTTTGCTTGTCGCCGTGCGCGATGACTCGGGCAAGCTCGACGCCATGCCGGGCAAGGGCACGAAATACGACCTCGACCGCTGGCTCGAATACGACGGCGATTCCCGAACGGCGCGCGATGCCAAGACCGGCGAAGGCTTTACTTGCGACGCTGTCGGCTGCATCGCGCATGTCAAAGGCGCGACCGTCGCGGTCGCGCGCCATCCCGCTGCCGTGACCGACGATTGCCTCAACGCCGACGTGCTTGTGCTCGATACGCCCAAGCCCGGCAATTGCGCCGTGCCGCGAACGGTCGTCGACGTTTTCGATCGCTGGCGCAATGGTGCTTACGCCCTTTACGTCGACCGCAGCAACGACAGTCCGGAACCCAAAATCCGTCTCGAAACGGTCGCGGCCCATCGCGGCGAACGACCTTGGAGCGAGACGCCGGAGCGAAAGCAGGTAGTGCTGCCGAAACCGCGTATTCTGCAGGCCCCGCCCCCGGCGGGCGCCCCGGCTGCCGAACCTGCCCGGACGGCCGAAGCAGAACCCGAAACACGCACATCAGCCGACGTCGATCCGGGAGAGGGGGCGGAGATCGAAACGGAAGATCTCACGGAGCCGGACGCCGAAAGCGGTCGTTAGCCATCGACGCTGCGCCGCGTCGCTCTAGCTCCGTCGACGCATGGCGGCGAACCGCCCCTCAATACCGCCGCATCAAGCCGACGAGGCGCCCCTGAATGTCGATCTGATCCGGTCCGAAAATCCGCGTCTTGAATTCGGGATTAGCGGCTTCGAGCGCAATCGTCGAGCCCTTCTTGCGCAGCCGTTTCAGCGTCGCTTCCTCGCCCTCGACCAGCGCCACGATAATATCGCCGTTCTCCGCCGTATTGCACCGCCGGATGATGACGGTATCGCCGTCATGGATGCCCACCTCGATCATCGAATCGCCTTTGACCTCCAGCGCAAAGTGCTCGCCGTTGGTCAGGATGTCGGGTGGCACCGCAATGTCGTGCGTGTGGTTCTGAATGGCGCTGATCGGCGTACCGGCAGCGATGCGGCCCATGACCGGGATCGACACCGTCCGCGCGTCGATGACGTGCGACGGGGGCGGCGTGGCCACATTCGTCTTCGGCGGACCGGAGCCTTCGATCACGCTTGGCTGGAAGCCCCGCTGCGGTGCTGCGGCCGTGCTGGCACCCTGTGCCGCGGACGGCAAGCCAACCTGGTTGTCCGGCAGCTTGATGACTTCGATGGCCCGCGCCCGGTGCGGCAAGCGGCGGATGAACCCGCGCTCCACCAGCGCGGTGATCAACCGGTGAATGCCGGACTTCGACCTGAGATCCAGCGCGTCCTTCATCTCGTCGAAAGAGGGCGGCACGCCGCGCTCCTGCATGCGCGCATGGATGAAGAGAAGGAGGTCTTTCTGCTTTTCGGTGAGCATCTGGGTTCGTCTCAAGCCTTTCCTGGCTGGCAAGCGCGGCGGGCTGAGACGCTGACCACCGAATGCCGCCCGCTCATTCTCGGTACAAATCGTGTATGTACCCTACACGTTCTCGTCTCGTTCCGCAACCCATGCAAGGCGGGAGGGTCGTGTCTCAGTTTGAATTTTTAGCGCCTGTTGCGCGTTTGCTTGCCCCATTCAGGGTGGCGCTCACCATCTGGGCCAATTTCCGAGGCGCAGTGACTGCAAACCAAAACTGTTACTAGGCCAGGAACCCGTAAGTCCGGCTGGAGAAAAGATTTTATGCCTTCTTGGTAGCAGGATGCACAAAGGCGATGACCGGGCTCGCCGTTGCGCATTTCTTCCCTCAGGACATAGGCCAAAACCTCATTGTGCCCGAACCTCTCCAGCTGATAGCGTGATGTCACGCAAGGCGGGAATAGAAACGAGCTTTCGGGACTGAAGCCTGACGATCTTATCTGCACGTAAGACGCACAATTTGCAGATTACAGTTATAATCACCTCGGCTATGCGCGGACAGAATCACGCGGCCATGCGACACCCAAAGCATAAGCGGCTTGATAGAATAGCATCACCCCGAAAACGACAATTCCCACACGCCGGACCATAGGATCGGCCAAATTCGTATCCAGCGTCCCACTTAAAACAGACAACAAAATCCAAGGAGCCACTCCGACTACCAACATCGTTAGTAGGCAAAAAAACAGAACTCCGAACAAACGGAGATAGGGAGACATCCCCAGCTTGTGGAAAGCGAAATTCCACCATTTTGCCCAAAGAGGGGCCATTGCCGTCCCGAACAAGCTAACGACTATAAGCCAACTGCTGTCCATGCATCCTCCTACATTAGCGGCAATCCCGCTTCTTATAGGGTCGTCCGTCTTCCGGGCTTAGGCGCCGCTTCGCCCGTCAGTCCAATAATCTCTTCCATCGTCCACAGATGATCTGTGAATCCCGTGGGCGTGGCGGCCGGCTCGCTGGAGGCGAGTCGGATGCGCCAGCAAAAAACGACGGAAAGACGTCGCATGTCTGTTTATCGACCCGGGCGTTTCATACTTTTGACGTCGGGGTGGAGCATCGTGCGAACCATGCGAGGTTTGTTTTCTCAAATCGTCATCGGCATCATCGTCACCGTGATCGGTACGCTGGTGACGGACGCCATCACCGGCGGCAACATGAGCCGTCATTTCGTTCCAGGCGTGCACGGCTCCTGGCGCGGACATTGACGCACAATTTGCGACGCCCCTCGCATAGCGCCAACTCGCGGAACGCTGTCACTAGCGCCACTAATTTCAAAGAACGAAGCAACAGGCATGTGCCGGCGGCCGGCTCCCCGCAGGGGAGTCGCCGGCACCATCAATAAAGCACGAAGCGGACGGGTTCCGCGGCTGGGTCGTGGCATTTGAAGTCTCGGAACCGATCCGCTCCGTGACAGCCTGAGAACAGGGTCGCGAGCACGGTCACTTAATGAAGCGGGATGCTCCGCACACGGGTTTCTCACCCCGTGCGGACCGGCCGTTCGCCTTGTCCGGAAGCGTGCGTGATGCCCCGGGTCAGGCTGCCCCGTCCGAGCCCGACGCAACGCCTCGCGCGCGAGCCCTTCACCGGACGGGCGAGGGAAGTATGCGGGCGGTTCGGAAGGCGGGGATAAGTTTTTTATGGGAGGCGCAGCGCCCCGCACGAGCTGACTGACCCACGCCCGAAGCTGACCCGATACCCGCCTTTCGATGGCTGGGAACATAACGGGAGCATTTTTAGGCGACAGGTTGCGGTGGGGCAGGGTCCGCCTTACATTTTTTGAATGAAGCCGAAGTAATCGGTTTATGGAACTCGCCATAGCGGCATTCCGAGCGCGTTTAATCAACAGCCAGCCAAGGAAAAAAGCCATGAACTATTATTCGGATTCTGGTCGCTTCTATTCTCCACGGCCCAATCGGACCGGGGCGATTTACGATGCGCTTGCCGTATCAGTCTTCATGTTTCTGCTGGTCTTCGGGATCGTCTCGACCTACGGCCTCGGCTAGCGCGCCGCGTGTAACCTCTTCCTTGAGGCTTAGACGGCGGAGCCCTCGGCGTTCAGCGGGACAACACCAGATGGGTTGCCAAACCCGTCGGGACCACCTCCGTTACGCGATACCCAAGGCTTGGCAGGTCGATGCCTGCAAACAGGTTTTCACCGCGGCCCAGGACGATGGGCGACTGCACAAGGTGTAACTCGTCGATCGCTCCTGCCATCAGGTATTGGCGAACTGTCGAAACCCCGCCGCCGATCTTCACATCAAGGTCACCGGCAGCGGCTTTGGCTTGAGCGAGAGCCGCCTCGATCCCATCGGTAACAAAATGGAACGTCGTCCCGCCGTCCATCACGATTGGGGCGCGCGCATGGTGGCTGAGGATGAACGTCGGAGCATGATACGGGGGATTGTCGCCCCACCATCCTTTCCAGTCGGGTCCTCCCCAATCGTCTCCGGCCGGGCCGAACATATTTCTTCCGAGGATGAAGGCGCCAAAGCCTGCCATTGCGGCGCTGGCGAACCGGTCTTCGGTGCCGCCATCCTTTCCTATCATCGACCGAAAAGCCCGCGTCGGATAGAACCACTGGTGCAAGTCCTTGCCACCCTTTCCCATCGGGTGTTCCAGGCTTTGTTCTGGGCCTGCGCCGAAGCCGTCGATCGATACCGCAAAGCCAGCTACGCGAACCCTGCCCATGAATTTCCCTTCCGATTGTGAAACTCGCCGTCTTGTTTGCTTTAAGGACGAACGACTAACCGCACGGCCGACATGCGGTTAGAAATTTATCCCTGCAAATCCCCGGCCTCGGCAACAGCAACCAGCAAACTAAACCATTAGTGGAGGGATGACGGTGCTCCTCAGCCGAGAACGCGAACTTGAGACGAGGCTTTCTGGCGCGCCAGCCGAGGCGTTCAGTAGCGCCACAACCACAGAAGGAGGGTTCCGACATAAGCCGTTGATAACCACGCAACGCAAACGGCGATCAGAGAGTTTCAGGTCCGGCAATTCGGAGCACACAATTGAACGCAGCATCATCGGAGGCTTCACCCCTCCGTCTCCCCACCATCATCCTCGTCGCAATCGAGACGCTGGTCGCGATCTTCTACATCGCGGTCTTTCATCAGGCGGGGCGGAGCAATGCCATCGCCAACATCGCCGTCGATAGCGTGACGACGATTGTCGTCGCGATTTGGGTCGTGTTCGTGCTGCCCGCAATCGTGCTCGTCGTTCGCGACACGAAACCGGGATTGGCGCTGGGCCTGTCGCTCGCGGCAGTCGTGGCCTTTGCTGCGAACCTCGTCATTTTCTGATGCTTCGTGGGCCGGACGTCGCTCGTCCCGTGAGAGAAGCGCAACCGGCAGCGCAGTCGCCCGATGCCAGCAAAGAAGAAACACCAAGCCCGCGCGTGCGGCCGGCTGCGCGCAGCGCAGTCGCACGCGCCGATAAAGAACGAGGCAGCACATCCGCGCCGAGCGGCCGGCTCGCGGAACGCGAGTCGCCCGGCGCAAATAAAAAAGGCGACCCAAGGGCCGCCTTTTTCATTGGTCTGGGGGAGAGGTTTGGGGAAACTTATGACTCGATCTGCCAGATGCCGGTCGGCAAACGGCAGGCGACGATTTCGGTCCGCTTCGTGGCATGCACGGCGGTCAGCATGACGACGGCATAGCGGCAGACGCTGCCGTGCGTGTCTTTGAATGAGGCGAGGGGCGCCACGAGCCCGGAGAGCTGACCGTGGCCGCGATGCCAGACATAGTTGGCGCCGTCGGCGACTTCGGTCAGTGCGAATTGCACGCTTTCGAGCGCCGCATATTCGTCGCTCTGATCGAGAACGGCTTTCGCGCTCTTGATATCGGGCAATTTCGGTTTGATATCGACGGCGCTAGGGTGCGCCTGCTTAGGCTCGCCGAAGCTCTGATCGGCGGCGAGCGTGTAGTTGTAGGGTACGAAAATGGCCGCAACCAGCGCGAATGCTGTTGCGCCGGCCGCGGCTAAGGGAAAAAAACACGGATTTGACGACATAACGCGACTGACCCTAACGCGACTGAAAAACTCGAACTCCGCCCAACAAGGCGGCTACTGGGATACAGTCTGCGCCGGTATGGTTAATACGGACTAAAGAGCGAGCCTTGAACGTCCTCAAACGGCGCAGGGCAGATAAGTGAAATCGAGCGTTGAGCACGCAACATGAGCAACACTGACGATACCCCGGCCGCGACGCCGGAAACGGCGCTGGACTTCTCAGGCGCAACCGATCCGTTTCAGCTCTTCGACGCGTGGATGGCGGAAGCCGGCCGCACTGAGCCGAACGATCCCAACGCCATGTCGCTCGCGACCGTCGATGCCGGCGGCATGCCGAACGTGCGCATCGTGCTGCTGAAGGGCGTCGATGCGCCGGGCAATGCCGACCGCGGTTTCGTTTTCTATACGAACTTCGAAAGTGCGAAGGGCCGCGAGCTGCTTGCCAACCCCAAGGCAGCATTGCTCTTTCACTGGAAAACGCTGGAACGCCAGGTGCGTATTCGCGGCCCCGTCTCGCTGGCCTCGCACGGTGAGGCGGATGCCTATTTCGCGTCGCGTCCGCGGCTCAGCCGCATCGGCGCCTGGGCCTCGCATCAGTCGCGGCCGCTTTCCACGCGTGACGTGCTCGAAGCCAAGGTCCAGCATTTTGAGGCGAAATTCCCCGATGAGGGCATCCCGCGCCCGGCGTATTGGTCGGGCTTCCGCGTCCTGCCCGTCGAAATCGAATTCTGGATGAGCCGCCCATATCGCCTGCACGACCGCATCGTTTTCCGCCGCGACGCGCCGCGCGACTCCTGGCACAAAACCCGCCTCTATCCTTAACGAATCACAAAAACGAACGAGTTAGGGTAGAGAAGGCGGGACGTATCAGAGTTCGGGGACGGGAGCGTTTGGGTCGCGAATGGTGACGGATCGTATCGACGAACGCCGCACGCAAAGGCGGCCGCGCGATCGTTATCGTTCGTCGCGCATTTATTATGCTGTCGGCGAGCCTCCCTCGTTCCTGGCGATGTGGACGAGCCGCATTGCGATTTTTTGCGCTGCGGCAGCGGTCGTGACGGCGGCGCTACATCGTGTGTCGCTGTTGCAGACGCCTGTCGCGCTCACGATTGCATATCTGCTGGTCGCGGGCGCGGCGCTGGCGCTGCTGATGGCCCTCGTCGCCGGGCTCGATATCTGGGTGACGGGCAGGCCTGGGTCCGCGCGTGTCTTCGTCGGCGCCATCGTGGGCCTCGGCATTCTTGCCGTGCCGGTCGCGGTCTGGGCCATGAGCCTGCATTATCCCGCACTCTACGACGTGACGACCGACCTCGCCGAGCCGCCCGAGTTCACGATGGCGAAAGAGGAACGGGGAGCCGAGACCAATCCGATCAGCTATGACGGTGAGCGGTTCGCCGCGCTCCAGCGCCAGGACTACCCCGATCTCAAAAGCCTGACCATTCCGCGCGCCACGGATGAGACTTACGAACTCGTTCTGCAGGCGCTTCATAAATTAAAATTTAAGCCGACGCTTGAAGTCCCGCCCGACGATGAGGACGACTCTCCCGGCTTCATCGAGCTCTCCGAGCACACGCAAGTCCTGGGCCTGATCGATGATATCGTTATTCGCGTGCTCGGCAGCGACGACGACAGAAGCGCGCGCGTCGACGTCAGGTCCGCGTCGCGCTACGGCCCGACCGACTTCGGCCGCAACGCCGACCATGTCCGCACGATTTTGAAGGAAGTCGCGGCGCGCTTCGAAGCCTCCGTCCCCGATCCTGACAAGGAAGCTATGGCGGCGCGAAAGGCCAAGCTTAAAGCCGAGAAAGGTCGCGGTCGGGCGTCAAAGGCAGATCGGAAGCGACCAAACCTTTCTCGATCAAATATTCGACGTGCGCCTGAACGGAAAGCGTCGCGGCCGGGATCAGCTGGGGCGCGAGGTCGCGATAGACCTGGGGCACAATTCGACGAATAGTCGTAGCACCGCCCGTCAATGCATCGAGAACAGATTTCTCGCGCCAGTTCCGGTGCAGCAGATACGCTCTGACGGTTCGCTGCGGCTCGCTCAAGCGATCGCCATGACCCGGCAGGAAAACGTCGTCGTTGCGATCGAGCAGAATTTCGAGCGACGCTTCGTAGTCGGCCATGCGCCCCTCGGGCGGTGCGATGACGGTCGTGTTCCACGCCATCACGTGATCGCCCGAGAAGACGACCCGGCGGCCATCGACGGCAAAGCAAAGATGATCCGGCGCGTGTCCCGGCGTATGGATCGCCGTGAGACCCCAGTCGGCGCCTTCGATCCTGTCGCCACCCGCGAGCGGAATGTCCGGTTCGAAATCGTAATCGACGAAGTAGCGCCCCGAGGGTGAATTTTCGAGCGCAACGCGTCCGGCTTCCGGATCGCGCGCATAGGCAGCGACCAGCGCGCTAGTCTCGGCCTTGAGCTTCGCAACGCCGTCGACGTGATCGCGATGTGCGTGCGTCGACAGGATATGCGTGATCGGTCGCCCGGCCGCGGCTTTCAGAATGGCCGCGCGATGCTCATCGCTATCGGGACCCGCGTCGATCACCGCAAGCGACGTCGAACCGATGAGATAGGTATTCGTGCCCTTGTGCGTCAGCGGGCTCGGGTTGGGCGCGACGAGGCGAACGATCCCCGGCCCCATCGGCGACGGTTCGCCATAGGTGAATACCATTTCCGTTTTGAATTTGAGAGAGTCCAAGCCCCCAAAACCTCTCGCGTAAGCCCTCAGTATTGCGCCGGGTTATAGAAAACTCGGGCGAACGACGAATACCCCGAAATTCGCCGCAGGTTAACGCTGCGCTTTCAGCCGCACATGCTCGGGCCGAAAACCGAGCCCGATCAACCGTCCCGAAAGGTGCGCGAGGATCGGCCAACGGGCGATGCCCTTGATGAAACCGGGCGGACCCGAGCGCGTCGCCGCATCGGCTTCGCGCTTGCGCTTGTCGCTACGCATCATGAGCTGAATTTTTTGCGTCGCTTTCGTCGGAAACGTGCGCCGCTTCTCCACTGCCGCCAGATGCCGGTCCGACAAGCGTCTGTCTTTCAATGGACCTGCAAGGATGTTCGCCGCAGCGACCGCATCCTGAATCGCAAGGTTCACGCCGACACCGCCGATCGGTGACATCGCGTGCGCCGCATCGCCGATGCACAGAAGCCCCGGCCGCCACCACTGCTTCAGCCGGTCGATGCGGATGCTTAAGAGGTGCACGTCGTCGAAGGAGGCAAGCTCTTGCACGCGATCCTCCGGCAGCGGCGACACCGCTGCGACCATGGCGCGGAAAGCCTCGATACCGCCCGCCTTAATATCGGCATACGTGCCGCGCCGCACGATATAACCGCATTGCCAGTAAGTGCCGCGGTCGATCATCACGAAGCCTTGGCGCGGCCCGGCGTGGCCCATCGTGTAATGCGGATCGGTCGCCAGATGCGAGAACTTCATCCACAGCACTTCGCTCGGGATGCCGAAGCTTTCGATCTCCAGGCCCGCGAGCGTTCGCGCGATCGAGTTGCGCCCGTCCGCGCCGACGACGAGAGACGAGCGGATCGTCAGTGCGCCATCCGGAGACGTCGCGCGAACGCCCGCAACATTGCTGTTCGCGATGATGAGATCTGTCACTTCCGTTTGCATCAGCAGCCGGAAGTTCGGATGCCGGTGCGCCTCGCGCGCGAGAAAATCGAGAAAGTCCCATTGCGGCATGAAGGCGATGAAACGGTTCTTCGTCGGCAGCCATGAAAAGTCGGCGATAGTGATGTCCTTGCCGCCGATCTCGGCATGCAGCGAGCGCGCTTCCGTGTGCGGTAGTTTCAGAAGCTCGTCGGCGAGGCCGAGTTCGTGCATGACTTGCAGCGTCGAAGGGTGAATGGTGTCGCCGCGAAAATCGCGCAGAAAATCGCCGTGCTTTTCGATCACCGTCACATCGACGCCCGCACGCGCCAGCATCAGGCCGAGCATCATCCCCGCCGGTCCGCCGCCGACGATGGCGCAGGCGGTGGTGATGTTTTGATCTGCCGCAGAACGAGATTCCGCATTCGCAAGTCCGGCGGATTTTGTACCCTCAGTCATGTCGTAGCCGACGTCTTGGGCCATGGGCCTCATCCCGAAAAGCTGCCGTTGTTCGCAATATAGATAGGCGCTCGGAAGCAGGTAGCCAAATTTGTATATTTTCGAAGGGATTCGCTTGTTCTCAGGTGGCCGTGATTTTTTCCCTCATGTCATCCCGGCTCAGGCCGGGATTCAGTCAAGCGGCACCATCGAGCTTGCTGCTTGTTGTCTAATGGCCGCCTTCGCGTCTAAAAATCAAACGCCGTAATACGACCGGTACCACGCAACGAACCGTGCGATGCCGTCGTCGAGCGATGTCGAAGGCCGGAAGCCGACGTCGCGCACCAGATCGTCGATATCTGCAAATGTCTTCGCAACGTCGCCGGGCTGCATTGGAAGAAATGTCTTCTTCGCCTCGCGCCCTGTCGCCTTTTCTATCGCTGCCACGAAATCCATCAGCGCCACCGGTTTGTTGTTGCCGATGTTGTAAACGCGGTAGGGCGCATCGGATGTCGCGGGATCGGGCGCATTGCTGTCCCAGTTAGGATCGGGCGCGGCGATCTTATCAGCCGTTCGCAAGACGCCCTCGACGATATCGTCGATATAGGTGAAGTCGCGCGCATGATCGCCGCCGTTGAAAATCTCGATCGGCTCACCTGCCAGGATCTTTTTCGTAAAGCTGAAGTAGGCCATGTCCGGCCGTCCCCATGGACCGTAAACGGTGAAGAAGCGCAGCGCCGTGATAGGAAGCCGATAGAGATGCGCGTAGGAATGCGCCGCAAGCTCGTTGGCCTTCTTCGTCGCGGCGTAGAGGCTGACGGGATGATCGACGTTGTCGTGCTCGCTGAACGGCATCTTCGTATTGGCGCCGTAGACCGAACTCGACGACGCCATCACGAGATGCTTCACGTCATTGTGGCGGCAGCCTTCGAGAACGTTCTGCGTCCCGACGATGTTGGAGTCGATATACGCGTGCGGATTGTGCATGGCGTAACGCACGCCGGCTTGCGCCGCGAGGTGAATGACCTTGTCGAAGCGCTGCACGCGAAAAACCTCCGCCATAGCGCTCCGCTCCGCGATGTCGAGATGCAGGAATGAAAAACCCGGCCTGCCGCCGAGATTGACGAGGCGCGCTTTCTTCAGCGCCGGATCGTAGTAGCCGTTGAGGTTATCGATGCCGACCACTTCGTCGCCGCGTTCGAGCAGGCGCAGACACGTGCAAAAGCCGATGAAGCCAGCGGCGCCGGTCACCAGAAATTTCATTGCGGCAGCCCTCGTTGCGAATTTCTCGCCAAGCCTGAAACGACGCCCGGTTTAGAGAGTCCGGTGTCGCTGTCAATCGCACTGGCGGCAAGCAGTAAATGAAAGCAATCAGATGTCATCCTCTGGCATCTCACCAAGGCCGCGCCAGCGGCCGGCTAGCTTTTTATCGGTGCTGGCGACTCCCGTCCCGGGAGCCGGCCGCTAGCACAAAATAAAAAACAAAAAACTTATCCCCGCCCTTTCGCCCGCCCGTATCTTCATGCTGGGAGCATGACAACGGACGAACGCGCGACGATGACCGATACGCCGAACCTCGCATTGCCTTACATTTTGCCGTCCCAAGCGCAGAAGCACGTCACGCACAACGAAGCGATCCGCGCTCTCGATTGTCTTGTGCAACTCGCGGTCGAAAGCCGTTCGCTGGCCGCGCCGCCCGCAAGTCCCGGCGAAGGCAGCCGCTATCTCGTCGCCGCGGCGGCGACGGGCGACTGGAGCGGCCAGAGCGAGAAGATCGCAGCCTTCCAAGATGGCGCCTGGATGTTTTACGAGCCGCGGGAAGGGTGGCTCGCATGGGTTACTGACGACCATGAACTCGCGATCTATTCGGCCGGAGCCTGGGCGGCGTTCACGTCCGGCGGAGACGGCGGCAGCGATCCGGGCGACATCACAGAACTCGATGATCTCGCCCACGTCGGCATCAACGCGACCGCGGACACCACCAACCGTCTCACGCTGAAAAGCCCGGCCAGCCTCTTCGATAATGCGGGCAACGGCCACCAGCAGAAGATCAACAAGCACGCAGCGGGCGACACTGCATCCGTGCTTTACCAGACGAACTATTCCGGCCGCGCCGAAATGGGGCTCGCCGGCGATGATGATTTTCATTTCAAGGTGAGTCCTGACGGCGCAAGTTGGTACGAAGCGCTCAAGATCGACCGTAACACCGGCAGGCTCACTTTCCCGGTGACTGGCGGTCCGCGCGAAGTCTTGACCGCCAATCGCACCTACTACGTCCGCTCGGACGGTTCCGACAGCAACAACGGTCTTGCGAACACATCGGGCGGTGCATTTCTGACGATCCAGAAGGCACTCGACGTCGTCTACGGCACGCTCGATCTCTTCGGTTTCAACGTCACCATTCAGGTGCAAGCCGGAACGTGGACGCAGAGCCTAAGCGTATCGTCGCCGCAAGTTGGCGCAGGCGCCGTTACGCTTCTCGGTGACGCAACAACGCCGTCCAATGTCGTCATATCGACCACGAGCGCATGCATCACCGTGGCAGGCTCGGGCACCTCTCTCACCGTGCGCGGATTCAAGCTGACGTCATCGGGCAACAACTGCCTTCAGGCGACGCAAGGCGGCCGCATCAGCTATGGAAAGATCGAGTTCGGCGCGGCGAGCGCCTTCCACTTGCGTGCCGATAATGCGGGCGCAATCAGCTGCCCCTCAGGAGAAGCGTTTACGCTCTCGGGCTCTGCGCAGGGCCATCTCCTCACACTGTCCTACGGCCTGATCTCGATCCCAACGAGTGTGCTCACAATCACGGGCACGCCCGCTTGGGGCACCTCGTTTGTCAGCAACCAAGGCGGGCAGGTGTCCTTGTACGGCGTGACCTTCAGCGGATCGTCCACGGGCCGCCGCTATGACGTGTCGGTCAACGGCGTGATCAATACATTCGGCGCCGGTTCGGCCTCGACCTACTTCCCCGGCAACGTCAATGGCGTGTCTTCCACCGGAGGCCAGCAGGTATGATGACTGATTTCGATATGCCAGTCTTCGTGATCCGGGATTGGTTCTGGCAGATCGGCGCGGATCAGAGCCGCTACTGGTCGAGCGCGGCCGGCGCGTATGTCGCCGAGGCGCAAGAGGGCCGGATTACCGTGGTGCCCTCGCTCGAAGACTTGCAGGCGGCCTTGGCGCAGCTCGGACTATCCGCGCCGAGCGAATAAGTCAGTGAGCCGTGCGCGCCCTGTTGGATTGTTCGCGCCGCCCCCGCATAGCGGGACGCAGCGTATCGCCAGCGCGAACGTCTCACGCAGCGTCGCCGAAAACAGGATTTCTTGCGACAATTTCCGGGGCACGGCTAGCGGATTAACTCGCTAACCCATTGAAAAGACTGGTCGGAGCGAGAGGATTCGAACCTCCGACCCCTTGCTCCCGAAGCAAGTGCGCTACCAGGCTGCGCTACGCTCCGCCCGACCGTCTATGCCTGCATTTAGGCTTTCCTGGGCGCCGTGTCGAGCGCCTAGGAGACGCGCTTATAGCGGCCTCGATCCCGTACCGCAAGCGTCTCAAAACACCGAATTTTTGAGATGCCTCATGCAACTTCCTGATGGAAGCCCGCCGAAGCTTGCCCGCTGCGGCGCGCCATCGCATCGAGTCTGTGAATCCGATGGTGCGCTTTGCCGCGCGCCATTGCCCAGTCGCAAACGACTGACTATGGTGCGCTCCGCCGACGCTTCGGACGTCGGTTCTCCTGACGCGCTGGTGGGATGTAGCCAAGTGGTAAGGCAGCGGATTTTGATTCCGCCATTCGGAGGTTCGAACCCTCCCATCCCAGCCAACTGTTTGCAGCGGCGATAATCGCTATTTCTGCGCCGCATCGCCTGTCGGCACACGAAATGCCGAAGCATGGCCGCTGTCGCCGAAATCGCTTTGCCGGCATTTGCCGTCGAGATTGCGAAATTCGTTGCTCCGCAGACCCGCATCGACAAACGCAACCCCGCGCGCGGAAGGCTCTAAAGCAAAAAGCACGATGCGGATGGCGCCGTCTGGCGAGGTGACCGTCGGCGCTCCGTCGTCGTCGAACGCATAGGTCCAGACAGGGCGCTCACCGGCATTGAAGATTTGGTTGCCGTCGCGCGTCGCTTGACTGCGCAGATCGAAACGGGGCGGCGCACCATCCGGAAAGGCGACGGCAAAATCGAAGCTGACGACGATGTTCGCGTGCGTCAAATCGTAGAATACGCAATTGAGCGTGGGGGCCGGGCTTTGCGCCGCGATCTTTTGCGGCGGCGCGGTGGGTTCGTGGACGAAGCGCGCGATCGCGATACCGGCCAGGAGAACCGCCGCGGCACCAGCCGAGAGCAGGAGCACGGACCGTCGGGTGTGAATGACTGGCATGGCAGGCCGCTAAGCTCGTTTGAGGCTCCGGAGACGCCGGATGGAGATGCCCCGATCGATGTTGCCAATCAACCCTTGATGAAGGGTGCATCCATCACAGTTGCGCGTAAAGCCGCGATCCCATACCACGCATCCAGCATTCGCGGGGCAGCGAGAGACGTTTCGGACATGGCGGCATCAGAGGCGGCAAGCGATTTCGAGACGGTTGTCATCGGCGCCGGTGTCGTCGGATTGGCCGTCGCAGCCGAGCTTGCCGAAGCAGGGCAGAATGTGCTCGTCGTCGAGCGTCACGGCACGTTCGGTACTGAAACGTCGTCGCGCAATTCCGAGGTCATTCACGCCGGAATTTACTATCCGCCGGGCTCGTTGCGCGCCAAGCTGTGTGTCGAGGGCCGCGAACGCCTCTACGCGTTTGCTGCGAGATACAATGTGCCGGTCCATCGTTGCGGCAAGCTATTGGTCGCGACGGTCGAAAGCGAAATCGCGCAGCTCGAAGCCATCGAAGCGAAAGCTGCGGCGAACGGCGTACCCGATCTAAAACGGCTGACTCTGGACGAAGTCCACCGCCTCGAACCCGATGTGCGCTGCGTCGCTGCAACTCTGTCGCCGTCCACCGGCATCATCGACGGTCACGCCTTCATGGCTGCGCTCGAAGCGCGATTGCTCAACGCCGGAGGCGAGATCGCGTATCATTCCGAAGTCGTCGGCATATCCGCCGGATCGGGCGATGGCTTTCGCCTCTCGATATCCTCCGCAGGCGATGTCTCTGAGCTTTCATGCATGCGCCTCGTCAACGCCGCAGGTCTTGGCGCCTCGCGCATCGGCCGCATGATCGAATATCGCAACGCCGGTTACGCCGTGCCCGGCCTTTTTCCCGCCAAGGGCCATTACTTCTCGCTAGCTGCAAAAGCGCCGTTCAAGCATCTGATCTATCCGATGCCGTCGCCCGACGCGCTGGGCGTGCACGTCACGCTCGATATGTCAGGCTCGGCGCGCTTCGGCCCGGACGTCTATTGGCAGAACGATCTCGACTATGCGTTCGTCTCAGCCGATGCGCGCCGCGAGACGTTCGCAAAAGAGATCAAGCGCTATTGGCCGTCGCTGCCTGAGGGCGCGTTGATGCCTGCCTATACCGGCATCCGCCCGAAGATGTACGCCGAAGGTTCGACCCCGGCCGACTTCGAGTTTCATGGCGTCGAGCGGCACGGTGTTCCGGGCTTCGTCGCGCTTTACGGTATTGAAAGCCCCGGCCTCACATCCGCGCTCGCGATCGCGACGCACGTCGCGCAATTGCTCGACGCGTGACGAAAAACGCGAGGCCCGCACACCCTGCTGCGAGCCTCGCGCCGCACGCGACTTAGTGGTTCGCGTCGTCCGCGTCCGCTGCCTGCTTCGGTTCCGGCGCATAGAGGCCAAGCGGGTTGCCGTCGGGATCTTCGATGATGGCGAGACGGCCGACATCGTCAACGTCGGAAGGTGCTTTCAATACGCGTCCGCCTTTTTTGATGGCTTCGGAAACAGCGGCATCGACATCGCCGACCTGAATGTACGTCACCCAGCCCGGACGCGGATCGTTCGGCTTGCCTTCATATTTCGTAAGACCGGCCTGCTCGGAGCCGTTGGCGTTGAAAAGCGTGTACTCGGACTCGCCCGGCGCAGGCGGCCGCGAGTTGTCGTCCGCCGAAACGATCTTCGGCGTCCAGCCGATGACGCTCGCATAGAAATCGCGGGCCTTGTCGGGATGTGCGCTGACGAGCTCGCTCCACCATACGCTGCCGTTATCGCTGCTCGATGCCGGTGCCGTCGGGCTCTCGGCGAAAGCCGGCATCGCAACGCACGCGGCGAGCGCCACAGAGAAGACCGCGGCGACGCCGTGGCTGGAACGCGAAAGAGTACGGGACATTGCTTCACTCCTGGATCGGATAAAATCTATCAGGCCCGAAGCAATTGAAGTGCCAAGTCGCGTAACCGTGCTATTTCGGGACGCACTGGAGAATATAGGTGAAGCCGCGAAAGCCTGCGTAATCTCTGCCTTTGACGAACGGCACGATCTTTACGTTGCCGTCTTTCGGCGGGTCGTTGAGACCCAACATGTAAAGCGGATCGATCAGCGCAGCGGTCCCGTTCCACCAGTCTTCGGCGCCGTAACGGTTGGGACGCCAGCTGATTTGATCGTCATCGACTTCCCAGACTTCCCAGTGGACTTCGGGCAGATAATTCGGGTTGCCGCCGGGCCGTGTCACGCGAGCCAGACGCTCGCCGCGTTCGACGCGCTGTCCCTCTTTGAGATGCTTGATTTCGTCGAAATCGAGATGATCAAACTCGGAATAGTAATATTTCGGGCCATCGGACAGGTTGACGTCGCGCCGGTCGTGCCGGATGAGCAGCGCGCCCTCGCGGCCCCATTTCCAGTCGGCCTTCCAGACAGCGCGCACCGTGCCGGACGCAGGCGCCACGATCCAGTCACCGAGCCGCCCGGCATCGATGCCGGTGTGGACTTCGTCGCGCCGCGTACCGTCGACGTCGATCCACGTCGCATAGGGTGACGTGATCGGCGAGCATTTGAAGTCGTCCGGATAGACCGGCTTCAACCCGGTCGGCTTGACGCCGTAGCCTTTTTTCATCGCCATTTGCGGATCGTCCTGCGGAGCGTTTGCCCTCGCGATTACGGCGAGCGCCAGGCACCCGAGCGCGAACGGCACAAATCGTCGTGTCAGTGAAAGCATGAGCTACATCGCGATCCGATGGCGGACGCGCAAGGCCCCGCAAGTCTCTTCGGTATCGGCCGCAACGAGCGGCATCGCGATGGCGTCAGGGCGGGCTGCCGCATTTACGTTAATATGAGCAATTTGATCGGTCATTCGTTATCGGTCCCTTAATGGGCTGGTCTTTGCAGAACACCGCACTGTGTTTGCGCCAGAAAGGCCGGCCCAGTGTTTGGTTTCGAATTCCTTGCAAGTGTTGCTCCAATTTTAGCTTACCGCGGTGAGGGCGGCCGGAGCGTTTCGGCACGCCGCGTTTCGGAATGCGCCAACCCTGTCTCGGGTCAGGAAATTTCGCCCGGTGTCCGGATCTGGTACGTGCCGCACCGCTCTGAGACGGGCGCGGGTCATTGTGCGACGACGACCGCTGACGATGCCGCCGAGTTTGCCGATATTCGTGACGCCGCCATGCGCCGCCGCTCGCTAACGACGCGGGCCGTGCTGCGCTCCGCGCTGAGCGAAATGGTTGGCGGCACGGTCGCTCCGCACGCCTGGCGCTTCGGTCGGACGGAGAACGGCAAGCCCGTCCTGACGAATGGCCCCGATACGCTGAACTTCAGCTGCTCACACACCGAGATAGCGTCAATAATCGTGGTTTCCGCGAGCAAAGAGGTCGGCATCGATATCGAAGCGGCCGCTATTCCCACGACTGAGCATTGGCTGGCCGATGTCTTCACCAAGACGGAACGCGCCGCCATTAATGCTTTACCGGCTCACGAGCGCGAACGGACCGTCGCCCGGCTTTGGACGCTGAAAGAGTCGTATTTGAAGATGCTTGGCACCGGAATTGCTGACCTGTTGGAAGTTGCGTTCGATCCCCGCAACGATTGCCTCTTGCCGGGACATATGTCCCGCCAGGCGGCGGCATCGTTTCAAACGTGGATCGTTAACTGCCAAGGGCAGCTTCTCTCCGTGGCCGTCGCCATCCGCGACCCCAAGAAGAAAGGCGCCTTTTGGCGTCAGTTGATTGGGGAATGCCGTGGCCGTTCACGAGCCAAATTTGTATCCGATGACAACCGCGCGCCCTCGGGAGCCGCGGCTGCTGCATCACTATTTCGAGGCGCAGGTTCGGCGGCGACCTGACCATCCGGCGGTTGAATTCGCGGGTGAGATGCTGACTTATGAAGAACTCGACCAGTCGGCCAATCGCATCGCCAACTATCTCATTGAAAAAGGCGTCGGGCCTGACGTTCTCGTCGGCATCTACCTGAAGAAGTCGCCGCGCCTTTACGCGACCATCCTCGGCATCCTGAAGGCGGGCGGCGGCTACGTGCCGATTGACCCGCGCGCGCCGCAGGAGCGCATCCAGGCCATCGCCGAAGACGGCAACCTGCATTCCATCGTCACGGAAGACGCGCTTGCCGATCAGATCGAAGGCAAGCTTGAAACGCCGTTGTTCCGTCTTGACAGCGAGCAGCGCGCACTCGCAGCGCAGCCGTCCGCACAGGTGCTGCGCGTCGACGCCGAGATCAGCAACAAGGCGCTGAGCTACGTCATCTTCACGTCGGGTTCGACGGGCCGTCCCAAGGGCGTCATGATCGAGCACCGCAACGTCGTCGCCTTCGTCAAATCGCTGCAGACCGTTTATCGTGTCACGGCGGATGATCGCGTCTATCAGGGCTTCTCGACGGCGTTCGATGCGTCCGTCGAAGAAATCTGGGCTGCGTTCTCTCGCGGGGGCACGCTGATCGTTCCGACCGAAGACGTCGAGCGCTCGCCTGTGGATGTTGCCCAGTTCATCGATGACATGGGCATCACCTATTATTCCACGGTGCCGACGATGCTGGCGATGATCGACCACGATCTTCCCACCGTCACGACGCTGATCCTCGGCGGCGAAGCCTGCTCGAACGAGCTCGTCGCGCGCTGGGCGAAGCCCGGCCGCCGTATGCTCAACACCTACGGCCCGACGGAAGCGACCGTCGTCGCGACGTGGCACGAGTGCGTCAGCGGTGAGCCCGTCGCCATCGGTAAGGCCATCCCGCAGTATTCGACATATGTTCTCGATGAAAACCTCAAGCCGGTGCATCCGGGCGAGAGCGGCGAACTGTTCATCGGCGGCGCCGGCGTCGGCCGCGGCTATATGAACCTCGAAGCCCTGACCGCGCAGCGCTTCATCGCCAACACCATCGAGCCGGAATGCAACGACCGCCTCTATCGCACCTACGACCACGTTCGGTTGGGGATGGACGGAGAATTGTTCTTTCTCGGACGCCTCGACGATCAGGTGAAAATCCGCGGCTTTCGCATCGAGTTGTCCGAGATCGAAGCGGTGCTGATGGAGCATCCGCAGATCAAGGCGGCGACCGTCGCCGTCATCGATCGCGGCGAAACGAAGGACCTCGCCGCTTACGTCGTCGCGAATTGCGCCGCCGACGATCTCGATCGCGCCGAGGTCGATCAGCTGCTTCGTCGCCGCATGCCCGCGTACATGGTGCCGCAGTATCTCGATGTCATCGACGAGATGCCGATGATGCCGAGCGGCAAGGCGGATCGCAAAAGCCTCCCCGCGCCGAAATCGCTGCTGAAAGGCCATAAGGACATCGTCGCGCCCGCGAACGATCTCGAACGTCAGGTAGAAGCCGCCTGGAGCGAAGCGTTCCGCTTGAGCAACGTCTCCGTAACCGATGACTTCTTCCTCGATCTCGGCGGCCATTCGCTGATGGCGTCGCGCTGCGCCAGCTTCCTGCGCGATAAGATCGATGGCGTGCAGCTTTCGGTCCGCGATTTCTACGAGCATCGCACGGTGCGTCGCTTGGCGGCCGTCCTCAAGGATCGCATCGACGCCAGAGGCCAGAACGCCGCCGGCAACGACAACGCCGGTACGGATGCCTTCAAGAGCGTCCACCCGCTGATGCGCTGGACGACGGTTGCGCTTCAGGCTGTCAGTATCTCGATCTATTACGCCATCCTCGTTGCGCCGATCGCCTACGCCATTCTGATGGTGACCGCCGTGATCGACGGCAAGGTCAACTGGGTCGATGCCGCGCAGATTTCGACCATTGTCGGCTTCGCGATCTGGCCGTGCATGCTGCTGGGCAGCATCGCGCTGAAATGGATCGTCATCGGCCGCTACAAGCCGGGCCGCTATCCGCTGTGGAGTTTCTATTATTTCCGCTGGTGGCTCGTCACGCGCTTCCAGGCGCTGAGCTGGGCCGAGATGTTCTCCGGCACGCCACTGATGAGCCTCTACTGGCGCGCCATGGGCGCCAAGATCGGCCGCGACGTGACGATCTGCACACCGCTCTGCGGTGCCTTCGATATGGTGTCGATCGGCAGCGGTACGAGCGTCGGCGTCGAGAGCCAAATCCTCGGCTATCGCGTCGAAGACGGCTATCTCATCATCGCGCCCGTTTCGATCGGCAATGATTGCTTCGTCGGCATGCACTGCGCGCTTGGGCTGAACACCAGAATGGGCGACGGCGCTCGTCTTGATGACATGTCGTTGCTGCCAGACGGCACCGAGATGGCAAGCTACGAATGCCGCCGCGGCTCGCCTGCGAAGCTATCGGCCGTCGTCGTGCCGGAAGCGAAGCGCGTGCGCGCTCCGCGGCTGAAGCGCATTGCCTTCGGCCTGATGCACCTCGCGCTGATCTATGCGATGGGCTATTTTCTTCTTGCGACGATGGTCCCCTCGATCGTGCTGATCGCGGCCGGTCTTTGGTATGCAGGTCCGGTCGGCGGCATCGTCGCGGCATTCGTTGCCGTGCCTGTCGGCATCCTGAGCTACGCGTTCGGCGCAATCGACATGGTTCGCATTATCCGTCCCGTCGCGGCCGGCACCATGTCGCTCTATAGCGTCAAGTATCTGCGCCACTGGTTCGAGGGTTATCTGCTCGAAAACACCAAGACGATCCTGTCGCCGCTCTATGCGACGATCTACTGCCCGTCGTTCCTGCGCGCCCTCGGTGCTAAGATCGGCGCCGGATCGGAAGTCTCGACCGTTGCGCACATCACGCCGCATCATCTCGAAGTAGGCGAGGGCAGCTTCCTCGCCGATGCTTGCCTCGTCGGCGGCCAGCGCGTCTTTGGCGACGTGGTCGAGATCGGCGCTGTCCGCATTGGCGCCAAGAGCTTCATCGGCAACAGCGCGCTCGTGCCGGGCGGCACCACCATCGGCAACAACACGCTGATCGGCGTCGCTTCGACGCCGCCGTCGGATACGAACGTTGTCCCCGACGACACGCGTTGGCTGGGCTCGCCCGGTTTCGAACTGCCGCATACGCAACGCAACGTCTGCTTCAACAACGCCGAGATCTTTGCGCCGACGCGAAAGATGATCGTGGCGCGGGCGCTGACCGACGCAATGCGTATCCTGTTGCCCAGCTTCATCATGATGGCCGAGGGCGTCGGGCTTGCGGCCTATCTCGTCGCTGGGTTCCGCTCCCTGCCGCTGTGGATGGTGATCGCCGGCATTCCGCTTGTCGCGACGGCTCTTGCCGCCGGTTCGGTGCTGATGACGGCGCTGGTCAAGTGGCTGGTCGTCGGTCGCATCCGCCCGACCGTCAAGCCGCTGTGGTCCCGGTTCATCTGGAACAACGAACTCGTCAACGGCGTGTTCGAGATGAACGCCGCAGCCGCCATGACACCGCTGCTCGGCACGCCGTTCGTCGCCACCTGTCTGCGGCTCATGGGCGCCAAGGTTGGCAAGTGGTGCTATCTCGAAACGACGCTCTTCTCCGAGTTCGACCTGGTCGAAATCGGCGATCGGGCCTGCTTGAACCTCGGCGCAACCGTTCAGAACCACCTGTTCGAGGATCGCGTTTTCAAGGCTGAGCGCATCAAGATCGGCAACGGCTGCAGCGTCGGCAACATGGGCGTCGTTCTCTACGGAACCCAGATGCACGACGGTTCGAGCCTCGGCGCTCTATCGGTGCTGATGAAAGGCGAGGTGCTGCCTGCAGCGACCCGCTGGCATGGCACCCCATGTGAACCGCTGGTCTCGCAACCCGCCGACATCGATGCGGCCATCATTAAGTTGTCCACAGCCGCAGGTTTCCGTGCACAAGAGTCTCGTTCGCGGCGACAGGCCAAGCAACACATCGAGTTACTGCCGCTCTCTGCATAGCGGCAGCCTCTCTCTGTGGCTTGGCGGTCATCCGAGCCACAGATTGACGCTTGACTATTGACACCATCCTCGACGGGCCGTCGCGAATCACGTTCCCTCATCCCAAATCGGGACTCTGCCAAACGCGTTGTTAAGGGTTTGGCGGCGACAAACAGCGCGACGCAAAAAAACGCGCCGAGGAATGGTGATGAAGAAATATCTGGTGTTGGTTGCGTGTGGAGCGGCAATGCCCGCATTGAGCGTACCTGCTTTTGCGGACGGGCCGTTTTCGCTCAAAGATACGCCAGTTCAGGTTGAGGTTCCCAGCTGGACCGGATTCTATTTCGGTGTCGGCGCCGGATACGGCCATAACCACTCGAAGAACAACTATCACGATAACGGCGGCGGCGGCGATGGGCCGACAACCTCATCGAAGAATGAGTCCGCGGATGGCGGTTTCATCTCGACGATGTTCGGCTACGATCGCCAGATCAGCGATCGGTTCGTTGTCGGCGCCTTCGCGGATCTTTCGACGTCGGAATTCACGCGCGGCAACGAAGACATTCACGACGGTCTCGTCGTCGATCGCTCTTGGGCCATCGGCGGCCGTCTCGGCTACCTCATCAACGAACGCACGATGATTTACGCCAACGCCGGTTATACCCAGGCGCATTTCTCCAATGATGGCTGGTGGGACATCGACGCCAATGGCGTCGGTCCGACGCTCCCCGGTAAGGGCGGCAATTGGTTCAGTGGCTATTTCGTCGGCGGCGGCTTCGAACGCAAGCTGAACGACAATTTCTATCTTCGCGGCGAGGCCCGCTATTCGGATTTCGGCTCGGAAGTCACGAACACCGGCGACTTCGAAGGCACGCACTACGTCGACAAGGAAGTCCCGTCCATCGTCACGGGTGAGCTGGCGCTCGTCTATAAGCTCGACCGGCCGCGCATCCTCGGCGGCGACACGACGCCGATCGACGAAAATCACGGCCCGCGCGTCATCACCTATAACGGGATCGATGCGGCATCGAACTCGGTCTATTATTACGGCGGTACGGTCTTCGGCCTGACCAACGACCTCTACCACAACGGCTTGCTGCTCCGTTCGGAGGGCGTCATCGCCGACTACAACTATGATGAGTCTGCTGCGCCCCACACCAACGTCGACGCCGATGATCGTTCGCTCGACGTGATGCTGGGCTATCAGTGGGTGTTCCCGACCTGGAGCGCAATCGGCTACGTCGGCTACGAGGTGCGCAGCGTGCACCTGTCGCCGTTTGATCCGAACAATAACGTCGTCGGTGGCGAGAGCGGCTTCAAGGTTGCCGGCGAGTTGGAAACGGACGACTCGCTGCCGTATTACGCCAGCCTCGAAGGCAGCTACTCGACGGCATTCGACTCCTATTACGGCCAGGCGCGTGTCGGCTGGAACAGGGAAATGTCGTTCTTCGGACCGCGCACGATCACGTTCGGGCCTGAAGCGGCCGTTTACGGCGACGGCGGCGATTACGCCCCGCGCGTCGGTGCCTTCGCGACGATCCCGTTCCAGATGTGGTGGCTGAATACGCCCGCCAAGCTGACCTTCGACGTGGGGCAGCAGTGGACCGGCGGCAGCGATGGTGGCGAAACCCGAGCCGGCGGCGAGGGCGCCTATGGCGGCTCGATGCTCCGCATCGATTTCTGATCGCAAGAGGGGGGCAGAGATGCCCCTCTTTCTTTTTAAGGTCGCTCTAGCTTCAGAACCGGGCCTTGGCCCGGCGCTTGCTCGATACCCGTTGAAATGACAGCGAGTGTTCGACAATGAAACTGAGCAACTACAACTCACCCCGCCGCCCGACAATTGCCCCGAACAGAAATCTGACCGAGCGTGCTGGTTTGATCCGCGACGTCGCCAACATGCTGGGCATTGACGCGATCAAGATCGAGCTTTCAAATCTGCTGAAAGATGCGTTCCGAATCCAGTTCGACGACTGCACCGGCCGCGCTCAAACCCTCTTCATTCCCGCCGCCGCCAGCCCCGCCCGCATCAGCCAGACGCTTAGGCTTGTCTCGGGGCCTCGGCGCAGCAGTGGCCAATTCTGGCGGGGTTGAAGCAGATCTCGTCAATAAGCGCGGAGGGCGATCGCTCGCCTATTGCGGCCTTTCGACGAGCGCCTTCAGATCCGGGCGCGATCGCGACACGCAAAAGTAGTTGCAGAACTTAAAGTCCTCCATCGTCCAGTGATAATCCTGGAACGGCACGCCGCCTGGAAAGATCTTTCCAATCCAGAACGACTTGGAAAGCGTCGCAAAATAGTCCGCAAGCAGATGGCGCGTGTCGATCGCGAACGGCCCGTATTCGAACTGCAGACAATTGACTTTACCCGCGTCGAGGAAGTCCGAAAAACCTTTCAAGACGCGATACTCGGCGCCTTCGACGTCGATCTTCAAGAAATCGATTTTTTCGATGCCGTTCTTTGCGCAATAGGTATCGAGCCGAACCATCTTTGCCTCGAACGGGACTGAGGTCAGGTCGTGCCGCGGCATATCACAAGTGAGTTCTGGCGCGTCGGCGAAGTAGTACATAGTTTGCGTTTCTTCAGTGTCAGAAACGCCGACGTTGTTCAGAGTGATCCGCTTGCTGTTTGCCGGAAATGCACTCTGTAAATCTCGAAACGTGTTGGGAGCAACCTCGAACGCGTGTACGTGAGCATTCGGCCAGTTTTCGAGAGCGGTTTGGGACCATTTCCCAACGTTTGCGCCGACATCGAAAATGATGTCGAAATTCGCTTTGCTCAACTTGGAGAGCAGCTCTTTCTCGCCATTTCTCGTGAAGTCAGAGCCTTCATTCTCATATGCCTGCTCGATGAAGCGAGCGACGCTGTGCGCCATCCTTATGGGGTAGGTCGATCTGTTCTTGGTGATCGCCGATTTCACGGCCTCCTTCATCTGGCCGAGACGTAAAACCTTTTTGAGCGTGGTCATGACTGGAGACCTGTGTCTACGGGCTAGATGACGTTGATTGGGTATCAGGTATTAGGGTCAGCTTGCGGCGATATTCTATAGTTCGCTATTTATTTGGTTATTTACTTGAAGCCATTTCTGCATTGCCATCGCCATCAAGACGAAAAAGCCAACATACAGCATGCTGAGGTTCCTCATTTCGCCCTCGGCGCAAAAAAGGAAAAAGAGTGGAATGTTGACTATCGCCGCAATGGCGATGTGCGCCTTTATGTAGTGTGGCGTATTCGGCCAGCCATAGTAAGCGAAGACGGCGATCCATGCGAACATGATCAGGCTATAGCCTTTAAATAATGGAAGGCCGTAAGTCTGGTCGAAGCCGAAAAGATTGAGCGGATTGGCGTAAAACGACAAGTGTCTGAAGAATTGAAAAATCGCTGTTGATCCAGGATTTCCAGAATAGATTTGGTGGACTACCGCATAGGCCGCCAAGGAGATAACTAAGCTGCCGACAGTACCAATTAGCGCTTTCCTGCCGGAGACGCGATAAAGCAGAAGCGGCCATAGGCTCAAAGTAAAGAACGCGTACGATTCCTTATTCAGCGTCGCAGGCACGGCAAGGAGCAGAAGAAGGCCCACCTGGCCCGCCAAAGCGAGGCGTGCCGCCAGGGCGAACGCCAGCAATTCCGGATAGTCGTAGAAGTAACCGCCTCGCGTTTGGATTACAGGGATCATGATGGCAAACACGATCGGCGCGACGGTTGCCGCTGGCCTCCCGGCGCCGATGCATTCCCCGATCGACTTGAGCACGAACAACGCAGCGAAAAGCGACAGAAAGGTCAAGTAATAAACGATGCGATACCGCAAAACATAGCCGGTCTTGTTTGCGTCGATACCAGTCGGTGCTTTCAATGCGCCATTAGCGTTTTCCAGGCGTGTGCTGATTGCGGAGCGTAACCGCTCGGGTAGCGCTTTCTCTATAAGGTTTGCCGTCGCCGGTAGCAGTTGTCTGTAGACGTATGGGCGATCCGCGATGCCATCGAGCATTGAGATCAAAGACTGCGAAGGCGTTTCGTCGCTCATCGTCCACTTCGAATAATAGCCTTGGAACGTAGCGGCGGCCGTTACGGCATAGAGAACGATCAGCACAAAATTAAACGCAACCGTTCGGGAAGTGATAGAAGCGCGGATACGCTGAAACACAGGGACGCCTACGTCTATTTGCGTTGTCATGCCCGATCCATTGCTGCTGAGGCGTGGTTCCATAGGTGCGTCGTTGTAATGAGAACCGTGGCGAGCCCGACCAAAGTTACCTCTGCGCGATGAGGAAGATGCCGATGAACACGAGGATCGTACCGCCAATGCGCGACGAACTCAGCGTGTCGCCAAACAGCAGATGTCCCGCAAGCGCGGTCATAACAAAGCCAAGGCCGACGAACGGATAGGCCTGCGAGAGCTGAACCTTGCCAAGCGCAGTAAGCCAGAGAAGGGTGCCAATGCCATAACAGCCGAGGCCCGCGAGCACGCCTGGTGTGATCAGTGCATGCGCAAGTTTGCTGATGGCGCCGATGTCGGACCGCTGGTCCATCCAACTCAATGAATTGAGCCCGAACTTGAAACAGATTTGGGCGAGTGCCGATAAACTCACGCTCGTGATGATCAGAAGCAGCGCAGAAATGGGCATGGAGATCCTCAGTAGAAAGAAACAAATCCGGTCGCTGATGCGAACATGATAAGAACCGCAGTAACGACCACGCACCATGTAACCCAGTCGCGCGCCGCATACACGATCGGGTCATCGTGCATCCAACCCCGCATCGTTGCGAGCCAAAGCCGGCACTGCCAGAAAAGCATGAGCGGAACGAGCAGCCATAGAATCTCGGGCGAACGATATTGTTCAGATGCCGCGGAGCTGCCGACGAAGAGAGCCAGAACAACGCTAGAAGCAAACGTCGACGAGCAGCCGAGCATTTGAAGAAATGGGAGGTCTTCGGGCAGATAACCGCGCGCCGAGTTTGTTTTTCTGGTGGGTGATCTCTGTATGGCCATCAGTTCTTCTGTTCTCTTGACCGACGAGAGGCTCAAGAATGTGAAGCCCGAAAAGCCGAGCAGCCAAAAGCTGACTGGGTGCGCAACCGCGATGCCGCCTGCGAGAACACGAAGCGTGTAAAGCGCGGCCAGAATGAAGATGTCGACGAGCGGCAACTTCTTAAGCCCGAGCGAATAGGACAAAGACGTCAGCGCATAGATGACGACGACCGTTGTCACGCCGGCGACATAGGACAGGACGAGGCCGATCGAAAGTGTAGTCAGTGAAATCGCGATCGCGATGGGGATCGATACGTCTCCGCTCGCAACCGCCCGCTTGCGTTTGCGTGGATGTCTGCGATCCGATGAAATGTCGATGATATCGTTGATGACATAGATCGAAGACGCGATCGCGCAAAAACTCAGAAACGCATATATGGCGTCGCCCCATGCGCCCAGATCGGTCCAAAGTCGCGCCGCAATGAGTGGGACGAAGACCAGTAGATTCTTCGACCACTGATGAGGACGCAAAAGGCGCAGGTTGGAGACCAGGATATTCGGGCGGTCGTCGATGATCGTTTGAATGGTCGCCGATTGCTGCGCTTGGGCAACGACCGCCGGAGAGGCATTGACGACAATTGCCGCATCCGCAATTTTCCAGACGGCTAAGGCGTCTTGGTCATTTCCGACATAAATGAAACCGCTTTCACCGAACCGCTCTTTGAGACTGTCGACAATCTGATTTTTATCTGATGGGCCGTGTTCAAGAAAGATGACGTCGTCGAAGATTGATAAATGCTCCACCACCGCGCGCGCCAGCGGGTCTTCGGCCGTGGCCAGAAGCACGATGGGATGCCCCTTCGATTTTTCTGCCCGCAGAAATTCAAGAAGCTTCTCGTTGTATGGAAGTGTTTCTGCATCCTGCGTATCGAAGCGGGAGACGCACTCCCGGAGTTTGGTGGCCCCTCCGCCGGCGTTTGCAAGGAGCGCCAGCAGTCCGGTCGGCTTAAAGAGCATCGCCAGCAAGCGTTCTTGCGTAAGGTTCGCACGAACGAGGCCACCCTCCAAGCAGAGACAAATCGGTTTCAAGGCGAGAGTCCGCGAACCACCAGCCGGCGCGGGCGAGTGGATTTTCTGTGCGATGTCGAAGGGCTGACCCATCAACTTTCCCTCGGAATTAAATGGCGGCACCGGGCGTTGAAACAAAAGCGATCTCTTTTCCCGTCATGAGATCGTACGACCAGTGACATTTGGGCATTCATAGAACGGCTGAATAAAATTAGTCCTACTGCCGGAGTATTGATGGAATTTAAGAAATGTCCGGAATTGGATAGCTGCGGTCAACTCGTTAATCGAGTATTTATTGCCGAAGATCCGACGCTGTCGCTTCGGGCAGGAATAAAGGGGCTCATTCCGGCGAAGTATCAAAGTCGTCGTCCAGTTTTTTGCTTTTCGGCTTCGGCGGAGGCGGATGGGCGGGACCGGCCTCATAGATGAATTTCAAGCATCCCTGAAAGAATGCCTTTGAATGCCCGTAGCAGAGTGAAATGTCACGCGTGTCTTTCTCTTGACCGAATTTATAGCCTGCGACGACGTCGTCGCAGTCGTCGTCGCAGGCAATGCCATGAACGTCCCTGCTCAGCGCGGCTTGAGGCGCAGCTAGGGCGAAACCGACGAGCAGGAGTGTCACGGCTGTCTTTGACATGAGGTACTTTGAGAGAGTGATGGCAGATGTCTCTGTATCTAAAGTGCGCACGAACCCCTTAAGGAAGAGACCGTCAATCCGCGGCAACAGCTTAAAAAGGTAAGGGCCGGTACCGCTGGGATCGCTGGCGTGCAGATGAGCAGTAATCATGCCAGCGATGCGACGTCGCATCGATCTCCTCCGGCGTTGGTTAATAGCTGTCGAAGATCACGGACTACGGCCTACCTCCGTGAGATATCGAGACTACGAAGCGCGCGGCCGGATATGATGAGACTAAATTAACTGAATTTCAAAAACCTATAAATTTGATGCATCTCAGGCGCAGCAATTTACGCGCATTTGACGCTTGGCTGATTTTCTGGCCCGAACCTTTGACAACGCCATCGACTGGGCGAGTCCATGCAGCGTTTGCGGTCACGAAGCCCTGTCGCGGTGGCAGCGCACCGGCAACTCAATTGAGCAAAACAGTGGGAAATTCGTCCTTGCCGGAAGTGACATCACAGTTCACCGCCATCGTGATGCCGGCGTTCAATGAGGAATTGTACATCGCGGCAGCGATAAACTCACTCTTACAACCGCAAGAGCCGCATGATTACGAGTTGTTGGTTTTGGATGGCGGAAGTTCCGATCGCACGCCGGCAATCGTTCAGGAACTCGCCAAACTTAATCCTCGCATAAAGCTCATTCACAATACGCGCCGCACCCAATCCGCCGCAATGAATATCGCTGCCTCTATTTGCGATCCGAGGGCGACAGTGCTGGTCCGTGCGGACTGCCACGCCAGTTACCCGCCGCACTTTGTTTCCGATTGCGTCGCGACGCTGCGTGAAACGGCAAGCTCCTCGGTCGTCGTTTCGATGCGCGCCGTCGGCCGCTCGCCGCTTCAGAAAATCTTTGCTGCGGCTCAGAACAGCCGACTGGGCAACGGAGGCTCCGCGCACCGCCGTCAATCGCAGTCCGGATACGTCGATCATGGCCATCATGCCGCGTTCGATCGACAGTCGTTTCTGTCACTCGGCGGCTACGATGAAACCGTCCAATATAATGAAGATGCCGAATTCGACGCCCGTCTCGTCGCGTCTGGGCGGAGAATTTATCACGATGGCCGCTTGCTGATAGACTATTATCCTCGCACGTCCTTCCCATCTCTGGCGCGACAGTACTTTCGGCACGGCAAGGGGCGCGCGAATACGCTGTTGAAGCATAAAATGCGGCCGAAGCTTCGCCAGATGTTACCGGTGTTCGTCCTTCTGGCCTCCGTGATTGCGCTCGCCGCTTACCCGTTCGTCGGATCCATCGCGTTGCTAGTTCCCGTTGGGTACATACTGGTGTGCATGGCGTGGGGAGCGTACCTCGCGGCCGAGTGCCGACAGCCGTCATTTCTCCTTATCGGGCCTGCGGCAATCACAATGCACATGAGCTGGGCCGCGGGCTTTCTGAGCCGATTTCTGCGCGGAAATTCGAACGGTCTTAACCATGCGAAATAGTTTTGCGGCGCGATTGGCACATCAATTGCTTCATCTCAACTGCTTGGTCGGTAAACCAACCGCCCAAGCGCGTCTAACGCGTATCTACCTCTTTAGTAGGCTTTCTGGTGGAGAGGATTACCCCAGGCGAATATCCCATTGGATCGCTAGGGAAATACTGGTGCCGTGATAGGATGTAGAGTGCAGTGGGAAGGTTTTTGGCGTTCGCCAAGTTTTGGTTGCGAGAGTCTCGGCGAAGAAATCCGAGCTGTTGTGCGTCCCGAATTGGGACCGCTGAAAGTAAGATTTCGGGACGAGATGGTTGTTTTGGGATTGAGTGCGGAGAGGGTTTCGCTATGAGACGTCGGTTTGGTTTTCTGCCATCCAATGCGTCCAGGTCATTCAAGCTCTGGGCCTCGATGCCGGTTGCTTGCAGCTTCGCAACACTGATCGCGTTGGGAACCGTTATTCCCAACGACACGACAGCTGCTGCCGATCAACAGCGCGACGGCGCGCTGAGTGACGTAATCGCGCAAAGAGGCGTTGCGTCCAATCCGATGGCTGATTACCGGCTTGGCGTACGCGATCGCGTTCGCGTCCAGGTCTTCGAGTGGCGCCCTTCGCGTGACGAAGTCTACAGCTGGAACGCGCTCAATCAGGTCTATACGGTTGACCCCGCAGGCAAGATTTCGATGCCGCTTGTCGGCGTCGTGAATGCAGCCGGCTACACCACTGAAGAATTGGGGATGATTATCTCCCGCCAGTTGATGCACCGGCTTGGTCTTGCGACCCAGCCGGACACGACGGTCGAAGTTACGGATTTCCGTCCGATTTATATCACCGGCGCGGTCGAAAAATCGGGCGAATATCCCTTCGCGGCGGGCATGAACGTCCTCCAAGGCGTAAGCCTCGGCGGCGGCCTGTTCCGGAATTCGGCACTCGCCGGTCTGCGGCTTGAGCGTGAATTCGTTTCGACGGTCGGTAGCTATCAGGCGCTTGAGCAGGAGCGTCAGCGTCTGCTCGCCCGCAAAGCTCGGCTCGACGCAGAGCTGAGCGGAGCTGATCGCATCGCATTTCCCGCGGAACTTCAAACCGTCAGCGCGCCCCAGGCAATCGAATCCACGTCGTCTGTGATGGCGAAGGAACAGAGCGTGTTCGATCTGCGGCGGCGCGCCAACGAAACACAGCTAATCGCGCTTGATCAGTTGCAAGGTTCGCTCGAGCAGGAGGTCAAGACGCTGGATATGCGCGTCGACTCCCAGCAAAAGCAGATTGATTTGTTGCGTTCGGAATACGACGGCATCAAGCGGCTGAGCGACAAGGGGCTGTCCACTGCACCACGAGTTCTGGGTCTACAACGGAACTTGGCGGAGCTTGAAGGTGAGAAGCTGCGCATCGAAAGCGATCGCACGCGTGCCGAGCAGGAAGTCAGCCGCACCAAGATTTCTCGTATCGAATATCAGAATAAGCGAGACAACGATCTGACCGTCGAACTCCAGACGACGGAAGCGCGCTTGCAGCAGATCGACCAGGAAGCAACTGTCAATCAGCGCCTTTTGGCCGAGACCAAGTCGCAGGCCGTTGCCTCGCCGCTCCATCTTGTTACGACGGGCGGCACGGCCCCTGACGGCAGCTCGACTCTGGAGCCGAAGATCCACTACACAATCGTGCGGCAGGTAAGCGGCGGTGGCGTGCTCAATATAGACGCAACGGAAGACACGCTTTTGCAGCCGGGTGATACGGTTAAGGTCGAGATGACGATGCCGGCAACGTCGAAAGATGCCATGTCGCTTGATGCCGTCCTTCGCTCTCAGAAGCCGGCAATTCAGGAGCGGTCCGTCCAGACGACGCCCATCAGCGCGCCTCCGAGCATGGTGCCGTCCACGGTCTTTCCCGCGCCGGATCATGCCTCGCTGGAACCTGTCCGGGCAGATGTGCTGCGGCCCGATTGATCCGCATTGTCATAAAATGAGACTTCGAATGTGTGGGGCAGCACCGTTGCTCCACACATTTCATTTTGGGATCGGGGAACTGTCGTCAGGTCGCTGGACCGTCAGCGTTCCGAAATAGACAGAGTAAATAGATTTCGCTTGATACGGGGCCTTTTCCCATTCGTTTTTCCCTCACCCTCGAAACCAGAAACGCTGTTTCCTCGCTGGCGGCGTATCCTGCGCGCGCGGACGAATTGCGCGAATTGTCTCTCTGCTGAATGGATTGTTTACATCGTTCGATAATTCGATAACGGATCAGAAATGGTGATGTGTTATCGATGTCATTGCGATGACGACGACGGCATTCGTCAAAAAAGCTGCCTGCATGTGCAATTGAGAATTTGAATGTCGAGCGTTCGCAGGGGACTGATATTTTCAAGTTTTGAGCGCTATAGCGTCCTCTTACTGGGGATGTCGACGACCATTGTAACGGCCCGCCTCCTGACCCCGGCGGATTTTGGTATCGCGGTCATCGGCCTAGCAATCTTCGGATTGATCGACATCTTCCGAGATTTCGGCAGCGGCACCTACATTATTCAAGTCGATGATCCGACACCGGAACGCGTACAGTCCGTTTTCACCGTTACGCTGATGCTCGCGCTTCCGCTTTTTCTGTTGACCTATTTCTTCGCCGGAACAATCGCAAAATTCTATGGTCTGCCGGGTCTCGAATCCTATTTGCATGTCACCGCGTTTTGCTTGCTGACGTCATCATTCTGTTCTCCGGCTTACGCGTTGTTGAACCGAAATCTTCAGTTCGACAAACTGACGATCCTGAGCCTGACGACCAGTTCCTTGAATGCCGTCGTAACGATCCTGCTGGCGCTCGCTGGCTTCAGCTATATGAGCTATGCTTGGGCACAGCTCGTATCGACGGTCATATATTTTGGGCTTTGCCTGATGTGGGGCCCGAAGTTTCCAATTTACAGGTTTTCGCTTTCGGAATGGCGGCCTGTCGTCAGGTATGGGGTGTATGATAGCGCCCGGGCGCTGTTGTTGCACCTTGGCGATGCCGCTCCTTTTCTTGCCTTCGGAAAGACACTCGGCGCAGCGTCTCTCGGTATCTATCAGCGCGCGTTGTCGATCAGCCGGCTGGCAGACAAAACGTTATTGTCTGGCTTCGCTCCCGTTCTCCAACCAGCCTTCTCCAAACACTCGCGCGAGGGGCGCGATCTCGGCAAGAGTTTCCTGTTGGGTATTGAGCATGTGACCGTGCTTCTATGGCCCGCATTGGTTGGAGTGGTCCTCCTCGCTCATCCGTTGGTCATGATTTTGCTGGGGGCGCAGTGGAGTAGCACCGTTCCGATCATCCAGGTGCTGGCGATGTCGTCGATGATTTGCTTCCCGCTCAGTTTGTGTCGTCCCGCTCTCATTGCCGCCGGAGGAGTTCGCGAGACAGCTATTCTAGCAATCCTGACTGTGCCTGTCGTTGTTGCCGTGCAGATCGCAGCTTCTTTTTGGGGGCTGATGGCCGTCGCTTGGAGCTTTGTTTTGACGAATATGTATACAGTCGCGGTCTCACTTCATTTCGTCAGTAAACACATCTCATTGCCTCAAAACGACGTTCTACGTGCTTTGAAAAAAAGTTTTATCGTGACCCTCGTGAGCGCAGTACCTTTGATACTCGCGGCAATCATTGCGGACGGAGCGGAGCAAATGCCAGTGGCGATCGGCGTCGGCGCAGGCATTCTCTCGGCCATCTCGTGGTTCTTCGCAATCCATTTGACGGGCCATCCCATTAAAAATGAGATAGATCGCTTATTGGATGCCGCAGCCGCGGTCTTGTTTTCACCAGCGACGGTGCAAAATTTGAAAGCTGTCAGGTTGGCTGTGGTCTCGCGGACGTCCGTGAGAAAAGAATAATCCAAGGATAGCCGGTCAGATGGGCGTCGTCGGATCGACAGCGGTAGTGATTGCAGCCAAGAACGCCTCGGCGACCGCGGCTTACGCCGTCAGTTCGGCTTTGCGCCAGTCCTTGGCCGGAGAAGTCATTTTCGTCGACGACGGATCGCGTGATGATACTGCAGCTGTTGCCGCGTTCGCCGATGATGGATCGGGACGACTTAAGATTTTGCGCCTCGAGCAGAATGTCGGGCCGTCCAGAGCCCGCAACATAGCAATCGAGTCCTCGACGTCGCCGTTCATTTGTATCCTGGATGCCGACGATTACATGGCGCCGGATCGTCTTGAGCGGCTGTTTTCAGCGGGAGGAGACGACTGGGATTTCCTCGCCGACGATCTGTTCTTCACGGCTGATTACCGCGGCGAAAGCATCCTCGATAGGCTGTTGCCGAAGGCGACAAAACTGCCGCTTCAGCTCAGCCTAGATGCCTTTCTTGCTGGGAATATCTCACGCAAGGATCGTGTTCGCCGCGAACTGGGGTTTTTGAAACCCGTCATTCGGAGAGAGTTTCTGCAGACGCATGCCCTGCGGTATGACGAACGGCTGCGCCTGGGCGAAGATTTGATCCTGTATGCCCATGCACTCCGCCGCAACGCGCGATTTAAGCTGGTTGCGGGCTGCGGTTATTTCGCGGTCGAACACCCCACGTCGTTGAGCGGCTCCCATCGCACCCAGGACATCGCCGAACTCTATCGCGCCCTGACGGAACTCGACGCTGCATTGGGTCACGATGGGTACGCTCCCTCGCTCGAAAGATTGTTAGTTTCAACTCGGAACAATAGGGACTTCCGGATTTTGTTGGATGCCAAGCGCGAGCATGGGCTTGTGGGAGCGCTTGGCGCTATCTCGAAGTCACTTGCAAGCGTCCCCTATATGGCTCGCGAAGTCGCCGAGGCAAAGCTCAGCGCAATAAAGCGAAAGCTGAGCGCCTCGCCCTAGGCCACCCTCAGTTAAGGCGATCCAAATCGAATGGCGCTCATGCCGGCCACGACGACGGCCGGCCCGTGCCGTTGTGAAGTGTTCGGCAATAGGCGGTCCTACGAAAACTTCGCGCTCACGACGCCCAGAGGCGGCTGTCCGACGATTCGCATGCGCGATGCGACGTCCTCAAGTTCCGCCAAGCTTGTCTGCCATATTTCTGCAACGATGACGACGCCTTCGACGGCCTTCGTGACGATTTCGGTGTCCGATCCAGAGGGAAGATGCACGAAAATATTTTCGTATGACCCGCTCAGGCTTTTGATGAGTTCGCTCAGTTTCGCGACACGCTGGAGGGTCCAGAACCCGGGCGCCTCTGTCTTGTCGGCCAGAAGCAAGGAGAGGGCAGGCTCGATGTCGTATTGCACGATAGCCGCTTCCGGTTCGGCTCGGCCTTCGATCACATCCTTCAGATCGAACTGGAGATCGCCGACTAGCGAGGCCGCAAGATTTGTACGACCAGGCTCGGTCTCGATCAGTAACGTCTTCTTGCCGGCGCGCGCATTGAGAAGCGCAACGTTGCTGCAAACGGCGGCGTCATCGATTGCCTTGGAAATTCCGAAGACGCCTATGGCTACCGCACCCCTCGCTTTGGCTGCATCGTTGATGGCAGCCGCGGTCTTGACGAGTTGTCGGGCGTCTGGCGATTGCGGATGGCTTACGACGATTAGGGCGTTTCGCTTTCGTCGCTGCTGCCGGCCGAGATGCTTTCCAACGAAGGGTAGCCGCGAACGCCATCGCGTATCGTCGATTTCACCAAGAAGGGGCGCTCCGATATGCCTCATAAGCTGGTTGGAGGACCGCACACGCTCGTTCAGAACAGACATGGCCAGCGCCGCTCCGGCGCCTAGAATGCCGCCAAAGATGAGAGAGCCGAGAAGAGTCAGCGTGCCTTTTGGGCTGCTTTTGCGTTTTGGCGGCTGGGCTCGAGTGATGAGACGAGCGGACGTCGAAGGGTAGGACTGGCGCTGAACGGTGTCCGTGTAGGCGCGAAGGTAGCTCTCATAGATCTTCTGATAGGTAAGCGCGCGGGAGTCGAGCTCTTCGAGCGTCGGAGCCTCCTGAGGCGTCGTCACCGGCTGATTATCCTTCGGCACCGGTTTGGGAGCGCTGTCTCCCGTGGCGGGGCTTGCCGGAGCTGTCGGTTTGGGCAGAAAATCTAGTCCGAGATTGCTGTCGCTGGATGTGGGACGGTCAGCCAAGCGGTAATCGCGGCGAGCCTTGAATTCCTGCACGTCGATAGCGGCTTCATTCATCAGTCGGCGGATTTCTTCGATGCGCGCCTCGAGCCAAAGGCTGTTGCGCCGAGCCGCGCTTGCGCGCCCGTCGATCTTGTCCTGGACGTAAGCATCTCCAAGTGTATTGACGATCTCTGCAGCCTTTTTCGGATCCGGATCTCTGTAGGAAAGCTCCAGAACATAGGAAAGTCCGACACGCTTGACGCCCAGATTGGATTGGATGGTGAGCTCGATCTGGCGCAGCTTTTCCGCTTCTTGAGCCGGCGTTGGCGGCGGGGGAGCGCCAAACAGAAGCCGTGACAGCCAGCCCCGCTCGCTGGTGCTGGCCGGAGGGGGCGGAGGAGTTTTGTCGGCTGCGTCTGCTTTCGCATCACCTTTGAGCAGTGTTTTCGCGACGCGCCCGACAATCTGTTCCGAATTGAGAACGGCAATCTCGCTTTCGATCTGCGGTGTATCAAGAGAAACCACCGCCTCCGGCGTCATAATGGTTGGTCCGGAAGCCTGATTGGTCTCGATCAAAAGCTGAGCCGTCGCCATGTATGTTGGCGTGGCCGTCAAGACATAAAGCAGACCTAATATTGCGCACGCGATTGAAGCGCTTGCGATGAAAGGCCAGAAATGCTTGAAAAATGAGATGACGTCAGCGATCGAGAGAAGCTCGCCATGTCGAATGCCGTCGTCATCCTGATGAATGTCCGCATTTTGAACGCTGCGCAAATTATCGAAACGCACCAGAGCGACTCCTGACCCAATCCGTATGTTCGAGCCAATATGACATGACGGTTAGTGTGTATCTTATGAAAATTTGCGCAATACCTGATGTCAGACGGTGACGCAGACTTTGACCATTTATTCGCTGTACGGAATAAAGATATCTTAAATTTTTAAGCGACGGCCTTATGGTGATCCGGGACGCAAATTTTCTGCTACGTTAAGTTTAGATTTCGAGGTCTTTTTTAAATCTTCAGGAGATAGATATTCGGCCACGACGGCCTAACCCGTCGAAAGGTCAGTTAATGAAGTATTGCCAAATTGGGAACAGGAAATGCCGATCGACGGATCTGTGCGGTTGGGGGTGGACGTTAAAATTTATCACCCCGATCAGGTCAATCTTTACGGATGCACAATCGGCAATGGCACGAGAATTGGATCGTTCGTCGAGATTCAGAAAAATGCCGTTGTTGGGGACCGGTGCAAAATTTCGTCCCACAGTTTCATTTGTGAGGGTGTCGAAATCGAAGACGAGGTGTTCATAGGCCATGGCGTGATGTTTACCAATGACCTCTATCCCCGAGCGGCAAACCCCGACGGGAGTCCGCAAAGTGAGGCGGATTGGACGGTCATTAAGACACTCGTCAGGAAAGGAGCAAGTATCGGTAGCAACGCAACGATCCTTCCCGGCGTGACAATCGGATATGGCGCGCTTGTTGGCGCCGGTGCCGTGGTTGCGAAGGACGTGCCGGACCATACGATCGTGGCAGGGCCTGCCGCGACCATCGTTCGGAAATGTGATTGAGAGTTTTTCGCTTTCTGCTTCGGCAGGAGCGGGGGTGTCTTGTTAGCGGGTGGCGTGAGTACGATGATTGGTATCGGCGTAATCGGGTATGGCTATTGGGGGCCAAACCTCGTTCGAAATTTTGCGGAGCTTTCGCGGGCTAAGCTCGTTGGCGTTTCAGACCTTGACAGCAAGCGACTTGCCTTAGTCGCCGCGCGTTTTCCAGGTGTTCACACTACAACTGATTATCATGAGCTGCTTCGCGACCCGAAGATTGACGCGATTATTATCGCTACTCCGGTCTCAACGCACTTTCCCATTGCAATGGCGGCTTTGAAGGCTGGAAAGCATGTCTGGCTCGCCAAGCCGATGACGGAAACGTCGATGCAGGCCGCGCAACTTGTCGAGGTCGCTGCAAAGCGCAATCTCGTTTTGCTGGTCGATCACACATTCGTCTATACCGGCTCGATCCGGAAGGTCGGCGAGATCGTGCGCTCGGCCGATATGGGACAGTTGTTCTATTATGACTCGATCCGGGTCAACCTCGGCCTCTTCCAGCGCGACGTGAACGTCATTTCTGATTTGGCCGCGCACGACTTCGCAATTCTCGACTATCTGCTCGACGAAAAGCCCATTGCGGTGACGGCGGCGGGTTCGAACCATTTTCCCGGCTCGCCAGAAAATCTCGCGTACGTCACGCTATTCTATAACTCCGGCATGATCGCCCACGCCAATGTCAGCTGGCTTGCCCCCGTGAAGGTCCGTCAGATTCTGATCGGCGGAAGCAGCAAAATGATCACTTACAACGATCTCGAGCCGAGTGAGAAAGTCAAAATTTACGACAAGGGCGTCAGCTTCACGGACGATCCAGGACAGATCCAGGAAATGCGCGTCGGCTACCGCATGGGCGACATGTGGGCACCCAAACTGGACAGTAAGGAAGCTTTGAGCGTCGAGGGCGAACATTTCCTCGATTGTATCGAAAAGCAGCAAAAACCTATTTCAGACGGCCAATCCGGAGAGCGTGTCGTTTCGCTCATCGAGGCGGCAACCAGTTCCATGCGCGGCCGTGGCGAAACCATTTACATTCATCGGTAGGCTTTGATGATCCCGTTCGTAGACCTCAAGACCCAATTTCATTCTATCAAGCCGGAGATCATGAGTGCGATCGAAGGCGTTCTCGAAAGCTGTCAGTTTACGCTCGGCAAAGAAGTCGCAACTCTCGAAAACGAGTTCGCGACTTACTCAGGCAACAGCATCGGCTGCGGCGTGAACAGTGGTACGAGTGCCCTTCATCTGGCGCTCCTGGCGGCAGGCGTTGGTCCTGGCGACGAAGTCATCACCGTGCCGTTCACATTCGTCGCAACCGTCTCGGCGATCCATTATGCCGGCGCGAAGACCGTGTTCGTTGATATCGATCCACTGACCTACACCATGGCGCCGGACGCGATCGAAGCTGCAATTACGCCGCGGACGAAAGCAATCATGCCGGTCCATCTCTACGGCCAGCCCGCCGATATGGATCCGATCAACGCGATCGCGAAGAAACATGGCCTCGTCGTTATCGAAGACGCCGCTCAAGCGCATGGCGCGGAATATAAAGGCCGCCGCGTAGGCAGCCTCGGCGATCTTGCGTGCTTCAGCTTCTACCCGGGCAAGAATCTCGGCGCGTACGGTGAAGCCGGCATGGTCGTCACGGGAAACGAGAATTATGCACGCACGGTCCGCATGTTGCGAGACTGGGGCGCGGAAAAAAAATATCAGCATGAGCTCAAGGGCTTCAACTATCGCATGGAAGGCGTCCAGGGTGCCGTTCTTCGTGTGAAGTTACGCTATCTCGAAGGTTGGACGGAGAACCGTCGCGCGGCCGCTGAGCGCTATCGAGATCTGCTTCAGGGCAGCCCCTATGCGCCGCCGCATGAGCGCAACGATGCACGTCACGTTTATCACGTTTACGCCATCAGGACGAAGTCGCGTGCGGCGCTGCAAAGCTGGATGGAGTCCAAAGGCGTGCAGACGGGCATTCATTACCCGACGCCCGTTCATTTGCTGCCCGCGTTCCGGGATCTCGGATACGAGGCAGGTCAATTCCCTTACGCCGAAGCGGCCGCTGCCGAGGTCCTTTCGCTTCCGATGTATCCGGAGCTGAAGCCTGAAGCGCAGAAAGCCGTCGTCGATGCTCTTCTTGCATTTCCAGGATAATAGCGCCGTAATAACTTTGGGGATGGATAGGACAAGGCCATGTTGATCGAAGGTTCAAGAATACTCGTAACGGGCGGTTGCGGTCTCGTCGGCTCGACGACAATTGATCTTCTTCTCCAGCATCACAAACCCGAGAAGATTATTATTCTCGACAACCTGGAACGCGGCACCATCGGCAATGTCGACGGTGCGTTACGTGACCCCCGCGTCGAACTCGTCAAAGGCGATATTCGCGATATTGCCACCGTCCAGCGAGTGACGGATGGCATGGACGCCGTCATCCACATGGCAACGCTGCGTATTACGGCCTGTGCCGAGCAGCCGCGCGCCGCGCTGGAGACGATGTGCGACGGCTCCTACAATGTTCTCGAAGCGGCCGTCGCAAAGGGCGTCAAGAAATTCGTCACTGCCTCGTCGGCTTCAATTTATGGTTTGGCCGATGTCTTTCCGACCAAGGAAGACCATCACCCGTACAACAACCGGACCTGGTACGGCGCGAGCAAGATCATGCTCGAAGGCTTGCTTCGGTCGTTCAACGATATGTATGGGCTGCCGTACGTCGCGCTGCGCTACTTCAACGTCTACGGTCCGCGCATGGACATCTACGGCAAATATACCGAGGTACTGATCCGCTGGATGGAACGCATCGAAGCCGGTCAACCACCGTTGATCTTTGGTGACGGTAAGCAGACGATGGACTTCGTCTATATCGACGACGTTGCCCGCAGCAATATCCTGGCGCTGCAGTCTGATAAGTCCGATAATGTCTACAATGTCGCCAGCGGCACCGAGACGTCGCTGAACGATCTTGCCTATGCGCTGCTCCGCGTTATGGGTTCGAACATGCAGCCGGAATATGGTCCCGAGCGCAAGGTGAACCCGGTATCCCGCCGCCTTGCCGACACGACAGCCGCCGAAAGAGATCTCGGCTTCACGGCCGAGGTCGATCTCGACGAAGGGCTGCGCCGCCTCGTGAACTGGTGGCAGATGAAACGTAAGAGCGCCGCATGATCCCGATCATGCGCCCGATCATGGATGAGCGCGAGGCGGACGCCGTCCGCCGCGTCATCCTGAGCGGATGGACGACACAAGGCCCAGAAGTTGCAGCCTTCGAAAAAGAGTTTGCGGCGTTCGTCGGCGCGCCGCACGCTTGTGCTGTGTCGAGTTGCACGACGGCACTTCATCTTGCGCTGCTCGCTCTTGGCGTAGGCGAGGGCGATGAAATCATCACCGTCAGTCACACCTTTGTCGCGACTGCCAACGCCGTCCGCTATTGCGGCGCGACGCCGGTCTTCGTCGATATTGAGGAAACTGGCTTCAACATCGATCCAGAACTGATCGAAGCCGCGATCACACCGAAGACGCGTGGGATCATCTGCGTGCATCAGATCGGAATGCCGTGCAATCTCGAAGCAATCGCCGCCGTTGCCTCCGCTCACGGTTTGCCTGTCATCGAGGATGCAGCCTGCGGCATCGGCAGCGAGATCAATTGGAAGGGCAATTGGGAGCGGATCGGCAGACCGCACGGCGACATTGCCTGTTTTTCGTTTCATCCGCGCAAGATCATGAACACCGGCGACGGCGGCATGATCACCACCGCCAATCCGGAATGGGATGCGAAATTTCGCCTGCTGCGCCAGCACGGCATGAGCGTACCCGATACGGTGCGGCACGGCTCCGCTCAGGTCATTTTCGAAAGCTATCCGACCGTCGGATACAACTATCGCATGACCGACATTCAAGCCGCGATCGGCCGCGAGCAGTTGAAGCGCGTGCCTGAAGTTGTCGCCGCTCGCCGCGCGCTTGCAGACCGCTACACGGCACTATTTAGCGACAATTCCGGGATTAACGCACCGGTTGAACCGGCATATGCGCGCAGCAACTGGCAGAGCTATTGTGTCCGCCTGCCTGATGGACTCGATCAGAAAGCGGTAATGCAATCGATGCTCGACGCGGGAATTTCAACTCGTCGCGGCATCATGTGCATTCATCGCGAAGCCTCTTACTCCGGCGCCGCGAACACGGTTCTGCCGCGCTCGGAAGCCGCCCAAGATCAATGCATCATTCTGCCATTGTACCCGCAAATGACGCATGCAGAGCAAGATCAAGTCATCACAACCTTGAAGCAATCCTGCACCGTAAACGTATGAGTTTTCTATCGACTGATACCATTGTTCCATCCGGCGCGCCGCCGAAAGGCGGACGGTCGCCAGGCTATGACTTGCGGCCTAGCCGTGGGCTGTTCGATCTGGAACTCGGTGATGTCTGGCGCGCGCGCGAGCTTCTGTTCGTCTTGATGATGCGCGACGTGCAGGTGCTTTATCGCCAAGCCATACTCGGCGTCGCTTGGGCGATTATTCAGCCGGTCTTCGCCGTCATAATTTTCACGATCATCTTCGGCCACTTCGCCAGAATTGCTTCCGATGGCCTGCCGTATTCAGTCTTCGCATTCGCAGGCGTTTTGATCTGGACGTATTTTTCGGAGTCCGTTCGCCGCAGCGCAACTGCGCTCGTCACCGATGCCGAACTCGTGCGCAAAATCTACTTTCCGCGTCTTATCATTCCGCTCGGAAGCGTCATTGCACCCTTGATCGAATTCTCGATTGGCTTTGTCATTCTGCTTCTGCTGATGTTCTGGCACGGGCTTTATCCGTCTTGGCATATACTCGCCATTCCACCGCTTCTGCTGGTGGCCGGCGCTCTGGCGCTGTCAATGGGACTTTGGCTTGGCCCGCTTAACGTGCGCTTTCGCGACATCAAGCACACGCTGCCGTTCATGCTGCAGATCTGGATGTATGCGTCGCCCATCGTCTATCCGCCGAGCATCGTGCCGCCAGAATGGCGTTGGGCCTATTCGCTCAATCCGATGGTCGGCGTTATCGACGGTTTTCGCTGGGCCGTCTTCGGTCAGGGCCAGTTGAACCTCGATACTTTGGGCATCAGCGTGGTGATAATCGCCGCCCTTCTGGTCAGCGGCTTGGTCTTCTTCAAACGCCAGGAGCGCGTCTTCGCGGACGTCATATGACGACGAATGATATTGCCATTCGCGCGTGCGGCCTCGGTAAACGCTACCGGCGGGGACAGCGCAACAAAAGTAACTCGTTCCGCGAAGTCCTCGTGGATGGCGCAAAGTCGTTGTTCGCACCACGTGCGAAAGCGGATGACGATAGGCCTTCGCCCGACTTCTGGGCGCTTCGCAACGCGACGTTCGACATAGAACGCGGTGAAAACGTCGGCATCATCGGGCTGAACGGCGCCGGCAAGAGCACACTTTTAAAGATTCTATCGCGCATTACCACGCCGACCGAGGGTACGGGTCGCGTCGAAGGGCGCCTCGGTGCACTTCTCGAAGTCGGCACCGGCTTCCATCAGGAACTGACCGGCCGCGAGAATGTTTTTCTTTACGGCTCGATCCTCGGCATGTCGCGCGAAGAAATCGCCCGCAAGTTCGACGCCATCGTCGCCTTTTCCGAGATCGCTGATTTCATCGACACGCCGGTTAAGCGTTATTCGAGCGGCATGTACGTCCGTCTCGCGTTTTCGGTCGCTGCCCACCTTGATCCGGACATTCTTCTTCTCGACGAGGTTCTGGCCGTCGGTGATTTTACGTTCCAGCGCAAATGCATCGACTTTGCACACGAGCTTGAAAGGAAGGGCGCGACCATCCTGTTCGTGTCGCACAACATGTTCTCGATCAAGTCGATGTGCCAGCGCGTTATCTATCTGCGGCACGGCGAGGTCGTGTTCGACGGGCCAACCGACGATGGATTGAAACTTTATGAGGCCGATTGCCGTCTCGCCGTTGCGCCCTGGTTCCACCCGGATCCGGATGCGCCCGCCATCGACATCACCGATATCGAGCTCATTGGTGAAGGCGGCGAGCGCAAGCAGATGTTCGATTTCGGCGAGCGCATGACGATCCGAGTACATTACGACGCCAAGGATCCAATCAAAGATCCAGACATACGCATCGGCATCAACCGCTCGGACGAAGTTCATTGCTGCACGTTCAGCAGTGTCGCTGACGATGTCGGCTTGAGCGTACTCTCAGGCCCCGGTGAAATAGAGCTGACGACGCCGCCGATCAAGCTCGTCTCCGATCTATACACGCTGACGATTGCGGTTCGTGAAAAGAAATTCGGCCGCATGGTCGTGGCCCGACTTGGTGAAACTTTTCACGTTCGCCATCCGGTCTTTGCTTCGAACGCTTTCGGGGTATTCAACGAGCCGGCGGAATGGAATGTGGCAGCGGCGCTCCACACCCAAAGCAGCACCGAAAAAGTGCCGCGGACCTTTGCAGAGAATATTGCGCGGTGAAGATGTTTGGACCGCGGCATAATTATTTTGGACGATTGGCGATCGCAGAGCCAAAACTTGGGGTGAGGCCTGAGATGAACATGCAAAAAATTAGCGCAACAGCACCTGTCGAATTCATCCCGCCGCGGGAAGAAAATCCGATTTTGGCGAGTTTCTCCGAGTACGACGCTCACGTGCGGTTCGCGGAGAAGCTCTATGGCGAAGGCCGTTTCGCGGCTGCAGCGCTAGAGTCCGCCGTAGCTGCGTCCGTCGCGGCACATCGCCATTGCGGTATATTTGCGAGCCCGCGCATTGAAGGTGTTCTCACATCTATCGGCCGCTCCATTGGAGACGGAAAGAAAGATGCAGAAATCGCCCCTCGGCCCAATCGCATCAAGTCGGTTCTGCACGTCGCCACGCAGCTCGCCCCGGTCGGCGGCTTAACGAGAATGATCAGCCGATGGGTGAACGCCGACAAGAGCCGAACGAACTCGCTCGTGCTCACGCAGCATCGCGGACCGATCCCCGACCATACCAATGAAGCTTTTCACAGCAGCGGCGGCCAGATCTTTAAGCTGAATCATTCGCCCGGCGGGAAGCTTGAATGGGCGTTGGCATTACGGAACCTCGCGCGAAAATTTGACGCTGTCGTTCTGCATTTTCATTGCGAAGACGTCGTCCCCATCATCGCGTTCGCAAATCCCGAGACCATGCCGCCGGTCATCCTTCTCAATCACGCCGATCACATTTTTTGGCTGGGCCCAAGCATTAGCCAGGTCGTCGTCAGTCTTCGCGAGGCGGCGGCCGATATCGCAATCGGGCGGCGCGGCGTCGAGCCCCGTCGCAGTATTGTCATGCCGACGATTGTTGATCCGACCGTGCGAGAGAAATCGCGCCAGGACGCGAAAAAAATTCTTGGTATCGACAGCGACTGCGTGCTCATTTTGTCCGTAGCACGAGGCGTGAAATATCGAACGATCGGCGGCGTAACGTTCGCCGACAGGCATGCAAAAGTTCTCGCCGAGAATCCGAAGGCCAAACTCCTGGTTATCGGCGTGGGAAATCCCGACGATTGGGAGCCGGTGAAGCAGGTGTATCCCGGCCGCCTCGAAACACTGCCGGAGATCGAACTGCCGCGGGCCTACTTCGAGGCCGCGGATGTCTACGTGGATTCGTATCCGTTTGTATCTTCGACGTCGATGATGGAGGCGGCAGGTTACGGTCTGCCACTGCTAACGATCTTCGATGCACCGAAAGAAGCCCGCATATTCGCGATCAATCACGTTGGCCTCGATGGCACCGCGGTCGTCGCTACGACGCAATCGGACTACGAGGAAAAGTTGACGCGATTGATTCAAGACGAGCCTTATCGCCGAAAGGTCGCTGAGGCATCGCACGATGCTGTCGAAAGCCAACATACGCCGCCGGGTTGGCTCGCCTTCCTGGAAGCTGTCTATCAACGTGCGATTGATTTGCCTCTGCCTGATCCACAGACTTTTATACGTCGCGATGATCTTGAAACGCCTCAGCTCGGGGAACCTGATCGCCGGCATCACGATATCGTCGGTTCGACTTTCAGTACGGCAAACATCACGAAAGGCTTCATGGGGATGTTGCCGCTCAGAGAGCGATACACATTATGGCGGAGGCTACAGCGGCAGGGACATTATGGTTCAAACCTGTCGTTAAAGTCGTTCATTCCGCTCGTTGCACCGGAGTGGATGAAGAGGTGCGTCCTGGATCGATGATCGAAAGGGCGCTTTGCCTCGTATGTCCCATTTGATCGCTATGCTGCGAAATCTGCTCGCGTCGATGTTATCGCTTTTCAGCATTGACCGATCGCGAACCGAACGTGGATGCCAGTACGGCAGTCCGTAGTTCAGGCGAGCGGACAAAACGCGATAATGCAACGTGAGGCAGCGTTAGGAACGCGCCGAAAAGAGCATGGCGCGCACCCGCATGCTCTCCAGAGTTTGATCGTTGCACCGCATGAGTGCAGAAATAGTCGAAATATTGCCAGGCGGCGCCGGCATAGGCGCGATAGATCGTACTTGGCCGCAATCTTTGGAATGGCGCTCGCCGTGAAAGAAACGCATGGCGGCGAAAAATACGCTTCGTAAATTTTTGCCTTGTGCGCTGAAGTTGATCGAATGAACCAGGATCGCGCTGCCGGAACAGCACGCATGGGATTTCGACAAAACCGATCCTGGCATTTCGCGCGATCCGTAATTGCCAATCCCAATCGGAGTCGCCAATCAGCGTCTCGTCCATGAGGCCATATTTATCTATGGCGTTCCCGCGAAAGACACTTCCGCCGACTTGAGGAAAATACCCGCTCAGCATCAGATCGAAGACGTCGCCGTCAAGAGGCAACGACGCGGGCCACGGTTCACCCAACGGTTGTCTCCCGGTGTTCGTGCTGACGATCTGACCAAAGACGGCCTCATAATCGGGATGGGCATCGAGAAACGCGATATGCGAACGGATGTGCTCGGATGTCCAAAGATCGTCGTCGTCGAGGAAGGCAATAAAATCGCCTGTCGCGCGCCGCATCGCAAGGTTGCGCGCGGCGGCACAACCATTCTTGTCCGTTCTCGCATAGACGCCACCGAATTCAGCGACGACGTTTGGTGTTTCGGGGGTCGTGCCGTTATCCCCGACGAGAATCTCGAACGTCAGGTCCGATCCTTCGAGCGCACGGATGCTGGCCATTGCTTCGCGCAAGAGTGCAGGGCGATCGCGTGTGCCGATGATAACCGAAACCCGCCTGGGCGTTGTTGGCGTCATATCCATTCCTCCCAGCGGTCGAACACGCCGGCAAGCGAGGCACTGAAAATGCGCGAGTCGTCGAAATGGGTGACGAATGTGCGCGGTACGGTAGAAGCGGGCCGCGTCTCCTCCGCCTGCGCGTAAATGATCTCATATCCGGCTTCTCGCGCGGCGGTGGCCGCAGCGGCGGTCCAATTCATTGATTGACCGAGTGGAATGGCAAATGTCGTTGGCGCGACCCCCAATCTGTCTTTGATAATCTTTCGCGATCCAGACAGCTCGTCAGTCAGAAAGCGCTCGCTGATCTTGCCAAAGTCGGGGTGGGTACGAGAATGGCTGCCGATCTCGACGCCGAGGGTCATCAAGTGTTCGAGATCTTTCCAGGATACGATCCGCTCTTGGTGATAGGCATTCGCGTGGTCCGTCCAATCCGTAACCACGAACAGCGTCCACGGAATTTCGTATTCTGCAAGAATGCGGGCAGCGTGTGTCGCCACGCTCCGGCGACCATCGTCGAACGTAATCGCGAGGTCGCGTTCGCTTCCGAGGCCTCGCGCTATTCGCGACGGCTCGACGAACGTATAACCCTTCTTGAGCGCCAGCTCGATCTGCGCCCGGAATTGCCGCTCGCTGACGTCATTGACGCCCATTTCCGGTTCGTCGATGGAGTGATAGCAAAGAATGCGGCCATGAGGCTTGAAGCGTTTCTGGCCGAACGTGGCGAGGAAATTCCGTTCCCCCCACATCCGCGCTGCCGCCACGTGTTTGCGTTCAATGCCCGCCGCTTTAGCCAGTGATTTAACCTGTTGCCGCATTCGTTCGGACCCCGTTAGCCCAGCTAGCGACTTCTATTCATTGTCCAGCCCGGTGCAAAGACTATGCCCATCGTAAGCTGGCAGACGATCATTAACGCGGCGTGGCGGTCGATGAAGAAAGACTGTCCCTATAGTACGGGAATTGCAACGCAGTCACGCCATGAACTTGGTGTATTAATTTGGGCTTCGGGTCCGATGTCCCACTAACCCAATCGGAGATCATGTTGTCCCAACGGATCAGGGGCTTTGACGGCCTGCGCGCGATCGCATTCTTGCTCGTTTTTGTCAGCCACAAAGTTATTATGCCGGTGACAGATCGCATCGGATCGCTGGCGGTTTGGATTTTTTTTGTTCTGAGCGGCTTTCTGATCACCCGCATTTTGGCGGGGCAAAGATCGAAGATCGAAACGGGACGAACGTCCCGTAAAGAGGCACTGCTGGGCTTCTATCTGACTCGGGCTTTTCGGATTTTTCCGCCCTACTACGCATTGCTGGCGGCGCTGGCCATCCTGGCCGCGAGCGGCCATTACGATCTTGGAGACGCCGGGCGGCAATGGGCTAATCTGCTTTTCTATTCGAATATTTATATCGAGCGTCACGGTTGGCGGGACGATCTCGGCCACTTTTGGAGCCTGGCCGTCGAGCAACAATACTATCTCGTCTTCGCACCGCTCGTACTGTTCCTGCCGCGCGCCGTCGTATCCAGATTATGCGTTGCCCTGCTAATCGTCAGCATTGCGGCAACTGTCTTGTTCATCGCTGATCGCCGTCCGCCCATTACCTTCGACGTCAATTCGCTCGTAAATATCGGACTGTTTGGCTTTGGCGGCCTGGCCGGACTTTTTGCCGACCGGCCTTTGCCGCGATGGCTGTTGAACGATTGGGCGATCGTGATCGTGTTCGCACTCGTCCTGTCGCCGCCAATTCTACTATCCAATCCCGAATTTGCTGAACTTAGCCGTCCGGCCGTCGGCATCTTGGCGGCCTGCCTTCTCGTTCAGATTACGCAATGTCAGGATGGTCTCGCGGTCAGAGCCTTGGATCTGGCGCCAATCCGCTGGGTGGGCGTGATCAGCTACGGCGCCTACCTCTTCCACCCAGTGATCCATTCCAACGCGTTTCTTGAATTTTTTGGCCTGCCAATTCCGCTGCTGCATCGGTGGATCGTGGTGCTCGATTTCTTGCTCACCATTCTCTTCGCGTCGGCATCCTGGCTATTACTGGAACAACCCTTGATCAGACTTCGCCAGAGGCTGACAACGCGGCGGCTCGATGGCGCGCGCGCCTTCCAAAAAGGCTGAGCGACGGTTTAGCCACCCCTAGCCATTTGCCGTAACGGCAGACCGGCGCGCATCTCACCACTTACATCTTTTGGTTCGGTTGGCTTTCACAGGGCAATATTTGACAATTGGAATGAGCGGAAGAGACCTAGTTCATTAAATTATAAGTGCGTTTTTGCGGGGTATATGTTCCAGATGTCTGTCGTTTCGCCGCGCGATTTTTCGGTAATTTCGCGTTCGGATGGCGGCGGCTCAGAGGCTAGGCTGCTGCCTGCAACTTTAGCTCGCACCGACGAGCGCGGACGCGTGGAGGTCGAAGGCGAAGCGTCTGTGACCCGCGCGCGGCGTCGCCTCTGGGCGCTCTACAGCATCAACGCCAGTCCTGAGCGGGCACCGCCGCCTGTCGGCGGCCGATTCAAGCGTGTGTTCGACGCGTTCGTAGCATTCACGGCTTTGATCCTGCTTGCCCCATTACTGCTCGCCCTCGCCGGCGCCATCAAGCTGACGACTGGCGGCGACGTGATTTACCGCCACCGAAGGGTCGGCTTTGGCGGCAAGTATTTTTCATGTCTCAAGTTCCGCACGATGGTGCTAAACGGCGACGCGGTTCTCCGTCGCCACCTCGAGACAAATCCTGCAGCAGCCGACGAATGGCGGCGGACGCGCAAGTTGGCCGATGATCCGCGGATTACGGCACTCGGATATGTGCTCCGTAAAACAAGCCTTGATGAGCTGCCCCAGCTAATTAACGTTCTTCGCGGGGAAATGAGTTGGGTCGGCCCTCGGCCGATCGTTGCCGAGGAACTGCATTTCTACGGCGACAATGCCGTCGAATATTTCAAGGCTCGCCCCGGCATTACCGGCTTGTGGCAAATCAGTGGTCGCAGCCTCGCAACCTACGATGAGCGCGTAAATTACGATCTTCGATATGTGCGGGATTGGTCGTTTGCAAAGGATCTCGTAATCCTGATCCGTACCATCCCAGCGGTTTTGAATACAGGGCAGGCGGCCTAGCTAGCGGCTCTCGATGGCGCAGCGCCATGTTTGGCAACTAGAGGTAGCGTCCAAAAAAGGGGAAGAGGGGGGAAATCATTTATTCCAGAAATGGGGCAGTGATCCGGATTCTGAGCAGTTTTTATTCAAATTACATTCATACCCACATCTGATGACCTATAATGAAACAAATCATAAAGCGTAAGTTGTAGAACTTTTGCGTGCGTGGTCTGATAATCAGCCATCGGAGATGGCAGTGTGCGCTATTTATATGGTAAACGAGCGCGTGTAAGACCTTGGTAGAAGAAACAAGAATGCTGTAAAATAAAACTTATTTACTCATGCAATTTCAGTAGCTTGGACGTCATGCATTCACGATGACAACAAAAAGCCGGCATATAAATGGCTTAGATCTGCGACTATGGCACCAATAATGCAATCCGAATTTATTAACGAGGTGCTGCGTTTTCGGTCCAATTGTAACTAAAATTGGTATAAAAGAGAGTGGGCCATACTACGTCATACACCTCATCGTGGCGGTAGGTTTGGAGTTTTTGTATCGTGCGTACGTCCTTCCGTGAGACCGGGCCCGTCGTTCCTTTGGCGATGGGCAAAACACCTTCAAATAACAACAAAGCGCCTTTGGAGAATGCGCGGTCTGAAACCGCGCAATTGAAGCAGCCCGGCATTTCGGTGCTAATTGTAATTGAGCCGCGCTCTTTCGTGCGCAACTGCATTGTTTCAAGCCTTTCCAATGCAACCGAAATAAAGGGCATCGGTGTCGGCAGTGTCGCGGAATATTTCGACAAGCTCTCCGATGTCAGGCCCGCAGTCATCATCGTATGCGCGATGGACGCCAGCAGCTCCGACATTTCGAGCCAACTCGAACAGCTGAAGAATGCTGGCGTTAACGTTCCGGTCATCGTTATGGCCGACGCGAATAATGTCGACCTCATTCTTACTGCGCTCAACGGCGAGGCTAACGGCTTCATTCCCGCGGATATTTCGCTTGAAATAGCGGCGCACGCTCTGCGGCTCGTTATGGCCGGCGGCAAGTATTTCCCAGTGAACGGCCTACTCGCGGCCCGGAAATCGTCCGCGGCGTCCGCGCCTCGTGAGGCGCAGCCCAAGACCACGCTTTTCACGCGGCGCCAGATTGCGGTCATCGACGCGCTTCGCAAGGGTAAGGCGAACAAGATTATCGCCTACGAACTGAACATGTGTGAAAGCACGGTGAAGGTTCACGTCCGTAACATCATGAAAAAACTTAACGCAAAAAATAGAACTGAGGCTGCTTATTTGGCGGGTGAGATGCTCTGCGCTGACAGCCGATAGTCAACCGGGCATTCGCAACTTCCGCATCTATGCGGCGAGTGATTTCTCCTCGGACGGAGAAGCCGATCGGCTTTAAGACATAAGTAATGCTTAGAGTTTCACCCGCGCCGACCGTCTCGGTTCTGATCGCCAATTACAATTGCGCTCAATTCCTCGGCGGCGCGATTCATTCGGCATTGCGTCAGACGTTGAAGCGCCTCGAAGTCATCGTCGTCGACGACGCGTCGACAGACGGAAGCCGAGAAATCGCGCGGGATTTTGCCGCTCGCGATCATCGCGTCAGATTGATCGAACTGCCTACCAACGCTGGCCCGTCCGCTGCGCGCAATGCGGGGCTTGCTGCGGCTGAGGGAACCTGGGTCGCCATTCTTGATAGCGACGATTTCATGCACCCGGAGCGGCTGCAAAGGCTCGTCGAGGAAGCCCAGGCCGGAGCGGATATCTGCGCCGATGACCTGCTCGTATTCGGCGAGGGCCGCCGTCCTGGCGGGCACCTTTCAAAAGCTCAGCGACAGATGGCCTATATCTCGCTCGCCGATTTTTTGAATTCGAACCTCATCTACGGGACCGTTCCGGCGACAGGCTACCTCAAACCACTTTTGAATTTGGCGTTCTTACGCAAGCACGCCCTGACATACGATACGGCGCTGAAGATTGGCGAAGATGCCGATCTTATCGCGCGGGCCCTTGCTGCGGGCGCCAAATACCGGCTGATCGACAGTCTTGGCTATTTCTACCGCAAGCATCCGAATTCGATTTCTCACCGTTTGTCACGCGATGACCTTCAGCAGATGCTCAACGGCGACATGCGCCTGAAGGCGTCGCTCTCGGCTTGTTCTGTTGAAGTCGCCGAAGCGTTCGCTCGCCGCCAAGCATCCATCGAACGCGCGTCGAACTTCGATCGTCTCGTTACGGCGATCAAATCTCGATCCTGGTCGCAAGCCCTACAGATTGCGATCCATCATCCCAACACGACCTCGGCTCTGGGGATGCCGTTGGCTGCGCGTCTCCAACGTCTGCGCCGAATTCAAGGTTCGAAAGACCAGTCGGAGTCGACCAAAAAGGCTTGTTTGATTTCAAGACAACGCATCATCGGGCCGACAAACGGCAGCTCCGCGTACATCCTGGGAATTTGCCGGGCGTTGCGAGACGATGGCTATGACGTAACGCTCGTATCGCCGAACGCCGGTACCATCGGGCGCTTGCCAGTGTTGCGTCTTCGTCCAGAAATGTCAGTCTTCAATCAAATCTTTCTGCGCGGCGCCTGGAAGTTCGGAAATTTCTGCGTCAGCAAAGACCCGCGCATCGCACTTGCTGCATTGAAGGCCAAGATTGCACGCGTCCTACGGCGCTTCGGCGTGGAACGTCTCTCTTATTGGGATACGCCGGCGCCCTATGTCATTGGCGCGCCTTGGCAACGTGACGAACTTCTGTACGTGGCTCGGCACGCTTCGAAAAGTGAACTGGTCATCGCCGATTATGCGTTCACCACACCAGCAATCCCGTTCGCGCTCAGCGAGCCGGCGCGCAGCTTGGTCGTCATGCACGACCTTCTTTCCGTGAGGGAAAGTCGCTTCAAGGACGCCAAGCTGCCTGACTCGGTCAAGACTTTGGACGAAGCCAGCGAGATGCAGCTTCTTGGTCAGGCCGATGCGATCATCGCCATCCAGGATATCGAGGCGAAACACGTCAAGGCGCGCCTTCCGGATCATACGGTACTCCTGGCTCCCGTCGTGTGCGCATCAGTCGATGCGCCTCAACCAGGCGCAGGCAAAAGCGTGCTGTTCATAGGCAGCAATACGGCTCCGAATGTTATCGGCCTCAGATGGTTTCTGGAGTTTTGCTGGCCGCGGATATATGCCGAAAATCCCGACGCTGAATTGGTTGTCGCGGGCGGTGTCGGTTCGCAATTTCCCGAAGGTGCGCCCCGAGCCAAGTTCTGCGGCATCGTCGATGACCTTGCTCCTATCTATCGCGAAGCCAGCGTTATTATTTCGCCGCTGACGGTAGGCTCCGGACTGAAAGTCAAAGTCGTTGAGGCATTGGCCCAGGGCAAGGCCATCGTAGCGACTACGGTGTCCGTCGAGGGGATGGGGGACGACATCGCGTCGGCGCTTAATGTCTGCGATGACGCTGTCACTTTCGGCAATGCAGTCAGCGCGCTCTTATCGGACAATGAATTACGCCGTCGGAGCGCTGATGCCGCCTACACCTACTTCAAGCAACATTATTCTCGCGAGGCTTGCGTCCGTGAGTTGCTCGCCTACGTCGACGGGCGGTCGGACGTATCGGCGTCGACAGTTTGCAGTCTTGCTCCCTACGCTCGTCGAGGCACGTCGATCGCGGTCGATTGTGTGCGCTGAGCGATAACTCCGAAGCCGGACAAAGAGATGCCAACAAGCTGCTGCATCGGACAGGACGAGGAGATCGAGCTTTCGTTTGATGAAAGCAGAGCAAGGCGTGCGCGCGAGAACATCAGCATCGCGTTTTTTGGACATGACTCGAACGAGAGCACCATCCGAAAGCGCGTTTGCGCATTGCAAAGAAATGGTGCCGACGTTACCGGTTTCATGTTCGATCGTCGCCGTGAAATGGCATTGCCTGCCCCAGATTGGAATAACATCAATCTTGGGGTGACCGAGGACGGGCATCACGGTCGTCGTTTGTTCAGCTTGATGCAAGCGATTGTAATTCTATGGTGTCACCGTGCGGTCATTCGGCAAGCCGACATTCTTTATGCACGCAACATCGACATGCTTGCGCTAGCTTGGTTGGGTCGCCTTTTGGCGCGCTCCCATGCACCGATTGTCTACGAAGCGCTCGATGTTTATCCGGCCTTTACGGGCCGCGGCGTCAAGGCAGCCATCCTGCGCCTCCTAGAGCGCCAGCTGTTGGCTTGCAGCCGACTGCTGGTTGTGAGTTCTCCCTATTTTGTCGACCGTTATTTCTCGCCGGTTCAGAGATACACGGGAGAGTGGTTTCTTCTCGAAAACAAGCTCGGGTCAGAGCATGAGACGGTTCGTCCTCTGGATCACATCCGCAATCAAAGCGACGAGCGTGCTTGGACGATAGGTTGGTTCGGTGTTCTTCGCTGCAATCGCAGTCTAGAGATTCTCCGCGCGATCGCGTCTCGGCTCGGGAATCGGATCGCCGTCCATATCAGGGGCGTTCCGTCGGAACCCGACGGGATTACCCGTGAACTGCTAGAATCTGTCGCGGCTGAAACACCGAATATATCCTATTTCGGAACATATCAAAATCCGCGCGATCTCCAGGAAATCTATTCCGCAGTCGATTTCGCCTGGGCTATCGACTTCAGCGCCTGCGGTGCCAACTCCGATTGGCTGATACCGAACCGGCTTTACGAGGGCGGGCTATACGGCGTGCCTGCGTTGGCACGGGCAGGTACGGCCACAGGCGATATTGTGGAGCGCGACGATCGCGGCTGGACGTTTCGCGAGCCAATGGAGGAAACTGTCTCCGATTTTCTCATTCATCTCGATGCCTCCGGCTACAACGAAAAAGCAAACGCGTTGCGTCAAACCGAGCGCGCTGTGTTTGTAGACGTGTCCGACACATCTCGGCTCTTGTCGCGGCTGAGAAACCTTTGTCACCTGGCGGAATCCCGCCAGCTTCCGGAACATCAGCCGTGATAAGAATCCCAGCAAACGCCACCGAGACGAATAACGGGCGCGAAACCAATGTGGTTAAGCGCATCGACACGATCGATTCTCTGCGCGGTTTGGCGATCTTGCTCGTCATCTGCTTCCACTATCTTGTTCGCTGGGCGCCTCCGTTCTTTCCCGACAACCTCTATCAGTATTCACAGGCCTATTCGCCGCTATGGGAACTCGGCCGCTTCGGCGTTGAATTCTTCTTCGTCATCTCAGGTACGGTCATCGCGCTAACGGTTGAGAGCTCGAGTAATGCAGTTGACTTCCTCTTCAGGCGGTTTTCGAGGATATACCCGGCGCTTATCTGCTCGATCTTCGTGACATTTTTTATCGTCAACGTTTTTGGCCCCGAACCCTTCCATCGCGGCGTCGTCGACATCATTTCAAGTATGCTGATGCTTCCCGCCGTTCTGCCGTCGAAGTGGAACTTTCAGTATGTCGATGGTGTGTATTGGAGCTTGGCCGTCGAATTTAAGTTTTATGCGGTGGTCGCTTTTTTTCTGATCCTCTTGGGCCGGCGGTTCTGGGCCGGGATCATTCTGTTCGGCATTCTGGGCGAAATTTGCTTTCACATCGCCCCTAACCTCGCTGATAAAATATTCATTCACCAATATATGAGCTTCTTTCTCTTCGGCGTCGCGATCGCCCAATGGCACTTCTCCCGAAACGTTCTCGCGGCCAGTCTTTGTCTGATGAGCGCGGTAATTCTTTACGTCCTTAATCTCGACTACGTCAGCTTGCTCGATCAGCCGTCCGTTGTGGCGGCGCTCTTCGTCGCGACCGGGGTCGTTTTGATGGGTGTTCTGATTTGTCTGAACGTTCCGCTCAGTTGGCGGCCGCTGCTGCTTGTTGGTCAGGCATCATATTCGCTGTATTTACTGCATGAAAACATCGGCATAACGATCATCTCAAATCTGAAGCGATTAGGCTTCGGCGACATGACCGCTATCGCGATTGCCTTCACGTCGATGCTTGCGCTGGCAGTTGCGATGTTTAACTTGCTCGAAAAGCCAGCTCAGCGCGCCTTGCGGCAGATGTGGAAAGCATTTCCCGTCTTTGGCGCAGCCAGATCCAGTTCGGCAGCTTGAGGACGGCTGAAAGCGATGACGCGAAAACACAAATCTTCACAGCGATCGCGCCGCCGCCTGCTGAATTACCCGCTCGCCGCCACGACGTTTTTCTTTGCCATCTTCAACGTCCAGATTTTTTCGCTGATTATTCCATTGCTAATAATGGCGGTCACGGGCCTCTGCGCTCTCAAGTTTCACCGGGAGCTTGTGGGATATGGTGCCGAACTTAAGGTCGTGCTCATTTTTCCGGCGATTGTCATGCTGTCGGCGACCTGGTCAGACGTGCCGACCATCTCGCTTTGGTACGGTATCCAGCTGCTTGTGACGATCTTTGTCGGCATTCTCATCGGCATCTGCGCGACAAGTCGAGAAATTGTTCGCGGCATTTATTACGCGATGGCAATCGTGGTCATTGCTTCGCTCATATCCGGTCAAACTGGCCCGTCGGCGGCGGGTCCGGTACTCATCGGAATAACGGGAAGCAAGGACGCAATGGGTTTCGTGGGCCTTACGCTGTTCGCTGCGGCCTTGGGCGTGGCCACGGATGCAGGTCAGCCGACGTTCTCCCGCTTGTCGACACTCGTCTTTCTTCCGCTCGGCGCGGGCATAGCGGCCGGCGTCGAGGCGCTCTCATCGGCGCTTGCAGCCGTCGGCTTCGCATTGGCATTCTTGGGCTTCCTGACGCTCAAGCGGTTTGACCGATGGTCGCGCTGGACATTTGTGGTCATTGGGCTCATCGCTGTGATGTTCGCCGCCTTGGCCCTTGCTGGCATGGGGTTCTCGTCAGACCGCGTGCTTGCCGCCTTCAACAAAGATCCGACGTTGACAGGCCGAACCACGCTTTGGGACTGGGCCGATATCTGGATTTCGAGAGCCCCGTTGCTTGGACATGGATATAAGGCATTTTGGCTCGGCGACTCGAATGAAACGGCTTCAGTGCTGTCGATGTTCGGGCAGACCGATGGACGCGTCTTTCAGTTCCACAATACCTTCCGCGAAATTCTGGTCGACCTGGGATGGGTCGGGTTACTTGCGTTTCTGGCTGCTGCCCTTGTCTTTGTTTATTTCGCGTTGATGAACGTCATGAATTTTCCAAGCAGCACGACAGCATTTTTTGCGTCGATGCTATTATTGCTCGTCGCTCGCTCACCATTTGAATCGATAGTTCTGGTTTTTTACCCTTACACCGTTTTGTTTTACGCCTGTGGAATTGCCAGCTTGATGCCTCGGCTCAAATTGCGGCATAGGACACCGATGCCACGTTGGCCATCGTTGCCCAACGCCGAATTGACCCCCTCTGTTGGCATTCAACAAACCCGGTAGGTCGATCTCGGCCTGCGCCGAATTCGCCGCGAGAGCATGTATGCGTTTCATGAGTTTCCCCCACCCTCTGGGCGCAGTGCCGCTTGTGCTTGTCGTCTGCTTGCAGCTCTGCTGCGCCGTCGTCGCCAAAGCTCAATCGTCTGAAGCCTCCGGTACTGGGACCACCTATTATGTGTCGCCGACGGGGGATGATTTGAATTCAGGAACAGCGCCTGACGCGCCTTGGCGCAGCCTCGAGAGGATACAGCAGTCTGTCTATAATGCCGGAGATTCAATTCTCCTTGAGGGCGGCAAGACATTTGTAGGCTGTCTTCAGATTTCGCGCGGGATGCTGCGCGGTACCGCGGAACGTCCGGTAACGATCGGCGCTTATGGGGATGGAAAATTTGAGATCAAATCGAACTGCGCCGGGCGTCTCGTGGCAGCGATCGATATCGTCGGCGCCAGCGGCGTTGTCGTGCAGGATTGCACTCTACGCGGCAACGGCGGCAAGACGCCCTTTGGTGTCTGGATTCAAAACCCTTACGACAATGACGCCGCTCGAAACATAACAGTTCGACGATGCGACATTAGCGGGTTCTTCACCACCAGTCCCGGACAGAATGGCGCCGAGATTTTTGTTACTGGCCACCCGGGCGCCGGCCTCGATGGTGTGAATGTCATCGACAATGTGCTGCACGGTTCCGACGGACCGACAAGTCCGGACAATAACGGGCTTTATGGCTTTGGACGCGACAAGAACGTCCGAAACATTCTGTATCAGGGCAATGTCATTTACGACATTGGAGGCCGGCCTGGCGGTACCAACGGGGCCGACGGCAACGGCATGATCGCCAATGGCGTCACTGGCGGCCTGATTCAAAACAACATTGCGTACAATCTCGGCGCCAATGTCGATACCTGCGGTGGGCCATCCGGTTTCTGGGCGTATAGCTCAAGTCACATCATCATTCAGTTCAACGAAGTCTACAACGCCAAGCCGAGTAAATTCGTCAAAGGCTGCGATTGGGATGGCTTCGATCTAGACGGCTACGTCACGGACTCGGTTCTTCAATACAACTATGCTCACGACAACTGGGGTGCCGGATTTGCCGCCTATATCGACGGCGAGTGGGGGCGGAATATCATTCGCTATAATGTCGCCGTGAATAATGCCACATCGTGGGGCGCTTCCTACTTCGGAAACATCGTAATTGCGAGGGGAGCCGAAGCGCCCCAGCTCAGTATTTATAACAACACGCTCATTTCCAACGGCCCGTCGAACACAACAGCCGGCATTTCCATACAGGGAAATCCCAAGGGCGCAATCATTGCAAACAATCTTATCGTAGCGCTGAATGGAGCGAACTACATCAATACCGGGTCAGAACTGCCTGAGGTTCAAATCCTCTCCAACAGCTACTATTTGACGGACCAGTTCGCCATTCGGTGGCGCGATAGAAACTACACCAATCTTGATACTTGGCGGCAAGCGACGGACAACGAAACGCTCGATGGCAAGTCGACGGCATTCACCGATGATCCGCAAATTGACACCACCGCCCTGGGAGAGATTTGCGGCGGCTACAAGCGATCATGTCCGCGTGCGGCATTGCACGTCTCGCAAAAGCTGATGGGGCGCGGAATTGATCTAACGAAGCCGCCATTTAATCTTGATGTCGGATCTCGCGACTACTTCGGCAACAAGATTCCGCAGTCGGGATCGGGCACCGGATATGGGATCGGCGCAGTTGCTGTAGATAAGTGAACTGGGGTAGATGCGAAACAACAGGACAGTTCACGGCCTAGGTGCGTCTTGCGGGACCATTCGCGTCGAGCGCGATTTTCGTCGCCGCGCGAACCAAGCCTTACCCCGCTCCAGCATCAGGTAAATCACCGGCGTCGTATAGAGCGTCAGGATCTGCGACACGACCAGTCCGCCGATAATGGTGATGCCGAGCGGCCGGCGCAGTTCGGAGCCGGGGCCGATGGCGACGGCAAGCGGAACAGCACCCAGGAGTGCCGCGAGCGTCGTCATCAGGATGGGCCGGAAGCGCTGCAGGCATGCGTCATAGATGGCGTCATGCGGGGAAAGCCCAAGCTCGCGCTCGGCATGGATTGCGAAATCGACCAGCATGATGCCGTTCTTCTTCACGATGCCGATCAGCAGAATGACGCCGATGAGCGCGATCAGCGACAGATCCATATGGGCAAGTTCGAGTGCCAGCAGCGCGCCGAGGCCCGCAGACGGCAACGTCGATATGATCGTCAGCGGATGCGCGAGACTTTCATAAAGAACGCCAAGCACGATGTAGATCGAGAGCAGAGCGGCAACGATCAGCAGCGTCTGGGCGCGTGCTTGCTCCTGAAACGCCTTGGCATCGCCTGCGGGCTCGGCCCGGATGCTTTCCGGCATATGCAGTTTCTGCAGCGCCTGATCGATTGCCTGCAGGCTCGTGTCTACGCTGACACCCGGCTTCAGGCTGTAGTTGATGGTGACCGCCGGGAACGGTCCCTGGTGATTGACGACGAGCGGCGCGATGCCTTCAGTCAATGTCACGACGCTCGACAGCGGAACCTGCCGCCTTCCGTCAATCGTCGGTACATAGATGCGCGACAGATCTTTCGGCTGGCCCTGGAGATTGGGGTCCACCTCGATGACGACTTTATATTGATTGCGATCGGTGTAGATCGTCGAGAACTGCGTCTGCGAAAAGGCGTTGGATAGCGCGGTGTCGATATCGGCGATCGCCACGTTGAGGCGTGAAGCGACATCGCGGTTGATGTTGACGTTGAGCTGAAGGCCGCCCGACTCGCGATCTGAGCTGACATCGACGACGCCCGGGATGGCGCGAACCGCGGTGAGGGCTTTTGGCACCCAGGCATAAAGATCGTCGGCGTTGAGCGACCATAATGTATATTGATAGTCGGCTTTGCCCGATCGCGCGCCTACGCGAACGTCGCGTGACGACATCAACCGCGTCGCGAGCCCGACGATCTTGCCGAGCGGCTTCCTCAGCCGGTCGATGACTTCCGCCGTTGGAACGTTGCCGCGCTCGCTCAGCGGCTTGAGGCTGATGAACATCCGGCCCTGGTTCTGCGTCGGGTTGAAGCCTCCGGCGCCCATCGACGAACCGATGTTGTCGACGGCGGGATCGGCGAGGATGACCTTCAGCGCCCGGTCCTGAAGTTTTTTCATTTCGGCGAATGAGATATCCGCGTTGGCTTCGGTTGCCGCGATGATCAGGCCCGTGTCGTCCTCGGGCAGAAAGCCCTTCGGCAGTACGCTATAAAAATGCACAGTCAGGAAGATCGTTGCGATGAAGACGCTCAGCATGACAAGCTGATTACGCAGCGCGATCCTGAGAGTGAACGCATAGGCGCGCACAACCATGCTCAGCGCACCTTCGAAGATGCGGTCGGCGAGGTTGCGATGTTCTTCAGCGCCTTCCTTGATGAAGTGCGCGCAAATCATCGGCGTGACGGTCAGCGAGACGATCGCGGAAATGACGATGGCGAAAGTCAGCGTCATGGCGAACTCGTGCAGCAGCCGGCCGGCAATGCCGGTCATGAACAGCACTGGAATGAATGCTGCGACGAGCGAGACGGAAATCGATATGACGGTGAAGCCGATCTGGCGCGAGCCTTCTAGCGCCGCAGGAATAGGCTTCATGCCCTTTTCCATGTTGCGGTAGACGTTTTCGATCATCACGATTGCGTCGTCGACCACGAAGCCCACAGCAACGGCGAGGGCCATCAGCGTCAGGTTATTGATGGAATAGCCTGCCGCCCACATGGCCGCGCACGTTCCGGCAAGCGAGAGTGGCACCGTGATGCCTGCGGCGATGGTCGGCGTCGTGCGCCGCAGAAAGACGAACACGACCGACATGACGAGCAGGATCGTGAGACCCAGCGTGAACTGCATGTCGTGCACCGAAGCGCGGATCGTCGTCGTGCGGTCGGACAAAATGGAAATGTCGACGCCCGCCGGAATCCATTCCTTGAGCTGCGGCAGGATCGCCTTCACGCGATCGACGGTGTCGATGACGTTGGCATCGGCCGTCTTGGTGACGATGAGCAGGACGGCGGGCTGCAATCCATAGCGCGCCAGCGAGCGGGTGTTACGCGTGGCGTTGATGACTTTCGCAACGTCCCCGACCTTGACCACATCGCCGTTCGGCATGTTCTTGATGACGATGTCCTTGTAGTCCTCGGGGTCCGTCATCTGCGAATTGGACTGCAGCACGATGGTCTGGTTCGGTCCGTCGATGGAACCGATCGACGACAGATCGTTCGCCGCCTCGACCGCGTTTTTGACATCGTCGAAGCTGACGCCCATCGATGCTACAAGCGTTGGGTCGACCTGGATGCGCGTCGCCGGCTGGTCGGCCCCGCTGACGGTCACGTCTGCCACGCCTTCTACCTGCGAAATACGTTGCCCGAGGATCGTATCCGCGGTGTCGTAGATGTCGCTGGTCGTCATCGTCTTCGACGTCAGTGCCAGAATGAGAACGGGCGCCGCCGACGGATTATATTTGCGGTACGTCGGCACCTGCGGAAGATCGCCGGGAAGATCGGCCGTCGCACTGTTGAGGGCGGCTTGAACGTCGCGCGCTGCGCCGTCGATATTTCGGCTGAGATCGAACTGCATCGCAATCGACGCCGAGCCGAGCGAGCTGGTCGACGTCATTTCCGTCACGCCCGCGATCTCGCCGAGTCGGCGTTCGAGCGGCGACGCGACGCTTGCTGCCATCGTCGCTGGGTCGGCACCCGGTCGCGACGCCATGATGCGGATCGTTGGAATTTCGATCGACGGCATGCTGGCGACCGGCAGCATGAAGTATGCGACCGCGCCCACCAGAAAGAGCCCGATGGCGAGAAGCGCCGTGCCGATCGGTCGTTCGATGAAGATGCGTGAGACGTTCATGCGCCTACTCCGCAGCCTCGCGGTTGCCCGCGGTGATCGCCCGTGATTGCTCCGGCGCAGCGGTAACCGGTTCGCCATTGGCGTCGAGCGCGCGGCCGCCGAGCCTGGCGCGCAGCCGTTCCATCGCCAAATAGATAACTGGCGTGGTGTAAAGCGTCAGCAGCTGGCTGAGCAGCAGGCCGCCGACGATGGTGATGCCGAGCGGGTTGCGCAGCTCAGAGCCCGTTCCGCTTTCGAGAGCCAGCGGCAACGCGCCGAACAGTGCCGCGAGCGTCGTCATCATGATCGGCCGGAAGCGCAGAAGTGCCGCTTCCTTGATCGAGTCCCGCGGCGACAGCCCACGCTCGCGCTCCGCTTCCAGCGCGAAGTCGATCATCATGATCGCGTTTTTCTTCACGATGCCCATGAGCAGGATGATGCCGATCAGCGCCACGAACGACAGGTCGTTGCCCGTCAGTTCCAGTGCCAGCGCCGCACCGATGCCCGCCGACGGTAGCGTCGTCAAAATCGTGAACGGATGAATGAGACTCTCATAGAGCACGCCGAGCACGATATAGATCGTGACGATGGCCGCCAGGATGAGCCACGGCTGGTTCTGCAGCGACTTGGAAAACTCTGCCGCGTCGCCATAGAACGTGCCCGATACCGTCGCGGGAAGGTCAATTTCCTTCTTCGCCGTGTCGATGGCCGCGAGCGCATCGCTCAACGACGCATTCGGCGCCAAGTTGAAGCTGATCGTGATGGCCGGGAACTGATCCTGGTGGCTGATCGCAAGCGGCGCCGTCTCGTACTTGATTTTCGCCACGGCCGTCAGCAGCACGGGCGTTCCGGCCGTCGTCGATGCAACGTAAAGCCGGTTGAGGCGTGACGGGTCGCTGCGATATTGCTCAGCGGCTTCCAACACGACGCGATACTGGTTCGCCTGTTCGTAGATCGTCGAAACCTGCCGTTGGCCGAAGGCATTGCTTAGCGCATCGTTGATGGCCTGCATTGTGACGCCGAGACGTCCGGCGACGACACGGTCGACGTCGATCCGCGCGATCAGCCCGCCATCGACTTCTTCCGTCGCGACGTTGCGCAGGAACGGCGACGCCCTGAGCGCGTCGGCCATCTTCTTCGACCACTCGGTGACCTCGTCGCTGTCGGTGCTGGCGAGCGTATACTGATAGCGCGCGCGGCTCGACTGCGTTGAAATCTGCACGTCTTGGACCGGCTGGAAATAGACCATCGTGCCCGGCGCGGTCTTGACCTCGCGCTTCAGGCGCTGGATCACCTCGACGACGTTGGACTCGCGTTCGTCGCGCGGCTTCAGCATGATCTTGAGGCTGCCCGCATTCTGCGTCGCGTTGAGCTGTCCGATGCCGACGATGGAAGCAACGCCCGCAACGTCTCTATCCGTTGCGACGATGGCTGCGACGTCCTTCTGCAGCTTCGTCATTTCGGTGAACGAGATCTGCGGGCTGCCCTCGACGACGGCGGTGATGGCGCCGGTATCCTGGTCGGGCAGGAAGCCCTTCGGCATGATGACATAGAGCCAGATGGTCAGGACCACGGTCATCAGTGCCACGATAAGCGTCGCGCCCTGATGCCGGAACACGAATTCCAGCGAGCGGTCGTAACCGGCGATCACGCGCTCGATGAAGCGGCCGATGATGCCCGACTTCTCATCATGGCCGCCGCGCAGAAGCTTCGAACACATCATCGGCGTCAGCGTCAACGACACGATCGCGGAGACGACGACGGCAATTGTCAGCGTCATCGCGAACTCGCGGAACATGCGCCCGACGAGACCCGTCATGAAGAGCAGGGGGATGAAGACGGCGATCAGCGACAGCGTCAGCGAGATCACTGTGAAGCCGATTTCGCGCGCACCATCGAGCGCCGCCTTCATCGGCTTTTCGCCCTTCTCGATGTGGCGCACGACGTTCTCGATCATGACGATGGCGTCGTCGACGACGAAGCCGGTGCCGATCGTCAATGCCATCAGCGACAGGTTATCGAGACTGAAGCCGCAGAAATACATCACGCCGAACGTGGCGATCAGAGAAACCGGCAGCGCCACGCCTGCAATGATCGTCGCGCGCAGCGAGCGCAGGAACAAAAGCACGACCATGACGACGAGGCCGACGCTCAGGACGAGTGTGAACTGCACGTCGCGGACGGAAGCCTCGATCGTGCCGGTACGGTCGCTGACGATCTGCAGATTGACGCCGGCCGGCATCGAACGCTCGAAGCGGGGCAGTTCGTCCTTGATGCGGTTGACCGTATCGATGACGTTGGCGCCAGGCTGCCTCTGAACGTCGACGATGACCGCAGGCTTGCCGTTATACCAGCCGCCAACGCGTGTATTCTCCAGCCCTTCCGTAACCTTCGCGACGTCCTTGATGCGGACCGGCGCGTCGTTCCGATAGGCGATGATGACGTCTTCATAGATATGCGCCTGGTCGATCTGGTCGTTGGCGGCAATCGTGTAGGATTGCTTCACGCCGTCGATCGAACCTTTCGGCCCCGAGACGTTGGCGCTCGCAATCGCGGCGTTGAGATCGGCCATGCTGAGGCCGTAACTCGCCAGCCGAGAGACGTCGGCTTCGACGCGCACCGCAGGCTTGATGCCGCCTTCGATCGATACGTGGCCGACACCCGAGACCGACGCCAAGCGTTGCGCCAAAAGCGTATCGGCAAGGTCAGACAGCGACCTGAGCGATTGCGTATCGGACGTCAGCGCTAAGGTGACGATCGGCGTGTCGGCCGGATTGACCTTCGAATAGGTCGGCGGGTAGGGGAGGTTCTTCGGTAGCGTCGATCCAGCGGCATTGATCGCTGCCTGCACGTCCTGAGCCGCGGCGTCGATATCGCGGTCGAGGTTGAACTGCAGCGTGATGCGGCTCAACCCGAACGAGCTCGTCGAAGACATCGCGGCGAGCGATTGGATCTGTCCGAACTGGCGTTCGAGCGACGCCGTAACGAGCGTCGACATCGTCTCGGGGCTGGCGCCCGGAAGCTCGGTCGTCACCTCGACGGTCGGGAAATCGACCTGTGGCAACGACGAGATCGGCAGCGCGAAGTAGCCGAGAATGCCGCCGAGGATCGTCGCTACTGCAAGCAGTGACGTCGCGATCGGACGGACGATGAAAAGGTGCGAAACGCTCATGGCGATGCGCCGTTATCCTGGTCGTGGTGGCGGCGATGTTTGCCGTGGCGCGGTTCGTCGCCAGCTGTCGAGCCGGTAACGAGCGCGGCTTCCGTCGGCAACTGCGCGGCCTGCGCGTTCTGATCCGCCGAGGTCGACTTTTTGCCGTCCGGCGACTTCTTGTGGCGCGGTTTGTCGGCGGCAGGCGCGGACGTGCCGTCATTAATAGAGACAGTCGATCCGTCCTTCAGACGGCTGAAGCCGCTCGTCACGACCTTGTCGCCCGGCTTGAGGCCCTCGGCGATGACAGCGAACTTGTCGTCCTGGCGCGAAACCTTGACCGCCCGCATCGCGGCGGTGTTGTCGGGGCCGATGACGAACACATAGGTTCCATCCGGTCCGCGCTGCACGGCTTCCGTCGCCACGACCGTCGCGTCTTTGACGGTATCGACCAGCAACCGCACATTGACGAACTGGCCCGGCCAAAGCTGACGCTTCTCGTTCGGGAATTCGGCCTTAAGCTTGATCGTGCCGGTTTGCTGGTCGACCTGATTGTCGATGACCTTCAGCGAGCCGGTTTCGAGTTCCGTCTGGCCGTCCGTCGACAGCGCCGTCGCGACCAACGGACCGGTTTCGATGGCTTTGATCAGGGTGGGCAACTCCTGCTGCGGCAACGTGAAAGTTGCCGTGATCGGCTGCACCTGGGTAATGACGACGATGCCGGTTGTGTCATTGGCATGCACGAGGTTGCCTTCATCGACGAGGCGGATGCCGGTACGGCCGTCGAACGGCGCCACGATCGTCGTATAGCCGAGGATCGCCTGCGCATTCTCGATAGCCGCGACGTCAGATTTGATCTGCGCTTCCTGTTGCTTGATCAGCGCGACTTGGGTGTCAATCTGCTGCTGGGAAATGGCGAGCGTGCCGACCTTCTGGTAGCGGTCGAGGTCGCGCTTCGTATTTGCGAGCAGGGCTTCGTCGAGCGCTTTCTTTGCTACGGCCTGATCGAGTTGCGCCTGGTAGGTCGCCGGGTCAATCTTGGCGAGCAGATCGCCCTTCTTGACGTCCTGGCCTTCCTTGAAGTTGACGCTCAAAATGCGCCCATCGACCTGCGCCCGGATGGTCGCGGTGTTCAGAGCTTTGACGGAGCCGACGCCTTCGAGATAGACCGGCACGTCAGCCTTTGCGGCGTCCTTAGCAAGAACGGCAACCGGGCCGCCGAAGCCGCCGCGCGCATTCCGGCCTTTGGCGCCGTCCTCCGGCGCTCCGCTGCCTCCGTGCATCGTATAATAGACGCCGCCCGCTATCGCACCGATAACGACGACCGTAGAAACCCACCGGAGTAACGCCATAGTCTCTTTGCTCTCGTAAGAACTTCGCATGCCGGGCTGAACGATTGGCAGGCGGAAGCTCTGTCCCATACACCCGGAGAAGAAAACGTACCGCCCTGCGGAATCCGTTGCCCTTCATGTGGTGCTTCTGCATCACATGGCCGGGGTACGCATGGGCCACCGGCATGGCCGAAACATGCCGCAAAGCCTTCCGGGTCGCGGAGCCATAACGAAAATTCGCTCGGCGCCGCTTATGCTCTCAATTATTATATTGTGCTTGCGGCGAGTGACGCAGCGCAACACTCGGAAAGCGCGATTTTTTTTGCGAGTGCCGGAGCAACTTAACGAATTATCTGTCCTGGCGCAGCAGGATCGTTAAGGGCTCCGGCCTAGTGTGGCCGCCGTCTCAATGCGCACTGAGGCCTGGAAGTGAAATTTCTGCATGATGAAGGCGGGTGGAAGTGGTCATCCGTCCACAAGGAGCAACTTGCGAGTATCGCCCGGGCAACGCCAGCGGCGATGGCTGGTTACGCGATCAACGTCCTGCTGGCCACCATCGCATTCAGCGGCCTGATTCGATGGCCGGCGCTCCTGCTCTGGACGCTCTTTGCATTAGCGATTTGCAGTTTTGTCGGCATTCGGTCACTGCGTAACCGTGCTAATCACCGGACGTCTGCCAACGGCAGAAATACCTCGCGCCGCCCGGCCCGAAACGCCTTGCTGTTTAGTGTCCTGCTGGCCCTGCCCTGGAGTCTGCTCGGAACGCTATGGACCGGGACGGTTGCCAACAGCGAGGTCATCATTGTTGCGCTTGTAGTCGGCATGGCCGCGAGTGGCAGCGTCTTGCTCTCTCCCATTCCTGCCGCCGCGATCCTCTATGCGGCGACGATCCTGATCCCGTTGGCGGTGAAGTGCGTGTTCATCACGCTCGACAACCATCTCATTCTCGCCGCACTGGCGCTCAGCTATTTCATGTTCCTCGTCGGCCTCATTGCGTCGAACGCCCGGATTTTCGCCGAGCGCCTGGAGGCCGTCGAAAAACTGAAGGACTCCTTTGCCGCCCTGGTGTCGGCGCGCGAAGAGACCGAACGTGCCGCGATGACCGACGGCCTGACGGGTGTCGCCAACCGCCGCGCTTTCATGGCCCGCCTCAACACGCTGGCCGCCGATCGCGATCAGTCGCCGGAATATGGCGTCTTTTATATTGACCTCGATCGCTTCAAAGGCGTCAACGATGCCTTCGGCCACGCAGCGGGCGATGCGGTGTTGCGAATGGCGGCATCGCGGATCGCGAAAGTCGTCCGCGACGGCGATCTGGTAGCACGCCTCGGCGGCGACGAGTTCGCTGTCGTCGCTCAGGAGATCTGCGGCCGCGCTACGGCTCAGGCCCTGGCTGTGCGTCTCGTCTCTGCTTTATGCGATCCGTTCTTTCTTGAAGGTCAGCGCGTGCAAATTGGCGCGAGCGTAGGCGTCGCCATCGCTTTCGAAAGCGACTCTACCGGCGATCAACTGCTGACTCAGGCCGATCTTGCGATGTACGCGAGCAAGTCTGCGGGCCGCAACGCGTACTGCGTTTTCGAGCCCGACATGCTGCGCTCGGTGGAAGAGCGTCAGGCTGTTGAGCAAGGGCTGCGGAGCGCGCTTGCCAAGAACGAACTGGAACTCTTTTTCCAGCCGATCCACGGCCTGACCAAGAATGAAATTGCCGGTTTCGAGTGTCTCATTCGTTGGCGGCACCCGCTGCGTGGTCTGCTGCCGCCTGCCCAATTCTTAAGTATCGCAGATGAAATCGGAATGGCGAACGATATCGGCGGATGGGTGATCGAGGCTGCATGCGCCCAGGCCGCGAAGTGGCCATCCGATGTCGTCGTCGGCATCAATCTATCGCCGTTGCAGATCGCCTCCGACGACGTCGCGCAACGCGTCGAGCGCGCGCTCAAGTCATCGGGGCTTCCGGCCAATCGGCTCGAAATAGAGATCACCGAGACGAGTTTGCTGCAAAACGATCCGGTGACACTCGATCAGCTCAAACGGCTGAAACAACTCGGCGTCTCAATCGCACTTGACGATTTCGGGACCGGCTATTCGTCGTTGAGCTATCTTGTCAGCTTCCCGCTCGATCGCATCAAGATCGACCGGCTGTTCGTCAGTCAGCTGGGGCGTTCGCGGGAAAGCGATCTCATTGTGCGCTCAATCACGCAGCTTGCGCGCAACTTGAACTGTACGGTTGTCGCTGAAGGGATCGAGACGGACGAGCAGCTTCAAAGGCTGCGTGCGCTTCATGTCGGGTTCGGGCAGGGTTATCTGTTGGGAATGCCGATGCCAGCCGCCGAGGCGACGGAATTTCTGGCTTCGGGCAAGAGCAACGCTCTCGCCCAAAGTGCTTGACGATTTGCTTGCTGACTAGGCGACCTTGGGCACGAACTTCAAAGCCACGCCGTTCATGCAGTAGCGCAGGCCTGTCGGCTTCGGTCCGTCTTCGAACACATGACCAAGATGTCCGCCGCAGCGGTGGCAATGAACTTCCGTGCGGGTCATGAAGTAGCTATTGTCGGTAGACGTCTCGACCGCACCATCAAGCGGCTTCCAGAAGCTCGGCCAGCCGGTGCCGCTATGATACTTCGTTTCCGATGAGAACAATGCAAGCTGACATCCGGCGCAAAGGTAGGTGCCCGGCGCGTCGTTTGCATCGAGCGGCGACGTGCCAGCCCGTTCGGTGCCCTGCTTGCGCAGCACGTTGTACTGCTCCGGCGTCAGCTCTTTGCGCCACTCCGCGTCCGACTTCGTAACTTGGAATGCCTCGGCCGAACCTTCCGCCGCCAAGCCGGTTGCCGATTTAAGTGCTGCGACGCCACCGGCCAGGGCAAGCCCCAGCCTCGAAAAATCGCGACGTGAATACATCGATCGTCACCTTGGGTTTCGTTTCCTTGACCGGCGCCCTAAACGCCGTCTGCTGGAGAGTACGTTGCCTCTCTCTTGTGTGTTTCAGCCGTTGACCGGCCTTCTCGTTAAAGATCCGCAATCTCGATGCGTTTCTCAACTGCGATTTCTGTAGGGCTGAGCTGGCATTTATAGCAGAGCATTTCAACACCTGATGCTGCAGCAGCCTGAAAAGCGGTGGCATATGCGGGGTCGATGTCACGCGCGAGCTTGAAACTCTCAGCATCGCTGCGCTGCACAAGAAAAACCATCACGGCGCGGTGGCCTTCGCCAACCATGTTTGCAAGTTCGCGCAAGTGTTTGGCACCGCGCTCTGTTTTGCTGTCGGGAAACTCGGCGAGGCCGTTCTCGCGCATCAAATGCACGTTCTTCACCTCGACATAGCAGTCGCGATTATCACGTCCGCCCGAAAGCAGCACGTCGATGCGGCTGTCGAGTCCGTATTTCACTTCGCGCCGCAACATCGGATATCCGGCGAGCTCTGCGATCGTGCCGGTCTCGATGGCTTCGGTGACGAGCGCGTTCGGTCGTCCCGTATTGATGCCGACGAGGTGCGGACCCGTCCCAAGGTCGGCCTCGATCATTTCCCAGGTATGCCTGTATTTACGCGTCGGGCTGTCGCTTTCCGAAAGCCAGACCTTCGAGCCGGGCTTCGTCAGGCCGAGCATAGAGCCCGTATTGGGGCAACTCGCGGTGACCGTGACGCCGCCAGCGGTTGTGACGTCCGCGAGAAAGCGCTTGTAGCGCTGGATCAGAATGCCGGGCACGAGGGGGTGTGTAAATTTCATGGATCAGGCCATATCGGCGTTCGGCGCCGCCCGGCAAGTATTTTCGCCGCGCGTTCGGCGGTGCTATGACGGCGGCTGAAAGCAGCGATGGACGAGCGAGCCTTGACGGAAGAACGGATTGTTACAGCAGCCCTCCTGGTCATCGGCGACGAGATTCTGTCGGGCCGCACCAAGGATGAGAACATCGGCGCCGTCGCCGAGCATTTGACGAACATCGGCATCCGCTTGCAGCAGGTGCGCGTCGTCGCCGACGATGAGGATGAGATCGTCTCGGCCGTCAATGCGCTTCGCTCCCGCTACACCTATGTGTTCACGACCGGCGGCATCGGTCCGACGCACGACGACATTACCGCCGACAGTATCGGCAAGGCGTTCGGCGTTTCGGTCGGCATCGACGCCCGCGCGGAAAAGCTGCTTCGTGACTATTATACCGGCCGCGGGCTTGAGGTGACGGCTGCGCGCTTGCGCATGGCGAGAGCGCCCGCAGGCGCCGAGCTGATTGACAATACTATTTCGGTCGCGCCGGGATTTCGCATCGGCAATGTGTTCGTGATGGCGGGCGTGCCGAGCGTCATGCGCGCCATGCTCGCAAGCGTGACGCCGATGCTGGAAACCGGCGCCAAGCTTTTGTCGATCACCATTCCCGTCGATCGCCCGGAAAGCGAGATCGCGGATATCTTCTCGACGCACCAGCAGCGCTATCGCGACGTGGCGATGGGCAGCTACCCGCAATTGCGCAATGGCCGCCCGGTGTCCGACCTCGTGCTGCGGTGCTCGAATCCTCAGCGCCTGAACGAGGCGGCTGAAACGCTCAAGGCTGCGCTGAACCTTTGAGCGACGCTGGGGTCGGCCTATCAGGCGCCGCGACGGGCGCTGCGATAGGTGCCGGCGCAGGCTCGGGAGCGCTGGGCCTTATGGTTCCTGATGACTGTTTGTTGCAGTCCGGCGACCACGTGTAGGCGCTCCGATCGCCGCAGACATGCGGATCAAAGTCCTGCGGACAGTCGCACCTCTTGATGCGTATTGATCTCAGCACGGACGTGGCGGATGGTTTCGTCGCATCTGTGCTAGTTCTTGGCTTGGCCGGTATCGCCAGCGCGACCCGTTTCGCGTGCACGCGCTTTTTGATGGTCAGTCGCTCGACCGGCGGATCGCAGACACAACCGCTTAGAAACGGCAGCAATGCCAGCGCAATAGATCCCAGGAATAGACGCAAAATTTCCCCCGAAAATCCCCGTATTTGCGGCCCCCGAGCGAGATGAGACGCATACGCCCTATACGGCGCAACCGGAGAATTTCGTCCGGCTTCGTATTACACTCTGCGTGATGCATATACGCCTCAGCAACCGTGGCCTTCGGGGCGCATGCGGCACACCGTTTCACCTGCATAGAAACGGAGCCAACTCAGTCACGCAACGTCATGAAATAACTTGTGATTGCGCGGGAATTGTAACGGCAATTCTTGGGTTGTCGTGGTGCATCGCAAACTCTATGGTCCGGCGCTGCAGTTGGTGTTTTGTTCCAAGGCGGATGGAACGCACGGAGGAGAACGGCGCGTAGGCCCGTGCCGAAGAAAGACGGGAGAGTAGGGATGTCATCGAGTATTCGTCGTCGTGCGCATGCATGCGCAGCGGCATGGGTTGCCTGGAGTGTGCCGGCAGCCGTTGCAGCGATGTTGGCCTTCAGCGCCGCCCCTGTCGAAGCCAAGACGCCTGGCAAGACATACTGCTTCAACCACACCTGTCACCGCGTGCTGAGCATCGCCGAGATGGTCGCCATCGTCGGCCAGGACACGGTGCTCCAAGCCTCGTACTATGACGACTGTCGCCGCGATCGCTACAACCCATGCGGATTGACGTCATCTGGCGAAGCCTTTCGCCCCAACGAGGCCGATAGCGCCGCCAGCCCGATCTATCCAGACGGCACGATCCTGCTCATTCGCAACCCTGACAATGGCAATGCCGCCGTCGTTCGCGTCAACAACGCCGGACCGTACTGGCGTCAGCGCAAGCTCGACGTATCGCGCGCAACCGCGCACAAGCTGGGCTTTGCGGGAAGCGGCGTTGCGAAACTCGAAGTCCGCGTGATGTCGGCGCCGTCCATCGTCGACGCGACCTATAAAAGAAATCGCCGTTATGCGCCGGTTCCGGGTTCCATCGGGTCGTTCGCATCGCTCGACCAGGCCCAGGGCGGCATGATGATCGCGATGGCGCTTGATGCCATGTCGACGTCGGTCTTCGCGCCGGTCGCCGGCAAGATGCTGACGGCGGTGAAAACCATGAAGCCCGCATTGGCCAACGTCCTGCGCACGGATTCAACCCGCGTGGCGTCCGTTGACGGAACTGTGCCGGCAAGCATCGCGGTGAATTTCGAAAAGTCGGCGGCTGCGGTTGAGAAGCCTGAGGCCAAAGCTGAGGCGCGTTCGCTTGTTCTCAGACGAGCGACTGTGGCGTCGCGCTCGGTCAAGCGTTCGCCTACCCGTTCGGCACGCGTCGCCAAATGGCGCAGCAAAACGCGCTGGGCGTCTGCGACGTCGCGCCGTCAGTTCAAGGGCAGCCGGTCGGCGTCGTCGAGGTCGAGCAGGAGCGTCCGCTTCGCAACCGGCGCCTCTTCGACGAAGAGATCATATTGGACGTCGAGAGCATCAAGGAAGGCCGCCGCCATATCCAAGAGAGGCCCGAGAGCCATGCGCGCGGCGACCAGGAAGCTGTCGTCGATCGTCAGGTCCGACGCTTTCCGGATGGCCGCTGCATCGGGGGCGATCAGTCCGCGGCTGCGAACGTAGGCGATGATCTCATCGCCCGTGTCGAAGTCGAGTTCGCGCGCGTCGCCGCTTTCCTCGACCGCGTCGAGCAGAATGGCCGTGCCCGACGCAAATAACCGTCCGAGCGTGCGAAAACGCTCGTCGTATTCGGAGAGCGCGATGGCATGGCTGCGCGCCTTCAGAACGCGGGCAACAAGCATCAGCTCAAGGGCGCGGATCTCGTCGGCAATCTTGCGCTGACGCATCACGAAGTCTGCCGGCTCGCTGGTGTGTTCGGCGAGTTCGCGCCACTGGCTGCCGCGCACCATGATGTCCTCGCCGGCGGCGAGTGCAGCATCGAGGTGATCGGCCAGCATATAGACCGATAATGGCGCCTGCGCCCCACCGAGTTTCATCTTCAACTCCGCATTATTTCTCAAGCACTTGGATACGACTGAAGCGTGTTGATTCGCTATTGCCGAGCGGCGTTTACCCAAGGTGCAAAAGGAACGGGGAGGACTGAGGATAAGGTGTGGAAGCGCATTGCGGCTTCATGCTGGACACAATCAAAAACGCAACAAACAAGGCGTTAGCGGTCTTTCGCTGAGAATCACTGTGATTGATGCGGCGTACACGTCCAATGAACGCCGAAATGTTTTCGCACCTCGATGTGGCCGAGACGACATACAAAGCCGTCGCAAAAATGCGACGCGCGCCTCGGAGGCGAGGCGGCCGTTCGAAAAAAATCTTCCGAGCATTTGAAGTCTTCTTCTTTCTCTTTTCGGGAACCGCCGCCTAGCGTCGCGTTGCAGCTCGAGACCGGCTGCGGCTCTGCTTGGGATAGAAGACAATGAAAATTGCACGATTGATTTTGCTCGGCGCCTTCGCTCTCGGCGTTGGCGCCACCGCTTCCGCCGAGGCTGCAACGACAGCGCCACGGCTATCCGCCTCGCACACCGCGACGCTCGTTACGCTGAAATCAAAGGACAAGAAAAAGGTCCACGCGCACAAGGCTGGCAAGCAGAAGGTCGCGCAGACGCATAAGACGAAAAAAGTGAAGAAAGCCAAGAAGACTTGACGCCGGATCGCGCGCTGGATCGGGGGGTCGATTCAGTCCGCGCGCGTCCACGCACCGCCGAGAGCGCGCTCCGTTTCCTCGCATCTCAGGACGCACGCTCTCGGCGGGTTGGTTCTACCGAGACACCTAACCACCGTCAGCCCGGCGCAGCGCAAAGTTCCGAGCGCCGTCGCAGACGCCAACCATTTCTCGACATCCCGGCGCAACAGCCAGCCCCACCACCGTCATCCCGGCGAAGGCCGGGATCCAGTCAACGAGCAATCAAAGGATTTGCGCGATCTCCTGCGGCGCTTCAATCTGCGCAGGGGGACGTCATGAGCCGGAAAAGCAAATCACCGTGCGTCTATATCTTGGCGAGCAGCCAAAACGGCACGCTCTACATTGGCGTGACGAGTGATCTTCACGCGCGGATGGCTCAGCATTCGCAGAAGCTCATTCCCGGCTTCACTGCGCAATACAACGTGACGCAACTCGTCTACTACGAGCTCCACGAAACGCTCGACCAAGCCATCGCGCGTGAGAAGCAGTTGAAAGAATGGCGGCGGACTTGGAAGCTGCGTTTGATCGAACAGATGAACCCCGAGTGGCGCAATTTCTTTGATCCGCAAACAGGCGAGATCGGCGCGGGTCCATTTGATATGTCCGAGCAGGCTCTCTGACCGACAATCTGCTGCGGCTTGTCTGGGTGCCGACCTTCGTCGGCATGACGGAGAATGGGCACGATCTTCGCCCCATCTCCCTCATCCCGGAGAAGGTTAGCCCCCGCGATAGCCCCCAACACATCATCCCGGCGTTCGCAGACCATTCCCAATTCCGTCATCCCGGCGCAGTCTGTCATCTCCCACCGTCATCCCGGCGAAGGCCGGGATCCAGTCAAGCCGAAACCAAACAAGGCGCCACGAGTGGTGGCGCCTTGCTGAAATTCGGTCGTCTCCGACGAGTCTCACGCTGGATCTCCGAACGCGCATCGCTGCGCCCACGCGTTCGAGGATGACGTCAGTCAAATTCCGGAATCCTCGGCAGATATTTGCTTGCCAAAAGAGAAGATCTGAGCGCCGAGAGAACAACGCTTCTTTCCTTTGGGACGCTTTGATATTGGCGTTTGTGTTCCGGATATTCGTCGAGGAAATCCATCTTAAAGTATTGAGGATATAACAGCATCATCGCGACAGAAAAATGAGCCATCGGCCCAGTAGGTTTTCTGCCTAACGAATGATAACCAGAGATATTAAATAGCGTTTGAGCATCGTTGAGGTGAGCTAAGTTGCCGTAAGATGGCCCGTTATATAAGGCATCAGGGTCCCGATCAGCGTGCTTGAAGTAGTTGTAAGCAAGCACAGATTTTTGACGATATTGGTTCCAAAATTGCGGTTTAACAAAACGGCGATGATCCCATTCAAGCTCAATACCTTTTTGATGGGCTAGATTGAGCAATAGCTCTCTGCAAGCCATAGTTACGACGTGCACTGAGAAGCTATTGCATTCAGTCGAGATCATTTGAATGCTGGCATAAATGTGCTCAAGCACGATATCCAGCTTAGTATATTGAACGGGCTGAACTGTTTCAGGAATCCTGATCATAGGTTGCTGCCCGTTCAAATTATTGAACTGGTCGTCCTTATTCACGAACACCCGCTCGTGCTGCCGCACGTGTCGCACTTCAGGCAAGTGCCGTTCCGGACCATCGTGAAGTTCTGGCACTCGGTGCAGGCGACGCCTTCGTAGCCGCGGAGTTTCGCTTCGGAGAGGCGCTGCTTGTAAAGCTCCGACTTCGTCAGAACCGGCGATGACACCGCCGCTTGCATCTCTTCGCTTACCGCCGACAGCGCATTCGCGCCGTGCGTCAGCGTCGATTCAACGTAGCGGGCGCTGACGTCGTAGCTCGCGTTCTGCACGGCGGCCGCGCCAAGCGATGACGCCTTGGGACCAGATGCAGACGAAACGTTTGTCGTCGTGCGGCTCGCGAGGCGAACCACGTCGGCGCCGCGAACGAGGCCCTTCGACACCATCTTCGTCACGCTCTCCGGCAGGTTGAGCGAAAGCTGCTCATCCGTATCGTCGTCGCTGGAGCCCAGCCCCGTCTCGCCGACGATTTCGCGCGGATCGACGTGCGCCAGATCGTGACGGCCGAGGTACGACACCGCCAGTTCGCGGAAGATGTAGTCGAGGATCGACGTCGCGTTCTTGATCGTCTCGTTGCCCTGCACGAGACCTGCCGGTTCGAAGCGCGTGAAGGTGAACGCCTCCACGTATTCTTCCAGCGGCACGCCGTATTGCAGGCCGAGCGAGATCGCGATGGCGAAGTTGTTCATCAGCGAGCGGAAAGCAGCGCCTTCCTTGTGCATGTCGATGAAGATTTCGCCGACGCGGCCGTCGTCGTATTCGCCCGTGCGCAGATACACTTTATGCCCGCCGACAGCGGCTTTCTGCGTGTAGCCCTTGCGACGGCCCGGAAGCTTATCACGGCCCTTCGCCTTCTCGCGCTCCACGTAGACGACGCGCTCGACGATCTTCTCGACGATCTTTTCAGTCACGGTCGCCGTGCGAGCGGCAAGCGGCTGGCTCATCAGAGCATCCACAGCGTCCGCTGCCTCGTCCGCATCATCGCCGAGGATCTGGCTGTTGAGCGGCTGAGAAAGCTTCGAACCGTCGCGATAGAGCGCGTTGGCTTTGAGAGCCAGCTTCCACGACAGCATGTACGACTGCTTGCAGTCTTCGACCGTCGCATCGTTCGGCATGTTGATCGTCTTCGAGATCGCGCCCGAGATGAATGGCTGTGACGCCGCCATCATGCGGATGTGGCTCTCGACCGAAAGGAAGCGCTTTCCCTTCTTGCCGCACGGATTGGCGCAATCGAACACCGGCAGATCATCGGCCTTGATGTGCGGTGCACCCTCAAGCGTCATCGCTCCGCAGACGTGCTCGTTGGCGGCTTCGACGTCTTTCTTCGAGTACCCGAGGTGCGCGAAGATATCGAACGACGGATCGTTGAGCTTGTCGGCAGGAATGCCGAGTTTGCCCGTCATGAAGTCGTCGCCGAGCGTCCAGCGGTTGAACACGAACTTAATGTCGAACGCGGTCGCCAGACCCTTCTCGACCTTCGCCAGCACATCGTCAGTGAAGCCCTTGGCCTTCAGCGTGCCCGTGTTGATGGCGGGTGCCTGGGCCAGCGAGCCGTGGCCGACTGCATAAGCCTCGATCTCGGCGATCTGGCTTTCGCGATAGCCGAGCGCGCGCAGCGCTTCCGGCACCGACTGGTTGATGATCTTGAAGTAACCACCGCCGGCGAGCTTCTTGAACTTCACGAGAGCGAAGTCGGGCTCGATGCCGGTCGTATCGCAGTCCATCACGAGGCCGATCGTGCCGGTCGGCGCAACGACGGTGGCTTGAGCATTGCGATACCCATGCTCCTGGCCGAGTTCGATCGCGCGATCCCAAGCGCGTTTCGCAGCGTCGCCGAGGCGCGCATCCGTTAGAGCGTCGTGATCGAGCGGCACGGGAGCAACCGAGAGCTTCTCGTAGAACTCGGCTTCGCCATGAGCGGCGCGGCGATGGTTGCGCATCACGCGCAGCATGTCCTGCGCATTCGGCGCGTAGCCGGGGAAGGGGCCAAGCTCTTCCGCCATCTCTGCGCTCGTCGCGTAGGCAACGCCCGTCATGATCGCTGAGATCGCGCCGCAAATCGCGCGGCCTTCCTCGGAGTCATAAGGAATGCCCGACGACATCAAGAGGCCGCCGATGTTCGCGAAGCCAAGGCCCAGCGTGCGATAGCGGTACGAAAGCTCCGCGATCTGCCGCGACGGGAACTGCGCCATCAGCACCGAGATTTCGAGCACGACCGTCCACAGACGGCAGCCGTGCTCGTACGATTCGATGTCGAAGGATTTGTCTTCGCGGCGGAAGCGCAAGAGGTTCAGCGAAGCCAGGTTGCACGCCGTATCGTCGAGGAACATGTATTCCGAGCACGGGTTCGATGCGCGGATCGGCCCCGACTGCGGGCAGGTGTGCCAGTCGTTGATCGTCGTGTGGAACTGAATGCCGGGATCGGCCGAGGCCCACGCTGCAAAGCCGATTTGCTCCCAGAGATCCTGGGCGCGGATCGTCTTCGTTACCTTATTGCCAAGGCGAGAACGCAGGTTCCAGTCTTTGTCCTCGACGACGGCGTTGAGGAAGTCATCCGTCACGCGCACCGAGTTGTTGGAGTTCTGACCGGCGACCGTGAGATAGGCCTCGCTGTCCCAATCGGTGTCGTAGGTGTCGAACTCGATGTCCTTGTAGCCCTGGCGCGCGAACTGGACGACGCGCAGGATGTAGTTCTGCGGAACGCCGTCACGCTTGGCTTCGCGGATCGCGATCTTGAGCTTGGGGTTCTTCGTCGGCTCGAAGCAGGCGTCGCCTTCCGCTTCGCAGTTGACGCAAGCCTTCATCACGGCCTTGAGCCGCTTCTGGCAGATCTTCGAGCCGGTGACGAGCGCCGCCACTTTCTGCTCTTCTTTGACCTTCCAGCCGATATATTCCTCGATATCCGGGTGGTCGACATCGACGACGACCATCTTCGCCGCGCGCCGCGTTGTGCCGCCCGACTTGATGGCGCCCGCCGCCCGGTCGCCGATCTTGAGGAAGCTCATCAGGCCCGACGAACGGCCGCCGCCCGACAGCTTCTCATTTGCGCCGCGCAGCGACGAGAAGTTCGAGCCCGTGCCCGAGCCGTATTTGAAGAGGCGCGCTTCGCGCACCCAGAGATCCATAATGCCACCCTCGTTGACGAGGTCGTCGGCAACCGACTGGATGAAGCAGGCGTGCGGCTGCGGATGCTCGTAAGCCGACGTCGACTGCACGAGTTCGCCCGTCTGATAGTCGACATAAAGGTGGCCCTGGCCGGGGCCGTCGATGCCATAAGCCCAGTGCAGGCCGGTGTTGAACCACTGCGGCGAGTTCGGCGCCGCCATCTGCATGGCGAGCATATAGCGCAGCTCGTCGAAGAACGCCTGCGCGTCTTCCTCGGACGAGAAGTAGCCGCCCTTCCAGCCCCAGTAGGTCCAGGTGCCGGCGAGACGGTCGAAGACTTGGCGCGCGTCCGTCTCGCCGCCGAAACGCTCGTTCTCCGGCAGCTCGGCAAGAGCGGCGTCATCCGGGGCGGAGCGCCACAGCCACGACGGAACCTGCGTTTCTTCGCACCGCTTCAGGCGCCGCGCCACGCCCGCCTTGCGGAAGTATTTCTGCGCCAGGATGTCGGCTGCAACCTGACTGAACTGTTCGGGAACATCGAAGCCTTCGAGACGGAAAACGATCGAACCATCGGGGTTCTTGATCTCTGACGTCGCACGCCGGAACGGGATCGAGGCATAGGGAGAAAGGCCGGCTTTCGTGAAACGCCGTGTAATCTTCATGTGAAAGTGCCCCCGAATTGCGCGGCGCGCAGCGGTGTTGCCGAGCGCCGTATGTGATTTTTTGGACGCCACGCGCTCAGAGCCCTGCAACTCCGGCGAACGGCGGGTCGAGAACGCGGATGGACTGCCCTGAGGCGCCTCGTCGGCACTCAACACACCGGCCGCAGTTTCCCCGTGCCCGCGAAGACACCGAAAAGGCGACTCCGCCGGCCTCATGCCGACCCGAAGTGTGTGATTGCGACGAAGACTCGCGCGCTACGCTGGAACGCTACTGAACCGAACAGCTGCGAAGTCGTCGTCAACCGATCTCGAACGGTCCGTCTTACGAATGTCGCAACAGGGCCAAAGTTAGGAGATTCGAAGCCGATCCGACAAGGGAAATTAAATAGATGTTGGGGTGGCAGAGACAACAAGCACTACATCTAGTGGTGTTAACAACTTCCGGCCGGAGTTGGCATTTGCCGCGCATTCGTTGGGGTTTTACCGGTCATCTTGGCCGTTGGTGGTGTGGACAGGACTTAATTACGTCCGTTTTTTCGATCCGGCTGCTGACGAGCTTAGTGCGATTCCGCGTCAGCTATGTTGCATGCCTGCACCGGCTCAATGGCGTCTGGACATCACCGCCGAAGAACCGCTAATTCGTGATCAGGGTAGCAGCGGCAAAGGATGCCCAAACGATGAGCTTATTCAGCGAGATTTTCTGCTGGTGGGGCGGCAATACCTGGGGCACGCGCCTGTTTACGTGGCGCAAAGGCAAGCTCGTCGGCGAGGACCAGTTCGGGAATCGCTACTTCATTCAGAGAAGCGGCGTCGGCCCGTTGGGCGTCCCGGCGCGATGGGTCATCTATCCCAAGCTCTCGGAAGCGAGTCAGGTGCCGCCCGAATGGCACGGCTGGCTGCATTATACTGTCGATACGCCGCCGACCGAAGAGCGCTATCATCCGCGCCCCTGGCAGAAGCCCCATCAGATGAACATGACGGGCACGGCGAAGGCTTATCGCCCCAAGGGATCGATCCTGGGCACCGGCCAGCGCGCGGCATCCACCAGCGACTACAAGGCGTGGAAGCCGAATTAATCGAGATTAATCCGGCAGAACGAAATATCGCCCCCTTTGGCGGGCAATCCGGCGAGGCGCGGTAGCGCGCCTCAGGGGAATGGATTTTTGCAGTTGAGACAGACGGACTTGTTAGATTTCGGGCGCTGCACGAAGGTCTGTCGCCGTGCGGGCGTGTTCGTGTCGGCGCTGCTTCTGTTTGGCACGCTCGCCGTCCTGACCGCGCCGCCCGCAGCCGCCGATCGCATTGAGAATCAAGTCGCCGTCTTTTCAGCGCTCGATAAGGTGACGGCGCACATCTCGAAGATCGAAGTAGAACTTAACAAGACGGCGACATTCGGCGCGCTCAAGATCACGCCGCGCGCCTGCTATTCGCGCCCGCCCACCGACGAGCCCAAGACGGACACGTTCGTCGAGATCGATGAGTCTCAGGTCGACGGTTCCGAGAAACGTATTTTCACCGGCTGGATGTTTGCCGAAAGCCCCGGCATCTACGGCCTGGAGCATCCGACATATGATGTCTGGCTGACAAAATGCGAGAAGCCGATCCGCACCATCGCTGAGGACAATCCGAACGCTGGTACGGTCGCGCCGTCCGACGATCCGAACCAAGCTGGTGCTGCCGCGGCCGCAGGCGGCAACGCCCCTGCCGATCAGATCCCGCCCGACCAGGATTTCCGCCGCCGCGTTCGGCGCTAGCTTCTTATCGTCGTCCTCGGACGAGTGCAGCGAAACGCCAGACCTCCGACGTCATGGCCGCGCAGGCGGCCATCCACGGCAACACTCAGCTCAAGCGCTGAAACTTGTCTGGGTGCTGACCTTCGTCGGCATGACGATGTTGTGGGATGACGGCCCACGCAACAACCGTCATCCCGGCGCAGGCCGGGATCCAGCCAAGTTGGATGTTCGGCCGGTTCTTTGATGGCGCGGTGAGCCTCGGCGTCGCTCGGAGATGACGAGCGGCCGAATTACTCAGCCAGCAGTTTCGCCACTCTCGGAGCAAAGTACGTCAGCACGCCCGACGCTCCCGCGCGTTTGAAGGCCAACAGGCTCTCGACCATTGTCTTGTCGGCATCAAGCCAGCCGCGCTCGAACGCCCCCGCCAGCATCGCATACTCGCCCGACACCTGATACGCGAACGTCGGCACGCCGAATTCGCTCGAAACCCGCTGCACGATGTCGAGATAGGGCATGCCGGGCTTCACCATGATCATGTCGGCGCCTTCGTCGAGATCGAGCGCAACCTCGCGCAGCGCTTCCTCGGTGTTTGCCGGGTCCATCTGATACGTGCGCTTGTCGCCCTTGAGCAGACCCGTCGAGCCGACCGCATCGCGGAAAGGCCCATAGAATGCGCTCGCATACTTCGCGGCATACGACATGATCTGCGTGTTCTTGAATCCCGCCGTCTCAAGTGCGGCGCGAATGATGCCGATGCGCCCGTCCATCATGTCCGAAGGAGCGAGAACGTCGGCCCCAGCTTCCGCCTGGACCAGCGATTGCTTGACGAGCGCGGCCGTCGTCTCGTCGTTCACGATCTCGCCGCCGACGATCAGCCCGTCATGCCCGTGGCTCGTATAGGGGTCCAGCGCCACGTCGAGAATGACGCCGATGTCGAGCTTGGCGGCCTTGATCGCGCGCGTCGCCCGGCAAACGAGATTGTCGGGATTGAAGGCTTCCTCGGCGCTCTCGCTACGCTTCCTGGGGTCGGTAAACGGGAAGAGGGCGAGAGCCGGGATGCCGAGCGCTTCAGCTTCCTTCGCCGCGTCGACGATCAGATCGACGCTCAACCGTTCGACGCCCGGCATCGACGCCACCGGAATGCGCTGGGCTTCGCCATCGACGACGAACAGTGGCCAGATCAGATCGTTCGGCGAAAGCAGATGCTCGGCAACGAGGCGGCGCGACCACGGACTTTTCCGGTTCCGGCGCATGCGAATTGCCGGAAATCCGCCGGAAAGAGAGTCGGGCGGCGTGCCTGCATTGGCGGCGGAAGACGTGGGGCGCATGCGAGAAGACATGGGAAAAGTCCTGCTGACGTGTCGATCCGTTCCTGAGATGGCGGAACCGCGGGGACAATGGACACGTGCCGGGCTTCCGCGCAAGCCGCGTTACGCAGGTCAGATATCCGCAGGCGCCACGCTCGTTCCCTCATCCCCTGGCCTAGAGAGGGCGGCCGATCTCAATCGCAGATCTTGCCGAACTTTCGCTGGGCCATGTCGATGTGAAAGTGGTTCCGGTGCGCGGCATTCGCTTCTGGTCCAAGCGTCGTGCCGAACGTCCGGCAGGCCGACGCGTGCGCCTCCCGCAGGAAGGCCTGCATTTCCGGCGGCGGGTTTCTGAGGCCGACAGGAAACGCCGCCTTGGGCGTCGCTGTTTCCGGGCCCGGTCCGCCGAGCCGGTTCACATCCGTGGCCGATGCCCACGACGACGTGACCACGACATTTGACACGCCTTCGATGATGGTCGAACGCACGAGCCCCGCCGCCGCCGCGCCCGCAGTCGATGGCACGATGGACGGCAACGCCCCTTGCGCCGGATTGCTGGCCACGTTCGTTTGCGCAGTCTTGGCGGCCGCGTCTTCCGCAGCCTTCTTCCGAGCCGCAGCTTCAGCGGCAATCTCGCGCTGCGGCATGCCCCAGTCGTCGAGCACCTCGGCCGTCTTCGCGGATCTGGTAACGAAACCGCCGATGTCGATGGCGTTTGCAAGCGCGTGTTCGCTGAGCTTCGTCGACTTGCGGCCATAGGCGTTGCGGCAGGAATAAGAACTCATCGTCTCGATTCGGACGATCGCCGATTTTAGATGCTTGCGCGCCAGGGGCTGCACGTCGTTTTCGAACCAATTCGCGAGCTGCTCCACGAGATCGCAGCGCACAATCGCGGGCGGCGACAGCGCGACCTCCGGACTTTGTCCGATGCTGATGAGTTCGACCGGCGCGGGAGCCCCGCAAGCGCCGTCGCGGATGGGCGCGTGCGGGAGGGCCACGGCATGAATGCGCTGCAGGATAACGGCGCAATGCGCGCGGGCGTCGGCAATTTCCGTCTCCGACCAAGCGTCGGCAGGTTTCGCTGCGGCTTGTGCGTCGGCCTCGGCGGCGGAAGGCGTCGCCTTGGCCGGATCGGCGGCCGTGGAAGCCGCCGCAGCGTTTGTTTTCGGCGCGGCCGTTTGCTGCGCCGGCTTATGAGGTTTCTTGGTGGTTGTCGCGTCCGCGTCTGCCGCAACGAAGCCGATCGCAGCGGATGCGCAGGCCGCAGCAGCCACGACGGCGCGCCAATACGTTCGTTTGGCCGAATTGCGCTCGTGTGCTGTCATCATGATTGTCTGTATGCGGCCTGGTATTTCAACGCGGGCGGGATTTCGAAAGCCGATGCCAAGGTCAGGGCGCGACGCATGCCCGCGCAGTCACGCAATTATGATCATTGCAGAGTTTGCGTCCGCGGCCAAGTCATTGGCGTTGCACGGCAGTTACAAGTTCTGGACAAATTCCGTGAGCCTTGTGACCGATTGTGCTTTATCGCCGCAAAAACTAGCGAGCCCGGTGGAAACGGGGCATAGCATAACGATTGGAATCAAAGCACGTCTACGATCGAGCAGGCAGTGAACGAACCTAAGATCGCCATCAACACGGCCACACCGATGCAGGCTGAGAAAATCGTCGCCGCCCAAACACAGGCGTTGCAGACGTTCACGCTTGATCGGCCCTCGTCCCTCAATGCTCTCGACAATGAGATGTGCCGTGTGTTGCTTTCGGCCATTCCGCGTGTTGCGAGAAATCCCGACGTTTACATCGTTGCGCTCGTGTCGAGCAGTCCGAAAGCATTTTGCGCCGGCGGCGATGTTGTGGCGCTTTCCGCCGCCGCGAAAAGCGATATCGCGACGGCAAAAAGCTACATGCGAGACGAATATTCGCTGAACTGGTTGCTTGAATGCTTCTCCAAGCCGACCGTCTCTTTCATCGACGGGCTGTGCATGGGCTCGGGCGCGGGGCTTTCGGCGTTCAATACGCACCGCATCGCCGGTGAAAACTTCAAATGGGGGATGCCTGAGACGAAGATCGGACTTTTTCCCGATGTCGGGATTGCGCGCGTCCTGGCGAAAATGCCATGGCCGATCGGTCTCTATCTCGGCCTGACGGGGCGCTCGATAGGCCGCGCCGATGCGCAATGGCTGAGGCTCGTCACGCACTGCATATCGTCCTCGCATTTCGAAGATATTCGCGCCAAGCTCGCAGACGCCCTGCCCGTCGATCCGCTTCTCGATGATCTGAACCAGCCGCAAGTGCCGGGCGATCTGCAGAAAGAGCGCGGCCATATCAATGAGCATTTCTCCGAGCCGACACTGGACGGAATTTTTCGCTCGCTCGAAAGGGCCGAGGCGAAAGGTTCGGAATGGGCGCAACGCACGCTTTCTGGGTTGAGGAAGTGCTCTCCGATTTCATTGGCGATAACGCTGCGCCATATTCAGAATGCGCTTCGTTTCGATATTCGCGATACGCTGATTGAAGATTATCGTCTCGCGGTGCGCTGCCTTGAAAATCACGATTTCCACGAAGGCGTGCGCGCTCTGCTACGCGATAAAGATGGCAAGCCCGTCTGGCAGCCGGCGCGTTACGAAGATGTTGCAGCCGACATCGTCGAAGGTTATTTCAAGCCGCTGCCGGAAGGCGATCTCGAACTGCCGAGTCGCGTGGAAATGCAGGCCGCGCGCGTCTAGTTTTGCGATGGCGTATTGCATCCAATTATCGTTGCGCAATTAACGCGAAAATCACCACAAACAAATTTCATGTTGCTGACTGGTTAAAAAACCCTTGGAAATAGGGCCTGTCACTATTCTTTTACTATATCTATTTAGGCGAAATTCAGTCCTTCCCATTATCTATTTGTCAAAACCCGGGGCAAACCGGGTGGCGTCAAAAACATGTGAGGCAGGGTAATGAGTTTAGCGTATGAAGTGGCACGTCACCGCGCGCCCGTTCAAGAAGAAGGCTTTCGCGGTGAATATCTCCAGGCATTGCGCCTGATCGAACGCCTTCATCGGCTTTTGCTCGACGTCATCAAAGACGAATTCGATCGTCGTGGCGGCGCCGAACTCAACAGCGTGCAAGCGCTGCTGCTCTATAACATTGGTGAGAGCGAATTGACCGCGGGCGAATTGAAGACGCGCGGCTATTACCTCGGCTCGAACGTCTCCTACAATTTGAAGAAGCTCGTCGATATGGGCTACATTCACTACAAGCGGTCGGATACCGATCGCCGCTCGGTGCGTGTCAGCCTCACCGACAAAGGCCACGAGGCCCGCGACGTCGTCAGCAAGCTCTATCTTCGCCAGCTCGGTTCCGTTCAAACCGTCGGCGAAGTGTCGGGCGATGACGTCAAGAGCCTGAATAAGGCGCTGGTTCGCCTGGAACGTTTCTGGTCGGATCAGATCCGCTACCGCCTGTAATACTGACGATTGCGCCACTCCTCGGGTTTGCCATGCTGTTGTCCCGCAGCATTAAATGGGCCGTTCCTTAAATCCGGAGCGGTCCTTTTTCGTTTGCAGTTATTCGGTTAGACTGTCCCTGAGAAAAGCCGCCATGGCGAGGGGCAGGGGGACGACGTGCATATCGGGCGATCGACATTTGCCAGGGCGGGCTCAGCCGCCCGCAGAATGGCGCCACTGCTGGTCGGTATCGGTTTCGTGACGCTTTCCGCCGCCGCATGGACCGGCATGGGAAGTGCCGCCGCCCAGAGCTTCGGCTGGATCAATTTCGGCCCGACCGGCAACGACGCGCCGGGTTCCTCGCTCTCGACCAATCCGACCGACCCCGATTTCGTCCGCGAGTGGGAAGCCAACCCGCCGAAGGGCTTCGCCACGCTCGCGAAGGCGAACATCGAAGCGACGAAGATGGCTGTCCGCGAATATCTGATGATCGTCAGCCGGGGCGGCTGGCCGCAGCTTCCGGTACCGCCGAACAAGACGCCGCGCGATAGCCTGCTGCAGTATGGCACGACCGATCCAAGCGTCGCGCTTCTCCGTGCACGCCTTGCAGCGTCCCGCGATTTGCGGAGCGGCAATACAACTTCGACCTATTTCGATTACGAGGTCGACAAGGCGCTGAAGCGGTTCCAGGCGTCGAACGGATTGACCCCGACCGGCATCGCCGACAAGCGCACGATCATGGCGCTGAACGTGCCCGCGGACGTACGCCTGAAGCAATTGAAGGCTAATCTGGCGCGCCTCCAGGAAGTCATCCCGACGACGCAGAAGAAGTACGTCGTCGTGAACATTCCTGCCGCCCAAATCGAAGCTGTCGAGAACGGACAGATCGTTGCTCGCTATGCAGGCGTCGTCGGCAAGGAAGATCGCCCGACGCCGTTGCTACGCACCCCGATCACCGATCTGAGCTTCAATCCGACCTGGCGCCTGCCGCCGACGGTCATCGCTGAGGATCTGATTCCGCGCGGTCAGCAGATGCAGAAGAAGGGGCAGAACGTTCTGCTGAAATTCGGCATCGACGCCTACGACGGCGGCGGTAGGAAAGTCGATCCAGCGAAAATCGACTGGGACAAGGTCAAGCCCGGCACCTACCGCTATAGCCAGAAGCCCGGCAAGGAGAACCCGCTCGGGTTCCTCAAGATCAATTTCAACAGCGCCCACTCCGTTTACATGCACGACACCCCGTCGGACCGAATTTTCGGGCGGAATTTCCGATCCGAAAGCTCGGGCTGCATCAGGGTTCACAACATCGAAAATCTGGCGACGTGGTTGCTTGCCGGACAAAACGGCTGGAATGCCGACCGGATCGCGCAAATGAAAGAATCAGGCAAGCCGATGGACGTCCGGCTGAAAAAACCCGTTCAGCTGCTGTTTGTTTACATTAGCGCCTGGGCCACGGCCGACGGGGTCGTCCAGTTCCGCCGCGACATCTATCAAAAGGACGGCGTCGGCGAGATCGCCGCCTCATATTAGCTCAGAGAACTGTCTACATACCTCGGTATGGTTTGATGCGCCTCAAGGTTGGTTGTGGTGCTTTAGAATAATTGCAAAGGTTCTGGGCAGGAGCGTTGGGTGTTGAAGAAAGTCCTTGAACCTGACCAAAATTTCATGCAACTGCGCGACGAAACGGCACTGGTTCTTTGTGCCCTCCGGGGCCATAAAGGCTGAAAAATAAAATGAACGTCGTGCTTTTGGGAGCGGAAACCAGAAGATGAATTACGAGCAGAAGCTCTCCGATGCCCTCGATGCCGTCAAGAAAGAAGGCCGCTACCGCGTCTTCGCCGACCTGAAGCGCCGCCGAGGTTCCTTTCCCAAAGCCGAAGTGATCAAGGGCGAGGCTGCCAAGCCCATTACCGTATGGTGCTCGAACGACTATCTCGGCATGGGCCAGCACCCCAAAGTGCTCGCCGCCATGCACGAAGCGATCGACCTCGTCGGTGCCGGTTCGGGCGGGACGCGCAACATCGCCGGCACGACCCACTATCACGTCGAACTCGAAAACGAACTCTCCGACCTCCATGGCAAGGAAGCCGCTCTCGTCTTCACGTCGGCCTTCGTTGCCAACGAAGCGGCCCTCTCGACGCTGGCCACGCTCTTTCCGGGCTGCGTGATCTTCTCGGATGAAAAGAACCACGCTTCGATGATCGCAGGCATTCGCAACGGCCGCGGACCGAAGCAGATCTTCCTCCATAACGATCTCGCCGATCTCGAAGCGAAACTCAAAACGGTGCCGCGTGAGACGCCGAAGATCATCGCTTTCGAGAGCGTCTATTCGATGGACGGCCACGTCGCCATGATCGGCGCCGTCTGTGATCTTGCGAAGAAATATAACGCTCTGACGTATCTCGACGAAGTGCATGCCGTCGGCCTCTATGGTCCGCGTGGCGGCGGCGTCGCCGAACGTGACGGCGTCATGCACCGCGTCGACATCATCAACGGCACATTGGCCAAGGGCTTTGGTGTGATGGGCGGCTACATCGCTGCCTCGAAAACCATCTGCGACGCCATCCGTTCCTACGCGCCGGGCTTCATCTTCACGACGTCTTTGGCGCCGGCCATCGCTGCTGGTGCAGTTGCTTCGATCCGTCACCTGAAGTCGAGCAGCACTGAGCGCGAAGCTCACCAGGAACGTGCCCGCACGTTGAAGCGCAAGCTCGCTGCCGCCGACCTTCCGGTCATCCAGGGGCCGAGCCACATCGTGCCGGTGCTCGTCGCCGATCCGGTGCGCTGCAAGGCGCTGACGGACGTTCTCCTTGATCGCTACGGCATCTACGTCCAGCCGATCAACTACCCAACCGTGCCGCGCGGCACGGAGCGTTTGCGTCTGACGCCGTCTCCGCATCACACCGATGCCGACATGGATCACCTCGTTAACGCCCTGTCCGAGCTGTGGTGTCAGTGCCCGCTGGCGCTGATGGAAAGCCTCGCCGAAGCCGCCGAATAGGGCGGGGTCGCCGAGCAGGACCTGACTACCCCTTTGAGCCAAAAGCCCCATCCGCGCCGATATTACGCGCCCGGGTGGGGTGTTGAGCCCTGGCGCCTGAGCCCTTACTATGGTTGAACCCGCGTCCGGCCGGGCTTGACTTAACGGTCCCCGCCAGCGCTACAAAAACATTTCCAAAATCAGGGGAAAGCTCAATGTCGACTGCACCGGCCGCAGCAAACTCGCAGACGTCGCGCTTCTTCAAGGCGCACCTCTCGGAGACCGATCCCGAGGTCTTCTCCGCCATCCAGAAGGAATTCGGACGTCAGCAGCACGAGATCGAGCTGATCGCATCTGAGAACATCGTGTCTCAGGCTGTGCTCGATGCTGCAGGTTCCGTTCTGACGAACAAGTACGCCGAAGGCTATCCGGGCAAGCGCTACTACGGCGGCTGCCAATACGTCGATATCGCCGAAGAGCTCGCGATCGACCGCGCCAAGAAGCTGTTCAACTGCGGTTTTGCCAACGTGCAGCCGAATTCGGGCTCGCAGGCCAACCAGGGCGTCTTCAACGCGCTGGCGAAGCCGGGCGACACGATCCTCGGCTTGTCGCTCGCTGCCGGCGGACACTTGACGCACGGCGCACCCGTCAACCAGTCGGGCAAGTGGTTCAACGCCGTCCATTACATGGTGAAGCCCGACACGCACCTCATCGACATGGACGAGGTGAAGAAGCTTGCCCACGAGCACAAGCCGCGCATCATCATCGCCGGCGGTTCGGCCTATCCGCGCAAGATCGACTTCGCAGCGTTCCGCGCGATTGCCGATGAAGTCGGCGCGACGTTCCTCGTCGATATGGCCCACTTCGCCGGTCTCGTCGCTGCTGGCCTGATCCCGAGCCCGTTCCCGCACGCCCACGTCGTCACGACGACGACGCACAAGACGCTGCGCGGCCCGCGTGGCGGCATGATCCTGACGAACGACGAAGATATCGCGAAGAAGATCAACTCGGCGATCTTCCCTGGCATCCAGGGTGGCCCGCTGATGCACGTCATCGCAGCGAAGGCCGTCGCTTTCGGTGAGGCGCTGCGCCCGGACTACAAGGTCTACATCAAGAACGTCATGGACAACGCCAAGGCTCTTGGTGAGGTCATGGTGCAGAACGGCTTCGCGCTCGTCTCGGGCGGCACCGACACGCACCTGATCCTCGTCGACCTTCGTCCGAAGAAGATCACGGGCAACAAGGCCGAGAAGTCGCTCGGCCGCGCGCACATCACCTGCAACAAGAACGGCATTCCGTTCGACCCCGAGAAGCCGATGGTCACGTCGGGCATCCGTCTGGGTTCGCCTGCCGGCACCACGCGCGGCTTCGGCGTCGCGGAGTTCCAGGAGATCGGCCGCCTGATCTCGGAAGTTCTCGATGGTCTGTCGAAGAACGGCGAAGAAGGCAACGCAGCTGTCGAAGAGGCCGTGAAGGCCAAGGCGACGGAACTCTGCACCCGTTTCCCGATCTACGCTTAAGCGCGATGTAATGAAAAAGGCCGTGCGGCGCTCGCCCACGGCCTTTTTTCATGTCTGCGAAGCTGAGTGATCGGGGCTTTACGCGCCCTTCTTCCAGCGCGCGGCGGCTTCGGCGATGCGGGCCCCGAAGAGTTCCGCTGTCTTCCTGTCCTGTTGTGGCGGCGCTTTATCAGCGCCTTCGTCGGCATTCGCTTGCGTCATGAGGCCGAGAAACGATCCCAGGCGATTAATGGCTTCGGGCGTCGTCGTCGTTGAATTGTAACCCGGCATCATGCCCGTGCCGACCCAGACCATTCCGTGCTGACCGGCAAAAACCGCCAACTGGGTGAGCGTTGACAGCTTATCACCCGACCAGCTCGCCGAATTCGTAAAGCCGGCCGCGATCTTGTCTTTCCAGCCCCGCGTGTACCAAACCTTCGAGGAAGCATCCATGAACTGCTTCATGACGGCGGAAGCCGAGCCCATGTACGTCGGCGCGCCGAACACGATGGCGTCTGCATTCGCAAGCTCGTCCCAAGGCCCTTGTTCGGACGCGGTAAGGTCGTCAGCTTTATAAAGCCGGGCTGTGGCGCCCGCGACGGTTTCTACACCTTTGGCCACGTACTCCGCGACGACGGCGGTGTGGCCATATCCAGAGTGATAGACGACGGCGATAGTGGTCATTTAGCGTTCTCCGCACTTGCGATCTGCCGGGGGCGCATATACGGGTTAGAAACTGACGGTAAAGTACGCACCTTTTGGTAACTATGGGTCAAACATGCCAGGCGCCGATCCATTCAAGAGGTTGAAGGACGATGCGGAAAAGCGGGGTTCTCGCGCCGCGAACATCTATGCGGAAGCTTGCCCGTCGCGCGCCCTGCTTGAACTCGTGGCGGACAAATGGACGCTACTCGTCATGCCCGCGTTACGCCGCGGCCGAATGCGCAACGGCGAACTCATGCGGCTGGTTGAGGGTGTCTCGCAAAAAATGCTGACTCAAACTTTGCGTACTCTTGAGAGCAACGGGCTCGTGCGACGCATCGATCGCATGGAAGTCCCTCCTCATGTTGAATACGAACTGACTGAGCTTGGCCTCTCTCTGGCCGACGCGATGCGCAAGCTTGATTCGTGGGTTGAGACGCATATCCAGGCAGTCGAAAAGGCCCGTGAGGAGTTTAAAAAGCAGAATCGGCCTAAGAGCCGGCAATCGAAGCTTTGAGTTCTTTGAACTCTTTCACCCATATGAATTTGGTTCACAAATGCGCTTCCGTAAGGGATAACGCGCCACTCCGTGCTATACGACGCACGTATTGAATTAAGGAGAAATCGGGATGCGCTGTCCCTTCTGTGGAAGCGAGGATAGCCAGGTCAAGGATAGTCGGCCGTCGGACGAGAACTCCGCGATCAGGCGTCGGCGTATCTGTTCCGATTGCGGCGGCCGCTTCACGACGTTCGAGCGCGTGCAGTTGCGCGAGCTGACGGTTGTCAAACGTTCCGGCCGCAAGGTCCTGTTCGATCGCGACAAGCTCTCGAAGTCGATCTCGGTCGCGATGCGCAAGCGCCCCATCGAGCCCGAACGCATCGACCGCTTGGTGTCGGGCCTCGTCCGCCAGCTCGAAAGCTCCGGTGAAACCGAAATTACCTCGGCCGAGATCGGCGAACTCGTCATGGCAGCCTTGCGCGGCCTCGATCCGGTCGCATATGTCCGCTTCGCCTCCGTCTATCGCGACTTCCGCGATGCGGCGGATTTTCACGCCGTCCTACGCGAACTCGCGAGCGATACCCACGATCCGCTCGATCTTAACGAACGGTTCGGCACGCCCGTGCTTGATGAGCTTGCCGCCGAGAAAAAGCACTAAGCGACATGTCGCGAAGAAAAAGTTCTGCGTTCGACGCCGAGATGATGGCGATTGCGCTGCGCATGGCCGAGCGCGGGCTTGGTGCGACTGCGCCTAATCCATCCGTCGGCGCTGTGATCGTCAATGAAGAAACCGGGGAAGTGATCGCGCGCGGCACGACGGCGCGCGGCGGCCGCCCGCACGCAGAACCTCAGGCGATCGCGCTCGCCGGCGATAAAGCCCATGGCGCGACGATTTATGTGACGCTGGAGCCATGCTCGCATTATGGCCGTACCGCGCCATGCGCCGACGCCATTGTTGCCGCTGGATTGAAACGCTGCGTCGTCGCTATCGAAGATCCCGATCCGCGCGTAGCGGGCCGGGGGCTCAATCGTCTCCGCGATGCTGGCATCGAAGTCTTGCGCGGCGTCGGTGTGTCGGAAGCCCGCTGGATCACGCGCGGCCACATCGTCCGCATCACCGAGCGCCGCCCGCTCGTCACTCTGAAACTTGCGCTCGATGCCAACGGCGAAATCGCGCGCGGCTCGGGCTCTGCGCCCGTCTGGGTCACGGGCGAACTCGCCCGCCGTCACGGCATGCTTCTGCGCAAAGAATTCGATGCGATCCTCGTCGGCAGCGCCACCGTGCGCGATGACGATCCGGAGCTGACGTGCCGCCTGCCGGGCCTCATGGATCGCTCGCCGGTACGCGTCGTGCTTTCGCGTTCGCTCGATCTGCCGCTCGCAGCCAAGCTCTTCAAAAGTGCCCGCGACGTTCCCGTCTGGCTGATGACGTCGGCGGCAAGCGACGCTGCGAAGAAACGCGCCATCGCCGACGGCGGCACGGAGGTCGTCGACGTCGGTGTCGTCGGCGACACGTTATGGCTGCCATCGATCATGGAGGCGCTGGTCGCGCGCGGCATCACCCGCCTCCTGGTCGAAGGCGGCCCGGGAATCTGGCGCGGCTTCGCGGATGCAGCGCTGGCGGACGAGGTCGTGCTCTATATGGCGGGCAGCCCATCAGACGTTGCCGCCGACAGGGCCATGCGGCGGTGGGTCGGAGACCTTGGAATGACCGCAGTCGAACGACGGACAATCGGCACCGATACGATGTGGCGCTATCGTCGCCTTGCAGATAGGGAAGGACGCTGATCGCATGTTTACTGGATTGATCACCGATGTCGGCGAGGTCATAGCGCGCTCTGGCGGCTGCTTTACGCTGCGGACGGCCTATCCCCTGAAGCCGGAAGAAACAGGCCTTTCAATCTGCTGCAACGGCGTCTGCCTGACGGCGACGGACATCAGACCAATTTCGGCCGGTGCCGAATTTACCGTCGACGTCTCGAATGAAACTCTGGCCAAAACCACCCTCGACAGCTGGCAGCCTGGCCGCCGCGTCAATTTGGAACGGTCGCTCCGGGCGGGCGACGAGCTTGGCGGGCATATCGTCTCGGGGCACGTCGACGGCGTCGCCAAAATTATTTCAATTACCCCGGACGGTGACAGCAAACGCTTTCTTTTGGAAGCGCCCGAGCATCTTTCCCGCTATATAGCGCCCAAGGGTTCGGTCGCGTTGGACGGAACCTCGCTGACCGTCAATGAGGTTGCGGAAACCCGGTTCGGCGTCAATCTCATACCGCATACCTTGACGGTGACGACCTGGGGCGCGAAAACCCCCGGCGATCTGGTCAATCTGGAAGTGGATGTTTTCGCGCGCTACGTCGCGCGGCTGATGGAGTTTCGCCCCTAATGTCGGGTCCTTCAAACCTACGGACTGTGCGCAGCGACAGCGTCCTGTCGTCGATCGAGGAGATCATCGAAGACATGCAGAATGGCCGCATGGTCATTCTCGTCGATGCCGAAGATCGCGAGAACGAAGGCGATCTCATCATCCCGGCGCAGATGGCGACGCCCGATGCCATCAACTTCATGGCCAAGTACGGCCGTGGACTGATCTGCCTATCGCTGACGCAGACGCGCGCGACCGAGCTCAATCTCGATTACATGGTTCGCCACAACGGCTCGCGCAATCGCACGGCTTTCACCGCGTCGATCGAAGCCCGCGAAGGCATCTCGACGGGCATCTCAGCGTTTGATCGCGCCCGCACCATCGCGACCGCCATTGATCCGACGAAAGGGGCAAACGACATCGTCTCGCCCGGTCACGTCTTCCCGCTGATCGCGCGCGAAGGCGGCGTTCTCGTCCGAGCCGGCCATACTGAAGCCTCGATCGATCTCGCCAAGCTTGCCGGGCTCAATCCGGCGGCCGTGATCTGTGAGATCATGAACGAGAACGGCACGATGGCGCGTCTTCCCGACCTGACAGCCTTCGCGCAGTTCCATGGGCTGAAGATCGGTTCGATCGAAGATCTCATCGCCTATCGCCTGAAGAATGACCGCATCGTCAAGCGCGTCGCCCAGACGCCGGTGACGACGGCGGCAGGCGATTTCAATCTTGTCGTCTACGATACGACGGTCGAGCCAGGCGAACACTTGGCGCTCGTCAAGGGCGACCTCTCGAAGGGCGGCCCGGTTCTCGTGCGTGTGCATGCCGTCAATGTTCTCTCCGACGTCGTCGGCATTGATCAGCATTGCGAAGATGGCACCGCCATCGAGCAGGCGATGCGCGCCGTCGAAGCTGACGGCCGTGGCGTCATCGTTTTGATCCGCGATCTTCGTCCGAAGTCCGTTTCCGAATGGATTTCGCGTCGGTCGACGCCGGGCGCGGTGGCGGATGCGAGCAAGGAGCGCCGCCAGGTTGAAATCGGTATAGGTTCGCAAATTCTTGCCGATCTCGGCGTCAAGGACATGGTGCTTTTGACGACGTCCCCGCAACATGTGTACGTGGGCCTCGAGGCGTTCGGGCTGCGTGTCACCGGAACACGGAAAATCGAGTAGCCCGAGCCATGGTTCAGAAAACGCCAGCAGCGCCGCACGATGACAAGGGCGCCGGCCAGATTCGCGCCCACGTCCTCCTGATCGAGGCGCGCTTCTATGAAGATATTGCCGATCTGCTGATCGAAGGCGCCATTGCCGAGTGCGCCAAGCGTGGTGTCACGTTCGAGCGGGTTGCCGTTCCGGGCGCGCTTGAAATTCCGCAGGTGCTTGCTGCTGCCGCCGAAGCGCGCGCAGCCGGCCGCGCCACCTTTGACGGCGCCATCGCTTTGGGCTGTGTCATTCGAGGCGAAACGGGCCACTATGACATCGTCTGCAACAACGCCAATCACTGGCTGATGGATGTCGCGATGAAGCAGTGCATTCCCGTCGGCAATGCTATCCTCACCGTCGAAACGCGCGCTCAGGCACTGGCGCGCGCCGAAGGCGGCATCAACGGCAAAGGCGGCGATGCCATGCGCGCGTGCCTCCGCCTCATCGAGACGAAACGCGCATTCTGGGACGTGCAGGTATGACGGCCAAGGGCAAACCAAAGGTCGGAGAAATAACGCCGCGCACGGCTGCGCGCATTTCGGCTGTCCAGGCACTCTATCAGATGGACGTCGCGGGCACGGACGTAAACGACGTCATCGCTGAGTTCATCGAGCAGCACTTCGAAGGCGACAATCGCAACGAGACGCTGGCGACCGCAGATCGCGTTTTCTTCGCTGACATCTTGCGCGCGGTGATCCGTCGGCAGCGCGAGATTGATCCGATGATCGACGAGCAGCTCGCAGCCGGTTGGCGGCTCGTACGCGTCGATTCGATCCTGCGCGCCATTCTCCGCGCGGGCGTCGCAGAAATTCTGGACCGCAGCGATGTTCCCGCGCGCGTCGCCATCAGCGAATATGTCAACGTCGCGCATACCTTCTTCGACGAGGAAGAGCCACGCGTCGTCAATGGCATCCTGGATAAACTAGCGCGGCGCGTTCGCGGCCACGAATTCGTTTCAAAGCGCGTGACGCCGTCGTCCTGAGACGTCTCGCCCGCAGCCAAGCGTTGGGTTGAGAGCATGCCGCCAGCGCCGTCGAAAATGTCTGCCTCAGGCGATCGGATCGCGAACGAAACCGATCTGATCCAGACCTATCTCGCACCGCTGACGCGCGGCGCGCCGGGCGCATTTGAACTGCGCGACGACGCCGCGCTGATTGCGCCCGAGCCCGAAACCGATCTCGTCTTCACGAGTGATCCGATTATCGCGGGCGTGCACTTCTTTCCGACGGACAACCCCGCCGACATTGCGTGGAAGGCACTCGCCGTCAACGCCTCCGATCTCGCCGCCAAGGGCGCGAAGCCCATTGCCTACATGCTGAACCTCGCGCTCCCCGGGCCGCCGATGCGGGAATGGATAAGCAACTTTGCGAATGGCCTGCACGCCGCGCAAGATCGCTTCGGCTGTCATCTAATCGGCGGCGATACCGACATGACGCCCGGTCCGCTTTCGATTGGCGTGACGATCATCGGAGCGGTGCCGACGGGCAAATTCGTTCGTCGCCAGGGCGCGGCATCGGGCGACCACGTGTTCGTCACTGGTACAATCGGGGATTCCGCGCTGGGTCTGCGCGTTCATGCCGATCCCTCGGCGTTCCCGCACCTGACGTCCGTTGAGCGCGCCTTTCTCGAAGACCGTTACTTGCGCCCGACGCCGCGGCTGGCGCTCGGCGAAGCGCTGCGCACCCACGCATCCGCCGCGCTCGATATCTCGGATGGCCTGATGAAGGATCTCACCCGGCTTGCGGGCGGCCTGGGGTTGAGGCTTCATTTCGATCTCATACCTTTGTCTAAGGCCGCAGCCTCGGCGCGGGCACATGATCCGGCCCTCGCTGAAACGATCCTTGGCGGTGGCGACGATTACGAATTGCTGGTCGCGGTAGCCCCGGCGGCGATCGCGGACTTCAGAAATGCGGCGCAAGCCGCAGGCATCGCCGTGAGTGACCTTGGTGCACTCGACGCGAACATTTCGCTGCAGGTCGTCGATGCGGACGGAACCCCGATGGCGATTGAGCGGTTTGGATACGACCATTTTTCCCGGTCGGCGCGATAGCAACACTCGGACCGCTTCCGCGCGGCATGTATGCCACATCGCATCGGCTTTCGCAGCGAGATCGAGACGGAAACGGCTTGGAAACGCGTCACTGTTTGGCCATATGCGTGATGACAGGTAAGTGGCTGAAATAGCACGACGGTGGCGTTTGAGGGCGGTGTGCGGCTGCAAGCCGACCGGGTGCGTATTATCTATTGGTGCGCGTCGAACGAGGTAGCCGGGCAAGCGGGGATGAAAGATTTGATTTCGACAACGCGGTTTGGGACTTCTGTTGTCAGAGCTGCGGTGCTTGGCGCCGTTGTTGCGTTCGCCCAATTCGTCCCAAGCTTCGTGACGACCGGCCACGCCCAAAGCCTATGGGAACAGCTGCAGCGAAACTACGGCGCGGACACGAGCACCAACAGCGCACCGATTGACCGCGCGCCTCAGCGGCTCGACGACCTGCGGCCGGACTCGACGCCCTGGCGCAGCGACACGATGCTGAATGCGATTTCCGCGGCCATCGAACACTATCAGCAGATCGTTAGCGCTGGCGGCTGGCCGTTGGTCCCACCCGGCCGCATGATGCGCGAGGGCGACGACGACGACCGCGTGCCTATCCTGCGCAAGCGTCTTCGCATCACTGGCGATCTCTCCAGCAAAAGTACCTATTACGACTCGACGACGTTCGATTCCGAGCTGACCGATGCCGTGAAGCATTTTCAGAAGCGCAACGGCTTGCGCGAAACGGGTCGCATCGAGCGCTCCGTCTATCCGGTTTTGAACATCACGGCCGAGCAGCGCCTCGCTGAGCTGAAGCTCAACTACGATCGCATCAAGGGCCTGATGCAGAACGTCGAGGAGCGCTACGTCCTCGTCAACATCCCGGCGTTTCAGGCTGAGGCCGTCGACAAGTTCGAGGTGCAGCTGCGTTTCCGCACCATTGTCGGCCGCCCCGAGCGCGAAACCCCCGAAGTTGCGGCGATGATCCGGAACATCAATTTTTACCCATACTGGCACGTGCCGCAGAGCATCGCGACGCTGGACCTTATTCCGCGCCTCAAGAAAGAGCCGGGCTACCTCTCCGATGAAGGCATCCGCGTCTATACGGGTAATGGCCAAGAGCTTGATCCGAAGACTGTCGATTGGTCGTCGCCGCAGACGGCAACGTATCGCTTCCGGCAAGACCCCGGCGCGAAGAACGCTCTCGGTCTGCTGCGTCTCGATATGACGAACCAGTACGGCGTCTACATGCACGATACGCCGATGAAGACCCTGTTCGACCAGCGCAGCCGTCCGTTCAGCGCTGGGTGCGTGCGCGTGCAGAATGTCGTCGATCTGGCGGATTGGATCGCGCACAACGAGCCCGGCTGGGGCGAGCCGGGCAGCGTCCGCAAGCAGCTCGCCCTCGGCCAGCCGATGGAGCTGAAGCTGACGCGTCCCGTGCCGGTTCACTTCGTCTACATCACGGCCTGGGCCGAGCCCTCGACCGGCGAGGTGCAATTCCGCCAGGACATTTACGGCCGCGACGGCTCGGCGCTGAAGTCCGGCTACGAACGTGACGACGGCGACGCCCCCAATGCCGCCTCCGCTGCAGCGCTCGCGCCTTGATCTAATTGCTTCGTCCTCGGCCGAGCACGCCATAGGCGTGTCGAAGGCGGGGATCAGGCACAAAAATTACTTTGCAATATTGGGCCTTCGGCGCATCTCACGCTGGATCTTCTCAGCGCAGCAGGCTGGACACCGGCAGCGAGCGGCTCGCGACTTCGCGCAGTACAAAGCTCGAGTGCAGCCGCGACACGCCCGGCAGCCGTGAGAGCTGCTCCTTATGGATGCGTTCGAAATCCGCGAGATCGCGCGCCAGCACCGTGATGAGATAATCGTCCTGCCCCGACATCATGTAGCAGGACACGATCGAGGGCGCCGCCGCGGCTGCCTTCTCGAAGGCCTCCAGCAGTTCCTGGCTTTGGCTTTCGAGGCTGATCTGGACCACGGCCATCATGCTGAGCCCCAGGGCCTTGCGGTTGACCCGCGCCTGGTAGCCGTCGATCACTCCGGACTGTTCGAGCGCCTTGATCCGCCGCGCGATGGCCGTCGGCGATAGAGGAACACGCTCAGCGAGGTCGACTTGGCTCTGACGGCCGTCAACCAGAAGGGCCGCCAAGATGGCCTTATCCAGCGCATCCAAAGGAACTTCAGCCATTTTTCTGCGCCTATCCCGCCATTTTCGCAGATTTTCATCAAAAACGCTGTTGAGCACAACAAAAATCGCAGAGTAACGGCCGCGGGCCTGTGTCAACCTACACTGTAGAAGATCGGAAGCTGCGCTTTACAGGAGCGGATCATGCGCATCGGTGTTCCCACGGAAATTAAGAGCGATGAGTTTCGGGTCGGCCTAGTGCCGGGTTCGGTTCGCGAACTGGCAGCTCGCGGCCACGAAGTGATCGTTCAGTCGGGTGCCGGTGCCGGCATTTTCGCCGACGATGCGGCCTACGAAAAGGCGGGCGCCCGCATCGTCAAATCGGCCGAAGAAGTTTTCTTCGACTCCCAGATGATCGTGAAGGTCAAGGAGCCGCAGAAGGTCGAGTGGAAGCGCCTGAAGCCCGATCAGATCCTGTTCACCTATTTGCATCTCGCTCCCGATGCGCAGCAGGCCATCGGCCTGATGGAATCGGGCGCGACGGCCATCGCTTACGAGACGGTCACCGACGCCAACGGCTCGCTGCCGCTTCTCGCGCCGATGAGCGAAGTTGCTGGCCGTCTTTCGATTGAAGCCGCAGCTCAGGCCCTGCGTCGCCCTACCGGCGGACGCGGCGTTCTGATGGGCGGCGTCCCGGGTGTGAAGCCCGCAAAGGTCGTTGTACTCGGCGGCGGGGTCGTCGGTACGCATGCAGCGCGGATGGCGGCCGGTCTCGGTGCCGACGTGTCGATCATTGACCGGTCGCTTCCGCGTTTGCGCCAGCTCGATGAGCTGTTTGAAGGTCGCGTGCGCACGCTCGCTTCGACGATGGAAACGATCGAGACCGAAGTTCTCGCCGCAGACGTCGTCGTCGGCGCGGTGCTTGTCGCCGGTGCGAGCGCACCGAAGCTCGTCAATCGTGCGATGCTGAAAGACATGAAGAAGGGCGCCGTGCTCGTTGACGTCGCGATCGATCAGGGCGGCTGCTTCGAAACGTCGAAGCCGACAACGCACGCGCAGCCGACGTTTGAAGTCGACGGCATCATTCACTACTGCGTCGCCAACATGCCGGGCGCTGTGCCCGTCACGTCGGCTCAGGCATTGAACAACGCAACGCTGCCATTCGTGATGAAACTCGCAGAGCAGGGGCTTGCAGCATTCGATCGCGATCCCCATCTCGCAGCAGGATTGAACGTCAAAGGCGGCCGTATCATGCACTCTGTTGTTGCTGCGTCGCTGGGCTTTGACACGGTAGAAGGCAGCCGGAACTTTCGTCACGCCGCTGAGTAGTTAGAACATCGAACCCCCGTGCCGCCGGATCCCTCACCGGCGGTGACCAGCCGGTCGCTTCTTCCCCCCGGAGCGACCGGCTTTCTTTTTTGTAATTTTGTAATTCACCGCAGCTTCATCGCGGAGAGAGTGTACTGCGCTCATCGCCTTCGAAATGTCGCGAAGCGAGTCCATCGTGTTCAGCAACGAATCATCAGGACTTGTGATCATTTCAGGGCAAGCGACGGATCTCTTCCGTCCACCGCGTTAGGCGGATCAGACACTTCGTTACGGTGGAAACGTAATATGACGAAATTCAAAAAAGTTATCGCTTCTTCTCTCATTGCCGCCACCATGACGGCGACTTTTGCTGCGACTGAGCAAGCTGCTGCCGCGCCGTTCGGAACCGGCGTTCCGGCGCTTTCGAAAGACGCTGGCGCCGTCACCCACGTTTATTGGCGCGGCCATGGCGGTTGGGGCTGGGGTCCTGGCGCATTGGTCGGCGGCCTTATCGGCGGCGCAATCATCGCAGCCGCTATTTCCGAGCATCGCGCCGCACCGCGCGACATGGATCGCTGCGCGCGTGACTTCCCCGACTTCAGCTATCGCACGGGCACCTATATCGACCGCCGCGGCGTCGAACGCGTCTGCCCCTATCTCCGCTAAATCAGACATTCGGCAGTGATGCCGAATGAGCGACTGTGCGCTTTCCTTAAAGGAAGGCGCACAGCGCGGGACGTACGCCGCTAGCGGGGCGGTGCGTGCAGGATCTCGTGTGCTTCGCCCGCTCGGTTTCTCCGGCCTTGCCAAGACCATTGGCCATAACGATCAGCAAGGAGATGGTATGAAATTTTTGTTGGTGTTCGCCGCTGCCGCAACGCTGGGTTCTGCGGCATCTCTGGCAGCCGATAGCGCCACGCCTCCCAACGGCGGGAAAGGTGCCTGCAGGGCCGACATCCAGAAATTCTGCACGAGCGTTCCACACGAGAAGAGCAAGATACGCGGCTGCCTGACGGAGCATCAAGCTGACCTTTCCGATACGTGCAAACAGCGCGTGGCAGCGTGGGCCGCAAAGGCCAAGTAACCGTTGCCGATTTTGCAAATGACGGCGGCGCCCGATCCCAAGGATCGCGGCGCCGCTTCTGTTTTTGTTCGGGTTTGTACGCTCAGCCGACGACGCGGAGCCGTGCGCTCTTTGCGACGGCGTGAGCGGAATCAGACGTCTTGAATGCCGTGGCGAGAGATTTGAGATCGCTCGTTTCCGAAGCCAGCACGTTCGTCGATGACGTCAGCTCTTCGGCCATCGCCGCATTCTCTTGCGTGTCGTGATCCATCGTCGCGACGGCGCTGCTGACTTCGGCAAGCGCGGATGCCTGCTCTTGTGCTCCCGCCGCGATCTCGGCCATGACCGTGTTCACCTGTGTGACGGCTTTGGCAATCTCTCCGAACACATGTCCGGTGCTCGTCACCAGCCTCACGCCGTCGCTGACATTTTGCTGCGCCGTCGAAATCAGATCTTTGATCTCGCGCGCCGACTCGGCCGACCGCTGTGCGAGCGCGCGCACTTCCGATGCCACGACCGCGAAGCCGCGGCCATGCTCGCCCGCACGGGCGGCTTCGACGCCCGCATTGAGCGCCAGCAGGTTCGTCTGGAACGCGATGTCGTCGATGACGCTGATGATATGCCCGATCTGCTTCGACGAACTCTCGATTTTCGAGACGGCCTCGATCGCCTCATCGACGATCTTTCCGCCGTCGGACGCCTGGCTGCTGGCGCGCGTTATGATGTCCTGCATGCTGGTCGTCGAGGTCGCCGTGCTTTGCACCGAGACGGCGGTTTCTTCGAGTGCCGCCGCCGACTCTTCGAGAGAGGCGGCCGTGGTCTGGGCTCGCCGCGAAAGGTTCTCGGACGCCGCGAGGATCTGCTCGGTCGCTGCCGTAATGCCGCTGATGCGCTGTAGAACGACCTGCAAGGCTTGATCGAGCTGACCGCTCGCCGAATTGAAATCATCGCGCACGCGTTCGAACTGTGGCGGCAACGCCGCGCCGATGCGGTACGACAGGTTCTGCTTGGCAAGCTCTGAGAGGCCCGACGTGATCGCATCGAGGACGTGCGCGCGCTCGGCCGCAACCTCTTCTTCAACGCGCAGGCGGTCCGCGTCTGCTTCCCGCTGGCGCTTCGCGGCTTCGGCCTGTGCCTGCTGTTGCTCCGCCTCGGCCTTGAGCCGGGCGCTTTCCGCCGCCTCAATGTACGTCGAAATGGAATAATCCATGTCGAGCATCACCGCTTTCGTAAGCGCGATGAGTTTATTGAGCAGGTTCTGATGCGTCGTCTGCTGATTGAAGGAGAGAAGGCTTTTTGGCTTGCTCTCCTCGATGATCGCCGCGAAGAGATGTTCAAGCAGCAGCGTGTAGCCGCCGATGTACCATCGCGGCTCAAGTCCGATCCTGGCGTGTGTTTGGCCGATGCGGCGAACATTGCCGACATACGTCTCATCGATCTTGCCCGCGCTTATCGCGCCCCAGTGACCGAGCTGAGCGGACTTGGCGCGCGCGATATGCGCGTCGTCAGCGAAGAAGCGCTTGAGTTCCGGCGTGGCTTTGATCTTCGCATAGAATTTATCGAGAGCGACGGGGAGATGCCGCATGAGAAGCGGCTTGAGGTCGCGAAGCTGCGAGGTCGTAAGCTCATCCAGTTCCAGGAAAGAAAGGCGGCCGTCGAGATCGGCGCCGGAATTTGCCGGGTGAGCGGTCTTAGCAGGTTGGTGCATTGGCAAAGGATCTCGCGAACTTGAGTTCATGCTGCGATGAACTAAGGACGCAGGGCTTGTGCCAGCCTTAAAGTCAGGAAGAAATTTCTGATGTGCCGCAGTACTTTAGAATAAGGAGGGAGTGAGCGGGCTCATCTGCCGCTCACTCATCCAATTTTACTTCAGGCTCGGAAAATTAAACTCCGCACCCTTGCGGATGCCGGCCGGCCAGCGCGCCGTAACTGTCTTGAGACGCGTGTAGAAGTGCACGCCTTCCGGTCCGTAAATCGCGTGATCCCCGAACAGCGAGCGCTTCCAGCCGCCGAACGAGTGATAGGCAACCGGCACCGGCAGCGGCACGTTGATGCCGACCATGCCGACCTCGATCTTGTCTGCGAACGCGCGTGCCGTATCGCCGTCGCGCGTGAAGATCGCGGTACCGTTGCCATATTCGTGCGTGTTGATGAGATCGGCGGCTTCATCGTAGTTCTTCGCGCGCACGACCGAGAGCACCGGCCCGAAAATTTCTTCGCGGTAGATCGTCATGTCGCGCGTGACGTTGTCGAACAGTGTACCGCCGAGGAAGAAGCCGTTCTCGTAGCCCTGCAGCGTCAGTCCGCGGCCATCGACGACGAGCTTCGCACCTTCCGCGACGCCCTTGTCGATCAGCGAGGTGATCTTGCGCTTTGCGTCTGCCGTGACGACCGGGCCCATCTCCGATTCAGGGTCCGTTGCCGGGCCGACTTTCAGCGCGCGCACGCGCGGTGCCAGAGCCTCGACAAGCTTGTCGGCCGTCTTCTCGCCAACCGGAACCGCAACCGAGATCGCCATGCAGCGCTCGCCAGCGGAACCGTAGCCCGCGCCCATCAGCGCATCGACCGCCTGGTCCATGTCGGCGTCGGGCATCACGATCATGTGGTTCTTGGCGCCGCCGAGTGCCTGCACGCGCTTGCCGTTCGCGGTTCCGCGGCCATAGATGTACTGCGCAACGGGCGTTGAGCCGACGAACGAGATGGCGGCGATATCGGGATGATCGAGAATCGCATCGACGATCGTCTTGTCGCCGTGCACGACGTTGAACACGCCGTCCGGCAGACCGGCCTGCTGGAACAGCTCCCAGATCAGCATCGGTGCCGACGGATCGCGTTCGGACGGCTTCAGGATGAAAGCATTGCCGCACGCGATAGCGACGGGGAACATCCACATCGGCACCATGGCGGGGAAGTTGAAGGGCGTGATGCCCGCAACGACGCCAAGCGGCTGCCGGTCCGACCAGCTGTCGATGTCCGGGCCGACGTTGCGGCTGAATTCGCCCTTCAAAAGATGCGGAATCCCGCAGGCGAAATCGACGACATCGATGCCGCGCGCCAGCTCACCGAGCGAGTCGGCGTGCGTCTTGCCGTGTTCGCGTGAAATCGCGCGTGCGATCTCATCGGCGTTCTTTTCCAGCAGCTCCTTGAACTTGAAAAGCGGACGCACGCGCTTCATCGGCGGCGTCGTGCCCCAGGTCAGTGCGGCTTTCTTCGCGGCAGAGACGGCGGCGTTGAGATCGTCGACTTTCGACAGCGGCAGGCGCGCAACTTCTTCGCCAGTCGCCGGATTGAAGACAGCCTGCGTGCGCTCGGCGTGAGCAGGTGAGCGGCGCCCGTTGATGGCGTTCTCGATCATGTGCATTGGGAAAGGAATCCTCGTTTTGACTTTCGTCATCCTCGAACACGAGAGCGCAGCGATCGCGTTCGGGGATGACAAGTGAATTAGTTCGTCTCCTTCAGCACCTTCGTGAAGGTGTCGAACAACTGGTCGATCTCGGACTTCGAAATGACGAGCGGCGGCGACAGCGCGATGATGTCGCCCGTCTGGCGAACCAGAATACCGGCCTCGAATGCTTTGACGAAACGGTCGAACGCCCGCTTGCCGGGCTGCTCCGGATCGGGCGCGAACTCGACCGCGCCGATGAGGCCGATGTTGCGCACATCGATGATATGCGGCAGGCCCTTTAGTGCGTGGACGCGTTCTTCCCAGTAGGGTGCCAGCTCTGCGGCGCGCGTCAGCAGGCCTTCTTCCGCATACGTGTCGAGCGTGCCGATGGCGGCTGCCGCGGCGACTGGATGGCCCGAATACGTATATCCATGGAAGAAGTCGATCATCCAATCAGGGCCGTTCATGAAGGCGTCGTGGATGTGCGATTTGACGAACACGGCGCCCATCGGAATCGTGCCGTTCGTCACGCCCTTCGCCGTTGTGATGATATCCGGCGAGATGCCAAAATAGTCGGAACCGAACGGCACGCCGAGACGGCCGAAGCCCGTGATGACTTCGTCGGCGATCAGCAGAATGTCGTGCTTCTTGGCGATGGCTTCGAGGCGCTTCAGATATCCCTTCGGCGGGATCAGCACGCCCGTCGAGCACGCAACCGGCTCGACGATGACGGCGGCGATGGTTGAAGCGTCATGCAGCGCAACGAGGCGTTCCAGATCGTCCGCAAGCTCCGCTCCGTGCTCCGGCTCGCCGCGCGTGAAAGCGTTCTTCGCCAGATCGTGCGTGTGCCGCATATGATCAACGCCCGCGACGAGCGCACCGAACATCTTGCGGTTGGGGCCGATGCCGCCGACCGACATGCCGCCGAAGTTGACACCATGATAGCCGCGTTCGCGGCCGATCAGGCGCACCTTGGTACCGTTGCCCTTGGCGCGATGATAGGCGATCGCCATCTTCAGTGCCGTCTCGACCGACTCCGAACCGGAGTTGGTGAAGAACACATGATCGAAGCCCTTCGGCGCGATGGCCGTCAGCCGATTCGCGGCCTCGAAGGCCTTGTTGTGGCCCATCTGGAACGTGCCTGCGAAGTCGAGAGTCTCGACCTGGGCTTTGATCGCTTCGGCAATCTTCGGACGGCAGTGTCCGGCGTTTACGCACCAGAGACCCGATGTGCCGTCGAGCACCTTGCGGCCATCGTTCGTCACATAATGCATGTCCTTGGCGCCGACGAAGAGCCGCGGGTTCGCCTTGAACTGCTTGTTGGCGGTAAACGGCATCCAGAAGGATGCGAGGTCGTTGGGCTTGATCTGTACGTTCATAGGCGAGTCCTTTGTTGGCTCCCGGCGACTCCCCTCCGGGGAGCCAGCCGCCGAAAGCGAGTCCAAATATCAAGCTACCTTGGTGACGGCGTCGGTGAGTGCCGATTCGAACACGTCCATGCCCTCGCGAACGAGTTCGTCGCTGGCAGTCAGCGGCACCAGGAAGCGAATGACGTTTCCGTACGTGCCGCACGAAAGAAGAATGAGGCCGCGGTCGCTCGCCGCCTTGAGCAATGCGCTCGTCAATTCCGGCGCCGGTTCGCCGCTCGCCTTGTCTTTCACAAGCTCGACCGCGCACATGGCGCCGAGGCCGCGGACGTCGCCGATGCAGTTGAGGTTCGAATTGGCCTGCAGCGCCGAGCAGCGATCCATGATGATCTTGCCGATTGCGTTGGCGCGGTCGCAGAGCTTCTCGTCGTGAATGACGTCGAGCACGGCATGGGCCGACGCACACGCGACCGGATTGCCTGCATAAGTGCCGCCGAGGCCACCGGGATTGGAAGCATCCATGACGTCCGCGCGGCCGACGATCGCCGACAGCGGCATCCCGCCCGCGAGGCCCTTCGCCATTGTGACGACGTCGGCCTTCACGCCGAAATGCTCCATCGCGAACATCTTGCCAGTACGTGCAAAGCCCGTCTGGATTTCATCCGCGATCAGCAGAATACCGTGGTCGTCACAAAGCTCGCGCAGTGCGACCATGAATTCCTTCGGCACGATATTGAAGCCGCCTTCGCCTTGCACCGGCTCGATGATGATACCGGCGATGTTCGACGGATCGACCGAATGTTTGAACAGCGACTTCAGGCTGCGGATGCTCTGTCCCGTGCTGCCGCCGTGGAAGACGTTCGGGAATTCGACATTATAGACGTCCGGCGGAAACGGTCCGTAGCCCTTCTTATAAGGAACGACCTTGCCCGTCAGCGCCATGCCCATCAGCGTGCGGCCATGGAAGCCGCCCGCAAACGAAACGATGCCGGGACGTCCTGTGAATGCGCGCGCCACTTTGACGGCGTTCTCGACGGCTTCAGCACCCGTTGATGCCAGCATCGTCTTGGCCGGACCGGCGATTGGAGCAATGGCGTTGAGCCGTTCCGCAAGGCTCACATAGTTTTCGTACGGCGTCACCTGGAAGCAGACGTGACTGAAAGCCTTGAGCTGCTCCTCAATGGCCTTGATGAGGCGAGGGTGCTGATGGCCTGTGTTGACGACCGCGATGCCCGCACCGAAATCGATATAGCGCTTGCCGTCCTCGCTCCAGATCTCGGCGTTCTTCGCGGTCTTGGCAAAGATTTGCGTCACGTTTCCGACGCCGCGTGGGACAGCGGCGACGCGACGGGCCTGAAGCTCGGCTGAGGTAGCCATGGACGATCCTTCGTGGTTCGATGGGTGAGCGAAAGAGGGTTCAATGCTTTTTCGGCGGAGCATTAATCGAAATGCCCCGCCGAAACTTGACTGCTAGGCGTTGATGCCGCCAAGGGCGATCATTTTTGTCTCGAGATATTCGTTGAGGCCTTCGTCCGCGCCCTCGCGGCCGAGACCCGACTGCTTGATGCCGCCGAACGGCGCGACCTCGTTCGAGAACACGCCTTCGTTGACGCCGATCATGCCGGCTTCGAGTGCTTCAGCCACGCGCCAAGCGCGCGAGACATTCTGGCTGAAGAGGTAAGCCGCGAGGCCAAACGGCGTGCTGTTGGCGATGCGGATCGCGTCGGCTTCCGTCTCGAATTTGATGAGCGAGGCGACCGGCCCGAAGATCTCTTCGTTCGCGATCGTCATGGCGGTGGTGACACCAGTCACGATGGTCGGCTCGAAGAAGAGCGCGCCGTGATTGTCCGGCTTGCCACCGATCTCGATCTTGGCGCCTTCGGAGACCGCACCGGAAAGCAGCGACTTCACCTTGTCGATGGCTTCCGCATTAATCAGCGGTCCGACCGTCGATTTGGCATCACGGCCGGGCGCCACGACGAGCTTCGCGGCTTCCTCTTTCAGGGCTGCAACGAACTTGTCGAAGATGCCTGCCTGCACGAGGATGCGGTTGGCGCAGACGCACGTCTGGCCCGCGTTGCGGAACTTCGACGCCATCGTTCCGGCGACCGCCTGCTTCAGATCGGCATCGTCGAAAATGATGAGCGGCGCGTTGCCGCCGAGTTCGAGCGTCAGCTTTTTGATGGTGTCGGCACACTGACGATAGAGAATGCGGCCGACTTCCGTCGAGCCTGTGAACGTCAACTTGCGCACGCGGTCATCCGCCGTCAGCACCTTGCCGATGCCGGGGCCGTCCATCGTCGTGATGACGTTGAATACGCCCGCCGGAACACCTGCGTCCTGCGCGAGCTTCGCAAGCGCCAGCGCACACAGCGGCGTCTCTTCCGACGGCTTCACGACGATCGTGCAACCGGCAGCCAGGGCGCAGCCAACCTTGCGGGTGATCATCGCGATCGGAAAGTTCCACGGCGTAATCGCCGCGCATACGCCGATGGGTTGCTTGATCGTGAGGTAGCGGCGCGAAGCGACCGTCGTTGGGATCGTGTGCCCGTAGGCGCGCTTTCCTTCTTCCGCGAACCACTCGATGAACGACGCGCCATAAGCGACTTCGCCGCGCGATTCCGTCAGCGGTTTGCCTTGCTCGGCCGTCATCAACTGAGCAAGCGCTTCGGTATCCGCGATGATGAGGTCGAACCACTTGCGCAGGATTTGCGCGCGTTCCTTTGCGGGCTTCGCGGCCCATGCCGGGAAGGCCTTGTGCGCGGCGTCGATGGCGCGCTTTGCGTCGTCGGGCGTCAGGTCCGGCACATCGACGAGCTTTTCGCCCGTCGCCGGATCCACGACCGGAAATGTCTTCTTTGAGGTGACCCACTCGCCGTCGATGAAGGCGGCGGAGGGGAAGGGCGTCGATGGCTTTACGTTCATTTCACTGCCTCCGGGGGCGTCAGAGTGTGATCGAGACCGATTTCAAATCGGCATACTTATGTAGTGCGTGCAGAGAGCGATCGCGACCGAAGCCCGATTGCTTGAATCCGCCGAACGGCATCGTGATATCGCAGCTGTCCCAGCCGTTGATCCAGACCAGTCCGGCGCGGATCTCGCGGGCGGCGCGGTGGGCCAGCGTGATGTCCTTGGTCCAAAGACCGGCGGCGAGGCCGTAGTTCGTATCGTTGGCGATGCGGATGGCGTCGTCTGCTTCGGTGAAACGCGTGATGGCGAGCACAGGTCCGAAAACTTCTTCGCGCGCCAGTGTATTCTCAGGCGTCACGCCCGAAAACACCGTCGGCTCGACGTAGAACCCGCCGCTTCCTTCGAGCGTACGATTGCCGCCGAGGGCCAGTGTGCCGCCCTCGCGCTTCGCCGTTTCGATATAGCGGAGTGCCGTCTTCATCTGTTCTTCGCTAACCATAGCGCCCGACGTCGTCGCGGGCTCCAAGGGGTCGCCAGCAACGATTTTTCGAGCAACCGATATGAGCCGATTGGTGAAATCATCGGCTATCGCGTCCTGCACCAAGAGACGAGACCCGGCAGTGCATACCTGCCCTGAATTATAGAAGATGCCCCACGCCGCTTCCGTGGCGGCGCGGTCGAGATCGGGGCAGTCTGCGAAAACGATATGCGGAGACTTTCCGCCGAGTTCCAGGCTCACGCGCTTCAGATTGCTCTGTCCCGAATACTGCATGAGCAGCTTGCCGACCGGGCCCGAGCCGGTGAATGCAAGCATATCGACGTCATTGTGCAGCGCGAGCGCCTTGCCTGCTTCTGCGCCGAAGCCCGGAATAACGTTCAGTACACCCGCAGGAATACCGGCTTCGAGCGCCAATTCACCGAGCTTTAGCGCTGTCAGCGGCGATTGCTCCGCAGGCTTCAGAATGACGGAGTTGCCCATCGCGAGTGCCGGGGCGACCTTCCACATCGCCATGTGCAACGGGAAGTTCCACGGCACGATAGCGCCGATGACGCCCAGCGGATCGTGGACGACGAACGAGAACCGGTCCGGAGCTTCCGGCGCCACTTCGCCGTAAACCTTATCGAGCGCTTCCGCATAATAGCGCAGCGAGCGGATGGCGTTCGGAACGTCGCCGCCGAGCGCGTTCGAGATCGGCTTGCCAACGTCGAGGCTTTCGAGCACGGCGAGCGTTTCGATATCGCGTTCCATCAGTTCGGCGAGTTTGAACAGAATGCGCTTTTTCTCGCGATAATGCAGTTTGCGCCACGATCCCTCATCGAAGGCGCGGCGCGCGCTTTTGACGGCGAGATCGACATCCTCCGGCCCGCATTGGGCGACATGATTAAGGACGCGCCCGTCACGCGGAGAGACGTTGGCGAACGTTTTGCCGGAAACGCTCTCCGTCAGCTTGCCGTCGATGACGGCTTCACCCGGAATTTTGATCGATCCGGCAACGGCTTCGAAGTGTGCAAGCGATCTCATGACCGTAAAGCCTTATGCAACTTGAGCGTACCATTCATAGTCGAGCGCAGTAACGACACGCTCGAAACTGATGCGTTCGGTCTCTTTCAAGCGATAGTAGACGTCCTGGAACGCCGGGCCGAAAGACTCGCGCACGATGTCGGAGGTGCGGAACGTCTGCAGAGCGTTCACCCAGGCGGTCGGCAGTTCGTTGCCGTCGAGTTCTTCCGCATTGCCTTCCGCATGCTGCCCCGGATCGACGCCGTTGGTGATGCCATGGCGGACGCCCGCCAGGATACTTGCAATAACGAGGAACGGATTGGCGTCCGCGCCTGAGACGCGATGTTCGATGCGCGTCGCAGGCCCCGAGCAGCACGGCACGCGCAGTGCCACCGTGCGATTGTTGAAGCCCCAGTGCGCCGACATCGGCACATAGGATTCAGGCACGTAACGGCGATAGGCGTTCGCCGACTGCGCCCACACCGCCATGAAGTCCGGCATGGATGTCCGCAACCCGCCGATCGCCTGCCGGAACATTGGCGCCATCGGATCGCCCGCGAACAGGTTGTTGCCCTGCTTATCAATCAAGCTGACGTGAACGTGCATGCCGGAGCCCGTCCAATCGTGGTGCGGCTTCGCCATGAACGTCGCTTCGAGATCGTGCGCATGAGCAGCCGCCTTGACCGCGCGCTTCAAGAGCACGCCGTCGAGCGCTGCCGTCATGGCCTCGCTGTGCTTCAGATTGATCTCGAATTGACCAGGGCCGGACTCCTGCATAACCGCGTCGAGCGGCAGCCCTTGTGCCTCAGCGATGCGATAGACGTCATCGATGAACGGCCCGAGCGTGTCCATTTCCTCAAAGCCGAACGTCATGGGCCGTTCGGGATCGGCGGAGAGGCCGGGCGGCGTCACGAGGCTGAAAACGCCGTCCGGCGGGCGCTTTGTCACGTAGAATTCGAGTTCGACCGCGACGATGGGCTTCTGCCCGGCATCCGCAAATCGCGACACCTGAGCGGCAAGCACACCGCGCGGATCCATATCGCAAAGATCGACAGGCACCATTACCGCTTGACCGTGCGAGCCCTTACCGACGGGGACTGGCTTCAGCGTGCCGGACAGCACGCGGAACGGAATGTCGTGATCGCCCGTCTCCCAGAGCCGGCCTGTCTCGGCAATCGAATTGCCGCGCGGATCGAGCACGTAAACGGACGCCGGAAGCAGCAGCCCGTTCCGCGCAATGCTGACGAGATCGCCGCGCCGGATGCGCTTGCCCCGCGGCATGCCGTTCATGTCGAACAGCAGAATGTCGATCCAAGACACGCTTGGATTGGCATCAAGGAAAGCTGCAGCTTCTTCGACGGAAATGAATGTATCGGTCATGCGGCCTGGCCTTTCGCGATCATACCTCTCGCGGCGTCGCCGAAGCGGCGGAACAGCGCCAGGGATGCTGGGTTGGATGTGTATTGCCATTCGGGGTGCCACTGCACACCGAGGGAGAACGTATTGCCCGCCGCGACGCGGGCGGCTTCGACCAGGCCATCCTCAGCGAATGCCTCCGCAACGAGCGGCTTGGCGAGATCGCGGATGCCTTGCCCGTGCAGCGAGTTGACGATGATCTGATCCTGGCCGAGCCACGCCTTGAGCTCACCCTTGAGCGTCACCGGGTGGCGCGGTGCAAACATCACGTCGAAGTCCGTCACCTTCGGCTCGCGATGGTCGGCATAGCCTTCGACGGTATGAACCGCTTGGTGCAGAGAGCCGCCAAGCGCGACGTTCAACTCTTGAAAGCCCCGGCAAATCGCCATGATCGGCACCTTGCGTTCGACCGCCGCGCGGATAAGCGGCAGCGTCACCGCATCCCGGTCACGGTCGATGGCGTCCGGCAGAACGGGCTCTTCGAGGCCGTAGTTTTCAGGGTGCACGTTCGAGATCGCGCCCGTCAGCAAAATGCCCGAGGCGACATCGAGAACGGAGCCGATGTCGGAAAGGTTCTTGCCGACCGGCAGCAGCAACGGCTGGCAGTCGGCGCCCTCGGCCACGGCGGCGGAATATTTCCGCCCCGCCGCGTCCGAGGTCAGTCCGCTGACCGTCTCTGTACTGCAGGGTATGACGACGACGGGCCGCCTCATGCCGCCATTTCTCCCTGGACTGCCGAAAGCGTCTGATCAAGCGCCTTCTGGATCACGCGGCCCGCTTCCTCGAACTGCTGCTCTTCCCACGTCAGCGGCGGCGCGCACACCATCGTGTCCCAGACGGCCCGCATGATGAAGCCTTCCCGGAAGAAATGATCGCGACAGATAAGACCCACACGGCCGAGATTATCAAAGCGGCGACGCGTTTTCTTATCCGCCACGAGTTCGATCGCGCCCATCATGCCGACCGTGCGAACCTCGCCGACCAGCGGATGATCCTTGAAGCGATCAAACAGCTTCGCCAGAGCCGGGCCGGTGAATTCCTTCACTTTCGGAACGAGTCGGTCGCGCTCCATGATCTCCAGGTTCTTCAGCGCGACAGCGCACGCCACCGGATGGCCCGAGAACGTGTAGCCGTGGTTGAAATCGTCGTCCTTGGCCATCAGCGCTTCGACGATTTTGTCGTCGACGAGCACGCCCGACAGCGGGATGTAGCCCGACGTCGCCGCCTTCGCGAAGGTGATGATATTGGGCCGGATGCCGTAGAAATCCGAGGCGAACCACGTGCCGAGGCGGCCGAAGCCGGTGATGACTTCGTCGGCCAGCAAGAGGATGCCGTACTTGTCGACGATGCGCTGAACCTCCGGCCAGTAGGTCGACGGCGCGATTTTCACGCCGCCTGCACCTTGAACCGGTTCGCCCGCGAACGCCGCGACGTTTTCCGGACCGCAACGCAGAATTTCTTCTTCAATAGCCCGTGCAGCACGCAGCCCGAACGCCTCCGGCGTCTCGCCGGGGAAGGAGTCGCCGTACCAGTACGGGTCCATGACGTGGCGGAAGCCCTCATAGACTGGATAGCTGTGCGCATGCACGTGGCTCATGCCGCCCATCGAGCCCGCCGCAATGGTCGAGCCGTGATAGGCGTTCTTGCGGCTGATGATGATACGCCGCTGCGGCTGGCCCTTGAGCACCCAGTAATGACGGATCAGGCGGATCGCCGTGTCGTTCGATTCCGAGCCCGACGAACCGAAGAAGACCTGATTGAGATGCGCCGGTGCGATCTCGGCCAGCTTGCGCGCCAGCTCGACGACCGGCGGGTGCGTCGTCTTGAAGAAGGTATTGTAGAACGGCAGTTCGACCATCTGATCGTAAGCGGCCTGCGCTAGCTCTTTGTTGCCGTAGCCGATGTTCGTCGTCCAAAGGCCGGCCATGCCGTCGAGAATGCGATGGCCCTCGCTGTCGATCACATACGGTCCTTCACCTTTGACGATGACACGAACGCTGCCGCTGCCTCTCAGCGACTGATGATCGGAGAAGGGATGCAGATGGTGCTGCGCATCGAGTTGTTGGATCTGTTGCGTCTGAATACGGTTGGACACGAGGAAGCCTCCAGCAAAAAAAAATGGGAATGAGCAGGCCTTGAGGGCCTGCTGAGAACTGAGCGCTCGGAGAGTTCAGTGCGGCGTGTAGCCGATGCGCGCGCAGAGCTTCAAAAGCTCGCGCTTGGGATGGGGAATGCTGCACATGGGACGCGGCACCTCGCGGCAGTGAGCGATATCACCGCCATCGTAATAAGCCGGAAACCCGATATGCAACAGTGTCATACGCGACGTTCCCTGGGGCAAGCACGACCCGCGCCTAGCTTCGACACTCAACCATTGACACGAAAGCGTCTTGCTTCTTAGAACGCTTCGAGTGTAAAGTCTACAGTGTAGAAGTCAAGAGGCTGGACGGATGACTGAGCCAAAATCGCGGGCACGGCGGGGCGTTGAGAAATCCGAGATCCTCCAGGCGGCGTTCGATTTGTTCGCCGAGGTCGGGGAGGCTGCGTTTTCCATTCGTAAGGTGGCGGCGATCGTCGGTGTCGATCCGATGACCGTTCTGCATCACTTCGGCTCCAAGGATGAGCTGTTGCGCGCCATCGCCGATCACGGACTTCGAAGCGTTGAGATGCCGACGGCAACAGCGAACTGGCGCGACGACTTAAGAGCCGTCGCGAAGGCCTACCGGATGCTGGCTCATCATCATCCGCGGGTTTTTCCGCTGCATTTTCGCTACAATGCAACCGGTCCTGCTGACCACATTTCGAGTGAGATCGTCTACTGTGCCCTGCGTCGTGCGGGGTTGACCGATACTGCGGCGGCAGGCCTTGGCCTTGCATTCTATGCATTCGTTCTGGGATTTGCGTTGGCTGAGGCCGAGGGCCTTCTGCGCGCGATCGGCCCGGCGGAAGAGACCGAGTTGAGTGCACTCGATCCGACTATGTATCACGCCACGCAGGACCTCATTCCTGTTCTGAAGACGCTCGATCCGAGCCTTGCGTTCGAAGACTCTATGGACGTCTTCATCGCAGGCGTCGCAGATCTCGCGAAGCTCAAACCCCGTCCGAAACCGGTCGTCGAGTGCGACGCCAAGTGTGCATGAGCGAAGCTGCTCCCTGATTGGGCGGCGGGAGGCACCATTTGATGCTTGCAAGCCGCTGATTGAAGGACATTATTGAACGAGCAACCGGCGAGATTGGGAGAGCGGCCATGTATCGGGTGCACGCGGGCGGAACAACCTACACGTTTTCATCCCTGAAAGAGCTGTTGGCGAAAGCCACGCCGCCGCGCTCTGGCGACGTGCTGGCGGGTGTCGCGGCAAAGTCCGCCGCCGAGAACGTCGCCGCCAAGATGGCGCTCGCCAACGTGCCGCTGAAGCAGTTCCTTAACGAAGCCATCATTCCCTACGAAGACGACGACGTCACGCGCCTCATCGTCGACACGCATCATGGCGCGGCGTTCGCGCCAGTTTCTCATATGACGGTCGGCGAATTCCGCGATTGGCTGCTGTCAGAGAAGGCGACGCCGGAGAAGGTCTCCGCGCTGGCGCCGGGCCTGACGCCGGAAATGGTCGCCGCCGTCTCGAAGATCATGCGCAACCAGGACCTCGTGCTCGGCGCCAAGAAGGCACACGTCATCACGAAGTTCCGCGATACGATCGGTTTGCCCGGACACATGTCCGTGCGTCTGCAACCCAATCATCCCACCGACGACAAGAAAGGCATCGCCGCGTCGATGGTCGATGGCTTGATGTACGGCTGCGGTGATGCCGTCATCGGCATCAATCCGGCGAGCGACAACATCGGCGCCATCACCGATCTTCTGGTGATGATGGACGACGTCATCCGCCGCTTCGAAATCCCGACCCAGAGCTGCGTGCTGACACACGTCACGACGACGATAGACGCCATCGCCAAGGGAGCGCCTGTCGATCTCGTCTTCCAGTCGATCGGCGGCACGCAGGGCGTCAACGATAGCTTTGGCGTAAAGCTCTCGCATCTGCAGGAAGGCCGCGAAGCCGCTTTGAGCCTGAAGCGCGGCACCGTTGGCGACAACTGCATGTATTTCGAGACGGGGCAGGGATCGGCGCTCTCGGCCGACGCGCATCACGGCTGCGATCAGCAGACGCTCGAGGCCCGCGCCTACGCCGTCGCACGCCAGTTCAAGCCGCTGCTCGTCAATACCGTCGTCGGCTTCATCGGCCCGGAATATCTCTACAATGGCAAGGAGATCATCCGCGCCGGCCTCGAGGACCATTTCTGCGGCAAGCTGCTTGGCCTGCCGATGGGCTGCGATATCTGCTACACCAACCACGCCGAAGCCGATCAGGACGACATGGACATCCTGCTGATGATGCTCGGCGCTGCCGGCGTCAACTTCATCATGGGTATTCCGGGCGCCGACGACATCATGCTGAACTACCAGTCGACCTCATTCCACGATGCGCTCTATGTGCGCGAGGCGCTGGGCCTGAAACGCGCGCCCGAGTTCGACGCCTGGCTGACGAAGATCGGCGTCACCGATGCGAAAGGTCACCTCGCACCGCATCGTCCGGGCAATCCGCTTCTCACCCACGCTCAAGCATTGGCGGCGTAACATGACAGCGGATCCCTGGGCCAATCTCAAACAGTTCACGGACGCACGCATCGGCCTCGGCCGCTCGGGTTCGGCCATGCCGACGCACGAAGTCTTGGACTTCGCATTGTCTCACGCCATGGCGCGCGACGCCGTGACGACACCGATCGACTGGACGCCGATCGAAAAAGGCTTAGCCGATCTCGGTCTTTCCACGCTTCGCGTCGGCAGCGCCACGCACGACCGGTCGGAATATCTCCGCCGCCCGGACCTCGGTCGCAAATTGTCCGATCACTCGCGCGAGGCGCTGATGCGCGCCGCCGAGATGGAGGATGGCCGGCCCGATCTCGTCGTCCTCGTCGGCGACGGGCTCTCGTCGATGGCAGTTTCCGCCAATACCATTTCCTATATGGCGGCCCTCCTGCCGCATGTCGTCAAAGCCGGCTGGAAACTGTCGCCGATCTTGCTTGCCGATGACGCGCGCGTCGCGCTCGGCGACGAAGCCGGAGAGATCCTGGGCGGCAAAGCCGTGCTCGTGCTGATCGGCGAGCGTCCCGGCTTATCGTCGCCCGACAGCCTCGGTGTCTACATCACCTTCTCGCCGCGCGTCGGTATCAAAGACGCCGACCGCAACTGCATCTCGAATGTGCGCCAGCGCGGACTGTCCTATGAGGAAGGCGCCTTCAAGACCGCATGGCTCCTGCGCGAAGCCTTCCGTCGCGGCCTGACGGGCGTGAACCTCAAGGACGAATCTCAGTTCCTGATCGAAGGCCAGAAAGGCCCCGAGCAGATCAAGTGATTGGTATAAGTTGATAGGGGGACGGCACTATAAGCGTCTGTCCCGCTCCACCAACCTCTGAGGCTAGTCCGGGACTAAGCAAAAACTCGCGACCGTCGTATTGTGAACCTGGGCACGTCCAAGCGCATCGGTAACAATCTTGCAGCTCTTTTTCTTTCTCGACTATCATCAATGTGCCCCGCAGCATACCACCGTGCATTGTGAGAGACACGCCATTGCCGACAACGAATTGGAAGTCGATGGGCAGGGGTACCGTACCGGAAACTAACAAGTCTGATGTGTAGCCTTCGCGTGTAATATCGATGATCATCGCCAAAGCCCCTATGATTTAAATAATCGGCTCGACATGGGCGATAAGGGCGGTATTGCAAGGCGAAATAATAAATTTAAATCGGTGCGTAAGCGCAAAATTCTCCTTTGCAAGAGGGGTTACAGGGCGATTCGCTCGGGTCTCAGCGGATCGCCCCAATGCATTTGTGAATTTAGTCCGAAGACACTTAATCGTATCACACCGCCGTAAAGCAGTTATCGACGAAGATGGACGCGCCGTTGACGAAGCTCGCTTCGTCGCTGGCAAGGAAGAGAGCCGCGTTGGCCACTTCTTCCGGCTTGCAAAGACGGCCCTGCTGCACGGCGAGCGCTTCCTCTGATGCGTCAACGCCGAGCTTTTGCAGCTCCGCCACTTCACGCAGTCCGTGTGGCGTCGCGACGAAGCCCGGTGCAACGGCGTTGCAGCGAATGCCCTTGTCGCGATATTCGACCGCAATCGACCGCGCAAACATATGGCAGGCAGCTTTCGACGTATTGTAAGCCGTCTCGAGCGGCGTCGCAGCGATCGCCGAAATCGACGACGTGCACACGATGGAGCCGCCGCCCATCTCGATCATGCCCGGCAGGACGGCCTTCGTCATGAGGAACATGCTCGTGACGTTGATGCCCATCAGCCATTCCCATTCCTTCAGCGTCATTTCGAGGAACGGCTTGATGATGATCGTGCCCGCGTGATTGAACAGCACGTTCGCCTGCCCAATGGCCGACGTTACCTTGGCGACGGCGTCGTTGACCTGGCCTTCATCCGCGACGTCCGCAGCCGCGAACACCGCCTTGCCCCCGGCGTTGTTGATCTGATCGACGATGGCTCGTCCTTCTTCCTCCCTCCGGTCGATAACGCCGACCGTGGCGCCTTCGGCCGCGAACAGCAGCGACGACGCCCCGCCCATTCCCGTCGAGCCGCCTGAGATGATCGCAATCTTGCCTTTGAGCCGGTCTGCCATCGTCAACACTCCTTGTCGTAGTCGTTTGGCTGAGCGGGTGTAACAGAAACGGGCCGGATCGTTTGATCCGGCCCGTACGATTTCTTGACATCTGACAGCGTGCCGCGGCGCGGTCTTACTGCGGCTTCATCCTGGCGAGCAGATCGGTGGTCGGCTCGAGCCGGAAAAGGGCCGCCTCGCTGCTGTCCTGCAGCAGGTAGATATAGCCATCGGGCCCGATTGCGACGTCGCGGATGCGCCCCATCGTATGATGCAGGTAGCGCTCTTCTTTCACGACGCGGCCGGAGTCGATGTGCAGCCGGATTAGGCATTCACCCGCGAGCGAGCCGATCAGGAAGTCGCCGCGCCAGTCGTCCGGCATGATGTTCCCGTAATAGGAAACGAGGCTTGCCGCGGCGACCGAAGGCACCCAGTAGTGAACAGGGTCGATCAGCCCAGGGGCTGACGTCTTGTCCGAGATGATGGTCTCGTCGTAGTTGGTGCCGTAGGTCACGAGCGGCCAGCCGTAATTGCCGCCGGCCTTGATGAGGTTCAGCTCATCGCCGCCCTTCGGGCCTTGCTCGATCGCCCAGATCTGACCGTCGCCGACATTGCCGATGATGCCCTGAGGGTTACGGTGGCCGTAGCTGTAGATCTCCGGTAGTGCATCGGCGCGTCCAACGAACGGATTGTCCTCGGGGATCGAGCCATCGACGTTGATGCGGATGATCTTGCCGCCGTCGTCCAGCAGGTTCTGCGCCCGCTCCATCTGGAAGCGATCGCCGATCGTCAGATAGAGCTTATGGTCGGGACCGAACGCAAGGCGGCCGCCGATCTGATCGAGGCCCTTCGCAGCCGGCCGGCTTTCGAAAATAACCCGATTGTCGATAAGCGAATTGCCATCGAGTGTGGCACTCATAATACGGATTGTGCCGGCTTCCGCAGTCCCGTGCATATAGGTCAGGAATAGACGGTGATTGTCGGAGAAATCGGGATCGACCAAAACGTCGAGCAATCCCGAATGGCTGCAGCACAGAACTGTCGGTACGCCGGAAATCGGCTGCGACTGTAATTGATCGCCGATGACGACGCGCAACCGGCCTGGCCGCTCGGTGACGAGCATGCGGCCGTCGGGCAGGAAGGCCATCGACCAAGGGCTTTCGAGCTTGTCGGCAACCTTGCGTAACTCATAGGGAAAATCCTTATCCGCGACGTCGCGCGGATCTTCCGGCGGCTGCAGGGCGTCGACCCGCGGCTCGTCCGAACCAATCTCCGCCCGGCTGACGTCCGGCGTTCCCAGGAGGAGAGCTGCGAACAACGCTGTTACGAAACCGGAGTGAATTCCGAGGCGCCTTCCAAGGGCTAATGTTCTATTTTCCAATTTGCCCCATCCCACAATGAAAAATCCGCCGTATGCGGATTTGTGATAGTTTTAAGACTATTCGGAATGTGGGCGTGAGCAAGCCCAAAAAATGAACGTTCAGTCACCCGCTTAGCTTAGGAGAGTTCGCGTATCTTGCGCACGTGTCTTTCCGTCCTAATACCGCACGTGCAGACCAAAGTTCCACGTCGGATGAATGCGTTAAGCTGAGGACCATGCCGCGGCCTTTGCCGTGGGGCAAAACCTGGATCGGAGCATGACTGCCGGATCGAATCGCCTTTCGCTCGCTCTGGTCATCGCCGCGATCCTGTTAACCGCTTGCGTCGCGATTCGCATTGCCGATCCCGAGCCGGTCGCGCGGCTTCGGCTGTCGGTCTTCGATACCTATCTTCGTAGTGCCCCCCGAGCCCTGGATAAGTCTTTTCCGGTTCGGATCGTCGCGATCGACGAAGCGTCTCTCGCGCGCATCGGACAATGGCCGTGGCCGCGCGATCGGCTCGCCGCCATCGTCACGAAGCTCGCTGCAGCCGGAGCTGCCTCGATCACGTTCGACATGGTCCTCGCCGAGCCCGACCGGCTGTCGCCCGACGTGATTGCTGAAGCCCTCGCAAGCAATCCGCGGGCGACGGGACTCGCGTCCGAACTGGCGGGCCTGCCCTCGAACGATGAAATTCTCGCCAAGGCGATCGCCCCGGCGCCCGTCGTGCTCGGCGTCGCTGGTGACAACGGCCGCGCGTGGAAGCAGGGGATCGGCCGCTACCCCGGTGCAATATCGTTCGCGGGTGACGATCCGGCCACTTTCGTTCACGCCTTCTCCGGCGGCGTCGAGAACCGTCCGGAGCTGACGAAAGCCGCCCGCGGTGTCGGCGCCGTCAACTGGCTGCCGTCCAGCGATCAAGTCGTACGCCGCATTCCGCTGCTCGTTTCGATCTCCGGCGCGCTTTACCCATCGCTGGCGCTGGAAGCCTTTCGCGTCGGCACCGGCCAATCGACAATTTTCATCAAGTCGTCGGGAGGCAGCGGTGTGCTGGCCTTCGGACAACAGACCGGCATCGACAGCATTCGCGTCGGTCAGACCGTTCTGCCGACCGACGGACGCGGCGAGCTTTGGCTGAAATTCTCGCGCAGCGATCCGCGCCGCGAGATTTCGGCTCTCAAGATCTTGGACGGCACATTCGATCCGGCGGACGTGAAAGGCCGCTACGTCATCATCGGCGCAACGGCGACAGGCCTGCTCGATTTGCGCGCCACACCGCTCGACGTTGCCGTTCCGGGCGTCGAAATCCATGCCCAGGCTTTGGAACAAATTCTGTCAGGCGATCACCTCGTGCGGCCGGCTTACGCGACCGGCGCTGAGATCGCATTCATCCTGCTTGTCGGCGGCTTCGTCGCATGGCTGATCGAACGCTCCGGCGCGCTTGTCGCCGCCATCGTCGGCGCAAGTGCGATCGCGCTGATCGTCGCTATATCGTGGTTCGATTATGCGTACATGGGCATGCTGTTCGACCCCGTCTATCCGTCTCTCTCAGTTGCGTTGCTCTATCTCGGTGTCTCGTTGACGAGTTATCTCAAATCGGAGATGCAGCGCGCCGAGATTCGATCCGCATTCGGACACTACGTTGCAGCACCGCTGGTCGAGGAACTGGCGCGCAATCGCGACAAGCTGAAGCTCGGTGGCGAGACGCGTGAGGTGACGCTGCTTTTCGCCGACGTGCGAGGCTTCTCGAAGATATCGGAAGGCATGCGCGCGGAGCAATTGATCCGCTTCGTCAATCGGCTCTTTACGCCGCTGACGGACGAAATTCTGAAGCACAACGGCACCATCGACAAATTCATGGGCGATGCCGTCATGGCCTTTTGGAATGCACCGTTGCCCGATCCTGCGCACGCTGCGAATGCCTGCCGCACAGCGTTAGCGATGCTGGATGCGCTGGCGCGCTTAAATGAAGCGTTGGAATCCGAATGCCTAGCCGGCGGCCAACCCTTCGTCCCGATTCGCATAGGTATCGGCCTGAACACGGGGGAATGCGTCGTCGGCAACGTCGGCTCGCCGCAGCGCTTCGACTATTCCGTTTTGGGCGATGTCGTGAACGTTGCTGCCCGGTTCGAAGAAGCTACGAAGACATATGCCGCCGGCATCATCGTCGGCGAGCGGACGGCAGCCGAAGCGCCACAATTTGCATTGCTTGAACTCGGCGCCGTAACGCCGCGCGGCATGGAGCGGCCCGAAATCATCTTTGCGTTGCTCGGCGACGAAGCGTTTGCGCGTTCGGAAGATTTTCGTCGCTGGGAAACGGCGCATGCAGACTTTCTGTCCGCAAAATGCGACGGCGATGGAGATCGGATGCACGTCGCTATCGCCAATTGTTTGCTGTACGCAACGGGCGGCATGGCCGACTACTACCGCAAGGCGCTCGCGGACGGGACGGCGCGCTGCTAAAGGCCAAGCCGCGCGCCGAAATGCTCCTGCTCAACGGCCGCGATTGCCGCCATACCCACCGCCATCGGACCCGCCGCGACGTCCGCCACCGAATCCGCCCATGCCGCCGCCGATGGCGATGCCCATGCCGGTCATGCATCCATCGCAGCCGCCACCGTACGCGCCGTCACCATTCCTCGGCTTGCGCGTTGCGACCTTCTTCTTCGGCGGCGTCTTTCTGGGCTTCTCAGCCTTCTTCGTCTTGATCGGCTTGGTCGGGATGATCTGCAGGTGCGGATTGAGGCACTTCTGATCCGGCTCGTCCGCAAAGTTCGCTTCGATGATCTGCGCGCGTGACAGCAGCGGATTGGGATCAATCGACGGCGTGTTGATCACGAACGGGAACGCGGTGTCGAACGCAACCGCTTTACTATCCGGCATTTTCGACCAGTTGAACGGCCCGGTCACCGCGCCGTTCGCGCCGATGTGCATCATCTGGCCCGGACGGTCGAGCACGCGGCACACGTTTCTCTTGCCGGTCGCTTCGATGGCGCCTTCATGCAGCAGCACCCAAACCGATTTGTCCGGCAATACGTAAACGTCGAAGATGGTCCCGCGGACGGTGATCGATGCATTCGGCGTGTTGATGACATAGGTTGGCTTCGTCGCGACGCCGGTAATGAAGCGAAAGGCGCCCTTCGCCATGTTCAGGATGATCGAGCCGGATTTCTTGTCGCTGTCGTAGACGAACCTGTCGAGCACGAGGCGAGAGCCGGGGCCGAGCGCGAGCTTAGTGTCGTCGTCGAGCTTGAACTCGCCTTGAGCGTCGGTGTTGACCTCAATGATCTCGTCCTGCCGGACATCGTCGCCGCGCACGAGGCGCCGCTCTTCTTTGGCGAAATCCGCCATGACGATGTTGGTGATCACGACCGCATCGCCGATCCGATCTCCGGACGCAGCGAAGGCCGGCAAAGAAAAAGCCGCCAGCGAACCGGCACTCACTGCGGTGAAGGCGAATGCAAACGACATCAACGAAGATCGCGGCATGTCACGGCTCCAGGATCAATGAATCCGAAACGCTATGCGCTTCCTGAATACCACAGTTGCGCAGCGTCCGCTCGTTTATGCCGAAGTTTGCGAAACCGCTGTGCCGGAGGTGACACGCGGTTCTCGTCCACCGGGAACCGCAAGATTGCAATGGATTCGAAATAGTTGACGGACTATAATGAGAGTGGCTATCGATCGTAACTGAACGACGTATGGGAAGCGGCGCATGCGCATCGACGTGCAGGATCTGACGCAATTCGACGTTGAAGCAGACGGCCGCAGCGTGACGCTTCATGTCGTTGATACAAAGGGAATGCCCGCAGCCGTCAATCTTCAGGTGGCGCAGCTCGGAATGCTGGCCATGTCGTTGCCGAACCTCATCGATGCGGCGATCCAAGTCCAATATGACGATGCGAGCTGCCGCTTCACGTATCCGCTGGCGTCGTGGGTGGTTGATCAGGCGCTCGATCCGTCTCTCTTGATTGTGACCTTGAAGACCTCGGACGGCTTCGGTGTCCGCTTTTCGTTGCCGCGACAGAAAGCGGACGAAATGTCGGAATCGCTGGCGATGGCGGCGCAAAAGGAAGTCGAATTGCTCACCCACTGAGGGATCGTTCTGCGAAGATTTGCGTTTTTTGTTAATCGGCTCGTTGTAGCGAATATAAATGTCGATTATAATTTAAATAAAAAGCGCGTTCCGAATGGAAACGCCACGGCTCCTTGGAGGAAGCATGAGGTCACGGAAGCGAAAGGGCTATCTCGCAGCCCTCGCCATCGTTTGTTCATCTGCAGTTGCTGCTTCGGCGATGGCAGGGGACATGAAGCCGATCGCGATACCCGGCGATCAGGCTTATCCGGAAAGTATGTCGGCATCGTCTGACGGCACGATCTATATCAGCAGCATCGCGTCCGGTGGTGTCGCGCGTGTCAAGCCCGGCGAATCCAAAGCAGAGATGTGGATCAAGCCCGGCGCATTCGACACGCGCAGCACGTTCGGCGTTCTGGTTGACGAAAAAAACAACACGCTCTGGGTCTGTTCAAACGACGTATCGACGATGGGCGTCCCGGGCCCCAGCACGGTTCCCGGCGCTTACCTGAAGGGTTTCGATCTGAAGACGGGAGAGGGGAAATTCAGCGCCGCATTCCCCGGCAAGGCCCATGTCTGCAACGACATGGCGATTGCATCTGACGGCACGATGTACGTAACGAACACGGCTGCGCCGCAAATCCTGCGCCTGAAGCCGGGGGCCAAGGAACTTGATGTCTGGCTTGAAAACGATCTGCTCGCACCGAAAAATGGAGCGGGGCTTGACGGCATCGCGTTCGGTAGCGATGGCAATCTTTACGTCAACACCTATGGCGGCAACGAATTCTTTCGTGTCACGTTGAAGGATGGCGCAGCGGGAAGCGTCACAAAGCTTGAAACATCCAGGCCCATTCAGAACCCTGACGCGCTCCGTCCTCTCGACGGCAACACGTTCCTGATGGCCGAAGGTGGCGGCACTGTCGATCGCGTAACGGTCAACGGCGATAAAGTCGATATCGAAACCTTGAAGGATGGCCTCGGCGGACCGACATCGGTTGCAAAGGTGGGCGATACGGTCTGGGTCGGCGAGGGCCAACTCACTCATCTCTTCGGCGCCAAAGAGAACGGACCGCCGAAACTGCCTTTCCAGGCCGTGCCGGTTCCTCTCGGCAAATAAATACAGCCGAGGCTTTATGGGCGTCGGCTTCCAGTCGAGACTTCCAGGAGAATGAACATGCAACCTGCTGCAACAGTACGCACATGGGTGTCTGCAGCACCGATGGCGTTTGTACTCGCGCTCGCCATGCCATTGGCCGGGGCGACATCGTCGCGCGCCGCCGAATGTCCGGGAGACAATGGCGGCCTCAGTTTGCCGAAAGGTTTCTGCGCTTCGATATTCGCCGACAAAGTCGGCCATGCCCGTCAGATGGCCGTGGCACCGGACGGCACGCTCTATGTCAACACGTGGAGCGGGCGCTACTATCAGAACAACGATTTGCCTCCGGGCGGTTTTCTAGTCGCCCTGAAGGATAGCAAAGGCACGGGCAAAGCCGATGTCATCAAGCGCTTCGGCGAAACGCAGGCCGAAGGCGGCCACGGCGGCACCGGTATCTATCTCTATAAGAATTACGTTTACGCCGAGATCAACGATCGCATCGTTCGCTATCCGCTGAAGGACGGCGAGATCGCGCCGGAAGGAAAGGGCGAAACGGTGCTGTCGGGCATGCCGATCACCGGCGATCATCCGATGCATGGATTCATCATCGACGCAAATGGCAACCTCTTCGTAGAGATGGGTTCGGCGACGAACACCTGCGAAATCAAAAATCGCATGCCGCACTCGAAAGGCCACGAGCCGTGTATCGAGCAGGAAACGCGCGCCGGCATCTGGAAGTATGACGCCAACAAGCTCGATCAGAAATTTTCGCCTGCCGAGCGCTATGCGACGGGTATCCGCAATGGCGAAGGCTTCGACTTCGATGCCGCGGGCAGGCTCTACGTCACCCAGCACGGCCGCGATCAGCTTCATGAAGATTGGCCCGAGCTTTATACCGCGCAGCAGGGTTTCGATCTGCCTGCTGAAGAAGTGTTGGAACTGAAAGCAGGCGGCGACTACGGCTGGCCGCACTGCTATTACGACGGCTTCCAGAAGAAGCTTGTTCTTGCGCCGGAATACGGCGGTGATGGCGGCAAGACAGTCGGCGTTTGTGCCGACAAGCTCGGTCCCGTTGCAGTCTTCCCAGCTCATTGGGCGCCAAACGACATGAAGATCTACAAGGCGTCGGCATTCCCGGAGCCTTATCGCGGTGGCATGTTCATTGCGTTTCATGGCTCATGGAATCGCGCGCCAGGTCCGCAGGGTGGCTACAACGTTGTCTTCCAGCCGTTCGCTGACGGCAAGACGACGGGCAACTTCATCGTCTTCGCCGACGGCTTCGCGGGCACGCAGAAAAATCCGGGTAGTGCTCCGCACCGTCCATCGGGTCTCGCGGTTGCACCCGATGGTGCGCTGTACGTTTCGGATGACGTCGCCGGTCGCATCTGGCGCATCACGTACGTCGGCGATCCGAACGCGAAAGAGCTTGAGGCAGCACCCGAAGTGCAGGCTCAAGCATCGGGCGACAAGAACGTCCTGCCGCCGGAAGGCATTCATCCGGATGCAGGCGTTGCGGCATCGCTTCCCGTTCCGCCTGGTGCGACTGCCGACCAAGTCGCGCTCGGCAAGAAGATCTTCGACGGCGAGGAAGCCGGCGCAACGTGTGCAGGCTGCCACGGTGCAGGCGGTGTTGGCAGCCCCGTCGGCGCCGATTTGACGGCCGGCAAATGGCTATGGAGCGACGGCAGTCTTGCAGGTCTCAAGAAGACGATCCTGGACGGCGTCGAAACGCCGAAAGAGCACGCCGGCGCCATGCCACCGAAAGGCGGTGTGGACTTGACCGATGCACAGGTGAACGCCGTCGCCGCCTATGTCTGGGCAATTGGGCATGTGAAGAAATAGATTGCGTCATCCTCGGCCGGGAGCAACGAATGGCGCTTCGAAGGCCGAGGATCCAGCGTGAGCCTCGCCGGAGCCGCGAAACATGAGGCGGCTCCGATGAATTTTATGTTGGATGCTCGAATGCGCTGTCGATGCTCAGACATTCGAGGACGACATGTCTAGAAAAGCCGCGCCCCGTTCGGCACTTTGATGTCGGGCGCGAACAGCACGACTTCGCCGTTTGTGTCGGGAAAGCCGAGCGTCAGCACTTCCGACATGAACTTGCCGATCTGGCGCGGCGGAAAATTCACGACCGCCGCCACCTGTCGCCCGATCAGCGTCTCGCAATCGTAATGCCGCGTGATCTGCGCACTCGATTGCTTAATGCCGATACCGGCGCCGAAGTCGATCTTCAGTTTCAATGCCGGTTTTTTCGCTTCCGGATAAGGCTCGGCTGCGACCACGGTGCCGACGCGAATATCGACCGTCAGAAACTGATCGAACGTGATCGCGGGAGATATCGGCGCGTTGGGATCATGCACGAGATGCATCGTAAATTCCTTACTCCGGCTTGCCGCAAAGCTTGCCTGTCAGGAACTGCGCCTCGCCATTGCCGAACGACCAGTCGGCGTCGGTATTGGTGACGAAGTTCACCATAACGTCACTCGACGCGATACTGCAACGCTTCGACAACGCGTCAGTCAGCAGGCGGTAGAACGTCGTCTTTTCTTCGGTCGTACGGGGCCGCGTGGTCACAGAAACGAGAACAACCTTGTCTGTGCGCGGAATGTCGAGGCCCGTATCCTCAATGCGGACGCGGCTTGGCTCGTGCTCGTGCACGATCTGATAGCGGTCGCGCACCGGAACCTTGAAGGCTTCGAGCATCGCGTCATGTGCAGCATCGAGCAGCGCTGTGAGTTCTGCGTCCGTGCGTCCTTTGATGAGGTCGAAGCGAAGAAGGGGCATTGCAGTATCCTTGCGAAGCGGAGGGAGGGAGCTAGCGGGAAACGTCGATGACGATGCGGCCGCGGATCTTGCCGTCGATGAGATCGCGAGCAGCATCGATCGCGTCGGAAAGAGGGATCGTCTTGGTCATGGCATCGAGCTTGGCAAAGTCGATCTCGTCGGTGAGACGGTTCCAGGCTTCGATGCGGTCAGCGATTGAACGGTAGACCGAGTTGATGCCGACAAGCGTCACCCCACGCAGGATGAACGGCGCGACGGTAGCGGGAAAATCCATGCCCTGCGCGAGGCCGCAGGCGGTCACGACACCCTCGTCCTTTGTTTGCGCACAGACGTTTGCGAGCGTGTGACTTCCGACGCTGTCGACAGCGCCTGCCCATCGCGCCTTTTGCAGCGGGCGGCCGGGTGAGGACAGTTCGTTGCGGTCGATGATCGTTTTTGCCCCGAGGCCTCTGAGGTAGTCGGATTCTCCGATGCGCCCTGTGGAGGCTGCGACCTCGTATCCAAGGCGCGAAAGGAGAAGCACCGCAACGCCGCCGACGCCGCCAGCGGCCCCCGTCACGATCACTTCGCCCTTCGCCGGCGTCACGCCTTGGCGCTCTAGCGCCATGACGCACAACATCGCCGTATATCCGGCAGTGCCGAGCGCCATCGCGCGTGCGGCGGTCATGCCCGGCGGAAGCGGGATTAGCCAATCGCTTTTGACGCGCGCATATTCGGCGAGGCCGCCCCAGTGGTTCTCGCCGACGCCGAAGCCGTTGAGAAGCACCGTCTCGCCCTTTTTGAAGCGCGGGTTCGCACTGTCCTCGACGATTCCTGCGAAATCAATGCCGGGCACCATCGGGAAGCTGCGAACAATCGGCATTTTGCCGGTGATCGCAAGGCCGTCCTTGTAGTTCAGCGTCGAATGGCTGATGCGGACAGTTACGTCGCCGTCTGGCAGCGCCGTTTTGTCGACATCTGCGAGGCGGGGCCCTGAGCGCTCGCTGCTTTTTTCAATGAGAATGGCTTTGAACATCGATGTCTTCTCCCTCAGAGCTACGGCGCGTTTAGCCCTCGAAGACAGGAGACGCAACACGGACGGCCTAAAAAAACGCGGCCGGGAGTGCTCCCAACCGCGTTTTGCATGCGTGCTATGCGTGGAGCTTCACATCCGGACGCGTTCTTTCTTTGGATCGTAGAACGGGAACGGCACGACTTTCGCCTTGAAGCGCTTCTGCAAGCCATCGAGACGGCCAATTTCAACGGCCGTGTCGTTGGCGGCGTGAATGGCTTCGATACGTGCGAACGCCAACGTCTTCTTCAATAGCGGCGAGCGCATCGCGCTTGTTACGATGCCAATCTGTGCCCGGCCGATGTACACCGGATCGCCGTGCGACGGCTTCTCGTTGCCCTCGATTTCGAGACCGACCAGTTTGCGCAACGGGTGAGCACGGCGATTTTCGATCGCGGCCTTTCCGATGTAGTCGTCTTCCTTCTTCGTTGGCACCGTAAAGCTGATGCCGGCTTCGAGCGGATCAGTCGTCGAGTCGAAGTCATGTCCGCCAAACACGAGGCCGGCTTCGATGCGGACCATATCGAGCGCGTCGAAACCGAACGGCTGGATCTTGAACGGCGCACCCGCCGCCATGATCGCATCCCAAACGGCAGGCGCATCTTTGGGATGGCAGAAAACCTCGTAGCCGAGCTCGCCGGTATAGCCGGTGCGCGACACGAGTACCGGAATGCCCGCAACGCCTCCGATGCGTCCGATCGTGAAGCGGAAAACGCCAAGCTCCTGCATCGTCGGACGGCTGGGAGCTGTCTCGACGATGGATGCCAGGATTTCGCGCGACTTCGGGCCTTGGACGGCGACGTTATTGAGTTCGTTCGTTGCCGTCTTGAGGTTCACCTTATAGTTCGTCTTGGCGAGTTGCTCTTTTAGCCAGATGAGACTTGCGTCGTCACCGCCGATCCAGCGGAAGTTGTTTTCGCCCAAGCGGAACAGCGTGCCGTCGTCCACCATACCGCCGTGCTCATAGCACATCGGCGTATAGTAAATTTGACCGACCGCAAGCTTGCGCACGTCGCGCGTGATGATGCCGTTGAGGAACTGCTCAGCATCCGGCCCGAGCACTTCCATCTTGCGCAGCGGCGACAAGTCCATGATGACTGCCCGCTCGCGGCATGCCCAATATTCTTCAATGGCCCCGGCATTCGCATAGCAGTGCGGTACCCAGAAGCCGCGATAGTCGCCGAAGTTGCGGGTGAGGGCTGACGTGCGCGGGTGAAATCCCGATTCTCTTGTCAGCTGCATTGGTGCATCCGGTGCCATTCTGTATCCGATCGAGCGCTTGAACGGGGTGTCCTTCGGGTAGACCCGAACTTGGATTTCAGTGAGGTTCCAGCCGTTCGAAGCGTCGATGTCGGCCGGGCAAGAGGATGTGCCGCAGACGAGATCGGTCAGCGCGCGCATCATCACGTAGTCGCCTGGACGCGACCACGGTTCGTCGGACCATATGTTGTTATGGCAGTCGACGTTGGTGTTGAAAAAGAAGTTGATCGCCGGCCAGCCTTTATAGCTGCCGATCGGATAGTCCTTCAGCGCCTCGTTGAAGTTGTCCGAGCAGTTCGGGTGGCCGAAGTAGCCCATGTCTTCATAATAGCGGGTGGTGCATGCAAGGTTGAATGTATCATGGCGTCCGACCGTGTCCTGCACGACTTCGACGAGAGGGTTGCGGTCGCGATCGAAGAATTTCGAGAACAGTCCGGGCTTCGGATAAGCCATGCCTGTCATCGTCCGCGTCGTCGTCGAGTCGAGGCCGAGCACATTGCCCTTGTCGAGCTCCTTGCGGTTGAATGCCAGGAAGTCCGAGCACTGACGGCCTTGCACGTCGATGATCTGAATATATTCGCCTTCGTGAACCTCGAAGCTTTCCGCACTTGCGATGTTGATTCGAATGTCGAGGCGCGGCTCGGCAATCGGATCGGGCAGTCTTGCTTCGTTCAGAAGTTTCGGATTGGCGCGCTGAATGAAAACAAGAACGTCGGTCGCAGGCGTCTGATCCCAGACGATCATCGGCTCCGCCGGTGCGCCGATAACAACGAGAACCGGTTTTTCAGCCTGAAGAGAAACGACGTCGCCGGGAGCGGATTCGGGGCCAAGCACGCGTGCAGCTTTGACCCGTCCGAGATCGAGGCCGCGCCGGAAAAGCCCAAAGCGCACGCGTTGTGCATCCTCGCTGTCGGCTTCAAGTGCCTTTTGGATGCCGGTCGGCGTCCCTTCGCCTTTGAGGCCGATTGCGCCGAGGTCACTTTTTCCGCCCGGTGCGAAAGCCGCGATCTCAACGGTCTGTCCGCCTTCGAGCGGACTGATTTCCACGCGGTCGCCCTTGTCGAGTTCGTAGACGGCCGTGCCGCCGCCTTTCAAGACATAACGCTCGACGCCGGGCAGCAGTGAGGATTGGCCCGGAACAAAAAGCTTGGGTCGTGCGGGGGACGTCAGAACATTGTCGCTCATGGTGTCCTCATCTCGCTGAAAACGATCGGTGGACTGACCGCTCCGTTGCGGCCAGTCCACGATCGGTCGTTGGCGTGTCGTAGGGCTTACTCAGCAGCCACCTTCGTGCCTGGCTGGTTGAGGAACGCTTCCATCGAGTCATCGAGTGCACGCATCCATGGCGTATGATGAACCGGTGCCTGCGTGCCCGTCAGAACCGATTTGTGCGAGCGGTCACGGTAGGTCAGGATGTCTTCCATCTTGTGATGCTCCCACTCCTTGAACATCTTCGCGACGGCGTCGACGTCGAGGCGCGGATAGTCGGTCGGAGCAAGAAGATCGCGCATGTACTCGGTCTGGAAATCGATCGCGCCTTCCGCATCCGGAATGGCTTCTTCCATCTCCGTCCACTTGTGGATGTCTGCCATCATATCCGACTTCGACGGCAGCTTGATGCGGCCAAGCACGACGTCACGCGCATACCACGCCTGAGCATCGAACATGTTGAACGTGTAGAACTGATCCTGCATGCCGATGTACATCAGCTTCGGATTGTCGATCCAGAAGATGCCCTTGTACAGGTTCGGCGGATAGAGACGGTTGCGCGACTTGAGACGCAGCGAGTCTTCCATGAACGGGTGATGGTGCAGGTAACCCGTGCACAATACGATGGCGTCGACTTCCTTAGACGTGCCGTCCTGGAAGAACGCAGTCTTGCCTTCGACCTTTTCGAGGAGCGGACGCTCGTCCATTCGCGCCGGCCATTTGAAGCCCATCGGCCGCGTGCGGAACGAGAACGTGACAGACTTCGCGCCGTACTTATAGCACTGAATGCCGATGTCTTCCGACGAGTAGCTTGCGCCGACGCACAGAACGTCTTTACCCGCGAACTCGTCTGCCGAGCGGAAGTCGTGCGAGTGCAGCGTGCGGCCGAGGAACTTGGTGAGGCCGGGGAATTCCGGAATATTCGGCGTCGAGAAGTGGCCACTGCCGCAGAAAACATAGTCGAATTCCGACGACGAAATCTGATCGGTTACGAGATCCTTCACCGAAACCGTGAACTTCTGCGTCGTCTCGTCGTAGCTCACCCAGCGAACCGTATGGCTCATCTTGATGTAGTGCATGATGCCGCTGCGCTCGATGCGGCCCTTGATGTAGTCATGCAGCACGGCGCGCGGTGGGAACGACGGGATCGGCCGGCCGAAGTGCTCTTCGAACGAATAGTCGGCAAATTCGAGCGCTTCCTTCGGGCCGTTCGACCACAGATAGCGATACATCGAAGCGTGAACCGGCTCGCCGAACTCGTCGGTTCCGGTGCGCCACGTGTAGTTCCAGATGCCGCCGCAGTCTTTCTGCCGCTCGTAGCAGACCATCTCCGGAATGTCCGCGCCCTTCTTCCGGGCGCTTTCGAATGCGCGCAAAACTGCCATCCCGCTCGGGCCGGCGCCGATAATCGCAATACGCTCTGCCATGTGTTGGTGTCCTTCCGACAAATACTTTGGGTTCAAGTCCTGGGTCAAAATTGGGTTACGCCGCTTCGCGCGGATGCGTGCGCAAGCGGAGCGGATCGTAGAACGGCATGCGAACGACGGTCGCTGGGAAGTCGCCCTTATCGTGCACGACGAGTTGCGTTCCGAGCTTCGTATAGGCCGGCTCGACCTGCGCCATTGCCAACGATTTCATCAGATACTTGCTGTAGGTCGTGCTGGTGACGACGCCGACTTCCTTACCGTCGACGGTGATCTTCGCACCCGGCTCGATCGCGCGATCGGTATCGACTTCAAGGCCAGTCACGAACGAGCGTTCCTTGCCCTTCTTTTCTTCCAGCGCCTTCTTGCCGATGAAATCTGGCTTGGACAGATCGACAGTCCAGTCGGCGCGAACCTCCCACGGCGTCGTGTCTTCGTTCGACATTTCGTAGGGGAAGAACAACAGGCCGCCTTCGACGCGGACGATGTCGAGGCATGCCCACGAGACCGGAATGAGGCCCTTGTCCTTGCCCGCCTCAAGAATGGAATCCCACATCTTGTGCGCGTCGGATGCCTTGCAGAACACTTCGTAGCCGCGCTCAGCCGAATAACCGCCGCGCGCCAGGCGCACCGGCGTGCCGAACAGTGTCGTCGGCTCATGCTTGAAGTAGCCGAGGCCAGCGAGATCCATCGGCGTATGCGGCGCGAGGATTTCGAGCGACAGCGGACCCTGCAGCGCAAGAATGTGGACGTCGTCGTCCTTCTCGACCTTCACGTCGTACTTCGGCGCAAGCGAGAACAGAACTTCTTCGAGCTTGCCCGCGCCGTGCGAGAGCCGGAACTCCGTCGGGCTGTCGACGTAGACGAGGACGTCGTCGATTAGTCCGCCGTTTTCGTTGACGATATTGGAGATGTGCGAGTCGCCGGGCTTCGCCTTCGAGAGGTCTGACGTCAGCATGTAGTTCAGAAGCTTCTGCGCATCCGGACCCGACACGTTGATGATCTGCAACGATGAGACGTCGAACAGACCTGCGCGGTTGCGGACGGCTTCGGTCTCGAAATAGGGGTCGGTCTGATAGGTCTGCGGCAGCGGCATGTTGTTCCATGAAACCGAATCCAGATCGGCTCCGTTCGCCCGGTGGCGATCGTTCAGGATGGATTGCCGGGGCAGATGAGCGAGTGACATGAGCATTACCTCTTGGCTGTCTTTAAACTGGTTGTGGCTGACGTTTCTTTGGGGACGAAGGATTCAATCCGGGCCGCCGCCGGGCGAGGTCGGCGCGCCGTCATCGTATTTCTCCAGCCAGTCGATTGCCGTCTGGCGATAGCGGACGAGACCTTTGTACTCGACGAGCTCGGGCGGCAGCGTCTTCAGTACGCGCGGCAGACGGCGGCCCCACTTCGGCACCGTGACGATCTGTTCGAGGCTCATGAGATAGCCGCGGATAGAGAACAGGATTGCGTTCGAACGCGGCAGGCGGAAGAGGCCCTGAAGCTCGACGCGAAGATGCAGCTTCTCTCCGACGTTTTCCGGCGTGATCGTCGTCCGGTCCTTGCCCCACTTGGGATAGTTTTCCGGGCTCGTATCGAGGCGTGGATTGATGGTCATGGTCCAGTTGAGGCGGCGCACAGGACTGCCGATCTGCAGGTTCAAAAGGAATTTCAGCGCGCGTTCGAACACGCCAGCTTCATGCGCCAGTGGTACGGGACCGTGCCATTCGAAGAAGTTCATGCCGACGTCAAAATCGAGCGACCAGTCCGCCTGCGAGGTAATGATGCCCGCATCCATCCAGAGTTGATTGTCGCGCTGGTCCTGGATCGAGAAATCGCCCTGCACCTGACGACCGATATATTCCATCGGTTCGTAAGGCAGCGAGTTGACTTCACCGAACGTGAACTTCTGGTCTATGTTGAGCGGCTTGTTGATCCAGTGCCAGTGCGCGCCGTCCCGGTGCAACGTGAAAAGATCGGGATAGTCGCGTGCAAGCGAGACCATGACCAGTTCGAGCATGTCCCACTGCGCCGTCATCATGTGCGGCAGGGCCTGGCAGCGGCCTGGATCTTCCTGCAGCACCATCGCCCGATCGCGCATTTCCGAGACGTAGTGCTCGTCGATGTCGAAGGCGTTCTCGTAGACCGAACCCTTAGGGCCTGGCGTGTGCGGCTCGATGTTCACCGAATAGCGGTACTTGTCTTCGATGAACGGAAACGGAAATCGACGGATCGTCGACGGGCTGTTCTTATAGGTGAAATCGTCCCGGAACGTCTCGTCTTTGAAAGTCAGCGCCATGCCGGTGCCTCCCCGAATGCGAATTGAAAGATGCCGTCAGAGGTCGAGTGTGATCGACCCGGTTTGAATGCGAGACATGCAGATCATGATCTTCTTGCCGCTGACCCGTTCGGGCTCGGTCAGGAAGTGGTCGTTGTGCTCGATGTAGCCGTCGCATGCGACCACGCCCGTTTCGCACTGGCCGCAGGCGCCGCCGCGGCAGAGGAATGGTGCGTCGACGCCGTGTTCTTCGAGCGCTTCGAGAATGCTCTGATGGCCTTTGACCATGATCTCGCGGCCGGATTTCGCGAGCTTGACGATGAACGGCTTGCCCGGCGGCGGGGCAGAGAACTGTTCCGAATGAACGTTTTCTGCAGGCCAGCCGAGCAGCTCCGCCGTCTGCAGCGCCCAGTCGATCATCGGCTTGGGGCCGCATGCGTACATGTGCGTGCCGAGCCGCTGATTGCCGAGGATGCTTTCGAGCGGGATCATCTGTCCTTGGTCCTGGCGATAGACGTTCACCCGTGCGCCGTACCGCGACTGCAGATATTTACAGTAGGCTCCTTCTTCGAGCGAACGCACGCCGTAGTGCAGCTCGAAATTCGATTTCAGGCTGTCGAGGTCGTTCATCATCGACATGAACGGGGTGATGCCGATGCCGCCTGCAATAAGAACGTGCTTCTTCGCGAGCTTCACGGGCGCAAACAGATTGAGCGGCTCGCTGATCTCAAGCTCGGTGCCGACCGAGACGTTCTCGTGCATGAACTTCGAGCCGCCGCGCGAGTCAGCACCGCAATTCAGGACGCTGATCTGGTAGCTCGATGTGTCGAACGGCGATCCCATCAGCGAGTAGGGGTTGCGCATCATGCGGTCGCCCGAATGCATGACGACGGAAATGTGCGAGCCGCCGGAGAATTCCGAAAGCGGCGCGTTGTCGATATCGACTAGGCGAAAGCGCTTGATGCGGGCGGCGACTTGCTCAACCTCGGCAACGCGGACGCGGCGAAGAGGGGAACCGCTCATTGATAAAGTGCCTCCGTCGGTGGAACATCGCCTGGAATTTCAGCGTCGATGCAGACGCCTTGGAATGCCGCGAGGCGGCGGGAATAGTGGTCGCGAACGAGAAGCGTCAGGCCGCAGTGTGTGCAGGTCACGGGATTGGTCGTGACGTTCTCGATGAAGCCTTTGCAATGCACGCATTGCACGCGGCGCATCAGCGAGCCGCGGTGTTCTGTCCGGATCGAGAGATGGTCGATTGAATAGTCGGCCGCGGTCTGTACGACCGAGCCGATCAGCGGCTCTGTTCCGGCGGCGTACAGCCGGAGACCCATCGGCGCCTCCTCGAGCAGCTCGCGAAGTCGCGTGATCGCTGGCGCAAGTGAAGGAAGAAATTCGGTTGTCGCCGGCGAGAGCTCGGACTTCGCTGTTTGCATGTCAGCGTCGCTCAGCGTGTCGGCAAGAAGCACCGTGGTGCGCTTTGCAAAGGCGGTGTCGGCGCGCGAAAACAATTCTGTGACGGCGGCCGCGCCGCCCTTGTCACATACGATGATGTTGCTGCGGGCGTTGAGGTCCGGGCTGAGGCCCGGATAGATCGGACGGCTTTTATTCGTGCTGATCGTCATCAAGTGCTCCTTAATTCCGGTGAGCTTCCTGCCGGAAACTTCCGGAAGCGATTTGACCAGACCGGAGCGGCGATGTGAACCGCTCCGGTCCGCTCTTTCTTTAGGCAGGCAACTGGAAGAACCAGTTGGAAGCCAGGACCACAAGGAAGCCGGCTACGAGCACGATGTAGGGCAGCGCGCCGGCTTTCTTTTTCTTGAAGTCAGCTTCGTGCAGTCCGAGGTCTTCCAGCATGTGTGCCGGGAAAACGCCTTTGTCCTGCACGTAGTGGCGGAAGCAGAAGACCGGGATGATCAACGCTGCCGTGAACAGGCCGGCCCACAGAGCCGACGGATTCCACACCTTCGCGCCCGCTCCCATGAACACGGCGTTCACGAAAGCAAACACTGCGCCGATGGCAAGCACCCACGTCGGCGCCCGCCACGGACGCGGAACGTCGGCGTTATCGATGCGATGCAGCCAGCCCGAGTTGAGGTTCAGGAAGTTGAAGATGATGTAACCGCAGTTCGAGACGGCGAGGATGAAGAAGAAGCTCGTGGCATCCGCGCAGGCAATCGCCAGGACTGCGAGGTTGATCACGAGATCGGTCCACATTGCGCGCGTCGGTGCACCGTGCTCGTTGACGTGGCTGAGGTAACGCGGCAGCCAGCCGTCACGCGAGCCCTGATAGAGCGTGCGCGAGGAACCCGCCATCGCCGTCATTAGGCAGAGCATCAGGGCGAGGATCATGAGCATGACGAGTAGGTTCGTGACGAACGCGCTGCCATGACCCACCATGTTGGCCATCGCCGCCGCGACGCCCGAACCATCGACGATGGATGGCTCAAGCATACCCGACAGGCCGAGGACGCCCTGGAACGTGAAGGGCACCAGCGTGAAGAGCACAAGGCAAAGGAGACCCGAATAGAAGATCGCCTTGAACGTGTCGGTGCCGGGATTGCGGAACTCGCTCGTGTAGCAGACCGCCGTCTCGAAGCCGTAGGTTGACCACGCCGCGATGAACATCGCGCCGAGGATCAGCGTCCATCCGCCGATATCCCAAGAGCCCATGTCCGGCGCATACGCCGCTTTCAAGGGTTCAAGGGGTGTGAAGTTCGACCAGTCGATCTGGCCCGTTATGATTGGCACGACGCCGACGATCAGCATCGGGATGATGACCGCGAGGCCGATGTACTTCTGCACGCTCGCAGTGCCGAGAATGCCCCGGTGCTGAATAGCGAAGGTAATCAGCATCAGGATTGCGCCGATGAAGAACGCGGCGTTGAACGAGAACGACACCGGGCCGAGGGTGCCGTGGAACGCCGACCAGTTGCGAATTGCAGGCGTCAGCGCCGCGATGGCATCCGTCGAGAGCAAAGCGCTAATTGCGTCGGCCGCGGTCTTACCGTGGTTGGCAGCAAGCCATTCGGCGATACGCGGAGAATCGGCCGGGATCGAACCTGCGTGTGCACTGATCCAGGCCGCCACTTGCGGCGCATCTGCCGGCGGGATCGGAGCCAGTGCGTTGAGGATGTAAGCGGCGGCAATGGAGCATCCGAGCGATAGCACGGGCGACCAGGCGAACCAGTTACACCAGACGGAGAGCGGTGCGATGAGCTTGGAATAACGCACCCAGGCGGCCGCGCCGTAGACTGAGGCGCCGCCTGATTTGTTGGGAAAGAGACCGGCGATTTCTGCGTAGGTGAAGGATTGAATGAATCCCATGATCATCGACGCGAACCACACGAGAAAGGCGACCTTTCCCGCAACGCCCGCGATACCGCCGATCGAGAAAAGGACGAGAGCCGGGACGCCGCTGGCGACCCAAAACGCACCTCTCCAATCGATCGCCCTAACAAGTTGACCGGACGTGGCGCTTGGCCCGTCCGCAGTAAGCGTTCCCGTTTCTGTTGCCATGTTCTCTCCCGATTGAGCCTTATCGGTTGATGAAAAACGAGCACCTCCCGGTTTCGCGGCTCAAGCCCTTGAGGGCCTTTGCCGATCGAAGCCGAAAGAGCGGCGGACTGCCGTCGAGCGCGGGCTTGGTTTGATGCAACCGGATGAAATGGCCGGAAACCAATTTAAACCAGAAAACACCGCAATTGCCCAACGGCGGCCATGTTAGGGGAAGGTGAATTACCCGCAAGTCAAAAAAATCACCATCAAGAAACCCTAATTGATTATTTCGCAGGCACAAAAAGCATATTTTATCGCAATACTTAGATGTTATCGCGGTTATCGCAGTTGCGAAACCAAATTGGGTATTTTTGGTCAAATGCGGTTGCATTTTGGTCCGCAAAGAGCGATTGCTGTGGCATGGGAGTGAGATAGAGAAGGATTTTCGCAATCGAGATGCGAAGCGCAGCGGCCAGCAAGTCTCGGAATTTGTGGGTGGAATCGACGGTGAGTGGGTTCGATCGGATATCGCGCGCCCGGACCGAAGAGGCTGCGCGTTGCTGGCTCGAAGCCGACGCCGTGTCGGCTGAGGAGCAAAGCGAATTCGATTCCCTGCGCGCCGTCTGTCGATCCAACGCGGGCGCTGCGCGCCTGCTTCTCGGGCACGAGCACGAAGCTGGGAACTGCTTTGAGGCGGCCGAGCTAACGTGGCGAAATGTTATCGCAGGCGTCGCCACACTCGATGTGCCGATGGGCGGCGCGAGTTCGTCTTTTCATTTCCGTCTCGCCGCAAAGGCGCCGGACGTTTTGATAGGCGCGCAACGGGAGCGATATCGCCGTCTCGCAGAAGCGGCTCTCGCGATCACCCAATTCAACCGCACGCTGATCGGTCGCCGAACGCCAGACGCCGCATGCACCGCGGAGTGTGCGGCCGCGTTGAGGGCGACTTTACGAGACGTGCTAGGCTATGCGGCGCCGGAAGCGCGCCTGCTTTCGGCTTGCATCGAGCCGAACGGCGACGCTGATATCTACGCGATTTATGCCGACAAACTCTACGATATTTCCACGCGTCAGCTGACGTTGTCGGCCGCGCTTTCCGAGACGTGCGCAAATTTGGAAAGCGCCGTGGCACTGACCGCACTTCTCGCACCCACGATTTTAGAGGCGATCGATCGTTCCGCTGACGACCCGTGCGACGCCGCCAATCCGAACCAGCAGCTTGAGTTTGAATGATGTCTGATACCTACGACTTCGAAACACCGCCTTGGATCCATGACGTCTCGCGTCATCCGCTCGTCACGCCACGGGTCAAGGAGATTGCGACACGTCTTTTCGGGCGGCTCGCGTCGGGAGAATTTCCGTTCGGAACGCGAATCCCTGCCGAACGAGACTTAGCGGAAGCGTTCGGTGATAGCCGCGCAACGATCCGTCAGGCGCTCGAATTTTTATCGGTTTACGGCATTGTTTCGCGTCGCCCTGGCAGCGGTACGTTCGTTTCATATCAGCGAAAACCACATGCGAACGGCAATGCGGGGGGACACTCCTCGTCACATATCAACGTCGATCAGCTTGCCGAGACGGCCTCGCCCTTTGCCATGAACGTCGCGGGCTCCATTCTCGCGCCCGAGATGACGCGCCTCGCGACGATCTATATGTCGACACGCGATATCGCCGACCTCCAGAGTCAGCTTCAGCGCCTCGAAGCCATCGTCACCGAAGCTGAAATATTTGCTGCGCTTGAAGAAGAATTTATGATGACGATCGCGCGCGGCACGCATAATTCGCTCATCGTCGCGATGTACGCGATCCTCCATGAAGTTCGTCGCCATCCGCAATGGGCGGCCGCCAGGCGGCAGGTGCTTACGCCGGCCAAGATCAAGAGCATCCAGTTGATGTTTCGATCGCTTTACGATGCTATTGCTCGGCGCAACGTCGAGACGGCCGTCGAGATCATCAAGCTTTACGTGGCGAACGCCCACGAAGATATGATCTACGAATCCTGAGCGGTCAGGCGTTCGAGCGTTTCCGCCGACGCCGCCAAATGCTCGCGCTGGTCCCACATCAGATCAAGCGCACGCATATGCTTGACGAGCAACGAGCGGTTCTTTGCCCACCAATCGGCAATCGAACCGAACTCCTGGATGCGTGCCTTGCCGTCAACGATGGCGACGACCGGCCAATCGCCGACTAGCGCGTTGTCGATGCCGAACAGATCCTTGCCCCACCACCGTGCTTCGCCGAACGCGTGCTGGCCGATGCCGCCGATCTTCATGGCGGCGAGCACTGAGAAGGGCTCGAACGCGCGGGCGCGCTGCACGGCAGATTTCCAAAGCTCCAGCGTCGAGGCGTATTCCCACGACACCGCGCTCCATGTGCCCGGAAAGCGCCGGCAGAATTCATCGTAGAAGGCGCCGGGATCTTCGAAATTGATGTGCCCTTCGTTGAGGCGCGGATCGTCGAAATCAGGGAACTGAAAGACGAAACCTTCCATGAAATCGCTGCTCGTCCGCCGGATCAGTTCCTCGTAGTTGTCGCATGTGCACGATAGCAGCCTGCCGCGGAAGCCGCGCTTGAATGCTTCGATCGTCAGCGCATGGACGAACGGCTCGTAGGCCGTGTCCCAGCATAGAATGTCCGGGTTCTTCGCCATCAACTTATCGACGATCGGACCGAAATCGTTCGTATCCGGCTCGAACAGGTGCTCCGCAACGAGTTCAATGCCGGCCGCCTCAAAGGCCGCCCTATAGGTCGCGATCGACGGCAGGCCGAGTAGATCGCGCTGCGCGCACAGGGCCGCTGTCTTGATGCCTGGATGCGTCCGCTTGAGCCACTCGACTCCCGTCACATTATAGATCGGATGCACTTCGCTCGGCGCAACGAGCGTTGGCGCATCGGGAGACAGATCGCTCGGCAACAGCGTCGCGACGAGCATGCGATGCTGCTTGATCAGCCTGCGAACGTCCGTCGTGAGATCGTTGCCGCCGATCATCAGGATGAGTTTGACGCCTTCCTCGACGATCAGCTTCTTGGCGCCCTGAAGCGCCCGGTCGGGCTGATACATCGTGTCGTAAGGCACTAGTTCGAGCATGTAACGGCGGCCGCCGACTTTCAGTCCGCCGGCAGCATTCACGCGCTCGGTCCAGATGAGGCTGCCGTTATATCCGGGAACCGCCCATGCCTTCAGCGGGCCTGTAAGAGGCGCGAGAACGCCGATCTTGAGGACGGTTGAAGACCCCAACCCTAGGTCTCTCATCGCAACCGCCAGAGCCGATACAACGGCACTTCGGGGTCTAGCGGCCATAGCTTGAAATTACCGGACTTTGAGTTTGTTGCCGCACGAGGATTAACGTCATTGCATTCCAAAAGGCCCACGCTTGCACGGCGGGCGACAACTCTTCACACGCAAGAATGTTTAGCTACGCTAAATCGCAGCACGCATCTTGTCGATAGCGCTGGATCAATGACAGACCGTCCCGATTAGAGGAACGGCCTGTTGTGCGGTCGCTATCGCGTTGCGCCGGTTGTTGCAATGGCCGAAGTTGCCAATGCCGTCGCAGGTTGCTCGGCGGGCTCTCCTGCAACCAGCATCTCGCTGCCGCGAACCGTCGTCAGAAAATGGTCCAGGCTCGCACCCCAGATGTCCCAGCCCTGGCGATCGTCCGCAATGGTGTGTCCGTCCGAGCCGTAGGGCGGCAGGATGTGTTCCTCGACGTTGCCGCCGCCGCTGCTCCAGGCGTGCGCCAGCTTCACCGCGAGGTTGGGTCCGAAATAACTGTCGTTTTCGGAATAGAACCAGATCGTCGGCTCGCGTGCCGTCTCGCCGTAGAAATGCGCCGCCGACAGAAGATCGCTTTCACCGCAGATCGCATTCGGCTGGCCATACGCGTGCCCGCCGCGTCCGCCGGCGAAATTCACGATGGCCTGGACTTGCGGAAGGTTGCGAGCCGCAACGGCCAGCGATGCCCATCCGCCGGTTGAGATGCCGGCGACGATGGCGCCGCGCTTGGCGATAAAGGGCTGTGCCGTCATGTAGTTGATCGTCGCCACGATGTCGTCGGCGGCGATGTTGCCGGATTCATAGTGATTGGGATTGGCGCAGGTGCCGACGGCCTCCGACAGTTGGCCGCCGGTGGCGCCATGTCCGCGGCGCTGCGGAAGGATGACGGCATACCCACGCTCGACGAACCACCGCGACAGCCAATAATAAACCGGCATCGAAACGGCGAGGCGCGTGGATTCATCAGTGCCGTGATTGATGACGACGAGCGGAAACTGTTTGCCCGGCGCTTTGGGATCTTCCGCGGGCCGGAAAAGGGTCGCGCGCAGCGAACGTCCGGGTTCACCGCTCGGCAGGATCCAAAGCTGCTCGCGCATGCGCGGACCTTCGGGACCAAAGCCGCCATAGGTGTTGTCCGCCGCTGATGCCGTGCCGCAAACGAGGGCGGTGAGGCCGATTACGGCGATGAGAAAAAGTCCGGTACGCTCCACCAATATTCGCAATCCGTCCCCCGCGTCGCGCGACACGCAAATTCCCTTCAAGAAAGCCATCAGAGGTTCCCCGTCTCGCGCAACTTCCGCGCTGCAACATTGGATGGCGGCGCGCCGCCATCGTCAAGGGCTGTAATAATGATCGCGGAATTGCGATTTATGCCTGTTTTTATTGACGAATTTTGACGTTCGCGCCGATGGCCCGCGACAGGCAGCCACCGAATTTCCCCAATTGCAATGGCCAAGCTTCGCTGTGCGCGGCGCGGCGGACGCTGCGATTCGTTTCCAATTTGCTCCGCCGACGTCAAAAAATGAAAGCGCCGGAAAGCCTCCGGCGCTGTTCGTTCGTCAGATGTGATCACCACCAGCACAGGCCGATGCAATAGCCCGGACGATAGCGGTAGGCGTACGGGCGGCGATAGGAATTATAGTAATAGTGGCGCCGGTATACGCTGTGATGGCGGCGATAGTAGCGGTTGCGCCAGTGGCGGTGACGCCAAGCGCGATGATGACGCCAGTAGCCATGCCGGTAGCCGCAATGGCGATATCCGTTCCGCCACCAGCAGCGGTAGCGGGCCTTTTCGACGAGATTGGCCTGATCGCCTTTCAGCGCCAGCACGCCGCTCGTCAGCGCACCGGCGCGCGCACTTGGTGCGTAAGCGCCGAATGCCAAGGCCATCGCGCAGCTGAGCGCGATGATCGAAAGCAGTTTCCTCACATTGTCCCCCTTTTACCCAACAGTTTGTCCCGAAGAAATTGTGATCCGTTGTGCTCCGGGTCCGGCGATACTGCATTCGCGCCATGTCAGTACAACCCTAATCCGTCCGTTCAGCCCGCGTCGACGCGCACTTGTGGCGAGAGTGTGGCATGTGCGCGCCACCGCATGGCTCAGACGAGGGGGCTATCCACAGGCCGCGAAGTATCGCAGGGGGCGCCGGATGGTGCTTGGCGATGTGCTGCCCCGGTTCCGGCGCTAAATTGCTCCGCCGCGAGCCGACAGCCGTCGCCGAATTTCGCGTAGAAAAATCTGCGTCGGCACGGTCTGTTGTGCCTCGGGATGCGTGATCAGGTAGAGGCAGTAATTCGGCAGCGTCGCCGACCGTAGCAAGGGCCAGAGGTGATCGCGTTCTTCGCGCGAGACGAGAATGGTCGGCAGAAAGCCAAGTCCGACGCCCATGCGGATCATGCGCTTGGCTTCATCCAGGTTTTCCGCTTCGCCTGATGGTCTCAGTCCCAGTCCATAACGCAGGCGGAAATTCTTCACTTCCATCGGCTCATCCGTGCCGGTCACAACGAAGCGTTCTGTGGCAAGCACTTCCGGACGGTTGACCGTCGCGCCATAGAGGGGGCTGGAGCGAGCGCAGTAGAGCTGCTGAAATTCGCGCACCAGCGGCTCGTAAAGCAGCTCGGCGCGCGGCGCGGCATCGAAAGAAATGCAGACTTCCGCGCGGCCCTTGGCCAAGGCCTCGACGACGATCGGACAAGGTGCAACTTCGATCTTCAGGCGGATGCCAGGGTGACGCCGCCGCATCGTATCGAGCGTTGCATCGAGTTCCGGCGAGACAACGCCTGAGACGGTGCGGATCGTGAGCAGGCCCTGCACGTCGCCGGACGTCCTGGCAATATCGTTGGGCAGGGATTGGACGGAGTCGAAAAGGGTGTCGCAAAACTTGGCCAGGACGTGCCCCGCCGCCGTGAGCTCGACACCCCGCGGTGTTCGAAGGCATAATTTTTCACCAACGTGATCTTCGAGACGACGAAGCGCCAGGCTCACCGTCGGTTGTTGCAGGTTGAGCCTTCGGGCCGCCGAGCCGATACCTTCCGAGCGGCATATTTCGCGGAAAACCTTCAGTAAATTGAGGTCCAAGCGCCTAAAAAGCGAGGCGCCTGACAACATCGTCTTTTTCCGCACAGCCAATGCGAAACCACTTTTGATCGAGCCAACCCACTCATAAATTCTATTTATGTCACAGATTGTAAAGCGATGGGTTCCCGGCCTCAGCCCGACCGCTGATGATGCGCGCGCCTTCAACAGTCGAATTCGACCTCCCGGGAAAGGATCGAAATTCCATGCCCCCTTCAAATATCGTCGGGTTTTCCTCGACGGAAACAATTGCCGACAAGCTCGCGACGATCACCGCTAAAATCGAGCAGGCGGCCGCGCAGCCGCTGGCCCGTGCGGTGACGTTTCCTCCGGCAGCCTATACCGACGAGGATTATTTCGCCTTCGAAGCCAAGCGCGTTCTTGAGACCGGCTGGCTTTGCGTCGCGCATGTCTCCGAGTTCAAGGAGCCAGGCAGCTTTCTCGCCGTCGATCTGCTTGGTGAACCGCTGGTCGTGACGCGCGACGAACGCGATCAGATCCACGTGCTGTCGCGCGTTTGCCCCCATCGCTCTATGGACATCATCCCGGAGGGCTTTGATTTTCCGCGCCGTGGCACCGCGAAGCGTCTGACGTGCCCTTACCATCTTTGGGCGTTCGATCTCGATGGGCATCTCAAGGGCTGTCCGCACATGCAGCGCGTCGAGGATTTCAAAAAGGACGACTGGCAGCTCGCGGGTTTCCGTACCGAAGTCTGGAAGGGCTTCGTCTTCGTCAACTTCGACGGCAACGCGGCGCCTGTCGCCGAGCAATATAAAGACCTCGCGACGATGCTCGCGCCATGGAACACGGAAGACATGGAGGTCGTCATCACGCTCGACTGGGAGTGCGACTTCAACTGGAAGGTGATGATCGAGAATTGGATGGAGTCCTATCATCACATCGGTGCGCACGCCGAAACGCTCAATCGCACGATGCCTGGCCAAAACACCTGGAGCGAGCCCGAGCACCCGCATTTCATTCGCGCCCATCTTCCCTTCAAGGAACGCATTCGCGAGGAGATGGAGGAGGCACTGGCCAAAGGCGAAACGCTACCCGGTTTTTCGCCCATCTCCGGTCTTTCGATGGAAAACCAGGTCGAATGGGGGCTTTATGTCGGCTTTCCCTGCTTCATGCTTCTGACAACGCACGACCGCGTGCTGTGGTATCGGCTGCTGCCGCTATCGGCCGGAAAGTGCAAGCTGCAGACAATGACGCTCGTCACGAAGGCTGCGATGGTCGCGCCCGACTACGCTGAGACACTCGCTGCCGAAACCAAGATGCTGAGCGACTTTCACAAGGAAGACATGCTCGTGAACGTCGGCGTGCAGCGCGGGTTAGCGTCACGGAAAGTCGTGCAGGGGCGCCTCAGTCATCTCGAGGAACCGGTCTGGCTTATTCAGCGCTACGTTGCTGCCCGGCTGAAAGGGACGTATCCCGAACGCGCCAAGCGCGCGCCCTATAGCGGTCCGCTCGCGGCTGCTGAATAGACGATATGGTCTCGGCTAGTTGCCGAAGATCTCGCGCTGACGGGCTTCGAGCTCCTGGCGATAGCGCCGGAGCGCGAACGCTTCCGTGATGTAGCCCAAGGCGTGCCTCGACGTTTCGTTGTCGACGATGACCAGTCGCTCTGTTTCGCGCTGTTCAAATAACTGCACGAGCATGTCGAAGCGCGTCGAGGCCATCACCCAGTCATTGCTATGCTCAAGCGACGACTTCAGGTCTTCCAGCGTGCTGCCCGGATTGTCGTTCAATTGGTCGACATGCAAGGCAGCGACATCAAGGAGGCCAACGTACGCCGCCTTTTGGTCCGCGACCGCTACGTACTTCGTCGAGCCGACAGGAAAGCGTGCGCAAAAGTCGGCGAGCGACATGCTGATCGGCACTGTATTCAAATCGCGCCGCATCAGATCGCGGGCCGTCGTCTGTCGTGCCCAGCCGACGTCTTCGCCGCCGAGGATCGCTTCGCCGCGCAGATGAAAACGCCACGTCGCAAACGAGTATCCGAACACTTGCCTGACGGTCAGTGTCGCGGCCAGAACACCGAGCAGAACAGGTTCGACGACCGTCAAGTCGCCGGTAACTTCGATCGCGAGCAGCGCCATCGCCATCGGTGCTCCGACGACTGCAGCGCCAAAGCTTGCCATGCCGACAAGGCTGATGATCGCCACATCGTTCGGCGCGACCACGCCGGCCATCACGCCGACGTTTCCGGCAATGGCGCCCGTGACGGCCCCGAGGAAGAGCGATGTCGAGAACAGGCCGCCACGAAACCCCGAGCCGAGCGACAGCGCCGAAGCCACAATCTTGCCAGCCAGTACGACGGCCAACAGCTTTACCGGCCATTCGTTATTCAGGATCAGCGCCATCGCATCGTGGCCGGAGCCGAGCAGATGCGGCACGAAAATGGCCATTAAACCGACCAGCAGGCCGCCTGCCCATGGCCGGAAGACGTCACGCATTTTGCTCTGTCGGAATATGCGCTCGACACCCGTCACGCAGCGCATCAAACCGACCGACAGTAGTCCGCAAGCGACGCCGAGAAACAGTGCCAGAATGGCGTAACCATCGCTGCCAAAGCCATTTGGATTGAGCGGAATGTGATAGGAGTGGCCGACCAAAAGTCGCGACGCCAGATGTCCCGCCACGGCCGCCGCAACGACGGGTGACAGCGTCGCGACGGTATAGCTGCCGACGATGAGTTCGAAGCCATAAGCGGCTCCTGCGAACGGCGCCGCAAAGGCTCCCGCGATGCCGCCTGCGCATCCTGCGCCGACGAGCATGCGCACGTCGTGACGACGACGGTTCAAGAATTGTCCGACTTTCGAGCCGACGGCTCCGGCAGCCTGCGTAAAGCCGCCTTCGATACCGAGCGACAGGCCGAAGCCGCTCGATAGCAGCGACTGCAAGGCCACGAACGCGCTGTCCCTGAACGACATGCGGCCGCCGTAAAGCGCGTTGGCTTCGATCGGGTCGACGATCACATGCCTTAGCCGCGACTGGTGCAAGTACGTTGCGCCGACAAGGACGCCGCCCAGCGTTACGATGAAAATCACCTGGGTGGGAGAGAGGTCCAATGCCGAGCTGAGCCGCTCTCCCGCATTAAGCCCAAAGAGATATTGGTGCGCGGTTTCCGAGATGAGGATCATCAGCGAAGCGATGGCGCCGCTGGCCGCGCCGACACACGCTGCTGCGACGACCAGGATAAAAGTGTTGTCGCGGAGAAGCTTGCGCAGGGACCCCCGGTAAACGCGGATAACGGCAACAGCCCATCTGAGCGGTCTGCGTTTCTGGCCGAAGGGGAAAAGGCGCATATGGAATTTAAATCGACATGAGGCTCCCAGCTGAGCCGGACCTAGCATACGCCGATTGTCTCTGTCATTGCAGAAGATGCCGTATTCGGGCGGGCGAAAGGCAGCCGAACTTGTACGCTGGGTCGCTTGTGCCAGTCTCCAGCAGAAGACAATGAGCGGTGGAGAGACAGCGCGAGAAGAAAAGAGTAGCTGGACAACTATGACGAGTCGTCGCACCCTGACGCTCTCTATGCAGACCATCAGGAGCCCCGGCCGAAATCCCCTGAAGTCAGGCCGGGGCTTTTCTCTGCCGATTGACGGTACGCCCCAGGAGCTATTTCGTTTCCGCGCTCCTCCCATAGTATTGCGCTGGAGCATGCATTTGCTCGGCCGTCAGATCTTTCGCGATCGAGCGCCTCCGCGCAAATGTATCGCTGTGTCTCTCGCCGCTCGCAAATTTCGGAGACGTCTTCGATCTGCGGATCTGTCAGAGCGTTGCCACCGGCGCCATGATATCCGACCGCCGTGCACACTCTCACGACGCTCCGCCGGCGTGTCGGTGCTGTCCGAAAAGGCCGGACAGATTTTCCGAGCAGGGTACGGTAAATCCCAGAGCTCAGACGGCAAATTTGCTATGTAATTTGACCTTCCGGACGCTTCTGCTTAATGCGGCGTCGCTGCAATGCATTCGGGCCTGCCGACAACAGTTCTCGCGGGGGGCGGCGACCGCCGCTGCGTCATTGGCGCTTGGCGCGAGACCCTGTTATCTTCGGCATTCGGCGCCAGTTATGCTATTGGCCAGCCCACGAAAAGCGGCCGGGATGGCGAGCCATCGTCCGCTTGATCTCCAAACGACTGTTACGAGCTCATTACGAGAAAGACCCTCGATATGCCTCCTTATCGTTCCAGGACGACCACCCACGGCAGAAACATGGCTGGAGCGCGCGGCCTATGGCGCGCAACCGGCATGAAGGACGAGGACTTTGGCAAGCCGATCATTGCCGTCGTCAACTCGTTTACGCAGTTCGTTCCGGGGCATGTGCATCTCAAGGATCTCGGACAGCTCGTGGCGCGTGAAATCGAACGCGCAGGCGGGGTAGCGAAAGAGTTCAACACCATCGCCGTCGATGACGGCATCGCGATGGGCCACGACGGCATGCTCTATTCGCTCCCCTCTCGCGAGCTGATTGCCGACAGCGTCGAATACATGGTCAACGCCCATTGCGCTGACGCCATGGTTTGCATTTCCAATTGCGATAAGATTACGCCCGGCATGCTGATGGCGAGCCTGCGTCTCAACATTCCGACCGTGTTCGTTTCCGGTGGCCCGATGGAAGCGGGCAAGGTCATCCACGACGGCAAGGAGACCGCAATCGACCTTGTCGACGCGATGGTCGCTGCCGCCGACGATCGCGTGTCCAACGAAGCCGTCATGGCGATGGAGCGTTCCGCCTGTCCGACGTGCGGTTCGTGCTCGGGCATGTTCACCGCGAACTCGATGAACTGCTTGACCGAGGCGCTCGGCCTTTCGCTGCCCGGCAACGGCTCAATCGTCGCGACGCATGCTGGTCGCAAGCGATTGTTCATTGAAGCTGGCCATCTCATCGTCGATCTGACCCGCCGCTATTACGAGCAGAATGACGAGACAGCACTACCGCGGACCATTGCAGGCTTTGCCGCCTTCGAGAACGCTATGACGCTCGACATTTCGATGGGCGGATCGACGAACACGGTGCTGCATTTGCTTGCCGCTGCGCAGGAAGCCGAAGTGCCGTTCACGATGAGCGACATCGATCGGCTGTCGCGCCGCGTGCCATGCCTGTGCAAGGTCGCGCCCGCGAAGTCCGACGTGCACATGGAAGACGTTCATCGCGCGGGTGGCATCATGGCGATCCTCGGCGAACTCGATCGTGCGGGCCTGCTCCACACCGACGTTCCGACCGTCCACGCCGCCACCCTGGGTGAGGCCCTGTCGCACTGGGACGTCGCTCAGTCCAACAGTGAGACGGTCGCAGATTTTTATCGCGCATCGCCCGGAGGCGTGCCGACGCAGGTCGCATTCAGCCAGGATCGCCGCTACGCCGAACTCGACCTCGATCGCACGAAGGGGGTCATTCGCGACAAGGCTCATGCTTTCTCGCAAGACGGCGGCTTGGCCGTACTGTTCGGCAATCTCGCCGAAGACGGCTGCATCGTGAAAACCGCGGGCGTCGACGACAGCATCCTGAAGTTCACCGGACGTGCCCGCGTTTTCGAAAGCCAGGATTCGGCCGTGTCAGACATCCTCGGCGGCCGGGTTAAGCCGGGCGATATCGTGCTGATCCGTTATGAGGGACCGCGCGGCGGACCTGGCATGCAAGAGATGCTCTATCCTACGAGCTATCTGAAATCGAAAGGCCTCGGCAAGGCTTGTGCCCTCGTTACGGACGGGCGCTTTTCAGGCGGATCGTCGGGCTTGTCGATCGGCCACGTATCGCCAGAGGCGGCAGCCGGCGGCGCTATCGCGCTCGTGCAGGAAGGCGACGAGATTCAGATCGACATCCCCGAGCGCCGCATTCATCTCGCGATCAGCGACGAGGAAATGGCAAAGCGTCGGGCCGCGCAGGAGCGGATCGGCTGGAAGCCCGCAGAAGCCCGAACGCGTAAGGTTTCGAAGGCTCTGAAAGCCTACGCCAGCATGGCGACCAGCGCTTCCCGGGGTGCCATTCGCGAAATTTGAGCCTTCAAAATCGGCGCCGTCTTCCTGAGAGGGAGGACGGCCGCTCTGGGCTTGCGGGAATAGGCCGTTTGATGCCTCGACGTTCCGTTCCGTTTCGACTGCGGCGGCACGCCATTATGCCATTCCTATAACGTCGCCCCTTCCGCCTTCTCGATTCCAAATATGGCCATCGCTACCTCTTCGTGACGAAAGGAGATGTGCCATGACATATCCAGGCATAGTACTGATTGGGCGTAACACTTGGGATCGACAAGACAGCGATAAGGGCGCGGCCCGCAAGATCGCGTACAACTTGTTCGCGGTCGTCGCGCTGATGGTTGCGGCAGGCGTTATCACAACTGCATATCATCCAACCAACGGTTCGGTCTCAAATCCGCGCTTCGAGTCGATGGGCGTGAACCATATCCCCACAACGTTTCGAGGCGCCCCACCGCCAAAACACGGCAGCTGATTGCGGCCAAGCTTCTTTAATGGCCGCTAGCCAGAAAGGTCGGACGACTTTGCTACGAACGGCGTCCGGCCTTTTTGAGCGTTGTTATTCCGAGCGCCAAGCGGCCGCCAGGGTTCTTATGGGATCCTTAGGAGATTACCCGGTGCCCCGCATGGCTTTCGAACATTGGTCACCCGAAATGAAAGTGGTGATGATGACGCGTTCGGAGGCTGCAGATGCTATTTAAGTCTAATTCTGAAAGCGCAGATCGACATGACTCAGCCGCCCTCTTTTGCCAAGCCCGTTTAATCGAACTGACATCGATCACGGATCGCGCGAGAGGCAGTGTTGTGAACCCTCCCACGGATGTCGCCGAGGAAGACCTGCGGAATAAGGGCCATGCCATCGGTCCAACGCACGATAGTCCGGCCGCACAGATATTCCATATGATCGCTCATCGGTCGGGGTCGTGGGAAATTCGCAACGACGAAGGCAGCAAGGCAGGTCTATTTCGCTCGCGCCAAGCCGCAATCAAGTTTGCCCGCGACGAGAGCCCTGACGGACAGTTTATCATCATCGACGACACGACGTGGGCGTAGCCGAGCCTTCCACAGGGCCACGCCGGAGGCAGCGCTGCCCCGCATCGTTATGCCGTGCTGACTTTAACCGCCGACGACGCGGTTTCTGCTGCCTAGGGCTATAAGCGGTCTACGGCGGCGACATCGATCAACTCCCAAGCTTCGCACTCCGCTTCGGAGGGATGCTCCCAAGCGTCGGACGCTGCTTCAAACAGGGCCGGCGGGACAATCTGGGTGAAGGGCTGAGGATATTGATTGCGTCGCGCTACCCGCTCCCGCCGCTCGTTACGCGGCGCATCCAACAAGTGAACGCGAAGAGGCAAATCCTGTGCGCGCGCTTTATCATAAAAGGCGTAGCGCTCTTTCGCGCTTACCAAGCCGATCTCAAGGAGCACATCGATACCCACGGCCAGTATGCTGAGGGAAACATCCCAAAGTAGGCCACGGCAACGCTCCCGGTGCTCAATGTACCAGTCGATAACTTCATTCGTCGGACGCGTGTCCGCGCCATACAACCGAACCATGGAGCTATCGAGATCCAAGAATACGCCGCCTGATCTTGCGACGCACTGGCAGGCGTAGGTGGTTTTGCCGGCTCCGACCGGGCCGATGAGCAGATGAAGCGTTCCGCGCGGGTTCATTTGAATCCTCCCACCTCAAACTTCGCGGCAGCGCGACGTTCGATGCCATCCGATCTAGTCCGCCGAGGTCACAACGAGACCTCGTTCCCGTAGGCGCGCCTCTCTCCGCCCCCATTCGAAGACGGCCTCTCTCAACGAGAGCCACGATTTGACTTCGCGGGAGGCTCATACCTAGCCGGTTGGATGTTTTTACCGTTAGGCCAGCCAACCAAAACTCGGCTGAACATACTTCCGGCTTGACATTGGTGCTCAGCGCCAGAGAGGCGTGATCCTGCATTCAGATAAGGCGTTGAAAAATGTGATTTTTTGGCTCCGCGGGTAGGGCTCGAACCTACGACCATCCGATTAACAGTCGGACGCTCTACCACTGAGCTACCGCGGAATACCGGGGCTGTGCCCGGAAAGCGCCCCGCATAGCAGAACGAGTCTGCGCTGGCGAGAGGCTAGCTCGATTTTCTTTAGCGCATCCAACGACGCCGGACGGCGACAAGTCGAAGCACGCTTGGAGGCCACGGCCGGAATTGAACCGGCGTTCACGGATTTGCAATCCGCTGCGTCACCACTCCGCCACGTGGCCCCACTCGTATTCGTCCAACCGCCTCTCCGAATCGCAATGTGGTCGTGCAAATCCGGGCGCCAATCGATCGAACGGGCCGTCTAACACAGACGCCGCGCTTCTTACAAGCCGTTACGAAGATCGATTGAAATTGTTTCGGATGAGGCTGCCTCGCCAGGGTTCGAGACGCAACCGGAGCAAGGCCCACGTGGCCGGCACGCGGATGTTTCCTCCCCCAGGGGCAAATTAGTCAGTGAGTACCGTAGATAAGCGTTGCAAACCGCCCACATGCGACCGCTTTCCAGTCGCGCTAGGCTCATGGACTGCGTATAGAAAGACTTAACACAGGCAAGAACTCCGGCGCGGAGACAGGCGTGACGAACACTGCTTTGCAACGCAAGAATATGGTCGAAAGCCAAATCCGCCCGAGTGACGTGACGGACAGGCGCATCACGGCGGCCATGACGGTCATTCCGCGCGAAGCCTTTCTGCCCGCGAAGCTCGCAGACTTGGCCTATAGCGACGAAAGTTTGATGATCGCGCCCGGACGCGAGGTGCTGGCGCCGCGCGTTCTCGCCAAGCTCATTCAATTGGCCGAGATCGAAGAGGCCGACAACGTCCTCGTCATCGGTGAAGCCGGTTATGGCGCGGCACTCGTCTCGCAGTTCGCGGCCAAGGTCGTCGCACTGTTGCCTGATGAGGAAAGCGCCAAGACCGCTCAGGCGGCGTTTGCGGCGAACGGCATCACGAACGCTATCGCCGTATCTGGCCCGGCAGCTGCTGGCTGGTCGGCCAAGGCACCATATGATGTCGTCCTTGTCGAAGGCGGGATCGAGCAAGTGCCTGAGACGCTGAAACCGCAGGTTCGCGAGAACGGCCGTTTAGTCGCCATCGCAACGAATGACCGGATCGGCAAGGCCGTCGAGTTTCATAAGCGGGGAGGAATCTTCGCTCTGCGTGAGGGGTTCCAGGCGTCGGCTTTGCCGCTCGCTGGCTTCTCGGTCGAGCGGCCTGCTTTTGTATTCTAAATGGGGATTTCTGGTGCAAAGGGGGCACAGTCGGAGGTCTTTTGACCGAGCTGATGCAGAGTTGCGCTGGAAAACGGATCGCCGAAGCTTTTGAAGAAAGACAGGGAAGTGCATTTCCTGCAACGCTTACAAACAAAAGCGCAGGCGAACACTGGCGTGACGTAAATACCGCCATAGATTACGCAGTGCGTTTATGAAGGGGAAACCCTTTAGTCGGTCGGGATCGAATCGGCTAGACGGGTTACAAACGGGGGTCCGCTCGCTTGTTCGGGGCAGCGAGTGGAATGCAGGTGCACACAATTGGCTAAGACAAAATCAAATCAATTGTCCCGTCGCGACGTGACTTCGGTCCAACGTCGCGCGTTGACTACATTCATCGCTTTAGCGGCCTATGCCGCTTTTTCGACTGACGTCAGCGCCGAGACGCTGATCGATACGCTCTCAGCGACGTACCAGTACAGCCCGACGCTCGATGCGGCCCGCGCCCAGCAGCGTGCGCGAGACGAAGACATTGCTCGTGCGAACTCCGGCTATCGGCCCGACATCAACGCCTCGGCGAATGTCGGCCGTGAGCGCACGAGAACGGTCTCTCCGGTGCCAGGAGCGACGGGGACGAACGTCGGCTCGCCGCGTGGATATGCAATTGATCTCGTGCAGCCGCTGTTCACGGGGTTTCAGGTCACCAACGCCGTCAACGCGGCCGAAGCGAATGACCGCGCCGGCCGTGAAACGTTGCGGAGCACCGAACAGCAAGTTCTGCTCGATGCGGTGACAGCCTACGGCGACGTCACCCGTGATCAGGCGATCGTCAAGCTGAATGAAAACAACCTCAAGTTTCTCGACGCCGAACTGAAAGCTCAAAGAGACCGTTTCGCCGTCGGTGAAGTGACGAAGACGGACGTTGCGCAGTCGGAAGCTCGCCGCGCTCTCGGTCAGTCGGACCTCGATCAGGCGCGCGCCAATTTGAAGTCGAGCCGTGCGATCTTTGAGCAGGTCGTTGGCCATCCGCCTTACAACTTAATTGAGGCCAATCCGAACACCAAGCTTGTGCCGCGAACGCTGCAGGACGCTATCGCGATCGGTACGAAAGAAAATCCGATCGTCGTGCAGGCGCTCTATTCGGAACAGGCCGCCCGCTACACAGTCGATCAGGTTCGTGGCCAGTTGCTGCCCCAGGCGCAACTCGAAGCCAACTACACCGATCAGTACGACGGGTCGGAAGGCATCGATCAAGGAACGTCCGCATCCGTTGTCGCCAGCGTTACTGTTCCGCTTTATGCGCAGGGCGGCGAAGTCTTCGCTCAGGTTCGCCAAGCCAAGCACAACCATATTGCTGCGCTTCAGCAGATTGAGGTGCAGCGTGCTTCGGCCCAATCGCAGGTGGTTCAGGCTTGGTCGCAGCTCGTCGGCTTCAAGGCCCAGGCTGAATCGGACAAGGCGTCGATTGTTGCCAACACCACCGCTTTGAACGGCGTCCGCGAAGAAGAGCGGGTCGGTCAGCGTACGGTTCTCGACGTCTTGAACGCACAGCAGGAATTGCTGCAGTCCCAGGTCAACCTCGAGACCACGAAGCGCAACATTCTCGTCGCGTCGTATACGCTGGTTTCGGCAATCGGACGCCTCAGCGTCTCGGAAGTCGGCGCCGCAACGGCCGTCTACAATCCCGAAGTCCACTACCAGCAGGTTCGTAGCAAGTGGTGGGGTATCGATATCACCCACGGCGACGGCCGCCGGGAACACGTGGATGTCGCACCGGCCAAGTAGCCGGATAGAGTTCTCAAGGGTTTATCGAGGCCGGATTTTTACGGCCTTGATGCTTTTTTTGCATTTCAGCGTCCCCTCGCCGCCTTGAGAGTGCCGCTCTCCGGGGATAACTTCGGCGGAGATTGTTGCGGTTTTTCCGCAACCTGCCACCATTATGGCAATCGTTGATGGCGCGATGATTCTAGGCGAAACACCGGGCCTTTATGGTGCAGTCATCGCGTACGCTCGCGCATGCGGGCGGCTCAGTTGCGAAAAAGGTAGGGTATGTCGAGACTTGAATCCAACTCTGAGCCGAGCATGGAGGAGATCCTCGCCTCGATCCGCAAGATCATTGCGGAGGATTCATCCGGCCTAAGAGCGCCATCGGCGGCACCCAAACCAGGCACGCCCTATTCGCCAGCGCCGAAATCAGCCTCGCCTCAGCCGACTCAGGCTCCAGCGCCGACACCGCAGCGCGGGTTCATGTCGCGGGAGGCTTTTTTGAAATCGCCGCCGTCCTCGGAGCCCGAGACGCGGAAAGACACGGATGCGCCGTTTGGAGGTCCACGTTCTGCTGCGGCGGAGCGCGCTGACCTTTCGCCATCGTCGCGGCTTCGTCCGCGTGATGAACCGTCGCCCTTCGACAGAGTTTCGCCCTCTCTTCGCGATCGTGACGCGGCGCCGACGCGAGAGCCCTTCCGGGCGCGCGGTGACGAACGGTCGACTGAATCTGCGCCGACGAACGAATTCAAGGCCGAGCCGCAGTCGTCCGCATCATCGCAGCCGTCCATCTCGCGCAGCGACACGCTTTCGATCGACGCTCAGATTGCGGCCGCTCGGTCCGTGACGATCGAAACGGTCGAGGTTGTGCCCGTCGAGGAGGCGCTTCCGATCGTCAAGGAAGACTCGCCTGCAATTCTCAAGGTCGAGCCTGAGCCCGCAGCCGCCAAGTCCGTCAGCAAGACCGATACCGCAAGCATTATTGAAGCGCAGTTGACGGAACTCCTGAGCGAGGACCTTAACGCGCTCCGCCAGGGCCGCGCGAAGGCGCAAGCAGACGAAACGGCCGCAAAGCCCGACGAGCCGAAAATCGAGGCAGAAGAAACAGCCTCGGCGGAAGCGGCGAAAGACACGGCGTCGAAACCAGAGACCAGCGATCCATTCGCGTTCGATCTTGGCCCATCGCCGTTTGCGCCGAAGCCCGCTCCGCCGCAGCAGAAAACCGAAACGCAGGAAGCGTCAGCGCCTACGCCGAAGACCACATCGGCTCCTGCTGCGGAGGCGGAGCCAGCTCCCGTCGCAAAGGCCACGCCGTCACCGCAAGCATCCGCTCCCGTAGAGCCCGCGCCGCTGCCGAAATTCGAACCCGTCGCTCCGGCGCCGCAGCAGCTCCGCACTTCGGAACCTGCCTCCGAAGAGCCGCCGCACCCTGCGCCGCGCGTCACATCTCCTGAACCGAAACCGGTTGAGGCAAACAATCCGTTTGGGAGCGCTCCGTATTTCGGCCCGTTCGGGCCGCAAAGCGCCAGCCCGGCTGAAAAAGCCGTCTCGCCAGCGGCGATGACGGCATCGCCAATCGCAGCGCCTCCGCCGAAGTCCGAGCCGGAAGCGCCTGCGCCGCGCGGACGGCCTACCTTCGCGGTTCCAAGCGTATCGGCGACGCTGGGTCCGTCCCGCAAGCTGGAGCCGCTTGCAAACGCCTTCCAGCCTGCGCCGCCACCGCCGCCGAGCGTGATGGAAACGTTCGCCCCGGCCGCCGAAAGCGCGCTCGAGCGGCGTTCGTCCGCGGCACAGCAGTCTGCGCCGGAGCCGCCCTGGGCCGCGATTGCTGCCCGCACGGCCTCGCCCGAGCCGCCGTCGTCATCTGCGACGCCGACTATTGACGACAAGCGCGACGAAACGGTTCTGCATTCGACGCTTCCCGCGACGACATCGGAAACAGCGCTTGACCGCCAGATAGAAGATGCCGTCGCCGATCTTCTCAGGCCGCTGCTCAAAACGTGGCTCGCCGAAAATATGCCGAAGATCGTCGAGCGCGCGCTTCGCCGTGAAATGTCTGAGCGTCTCTTGCCTGGGCAAAAGAACCCACGCGACTAGCCCATTGACCGAAGTGGAGAACGTCGTCTCGGAGACTGTGCTCTCCAGGACGCGATAACGCGCGTTTTGTCAGATCACGGGCCCTACAACAATTTTATTCTTGCCCGTGACTTTCGCCACACGGTTGCCTCGACCCCGTCCTAGCGTTGCCTCCAGCGGGGGGCCGCATCGACCGACAAGTGCGAAGTTCGGCTGCCCGTGACGTCACTGGGTTGGGCACGCGCGCTGCGGCGAACATCTCCAATCCAGCTACGACGAACCGGAGGGGCAACAACGGGGCTGCCGACGCGGTTCTGCGATTTGAAGTTTGTACGCAGAAGAGGATGCGTCATGACACAGATGAACGGAGCGAAACACGACGTTGAGGACATTCTGGCCTCGATCCGCACGAGTATTGCCGATCGCGCGCCCATGTTCGAAAGCGAGAAGCGGGAGGCGCGCATGACGGCATTGCGCGGCCGAAACGCCCTCGCGGAAGAAGCTGCGGATTTCGAGCTGCCGGCGATCTTCAAGTCTTCGGCGCAACCGACCTCCGTGCGGCCCAACTTACTCGGGAGGCTAAGTGAAGCTTTGGCATCAGCACCACCAGAGCGCGAGAGATCGCGCACGGTTATTCCATTCGAGCCGATCCACGGCCGCATGATCGAACCGCCGCCGGTCCGGCGCGACCAGGCGGAGAAAGAGATTTCGTCGGTCGCAGCCGAGAAGATTGCGGCTGAAAACGACAGCCAGAGACGCAATATGCCGTCGTTCTTCGATACCCGCATGAACCGCATGAGCGCGATGTCGCAGCAGGCTGCCGAACCGCCGCCGGAACCGGAGCCCGCGCCGCGCGCTCCAATGACCGATATGGCCCAGCCGCCGCGCCTGCCGGATTTCCCGTTTGGTGTAGAATCCGGCGGCGATGTCGAAGACGCCGCGGCCCAGCTTCTGCGGCCGATTCTGCGCCAGTGGCTGTCGGAAAACATGCCTAAAATTGTCGAGAAGGCGCTTATGACGGAAACCGGCCGGCCGACCCACGTCGGCCCCGTGCGCCGCTGAGCATGTCGCAAACGCGCGATGACAGGGTAGAAGGGAGCGAAGGTTGACAGCTGCCGAAGGTCGGCCTTACGACCGTGGTCCGAAAATCACGGCCTGACAGCTGAAAAGCGACGCTCCCTCCAATGCTTGAAAAGACATTCCGACCGGCCGACATCGAGCCGCGTATCAATTCCGAATGGGAGAAGGCCAACGCCTTCAAGGCCGGGCGCGCCGCGTCCGGCGGAAAGAACGCGGCGTACTCGATCGTCATCCCGCCGCCGAACGTGACGGGCTCGCTCCACATGGGGCACGCCCTCAACAACACCTTGCAAGACATCCTCGTCCGTTTCGAGCGCATGCGCGGCCGCGACACGCTCTGGCAGCCGGGCACCGATCACGCGGGCATCGCAACGCAAATGGTCGTTGAGCGCCAGCTCTCCGCCAACAAAGAGCCGTCGCGCCGCGAGCTTGGCCGCGAGGAGTTCTTGAAGCGCGTCTGGACGTGGAAGGAAGAATCCGGCGGCACCATCATCACGCAGTTGAAGCGTCTCGGCGCCTCCTGCGATTGGAGCCGCGAGCGTTTCACAATGGACGAGGGCCTGTCGAAGGCCGTCGTGAAGGTCTTCGTGCAGCTCTACAACGAAGGGCTGATCTACAAGGATAAGCGCCTCGTCAACTGGGACCCGAAGTTCCAAACCGCGATTTCCGATCTCGAAGTCGTGCAGGTCGAAGCGCGCGGAAAATTCACGTGGTCGAAAGACAGCGGCGAGCCGTTTGATCCGGCGGCGCTCGCAAAGGTGCTCGCCAAAGACCCGAGCGGGCACATGTACCACTTCCGCTATCCGCTCACGAAGAAAGTGCCGGGCTACGACAAGGATTACATCGTCGTCGCCACAACGCGTCCCGAGACGATGCTGGGCGATACCGGCGTCGCGGTGCATCCGGATGATGAGCGCTACGCTGCGCTGATCAAGGCAGGCGCAAAGGTGAAGCTGCCGCTTGTCGGCCGTGAAATTCCGATCGTCGCCGACGAATACTCGGACCCTGAAAAGGGCACCGGCGCGGTGAAAATCACGCCCGCGCACGACTTCAACGACTTTGAGGTCGGCAAGCGTCACGACCTTGCGCAGATCAACATTCTCGACGCCTTCGGCAAGATCAACGACGAAGCGCCCGAAGCCTATCGCGGTCTCGACCGTTTCGATGCGCGCAAGAAAGTCGTCTCTGATATCGACGCGCTGGGCCTGCTCGAAAAGATTGAGCCGACCGGCCACACTGTTCCGCACGGCGATCGTTCCGGCGTCGTCATCGAGCCGTGGCTGACGGACCAGTGGTACGTCAACGCGGGCGAGCTTGCAAAAAATGCCGTCTCTGCCGTCGAAAACGGCAAGACCGTGTTCGTGCCGAAGAACTGGGAAAAGACCTATTTCGAGTGGATGCGCAACATCCAACCCTGGTGCATCTCGCGCCAGCTGTGGTGGGGGCATCAGATCCCGGCGTGGTATGGGCCTGACGGTAAGTTCTTCGTCGCCGCGACCGAAGAAGAAGCGCAAGCTCTTGCGAACAAGCACTACGGCAGCGACGTTGCGCTCACCCGCGACGAAGACGTGCTCGACACGTGGTTCTCGTCCGCACTCTGGCCGTTCTCGACGCTCGGCTGGCCCGACGACACGCCGGAGCTTGACCGTTATTACCCGACGTCCGTCCTCGTCACCGGCTTCGACATCATCTTCTTCTGGGTCGCCCGCATGATGATGATGGGCCTCCACTTCATGAAGGAGGTGCCCTTCAAAGACGTCTACATCCATGCCCTCGTCCGCGACGAGAAGGGGCAGAAGATGTCGAAGTCGAAGGGTAACGTCATGGACCCGCTCGTCCTGATCGACGAGTTCGGCGCCGACGCGCTGCGCTTCACGCTCGCCGCGATGGCAGCGCAAGGCCGCGACATCAAGCTCGCGAAATCGCGCGTCGAAGGCTACCGCAACTTCGCGACCAAGCTCTGGAATGCCTCGCGCTTCGCCGAAATGAACGAGTGCGTACGCCAGCGCGACTTCGATCCGACGACAGCGGTGCAGACGTTCAACAAATGGATCATCGGCGAAACCGAGCTGACATCGAAGGCCGTCACCGCTGCGCTTGACGCCTACAAGTTCAATGAAGCAGCTGGCGCGATCTACGATTTCGTCTGGGGCCAGTTCTGCGACTGGTATCTGGAACTCATCAAGCCGGTGCTCGCGGGCGATGAAGAAGACGCGAAGTCCGAGACGCGCGCCGTCACGGCCTGGACGCTCGACCAGATCTTAAAGATGCTGCACCCGTTCATGCCCTTCATCACCGAAGAGCTGTGGGCGCACATGGTCGAGCACGGCGTGAAGCGCGATGTGCTTCTGTGCCTCAGCCAATGGCCGAACCTCGATGGTCTCGTCGAAGTCGATGCCGTCAACGAGGTGAACTGGCTCGTCAACCTCATCTCGGAAATCCGCTCGGTCCGCACCGAGATGAGCGTGCCCGCTGGCGCAAAAATTCCGCTCGTCATCGTCGGCACCGATGAGGTCACGCGTCAGCGTGTCCGCCGCAACGACGAGACGCTGCGGCGCATCGCACGCGTCGATGAAATTGACTTCGAAGACGCCGCGCCGAAAGGTGCAGCCCTCGTTGTCGCCGGCGAGACGACGGCGGCCCTGCCGCTCGCCGGCATCATCGACATGGATGCCGAAAAACGCCGCCTCGCGACAGCGATCGAGGGCGCAGAAGGCGATCTGAAGAAGATGGACGCGAAACTGTCCAACCCGCAGTTCATCGAACGCGCGAAGGAAGAGGCGATCGAGGAAGCGAAAGAGCGCAAGGCCGAGCTTGAAGCCGAGATCAAGCGCTTCTCCGCTGCCCTCAAACGCTTGAGCGACGCGGCTTAGGTCTGCTCAATCCGTCATCCTGGCGAAGGCCGGCTCTACAATGCGTCAGTTAGAATGCTGGCTATTGGCGCGGATGGCTGCAGAGGCAGCCATCCGCGCAAATCTCAATTGAGATCGGTGAGTTTCTGCGCCGCGCTTTTCACCGGCGTCAGAAACTTCACGCGCAACGACGTCAGCTTCCAGCCGGTGGGGCGTAATTCCAGCTTCCCGAGATAGACACGCGACGCATCGTGCTTGTCTTCCATATCGATTTCGAAGCTCGTGAAGCTCGTGAACTCTGCGCGCTTTACACGCGCCCACGCTCGCGAAACGCGCTCAAAGATCGGCAGCTTGCTCGCGTCATCATCGCTCTCGACATAGCTGCGATAGGTCTGGCGAAGTTTGAAAAGTTTAGGCAGCCCTTCGGGCGTCACATACTTATCGACAAGACCATCGACGACGCCCTGGCCCCAATAAGCCTTGAAGCGTGTCCAGTACCCTTGCTTCTCTGACGCGCTTCTCTCGCTATCGGGAAGGCTCAAGGCGATCTGCGCAATGGCTGGCTTCAGCGTTTCGCGCACGCCTGGCCACTCGATGGCGTGCGCCAGATAATCGGAATCGCCATCGCGCACCGCCTCGCGAATGCTCCACGCAGTCACGAACGGCGAGCCGACGTATGCGACCGCGATGAAGGCGAGTAGAGCGGCAATGACGGCAAACGGCTTCATCGTATTTCAATACCAACCAACGCGCGGTTATCGCAAAAGTCGCAAGCAATTCCGGCCAACATCGGGCTGAAATCAGCTCTTGTCAGCATCCTCTTTTGGATCGCGCGTCACCCGGCATATGGATTTCAGGTCCTCCCATTGCGTGGCATTGAGCGCAGGCGTCGCCGGATAAGCCGCCTGCGCCCGAACGAGCCGCACGCGTTCTGCCGGGAGCGGATGCGTGCGCAGCCACGATACCGCGCCGGTCGGGCTGCCGCCCTCCGTTTCCATCTTCGTGACGCGCGTGAAAAAATCGCCGAGCCCTTTCTGAGAAATGCCCGCGGCCTTCAGAAGCTCCAGCGCGTGAATGTCGGCTTTGTGCTCGGCACCGCGTGAATAGCCAAGCTGCGCCAGCATCAGCCCAACATTGGCGAGGCCGCCGCCCGCCGTTCCGCCGAGCATGATCTGCAGCGCCGCGCCGAGGCCGACACCGCGAATGAGGGCCGCCTCTGGGTCCGTCTCGATGCCGTGTCCCATCTCGTGCGCCAGAACGCCTGCGACTTCGTCCGCGCTTCCCGCTTTGTCGATCAGGCTTTTCGTCAGAACGATTTGCTCGCCCGGCACCGCAAACGCATTCATCAGCGGCCAGTCGTAAACGTGAATGTCGAACGTCGTTCCCGCAGGCACGCCTTTGGAGAGGCGCTCACTGAGCGTCTTCAGCGCTGCGACGCCCGCCGGATCGACGCATTCCTTGTAGTCTTCAGTCATCGAGTCGCGTGCCGCATTGCCGAGCCGCTCGCGCCAGCTGAGCGGCAAGGTCTTTGCGATCCATTTGGCTGGGCTCCAGCTCAGCACGAAGCCGGCCGCGACGAGCCCGGAGAAAAGCGCAAGCAGCGTTATCCAGATCCGCCTCCGCCGCAGTTGCCGCGCACGTTGGGACAGATGCGGCGCGCGCTCGCGCAAACCCGCTGCGAACGCCGAGCCCTGCACGAACAGCGATGCATTCGGTTCATCGCGCGACGTCAACAAGACGTCGATTGCGTTGGGCCTGATCGGCTCGTCGACCTTCAGCCCGGCATAGTGCCAAATGCGCCGTGGATTTCGGTCGGCGAGATCGACCTCGACGCCCCTCAGTCCAAGATAGGCGGTGCCGTCCATCGGTGCCTGTCCACGTCCCGGCGTGAACCGGCAATAGCTTGAGGCGGGGAGGGGCACTGCGGAACGGCCAGATGACGACATAGGGCTTGGCGCTGTTTCTCGATGCGGTGATCCGCCATGTAAGCACGGTCATCGGTGAAGGAAATGTCTTGCCGGTGACAAAGTCGAGCCTTTGTGCGGACTCAGTCCTAGGCGAAATGCGCAGGAGCCCGACCAAAAATTCGCAGGCCGTCAGGCTGCCGGGCAACGCAACATTAAGCATGAAGTGCCGGTCCGATGACCGATGTTGCCGTTAAGCAACTTCCCGAAAGGGCTACGCCACTTTCGAGCCACAATGACCGCGCACGTGCTGGACGTTAGTCCCGGCGACGCGGCAGCGTTTTTTTTGTTCGCTGTGCCTGTACAGCGGCTCCGCGACTGGCATCCTGGCGTCGTTTCGATCGCCGGATGAGAAACGGACATCGGCAGATGTCCGAAGAGGAATGAATGGACGCAAAGACGTTCGACAAATCGAAACTGCCGAGCCGCCACGTGACGGAAGGGCCGTCGCGCGCGCCGCACCGTTCCTATTACTATGCGATGGGCCTCAAGGAAGAGGACATCCACCGACCGTTCGTCGGCGTTGCCTCGTGCTGGAACGAAGCCGCGCCCTGCAACATCTCGTTGATGCGCCAAGCCCAGTCGGTGAAAACCGGGGTGACAGAAGGCGGCGGCACGCCGCGTGAATTCTGCACCATCACCGTTACCGACGGCATCGCGATGGGCCACCAGGGTATGAAGTCGAGCCTCGTTTCGCGCGAGGTCATCGCCGATTCGATCGAACTCACGATGCGCGGCCATTGCTACGACGCACTCGTCGGCGTCGCAGGCTGCGACAAGAGCCTGCCGGGCATGATGATGGCGATGCTACGCCTCAATGTGCCGAGCGTTTTCATTTATGGCGGCTCGATTCTGCCGGGCCGCTTCAAGGGCCGCGACGTGACCGTTGTCGATGTTTTCGAAGGCGTCGGCATGCACTCCGCGGGCAAGATGTCGGATGCCGAGCTTCATGAGCTTGAGTGCGTCGCCTGCCCATCGGCAGGTTCGTGCGGCGGCCAGTTCACCGCGAATACGATGGCCTGCGTTTCAGAAGCGATCGGCTTGGCGCTTCCCGGTTCGGCCGGAGCGCCCGCGCCGTACGAAAGCCGCGACGCGCTTGCCATAGAAAGCGGCAAGGCTGTCATGCGCCTCGTCGCCGATGGCCTCCGGCCGCGCGATATCTGCACGCGCAAAGCTTTCGAGAATGCGGCAATTGTCGTAGCCGCGACCGGCGGCTCGACCAACGGCGCGCTGCATTTGCCCGCCATGGCGAACGAAGTCGGCATCGACTTCGATCTGTTTGACGTCGCCGAGATTTTCCGGAAAACGCCGTACATTGCCGACCTGAAGCCCGGTGGCAAATACGTCGCGAAAGACGTTTACGACATCGGCGGCGTGCCGCAGATTTTGAAGGCTTTACTCGAAGGCGGTGTATTGCACGGTGATTGCCTCACCGTGACCGGGAAGACACTCGCGCAAAATCTCGAAAGCGTGAAATTCAATCGCGACCAAAAAGTCGTTTTTCCGGTTTCCAATCCGATCTCGAAAACGGGCGGTGTCGTGGGCCTCAAAGGCTCGCTCGCGCCTGATGGTGCAATTGTGAAGGTCGCCGGCCTGAAGACGCTGAAGTTTCGCGGCACGGCGCTGTGCTTTGACTGCGAAGAAGATGCGTTCCAGGCCGTCGATGACCGCAAGTACAAGGACGGCGACGTGATCATCATCCGCTATGAAGGTCCCAAGGGCGGACCCGGCATGCGCGAGATGCTCTCGACCACCGCGGCGCTCTATGGCCAGGGCGCGGGCGACAAGGTCGCACTCATCACCGACGGACGCTTCTCCGGCGCAACACGGGGACTTTGCATTGGCCACGTCGGTCCCGAAGCTGCTGTCGGCGGACCGATTGCACTCATTCGCAACGGCGACGTCATCGTGATCGATGCCGAAGCAGGAACGCTCGATCTTGAGGTGGGAGAGGAAGAGCTGAAGAAACGGCGCGAGGCATGGAAGGCGCCGTCGAACATGTATCAGTCAGGGGCACTGAGAAAATTTGCGGACCAAGTGGGACCGGCCAGATTCGGCGCCGTAACCCATGCGGGAGGAAAGGCGGAAGTTCACTGCTATGCGGATATTTAAGCTTGCAGTTGCAGGAAGCGTTGCGTCCATTCTGATGTTGGGCACGGCGATGGCGGGAACCGTGGTATTCCGCTCGTCCGACGACGCGATGAAGCAAGGCATTTCGGCGTTCAACGGCGGCTATTACGAATTGGCGCTCCCGGCGCTGGAAGCCTTGGAAGCCACCAAGCCTCAGATCGCCCACTTTTACGAGGCGCGCATCTACGCCGACAACGAGGGCGCGTACACAGATCATGGCAAGGCCTTCCATCTCTACAAGGAGCTGGCAGACGAACTGCAAGACGTCGACCCAGACGACGATGATCTGGCGCCAATCGCCGCCAAATCTCTGACCGCGGTTTCAATGTATTTGCGCGATGGCATTCCCTCGGCGGGCATTCAGCCGGATGTCGAGGAAGCCAACCGCGATCTTCAGCGCGCCGCGCTGACCTTCAACGACGAGGACGCGCAATTCGAACTCGCCAAGGTTTATCTGCGCGGCGAGGGGCCGGACATGACGGTCACCGGTTACGACGATCCGGCCAGCAAGATCGAGAACGGCCGCCATTGGCTGTCGCGACTTTCGCAGGCCGGCCATCCCGGTGCTCAGGCGTTTCTTGCCGACTTGATGTGGCGCGGAAAGTTCGTCCAGAAAAACCAGGCGGCGGCGTTGAACCTGATCGACGTTGCGGTGGCCAATGCACCGCCAAGCGAGCGCGTGTGGATCGAGGACATCTACCAGAACATTTTCTGTAATGCCGGTGAAGGCGTTCGCCAGCAGGCCACAGGCCGCGTCGCCGAGTGGCACAATCGCTATGGCCGCAGCCCGGATCTGCAGGAAAGCCGCGATGGTTTGGACGATCTGACGGTCGAGCCGGTGCGGACTTGCGCGAATGGCGAACTCGTCCGCCCAATGAGCGTCCTAGCGACCGATCCGAAAAAGCCTATTCCGCAACCGCAGATGATCAGCACGCCGACGGCGCCGCAGCCCCGGCGCAGCTCGCTCATTCCAGCAGGCGCGGCCAGCATCCAGCCTGCTTCGGAGGCTGCCGCCGTCGCTGCTCCGGCACCGGCACCCGTCGTCGGCCTGACACCGAACGGAGAGACTGCGCGCTAGCTCGAACAGACTTGATCGCTTTTTCCGAATGTCATCCTCGGGCTTGTCCCGAGGACCATCGACCATGCTCAAGCGGCGAGCTTTACCCACACCGGCACATGATCGGACGGCTTTTCCTGCGCACGCGTTTCCCGGTCGATGCCGGAGGAGCGCAACAGGTCGGCGGCCTGGCTCGAAAGTAGCATGTGATCGATCCGGATGCCGTCGTCCTTTTGGAATGCACCAGCTTGATAGTCCCAGAACGTATAAACGCCCGGTCCCGGATGGCACGCGCGCGTCGCGTCCGTAAAACCGAGATTGACGAGCGCCCGCCATGCCGCCCGGCTCTCGGGCTGGAATAGTGCGTCGTTCGCCCACGCTTGCGGCCGCTTGGCGTCTTCGGGCTCCGGAATGACGTTGAAATCACCCGCAAGGATCAGTGGCATTTCCTCGGCAAGCAGCGCTTTGGCGCGTGCCTGCATGCGTTTCATCCAGGCGAGCTTGTAGGCAAACTTCTCTGTCCCGATGGGATTGCCGTTCGGAAGGTAGAGCGACACCACGCGGACCATTTTCGGCCCGAGCGCCACCGATGCCTCGATCCAGCGCGAATGCTGGTCGCTATCATCGCCCGGCAGTCCGCGCACCACATCTTCAAGCGGGGTCTTCGACAGGATCGCGACGCCGTTAAAACCCTTTTGTCCGTTCGTCGCAACGTTGTAGCCGATGTCCTGAAAGGCTTGCGCTGGGAAGCCGTCATCGACGGACTTGATCTCCTGCAGGCAGACGACGTCGGGCGCGTGGTTGCGCAAATAGGTCAGCGCCGCTTCGAGCCGCGCCTTGACGCCGTTGATGTTCCACGTTGCGATGATCATGCTCGCGCTACGTCCATAGAATTTCAATACACCATGGCGAGGCTTGCCCCGGCCATCCAGGAAAATAGCGCTAAATGAGAAGGGTCAGATCGAAAAGCTCGTGCCGCAGCCGCAAGAGGCCGTCGCAACCGGATTGTTGATCTTGAACGATGCGCCGATCAGGTCATCGACGAAGTCGATCTCGGCGCCTTCCATATATTGCTGGGAAACCGGATCAATCACCACGGTTGCGCCGTTGTGCTGGATCACCAGATCGTCGTCGGCTTTGTGACCGACAAGATCGAACTTATATTGGAAGCCCGAGCAGCCGCCACCCTCAACCGAAACGCGCAACACCGGCGCGGCGGCCTCGTTGGCAACGATTTCCGCGATGCGGTTTGCGGCACGGTCTGTGACGGTGATTGTCATCGTACGATCAAATCTTGAGCGGTTAAAAAGCCCCAATCGCCGGCCGAGAAAGCTGGCATCCGGAACTCTCAAAAGATAGGAAGGCGGCAGTCGAAGTCAAATGCTTAAAGCTCGCGGATAATGGCAACCCAGGCTAAATCGCTGCCGGACCCTTTGGATTATGGGCAGAACCTCCGGCCGGGAGAGCGTAGGCCCGCGCCTTATGCAGCGAATGCTGTGCCGTCGCGGGGGCGCTACTTTCCCGAATCGGATTGCCCGACCCGCAGCCCCTTCCAGCGCGACCGCGACCGCATTTTGCACGCGACCGCCTTCCGGCGTTTGACCTACAAGACGCAAGTCTTCCTGCCGCATGAAGGCGACCATTTCCGAACCCGGCTGACCCACTCGCTGGAGGTCGCGCAGATCGCCCGCACCGTTGCCCGCCAGCTTCGTCTCGATGAAGACCTGGCCGAGACGATCGCGCTGGCGCATGACCTCGGGCATTCTCCATTCGGGCATGCGGGTGAACGCGCACTCGACGATGCTATGAAAGCCTACGGTGGTTTCGACCACAACGCCCAATCGCTGCGTATCGTGACGACGCTTGAACGCAAGTATCTGGCCTTCGACGGCCTGAACCTCACCTGGGAAACGCTCGAAGGTCTCGCCAAGCATAACGGACCGCTGTCGAAGGCCGATAGCGCGGTTGCCAAGGTCGTGCGCCACATCGAGGCTTGGAAATCGTTGCACCTCGATGCATGGCCGTCCGCCGAAGCGCAGGTTGCAAGTCTCGCCGACGACGTCGCTTATCTCTCGCATGACGTCGATGACGGTCTGCGCGCCGGATTGATTACGTTCGACATGCTGTTCGACGTGCCGGTGGCCGGGCCGATCGCGCGAGATGTTCAGGCCATCGCCCACGGTGCCGAACCGAGCCGGGCCATCTACGAGGTGACGCGCCGCATGATCACCGTCATGGTCGCCGACATCGTCACTGAAAGCCGCTGCCGTCTCGCGGCCATTGCTCCCAACAGCCCGGACGACATTCGCGCCGCAGGCCGAGCTGCGGTCGCGTTCTCCGCCGGCATGGCCGCCGATCTTGGCCGTCTCAAGAGCTTCCTGTTCCAGGCTGTCTACCACCACGGGCGCGTTTTGGGCGTCATGAAGCAGGCGGAGAAGGTCGTCCGTGACCTCTTCGAGAAATATCACGCCGACGCCGAAACGCTTCCCACAGGCTGGCGCGAAGCGCTTCCCGGCCTCGATGAGCGGCAGCGCGCGCGCCTGGCATGCGACTTCCTGGCCGGACAGACGGACCGATACGCGCTTGCCGAACACCGCCGCCTATTTGACGTCACCCCGGAACTGGGCTAGGCGCGAAGCCCCATTTCCGCGCTGGCGGCCGGCTCCCCGCAGGGGCGTTGCCAGCGCGCATCAAAAAGGCCTTTCATGAACGTTTTCGCCGAAGTCGCCGCCCGCGTAACGACCGCGCTCGAAGCTCTGAAATCAGAGGGCGTTCTGCCTGCGGATCTTCCGCTTCCATCCTTCGACGCCGAACCGCCCCGCGATGCGAGCCATGGCGACGTCGCCGTTAACGCCGCGATGATGCTGGCGAAGCCCGCTAAGATGAAGCCGCGCGATATCGCCGAGGCATTAAAGGCAAAGCTCGAAACCGCGCCGGACGTCGAGAAGGTCGAAGTCGCCGGTCCGGGCTTCCTCAACATCACGTTCAAGCCGGAAGTCTGGCAGCAGCTCGTCCGCACGATTTTGAAGTCCGGCCAGCGCTACGGTTCGGGCAGCGCCAGCCAAGGCGGCAAGCTCAATGTCGAATACGTGTCCGCCAATCCGACCGGACCGATGCACGTCGGTCATTGCCGCGGCGCCGTGTTTGGCGACGCGTTGGCCAACCTTCTCGTCTTTGCTGGTTTCGACGTTACGCGTGAATATTACATCAACGATGCGGGCGGGCAGGTGAACGTGCTCGCACGCTCGGCTTTCCTGCGCTACCGCGAAGCGCTGGGCGAAGACATCGGCGCCATTCCGGAAGGTCTCTACCCCGGCGAATACCTGAAGCCGGTCGGAGCTGCGCTCGCCGCCGAGCATGGTCCGTCGCTTCTCAATATGCCCGAAGAACGCTGGCTTCCGCTCGTGCGCTCCTTCGCGATCTCCAAAATGATGGAGATGATCAAGGATGATCTCGCCGCGCTCAACATCCGCCACGGAGTCTTCTTCTCCGAAGCCTCGCTGACGTCGAACGGCCACGACCAGGTCAAGGCCGCCATCGAGGTCCTGCGGGCTAAGGGCCTCATCTACGAAGGCACGCTCGAAAAGCCGAAGGGCCACGACGACGATGAGTGGGAAGACCGCGTCCAGACGCTGTTCAAATCGACCGCCTATGGCGACGACGAAGACCGGGCGCTGCAAAAGTCCGACGGCAGCTACACCTACTTCGCGGGCGACGTCGCCTATCATTACGACAAGCTGCAGCGTGGCTTCCGCCATCTGATCAATGTTTTCGGCGCCGATCACGTCGGCTACATCCCGAGGATGAAAGCCGCGGTCGCCGCACTATCTGACGGCGAAGCCGACCTCGATATCAAGGTCGTCAATCTCGTTCGCCTGTTCAAAGGCGGCGAGCCCTACAAGATGTCGAAGCGGGCAGGCACCTTCGTGACCCTTCGCGATGTGGTGGACGAAGTGGGCCGCGATCCGGTCCGCTACATGATGCTTTACCGCAAGAACCAGGAAACGCTCGACTTCGACTTCGCCAAGGTCACCGAGCAGTCAAAGGACAACCCCGTCTTCTACGTGCAGTATGCTCACGCCCGGGCCGCCAGCGTCTTGCGGAACGCAGCCGAGCAGGTCGCCGGCATAGACGTGTCGACCCAAGCGCTTCAGAACGCTGATCTCTCGATCCTGACGGATGCGGGCGAAATTGATCTCGTCAAACGCCTTGCCGGTTTCCCACGCCTGATCGAGGGTGCCGCGGCCGCGCACGAGCCGCATCGGATCGCGTTCTACCTCTATGATCTCGCGAGCGCTCTCCACACCCAATGGACGCGAGGCAACGATTCGCCACATTTACGATTTATTCAGGCAAATGACGGGGTTGCGACTTCAGCCAGACTCGCGCTGATTTCCGCGACAAAGACGGTGATAAAATCGGGGCTTGGGATCCTAGGCGTCGAGGCGCCCGACGCAATGCGTTAAAGTCTCGACTCGACGATTAGGCGCAACCACTGCTTGCGCCCCACTCTAAGGGGGTTTCCGCGATGTCCTCGCAGAACGCATTTCCCGGGCAGAATTCCGGCAGGCCGCTTGCCCGCCCCACAACGCAGACGAGCAATTCCCAGCCATCCTGGGTCAATCCGCAGGCGCAGCCGGTCGGCCGTCCTCAACAGCAGCAGCCACAGCAGGCGAATGCGTGGCCACCGCAGCAGCCGGCACAGAATTACCCTGATTACGGTCAGCAGGGGTTCGGTGGCCGCCAGCCCGCGCCTCAGCAGCCGGATTACGGCCAGTGGAGCGAGCCGCAGCGTGGTGGCACACAGTCGGGGTCACAGACCGGATACGGCGGCTATCCACAGGATAACGGCGGCCAGAACGACCCTTATGCGCCGCAGTTCGAGCCTTACGTTCCGCCGTCACGGCCCAATTACACCCAGCCGCCGCAACAGCGTCAGCCGCAGTCGGCGCCAAGCTTCACCCAGCCGCAGCACACGTCGGATTACGGCACGCAGCAGCCGCAGACCCGCGCCCCGCAGTGGCCCGCCCGCGAGCCGGAGCCGCGCGGCTTCGATCCGGGCGGTTTCGGCACGCCGCAGCAGCCGTCCTATCCGGCGCAACAGCCCGCCCATTCCGCGCCGACGTTCGGCCAGCAGCAGTATCACGAGAACGAGCTGAGCGCCGCCGACTGGGCCGGGCCGCATGATTCGTTCGGTCACGATCCCTATCAGCAGCAACAGCATGGTGACCCGCAGCTCGGTTTCGCCCAGGCCGAGGGCGGCGAGCTGGAGCCCGTCTATAGCGACGAAGAGTACGAATACGAGGACGAGGAGGTCGCGCCGCGCAGTCGCCGCCCCATGTTGATTCTCGCGGCTTTGGTCGGCGCCATCGTGATCGGCGGCGGCGTCGCCTACGGCTACAAAAAATTGACCGGCGGGAGCCATCCCGAAGGCGAGCCGCCGGTGATCAAGAGCGATGATTATGCCGCAAAGACCAAACCGGCGGACGCCGGCGGCAAGCAGTTCCCGTATTCCGATACCAAGATCATGGGCCGCCTCGGCGACGGCACCTCGTCGGCATCAGCCGAGGCCGCAAACGGTTCGTCCGATGGCGGCACGTCGCAAGACCAGGACGGCCCGCGGAAGGTTTCGACACTGGTCGTAGGCCGCGACGGCAGCATCATGGCGCCTGCGACGCCGACCCAAGATCTAGCGGCGCCGCCACAGCAAGGCGGAACTGCCGTGCCCGGTACCGCCCTCGTGGATGTCTTCGGCCAGCAACAGCAGCAGGCAGCAGCCGCTCCGTCTCCGCCGCCCGCCGCAAATGACGCGCCGTCCGAACCCGATGACGCCGCTCCGCCGCAGAAATCAAAGCCGGTCAAGATTACGACGATCAATTCGCCGACCAGCGACAGTGCGCAGGCGCCGCCGAAGAAGAAATATAAGAAGGTCGCGCGCGCTGAGCCGACGGTCGAAACAGATGCGAACAGCGATGCGCCGCCCGTGACGACGCATAGCGGTACCGGCTTCGTGGCAGTTCTCGCCTCGATCCCGCACTCGTCTTCGAGCCGCATCGATGCTTTGAAGCGATTTGCGGATATGCAGCAGAAATATTCGACGGCGCTCGCCGGTAAAACACCCGACATTGCTTCTGCAAATTTGTCGAAGGGCGTTTATGATCGTCTCGTAGTCGGGCCGCCGGGCTCGCGCGAGCAGGCCAGCAACGTTTGCGTGCAGCTGAAAGCTGAAGGCTATCAAGGCTGCTGGGTAACGTCGTACTGATCTTCTGCCGCATCGTTATCTGCCCGGCTGGTGCCATCGCGCCGGCCGGTTGCGTTTCGTCGGCTGGCTTTGTTACGAACGGCCTTGGAGGGCCAACTTGCAATGACGGCAAGTCTGATCGCCGGTCTTTCCGGTGTCACGCTCACCGATGACGAGCGGCGCTTCTATCGCGATGTCCGGCCGGCCGGTGTGATCCTGTTCCGCCGCAACGTCTTCGACCGGGCGCAGATCGCGCGCTTGATCGATGAGACGAAGAACGCGGTCGGCAGCGATGATTTCCTCGTTTTGATCGATCAGGAAGGTGGTCGCGTTCAACGCCTCAGGCCGCCGATCGCACGCGCACTGCCGCCCGCTGCGGCCTTCGCAGATTTTTTTGCAGAAGACCCAGAGGAGGGGAAAGAAGCCGCCTTCGCGGTTGCACGCTTGACCGCGGAAGAGCTTCGCGCCTTCGGCATCACGATGAACTGCGCACCGGTCGCCGACCTGCCCGTCGAAGGCGCCCACGAGATCATCAGCGACCGTGCGTATGGCCGAGGCGTCTCCCAGGTCGTGGCGCTGGCGCAGGCGGTTGCCGACGGTTATCTGGCGGGCGGTGTCGTGCCGGTCGTGAAACACATCCCAGGCCACGGCCGTGCGACTGCGGATAGCCATCTGGCGCTGCCCGTCGTCATGACCTCGCACAAGACGTTGTCGGCGACCGACTTTGCCCCCTTCAAGGCGCTGGCCGCGCTGCCGGCCGCGATGACCGCCCACGTCGTCTATGCCGATATCGACGCCGAAAATCCCGCCAGTACGTCGGCTATCGTCACGCGTGATGTCATCCGCGGCGAGATCGGGTTCGACAACCTGCTGATGAGTGACGATCTGAGCATGCAGGCGCTGAGCGGGCCCATGCGCGCCCGGGCCGAAGGTGTGATCGCCGCGGGCTCAGATCTAGCCCTTCACTGCAACGGCGATATCGACGAAATGCGCGCCGCCGCCGAGGGCGTGCCGAAGCTTTCGGGCCGCGCCGCCGAAAGATTTACCGCAGCCTGCGCTTGCGTCACGCCGCCGGAGCCATACGATAAAGAGCGGGCTCTGCAACTCTTGGCCGCACTCCTGGACGAGCAGACTCCGACCGTTTGAATCAGTGTAGTGTCCGGCGATGCGCCAGCAATTGGGCGCAGGCGCTTTGCTGCGACAACGAAACCGAGATCCGATGGACGAGATGGCAGCCGAGGGCGAAGGAGAGGCTCCCGAATGGGAGGCTTCCAGCCTGGATGACATGCCGGCTGCAGGCGAAGCCTTCGTCGTCGATATCGACGGTTTTGAAGGCCCGCTCGATCTGTTGCTCGCCCTGGCACGGACGCAAAAGGTCGACCTCGCGAAGGTTTCGATCCTGGCGCTGGTCGAGCAATATCTTGGCTTCATCGCCGAGGCGCAGCGCCTGAGGCTCGAAATTGCGGCCGATTATCTCGTCATGGCGGCATGGCTCGCCTACCTCAAATCGCGTCTGCTGCTGCCCAAGGAAAAAGACAGCGCCGATACGGCGACCGCTGAAGAGCTGGCGCAGAAGCTGTCTTTCCGTCTCATGCGCCTCAACGCTATGCGCGACAAGGCCGCCGTGCTGATGACGCGCCGCCGGCTCGATCGTGATGTCTTTGCGCGCGGGCTGCCTGAGCACATCAAGGTCACGCGCGATACGACCTACACGGCCGCCGTCTATGATTTACTGAAGGCGTATTCCGACCAGCGAAAGCGCACCATTCGCGTCGTTCACGTGGTGAAGGCGCGCCGCGTGTGGTCGATCAAGGAAGCGCGCCTAAGGCTCGAAAAGCTGGTCGGTGCAACCGAGGGCCACTGGGCGCAGCTCGATCTCTTCCTGGAGCAATACCTGCCGAAGAACGAGGAAGAGCGCTCCGCGCTTGCAAGTTCCTTCGGCGCGACGCTGGAAATGGCCCGAGAAGGGTTAATCGAGCTTCGCCAGGACGAGCCGTTCGCGCCGATTTACATGCGCAAGCGCGAGGAAGGCGCTCAGTGGGAAAAGATCGGCTAATTGCGCCGCAAAGATCGTTATAAGGGGGCTGATAAAGCCATGGTTCCGCCGAGACTGACATTGGTGTCGGACAATACTCGCGAGAAGAAAGAAACGCCCGCAAGCGGCGCCTCGTCAGAGGCGCGCGCTGACGCTCCGCCTGCCGCTTTGAGCGATCCGGAGAAGGTGGACGCGCCGGAGGTACAAAGCCGCAATCGCGAAAAGCTTCGCCGGCTCGAAGCCATGCTGTTTGCAGCTTCCGAACCTCTCGATGTCAAAGCACTCCTGCGTGGCCTCGATGGTGATGACGACGTCAACGCGCTGCTGACCGAATTGCAGGCCGAATACCGCGATCGCGGCGTCAATCTTGTGCGCGTCGCCGGGCGCTGGCAGTTCCGCACGGCGGATGACCTTTCCTTTCTGCTCGAACGCCAGCAGAAGGATGAGCGCAAACTTTCCAGGGCCGCCCTCGAAACGCTGGCGATCGTCGCCTACCACCAGCCGGTAACGCGCGCCGAGATCGAGGAAATCCGCGGCGTCTCAACGTCGCCCGGAACGCTGGACGTCCTAATGGAGACGGGCTGGATTCGCCCGCGTGGCCGCCGTCGCGCTCCTGGGCGTCCGCTGACCTATGGAACGACCGAGGAGTTCCTGGTCCACTTCGGCATGGACAGCATCAAGGATCTACCGGGTCTTGCCGATCTCAAGGCATCGGGCCTGCTCGATGCCAACCTGCCGCCGGGCTTCACGGTGCCGTCACCAACCGACGTTGCGGCCCTGATGCCGGATGAGCTTCCGTTGACCGACGATGGCGACGACGAGGAGCAGGAAGAACTCGCGCTCGACGAGGCGGATGAGCCTGAGACCGATGGCCAGACCGAAGCTCAGGCGCCTGACGGCAGCGAAAAGTAATCCGGCGAAAATTACTTTTCATTAATTTGCGCCGAGCGGCGCCGCAAATGGCCAAATCCACAGCAATTCGAGCGAACCTTGGCATTTCGCCTGAGCTCCCGGAGCCGCGGTGAGGCGATGCGAACCTTGCCGCGCCTTGGAGGTTCTGCGATAAAGCCTTAAATACGTTGAGCAGCAGCCTTCCATCAACTCCAGGCTGCCGCCGAAAGGTCTTACGATGGGTTTCAGCGCGCAACACATTCTTTTGCTCTTGATCATTGCCCTGCTGCTGTTCGGCCGCGGCAAGATTTCCGAGTTGATGGGCGACGTTGCCAAGGGCATCAAGAGCTTCAAGAAGGGCATGGCCGAGGACGATGAGCCTAAGCCCATGCCGCGGACGATCGAAAACGAAGCAACCAATCCGGACCGTTCGAAGGTCGGGTGACCGCTTCAGGCTCGCAGCGTTGCGGCTGATCTCGACAGGGTTGCTCGATGTTTGACATCAGCTGGAGCGAGCTTCTGATCCTCGGGATCGTGACGCTGGTTTTCGTTGGTCCAAAGGAATTGCCGGTCTTCCTGCGCACCCTCGGCCGCTACGCCGGTATGGTGCGTCGGCACGCGAACGACTTCAAAGCTCAGTTCGACGCCGCGATGCGTGAAGCTGAGCTTGATTCGATGCGCAAGGAAGTCGAGCAAATGCAAAGCTCGATCAATTCCGAAGTCATGAAGGCCAAGAGCACGATCAACGATGCGGCGTCCGCTGCGAAGATCGAAGCGCCAGCCGCGCCGATATCGGCCAGCGCCGCAGCTCCTGCCATTCGGCCCGACACCACTGCTCCGCAGATGACTCCCCTTCCATCGCCGCCGATGCCCGCATCGCCGTCTGAGATGGCGGCCGCCGACGTACGGCAAGCCGCCGCAAAAGCGGAGTCCTGACGTCATGCAGGAACGGCTGCCGACATCCGGCTCCGAGACGGAAGCGCTGCGCGATGGTCAGGATGAGATCGACGCCAGCAAAGCGCCGTTGCTCGATCATCTGATCGAACTGCGCCAGCGTCTGATCTACGCGCTCGGCGCCTTTGTCGTGATGTTCTTCATCTGCTTCTCGGTTGCGGGCCACATCTACAACGTGCTCGTCTGGCCCTACATGTGGGCGTCCGGCAACGATCACGTAAAGCTCATCGCGACGCACTTCCTCGAACAGATCATGACGCAGGTGAAGCTCGCCATGTTCGGCGCGGCGTTCCTGTCGTTTCCCGTCATCGCCACGCAGGTCTACAAGTTCGTCGCGCCCGGCCTCTACAAGAACGAGCGCCGCGCCTTCCTGCCGTATCTCATCGCAACGCCGGTACTGTTTCTGCTTGGCGCGATGATGGTCTACTTCGTCGCGATGCCGGTCATCATCAAGTTCTCGATCGGCCTGACGCACACATCCGGGCCGGGCACGCCCGAGATCGAATTGCTTCCGAAAGTCTCCGAATATCTGTCGCTCATCATGACGCTGATTTTCGGCTTCGGGTTGGTGTTCCAGCTGCCGGTTGTCTTAACCCTGTTGGCGCGCACCGGCATCGTCACGTCTCAGGCTCTTGCCGCCGGACGGCGCTACGCAATCGTCGGGATATTCGCAGCGGCCGCGCTTCTGACACCGCCCGACGCACTCAGCATGTGCATCATGGCTTTCCCAACGATCGGGCTTTACGAAGCTTCAATCCTCGCCGTGCGCTTCGTCGAGAGGCAGCAGGCCAAGGCTAAATCCGACGCATAGCTCCTATTCGCTCATGACGGTTTATGCGCCGTCATGGCTGCGATGCGCGCTCGCTGCGCAGTCTCGAAGCGTGCGCATCCCGCGATGAAACGGGGGATGCTGAGCGCCTTGTTCTGGATCAACAGAACAAGGCATATCTCCTATTCAAGTCAGCACCAAAACCTGTCGTGCGATCTCGAAATCCGAGCCTAACGGATCGAGATGACAATGCGTACATGTCTGCAAGAGCGGTCGCCAAGATGACGTCGCTAAGACAACGAACAGAATATCGAGGAGCAATCCGATGTCCGCATTTCTCAAGGTTTTTGTTGCAGTCGCTGCACTGACTGCAGCTTCGAGCAACCTCGCTTTCGCGAGCTATGAATCAAACCAGGTCTGTCAGGATCACGCCTACACGCACTGCCGTTAAGCTTTGCGTTTGATGGCGACCGCCGCCGTCACCGCGATACGAAACTCTCCGCCCGACAACAGAAACACTGCAGCAGCAGGAAACGAAATCCTGCTGCGGCACGAAGTTTGACTTGTCGCTCAGCGTGGCAAGTTACGAGGATCGGCCGCGAGATGTTCGGCGATTGAAGCTAATTCGAATGGCTAGAGCCAAAGGCCACTACTAAGGAACAATACCAATGACCAAAACATTCAAAGCAACATTTGTTGCGCTCGCGTTTCTCGTCAGCGCCACCCCGGCGACGATGGCGTTCGCCGCTACGGGCGGAAACGGTACGTATCAGGCGTGCGAGAACCACGAATATACGCCTCACGGCATCTGGGACTGCCGTTAATCGTCCCGCGGAATGATGGTGCGTGGACACCATAAGTTCGAAGACGTTGCAGTGATCCAATCGCGCGACAAAGACGCGAGGGACGCTCCCAAAAAGTAAAAACGATGCTGTATGCCGATCTTTTGAGATTGGCCGTCGGCGGGGAGCGTGACTTGCGAGTGTGAAAGGACTGCGAGGCGTTCGAACGTTTGAGACTAACGTCAACTCAAAGGACCACGCACATGTCTAAAGCTTTGAAAATCGCCGTTGCTGTCTTTGCACTGTCCATCAGCGCCGCTCCAGCCACCGTCGCATTTGCGGCTTCGGCTGGCGATCAGGCCTCGTGCACTTCGAGCCAGCCCACGCCGCACGGCGTCTGGGACTGCCGATAAATTGTTGAAATTGGGTGGCGCCCGTTTTTCGGGTGCCATCCGATTGTCCCGGACTGGACCGGGTGCAGCGCATCGTATAGGACGGCCCCACAGTTACGACCGTGAAGGGGCCACCCGTGTTCGACATCAAGTGGATCAGAGATAACGCCGAGACTTTCGATGAGGGTCTGCGTCGCCGTGGGCTCGAACCGCAAGCCGGGCGCATCATTGCGCTCGACGATAAGCGCCGCGCACTGCTGACATCGCTCCAGGAAGCCCAGTCGCAGCGCAACGCCGCCTCCAAGGAAATCGGTAAGGCGAAAGCCGCCAAGGACGATGCCACAGCCTCGCGGTTGATGGCAGAGGTCGCCGCACTCAAGGATACGATCGCCAGCGGCGAAGAAGAAGAACGCGTTCTCGATGCTGAGATCCGCGATGTCCTCTCCGTTATTCCCAATACACCGCGCGCCGATGTTCCTTTCGGCACGGACGAAACCGGCAATGTCGAAGTTCGCAAGGTCGGCACGCCCGGCACATTCGATTTCGCGCCGAAGCAGCACTTCGAAATCGGCGAGGCGCTGGGCCTCATGGACTTCGAAGCCGCGCAGAAAATTTCCGGCGCGCGTTTCGTCGTACTGAGGGGCGCGCTCGCGCGATTGGAGCGCGCCATCGCGAGCTTCATGCTCGATCTGCACACGGGCCAATTCGGCTACACTGAAGTCAACCCGCCGCTGCTCGTGAAAGATCAGGCCGCCTACGGTACCGGCAACCTGCCGAAGTTCGCCGAAGATCTGTTCAAAACCACCAACGACTTCTGGCTCATCCCGACAGCAGAAATTTCGCTGACGAACCTCGTCCGCGAGCAGATCCTCGACGAAGCGCAACTGCCGATGCGCATGACGGCATGGACGCCCTGCTTCCGCTCCGAAGCCGGCGCCGCTGGCCGTGACACGCGCGGCATGATCCGCCAGCATCAGTTCTCGAAGGTCGAGCTTGTCTCCGTCGTCACGCCCGAGACGGCGGTCGAAGAACATGAGCGCATGACCTCATGCGCTGAGGAAGTTCTGAAGCGCCTCGGCCTGCCATTCCGCACGATGCTTTTGTGTACGGGCGACATGGGCTTTGCCTCGCAGAAGACGTATGACATCGAAGTCTGGTTGCCGGGGCAGAATGCCTATCGTGAAATTTCTTCGTGCTCTGTCTGCGGTGATTTCCAGGCCCGGCGTATGGATGCGCGCTATCGACCGAAAGACGGCGGCAAGCCCGTCTACCCAAACACGCTGAACGGTTCGGGCCTCGCGGTCGGGCGCACGCTGATCGCGGTGCTCGAAAACTATCAGCAGGCCGACGGCACCGTTGTCATTCCCGATGCACTTCTTCCCTACATGGGCGGATTGGCGCAGATCCAGAAAGCGTAGTTCTCTGAGGTCCGACGAGTGCTTCGCCCTTACGACATTGTTGTCGTCAATCAGGATGTTGATGACGAAGACATTCGCGGCCTTGAGGGCTATGTCATCGGCGAAGTGTCGCCTGAGCAAATTGGCGTCTTCGTGTATCAACGAGAGCGGGTCTGGTGCCTCCATCCATCCAGCGTCCGTGCTACAGGCGCAAGCGACGAAGGTGCACGGCATGAACGTGGAACTCCGCTTCGCGTGAATTCAAAGGGCGAGATCATCGGCTGAACAATGCGTATCCTCATCACCAACGACGACGGCATCAACGCCCACGGACTGGAAATTCTAAAAGCGATTGCGCTGGGAATTTCGCCCGATGTTTGGACGGTTGCGCCGGAGACAAATCAATCCGGCACGGCGCACTCGATGACGCTGCATACACCGCTGCGTCTGCGCAAACTCGACGAGCGCACGCACGCAATCACCGGTACGCCGACCGACTGCGTGATCATGGCCGTTCGTCATATCTTGCTCGATCAGCCGCCGGATCTCATTCTGTCCGGCGTCAATCACGGCTCGAATCTCGCCGAGGATGTGACCTATTCGGGCACTGTTGCTGCTGCGATGGAAGGTGCCATTCTTGGCATTCCCTCGATCGCGCTGTCGCTGATGATGGGCTTCGAAGAAGGCGCCCGCCGCGCGCTATGGGATACGCCGCTTGCTCACGCGCCGTCGCTGATCCGGAAGCTTCTTGATGAAAAGTGGGATCCAAAGACGCTCATCAACATCAACTTTCCAGACGCCGCCCCCGATGAAATCAAGGGCGTGGCCGTCACTTCGCAGGGCGTACGCGATCAGGGGCTGCTCGATATCGACAGCCGGATAGACCCCTGGGGCACACCGTACTTCTGGTTCGGTTTCGAGCGCCGCATGTCGACGCTCGTTCCCGGAACTGATATTGCCGCGATTGCCGAAGGCAAAATTTCCGTCACACCGCTGAGCATTGATCTCACCGAATATCGTGCGTTGGACGCGCTGAAGGGCAAGCTGGCCTAAGGCGCTCGTCGCCCGCGCGGCGATACCACTTCAAGCGCAAAAGCCGCGGGTTTGACGAAATCCTTCCGCGAAGTGAGCGCAATTGTCATCTAAGCAGAGAAAACTCGGAAGCGGTGTGCAACGCATCGGTTCCGACGTCTTCGACTTCTCCAAATGGGCCGTTCACTCTGTGGGGCAGGGGCGGATGGTTCTCAGCACGACACGACAACTCGGGGCATCGATTTAAAATCGCGCGGCGGTGTTTACCGCCTGTTAACCGGTTAAAGGTTAATAGATGGTGCGAGTAGAGGTGCGTACCATGATGAGTTGTTTTGGCGTTGGCCAGTGCGGTCGCTTGTGCCTCAAGTCCGCGACGGCTTTTTCTCTAATATTCGCAAGCATTTCCATGGCCGGTTGCAGCGCGGATATCACGCGCTTCGACAGTACGTCATTTGCCCTTAACGATCCTCCGGAAACCGGCAGCAATCCGGCGCCGCGAGAATCCGTATACAGTAATTCACTTAGCGATAACCAACCCGTCGAAGGTTCGACACCGCGCGGCCCCTATGGCGCAGGCGCTTCGTCTGTGCAGGTTGCTGCTCTTCCTGATGCGAACAACGACCGCTCTTACGCGCCGCCGCCAGCGTATCGTCAACCGACGTATCAGCAGCCGGCATATCAACAGCCTGCCTATCGCCAGCCGACCTACAACGCGAAGCCGTCTATCCAGCCGCGCAGCGCCAGCGTGCCGTCGCATGGCGCTCCGATTGCCAAGGGCGAAGCTATTGAGGTGCAACCGGGCGACACGCTTTACGGTCTGTCGCGTCGCCATCACGTCTCTCTGGCGGAGCTGACGACGCTCAACAATCTGAACAATCCGAACATTCATCCGGGCCAGAAGCTCTATCTTCCGGCTGCCGATGGCGGCGGTTACACACCGCGCTCGAGCGCTGCTGCCGCGAGTGCAGCGGTCGAAGCTGCGCGTCCGGCACCTGTTCCGCTTGCCCAGGCGACGCCCGACGTCGCCGTCCGCTACAATGCGAGCTACACGGTGCAGCCGGGTGACTCTCTCTATGGGATCTCCCGTGCGCACGGCGTGAAATTTTCCGAGCTGCAGCAGGTCAACGGCATCAGCGACCCACGTCGCGTAAAGCCCGGTACCGTCTTGCGCATTCCGGGACGTGGCGGCAATGAAGCACCCGCACGCATAGCCGCCAACACGCCGCCGGCGCCGCCTCTGCCGCCTGCCGCGCCGAGGCAACCTGAGCCGACTGCGCCACCGCCGCCGATTGCCGATGCGCAACCATCCGAACCGCAGCGCTATGGCGAGGCGACGACGACGCAGCCGACGATCATCAATGGCGAGAAGCGCGTCGCGTCTCTCTCGAACCAGACGAACGACGCATCTCCAGTCGTACCGCCCGTGCAGCCGTCGCCGCCTGAACGCAAGCCCGAAGCAGCTGCGCAACCCGTTGCGCCTGAGCAGAACGTCGCCATCGCAGCTCCGCCGCCGTCATCCGGCCCGGCGACGGTCGATAGCGTCAAACTGCGGTGGCCCGCGAGCGGCAAGATCATTGCTGGTTTCGGCAGCCGCCCGGATGGCACGCATAACGACGGCATCAATCTGCAAGTGCCGCTTGGAACGGATGTTCATGCCGCCGAGTCCGGTGTCGTCGCCTACGCCGGCAGCGAGCTCAAGGGCTACGGCAATCTCGTTCTGCTTCGTCACGACAACGGCTGGGTCACGGCATATGCCCATAACGACGAGCTTCTCGTGAAGCGCGGCGACAAGGTCAGGCGCGGACAGGTCATCGCGAAGGCCGGCAAGACCGGCTCGGTTGATCGGCCGCAGCTGCATTTTGAATTGCGTCAAGGTTCGAGGCCGGTTGATCCGATACCGTATCTTGAGAAGCTTTGACGCCACGATCTAGCGCGGGGGCAACGCGCTGGCACAGAGGGAAGCATGGGGGCCGGGTCGCAAGATCCGGCTCTCTTTATTGATTGGCGCTGGCGACTCCGCTGCTGCATAGTCTGCGCTCGGCGGCCGGCGCGCGGAACGCGTGTCGCCGAGCGCCAACTAACGAGCGCCAACTAAATAGAAGTCTTATTCCGGCCTGCCAAATCCTGCACGTATTGCCAGGCGACACGGCCCGAGCGTGCACCGCGCGTCGTCGCCCATTCGAGCGCATCGCGTTCGAGTTCTGCGTCGCTCACTTTGATGCCGAAATGCTCGACATAGGCGCGCACCATCGCGAGGTAATCGTCCTGGCTCGCGTTGTGGAATCCGAGCCAAAGCCCGAAACGATCAGACAGCGAGACTTTCTCTTCCGTCGCCTCGCCTGGATTGATCGCCGTCGCCCGCTCGTTGTCGATCATATCGCGCGGCATCAGGTGCCGCCGGTTCGACGTCGCATAGAACAGCACGTTTTTCGGACGGCCCTCGATACCGCCATCGAGCACGGCCTTAAGCGACTTGTAGCTCGTGTCGTCGTGATCGAACGACAGGTCATCGCAGAACACGATGAACCGGAGAGGGGCCGCCGCCTTGAGCAGAGACAGGCACCTCGGCAGCGAGGCGATATCTTCGCGGTGAATCTCAACAAGCTTCAAACCGCCGCTGATGGCGAGAGCATCCGCATGGGCGGCCTTGACGAGGCTCGATTTGCCCATGCCACGTGCCCCCCAGAGCAGCGCGTTGTTGGCAGGAAATCCGGCCGCGAACCGACGGGTGTTGTCGAGCAGGATGCCTGCCGTCCGGTCGATGCCTTTCAACAGCTTAAGCGGCACGCCGCTAACCTCCGGCACCGGCTCGAAACTGTTGCTCTCGGCCTGCCAGATGAACGCGTCGGCGGCATCGAAGCTGACGGCGCGCAGCGGTGGCGGGCTCAATCGTTCCAGGGCATCTGCAATTCGCTCCAGAAGCGGGCGGTAGGCGTCGGCATCAGACATCAGGAAATCCAGAAAGGCGAAAACCCGGCTCGCTAGTGGCCGGAAAAACCGTGTTTAATCACTATGAAAGGCCGTGCCAACGCCATTTTGCCGGGGTTTGTGTGGTTGCAAATGGGCCTCGGACCACTATAGTCCGCCCGAATTTGAGGGGCTCTTTCCCCCGGCCCATTGGGTTTCGGGGCGGCAGTGCTTATTTCAATCGCATCAAGAGGACGTTCCTTCGCAATGTTTACGACTCCCGCGTTCGCACAAGCCGCAGGCGCTTCAAGTGCCATGGATCCGCTTGGCGGACTTCTGATCCCCATGCTCCTGATGCTGGCGATCTTCTACTTCCTGTTGATCCGCCCTCAGTCGCAGCGTGCCAAGCAGCTCCGCGAACGCCTGAATGCCGTCCGTCGCGGCGACACGGTCGTTACGTCCGGCGGTATGGTGGGCAAGGTGATCAAGGTCTCCGACACCAGCGACGAGATCGAAGTCGAACTCGCAGACAACCTAAAAGTCCGCATCGTGAAGAGCACCTTGATGGAAGTGCGCTCCAAAGGCGAACCCGTCAAAGAAGGCTAAATCTGTCAAAGTCGCAACGTGATCGCGATCGGTCCGTGTGCGAAAAGTAGGATGCGCCCGGTGTGCGGCTGTTGATCCGCACATCGCCTAATGCACGAGATCCGTTTCCGATGCTGCACTTTACCCGCACCAAAGTTTTTCTCATCCTGCTGACCTGTCTCGCCGGGATCTTGGTCGCGATGCCGAACCTCTTCTCGAAAGAGACGGTTGCGTCGTGGCCTTGGTATATCCCGCATAAGCAGATGCCTCTCGGCCTTGACCTGCAAGGCGGCGCGCACTTGCTGCTTGAGATGGATCAGAACGAAATTAAGAAAGATTGGCTGAACAATCTCCGGGATGAATCGCGCAAAGTGCTGCGTGACGCGCGGATCGGGTTCACCGGCATTGGCGCTCAGGGTTCACAGCTCGTCGTGAAGCTTGCAAAGCCTGACGAGCGCGACAAGGCGATCAAGGAACTCTACAAGGTCCGCCAGGCGATCGGCAGCGCCGTGCTCGGAACCGGCGGCTACGATGTTGATGTCAGCGAAGGCAGCGATCCCGGCACGATCATTATCAAGCCGACCGAAGCCGGTTTGCGCGCCCGCCTTTCGAATGCTGCCGCTGCGTCGATCGAAACGATCAACCGTCGCGTCAACAATCTCGGCACCTCGGAATCGACCATCGTCCGCCAGGGTACCGATCGTATTTTGATCCAGTTCCCCGGTCTGAAAGACACCAAAGAACTGAAAGCGCTCATCGGTGAAACTGCGAAGCTGACGTTCCACGAAGTCAATCCGTCGATGTCCGCTGACGAAGCCCAGCAGACCAGCATTCCGACGGGCTACAAGATTTATCCCGCCGACAAGGACGACGGCGGTCCGCGTTCCTATTTGTTGCGCGAAACGCCGGTGGTGCAGGGTGAAGACCTCGCCGACGCCCAGCCGGGCTTCGACAGCCGCACCGGCGAACCCGTCATCAACTTCCGCTTCAATCAGGTTGGCGCGCGTAAGTTTGCGAACTTCACGAAAGACAATGTCGGCCGTCCGTTCGCCATCGTGCTCGACGACAAGGTTCTCTCTGCGCCTGTCATCCGCGAGCCGATTCTCGGTGGTTCCGGCCAGATTTCCGGTAACTTCACCGTCGAAAGTTCGACCCGTCTCGCCGTTCAGCTCCGCTCGGGTTCGCTGCCCACGAAGTTGACCATCGTCGAAGAACGTACGGTCGGCCCGTCGCTCGGCGCTGACTCCATCGCCGACGGTAAGCTGGCCGGCACGATTGGCGGCATCGCTGTCGTCGTCCTGACCATTCTTGCGTATGGGACGTTCGGCATTTTTGCCTGTGTCGGCCTCATCGTGCATTTGATCATGACGGTGGCTTTGATGACGCTCATCGGTTCGACGCTGACGTTGCCCGGCATCGCTGGTCTCGTTCTTGGCGTCGCGATGGCTGTCGACGCTAACGTTCTGATCTATGAGCGTATCCGCGAAGAACTGCGCACCGGCAAGACGCCGGTTGCAGGCATCGACGCCGGCTTCCAGCGCGCCTTCGTGACGATCGCCGATAGTCAGCTGACGACGCTGGCTTGCGCCATCATCATGTTCTGGCTCGGCTCCGGTCCGATCCGCGGCTTCGCCGTCACGCTCACAATCGGCATTCTGACTTCGATCTTTGCGTCTGTGACGGTCGTGCGAATGCTCATCTGGTTCTGGCTCAGGGCCCAGCCCAAGGGCCGCATTCAGACCGTTCCGGTCTAGGAGACGCCTTCCGTGTTGATGAAACTCATTCCCGTCTTCAAGGGCGTCGACTTCTTCCCGCACGACCTTCGCTTGCCCTTCATGAAGTTCAAGGGCCCGGCGCTCGCGCTGTCGATCATTTTGATGGCGATCTCGATCGGTCTCTGCATGACGCTCGGCCTCAATTACGGCGTCGATTTCAAGGGCGGCTCGCTCGTCGAGTTGAAGACCAAATCCGGAAACGCCGACATCGCCGCTCTGCGCGATAAGCTCAACGGTCTCGGACTCGGCAACGTCCAGATCCAGGAGTTCGGCACGCCGGATGATGTCCTGATCCGCCTCGAAGAGCAGCCCGGCGGCGAAGCGGCCCAGCAGGAAGCCCTGAAGAAGGTCACCGCAGCGACCAGCAACGATTATGTCCAGCGGCGTGTCGAAGTCGTCGGCCCGGCCGTTTCGAGCGAACTGCGCATGACCGGCTTCATCGCCGTTGCAGCGGGTATTCTCGCCATCGTCGCCTATGTCTGGTTCCGGTTCGAATGGCAGTTTGCGCTTGGCGCCGTCGTCGCGTTGACGCATGACGTGCTGGTGACGGCAGGCATATTCTCGCTGTTCCGGTTCGAATTCGATCTGTCGACCGTCGCAGCCCTTCTGACCATTCTCGGCTACTCGGTGAACGATACCGTCGTCGTCTCGGACCGTATCCGCGAAAACCTGCGCAAGTATAAGAAGATGGAGCTCAACGAGCTTCTGAACCTCTCGATCAACGAGACGCTGTCGCGCACGATCCTGACGGGTATGACGGCTATCGCGGTATTGTTGTCGCTTTACATTTTCGGCGGCGAAGTCATTCGCTCGTTCAACCTTGCGATGCTGTTGGGCGTTGCGATCGGCACCTATTCGTCGATCTTCATCGCCGCGCCGCTGCTGGGCTACCTCGGCGTCAAGCGCGACTGGAGCGATGCTGCCGCAAAGGCGATGGCCACGACGAAATCGAAGGCGAAGGCCTAAGGCCGAAAGCAGGGCGGCGCCGTCATGACTAGCGACGTCGCCCGCTATCCCTACGAGACGCCGATAACGGCTTACGGCAATGGCGGCTTTCGGTTCGCCGATATGAGCCATCGCGGTTCCGTTCTGTGCCTGCCGTCCGGTGTCTGGGCTTGGCCTGCGACAAGCGTCGATGCGCTGACCGACGGCGATATTGCATTCCTTCTGAACCTCGTCGAACCGCCGATTACCGTGCTGTTCGGCACCGGCGAAAAGCAGCTCTGGCCTAAGCCCGAAATCTACGAAGCGTTCGCCAAAGCGGGCATCGGCCTCGAGCCGATGTCGACAGGGGCGGCGGCCCGCACCTACAACATTCTGATCGCCGAAAAACGCCCGATCGCAGCAGCCCTGATCGCCGTTCCCTGAGACGTCTTCATCATCCGGCCGCGCAGGGATTGAGCTACGATGCTATTCACGTTCCGTAGTTTCCATCGAGCGAAAGCCACAGCGTGACCGACGCCGCAGCAACGACAGCATCCTTCGACACGGTGCGCACGAGCGCCCGCACCCACGCGCCCGACCGGTTCTATGCGGCGCTTTTTGCACCTGCCGCCGCCCGCGATGACCTGATCGCTCTCGCCGCCTTTACCGGCGAAATCGAGCGCATTTCGCGTCAGGTGAGCGAAGCTATGCTCGGCGAGATCCGCGTCGCGTGGTGGCGCGACGCATTCCTCAGCAGGGGCGAGAGCGGCCGTTCCGGCAATCCCGTTCTCGACGCCTTTGCCGAGGTCATCCGCCGCCGCTCTCTTTCGCTCGGGCGGATCGAAGGCTACCTGGAGGCCCACGCCGATGCGCTCTATGCGGAGCAACCGGCCTCCGACGAGGATCTTATCGCCCGCCTACGCATCATCGACGGCACGCCGTTTTTGCTTGCGGGCTCCATCCTGGGCATTGACCTTGATGAGGCGCTCGTTGATGCCGCCGCCCGCGCGTCGGGCTTTGCCCGCCTCGGGATCGAACTGCCCTATGCACTGATGCACGGCCGCGCGCCCCTGCCGATGCCCAGATCGCCGAACCCTTATGATCAAAAAGAGGTGACCGACTGGCGTCCGCAAATCGCATGGATGGCGGCAGAAGGCAGGCGCGGACTTGCCGACGTGCGGCGTCATCTCACGGGCAAACCAAGGCTATTTACGACCGCGCTTTTGCCGCTTGCCCTCGTCGAGCCCTATTTTCGCGCTTTGCAAAGGGCTCGGCATGAGCCGGCGCGCGAAATCGTGGACGTCGCGCCGATCGCTCGATTGTGGCGTATCGCACGCGCGCAGTGGTCCGGCCGCATTTGACGGCCGACGAAGAGGGCTGATGGCATCGATGTTGAAACGGGGGCTGCGAGCGATCGCAGCGGGGCTGTTCCTTCCGCTGGCTTGCGTCATTGCAGGACTTGCAATGCCGGGCCGCGCCGAGGCTGCACCTACGATTACGTGGCGTATCGAAAACCCGTTCCGCTTCTTCATCGACCCAAACGACACCAACGCCCATCGCGAGACCTACCGTTCATTGGGACCGCGCGAAAAAACGACGCCGATCCTCTCAGAAGAGCATTCCCTTCAGCGAGACGATCGCGACGGCTGGGCCGCGTCGATGTTCGATAAGACCTGCTGGAGCAACAATCGCTTCAAGTGCAAAGCCTACGACGACTACATTAACCCCACGCATCATGCCGTCATCGCCAAGATTTCCGGTATCGACAGCCCGTCGATGCTGTCGTGCACTTGGCTATCGGCGCCGCGCGGTGACACCAAGAATCCGCGCGGCGATGCCATCACGCAGCCGTGCAGCGAGCCCGCGCGCTTCGTCGTGCCGTATCCGGGCGGCGCAATGGTCACCGTCGAGATCGGCGGCCGCCAGATCGCGCAGATCAACATCAAGGTGCGCGACATCCTGATCGCAGGCATGGGCGACAGCTTCGCATCGGGCGAGGGCAACCCCGACATGCCGGTGCGTTTCTCGCGCGAGCGCACGTCCGACTACAGCACGCTCGGCATGTACGCCAGCTTGACGGGATATCCCGCCCGTATCGGCCCGTGGAAAGAACTCGGCGACGCTGCCTTCATCAAGGAAAACGCCCGCTGGCTCGATCAAGCCTGCCACCGCTCGCTCTATTCCGAGCAGCTTCGCACATCGCTTCAGCTCGCCATCGAAGACCCGCATCGCGCTGTCACCTTCGTCGGTGTGTCCTGTGCCGGCGCCGAGATCACGGACGGCCTTTTCTTGCGTTACAAGGGCAACGAATGGGTGCCCAACCCGCCACGCTATTCGCAGCTTTCAGCCGTCGCCGAAGCGCAATGCGGAAAGAGCAAAACCCAGTTGGTCAAGCTCACCGAAGCCTACGACCAGAACGGCGCGGTGCCGGAGCTACAGGATCTGATCATGCATCAGTGTCCACAGGATTCCGCGCGCAAGATCGACCTCGTATTGCTCTCCATAGGCGGCAACGACATCGGCTTCTCTCGCATTCTTGCGAACACGGTGCTCTCCAACGAGTCCCTGCTGCGCGAGCTTGGTGGCTGGCTCGGTGAAATTCATAGCGACGCCGAAATCTCGACCGCGCTTCAAAATCTCGGGCCACGCTATAAGGCGCTCAATCGAGCCATCCACGCGCTGCTCTACGTGCCGTGGGAGGAAAGCGATCGCATTTTGCTCGTCGCATATCCGGGCCTCGCGCTGCAAGGTGACGGCAGTCAGATCTGCGCCAGCGGCAATGCCGGCATGGACGTCGTGCCTGATTTTCAGCTCGATCGGACGAGGCTGAAGCTCGCGATGTGGTTCGCCGACAAGCTCAATCGTCAGATGCGGGATAGCGCACAAGAGTTCGGCTGGACCTACGTCGAAACGCATCGCCGCGACTTCATCGGCCGCAGCATCTGCGCGGGCCTTAGCGTCGAAGGCGTCAGCGAAGTCGACGATCTACGCCTTCCGCGCAAGCTAGATGGCATGTGGACGCCCTACAACCCGGCTGACTATCGGCCCTATGCCGCCCGCCAGCGCTGGTTCCGCACGCCGAACGATGCCTTCATGACCGGCAACTTCCACGCCGCCGCCGGCTTCCTGACGAACTATCTGAAGATCGAACCGTTCGCGCCCTTCCAGGCGATCCTCGCCTCGACCTATTCGGGCGCCTTCCATCCGACCGCGGAAGGACAGGCTGCCATCGCTGACGCTGTAGCGGACAAGGCGAGGGCCATTCTCGCGAAATACGGCGACGGTCCTGACGCTGCGACGGCAACGGGCTATACCGTGCCGCCGCCAGTTGTCGCCGCACCGCCCGTTGCCGAGCCGAACGTCGAGATCCCCGACGTGAAATCGGTCCTGTCGAAAAGCCCTGCGGGCAGCGGAGGCGCGGTCACCGGTGCAATTCCACCGGCCGCGACGGCACCCGCGCCGTTCGACGATAACGACATCGGCGCACCCGATCCCGAGGATACGCCGAAACCGATGGAAACGATTGGCGTGACATCCGGGCCGCCGGGCAGCGAGCCCCCTCCCGCGACCACTCCGAGCATCGGCACGCCAAGCATCACGGTACCGAGCACCGCCGCCGCGACGCCGGCCGAAGTGCCTGGCCAGACCATCGAACTGAGGCGCTCGGCCATTCCGGCCCCGGCGGCACCAACGGCGGCACCGCCGAATGCACCCGCTCCCGTCGCGACGACTGTGACGCCCGCAGAGAGCACGCTGCCACCTGTTGCCGCGCCCGCCGCGGGCCAAGCTCCCGCTGTCTCGCAATCGCCTCCGGCTGCTGTCGAAAGCAAGCCGCTTGCGCCGCCCACTCCGTCTGCGCCCGCCGCCGATGATGAGTTCGCGCCGAAGCCGTTCGCGCCGGCGGGCCAATAGTGGCTCTGCCAATTCCCCCTTGCGGGGAGGGGTCAGGGGCAGGTTCGCTTCGGTAAGGAAGACGATTTTACGCCGACTTCTTCACGGCCGCATCGTCGCTAAGCCACAGAGCGAGATCGGCAAGCGCTCGTCGCGACATGAGCCGCTTCTTCTCGCGTCCGCGCTCCGGTCCCTTGAGCTTCTGTCCGCTCTTATCGTGTGTCGGATTGGCGTCGAGATCCGGCAGCAGGCCGTAGTTGATGTTCATCGGCTGGAATGATCGCGCCGCGCCACGCTCGCCGTCATCAACGCTAAGATGGCCGCCCGTGATGTGATCGAGGAGCGCCCCAAGCGCCGTCGTCGGTGGTGGTGCAGCGGCGGCGACGCCGACTGCATCGGCTGCCGCGAACCGCCCCGCGAGCAAGCCGATGGCGGCGCTCTCTATGTATCCCTCGACGCCGGTCACCTGTCCCGCAAAGCGCAGCCTCGGCATCGCTTTGAGACGCAGCGAGCGGTCGAGAAGCTTCGGCGAATTGAGATACGTATTGCGATGCAGGCCGCCAAGTCGTGCAAACTCGGCTTTCTCCAGGCCGGGGATCATCCGGAAGATGCGCACCTGTTCGGCGTGCTTCAGCTTGGTCTGGAAGCCGACCATATTCCACAGCGTGCCGAGCGCATTATCTTGCCGAAGCTGTACGACGGCATACGGCCAACGCCCCGTGCGCGGATCATCGAGCCCGACCGGCTTCATCGGCCCATAGCGCAGCGTATCGCGTCCGCGCTCGGCCATCACTTCGACGGGCAGGCAGCCGTCGAAGTAGGGGGTCGAAGCCTCCCACTCTTTAAAGACCGTTTTTTCGCCCGCCAGCAGGGCATCGACGAAGGCATTGTACTCGTCCTTCGACATCGGACAGTTGAGATAGTCAGCGCCCGTGCCCGCCGGTCCCGCCTTGTCGTAACGTGACTGGAACCATGCAATCGACGTGTCGATGGAATCGCGATGAATGACCGGCGCGATGGCATCGAAGAAGGCAAGCGAGTCTTCGCCGGTCAGCTTGCCGAGTGCTGCGCTTAGCGATGGCGACGTCAGCGGCCCCGTGGCGATGACCACGTTTTCCCAATCGTCAGGCGGCAATCCTTCGATCTCGCCGCGTTCGATGGTGACGAGCGGATTGGCGGAAAGCCTTGCCGTGACTTCCGCGGAAAATGCATCGCGATCGACAGCTAGCGCGCCACCGGCAGGCAGCTTGTGTGCGTCGGCCGCCGCCATGATGAGCGAACCAGCGCGGCGCAGTTCTTCATGTAAAAGTCCGACGGCATTGTTTTCCCAATCGTCCGACCGGAACGAGTTCGAGCAGACGAGTTCGGCGAAGCCGTCCGTCTTATGGGCTTCGGTCGAGCGCACGGGCCGCATCTCGTGCAGCACGACGGGCGTGCCCGTCGCTGCGATCTGATGGGCGGCTTCCGATCCGGCAAGTCCGGCGCCAATAACGTGAACAACAGATGAGCGAACGGTCTGCACGGCGGTCCTTCGGACGTGGAATGAGGATGGGTTCGTCGGCCGAAGGGGGGCAGGGGTAGCCCGGCATCGTCAGCCTGACGCGCCTTCTTACGCGTGGGCGCGGCGCAAGGCAAATCACGCGCAACTAGCCGATGAAATAGTCGTAAACCAGCTTCGCGTTGAGAATGACGATGGTGGCCGCGATCACGACGGCAACGGCCGTCAGCCAGCGCGGCGCAACGAGGTTGCCGAGCTTGCCGCGGCTCGCCGTGAATTGCACGAGCGGGATCACGGCAAATGGCAGCTGCAGGCTTAGGACGACCTGTGTCAGGATCAGCAGCTTACCCGTCTCCGCTTCCCCGTAGAGCAGCGTCACGCCTGCGGCCGGAAGCAGCGCGACGGATCGTGTAATCAACCGGCGCACCCAGGGCGCCAGCCTGATGTGCAGGAAACCTTCCATTACCGTCTGTCCGGCAAGTGTCGCAGTGACGGTCGAATTCAAACCGCAACAGAGCAGCGCGATGCCAAACAGCGTCGGCGCGATGGCCGAGCCGAGGAGGGGATGCAGCAGCGATTGCGCTTCGCTGAGTTCGACCACGTTTGTCTTGCCGGCCGTATAGAACGCCGCCGCCGCGAGGATCAAGATCGAAGCATTGATGAGCAGCGCGAGACACAGTGCCAGCGTCGAGTCGATCGTCGCAAACTTGAGGGCTTCATGCTTCTGTTCCGACGTCGTGCCGTAGTCGCGTGTCTGCACGATCGCGGAATGCAGATAGAGATTATGCGGCATTACTGTCGCGCCGATGATGCCGAGCGCGAGATAGAGCATCTCGGGGTTTTTCAAAATTTCCGTCGTCGGCGCAAAGCCGCGAATCACGGCGCCCCATTCCGGATCGGCCATGGCGATCTGTACCGCAAAGCAGATGGCGATGACGCCCAGCATCGTAATGATGAAAGCTTCGAGATAGCGAAAGCCGAGCCGCTGCAACAACAGTACGACGAAAACGTCGAGCGCCGTCAGCAGCACGCCGATTTCGAGCGGTATGCCGAACAGCAGGTTGAGGCCGATGGCCGTACCAATGACTTCCGCTACGTCGGTCGCGATGATGGCGATTTCTGCGAACAGCCATAGCGGATAAGCCGCCCACTGCGGATAGCCATCGCGGCAGGCCTGCGCGAGATCGCGCCCCGAGCCGATTGCAAGGCGCGCGCACAACGACTGCAAAACAATCGCCATGATGTTCGAAAGCAGCGCAACGAAAAGCAGGGCATAGCCGAATTTCGAGCCGCCTGCGATCGAAGTCGCCCAATTGCCCGGATCCATGTACCCGACGGCGACCATGTAGCCGGGGCCGAAAAACGCCGCGAGGCGCCGCCAGCTGGTGTTGTGGTCTGAGACACGGACAGTGCGAAAAACATCCGATAAGGATGGATCTTTAGCCGGACTGCGCCATGTTCCCTGATGGGGACGTTCGGATGCTGTCGATGTCGGTTCTGCGCGGGCGTCCACGATCCATCCTGCTATTGTCGCAAATGACAATCATTTGCAACTAGAGTGGTCGAGAAGCGTGGCCCCGTCAAGGCCTGCACAACTCTCTATCCTGTGACAAATTTGAAAATCAGAGCGAAATTGCGGATAATTGCAGCGAGCGTTACGCAACGACCGGCAACCACGAGACCGCCGCACTCTGGTCAACGGATTGTCGGCGTGCTCTTCAATCTCATAGCTAAAACGTATGTCGCTCCGGTGAAGAGACGAAATGTGGTCCCCTTACAAAAGACGCCTTCTCCGTGATCTTGATCGTTGGCAGTCGAACGGCTGGCTGAGCACCGAAGGGCGTGCGGCGATCGCTGCGGACGTTGAGAACGGTGCGTACGCCTTCAATTTGGCGTCGGCGCTTGGAATTCTGGCGAGCGTCCTGTTCGGCTTTGCGGCGCTGTCGTTCGTTGCGGCTCACTGGGAGGACGTTCCGCGCCTGGCGCGCCTCGCGCTGCTGCTGGCGTCGATCTGGGCAGGCTATGGCCTCGCCGGTGGGTTCGCCACGCGCGGACAACCCTACCTGGCAGACGCGGCCGTTCTGTTTTCCGGGGGTATGTTCGGCGCCAGCATCATGCTTGTCAGCCAGATGTACCACATCGCAGGCGACCCGTTAGATGGCCTTCTGCTGTGGTGGATCGGAACGCTCGTATCGGGCGTCGCGCTGCGCTCCAATCCGGCGCTGGCCCTGACGATGATCCTCGTCTGTGTCTGGTCGTCGATGCATGTCTCGGCAAGCGGCGACGTGCACTGGCCGTTTTTGATCGGCTGGGGCTTGGTGACGATGGCGTTCGTTTGGCAGCGCTGGTGGCCAGGGCTGCATCTGTCTGCTCTGACGCTGACGGTCTTCATCGTGTCGCTCGGCTACCTGATGGGACACGGGCATTCGCACGATCTCGTCGCCATCATCGGCGTACTGGCAGCGCTGGGTTTCGTCGGCCTTGAAAAAAGCAGGCCCGATCTCGGACACATCGTAGCGCCCTTATTCGTCTATGCAATTGCCATCACCTTCGCCGGGCTGTTCGCACTGCAATTTTTTGAAAGTCCATCGGTCGGGCGGCTCATCGTGCTCGCGATTATCACGCTCGTACTGCTGATCGCCGCCATTTCGCATGCGCTATCGACGGGCAATCGCGGCGCGCTTTGGCTCGGATACATCGCGTTCTCAATTGAAATTCTGGCGCTCTACGGCCAGACCGTGGGCTCGATTCTCGGCACCTCGCTCTTCTTCTTGATTGCCGCCCTGATCGTTGCGGCGCTCGCGTATGCAGCACTCCGCTTGGCCCGCAGAAGCACGACCGGAGGCCTGCCCGCATGATCGCCACCGGCAAATGGATGTGGCCGCTTCTTGGCGGCGTCGCGCTTCTTCAATCGGCGGCGCTCTTCAACATGATCCACGAGCGCGACCGGCTTTTGAAGTCGGGCCGCGAGGTGACCTTGGCGGTTCAGCCGCTCGACCCCCGCGATGTCTTCCGCGGTGATTACGTGACGCTCGGCTACGACATCAGCCAGATCAAGACTTCGGCCACCGCAAGCGACCCTGTATTCACCGGCTTTGTGCCGGGCGGCGAAGTCTTCGTGACGCTGTCGGCAAAGCCTGAAGGTGGATGGCTGGTCAGCCACGTCAGCACCGTTTTTCCGCCGAAACTGGCGGCCGGAGATCTCGTGCTGAAGGGCAGGGTGCAATCGGCCTGGACAACCCAGAACCCGCCTGAAACCAACGCCAGCGTCCGTTACGGGATCGAGCAGTACTTCGTGCCCGAAGGTACGGGCATCGATCTGGAAAAGAAGGTCCGAGACCACAAAATCGAGGCGATCGTCGCAGTCGGCACCGACGGCACCGCGGCGCTCAAAGGTCTCGTCATCGACGGCGAGCGGCACGAAGACCCACCGCTGCTTTGAGGCTTCTGGCCGGAGCGGGCGCCTGCTATGAGGCGCCGGCAATCCATCCGCATACAGGAGACCTCAAGTGACCGTTACCCGCTACGAAACCTCCCCCGTCTATTCGAAGGTCACGGAGGCCAACGGCTTCGTCTTTACCGCCGGTGTCATCCCGACCGACCTGTCCAAGGATGTCGAAGGCCAGACCGCCGAAGTTCTGGCCGAAATTGACCGCCTGCTGGCGCTTGCCGGTACCGGCAAGGCGAAGATCGTGCAGGCGACTGTCTGGCTCAGCGACATCCGCAGCCGCGACGGCATGAACAAGGCCTGGAGCGCATGGCTCGGCGGCGAAGGCGCTCCGGCGCGCGCTTGCGTCGAGGCCAAGGTCATCGACCCGCGCATGCTCGTTGAAATCTCGGTCGTCGCCGTCAAGTAAAAGACACCCAAACTCGGGCGCAGAAATAGAGCTTGTCCAAATTGCGAAACGCGTTGGCGACGTAGGACAAGAAAGCTGTGCCCGGATTGCCTCTCTCCTCCAATTTCTTTTCTCTCCCTTCGACAAAGCTTTCTGAACGGCTGTTGAATCTGCGAAATAGCCGGAATGGGGAACTAGCCCCCATTAGTCTTCGGAGACGGGAACAGATGAATCGGTTCGGATGGGTGAAGCCGGCGCTCGCCGCCGCTGTAGTTGTGGCCTGCGCAGTTCCTGCGCTCGCGGATGAGACGGGATTAGCCGCAATTCACGCGCAGCAGCGCGAACGTGGCAACAAGACATGCTTCGTTGATCACTACCACTACGGTTCAAGCTCGGGCCGAGCCACGAAAAAGGCAGCAATCGCTTCCGCGATCAAGTCGTGGGCGGACTTCACCGACTTTGAATATGGTTCGACTTGGGCGCACTGGGGTTTGGCTTCGAGCAAGACTGTTACCTGCTCAGGCGGCGACGGCTCATGGGGCTGCGATATTAACGCTCGCCCGTGCCGCAAGGGCCGCTGACACTTCTGCATTTCGCCAATCTATCAAAGGGCCGGCCTTCGGGGCGGCCCTTTGCATGTAGGGGGGCTTTTCCCCGCGTTATCGCCGACTAAGTGCGCCCGCGAGAACCCGCCGGACCAGCGAGACGATCCAGCGGACGAGAAACAGCTTGATCATCGTCCCGACGACGCCGCTGTTCGACCCGAGTAGATTGCCCAGGATCGACCGGATGACGCTCTCCAGCGAGCCGCCGTCCGGGCCCGGCACGCGCTCGCCCCCGCGACGGACGATATCGGGCAATCGGCTATACGGATTATCGTCCTGACCCGGTTGGGGGTAGCGATTGCGACGTCCGACGCCCGGTATCGTGTCGCCAGGTACCGGCAGCGGATTGCCGGCATCGATCGGCCCGCGTGAGGCGCTGGATGCCGGTCCGCTTGGCAGATCGGACGAGGAATTGGAGTTCGACCCCCTGGGCGGGAAAATATCTCCCGGTAGCGGCAAGGGGCTGCCGCCTGCACCGCCAAATCCGGGAAGACTTCCCGCGACCTTGGCGATCGCCGGGGCCGATTGCCGCTGCAATTCGCCGACCATCAGATTAGCGACCACCGGCAGCAACTTCTGGACCGTTATCGGATCGAGCCCGGTCATCCGCGCCGTGCGCTGGGCGATGCCCCGGCTCACATGTTTGCTGCCGATAAGCACGTCGAGGATGTCGTCGCCGTCCGCAGCGACCCCCGAGGTGGCAAGCGCATCAGGACGCGTAAGCGCTCGCTGCGCTGCCGGGGCTGTCACCAGCGACACGACATCGGCCACCCCCCCGCGGGACAGCATGGCGCGCTGGATCCGAGCGCTGAGCTCATCGGTAAGCAGCTGTACAGCCTCGGCCGCCTTTTGTTCGTCGATACCGAAAGCTGAGGCAACATTTGAGATGAGCTGCTGTCCCTCGGCACTTCGCAGACTGTTTTCGATCGTCACGCCCCGCCTCCGGTCGCTAAAGCGAATATCGAGCTTAACTATCACGGCTCGCGCTGCCTGACAGCAGGCGCGAAAAGACCGTGCGACGCACAACGAAAATGCGATCAGACATTCATCGGCTGTTCACAACAAACGGAACTTAATCCGCCTCAGGTCGAGACAATTTGCGATGTGTCTGTGAGGTTCGTGAAACGTGCGCGAACTCACGAGCGTTTGAAGTTCGCCGGCCCTGGGTCGATCCCATAGCCGTCCGAGGGCGACTGTCCCTTATGGAGAGACCAATGCGAAAACTTGTCATGAGTTTATCCGTTCTCGCCGGACTCTTTTTTGCGGGAACACTCCCGGCTTCTGCCAACGCTGCAGCCGGCTTGACGGCCATGCATGTCGACAAGGCCTCAAGCGTTGTCACCAAGACGGGTTGGCGTCGTGGCGGTTGGGGCCACCGAGGCTGGCATCGTGGCTGGGGGTGGCATCGCGGCTGGCGCCGAGGCTGGGGTTGGCGCGGCGGCTGGGGCTGGCGTCGTCGCTGGTGGGGACCCGGTTATTACGGATACGGCTGGCCCTATTATTACGGTGGCTACTACCCGAGCTATTATTACGGCGGCTACTACGGCGGCCCGTATTATGGCTATCGCCGTTGGTATGGGCCCGGCTGGCGCTATCGCCATTGGCGCGGTGGCTACTGGGGACACCGCGGCTACTGGCGCGGCGGGCGCTGGGGCCATCGCGGATGGCGCGGCGGCTGGGGCCACCGTGGTCATTGGCGCCGCTGATTCGCTAGCGTCTGCTGCTAGCTCCTGTCAGGCGAACGTTCGAATGCGGCTCGCGCGGGTCTCCCGTCCGGGCCGCTTCTTTTTGGGACGGGAGTACGTCTCGCACGAGTTGCAACCCTGCGACACTTTTGGCATGGTCCGCCGACCAAAACCGATACTGCAACAATCACAGAATAAAGAGTCGGGGCGGAAAAGCTGTTTCGGCAGCACCTGGAAGCACCGGCGATAGGGGTCCGATCAAAACGGGCCTCATAGGAAGCGTGCCAAAAGGGACCACTCATGACCAACATACTTTGGGCGATCATCGCCTGCGGGGCGTTGTCGATCCTCTACGCTGTCATCACTGCGAATGCGGTGTTAAGTGCCGACCAGGGCACCGCCCGCATGCAGGAGATCGCAGCCGCCGTTCGTGAAGGCGCGCAGGCCTATCTCAGCCGGCAATATCGCACGATCGCTATCGTCGGCGTCGTCATCTTCATTCTCGCTTGGCTGCTGCTCGGACCTCTGCAGGCCATCGGCTTTCTGATTGGTGCGGTTCTTTCCGGCGCCGCCGGATTCATCGGCATGAACGTTTCCGTTCGCGCCAATGTCCGCACGGCTCAGGCGGCGACGATCTCGCTGGGCAAGGGCCTCGACATCGCGTTCAAGGCCGGTGCCATCACCGGCCTTTTGGTTGCGGGCTTGGCGCTACTCGGCGTCGCCGTCTACTACACGGTGCTGACGGTCGGCCTCGGCAAGGAAGCGGGCAGCCGTGAGGTCGTCGATGCGCTGGTGTCGCTCGGCTTCGGTGCGTCTCTCATCTCGATCTTCGCGCGTCTCGGCGGCGGTATTTTCACGAAGGGCGCTGACGTCGGTGGCGATCTTGTCGGCAAGGTCGAAGCCGGCATTCCCGAAGACGATCCCCGCAACCCTGCAACGATTGCCGATAACGTCGGCGACAACGTCGGCGACTGCGCCGGTATGGCGGCCGACCTGTTCGAAACCTACGCCGTGACGGTCGTCGCAACGATGGTGCTCGCCGCGATCTTTTTCGCAGGCCAGCCGAACCTTGCGGCGCTCATCACGTATCCGCTCGCGATCTGCGCCGCCTGCATCGTCACGTCGATCGTTGGCACGTATTTCGTAAAGCTCGGCAGCAACGGCTCGATCATGGGCGCACTCTATCGCGGCGTGATCGCTTCCGCTGTGCTGTCGATCCTCGGTCTTTACGTTGCCACACAATACGTTCTCGGCGGTTTCGGAGAAGTCGGCACCGCAGCCGGCCAGACCATCACCGGCGGCAACTTGTTCCTGTGCGGTATCGTCGGACTGGTGCTGACAGGCCTGATCGTCTGGATCACCGAATATTATACCGGCATCGGCTATCGTCCGGTGCGCTCGATCAGCCAGGCGTCGGTGACGGGCCACGGCACGAACGTCATCCAGGGTCTGGCGGTTTCGCTTGAAGCTTGCGCCCTGCCTACGCTTGCGATTGTCGCCGCGATCATTGCAACCTACCAGCTCGGCGGCCTGTTCGGCACCGCCATCGCCACGACGACGATGCTCGGTCTCGCGGGCATGATCGTCGCGCTCGACGCCTTCGGCCCGGTGACGGACAACGCGGGCGGCATCGCTGAAATGGCCGGACTGCCGAAGGAAGTCCGCCGCTCGACCGATGCGCTCGACGCGGTCGGCAACACCACGAAAGCCGTCACCAAGGGTTATGCCATCGGTTCGGCCGGTCTCGGCGCTCTCGTGCTCTTCGCGGCCTATAACTACGATCTGCATCACTTCATTGATGAAGCGAACAAGGCAGGCGCCACGGGCTATCAGTTCTTCAAGGGCGTCGAAGTCAACTTCGGCCTTGAAAATCCCTACGTCGTTGCCGGTCTGCTTCTCGGCGGCCTCATTCCGTATCTGTTCGGCGGTCTCGCCATGACGGCCGTCGGCCGCGCAGCGGGATCGATCGTCGAAGAGGTGCGCCGCCAGTTCAAGGCCGATCCAGGCATCATGAAAGGTACGTCGAAGCCCGACTATGCGCGAGCGGTCGATCTACTGACGCGTGCCGCGATCAAGGAAATGATCGTGCCGTCGTTGCTGCCGGTGCTGTCGCCGATCGTGCTGTTCTTCGTCGTCAATGCCATCGCAGGCAAGGGTGCCGCCTTCTCCGCGGTCGGCGCGATGCTGCTCGGTGTGATCGTCACGGGCATCTTCGTCGCAATCTCGATGACATCGGGCGGCGGCGCATGGGACAACGCCAAGAAGAGCTTCGAAGACGGCTTTGTCGATAAGGACGGCGTCAAGCATATGAAGGGCTCGGAGGCCCATAAAGCGTCCGTTACCGGCGACACCGTCGGCGATCCTTACAAGGACACGGCAGGTCCCGCCGTGAACCCGGCGATCAAGATCACGAACATCGTTGCGCTGCTGCTGCTTGCCGTGCTCGCACACATGGCGTGACGATCACAGACGAACCTACAGACAGAAAAGGCCCCGCGGTCGTTCGCGGGGCCTTTTTTCGTTCAGCACACTGTACAGATGTTTATCCGACGAGCTTGGGATCTTCGCTGTCGTGGACATGACCGATCGCGGCTAAAATGCGCTTGTCGAGAAGCTCAGGCTTCAGCAGCACCTTTTGCGAGTGCACGTCTTTCACCGCCGATAGCGGCACGACGAATTCACCAGCGTTCTCGACATAAAGCACGAGTGAGGTCGGCGTCACTTCGCGGATCGCGCCGATACCGTCTTTGCCGTCCACGAGAAAGGCCATGAAGCCCGCTTGGATTTTTTCGGTCATGGAATACCTGGATTTGTTGCGTTGGCCGACGTCTGGCCCTGCGCGCCGGCCATCTGTTTCATTTGCTGCCGGCTCACGTTTTTTCAAGCGCGACCCGGCGGCACCCATCGCGATATAGCAGGTGCTGCCGCGCGAAACGAGCCCCCGGCACGGAGCGAAGTAAACGTCAGCCGCCGCCGAAGAGCTGTTGCTTGCCGAGATTGCGGAAGAGGCCTTTCAGAATGCCTTCGTCCTTGCCGCCCGGCGCCGGGGTCGTCCGGCTGATGAAGTCGAAGACCTTGCCGTCTTTCAAACCATAGTTCGCGATGTGGTCGACAGTCGCGCCCTGGTTGAAATAGACTGCAACTACCTGCCGGTTCTCTTCCGTCGGCAAGAAGAACGACTTTTCAGAGTCGGTACTGGAAATATAATAGAACGCGCTGCCATCACCCAAGACCGCCGTCGTGCTTGGCGTTCCGAGCGCGCTCCGCACTTGGTCCTTGCTCATGCCGGACTGGATGGCCTGCAGATCTGTCGGCCGAAATTCAATGCCGTGCTTGGTGATCGTCGGCGCGCCGCAGCCTGAAAGAACAGCAGCCGAAGCCAGCAGGCTCAGCAGAAGCGCTCCTGCACGGTACTGGCGCCTGGTCCCGTTCTGTTTCATTTGTACTTTCATTAGCGGGAATCACCTCGCCCTTTCGGCCACGCGTGTTTAGATTGAGTGCCGAAAAGCAGCAACTGCGCGCCCCCGTGGCCGCACAGCATGTTCCCCAGAATTCACTGGGTCACGCCGCAACCCTCTAGCTTATTAACAGTTGCCCCCAACATGTTGCGATGGCTGAACAAGCGGACGGAAACCGGGCGCAGAGCAAAAGAGCTTTATGGCAGCGTCGTGACCGCTGCGAGACAGCCGGACTTTTATGGTGCGATTGGCGTTCCGGACACACCTGAAGGCCGGTTCGAACTGGTCGCACTGCACCTTTATCTCGCCCTGGAGGGATTGCGCGGCACCGTGCCCGATGCCGCGGGCCTCAGCCAGCGCATGATCGAAATTTTCGTCGAGGACATGGACGATTGCATGCGCGAAATGGGTATCGGCGATCTTGCGGTGCCAAAGAAGGTTAAGCGCGCCGCCGCGGCATTTTATGAACGCGCCACGATTTACCAGAGCAGCGTCGCCGACATAGAAGATGGCCGCTTGGCTGCAAACCTTGAGCATTATGCATTGCCCGGCGCCGCAAAACGGCAGGATGCAGAGCGCGCGCTGGCAAACTATGTTCGCGCTGCGTCATCGGCGCTAGCTGTGGTGCCTTTTGACGTCTGGGTGCAAAGCGGTGCAGCTGCGCAACTCTTGGACGCGAGCACTTCAATGATCGGGCAGCACTCAATGATCGGAAAGACTGAGACGTGACGGACGCTTTGGATTGGACCGAAAAAACCACCGAAATTCCAGCGGGTGGGTTGAACCGCACGCGAGAGGCGACGGCTGAGGAATTGCAGGACGTTGCGAAGGGGCTCGAGATCCTCAGTGTCGCGAGCCTGTCGTCGCGCTATCGCATCGTCTCGATTTCGGGCGGCGCGTACCGACTTTCGGGGACACTCTCTGCGCGCGTAGAACAGGCGTGTGTCGTCTCGCTCGAACCCGTCGCTGGCAAGGTCGAAGCGGCGTTTGACGTCGAGTTCTGGCCCGACCTCAAGTCCGAGGAAAGTGATGAGGATTCCAGCGTTCTAAGCGGCAGCGATGTCGAATTGCTGGAGCATGGGTTGATTCCCGTCGGGCGCATCGTCTTCGAAACGCTGTCGGCATCCCTCGATCCCTATCCACGGCGCGAAGGCGCGGAATTCTCATGGGAAGATCCAAAATCGGGTCAGGAGAGCCCCAGCAACCCGTTCGCCGCTTTATCGAAGCTTAAGGATAAGCGCTAAACCGCGCGTTTGGTTGCCCCGGTCAGCACCCGGTCAGGCCAAGCTTACGAAGCCGTAAAACGGCTTCATGGCGCTATATGCGAATGAAAAGTCAAGGTAAAGTACTCAGATGTGAGTGGTTCTGTCACGAGGTGCGATTTCGCCTTGTGGGCGGGCTCCAAAAGGATATGGTCTCGCCGAATTTCGGGGACTGATAGGGCCGTAAAGCTGAGTCTGGTGCAGGTGCGCCGAACGCGGCGTTCGCGGCAATCGACAAAGAATGGCAAGCCCAAAGACGATCGCACTCGATGCCATGGGCGGTGATCACGGTCCTGAGGTCGTGGTCCCCGGCGCCGCGCTCTCACTTGAGCGCCAGCCCGCATTGAGCTTTATCCTTTACGGCCAGCAGCCGCGCATCGAAGCAGCGCTTGCGCAGCATCCGGCGTTGCGCGCAAAGAGCCGTGTCGTCCACACCGATCTTGTTATCTCGATGGATGAAAAGCCGAGCCAGGCCCTGAGGCGCGGCAAGGGTTCCAGCATGTGGCTGCCGCTCGAAGCGGTGAAAGCCGGCGAGGCAGACGCTGCCGTGTCGGCGGGCAACACCGGCGCGCTGATGGCGATTGCGAAGCTGGTGCTGCGCCCAATCGCAGGCATCGAGCGTCCGGCGATCGCGGCTCTGTGGCCAACAGTGAAATCCGAATGCATTGTGCTCGATGTCGGCGCCAACATCGGCGCGACGGCCAGTCAGCTCGCTGACTTTTCCTTGATGGGCGCTGCGATGGCGCGCGCCGTCTTCCACATCGAGCGGCCGTCCGTCGGCCTGCTGAACGTCGGCACCGAAGAGATGAAGGGCAACGAGGACGTCAAGTCCGCGAACGCGCTTTTGAAGTCGGTCGATGTTCTCCCGCTCGAATACAAGGGCTTTGTCGAAGGCGATCAGATCGGGCAGGGCGCCGTTGACGTTGTCGTTGTCGAGGGCTTCGCCGGCAATATTGCGCTGAAGACGGCGGAGGGAACAGCCAAGCAGATCAGCACCTATATTCGATCTGCAATGATGAGTTCTATCGTCAGCAAGATCGGCGCCTTCTTGGCGCAAGGCGGCTTCCGCGTTCTGAAAGAAAAAATGGACCCTCGCCGCGTCAATGGCGGCACGTTCCTGGGCTTGAACGGTATTGCGGTGAAGAGCCACGGCGGCACCGATGCCTTTGGATTTGCGAGCGCCGTCGATCTTGCGTACGAGATGGCCGATTCCGGCCTGATCGCGCGCCTCACGGCCGACATTGACGGTTTTCACCATAGGCTTTCGGCGGCGGCTGTCAGCAGCGCGGCACCTGTGCCCCGCGACACGACCGGAAGTTTGCTTGGAAAGGCATAGATTTGGCAATTCTCCGCTCTGTCATTCGCGGCGTCGGCGCACACCTTCCTAAGCGCGTAGTGACGAATGATGATCTCGCGAAAATCGTCGATACAAGCGACGCGTGGATCCGCGAGCGCTCTGGAATTGTCGAACGCCACATCGCCGACGAAAAAGAGCTGACATCCGAACTCGGCGCAGCTGCTGCGAAGCAGGCGTTGATCCGTGCAGGGATCGACCCTGTCGAAATTGATCTCATCGTCTGCGCGACGTCGACGCCCGACCGCACGTTCCCCGCCACGGCGGTGAAAATCCAGACGATGCTCGGCGTCACGAAGGGCGCCGCATTCGACGTGCAGGCCGTCTGCTCCGGCTTTGTCTATGCGCTTACCATCGCCGACAATTTCCTGAAAGCCGGGCAATCCAAGCGCGCTCTCGTCATCGGCGCCGAGACGTTCTCGCGTATTCTCGATTGGTCCGATCGCTCCACCTGCGTTCTATTCGGCGATGGCGCCGGTGCGGTCGTGCTCGAAGCGCAGCCGCAGCGTGGCATGCGCGACGACCGCGGCATCATCTCGACGCTCATTCGCTCCGATGGCCGTTTTGAAGAACTGCTGTATGTCGACGGCGGCCCCGGCTCGACCAAGACCGTCGGTCATCTGCGCATGAACGGCCGCGAGGTCTTCCGCCACGCCGTTCAGAAGATCTCGGGCGTCATCGAGGAGACGCTCGTTCAAACCGGCTATACGCCCGATGAAATTGATCTCTTCATCCCACATCAGGCGAATAAGCGCATCCTGGATGGCATCGCCAAAAAGCTGAACGTCGCGCCCGAAAAAATCGTCATGACGCTCGATAAGCACGGCAACACATCGGCCGCCTCGATTCCGCTCGCTCTGAACGATGCTTTTGAGGCTCATCGCATCAAGGAAGGCAGCCTGATCCTGATGGAAGCGATGGGCGGAGGATTTACTTGGGGCGCCGTCCTGGCCCGCTGGTAACGCCCGTTTTGGTGCGCTGCAGCGTAGAATATCGTTCTTTATCAGACGCTTGTTGCAGCGTACCCAGTTGACCCCGCGGCGAACCGCCGCTACCATCCCCGGCCGAAATGATGTTTCGAGATCATTTTCAAAGTGATGTTCGGCTGGGAGGAATTGGGATGGTGGGCAAGACATTGACGCGGGCTGATCTCGCGGAAGCCGTCGTGGAAAAAGTTGGTTTGCCGCGCAACGAGAGCCAGGATCTCGTCGAGCGGGTGCTCGAGGAAATTTCCGGCAGCTTGGCGGGTGGCGACGCAGTAAAACTGTCGTCGTTCGGCTCGTTCGGCATTCGTCAGAAAGGCGAGCGTGTCGGCCGCAATCCCAAGACGGGCGAGGAAGTACCGATTACGCCGCGCCGTGTGCTCGTGTTCCGTCCGTCCAATATTATGAAGGATAGGATCAACAAAGGCCACGCGAGTCGCTAACACCGCTGTTGCAAGTGCGCGAAACTAAGCGTTCAATTGCAAGGGGTTGTTGGGAACGCGAGGGGGCGAGCCATGAACAAGTCGGCGGAAGCATTTCGCACGATCGGAGAAGTGGCCGACGAGCTCCAGATACCAAAGCACGTGCTGCGCTTCTGGGAAGGGCGCTTTCCGCAGATTCGCCCGATGAAGCGTGGCGGCGGTCGTCGTTATTACCGGCCCGAGGATATGGAGCTGCTGCGCGGCATCCGTGCGCTCCTCCATGCGGAAGGTTATACAATTCGCGGCGTGCAGAAAATTCTGCGCGAGCATGGCGTCGATCAGGTAAAGGCTGCAGCCCATCGGGTCGCTGCACCTCAGCCAGCACCTACGACCGTTGCGACAGGCCGCAAGCGCGGCCGCAAGCCGATCGCGAAGCCTGCGCCGTCCGTCGTGGCGATCGAGCCGCAGACGAAAGCGCCGGTTGATCTTGCTGCCATTACGAAAAGCCAGATTCAAAGCGCAATCCGCGAGCTTGAAATCGCCTGTGCTATTCTTCGCGGACAGCCTATCAATCCTGTCGCCGCACCCGACGATGTGAAGAAATCGCGTGCAGGGCGAACCTAAATCTCCTGCCAAACTCGCTCCGATCTCAGGAGTGCGCGAAGCACCCCCCGATATCCGGATATTCTTCGTCGATCTCGACAGCGCGGCTGCTGGCCTCGAAGTCGAGGAGGAGCGGACGCCCCGGTTGTCGCCCGCTGATGTCGAGCGCGCAGAAGCGATGAAGAATATCGAGGCACGTCGTCATTGGCGTGCCTCGCGCATCGCAACGCGCATCGCGCTTGAACGTATCGTCGGCCCTGGGCTGCGGCAAATTCCGTTTGAAATCGAGCCGGGCGGCCGACCGGTTCTACCTGGAAGATTGGCGCACTTCAGCATCTCTCACACTGGCAGCGCCGCGCTTATCGCGGTGTCGGCGAGCATGCCCCTCGGAGTCGATCTGGAAAGACGCGCCCGGCCGCTAAAGATGTCGCCCGATCGCCGTCACCGCATCGTCGCGGCCGCTGGACGTTTCGCAGCTCAGCCCCACCTTTCGGCGGCCAACGATGCGGACGTTATCGCGGCGTGGGTCCGGCTCGAAGCTGTGGCTAAGGCATTGGGCATCGGCATCGGCCGTTTGCTGACGCAGGAAGGAGTCGTTGGCGGCGAAGAGGTGAGGGAAACGGACACCGCGCGGCGCGTGGCGGTTCAAGATCTCACGATTGATGCGCAGCATGTCGGCGTCGTCGCAGCCGAATGCCTTCCCGAAACGCTCGCCGTCGAGGTATTTCCGCATACGACGCTTGACGCATTCCTGCGCGGCTAAACGCGATCAGCCGCGGTCTCAGTTCGCTGGGTTTATGGAATGCAGCCGCGTTTACGGCCCGAAGAGCATCGGAAAGAAGGAGTTGTCGACCGATTTCTGCTTCCGGTAGCGATAGCGGCGCTTCGCAGGCCTGTCGGCCGCCGTTTCCGCCTTCAACCTCGAATTTCCCGACGCGCTGGTCTTGACGACCGGCGGTATCGTCTCGTTGAACGCCACCGCAGTCTCGTCCTTGACGGCGAGCAGGACATTCGACTCCGCCGGCCGCCACCGATACCCAAGGCTGAAGTCAATCGGAGTTGTCTTGTCCTTCGCGAAAACCTCATTCAGACGCGCCTGATACTTTCCGGCGAAGAGGCTGATCGGCCCTGCGTACCGCCCATAGGGGTGAAGCTGCCAGCCCTTGGCGAAGTAGCGGATCGGAATGCCGGAATCGTCTTCCAGCAGCGACACGCTATGATCCAGCAAGTACGTGCGCACGGTGGAGAAGTTGTCCTCATGCATGAGATAGGACGCGCTCTTGACGAAGCTGTCACCCTTTCCGAGCGTGTCGCAAAACGTCAGGAAGCCGCTCGACTTCAAGCCTCCATCCGAGAGATCGGTGCTGAAATAGTAGAGCGTCCGTTTGGCGCCGATGCTGGCATCGCCGAAGGTGATCTTGACACCGCGGCCCGTAGGTTTCGCAATCTTCTCATCAACGGAATGCAACGTCCCATCGCTCGCCAAATCAAACAGCTCGGCGTCGTAAATCGTTTTGCCGGAGCGGGCGAGGAACGTCATCAGCACGGGCGTCGTGCCGTTGAGCTTGGCGCTGCCAAAGTCGATCCGCATGGAGCGCGTGCGGAAGAAGCTGTAGCTCAGCAATGAAGAAAGCGACGCACGAAGCTCACGAAGCGCGCCAGCCATCTCGCCGCGCGAATATTTCCGCAGGTCCGGAATTTGTCCTGGCGGCTCCAACCCTGCCATCACGTAAGTCTTGGCCGACGGAAAGAAAGCATCTGCGTAGAGATAGTCGGCGCCGCTGAAGAAATAGAACAGCGTCGGCTGCGGATTTTTGAAATCGCGCGACACGAGCATCCGAATTTTGCTCAGTTGACGCTTTTCCAGACCGTCCCAAGCTTGGTTGAAGCCCGCCGCGTACTGCTTCCAAAAGCCATCGTTCGTGTAGGCCTTGAGCGGCGAACCGTCGGACGGCTGCATGCCCGCAATGAATTTGGCGGTGTCGTCCAGGCTTGCGCGAGGTTCGGCACGTGCGGGAATCGACAAAATCGAAACCGCGAGCGCCGCGAAGGCGATCGCTGCGGTCACGCGTATTCTAGCCATGTTGGGTCCTATCGAGATCCTGACCGAGCATCGGGCGCCGCTGCGCATAAGCATACACGGCTAAACCCGTCATCATAATGACGAGACCAGCCAGAGACTGCAGAGGACGCTCTACGATGAGGTGATACATCATGAAGGCAGTTACGCCGAGGAAGATAAACGGCGTGAGTGGGTAACCCCACGTCTTATATGGCCGCGGTAGATTGGGTTCTTTCCAGCGCAGGATGATGACGCCAATCACGGCGAGGAACGAGCAGAGCGTCAGACTGAACTGAATCGTATCAAGCACAGCCTCGAAACTCTGCGTCATCAAAAGCACGCTGACGATCGCGAGCTGTAGCAGGATTGCATACGTCGGAACGCCGTTCTTGCTGGTGAGAGCCAAGGCGCGGAATAGCGCATGATCCTTGCCCATCGCCATCGTGACGCGTGGCCCGATCCAGACCATGGCGCTGATCGAGGAGATGAGCCCAATGCAAATGAGCGCGCCGACGATCATTCCGCCGAGCTGACCGAAGATGTGCTTGCCCGCGATCATCGCAACGTCGATCTGGCCCGCCATTGCTGAGATCGGCGTCGTGTACAGAAAGACGGCATTGAGCGCGACGTAGCAGCTGATGACGATGACGGTCGCGGCAATGATCGAGCGTGGCAGGCTGACGGCAGGCTCTCGAATTTCGCCTGCGATATAGGTCGCGGCATTCCAGCCCGAGTAGGCGTACATCACGAATACAAGGCTGACGGCGAATGGCGCGCTGGCGATGTAATTGAAGTCCACCGCCGAGGGCGCAAACGAGATCGGCTGCGGCACGCCATAGGCAAGTCCCGCGACGATCAACGCGATGATTAGCGTGCCTTTGATGATCGTCGAAATATTTTGGAATTTGCTCGAATGCTTGATGCCGCTCAAATGGATGAGCGTCACCGCCCAAACGACGGCAAGCCCCAGAAGGAGAGGGGGTGCACTGGGAATGATCCCCTTAAAATACACGCCGAAAGCCATAGCCGCGAGCGCGATAGGCGCCGAAAAACCGAGCGTCGCCGAAATCCAGCCCGCCAGAAACCCGACGGCGGGATGATAAATGCGCGACAGGAAATTGTATTCCCCACCCGATCGCGGAAATGCGGCCGCCAATTCGGCATAAGCCAGCGCACCGCAGAGCGCCGCAATTCCGCCGACGACCCAGAGCATCAGCACCGAGAAGGCCGACGGAATGGTCGCGACCTGAAATCCGAGACTGGTAAAGACACCGATGCCGATCATATCAGCAACGGCGAGCGCGGTGGCGGTGACGGTCGAAACCGTACGGACATCAAGTCCGGATGTTACGGAAGACGGTGCGCTGATGGATGCGGCAGTTGTCATGATTGGGGCTTAACCAAGGCCAGCTTGCGGACAGTATTGACTCGGTAACGTTCCAACAACTGCCGCAAAAACATGTTAAATCCGAGTTGCCAAAATACATCTAAGAGGCGCGTGCGGAACGTTTTTCGAGCACGATTATGGCAATTGCCAAATTATGGTTGCCGCATTGGTCGACATTTGCCTCACGAATTGAACAATTTTGGACTTTAGAGCGACACATTCGTTTTTGCGGCGCGCTCCGCCCACTATTCTGTCAGAGGGTAAATGCGATTCGAATGATGGCCGTATCGAATGCGGGGGCGCTATGGCATCGCGCCGGCGGCAATGAATAACGGACGCAGGCAATTCCTCGCACGCACGCTTAGTGCAGGCGCCGCCTGGACGCTTGGCCTCGCCTCGGCCGACGCCAGCCAAGGAAAGCCGCGCCCCATCGTTCCATCGAAGACGCTGGTGCAGTCGCGCAGCCGGCCAACGAAAATCGACAAGACCGCTCTCGTACATTTCGATACTGCACCGTTCCCCTATCACGGCATGCTGCCGGGCACGAACGTGCCGTTTCTCAACGTCAACGAGAACGGCCGTTTGGGCCATCGCACCAATTCAGGGCGCCTGTACTGGGAAGATCAAACGTATGACGACAATCGGGTGCTGCTGCACATTCCGAAAGGATTCGATATCCGCCGCCCGGCGCTGATGCTGGTTTTCTTTCACGGCCACGGCGCGACGCTGCAGCGCGACGTCCTCGCGCGCCAGAAGGTCCCGGCGCAGATTACAGCATCGAACGCCAACGTCGTTCTGGTCGCGCCGCAGCTTGCCGTCGATGCGCGCGATTCAAGCGCGGGGAAATTCTGGCAACCCGGCGCTTTCGGCCGCTTTATCGGCGAAGCGGGTCAACATCTGGCGCGCATGTTCGGCGACCGCAGATCGCTGCGCACATTCGCCAGCATGCCGATCATCGTCGTCGCCTACAGCGGCGGCTACGTCGCGGCGGCGTCGGCCATCGAGAAGGGCGGTTTGAAAAAACGCGTGCGCGGCGTGGTGCTGCTGGACTCGCTGTACGGCGATCTCGACAAGTTCGCACATTGGATCGAAGCCGACCCGTCGGCGTTTTTCGTCAGCGTTTACCTCAGCTCGACGCGCAATCAGAATGCCCAGCTCGAAGACATCCTGGCCGCGCACGACGTTGACGTCAGCGGTCAGATCAACACGCGGCTGGCGTCGGGAGGCGTCGCCGTGGTTCCCGGCGGCGGAGGCCGTCACCGCGATCTCGTGACCCACGCCTGGGTCGACTACCCCATCATCGACTTGCTGCAGCGCCTGCCCGAGTATCGCCGTTAAAGCATCTGCGCCTATCCGCAGGAGCGTCGCAAAACAATGAGCGGCCGACCGACGCGGCGGGGGAGGACACCGCATCCGTCCTTGACGTGCGGATGCGTTCCGGGTACCCAACCGGCAGACCGGGACGGTCTTCCCATGCAATTTTGAGTTGCGGCGGCCGTCAAGATTTTCCAAATCGGAGCGTAGCGCAGCCTGGTTAGCGCACCAGTCTGGGGGACTGGGGGTCGGAGGTTCAAATCCTCTCGCTCCGACCATTTCTTTCAAAACATCGCGTCAGTACAACATCTGCGCCAAGGCAGGCGTGATGCGTTCCGTTAGGGCACGGCCCTCGAGGGACACGAACCGGGCCGCGAACCCATTTGCCGCTGCGAATGCTGGCCCTTCCTCAGGTCCCAGCACAGTAAGCGCCGTCGCCAGCACGTCCGCCGTCATGCAGTCGTCCGAGACGACGGTGACCGAGATCAGGTCGTGGGCGGTCGGGAATCCGGTCCGCGGATCGACCGTGTGGGCATAGCGGCGGCCGCCGTGCTCGAAATATCGTTGCTCGTCGCCGCTGGTCGCAACGGAAAGCCCTGCGAGCGCAAGCACGGTCTCGGGGCAGGTCCTATCGGCAACCTGTGTGTGGCGCGGCCGTTCGAATTCCACCCACCAGGGCGACCCGTCCGGTTTTAGACCTTCGCCTCTGAGTTCTCCTCCGATCTCGACGAGGAGATTGCTCACGCCCGCGGTACGCAGCACCGAGACGACCTCATCAACGGCGTAGCCCTTGGCGATGGCGCAGAGATCGAGCCGCACGCCGCCGGGCTGAAACACGCGCCGGTTTTCCTTATCGAGCATTGCGCTGCGCCAACCGGACGCTGTACGCGCTGCATCGAGCGCCGCCCCGTCCGGCAAGCCGGGCGCAATGTGAAACGGACCGAAGCCCCACAGATCGACAATCGCGCCGACCGTCGGATCATATGCGCCGCCCGTTCGCTCCGCCCAGGAGAGCGCGCTGGAAAGCACCTTGAAGAACCCGTCAGCCAAAGGATGCCACGTTCCGGCGGGCGCAGCATTGAAACGCGAGAGGTCCGACGCCGGCTCCCACGGGCTCATCTCGGCGATCACCTGCGCCAGCACGCGTTCGATCTCGCATCGAAGGGCATCGACGTTGGCGTTCCGCGGGAGCGCCATCTTGGCGCTCCACGTCGTTCCCATTGTTTCGCCGCCGATCTGGCACACCGACAATGTGCGCAGCGCGGCGAGCGTCGCGGGTATCGGCGTTCGGCGCGGGATCAAGACCCGCCGCGCCGAAGCCGTCATTCCGGAAGCACCTCAAGCGTTGCCGCATACGTCGAACGGCGCTTGCTCGCTTCCTTGACGCTGGGCTTGTCGTCGGTGACGCTCGCCTCCATCCAGTATAGGCCGGCTTCCGGCCACTTGACCTTGAACACGCCGTCCTTGTCGGTCGTCACCGAGAAATCGCCCGGCTGATTGCGATAGCGCACGCCGCCAGGCACGATCTCGATCTTCATATCTGCTGCAGGCTTGCCGTCGAGTAGAAGCCTGAAGCTCGCTTCGTCGTTGGCCACGAGATCATTCGGGTGCGTGATCGGTTGCATTTCGAGGCCCTTGCCCGCAGGCTTCAGAGCGGTCTCGTCGGTCTTGCCCGCCGTCACAAACGTTTCCATGCGGCGCTGCGATTGGATCACGACAACATCGCTCGCCGAGGCCGGGATTTCCTTCAGGTTTTCGACCTTGCCGCGCCAGCGCTTCTTCTCGCCATTATCGGTATACTGCGCCATCAGGCGGTCGTCGACGAGCGCGATGCGATAGGTCCCGGGTGTTTTCAATGGAATGTCGAAGGTGCTGCGAAGCTTGCCGGAGTTCGCGTTTTCAGGCGCGATTGTCGATCCATCCGGCGCCGTGATCTCCAGGCCGTCGAGGGGAAGAGGACGGAATTCAAAATAAAACAGATCGTTCGAGACCGCAGCGTCCACGGTGACGAACGTATCTTTGGTAGACAAAACGGTTGCTGAGGGCCGCAACCATGCCCGATGGGCGTCAGCCGCTGCCGGAATAAGAAATGCGAACGCCGCTGCGGCGTATACGAGACGTTTCATGGTTCGCGGTATCCCAGATTGCATCATGGTTTCGTGCTGATAGTGACGGTTCCGAGTTCGTGCTCGCCTTTGCCGCTGATCGTCGCCCCTTTTTGCAGCGGCCATTGCACCGGGATCTTCACCACCTCACGCCCGCCGACTTCGCGCGCTGCTTCGACGACAAGCTGGTATTGGCCCGGAGCAAGCCCGCTCAAGATTTTGTTCTTGTCGTCGTCGATGCTGATTGAGTGCGTGCCCGGCGCGCGCGTTGCGCTGGTCAGTCCATCGGCCGGGAGCTTCAACTCGCGGCCGGCGCGACGCCACCATTGGCGGAGATCTTTAAGCCACTTTTCGCCTTCGTTGCGCTTGTTGGCGATGTCGTACCAGACGGCGAGGTTGGCAGCGACGTGCCGGTCCGGACCTTCAAGCCACACCGCCACGTACGGCTTGTGGTACTCGGCAACATCGAGGCGAGGGACCTCGACCGAAATTTCGAGATCTGCGGCGAGCGCCGGCGTTGCGGCAAGGCCGGTAAGCCCAACGGTCAAAAAGAGAGTTCGCATTCGTTTTGTTGCCTCGTGTGTCAGTGGATGAGCAAAATAGCAATCAGGATCGGGATGACCACGCCCAACCCGACGACCGGCCATGTGCTGGGTCGTCCGCGTGCGTACATTTGCAGGAGCAGGAGACCCGTTATGCAGAATGCGACGCAGCACAGCGCAAAGACGTCGATGAAGATGCCCCACGCGGTGCCGACGTTGCGCCCTTTGTGCAGGTCGTTGAGATAGGCGATCCAGCCGCGATCGGTCTTCTCGTAAGTGAGTTCGCCGGTTTCGCGGTCGATCGAGATCCACGCATCGCCACCCGGACGGGGCAGCGTCACATAGGCCTCGTCGTCCGACCATTCGACATCGCGGCCGTCGACATCCACGCCGGTTGCGGCTGTGATCCCTGCCACGGTCGCAGCAGGAAATGGCGACCGTCCCTTCGTCGGAGCGCTTTCCAGAGGCTTCAAGCTCGATTGATCAAGCGTTGCCTTCACCGTCGTGACTGAAGGCTTGGCTTCGATGCTCGCCGCATGATTGAGCGTAATGCCCGTCACCGCGAAAAGCAGCATCGTGACGAGGCTCACCGCACCGCTGATCCAGTGCCATTGCCGCAGCTGCCGCATCCATTCCGCACGCCGGTTGGAGCGTTCCGCGCGCCGCATCTGAGCATCTGGCACGTTGATATTCACGCTCGCGGCTCCTGCACCGTTGGGGGCGCATCAAAATCAATCCGGCGGATCTTCTCGACGGGATGGCTGCGCAGCATGGCGAGAGCATCGCGGCGGTATTTATCAGGCGCCTGCGCCAACGACGCGCGAAACCATTTTTCGGCTTCGTCTATGCGGCCGAATGCGACGAGATATCGTGCATGATGGAACTGGCCGCGGAAACATCCGCGCTGGGCGGCAAGCGCAAACCATCGCGCTGCCGCTTGCGGCTTCGGTGCGCCGATCACGCCGTCTTCGCGAAATCGGCCCAGCATGTTCATGGCCTTGGGAACGCCGCGCCGCGCTGCGCTGACGAGCAACGATAGGGCGACGCGCGGGTCGCGATTGCCGCCGTGACCACGCGCCAGGAGCTTGCCGAGATTGTACAGCGCCCAGGCGTGTCCTTTATCGGCCGCGAGACGAAACCAGCGAATGGCTTCGTCCGGATCGGCGGCAACGGCCCAACCGCACTCATAGCAGCGGCCGACCATGTTGAGCGCGTCGGCATTACCGCTGTGGGCTGCAATCCTGAACCAGCGTAGCGCCGCTTCGGCATCGCGTTCGACGCCATGGCCGTCGAGCAGCATATAGCCCCACGCGACCTGCGCCTTCACTGACCCGTTCACGGCTTCGGAGCGCACATGTCGAGCCGCCGTCTCCGGATCGCGCGTGAGGCGAAGCGCGAAGCCCTCTTCCGTTTCGCGGATGTAGAGCGGCTGATACCGTGCGCCTGGCTCGGGGATCGACAGCTCGAAATCCTCATCTATTAAATCGTGTTGCATCACAGTTCAGCCCAGTGCCGCAACAGATTGTGGTAGTGGCTGGTCAGCCCCAACACGCCCGGCTGATCGTCGGGAAGGACGGCGCGAACGTCTCGGATCGCCGCGTCGAGATCGAACAGCAACGCGCGCCGCCCGTCGTCCTTGATCATCGATTGGGTCCAGAAGAACGATGCCCAGCGGCTGCCGCGCGTGATCTCTGTCACGCTGTGCAGGCTCGTCGACGGATAGACGATGGCATGTCCGGCCGGAAGCTTCACGGCGTGCGAGCCATACGTGTCGACAATGACCAGCTCGCCGCCGTCGTAGTCTTCAGGCGGGCTCAGGAACAGCGTCGTCGAGACGTCGGCGCGCATGCGCATTCCGGCGCCTGGAATGGCTCGGATCGCACCGTCGACGTGCGCGTGGAATTTCATGCCCGCGTCATAGCGGTTGAACAATGGCGGCAGCACGCGCAATGGCAGCGCTGCGGAATTGAACGTCGGATTGCGACCGAGTGCACGCAGGATGATGTCGCCCGCCTCCATGGCCGCTTTAGAGCCTTCGCGGATTTGCAGATTATGCTTGGCACTGGCGGCCTGCTCGCCTGCCGTCTCTTTGCCGTCCACCCAGGCCGACTGTTCGAGAATGTTGCGGACGGCCGCGACCTCTTCCGGCTTGAGCACGTCAGGAATTTGAACAAGCATCGGTAACTCATAAAATGGTGTGCAGGAGGGCGTTGGGCGCCCTCCTGCTGGTTACGTTCGCTGAGATCGCCGTGGACCTCAGAACTTCTTGCCGATCGTGAACACGGCGCTCGTGCCGGCCGATGGCGTGGCGCGGCTGCCGAACGATTGGTCGTAGTTCACGCGGTCTGTCAGGTTGTAGCCGTTGACGGCGAACCGCCACCCGTCGAGCTCATACGACAGCATCGCATCGAGACTGAACGTGTACGGGACGACGTACGCGTTGGTGTTGGAACCCGAGATGCTGAACATCTGGCTCTGGTAGATGAAGCCACTTCCGATGGTCCACTTTCCCGGACCTTGGATAAGCTCTTCCGACAGATTGTAGGTTGACCAGAGACTGACCGAGCTTGCGGGAACGCCGCCGATTTTGTTGCCGATGTTTGCAGGTGTCGTTGAGCCCGTCACCTCGCTGTCGAGGTACGTGTAGCCGACGTTTGCCGTCCACGCTTTCGTCAGCTGACCGGCAAGGCCGACTTCGAAGCCGCGAACGCGCTGGGACTCGCCCGTCTGGATCAGGTCACCCGTATCCGGATCGGGAGTGACGACGCCGTTCTTCTCGACTTGGAAGAGCGCTGCCGTTAGGCCAAGGCGATTATTGAGAAGGCTCCATTTCGCGCCGACTTCATAGGTTTCGTTTTCTTCTACCGCGTTCTGAGGGACGGTGAGCGTGATCGGGTTCGTCGCGTTAGTGACGAACTGCCCGACCGGTGATGCTGATTTAGACCACGAGAAATAGTACGTCTGAGACTTCGTCGGCTCCCAGATGACACTCGCTTTCGGGCTCCAGTAGTTGCCGGTCGAGGACGCATCGAGCGGCGGCGCAGCATTGGGCTGCTGGAAGTTATAATCGAAAGTCGTCCAGCGGGCACCGCCGAGAATAGAAAGTTGGCTCGTCAGCCAAACGCGATCGCTGGCAAACAAGCCGAGTTCCGTGCCGTCGCTCGACCGATCGTTCACTGGATTACGTTTGACCGGGTAGTACTGATAGAAGAACGAGCCCGGATCGCGGATCGGCGCACCCGCACTCGCGCCGGCAGTTCCCGACGGTCTCCCGAACTGCGAATATCCGGGGCGATCGTCCTCTTGATAGAATACGTCTATACCCGCGACGCTTTCGTGCTTCAGGCCGAAGGCTCTGAATTTCGCCACGCCGCTCGCGACGTTCTGGATGCCCCACGAATTCTGAATGATCGTCGGGTTGCCGCCACCGTTGGAGACGTTCGGATCAAGACCGGCGAAGAACTGTGACGCACACGTCGTCGTGCCGACAGGACCCGAAGAGCAGCCCGGAACGGTCGTCGCAAAATCTCGGTCGTAGAACGCCAATCGCGTGTCGTTATAGAACGTGACGGCGCTCGAAACGTCCTTGCGGAAATGCGACGTGACCATATCGACTTTCGTGTTGTCGTGGTCCGAAGCAATGCCGTAGAAATTCGAGCGATCGACCCCAAGCTCAGTTACGGGAAGGCCGCCCGTGGTCGCTCCCGGCCGCAAGACCATCGGCACGCCGAAGTCCGGCGTGCGATCACCTTCCTGATGCAGGTAGTTGAGCGTCCACGTCGTATCGGTGTTGAGACCGAAGGCGAGCGACCCCAGGAAGCCCCAGCGTTCGCTTTCGATGTGGTCGCGATCCGCAAAATCCTGGCTGTGGTACATGCCGACGGCGCGTGCCGCCGTCGTGTTGTTGATCTGTTTATTGACGTCGAGGACGCCACGATAAAAGTTATCGGTGCCGATGCTGAATTCGATGCTTGTGGCATCGCCGAGGTGAGCCGTCTTCTGACGAAGGTTGACGACACCGCCCGTTGTTCCCGCACCGAACGTTTCCGAAGACGAACCCTTGATGACGTCGATTTCTTCGGTTGCGAAGCTATCGCGCACATAGACGCCGAAGTCGCGCAATCCGTCGACATAGAGATCGCCTTTGGCCTCGAAGCCGCGGATGCGGAACTGGTCGCCGTTCATGCCGCCGCCACCTTCGCCGATGGCAACGGTGATGCCGGGAACGGCCCGCAACGCTTGCTCGACAGTAGTCGGATTCTGCTCGCGCAATTGCTTCTCTGGAATGACGTTCACGACCTGCGGCGTGTCCTGAACGCTGCCGGGGAGGCGGCCGATGCCTGTGCCTGCCTGTAGGGTATTGCCCGTGCTCGGCGTGAGTGCGTCAGTGGCCTGCTGAACCTGCTGCGCTTCTGTCGGCTGCGGAGCGACGGGCGCTGCCGCGACAGGCGCGGTTTTTTTTTGAACGGTCTTTTTCTTTGCTACCGCTTTCTTCTTCGCCGTAACTTCAAGCGGCGGCAGGACCGCCTGTTCCTCCGCCGGAGCTTGTTGCGCTGCCGCCCCGCCGCTCGCGAGAACCATCGTTGCGAAGCCGAGCGTTAGTGCTCCCAATTTGGTGGCGTCGCCTGAACCATATGACAGTTCGTCCTCGGGCGATCTTGCCTCCCAAAAAACTTCCATTGCATTCCCCCATTCCCAAACGCAAAAAACTGGAAGTCAGAAGAGTTTCCCCGGTCCCCCATCTGGTTCCTTACGAATTTGTAAACAAGGGTACTTTACTCCTTCGGTCAAGAATTAAAATACGCACGATTGACGAAGGTCTTAGATCGTTCCGATAACGCCACATTTTGTATGCGGTTCAGAATGCGGAACGGTGCAATTCAGCGGCCGGAAGACCTGTAACGTCGATCAGCGGACGTTGAATTTTATGGGAAGCGCGATCGTGCGAGCGGTATTCCCCGATGGCTGCGAAGCTTCTGCCATTTTTGGGGGCGCCGGCAACGGCGCGGCAGCCCGAAGCATGCTGACTGCTGCGTCATCGAGGATCGACGAGCCCGAACCTTTATAAATGCGCACGTTTGAAACGTTGCCACCGCCATCGATCGAGAAAATGACGGTCGCGACTCCTTCGACACGTTGGCTGCGGGCCTGATCGGGATAGCGCTTGAATTTGCTGATGTGCATGTAGAGCGCCTTCTGCCACGTCAACTCCGCGGCGTTCGGCTTGCGCGACATCCCTTGATTGGGTGCGGTTGCCTTCGGGCCAATTTCCTTGACGTCGATCGGTGGCGGCGCGGCAGCGAGCGAAGCAAGCATCTCCGGCTGCGCTTCCTGCACCGGTTTGTCCTGGGGCTTCTCTTTGACTTCCTCCGGCTTGACCTTCTCCAGCACGACTTCAGGATTTTCGACGAGCGGCGCTTCTTCCAGTTGCGGCAGATCTTCCTTGGGCTGCTCCTCCTTGACTTCCTCGGTAGCGGGCGTCGCGACGGAATCTTCCGAGGGTGCACCGATCGCCAGATTTTCTGATCGCTCGGGCAACGCAACCGCCACAGCCGCGAGTTCCATCATCATCGCGCCCTCGGGGTCGGCATCGTCTTCGACCGGCGGCGAATGCAACATGGCAAGCGTTCCGCCGACATGCAGCGCCACGACGACGATCGCAGCGATCGTCCACCGGAACCGGCCGTGCCACGCTGGTTCAAGGATGTCGAGCGTCGTCAGCATGTCATTGTTGGTTGGTCGAAACGGAGTTACCCGATGCAGAAGGGGACGCCGCGCCGCCCGACATATCTTCCAGCCCAACCATCGCGATCTTGACGTAACCGGCGGTGCGCAGCTGGTTCATGACTTTCATCATCTCACCGTAGGGCACCGTCTTGTCGGCGCGCAGAAAGACTCGCTGCTGACGGTCGGAGCCGGTCGCCGCATCGAGCGATGGCCCGATATCGCGGCGGCTGATCGGGCCGTTGCCGAGCGCCAGCGAGAGGTCGGCCTTGATCGTGAGGAAGATGGGCTTCTTCTGGCGCGGCTGCGGCTTGGCCTTCGCGACCGGCAGATCGACCGGAACGTCAACTGTCGACAGCGGCGCCGCTACCATGAAGATAATGAGCAGCACGAGCATCACGTCGATGAACGGCGTCACGTTGATCTCGTGGTTCTCGACGAGATCGTCGCCGCCGTCGTCCAGTCTTCCAGCCATAGCTGCCGCCTTGATTATTCCGCCGCCTGCTGCGCGAGTATGGGCTTCATGCCGCGATCGAGATCACGCGAGACAAGCCGCATCACTTCAGCTGAGGCTTCGCCGATCAACGCTTTGTACCGCGAGATCTGACGCGAGAAATGATTGTAGGTGATCACCGCCGGGATGGCCGCGATCAGGCCTGTCGCAGTTGCGAGCAGCGCTTCGGCAATACCCGGAGCGACGATCGCGAGGTTCGTCGTCTGTGTCTCCGAGATGCCGATGAAGCTGTTCATGATCCCCCAGACGGTGCCAAAAAGACCGATGAACGGCGCTGTCGATCCAATGGTCGCGAGCACGCCCGTGCCGCGGTTGATGTGCCGCCCTGCTGCCGCCGACAATCCGTCGAGCCGCGACTGCACCCGTTCCTTGATGCCGTTCTTGTCCGCGATATCGGCCGAAAGACGCAGCTCTGTGATCGCAAGATTGATGAACGACGACACGATGCAGCGTTTGGAGCGCGAACGTTTGCTGTCGCCGAGGCGTTGCGCGGCTTCGGCCAAGCTCGCCGTTGCGTTGATGCGTGAAAACGCCGAGACCAGTCGCCGCTTCGCAGCCGCAAGCTCGAGGGATTTCGCCAGCCAGACGGTCCACGTCGTGACGGACGCGAGGATCAGAAAGATCATGACGCCCTTTACGACGCTGTCGGCGGCAAGGAACATTTTCCACGGTGACAGGTCGTGCGGAAGGTCCGCTTTTTTCGGCGATGCGTCTTCCGCATTCGGTTCCGTCTCCGATAGCGCAGACGCAGCGCTCGTCGCCTCGGTCGATGGCGAAGCCGGTGACGATGCAGCGTTATCAGCCCCAGCAGGCGTGCTTTCGGTGACCGCAGTCGCGGGAGCGGGCGTTTCGGCTGGGGCGGGCGCCGTCATGACCGGGGCGGGAAGAGCGGGCGCTGTAGCCCCGCCATCTTGTGCGGCTGGCGCCCCGACGTCCTGCGCCGTCGCGGGCATGACGCTGAACGACACCGTGCCGGAGATGCAAAGAACGACCGCAACCAATCGCCAAATGTGGTGTGTTCCGAAAATACTGCGTAACGTCATTTTGTCAGGATGACCTTCTCTGGTCCCTCACTCTGCCGCGAGTGCGAAAAAGCATAAACAAAACTATACTGCTGTCGTCAAGTTTCCCGCGGGGCGCACGAGGCGAGGCCACACGCGACAAGGCGTCCCCCACAGGCGAAGGCGCCGGGCAGAGAGGCGTGGGCGATCCGCAGCACGCGAATCCGTGTCCGTCGCCGTTACACGTGCAAGCGAAAATACGGTCCGACGCAAAAAAAACGCCGCGGTTGACGCCCTGAGGCCGCGGTCCAGCCGCCCTTCGTGGCAGGAAGCAGGCAGATGCAGAAATTTTTAGGTTTGCGGGTGGAAAAAGCGTGGACAACCTGAGTCAAGGAGTTATCCGCGGCGCGCGGTTCCTGCATCATCGCGTCTGTGGTTCTGTGGCGACGCTGTAACCAAAATGTCTTGTTGTCTTAAAATCGATTAGTGGCCCCTGACAAGGAACGCGGCTAGGAGATACGGATATACTTTATATTTTTTTTGATATTAGACGCATTGAAAGGCATCCTGCATGAGCCGACTGCCAATTTCATGCTTCATTATTTCTAAGGACGAGTCTGATCGCATTGTTCGCACAATTCGTTCCGTCAAATCTTGGGTCGACGAAGTCGTCGTCGTAGATAGCGAAAGCCGCGACAATACGACGGCCCTGGCTTTAGCTGAAGGATGCCGCGTCATTACGCAACCGTGGCTCGGGTTCGGGCCGCAAAAGCGCTTCGCCGAAGATCAATGCAGAAATGATTGGGTTCTGAACCTCGACGCTGACGAGGTGGTGACGCCCGAGCTTCGCGACGAGATCATCGGCATGTTCTCGGCAGGGCATCCGGCACAAATTGCATACGCCATGGCTCTAGACCTCGTTTATCCCGGCGATCAGCGGCCGAGGCGTTGGGCGCGCGACCATTGGTACGTCCGGCTATACGATCGCCAAGTCGTCCGCTTTCGCAACTCGCATGTCCATGACACTGTCGTGATGGGCGGCCATGCCGTCGGCAGCCTTCGACATTCGGTCTATCATTATTCCTTTCGGAGCTATGATGACCTGAAGCAGAAGCTGGGGGAGCGTATGCTGCTCTCGGCAAAGCACGCACAGAATTCCTCTCAGGTGATGTTGCTTACGCGGCTTCTGCTGGAAATGCCCATCAATTTTTTCAAGTATTACATCGTCCGCCGACATTTTACCGGCGGCTTCAAGGGTCTGAGATACGCTTGGATCCAAGGCACATACCGACAAGTCAAGATTGTCCATATGTGGCGCGCACGATACGAAAAGAGCGCCTCGGTAGCGACCGTGCCGTGCAATGGGAACACCGGCCTCGAAGCACGCGCGGATGTTCAGGGGGCAATGGCATCTCCTCGAACGGATTTTGGATTGTACCCAAAAACACCGCCTGCGGGCGAAATCTATGCCGAACGGGCCTAGACCCGTCTGCCAAAGCGCACAGCAGCGGTCAGCGTCCCGTTCCCGCGAGCATCTGTAGCCAGTTCAGGACGTCGGCAGGCCCCTGAAACGAGGCTTCGTCCTTCGAGAAATTCTCGCCCGCGACTTTCAGGCCGAAGCCGCTCAAATCCTCTGCCGCCTGGAACGCATCGATATCCGAAATATCATCGCCGAGCATCACTGGCGTCTTGTTCGCAAACTGCGGGAGAGACGCAATTCGGCGCAGCGCCCGTCCCTTCGAGAAGCCGACCGGCAGGATTTCAACAACCTTCCGCCCACCGCAGATCTTGAATTGGTTGGGATAGAGCGGAAGCAGCGCTTCGAGGAGATCGGTCAACGGCTGTTGCATGTCGGGAACCAGCCGGTAGTGCAGGGCGATGCCGCTGCCTTTGTCTTCGAAGACGACGCCAGGCAACTCATGCACGATCTTCTTGATCGCAGCCTGCAGTTCGGGATCGAAGCTCGGCGTCAACGTTTCGATCTCGCCGTCATCCGCAAGTCGCATCTGTCCACCGTGAACGCCCGCGCCAATGAACTTCGAGGGACTGAGCAGGCGATCGGCTTCCATCAGCGGCCGCCCGGTGATGATCGCAACGGCGCCCGCTAGGCGCTGGGACAGGGAGCTGATGAGATCAGGCAAAATGGCCGGCACATGCACTGTTGATGGCGTCAGGGCGACATCGAGCAGTGTGCCGTCGATATCGAGAAAGATCGCAACCGGTTCCTCGGACGAAACAAGCTTCTCGACGTTCGCACGCAGTGCCGCAGCGCGCTCGCGCGGCGAAATACCCGTATCGGTTTGCTCGACCCTCAAATGCTGCATTCCGAATGTCCTTCCTAGATCGGGAAACTGAGAAGCGCAGCTTCGCTTTCGTGCGCCAGTTCTCGCTCTAACACCGGCCGGGATAAAAGCCCCGTCTGTGTATCAATATGCTGCACGACGCTCGCGGCATTGATCGAAGCTGCGCTGAGCGCCCGTACGGCATCGTTCGTGTCTGCTAGATAACATGCGAACGTGGCCGAGAACGCGTCGCCGGCCCCTGTTGTTGCCGCTGCGACGACATGCTGCGCCGCGCGGTAATGAAGATCTTGCCCTCTGGCGATGAACGCACCGTTCGCACCGTCCGTCAGCACGACGGCGCCGACGCCGAGTTCGATCAGCGCGCTCAGAAACTTGGCAAGCGTCATCTCGTATCCGCCGTTACGCAGGCCACGCTTGGCCAGCGGCGGCAGCGGATCGTCTTTGCCGACGATCAGCGGAGCTCCGCCGTCTCCGAACGATTGCAGCAGTCGTGGCATCAGCGTCTGCGCTTCCGCGCGGTTCACGCACAGAATGTCGATATGTTTGAGGCTTTGCCAGAAATCGTCGAAGCGCGCCGTAAGCTGACGGATGCCGGGATTGACCGCAAGCCGCGCCCCGGCGCTTTTCGCGCGTTCCACGACCAGCGGATAGCAATCTGCCGACTCATTGCTGAGATTGGCCACGTACACGAGCTGACGTCCGGCGAACGCTTCGGCAGGAAAATCCTCCGGTCGCAAACGCGTGTTGGCGCCGCGGTAGGTAAAGACGGCAGCGTTGCGATCATGCGATGAGATGATGACGGATGAGCCCGTTGGCTCACTCTCGTCGGCGGCTAGCCACGTGATGTCCACGCCTTCTGCGCGCAGCAGGCTGCGCACGATATCGGCTTTGTCGTCATGGCCGACTTTTGCGATGATGGACGTGTTATGGCCGAGCCGCGCCGCGGCTACCGCAGAGTTCAGCGCGCCGCCGCCGCCGCTCGACGCGATCTCCTCGACTTCGGTTTTCTGGCCCTCTTCGAGCAACAAAAACGAACTCTCAGCGTTGCGCATCTTGATCTGTTCGATCTTGTCACTTGCGATCGTGACGATCGTATCAACCATTGCGCCGCCAATGGTGAGGACGTTCATCGCTGTTCCGAAGCGGCTCCCATCAGATCGCTTGTCTTTCGGAACCATTGATCCATCTCCGGACGCCACAACCGCGCGCCGCCCGAAATGCCGGTGGAAGGCGGCACCACGCTAGCCCAGGGCGGAAGATCGAACGTCAGGCGCCGCGAGTTTCCGCCGCCGATGTAAAGCCGGTCAACGTTCGTCAGGCCCTGCACGGAACTCAAGACATACTTGGCACGCTCATTCCAAGCGTCGAGGCCGAGTTCAAGATAGGCCGTGTGTCCGATGTAGCGATCGTAGTTGATATCGTCGCGCGCGTGATGCTGTCCAAGCTCCAGCCCGAAGAAGGCCGAGCCGTTGACGAACAGCGCACATCCCATGCCCGTGCCGAACGTCAGGACGCATTCGCGGCCTGGCCCCTTGGCGACGCCAAGGCCGTAGACGATGGCATCGTTGAGCACGCGCACCGGTGCATTGAGCCTCTGAGTGAGCGTCAGTTCGAGATCGAACTCGCACCAATGCGGCGTTCCGAGATTAGGCGCGGTCTTGACGTGATGTCGCCCGACGACACCGGGAAACCCCACGGAAACACGCCCAAAAGCCGGAAGCGATTTTACGACGTCGACGATGAGATCGACGATCGTTTCCGGTGTCGACGGCTTTGGCGTCTGTGTCGTGATGAAGTCCGAGATCAACGTGCCGTTCTCGTTGACGGTCGCGGCCTTGATCAGCGTGCCGCCGATATCGACGCACAGAATATTTGGGCTTTTGATGATCTCATCCGACTTCGGAATGCTGATTTTATCTACCGTAACATTCATCATGTCCCCACATTTGCCGAGAGCCGGCTGTCAGTGGTGTTTTTTTTAGTTGCGCGTTGCAAGCGCTCGAGCGCCTTTCCCATTTCGGGTGGCGATTTCGGCGACCGTGCGATACGACGCTGACCCGCTTTAAGCAGCGCCGAGAAATAGCTGCTGCCCCACGCGTCCGCATCGCTCTTGCAGACCGTTTTCATCAGCTTCTGGTAACGCTGCCGCCGTTCGGCGGGAGACATCTCCAGTGCAGTCTTGATGCCCTGAGAGATATCGTTCAGATCATAGGGATTAACGAGCACAGCGTCCGAGAGTTGCTCAGCGGCGCCCGCAAACTTCGACAGGATCAGCACGCCCGGATCGACGGGGTTCTGCGACGCGATATATTCCTTCGCGACGAGGTTCATGCCATCCATTAGCGGCGTAACGAGACCGATGCGCGACGTTCGGTAGATATCACGCAATTCGCTGCGCGGGATCGTGCGGTGAATGTAGTTGATCGGCACCCAATCGAGTTCGCCGTAGCGCCCGTTGATAGAACCGGCGAGCGATTCAAGCTCGGCCTTGATGTCTGCATACGCTTCGACACTCTCACGTGTCGGCGGCGCAAATTGCGAAAGCACGACGCTCCGGCGATACTCGGGAAAGTCTTCGAGAAATTTGCCGTAGGCTTTGAATTTTTGTGGCAGTCCCTTCGTGTAGTCGAGCCGGTCGATGCCGATGATGCGATGGATATCGCCAGCCTCGTTCGCCGCCAAGGCTTCCTCCTCGCCCGGCCCGAATGCAAAATCTTTCGGGTCGATACCGACAGGAAAACAGCCGATGTCGAGTTCGGTATCATCGACGCGGATACGCCCGGAAGGCAACAGCCTGCCATAGACGCTCCGCTGCAGGAAATCGATCAGGTTGCGGACATCTGACTGCGTCTGCAACCCAATGAGATCATAGGCGCCGAGCGCCCGCGCAATCTCTTTGTTCTCCGGGATCGCAAGTAGCGACTGCGCCGGACCGATCGGGATATGCAGAAAGAAACCGATTGGATTTTCGACGCCGAGCTTGCGCAGCTCTCGCGCCATCGGCACCAAGTGATAGTCGTGTATCCAGATAACGTCGTCGGGCTTAAGCAGGGGCGCCAGATGGCGCGCAAACCGCGCATTCACTTCGACATAGCGCGCGTAATATCCGGCTTCGAATTGCGCGAGGTCGAGGCGGTTATGAAAGACCGGCCAAAGAACCGAATTTGAATAACCGAGATAGTAGTCGTTGTAATCGGCTGCCGTGAGCGGCTCTGTCACCGTGGTATGTCCACCGACAGTAATAGACTTGGGCTCGGGTTGATCGGTCTCTTCGATTTGACCGTCCCATCCAAACCAAAAGCCGCTTTGGCGTTCGAGGGTATTGTAGATCGCGACACCGACACCGCCTGCCTGTTGGGCAGCGTTGAAGTCGATGACGCGGTTAGAGACCATGACGAGTCTGGCCAAGAGACCTCCTTCCACGCGCGCGAGAAACTGATCTGATACCGGCCCCTCGCGCAGCACCACGAAGTATAAACCCGCGAAATTGCGACAGGTTCCCGGATTTGTTTATCGCCCGTTTATTTGTTCTTGATACGTTCTTTTGGCACTGCAAAATGCCCACAGCGAGCCTGTGCTGCGACGTCCGTGTCGGTCTCGGCAACGTCCCGAACTCTCGCGTTCATCGGCAATTCATGCTACCGAAAAGCCTGTGTAATCTTTGGGGGGCTGGGGCGCCTTTGCTGCGTCACTGGCGTGGAATGCAAAATGGAGGCGCGGGCCGTTCGTGCAACGAATGGTTCAACTCGTCGACAACCTGATCGAGCGAGTTTTTCCGCGGCTACGACGTAAGCCGCAGTATGCATATCCGTTGGGGTTGGCAATTTTTGCAGTCGCGGCGCTAGTGCGACTGGCGCTGTCCCAATGGCTGCAGGACAATACGCCGTTTCTCACGTTTTTCATCGCGGTTCTGCTGGCGTCACTCATCGCCGGAACGGGACCCGGGTTGCTGGTGGTTGTCGCGTCCTTCTTCGCAGGATGGTATTTCTATCTGCCCGGTCCAGGCTGGCTACCGATAACCAATGCGACCGTCGTCGCGCTTGTAAGCTTTTCGATCCTTTCGGTTTTGATCGTCGCCGTGGTTCACATCTTGAACCGCAAGGTCGAAGGTCTGCTGAACGAGCGCTCGCGCAATGAAGCACTGCTGCAGGACAGTGCTCTGGGTGAAATGCAACTTGAACAACTCAATGTCGAACTACGCCACCGCCTGAAAAATACATTCGCCGTCATCGCTGGACTTGTGAGCCAATCAGCCCGCTACACGCGCGATATCGATCAGTTTGCCGCCGCGCTTGGAGGTCGACTTTCGGCGATGGGTAACGCCATGGATCTCGTCGCGACGCGCAACTTCATCGGCGCGCCATTGAGCGAGCTGATCTCCGAAACCATGAAACCTCTGGTGCCGCCGGGCTCAGCGCGTTTCGTCATGCGCGGGCCGGAAACGATCGTGCCGAGTGACGTCGCCAGCGCGCTTGCTTTGACGCTGCACGAATTGGGCACCAACGCCATCAAATACGGGGCCTGGTCGAACGATCGCGGCCGGGTCACCGTGACCTGGACGCTCACCCGCCTCGACAATGACGACAGCCAGTTTGAACTTTTCTGGAGTGAGCGCGGCGGCCCCCCCGTCAGCGCTCCCGAACGGCGAGGGCTCGGAACGACGTTGATCGACAGCGGCTTTCCGACCGCACAAGTCGAAAGACAGTTCAACGAAGATGGCGTCCAGTGCCGGCTCGTCGCCGTTTTGAAACAGGCCACGACGCGGCGCACGCGCGGCCGTGCTTCATCTCTGCATTGAAGCGTCTGCGGAACGTCTTATCCGTTGACGTCGAACGCTCCGCCGCCGTTGCTGCGTGTAACGGCGGAAACGATATCTCGCTCGCTTCGGCTCTGTTTGTTGCTGCTTTCGGCGTCATCGTGATGCGCCGCCGCTGATCCGGTCCATGCGTCTTCCCACTTCCGGGAGAGCGTCATGCCGGAATTGATCAGCCCGGCCATAGAGTACGTCTGCGGAAGATTGCCCCAAAGCTCCCCCGTCGAGGGATGTAGATCTTCGCTGAGCATTCCGAAAGAATTCCGGTGACTTAGAATTTCACCGAACAGCTCACGCGCTTCATCGGCGCGGCCGATCGAGGCGAGCGCATCGATGTACCAGAACTGACAGGCGAGAAACGCCGATTCCGGCAATCCGAAATCGTCTTCGGCCGCATAGCGTAGCATCAGCCCGTTGCGCATCAGCTCGCGGCCGATGGTGTTGCACGTCTTGACGAAGCGCGGATCGTCGGGCGGCAGAAAGCCCAGATCGGGCAGCAGCAGAACGCTCGCGTCAAGCTCCTGATGATCGAACGCTCCCGTGAACGATTGGCGCTTGTCGCTCCAGGCACGCGCGAGAATTTCCGCGCGGATTTTCTCGGCGGCTTCCGCCCAGTACGCCATCCGGTCGCCGAGGCCGAGGATCTTTGCAATGCGCGCCAGCCGATCGCATGCGACCCAGCACATGGTGGCGGAATGCGTATGGATGCGTTGGCGCCCGCGATATTCCCAGATGCCGGCATCCGGTTCGAGATAGAGCAAGCGCGCCTGTTCGCCGAGCGCCTCAAGCTCGCGAAACATGCTGGCGTCGCCCATCCGGGGCAATCGCTGATCTATGAACATTTGCGTAGCGCCTAAGATCACACTGCCATAGGCGTCATGCTGCAGCTGGTCCGACGCGAGGTTGCCGAGCCGAACAGGCCCCATGCCTTGATAACCATTGAGATCCGGTGCGATCCGTTCGGCGGCAATATCGTTATGTACGATGCCGTAGAGGGGTTTCAGCGGGCCTTTGCCGTCCGCGACAATGGTCGTGATGTAGTCGAGGTAATTCTCCATTGATTGCGTCGCGCCGAGGCGGTTCAGCGCACGAATGACGAAATAGGCGTCGCGAAGCCAGCAGAACCGGTAGTCCCAGGTGCGCGGCGTGTTAGGGGCCTCTGGAATGGATGTCGTAAGCGCAGCGGTTATCGCGCCGGTCTCTTCGAACGTGCAGAGTTTGAGCAGGATCGCGGCGCGAATGATTTCCGGCTGCCATTCGTAGCTGACGGCGAGGCCGCGCACCCACGCCACCCAGAAGTCGCGCGTGCGCTCCAGGAATTCGCGAGACAAAGCATCCATCGAGCTGTCGATCGGCTCATCGGAACCGATAACGAGCGTCATCGGATGCGTCAGGGCGAACGGCGTCTCATGCACGACATAGGAAATGGGAATGTCCGTCGTGACTCTAATGGCATTCGATCCGCACGTATATCGGACGTGGTTCGAGCCGTGCGAAGCGCTGGCTGCGACCTGCCCATAGCTGTGCGTCGGCCGAACGCGAACGGAAATGCGTGGCAAGCCGCGCAGCGGTTCGATGCGGCGCATGAGTTGCGTCGGATGAAACGAGCGGTCGAACCGCCAGAAACGCGGCGCGAAGTCCGTCACTTTGACAGCTGCGCCGCTGTCCGAAATGAGTATTGTTTCGAGGATGCAGGTATTGCGAATGTAGCTCGACGTTGCCGACACCTGGCCTTCGAGCACGACGTCGCAAAAACCTTTCTCCTCGTCGCCCGCAAGCAGACGGCAGAAAATCGGATCGCCGTCGAGCCGCGGAAAACACCACCAGACGATGCGCGCGCCTTTGTCGATCAGCGCCGCGACACGGCCGTTGCCGATAGCCGCGACATCGAGTGAAGAACGATAGGAACTGGCAGTCATCGAATTCCCCGCGAGACAGGCTTTGAAAACGAAAACAACGTCTGGAAACTAGCGCGGGTTTCCCGCACCGCACAATGTCGCATGGCCGCAGGTCGCGTGAATGCGCGTGAACGCCCATCGTATCGGCTGAAATTATCCTTCACGCGACCTGATTGGAGGTGCTGGCGGCGTGTTGCTCATCGGCGCGAAAGGCGAGCATCTTGATGAGATCCGTTACGTCGCCCGGATTGTACGGCTTCTTCAGATGTGGATATTCCCGCAAGCGCGGCGGCAGGAACACGAGGTCGTTGTAGCCGGTCGTAAAGGCGAACGGGATCATCCGCCGATCGAGAATCTCGGCAATCGGCGCGCTGTTATCGGCGCCGAGGTTGATGTCGAGCAGCGCAATATCGAAATTGGTTTCCGTCGCTGCACGCAAGCCTTCCGAAAGCTGCGCATATGGCCCGACGACCGTATGCCCTTCCGTTTCGAGATCAAGCTTCAACTGCATGGCAATCAAGGCTTCATCCTCGACCAGAAGAATGCGGCAGCTCCTCGGAGCCGGGATGTTTGCAGCGGGAAGAGGCGTGCGCGCCTTTGGCACGATCGCGATATGGCGCGTGCCGACGAGTTGTGTGCGTGACGAAAGCTCGCCTTGGAAATCGAATTGGAATCCTTCGGGCGAGAAAGTCATCTCAGCCGTGCCGCCGCATTCCGATGCAGCGCTGCGGATCACCGCAAGGCCGAAACCATTGCGCGCCGGCTTGCTGCAATGAGGTCCTCCGCGCTCCTGCCACGAGAACGCGATCTTATCGCCTTCCGGCGTCGTGATGCGCGACCATCCAACGTTGACCTTGCCACCTGCTGTCGAGAGCGCGCCATGCTTGACGGCGTTGGTGACGAGTTCGTGCAGGACGAGAGCCATCGACTGCCCGAACTTGGACGTCAGGCGAATGCGGTCGCCGTCGACGATGATGTCGTTCGTGCTGCGAGAACGGAACGGAGCGAGTGCGCCCTGCACGAGTTCGTGTAGGTCGACGCCCGTCCAGCTGCTCTGGCGCAACAGATCGTGCGCCGACGACATCGCATGAATGCGCCCGTCGAGCGCGGACGCAAACGACGCAACCGAAACCGCATTGGCGCTTGAAAGCCGGGCAATTGCCGCAACATTCGCGAGGATGTTTTTAACGCGATGGTCAAGCTCGGCCATCAGAAGCTGCTGATGGCTCTCGGCCGATTTGCGTTCTGTAATGTCGAGTACCGTTCCGAGCACGCGCTGTGTTTCGCCGATGTTGATTGCGCGTCCGCGTGCGAGAATCCACGAAATGCCGCGTGCGCTCGTCACGCGATATTCGAGTTCCGCAATGCTGTCGGCATAGTTGGCCGTGCGGACATAGTTTCTGACCATCTCGCGGTCGTCATCGTGCACGACCGACATGAAGTCTTCAAAGCTTTGCTGTTCGGGAACATCGCGATGTAGCACGTCTGAAGTGTTCGCCGACCAGCGCAGCATCTGCGTTGTCGCATCGTATTCGAACGTGGCGAGTTTGGCGGCCTCGCTCGCGAGACGCAGCCGCTCGGAGCTTTCTTGCAGCGCCGCGTGTGACGCCTCAAGCTGTTCGGCGCGTTGCTTGACGCGTTCTTCGAGTTCGGCATTAAGGGCGTCAAGCTGACGTGTCTTGCGATAAAGCTCGACGAAAATCTGTACCTTTGCCTTCAGGATTTCCGGCACGACCGGCACGGACACGTAATCGACGGCACCGGTTCGATAGCCTTTCAGAAGATCGTCCGTCTCAAGCCGCACTGCCGAGATGAAGATCACCGCCGTCTTTTCGTGGCGTGGATGGTCGCGGATCATCGCGGCAAGCTCGAAGCCATCGAGATCGGGCATGCACACGTCCATCAGGATGACGGCGATGTCCGTCTTGAGGAGCGCCGTCAGTGCTTCCTCGGCAGTCGTTGCTTTAATGAGCGTCGCGTCGAGCCCGTCGAGAATGGCTTCATACGTCAAAAGCTTTCCCGGCTGATCGTCGACCAGCAGGATGTTGACGGGTTCGATAGGTGCGTTTTCCGCAGGCATTAGTGTCCTCGTCAACGATGCAGCCACATTCTCAACGCCGACAAAAGTTGCTCAGTATCCACGGGCTTTGCAAGGTAATCCGAAGCACCCGCCTCAAGGCACTTCTCGCGGTCGCCCTTCATCGCCTTGGCCGTCAGCGCGATGATGGGCAGACGCTGGTTTTTCTCGCTGCTGCGGATCTTCTGCATAGTCTGATATCCGTCCATTTCGGGCATCATGATGTCCATCAGAACGATTGAAACATCCGTCGTGCTGAGCGTCTCGATGGCTTCGAGGCCGGTCGTCGCCGTCAGCACTTCCATGCCGCGCCGTTCGAGCAGGCTGCTCAGAGCGAAGATGTTGCGCGCATCGTCATCGACGAGCAGCACTTTGCGCCCGACCAGATAGTCGTCGGTGTCGTGCAGGCGCGACAGCAATTCTCGCTTCTCCGCCGGCAACTCCGTGACGACGCGATGCAGGAAGAGCGCCGTCTCGTCCAGCAGACGCTCAGGCGACTCGACGCCCTTCACCACGACGGTGCGCGCATATTGCCGGATCTGCAGGTTTTCGTCGCTCGACAATTCGCGCCCTGTAAACACGATGACCGGAATATCGCGCATCGTTTCTTGCCGGCTCATGTGCTCCAGGATCTCGAAGCCCGACATGTCGGGCAATTTGAGATCCAAGACCACGCAGTCGACATTCTCCAGCCGGAGCGTGTCGATCGCCGATTTGCCGTCTTCCGCCGTCAAAATCTCGACGTCGCTTTCTTTGAGAAGCGTCGAAATGCTGAGACGTTCCGCTGGATCATCCTCGACGATCAGCAATCTCTTGGTGGCGGTCGCAGAAAACGCCCCGATCTTGCGCAGCGCCGATTTCAATTGGTCCGCCTGCAAAGGTTTCGTCAGGAACGAATACGCGCCGCGCGCCAGGCCATGATGGCGATCGTCGTCGAGTGTCAGAACTTGCACCGGAATATGCCGGGTGAGCGGATTGTGCTTCAACTGGCTGAGCACCGACCAACCCAAAATATCCGGCAGGTGAATATCGAGAGAAATCGCAGTCGGATTGTAATCCGTTGCCAGCGTCATAGCGTCGACGCCGCGTTGGCAGACAATGCCTTTGAAACCGGTGTCGTGCGCCGAGTCGAGAAGTATGCGAGCGAAATTCGGATCATCCTCGACGATCAACAGAACCTGATCGCCGGCAACGATACTGTCGCGGTCATCCTCGATCGTGGATGGCAACAACCCCGGATGCGGCAGCGCGACGGGCGATGTCATATTCGCTTCAGACTTCGTCCGGACATCACTCGCAAGCGAGGCGTAGCGCAGCGGCACGTAGAGCGTGAAGATGCTCCCGACACCGGGTTCGCTCGACAATTGAATTTCACCGCCGAGAAGGTGAGCCAGCTCGCGGCTAATCGCGAGGCCGAGACCCGTACCGCCGTACTTGCGGCTGGTGCTCGCGTCGGCCTGCTGGAAGGCCTCGAAAATAAGCTTCTGTTTGTCGGATGGAATGCCGATACCAGAGTCCTGAACCTCGAATGCAACGATGGTCGGAGCCGTCGATAGAATGGGATGCTCGGAATTCCACTTGTTGCCGTTGGCTGGTTTGACGGCCAGCCGCACGAACCCGTCACGCGTGAACTTGAAGGCATTCGAAAGCAGGTTCTTCAGAACCTGCTGCAGACGCTTGGAGTCCGTGAAAATCGTCTTACCGAGATCAGCATCAAACGTAACTTGGAAATCGAGACCGCGCCGCTCGGCTTCGTGGCGGAAAGGCCGCGCCACGGCTTCGATAAGACCGCCGAACGCGACCTCTTCCGCATCGACCGAAACGGTGCCGGATTCGATCTTCGACAAATCGAGAATATCGCTGATGAGGTTCAGCAGGTCGGTCCCTGCGCCGTGAATCGTGCGCGCGAACTCGACCTGCTTCTCCGTCAGGTTCTTGTCCGGGTTATCGCTGAGCTGCTGCCCGAGGATGAGGATGCTGTTGAGGGGCGTTCTAAGCTCATGAGACATGTTGGCGAGGAATTCGGACTTGTAACGCGACGTCAGCGCAAGCTCGGCGGCCTTTTCTTCGACCGCGCGCCGCGCCTGATCGATTTCCTCGTTCTTGCGCTCGACTTCGACGTTGCGCTCGGCGAGCTGTTGCGCCTTCTGCGCCAACTCTTCGTTAGTCTTCTGCATCGCGCGCTGCTGATCCTGCAACTCGCCAGCGAGCTGTTGCGACTGCATCAGCAGGCTTTCCGTCTGCATCGTCGCTTCGATACTGTTCAAGACGACGCCGATCGACACCGAAAGCTGTTCAAGGAATGTCAGCTGCGCAGGCTCAAAGTTCTGCAGCGAGCTGAGCGATATGACGGCCTTCAGGCGGTCCTCGAACGTGATCGGATGCACGATGACGCTGCGCGGCGGCGCTTTGAACACGACGGAATCGATATTCGTCGTCGGTTGCGGAATGTCGGTCAGCACGCGGCGCTGCTTTTCGACGGCACATTGCCCGACGAGGCTTGAGCCAAGACCGAGCCGTTCGGGGTAGGGCGCTTGCGTATCATCGGCGTAGCTCGCAAGCAGCTTCAACTCGCTGTTGGTCGCATCGTACTGATAGATAACACCCTGATGCGCGTTGATCAGCGGCACGAGTTCCGACAGCAGTTTCTGCGACACTGTCATCACATCGCGCTGCCCCTGAAGCATGCTGGTAAAGCGCGCGAGGTTCGTCTTGAGCCAGTCCTGTTCGGTGTTGAGCTGCGTCGTGAGACGCAGGTTGCCGATCATCGTGTTGATGTAGTCTTTCAGTTCCGCGACTTCGCCGCGCGCTTCGACCTGAATCGTGCGCGAAAGGTCGCCGCGTGCGACGGCCGTCGTCACTTCGGCAATGGCGCGCACCTGCGTCGTGAGGTTGGCGGCCAGCAGGTTGACGTTGCCGGTCAAATCTTTCCACGTGCCGGCGGTGCCCGGCACGTTGGCCTGACCGCCAAGACGCCCTTCGACGCCGACTTCGCGCGCCACCGTCGTCACCTGATCGGCGAACAACGCCAGCGTTTCGGTCATGTCGTTGATCGTTTCGGCGAGTGCTGCCACTTCGCCTTTCGACTTCACCGTGAGTTTCGGTTTCAGGTCGCCGTTCGCAACCGCGGTCACGACCTTCACGATGCCGCGCACCTGTTCGGTAAGGTTCGCAGCCATGACGTTCACGGTGTCGGTCAAGTCCTTCCACGTACCGGCGACGCCCGGCACGGTCGCCTGACCGCCGAGCCGGCCTTCAGTGCCGACTTCGCGAGCGACGCGCGTCACTTCGGAAGCGAAGGCATTGAGCTGGTCGACCATCGTGTTGATCGTCGTCTTGAGATCGAGAATTTCGCCTTTGACGTCGACCGTAATTTTTCGCGAAAGGTCGCCGCGCGCCACAGCGGTCGTCACTTCGGCGATGTTTCGAACCTGCGTCGTGAGGTTGGCGGCGAGCAGGTTGACGTTATCGGTCAAGTCTTTCCATGTGCCGCCGACGCCCGGCACAACGGCCTGACCGCCGAGGCGGCCCTCGGTACCGACCTCGCGGGCCACGCGCGTCACTTCGGCAGCGAACGACCGTAGCTGCTCGACCATCGTGTTGAGCGTTTCTTTCAGCAGCAGAATTTCGCCGCGCACGTCGACGGTGATCTTCTTAGACAGGTCACCGCTCGCGATGGCGGTCGCAACTTCGGCGATGTTACGAACCTGGGCCGTCAAGTTGCCGGCCATGAAGTTCACGTTGTCGGTGAGGTCCTTCCAAGTACCGGCGACGCCCGACACCTGCGCCTGACCGCCAAGCTTGCCTTCGGTGCCGACTTCGCGGGCGACGCGCGTCACTTCGGAGGCGAAAGCATTGAGCTGGTCCACCATCGTGTTGATGGTGTTTTTCAACTCCAGAATTTCGCCTTTGACGTCCACCGTAATTTTTCGCGAAAGGTCGCCGCGCGCCACGGCCGTCGTCACTTCGGCGATGTTGCGCACCTGACCGGTCAGGTTGCCCGCCATCGAGTTGACGTTGTCGGTGAGGTCCTTCCACGTACCGGCGACGCCCGGCACCGCGGCCTGACCGCCGAGCTTGCCTTCGGTGCCGACTTCGCGGGCGACACGCGTCACTTCGGAAGCGAAAGCGTTGAGCTGATCGACCATCGTGTTGATCGTCGTCTTGAGATCGAGAATTTCGCCTTTGACGTCGACGTCGATTTTCTTCGACAAGTCACCACGCGCGATGGCGCCCGAAACCTCGGCGATGTTACGCACCTGTGTCGTGAGGTTCGACGCCATCGAGTTGACGCTGTCGGTCAAGTCTTTCCACGTACCCGCAACACCCGACACCTGCGCCTGGCCGCCAAGCTTGCCTTCGGTGCCGACCTCGCGCGCCACGCGCGTCACCTCGCCGGCGAAGCCGTTGAGCTGATCGACCATCGTGTTGATGGTCTCTTTCAACTGCAGAATTTCGCCCGAGACGTTGACCGTCACTTTCTTCGAAAGGTCGCCGCGCGCAATGGCGGTGGCGACTTCGGCGATATTACGCACCTGGCCGGTGAGGTTGCCTGCCATCGAGTTGACGTTGTCGGTGAGGTCTTTCCATGTACCAGCGACGCCCGGCACCGCAGCTTGGCCGCCGAGGCGACCCTCGGTCCCGACTTCGCGGGCGACGCGCGTCACTTCGGAGGCAAAAGCATTGAGCTGGTCCACCATCGTGTTGATGGTGTTTTTCAATTCCAGAATTTCGCCTTTGACGTCGACGGTGATCTTTCGCGAAAGGTCACCGCGCGCCACGGCCGTCGTCACTTCGGCGATGTTTCGAACCTGCGTCGTGAGGTTGGCGGCCAACAGGTTGACGTTATCGGTCAAGTCCTTCCAGGTTCCGCCGACGCCCGGCACAACGGCCTGACCGCCGAGGCGACCCTCGGTTCCGACCTCGCGCGCGACGCGCGTCACTTCGGCAGCGAACGATCGCAGCTGTTCCACCATCGTATTGATGGCTTCCTTGAGCTGCAGGATCTCGCCGCGCACGTCGACGGTGATCTTCTTCGACAGGTCGCCGTTGGCGACGGCAATCGTCACTTCAGCGATGTTGCGAACCTGAGCCGTCAGGTTCGAGGCCATCAAGTTGACGCTCTCGGTCAGGTCCTTCCAGACGCCGGTCACTTCGCCGATCTGGGCTTGGCCGCCGAGCTTGCCCTCGATGCCGACCTCCCGGGCGACGCGCGTCACTTCCGAGGTGAAAATCGACAACTGCTTGATCATCGTATTGACGATCGTCGCCGACCGCAGAAACTCGCCCTTGAGCGGACGACCATCGACGTCTAGCCGCATCGGTTGCAACAGATTGCCCTGCGCGACGGCTTCGATCGTGCGCGTCACCTCGGTCGTCGGCTGCAACAGATCGTCGACGAGGCCGTTGATGGACTGTTCCATCTCCCCCCAGGCGCCGAGCGCCAGGCCGAGCCGCACGCGCTGGTTGGTCAAACCTTCGCGGCCGACCGCATGGCCCAAATGCTGAAGCTGATTGGCCATGCGCTGGTTTGTAATAATAATGTCGTTGACGGTGTCGGCGATCTTGCCGGCCAGGCCGTCCCAGTCGCCGCGCATGCGGACACTGAAATCGCCCTCCTTAACCGCCTGAAGTGTTTGGAGCATTTCGACGAGCACACCGCCCGAACCCGAAGGGTAGCGCTCGGATTCAACGGCGCTGATCTGCTCCGACATTCAAAACTCCCCTCGCGTCGCGTTTTAACCCCGAAGAACGCTCGAACCCGGCAGTTTGTTCCATTGCCCTGCAGGCGCTCTCGGCCGTTTCCGCCGCTTATGATGACCGGTTCGGTAATAAGCATGATCGGCTGAGACGCGGTCATCGAACCGCCGGTCTGCCGAGACCGTGAAGAAACTGCCGCAGCAAGCAGAACGAACAAGGTGGCCAAAGATTGGCTGACGCAAACGCGCTATCGGCCTGACGAGCTTTTGACGGCGTCTTCATCGTCCGGCACAGCTTCGCCTGGGAGCTGACCGGTCATTTCCTCAAGAAGCCGATTGCGGGCGCGGTTGACGCGGCTTTTCATCGTCCCGACCGCGCAGCCGCATACGCGGGCCGCATCCTCGTACGAGAAGCCTTCCGCGGTAATGAGCAGCAGAGCCTCGCGATGGTCGGGCGAGAGCCGCATCAGCGCTTTCTGCATGTCGTCGAATTCAAGATGGGTAAGCTGCGGTGGTGGCACGCTGGCATTCATCGCCGCATGATCCTCATCGAGCTCTTCACGCTGGGATTTCCGATAGTACGTGAAATAGGTGTTGCGGAGGATAGTGAACAGCCACGCCTTGAGGTTCGAATCCGGCACGAAGGAGTCTTTGTGCGTCCAGGCTTTAAGCAAGGTTTCCTGGACAAGATCGTTCGACAGCTGCGCGTCGCCGCTCAGCGAATGTGCAAAGGCCCTAAGATTTGGGATCGCCTCGATCAGCGCGTCCCCGAAACTCTTAGTTTCCGTCACTTCTGCTGCTCCTTGGCCTCGAGCTTGCGGACAAGTTCGAGGAGGTCGTCGGGGACGGGCTCCTGGGCGATGGTGTCATACATCGCCCGCATGCGCTGACCGATGAGCTGCGCGGCAAATCCGGGAAGCTGCGGAAGAGGGCCTTTTGCGGCCTCGGGTTCTGGCTGACCTTCCGGTTCCGGAAAGTCGCCGTCCGTTCTCTTGCAATCCTCGGGTGCGTCGAGGCGATGCTGCATGACGTGATCTTGAGCCCTGTTGAAGATTGCGACCGGCCCCGATTGAGACAAACTCCTGTAACATTGTCAGCAGGGGGGCTCGTCTGCCGAACGTGGCACAAGAGATTTTGTTCCGGGTGGGAACCATCTCTTCCACAGGTTCGTTGTTGTTCCGGTAGAGATTGGCCATCGCGGAGGTTGCGCGGGCGGTATTGCCGCTCGCCAAGGATGAGTTTACTCATCCGCTTGGCTTGGGAGGTCCAAAGCTATGTCGATTGCGCAGACAATACGCGTGCACTTGCCTTATTTACGGCGGTTCGCACGGACCTTGACCGGCGCGCAGCAGACGGGCGACGCCTACGTTGCGACGCTTCTCGAAAGTCTGGTTTCAACGCCGTCGGACTTCCCGACGAACATGCCGCCGCGCATGGCGCTCTATCACCTGTTCCTGAAGGTATGGAATTCGGTCCGGCTCGATTCGAACGGCGGCGACGAAGTGACCAGCGCGCTTGTCGCGGCCCAGCGGAAAATAAACTCGATCAGCTCGCTGCCCCGGCAAGCGTTCCTGCTGGTTGCGGTTGAAGGCTTCACCTCGGCCGAGACGGCCGCCATTCTCGAAGTCACGGAACCCGACGTCGAGAAGCTTCTTGAAGTTGCCGGCCAGGAAATTGCTCATCAGGTCGCGACCAACGTTCTCATCATCGAGGACGAACTGCTGATCGCGATGGACCTTGAAACCATCGTCACCAGCCTCGGCCATTCCGTGCAGGAAGTGGCAACCACGAAAAACGAAGCGCTCGCGGCTGTGAAACGCAACAAGCCGGGGCTCATCCTTGCCGATGTTAAGCTTGCCGATGGCAGCAGCGGTCTTGAAGCAGCGAAGGAGATCGTTGCCGAAGACGAGGTTCCGATCATCTTCATCACGGCCTATCCCGAAAAGGTCCTGACCGGCGAACGCCCCGAGCCGACCTTCCTCATTTCAAAGCCGTTTCAGCGCGACACCGTCATGGCGATCATCAGCCAGGCGCTGTTTTTCGACACCAAGGCCCATCCTCGGACTGCCGCCGCCTGATATCTAAAGCCGGCGCTCCGAGTCTGGACATACAATCCAGGCAGCCCGAGCCCTTCCGGCCAGACTTTTTCCCATAGTAATAAAGTAACGCGCTTGTGAAGCCGGGTGTCCCGGCTTTTTCGTATGAGCGTTGGGACTGACAAAAAAACTTGGGAGTGAAGCGCAATGAAATTGGCACAGGGTCCTGTCTTCGCCGGACTGATTGCCGGACTGCTCGTGGGAACGCTTGGCGCCGTCACCGCCGCCAACGCGGCCAGCATTGCCGTCGGCAAAAAGCTGGAGCTCAAGGTCGACCCGGCAAAGATGAAAGAAGAGCGCGATCGTCTCTGGGCCAAGTACGGAGGATGGTGCGCGATCCAGGATTGGCATCCGGCTATCGCGAAATGCGAGGAGACCACCGAGGGCGACGCCAAGGTCCGCATCCTGACGCTAAAGGGCGGCGGCACGATCAAGGAAAAGCTGCTCGACGTGAAGCCGAACTTCTACCGCTATGAAATTCTCGAAAGCCCGCTGCCGGTCAAAAATTATCAGGCGCAGTTTGCTCTGACGCCGGATGACGACGACGAAGATGAAATCAATTTCGCTTGGTCCGCCGTATTCGATCCCGCGGACGGTAAGACCGACAAGGAATCCCGCGACGTGATCGATGGCATCTTCAAGGCCGGTCTCGACAACATCAAGAAAACGGCGGGCACCAAGCCTGACGATGACGACGACAAGAAATAAGCCGTCACGCGAAACGGTTAAAAAGGCGCCGCGCAATCGGCGCCTTTTTTTCTTTTCCTCGCGCGTCGAGCGATCATGCCTTCAGCGTTTCGATCGCGAGACGGATGAGGTCTGCGGTCCGGTCGACGCCGAGCTTCACCTTCATCTGCGTGCATATGTTGGCGACGGTCTTGTAAGCGATCCCGAGACTTTCGGAGATCGCCGTCATGCTCTTGCCCTGTCCGAGCATCCGAAGAATCTCGACCTCGCGGATCGACAGCGACTGCAGCGGATCGTCCGACGAAATCTGGCTGACCGCAATGCGCGACGCGAGATCTCTGTCGATGTACTGCTCGCCGGCGCGCACCTTGCGGATCGCCGCGATCAGTTCTTCGACCGGCGCGCTTTTGCTGACGTAACCCCGCGCTCCGCCGCGCAGTGCGCGAACGGCATAGATCGGCTCGTGGTGCATACTGAAGACGACGACCCGCGCGTTGCCGTCAGCGGCGAGAATTTGCCTGAGAACTTCAAGGCCGCCGGCGCCTTCGAGATTGAGATCGAGCACGACGACGTCCGGCCGCTCTTGCCGGTAGACGGTGAGGGCCTCCTCAATGCCGGACGTTTCCAAAACATCCGCTTCGAAATGCGCCACGAACAGCTTTCTCAGCCCTTCGCGCACAACACCATGGTCATCGACGATAAGAATTTTCATGCTGCACTCGTGGTCATGTTTTGCTGGCCATCATTCTTATTTCGCGCCAGCGGCAGTGGAATCTCGACAATCAACAACACGCCTTTCCCCCCTTCGCGATCGGCAATGCGGAGACGGCCGTCAAGCGACGCCACGCGCTCTCGCATTCCTGCAAGACCAAATCCTCTCGTTCCATTCACCGTAATTCCCGAGCCGTCGTCCGATACGACGATCCGCAATGCGCCATCGACGCGCCGCGCCGTAAGTCCGATGGCGGAAGGCTGCCCATGCCGCACGGCATTGCTCGTGCCCTCCTGCAAAATCCGAAAAGCGACCTCCTCGATGCCGATTGGAAAACGCGCGTCCTCGATGTCCATCGTGAAGTTGATGTTGGGTCGTCGCGCCTTCCAGAACGCGACCAGCTGCTCGACCGCGATCACCAGCCCCTGATCGATCAGCAGCGCCGGCCTGAGGCGGCTCAGAATAGCGCGCAAATGCACCTGCATGTGCTGGACCGACTGGCGAATGGCCTTGCTTCGTTCGACGATCTCATCGGACGCATTGCGCGAGGCGAGGAGAGGGATTGCCTGCGCATCGACGTCGGCGGCGAAAAGAAACGGGCCAATCTCGTCATGGAGATCGCGGGCGATCTCGGAACGCTCTTCTTCCTGTACGGTCGAAAGCTGCTCGTTGAGGCGGTGGTTATCATGCTCGGACGCTTGCAACTGGTCGGCCATGCGGTTGAAAGCCTGATAGATCAGCTTCAGGTCTTCGGGACCGGCTTCGGCGACGTGGGCCGTGTAGTCGCCTTTTCCGACGCGGTCGAGCGCAGATGAAAGCTGTTCCAACGGTCGGAGCGCCCGCCCGAGCGTGGCGTAGATCAGCGTCAGCACGACGGCGCAGAAGCTCGCGATGATCAGGAATTTGAGCTTCAGATCTTCCCAGACCTCGCTGACTTCATTGTGCGGATCAGCCTGTATTCGAATCGTACCGAGATCTTGGACCCCTTTGGGAAGATCGAACGTCCGCGCTCGCTGCTCGCCGGCAAGAAGCCCGAACAGCCAACTTGGGGGAGGATCAAACGGCTTTTCGAGACGTGACACGCTCGCAATCTTGCCGGTCGGATTGACGAGGCGAGCAACGATGTGCCGATCGCCGTCGAACGAGGAGATGATCCTGCGAACCTGCGTGTTCGCGTCGGGTCCTGGCACGACGGACGTCAGCGCATCGCCGACGGCGCTGCCCGCGACTTCCATGGCCGACGACATTTCAAGATCGATCTTGCGCAGCCCATATAGGTACGTCAGCACGCCGCCACCGATAAGGCAAAGCGCGAGGACGAGCGCGACGAGCGCGAGAAGTCGGCGTCTCAAGGGCATTCGTAAAGCAATGCAAACAATTGTAACATTGTAACTTCTTGGCCCACGCCGATGTGTGCGTCAAGCAAAGTTGCCAAAGCTTCGGTCGGTGAATGGCAAAGAACCTGCATTTCATCGTTTGTAAACGAATTCGAATGCCGGAGCGTACCATTTCATGACGCCGTATTTTCGTTCCTACGCCGCCAACTTCAATCGCATACGCCTATTGGAGATGATCGACTATCGCGAACCGCAAACGAGCCGTCGCGAAATGCAACAATTACCGACGATATGCGCGCAGGAACGAGAAATCCGCGCTTTTTCCGATCTGCAATTCGTTGCTGACTCGAAGCGCAACGGCGTCCTTTCGGGAATTATTCCCTGATTTGCGGGAAAAGTTTCCAGTCGCAAGCCCCGCGTCTTTACCCGGTTTTGCTATTGCGACTCTTCCATGATGCGCCCTGTGAATTTGTCGGGCGCGCGGAATTGTCTCCAATCTTTTCATTTCCATTAAGCACTTGCTAACTTCGCCAGACGCTTACTCGGGGCATTGCCGAAACCCCGGACTGAGCCCTGAAAGTGATGCCGTCGCGTGTGTCTGCGTTGCCTGAACCCCGTCAAGCGCCGACAATAACGGAAGCGCTGAAGCAGAAGGCTATGCTGCTCCTCCTGTTGAGCGTATTTGTCAGTGTGGTGACATATGCGGTGCTCTCGCTGATCGCGCCGCGGTATGAAAGCGAAACCGTAATCGCCATCGAGCCGGAAGGCGCCACGTCATCGACTGCGATGGATCAGGCAGCGATCAGCACCTACATCGGCGCTCTGGAATCGTCTTTCTTATTGCGCCCCATCGCTGATGAGCTCGCGCTCGCCAAGCAGCCCGAGTTCAACGGCGCGCTGGGGCCGGTCGATCTGCTTCATGCCGCGCGGCGCGCGGTCGGATTGGACAACGACGGCGGCGGTGCCAACGAATTGACGCGGGTCGTCACGGCTCTGCGCGACAGCCTCGACATCCACGGCACGAATGATCGTCACGCCATCGTCATTCGCGCGACGTCGCTTGATCCTGTGCGCGCTGCCAAAATCGCGAATGCCATCGCCGACAAATATGCAGCGATGCTCGCGCAAGAGGCCAAAAGCGTGCAAATGGGTTTCTATCGCGCACCGGATGCGCCCAAGAGCAAAGCGGCGGCACCGCCGGTCGCGCATATCCTATCGAAGGCCGTGCCGAACGCCGTGCCCGCCTACCCGAAGAAGATCGAGCTTTCGGTCGTGGCAGGCGCGGCTTTTGCGTTGTTTGCCGTCGCGTGGATCGTCGTGACGACCGCGCTGCGTGGACTGCCGAAGCGGCAACCTGAAAAACCATCAGCCTCGCACGCGGATGCGCCCGCGCCGAAGCCAGAACCGCTTCTGGAGACCAAGCCCGAGATCGCGGACGAGCCCATACTGGCTGAGAATATATCAGAGCCGGTTGAACTGCCCGCCGAGCCGGATGACATCGCCGCTGTGTCATCCGCCATGACGCACGATCAATCCACCGCCTTTACTGAAATCGAAAAGCTCGCCCTCCGCCTCAAGGCGCAGCGGCCGTCGGGAGGCGGACACCGCACACTCATCACGTCGGAGAGCGAGGACGTCATTCCCTACGAGCAAGCGCTGGAGCTGGCGAAAGTTCTCGCTGGCTGCGGCGCGCAAACGATCCTGATCGATTGGAGTCCGGGCGGGAAGGGATTTGCAAAGGCAGCCGGGGTCGAGGCTAGCGTCGGCTGGAACGATCTGTTGCAGGGCCGCGCAACTTTCGACGACATCATCCATCGGCTGCCCGGCAGTCGCGCTCAAGTGATTGCGAGTGGCGTTGCGCTTCCGTACGGCGGCCGCAAGCTGGATGCCGACCTGCTGAACTTGGCGCTCGATGCCTTGGACGAGGTTTATGACCATATCGTCGTGACAGGACGTCACAACGAAGCGCGTGCATTGTTCGAATGTATCGAAGGCCGTTTCGATGCCGGGATTACAGTCGAGCCGAATGGCGACGGCACGTCATCGCCGAGCGACGCAACGACCTTCCTGAGTTTTGACGTCACCGATATCGATATCTTGCATTATCGGCGTCCCGAGCCGCCCGTTTCGGCCATGGCGCAGCGCATTGCCCGTGCGACGCGCGCGCGTGAGTTAGCCGTTCAGCACGCCTAGCCGCGTTCTCTGTTTCAGCGGTCGGGACGTTGCATCCAACTGATGAGCCACGCGGCCGGGAGCGTCCACAGCAGTCCGGCGACGGCGTAATAGGCAAGCTCCGCAAATTTACTGACGTTGCGAACCTGCAGGACAACCGCGACTGCGACCGCCAGGACTGCATAGATGCCCACGAGCAAAAGTAGAGCTACCGTGCCGAGAAGCTTTCTTTTGCGCTGCGTCATAGCTCGACAATCGCCCGCGTTGAAGCCCGCGCCGCATGGGCGCATTGCTCCGCCTCAATGAAAGAGTATCACACCCCGATTAAACGGCTTGAGGATATGCCCCGCCGATGAGCACGATGCAACTTTCGGATAATCGCGGCACGACGGCCCAAAACGGTAAAGACGCCGGTCGGCGCTCCGTTTCGCTCTGGCTTTGGTTCGTGGCCGCGCTGGTACTGGCGATGGTCGTCGTCGGGGGCGCCACGCGACTGACGGAAAGCGGGCTTTCGATCACCGAATGGCAACCGATCCTCGGCGCGATCCCGCCGCTGAACGAAGCCGACTGGATGGCGGCGTTCGACAAGTACAAACAGATCCCACAGTACACGGCCATTCATGATGGCATGTCCCTCGATCAGTTCAAATTCATTTACTATTGGGAATGGAGCCACCGGCTGCTCGGCCGTGCCATCGGCTTCGTGTTCGCCATTCCGTTTCTGTACTTCTGGTGGACCGGCAAGCTGAAGCGCGGCACGGGAAAGAAGTTTCTCGGCATCCTCGCGCTGGGCGGACTTCAGGGCTTCATTGGCTGGTACATGGTCAGCTCCGGTTTGAGCGAGCGCATCGAAGTAAGCCAGTACCGGCTCGCGCTGCATCTGGTGACGGCGTTTATGATCCTCGGTCTGCTCGTTTGGGCGGCGCTCGAAGAATGGCCGCGAGAGGAGCGCATCACGGGCGAGGTGGCGACGCCGTTGATCAAGCGTATGGCCGCCATCATCGTTGCCACGGTTCTTATTCAGGTCATGCTCGGCGCCTTCGTGGCGGGGCTCAGGGCCGGATACATCTACAACACGTGGCCGTCGATGGATGGTCAGTTCATTCCAAGCGACTATTGGATCAAGCCTGCGTATCTGACCTTCTTCGAAGGCCATGCCGCCTCGCAGTTCAATCACCGCATGGTGGCCTATCTCGTCGCCGCATTGGCTTTTTTCCAGATTTGGCTGACGACGCGCACGCCGGTCGATGATCGCATCCGCCTGACGTCGCAATGGCTCGGCGCCGCGGTCGTCTTCCAGATTGCGCTCGGCATTACGACGCTGCTGCTGCACATGCGTCTCGACCTGGCCCTGTCGCATCAGGCAGGCGGCGCGATCGTTTTCATTCTGGCTGTCGTGCATTTGCACGCAACGCGCCGCGCTGGGATCGTTCCGCGCGATTACTTCGCCGCCCGCGGTCGCGCATCGGCCTGACGTTCGCTCGCTCAAGCTCCTTCCCCTTGACGGGGAGGGGTGAGGAGCTGTCCGAACGAAAATGCGAATGCCGCTTACAGGCCGAGCATCAGTTCGATGTTCTGAACGGCCGCGCCGGCTGCGCCCTTGCCGAGATTGTCGAGCCGCGCGACGAGCACCGCCTGATTCAGCGCAGCCTTTCCGAACACGTACAGCTCAAGCTTGTCCGTTCCGTTCAGTGCTTCGGCTTCCAGGCGGTTCATCTGCGCCGATGGCTCGGCGATAACGCTCACGTAGGCACTGCCGCGATAGTGCTCTTCCAGCACGAGCTCGATATCGCGCAGGCACGGCTTGCCAGGCAGCGTGTCGAGATGCAACGGCACGGACACGAGCATGCCTTGCCGGAAGTTGCCGACGCTCGGCACGAAAATCGGCCGCCGCGATAGCCCCGAATACATCTGCAGCTCGGGCACGTGCTTGTGTTCCAGGCCGAGCCCGTAAAGCTCGAACGACGGCGCCGTCCCAGCCTCATAGGCTTCAATCATCGTCCGTCCGCCGCCCGAATACCCCGACACGGCATTGACGGTGATCGGATAGTCCGGCTCGATGATGCCCGCATCGACCAGCGGTCGCAGCAGCGCGATCCCGCCCGTCGGATAGCAGCCGGGATTGGCGACGCGCGTCGCCCTCCGGATGACGTCGGCGTGGCCCGGCGTCAGTTCGGCGAAACCGTAAGCCCAGCCTTCCGCGACGCGATGCGCCGTCGAGGCGTCAACGATCTTTGGAGCCTGCGCGCCAAGCTCATCGGCCAGCGCCACGGTCTCTCGCGCGGCATCGTCCGGCAGGCACAGTACGACGAGATCGACGTCGCGCAGCATGTCTGCCCGCGCGGCGCGATCCTTCCGCTTGGCCGGATCGATGCTTTTAACGTCGATACCGGCGACGCCAGCCAGCCGCTCGCGGATTTCGAGGCCGGTCGTTCCGGCCTCGCCATCAATGAAAACCCGCGCGAGCTTCGTTTGTGTTGCGGTCGTCATCCTAACCACATCCCGATGCGATGCTTGATGCCTTCCCAGATCGTTTCCGAGCAGCCGATGCCATAGTTGGCACAGGCGATCCGGTGGCTGTCGCGATAGATCATATCGAGTGCAACATAAAGAATGATGGCAAGGCCGACCCAGGCGATCCAAGGATAGCGCGCCAGTAGCTTGGCGATGTAGGTCGAGGCCACTGCCATTAGAATGATGGCGATTGCCAAACCGATAATCAGGACAAGGGTTGATTCACCGGCTGCGCCCGCGACCGCCAGCACATTGTCGAGTGACATCGAAAGGTCGGCAAGGATGATCGTCCAAAGCGCGCCCCAGAACGACACCGGGTTCGGGTGCGGGGCGCCGGAGGCTAGGTTCTCTTCGACCTCGTGAATGGAATGCGTGTCGGCTTGGACGATCTGCCTGTACATTTTCCAGCAAACGAACAGCAGCAGAATGCCGCCTGCCAGTGTGAGGCCGATGACTTGAAGCATCTGTTGCGCAACGCCTGAGAAGATGATCCTCAGGATCACGGCGCCGAGAATGCCCCAAAAAATGACCTTCGTGCGCATCGATTTCTCGACGCGGGACGCTGCCATGCCGACCACGATGGCGTTGTCGCCCGCGAGCGTCAGATCGATCATCAGGATGTTGAACAGCGGCACGGCGTGGGTCCGCCACCAGTCCGGTGAGAGCAGTAAGCCGATGTCCGTTACAAAAACCGTCCATAGGTCATGAATGCCGTTTAATACTGCGTCCATTCTCTCTCCGAACCCCCCGGTCCTTAAGCCTGTGCCACAACGGCCGAAAGCCAGTGGCTATGTGGCATCACGGTGCCTCTGCGACAACCCTTCCGCGCCAGAAAAGCAAACAGCCCGCCAAGGTGGCGGGCTGTGCTTTCGTCCCAGGTGATCGCTGTTTGATTAGCGCTTCGAGAACTGGAACGACTTACGAGCTTTCACCTTGCCGTACTTCTTGCGTTCGACGACGCGGCTGTCACGCGTGAGGAAGCCCTGCTTCTTCAGCACACCGCGCAACTCCGGCTCATAATAGGTGAGAGCCTTGGAGATACCGTGACGCACGGCGCCGGCCTGACCCGAGAGACCGCCGCCAGCGACGGAAATACGGATGTCATACTGCGTGGCGCGGTTCGCCAGATCGAGCGGCTGCTGCAGAAGCATCTGCAGAACCGGACGCGCGAAGTAGGCCTTATAGTCTTTCTCGTTGACCGTGATCGTGCCCTTGCCCGGCTTCAGCCAGACGCGAGCGACGGCGTTCTTGCGCTTACCCGTTGCGTAAGCGCGGCCGAGCTTGTCGAGCTTCTGCGTGCGCACCGGCGCCGCTTCGGGCTCCGAGCCCTTGACGGCCGCGAGATCGGCGAGGGTCTTTGTTTCGGTAACCATGGATATTAGACCCTCACGTTCTTGCGGTTGAGCTTCGCGATATCGAGCTTTTCCGGGTTCTGCGCTTCATGCGGATGCGCGGTGCCCTTGTAGACGCGAAGGTTGCGCATGATCTGGCGATGAAGAGGTCCGCGGGCGAGCATGCGCTCGACGGCCTTCTCGATGATCCGTTCCGGATGCTTGCTGTCGAGAATCTGCTTCGGCGTCCGTTCCTTGATGCCGCCCGGATAGCCGGTGTGCTTGTAGTAGACTTTATCTTCGCGCTTGGCGCCGGTGAATACGACCTTCTCGGCGTTGATGACGACGATGTTGTCACCGCAATCGACGTGCGGCGTGTAGATCGGTTTGTGCTTGCCCTTGAGGCGCGTCGCGATGAGAGCGGCGAGGCGGCCGACAACGAGCCCTTCGGCGTCGATGAGGACCCACTTCTTCTCCACCGTGGCCGGCTTGGCGACATAGGTAGACATTATATTGAAGCTCCTTGGCGGATGGCTCCGCGCCCAGACGGCTGGTCGCGTGGCGTTCCGAGAAGCCGCGTGAATACGCAGAAATGTCGATCCTTGGCAAGAACAATTTCTTGTTTCGAATATTATATAGCAAAATCAAATAGATAATAAATACGGTAAAATAAAACCACATTACGGTATTGAAATACCACCTCACGCCGGGGCCATGCCTCCCCGCCGTGCAAGCCTTGTTCATGGGCGGTGCAGGGAGCATGGATTAAATCCCACACTGATCTTCGCGCGCCACACCGGGACCGAAATCTGAAAGCGGAACGGCGGAAGCTTTCTCGTTATCGTCCGAGTGGGCGTAAGAGGTCGCGGGGCAACAGGTCCGCGTGATGCGGAAAGTGTACTGGAGGAACACGATGTCGGTCTTTCTGGCCAAGGCGGCGCTGCGCACGATCATCGGGGGGCTCGCTCTCGCTGCCAGCGTGACACTGGCGAACGCCGAAGACGTCGCCGCACCGACCAATCCTCCAGCCGCGCAGGGCGATGCCAGCGGCTCGGACGCGCCTGCACCCGACGATGTGAAGCAGATCAAGCTGACCGACGATCAAGTGACGCGCTTCATCGCCGCGCAGGCCGACCTCGCGGCGATCGCCAGCAAAATCCAGGCGGCGGGTGACAAGCCCGATCCAGCACTCCAGTCGGAACTCGAAGGCATCGCAAAGAAGCACGGCTTCAAAACCTTCGCCGAACTGGATGACGTCGCCGCGAACATCTCGATCGTCATGGCCGGACTGGACTCCGGCACCGGCAACTTCGTCGATCCGGTTGATGCGCTGAAGAAAGAGCGCGAGGAAGTCGAGAAGGATACGACGATCCCAGACGCCGACAAGAAGCAGCTTCTTGACGAGTTGAATGAAGCGATCGGCACGACGCCGCGCCTCCAGTACAAGGAGAACGTCGAGATCGTGAAAGCGCATCGCGCCGAGATCGAGAAGGCGTTACAGTAGCGAAACGCTCGTTGACGGGCGTCACGCACGGAGTGCCCGAATGCAGGATCTGTCGCCCGTAGCTACCCCGCTGGTCCTCGCCGAGACCGTTGAGCCCGGCATTGTACGGCTGACGCTCAACCGGCCTGCGGCGCGTAACGCGCTTTCCCGCGCTGTCATTCGCGAACTGCACGATACCGTCGAGCGTTTGGGCGCCGATCTGAGCGTCGCCGTCATTATTCTTGCAGCAAGTGGCAAGGTCTATTCATCCGGCCACGATCTGAAAGAAATGACCGCGCACCGCGTCGATTCCGATGGCGGCGAGGCGTTTTTCCGCGAAACTATGACCGCATGCTCGGCGATGATGCGCGCCATCGTCGCCTGTCCGAAACCGGTTATCGCCGCGGTCGAGGGGCGCGCCACCGCCGCCGGCTGCCAGCTCGTCGCAACCTGCGATCTCGCCGTCGCTGCCGAGACGGCCGACTTCGCCACGCCCGGCGTGAATATCGGTCTTTTCTGCTCGACGCCAATGGTCGCGCTCTCCCGCAACATCCCGCGCAAGCGCGCGATGGAAATGCTGCTGCTCGGCGAAGCCTTGTCCGCGGCGGACGCACTGAGCTTCGGCCTCGTCAATCGCGTCGTGGCGCCGGACAAAGTCATGGACGAAGCGCTGAGCATGGCGCGCATCATCGCAGCCAAATCGAAGGCGACCGTCGCCATCGGCAAAGCGGCGTTCTATCACCAAGCGGAGATGCCGCTCGACGACGCTTATGCCTATGCCAGCGAGGTGATGGTCAACAATATGCTGACGGCCGACGCGGGCGAGGGGATCTGCGCCTTCATCGAAAAGCGTCACCCCGAATGGAAGGACAAGTGATCTTGTCCATTGACGGTTTGGACGACGCCGAAATCCGCGCCATCCTTGCGCGCGTCGAAACATTTGCAGTAGTCGGAGCATCTCAGAAACCCGAGCGGCCGAGCTACGACGTGATGCGGTTTTTGATCGCCAAAGGCTACACAGTGAAACCCGTCAATCCCGGCATTGCCGGTAAGACCATTCACGACCAATTGGTCCATGCGACGCTGGCCGACGTTCCTCCGCCCGCCGACGTCGTCGATATTTTCCGCAACGCCGACGCCGTTCCCGCGATCGTCCGTGAGGTGATCGCCGAGAAGGACCGTCTGGGCGTCAACGTGATTTGGATGCAACTCGGCATCATTAATGAAGATGCCGCAGCCGAAGCCCACGCCGCCGGTCTGACCGTCGTCATGGACCGCTGTCCGAAAATCGAATTCAGCCGCCTGATGCGCCGATAATTCGACATTCTTTGGTTGGGTGATGGGCTATGCCCTGGATATAAAGCTTATTCCAATTCGGTCCGAAGCCCTCCCCGCGTCATCCTGACGTCCTAAATCTTCCGCAAGGCTATGCCCATTTAATCGCGTTAGCGGATTTCGTGCCTACCTCGCTGTTCCCTGCGGAACATTCAAAAGGCCGCCGAGGTAGGAGACTTTGCGTTCGCCTCGCAAATGGGGCATATGCCTTCTGAGATCCCGGAGCGATATAAAGATGAAGTCGGGTGCCTTGACGTCCGTGAAATTGCCAGCCGATTGGTCGGTCGAGACCATTCTTCCCATCGACTTTCAGGGCAAGGAGTTGATGCTCGAAGCGCACGCCTATCAGGGCGATAGCGAAGAAGAGCAGGTCCTGGCCCTCATCCATCGCGACCCGACGGCCGTTAACGGCTCAGCGCCCGTTCCCGTGGTCCGCGTCCACTCCGGCTGCGTTACGGGCGACATCTTCCATTCGCTCCGCTGCGACTGCTATCAGCAACTCCAGGCCGCGCTGAAGATCGTCAGTGAGGTGCCCTACGGCGCCATCATCTATGTACCCTATCACGAGGGTCGGGGGATTGGCCTATTCAAGAAGATCCAGGCTTACGCGCTGCAGGATCAGGGCTTCGATACCGTTGAGGCCAACATCGAAGTCGGTGCTCCGATCGATAGCCGCGATTATGGTTTGACGGCGCGTGTCCTGCGCGACCTCGGCATGCCGGAGATCAAGCTGCTGTCGAACAACCCGGCCAAGGAGCAGGCTCTCAAGCAGCACGGCATCCGCATCGCCGAGCGTCTGCCGCTCGTCGCCGCGCCGAACAAGTTCAATCAGCGCTACCTCGACACCAAGCGCGCCCGTATGGCCCACAAGCTCTGACGCTTTTTCCTCTCCCGTGGGACAGGGCCATGCTTCCGCACCGGACCATCACGCCGCCGGTTCTCGCGGCTTCTCCGTCGTCTTCGGCACCGTGAAGCCGCCTTCGGCGACGAGCCGCGAGAAAAGCCCGCCGCGTTCCGCAAGCTCGGTGAACTGGCCGTGCTCGACGACTTTCCCCTGGTCCAAGACAAAAATCTGATCAGCGTCAGCAACGGTCGACAAGCGATGCGCAATGACGAATGTCGTACGCCCGGCGCGCAACGTATCAAGCGCTCGCTTGATCTTCGCCTCTGTCTCGGAATCGAGTGCGCTCGTCGCTTCATCGAGAATAAGGATCGGTGCGTCCTTCAGAATGGCCCGCGCGATGGCGATGCGTTGCCGTTCGCCCCCCGACAGCGCCAGCCCGCGCTCCCCAATGACGAAATCGTATCCGCCCGGTTTGCGCATGATGAAGTCGTGCGCTTCGGCCAGACGACTCGCGTGCTCGACCTCGGCGTCTGTTGCGCCCGGTTTGCCGATGCGGATGTTCTCGCCGATCGAACGATTGAAAAGTCCCGCATCCTGAAACACGACCGCGATATTGCTGCGCAGCGATGCGAGCGTCACACCAGCGATGTCCTGCCCATCAATCAATACCCGACCCGAGCTGGGTTTCAGGAATCGTTGGAGCAAGCCAATCGTCGTCGACTTGCCCGATCCTGTGGGTCCGACAAACGCAACCGTTTCGCCGGCCTTCGCCGCGAACGACAAGTCAGTGATGCCCTGCGGGCTGCCGTCGTAGCGGAAGTTGACATGATCGAATGCGACGGCGCCTTCAACGGCCGCAAGCGGCTTTGCGCCGGGCGCGTCGCCAACCGCGCCGACTTCATCCATCAAATCGAACAGAGCCGTGATCGTCGGCGCTTGCTGATCTATGCGCACGGCAAAACCCGAAAGCTGATCGAGCTTCGAGATCAGCAGCGTCGCAAAAGCCACGAAGCTGACGATCTGCCCGACCGTCAGCTCGCCGCGTCCGACGAGAATGGCGCCCGCCGTAAAGATGACAACCATCGTCAGCGTTGCCGCCGAACGCTGCATCACGGTCAACACGCCCCACCACGTCAGCACCGGGTACTGAGCCGACAAAAGATCGTTCGCGAGTCCGCGCAGCGCATCGGCTTCGGCTTTCAGCCGTCCGTAGCTCTGCACCACAGTGACGTTGCCGACGACATCGACCACGCGGCTCGACAGCGCCGTCTCATGATCTTCGACCGCGGCCTGCCCGACTGCGGTCCGCTTGACGACGAAGACGTGCATCAACGTGTAGGCGCCGGCGAGCGCCACCAGGATCGTCGCCATCCGGACGTCCATGGCGAACGCTGTCGGCACCAAAAGGATAATGCCGAACACGGTCGCCAATTGCTCGCGCATGACGCCGAGCCACAGCCAGAACAACGCGCTCATTCCCGACAAAATCGTCCGGATCGTCGCGCCCGAGCCGCGGGCCGCGTGTGCGCTTTGCGGCAACGAGATCGTCTTTTCGAAAACGCTCGCCAGATGCGCGAGCTTCTGCCGGTGCGCCAGCCGGTCGGCATTGATACCGACGATGACGCCGGCGATAATGCCGAACAGTCCCAGCAGCGCCCAAAGTCCGATATAGACGAAAGCGCTTTCTCCTTTGCTCAGGGCATCGACGACGCGCCCGAACAGAATGGGCTCGGCAAGTTGCGTTACGGCGATGACGACGCCGGCGGCCGCAAGACCCATCGCCAGATATTTCTCAGATGCGAGCAGGGCGAGCGAGCGCGTGTAGATTGCGATCAGGCCAAGCGGTTTCGTCGTCATGTCGGGATGCTATGAGAGGATAATGGAGAGGGCATGGAGAACGCCGGTAACACAGGTGAATTGCGCTGCATGCAAATCAACCGTAGACGGCTCAATTGGCGGTTGGCTCTTCGGCTCCAATGCTCCTTGCGCTCGGTTTTGCACCTTATAGCACGCTAAGACTCTATGACATCCGCTAAAAACCATGAGACAGGGATGTTCGACGCCATTTTGAGCGCATCGCCTGAACGTCCGTTCATCGTCGCCCAGCTCGGACAATCCTCGACGGGCGCATTGCGACGACGCATGGCGAGTCACGCTGGATCAACGGCCCGGCGGCCCTCGATCACCTGCATCGCCTTCGCGCCCACGTCGATGCCGTCGTCGTCGGCGTAGGAACGGTGATCGCCGACGATCCGCAACTCACCGTCCGCCGCGTCGAGGGTCAGCAACCCGTCCGCGTCATCATTGATCCGCGCGGACGCCTCCCGGCATCGGCCCGCTGTCTTTCCGTCGGCAACAGGCCATGCCTCGTTATCGGAGATCATGAACGCGTCGTTCCGGAAGGTGCCGAACTGCTGGTCGTCGCCTCAACGGAAGGGCGCCTGGCGCCGTACGCCATCGTCTCGGCGCTTTTCGCGCGCGGCTTCAGGAAAATTTTGGTGGAAGGCGGCGCCGCGACGGTTTCGAATTTCATCGATGCAAATATGGTTGATCGTCTTCATATCCTTGTCGCGCCAATGATATTGGGTTCAGGTATTCAAGGACTTTCGCTGTTGCCCGTCGACCGGCTCGGCGATGCGTTGCGGCCAGAAACGACGGTGCATGTTCTTGACGGCGGCGACGTGCTGTTTGATTGTGATTTGAGGCATCAACGGAGAGGATAGCGGCATGGCCCAAGATCCGAAATATGCTCTCCCGACCTACACGCCGACGGCGCGCGCCTTTCATTGGCTGATCGCGCTATTGATTTTCATTCAATTGCCCCTCGGCTTCTACATGTCGTACCGCGGCAATGAGATGCCGTCGGTCAACGAAAAGGGCGAACCGGTCAAAGGCGTGTGGGATGCGCTGACCGGCTATCTTTATAGCTCACATAAGTTGCTCGGATTGATTGTGCTGACGCTCGTCGTGCTGCGGCTGCTCTACCGGCTGACACAGGGCGCACCGCGCTCCGACCCGACCGTGCCACCCGCATTGACCGGCATCAGCCATCTCGTGCACTGGGCGCTGTACGCGCTGCTGATCGCGGTTCCCGTTCTCGGCTATCTGGCGATCTCATACGGCGACTTTCTCGATATCTTCAATTTTCGACTGCCGATGCTGACAGTGAAGAATGATGACCTCTCGAAGGAAATCTTCGAGTGGCACGAACTGGGCGCATTCCTGATCATCGGCTTCGTCACGCTGCACATCATCGCCGCCGTCTATCACTATTTCGTCCGCAGGGATCGGGTGGTCGAGCGGATGATCCCCAAGCGGGTCGCCTGATAAAGGAAGCGCTTACTGAGGCGCCGCGAAGACGTCGGTATGCCCCACGAACGCTGCGCTGCGCGGCACGTTCACCCACGTCACGATGGTTTTCTCATCGACGCCGCTGTCTTCCGTCACGGCGACCGCGTGGCCGCGCACCAGTTCTTCGATCAGCATGCGATCGGCGCGATCGAGCCGCCATGGGCTCTCACCGGACAGCGCCAGATAGCCGTTGATGCGAAATTGATCGACGAGATGCGAACCAGCGAGAGGACCGGCTGCAGAGCCGAAGCCTTTGTCGCCCATCTGGTGACGCTGAAACGCTGCCGTCATTTGATTGTCGGCCGGCCGATGCGGTGTCCACTTCTGCAAGCCGTTATAGACGAGCGTCGCGTAGAACGCCGCTTTAGCGCTGACGACGGCTTTCGCAAGTTCGCGGATATAGCTCTCGGACGTCAGGTCGAAAAACGCCGACGCCGTGACGAGCTGAACACCCTCCGCGATCAACGCTTGCGTATCGTGTGCCAGATCCGCCGATTTGAAAATGACGCGAATTTTGCGTCCGCTTTTCTCTAGCTCCAGCGCGTCGCCGTCGGTCGTGTGCGCGTCGGCCCAACGCGTGAGTTTCGTGCGCGCAGCATCGAGCAATGCCGCGTCGCGATCGACAAGCGTCCACGTTTGCCGCGATGGCAAAAGGTGCGCCGTCGCGCGAAGATTGGCGCCTGTGCCGGAACCAAGGTCGAGGACGTTCAGTTCGTCGCGCAACGCAAAGCGAGCGGACACGGCGTTTGCGACTTGCGGATTACGTGCGCGCCTATCGGCCGCTTCGCGCAGGTCGAGCCATTCGGCGGAAAAGTCACTCACGGTCGAAGTCCCAGAATAACGGCAGCGATCCGGCGAGCCGTTTCGTGCCAGGTCGGAAGCGTCCGGCCCGCTTCCCAGGCAGCATCAGCGAGCCGGTCGCGGAGTTTTTTGTCCGTCAACGCACGTTGCAGCGCTGCTGTCAGTTCCGGCACGTTGCCAGCTTCGACATGCAGCGCGGCGGCTTCGCCCGCTGTGTCGGCCGCAGCACCGCCTGCTGCGAGCACGATGGGCAGTCCACGCGCCATGGCTTCCGCCAGCACCATGCCATATCCTTCGAAAAGAGACGCCGAGACGAACAGATCTGCGCTCTCGTAAAAGCGGTCGAGCGTGGCCGGCACGACCTTGCCCGCAAGCGTAACGCGATCTTCGAGCCCGTGCTTGCGAATGGCCTCTTGCACCGATTCGACAGCTTGCGGATGACGGTCGAGCGCGCCCGCAATCGTCAGCCGCCAATCGATGTCGGCCAGCGGCGCCAACGCTTCGACGAGAAGATCATAGCCTTTGCGCGGCATCACAGCGCCGACCGCGAGGATCTGCAGCGGCGCGCCGGTTCCGGTTGCCCGCTGCGCCGGATCGGTTCCGGGCTGCGCGACGGTGATTTTCTCCGACGAGATACCCATGTGCTCGGTTACGATCCGCTTCGTCGCGCGGCTCGTCACGATGATGTGGCTGGCGCGCCTTAGCGCTTGTTCTTCGCTGTCTTTCAATTCGACTTTGCGCGCATGCGGCAGGCCCGTTTCAAGAAACAGCGGATGATGCACGAGGCCGACGACGCGGCCCTTGATGGCATCGAGCACGTCGTTGGTGAAGGCGCCGAACGCCAAGCCATCGACGACGAGCACGGAATTTGCGGGCAATCCTGCAAGCGCCTGCCGCGCGTCCTCCAGATCGCTTTCAGTAGGATTGGGAAACGACGCGGGCAGCGCCAAGACCGAAACCGGAACGCCGAACGCCGGAAGCAATTCCATCACACGGCGATCGTAGGCGTAGCCTCCCGTCGCCGTTTTTAAGTCTCCTGGAATGGCGAATACCGCTTCAGCCACCGATCGGTCCCTCGTAGCTCGCGCGCGCCAGATCCGTTTCAGACAGCGTGACACGGACCCGCGCAAGCGTCTTTCCGTCGTCACCAAGCGCGCCGGACAGCGCCGCCGCCGCCATCTGGTCGAAGATATATTTGCAAAGGAATTCGGTCGTCGTCAGCACACCTTTGAACTGCGGCAGGGTGTCGAGGTTCTGGTAGGCGAGGGGCTTCAACGTTTGCCCCAGGACGTCAAGCGCCGCGCCGATATCGACGACGACGTTCTGCGCCGTCAGCGCTTCGCGGAAGAACGCGACATCGACCACGAAGGTTGCGCCGTGCATGTTCTGCGCGGGTCCGAAAAACGGATCCGGCAGCGAGTGGGCGATCATAATACGGTTGCGGACTTCGACGGAGAACATCTGAGCTTCTTCACCTGATGAGATTAATAGCGAATGACCGGCGGCAAGTCGGATGACGACCAGATCCGTGGCAACACCGATGGCAAATCGTCGAAATGCACCTCTTCCGAAACGAGCGCATCGAGACGGGCGTCATCCAATAGGGCAATGGCGCGCGCAAGGCGATCGGCGTGCTTCAGTGTTCCGCGGTGGCTCGGTGCGACGTGCCCGACCTGAGACGATACGATTTTCAAGCGCCGGCTGTGAAACGCGCCGCCAAGCCTCACCGTCACGGGTTCCGATCCATACCAGCTCATCTCAACGACCATACCTTCGAATGCGCAGGCGTTCAGCGCCGCCTCTAGTCCGGCGCTGGTCGCACTCGCATGAAAGACGATGCGATTATCCGTTGGCGTGTCCGATGGTGAAACGAACCGGATGCCGAGCGCTTCGGCAAGTCGTGCGCGCGCCGGATTGACGTCTAGGATCGCGACCTCCGTGCCCGCAATCCGCCGGGCGAGATAGGCCGTCAGCAGACCGACGATGCCGGCCCCGACGACGAGCACGCGGTCGCCAAGCGTCGTGCCCGCGTCCCAGTGGGCGTTGAGTGCCGTTTCCATGTTGGCGGCAAGCACGCCCCGGCGCGACGGCACGGCCTCGGGAAGCAGCGCCAGCATCGTCTCCGGTGCTTGAAAATAATCTTGATGCGGATGCAACACGAAGGCGCGACGGCCGATGAGCGTATCGGCGCCCGCTGTAACGACGCCCGTCGCCGAATAGCCGTATTTGACCGGAAATGAGAATGCTCCAGCCTGCAACGGCGCGCGCATGCGAGACCATTCGCTTTCCGGCACCTGACCGAGAGCGACGAGGCGTTCGGTGCCGCGACTGATCGCGGAATACTCGGCGGCAATCCGCACATGGCCAGGAGGCGGCGGAGCTAGGCGTTCGGTCCGGATTTCGGCCACGCCCGGCTTGACGTACCAGAGAGCGCGCGCAACCACGATCTGGCCTTGGCTGCGGCGGGTCGGCTGGGCGTTGGGTTCGAAGGTGCTCTGCGGGTCATTCATTGCGAAGGATTGGGTCCGTAATGACGATCGGTGCCGAGCGCGACGGGATGTCGAAGGCTGATGCTGTGGCAATAGTCGAGTGCGAGAGCCTTACGACCCCGGCGGGTCTCGATGCAAGAGCGACGCTGGCCCGGCGGCGTTGCACCGCTTTCATATTGAACACTGCAACCTGGCTCCTCATCGTGCTCGTCACGGCACACGCTCTTGCCCACGGAGGCTGGACGCTGACGTCGGCGATCATGGTCATATGCGTGGCACTCGGTGTTCCATGGCCGATTCTCGGCTTCTGGAACGCTGTCATCGGCCTGTGGCAGCTTCATGGGAGCAGAGCGCAAAAGCGGACGAAATCTAACGGTGAAGCGGCATTTTGGACATCCATCAGCGAACCGCCGCCGATCACGGTTAACACCGCCGTTTTGATGACGGTCCGCAACGAGGACCCGGCTCGGGCGCTTCTCCGACTGAAGATCGTCAAGGCCAGCCTCGATCGCACATCCGATGCCGCGCGCTTTTCGTATTTCATTCTGAGCGACACCAACCGCGCCGACATCGCGGCTGAAGAGGAACGTCTGATCGCCGAATGGCGCGCTGCCGACGCGGATCGCGACAGGATCATTTACCGCCGCCGCACCGAAAACACAGGCTTCAAAGCCGGGAACGTCCGCGACTTCGCCGCGCGCTGGGGCTCCGACTATGAGCTGATGCTGGCGCTCGACGCCGACAGCCTGATGACCGGCGAAACCATCGTCGATCTCGTCCGTATCATGCAAGCGCATCCCCGTCTGGGCATCCTGCAAAGCCTCGTCGTCGGCACGCCGTCATCATCGGCGTTTGCGCGCATCTTCCAGTTCGGCATGCGGCTCGGCATGCGCACCTACACGATGGGGCAAGCCTGGTGGGTCGGCGACTGCGGACCGTTCTGGGGACACAATGCGCTCGTGCGCATCAAGCCTTATGTCGAGCACTGCGCACTGGACGGTCTGCTCGGCGGCAAACAGATCCTCTCGCACGATCAGGTCGAAGCTGTTCTGATGCGTCGCGCGGGCTACGAAGTGCGTGTGCTGCCGGTCGAAGCCGGCTCCTATGAAGATAATCCGCCCGATCTCATCGAGTTCATGCAGCGCGATAACCGCTGGTGCCAGGGCAATCTGCAGTATGTTCGGCTGATCGGCCTGTCCGGACTGAAGCCGGTGAGCCGTTTCCAGCTTCTCTGGGCAATCCTGATGTTTCTCGGCGTTCCGGCCTGGACACTGTTCGCCGCCCTTTTGCCCCTTATGGTCTTAAACGCACAAAATGTCGCCGACTTCCCGTGGCATGTCGTCGAAATGCTTTATGTCATGCTGATTGTCATGCACCTCGCGCCGAAACTTGCAGGAATTGCCGATGCGATCATGACGCCGGGAGAGGTTCGCCGCTTCGGCGGGAGCGCCCGTTTTTCGCTGAGCGCGGTCGGCGAAATTTTGTTTTCGCTCATTCTCGGTTCCGTCACGACAATTCGCACCTCAATGTTTATGATCGCGCTCGTGTTGGGGAAATCGATCGCTTGGAATGGACAACAGCGCGACGGCACGGGGCTTTCGTGGCGCACAGCCATAGAGGCGCTATGGCCGCAGCTCGTGTTCGGCATTTCGCTCTATCTGGCACTGGCCGTTATTTCTCCGCGACTGCTGCTCTGGAGCCTGCCACTGACGGCAGGATATCTGCTCGCCATTCCGTTTGCGTTTTTCACGGCGAGCCCGGCGGTCGGCCGCTTTTTCCGCCGCCACGGTATCGCAGGCATTCCCGAAGATTTCGCGCCGCCCGCCGAGATACGCGCCCTTGAGGCTGGACGGTAGCGGAATGGTCTCGCAAGCGTTGCAGGGCGTCATGCGATCGCTGCGGGTCTATCTCGGCCCCGATGCGCCGCGCGAGGCCATGGACGATCTCTATCGCGGCTTCATCGAGCCGGGCGCACTCGTGTTCGATATCGGCGCCCACGTCGGTGATCGGGTCTCGTCGTTTCGACGTCTCGGTGCTCGCGTCATTGCGGTCGAACCGCAGCCGCTGCTGTATTCTGCGCTCAATCATCTGCATGGCCGAGATCCGCTCGTCGAGATCGTTGATCGCGCCGTCGGAGCCGATGCCGGCATGCACGAGCTGTTCGTCAACACCGCGAACCCGACCGTTTCGACCTTGTCGGAAGACTTCGTGCATCAGGCCGAAGGCGCGCGCGGCTGGGAAGGCCAAGTCTGGGACGCGCATCTGCTGATCGAAATGGTGACGCTTGATGGGCTCATCGCGCGTTACGGCCTTCCTGCGTTTATCAAGATTGATGTTGAAGGCTTCGAAGATGCAGCATTGTGCGGACTTTCGCAGCCGGTGAAGGCGCTGTCGTTCGAATTCACAACGATTGCCCGCAGTGTCGCGATGGCATGCTTCGATCGCCTTTCGGGACTTGGCGACTATCGCTACAACTGGTCACTCGGCGAAACCCAGAATCTCACGTTCGATCGATGGCTCACGGACGCCGAAATTGCCGAATACCTGAGCAATCTGCCGCACGATGCGAATTCGGGCGACGTTTATGCGATGCTCGCGCCATAATGAACGCGTGACCTGAAATCGGAGAATTGAATGCCATCGTACGTCCGCTTGCTTGGCCTGATGTTGATCTCGCTCGTTGTTCCTTTCTTATCGGTGCAAGCAGCGTCACTCGATGGCTTGGCCGTCGATGTCGAGAACCAAAGCGAGCCTGTGCTTTGCGCTGAGAAGGACAACGTTGCGGTCGCATTCTCCAATCCCGACGTTCGTTCGTTCCGTATCGAGGCCGCACACCCGGTCTATCTCTCGTCATCCATGCGCAGCAACATCGAGCCCGACTGGACGGCTTGCGATATGTCTAGCGATCCCATCTACAAGTCTGCGGAAAAGCCGAAAAAAATCACCCTCGTCGGCGAACCGAACTTGTGGCTGGTCGGCTATACCTATCCCTCGTTCTGGCGCCCATCGACCGCGACCGTGCGGGTCGGCAAGAAGGTCTATAAGAATATCCATCTGCTGCAGGTGTGGGTCATCAAGAAGGGGCGTGCCGATGAGGTCCTCGTGCTCTATCCGCAGGATGGCTACTGGCGTCCGCGTCCGATGACGCCGCGTAACATGAGCATCACCGCCTATGGCTCGTCGTTTCTCGTTGGTCCGATCGAAAAAGACGGGCGGCCGCTGGTGAAAATCAAGGAAGCTGTCTTTGAGCCGCAAAAGCGCCAGTTCGACTTGTCATTCGAAAAAGGGGGCAGCGCCACGGTTCGCATCGCGAGCGTCGACAGCAACCGCTTAGCGCTCGACGTCGCATTCGATCATGGTGTCAGCGGCGGGCCGTTCGCGATGCTGCGCTCGATGTACGTCACGGAATTCAACAACGACACCGCGCGCATCGCAGTGCGCGAGCAAGGTGCCAAAGGCTGGCGCGAAGACAACATCATGAAGTTCGATCACGCCCGCGCAACCGACATCTGGATCGGGCGCCTGACACCGTCGCAGCACAACACGACGTCGCCTGACGTGGTCTTCAACAGCTTCTCTGATGGCCCGTCGCCGAAACGGCCAAAGTCCGAGGTGCCGACCGAAGTCTCGACCAAGCCGATCAAGTAACGCCGCTGCTCTTACAAGGTGAGTTCGAGCATTGCGCCAATGGCGGGCGGCGCGTCGTCCGTGAACAGATCGGCAAGCTTCGTCGCCGACAGGTCGATGCCGTCGACCGTCTCGTGGCGGTGAATGCCCGACGCGATGAAAAGGGCGTCGCAGCCATAGTTCTGCGCGCCTTTGATATCGGTGCGGATGGCGTCGCCGATAACGAGGATCTTGTCTTTCGCGACGTTCTTGTCGCGAAGCCCCTCAGCCTTGCGATGCGCCGTCTCGTACGCGCTGAGATAAGGCTTGCCCGCCCAATAAACGACGCCGCCCATCTTCTCGTAGAGGTCGGCGATGGCGCCCGCGCAATAGAGCAGGGTGCCACCGACATCGACGATCAAGTCCGGATTGGCGCATACGAACGGTAAGTCTTTTGCAAGCGCACGTTCGAGGGTGCCCTGGTAATCTTCCGGCGTCTCTCGCCGGTCGTCGTTGAGTCCCGTGCAAATGATCGCTTCGGCATCCTCCAGCTCGACCGAGCGGGCTCGAAGCGCGGAGAAAAGCGCCTGATCGCGATCCTGCGGGCCGATGCAGAAAAGCTGCTGGAACTTCTTCTCCTCCAGGTGATGAAGCGCAATATCGCCCGACGACACGATGTCGTCCCAGGCGCTTCTGGGCACATGCCGGGAATCGAGCATGTCCGCCACACGCTTCTTCGGAACCGGCGCATTCGACACCAGAATGACGGTGCCGCCGCCGGCGCGAAATTTCTCAAGCGCGCGGCACGCACCCTCGAACGCCGTGACGCCGTTGTGAACCACGCCCCAGACATCGCAAAAGATGACGTCGTAACGGCTCAATAGCGGACCGGCGTGCGCCAAGACGGGAGGGACCTTGGACGTGTTGCGAAGCGATGATGTCGGCAAATCAGATCTCAATGAATGATACGGCGCCTGTGTCCGCGTGTTGCTCGGCTCTCTGATAGCCAAGGTTGAGCGTCAGTTAAAAGCGGCACATTGGGCAGGCAAGTTCATTCCCGCCGTCTCCGTAGAGTGCGCCGCATCTGATCTTTACGGAAAGATCCGCCCAAATGCTGTTTCCCTCTGTCGTCACTCGCCGAGAGTCGCGTTAGGGTGGCGCCGCCTGCGGGAAATCCGCACGGAAGACGGGCCGAAGGAGAGGAAGCACCATGCTGGTCGTGACGACGAACGAGATTCAAGGCTACCGCATTGTCCGTCACCTCGGGCTGGTTCGTGGCTTGACGGTGCGCTCGCGCAGCGTCGTCGGCAATCTGGGCGCGGCGATTCAGATCTTTTTTGGCGGCAACATCTCGGTTTACACCAAGCTCGCCGAGCATGCGCGCCAAGAAGCCTTCGACCTTCTCGTCGAGCACGCCCAGAGCATGGGCGCCAACGCTGTCGTCGCGATGCGCTACGACGCCAACGAAATTGCCGCCGCAGTGACTGAGGTCCTGGCCTACGGATCGGCCGTCGTCATCGAGCCGGTGGATGGGCAGGGGAAGGGAACAACCCAAATCGGCGGCCCCTGGAGCGGCCCCGACGGTAGCCGATAGAAAAAAGGCGCGAGCGGGGCTGACAAGCCCTCAAACTTCGGTTAAGGGTGCACGCCCCGAAAGAGGCTGCTCGACGGCTGGCTCTTGCCTGCGTCAGTACTAGGGGTGTAGCTCAATTGGTAGAGCGTCGGTCTCCAAAACCGAAGGTCGGGGGTTCGAGACCCTCCGCCCCTGCCAGCCTCGTGGAGTTTGATCTGCCGACCGGCCCCGGGAAACACCGAGGTCGGGTGCGGCATGTTGTCGCTTATGCGCGCAGAAAGCAGTTTTGATGGCGAAGTTCAATCCCATAACCTTTATGCAAGAGGTTCGGCAGGAAGTCGCGAAGGTAACTTGGCCGACATGGAAAGAGGTGTGGATCACGACTTTGATGGTGCTCATCATGGTCGCGCTCGCCTCTGTTTTCTTTTTGCTTGTTGATCAGGCGCTGAGCCACATCGTGCGTTTGGTCTTAGGGGTGGGCACCTGATTTCGGCTCGCATGATTGGTTTAAGTGACGCGCCAGAGGGCCTTTGAGAATGGTTGTCGCGCAAGAACGCGAAGAAAAAGCAACGGTTGCCGGTACGCGCTGGTACATCGTGCACGCATACACGAATTTCGAACGCAAGGTGGCGGACGCGATCCGCGAGCGCGCGAAAGCGGGCGGCCTTGAAGGTCTCTTCGAAGAGATCGTCGTTCCGACGGAAGAAGTCGTCGAGATAAAGCGCGGCCGCAAGATCCCGACCGAGCGGAAGTTTTTGCCGGGCTACGTGCTCGTCAAAATGAAGATGACCGACGCGGCGTTCGTGATGATCAAGAACACGCCGAAGGTCACGGGCTTCCTCGGTGCGGACAACAAGCCGATGCCGATCCCGGAAGCTGAGGCAATGCGCATCCTGAACCAGGTGAAGGAAGGCGTTGAGCGGCCGAAGCCGACGATCACATTCGAGGTCGGAGAGAACGTCAAGGTCGCAGACGGCCCGTTCGCTTCGTTCACCGGCATCGTCGAAGAAGTCGACGAGGAGCGCTCACGTGTGAAGGTCGCCGTGTCGATCTTCGGGCGGCCGACGCCGGTCGAACTCGAATTTACACAGGTCGAAAAGATCGCAGCCTGACGGTGCTCAGCAGCGCCTAGGGCAAGACGAGAATTCCGGCGGTTCGCCGCCGGAGCCCGCATCGGGATTTTGGTTCGGATGCGGTCGATGTGCGGGAGGGCAGGCTTTCCACTTTGGGAGGCTCGCCCGTTGAACCGCTAACCCTGAGCATCGTGCCGTTTGGGTGCGGGCTCTAACAGTGAAGGGGAACTATGGCGAAGAAAATTGACGGCTTTATCAACTTGCAGGTACCGGCTGGGGCGGCCAATCCGTCGCCGCCGATCGGTCCCGCGCTTGGTCAGCGCGGCGTGAATATCATGGAATTCTGCAAGTCCTTCAATGCAAAAACGAAGGACCTGGAACAGGGTACACCGATTCCCGTGAAGATCACGGTCTACTCCGACCGTTCGTTCACGTTCGAGATGCGTCAGCCGCCGGCGACGTACCTCATCAAGAAGGCCGCTGGCCTGCGTCCGACGGGCAAGGGCGGTCAGGGTTCGAAAGAGCCGGGTCGCATTGTTGCCGGTCAGGTCACGATTGCGCAGCTGAAAGAGATTGCTAAGGGCAAGCTCAAGGACATGAACACCGACGATATCGACGCCGCCGCTCGCACGCTTGCGGGCAGCGCACGTTCGATGGGCCTCAAGGTGGTGGAGTAGTCCGATGGCAAAAGCTCAAATCAGCGCTGAAAAGATCAAAGAAACGCGCGACGCCGGTGGCAAGCGCATGCTTGTCGTCAAGCAGGGCCTCCCCGCGGGTAAAGCCTATGGCGTCGACGAAGCCGTGAAGATCATCAAGGAACGCGCCAAGGCGAAGTTCGATGAGACGATCGAAGTTGCCGTCAACCTCGGCGTCGATCCCAAGCACGCCGACCAGATGGTCCGTGGCGTGTGCAACCTGCCGAACGGCTCGGGCCGCACGGCGCGCGTTGCCGTGTTCGCTCGTGGCGCCAAGGCCGATGAAGCGAAGGCTGCCGGAGCGGACGTCGTCGGTGCGGAAGACCTCGTCGAAATCGTCTCGAAGGGCACGATCAACTTCGATCGCTGCATCGCGACGCCGGACATGATGGGTCTCGTCGGACGTCTCGGTAAGGTCTTGGGTCCGCGCGGCCTGATGCCGAACCCGCGTGTCGGCACCGTGACCATGGACGTCACCAGCGCCGTGAAAGGCGCCAAGGGCGGCTCGGTTGAGTTCCGCGTCGAGAAGGCGGGCATCGTGCACGCTGGCGTCGGCAAGGCGAGCTTCACCGAGGAGGCCTTGGTCCAGAACATCAAGGCGTTCGTCGACGCGGTCGTGAAGGCGAAGCCGACGGGTTCCAAGGGCACGTACCTCAAGAAGGTATCGCTGTCCTCGACGATGGGTCCGGGTTTGAAGCTCGACACAGCTTCGGTCGCGCCGGGACCGGCCGCCTAAGTTTGAAGAATTCCGGGGCAACCCGGAAAACCCTGGACCGTGGCGGTTTCGCTTCGGTCCGGAGCTGTCCGAGATTGTGGGTGCCGATCCGGCTTGCCGGTGACGCCTAAGTCTCTCCTCCGCGGGAGAGCCTGCATGAGACAGAAGTGGATCGGATTTGAGGCGATAAGCCAAAAAGTCCGGTTTGAACCTTCTGGGTCAGCACCGTGCCGCTACTCGCGGTCCACGGGAACGAGGACAGACTAACGTCGCCTGATCCCTCACCGGAGACGGCGGCAAAGGTGCAACCCGCGAGGCTTCGCAAATGAGGCTTCGCAGCAAGGAGACGAGACGTGGATAGAGCCGCGAAACGTGAGCTCATCGACAGCCTTCACACCACGCTGAAAAGCACGGGTGTGGTGGTCGTCGCCCACAACACCGGCATGGTGGCCGCTCAATCCGCAGAGTTCCGCAGGCGCGTTAAAGAAGCCGGCGGCTCTGTGAAGGTGGCCAAGAACAAGCTGGCGCAGCTCGCACTCAAGGATACCGACGCCGAGAAGCTTTCGGAGATTTTGACGGGGCCGACCATTCTGGCCTTCTCGCAAGATCCGATCGCAGCGGCGAAGGCGACCGTCACGTACGCCAAGGGCAACGACAAGCTCGTGATCCTGGGCGGCGCGATGGGCAAGACCATCCTTGACGCGAAAGGCGTGCAGGCCCTTGCCGAACTGCCGTCGCTTGATGAACTCCGCGCCAAGCTCATTGGCCTCCTCAACGCTCCGGCGACCAAGATCGCCCGGACCGTCAAGGAGCCCGGTGCCAAGCTTGCCCGCGTCATTCAGGCCAAGGCATCGAAGGAAGAGGCAGCAGCCTAACCCTCGGAAGTTGTGGGGCTTTGAGCCCTCGAAAAGCTACGCAGCACGGCCCAAAGGGGTGCTGCAATTCAACCACTAGGTTCAAACCGGAAGGACACTATATATGTCTAAGATCGAGAAAATCGTTGAAGACCTGTCGGCACTCACCGTGCTCGAGGCCGCTGAGCTCGCCAAGATGCTGGAAGAGAAGTGGGGCGTTTCGGCTGCTGCTGCCGTCGCCGTTGCTGCTCCTGCTGCTGGCGGCGCTGCCGCTGCTCCGGCCGAAGAGCAGACGGAGTTCACCGTTATCCTGAAGTCGGGTGGCGACAAGAAGATCAACGTCATCAAGGAAGTTCGCGCCATCACGGGTCTCGGCCTGAAGGAAGCCAAGGACCTCGTCGAGGCTGGCGGCAAGACCGTGAAGGAAGGCGTTTCGAAGGACGAAGCCCAGAAGCTCAAGAAGCAGCTTGAGGATCAGGGCGCTGTCGTCGAAGTGAAGTAATTGACGATCAACACCGGCTGGGTCGCTCCCGGCCGGTGTTGAGCTGTGCACGCCGCGGCCGCATCCGGGAAACGGAGACGCCGGGCGCAAATGAAAAACGGTTTTCCGGAGGGTCCTGGGGTTTTTCTAACCTCGAAAAAGGACCCTCCGGTGAACCGTTTCAAGAGGTCCCAGTTCTCCAGGGACCCTGAGCGCGTCGCATTTGGATCGCGGGACTACCCGCATACGAGAGCACGAAGGGACCGATATGGCTCAAACCCTCACCAGCCGCAAACGCCTCCGGAAGCAGTTTGGTTCTATCGGAGAAGTCGCGGAGATGCCGAACCTCATCGAGGTTCAGAAAGCGTCTTACGATGACTTCTTGATGGTCAAAGAGCCCCCGGGCGGCAGGCCGGATGATTTCGGCTTGCAGTCGGTGTTCAAGGGCGTTTTCCCGATCTCCGATTTCGCCGGCAAGTCGACGCTGGAATTCGTCAGCTACGAATTCGAGCCGCCGAAGTTCGACGTCGACGAGTGTATGCAGCGCGACATGACATTCGCAGCGCCGCTCAAGGTCAAGCTGCGCCTGATCGTGTTCGATGTGAACGAAGAGACGGGCTCCAAGTCGATCAAGGACGTCAAGGAGCAGGACGTCTACATGGGCGACATGCCGCTCATGACGTCGAACGGCACCTTCATCATCAACGGCACCGAGCGTGTGATCGTCTCGCAGATGCACCGCTCGCCGGGCGTCTTCTTCGACCACGATCGCGGTAAGACGCACTCGTCGGGCAAGCTGTTGTTCGCAGCTCGCATCATTCCGTATCGCGGTTCCTGGCTCGACTTCGAGTTCGACGCGAAAGACATCGTCTATGTCCGTATCGACCGTCGCCGTAAGCTGCCGGTGACGACGATGCTCTATGCCTTGGGCCTCGACGACGAAGAGATTCTCGCGCACTTCTACAAGCACATCTCGATCAAGGAATCGAAGCGCGGCTGGAAGATGCCGTTCCTGCCCGAGAAGTTCCGCGGCGTTACTCCGCAGTCCGACATCGCCGACGCTAAGACCGGCGAAGTGATCGCGCGCGCTGGCGAGAAGATCACCGCACGCCGTTCGCGCGAAATCGCCGAAAGCGGCGTCAAGGAAATCCTGATCTCCGCCGAGGACCTCGCAGGCCGCTTCATCGCCGAAGACATCGTCGATATGGAGACGGGCAAGATCTTCGCCGAAGCCGGTGACGAGCTGGATGAGAACCTGTTGGCCGAGCTCAAGGAGCAGAAGGTCAAGGAATTCCACATCCTCGACATCGACTACGTCAACACCGGCGCGTTCATCCGCAACACGCTCAACATCGACAAGAACGCCAATCAGCAGGAAGCGCTGATGGACATCTACCGGGTCATGCGCCCGGGCGAGCCGCCGACCATCGAAGCGGCGACCGCGCTGTTCCATGGCCTGTTCTTCGATCCGGAACGTTTCGATCTCTCGGCCGTCGGCCGCGTGAAGATGAACATGCGCCTCGAACTCGATGCGCCCGATACGATGCGCGTGCTGCGCCGTGAGGACATCCTCGCGGTCGTGAAGACGCTTGTCGATCTGCGCGACGGCAAGGGCGAAATCGACGACATCGACCACTTGGGCAACCGTCGCGTTCGCTCCGTCGGCGAGCTGATGGAAAACCAGTATCGCGTCGGCCTGCTCCGCATGGAACGCGCCATCAAGGAGCGCATGTCGTCGGTCGATATCGACACGGTGATGCCGCAGGACCTGATCAACGCCAAACCGGCTGCGGCCGCTGTGCGCGAGTTCTTCGGCTCGTCCCAGCTCTCGCAGTTCATGGACCAGACGAACCCGCTGTCGGAAATCACCCACAAGCGCCGTCTCTCGGCTCTTGGACCGGGCGGTCTGACGCGTGAACGCGCGGGCTTCGAAGTCCGCGACGTGCATCCGACGCACTATGGCCGTATCTGCCCGATTGAGACGCCGGAAGGCCCGAACATCGGTCTGATCAACTCGCTCGCGACGTTCGCGCGCGTGAACAAATACGGCTTCATCGAAAGCCCGTACCGCAAGGTCATCAACGGCCGCGTCACCGACGAGGTCGCGTACCTCTCCGCCATGGAAGAGATGCGCCATCACGTTGCGCAGGCGAACGCTGCCATCGATGCCAAGGGCAAGATGACGGAAGACCTCGTCACCGTTCGCTACCAGGGCGACGTGATGCTCGTTCCGACCGACAAGGTCGATTACATCGACGTGTCGCCGAAGCAGCTCGTGTCGGTCGCGGCCGCGCTCATCCCGTTCCTTGAGAACGACGACGCCAACCGCGCGCTCATGGGCTCGAACATGCAGCGTCAGGCCGTGCCGCTGATCAAGGCGGAAGCGCCGCTGGTCGGCACCGGCATGGAAGAGCGCGTGGCGCAGGACTCGGGCGCTGCCATCGCGGCACGCCGTACGGGCATCGTCGACCAGGTCGATGCAACCCGTATCGTTATCCGCGCAACGGAAGAGCAGGATCCTTCGAAGCCGGGCGTCGACATCTATCGTCTGCGCAAGTTCCAGCGTTCGAACCAGAACACCTGTATCAACCAGCGGCCGCTGATCAACGTCGGCGATCACGTCAAGGCAGGCGACATCATCGCTGACGGTCCTTCGACCGAACTCGGCGAGCTGGCGCTCGGCAAGAACGTGCTCGTCGCGTTCATGCCGTGGATGGGCTACAACTTCGAAGACTCGATCCTGATGAACGAGCGCGTCGTCTCCGAAGACGTGTTCACCTCGATCCACATCGAGGAATTCGAGGTCATGGCTCGCGATACGAAGCTCGGACCTGAGGAAATCACGCGCGATATTCCGAACGTCTCGGAAGAAGCGCTGAAGAACCTCGACGAAGCCGGCATCGTCTACATCGGCGCCGAAGTCCATCCGGGTGACATTCTGGTCGGCAAGATCACGCCGAAGGGCGAAAGCCCGATGACGCCGGAAGAAAAGCTTCTGCGCGCCATCTTCGGTGAAAAGGCGTCTGACGTTCGCGATACCTCGCTGCGTCTGCCGCCGGGCGTCGCCGGCACGATCGTCGAAGTCCGCGTCTTCAATCGTCACGGCGTCGAGAAAGACGAGCGTGCGATGGCGATCGAGCGAGAAGAGATCGAGCGTCTCGCAAAAGACCGCGACGACGAGCTTCAGATCCTCGACCGCAACGTCTACGCCCGTCTGAAAGACGCGCTGATGGGCAAGGAAGTCGCGAAGGGTCCGAAGAACGCCCGCAAGGGTACGATCATCGACAACGTGATCCTCGACGATATCCCGCGCAGCCAGTGGTGGGAAATCGGTCTTGCCAATGAGAAGGCGCAGGCCGAAGTCGAAGCCATCCAGAAGCAGTACGAAGACGCCAAGAAGGGCCTCGGTCTGCGTTTTGCCGACAAGGTCGACAAGCTGCAGCGCGGTGACGAGCTGCCGCCGGGCGTGATGAAGATGGTCAAGGTCTTCGTCGCGGTGAAGCGCAAGATCCAGCCGGGCGACAAGATGGCCGGCCGTCACGGCAACAAGGGTGTCGTGTCGATGATCGTTCCGTCGGAAGACATGCCGTTCCTCGAAGACGGCACGCCGGTCGACGTCGTTCTGAACCCGCTCGGCGTGCCGAGCCGCATGAACGTCGGACAGATCCTCGAAACGCATCTTGGCTGGGCGTGCCGCGGTCTTGGCCGCATGATCGACGACGCATTGCATCAGTTCCACGAGAGCGGCCAGGCGCAGGCTCTCCGCGAACAGATGGAGCGCGTTTACGGTCAGGAGGTCATCAAGTCGTCGCTGAAAGACGATGAGCTTGTCGGCGTCGCTCAGAACCTGCGGACGGGCGTTCCGATCGCAACGCCGGTGTTCGACGGCGCGCGTGAGAAAGACATCGTCGAAATGCTGCAGCTCGCAGGTTTCGATACGTCAGGTCAGGTGACGCTGTTCGACGGCCGCACGGGCGAGCCGTTCGATCGCAAGGTCACCGTCGGCTACAAGTATGTTCTGAAGCTGCACCACCTTGTCGACGACAAGATCCACGCCCGCTCGATCGGTCCGTACTCGCTCGTCACCCAGCAGCCGCTGGGCGGTAAGGCGCAGTTCGGCGGCCAGCGCTTCGGCGAAATGGAGGTCTGGGCTCTGGAAGCTTACGGCGCCGCCTACACGCTGCAGGAAATGCTGACCGTGAAGTCGGACGACGTCGCCGGCCGCACCAAGGTCTACGAGGCGATCGTCCGTGGTGACGATGCGTTCGAAGCCGGCGTGCCGGAAAGCTTCAACGTGCTCGTCAAGGAAATGCGCGCGCTGGGTCTCAACGTCGAGCTCGTCAACAGCGAGCTGCCGCAGATCGAAGCAGAAAACGATCAGCCGGAGACGCCCGAGGAACCCCAGGCGCAGCTTCCGCCAGCGGCTGAATAACGAACATCGAAGACGATCTCCGCCCCCCGGGAAGGGCGGAGATCGGCAAAACACGACCACTAAATTCCACGGGCACGGTCACCCCAGCCGCGCCCATGAGGAGACAGCCGATGAACGAAATTACCAACATCTTTAAATCGCAGGCTCCCGCTCCGGTCTTCGATCAGATCCGGATCTCGATCGCCTCGCCCGAGGACATCCTGTCCTGGTCCTACGGCGAGATCAAAAAGCCCGAGACGATCAACTATCGTACCTTCAAGCCGGAGCGCGACGGCCTGTTCTGTGCGCGCATCTTCGGACCGATCAAGGACTACGAATGCTTGTGCGGCAAGTACAAGCGCATGAAGTACAAGGGCTTGATCTGCGAAAAGTGCGGCGTGGAAGTGACGCTTGCAAAGGTTCGCCGCGAGCGCATGGGCCACATCGAGCTTGCGGCTCCCGTTGCGCACATCTGGTTCCTGAAGTCGCTGCCCTCGCGCATCGGCTTGCTGATGGACATGGCGCTGAAGGATCTTGAGCGCGTTCTTTATTTCGAGAACTACATCGTCATCGAGCCGGGCACGACGCCGTTCGCTGAGCGCCAGCTGCTGACGGAAGAGCAGTACAACCAGGCGATCGACGAGTACGGCGCAGATACCTTCACCGCCGGCATCGGCGCTGAGGCGATCCGCGAGCTTCTGTCCGCCATGGACCTGCCGAAGATCGCGCAGGACCTTCGCCAGGAGATCGCCGAGGCGACGACCGAACTGAAGCCGAAGAAGCTCGGCAAGCGCCTGAAGGTGATCGAAGCCTTCATGGAATCGGGCAACCGTCCGGAGTGGATGATCCTGACGCAAGTTCCGGTCATCCCGCCGGAACTGCGTCCGCTTGTTCCGCTCGATGGCGGCCGCTTTGCGACGTCGGACCTGAACGATCTCTATCGCCGCGTCATCAACCGTAACAACCGCCTGAAGCGGCTGATGGAGCTGCGCGCGCCGGATATCATCATTCGCAACGAAAAGCGCATGCTGCAGGAGGCCGTCGACGCTCTGTTCGACAACGGCCGTCGCGGCCGCGTCATCACCGGCGCCAACAAGCGTCCGCTGAAGTCGCTCGCCGACATGCTGAAGGGCAAGCAGGGCCGCTTCCGTCAGAACCTGCTCGGCAAGCGCGTCGACTACTCCGGCCGTTCGGTCATCGTTGTCGGTCCGGAACTCAAGCTGCACCAGTGCGGCCTGCCGAAGAAGATGGCGCTTGAGCTGTTCAAGCCCTTCATCTACGCGCGCCTCCAGACGCTCGGCCAAGCCGCGACCGTAAAGCAGGCGAAGAAGCTCGTCGAAAAGGAAAAGCCCGAGGTTTGGGACGTCCTCGACGAGGTCATTCGCGAGCATCCGGTGATGCTGAACCGCGCCCCGACGCTTCACCGTCTCGGCATTCAGGCGTTCGAGCCACAACTCATCGAGGGTAAGGCGATCCAGCTTCACCCGCTGGTTTGCGCTGCCTTCAACGCAGACTTCGACGGCGACCAGATGGCCGTGCACGTTCCGCTGTCGCTCGAAGCGCAGCTCGAAGCGCGCGTCCTGATGATGTCGACGAACAACATCCTGCATCCCGCGAGCGGCCAGCCGATCATCGTGCCGTCGCAGGACATCGTGTTGGGTCTGTACTATCTGTCGATGATGCGCGACGGCGAACCCGGCGAAGGCATGATGTTGGGCTCGATCAACGAGGTGCTTCACGCCCTTGAATCGAAGTCCGTCACGCTGCACGCCAAGATCAAAGGCCGCTATAACGCGATCAATGATGAGGGCGAGGAAGTCTCGGAGATCCACGAGACGACCCCGGGCCGTCTGCTTCTCGCACAGCATCTGCCGAAGATGCCGGGCATGAAGTTCTCGATGGCGAACCAGCTTCTGACGAAGAAGAACATCTCCGGTCTGATCGATTTGGTCTACCGTAACTGCGGTCAGAAAGAGACGGTCATCTTCTGCGACCGGATCATGGCGCTCGGCTTCCACCACGCCTTCAAGGCTGGCATCTCGTTCGGCAAGGACGACATGCTCATCCCGGAGACGAAGGAGAAGATCGTCGAGAAGACCAACGTCGAGGTCCGCGACTTCGAACAGCAGTATCAGGACGGCCTGATCACGCAGCTCGAGAAGTACAATAAGGTCGTCGACGCTTGGTCGCGCTGCACCGATCAGATCGCCAAGGAAATGATGGACCGCATCTCGGCGGTTCAGAAGGACGCTACGACCGGACGCGAACGTCCAATCAACTCGGTCTACATGATGAGCCACTCGGGCGCGCGCGGTTCGCCGGCGCAGATGAAGCAGCTCGCCGGTATGCGCGGCCTCATGACGAAACCTTCGGGCGAAATCATTGAGACGCCGATCATCTCGAACTTCAAGGAAGGCCTGTCGGTTCTCGAGTACTTCAACTCAACCCACGGTGCCCGTAAGGGTCTTGCAGACACCGCCTTGAAGACGGCGAACTCGGGCTACCTCACGCGTCGTCTCGTCGACGTCGCGCAGGACGCCATCATCTCCGAGGTCGATTGCGGAACCGATGCCGGCATTAACGTGCAGGCAGTCGTCGATGCCGGTCAGGTGATCGTGTCGCTCGCGGCGCGTTCGCTGGGCCGCACGGCAGCCGAAGACATCAAGCACCCGACGACGGGCGAGATCATCGTCGCCAACGGCGAACTGATCGAAGAAAAGCACGCCGATCTCATCGGCAAGGCCGAGCTTCAGGAAGTTCGTATCCGTTCGGTGCTGACCTGCGAGACGGTCAACGGCGTGTGCGCCAAGTGCTACGGCCGCGACCTTGCTCGCGGTACGCCGGTCAACATTGGTGAAGCTGTCGGTGTCATCGCCGCACAGTCGATCGGTGAGCCGGGCACGCAGCTGACGATGCGTACGTTCCACATCGGCGGCACGGCCAACTTGGTCGACTCGTCCTTCATCGAGTCGAACTTCAACGGCACCGTGAAGCTGAAGAATCGTGCGATCGCCAAGGACTCGAAGGGCCAGAACGTCGCGACGAGCCGCATCATGTCGGTCATCATCGTCGACCAGACGGGCAAGGAACTCGCGACCCACAAGATCAGCTACGGCTCGCGCATCTTTGTCGATGAAGGCGATACCGTGAAGCGCGGCACCAAGATCGCGCAGTGGGATCCCTACACCCGTCCGATCCTGTCGGAAGCTGACGGCTTCGTCGACTTCGAAGACTTGATCGAAGGCTCGTCGGTCCGCGAACAAACCGACGAAATGAAGGGTACGTCGAACCGGGTCATCATCGACTGGCGCACGTCTCCGAAGGGCTCAGAGCTGAAGCCTGCCATCGTGATCAAGGACTCGAAGGGCAAGCCGATCAAGGTCGCGCGCGGCGGTGACGCTCGCTACCTGTTGTCGGTTGAAGCCGTTCTGTCGGTCGATCGCGGCACGGAAGTGAAGGCGGGCGACGTTCTTGCTCGTATTCCGACGGCGTCGGCGAAGTCCGGTGACATCACCGGTGGTCTGCCGCGCGTCGCGGAACTCTTCGAAGCTCGCCGTCCGAAGGATCACGCGATCCTCGCGGACATCTCGGGTACGGTTGAGTTCGGCAAGGACTACAAGAACAAGCAGCGCATCACGATCAAGCCGGACGATGAGTCGGCCGAGCCGGTCGAATACCTGATCCCGCGTGGCAAGAGCCTTGCTGTTCAGCCTGGCGATCGCGTTGAACGTGGCGATTTCGTGTACGACGGCAACCCGGCGCCGCACGACATCCTGGCGATCAAGGGCGTCGAGGAACTCGCGAACTACCTGATCAACGAGATCCAGGACGTCTATCGACTGCAGGGCGTGACGATCAACGACAAGCACATCGAAGTCATCGTTCGTCAGATGCTGCAGAAGGTTGAAGTCACCGACGCCGGCGAGACCGAACTCATCAAGGGTGAGCAACTCGATCGGATCGAGTTCGAGGAAATCAACGCAGCCGCTCAGAAGGCCGGCAAGCGTGCGGCGTCCGCGAACCCGGTTCTGCTCGGTATCACCAAGGCTTCGCTGCAGACGCGCTCCTTCATCTCGGCGGCGTCCTTCCAGGAGACAACGCGCGTGCTCACGGATGCTGCCGTCAACGGCAAGTCCGACACGCTCGAAGGTCTCAAGGAGAACGTCATCGTCGGCCGTCTCATTCCGGCCGGTACGGGCGGCATGCTGCGTCAGCTCCGCAAGGTCGCGATGCAGCGTGACGATCTCATCGCCAAGGAAAAGGCGAAGACTTCGAACCTGCCGTCGCCTGATGGCGCCTCAGGCCCGGCTGGACGCCGTCGCCGTCGCCCGGCAGAGGAAGCAGCGGAGTAATCTCCGCTCGCTTCTTAAGAGCATTCTAATGCCAACGGCCGCCTCTCGGGGCGGCCGTTTTCATTTGTTGAGAACCGTTTCCTCGCCCTTGTCTCGACGGGCCATTTCTTATCTGTAGGGGCGGCGCAATGGGTCCTCGGCTGAAGCCGCGGATGACACCTCGAAATTTCCTCGGGAGAGGGCTGCCGACCGGCGCAAAGCAGCCTGGACGACGCGAGTCCTCTTTAAAAATTTTCAGCGATTCCCATTTAAGTGCGGTGCCCACCCAAAAATTTGGTTTTCCGTCGGTTTTAAAGCGTTCTGCGCGCCCGAGCCGACAACAGGTCGCAGGTTCGGTTTGCCTTATGACGGCGAATTCGGCGAAAATAATTTCGCAACCCTGCGGCGCGCCTGTTGACCAATATGGCGGGTGTGTATATAGCTCCGCCCACTCTCACGGGTTGGTGGTAGGTCGCTCGGCGCTTTAAGCGCCTATTTTGCTCCTAAACGCTCCCGTTCATAAAGCAGAGCATATCGACGGGCCATGATCTGTCACCCCAAAGGGCGGCACGATCCTCTGGTTTTTTCTTGCTAGGGGCGAACTTCGCGCACCTGGCAGGTTTGCTTGGCGCATTTCCGCTGTCGGGAATGTGTCCCGAAGTCAGGATTGGGCGAATGCCGACGATACAACAGTTGATCCGGAAGCCCCGGGTAAAGCCAGTCTACCGCGAGAAGTCGCGCCACATGGAAGCGTGCCCGCAGAAGCGTGGTGTCTGCACGCGCGTCTACACGACGACCCCGAAGAAGCCGAACTCCGCTCTGCGTAAGGTCGCCAAGATCCGGCTGACCAACGGCTACGAGGTGATCGGCTACATCCCGGGCGAAGGTCATAACCTTCAGGAGCACTCCGTGGTGCTGATCCGCGGCGGCCGCGTGAAGGACCTTCCCGGCGTCCGCTATCACATCATCCGTGGTGTGCTTGATACGCAGGGCGTCTCGGCGCGTCGTCAGCGGCGTTCGAAGTACGGTGCGAAACGGCCGAAGTAATCGGTCTCGTCCGGGCCGGCGGTGTCGGCCTGTAAGATTTAAAGAGAATTCGAAGCGAAGGGCCTGTCAGGATGTCTCGTCGTCACGCGGCGCAAAAGCGGGAAGTGATCCCGGATCCGAAGTTCAACGACGTCGTCGTCACCAAGTTCATGAACGCGGTGATGGAGCACGGCAAGAAGTCGGTTGCAGAACGCATGGTCTATGGCGCGTTCGAAAAGATGGAACAGCGGGGTAAGGCGAACCCGATCGATCTTTTCCGTCAGGCGCTCGACAACGTCATGCCGTCGGTTGAGGTTCGTTCGCGTCGCGTCGGCGGTGCCACGTATCAGGTTCCGGTCGAAGTTCGTAACGAGCGCCGTCAGGCTCTGGCGATCCGCTGGTTGATCTCCGCCGCTCGTGCTCGCAACGAGTCGACGCTGATTGACAAGCTCTCGGGCGAATTGCTCGACGCCGCGAACAATCGTGGCACTGCAGTTAAAAAGCGCGAAGACACGCACAAGATGGCTGAAGCCAACCGCGCCTTCTCGCACTACCGCTGGTAGGACAAGTTACAAGGATTTCGAGGCAGACATGGCCCGGCAATACCCGATCGAGGATTATCGCAACTTCGGCATCATGGCTCACATTGATGCTGGCAAGACGACCACGACCGAGCGAATCCTCTACTACACCGGCAGGTCCTATAAGATCGGCGAAGTCCATGACGGCGCCGCGACGATGGACTTTATGGATCAGGAAGCTGAGCGCGGCATCACGATCACGTCGGCCGCGACGACCTGTTTCTGGACCGGCCGTGACGGCAAGAAGCGCCGCCTGAATATCATCGACACCCCAGGCCACGTCGACTTCACGATCGAAGTCGAGCGTTCGCTGCGCGTGCTCGACGGCGCTGTTTGCGTTCTTGACTCGAACCAGGGCGTCGAGCCGCAGACGGAAACCGTCTGGCGTCAAGGCGACAAGTACAACGTTCCGCGCATCATCTTCGCCAACAAGATGGATAAGATCGGCGCCGACTTCTACATGTGCGTCGACGACATCAAGGCGAAGCTTGGTGCACGTCCGGTTCCGATGCAGATTCCGATCGGTGCTGAGTCGAATTTCCAGGGTGTCATCGATCTCGTTAAGATGAAGGCCATCACTTGGGACGGTGACGGCAAGGACGCGAAGATGGTCGAGGGCGAAATCCCGGCCGACCTCGTCGACAAGGCGAACGAATATCGCGCCGCCATGATCGAAGCTGCCGTCGAAATGGACGACGCGGCACTCGAGGCATTCCTCGAAGGCAAAGAGCCGGACGAAGATACGCTGCGCAAGCTCATCCGCAAGGCGACCGTCAAGGGCGCCTTCTACCCGATGTTCTGTGGCTCGGCCTTCAAGAACAAAGGCGTTCAGCCGCTGCTCGACGCGGTCGTCGACTATCTGCCGTCGCCGCTCGATCGCGAAGCCTACAAGGGCATTGATCCCAAGACCGGCGACGAGCTGCTCCGTAAGCCGTCGGACACTGAACCGCTGGCCATGATCGCCTTCAAGATCATGAGCTTCGAGCACGTCGGCTCGATCACGTTCTGCCGCATCTACTCGGGCAAGCTCGAGCAGGGCATGGCACTTGCGAACACAACGCGCGACAAGAAAGAGCGCGCCGGCCGCATGTACCTGATGCACGCCGCGGATCGTGAAGAAATCAAGGAAGCCTATGCTGGCGACATCGTCGCTCTGCAGGGCCTGAAAGACACGCGCACGGGCGAAACGCTTTGCGATCCGCAGAAGCCGGTCATTCTCGAAAAGATGGACTTCCCGGAGCCCGTCATCGAGATGAAGGTCGAGCCGAAGACGAAGGCCGACCAGGAAAAGATGGCGATCGCGCTCAACACGCTGTCGCTGGAAGATCCCTCGTTCCGCGTCTCGGTTCACCCCGAGTCGGGCGAGACGATCCTCAAGGGCATGGGCGAGCTTCATCTCGACATTAAAGTCGACATCCTGAAGCGGACCTACGGCGTCGAAGCCACGACGGGCGCTCCGCAGGTCGCCTATCGCGAAACGCTCGCGCGCCCGGCAGACATCGACTACACGCACAAGAAGCAGACCGGCGGTACGGGTCAGTTTGCTCGCGTCAAGCTCAAGCTCGAGCCGAACGAAGTCGGCAAGGGCAACGAGTTCACGACCTCGATCGTTGGCGGTACGGTTCCGAAGGAATACATCCCCGGCGTCGAAAAGGGCGTGAAGTCGGTCTGGGACAACGGCATGCTCATCGGCTTCCCGATGGTCGACATGAAGGTCAACCTTTATGACGGCGCCTTCCACGAAGTGGACTCGTCCGCGATCGCCTTCGAAATCGCGACGCGTGCGGCCATGAAGGAAGGCTGCGAGAAGGCCGGCGTTAAGATCCTCGAGCCGGTCATGGACGTCGAGGTTGTGTCGCCGGGCGAATTCGTCGGCGGCATCATCGGCGACATCAACTCGCGGCGCGGGCAGATCCGTACTCAGGAGATGCGCGGCAACGCGACGGTCATCCGTGCGTTTGTCCCGCTCGCGAACATGTTCGGTTACATCAATACGCTGCGTTCGATGTCGACGGGTCGTGCGCAGTACTCGATGCAGTTCGCACACTATGCGGACGTGCCGCGCAACGTGGCGGATGAGGTCAAGGCCAAGTACGCCTAAGAAGTTGAACCTGGCCGGCGAGAGTATCCGTCCGCTGGGTTCTAAAAAATGAAGCCTGAAATTCCCGGATCGCAAGAGTCGGGACCTGATAGTAGGACTAAGGAGAGCCAACGATGGCGAAGGCAAAATTCGAGCGGAACAAGCCGCATTGCAACGTCGGTACGATCGGACACGTCGACCACGGCAAGACAACGCTGACCGCAGCCTTGACGAAAGTTTCGGCCGACCGCGGCTGGACGGCGACTTCGATCGCCTATGACGAAGTTGCCAAGGCTTCTGAAAGCCAGGGCCGTCGCGACCCGACGAAGATTCTGACGATCGCCACGTCGCACGTTGAATACGCGACCCCGAACCGTCACTATGCGCACGTCGACTGCCCCGGCCACGCCGACTACGTCAAGAACATGATCACCGGTGCAGCCCAGATGGACGGCGCGATCCTCGTTGTGTCGGCCGTTGACGGCCCGATGCCGCAGACGCGTGAGCACATCCTTCTCGCTCGCCAGGTCGGCGTGCCGAAGATCGTCGTCTTCTTGAACAAGTGCGACATCGTCGAAGACGAAGAGCTCCTCGACCTCGTCGAAATGGAAGTTCGTGAACTTCTCTCGAAGTACAACTTCCCGGGCGACGACACGCCGGTCATCCGCGGTGCAGCCGTCAAGGCCCTCAACGGTGAGAAGGGCCCGCTCGCTGACGAAGCGATCATCAAGCTGTACGAAGCCATGGACGAGTACATCCCGATCCCCGAGCGCCCGAAGGATCAGCCGTTCCTGATGCCGATCGAAGACGTGTTCTCGATCTCGGGTCGCGGCACCGTCGTCACGGGCCGTATCGAGCGTGGCACCATTAAGGTTGGCGAAGAAGTCGAGATCGTCGGTCTTCGCGACACGCAGAAGTCGGTTGTCACCGGCGTCGAAATGTTCCGCAAGCTGCTCGACTCGGGTGAAGCTGGCGACAACGTCGGCTGCCTCCTGCGCGGTATCGACAAGGAAGCTGTCGAGCGCGGCCAGGTTCTCTGCAAGCCGGGCTCTGTGAAGCCGCACAAGAAGTTCGCTGCTGAGGCCTACATCCTCAACAAGGAAGAGGGTGGCCGTCACACGCCGTTCTTCACGAACTATCGTCCGCAGTTCTACTTCCGCACGACCGACGTGACGGGCACTGTTAAGCTCGCCGAAGGTACGGAAATGGTTATGCCGGGCGACAACGTCTCGGTCGAAGTCGAGCTCGTTCAGCCGATCGCCATGGAAGAGAAAGTTCGTTTCGCTATCCGCGAAGGCGGCCGTACGGTCGGCGCGGGCGTTGTTACGAAAATTATCGAGTAGAAGGCATTTCCGGGGAAGCGTTCTGAATAGCGCGCTTCCCCAAATCTTTTTGCGAGAAGTGAAAGCACAAAGCCATGCACGGCCAAAACATCCGCATCCGGCTCAAGGCGTTCGATCATCGTATTCTCGATGCATCGACCCGCGAGATCGTGAACACGGCGAAGCGTACCGGTGCTGAAGTTCGCGGTCCCATCCCGCTGCCGACGCGCATCGAACGCTTTACGGTCAACCGTTCGCCACACATCGACAAGAAGAGCCGCGAGCAATTCGAGATGCGGACCCACAAGCGTTTGCTCGACATCGTCGATCCGACGCCGCAGACGGTCGACGCATTGATGAAACTCGACCTCGCCGCAGGCGTCGACGTCGAGATCAAGCTCTAAACAAGAACTTCCGGGCCCTCTGGCGGTAACGCGAATGGCCCTAACGATAGGAAGGAATGCAAATGCGTTCCGGAGTGATAGCACAGAAGATCGGTATGACCCGGATCTTCACCGATGCGGGCGAACACATCCCCGTCACGGTGCTGCGTCTTGAGAACCTCCAGGTTCTCTCGCACCGCACCGAGGAGAAGAACGGCTATACCGCCATCCAGGTCGGCGGCGGCACGAGGAAGCCCTCGCGTCTGACGAAGTCCGAGCGCGGCACCTTTGCGAAGGCCGAAGTCGAACCGAAGCGGAAGATCGCAGAGTTTCGTGTCAGTCCTGAGAACCTCATCGATGTTGGCGCGGAAATCACCGCAGACCACTTCGTTCCGGGCCAGTTCGTCGACGTGACGGGCACCACCCAGGGTAAAGGTTTCCAGGGCGCCATGAAGCGCTGGAACTTCGGCGGTCTGCGCGCTACCCACGGCGTCTCGGTCACGCACCGTGCTCACGGTTCGACCGGTCAGCGCCAGGATCCTGGTAAGGTCTTCAAAGGTAAGAAGATGGCCGGCCACTTGGGCGATGAGCGCGTCACGACGCAGAACCTCGTTGTTGCCAAGATCGACAAGGAGCGCGGCCTCGTGATGGTTCGCGGTGCTGTCCCCGGTTCCAAGGGTGGCTGGGTTGTCGTTCGCGACGCCGTGAAGAAAGCTGCGCACGCTGATGTTCCGAAGCCTGGAGCATTCAAGGCGCGTGGCGAAGCGAAGAAGGAAGGCGCGTGATGAAAGCCGAAGTTACCAGCCTCGATGCCGGTAAGTCCGGCGACATCGAGCTTGCCGACGACATTTTCGGTCTTGAGGTCCGCAACGACCTCATCCACCGCATGGTGCGCTACCAGACGCTGAAGCGCATGGCCGGTACGCATCATGCTCAGGACCGCTCGGAAGTCGCGGTCACGGGCAAGAAGATGTACAAGCAGAAGGGCACCGGCGGTGCTCGTCACGGCGACAAGTCGGCTCCGCAGTTCCGCGGCGGCGGCAAGGCGTTCGGACCGAAGCCCCGCTCGCATGCCATTGAGCTGCCGAAGAAGGTGCGCGCTCTGGCGCTCCGTCACGCGCTCTCCTCGAAGGCGAAAGCCGGCGAGATCGTCGTGATCGACAAGGCGACCTCTGCCGAGGGCAAGACGACCGCGCTGAAGGCGCAGTTCGCCAAGCTGTCGCTTGAGAATGCGCTGATCATTGATGGTGCCGAGCTCGAAGTGAATTTCACGCGCGCTGCTCGCAACATCCCGAACATCGACGTGCTCCCGATTCAGGGCATCAACGTCTACGACATTCTCCGTCGTAAGAAGCTGGTGCTGACCCGGGCCGCCGTCGCCGCGCTGGAGGAGCGCTTCAAATGACGATCAAACGCTCCGCATACGACGTCATCGTTGCGCCGGTCATCACGGAAAAGGCGACGCTTGCCTCCGAGGCCAACCAGGTGATCTTCAAGGTCAAGCCTGACGCGACGAAGACCGAGATCAAGTCGGCGGTCGAAGGCCTGTTCAAGGTAAAGGTGAAGGCCGTCAACACGATCGTCCGCAAGGGCAAGCAAAGAACGTTCAAGGGCATCAAGGCCGTCTTGAGCGATACGAAAAGGGCGGTCGTGACGCTCGAAGATGGTCATTCCATCGACGTGACGACGGGGCTCTGAGGATAAGTCATGGCGCTTAGAACATACAACCCAACGTCGCCCGGTCGTCGTCACCTCATTCAGGTCGACCGTTCGACGCTCTGGAAGGGCAAGCCGCTCAAGACGCTCGTCGAGGGCAAGACGAAGACCGGTGGTCGCAACAGCGACGGCCGCATCACGTCGCGCCACATCGGCGGCGGCGCAAAGCAGGCCTACCGCAAGATCGACTTCCGTCGCCGGAAGTTCGACGCGCCGGCCAGTGTCGAGCGCCTGGAATACGATCCGAACCGCACCGCGTTCATCGCCCTCATCAAGTACGAGGACGGCACGCAGGCTTACATCCTGGCGCCGCAGCGTCTGGGCGTCGGCGACACGGTCGTCTCGGGTCCGAAGGTTGACGTGAAGCCCGGCAACGCCATGCCGCTGTCGGCCATGCCGATCGGCACGATCGTTCACAACGTCGAGATGAAGCCTGGCAAGGGCGGTCAGGTCGCACGTTCGGCAGGCTCATTCGTTCAGCTCGTCGGCCGCGACTCGGGTTACGCCGTTCTGAAGCTCAACTCGGGTGAAACCCGCAAGGTCAGCGCCGAATGCATGGCGACTGTCGGTGCGGTTTCGAACCCCGATCACATGAACACAGTCGTTGGCAAGGCGGGTCGCACTCGTCTGCTCGGCCGTCGTCCGACCGTTCGCTCGATTGCTATGAACCCGGTCGATCACCCCAACGGTGGTCGTACGAAGGGCGGTAAGCACTGGGCAACGCCGTGGGGCAAGCCGACCAAGGGCTTCAAGACACGCAAGAACAAGACGACCACGAAATATATCGTCCGCTCGCGCCAGAAGGCGAAGAAGAAGTAGTAGCGGCGCTCTGAAGGAGATTCGACTTTGACACGTTCAGTATGGAAAGGTCCGTTCGTCGACGGCTACCTCCTCAAGAAGGCGGAGAAGTCGCGTTCGTCCGGCCGCAATGAGGTGATCAAGATCTGGAGCCGTCGCTCCACGATCCTTCCGCAGTTCGTCGGCCTGACCTTCGGCGTGCACAACGGCCAGAAGCACATCCCCGTCGCTGTGACGGAAGACATGATCGGCCACAAGTTCGGTGAATTCGCTCCGACCCGTATTTTCCACGGCCACGGCGGCGACAAGAAAGCGGTGAAGAAATAATGGGCAAGCCAAGTCATCAGCGCCGCCTCGCTGACACCGAGGCTCAAGCGGTTGTCAAATCGCTGCGCATTTCTCCGCAGAAGCTGAACCTCGTCGCGGGCCTGATCCGTGGCAAGAAGGTCGATCAGGCGCTCGCTGAGCTTGAATTCAGCGAGAAGCGCATCGCGGGCGACGTCCGCAAGTGCGTGATGAGCGCCGTTGCGAACGCTGAGAACAACCACGCACTTGACGTCAACGATCTGATCGTTGCTGAAGCCTACGTCGGCAAGAACCTGGTCATGAAGCGTTTCCACGCTCGTGGCCGTGGCCGCGGCGCCGCGATCCTGAAGCCGTTCTCGCAGCTCACCGTCGTCGTCCGTCAGGTCGAAGAGGAAAAGGCCGAAAAGAAGAAAGCCGCAAAGAAGTCCGCGCCGAAGGCTGCGGCCAAGGAGGCCAAGTAATATGGGTCAGAAAGTCAATCCCGTCGGCCTTCGCGTTGGCATCAACCGGACCTGGGACAGCCGCTGGTTCGCCGCTCGCGGTGAATACGGCAGGCTGCTTCATGAAGACCGCGCCATCCGCGCCCACATCATGAAAGAGCAGCGCGAAGCCGGCATCTCGAAGGTCGTCATCGAGCGTCCGCACAAGAAGTGCCGCGTCACCGTCATGACGGCGCGTCCCGGCATCCTGATTGGCAAGAAGGGCGAGAAGATCGAGCGTCTGCGCGCCGATCTTGCGAAGCTGACGAGCTCGGAAGTTCACCTGAACATCCTCGAGATCCGCAAGCCAGAAATCGACGCCACGCTGATCGCCGAAGGCATCGCTCAGCAGCTTGAGCGCCGCGTTGCGTTCCGCCGCGCGATGAAGCGCGCTGTTCAGTCGGCTCTCCGTCTCGGCGCCGTCGGCATCCGTATCAACGTCGCCGGCCGCTTAGGTGGCGCTGAAATCGCCCGCACCGAATGGTATCGCGAAGGCCGCGTGCCGCTGCACACGCTTCGCGCCGACATCGATTTCGGCTACGGCGTTGCACGCACCGCTTACGGCATCATCGGCATCAAGGTGTGGGTCTTCAAGGGCGAGATCATCGAGCACGATCCGATGGCCTCCGACAAGAAGCTCACGGAAATGCAAGAGAGCGGCGCTCCGCGTCCGCGTCGTGACGATGGCGACCGTCAGGATCGTCGTGATCGTCGTCCGGGCCGCGGTGGACGCGGCGGCGGTGGTGGCCGTGGTGGCGCGGGTGGCGGCAACGCACCGGCCGCTTCCGACGCTACTCCGTCGGCGCCCGAAGCGTAAGGAATTCAGAGGCACACAATGCTGCAACCGAAACGGACCAAGTTCCGCAAGCAATTCAAGGGCCGCATCCACGGCGTCGCTAAGTCGGGCACCACGCTCGCTTACGGCGAAGTGGGCCTCAAGGCCATGGAGCCCGAGCGTCTCACCGCTCGGCAGATCGAAGCTGCGCGCCGCGCTATTGCTCGTCACACGAAGCGTGCCGGCCGCATGTGGCTGCGCATCTTCCCGGACGTGCCGGTGTCGAAGAAGCCCGCCGAAGTCCGCATGGGCTCCGGTAAGGGTTCGCCCGAGCTTTGGGTGGCGCGCGTGAAGCCGGGCCGCATCATTTTCGAGCTTGGCGGTTTGAATCCCCAGGTCGCTAAAGAAGCGCTGGCGCTCGGTGCTGCGAAGCTGCCGATCAAATGCCGCGTCATTACGCGAATTGAATAGGAGTTGAGGAACAGTCATGGCCGACGAATTTAAGGGCATGTCGATCGATCAGCTCGACGACCAGCTGGCGAAGCTGAAGAAGGAGCAGTTCAACCTGCGCTTTCAGAAGGCCTCGGGCCAGCTCGAGAACACCGCGCGCATCCGGACGGTCCGCCGTGACATCGCGCGCGTCAAGACCGCAGCCGTTGCCCGGCGCGGTGGCAGCGTCAAAAAAGGCGCGTAAGGGAGAACGAGATTATGCCGAAGCGCGTGCTGCAGGGTGTCGTGGTATCCGACAAGAACGACAAGACCATCGTCGTTCAGGTTGAGCGTCGCTACACCCATCCGCTGCTGAAGAAGACCGTGCGTCGTACGAAGAAGTACCACGCTCACGATGAATCGAATTCGTTCAAGGTAGGCGACCAGGTCGAAATTCAAGAGACCCGGCCGATCTCCAAGAACAAACGTTGGATTGCCGTCGCGAATTGAGGCATAAGCCTCGCTTCGCTAAGCGATCGAACGCTTACGTAGAGCGCCTTTCAGGCCGTCGGAGAGTTGGGAATTGCCCCAAGACCCCGCGAGCCGGTTGGGAAAATGATGAGATGGGCTTGGAGAGTATGCCTCTCGAAGCCATGAGAGAAGGAATGACGCGATGATCCAGATGGAGAGCAATCTCGACGTCGCCGACAATTCTGGCGCGCGCCGCGTCCAGTGCATCAAGGTGCTGGGCGGCTCGAAGCGCAAGTACGCGACTGTGGGTGATACCATCGTCGTCTCCGTCAAGGAGGCGATCCCGAAGGGTCGCGTCAAGAAGGGCCAGGTGATGAAGGCTGTCATCGTCCGCGTCGCGAAGGGCATCCGCCGCGCCGACGGTTCGCTGATCCGCTTCGATCGCAACGCCGCTGTGCTGGTCAATGCCAACGGCGAACCCGTCGGCACCCGCATCTTCGGACCCGTGACGCGTGAGCTTCGCGCCAAGAACCACATGAAGATCGTATCGCTTGCGCCGGAGGTCCTCTGATGTCGGCTTTTAAAATCAAGAAGGGCGACAACGTCGTCGTCCTCGCCGGCCGCGACAAAGGCAAGCGCGGTGAGGTGATCGAGGTTCGCCCGAAAGAGCACCGCGCCCTCGTGCGTGGCGTCAACATGGTGCGCCGTCATCAGCGCCAGTCGGCGACCCAGGAAGGCGGCATTATTTCCAAGGAAGGTCCGATCGACCTCTCGAACATCGCGCTCGAGGATCCCAAGGACGGCAAGCCGACCCGCGTTGGCTTCAAAGTCCTCGCCGATGGCAGGAAGGTCCGCGTTGCGAAGCGCTCGGGCGAGCAGATCCCGGAGAAGAACTAAGCCATGGCCAAGGAAGAAAAAAAATCAGTGAAGCCGCAGGGCGGCGCTGCCCAGGGCGGTGACAAGAAGGCGAAGGCCGACAAGAAGGCCGCTTCGTCCGAGCCGCGCGCGCCTGCTGCGCCGCGTCCGGCCGATTATAAGCCGCGCATGAAATCGCATTACGAGAAGGTCGTCCGCAACGCTCTCAAAGAGAAGTTCGGCTACGCCAACGTGATGCAGATTCCGAAGATCGAAAAAGTCGTCATCAACATGGGCGTTGGCGAAGCCGTCAACGATCGCAAGAAAGTTGACGTCGCGGCTGCCGATCTCGCGCTCATCGCCGGTCAGAAGCCGGTCGTTACTCGCGCCCGCAAGGCCATCGCAACGTATAAGCTGCGCGAAGGCATGGCGATCGGCGCCAAGGTAACGCTCCGCGGCGACCGCATGTACGAATTCCTCGACCGGTTCGTCACCATCGCGCTGCCGCGCGTGAAGGACTTCCGTGGTCTGAACCCGAAGAGCTTCGATGGCCGTGGCAACTATGCGACCGGCCTGAAGGAGCACCTCGTGTTTCCCGAAATCGACTACGACAAGGTCGACAACGTTTTGGGCCTCGACGTGATCGTTTGCACGTCGGCCAAGACCGATGACGAAGCCCGTGAATTGCTCAAGGGCTTCAACTTCCCGTTCCGTAGCTAGAGGACCTCGGCATCTAAAGCCGAAAGGCCTTTGGAGGAGAAGAAATGGCAAAAGTCAGTTCGATCGAAAAGAACAACCGTCGCCGCAAGATGGTGGCGGAGCAAGCCCCGAAGCGTAAGCGCCTGAAGCTGCTCGCTAAGGACAAGACCAAGACGCCGGAAGAGCGTTTCGCTGCCCGCTTGAAGCTGGCCGAGATGCCCCGTAACGGCTCGAAGGTGCGCATCCGCAATCGCTGCGAGATCACCGGCCGCCCGCGCGGCAACTACCGCAAGCTCAAGATGTGCCGCAACCAGCTCCGTGAGCTGGCGAGCCAGGGCCGCATCCCGGGCATGGTCAAGTCGAGCTGGTAAGAGGAAGCATCAATGTCCGTGAATGATCCCATCGGCGATATGCTCACTCGCATCCGGAACGCCCAGATGCGTCGCCGTCCGAAGGTTGCGACCCCGGCCTCGAACCTCCGCGCGCGCGTCCTCGACGTTCTCGCTGAGGAAGGCTACATCCGTGGCTATAGCCGCGTCGAAATGAAGGGCGAACTCCCTCAGTTCGAGATCGAGCTCAAGTATTACAATGGCCAGCCGGCCATCCGTGAGATCGAGCGTATCTCGAAGCCGGGCCGCCGCGTTTATTCGCCCGTGAAGGGCATCCCGACGGTCGCCAATGGCCTCGGCGTCGCCATTCTGTCCACGCCGAAGGGCGTCATGTCGGACACGAAGGCGCGCGAAGCCAATGTCGGCGGCGAAGTCATCTGCAGTATTTTCTAAGGCTGGGGCTTTGGCCTCGGCGAAACAAGGTTTGAAGAAGCCATGTCGCGCATCGGTAAGAAACCCGTTCCGGTCCCGTCGAACGTAACGGCGACGATCACCGGTCAGACCGTCAAGATGAAAGGACCCAAGGGCGAACTCGCCTTTGTTGTTCCCGACGCTTTGAAGGTTCAGAGAACGGACGAAGGCATCGACGTCAGCCTTCTCGAAGACACCAAACTTGCACGCTCGAAGTGGGGCATGTCGCGCACTCAGATCGCGAACCTCATCAAGGGCGTGACGGACGGCTACAGCCAGGATCTCGAAATCCATGGCGTGGGCTTCAAGGCGTCCATGAAAGGCAAGGATACGCTGACCCTTTCGGTCGGCTACAGCCACGACGTCGTGCTGAAGATTCCGGCCGGTGTCGAGGTCAAGGTTGGCGGCGCCAAGCAGGAACTGGTCAACGTTTCCGGCATCGACAAGCAGGCGGTCGGCCAGGTGGCATCCGTCATCCGCGCCTCCCGCAAACCTGAGCCTTACCAGGGCAAGGGTGTGCGTTATAAGGGCGAATACATCCTCCGCAAGGAAGGTAAGAAGAAGTAGGATCGGCACCGATGGCCAATATGAACCAAAAACTTGCGAACCGCCGTGCGCGCGTTCGCCGTGCCGTCAAGGCAGCCTCCAACGGCCGCCCCCGGCTTTCTGTTCACCGCTCGTCGGAGAACATCTACGCTCAGGTGATCGACGACGTGAAGGGCGTGACGCTCGCCGCTGCCTCGACGCTCGAGAAGGACGTCAAGGGTACGCTGAAGACCGGCGCCGACAAGGCGGCCGCTGCAGCCATCGGCAAGCTCGTTGCAGAACGCGCTGTCAAGGCTGGCGTCACCGAGGTCGTTTTCGATCGCGGCAGCTTCCTGTTTCATGGGCGCGTCAAGGCGCTCGCCGATGCCGCCCGTGAAGGCGGTCTGAAGTTTTAAGAGATACTCGAGAGGAACTAGATCGTGGCACGTGGACCCCAGAGAGAGCGTGGCAGAGACCGCGAGGAACGCGATAGCGAGTTTTCCGATAAGCTCGTGCACATCAATCGCGTTGCGAAGGTCGTCAAGGGCGGTAAGCGCTTCGGCTTCGCTGCGCTGGTCGTCGTCGGCGACCTGAAGGGCCGCGTCGGTTTCGGCCACGGCAAGGCGCGTGAAGTGCCCGAAGCGATCCGCAAGGCAACGGAAGGCGCCAAGCGCAACCTTCTCCGCGTGCCGCTGCGCGACGCACGCACGCTTCATCACGACAGCGTCGGCCGTCACGGCTCGGGTAAGGTGATCCTGCGCTCGGCTCCGGCCGGTACGGGTATCATCGCCGGTGGTGCAATGCGCGCCGTCTTCGAGATGGTCGGCGTTCACGACATCGTCGCGAAGTCGATGGGCTCGACTAACCCTTACAACGTCGTTCGCGCCACGTTCGACGCGCTGAAGGCCCAGGAAAACCCGCGCGGCGTCGCAGCACGTCGCAACAAAAAGGTTTCCGATATCGTATCGCGCCGTCGCGACGGCTCGTCGATTGCCGAAGCCGGCGCCGACGTCTGATAGAGAACAACGAAAGCGGCCGGTTGTGCCGTGCCGCTTTGCTATGGGATTTTGAGGTTACGACATGTCGAAGAAAACGATCACGCTGAAGCAGGTGCGCAGCCCCAATCGGCGCCCCGAGCGGCAGGCTGAGACGCTGATCGGCCTCGGGCTGAACAAGCTCGGTCGCACCTCGACGCTCGAAGATACCCCGGCCGTCCGCGGCATGCTGAAAAAAGTTCAGCATCTCGTCCAGGTCGAAGAAGGGAAATAACCACGCTCGGCGGCCTGCTCCCGGAACGGGAGTCGCCGAGCGCAAGCAAAGAAGGATCTGGGTCCCATGCGGCTCAATGGCATTAAAGACAACCCCGGCGCCAAGAAAACGCGCGTCCGCATCGGCCGTGGTATCGGTTCGGGCCTCGGCAAGATGGGTGGCCGCGGCGGCAAGGGCCAGACGGCCCGTACCGGCGTCGCGATCGGCGGCTTCGAAGGCGGCCAGATGCCGTTGCATCGTCGTCTGCCGAAGCGTGGCTTCAACAAGTGGCGTCCGCAGGATTTCAACGAGATCAACGTCGGCTCGCTGCAGCAGGCCATCGAAGACAAGCGTCTCGACGGCTCGAAGCCGGTTAACCTTGCGACGCTGATCGAGGCCGGCATCGTTCGCCGCCCGAAGCACGGCCTGCGCCTTCTGGGCGATGGCGAGATCAAGGCCAAGATCTCGATCACGGTCAACCACGCTTCCGCCAAGGCGAAGGAAGCGATCGAGAAGGCCGGTGGCACGATCACGCTGATCGAGCCGAAGGTCATCGCCGCCGACGAAGAAAAGCGGAAGAAGTCAGAGGCCAAGAAGGCTGCTCAGGGCAAGAAGCCCGGCGCCGCGAAATCGGAAGATTAATCGCGCGCCCGGCCGGAGCGGGGGACTGGTCCCGGCCGAGCGTTCGAGGCTGGAAGGCACTGGAAACGGCGCGTTCCGGACCCAAGTTGTGGTTGGGCCTGTCGGCCATCGCCACAACGGTTAGGAGAAGAGACCAATGGTTTCCGCTGCCGAGCAGCTTGCTTCGAACCTGAATTTCAGCGCCTTCGCAAAGGCGGAGGATTTGAAGCGGCGCCTGTGGTTCACGCTTGGTGCGCTGATCGTCTTCCGCCTGGGCACGTTCATTCCGCTGCCGGGCATCAATCCGGCCGCATTCGCCGAGACCTTCAAGTCTCAGGCGGGCGGCATTCTTGGCATGTTCAACATGTTCTCGGGCGGTGCGCTTCAGCGTCTCGCCATTTTCTCGTTGAACATCATGCCGTACATCTCGGCGTCGATCATCATGCAGTTGATGAGCTCGATTTCGCCGAAGCTCGAAGCCCTCAAGAAAGAGGGTGAGGCGGGCCGCAAGCAGATCAACCAATATACGCGCTACCTGACGGTCGTGCTCGCAGCGCTCCAGGCTTACGGCATCGCTGTCGGCCTTGAAGGCTCGCGCAACGCCGCCGGCGCCGTCGTCATGGATCCCGGCCTGTTTTTCCGCGCCACGACCGTTATTACGCTGGTTGGCGGCACCGTGTTCCTGATGTGGCTCGGTGAGCAGATCACGCAGCGTGGCGTTGGTAACGGCACGTCGCTGATCATCTTCGCCGGTATCGTCGCGGGCCTTCCCGGCGCGCTGGTACAACTTTTCGAGCTGTCGCGTACCGGCTCGATCTCGCCCGGCATTCTGGTGTTCTTCCTGGCGCTCGCTCTGGCGGTCGTCGCGGCTATCGTCTTCTTCGAGCGCGCCCAGCGGCGTCTGCTCGTCCAGTATCCGAAGCGACAGGTCGGCAATAAGATGTTCCAGGGCGAGGCGTCGCACTTGCCGCTGAAGCTCAACTCGTCGGGCGTCATTCCGCCGATCTTCGCCTCGTCGCTGCTGTTGCTGCCGATCACGGTTGCCCAGTTTACGGCAGGGCAGGGGCCGGAATGGCTCAACGAGGCGGTCGCCGCGCTCGGTTCAGGCCAGCCGCTCCACATGCTTGTGTACGCGCTGCTGATCCTGTTCTTCGCGTTCTTCTACACCGCGGTTGTGATCAACCCGAAGGAAACGGCCGACAACCTGCGCAAGTACGGCGGCTTCCTGCCCGGTATCCGCCCAGGCGATAAGACCGCCGAGTATATCGACTACGTTCTGACCCGCATCACCGTCGTCGGCGCACTCTATCTTGCAGCAGTCTGCGTTCTCCCTGAGATCCTGACGTCCTACGCCGGCATCCCGCTCTACTTCGGTGGCACCTCGCTGCTGATCGCCGTCAGCGTCACGATGGATACCGTCGCTCAGGTCCAAAGCCACCTGATCGCCCAGCAATACGAAGGCCTCATCAAGAAGGCCAAGCTTCGCGGGACGCGCCGATGATCCTGATGCTGTTGGGCCCGCCAGGAGCGGGCAAAGGGACGCAGTCGCAGATCATTTCCGAGAAGCTCGGACTGCCTCAGCTTTCCACCGGCGATATGCTCCGCGCAGCCGTGCAAGCCGGAACGCCGGTCGGCCTCAAGGCTAAGAAGATCATGGCGGAAGGCGGCCTCGTCAGCGACGAGATCGTGATCGGCATCATCGCCGACCGCATTTCCGAGCCGGACTGCGCCAAGGGCTTCATTCTGGATGGTTTTCCGCGCACGCTGCCCCAGGCCGACGCGCTGGACGATCTGCTGAAGTCGAAAAACCGCCATATCGATTGCGTGATCGAGCTGAAGGTCGACGACACCAAGCTCGTGGAGCGGATCGAGACCCGCGCTCGCGAAACGCTCGCGGCAGGTGGCACAGTCCGCGCCGACGACAACGCCGAGGCCCTGAAAACGCGCCTGATCGCTTACTACCGCGAAACGGCGCCGCTCATTGGTTACTATTATGCTCACAAGCTGCTGAAGTCGATCGACGGCATGGCGCCGATCGCCGACGTAAGCCGCCAGATTGGTGCATTGTTGAATCAATTCCAGGATGCTTGACAAAGAAAAAAGCACGCATTGACGGAAGGGAAGACCCGAGGTAGAACACGCAACTTTCTTCTAGGGCTCAACTTGATCCGACCAGGGCTTGAACCCCCGGTTCTGCGGTCGTTGCGCCTTTTGGCACTTGAGAAATATCGAAGACGGCATCGTTAATTCGACACGAGATTTATAGGCAGGAGACTAGAAGTGGCCCGCATCGCAGGCGTCAACATTCCGACAGGCAAGCGCGTTGAAATCGCGCTGCGTTATATTCATGGCATTGGCCCCAAATTCTCGAAAGAGATTTGCGAGAAGTGCAGCATCCCGCCGGAGCGCCGCGTCAATCAGCTGACCGACGCTGAGGTCCTGCAGATCCGTGAAACCATCGACCGCGATTACACGGTTGAAGGCGATCTCCGCCGCGAAGTTCAGACCAACATCAAGCGCCTGATGGACCTCGGTTGCTACCGCGGTCTCCGTCACCGCAAGGGCCTCCCCGTTCGCGGTCAGCGCACGCACACGAACGCCCGCACCCGCAAGGGCAAGGCTGTTCCGATCGCCGGTAAGAAGAAGGCGACGAGGTAGTTCGTCACCGCAAATTTCTGCGCGCCGGTCTGGTTTTTAAAATCTCCGGCGCGCGCAACGTTTTTAGCCTCATCGGTTGAGGCATGGAGCAACGACGGTAATGGCCAAGGAAGCAGCAGCGCGCGGCAAAGTCAAAAAGCGCGAGAAGAAGAACATCACGTCGGGCGTCGCGCACGTCAACGCGTCGTTCAACAACACCATGATCACGATCACCGACGCGCAGGGCAACACGATCGCCTGGTCGTCTTCGGGCACGAAGGGCTTCAAGGGCTCGCGCAAGTCGACGCCCTACGCTGCTCAGATCGCTGCCGAAGATGCCGGCAAGAAGGCCCAGGAGCACGGCATGAAGGTGCTCGAAGTCGAAGTCTGCGGTCCGGGCTCGGGTCGTGAATCGGCACTCCGCGCGCTTCAGGCTGTTGGCTTCCAGATCACCTCGATCCGCGACGTGACGCCGATCCCGCACAACGGCTGCCGTCCGCGCAAGCGCCGTCGCGTCTAATACGAAATTCTGCCAGCGCGCCGCTCGTCCGGCGCGCGGCGATGCATGCACTGCTCAAGAGATTCCGCGGCCCGCTCCCCCGTCCGCGCCAAACTAAACGAGGTATCTCGTGAACGTTCTCCAGAAGAACTGGCAAGACCTGATCAAGCCGTCGAAGCTTGAAATTCAGACCGGCCGCGATCGTTCGCGCATCGCGACGGTCGTCGCTGAGCCGCTTGAGCGCGGCTTCGGCATGACGCTCGGCAACGCGCTCCGCCGCGTGCTGCTTTCGTCGCTTCAGGGCGCCGCCATCAAGACCGTGCAGATTGACGGCGTGCTGCATGAGTTCTCGTCGGTCCCCGGCGTCCGCGAAGACGTGACGAACATCATCCTGAACATCAAGGAAATTGCGCTCCGCATCCATTCGGAAGGCGTGAAGCGCATGGTGCTCAAGAAGGAAGGCGCTGGCCCCGTCACCGCCGGTGACATCGAAATGTCGTCCGAAGTTGAAGTCCTGAACCCCGACCACGTGATCTGCCACCTCGACCAGGGCGCCGCGATCCGCATGGAGTTCACGGCCGACATCGGCAAGGGCTACGTCGCGTCTGACCGCAACCGTCCGGAAGATGCGCCGATCGGCCTGATCCCGGTCGACAGCCTCTATTCGCCGGTCAAGAAGGTCTCCTACAAGGTTGAGAACACCCGCGAAGGCCAGATCCTCGACTACGATAAGCTGACGATGGTCGTCGAAACCGACGGCTCGGTCCGCCCGGAAGATGCCGTCGCGCTTGCCGCACGCATCCTGCAGGACCAGCTCGCGGTCTTCATCAACTTCGAAGAGCCGAAGAAGGCCCAGGAAGAGCAGCGCCATCCGGAGCTCGCCTTCAACGCCGCGCTTCTCAAGAAGGTCGACGAGCTCGAGCTTTCGGTCCGCTCTGCGAACTGCCTGAAGAACGACAACATCGTCTACATCGGCGACCTGATCCAGAAGACGGAAGCCGAGATGCTGCGCACGCCGAACTTCGGCCGCAAGTCGCTCAACGAGATCAAGGAAGTCCTCGCCACGATGGGTCTCCATCTCGGCATGGAAGTTCCGAACTGGCCGCCGGACAACATCGACGAGCTGGCGAAGCGTTTCGAAGACCAGTACTAAGAATTCCGGCTGGCCCGCGGTTCGTGGGCCGGCCGAATACCCGGATAGCTCAGAGAGCACCGGGTCCTATGAGCGAAGGTGAGGCCACAGAAACTCCCGCGCTCAGACCGGACAGCAATCCGCTGACGGTTGCTTTCACAATGTAAGGATGAAGACACGATGCGACACAAAAAGCTCGGCCGCCGTTTTGGCCGCCACGTTGGTCACCGCCAGGCGATGTTCTCGAACATGGCGGCTGCCCTCATCAAACACGAACAGATCGTCACCACGCTGCCGAAGGCGAAAGACCTGAAGCGCGTCGTCGATAAGTACATCACGCTCGCAAAGCGCGGTGACTTGAACTCGCGCCGCCTCGCGATCGCGCGTCTCCGCGACGAAGACATGGTCAAGAAGCTCTTCGACGTGCTCGCTGCACGCTACAAGGACCGCAACGGCGGCTACACGCGCGTGCTGAAAGCCGGTTTCCGCTACGGCGATAACTCGCCCCGCGCCGTCATCGAACTCGTCGATCGCGACGAGAGCGTGAAGGGCGCCGAGGACAAGGCCCGCCACGAAGCCATGCTTGCCGAGCAGGCCCAGAGCTAACTCGCGCTTGAGGCGACCAGCACCAATTTGCTATGGCCGGGCTTGCCCGGCCATTTGCGTTTGTGGCTTTTAAGCTATGGCGTTGATGCGCTCGTTAGACTGGCAGCCAAAATCAAAAACCCCGGCGCTGAGAGCTGCGCCGGGGTTTTGCTTTGGGGGCGATATGATGTGTAAGCGTGCGTAGGAGCGGGATTAAATCCTGCAGGCTCAGCACATCGAGAAATTGCGATGCCCCCTCCAGCTCTTTCGCCGGGGTTGTCGCTCATCTGCATTACACGTGTGTGACGGAAGCCCACCAGGCGCGATTTTGCCTACGATCAGACGTTGCCATCCGGGCGCTTTCTGCCCGACTATCGCTGTGATCCGGTGCGCGAGGCGCGTGCCGCCTTTGAAACGGTTGGTGCGTCACATGCCTTCGGATTCTCAGGTCGTCGTGACCGGCGCAACCGGTCTTGTCGCCAAGTACACGATTGCCGAGTTTCTGCGTCGTGGACACAGTGTTCGCGGCACGCTGAGAAACATGGGCAAGGCGGACGTCGTTCGCGCAGCGGTGACACGCCTCGGCGCTGACGCTTCGAAGCTGTCGTTTGCTGTCGCCGATCTGACTAGCGATGCCGGCTGGGACGACGCCATCGCTGGCGCCGATGCCGTCGTTCATACGGCTTCGCCGTTTCCGATTTCGCAGCCGGACGATCCCGATGACGTGATCTTGCCCGCGCTCGATGGCACGCTGCGCGTTCTCCGCTCCGCGACGAAAGCTGCCGTCGCGCGCGTGGTGCTGACGTCATCCACAGTGGCGATCTTCTATCCCAGCGGCGTGTCGGCGGGGCACATCTATTCCGAGCAGGATTACAGCGACGAAACACGCCCCGATCTGACGCCCTACGTCAAATCGAAAACCATCGCCGAAAAGGCCGCGTGGGACTTCGTCGAGTCGACGCCAAACGCCCCCGAGCTGGTCGCCATCAATCCGAGTTTCGTGCAAGGCCCGGCCGTCGATGCCGATCTTTCGACCTCGCACGAGCTTTATCGCATCATGGCGAAAGGGACCTATCCGGCAGCTCCGAGCATAAGCTTTCCCGTGACGGATGTGCGCGACGTCGCCGCAGCGCACGCGGAAGCGGCAGCACGTCCCGGCGTCGGCGGCAGCCGCTATCTGGTCGGCGAGGGGCGCTTGAGCCTTTATGAGCTGGGCCGCATCATGGCGCGCGAACTGCCGGATATCGCGTCCAAGGTGCCGAAATTCGAGCTTCCCGACTTTGCCGTGCGAATAGCTGCCATATTCGACAGGAAGTTGCGGACCGTTCTGCCTGAGCTCGGCGAAAAGAAAGACTACACCAACGCCAAAGTGAAGGCAGAACTGGGCCTTACGCTCCGTAACGCCGACGACGCCGTCGTCGCAGCGGTTCGATCATTACGAGACCTTAGGTTGATCTGACCGTACCCCAGACCTTATCTCTGCGATCGGATTCGTCTCGCCGGAGACGGTCGAGCATCAACTATGGGGCGGTCTTGCAAGACCCATCGCGAAGAGCTGATCGATGACAATGAAGAAATGGATCCTCGTCTGTGCTGCCATCGTCGCTGGTGCGGCCGTCACACCGAAGATCTTCAGTCCGGCGGAAACGGCATCTGCTCAAGAGAAGATGCCGCCGCCCTCGCGCGAGGCTATCCAGTATTCCTACGCACCGATCGTGAAGAAGGCCGCGCCTGCGGTCGTCAACGTCTATGTCCGCAGCCGCGTTCGCACGTTTGACTCGCCGTTCGCCAACGATCCCTTCTTCCGCCATTTCTTCGGCGACGCTTTCGGTCGTCCGTCGGAGCGCGTGTTGAGTTCGCTGGGCTCCGGCGTCATCGTCAATCGCGAGGGCCTCGTTGTCACGAACACGCACGTCATCAAGGGCGGCAGCGACGCCGCCATCCGCGTGGCGCTTGCCGATAAGCGCGAATTCGACGCCAAGGTCATCGCGCAGGACGACAAGGCCGACATCGCCGTGCTCAAGATCGAAGGCGGCGACGGTAATTTCCCCTATCTGCAGTTCGATGATTCAGATTCGCTCGAAGTCGGCGATCTCGTGCTCGCCATCGGCAACCCCTTCGGCGTCGGCCAGACAGTAACGAGCGGCATCGTCTCGGCCTTGTCGCGTTCGGAGATCGGTCAATCGGACAGCCAAGTCTTCATCCAGACCGACGCGGCCATCAATCCCGGTAACTCCGGCGGCGCGCTGGTCGATATGTCCGGCCGCCTCGTCGGCATCAACACGATGATCTATTCGCAGTCCGGCGGTTCTGTAGGTATCGGCTTTGCCATTCCGTCGAACCTGGTTCGCGTCTATGCCGAAAGTGCGGAGAAGGGCCGGAAGGTCGAAAAGCCGTGGCTCGGCGCTAAGATCGAAGCCATGACGCGGGACTTCGCCGAAGGCCTCGGCCTCGATCGCGTTTCGGGTGCCGTCGTCACCCGACTTTACGATAATGGGCCGGGCGCAGACGCCGGCCTTCAGGCCGGAGACGTAATTACGCATGTCGATGGCGTTGAGGTCGTCGATGCGCGTGCCGTCTATTATCGTTTGATGACGAAAGGCATCGGCCGCACGGCGAAGCTGACCGTCATTCGCAACAAAAAGCCGGTCGATATAGAGATGCCGCTCGTCGCTGCGCCGAAGCCTGGCAAGGGCGACGCCAAGAATCTCTCGGGCAATCACCCGCTCGATGGTGCGCGCATTTCCAACATCCTGCCGTCCGTCGCCGATGAGTACAATCTCGACCAGACGGACGGCGTCGTCGTGACGTCCGTGCGCGACGGCTCGCTGGCCCAGCAGTTCGGCTTCCAGCCGGGCGATGTCATCGTTGCCATCGGGAAGAAGAAGATCGCCAACGTCGACGAGGCCGACCAAGCACTCGAAACGCGCCAGCAGCTCTGGCAGATCTCCGTCAAGCGCGGCAACCGCGTCCTCCAGCTTCAGGTGCCGGGTTAGGGATCGCAGCCCTGGGTGTTAACCTCGATTGCCGCGCAACTGTCGAGAAGCTGACAAAATCATGGCCGAGGTTACGCCTCGCGACCTCCACGGTCGCGCCCAGTAGGCGTAACGGAGTGAGCCGATGTCCGAGAACCGTGGCGTGTTGATCATCGGCGAGGACGCCGTCCTGAAGGGCGAGGTCAAAAGCGGCCAGCGCGTCGAAATCTGGGGCTACGTCGAAGGTGGCGTCACGGCCTCCGAGGTCATCGTGCAAGAGGGCGGCAGGCTCTTCGGCGCCATCAATTCCGATACCGCAGAAATCCGCGGCACCATCCAGGGCGACGTCCGCGTCCAGCAGCTCATTCAGATCAAGAGCACCGGCCACGCCGCTGGCAAGATCAAGTACGGCCGCTTGTCGATGGAAGAGGGGGGCGAACTCACGGCCCACGTCCGTAACATCCCGCCCACCCTTGGCGGCGATCTCGACCTGACCGTCACGAAAGGCCGTTCGGTGCGCATCACCACGGCCGACCTCAACGCCCTTGATCCCGACGACCGCCCCGAAAATCTGACGTTCCATATCTCGAACGCGTCGGGCGGTTCCGTCGTCCTGTCCAACGATCCTGCGCAGGCCGTGGCGACGTTCTCGCAGGCTGACCTCGAACGCGGCATGGTCTATTTCACGCACGATGGCTCGGACGCGGCACAGGCCCGCTTCGACGTCGAAGTCAGCGACGTCTCCGGCGCCACCTCCGGCACGCCACAAACGGTCAACGTCGCTGTACGGAACGATTAGCTAAAATCGGACACCCATCTCCAACTGCCATCATCCCGGCGCAGGCCGGGATCCAGACAAGTCGCGACAGCCGTTGGGTGCCGACCTTCGTCGGCATGACAAAGGGTGAAGCGAATGTCCGCGCCCAGCGGCCGGCTCCGCGGAGCGGAGTTGCTCGGCGCAAATAAAGCACTCGGCCGGCGCGCGGGACGCGTGTCGCCAAGCGCCCACAAAAGAGCCTTTGGACGCCAGCCGCGCGGCCTTATATAAGGCGCGTATGACCAATCTCTTCGAAGCCGCCGGACTGGAAAAGAGCGCACCTCGGCCGCTCGCCGATAGGCTGCGCCCCAAGACGCTGTCGGAAGTCGTCGGCCAGGAACATATCGTCGGACCCGAAGGCACGCTGACGCGGATGCTGAAGAGTGGCCGCGTGCCGAGCCTTATTTTCTGGGGGCCGCCCGGCTCCGGCAAAACAACGATCGCGCGCTTGCTCGCAGGCGAAACGAACCTTGTGTTCGAGCAACTCTCGGCCATCTTCTCGGGCGTCGCCGAGCTGCGCAAAGCCTTCGACCGCGCCAAGATCATGCGCGAGCAGGGCAAGGGCACGCTGCTCTTCATCGATGAGATACATCGCTTCAACCGTTCGCAGCAGGACAGTTTCCTGCCCTACATGGAAGACGGCACGATCACGCTCGTCGGCGCCACGACCGAGAACCCCTCGTTCGAACTCAACGCCGCTGTGCTTTCGCGCGCGAGCGTGCTGGTTCTCAATCGTCTGACGGACGAAAACCTTGAAACGATCCTGGAACGCGCTGAGAAGGAGGTCGGCCGGCCGCTGCCGCTCGATGATGACGCTCGAGACGCGCTGAAAGGCATGGCCGATGGCGACGGCCGTTCGATCTTGAACCTCGTCGAAGACGTGTTTGCTGCCGTTCCAGCGAAGGGCAAACCGTTGACGCGCGAAGCCCTCGTCAAGCTCGTGCAGCGCCGCGCGCCGCTCTACGACAAGTCGCGCGAAGGTCATTACAACCTGATCTCTGCGCTGCATAAGGCTGTGCGCGGTTCCGATCCCGACGCCGCGCTTTATTATTTCTGCCGAATGCTCGACGGCGGCGAGGACCGTTTGTTCCTTGCGCGTCGCATCGTACGGATGGCGGTGGAAGACATCGGACTCGCCGATCCGCAGGCGCTTGTCGTCGCGAATGCCGCCAAGGATGCCTATGATTTCTTAGGCTCGCCGGAAGGCGAACTTGCGTTGGCCGAAGCCGTTATTTATGTCGCGACGGCGCCGAAATCGAACGCCAACTACGTTGCCTACAAAGCCGCGATGCGCGCTGCGAAAGAGCACGGCTCGCTGTCGCCGCCGAAGACGATCCTCAACGCACCCACCAAGCTAATGGAGGAGGAGGGCTACGGCTCCGACTACCTCTACGATCACGATCAGCCGGACGCGTTCTCGGGGCAGAACTATTTTCCAGATGCGTTCAAAAAGCGCCCGCAATACTACGACCCGCCCGAGCGCGGCTTCGAACGCGAAATCAAGAAACGCCTCGATTATTGGGCCAAACTCCGCGCCGAACGGAGTAGCAGATAGGCCTCCCCGCCGAGAGGCCTTCCCGCCATTTACAGTTTGGTAAGTCCGCGAACGGTTCGAAATCGGCTACGACTGTTGCGACGTTAGAATGCCGACCTCCGAGGATCGTCAGATGGCCGAACAATCGATAGAACCAAACCCGCGATCGCCGCAGCCGCTGCTGCATTCGATCGCCATTGCCGATCTACGGCCGACGCAGATGACGGTCGGCATGCGCGAGGTCGAGCGCAAACGCGCCGAATGGAAGAAACTCGCGCCGACAAAGACGGGCACATTCCTCGGCCGCCACATGATCCCCGTCGTCCGCGGCCCGAAGAACCGCTACTACGTCATAGATCATCATCATCTAGGCCGTGCACTGCATGACGAAGGCGTGGAGCAGGTTTTGATTTCGCCGGTCGCCGACCTTCGTGCGCTCGACAAAGAAGAGTTCTGGCGCTTCATGGACAATCGCGGCTGGATGCATCCGTTCGACACCGACGGCGAGCGCCAGACGCGCACGGAACTTCCTAAGTCAATAGCCGAACTGGCGGACGATCCCTATCGCAGCCTCGCGGGAGAACTTCGCTTTGCGGGTGGCTACGCGAAGGATGCAACGCCATTCAGCGAATTTCTTTGGGCCGATGCACTCCGCCGCCGTGTCGATGCCAAGATCGCCAAAGGCGATCCCGAATCTGCGCTGACGCAGGCACTTCAGTTCGCCAAAAGCCCCGAAGCATCGTATCTTCCCGGTTGGTGCGGGCCTCATGCACGCTCATAACGTTAGCAGGTAAGAGAGAAACATGGCGACGACCGAGCAGCACGTTGTAGAACGCGTTGGCTGGCTTCGGGCCGCCGTCCTGGGCGCCAACGACGGCATTGTCTCGACGGCAAGCTTGATCGCTGGTGTCGCTTCGGCCGATTCCTCGCAGCAATCTATTCTCATTGCGGGCGTCGCCGGCCTCGTCGCCGGTGCGCTTTCAATGGCTGCCGGTGAATACGTGTCAGTCAGCTCCCAACGGGACGCAGAAAATGCCGACCTTGCCCGAGAGCGCAAAGAACTCGTCGAGCAACCGGATTTCGAGCTTCAGGAACTCACAGACATCTATGTTGCCCGCGGCGTTGAGCCATCGCTCGCGCGTCAAGTTGCGCAGCAACTGATGGCGCGTGATGCGCTTGGGGTCCATGCCCGAGAGGAACTTGGTATTTCCGAGTTGACGACGGCACGCCCCATCACGGCTGCGATGGCATCGGCCGCGTCTTTCGCGGTCGGGGCGGCAGTTCCTGTCCTGGTGGCGCTTTTCTCGCCGGAAGGCCGCGTGACCTGGCTCGTCACCGCCGCCTCTCTTGTCTGCCTCGCGGTTCTCGGCGCCATCGGAGCCCAGGCCGGCGGAGCGAATATTGGGCGTGCCGTCGTGCGGGTAACCTTCTGGGGCGCGCTGGCGATGGCGATAACCGCGGCCATCGGCCATCTTTCTGGGGCCGCCGTTTAGCGGCCGTTTATCTTACCGCCCTTCCTAGCCGCCCGGATCGGCGCTATACGGAATTCCGCTAAGGATTCCTCTTATGATCTTCGCACTTCGCTTGCCACCGGAATTTTCTGGGGCCGCACGACGTTGGACACTCCGATGACCGACACGCCTTCAAAAGTCGAAACGCTGCGCGTCGCGCACGGCGAGGCCGATATGCGCCTCGACCGCTGGTTTCGCGTGCATTTCCCGGAGGTCGGCTACACCTATCTCCAGAAGCTTCTGCGTTCCGGTCAGGTTCGCGTCGATTCCAAGCGCGCGCAGGCGAACGACCGTCTCAATGTCGGCGCGGAAATCCGCGTTCCGGCGATCGTTCGTCAGCCCAAAAAGTCGGGACCGGGACTGCAGGCCCCTCCCGGTGTCTCAAAGGGCGACCGCGATACCATCGAAAAGATGATCCTGTTCGAGGACGACTACGTTCTCGTTCTGAATAAGCCGTTCGGCCTCGCGGTCCAGGGCGGCACCGGAACGAAGAAGCACATCGACGGCATGCTCGAAGGCATGGCTGATCGCTTCGGCGGCGAGCGTCCGCGGCTCGTCCATCGCCTAGACCGCGATACGACCGGTGTGCTGCTCGTTGCGAAAACGCGCGAGGCGGCAGCGAAGCTCGGGCGGACGTTCCAGACGCGCTCCGCTGCGAAAACCTATTGGGCGCTCGTCAAGGGCGTTCCGAAGCCGCCGCAGGGCAAGGTCGAAGCCGCCCTCGTCAAAGCGTCAGGCCCTGATGGGGATCGCGTGCGCAAGGCGAAGCCCGGCGAGCAGGAAGTCGCGATGCACGCGACGACCCATTATTCGGTTGTAGACCGCGCCGCGCATAAGACGGCATGGGTTTCGCTGAAGCCGGTGACCGGCCGCCAGCATCAATTGCGCGCGCACATGCATCTCATCGGCCATCCGATCGTCGGCGACAACAAGTACGAGGGCGACGTTCACATGCCCGCCGAGAACATCGATAAGAAGCTGCACTTGCACGCACGCCGTCTCGTCATTCCGCATCCGAAAGGCGGAAAAACCATCGACGTTACCGCGCCGTTGCCCGATCACATGCGGCGCACGTGGGAACTTCTGGGTTTCGACGAAGAAAAGTTCGAGTAGAAAGCGGCGCGCCAGCCGACCGTTTTGGGGCTGCAGCATAGCTCAATCAAATCGTGTCTGGGCGGAACGCGGTTGATACGTTCGCAACGGCTACGTCAGTATAGTTGACAAGGAAACTTTATCCATAATATGGTTTCCTTGTAAATCATATTGGGCAACGATGTCTCGAAAGATTCCCGTATCCGACCTAACCGATCACCTCGGCTATTGGCTGAGGTTGGTCTCCAATAACGTCTCGACCACCTTTGCGCGCAGGCTGGTTGCAGAAGACGTAACCGTTGCGGAGTGGGTCGTCCTGCGGGTGCTTTTCGACGTCGACGAGCTTGTTCCCAGCAAGCTCGCGACGAGAATGGGTATGACGCGGGGAGCGATCAGCAAGCTCTCCGACAGATTGCTGGCCAAACAGCTGATCGAGAGGAAGGAAAATCTCGATGACGGGCGGGCACATACGCTCAAGCTTTCCGGAAAGGGTAGGAGCCTTGTTCCTCGGCTGGCCAAGCTCGCGGACGTCAACGATCAACAGTTTTTCGGCGTGCTGAGCTCAGAAGAACAGTCAGCGCTGAGGCGAACCTTAGAGAAAATCGTTAAGCGCCACAGACTGAATGATATCCCAGTCAATTAATCGGAATGACACCGACAACCCGGGAGCAAGGATGAAGGAGAAACAGACAGTCACTGCCATAGCATCCCTTGCGGCGGCGTATGATGCGAGCATGGACTTTCCGACGATTGTCGGAACGCTGATCGCAGCGGGCTTTGAGGGATATAGCGTCGATTATAGGCGCAACGTATGCGCTTATTATCTTCCCGACGGAGATAGCATCGAACTCTCATTGCTCCCCGACGAAGAGACGGTAGCACCCGAGTTTCTCGGCGAGACGGTGAAGGCAGCGATCCACGAAGCGCAGAGCGGGGCTCCCGGATACACTTACAAAGGATTTTGCCGAAAGGTGAAAGCCGCTGGTTGCGCCGGCTACATCGTTTCGTTTTCGGGTCGCCGAGTAGTATACTTCGGACGTACCGCCGAGACGCATGTTGAGCACTTCCCCAATCTCTAACGCTTGCCGATGCCTGCGGCCGGAAGGAACGCACCTCTCTCGTCGGGCTTTTTGCTTCAAGTTCCTCTATTTCAATCATTAGAAAATTCGAGCTTTTCCCATAGGGCGCAGTCATGATCGCGGAAATCATCAGGTTCGTTCTTTCGAATTTCACGCTCACGTTTCTCGTTGTCGGACTTCTGTTTTCGCTCGCCGCGATTATGCGTGCTCCCAAACCCGTGACAGCGGCCGTGGTCGTCGAGAAGTTGATTTCGTGGCACGTGTTCTGGGCTATCGGCGTCTGCTTCTTCTACAACTTCGTGATGCATTCCTTCTTCGGACAAATGGCGGCTCAGTTCATCGGCTGGGCCGATAGTCCGTTTCAGTTCGAAGTGGGCACGGCGAGCCTCGGCTTTTCAGTCGTCGGGTTTCTGGCGGCATTCCGAAGCTTCGACCTTCGTCTCGCGGCCATCGTCGGACCGGCATTATTCGCGCTGGGCGCGGGCTTCGGCCACATTTACCAGATCGTGACGCAGCACAATTTTGCGCCCGGCAATGCCGGCGTGATTTTCTATCTGGACTTCCTCATCCCGCTTTTCGGCTTCCTGTTGCTCTGGCTCCAGCACCGCCTCGGCCGCCCCTAGCTTTTTATGGTGCTCGGCGACACGCGTTCCGCGCGCCGGCCGCCATGCGCCACCTAACGGGCGAAGAAAGTTACAAAAATCATATGGCGGCCGGCTCCCCGTAAGGGGGGGCGCCGGGTGCAAACTAAAAATCCCCATGCTAAAACGCCCCCATGAAACTCGTTGTTTTTGATTGCGACGGCACGATCGTCGACAGCCAGGCGGGCATCGTGCTGTCGATGGTGCATGCCTTCACCACGCTCGAGATGACCCCGCCGACGCGGGAGGCGACGCTCTCGGTCGTCGGGCTTTCGCTCCCTGAGGCGTTTGCAGTGCTGGCCCCCGATGTTGACAAGGCGACGCGCGCTGCGCTCGCCGAACGCTACAAGATGGCGTTCCGGGAGCTGAAGCACGATCCGGCCGAAACCGAGATCCTGTTTCCGCAAGCCAAGGAAACGATCGCCAATCTTGCCGCGCGTGACGACCACCTTCTCGGCATCGCGACGGGCAAGTCCCGTCGCGGCATCGACCGCCTGTTCGATCGCGAAGGCTGGCACGGAAGTTTCGCAACCATCCAGACTGCCGACGATCATCCGTCCAAGCCGCATCCCTCGATGCTTCAGCGTGCCATTCTGGAAACCGACGCAACGCCCGAAATTACGGTCATGATCGGCGACACGACGTATGATATGGCGATGGCACGGACGGCTGGCGTGGCGGCAATTGGCGTCGCCTGGGGCTATCACACGGTGGCGGAACTAAACAACGCCGGCGCTCATATTATCGTCGAACGTTTCGAAGATCTGCCCAAAGCCATCGACGATGTCCTCGCACTTGAAAGCAGCGCCGCATGAACGACGAGAACGGAAAAGGCAAATCCGGCGCTGGGCCTGCGGCGCCGCGGCCATCCGGGGGGCCGGGCAAAGTCCTGAGCGATAGCCTCGCCAAACCACTGCCGCGCCGCTTCTACAAGGAGGTGAGTGTCAGCGACACGGCACCTTTTAGCGTGCTGCTCGATGGTCGCCCGATCAAAACGCCGAAGAAGCGTGCGCTCGCCTTGCCGACGCACGAACTCGCAGAAGCCATCGCCGAGGAATGGCGCGCCCAGGCCGAGCATATCAACCCTGCGCATATGCCGTTGACGCGTTTCGCCAACACGGCCATCGATGCCGTCGCCGATACGCTTGATGCCGTTGCCGATGATATCGCCGCTTATGCCGGAACCGATCTCATCTGCTATCGCGCAGCGACACCAGAAAAACTCGTCGAATTGCAGGCCGAGCATTGGGATCCGATCGTCGCGTGGGCGAACGAGACGCTCAACGCCGAGTTTCGCGTCGTATTCGGAATTGTGCACGTCGCCCAGCCAACCGCTGCGATCGTCGCTTATGAGCAAGCGTTGGAGCCGCACAACGCTATGCGGCTATCGGGCCTGCACGTCATTACGACGCTGACCGGCTCTGCGCTGATTGCGCTCGCCATCGACCGCGAGTGGCTGAGCCCGGACGCCGCCTGGAAAGCCGCGCACGTTGATGAAGATTATCAGATCTCGCTTTGGGGTGAGGATTCCGAAGCCCTCGCACGCCGCCGTGGCCGCCGGGCCGAGTTCGACGCTGCCGTGCGGTTTCTGACTTTGTGCAGAAAAGCTACGTAGGAAGTCTGCGCCGCAACGGCACCAGACGGCTTGCGAGCACCTTGTCGATACGGCGCGCATCGAGATCGACGACCTCGAACCGCCAGCCGCTGATATCGACGTGCTCGCCCGTCTTCGGCAAATGCTGCAATCCGGCAAGCACGAATCCGGCGACCGTTTCATAGGAGCGGTTCTCCGGCAGCACGATGCCGATCTTGTCGGCCATTTCGTCGACCGGCATGCCGCCGGAAAACAGCCACGACCCGTCGTCGCGCTCGACCGCATAGGGCTCAAGGCCCTCGGCATCGGATTTGAAAACGCCCGCAATCGCCTCGAGAATATCGGCGGGCGTGACGAGGCCTTCGAAGTCGCCGTATTCGTCGTGGATGAGCGCCATCGGCACTTCCGCGTCTCGCAGCACCGACAGCACGTCGAGTGCCGCCGCTGTCTCGGGGATCATCGGCGCCTTGCGAACGAAGGACTTCAGATCGAAGTTGTTGCCCGAGAGGAGGTTCGACAGCAGCTCGCGCGTTTGCACCACGCCGATCAGCTTGTCGGTCGAGCCTTCACCGACAGGCAGACGCGAATGCGGCGTAGAGATCAGCCGTTCCTTGATCGCTTCGTCCGACGCAGTGATGTCGATCCAGACGACGTCGGTGCGCGGCGTCATGATGCCGACGACGGCGCGATCTGCCAGACGCATCACGCCCGAAATCAATTCGCCTTCGCCCGTCTCCAGTACGCCCGCCGTCTCGGCTTCCGCGATAAGCGTCTTGATCTCTTCATCTGTGACCTTGCTCTCGCTTTCCTGCGACAGTCCGAGAAGACGGAACACGAGGTTCGTCGAGGTATCGAGAAGCCAGACGATGGGCGCCGCGATCTTCGCAAAACCCGTCATGATCGGTGCAACGAAACAGGCGATCGCCTCGGCGTTGCGCAGCGCCAGCGTCTTCGGCACCAATTCGCCGATAATGACCGAAAGATACGTGATGACCGCGACGACGATACCGAAGCCGGCCGGGTCGGCAATCTGTCGGCTGAAGCCGAGGCTTTGCAGATAGAGGGAAGCGTCCTCGCCGAACGTCTCGCCCGAATAGGCGCCGTTGATCGTGCCGATCAGTGTGATGCCGATCTGGACGGCCGACAGGAAGCGGCCGGGCTGCGCCGAGAGTGCCAGCGCGCTGTTCGCGCCGGAACGGCCCGATGCCGCCATGGCTTTCAATCGCGGCCGGCGTGCCGAAACAATCGCAAGTTCGGAAAGCGCAAAAAGGCCGTTGAGAAGAACAAGGGCCAGAACGATGAGGGCTTCGGTCACGATGTTCGCGGCCGACGGATGTGCGTCCAAGCCACTCCAAGTTGTTGGGAAGCGTTATGCTATGGGCACGGACGGGGCAAATCAAGGTCGCCTTTTAGGTGGCCGCCCCCAGATTTCTGCATCGTCCCGGCCGATGTACGGAACCTACTGCGCTGGGATACGTGCCTCAATGCGTTCCTTAAAATGCGCCAGGACATCAGAAATGCCGGTCGACGAAAAAACACCGTTCAAGCCGGTTGATGCTTCTTCCGCGGCCGGCGTCGCCCGCGCGACCATCTCCGCTTCATAACGCTCAACAGCCGACCAGCCGTTTTCCGCTGTCAACGCATCCGCAAGATCGACGGCATCGGCGAGCGCGAGATTGACTCCTTCGCCCGCGAACGGAGACATCAAGTGCGCGGCATCGCCCAGCATTGTGAGCCCAAGTCTGCTTGCCCAATGGTGGCCAACCGGCAGCGCATACAACTGGCGGACGCCGATGATCTGTCCGTCCTCGATCAACTGGGTCAACGTCGGGGCCCAACCGTCGAACGCCTCCCGCACGATTGCGCGCGTCTCGGTGGTCGATCGTTTTGCCAAGTTCTGGGCTTCAGCTTCCGGGATGCGAATACCGGCGTAGCCGCGGATATGCCCGTGACCGTTGCGCTGGGCGATCAGCGCGCGGTTGTTGCCTACCGCAAACATTTTGCCCCTCCCAACAAGGGTATCGACGGACGGGTGGCGGCTCGCATCGAAGCCGAGTTCGATAAAGGTGACGCCCTCGTAAAAAGGCGTGGCGTCGGAGAGCAGGGGACGGACGCGAGACCAAGCGCCATCGGCGCCGACGACGATGTCGAAGTGTTCGCTGATTCCGTCGCTTATCACATCGTAACCGCCATTCTCTGGGGGGCGGACACCCGTGATCCTGCAGCCCCAACGCATCTCCGTTGTGGAAAGGGAGCCGAGCAGGATGCGGCGAAGTTCTGTGCGGTCGATTTCGGGCCGGTCGTCGCCAACACCGTCGTAGTCGAACAGGAGCGTTCCGTGTTCGTCGTACAAACGATCGCCCTGGTCTTCCGGTCGGGCTGCAGCACGAAATTCCGCCTCTAACCCGGCGCAACGCATGGCGCGCTGGCCGGACTCGGCATGAAGGTCGAGAGAGCCGCCTTGCGGACGCTCGCCGGCGTGAGCGTCGCGTTCAAACACTGTCGCAATCACCCCGCGGAGTTCCAGTAGACGGGCGAGCATCAATCCGCCGGGGCCGCCGCCAATAATTGCGATCCGTGAACCGATTGCCATTTCCGCCGCCTCCGATTACATAGGGTCCTATGTTATAAACATAGGACCCTATGTAATGGCAAGCGGTAAGTGGAAGCCCATGGAGACGCCCGGTCATTATTTCAGTCGAATTGCGCGCGGCTTGGCGCGGGTCGGCGACACGCGTCTCCGCGCGCTGGGCTTTGCCTCCGCGCATCTGCCCGTGCTTAGCGCTCTCAAAGACGGCAATCGAATGTCGCAAATCGAACTGGCGCGTTTGGTAAAAGTTGAGCAGCCGAGCATGGCGCAGCTTATCAATCGCATGGAACGCGATGGCCTTGTGCACCGGGAACCGGATCTAACCGATCGCCGCAGCAGCATGATTTCGCTTACCGAAAAAGCTTTGGCGAAGCTGCCTCAGGGGCGCGAGATTCTCCTTCAAGGCAACAAGGAAGCGATGGAGGGGCTAACCGCGCAAGAGGTCGAGACGCTGATGGGCCTGTTGCGTCGAGTGCTGGCAAATGTCGAAGCCATGGACAATTGAGGCGCAGACGTCGCATCGAAAACACAGAAGAAAGAACCGAATTTAACACGAAGGATTATCTTTACCCGAGACCTCCTTGTCCTCGCGTCGCGTTTCAAGAACACTTGCAGGAATGATTCGGGGTCGGTGACCAATGCTCAACGCGCCGCGCATTCCAGAGCTAGCGCAACGCGACCGCTTCGTGCGCCGGGCGGTGGCCGAAGGGCGTGTGCTCACGCTTGCCGATGAGGAAAACGCTTCCGTGCCCTCGCAGAAGGTCGCTGGGCGAACGGTTCAGCTTTTCTGGTCGAGCCCGATCGAGGCAGGGCGCTGGGCTGAGGCGCTGGCCGGAAACCGCGAGTTGCAGGATATCTCTCTAGAAGTATTTGCAACTGATATTCTGCCTGGCATCGCGACCGCCAAGGGTTTCGTCGGCACCGACTGGGTTTCCGATCCGATCGAAGCGGAGATCGACCCGCGCGATCTTCTGATCCGCCTCAAGACCGAGGCGATCCCGCTTTATGCGGCCGCCGCCCGTGAAAAGCGCGAAATTTACCTTGTCGGCAATGCCGAGGGCCCGATGCTGACCCCCGGCATGCAGAAGCCGCGCTCGGCCGACAAGCTGCACGTTTTTTCGCACCGGCCTGACGCCGAAGCTCACATGAAAAAGATCGCGGGCAAGCGCGTCATCGTAGAGCCGATCGCGAATTTCATCGCAACGACGCTGCCCTGGGCCGCCGCCCAAAATCATCCCGTTCTGATTGAGCCAGTTCGCGGCGCCGGCTTTGTCGAGGTCAAGGCGGCTGATTTGTCCGCCCGGCTGGCCGCGCCGGCAGCCGAGCCCGCCGCAAAAAGCGCCTGAGTTTCCGGGCCTTTGCCTAGGCACGGGGCTTGGCTCCGGCATCGCGACAACTCACCGTTTGCGCTGCATCGGAGCCATGCTAGAGAGCCCTTTCGGCACATTCGGCCCGAGCCAGGCAAGGGGTTCCATGAAAGACATTATCGATGAGCTTGAGAAGCGCCGCGACAATGCCCGTCTCGGCGGCGGCCGCGCCCGGATTGACGCGCAGCATGCCAAGGGCAAACTGACCGCCCGCGAGCGCATCGAACTTCTGATGGACGACGGTTCGTTTGAAGAATTCGACATGTACGTCGAGCACCGCTGCACCGACTTCGGCATGGAAAAGACGAAGGTGCCGGGCGACGGCGTCGTCACTGGCTGGGGCACGATCAACGGCCGCGTCGTCTACGTCTTCGCGAAAGACTTCACGGTGATGGGCGGTTCGCTGTCAGAGACACACGCCAAGAAGATCACCAAGATCCAGGATATGGCGCTGAAAAACCGCGCCCCGATCATCGGCGTTTTCGATGCCGGCGGCGCGCGCATCCAGGAAGGCGTCGATGCGCTCGGCGGCTATGGCGAAGTATTTCAGCGCAACGTGCTGGCGTCCGGCGTTATCCCGCAGATTTCCGTCATCATGGGACCGTGCGCGGGCGGCGACGTCTACTCGCCTGCCATGACCGACTTCATCTTCATGGTGAAGGATACGAGCTACATGTTCGTGACTGGCCCCGACGTCGTGAAGACCGTGACGAACGAAACCGTGACCGCGGAAGAGTTGGGCGGTGCCAAGGTCCACACCACGAAGTCCTCAATCGCCGACAAGGCCTACGAGAACGATCTCGAGGCGCTGCTGCAGATGCGTCGCCTGATGGACTTCCTGCCGTCGAGCAACCAGGCGGGCGTGCCGCTCATCCCGACGCACGACAGCCCCGATCGCATCGACCATTCGCTCGACACCCTAATCCCCGACAATCCGAACAAGCCCTACGACATCAAGGAACTGATCCTGAAGGTCGTGGACGAGGCGGACTTCTTCGAAATCCAGGAAGCTTTCGCGAAGAACATCGTGACGGGCTTCGCACGCATGGAAGGCTCGACCGTCGGCATCATCGCCAACCAGCCGATGGTACTGGCGGGCGTGCTCGATAGCGATGCGTCGCGCAAAGCCGCGCGCTTCGTTCGCTTCTGCGATTGTTTCGATATTCCGCTGGTGACGTTCGTTGATGTTCCGGGCTTCCTGCCGGGCACCGCGCAGGAGTACGGCGGCCTCATCAAGCACGGCGCGAAACTGCTCTTCGCTTACGCCGAAGCAACCGTTCCGAAGGTGACCGTCATCACGCGCAAAGCGTACGGCGGCGCCTACGACGTGATGAGTTCCAAGCATATCCGCGGCGACGTCAACTATGCGTGGCCGACAGCCGAAATCGCCGTCATGGGGGCGAAGGGTGCTGCCGAAATTCTTTACCGTTCCGAACTATCGGACCCGGCGAAGATTCAGGCGCGCATCGACGAATACAAGAAGCGGTTCGCCAATCCATTCGTCGCGGCCGAGCGTGGCTACATCGACGAGGTCATCACGCCCTCGGCGACGCGCAAGCGCCTCTGCCGCGCGCTCAACATGCTGCGCAACAAGACGCTCGAAAATCCCTGGAAGAAGCACGACAACATTCCGTTGTGATGGTTCCGCCGCTTCCGGCTGTCTGTGCGCAACATAGTCGGAAGCGGCGAAACAAAAATGCCCGGCGCGCGGAACGCGTGTCGCCGGGCGTTTTCAGAAATTCTGCCAAGAACGATGCATCAAGTAATGTGCTCGGCGGCCGGCGCGCGGAACGCGTGTCGCCGGGCACAAAACTAACTAGAGATTAATCCACACGCCGCCCCGCCAGTAGCCGCGGCCTTCATGCTCGCGCCAACGATAGTGATCGTGGTCGCCCCACTTCCATGAATCGGGGAACACGCGCAAATGCAGGCCCGGTTCGTATTTGTAGTGCCCGCGCACGTGCCAGCAATCGCCCTCCCTGTTGCAGACAATGGCCGCGGAAGCCGTGGTCGCGGTCAGAGCAAGCATGCCCGCGCCAAGCAGTGCAGCGGTTGTGACGAATTTCATGAAACTTACCTCTCGTTTGTCGATAGGACGGTCTTCAAACGGGATCGAGAGGTAATGGTTTCCCGCGCGGACGCAGCTTGTAGATTTGTAAAGAACATGAACCGCAGCTGGAGGGCGGCGTCGCCTTATGCTCGCGCCGTTTTGAATGATATTATCAATGCGCCGAATAAACGCCGTTGGCGGAACGAACGTGCTGAAGAATTTTCCTCAGCACACTGGCCATCAATTCATTGGCGCGTTCGTTGAGCGAGGCTTCCGAGGTTTCAGTGATCGCCCGGCCGCGATTGTGCGCACGCCGATAACCAAGGCGCTCTGGTAGCGAGCCAATGAGCGGCTTATAGCCGGTCGTTTCAAGGTAATGCCGCGCCCAGCGTTCTTCTTTTGCGTCCAGGATCCGGCAAAGGGCAACACACAGCCGATCTTTCGATAGCCCCCTCTGCTCCAGTTCATAGAGCAGCAGCGTTGTTGGATGGAGATCGTCCGAACTCGTGCCCGTCGGCAGGACGATGAGATCCGACGCGCGCGCAATTTCGAACGTCTCGGGCGAGAGATGGCCGGGTGTATCGATAACGATGAGATCGACGTCCGACGTATCCTTGAGCGCATCGGCGACCGATGAAAAAGCCTCCGCGTCGATGGTCCGAAGCGTACGGCTCGTTGCGCGCGTCGTCGACCAGCGCACGGATGTCTGTTGCCCGATATCGAGATCGAGCAGCTTGACCCGCAGATTGCCTTGCGTCGCGACGACCGCAATCGCTCGCGCCAGCGTGCTTTTTCCCACGCCGCCTTTTTGGCCGATGATGGATAGAACGACAGGCATGGCAATCGACGGGCCAATTAAGACGTTCACGACAACTCTTAGGCTAGCTCCGAGTGTTAGGCTGGCCAAGCCATCTTTGCGCCCGGCCGCGTCCCCTGCGTTAATCTTTAACGAACGGGGCAAAAATGTCGAACGACATCGCTGAGGGCGAGCCGTGAACGGCTCTGTTATTCCGGCTCCGCATTGGCGGCGAAACTGGGAGCATGGCCGCGCTGGGGCCGTGCTCTCCGCTTTGCGTCTGCTGGGATGACAGGCGAGGGCGGCCGGCTCGCGGAACCCGTGTCGCCGGGCGCAATCAAAAGCCGGGCCTAAGCAAAAAGGAACTTAAAAACGCCGGCGTGCGTTCGCTTTGCAGACATTTGAGCATGGAGGACCACAATGGGTGGCAGCCTGATTTATTACGCGATCGTCTTCTTGGTCGTCGCGCTTATTGCGGCGTTTCTCGGCTTCGGCGGCGTAGCCGGAACGGCGATGTCTGGCGCGCATCTCTTGCTGATGGTGGCCGTCGTGTTCGTGATCATCGGCCTTGTGGCCGGTGTGTTGCGACGCGGTGTATAGTTTTCTGTCACCGTTGGCAGCCCCCGGCGCTCGGAAGCGTTGGGGGCTGGTTCCAATTCACTTCGGCACCATCAGAGCGTAGCCAGCCGCGTTCTTGAAGTTCTGTCGTTCCGCGGATGAAAACAGCGCACGCGCGACGGTGGCGACAATTGCAAGGAAGGGCATCCGGATTTTGCGACCCAGCCGATCGCCTTCCTCGCCGAAATAACGAATTTCCTTACGGTTCCAACCATGTTGGTCGAAGAAACCAAACCAGTCGGTGGGGCGGAATAAAAACGGCGCGTTCTGCATTTTGCCCGACATCATGCCCTCGCGGAACTTGAGAAGCTGAGGCGAAAGATAATCGACGATCCAGTAGGCCGCATGATCGAGCGCATGGAGATCATCGGCCAGAGCTCCGGCAGCATCCATTGTCAGATATGGAACGACGCCCTCGGTCAGGACCAAGAATTTCCGAGATTTCGCATTGACCTCTGAGAGCACGGACTTGCGTTCCGCATCGTTCGCGAGATCGCATGTCTCGCGTGACAGACCGAAGCGCGGCTTTTCTTGCGCGAGCAAGCTTTTCTTGTAGTCGATCATCGCCGGATAATCGGCTTCGATCCAATTCAGCGTCGGCGGCAGATCCATCCGATAAGGGCGCGTATCTAGGCCCGCCCCGAGGTTCAAAACCGTATCGACGCCGTTGTCGACCGCACCATGAATGAACTCGTCGATGATGCGAGTGCGTACAGCAATGACCCATTCCGTCAGGAAAGGGCGCGGCATGGCTTCAGCGATGGTCCGCCCGCGATCTCCTGCCAGCACTGCCGCGAGGGGATCATGAAAGAGAGCATCCGCGCGCTTGCTTTCGATGCCGCGATAGTGAGCGACCCAGAATGCCGTATCCGAGACGTTCTCGATGATTGCGTTTGTCACGGCGATATACCCTTGAGCCAATTGAGCGCCGAGCGGCATAAGCCGCGATTGCGTCAGCGCGACGACCGCAAGCTAGACATAAATCATCTTCACGCTCATGCCGCCGTCGATGATGATGTTTTGCCCGGTCATGAAGCCCGCATCGTTTGCGAGAAACAGACATGCCTTGGCAATGTCATCCGGTACGCCGACGCGGCCGACAGGATGCTGCGCTTTGTCGGTATCCGAATGATGCGGGATTTTTGCGCGTCCTGAATATTGCCAGTCGCCGGTTTCGATCCAGCCGGGGCTGATCGCGTTGACGCGAATGCCATAGCCGCCGAGGCTGATCGCCATGCCGTGCGTCAATGCGATGATCGCGCCTTTTGATGCCGTGTAGGCTTCGGTGTTAGCCTCCGACATGAAGGCGCGCGTCGAGGCGATATTGATGATTGCACCGCCCCGCTTTGCCTTGACGAGTTCACGCGCGACGGCTTGCGTGCAGAGCACCGCCCCACGGACGTTGACCGCCTGCACATGATCGAAATCCTCGATCCGCAATTCGAGGAATGGCTGATTGGCATTGATCCCGGCGTTGTTAACGAGCACCTCCGGACAGCCGAACGTTTTGATGGTCCGTGCGATCCAGCGGTTCACGTCTTCCTCGCGCGACGTGTCTGCGCGCTCGTATAGCGCGCGCCCGCCGAGCTTGCTGATGTATTCGACGGCTTCTTCGCCTGCGTCCGCGGCCGGATCGGCGATGGAAACAGCATAGCCCGCCGCCGCGAAAGCATACGCGATGCCACGTCCGATGCCTTGTCCGCCTCCCGTAATCGCGGCGATTTTTGCATCCATGTCATGCGGTCCTGATGAGGCTTCGGATTAAAACGTCATAGAACGGCCAACGTGCGAAACGGCGCAGCGTTGCACGCACGCCATGCAAACGCCGCAAGCCCGAACGATAGCAGTTGGAACGAAGTCTATTTATACATTGAAGAATGCGGGGGAGGAGCATGGCGCAGCCAGTCGCGATCGTGTTCGTGCACGGTATTCATACGTTTGCGCCGGGCTATCACGCAGGCATGCAGTCCGCAATCGAGGCCTGCCTGCCCAAGCGCGTTCGCGACGTCGCGACGTTCCGGTCGGTCTTCTGGGCGGAGCGCGTGCGCCAGCGCCAGAAAGAATATCTCGATGAAGTTGCAAAGAGCCGCCTTTTTCCCGTAACGCCGTATCGCAGTTTGGTCGTCCAGGGCCTCGGTGACGCAGCCGCCTATCAGAAGACAAAGAGCTTCCGCAATTCCTGCTACTACGAAATTCAGTCCGACATTCGCGCCGTTCTCGAAACGCTCGACGGCGACGGCCAGCCGAACCGGCCGCTGATTTTCATCGGCCATTCGCTCGGCTGCCATATCGTCTCTTCGTTCATCTGGGACGTAAATACGATCAAGAACTGGGACGATGCGCGCCTCGCACCAGAGGGCGATGATATCCGAGAATTCGCCGCTTACTTGAAGAACGGCTCGCCCTTTCGCCGCCTCGATACGCTGGCAGGCTTGGTGATGATGGGCTCGAACATGCCGCTCTTCACTTTCACGTTTGGGCCGAGCCGCATTCTGCCGATCACGACGTCCCGCGATCCGAACACGCCGCCAGCTTTTCCCGGTAGGGATCTCGATGCCGATATGCGAACGCGCACACGATGGCTCAACTTCTATAGCCGCAACGATCTGCTCGGCTATCCGCTGAAGCCGCTCAATGAAGCTTATGCGAACGAGCCGCTGCTTGACGATATTGAGGTTGCATCGGAAGGCATGCTTCTCCGCGGGCTCGGTTATCTGTCGCAACCGATGGTCGCCTATCATGCTCACACCGGATACTGGAACAACCGCCGTGTGGTTCGCGGCGCCGCCGATTTGATTAGCTCGCTTGCAACCGCTGGCGAGCCCGTACGCAAGCGCAGATTTGCATTCTGGCGACGACCGGAAGAGGACCTCGCGACGGCCTCGTAGGAGCCAAAAATCAACGACGTGTCAACGTGGCGGGCATGCCGTACTTCGGTGGCATCGTGATTTGAGGCATGATGTCGATCACCGCGTCGGGGGCGAGCGTGAACTTGAATTGTTGTCCCACGGTCGCGAGCACAATCGCCGCTTCCATCAATGCGAAGTGCACGCCGATGCAAAGCCGCTGGCCGCCGCCGAACGGATAGTAGGCGAACTTCGGCAGACGCGATGCGAGGCCATCGAGCCATCGCTCGGGAAGAAAGCGCTCGGGCTCAGGAAAATACTTCGGGTCGCGATGGTTGACCCACTGGCTCATCAAAATCGTATAGCCTTTCTTGACGCGATAACCGCCGAGTTCGAGGTCGGTCGTCGCCTCGCGCCCGATGACATAGACGGGGGGATAAAGCCGCATCGCCTCGTTGATGACGGCCGCCGTATACGTCAGCGCCGAAAGGTCGCTCGCACGCGCCGCGCGGCCGCCGAGAACACGCTGCCATTCGGCGACGAGCTTTTGTTCGACGTCGGGATGTTGCGACAGCAGATACCAGCTCCACGTCAAGGTGAGTGCCGTCGTTTCATGGCCCGCGAGATAGAGCGTCATCGCTTCGTCGCGCAGCTGTTGCGCCGTCATTTGCGTGCCGTCTTCGCGCTGTGCTGCAATCATCGTGGACAGCAGATCGTTGCCGGGAGGCGCCGCCTGCTTCTGCGCAATGAAACCGTCAATCACAGCGTTGACGTCTGCGATCGCCCGCTTGAGGCGCAAATTGGCCGGCGTCGGAAAAACGAGCGGCACTTGAAACAACGAGTCGAGACGATGCGTCAGAAGCTCGAACGTCAGCCGCAGACTTTCATCAACGCGCACGCGATCGCCGTGATCGTCGAGGCCGAATAGCGTCTTCAGTGCGATGGCGCTCGTCAGTGCGCTGAACTCGAATGCGATGTCAACAGATGTTCCCGGCACCCACTTCGCGAGCATCGCTTCTGTCAATTCCGCCATGACCGGCGCATAGGACAGCACCTGTGTTTTGAGGAAAGCGGGTTGCAACAGGCGGCGTTGCGTCAGCCAGAAATCGCCCTCGCTTGTAACGAGGCCGTTGCCGAGGACTGGCTTGAACGTCCGCGCGCCGAAATGCTTGATGTAGGAACGTGCGTCCGTCACCAGCACCTGCTGTATGAGTTCGGGGTCGCTAACAAGGAAAAGTCGCCATCGTCCGGCGCGGAAGCTGGCAATCGGACCATACGTCTGCGCCAGCATTAGAAAGAAATCGACGCGTCGCGTCCCGATCTGCGAGAGGTTGCCGCCGATCAAGGTACCTTTCGGACCAGGCGGCAGACCCTTATGTAACGTGGCCGTGTGCGACGTTGCGAACGAGGTGCTCATGTCCGGCTCCGAAATTCGATAACGCATTCGAAATTTCGAAATAGGAACGGATACCGTTCGGTTCCAGCCTATGCTGACGATGCTATCGTTTTGCGACCTTCAGTGTAAGCTTGAAAAGGCGCGGGAGACATGCGCGAAGGTGGGGAACTCAGGCGACGCCTGCATCTTTCGCCGCTAGGCTGCCGACGGCCGACCAGTCTAAATCATCGCCGCCATTGGCAAGCAGGGTTAGAAAGCGGTCGCGCAGCAGGCTGGCGATGGGCAACGGTACGCGCAGTTCCTCGCCGGCGGCCAGCGCCAGCCGAACATCTTTCAGCCCGAGGGGCGCTGCAAACCCAGCAGGCTTGAATTTTTCGTCCGCAATTAGATTGCCGTAAGTCTTGTAGATCGGCGCGCCGAACAGCGTCGAGGTGAGGATGTCGAGAAAGTGGTGTTTGTCGATGCCGGCCTTGCTCGTGAGCGCCATCGTTTCGCCGAGCGATTCAATGACGGTCGCAATAAGAAAATTACAGCTGAGCTTGACGACGTTGGCGGCGTCGGCCTGCTCCGAGACGACGAATGTTCGTTGTCCGATAACATCAAACAAAGGCGTTACGGCTTTCACAGCGTCAGCCGCGCCCGCCGCAACGATAAAGAGCTTCGCGGCCGCTGCCGCATCAGGACGGCCGAGCACGGGCGCTGCGACGTAACGCTGCCCGGTATTCGCATGCGCCTCCACCAGCCGCTTCGAAAGGGCCGTGCTGATGGTGCTGAGCGAGATATGAACGGCCTTGGGGTTCATGCTCGCGAGAATGCCGCCGTCGTCGAAAACAACGCTCGCAACGGCGGTGTCGTCCGCCAGCATCGTGAAGACGGCATCACCCGTCGCTGCTTCGCCCGGCGTGCTTGCGACCTTGGCGCCCTGCGACGCAAGCGCTTCGGCTTTCGCCCGGGTGCGATTGTAGACAGTGACGTCGTATCCTGCCTTGAGCAGGTTCGCGGCGATGGCCGAGCCCATATGACCGAGCCCGATGAATCCGACTTTCATACTTCCTCACATATCTCGTCGACCGAGTAAAAATTGCGGCACGCTGCCATCTCAGCTTGACCGGGCCTGCGCGAATTGTGGCCGCTTTTCCGGCGGTGCCATGAACTCAGGAGAAACCGGATCGCTGATGCAGGCTTCCAAAATCGAATTTATTTCACGCTTGCTGCCGTCGTCGATATGCCAGCCATCGACTTCGGCCACCGGATCGAGCTGACCGGGATGGCGCGCGCCCCACAGCGCAATCGTGGGCCCCTGGTCAAGGACCCAGCGGACAGCAAGCGCGAGCACGGATTTGCCGAAGCGGTTCTGCGCCAGAGCTTGCAGCTTTTCGATTGCAGCAAGGTATTGTGCGAAGCGCGGGGCCTGGAACTTCGGATCGGCTTTACGCAGATCATCGCCGCTAAACGTCGTCGCGGCGGTCATGCGCCCGCTGAGCAGCCCTCGGCATAAGGCGCCATAGCTGAGCACCGTAAGACCGACTTTCTTGGCATAGGGAAGAACGTCGGCCTCGATCTCGCGCTCGAACAGATTGTAGGGCGGCTGCACCGCATCGAGCGCCGCAGCACGGCGAAACTGCTCCATTTGCGCCGGCGAATAATTGCTGACTCCGATCGCGCGGATTTTTCCGGCCCGCCGCAAATCTTCCAGCGTGCGCGCCGTCTCTTCGAATGGTGTGTCGAGATCGGGCCAGTGGACTTGATAAAGGTCGATGACGTCCGTTCGTAGTCGGCGCAGCGAGTCCTCGATTTCCTGACGAATGCGTGACGGCGAAGAATCCCGATAGACCTTGCCGTCCTTCCACGCCAGCCCGACTTTCGTTGCGATCTGTACTTTGTCGCGCAGTCCGCCTTCTGCGAGCGCTTTGCCGACGATCTCTTCAGACTGGCCGAAACCATAGACCGGCGCTGTGTCGATCAGCGTAATGCCGCGCTCGACGGCCGATTGGATTGTCGCGATGGACTCGCGTTCTTCGCTGCCGCCCCACATCCATCCGCCGATGGCCCAGGTTCCAAGACCCACCCGAGACGTCGTGACGCCGGACTTGCCGATAGCGATCTGTTCCATGACATGCTCCTCATTTCGCCGGCTACACTGAGCTTAAACATGGCGACGCGACGAAGAAGCTTCCAATACAAACTTTCGATGACATTAAGCGCTCGTTGAGATGGCAGGCAGCCTGTCGGAACGTCACAAGAGCGCGCGAAGGCGCGGGGCACCCCGTTAGGCCAGGGCGCCGCGCATCTCGACTTGATATCTAAGATCCGTGATGGTTTTGCGGAGCTCGTCGTTCTCGATGCGGGCGTAGGCGTCGGCCGCGTGTCGCCCGAGGTTCTGCAGTATCCGTCGTTCGTTGGCGTCGATCGCCGTGCCGGACTCGTGCGGGCCATAGAACGTGATGGCATAACAATGCACCCGGCTCGTCGCCGGAATCGCCAGGATCGGCATATCGAGATCGACAGGAAATGACGCGTCCTTTGCCACCGCCTCGTTGATGACGCACGGCTCGCCCTTCAGCAGCGCGCCGAGATCGCCATCGTTGAGACGAAGATCCGAGATATCGCCGGTCCAGCCTGTGCCGTTTTCGTAGCGGCGAAAACCGCTTTCGGTCCGGCGGAACGTCACCGCTGATGACAGCCTGAGAATATTGCTGGCGCGGCTGGATAAAATTCGGTCGATCTCGTCTCCGGTTTTGGCCTCCAATATGGCTTCGTCGAGAATCTCCCCGGCCCGATCGAGCGAGCGATTGAAAAAATCGTCGGCGAGTTCCACAGCCCATTCGTGCAGACGTCCGATGACAAACAGAATGATCGCGCCGACGAGAAGCCACGTCCAGCTCGGAAGCTCGACAAGCTCATGCAGATGCTCGGCCTGCTCGTGCAAGAGGAGAGCCGGCAAACTCGTAATGAGCGCAAGCACGGTCACGCGCCTGAGCGGTATCGCAACATTGACGACGCGTTGCCGCCGCACGGCTTCGACCACGAACAGGCAAAGCACGCCGTTGGTAAGATATAGCAGCCCGGCGACATCTTCCGGCAGAAACAGCCCGTCCCAGTCGGTCAGCAGCGTCGTGTATTCGTTGAGATCGGCGATGACAAACGCCGGAAGTCCGATCAGGCATCCCCACATCACCCACCGCAGGCGCTGGTTGTCCTTGGGCGACAGCGTCTGCCGCCGCATCAGCAGGATCGCAACGGCCGCCGCACTGACGAGGATGCCGAACAAGATTGTGACGCGGCTGAGCAATTCAGTATGGAAGCCAAACGAGCTGCCGTAGGACGCCATGAGCGCCACGGCAATAACGGCGCCGAGCCAAGGCATCAGGCGTTCCGCGCGCGCCCATTGCGGCTGCAGCGTATCGGTCGGCGCCCGCATCACGAAGATCAGCAGTCCGACGTATCCTGCGGCTTGTGCAATACAACCCAAGGCGTTCTGCGCCATCAGCACGATCGGCCAGCGCTGCAAGTGGGCATAGAATTCGTAGGCTTGGCCGGGATTGAACCAGATGGCGTACAGGAAAAAGCCCCAGCTCATAGGACCGGGCTTCGTCCACACCAGCCACCCGGCGCCGAGGATGACCGCGATGCCGGCGATTTGCTCGAGCATCAGCACGAAGCGCACGAGCCAGTTTGAGGGCCGGGGCAGCGCCGTCAAGTGCACTTGACGCGCCGGTTCCGCTCCATTGGGCAGCAGCTCGAACGTCGCCTGTCCGCCGGGAAGGACATATTCATTGCCGCCGACCGCCGAGATCGTCGCGGCACAGACATCGCGGTCATAGGGAATGCACCGCATTTTCGAAAAATCGAGCCGGTCGCCCTCGCGCACACCGGCTTTCCAGGCGGGCGAGTCCTCTAAGGCATTGAACGGACCGGCAACGTCATAGATCAGCCCGTCACTGTCGGCATAAAAACCGAACGATCCGAGAGGGCGAACCACGCGCGCGAAATCCGGCAGGATCATCGCGAGCGCCCAGATCAGCAGTCCGAGAAACAGAAGCCGCTGGCGTATCATCGTCGATTGCTTTCGCCTCAGGACTGTCATGCAAATCTGGTGACGGCCAACTTATCCCCGCAGTCCATGCCAGTGGTAGAATGCCGATGCATGAGGCCGCAAGGAGGCGCATTTGCGCAGTTTGAAGTTAATGATTTCCTTAATGAAATCCTGTTCCCGGGTTGCCCGCTATGGCACGCGGCGGCGTCGCGCTGGATTTTTATTATGAACATAATATAAAACCCCCGGCATGTGTTAAACGCGAATACGGTTTTGGGGCCTTCATGATCTCTTCGGCGCTCGCCGCAACGATGGCGCGAAAAAACATCCACTACGGCTGGGCCGTTGCCGCCGCGGCATTCCTCACTATGCTCGTGACGGCAGGGGCCGTGGGCGCGCCGGGCGTTTTTATCGTCCCGCTCGAAAAAGAATTCGGCTGGAAGACGTCGGAGATCTCATCGGCGTTGGCCATCCGTTTCATCCTTTTTGGGCTGATGGGGCCGTTCGCGGCCGCGTTCATGAACCGCTTCGGCATTCGCCGCATGGTGCTGACGGCGCTCGTCATCGTTGCCGCCGTGCTCGCCGCGTCGTTGGCGATGACCAGCCTCTGGCAACTCGTTCTGCTGTGGGGCGTCGGCGTCGGATTTGGAACGGGACTGACGGCGATGGTGCTCGGCGCCACGGTCGCGACACGCTGGTTCTCCGAGCGGCGCGGCCTGGTGATGGGCATGCTGTCTGCCAGCACGGCAACCGGCCAGCTGGTCTTTCTGCCGCTGCTCGCCAAGCTCACGGCGCTTTACGGATGGCGTCTCTCCGTCGCGTTCATCTGCGCGGTGATCGCCGTTGCTGCCATCGTCGTCTGGCTCTTGATGCGCGACCGCCCCGCGGATATCGGCCTGCCACCTTACGGTGCGAAGGACATCGTTCCCACGCCGCCGCACACTGAGAATTTTGCTGCGCTGTTGCTGACGCCATTGTTGGTCCTGAAAGAGGTCTCCACAAGCGGAGCATTCTGGGTGCTGTTCGGCACGTTTTTCATCTGTGGCGTAAGCACGACCGGCCTGATCCAGACGCATTTCATCGCGCTGTGCGGCGATTACGGCCTCGCATCCGTCGCGGCGGCCAGCGTGCTCGCGATGATGGGCGTCTTCGATTTCTTTGGCACCATCGGCTCGGGCTGGCTATCGGATCGTTTCGACAACCGCTGGCTGCTCTTCTGGTACTACGGCCTGCGCGGGCTATCGCTGCTTTATCTGCCGTACACCGACTTCACATTTTATGGTCTGTCGCTTTTCGCGATGTTCTACGGCCTCGATTGGATCGCGACCGTGCCGCCCACGGTCAAGCTGACGACGCGTTATTTTGGGCCTGAAAAAACCAACGTCATCTTCGGTTGGATCTTCGCCGGCCATCAGATCGGCGCAGCGACGGCGGCATATGGAGCAGGGCTCACGCGCACCGAGTTCGCGACCTATCTGCCGGCGTTCTTTGCAGCGGGAATTGCGTGCCTCGCCGCGTCGCTGCTCATTCTGTCGCTAAAGAAACCGGAGAGTGCGCCCGCAATGCTCGATGCCAAAGCAACAACGTAAGGTGTAAATAATCAGACGGCGTAAGCCGCAGCGATCAATAATCCGCCGACAATGGCGGCGTTCGTTTGCCATGCGGTCTTGGCGGTCTGCCGCATCGGTTCATCCATGTTCCAGAAGTTGAGCAGCATGATCGAAGCGGCGATCGTGAACACGATCAAGCCGAACGCAGCGGCGGCCGTGAAGATATTGAGAACGAAAAGCGCGCCGGCAACAATCTGGAAGAGAGAGCCGACGATTAGGACGAGGCGAGGGTAGGGGATGCCGCGCGCAGCGACCATGGCGGTCAGCGGCGGCATGATGAAGAAGTGATGCACGCCCGCGTAGACAAAAAATCCGCCGAGCAGCACGCGGCCAAGCCCCAAAAGAAACGCGCTGAGGCTGAGCATTCTCTCGATCCCCCGAATCTTTTCCCGCTGAGCCTACTCTATATCAATGGCCCGCAAACGCAGCGCATTTCCGATCACGCTGACGGATGACATCGCCATCGCTGCAGCCGCGATGACGGGCGATAGCAGCAAACCAAAGACCGGATAGAGCACGCCTGCCGCAATCGGTACGCCCGCGGCGTTATAGATGAAAGCGAAGAACAGGTTTTGCCGGATGTTCGACATCGTGGCTTCGGACAGCCGACGCGCTTTCGCGATGCCTCCAAGGTCGCCTTTGAGCAGCGTAACGCCCGCGCTTTCGATCGCGACGTCGGTGCCCGTTCCCATCGCGATGCCGACGTCGGCGGCGGCGAGAGCAGGGGCGTCGTTGACGCCGTCGCCCGCCATCGCAACGGCGTGGCCGCGACCTTTGTATTCGTTGACGATGCGCGCCTTGTCTTCCGGCAGCACATCCGCCTTGACGTCGTCGATGCCGAGCTTGCCGGCGACAGCCTTCGCCGTCGTGGTATTGTCGCCCGTCAGCATGACGACATGAATACCGCTGGCTTTGAGTTTTTTAAGCGCCGATGCCGTCGTCGCCTTGATGGGATCGGCGACCGCAATGATACCCGCTGCCTGCCCATCGACCGCGACGTAGACCGCGGTCGCACCGTCGGCGCGCAGCTTTTCCGCGTCTGCATCGAGTGACGACGTCGAGATGCCCGCTTCGTCGATGATCTTCCTGTTGCCGATAACGACGGCGCGGCCGTCGATGGTGCCGCTGACGCCTTTGCCCGACGGTGCTGCAAAATCGCTGACCGGCGAAAGCGCGATATTCCGCTCGCGTGCGGCAGCGACGACGGCCGCGCCGAGCGGATGCTCGCTCGCCTGTTCAAGACTTGCCGCGAGCTTCAAAAGCTCGGCTTCGTCAACACCGGACGTGGTGCGGATCGCGGTAACCTTCGGCTTGCCTTCAGTCAGCGTGCCGGTCTTGTCGACGACGAGCGTGTCGATCTTTTCCATCCGCTCCAGCGCTTCGGCGTTCTTGATCAGAACGCCCGCGCGCGCACCGCGTCCGACGCCGACCATGATCGACATTGGCGTTGCAAGACCAAGCGCGCAGGGGCATGCGATAATCAGCACTGAGACCGCTGCGATGAGAGCGTATGAAAACCGCGGCTCTGGACCGAACGCCATCCACGCGATGAACGCCAATACTGCGACGCCTAAGACCAGCGGCACGAACCAGCTTGCAACCTCATCGGCCAATCGCTGGATCGGCGCGCGGCTGCGCTGTGCATCCGCCACCATCTGGACGATGCGCGCGAGCATCGTATCGCGGCCGACCTTTTCGGCGCGAATGACGAGCGCGCCCGAGCCGTTGATCGTGCCGCCGATCACCTTCGCACCGGCCGTTTTGCTGACGGGCATGGACTCGCCGGTCACCATCGATTCATCGACGTTGCTTTTGCCATCGATGACTTCGCTGTCGACCGGTATGCTTTCACCGGGACGCACGCGCAGTTTGTCGCCGACGACGATGGTCTCGACTTGCACTTCTTCTTCGGAATCGTCGGCCTTGATGCGCCGCGCTGTCTTGGGAGCAAGATTGAGCAGCGACCGGATGGCGCTGCTCGTCTGGTCACGCGCGCGAAGCTCAAGTACCTGACCCACGAGAACCAGCACCGTGATGACTGCAGCCGCTTCGAAATAGACGGGCGCTGCGCCATCCATGCCGCGTAGGCTTTCTGGAAACAAGCTCGGCGCCAGCGTCGCGACAATGCTGTAGACCCACGCTACGCCCGTTCCGAGCGCGATCAGTGTGAACATGTTGAGGTTGCCAGTCTGGATCGATTTCCAGCCGCGCTCAAAGAACGGAAAGCCCGCCCACAGCACGACGGGCGTGGCGAGCACGAGCTGCACCCAATTCGAAACCGTTGGGCTGATGAGGTGGTGCAGATCGAAGATGTGTCCGCCCATTTCGAGCACGAACACTGGCAGCGCCAGCGCAAGGCCAATCCACAGACGCCGCGTCATGTCTTCAAGCTCAGGATTCGGCTTGGCCTCGGCCGATACGATCTCCGGTTCGAGCGCCATGCCGCAGATCGGACAAAAGCCCGGCCCGACCTGGCGGATCTGCGGATGCATCGGGCAGGTGTAAATCGTGCCGGCGGGGACGTTCTCAGAGCGCGCTTCGGCGGGTTTCAGATATTTCGCAGGCTCGGCGAGAAACTTCGTCCGGCAACCGGCAGAGCAGAAATAATAAGACTGTCCCCCATGCTCGGCGCGGTGCTTCGCCGTAGCGGGATCAACGCTCATGCCGCACACGGGATCCTTCGCCTTGTGCGCGGCCACGCCGTGACTATGACCCGAATGATCATGATGGGCGTGATCGTGCGCCTCAGCAGTCGCGCCGTCTTTCGCGGTCTGATGCGAGCAGCAGCTATGCCCGTTCTGGCCACTGTGATCGTGTCCGTCGGTCGGTTTACCTGCCGCCATCATTCCGCATCCTTGATTCCGCGTACCCGCCTAGGGCATCGTTTGACAGATATACCCCCATAGGGTATACGTCAAGGCATGCAGAAACAGACAAAAACCGCGTGCTTGAAACGCCTGAGCCGGATCGAGGGACAGGTGCGTGGCATCGCCAAGATGGTCGAGGATGACCGGTATTGCATCGACGTCGTCACGCAGATCTCGGCCGTTCGCGCCGCCCTTCGCCGTCTCGAAGAGGAAGTTCTGAAAGATCACGTCGCACATTGCGTCGAGCACGCAATCGCCAGCGGCAACTCGGCCGAGCAGCGCCGTAAGGTGGCGGAATTAATGGATGTGTTGGCCCGCTCTTCGCGCTGAACTTCGTCGGACAAGGAAAATCGGCTTTTATCAATATTGAGCGTTTCTTCGTTACAATTTGAAATACCGCCCATGCGTCGATGCCATTGATTTGCCACGCCGATGACGACTTCAGGCATCACATATTGAACGACGGAAATGGCGTTCCGATCTGTTCAGCCATGACTGCCCTACGGGTAAATCAAAGAATGCGCGGGATTCAATGAAAGCAATCATTCTGTCGATCGTCGGCGTGTCGGCGTTAGCCGGTTCGTCGACCCTGGCCTCAGCCCAGCAGTGGCAACAATGGAATGACCCGCGTGGCGCACCCGTGCAGGGCTATTCCCAGTATGGCTACGACGAACCGCAGGATGACGATCGCTACTTCGATCAGCAAGACGGCCCGCGCGCCGATAATCGCTACGGCGATCCCGACAGCGACCCGCGCCGCTACGATCCCCGCTACAACGGCAACCGCGACGGCGGCTATTACGCGCCCTATCCGGGGCGGCGGGTCTACGGCAGCGACGGCTATGATAAATATGGATACGATCGCGACGATGATGGCGCGTGGGACGCAGCGCCCTCTCGCGAAGAAGAAGAGCGGCTGAGCAGGTCGCAGGGCGTCAGCGGCGGATCGCGCCCTTATATCCGTCCTGTGGCGCCGCCGAAGGTGGCCTTCAACGCGCCGTACGCGCCGGGCTCCATCGTCATCGATACCAGCGCGCGCAAACTCTACTACGTGCTCAACACGCACACGGCTTACGCCTATTCGATCGGCGTCGGCCGTCAGGGTTTTGCCTGGACCGGTAAGGAAAAAGTGTCCCGCATTGCTGATTGGCCGGATTGGTATCCGCCCGCAGAAATGCGCCAGCGCCAGCCGGGACTTCCCGTGCGCATGCTCGGCGGTATCGGCAATCCGCTCGGCGCTAAGGCAATCTATCTCGGTAACACGCTGTATCGCATCCACGGCACCAACGAGCCGAAGTCGATCGGCAAGGCGATGTCGTCAGGTTGCTTCCGGATGATGAACGCGAACGTGCTGCATCTTGCGTCTCTCGTGCATGTGGGAACCGAGGTGACGATCGTGCGCTCACTGAGCGGCCGCGTGGCTGCCGCAGAGAAGTCGCGGTCGAAGCCGGCTGAGCGGACGTCGGTGAAGACCTCTGCGGCTGCGCCGAAAACGAGCCCGCAATCGCCGCACATCATCAATCGTCAGTCGGAACGCCAAGCCGACGACGATGGCTGGGACCCTTATAATGGTTGGCATTGACGCAATGCCACGTGTGCGGGGCCAAGGGCATCGCAGCGCCTATGCGTCGTCGTCTTTCTCCGGCGGTGGATTGCCGTTCTTGTCCCAAGTGATGAACGGATAGCGCGCGAGGTTGGAATTGCCGTAGCGGCGGTCGTTGGTCACTTCGCGCCCGGCCCACTGCGGCAACGCCAGCGCCTGATCCGGGCTTTTGAGTTCGGCTTCGGCAAGCACCAGCCCTTTGTTCGCGCCTTCGAAGACGTCGACACTCCATACGACGCCGCCATAGGGCACATCGTAGCGCATCTTGCTGATGATCGGCTCGACGCTGAACTGCTTGATCATCTCGACAGCGTCGGCTTTCGGAATCTCATATTCGTATTCATGCCGGACCAGCATGCCCGGTTCGCTCTTGAGCGTGATGTAGCCCTTGTCACCGTAGATGCGAATGCGGGCTCGGAGCAGCGGCGTGCGCGCGAAATAGCCCTGCAGAATGCGTTCAGAACCCGTCACCGCCTCTCTCCAGGATGCGTCATGGATCAGAAATTTTCGTTCGATTTCGAGTGCCATTCGCCCTCCCGTCGTCCGCGCCGCAAACGAAGAACTGCGACGCGTCGCACAGACTGTAGCTCGTTCTGACGGCCGGAATGTTGCTGCTTGCTTTCCGGAGCAGTACGAATTGTTGGAACCGCATGCGACGACCTGTTGAGACCGAGCCGGCGGGAGTTCGCGACCGGGCGGAACTCTCCCGCCGTCGCAACGTAGCAGTTAGGTCCGCGCGCTCCGATTGCCATTGATCCAGGCCAAGAGAGGCGCGACGAAAACATTACTCTTGCATATTGTTCGGAAAATCCGATCTAAGGCACATCAACCCTCCAAACCGGAACCGGCCCATGAAAATCGATTTGACCGACAAGACCGCCCTCGTAACTGGCTCGACGGCCGGTATCGGACTGGCCATCGCGAAAAGTTTGGCTCAGGCCGGCGCCAAAGTGGTGATCAATGGCCGCAAGCAGGAGACGGTCGATAAGGGCATCGCCGCCGTGCACAAGGCATGCAACGCTGCGGCTGTCACCGGTGTCGCTGCCGACGTCGCTACCGCAGCAGGCTGCGATGCCTTGATCGAGGCGGTGCCGTCGGTCGATATCCTGATCAACAATGCCGGCATCTTCGAGCCGAAGCCCTTCTTCGATATTCCGGACGCCGATTGGATGCGCTTCTTCGAGACGAACGTGATGTCCGGCGTGCGCCTGACCCGCGGCTACCTGAAGGGTATGCTTGAGCGCAACTGGGGCCGAGTGATCTTCATCTCGTCGGAGTCAGCGGTGAACATTCCCGTCGAGATGATCCATTATGGGTTCACCAAGACCGCGCAGCTCTCGATTGCCCAAGGCGTCGCTCAACTGACGGCCGGAACCAACGTCACCGTCAATTCCGTCTTGCCGGGGCCGACGCTTTCCGAAGGTGTCGATGACTTCTTGAAGTCGATGGCCGAAGCTGCAGGCAAGAGCACGGACGAGATGGCCGCTACTTTCGTGAAAGAACACCGCCCGACCTCGCTTATTCAGCGGTTCGCGAGCGTTGAAGAAGTCGCCAACATGGTTGTGTACGCGGCGTCCAAAGAAGCCTCCGCCACCAACGGCGCAGCGCTCCGCGTTGAAGGTGGCATTCTTAGAATCATCGGCTGATCGCGGCCGGCCTCCTCGACGCGTCATGCCGAGGAGCCATTGCGCAGATGAAAAGCGGATGCTCGGCACAGTCACGCGTGACTGCCCCGAGCATCACAACTCGATCTGGAGATCAATTCTGCGGCTGCTTTGGCGGCACTTCGATCTTTACGCCCGGAGCTTCGATCTTCGTGCCTTCGTTGCCCTTTTCGATATGCGTATAAGGCGCATCGATCGTCGTCTGATCGCCCGGCTTATTGGTTTCGACTTTCGCCGCCGGCGTATCGACAAGCACTTCTGTGTGTGAACGCCTATAGGTCGTCACCGCACCGATGACGACACCCGCAGCGATCAGGCTAAGCGCAATGAAGATGAGAAGTTGGCGGGTTTGCATAGGCATCCCTCCTTTTTCGTTTTTTAGCCGAATCTTATTGTAACGCGATGCGGCCGGAAAAGTTTCTTCACGGATCAATGTTCAGACTACTCATGGTTCTGCTGAACGGGTGGCAATTTCCAGCTTCGGCTCGCCCGAGGCATTCGGCTTGAGTGTGTATAGTTTTTTGTTTTCCGCCGTTACCTTCGCGATTTCCGTTGCCGAAGAAAAGACGCCGCCGGGCTTGGTAATAACGAGCTGCTGTTGCGAGCACGATGAGTGAACGACGGAAACTCCAGGCTTCAGGTCATAGGTCTTGCTTCCGTAGGAATAGTTGAGTTCCACCTTTGCGAAATTCTTGATCTGGAATGTCAAGATTTTCGAAGCAGGCTGGCCGAACAGTTCGACCGATATGAACTTCGGTTTGGCGCCTGGAGCGCGCACAACGCCGACGCCGATTTCGGATACGCTGGCGCGAAGAATGTTGGCGCGATGCGGCGGCGAGTTCATCCAGCCCGCAATGGCTTGCAAGGCAAGCTCGCCAGTATCGAAGCCGCCGATGTTCTGGTCCATCGCGAGGTTTTCGGCGATATCGCAATGTTTGTAACCGACGCTCTCGGCGCGCTGGGCCGGCGTCCGGCCGTCTGCGGTGTGTGAAAACCTGCCGCTCGTTGCCACCTTCTGCGCAAACGCGCGCGCAGCCTTGGCTAGCATGGCATTGACCTTAAGCGCCGGCAGATTTTTTTCTCGACGCACTTCGTTCGTCATTTCGACGATGTGTTTTTCAACCTGAGGCAGGTCTGGCACGAGCGCCGCCATCGTTCATCCATTCTGGCCATCTGATCCCCTGCTTCTAAGAGGAATAGCGGCCCTCACATGCGGATGCCATCCCGTCCGATCAAGGAGCACAACGGACTGTGGATTTTGTGTCGCGCCGCTCGCCTCGGGGACTTGTGCCGCATTGCGCCCAAATGGCGCGTCCCTGCAACTCTTGCCGTCCGCAGCGCTGCCCTAGGCTTGAGCGCGCCTCGGCAGCGCTGTAGAGGGATGCGCCATGAGTGACAAACCGATTCTTCCGGGCGATGGCCCCATTGAGCCCGTCGAGCTCAGAGCTGCTCTCGAAGAGCGCTATCTGGCCTACGCCCTTTCGACCATCATGCACCGTGCGCTGCCGGACGTGCGCGACGGCCTGAAACCCGTTCATCGGCGCATTCTTTATGCTATGCGCGAGCTTAGGCTCAATCCCGAGGGCGGCTTCATCAAATGCGCCAAGATCGTCGGCGAGGTGATGGGCGACTATCACCCGCACGGCAACCAGGCGATCTACGACGCTCTTGCGCGTTTGGCGCAGGATTTCGCGGTGCGCTATCCGCTGGTCGATGGCCAGGGCAACTTCGGCAACATCGACGGCGATAATCCGGCTGCTGAGCGTTACACCGAAGCGCGCATGACCGAGATTGCTGCGCTGATCCTCGAAGGCATCGACGAGGAGACGGTCGATTTCCGTCCCAACTACGACGGCCGCGTCGAAGAGCCAGTCGTGCTGCCGGCCGCTTTTCCCAATTTGTTGGCGAATGGATCATCCGGCATCGCCGTCGGCATGGCGACGAACATCCCGCCGCACAATGTCGACGAATTGTGTGCCGCGCTTCTGCATCTCATCAAGCATCCGAACGCCACGATCGAGAAGCTCGTCGAGTTGGTTCCCGGTCCTGACTTTCCGACCGGCGGCGTGATCGTCGAGCCGCGCGCCCAGATCCTCGAAGCCTATAAGACTGGCCGCGGCGGGTTTCGCGTGCGCGCGCGCTGGGACAAGGAAGAGACCGGGCGCGGCGGCTATCAGGTCGTCGTCACCGAAATTCCCTACGGCGTGCAGAAGGCGAAGCTGATCGAAAAGATCGCCGACCTGATGAGCGAGAAAAAGCTTCAGCTCCTCGGCGATGTCCGTGACGAAAGCGCCGAAGAGATTCGCCTTGTGCTCGAACCCAAGAGCCGCACGGTTGATCCCATTCTGCTGATGGAGAGTCTGTTCCGCGCGACCGAGCTTGAAGTGCGCGTCAGCCTCAACATGAACGTGCTATCGGGCGGCCAGATCCCGAATGTGCTCGATCTGCGCGACGTGCTCTGGCAATGGCTAGAGCATCGCATCGAGGTTCTGGTTCGGCGCTCAACGTACCGCCTGAAAAAGATCGAGCATCGCCTTGAAGTGCTCGACGGCTACCTGATCGCCTACCTCAACATCGACGAGGTGATCCGGATCATCCGCCGCGAGGACGATCCTAAAGCCAAGTTGATGTCGAAATTCAACTTGAGCGACGTCCAGGCCGAAGCGATCCTGAACCTGCGCTTGCGCTCGCTGTCGAGGCTCGAAGAAGTCGAGATCAAGGCTGAGCACGACAAGCTTTCGAAAGAACGCCGCGAATTGAAGCAGCTTCTGAAGTCGGAAGAGCTGCAATGGGAGCGCGTCTCTGAAGAAGTCAAGGAAACGCGCGAAAAGTATTCCAAGAAGACGCCGCTCGGCCGCCGCCGCTCGTCATTCGCCGACATGCCCGATATCGACATCGATCTCGATGCGGCGCTCGTCGAGAAAGAGCCGATCACCGTCATCATGTCTGAGAAGGGCTGGGTGCGCGCGCTGAAGGGCCATCAGGACGACCTGTCGAAGCTCGACTTCAAGCAGGGCGACGGCTTGAAACGCGCCTTGAAGGCGTTCACGACCGACAAGCTCGTGCTTTTCGCGACGAACGGCAAATTTTTCACGCTCGAAGCGGGCTCGCTGCCGGGCGGGCGCGGTCACGGCGAGCCGCTCCGCCTTATGATCGATCTTGAAGAAAACCACGATATCGCTGAGCTTTTCGTCCATGACCCATCACGCAAGCTGCTCGTGGCTTCGACCGGCGCTTACGGCTTCATCGTGCCGGAAGCCGAGGTTATCGCCGCAACACGCAAGGGTAAGCAGGTCCTGAACGTCAGCGAGCCCGAGGAAGCCCGCGTTTGCGTGCCGGTTGATGGCGACTACGTCGCGACCATCGGCGAGAACCGCAAGATGCTCGTTTTCAAACTCGACGAGGTCAACGAAATGACCCGCGGCAAGGGCGTCATCCTGCAGCGGATCAAGGACGGCGCACTGTCGGATGCGCGCGTGTTCAAAAAGTCCAACGGCTTGACCTGGCTCGACAGCGCCGGCCGCGAATTTTCGCTGTCGTGGAGCGAACTGAAGGAATGGGTCGGCGAGCGCGCGCAAGCAGGCAAGGTGGCGCCCAAGGGCTTCCCGCGGTCAAATTCGTTCGGTCCCCGATTTTAGTCACACCTGTTGACTGCCGGACCTTGTGGCATTCGCTGCGCGAAGCTACGACTGCCTGCTATGGGTGGGTATCTGAAACGGACGGCGTCCAGGGCCGGGTTCTCGTTGCTGGCGATAGCGTGTGCCGGGTCGGCCGCATGCGCCGTGGAGGCGACGACGGGTTGCTCGAAGGAAGACTTTGAAGCGGTCGTCGAAGAGGCGGCCGGCAGCCTGCGCGACCTTAATTTGAAGAACCGCCCGCCCTTCCAGGAAAAACTGCGCGCGCTGAAAGACAAGCGGCACTGGAGCCATGACGAGTTCATGGAAAAGGCAAAACCGTTCGTAAGGGACGATAAAACCGTCGTCTATGACCAGACGACCAACGAATTGCTGTCCGAGATCGCCATGATGGGCCAGCAGGGGGCCGAGGCCGACACGCCTGATTGTGCACGCATGCAGGATCTGCGCGAGCACATGAAAAAGCTCGTCGATACGCTATCGGCGAAGTGGGCCTACATGTTCCAGAAGCTCGACGCCGAACTCGCGAATTGATCGAGTTCAGGACTTATCTGTCATCCCTCTGCGTAAAGCTCAGGACACGCTCCATTGGCATCCGAGGTGTGGCAGGCGCAACTACTGCGGAATGTCTTCGTCGTCAGGCGCGCGTTCCCAGCGGTCGGGTCCAAGACGTTCCTGCGGCTTGAAGCGCGTCTTGTACGCCATCTTCCGCGAACCCTCGATCCAATAGCCGAGATAGACGTAAGGCAGTCCGATCCGGCGCGCGAAGGCGATGTGTTCGAGGATCATGTACGTTCCAAGGCCCGCATCGGCATCGTCAGGATCATAGAAGCTGTAGACCATCGAAATGCCGTCGCTCAGCCGGTCGCACAGTGCAACTGCTTTGAGCGGCCAGGTATCGAAGTCGAGATCTTCGGCCCCCTCAGGCTTTTCGCGATATTCGGTAAGGAACGTCTCGATGACCGTATCTTCGACCATCATGCGATAGTCGAGCATCGTCATGTCAGCCATGCCGCCGTCGCTGTGGCGCGCGTCGATGTAGGCGCGAAACAGCCGGAACTGCTCCATGGTCGGCGTCGGTGCCGTACGCTGGGCGACGAGACGCGAATTCCTTTTCCATGCCCGTCGCATCGAGCGGTCGGGCTCGAACTGGTCGGCGAGCACGCGAACGGAGACGCAGGCTTGGCAGCCTTCGCAATAAGGCACGTAGGCGATGTTCTGGCTGCGTCGGAAGCCGGTGGTCAAAAGGCGATCGACAAGCTCAGGCGGCTTGTCGTGCGTCAGGTGCGTGAAAAGCTTGCGTTCGAGCTTGCCTGGTAAGTAGGGGCACGGCTGCGGCGCCGTCACGTAGAATTCTGGAAACTTCTTTTGCTGCTCCGTCATTCAGACGCGTCCCTCAGGGCTCCAGCGATTACTGATGATAGGAGGATGAAGACTCCAAATTCAAGGTGCTGGAGATCACTACGCAGCATCAATAGTGAATGTCAGGCAAAATTGTAGAAGCATAGCCGAGCAAAATACGCCTTTTCTGACCGGGCGGGTGCCAGTTATGCGCGCAAGGCGCTGCGTTTTGTAGGCAACTTAACCTGAAGTGGGTGCCCCGAGATGGGACGCCGCTGTGCCTGCATGACGGGAATTCGCATACCGCGGCGCATCGCAATCGCGCAGCAAAGGTCCATTGCGGAGGAACCAGCCGGCTCCAGACAGGCCCTCGTTCGGTGCCGGGGCGAATCCGCTGCACCGATAGGCCAAATCCGGATTATCCGTAATGACCGGAAATCTAAACCTTGAATTCCGGCGAGGGCGCTCTCGGGATGCGGGCGCCGTCCGCGCCGACTTGGCTCGCCACGCCGTAAAGGGTGCATGCCAGGACAAGGGCAACGAACATGATGCCCATCCAGAGCGCCGAACGGCGCACAAACCAACCGACGGTAAGAGTTCCGGATGCGCGCGCATCGTCCCACGCCGCGCCTTCGGCCCGCTCGACACTTTGAGTAGTCATATGCTGATCTGCCGCCTTAGAAACTTGCCTCTGCGACTCACCCGATCACATCGCCCCGACACCCCCATCCGCACAAGACGACCATGCGCGCTTTTGGTGGAAATCGAATCGGATGTGGCATCCGCGCTGCTTATCTGCCGCGAGGAAGGGAGTGGCAAGGCCAAACCGTGGCAAATTCGATACGCTTTGAGGGCGACATGAGGGCCAATCCGCAACAGAAGCCGCGGCAAATATTCCTGACCACAGATTAGGCAGGAAGTGCGACAGCCTTGTTCTTGTGCACGGGAAAATTTCCCGCATACTTGGCTCGATCAGTCCAAAAAACGAATAAAAAACGACCAGAGGAACCGTCCAGGGCACACCGCAATCGCTCCCGCGAGCGATTACCGCTTCAAACCTGGAGGCCCCATGATCGAACTCGTCGTCGCTGTCTGCCTGATCGACCAGCCGAGCCGTTGCAAAGACGTCACGCTGAATTTCGAAGGTCAGAGCGTCAGCGCCAGCCAGTGCATGACCAACGGTCAGATCGAGATGGCGAAGTGGATTGGTGACCACCCCAACTGGGTTATCCAGAAGTGGCACTGCGGCATGGCCGGACGCTCCGCCGACCTCTAGGAAAACTTATAACGAGCCGGCCAGTTGACAGGCCGGTTCCACCTCGGCTCCCTGTGGTCCAAAAGGCCTCAGGGGAACGCCAACAATGTCGACATCATCGAACGTCAAGTTCGCGACGGCAGCCGTGCACGCCGGAGCAGCGCCGGATCCCACGACCGGCGCGCGTGCCACGCCGATTTATCAGACGACGTCTTACGTCTTTAATGATGTCGACCATGCCGCCGCCCTTTTCGGGCTGGAGGCGTTCGGCAACATCTATACGCGCATAACGAACCCGACACAGGCGGTGCTCGAAGGGCGCCTCGCCGCGCTCGAAGATGGCTCAGCCGCGCTGGCGCTTGCCTCCGGTCATGCCGCGCAGTTTCTGGCGTTCCATACGCTGCTTGAGCCGGGCGACGAGTTCATTGCCGGGCGGCAGCTCTACGGCGGCTCGGTCAACCAGTTCAATCATTCGTTCAAGAAGTTCGATTGGAACGTCATCTGGGCGGATGCAACGGACCCGCAATCGTTTGCCCGCGCCGTCACGCCGAAAACGCGTGCGATATTCTGCGAAAGCATCGCCAACCCCGGCGGCATCGTCGTCGATCTCCCAGCCATTGCAGCCGTCGCGAAAGATGCGGGCGTACCGTTTATTGTCGATAATACGCTGGCGACGCCCTACCTCTGCCGTCCGAAGGATTTCGGCGCCGACATCGTCGTACACAGCCTGACGAAATTTATTGGCGGCCACGGCAACTCGATCGGCGGCGCCATCGTCGATTGCGGCACCTTCGACTGGCTCGGAAGCCGCCACCATTACAAATCTCTGGTCGATCCGAATCCCTCCTACAACGGCCTGAAGATTGCCGAGGCCTTCGGGCCGATGGCGTTTGCCATCGCGGCGCGCGTTCTGGGGTTGCGCGACCTCGGGCCCGCAATCTCGCCGTTCAACGCCTTCCTGCTGTTGACGGGTGCCGAGACCCTGCCGCTCCGCATGCAACGGCAGGCCGACAACGCGCTCGCTGTCGCCGAATGGCTCGAAAGGCAGCAGAAAATCGCCTGGGTTAGCTATGCCGGGCTGCCGTCGAGCCCCTGCCACGCGCTGCAGAAAAAGATTTGTCCAAAAGGTGCAGGTGCCGTCTTCACGTTCGGGCTCAAAGGCGGATATGAAGCGGGCGTGAAGCTCGTTTCGGGCTTGAAGCTCTTCAGCCTTCTCGCCAACATTGGCGACACGCGAAGCCTTGTCATCCATCCCGCATCGACGACGCACCGGCAGCTCCGGGACGATGAGCGACGGGCTGCGGGGGCGGGGCCGGATGTCGTCAGGCTATCGATCGGCATCGAAGACATAGAGGACATCATCGGCGATCTCGAACAGGCGCTCGCTGCTGTCTAGACGTCAACGGGAAGGGACTATGAACCACCAGCTTGTTCTTCAATTTCAGGGCGACGACGACGATACGCTCGACAAGGTCATCGCGCTGGAAGATCGCCTGATCGAAGCGCTCGGCAGCTCGACGTCGGCCGAAGTGGACGGTCACGAGCCCGGTGAGGGCGTGATCAATCTCGTGCTGCTGGCAAAGAACGCGACGAAGGTCTGGGAGAAGATCGAGCCGATCGTGGAAGACGCTTCCGACGAGCTCGATATCAACGCCGTCGCGTTCCGCTCCCTCGATGGCGAGGATTTCACGGTTCTCTGGCCGGTCGATTATGAGGGCGAGTTCGAGTTGGCGTGAGCCTTTTCCCCTCTCCATTGTGTGGAGAGGGGCGATCGCCAGCCCTGCCGTTGTAGGCTGGGACGGCCCTAATGCGCTTTAACGTAAGCGCCGGGGGCGTCCTCGATCACGCCGAGCGTGCTGCCGGGAACGCGCGCCGGCACCCAACCGCCCGACTGCTGCGACAGCCATTCGATCCAGTACGGCCACCACGAGCCTGGATGCTCGACGGCGGACGCCTGCCAATCGGCGATGTTCGTCATTGCCGTGCCGTCGGTCCAATACTGATATTTGACCTTATTCGGCGGATTGACCACGCCCGCGATGTGTCCCGATCCGGCAAGCACGAACTCGACCGGGCCGCCGAACATCTGAATGCCGCGGAACACCGACGGCGCTGGCGCGATGTGATCCTCGCGCGTCGCCACCGAGAAGATCGGCAGCGTAATTTTCTTCAGGTCGAGATGAACGCCACCGAGCGTCATGTCGCCCCGTGCCAGCCGGTTCTCGTTATAGAACTCGCGCAGATAGAACTTGTGATTGGCCGCCGCCATGCGCGTCGAATCCTGGTTCCAGTAGAGCAGGTCGAACGGGAACGGCTTCTTCCCAAGCAGGTAATTGTTGACGACATATGGCCAGATGAGATCGCGCGGCCGCATCATATTGAAGACGTTCGCCATGCGCGAGCCGTCGAGGAAGCCGCGCTCCGACATCAGCGCATCGAGACTCTCAAGCTGCAGGTCGTCGGTGAACAGCAACAGATCGCCGGCGAGCGAAAAGTCGACTTGTGTCGTCAGCAACGTGCAGCATTGGAACGGCTCTTCGCCGCGCTGGGCGAGATAGGCGAGGCCGGTCGCGAGCGCCGTTCCGCCAACGCAGTAGCCGAGCACGTTGATCTTATCGAGCCCCGTTTCCTTCTGCACGGCCCGCACCGCTTCGAGGATGCCTTCCAGCACGTAGTCCTCGAAGGTCTTGTCGGCGAGCTTTTCGTCCGGATTGACCCACGAGACGATGAAAACGGTGAAACCCTGGTCGACGACATACTTGATCAGGCTCTTCGAAGCCGTCAGGTCGAGAATGTAGTATTTGTTGATCCACGGCGGGACCATGACCAGCGGCCGCTCGCGGACTTTCTCCGTCGTCGGACTGTATTGAATGAGCTGCAGCAGTTCGTTCTGGAAAACGACCTTGCCGCCCGTTGTTGCCAGGTTACGGCCAAGCTCAAAGGCGTTCGCGTCAGTCTGGCTGATCTTCATCAGATCGCCGGAACGCTTCATATCCTCCGCCAGCAGATTGGCGCCCTTCAGCAGGTTCTCGGCGTTCGAAGCCAGCGTCTCGCGCAAGACCTCCGGGTTCGTCACTGGGAAGTTCGTCGGCGAATAGGCGCTGGTGAGCTGTTTCAGATAGAACTCGGCGCGATGCCGTTCGACCGCATCGAGGTCCGGCGTCGAGGCCAACTGATCCTCAGCCCATTTGCACGCCAGGAGATAAGCCTGTTTGCAGAAATCGAAGAACGGGTTGTGATCCCACTCGGGGTCCTTAAACCTGTGATCCCCGGCAACCGGTGCAATGAGCGGCGGCACGTCCTTGTTCAGCATACGGGTCAGGACGTTGTTCCAAAGCGCCGCGAACTGCCGGAAGAATTCGGCCTGTGCCTCGGACAGCTTAACTGGGTCGGATAGCCATTTCCGGACCAACGCGGTCAATGTCTCGGTCGCGGCCGAAAATTCGCTCGCGGGCGAATAGGGACCCATCTTGGCGTCGGGACGCTCCGCAAGCTGAGCAAGCGCCGTGCTGCCCTGCTCGAACGCTTTCAACAGGTTTGTAGCGAACGCCTCCGGATCCGGAATGCGGTAGGCCGAGAAAAACGGCGGCAATTCGTGGCTGTCTTGCGGCATGGCGGCTTAAGAAGCTTTCTAAGGTTTTTTATCCGTTGGCACGGTACGCGAGTTCGCCAAAACCCTCGACGACAGTGCCGTTAAGAGGGGAGTCGAAGCAAGTGCGAATCGGTCATGTTGGCCCTTCGCAGTAGGTAGGTGGTGATGGCGCCATCATGACCGCGGCACGTTTGCTCCCGCAGTGCGAAAATAATGCGAAACCGTGCCCTTTCGCCCCGTTCGGTGCTACCTCGCGCCGCGGTACTGGACGGACCATGGGCCGCAAGCGTAAAGAGGCGTGCGGCCAAGCATTATCGCGAGCCTGGGCTTTGGTTAAACGACCGTTGATCAGCTTCGCAGCCGCCATATGAATTTCGCCGCGATTGCTGCGGTGCCGAGGGATAAAGATCTTTGAGCGAAGAGTTTCACCGCATCAAGCGCCTGCCACCGTACGTTTTCGCGGAAGTCAACCGTTTGAAGGCGGCTGCCCGAGCGCGCGGCGCGGATATTATCGACCTCGGCATGGGCAATCCCGATATGCCGACGCCGAAGCATATCGTCGATAAGCTCATCGAGACTATCAACAAGCCGCGGACGCATCGCTATTCGGCCTCGAAGGGCATTCCGGGACTGCGCAAGGCTCAGGCTGCTTATTACGAGCGTCGCTTCGGCGTGAAGCTCGACCCCGAAACCGAGATCGTCGCGACGCTCGGCTCGAAGGAAGGCTTCGCCAACATCGCACAGGCAATTGCTGCACCGGGCGACATCGTGCTCGTGCCGAACCCGACCTATCCGATCCACTCGTTCGGCTTCATCATCGCGGGCGCAGCTATCCGCCATCTGCCGGCGTCGAACGGCGAGGATTTCCTGCGCGCGATGGAGCACGCGGTAAAACACTCGATTCCGAAGCCGCTCGCCGTCGTCATGTCGTATCCGTCGAACCCGACGGCCATGACGGTCAGCCTCGACTTCTACAAGGAAGCCGTGGCGCTGGCGAAGAAGCTCGACATCATCATTCTGTCCGACATCGCCTATGCCGAGCTTTATTACGATGACAACCCGCCGCCGTCTGTGCTGCAGGTTCCCGGCGCGAAGGACATCACCGTTGAATTCACGTCGCTGTCGAAGACCTACAACATGCCCGGCTGGCGCATGGGCTTCGCAGTTGGCAACGAACGGCTGATCGGCGCGCTGGCGCGGGTGAAGTCCTATCTCGACTATGGCGCTTTCACGCCGATCCAGGTCGCAGCCGCAGCCGCGCTCAACGGCCCGCAGGATTGCGTCGACGAAATCCGCGCCATGTATAAGAGCCGCCGCGACGTACTCGTTGATAGCTTCGCAAAAGCAGGGTTTCCCGTGCCGCCGCCGCCCGCAACGATGTTCGCCTGGGCGCCTGTGCCGGAGCGGTATCGGCACATGGGCTCCGTCGAGTTCGCCAAGATGTTGATCGAGAAGGCCGACGTCGCCGTCTCTCCCGGTGTCGGGTTCGGCGAATACGGCGAAGGCTTCATTCGCATCGCACTGGTCGAAAACGAGCAGCGCATTCGCCAGGCCGCCCGTTCGATCAAGAAGCTTTTCTCCGAGCCGGCAGAAACGCCGGCGGATATTTCCCGCCCACAGCAGTCCGCAATCCGATAATCGACAGCATGGAACCTCTCACCCTTGGTATTGCCGGACTAGGCACGGTTGGCGGCGGTTTGCTTGGCCTGCTGCAGGCGAACGGTCCGCATTTCGCAAACATTGTCGGTCGCGAGATCCGCGTCACCGGCATTTCAGCCCGCAACCGCAAGAAAGAACGCGGCATCGCCGTCGATAATGTCGAATGGTTCGATGATCCGGTCGCGCTTGCTGTGCACCCGTCGAACGCCGTGTTCGTCGAGTTGATCGGCGGCGAGGACGGTATTGCCAAGGCTGCCGTTGAGGCAGCGCTCAATGCCAAGAAGCACGTCGTCACTGCCAACAAGGCGCTGCTCGCAAAGCACGGTGTCGAATTGGCCCGCTTGGCCGAGAAGAACGGCGTCGCGCTGAACTTCGAGGCCGCCGTCGCGGGCGGCATTCCGGTTATCAAGACGCTGCGCGAAGCGCTGGGCGCCAACCGCGTCAAGCGCGTTTACGGCATTCTGAACGGCACCTGCAATTACATCCTCTCCAAGATGCAGTCGGAGAACCGCGCCTTCGACGACGTGCTGAAGGAAGCGCAGGAACTGGGCTACGCCGAAGCCGATCCGACATTCGACATTGGTGGCTTCGATGCCGCGCATAAGCTTGCGCTGCTGACGAGCCTCGCCTTCGGCACCCGCGTCGCCTTCGAGCAGATCCACGTCGAAGGCATTCAATCGATCACCCAGGCCGACATCGAAGCCAGCGACAGCCTCGGCTATCGCATCAAGCTGCTGGGCGTCGCGACGGAAACGGAGACCGGCATCGAGGCACGCGTCTCGCCAGCACTGGTCTATAAGGATTCCGCCATCGCCGAAGTTTCCGGTGTGACGAACGCCGTCGCGATCGACGGCGATTTCTCCGGCAACATTCTCCTCGTCGGGCCGGGCGCCGGTGCCAAGCCGACCGCATCGGCCGTCGCGGGCGATATTCTCGATATTGCGCGCGGCCTGATCGTTCCGCCGTTCGTGACCCCGACCGCCAAGCTCAAGGCGCACAAGCGCGCCAAGCTCGATCAGCATTACGGCTCTTATTACGTGCGCCTGGCGCTTTACGATAAGCCCGGCGCCATGGCCGCTGTCGCGAAAAGCATGGGCGATCAGCAGATTTCGCTCGAAAGCATCGTTCAGCACCGGCCGCAGACGCTGCATGCGCCGCGCATCGGCGGTCGCGCGCCGACGAACAAGGATCAGCCGGTTATCATCATCACGCACGAAACCACCGAACAGGCCGTGCGTAAGGCACTCGAAACCATCGAGAAAGATGGCATCGTCACCGAGCGCCCGCAAATGATACGCATCGAAGAGCTTTGAACGAAACCTTGGGCACCGCGGAAGGACATGGATCATGAGCAGGGCTGAACAAGCAAACGGCACGCACGGGCCGGGTCTCGATCGAATTTTGGTGCTCGAACTGGCGCGCGTGACGGAAGCTGCCGCCATTGCCGCCGCTCATCTGGTCGGACGCGGCAACGAGAAAGCTGCCGACAAAGCTGCCGTTGACGCCATGCGCCGTGAGCTCGGCCGCGTCGAAATCCGCGGCACGGTCGTCATCGGCGAAGGCGAGATGGACGAAGCGCCGATGCTGTACATCGGCGAGAAAGTCGGCACCGGTGAAGGGCCCGAAGTCGATATCGCCGTCGATCCGCTCGAGGGCACGACGATCTGCGCCAAGGCCATGCCGAACGCGCTCGCCGTTCTCGCGATCTCGGAGAAGGGCGGCCTGTTGCATGCCCCTGACATGTACATGAACAAGATTGCCGTTGGTCCGGGTTACCCGAATGGCGTCGTCGATCTCGATGCAACGCCCGCTGACAATCTCAACGCCCTTGCCAAGGCGAAAGGCGTGCCGATCCATGAGATCATGGCTTGCATTCTCGACCGTCCGCGCCACGCCGACCTGATCCGCGCCGTGCGCGACGCCGGGGCCGGCGTGCAGCTCATTCCGGACGGCGACATCGCGGGCGTCATCTGGACGACGGACCCGAAGGAAACCGGCATCGACATTTACATGGGGTCGGGCGGCGCGCCGGAAGGTGTCCTCGCGGCGGCAGCTCTCCGCTGCATCGGTGGCCAGATCCAGGGCCGTCTGATGCCGATGAAAGACGAAGAGCGCATTCGCGCCGAGAAGATGGGCATTTCCGACATCAAGCGGAAGTTCTGTCTCGAAGATATGGCTTCCGCCGACGTCGTCTTTTCCGCAACCGGCGTCACTGACGGTTCGTTGCTGAAGGGCGTGCACATCCGCGGCGACTTCGCGGAAACGGAAACCGTCGTCATGCGCTCGAAGACGGGCACCGTCCGCCGCATCAAGTCGCGGGTGCGCAACGTCGGCTCGCGTTTCGTCTGATCTCGCAGGCCATCCGCTCGCTGGACTCCTATCTCCTTGTGGAGACAACGCGAGCGGATGCCGCCTCACGGCCCGAATCGACCTACAACCTGAAGCGATTGAGGCCGATCACACGAAACGGCGGGGAAACGATTGCGCCCAAATCTCGCGACAGTTGAACAGGACGCCGGCACGGCCGAGCGTTCTTTTCTCGGAGTGACCAAAAGCGCCCGCGGTTTTGCGTGGCGTGAGCGTCTTCCTGAGCATCTAAAGCAAATCGCGACCGCGATCAGCCAGCGGCACGGCTTGCCCGATCTGGTCGGACGCGTGCTCGCCGCGCGCGGGGTTGACTTGGACGCGGTACCGACGTTTCTCGATCCGACGCTGAAAGCGCTGATGCCCGATCCGAGCACGCTGCGCGACATGGACAAAGCCGCCGCGCGCCTTGCCGACGCCGTACAGGTCAAACAGAACGTCGCGATCTTCGGTGACTACGACGTAGACGGCGCTTGCTCGTCGGCGCTGATGAAACGCTTTCTCGAATTTCACGATACGCCTGCGCGCATCTACATCCCGGACCGATTGTTCGAAGGCTATGGTCCGAACGTCGCCGCTATTGAAGGCCTCGTCAACGAAGGTGCGAAGCTCATCGTCACGGTCGACTGCGGCACGACCAGCTATGAGCCGCTCGCCGCCGCGCGCAAACTCGGCGCCGATGTCGTCGTCATCGACCACCACCAGGCTGACGAGCGCCTGCCGGACGTGACGGCGCTGGTCAATCCAAACCGTCAGGACGACATTTCAGGGCAGGGGATGCTCTGCGCCGCGGGTGTCGTCTTTCTCGTTCTCGTCGCGACAACGCGCGAACTCCGCCGCCGCGGCCATTACAGCGGGGCACGCGAGCCCGATCTGCTGGCGCTTCTCGATATGGTCGCGCTGGCGACCGTGGCCGACGTGGTGCCGCTCGTCGGCCTCAATCGCGCGTATGTGAAAAAGGGCCTCGCGGTCATGCGGGCGCGCGAGAACGTCGGCTTGACCGCGCTTTCCGACGCCGCCGGTCTCTCCGTCGCGCCGACGCCCTACCACTTGGGATTCATCCTCGGACCGCGCATCAACGCCGGCGGACGCATCGGTAATGCCGCACTTGGCGCAACGCTGCTCTCGTCGTCCGATCCAACGGAAGCGCAACGCATCGCCGAAACGCTCCATCGGCTCAACAAGGAACGCAAGGATATCGAGACGGCCGTGCTCGAAGAGGCGATGGCGATCGCCGACCGGCAGGTGACGGATAACCCCGATCGCGCGATCCTTGTTGTCGGTTCTGATGCCTGGCACAAGGGTGTGGTCGGACTTGTCGCGAGCCGTCTGGTCGAACGCTTTCGCCGTCCGGCCTGCGTCATAGCCTGGGATGCAACTGCGATGGGCACCGGCTCGCTACGCTCGGTTCCCGGCATTGATCTCGGCGCTGCCGTGCGTGCCGCTGTGACCGCAGGCCATCTAGCGAAGGGCGGTGGACACGCCATGGCGGCCGGTCTGACGGTCAGCCGCGACAGCCTTGCGCCGCTCGAAGCCTTTCTGCAAAGCCACCTCGGCGCGGCAGCAAAAGGTATGGGCGACGTCGCGCATCTCGATATCGACGCGTCGCTCGTCGCGTCGGGCGCTACGTCCGATTTGATGGACCTGATCGAACGCGTCAGCCCCTTCGGTCAGGGCAACGCCGAGGCGCGCTTTGCGCTTCCCGCGCACCGCGTGAAATTCGGCAAGATCATCGCCGACGCGCATGTGCGCGTCATTCTCGAAGGCGGCGACGGTTCGCGCGTCGACGGCGTCGCATTCCGCGCCGTAGGCCAGCCGCTGGGCGACCTTCTGCTGTCGGCAAGCGGGATGCCCCTCCATGTCGCAGGCCACCTGCGCAAGGACACCTGGGGCGGCCGCGAACGCATTGAAATGCAGATCGAAGACGCCGCCGATCCCCGCCGCCAGTAGGAATTTGCGCCGCTTTTCGAGGTGGCCCATCCTGTCGCAGGAAATAGGGGCGACGGCGGCTTGCCAAAGACGCCCAAAGCCGCTTATACGGTGCCCCTTGTTGCCGACGGACGCTCCCTTCGTCTATCGGTTAGGACGTCAGATTTTCAATCTGAAAAGACGGGTTCGACTCCCGTAGGGAGCGCCAAGCTTTTCCTAAGCTGTTGATCTCGCAATATCATCGCAAAATCAGTTGCTTGCATCCGCCCAGGTGGTATCAGCGGGTGGTATCAATTGATGCGAACGATCATGGGCGTAGTGAAGAACCGCTTCGGCATTTATGTCGTGCGGAAGAAAGTGCCAGCGGGTCTAGAAGAGGCCGTGGCGCGGATCATCGGAAGCGATAAGCAGCGCGCGTCGTGGCTCCAGAGATCGCTCGGCACGAGAGATGCGAAACAGGCCAATACCGCCGCGTTACCAATCTTGATGGACTTCGACGCGACCATCGCTAAGGCCGCTGCGTCACTGAACCCTCTGCCTAGACGAGAGTGCTTGAGCGCATCCGAAATTGGCGCGATGGCCGACTATCACTATGCAACTGTCCTCGAAGAGGACGAGGAACTTCGGCGCGAAGGCGGCGGCTCAGAAGACCTCTATCTTAGTGTTGCGAGGCAACTCTCCGAAGAGCGCGTCAAAGCCAATTACAGCTTTGAACTGCAACCGCCGAGGGCATTCGGACTGAGCGAGCGCGAGCTACAGCACAACGCAAATGCTGTGGAGGTCGCCCTTCCAGAAGCACGAAAGGCTTTGGCCCGAGGCGATATTTCGTTCGTCGAAGAAGAACTCGAAGAGCTGTGCGAGATTTTCGGCTTCGACCTTAACCCCAATTCACCGTCATATCGGTCTTTGGGGAGTGCGGTTCTCAAGCGGTACGTTCAAGCGCTAGAAGCGATAGCAGAGCGAAACAGCGGTAAGGTGGTTGACACGCCGACGCTTGTTGAGCCGCGCGGCGGCATCGACGACAAAACGCAGACGCTGGGAAGTTCTGTTCTGGACGAGGCTCTTGAGGGTTGGAAGAAGGCGACGAACCCAACCAGGAACACGGAGCGAGAGTTTGAACACGCACTGCGTCGCTTCAAAGAGCTTCATGGGGACTTACGGATCGAAGACATCACACGGCGTCACGTGTCAAAGTTCCGTGAGGCCCTTCAAGAAATCCCGAAAAATCGCACCAAAGCGCTTCAGGAACTGGACTTAGGTCAGCTGGTCGAATGGTCGAAGCTGCATCCCGACGCGCCCCGCCTAGCGAGCACGACCGTCAACAAGCTACTAACGGGGATGCAGGCGATTACGCGCTGGGGGTATGACAATGGTCTTGTGCCCGACAACACGCCTTGGGCGGACCCGTTCGCCCGAATGCGCTTAGACACCGAAGAGCCTGATAGGGAGCCGTGGAAAACTGACGAACTGAAAATTCTTTTTGGATCACGGGTCTATTCGGCTGGTGACCGGCCAGATGCTGGTTGCGGCGAAGCCGCGTACTGGCTTCCAATCCTCGCTCTTTTCACGGGGGCTCGGCTAGGAGAACTAGCCCCGTTGACCGTGGCAAACGTGATTAAAGACGAGGGGTCCGGCGTTCATTTCTTCGAGATTACGAGTGACGAGGAAAGGGGTGTCAGGCTGAAGACCCGTTCGTCAAAGCGCATCGTTCCGGTGCATCCCAAACTTGTGCATTTTGGGATTTCTTGAATTGGTCGAAAGCCGTCGAGAGATAGACCCGAGAGCACGGCTATTTCCGTTGATGAAGAAGGGAGCGCGGGACGGATTTGCCGACAGTTGGTCAAAGTGGTTCGGAAGGTATACGAGAGAAATCGGCATCCCTGATGGCGGTCCCGTATTTCACTCTTTCAGACACGGCTTCAAGGACGCTCTTCGCGGCGCTGGGGTGAGTGAAGACATCAACGATGCTCTGACGGGCCACAAGGGCGGCGGCGTAGGGCGTTCCTACGGCGCTAAGGACATGGCCTCACGATTTGGAATGAAACGATTGGCCGATACAGTCGCAAAGGTAAGCTATCCCGGATTGAAACTGGCTCATCTCCGTTGGGTCAGTCCACAGCCTGAATTGGTTGAGCGTCCTTGAGCAGCAAAGGAAGCAGGGACGGCGCGGGTCGCAAACAGCCATCCTCGCAGCTTAGAAAAAAGCGAGCTGAGACTGCCGCCATGCATCGCTGGAAGGCAAAGCAACGGCTCATTCCTGGGATTGTCCGCCCGTGGAGCCAGCGCAGTTTTGCGAATAAGCTCAAACACCTCTCAGCGGTCGAAGCGAGAGGCTAGACGATATTCGTGCTCGTCCTAGGTCCCTCAGTGTTTTTGGCTAGTCGTCGAAGTAATTCTCGTCGAGCTTCTTGATCTCGACCTTTCTGTCCACGCGAACACCCACGCCGTGACGCACAAGGAGACGAGCAAACTCCTCGCCGTCTATCAGGACAACTCTGTGCTGAATGGTGCTGACGTAGGCTTTGGCTTGAGCCGAAAACTTTGAGGAGGTCACGAAAACCCCCTTGTTCGCTCTGTTGCCGACAAGGCTACCAACGAAACCCTGCAGCGTAGGTGCGCCGATTGTGTTTCCGTCCTGATAGCGCTTGGCTTGGACGTAGACGGCATCCAGACCGAGAGCATCCTCCTGAATGACGCCGTCGATACCGCCATCGCCGGAGCGGCCGAGCCGTTGCCCCATCTCGGGGTCACCGCCGCCGAAGCCCATCGCGATCAACAGGTCTACGACGATCTGCTCGAATTGGGTCGGGTGGACCGCTCTGATACGATCAAGTAGGTCAGCTTCAAGGGCGGCAGTTAGTGTCTTTTCTGCGGCGTCGATCAACTCTTCGGGGGTTGCTCCGACAGGCTCGGCAGCAAGGTCGGCTGGCGTATTGGTGACGGCCTCTTCCGCTGGAGCCTCGCGTCGCTGCGAAGCCTCAATATAGGCGCGGAACTCGGGATAGCGTTCCACAAGATAAGCCCGTGTAATGGCTGGGGGAGGATTGGACAGCAGCTCTTTGCCACGGGCTGTGATGCGAAATAGTCCGCGTCGGGGTTGGTCTATCAAGCCCGCCTTGACCAGCTCTGTCTTGGCCCAACCGGTGCGATTGTAGATGAAGGTTTGCCCGCTCGGCAGCCGCTGCGCGGTTTCTTCCGGTGTAAGGTGAAACTCGTCTGCCAGCTTCTGCACCGCATCTTGAAGCGCAATGTCATTGCCGTCTTGCGCCATCTGCAACAGAGGTAGCATCAGCCTCTGGTATTCCGGAATTGCCATCGTTCCCCCCTGGAAGCGTCCGCGCTGAGCGTCGCCATTGCGGCTTCCCGTCTGCAATTAACTAAGTGCATTTAGTCTTCGACGCCCGCGGGGCTCAACTTCTCGCTCTTCCCTGATACGCGCCAAAAGCGCGTTGGCGGCCTCGTCAGTGGGGTCTTGTGGCACAAGCTCACCGCGAAACGCCTTGGCTAGAACCGCTTGGTCGAGATGGTCAATCAGCTTGTGAGCGCTTACAGCTTCGTGAGACAGGCGGTCGATCCAAGCGAAGGCAATGTTTATGAGGCGCGTGACTTCCGCTTGCTCATCGGGAGGCATAACAGGAACGCCGAGCTGGCGGAGTTTGGTGCCATTCACGTTTGCTTGGCCAACCTGCTGGTTGACAACGCTCGCTACCCAGTCGCGGCCATAAGCGGAATTGATGTAACCGCTTAGGAGCGAGGGCAATAGACCGCAACATCGAATGCGGATCAAATAAGAGGCGAACGATGCTTTCTTCGGTTCACCGCAATAAACGGCGCTCTTTCCAACCAGCTCCGGGCTATTGGTCCGATTAAAGAGGACATCACCGTCTTCGAGCAAGAGTGCGGGGAACTCGTCATGGTCGTTCGGCAGAAACTTCAGCGAGGTTAGGTCGAGTTTTCCACTCTGAATGTTTCCCATTCGTAAGACGGCAACGCCCGCCGAATTATCACCGGCCTTTGCGGAGGAGCCGTATTGGACGATCGTCGACAACTGATCAACGGAGGCCCAGACCCATCCCGAGGGAAGTTCTATTGATGGTTGCCAGTCGATGCTTTCGGCTGATACGTAGCGGCCCTTCACTCGACCAGCTTCCCGCTCGCGCTGCCATGTCCGCGCTCTGATAGCCTCAAGCTGGTCTTTGGAAGTGACGAGATGCTGCTTCGTGCGCCAAGCCCGCGTCAGGTCTCCGCGGAAGGCGGAGGCGAGGATCGCTCGTTTGTATTTCTCGACGAGGCGAGGGACGTGGTCGAGGTTATCGCGGGCGCGTCTGGATTTGGCGGACAGGCTGTCGATCCTCGCCACCATGCGCCGCTGCTCAGGGAGAGGGGGGACGGGAAATGGATGAGCAAGAAACGGTCCACGATTGATGTGCTTCATGGTGCTCCCATGAAGGTGCTCACTCTCAATCATCTCGCGAATGGCGAGCCGCAAACCATGAAAAAGGAATACCCTATCTACGAGCCGTGTCTCCGGGACTACTTTGAAGATGTGTTGATTGAGGATTGCCTTACCTCTATCCCAGACGAAAGCATCCAGGGTAGCGGACCAGCTAACCAGAATGTCTCCATCGTTGACCAAGTATCGGGCGTCGACTTCGCGCGGCGTTCGGTTCAATTGTTTGCTGCGGTCGGTCAAATTCTGAATGCGAATTATGGGGAGCCCATCGCTCGTCCAATCTGACGGCTTGAACGCTAACCCGTTTAGATATTCGCCAGTATCATTCACCGTGGCCAGCGCCCAGCCCTGCGGCATCTCTCTCATTCCACCGCCTCCGAAACCGACGCCGAATTCTCAACCCCGTTCGGCTCCAGCTCCTCGCTCAGCGCCTCGACGTCATCCAGCGCGGCTTTAAGGTGACCAATGATGGCCGCGGCGATGTCATCGGGCTCGGTGAGCGCCTCCTCAGCCTCGGCTTCGGTGTCGCGCAGCCATGAAATGTCCAGGTTGTCATTTCGTGCCGTAATCTGATCTCGCGTAAAGGATCGCCAGCGACCTTCCTCGCCTTGGTCTTTGCGCTTCGCTCCGCCGTCTGGGTCTTTGCCGTAGGCTTTCTCGAAGTCGGCGAAGTCGCCTTTTGTCAAAGGCCGCGTCTTGCCAAAGGCGGGCATATTGGCTCTTAGGTCGTAGATCCACACCGTCTTGGTGTTGGCCTTGTCCGTTTTGCCGCGCTTGAAGAACAGCACGTTCGTCTTGACGCCCTGCGCATAGAAGATGCCCGTTGGCAGCCGCAGGATGGTGTGGAGATTGTTGAGGTCCATCAGCCAAGTACGTAGTCGTCGTCCGGTATTATCCTCGAAGAGCACGTTGTCCGGGACCACCAATGCAGCCCGTCCGCCCGGCTTTAGGGCGCGGACGACATGCTCAACGAAGGCGAGCTGCTTGTTGGAGGTATCGGCGGTAACGGAGAAGTCCGAGCGCGTCGGCCGTCCGCCACCCTTTTTGGTGCCGAAGGGCGGGTTGGTCAGGATGAGGTCCGCCTTGGCGAGCCGCTCGCCGTCAGGCGAAAGTGTATCGGCCAGCTCAACGCCACCTTCAATGCCGTGCAAGAGGAGGTTCATCATGCACAGGCGATGCGTGTCCGGCACAAGCTCTGCGCCGGTGAAGGCCGAGTGGCGCTGGAAGTGAGCTTGCGCCTCTGGGAGTTTGTAGAGGTCGTCAGTTTTATCTTTGATGTAGCGATCCGCGGCGACAAGAAAACCGGCCGTACCTGCCGCAGGGTCCTGAACGACTTCGCCTGGCTGCGGTTGCATAAGTCGAACGATGCAGTCGATCAACGGACGCGGCGTGAAATACTGCCCGGCCCCTGACTTCTTGTCCGAGGCATTCTTCTCCAGCAAGCCCTCATACAGGTTGCCCAGTCCTTCTTCGCGAGCGGAGAACCAGTCCAATTGATCAATGCTAGCGGTTAGCGCCTTCAAATTCGTCGGCTTGCGGAGCCGAGTTTGCGCATCTGTGAAGATGGCTCTGACGAGCGGGTCTTTTGTCTCAGGCTTGCCGAGGTCGAGGAGAAGCTGTTTGTAGTATTCGAGCTGATCAAGCCCCTCGCGCTTTGCCAGTTCAACCCAGCGATAGGATTTGGGCAGCCGGTCCTCTTTCCCCGTTTCCTCAAGCATCTTGAGAAAGAGCAGGTAGGTCAGTTCAGTCACATACTCATTATAAGTCACTCCGTCGTCGCGAAGGACATGGCATAGGGACCAGAGCTTGGCGACAATGTCCGTTGTACTTGTCATCAGCTAGCCTTCCTCCACATCGCTTCATTGATCCCGGCTAACACTGCTTCAAGCTCACCGTTGAACACCTTGTTAAGGCGCGAGAAGCCGCCGTCGGCGCTAAATGGTTCAGCGTCCAGAGCGGCACGATCTACCACAATTTCCTTTTCGACCTGCTCGCCGATGCGCCGCAGCCATTTTTTCTGTGGATCGCTCCATGGGCGGCTTGCCAGAACCTTCTGCATCGCCGCGCGGACGCGATCCGCGTAGGGGATCAGCGCGTCACCAAGAGCGGCCTGACGGACGAAGCCGATGATTGACGCCGCAATGTCCTGGTTCTTCGCGTCCGACCATGCACGGCGAAGGTTGACCTCGGTGAAGCCCTTCTGGTCGAGAGCAAGACGTAACGCCTTGAGGTCGGCACGGGTCAGATCACGCGGCCGCTGAAGAACCACTGTAAGGGCCGCAATGGCGTTCAGGTTCGCCGGGTCTTTCACGAAAGCTGTGAAGCCGTCGAGATAGTCCTCAGGCCGATTAATGTCGTTCCCATTGGCGTCTTTGCCGTAGCCGCGCGTTACGGCGACGACTTGGTCATCGTGGTGCGAGATCGGGATTGCGATTGGAGTGCCAGCATCGCTCTTCCAGTCGAGCAATGGGGCGACGCCCGGTCTGACGGAGAACCATTTTGCTAGTTCGCCACTGTCACTCTGGAGTACTCGCTTGAGAGTGTCTTCAGGCGTCTCTCCTGCTTGGGCTTCAAAATGCTGCCGTTGATCGGGCGCGAGTTTCTTCAACCGCCTTCTGAGCTTGACGGCCAACTGGTCCCGGATGATTTCGCGATGCTTTGGATCGGCAACACTTACAAGCTCCTTCACAAGTTTCTCAAAGGAGATTGATGGGTCAACCACGACCGGCTTCATTTCAGTGACATTCTTCAAGTTCCGGTAGAGGTCCACGGCGTCGAAAATGCGAAATACCTCTTTGCCGATCTCAGGACATAGGCGTGTCGCTCGTCCGATCATCTGATCATAGAGAATGCGGCTATTCACACGCCGAATAAAAACGAGATTGGTGATTGACGGGACATCAATTCCGGTCGTCAGCAGATCAACCGTAACCGCGATCTTTGGTTCGGCATCGTTGCGGAACGAACGGATCAGCGATTTCACTTTGTCAACGCTGCCGGTGATTTTCCTCACCGATGCGTCGTCAATATCTCCATATGCCTTCGCGAAGGCGTCCTTGACCGCTTTGACGACTATGTCTGCATGAGCGTCCGTGGCCGCGAAAATCAGCGTCTTACCGGGCAGAGCTGGGTCAATGTGCTTTGCTAATTCCTCAGCAACGGCCTTGTTGAACGGCTCGGTGATCACCTTGCGATTAAACTGCTCAACCTCGAAGCCAAGATCATCCGGGAGCTTGGCGGTCGAAATTTCGCCAGTGGAGGGCACAAGAAACTCGACCTGCTCGCCCTCAGAGAAACCGATACCGGAGCGGGCAAGCTCTGTCTCAATCTGAACAGGCGGCTCATGATCAATGAGATAGCCTTCAACGACGGCTTCCCGATATGAGTATTTGAATATGGGCTCCCCGAATATCTCCGTGGTGTGCAAAGCGGGAGTTGCGGTGAGGCCGATTTTGACGGCGTCGAAGTATTCAAGGACGCGCCGGTATTTCGAGATGTAGTCCTCTTCGCCCCGGAAGCTTAGTTCCGCATCCGACATCTCCCGATCAAGAAGATATCCTCGGTGACACTCGTCGATCACCACGAGGTCATATTGATCGACGGGCGGAGCTTCTGAGGCATCTGCCGTGTAAAGGACGCGCTTTAGCAAGCCTTGGATGGTGCAGATGTGCACCTTGGTTTCATCCTCTGGCTTTACCTGCTCTAGGCCCTTGAGTCCGAATATATCCGCGAAGGCATTGGCTCCGACGACTTTCGTAGTGGTGAACTCGTCCGCCGTCTGCTGGCCCAGTGCAGAGCGATCTACGACAAAACAGATGCGCCTGAACCGCTTTGCGGTAAGCAGGCGATAAAGCATCGCAATGGCCAACTTTGTCTTGCCCGTGCCGGTCGCCATTGCCACCAGCATTGACCGGCTATCCTTCTCTAACGCGGCCTCCACCGCTTGGATCGCTCGTTTCTGATAGTCGCGCAGAGGAAAGCCGAAGTTGAAATCAACTGACTTGAGATGTTCGGTGGCGGCATCCTGATCAATTTCAAGGAGGCCGGTTAGACCTCCCGGTGTATGCCAATCAACGAGGGCTCGGCGATGGTTCGCGGCGCGACGGGTGTCTCGGAACCAGATACCACTCTCAGTTTCGATTTGCTTTAGATAGGAGCGGCCATTTGCAGCGAAGACAAACGGGGCTTTATGATCGCCCCAAGGTCCCCCGGCAAATGTGAACTTGTCCGTTTCTTGAACGGTCACGGAATAGCGCTCAGCTTGGTCGATGGCCGCGGAGACATTCTTGCGTTTGCGCTTGGCTTCAACCATCCCGACAAGTGTCGTGCCGACGAATAGGGCATAGTCGGCCCGACCACTCTTTGTTGGCCATTCCGCGATGGCGAGATTTTTGCCTTTGGCTGGTCGGGTCCCTTCGCTATAGCGCAATAGGTTCGTATCGGCCTCCCAGCCCGCGTCGCGCAGTTGCTGGTCTATAAGAGCGCGGGTTGCGGCTTCGTCGAGTTCAAGTTTCTCGGAGGCGGCCTCGCCGCGTTCTATGAACTCTGTCGCCTCAGACCTCGGCGCTTTCTCGGCTTCGGACTGGATCGCCGCTAGCCGGGCTGCGATCTCATTCTTTGCGCTTTCACTTTCTTCGGCAAGCTTCTCCCAGACGGCCCTTTCCTCGGCCTCACGCTCTAATCGCTGCTCTACGGTCTCGCGAGCACGTGCATGTTCTTCTGCTTCGCGCTGTGCACGTGCGGCGGCGTCTTCGCTCTCTAGGACCTTTCGTCGAAGATTTTCGATCTCTTCATTGAGGGCTGCGGTAGCGTCTTCAGGTTCGGGTGGTGGAACGAACGGACCCGACTTGAAGTTCGCTTCCTTGCTATACGTGCGGTGAAACCAAACACCTAGTTGACGAGCGAATTTCAGAGCGCTTAGCGCGTCGGAATGATTTCCTTTGCCCTCGTGAGCTGCGCTGTTCCCCAATTTGCGAAGTACATGGAAAACGTCGGCAACTTCCTTGGTAATAATGCGGTCGTACGAAAGCCGCCGGAGCACCTCCTCGAATGTTTCGCGCTCGCCCTGATAGGTCGCGTGGTGAGCTGCAACGAGCTTCGCGAGCAGTTCTGCGAACTGGCGGAGCTTGAAGATTGCCGTAGACGGGTCATCGCGAAAATAGCGCTCGGCGAACGCGCCAAGGTCTACAAGCCTCTCGTCGTCAACGATCAAGAAGCCGAAATTCTTTGAGGAATACATTCCCGCGCTCACCCCCCAATTCCGCGCTGGGTATATTACTGAACATATGGGAATTGTGTAGATACTAAGCGGCTTGGGCTAGTGCCGCGCGATTGCTGAACTTTCGAGGATTTGGGGGAAATGAAATGTCCAATGTCACCATTTGGGTCGCATACAACACGGATGATCAGTGCTTCGCGAGCCATGAAAGCGCTCAGGAGGCCATTGAAGGCTTGGTGGAGGGCTTCGGTTACGGCGAGGGGGCTAGGGTTGTTGAACTGCAACTGAAACTCCCCAGTGCTCAACCAATCGCCGCGCAAGCGTCAGTAGTGGACGACGATGACATTGTTTCGGTCTCGGTTGAATGAACCAAGGGGAACTCCTCGACAAGGCTCTGGCACTCCAGACCCTGCTCATCGACAGAGCGACGGGACAGCCAGCCGACGTAGGTAGCTATGCCGAGCTTCGCCGAGCAATCCTTGCTGATCTCGAATTGCGCAAGCTGGCTCCGAGCTGCATTCGAGAATGCAGGGACCTTGATGCTTTCTGGTCTTGGATAAAGCAGCAATCGGCCACTTATGAGGGGCGTCGAGTTTTGATCAGAAGCTCGTTCGCTGATTTGTTGCAATATCTCGAAGACCGGCCTCCTAGGCATCCTTCGGACCTCTTACACGCCAGCACGCTCTCAGCATTCGACACAGGCAGTGTTCGAGTGGCCTGGGAGAAAGCGCTTCTGCGCCGCGACAGCGATCCTGAAGGAGCCATTACAGCCGCGAGAACGCTTCTGGAGACCGTCTGCAAACATGTCCTAGCGGTGCAAAGCGTGGAGGCTCCCGAGGATGGTGACCTTCCGAAGCTCTATCGGCTTGCGGCACAAACTCTGGGGTTGGCACCTTCGCAGCACACAGAGGAGGCTTTCCGCTCAATCTTGGGCGGCTGCACGACGGTCGTGAATGGATTGGCTACTTTGCGGAACCGGATAGGTGATGCGCATGGCGCCGGTCCATTGGCGGTTCGGCCTTCGCCTCGTCATGCGGCGCTAGCCGTAAACCTAGCCGGTGCTATGGCTTCATTTTTGGTCGAGACTTGGGAAGCACGAAGGGTTGGGTAGGCCCTGGTTGTCAGTGGTATCGTTGAGTGGTATCAAAGCACACAATATGGGTGCTATAAGTTATTGATTTGCTGATATATTTCTGCGAGGTGGCCTTCCCGTAGGGAGCGCCAGTCAGTTTTCTCGCATTGATTTCATTTATATTTTTTGCCGATTTGTCCCACGGCGAAAATGGGAGTTTCAAGCGACCTCTCATCGGGTCGCACACCGTCCGTCTCTACCACTTCATCCTGATGCCGCCGGTCGCGCTGTAGTCGTTGCTGTCGCCGAAGCTTTCGAGGCTCGTGTTCGCCAAGACTTCGCCGTAGACCGAATACTTGTCGTCGGCCCAGCTATAGGTTCCGCCCACGCCCAGACCGCCCCAGAGGCGCTCGCCTTCTGTGCTGATGTCAGTCCCGGAAACGGTCGCACCCGTGCCGTTGAGAAACTCATAATAGAGGTTGGCGATGCTGTAGAGGCTCGAACGCGAGATCGCGCCGGAGGCATCGCGCCATGCCGTTCCATTTTCAAGCGCCAGCCCAAGCCGACCATCGAGGCTGTCGCCGTCATTTGACGAAACGCGCGCGCCGAACGGATCGGTGAAGCTGTCGAAGTTTACATTCGAATAAGTGAGCTGCGCCTGCGGAATCAGAGCCCACGCAGCGCTCATGGGCACGCGCTGGCCCGCTTCCAGGCTGAAGGCGTAGCCGAAAGCGCCGTTGCCATCTTGAAGCGCCCCGACGAGATCGGATCGCAGATCGTTGTTGAACCAGGTCGCCCGCGCTTGACCGTCAACGTAGAAGCCGCTGCGATCGTACCACGTCAACGTTCCGCCGAATCCGTAACCCTCGGCGTGGATGTGGCCGTCGCCGTAGAAGGAGCGCACATCAGCCGACGACGTTCCGTATTGAAAATTCACGCCGCCGACCAACCGCCCAAACGCGTTGTCGACCATTAGGCCGTCGAGACCCGATTGCAGTTTGAACTCATCGGCATCGTAGCTTGAGCCTGTGGTCGAGTGATCGGCGTCGTACTCTGAATGCCGACCTTCGACGCGCGCCCAAATTCCGGATGCCGATTGCGAATCGGAATCCGAATGCGCGGCTCCGTCCCAATAGCGGTTGCCGACGCGCTGCTGCAGCGTCGGAAGGCCGTTCAAGCCAAGAAGAACCTGGGAGTAGACTTCATACATCGGCACAGTCGCGGCGTAGAGCGGCCCCGCAGGCGCCGTCGGTGGCGGATTGATAAGAGCCGAGCGCAGATACCAGTCCCCGTCATTCGGCGTGTTGATGCCGTTCTTTTGCAGCGTGTAGGCATAAGCGCCGCCGATCACGGCTTGCGCGCCGTGAATGACATAATCTCCGGCCAGCGCAAAATTTCCGGCCGACGTGCCGGCGACGTCCACGACTTCAATGCCGTCGACCGTCTGCGCGCCGCCACCGCCAACGTTAATGACGCGGAGCGATGTTGTGCCAGACGTGTTTCCCTGAACCCGCAATAGATCTGTCGGCGAGGCATCGCCGCCGAGCACGGATTCGATCTGCAGCGTTCCGCCCGTGCCGGTGTAATTGCCGGCAACGGTCAGCGTGCCGATGGAATTGCCCGGCGCGATGATGCCGGCATTGATCGTGTCGCCGACCGTGCCGATGCCTTGCAGCCGGCCGGCCTCCTGCACATTCATGGTGCCGGCGAGAATGCCGTTGACCGCCAGCGTGCCGCCCTGAACGAGCGTCGATCCGCCAAAGGCCGAGTTGTCGCCGCTCAGGATTTCCTTGCCGACCGCAACCGACAGCACGCCGGTGCCGTTGAATGTGCCGGCGAACGTGTCGCTGGCGTTGGTGATCGTCAGATTCTTGGCGCCCATTGTGACGACGCCGCTGCCGCTCAGGCTCTGAATATCGGTGCCGGCTGCCGTCAGCGGTGAAATATCGAAGGTGCCGTTGGCGGTCACGCCGCTCGACGCCGCGATCGAGCCGTTGGCGCGCAGCGCCAGCGTGCCCTGATCGACCACCGTCCGGCCAGTATAGGAATTGCTCGTCGTCAGGTTGACGATGCCGGTCCCTGTCTTCGTCAATGCGCCGGCGCCGCTGAGTTCGCGCAAGGCGGACACCGTGAAGCCGACGCTGTCGAGCGTCAGCCCGCCCGCCGCGATGTTGAGCGTGCCGGGGCCGGTGCCGATCCACACGCCGCTGCTTCGTGTCGCGCGGTAGGTGGCGTTGTCGAAGTTGACCTGGGAGCCCGCGCCCACGTTCAGGCTCTGCGATGCAATCGTGGCATTGCTGACGTTGAGCGTGCCGACGCCGCCGGTATTGCCGAGCGATACCCCGCCGCTGGCGGTGACGGTGGCCCCATTCTCGACGTTCAGTATTCCCCGTCCGGTGCCGCCGACACTGAGCGCTAGGCCGGTGGCCGTCCATTGCGATCCCGCACCGGTCACCGTCACCGTGCCTGTGCCACTGCCGCCGCCGATCCGGAAGCTTCCGAGGCTCGTGACCGTGCCGCCGTTTTGAATGGTCAGGCTGCCGGACGCGGTATCGCCGACGAAGAGATTTCCGGTTTGCAGCCGCGAGCCCGTTCCGCTCACCGTCGCCGCTGCGTTGGCGCCGTTCACGGTCAAGCTGCTCGTCGTGACGACGGTTCCGCCGTTCTCGATGTTGAGCGACTCGGGAAAGCTGGTGGCGCCGGAGAGGCTGATCGCGCCGTTGGCAATCCACTGGGAGCCGGCTCCCGTTACGGTCACAGTGGCGCCGTTGCGGATGGCAGCTGTGCCGGTACTTGTCAGCGTGGCACCGTTTTGAACGGTAAGACTGCTCGTAGGATTGGCACTATTAGCATCGATTGTCACGGAACCGGCTGTGCCGGTCGCCCCACCCTGTATGCCGAGGACCACAATGCCAGCTGGGCCGATGCTGACGGCTCCGCCGGCAGGCGCCGTACCGGCGCTCCAGTTCGAGCCAACCGTCCAGTCGTTACTGGTGGCGCCGGTCCAGGTTTGAGCCTCGGCTGGACCCGCGAACGCCACCACGAGAGCCGCCGAGGCAAGCGTCAGGCGGCAGGTCCGCGCGTTGAAAACACGTCGCCCAAAAACAGGCGCAAACAGCGACGCCACGGAAACCAACGCCATGGAAAAAATTCCTTGCTGAACATATGTAACCGCATGAAATTTGCGGTGATTCGGCCTACCAGCCTATGAACGCTCCTCCGAAAGTAGGAGAAGGGTGTAGAGCGGTGATTGCTGTTGCGGAAGGGCCACAGAAGAGGCAGCGCTATCGTCAGGTGACTGACCCGCCCCACTGAGTGGTCCGTTGACATGTTGGTTGGCCGGACATCCTACTGCTAGCTGCTGCGTGGACGTGGGAGCGGCGTAGACTGCGAGTAAGGCCACGCAGCCAACGTTTGAACAAACACCTGAGAAAAACCGATCCGTATAGGTCCGCACATGCTCGTTGTGGTCGTCAGCGCTGGTGTCTTCTCAATCTGAAAAACGCCCTTCTTGGCTCTTCTTTAGATGGACCGGCCTGGACGCTGACTATGTCTTTCCAGCAAAGGTAGCCAACCAACCGGCCAGTATTTCTGTTAACGACCGGAACGTGAGCGACATTGGCGGAATTCATGCGTTCGGCAACTGCCTCCAGATGCTCGTCTGGATGAGCAATGACCGGTTTTTCTGCCTGCAGAAGGTTGTGAAGCTGAGCAGTCCTCGGGTGGCGCTTCCGCCGCCACTTCATCACGCTTGGCGGATCGAGTACGCCAAGGACACGCCGATCTTCGTCGACCACCGGAAATGTCGGATGGATCGTATCTGGATCTATGAGAAAGCTCGCAGCGTCGCGCAGCGTCATCGACGCTGGAACTGTCTGCACGCTTCTTGTCATGACGTCTTCGACGCGGGTCAGGGCAAACGTCTGCACATGATATTCGCATAAGATATGGTGCCCGCGCCGTGCCAGACGCTCCGTCAAAATAGAACGACGCATCATCAAAATCGCGACGGTATAAGCGGCCGTGCACGCCGCTAGGACCGGCAAGAAGCAGTCGATTGCACCAGTGACCTCAACGGCAAAGAACGTTGCGGTCAATGGAATGCGCATCGTTCCGCCCATCGTCGCGGCCATCGCAAGCAATGGCCAGAAACCGGCGCTCGCTATCGGCAGGATGGCCGTCAAAGCCATGCCCATGGCCCCACCGATAATGAGCAGCGGCGCGAGCACACCACCGGATGTGCCCGATCCAAGCGCTATGCCCCATATTGTCATTTTCACAAGCAGCAACGAAAGCGCGCTCATCGTGCTCAGATCGCCTTTGAGCAGGTGATCGATATTGTCGTAGCCGACGCTCAGCGCCCTTGGATCGATAAGTCCCCCTATGCCGACGCAGATGCCGCCGATCATGGGCCACCACATCCAGTGGATAGGCAGCTTAGAGAACAAGTCCTCCGTCGTGTAGACAAGTTTTGTGAGAACGCCTGAGAGAAGGCCGGCAATCGCCCCGACCGCGACCCAAGTTATAAGCCCCATTAGCGATATCTGCACGTCCCCCGAGAATGGAAACAGCGGCGACGGCATATGCAAATAAGAGCGTTCGACTGCCGAAACGGTCGCCGCCACAGCGACAGGGATGAAGCTGCGCGGCGCCCACTCGAATAAAAGCAGCTCCACTGCCAGCATGACGGCAGCGATAGGCGTTCCAAAGACTGTCGTCATTCCCGCCGCCGCGCCGGCGACGAGAAGCGTTTTTCTCTCTGCATCGCTGACAGGAAGCATTTGCGCGATAATCGAACCGAGTGCGCCCCCGGTCATGATAATCGGACCTTCGGCGCCGAACGGGCCGCCCGTTCCGATCGAGATCGCCGATGAAATAGGCTTTAGGATTGCGACTTTCGGACTGAGCCGCGATCGCCCGAGAAGGATCGCCTCAAGGGCCTCAGGTATGCCATGGCCGCGGATTTTCTCGCTTCCGTAGCGCGCCATCAGGCCGATGAGCAGGGCTCCTGCGACCGGAATGAATATCGAGATGAAGCCTAGATGCAACTCGCCAATCGTCCGCGCGGCAAACGACCACTCGCCGAAATACGCGATGTTCGTGCAAAGGCGAATAAGGGCGAGCAGCCCAACTCCCGCACCCACACTGATGGTCGCGACCACGACAGCGATTGCTGCAATCCACAAGACTCGCGGATTGGCTGTAAAATCACCGCGAGAACGATCGATTTCTATAAGCCTCATGACGCCTTCTCAAACAAAGGTTCGAACTCTTTCCGGCGCGGATAAATATCGCAATACGATATATATGCAACCGAAAGCGCCTGGCTGTTAGGGCGCGAAGCGCGTCACTCATGCGCGGTTGACCATTTTCCCAGGCCCCCTATTCTGCTCACGCGGGGCAATAGATGTTGAGGGGAGGGGCGTAGTTCGTGGACGAAAGTCACAGGAAACGGGGCGCATCTCGCAAACGGCCGGTAAAGGCTAGAAACGCGTCTGTAAAAAAGGCCGACTACGAAGCTCTCGCCGAATTTCGCTACGCACTTCGGAAATTTCTCGCTTTTAGCGAGGAGGCGGCATCCAAGGCGGGGCTCACGCCACAACAACATCAGGCGCTGCTTGCGATCAAAGGCGCGCCCGACACGAATTGGTTGAGCATCAGTCAAATCGCGGAACGTCTGCTCGTCCGCCACCATACCGCGGTCGAACTCATCGACCGGCTGGTCGCGCTGGGTCTCGTCGTTCGCATGACCGATCCGGAAGATGGTAGACGAATACAGGTTCATGTGACGAAGGACGGAGAAGAGCGGTTGCGGGCGCTTTCAGCCATCCACATCGAGGAAGTCAAAAATATCCAACCGACGCTTCGCAAACTTCTCAAGCAATTTTACGCTAGCGGTGGAGAATGACGACGCATCGAAAGAAATACCCGGATGCGCGAGAGAGCACACCCGGGCCATCGAACACGCCCACCCTCTAGGACGAAGGCGGACGCGGCTTTCTTTTAGCGGTTGCCGTGCCGAAAGCATAGATCGCATTGCGATATTATTGCACCGGAGTGGCAAGCGTGTTTCTGTCCAGGAGACGCTTTATCCTGGAGCGAAACTCGCAAGATCCTCCTTGGGTCCAAAGAATTCAAAATGTTGCTGCTCGTGCGGGACATTCCTCCTGCTCAGCAGACGATGCATGTTCGCAAGAAAAGCTGGCGGACCGCAGTAGTAATAGTCCGCGTCGCGATCCCCGATCATGGTTTCAAGCAGCGGTGCATCTATGAAACCTTTGCTGGCGCCAATCCCATTGCTACCGAGTGGTTGCTGCGGATCGACGTAGCGGAAGTGGGCGCTTAAATTGGCGTGCTGCGCCGTGAGATCCTCGACCGTGGATTTAAAGGCCTGCACATCTTCGTTCTGGCACCCGTGAATAAGGGCAACCTCACGTTTCGGAGAGATGTCCAGCGAGCTTTGCAGCATGCTCATGAGCGGTGTGATTCCGATGCCGCCAGCGATCAGAACCAACGGACGGTCATCCGTAAGGTCGTGATCGAGGAAAAATTCTCCGCACGGCGGAGCGACGTCCAGAACCGAGCCTGTCAAAGAATTGTGCAATAAATTCGAGACATAACCAACCGGCGTGGTGCCCGCGATGCCGTCTTCGCGTTTGACGCTAATGCGCAGCCAATCCTGATTGGGTTTCGCAGAGAGACTATACTGGCGCATGGTCGTTAAACCATCGCCGGTTGGGACGCGGATGGTGATGTATTGACCTGGCTTGAAGGACGGCAACGGCCCTTTGTCTTCCGGGGTCAGATAGAAGGATGTGACGACGCTGCTTTCCTGCTGTTTTTTGGATACGATAAAGCGGCGAAAGCCCTCCCAGCCACCGGGAACCGACGCGGCTTGGCGATATATTTGGGCCTCGCGATTAATCAAAATATCGGCCAGAAATCCGTAAGACTCGCCCCACGCGGCGACGATTTCATCGGTCGCAGCGCTTCCAAGAACTTCGCGGATGGACGCCAAAAGGTTTTCGCCGACGATCGGATAATGCTCGGCCTTGATCTGTAACGATGCATGCTTCTGAGCGATAAGTTCAACTGCTTCCTTGAGTGCTCCGAGATTATCGATGTTGGCTGCATAGGCGCAAATTGCGGACGCCAAGGCTGCCTGCTGCTTGCCCGCCATTTGGTTCGTGCGATTGAAATAGGGGAGCACTTCGGGATTGTGACTGAACATTCGGTTGTAGAAATGTCGGGTCAATGTATTGCCGTGCTCTTGAAGAACAGGCGCAGTGGCCTTGACGATTTCGATGGTCTTCGAACTTAGCATGATGCTTCCCTTTGATGCTTGGCAATAGATCTTGCGCAGTGTCACGGTGAAAACATGTATTTATGATGCATCTTTTAGGTCAAGGGGAACGCGATGTTAAACTGTCTCAGCGTCGCTCTATAATTTGTGCTTCGTCAGAGGACGGTGCTCGTTAGGAACGGCGATTTCTGGAATGAGAGCTAACGTGCCACGCATTTGTCCATGCCCGGCCCTGCCTCGGATCCTTCCGCCTCAATAGTATCGGCGCCACAATCGAGCGCTTGGAGCGCGTCTTTGCGTGTCAAAAGGTGCGGGATCGCCGACCGATAAGAATATCGCTTTGGGGTCATGGGCCAGAGCTACGTCCAGGGATAGCCGGCTGTCTGCGCAAGGACCACGTTATGAGCCGCAGCCCAAGGCCGATCTCCTACGACATCGAATTCGCGCTCGCGCCAATCGGCATCACCATGCCCGCCTCCAATCAGTCCAAGTGCACCTGCTTCAGATATCGCTGCCGCAAGCCGCCCTTCAGTGGCGAATGCCATCGGTGCCCAATGATCGGGTGACGCAACCTAAGCCGCTCGGTCAATCGGTCTGAGCATTATCCAGCTCCGTTTCGTGAACTCAATTCGGCGCGCTATCAAAAATCGCACGCAAGGCCTTACGGTTGCTCACGAGGTCCGCCAGCGTCCAAGAATCCAGCTCGGTGAAATAGGCTGTCAAAGCGCGTCGCAGTACGTGTTTCAGCCGACAGGCGCCGGTGATGCGACAGGCATTTTCGGAGCCGAAGCATTCGACGATCTCGAAGTCCTCTTCGGTTAGGCGTAACACTTCGCCTATGCCAATTTCAGCAGCTGGTTTGCCGAGGCGAAGACCTCCGCCACGACCGCGAATGGCTTCTACAAACCCCAACTGACTAAGCCGATTCACTACCTTCATCAGATGATTTTCGGAAATGCCGTAAGACTGAGAGATTTCAGAAATCGTAGACAGGCGCTCGGTCTGTGCACCCAAATACATAAGCACTCGGAGCGCATAGTCCGACATTAGAGTCAATCGCATGGAAGTCTCCGAGGCTGAAGCTTGAACTTGCCTCATTGCCATAAGATGTATTCTGTATTCATCTTACAATGGCAATGAGGGAGATGAAACCAGCTATTTTCTGCTTATCGCAATACCGTTGTGGTTTTCGATTGGCAGAAGAACCGGAAAACCAAATTTAAAGCTACTATCTTCTGGACCGGGCCGTTTTGGCGGGACATGCGCAGTGGCGTTCCCTTAGTCTAGTAGGCAGCATCGTTTTCTACGCAGCCCAGCGGGTTAAGGCGTCGTTGGGAATCACATACGGACGGAGCTACCTGGTCGAGCGGGGGCTCTGCGGAAGTTAGCCTTCACGCCAGAGACATTCCTCCTGTCGTACCCGCTACCCGACTTCTATTTCCATGTTGTGACCGCGTGCAACATCCTACGCGCGCGGGGGGGGGGCGCGGAAAATACCATACCAGGCAGCGACACATGCACTCTCATGCTATCGAACAAACTGTCTGCCGATGGCAGGCGTTTTCGGCCCCCACCGCGTCTGGTCGGCGCGATGCCTTCTACCGAAGTACGGGCCATGATCGGGGCCAGCGACTATCACCGACTTCCGCTTCCGGGATTTTGCCGCTGTGCCGCGAGCCAGAGAAAGCGGACATCTGTTGTCGCATCGCCTCAAGCCGTTCACTGAGACGCGTACATGTCCGCTGCTCGTCCTCAGGCGGACGAATTTCGTTTCTTCGGCTTAGGGGCAGGGGACGACGCAGCGCCAATTCTCAATCCATTCTCGGTTACGGCTCTATCTAGCCGCCGTCGTTGGATCGTCGATCCTCCTACAAAAGTGTTTGAGTGCCGGCGCGAATGGCGTGGAACGTCTTGAGCGCCACCGCCGAAAGCTCTCCCGTATCTAGCCCCGATACATTTCCGGCCGATACCACGACGGTCGCCAAAAGTTCACGAGATCGCTCATAGTCCGAATGGGCGACCGATGGCGCCAACGCCTCCCAGGCAGCGTCGAAGGCGTTTTGCAACCTCTGGAGATCATCTGGATTGAATGCTCCAGTTTGTAGAATTCGGCGCGCGCGCATGAAGCAATCCCTCAATGTGAACCGCGCAGAAAAGATATTTAGTTGAAATGATTGTCAATTTGCCAGAGGCAGAAATGTACGATAGCGTACCAAGGTGCTCGATTACACGCAGCGTAAGATTGAATGTCTCTGCGAACGTCTACTCGACCTGTAAGAGGTTTCGTTCCTGGAGCATGTAATGGGTTTTTGAACCTGTATACGTGACCAGCTGCTGCCAGTCCGTTTCTCCCCTACGCGCCATGTGGAGAACGCCACTTGCAATGCTTTCGCAAATCTGACGATTTGGAAGGCAATCTCCGTACAAATCTTTTATGATTTTATCATATACCTCTTGGAGGGCAGCGAGCTCTCGATCATTGTAGGCTTCGGCCATCTGCAACTCCTTACGCGCTCATACCCGGTCACCCGGTGGCAGAAATATCTTTACCAAAAGAATTTATGCTCCATCGGCGTGAAGTCCGTACGGAGCCGCACATGCATGGAACAATTATTTGAAGCGACGTGCGCTAAGGCGAATAATGAAACAGCCGTTCGAATTCCGCTTCTGGCACACCGTATAGTCCAGCAGCACTCTCCTCCAGGCCTTCTCTATCTCTGATCGTGACTGAGCCCCGCGCCGTTTCGATGAGGCCTCGCGCGGTTAGATGTTGCAGGGCAGTCGTTACGCCGGCTCTACGGACCCCCAACATGAGAGCCAAGAATTCGTGAGTGAGAACCATTTCGTCGCCATCACTCCGATCGCACGCCATGAGAAGCCACCGTGCTAACCGTTCTTCCAACTGACCGTGCGCGTTCGCTAGTGCTGTGTGGGCAACCTGTACCATGAAAAGATAAGCCGATTTCAAGAACAGGTTTTGAATTGTTGGACTCTTCGTCGCGATGAGGTGAACGTCTTCAGTTGCCATGCGCCAGCCGCTTCCCTCGACTTGCATAAAAATATCGAAAGGAGCCCGGTGAGAACCGAGGACAGTCGCGGTGCCGGTCATGCCCTCGCGGCCGATAAGACCGACCTCCGACTGCAATCTGGCACCCTTCGCAATCGCCACCACCGAGGCGATGCCGGAATCAGGAAAGTAGACATATTCGACGGTTCGATTCTCCGCCTGAAGACGATATCGGAAGGGAAGAGCAATACGCTCCAGCAAAGGTTCGATCAGAGCTCTGTCATCGGCCGACAGCGTACTGAGCAGGCGATTCCGCCGCTCGCCGCGCGTTACTGACATCGGGAAGCTTTCAGCGCCGCTACCGCAAACTGCGCCACAGATATGGCACCACCGGTCAACCCAAGGGCTACAATAAAATGCCTTGACCGGCTTGCGAGGGGTCGATAGCTCCAAGCGAAAAGTGCCATCGATATTGCAGCATTATGGTACTACCCGTTGACGCACGATTAGTGCCCCAAACAATTCAGATATGAACGTAAACGATCGAAGCGCGGGTGAGTTTGGAAGGCCGTATGGTTCGCCACGGCCATGAAAAATAGAACACTTTGGATCACGAGATGCAGTAGGCCGACGCAAGTTGCTCGCGAAGTTGTGATGGAATATCTGAAAAAGGCGACGCGGGCGCGGCCGATTTTGAGCAGCCGCGTGAACCTACCGCACGTTCTTAGTTGTGGTGGGAATTTTCGCAGCCCATTTCGCCGTGATTTTTGTCCGAATGTATCTGCTGCTCGTTCGCTAGAAACGGTTCGCAAAACTGATATGACTGAATGAAACGCGATACGCCCCTTAAAAAATTGACTTGGACGAATACGGCATTTGGCCACTCGTTTGATTGAAACGGCAAACTCCAACGAGTCGCTTGGTGATGACAAATCGCCTTTAAGCTTACGGTATGCCGAATGCCCCTCTCTCACTTGGACAGATATTGTGCTTCGCTTGATGCTGACCATGGCGGCAGCCGATCTCATCGGCCTTGATCGCGAAGCAAGTGGGCACAATGCGGGATTGAGAATTACGCTCTTCGTGGGCCTCGCCGCAGCGGTTGCAATGGTTCAAGCAAACCTGTTGCAAAACGTACATCTCGATGAACTTTAGGTCTGCACACGTCAAGCATCTAGATCGACCTTCGCTTCGCGGTCCCAAACCCGCAGATTTCCGCAAGCTTTCACGAAATTTGCGATCGCATTCGTCGAGCTTAGCTCGATGCAACCGTCGTCAAGATCGTTGTCGGTAACGCCGCATTTTTCGAGTAGGCGTTTTGCTTCGGCGTTAAAGGCGATAAACTTACAGTGTGCGTAGGCGTCGCGAACGAAATCCTGGCTAGGCGCATCGTTCAGCAACAGATTGATACCTTCTTCGCTTGCGAGAATGGCGACGGCGTCGAATAGAACTGAAGGACCGCCATCGATCTTCTGCTTGGCGGCGACTTCCGTCCCGTCGGACAGCGCGATGCCGGAGATCTTCGGCGCGACGAGTTCGCAAACGCCACCGGCTTTTTCGACGGCGCTTACGAGGGCCTTGAATGTTTTGACGTCAGCGCCGGATGTCGCGAAGATGCCGAGCTTTCGCCCTTCGAACGTTCCTAGATTGCGGCCAACAATGCTGAGGGCATTCGACGTTCCCACGTCGATAGGCTTTTTTGCCGGTGCGGCAGGCTTCGGAAGCCTGATGCCGAGTCCATTTCCAACAGTCTTTCCGAGAGATTCATCAAGGGTGAGGAGATGCGCGACCATCCGCTCTCGAATGTGGGGATGCTCGACCTTGCTCAATTCGAAAACAAGCGCATCGGCGATGTGTTTCTGTTCGGGAGGCGTTTGACTGCGATAGAACATGCGTGCCTGGCTGTAATGATCAGCGAAGCTTTCGGGTCGGATCCGCTGTTTCGTTCCGTCGATGGGCTCAGCAAAGCTGCGGAACCCAAGGGACGGCGTTTCCCTCGGACCGCCTTCGTCACCCCAACTGTTGGGTTCATAATTGGCGCGCCCCTTCGGATTATGCATCGCCATGTGTCCATCCTGTTGGAAGTGTGCGAACGGGCAGCGTGGGGCATTCACCGGAATATGCGTAAAGTTAGGACTTCCCAACCGTTTCAACTGCGTATCGAGATATGAAAAATTTCGTCCCTGGAGCAAAGGATCATTGCTGAAGTCTATTCCCGGCGGAATGTTCTGGGTGCAGAATGCGACCTGTTCAGTCTCGGCGAAGAAGTTATCGACCACCCGATCCAGCACCAGCCGACCCACGATTTGCACCGGCAGGATCTCTTCCGGGATCAGCTTTGTCGCGTCGAGCACGTCGAAATCGAATTTGTCCGCGAATTTCTGGTCAAAGAGCTGAACACCGAATTCCCATTCCGGAAAATTTCCCATCGTGATTGCGTCCCAGAGATCGCGGCGATGAAAGTCGGGATCAGCTCCGTTGATTTTGACAGCCTCGTTCCACATCACCGATTGCAATCCCAACTTGGGCTTCCAATGAAATTTGACGAACGTTGACTTTCCCTTCTCATTGAGAAAGCGGAACGTATGAACGCCAAAGCCCTCCATGAATCGGAATGAACGTGGAATTGCCCGATCCGACATGACCCACATGATCATGTGCATGCTCTCGGGCGTCAGTGAGATGAAATCCCAGAACGTATCGTGCGCCGATTGCGCTTGCGGAAAGCCTCGATCGGGTTCGGGCTTAACGGCGTGGATCACGTCGGGGAACTTGATGGCGTCTTGAATGAAGAAGACGGGAATATTATTGCCGACAATGTCCCAGTTGCCTTGCTTTGTATAGAGTTTGACGGCAAAGCCGCGCACATCGCGAGCGAGATCGAACGACCCTTTGCTACCGGCAACTGTCGAAAAGCGGACGAAGGCTTCGGTTTTTTCGCCGACGCGCTGGAAGATATCCGCCCGAGTCACATCGGAAAGAGATTTCGTGAGTTCGAAATAGCCGTGTGCGCCGTATCCGCGAGCGTGGACGACACGCTCGGGAATCCGCTCGTGATCGAAATGGAAAATCTTCTCACGAAAATGAAAATCTTCAAGGAGCGTCGCGCCGCGGTCGCCCGTCTTTAGCGAGTTTTGGTCATCCGCGACAGGAATGCCTTGCTGCGTCGTCAGAAATACGTCGGCGTCGGCAGTTTGTTGGTGCACTTCGCCGCCGTTCCCCCTTTCTGTCTCAAGCGAACTCGTGGGATTGGATGGCGTAAGGAGATTGAAAGGTGCTTTCGGAGAATGGGGTTTTGACGACTTCTTACTCGAGGTAGCCATACGCGCCTCCAAAAAGCGGAGAAGGCCGAATTCTCCGTCATGCCGTGAATGCAATTGCCCAACAAGCCCACGAAGATTCCGTTCCGAGTATCCCGCGAAACTATGCGCGGCTATTCGGGCTAATTTGATCGAACCTGCACTGTTGAGGCCTCTTGTCCGGCCGCCAGCGGAGAAATTTCGTGCCATGACGAAACCTATTCCCCGTGACATGGTCGTAGCGCACTTCGGCAACGAGCAAAGGCCGGACCGGCTGCCATTTAGCGGATCGTTGCGTTGCCCAGCGACTCGGGCGGCCCGGCGCGTCGCCGGTAAAACTTTCCGGTGCGCACAGTTTCAGCAGTTGCTTTGTAAGCTCGGGCCGATCAGCTATAGGGACGGATGACGTGAAACCCACATGATGCAACAGGCCTTCATCGTCGTAGAGACCTAATAGGAGTGATCCTAGGGTTTTGCCCCCTTGCGCGTATCGAAACCCGCCCACCACACAATCGGCGGTGCGCATGCGTTTTATCTTAAGCATGGCTCGCTCGCCGAAACGGTAATCAATATCTAGACGTTTGGCGACAATCCCATCCGTGTCGGTGCGGCCGCTCTGCAGCCATGCTCTCGCGGTTGCAATCCTATGCGTGGCTTCGGTCAGAGAAACCAACGGAGAGTGTAAATTGTCCGCGAATTTCTCGAGTGCTTCGCGCCTCTCGCTGAACGGCTGCTCGGTGATCCATTTTCCGGCAGCGAAAAGTATGTCGAACGCGACGAGGCGTGCTGGTGTCTTTTGGGACAATTGCAAAATGCGGCTTTGAGCAGGATGGAGCCGCATTTGCAAAGCGTCGAACGACAAGCGGCCGTCGATCTCGATTATGAGTTCGCCATCGATGACGAACGTCTGTGGTTTATGCGCGCGGGAGAGAGCTTCGACTATTTCGGGAAAGTATCGCCGCAATGACTTTCCCGATTTCCCGATAAGCTCGACTTCTTCCGCCCGCTTGTACGCAAGACATCGAAATCCGTCCCATTTGGGTTCGTACTGCCACTCGCTTCCTTTGGGAATATCTTCAACAAGACGAGCTTCCATGGGAGCAAGCAGAGGCGGCCAATTCTTGCTGCGACTGGCCGACCCTGTCTTCCCGTGTGAGGGCTTCCCTTGAACTCGTACCACGCCGCAATTCCTACTTCGGTCTGGGATCCTGCAGTCGTGCGCCAGGCTCCATTTCGCCGGAGCGATAGCGCTTCACGGCGTCCAAGAGCGTATAGGTGGCATTGCGAGTTTCTTCGAAGATCGCCGCGTCGCCATCCAAGTCTTCGTGGCTCGTCGCATAGGGTCGATAGTATCCGATGTATCGGTCAATCGCGGCGAGTGTCCCGGCAGGCCGGAGCTGCATATCGCTCAACCAATCATGTAAGGATCTGCGAACAACGTCCGCGCCCTCTGAATCTCCGTGGACGATGATTGAAAATGCGCGTCCAGCGAGATGCTTTGGGTAAGACCAACCGCCTAGTTCGATGTGCTTCGCTTCTTCGGCATTCTTCCCGTGTGTTAAGGTGGGATCGGTATTTCCTCCGTCGGCGCAGACCAATCGATCAATCATCGACTTTAGCGTCGTTGGTGCTTGATACCAGTGACATGGAGTGACGATCATTATGCCGTGTGCGGCGACCCATAGCGGATAGATCTCATTCATCCAATCGTTGATCTGGCCAAGCCCATGGTTCGGGTAACAGGAACATGGCCAATGACAGAGGGCCGGCGATGTTGAGAAACAGGCTTTGCAGGGATAGATCTGGCGACCATACTCCGACGTCAGCCGAATGAGATCCAGGACATCGGCGACGAAGTCTTTATTATTCTCAACAGCGACTTTCGCGGTCTCAACTAAGCGAAACGTTTTCGACATTTCACCCGGACATGTGTGCTCACTCCGCGGCGAGCCGTTTATCAAAAGTATGCGAGAGGGAAGGCGTCTGTCCTCGTGTCGCTTTTGCGCTTCGGCAATTGAGCCTCGTGTGTTGAGCCACTCGGTCGCGACGTCGTAATCGGGATCTGAAAAATCGCTTCCGGCTTTCTGAGTCCGAGGGGCCTTCCTCTTTTTGCTATAAGCCTCCCAGGCAATATGAGTTATCGCAGCGATCTCGGCGTCCAGCCCGCCAAACAAAGGGTCGTTAAAAGCTTGGCGAAATCTCTCATCGAAGGATTGCCTATCAACAGTCACGTCAGGCATTCCCTTGCGGGGGCTAACGGATGCCATGTGAATATGCCTTTATCGCACGCGGAGAGCAGATGTCGGATGCGGCGTTATAAAGGAACGCTGTAAGCCGAAGCAACGTTCCAGGCATTTTGTATAGGCCGCCGCTGATCATGCAACGCTTCGCAGAGAAAAGCCGAAGTCTGTCCGAATAGCTAGGCACATAGATCGGCCATAGCTCGCCGAACTACGTCACCGCTGGCAGCCGCTCCAAATGCTTTTCAAGAGTGATCGGATAATCGCGAACGCGCACACCAGTGGCATTGTAGACGGCATTGGCGACCGCGGCGCCGACGCCACAAAGACCAAGTTCGCCAACGCCCTTTGCCTTCATTGGATTTGCCTTGTCATCGATCTCATCGAGAAACACGACGTCCTGGTGAGGTATGTCCAAATGAACGGGTACTTCATAGCTGGCAAGGTCGTGATTGACGAAGAAGCCATACTTCTTGTCGATTGCGAGCTCTTCCATCAACGCACCACCGACGCCCATGGTCATCGCGCCGATGACTTGGCTACGCGCCGACTTAGGATTTAAAATACGGCCGGAAGAGCAGACCGCGAGCATCCGATTAACCCGCACGACGCCGGTGTACGCATCCACACGCACCTCGACGAAGTGCGCGCCGAATGTGGACAACTGATAAGTCTTTGCCAGATCACCGAATTCGATTTTATCCTCACCTACAAGTTCACCCGACGCCGCGGCATCCTTGAGGCTTGATGAGCGATTGCCGCTTCTCACGCTCCCGTTCGCGAATTCGGTGTCGGCGGAGTTGAAGCCCAGACGTTGCGCAATCGCTTCTCTTAGTTTTATGCACGCCGCGTAAACGCCGGATGTGGCGTTCGCCGCCCCGAACTGGCCGCCAGATCCAGCTGAGACTGGAAAGGCTGAGTCGCCAAGCTTCACGTCGACATCATCCAAGCTGACGCCCATCATCTCTGCGGCGGTCTGCGCGATGATGGTATAGCTGCCAGTGCCGATATCAGTCATATCGGTTTCAACGATGATCTCACCATTTGAACTTAGCCGCACGCGGGCTGCGGAAGGCATATTCAGATGGTTCCGAAATGCGGCGGCCATGCCGATCCCAATTAGCCATCTCCCCTCCCGTACTTGAGCGGGCGAAGAATTTCGCTTCGACCAACCAAACCGCTCGGCGCCTTCGCGCATACATCGCACCAATTGCCGATCAGAAAATCGGCGCTCGGGCCTTTCCGGATCGACTTGGGTATCATTCTTTTCTCGAAAAGTTATGGGATCCATCCCAAGCTTTTCTGCCATTTCGTCGATGGCGATTTCCAACGCCATTAGACCTGGAGCTTCGCCCGGCGCGCGCATCGCGTTGCCCTCCGGCAGGTCGAGCACGGCAAGCCGCATCGACGTCAATCGGTTTGCGCCGGCATAAAGAAGTTTAGTTTGGTTGACAGCCGTCTCTGGATGCCCGTCCGGTTGATCGCCCGAGCCGCTCTCATGCGCGATCGCCAAGATAGCGCCGCTATGATCCGCGCCGATTCGGATATGCTGAATCGTCGCTGGTCGATGGGTGGAATTATTTGGCATTAATGGGCGGGGCATAGCCACTTTGACAGGTCGCTTCGCAGCCAAAGCGCCAAGCGCAGCCATCAGCGCGTCTGAACGGAGAAACAGTTTCCCGCCGAATCCCCCGCCGACGTACGGCGAGATCAAACGGACCTTATTTTTGGGTATATTGAGGGTTGTCGCGAGATCCGTGCGGCCCCAGTCGATCATCTGATTAGATGTCCAAACTGTAAGTTCGTCGCCGCTCCACGCAGCAATGGATGCAAAGGGCTCCATCATCATGTGGCTTTGATCTGGCGTGACATAAGTCTCGTCGAGCTTGACGGGTGCATCCGCAAATGCCTGCTCGAAATGACCGACGCGCTCTTCCCTCGCGGGCGAACCGCTATTCGGATCGCCGGCGAAAGGGGCATTCTTCCAGCGCTCCGCGAGATTGAACCGGCCGTGAGAACGATCGTAATCGACGCGAATAAGCGATGCGGCTGCTCTGGCCTGCTCGAATGTTTCAGCCACCACGATAGCAATCGCTTGATGGTAATGATCTATCTCGGGCCCTCCAAGCAGTTTCGCAGTATTGTGTTTTCCTTTTCCGAGGTTGCCCGCGTCTTGCGCGGTGACGATTGCGACCACTCCAGGAGATGCCTTCGCCTGCCCGAGGTCCATTGAGTGAATACGCCCCTTGGCGATCGCGGATCCAAGGATAAAGCCGTAAGCCAGACCTGAAAGCTCATGGTGCTCGTAGGCGTACGGGGCCCTACCGGTCGTCTTCAGCGGCCCTTCGATGCGTTCGCGAGCGCGGCCTACGACCAGCATTTTATCGATCGGATTCGCGCCCGCGGGCTTGTCGAATCTCATTGGTTTAGCCCTTCGACTGCTCGATGACGGATGCGAGCGCTCTCGTCGCTAACGTCAGCTTGAATGAGTTATCTTTCGTTGGCGTCGCACCTTGAAATGCACGCGAGGTAACTGCTTCTGCGCCGTGTGGAAGAAGGGACTCGGCTGCTTCGACGCGCCACGGCTTAGGCGCAACGCCGCCGAACGCGACGCGGCCGCTCCCATCCGATTGAATGACGGCTGCGACCGAGACGAGTGCGAAGGCATAAGAAGCGCGGTCGCGGACTTTTTCATAGAAGTGCTTGCCGCCAAGCGGCGGCGGCAGCGTGACGGCAATTATCAACTCGTCAGGGCGCAGCGTCGTTTCAACGTGGGGAGTATCTCCCCATAAGCGATGAAAGTCTGCGATTGGAATGGAACGCTGCTGACCGCGGGAGTCTATAGTTTCCACGACGGCGTCGAGCAGCCGCATCGCTACCGGCATATCACCTGGAAAAGTAGCTATGCATGATCCGCTTACGCCTATAATTCCGAGTTGACGAGAGTAGCCGACAATTGCGGCGCAGCCAGATCCGGGACTGCGCTTGTTGCACGCCATATTCGTATCATAGAAATATGGACATCGTGTGCGCTGGAGCAAATTGCCGGCGGTCGAAGCTTTGTTTCGTAGCTGCCCCGACGCGCCCGCTACGATTGCGCGAGTAAGCACCTGATAGTCCCGTCTAACGCGCGCATCCGCAGCAAGATCAGTGTTTGTCACGAGCGCACCGATCCGCAGTCCTCCGTCGCCGGTAGTCTCGATCTTGTCGAAGCCTAGATCTTGAACATCTACGAGGTGGGTTGGTGCCTCAATTTCAAGCTTCATCAAGTCAAGGAGGTTCGTGCCGCCGGCGATAAACTTCGCGCCAGTCCGGCCGGCGACCGCTTGCGCCGCAGATATAGGATCTTTTGCGCGTTCGTATGAGAAAGCCTTCATTCGCGATCTCCGGCGATCTCGGCCATAGCTACAGCAATGTTGGAATAGGCGCCGCACCGGCAAATATTTCCGCTCATCCGCTCCCGCATTTCGATATTTGTGGCGCGGGGCTGATCAATCGGGTTTTCTTGAGCGTGGCTCGGAATGCCCCGCTTGATCTCGTCCAAAACCGCAACTGCCGAGCATATTTGGCCAGGCGTACAATAACCGCACTGATATCCGTCATGCTTGATGAAGGCAGCTTGCATCGGATGGAGCTTATCCGGCGTTCCCAAGCCCTCGATTGTCGTTATCTCGTCGCCATCGTGCATGACGGCGAGACTGAGGCATGAATTTATTCGCACGCCGTCTACCAGAACGGTGCAGGCACCGCATTGGCCATGGTCGCAGCCTTTTTTTGTGCCTGTCAGATAGAGGTGTTCGCGCAGCGCATCGAGGAGTGTCGTGCGCGGGTCAATCGAGAGTTCGTGTTTCTTTCCATTGACTGCAAATCGAACTGAAATATTCAAAATTTGCTCCGCTTTGGCTTCAGACGGAGTTGCGACGCCTGACACCTTTACTGCCGCCGCTGACGCCGCGCTGCCCGCGAGCACGTTCCGACGAGACATTTCGAAACCGGTCGACTTCGACATGGATCTCACCCTTTCCCGGCGGGCTCATTCATGGCTCCGTATTCGCAAGTAACTCGGTGGAAACGGGATTTGTTCAATGAGGGGGCGAAGTTTCTTCTATGTCAGCGCGATTTAGCTCAGCGGCTGGAACAAGGACTCGGGATGCAATGTCAGGAGGAACCATAATGTATTGAACGTCGTATGGCATTCAGCAGAAGTCAAAGCCGCCAGACCGCTCATATGGACCAGCGTTCACCCACAGAGCCCACTGCGACCGATGATAGAGAACACGAAGAGCAAGACGAGGCGCCGGTCCATTTCGGCGAAATCATCCGTGCGCATCTTTGGATTACGGCAGCGATCGTTACAATACTTGCTGCTGCTGCCGTCGGTGTTCTTGTTTGGTGGCTTAACGCGCGCCACTACGAATGGACCGACGATGCTTTTATCGACGCTCGGCAATTTGCCGTAAGCTCGAAGGTTGCCGGATATATCGATGCCGTAAAGGTAACGGACAATCAACGTGTATCTGCCGGCGATCTGTTGGTGCAAATCGATCCCCGCGATTATGAGGCGTCGCTCGCTCAAGCCAAAGCGCGCGTTTCGCAGGCCGTGGCAACCGTCGGCAACGAAGACGCGCAAATAGACGCGCAGAAAGCCCAAGTCACGGCCGCTGAACAACAGAAGAAGGAAGCAGATGCCGCGCTCGTCTTTGCAAAGCAGGAAAACGATCGCGCTCAGGCGCTCGTCAAATCCGCGGTTGGCACAGTCGAACGAGCGCAGCAGACTCGATCTCAACTGCAACAGGCACAGGCAACATCGGCGCGAGCCATGGCGAGCATCGAAGCCGCCAAGAAGCAGTTGACGGCGCTACTCGCCCAGAAAGTGAGCGCTGAGGCTAACGTGGAAGCCGCCAAGGCAGACGAAGCGCTCGCCGAGCTCAATCTCTCGTACACACATGTGACATCCGCACAGTCCGGCAAGATCGTCCAGCTGACAGCCGCAAAAGGGCAGTACGTTCAGGTCGGACAAAACCTGATGATGTTTGTTCCGTCGCACATTTGGGTAACCGCGAATTTCAAGGAAACACAGATAACGGATATGCGGCCAGGACAACCGGTCTCTATCGAAATAGACGCTTATCCGAACCGCGAATTCAAAGGACACGTCGATAGCATCCAAGCAGGATCGGGCACCGCATTCAGTCTGCTTCCGGCGGAGAATGCGACGGGCAACTACGTTAAAGTTGTGCAACGCGTTCCCGTGAAAATAGAAATCGACAACCCTCCCTCCGACGTAACTCTTGGACCCGGAATGTCCGTTGTCCCCGAAGTGAAGGTCCGATGAGCAACGACGCCAAAGCTGGAGGGCCGCGAAAGATCAATCCCTGGCTGATCGCATTCATTGTGTCGATCGCGACATTCATGGAAGTTTTGGATGTCAGCATTGCAAACGTCGCATTGCGCCATATTGCCGGAAGCGTCGGTGCCTCTTACGACGAAGCGACCTGGGTTCTGACGAGTTACCTGATCGCGAACGCGGTGATCCTGCCAGCAAGCGCTTGGCTGTCATCGATGGTTGGGCGCAAGAAGTTCTACATGTTCTGCGTCGCGCTATTCACCTTCGCGTCTTTTCTTTGTGGCATAGCTTGGAGTCTACAATCGCTAATTTTCTTTCGCGTTCTCCAGGGTCTCGGTGGAGGCGGCTTAGCGCCGAGCGAACAGTCAATTCTTGCGGACGCGTTCCCGGCGGAAAAGCGCGGCAGCGCATTTGCAGTCTATGGTCTCGCTGTCGTCGTGGCCCCGACGGTAGGACCGACAATTGGTGGAGCAATCACGGATTATTCCACGTGGCACTGGATCTTCTTTATCAATATCCCGATGGGCCTTCTGTCTCTGTTCCTCGTCGGCACTTTTGTCGATGCCGATAAAAAAGAGAAAACGAAAAACGACCCCAAACGCAGCCTTTGGAATTTCGATTTAGTGGGCTTCTTGCTGGTAGCGCTGTGTCTCGGCGCGCTGGAGGTCGTTCTCGACGAAGGGCAACGCAGCGACTGGTTCGAGTCGACATTTATCATCGCGTTTGCATGCTTGTCGGCAGCAGCATTCGCGGTGTTCGTTCCGTGGGAACTGTCCCGAAAATATCCGCTCGTTAAAGTGCGCTTGCTTGGCACACGCCAATTTGGAATGTGCTTCATCATGATGCTTGTAACGGGCGGCGTGCTTTTCAGCTCTATCCAGCTCCTGCCTCAGCTCGTTCAAAACGAATTTGGCTACGATGCGACGTTAGCTGGCCTATCCTTATCTCCTGGCGGCTTCGTCACAATGATGATGATGCCCATTGCAGGCTATTTGACGGGAAAAGTGCAGCCGAAATATCTGATCGCGCTCGGGCTCGCCATCATCGGTTTTTCAATGTGGACTCTAACAGGCCTTAGCCCAGATCTTTCGTTCTTCTACGCGGTCTGGACTCGCATGTTTACGGCGGCCGGCCTACCGTTCCTCTTTATTCCAATTACGACGGCCTCTTATGCCGGCCTCAAAGGCGGCGACACCAATCAAGCCGCCGGCCTGATCAACATCGCGCGCAATCTAGGTGGCAGTATAGGCTTGGCCATGGTGCAGACGTCGTTGCAGCAACGCCAACAGTTCCACCAAAGTAGGCTTGTCGAAAATGCTGTTCCGTCGAACATCCATTTTCAGGAGTCGCTACGCCAAGCGACAATATTCCTGCAAAGCAGCGGATCTTCGGCGACGGATGCTATGCACCGCGCTGAAGCTGTTGTCGGCCAGGTCATCCTGAAGCAAGCAACGTTACTGTCGTATATCGACACATTCTGGGTAATGGCCGTGGTTTGCTTCATTGCCTTTCCATTTGCCTTTTTATTGCGCTCGATTCCTCTCGGAAAGGGCCCACAACACTAGTCTTTGCGCTGCTATCGTGGGGGTCGCAGCTTGTCTCTTGAACTTTTTTACGGCTCGCGCGTTTGGGGGATCGCCAGCATTGGAGATCCCGCATGCCCATCCTTACGACGGCCATCACGACATTTATTTTACTCGTCCTCATCGGTATCGTCGTCGGAATTTTCATGAATCGCGGCAGCCGGAGTTGGCTCGGGCGCCGGGTCGCAGAAGCGACAGGAATTGGCGACGTCACCTATGCGCTCGTGGGCATCGCAGGGTCGTTCATGGGCTTTCATATCGGTGTCATTCTCGAACTGTTGCCGAGCCTGCTGCTGTATCTCTGCGCCATCGCGGGCGCCCTGCTGACGATTATCCTCTGGCGCCGTGTCTGAGCGCTGAACAAGCCGACCCAGAGCATGGATAGAGCCGCACAAATCAAAACCTTGTTGGAGGAAGCCGACAACGCCAAAGCTTGGTTTGCTAAGTACACCAATGAGCTCAAAGGCGATCCGGCGAACGAAATGCTTTTGCGGCTAAAGGAATTATGTCGGGTGGAATTCGAAAAGCGATGGGACCAACTCATCGATTTGGATGTCGACGTTAGCGGATCGGCAGGCGTGAACAGACGTCCCCGGATCGAAGACTAAGGCCGTCGAGACGCGCCGGACCCAAGAAAGTCGGTCTTTCGGCCTAACTCGGCTGTCGTTATGTCTCGCTTTCGATAAATGTAATCCTGGGCTAAGTTCCAACTGACGCGTACCTTCACGGTTGGAATTTAACGATGTCGGAGAATGACGACGCACCGCCAGTCATTGAGCCTCGCCCTGAGGAGCGGCCGCCCGATATTACTTTGCGAGCGCTTCTGCAGCGCATTCGCCAGCAGGAGCTGCTTGCGGAACTCGGCGTAAGCGCCATGCAAGGCGCGACCCTCGATGTGCTGTTGACGGAAGCGACGCGTCTGACCGCGCAAGGCTTGCGCGCCGACTTCTGTAAGGTCTTGGAATATCTGCCCTCCGAAAACCGTTTCCTGATTCGCGCAGGAGTCGGGTGGGAGCCTGGCATCGTTGGCGTGGCGACGGTCGGCGCTGATACCGAATCGCCGGCCGGTTTTGCATTACGCACAGGCAAGGCGGTCATCTCAAATCACCTAGAGAACGAAGAACGCTTTCGGACCCCGGAAATTTTGGCGGCGCACGGCGTAAAACGTGCCATGAATGTCATTTTGCAGGGCGATGGCAAACCTTTTGGCGTTCTTGAGGTCGACAGCCAGTCGGATGATGATTTTGTCGAGCACGACCTCGCGTTTCTTCAGGGTGCCGCCAACGTCCTCGGCATGGCGATTGAGCGGGAGCGTTACGAAAGATCGCTGAAAGCTGCAATTGCTCGCCAAGAAATTCTAATCAAAGAGATCAATCATCGCGTTAAAAATAGCTTGGCTCTTGTCAGCAGCATGCTGCGGCTGCAAGCGCGAGAAGACGACGATCCGAAAATTGCCGAGCGCCTCGCCGAAGCCTCCGCGCGCGTCAACGCCGTGGCGCGTGCCCATGAGCGTCTCTATCAGAGCGATGATATCGAAAGTTTGGATCTTGGCGTCTACGTCGAGCAGATTTGCAAGGATGTCGACGCTGGCGTGTCGCAGCTTGACGTCCAAGTCGAGTCAGAACGCGGGATCATCATGACGACAGATCGTGCGATATCAACCGCGCTTATCGTGACCGAACTCATCACGAACGCAGCCAAGTACGCATACCACGAAAGGACCGGTGGCAAAGTCTGGGTGCGCTTGGCGCGCACTGGCGCCGAGACGGTGATGCTGACTGTACGAGATGAAGGCACCGGCCTGCCATCCGACTTCGATTTTCAAAACGGCAAGAGCCTCGGGATGCGAATGATCAACGCATTTGCGCACCAGCTGGGAGCACAAGTGATCATCAATCGATTGTCGCCAGGTACAGAAATTACTGTATCGCTTCCGTTGAACTTTCAATCCTAGCGGCACAGCCACGTCTCAGAACAGCCGCTATATCCCGAGAAATCGACCGCCGGCAGGCGGCTCCCAAGTCGGATTCTCAAAAAGGCAGTCGGCAATCGCATACCGTTGGAACCCATAAATGGCGCCTCGGGCATGCGAGCCGAATTTGTCCGTCATGAGCCAAGTCGTGAGGGTCTTCATAACCTCCTCCCGCTGGTCATTGTTCATTGTGTCGATAGCCGTCAGTGCTTGTTCGAAGCATGCAAGCGCGCGGTCGGGCGTTGTTCTCGGATCAAGGGCATGCCTGTTTGGGAAGACATCCGAAAGCTTCGTGTACGGTCTGGCTTGGGCCATGTTGTGAGACCTTTTGCGGCATTTGAATGCGGCCTTTGAAAGGACAACTCGCCACGATCCGGCACGTTCAATGTCAATCCCAAACAATTCTTCTATGGTTTCCTGATTGTTAATGCCGCTCGCCCAGATAGTTTTCCGAGAGCTCGCAGCGGCCCCTTTAATCTTCTCGGCAACCATGGGCATGGCGCTCACGCCGGTTTCAGCCACCCACCATAATAGCCCTCGATTTTGTCCCTTGTTTCCTTGTCCCAAGGTCCGGCTTCATCGAGGAAAGAGGGTCCATTCTCCAAATCCTCCCTGGGAATGCCGACGACATAGCCGCCGGCGTCAGGAACGTATTTCAAGGCTAGCCATGGCACGGGATGGTATTTCTTTCCGAGACCAAGCACACCACCGAAGGACATCACCGCGTAGGCGATTTTGCCGGTACGCTTCTCCAGCATCACGTCGTAGATCTCGCCCATTGTCTTCCCGTCGGCGTCGAGCACAGGAGTTCCCTGCACCTTGCCGGCGGAGATCAATGTCAGCGTTTCATCGGGCGTTTGCATGACCCTCCTTCCTGAAGGTGAAGGCCGGAAGCGATCCGGCTCTTCAACGTTGTTGCGGGCATTAGCGCGGCCTAGGTTCACGATTTGTAGAACTTGTAATCCGGCAACGCTTTCAACGAATCCTTCGTGGCGTCAGTCGTGATTTTCTCGCTGTCGCCGTCTCGACCGACTTTCAGTGAACTGAACGGCACGCCCACATACTTGTCGCCAATACCAAGAAAGCCTCCAACGCTCAGCACGACTTCGTCCATCGTGCCGTCAGGTTTCAGAACAATGTCCTCGATGCTGCCGATGTTCTCGTTGGCATTGTTGTAGACCTTAGCGCCAACGAGCTTGCTGGTACGGAATTCATCTGCCGTCTGCATGTTGTCGGCTGCGAATGCTGGGAGCGTTGCCGCACTAGCCATCAGTAAGCCAGCGGCTGCGAGAACGTTGAGAGAAAGTTTTTTCATCGGGCATCTCCTTGCTTTGTGCTTGCAAAAGATTCCCGCCGTTGGATTGTTCCAGTTAAACTGAGGTCTATCTCGCAGGCACCTCGGTGAATGGAGGTCGCTTCGCGTCTCGCGCGCCCCGCTTTCATCGTGCCGAAACGCTCTGTCAAACGCTCTTCCAGCATCGGTATCGTTGGCGACCACCTGTGCCTGGCAACGGTCGGGGGACGTTTTTCGCGGGGAGACGCCGGTTCCAACAATCAACGCGGGGAACGGGAAGGCAGCAAGAGAAGAGGCTGCAGTGAACCAATAGACGCTAAAAGCACCATCGTGGCTGTGATCATCAACGCTATGTCGATACTCTGCTCTGGATCGAGAAGCAGGGCTCGATATTGATGAGCATCCGATTTTGCTGTCCCGTCGCATCCGCTGCATCCGCTGCATCCGGCGCGGCCGTCGTTCCGTTGAAGGGAAGGCGGCGCCCTACAGCAACGCGCACGATGTCGATCGACGCCAACTCTCTCTCAAGAACGTGGCATGTCCGCTGTGCAGGTCGAGCGATCTCGAATGGGTAGGCCCATAACGCGGAATTACGAGCTCCAAAAGGCCCAGCGGCGGTTCAAGCCGGGTCACCAGATTGACATGCGAATGACTCGCCTGCGCCAACCGGTGGTCACAGCCGAAGTGACTACTGCACCGAAGTGACTACTGCCGCGGGCTATGGGCGGAGGACTAGTTTTTGTGCTTTTTGCCTTCCAAATCTCTTGGATCGACGTTGTGGATCTGACTGCTCGGGTCCGTGCCCTGCTTGGCGGGCTGGTCGCCGGGCAACAATGGCTTGTTTCCCTCTGCCGGATCGGCGGGATGAGGTCGACCGCTTCCTTGCGCCGCCGAACTTTGGCCGGTCGCATTCTCCGGGTCATTGTCTGCCCACGTGTTATAGCTCAATGCGACAAGCGCAAAGCCGCCGACGAATACAAAAATCAACGCATGTAGCGCGGTCACTCTCATAATCCCGCAAACACTGCGAACGCAGATTAGTTGCCTGCTGATCCGCGATGATTGATGGCGTGCGGATAATCCATGCTGGTGGAACGTTGCTCGGTCCCGAGACGTTGCCCAGGCAAAGGAGATCAAAATGGCTGTCAACAAGCCGACGGGGGATAACGCCCGGAAGGGTGCTGTGCGGAAGCGCTCGCAGATCGCAACCAAAATCCAAGGCGAAGACACGTGGACGAAGCGGAGCAAAGAAACCGGCGAATTCATGAGTCAGAAGAAAGCGCCGGCCGCGACGAAGTATAAGGGCGTGCGCGAGGAACAATGATAAGCGAAAACCAAAATCGCGATCGGCGCAAAGGGCCGTGGCCGCTCGTCCTCTCTATAGCATTAGTGGGCGGTGCGATTGCCATTGGCATCATGGCGTGGACGGTGCACCTCGGCATATTCGAGGGGAAGGGTCTTTAGCTTGAGCCTTGAGCAGGTGAGCAATAGCCGTCGCTGACTTCACGAAAAGACTAGGCAATGCCGATTCCGCAGCGAAAATCGCGAGAGCTAGAGGACTGTTGACCAACGAGGTAACGAGTGCAAGTTGGCGGGAATCTTTCAGTTCCGCCGAAAAACAGACTTCAATCTGGGCAATGCGGGCGTCGCGTACATCATGCTGAAGAACCACCGGAATCACTAATGCTGCACGATGTATCGAAACCTGTCCGTCCCCCGCACACGTCGTAGGAGCTGAAACGGTCTGTATTTGCTGGCTTTTTTGAGCCTTTTTGGATCGGACCGGACTGCATCGGATAGAGGATTCTGGCGGAGGCGGTGCTCGCCGCACTGACGAACTAACGCGTTTTTCTCATAGCTGAATTTCAGCTCCGCTATTGGTGCGTCCGTACAGTCTGTACCTCAATCCGACCGTGCCGGCAGGTCTCGCACGATCCAGCGCGTATTCTTGATCGACCATGCGCGCGGTCCCTATGGAGCCCGATTCGTGCTGGCCCGGCGGTAGGGAGCTAGATAACGAACAGCTTGCCATGCGGCGCGTCAGGACTATCGCGTTGATGATGGGTTTCCGGCTCGCGCACCACGGCCATGTTATAGGCGATGCGAACATAATTTTCATCCAGCGCCATAAACGGACCCGAGGCTGACGTTCTTTTACCTCGGTCGACGCGGCAAGAAAGTTGAGCGCGACGCAGTCATCTGGAATCGGCGTCGCCCTGGGTCGAAAACAGCGAGGCCCAACGCGATGAAAGTCATCGCTGACCTGCAACCATCTTTCGACCCAGTCGGCGAAGCATCCCTAAAACAGATCGACTCCGTCTTCCAATGCCCGCGCTATTTAAGCAGCGGCGTCACAGCGGGGAGCACAGCCAAGCGCCTAAGCAGGCTTTGGGTGTCGTCACTTTGCATGCGATCTGCGAGGAATGACACGTCGTCATACCAGAGCCATCATCGCATTTCGTGTGGACCGGGCCCTTGCCCACGCGGCCCTGCCCATAGATGACGTTTGCAAGGCCGTGCGTCGAGAAGAGGTAGGCGATATCGTGAGTCATAGCTTCGCCGACCGCTCCGACCTTGACGCAATTACCAGCCTGGGCTGTTGCCGAAAGTGCGCAGAACGCCACCGCGGCGGCCAAGCCGAGTTTCAAAGAACGCATTTGCCCCTCCAAAAAATTAGTTTATCCCGTTCACGAAACTAGATGAGCTTTGTCCGCGGTAACAGAACCGGGCTGCCGCATGCGGGGTTATACGGAAAGAAAATTGGAAAGCGTGCCGCATTTGCCACCCATCCGGCAGTCCGTAGTACTCCGCTCGACCAATGCGGAACAAAACCTCCATGCCGCCGGCCTGTGAGTCGTTGCCGAGGTTCCTTCTTCTGCGTCGGAGAGCGAACTTAATCGGCCTTCTCAAGGTGACGTTGGCGGAACTGAGCAGGCCCTTCGCCAGCGATTTGCCCAAACGCCTTTGCAAAAGCGCTCAGCGACGAATAACCGACTTCGATCGCCACATCGCTCACCCGTCTTCCGCGAATCAAAAATCCCATGGCCATCTGAATTCGCGCCTGCGCAAGCCAAGCTTGCCAAGTCATGCCGGTTTCTCGCGCGAACGATCGACGAAAAGTGCGTTCCGACTGCGCTGCGATTGCTATGGCCTTCGATAGCGAAACAGCGCTGAGATCAGCCAAGGCATAGTCCATGGCGCGGCGGATAGATGGATGTTGAGCGCCGGGCAAGAACAACGGAAGTTCGCTTTCCAGCCATTCACCGCACAGCAGCGCTAACGTGCGTAAGAAGCTGTCAGCCAGCGGATCGCTCTTGCTGGCGCCGAGCGGCCAACGAACTGCATGCAAGATCATTCCCTGCATCAAGCGGCTCCCGATCAAAATTCGCACATGCCGCGTCTCGTCTTCGATGGCATCCGGCGAAAAATACAGGGAGGCAACGCCACCCGTAACCAGGGAGCGATGCAGGGTTTCCGCGGGAATCCATGCCGCGCGGCCTTGCGGAAGGATATGACGCCCGCGTCTCGTCTCAATCTGCGCGGGACCGCCCGTCGCGTAGATTAATTGATGGTAGTCGTGTGCGTGCCAATCGTAGAGAACGTCGCGCGCCGCATCGACGAAAGCAAAGCCGACGCCGGACGGCCTGTCGAGGCCGTAAGCGTGAAGGGCGTTTCGGGTTTCAAGGGCATTGAGAGTCTGCATGGCCGATTTTCGCTCTTATCTGGCCGGCGATCGTTAGCCGGTCCGATCGCTCGTGGCTATCATTCTGTTCGAACAGAGAGGATGATATGAGCACCGATACCCATAACCAGCGCATCGTCGACCAGTTCACCCGCTGGGCGAAACCGTTTTCTGAACTTCCTATTCACGCCGAGAGCGGAGCGATGACGCGTACGCTTGAGGCTTGTGAGTTGAAGCCGAAATTGGATGTTCTCGACGTCGCTTGCGGCCCGGGCATTCTTGCCTGCGCCTTGGCACCCCATGTGCGCACCGTGACGGGCATCGACATAACGGCCGCCATGATCGAGCAGGCGCGGGCGCGGCAGATGAAGGCCGGGCTGCAAAATCTCGAATGGCATATCGGTGATGCGGCTGCACTGCCCTTCGAGACAGGCAGCTTTGATCGAGTGACGACGCGTTACAGCTTTCATCACATGCCCGAACCTGCTGCCGCGCTCGCGGAAATGAAGCGCGTATGCCGTCCCAACGGACGCATCATTGTCATCGACGCGACGCCTTCACCAGAAACGCAGTTTGCCTACGACGAAATGGAGCGGCTGCGTGATCCCTCTCACGCAAGTGCGTTGACCCTGGAGCAACTCCGTGAAATCGGCAGGGAGGCTGGGCTTGGCGAAGTCATCGTCGATGCTTATCGTCTCGAAGCCCAGCTCGACACACTGGCAGAAGCATCCGATATGCCTGCGCTTACCACGATGTTCGATGCGGACATCGCGTCCGGCAAGGATCATATTGGCGTTGCAGCCTGGCACAGCACGACCGGCATCCGGTTCCACTTCCCCATTTCGATCATTGCATGGGAGCCGCGGAGCGTGGGCGGATGAGCCGCAGGCTCTTCGTCGGCGCGTCGTCCGCTCGATCTAACGCAATTCTCCATAGTCCGTCAGCCGGCAGCCAACACGATCGCAGCGCCAAAGCAACGCGGGACGCCGCTCCCGCGCCCCGCTAAATTGCCTAGCAGGATGGGCATGAGGGGGAAGTGCCGAAATGAACGTGCTGCACGGCGTTTGCGGGCTCGCGGGCCTGTTGCTGATCGCATGGATTTTCAGCGAGAACCGTTGGCGCGTGCCGCTGCGTGTTGTCATCGCCGGGGTCGCCTTGCAGATCGCTTTGGCATTCCTTTTCACCAAATTCCCGCCGGCAACGAAAGCATTCCTGCTGCTGAATGATGGCGTCACGGCGCTTCAGCAAGCGACCGACACGGGAACGGCATTGGTTTTCGGCTATCTCGGCGGCGGCGCCACGCCTTTCGTTGAAGCGCATCCGGAAGCGAGCTTTGTGCTGGCATTTCGCGCTTTTCCACTTGTTCTCGTGATTAGCGCCATCGCGTCGGTGCTGCTGTATTGGGGCATTCTGCAGCGTATCGTCGGGGCGCTCGCATTCGCTTTGCGCCGAACCCTCGGGATTGGCGGCGCACTCGCGCTTGGCGGAGCGGTGCATATTTTCGTCGGCATGGTGGAAGCCCCGCTGCTCGTGCGGCCCTACCTCAAGACGATGTCGCGCGGTGAGCTTTTCGCGCTGATGAGCTGCGGCATGGCCGGCATTGCCGGGACCATGATGGTCATCTACGCGGCATTGCTGGGCTCCGTCATCCCGGACTCGCTCGGGCAGATTCTGATTGCCTCAATCATCAGCACGCCGGCGGCTCTCGCCATCGCGGCATTGATGGTCCCCTTCGTTCCGGACCCAAAGGAAGCGAGCGAGCTTTCGCTGTCGGATCCGCCGCACAGCACGATGGAAGCGATCGTCCGCGGAACGATCGATGGTATCAGCATCGTCGCGACGATCATCGCCATGCTTATCGTGCTTGTCGCTCTCGTCAGCCTTGTAAACCTTGCGCTTGGCCTACTGCCGTATTCCGGCACGCCACTTACGTTGCAGCAGTTGTTTGCCTATGCCTTCTGGCCGCTGCTCTGGCTGATCGGCATCCCCGTCGCGGACCTTTCGACGGCATCTCTACTGATGGGCACGAAGACCGTGCTGAACGAATTCGTCGCTTATCTCAACCTCTCGAAGTTGCCGGCCGACGCTCTGAGCCCGCGCACGCGCCTGATGATGACCTATGCGCTTTGCGGCTTCGCCAATTTTGGCAGTCTTGGAATTCTTGTCGGCGGCATGACGACGATGGCGCCCGAGAGGAAAAACGACATCATTTCGCTCGGACCGCGCTCCGTACTTTCCGGCACGCTCGCGACGATGATGAGCGCAGCCGTCGTCGGAATGATCAACTGACGCGCAGCCGACGCCCATTTCCTTAAGAAAACATGCAGTTCGTGGTGTGAATTCGAAAAATATAGCACCACGGGTACTGGGAACCGCCGTTTCTGTCACTACGTTCTCTATCGGCGTGGGCAGGGGGCTGCCTGCTTCGAGGGATGTTCCCGATGAGGACACACGGATATTCGGCCGAAGAGTTGTCGCGTTTTTATGCCGTCTTGGATCGCGCCGTGCGCGAAGCAGCAGAGCGCGAAATCGAACTCTCCATTCCCACCATGGTGCAGCGCCTGTTCTTTGCCGCAGACCACGGCGAACGTGAAGCCGATAGGCTCATCGCAGCCATATTTGGTGATGCGGCAACGGTTGGTTGTGCCTCCGCTGCATAATCAAAAAATTGTTCCGCGTTGCGAAACAAATTCCCCGCTCGCGCGTATCTGCTTCGATGATGGGGGTCACTCATGGCATTACATCCCATGGGATACGAGCTGACGCAGCGGGCCATTCGCATAACCTATGAGCGTGCGGTTGATGCCTATACTGTCGAAAGCGCGGTTCGTTATCACAGCGAACTCGTCGATCTTCTCGCGATCGAAGCGATGATCGTCAGAATGAGCGACCAGAACGAGACCACGAAAAAGGCGGCGATCGACGACATTACCGCCTGCGCCAGTTATCATCGGGACGTCGTTGATCGGCTGACAGACATCATCGAATCCAACCGGCAGCTGAGTTGGCGCCCCTGACGCCATGCAAAGTCGGAGCTGGGGGCGATGTTGTCCAGCCATCGTCTTGATGCGCACCTTCTGTATGCTGTTGATAAATTCCGCCTCCGGCTTGCCTCGAATCGCTCACAAGCGGACGTTGCATACGTCTCCCATCATTGGCAAATTTTGGTGAGATCTACACCCCGGCAGCAGCCCTCGCTCGTCCGGGGTGTCCTTTTATGAATTGCCACGCTCCGCTCGCGCGGTGCATTCGGAAGTCGATCCAAAAAATTTATCTGACTCTCGGAACCTCGAGGCAGCGAGAAGCGTCCTTGCTCGTGCCACGGTTCTGGCGTTCCCCCGCGCCAATTTCCTACATCGTGGCCGACCCCAGAACACCCCGGCTCCCCCCGCGCCGGGGTGTTCCCTTTCTGCCCGGGCCGGATGTTTCTTAAATGAGCGGTTGGTGAGCGGCGGATTGCATATTTGCGCGCGAGTACCCAACTGCGGGTAATGCCCTCCGACCGCGTTCCTCAGCCTGATTTGTTTGGTCCGCTCACCTTGCCGGGACTTCGCTATCGCGACGACTTTCTGTCCGAGGATGATGAGAGCGGCCTCATTCGCCACATCGATGCCGAAGACCTCGCGCCATTTCGCTTTCAGCAGTGGACCGGCAAGCGCCTCACGGCGACGTTCGGCTGGACCTACGATTTCGAGACGGGGAGGTTCGGCCCCACGTGGCCACTGCCAGCATTTCTCACGCCGCTACGCGAACGCGCCGCGCAGTTCGCCGGGCTGTCCGCCAGCCGCCTGGAACAGGCGCTTCTGATCCGTTACGACGCTGGCGCGGGGATAGGTTGGCACCGCGATCGTCCGGTCTTCGGGGAGGTCATCGGGATTTCGCTTGGATCGCCTGCGCCGATGCGTTTTCGGCAGCGGCTCGAAAAAGGTTTCAGGCGGACAACCGTTCCGCTTGCGCCGCGTTCGATCTATTTGCTGTCCGGGGAGGCCCGGCATGAGTGGGAACACAGCATCGATGCGCTGCCTGAGGCGCGATGGTCGATCACCTTTCGGACGCTATCGAAAAAAGGCCGGGTAAAAAGCTCCCGGCCTGAGTAATCCATGTGATCGTTTAGAAGCGCCGCTGCGCGGCATCGATGAGTTCCGAAATATATCTCTTCGCACGCCCCTCGATCTGCGCCGGCGAATACCCTTCCTCACGCAGACGAGCGCGTAATTTCTGGACGGTATCGACAGCGCCCGAGCGCGCCATATCCACGGCCCGATCGAAAGACGCAAACTTCTGGGGATGCGTGCGCCGGTATTGCCAGATTACCGCGCCGACAGCGAATCCGATCGCCCCGGCCGCGATAAGCGCGACAGCCGGTTTGTTCAGACCGCCGTCTTCCGTGTTTGCAGTTTCGTCGTTCGCATTTTCATCCGGCGTGTCGTGTGCATACGTCATCTTGAAATCACTCTCTCTGGTTAAAAGATCACGAGGTGTGCGGCTGCTGTTGAGCCTGGGACTTGTCGCCGTCGTCGGAAAAACTAAAGACGTAAAGTCCGGCCGCGACCGCCAGAACCAGCGGCCAATTCTTTGTTGCGGTCCTGAGTAACGCGGGAAGCAGGATAGGTGCGGCCGTCGATACGATGCCTATCAGCTGCTCGTTATCGAAAAACGATTTGGTGGCGTCGACCGGCTCTTCGCTTGCTGCCGCCTCCGGCTCCTCGTCCATAAGCGGGGACGAGCTGCGGAGTTTGACGACAATCGCAATGATGCCGCCCAGAACAACGAAAGCTGCGGCAACGATGAGATTGCCGATTTCCGCACCGTAGGTCCGATTGACGTAAATCGACAAGCTCGCCGCGCCAAAGCCAAGCGCGACGATAAACGGAATGGTAATCAAAATCCGATTGCCAAGATCGGCAATCGCATTGTCAACGCTGGCCTCAGCTCTCTCGAACAGGCTTGCAAACATAGACGCGCTCCGAGCTTAGGCTTTCCAAATGGCGCCAAGAATGAAACCTGCGGCGACAGCCATGCCGAGCGTCGTCAACGGTTGCTCCGCGACGGATTTATCGACTGCGTTCGAAAAATTTTTCGCGACTTTCTGCATACCGTCGCCAAGCTCTGCACCCTTCGACGCCAGCCGCTCGCCCGTATCCTGCAGATTGGCCGCCGTCCGTTCGAGCGAATCCATGGCGCGAATACCGGCGTCCACCGCCTTATCGGTTAAATCGTGTGAAGCTGATCTGACGTTTTCCGAAGTCTCTGAACTGGCCATGCCCGTTCCTCCCGAAACCAAAACGATTTGCAACGCCAACGCCTCCCGGCGATCGTTTGTTCCGGGGCAATATCTTCAGGACGCTAGGCGATAGGACGCATGCCGATCATCTTGCGGATCGCAGGGACGGCGTCGCGCTTCCTCGCTCTCATAAAGGCGGTTCAATCGCTCCAGGATCGGAATGGAGGTCGTCCAATCCATGTCGTCCTGCAAGATGCGTTTCAGATCTTCCGCCGATCGTTCGGCAAAAATTTCGACCCAATGCACGGGCTCCGCAAAGTTGCGCGGCAACGGGCCGAAGGACCTACGCAAACTCGAATTTTTTTCGCTCATTGAGGGGTAATGCCGTCTACGGACGGAGGTTCCCCGACGCCACCCGCAGCGTCCGCCCCGCGCTATCAAGTCAATGATCGGAAAACGAGATTCCGTTCTCATAAATTCTCGTAACCGAAGCTGCGTAGTTCTGATGCGGTGCCTTTCGACCTCCCAGCCAGGCTGTCTCTTTCTGAAGCGCACCTTCGCAGGCCGCTAACCGCCCCACAAAATAGCCGTGCCAAGACACCCTCCGGCAAGCTTCGTCAGGCACACTCGCAGCGATGATTGCGGAAAGGCGGAGATTGCCATGAAATGGCTCGGGATCGTAGCGGTTGCCTGCACGATGTTTGCCGGAGCGGCAGCGGCCGGCGAGATGGACGGCCGTCGCCCGGGTGGCCCAGGTGGCGGCGGGCAGAACCCCTGGAGCCAGAACTCCGGCGTCTTCGTCGATGTACCCTGGTCGGCGATCGACAACGGCAACAATTCCGGCATTCCGCCGCGCAGCGACTATGAGATCCACTGTCGCGACGTCCGTCACAGCTGCTTCGGTCAGTTTGGAGTGAGCGAGCCGGGCTATGGCCAGTGCATGGCAAGCCGCGGCTGCTAAAGCGTAAGACCTTCCGGGCGCGGAGTACGCCCGTTTACGCCTCCACTTTATCCTGCGTTTTCGTCTCGAAATCGCTGGCGTCGTGGCGCTCGCGCAATTGCTGATTGAGCGCCCCGGAAATGCGATTGACCATGCGGCCGCGTTTGACGGCAGGACGTTCCGCGATGGTGTTCGCCCAGCGGTTGACGTTGGTGTAGTCCTGAACCTGCAGGAACTCGGCCGCACCGTAGAGATCACCGCGGACAAGATTGCCGTACCATGGCCAGATCGCGATATCGGCTATTGAGTACTCGTGCCCTGCCATGAAGGCATGCGCCGCGAGATGGCGCTCCAGGACGTCGAGCTGTCGCTTGGTCTCCATCGCGAAACGATTGATCGCATATTCGATCTTGATCGGCGCATAGCTGTAGAAGTGACCGAGGCCGCCGCCGAGATAGGGTGCGCTACCCATCTGCCAGAACAGCCAGTTCAGCGCTTCTGTGCGCGCATCTGGATCGGGAGGCAGCAGCTCGCCGAACTTTTCCGCAAGATAAAGAAGAATGGCGCCAGACTCGAAGACACGCCGCGGCTTAGGCCCACTGCGGTCCATGAGAGCTGGAATTTTCGAGTTTGGATTGACCTCGACGAAGCCGCTGCCGAACTGATCGCCCTTGTCGATGCGGATCAGCCAGGCATCGTACTCAGCGCCTTTATGGCCGAGCGCAAGCAGCTCTTCGAGCATGATCGTGACCTTCTGGCCATTCGGCGTCGCGAGCGAATAAAGCTGCAGCGGATGCCGTCCGATCGGAAGCTCCTTGTCGTGCGTCGCTCCGGCGATCGGACGATTGATGTTGGCGAATTGCCCACCGCTTGGCGCGTCCCAAGTCCAGATTTTCGGCGGGGTATAATCGGATGAGTTTGTCATGGCTGGGATTCTTGCATTGAAGGACATGGCGCCGCTTCGGTCGTAACAAGTGGACGGGAAGCCGCTTCATGCGCCGGAGCGCACCCAACATGACCCTTATCATCCATTGGCGCCAGCCGCACGCCGAGACGACAAGCGCGTCGTTTTGCAACGCCGCCCGCCTCGGCGCCGGCATGTAGGCCGGACATCCGGAGCGGGTACGCATTTGTCCGCTTAAGCGGACACCAGCAGCGTTATGCTGCTTTCTGCCATTTCGCGGGTCCCTGGGCCTTGAGCTGTTCTTCGAAATCGCCCACGCCGAATGGCAGAACCGGCTGCAGTTGGTCGTCGAGAAAGACGAACAGAACGTCCTCGGCGTTTCGGAAGCTGAAGAACACGATCACGTCGTCCTCGCCGCCGCCTTCGAGATGCGGATCGCCATTGGCTACGCCGACGACATAACTGCCGACGGGGCGGATTTCTTTCATGTCGCCGTTCGGTTTGTAGAACCTCAGCTCTCCCTGCAGCACCAGCGTGATGTAAGGCACTTTGTGCTGGTGAAGCATTATTCTCGACTGCGCACCGAACTTGAAAATGGCGTCGACGATGCCGTTTTTGCGGTCGACATTGTAGACGTAGAACCAGAGGTCATCGAAACCCTCAAGCTGCCGCCAAGCAATATTGCTGTCATCGAATGTGTTGCCGGACACGACGTTCCTCCGTTGTTTCGCGATGATGTCTGGGCGCAATGCAGCGTCCTGAACGGAACATCGGCTAGCAAGCCAGCGCCGACTACGGCGAAAAGCCCAGCGGTCGCCGGGCAAATTTCCCGACGAAGCAAGTCGGCGCTTCACGCGCTGTCGGCGCCCCGATAGATTGTGCGCAGCTTGAGACTGCTATCGCTGGAGTGTGCAATGACGCTGAAGTGGCTGCTCGTTCGCCGGATCACGCTGGTCGCCATAGCCTGTCTTTTCGCCGGATCGCTCATCGCTATCTATCGCGTGGCAAGCATCGCAAAGCACCAGAATGAAGAGCTGGCGCAATCCGTCAGCCGCCAGCTCAATCTACAGCTCCTTCGGATCGACACGATGCTCGACATTCCGAAGAGATTTCCCGATTGGGACTTGGTCACCAGCTACGCACTTCAGCCGGGACAGTGCGTGCAGCTATTGAAGCAGGACGGGTCGGAATGGAGAACGAGCTGTTCGGGCGTCGACACGGTTTCGAACCCGTCGCCGCAATGGTTCATCGACGCGTACAGATCTTTCGCCGGCGGCGAGATGCGGGTATCTCGTCCGGTTTCATATCGCAACAAAGTTGCGGGCAGCGTGGTCGCAACCTTCAATCCTGCCGCGATTGCCGGCGAGACGTGGCACACCATTGCGCCGGTATTCGGCTTCTCGGCTTTGCTCGTCTCGCTGCTTTGTATCGTCACGTACTACGTGATCGATCGCGCACTGCGCCCGACGACGGTAATCCTAGACCGCATCAATCGCTTGGCGAAGGGCGATCTCTCCAGCCAGTTGCCATCCTTCCGTGTCGTCGAAATCAATCGCATCAGCGAAGTCTTCAATGCGCTCGTCGCCGATCTCAAGCGCGCGTCGTCGGAGCGTGCCGAGCTTGCGCGCCGCCTGGTCGACGCTCAGGAACAGCAGCGTCGCCACATAGCGCGCGAGCTTCATGATGAAATCGCGCAGAAGCTCAGCGCGCTAAATGCCCTTGCCGCCTGTCTCAGAATTGCGGTGCAACACGACGCGACGAAGCTCGAAGGCGAGGCGAGGGCGTTGGAGGACATGGCATCGAGCCTGATGACCTCTCTGCGCAAAACCTTGACGTATCTTCGTCCGCAGGAAATCGACGATCTCGGATTGCTTCCGAGCCTAGAAGGCCTTGTGGCCGCTTATAACACGGAGGCGAAAGGCCGGACGCGCTATACCATTGAGACGAGTGGAGACGTTGAAGAACTCAATTCCGAGACCAGAGCGCACGTATATCGGATTATCCAAGAAGCCTTGAACAACGCTGCCAAACACGCCAATGCGCAAAACGTCAAGGTAACGCTCAACCAGTTTCGCAATGTGGCTGGCGAGAAAATAGAACTGGCGGTGACAGACGACGGTATCGGGCCGATGCCCGACGCCAAACAAAAAACGTTTGCCGGATCGGGATTGATCGGCATGCGCGAACGCGTGCTCGCGTTGAGCGGATCGCTGGATGCCGGGCCGCTGGAGCAGGGAGGCTTTGGGCTCCATGTGCAGTTCCCGTCGCACGTGCATGGGAGCGCCGCATGAGAAATATCCGTGTGCTGCTGGTCGATGACCACGCCGTGGTCCGCGAAGGCTATCGGCGCCTGATCGAAAAGCATGACGGCATGGAAGTTGTTGCCGAAGCCAGCGATGCCTCGTCCGGGTATGCAGCCTTCAAGGCCGCGAAACCGGACGTGGTCATCGCCGATATCTCTATGCCGGGTCGTGGTGGTATCGATCTCGTACGCCAGATCCGCCAGCTCGATCCGCATGCCCGCGTTTTGATGTTCACGATGCATGCCGATGCAACTTACGCGCAGCAGACATTCCGGGCCGGTGCGCGGGGCTACATCACCAAGAGCAGCGCGCCGGATGTGCTGATCAATGCGATCCGCAGCGTTTACGCGGGTAAGCCGGCGCTGTGCGATGAGATCAATCGCATCATTGCCGAGAGCCGCGTGATGGATGACGTCTCGCCGATCGACGCCTTGACGCCCCGCGAGTTCGAGATCCTACGCATGATCCTCGATGCCAAGGCGACGGATGAGATCGCGAACGCCTTCAACCTCAGTCCGAAGACGATTGCAAATCATCACTACACGATCAAATCGAAGCTCGGCGTCCAGTCCGATATCGAGCTCGTCTACCTTTGCATGAAGCACGGATTGATCGCATCGGTGTTGGCTTCGGCATCGATTTAGACGCAATTTTCGGGAATTTTTTCACTTCGCGGAGTGGTGCGATGCAATGACGAATGTCCGCGTGACGAGCGAACTTCCGCTTGCATGAACTCCGTGCAACTGCCTACATGCTCGGCACCGGGGCTTATTCAAAATATTGTCAGCTGCGTTGCCCCGCTGCGTTGCTGTCATCCTGGGACTGCTCGGCCGTAAAGGCTTGGCTCCAAGCGGAAAGCGCGACCGTATCGCGCCGCAAGGTACCCACTATGACGTCACTCCAAGACCTTTCTATTTTGATCGTCGACCCAAATGGCGAAGCAGCCTTTGGACTGCGGCAGTCGTTTATTGCTGCGGGTGCGAAAGCACACGTCGTCGAAAGCCTCGCATTCGCAGAGCGTCTTCTCGATGCAAAAAATATAGACGCTGTGGTTCTGCCGTATTCGCAGGATCCGCAGACGATCGGCTTCTGCCGCATGCTCTCTGTGCGCAATATTCCGTCCGTCTTTACGTCGGAGCCACCTGCGCGCTATCCGACGCGTCAGCAGATGTCAGGCGCGATCATCGCCGTCAAAGGCCTGATCGACGAGAGTGGTCTGCAGACCTACCACTCCATCAATTGACATCGCAAAAAAAAACGCCGAGCGCGGAGTGCGCTCGGCGTTGTCTTTCAGCTATCGCACAAACCGACACGTGGGCGCGCGAAGGTTGACTAGTCTTCCTCGTCCTCGTCGGGGACGGCCTCGTTCTCGTCTTCCCGTTCATCGTCAGAATCGTCATCGTCGCCCGGATAGGATGGTGCTTCCAAAGGCTCGCCGGGCATTTGCACTGGCACCGGCGAGGGCTCGTCCGGATCGAATTCTTCCGGCTCAACGACTTGCTGCTTCCGCTTGTCCATTGTCTCTTTCTCGCTCTCGAAAACGCCTTACCTGAAATATTGTGCGTTCTGGGATTAGATCCAGTGGGCCGGCATACGCGTCCTTTGAGTTACGTCAGACGCACCAGCATCGTGTCAGGACCTCCGATGTCGGAAACGATCTTCGTGGCAAACGCATCGTCTCCGCCGACAACGATATAGGCGAATTTCAGCGCCTTGGCTTTTGCCGCTTCGGCGCCAGGCGTCAATTCGTGAAAGACAGAGCGGTTGAACATGCCGTCGTCCAAGATCTCCGCGATCGCCGGACAGGCGTAATAATAATACTCCCGCTGCTGCTCGATCGTGTCGATGAAGATCGATCCGAGCGCCTCCATAATAGCGCGCCGATTGCGATAGGTCGGGCTACAGGCAACGAGGATGCGCAGTGCGCTCGGGGGGGACTTGTGACGGCTCATGTTAAACAATTCCGCGATGTTGTCGGAACTCGAACGCGCCTCGAACCATTTTGCGCATGGCCTATGACAGGCATGAGCGTACTGATCACGAGGTGCGGCGAACGCACATAGCGGCCAAGCCGGTGATTAGGCGAGCGAAAAAATGCGGTCAGCGGGACGCCACGGTGTCGCGCAGCCTGCATTCGCTGTGGCTCATGCTCAAAACGACAAGAAGGTCTGACGAAAGTAGGATACCCAAGCCAAGGAGCACCGCAGTGGATAGTCGCATTTCGCAATTGGAGCGCGCATTCGAGCTGGCAAGCTCGGGCCGTTGTGCCTCGGTCGCGGACATCAAGCGCAAGTTGCGTGAAGAAGGCTATATGGACGACCAAGTGGAAGGGCCGTCTCTGTTTAGCCAACTCAACACTCTCATGAAAAAATCGAATGGCCACGCGTCGCGCAATGCGGCCCGTCCGTCGAGTTCGGGTTCGAGCGCAGCTTGAGCAAATCTCCATAAGTCTGGACGCACCCCGATCCCTGCCAATCGGGGTGCTCCATTCCGCTACGGCCTTCTGGGGCAGTCGCACTGAGGGATCGTGCGTGCCGTAGCCCCGGCTTTACCAACTGCGGTGGTTTCGGTTCCATCAACGTGAACGCAAGCGCTTCTGGACGGGTGTCTCGAGGACACGCCGGGAACTCCCCGTGAGCGCTGGCCGTTGCCTCATCTCTCAGGAAGAGGTGGCTATATGGAAAGTTTCTCGATGGTGCAGGCAGGGCGATGGTTGTTTGGTGCCATTTCGATTTGCTGTTTCGCAGCAACTGTGACCGCTGCGGAGGCGCAAACGACGGAGCCCACGCCGTCTCAAAAACCGAACTCTCAAAAACCGGGCGGCCCGGCAAAGCAATCCGGCGATGTCCCGCTGAGTAAGAAGCTCGATAGGAATGACGGCGTGATCAAGCCGCCCCACGGCATTGATCCTGAAATTCATCAGGCGCCCCCGGCGAGAACCGGCGATAAAATGCCGGTCATCATCCCGCCGGGCGAGCCGGGAGGCGATCAAAGCGTCCAACCCAAATAATGCCGCCTACGGATCATACGGCGTCCCTTTACTTTTCGGTAAGCTCGTCGATCGCGAATTGGCAATCTTCGAAGAGAATGTTGGCATATCATTCGTCTACAAACGAAGGCGGTAACCGCCCTTCGCGAAAGTCGAAAAATGGAGAGTAGACGCGATGAAAATTGTTCTTGCAGCATTGATCAGCCTTGGACTGTGCAGCGCCGCGATGGCCGATGCGACATGCAGCGCGACCGCGAAAGAAAAGAAGCTCGCCGGTGCCGCGCTGAAAAGTTTCATGACGAAATGCACGAAAGACGCGAATACGAAGTGCAGCGCTGACGCGAAAGGCAAAAAACTTCACGGTGCAGCCGAGACGAGCTTCACCAAGAAATGCGTACGCGACGCGACAGGCGCGTGACACGGAACCGCAAAAGCAACTAGCGCGTTCTCGGCTCAAAGAACAGCAGCGGCGTGCTTTGACCCAAGCAAGAGGCGCGCTGCTTTCGAGTGGTCTGCGCAAAAATGAGCGATGTTAGCCCTCAAGTCATCGGCGATATGTCGAAGTCTACCGGATGCGAGCAACAGCAGTCGTGGAAGAAAAAACTGCTATGCTGGTTCACGGAGTTCGCCGGTTGGTCGGCACTTCTTATCGGGTCGGCATCGGCCTTCGTCGTTGCGACGTTATCCGTAATTGTTTGGGCTGCCACCGGCCCGCTTTTTCATTATTCCGATACTTGGCAGCTGATCATAAATACCGGAACGACGTTGGTGACGTTCCTGGCCGTATTTCTCATTCAACACAGCCAGAACAGGGACGGCAAAGCCATACAACTCAAGCTCGACGAACTCATTCGTAGCACGCAGAAGGCGCGCAATCGGCTGATCGACCTTGAGCATTGTACTGATGAAGAGATCGAGCATCTTCAGCAAGAATTTGCTCGGCGCAGAAATTCGTAAGCTTCGCACGATCGCGCACATCCTGGGGCGGCGGAACCGTGGCCTGCACGTGGCGTTCCACGGCAGTGCGGCTGTCGAAACGGAAAGGATGTCGACCATGCAAGCCGAATACAGATTTCTCAACACCACCGAAGTGCCCGGTACGTCTGTCTACGACGGCAGCCATGCCGAGATCGGCGCTGTCGATGACCTCATCGTCGACACCATGTCGGGAAAGGTACGCTATGCGGTATTGAGCTTCGGCGGATTTCTCGGGCTCGGAAAAAGCCAATACGTCATTCCATGGACCGCGCTGAAATGGGACTCGGATCTCGATGGCTATGTGACGGGCATTACCGAAGAGCAGCTTCAGTCGTCCCCCGATCTCGATCCGCTTTCGCTGCGCAATCGCGAGACGGAGACGCGCCTGCATGAAGCCTATGGTGCGCCTGGCTATTGGGAGCTGGAGCCGCGGAGATAAAACCAGGCTCTACAGAAGTCTGATCGCGCAGCCATGAAGAGAGTTCGGGCGCTCTGTCGCAGAGCGAAACTCAACCGCATGGCTGCGCGTTCTTATCATCGATCTTCGCAGGAGAACGATGATGCATCCCGCAATGGCAGTTTGGATTTGGTCGGTCGCCATGCTGCGCGCATGGCAATCATCGATGTGGGAAGGCGGCAATTTAGGTCTGTCGCTGGATACCGCGCCAGCAACGACACAGCCTCGTACGCGTCTCGCAAATTATGATATTCGCCTCGTGCCGGCGAATGATTATCTGCATTTTGAGGTCGCCGAAAAGCCGCTTCCCGATGTCCTCCTGGATCGGCTGGCCGATCTCTATTGGGCGGAACGCGACGCGGAACTCGCGATCTGACGGTGAGCCCTGTCACCCGGAAGGCTTTGGCCTATTACCGGTTGGCTCATCCTTATGGTCGACCTCAGCCAACCGTTTAAGCCGCTGCGTTAGAGCGTCGGGTAGCTCTTGGGCATCATTTGAGAACAATTTTCTCAATCGCACCGCCACCTGACGCTCGAAATGAAACATCCAGTCATCGATATCTCGCACGTGCCCATCCAATCTTTTTTTTAATCCGTGTTTGCATTCGTAACGTGTACGTTGGAATGCTGTTCCTGGTGTTTTGGACGCGCGACGAAGCAAGCGCGCAGAACGGCGCAAACTTCTTGCGCACCTCGATGCTCGGCGTTTGCCTTCGACAAGCATTTTTGCGCTGTTTGAACGAAGCGCCGCTGCGAATTATTCGGTTAACATCATGAAATAGAACGTTACGCAGTCGTCACCCGACCGCCGCATTCCGCTTCGACAACACTCGCAAACGTGCAAAGCGGGGTGCGTGATGGAAAAGGACAAAGCGGCGGAACGGATCGTTCACGGTTTGAATCTCATTCGCGGTGAGGCGGCGCGTCTCGATACCGCCCGGGCGGAGGGCAGGTCGTTCGAGGCGAAGCTCGCTCTTAAGACGATCAAAGACGAGTGCTTCCATCTTCGGCAATTTCTGTACGAGCTTCGCGAGGACGGTCGGCTCGATTGATCGAGCGGGCGAGCTGCACCGCGAAAAAATGCGGCCTGTGCGCTGGCGACGGCTCTCGGCTACGTCGGAGCACCCAATGACGTCGGGTCGAAATCGCTGGTATCCTGCCATCGCAAAGACGCAGCATGACTATAATTTAATGGCCGAAGAGCTACGAAGGGAGTGCAAAGAGCGCCCCAATAAACCTGCTCAGGACCCGATATCGTCCGTTTGCGATAATCCGCGAGTATGATTGCGTGCCTTGTCCATATCGAACAAAGTAGGATCTACGTGCGTTGTGACAATGGCCGTTACGGGTCACGGCGAGAGGTGGTTTCCCATGTCGAAGCAGAAATTCGCGCTGGCCTTGGGCGGTGGAGCCGCACGGGGTTGGGCGCATATCGGTATTTTGCGAGGCTTGGCCGAGGCTGGGCTGGAGCCCGAAATCGTCGTCGGCACATCGATCGGCGCCATTGTCGGTGGTCACTATGCGTCAGGACGCCTCGATACGCTGGAGGAATTTGCCCGAAGCCTTACCCGTCGGCGCGTGTTCAGCTTTCTCGATCTGAGCGTTTCCGGTTCGGGCCTTATCGCGGGGCAACGCCTGTTCGACCGCTTCGACGATCATTTGCGCGGATACAAAATCGAAGACCTGCCCACGCGCTTCGCTGCAATCGCGACCGATCTGTCGTCCGGGCAGGAAGTGTGGTTGCGTCGCGGCAACGTGATCGACGCGGTTCGTGCTTCGTCGGCTATTCCGGGCATCGTGAAGCCGGTCAACATCAATGGCCGTTGGTTGGTCGACGGCTGTCTCGTCAACCCGATTCCGGTCTCGGTGTGCCGCGCACTGGGCGCGCGCGTCGTCATCGGAGTCAACCTGACGACGGAGTTTGGACGCGGGGGCATTTCGATTGGCGACGACGATGACGAGGTTTCAGAGGAGGTCATCGTCGATGAGGCGCCCATCACGCGCTGGAACGGCCGCGGCGCGTTCCAGCTTCTGCACCGTCAGTTGTTCGGGCGCAGCGACGGTGCGCCGGGAATCACCTCGGTTATTCTGAACTCCTTCAGCATTTTCCATGATCGGATCTCTCGCGCGCGGCTGATGGGCGATCCGCCCGATCTACTTGTTGCGCCGAACCTGGCCGACATCGGCGTTCTCGACTTCCACCGCGCTGATGAAATGATCGCGAGCGGTCGGGCGGCGATAGAACCACATATCCCAATGATTGAGAGTTATTTGAACGCTCCGCCTCCGGCGTTGATCAACACCCGGCTTTTTGCCGGTTGAGGCCAGGCCAGCAGCTTTTCAGCATGCATTGAACGGTGAATAGCGCCCCGGGCGTCCGTGTACGGCACATCGTCACGCATGGGAAACCGTTTTAGGCTCGCGCGCGTCTACGTCTCGTGATTTTCTTCGGCCTTGGCTGCGTGGGCTTTCCCAAGAGAGAGCGGGCGTTTGATGACCGTAGTCGCAACCATTCAAGACGTCAGGGATTTCGCTCTCGCCAAGCACGAAGGGCAAGTGCGCAGGCATGACGGCAAGCCCTATATCTCACATTTGGACGGGGTTGCGTCGATCTTGAGAGAGCACGGATACACGGCGCCGGAAGTGATCGCAGCGGCGTTCCTGCACGATACGCTGGAGAAAACCGATACGACGCTCGAAGAGTTGATCGAGAAGTTCGGGATGGTCGTCGCCGAACTCGTCTTTTGGCTGACCGATACGGAGCAGGGAAGCCGCGATGCGCGCGCTTTGGAGGCGGCGTGGCGCCTTTCCCGCGCGCCCTGGAATGCAAAGCTCATCAAGCTGGCTGACATCATCGATAACGGTACAGCCATCATCATGTGCAATCCGGATTTCGGACCGACGTTCCTCGATGAGAAGCGGTTGCAATTGAAAAAGATGGCAGAGGTTGAAAGCAGCAGGCTGCTTCGCCTTCCGCTGTTCCAGAAGGCTGCCATCGTGACGGAATCTGCTTCCCTGTAAAATCCGAACACGGCGCGAATGCAGCGCGTCGGTGCATTCAACTCGCATGCTCGACGTTAGCCTCAGAAACACGCCGACGGTGAACGGCGCCATCGGACATGCTGGCACGTAAGCGCGGCAGCGAGCCCGGCAGTTCCTCCTGCAGAAACGCAATCAACTTCTCTCGAACTTCGCATCTAAGGTCCCACGCCGCAGGCGAAGTGCGTGCGCTGACGAGCGCTCGGAGTTCGACCGTTCCTTCCGTCGCGTCCGTCACCTGCAGATTGACGACCTGCCCGTCCCAGAGCGGCGACGCCTTGGCTATCTCCTTCAGTTTGTCGCGCACGCGACCGACCGGCACGGTGTAATCGGCGTGCACGAGGACCGTCCCGATGATCGATGCATTCTCGCGCGTCCAGTTTTGAAAGGGTTTCTCGATGAAATACGAGAGCGGCACCACCAGGCGCCGCCAATCCCAAAGCTTGATGACGACGAAGGCCGACGTGATCTCTTCGATCCATCCCCATTCACCTTCGACGACAACCGCATCATAGACGCGGATTGGTTGCGTCATGGCGATCTGGACGCCGGCGATGAGGTTGGCGAAAACCGGACGCGCCGCAAGCGCAACGACGAGACCGGCAACGCCGGCGGAGGCAAAGAGGCTGATGCCGTATTGCCGAACCGCTTCGAACGTCATCAATGCGGCGCCGACCGTTACGATGACGATGAGCGTCTCGGCCGCGCGCTGGAGTATGCGAACCTGCGTGTAATGCTTGCGGGCAAGCAGGTTGTCGTCAGCCAGCACGTCGAACCTGCGCAGATAGAAGTCCGCAGCGATCTTCGTTGCGATCAAGGCGACCCAGCCTGCGAGGATGATGAAAGCAAGGCCGAGCGCCCTGCTGAAAAAGGACTGGACACTGTCGCTGAGCGGCGCCACGGGAACGGCAAGCGAAACGATAATGATGATAAGCGCAAGCCTCGTCGCGCCCTTCGTGTTGGTGAAAACCGACCGCAGGTAAGGGTGATTGACGCCGATCCAGCGGCGCATCGTGGCGACCAGTGCGCTATGCAAGACGATAGCGACGGCGATCGCACCGAGCGCCAATCCCACCGGCAAGAGCCAATCCGGCATCGCACCGAAATAAAAAGAAGTAACGGCTTGGAGCATAAATCTCCCGCTGGGCCAATTGCTGCTTTGCAGCGTAACGCCAGGGGGAGGGGAGAGTTTCGTCGTTTAGACGATGACAGGCGGCAGGAGAGGGCCGAGATCCCGTCGCACCCGTGTCGTGCCGGAATGTCGCAGGAACGATCGGCGGCATGGGAGCGTAATCCTGGTACCACGGCCCGCACCTTCCCCCCAGGTGCCGTCCCTCAAGCCGTGGCCAAACCCGCACACCCTGGCTTCCCCCCGGCCAGGGTGTTCTTTTTTTAATGGCTCAGCGGCGCTCCTGCTCAACCAGAGCCAAGCGTTTCAGCGGCTCAGCGATGATGTCGGGCAGAGCCGTGAAATTCCGTTCTGAAGTGAAGAGTTTTCTGAGACGCGGCGCGGCGCGATCCTTGAACTCGACCACCCAGTCGTCGTGTAAGGAACAGGTAACTTGTGCGAACTTGCCCATCGCGATCGTTCCTTCTCCTGCATTCAAATCCAACACGAGAAGAATACGCGAAAAGTGTTTCCAATCATTTGCCTGAAATTCGATTGATTTCAGCCCGGAATATCGAAAACGGCACCGCTGTTAGGAATTCGGTGACGAGCGCCAGTCGCTCTGATAGGACACCCCACTGATCCCGGCCGCGGCGGATGTCACGCCGGAAATCATCGCATTTGAATGGAAGGATAAAACGATGCCAACGATGTCAGACAATCGTCGCCGACGCATTATTGCCCGTCAGCGCAAACTGGAAAACTTGAAGAAGCGGACGGGGAAGATCGCGAAGAAAGAGCGTAACGCCTAACGTGCGCACAACGCGGGGCGGTCGTCGCGCGCTACGGTTGCCACTTGAAAGTTTCGTTGCTTTCAAGAACGGCAGCAAGCCGCGCCACCGCCTCCGCATGTTGATTTAATCTGTCTTCCAGCGCCGCCATCATGTTGGACTTCACGGTTTGCGGCCATCGCCGCGCATGAATGAGGTTGAGCTCGATTGAGAGCTCGGTGATAATCTCATTGTGCCAATAAAGCGCGTCCTCGACGGTATAAGCGTCCAGCGCATTTTCCACGCAGATTTCCAGATATTCACTAGCTTTCATCATGTTCGCATCCGGCTCGTCGGAACGCAGGTTTGAAGACGTGTCGCGAAAGAAACCGCGCCGCAAGCGAAGCGCATGCAAAAGCGCGCCGCCCTTTATGTGGTCGACCAGCTTGCGGATCAGCCAAGAAGGATGGGTGCTGCCAAATGCGGGCAGGGAATGATTGCCGTCCGCCGCCATCACTGAGCCCTCCCTGAACATATTCTACGCCATGTGAGCGTTTCTCTTGGGCGATCCTTCGCCGTTCGAACGACGCGCCATCGCCGGCTTTTGTTCCATTCTTCGCGGAAGAATTTGGCTTATTTCCAACGAGCTGGCGAAAGATCGATGCGAAGATCGGCTGGCGCTGCAACTTTCCCCCGGCCCGCAGGTAATAAGAACGATGTGTGGCGTTTTACGTCCGTATCGTGAGTTCCAGAGACTATCTGTCTTCACAAACACCGCTCCGCGGATTCTCGATAGTCGTTGGAGTTCGGTCTTGTGCCGGTCCACCCTCCCGGCGCGTGGGCTTCGTCGAGCGGAGCCGTAAAAAGCCTCGGTTTTTGCCTCAGGCGAAGCCGAGGCTTTTTATTTTTGAACGCAGGCAATTGCGGAACCTCTCAATTCCGAGAGGCGTTGAAGGCGCACAACGACAGGAGGTTAGTTATGAATTGGGATCGTATCGAAGGTAACTGGAAGCAGTTCAGTGGTAAGGTCAAAGAGAAGTGGGGACAATTGACCGACGATGATCTTGCCCAGGTGAACGGCAATCGCGAGCAGCTCGAAGGCATTCTCCAGAAGCGCTATGGCTATGCAAAAGACCAAGCCAAGCAGGAACTCGATCGCTGGTCGGATTCGCTGTGACGCCGATATTAGCAGTCTTGTAATGGAAAGGCCCAAATTTTGGGCCTTTCTTTTTGGCTTCGGCGTTTAGAATGGGAGCACAGACGATTCTGCGTCGGGGGACATCAGGCATGACCGAAACGTTTTACGCCGAAATTCTCACGCGTTCCGAGCAAGATCGCGCCAACGGACGGCTGGAAATCTCGCTGTGCAATGCGGCCGGGGACTGTCAGACGATTTCACTCAGTACCGATGCGGTCGCCGCTCTTGCATCGCTCATTGCTGACGCACGGCAACCGAGCGCCGCACTGACCAAAATCCCGGATAATTTTGCAGTCGGTCACGGTCGCCACGAACCGGTCGTCATGTTGCGCTTCGAGGATGACCCGGCCTACGGCCTGACGGCCGAACAAGCGTTTGGCCTTGGCGAAGCGCTACTGGAAGAGGCCGAGACTGTCGCTACAAAGATGAAATACGCGGTGCGCCAGTAGACAGCGTACATTCATCAGGCATGCCGGGCGGCAAGCTTCCGCGCGCTTTTCAAATCATGCACGAAATCGGCGTAGGCCGTCTCTTTCTCATGATGATCCCGAATGCGCAGGATCGACGACGGATGCACGGTGATGAAGCCAGCCCTCGTCCCGAACTCTGCCGGTCCGCGTGAGCGCCCGATGACCACGGGCGCACCGGCCAGCGCATAAGCGGCAGTCCCGCCAAGCGCTACGACGAGATGCGGGTGGACGAAGTCCAACTCCTTCATCAGCCACCAGCGATAGTGCTTCACTTCTCCCATCGTTGGCTTTTCGTGAAGACGTCGCTTGCCGCGTTGCTGAAACTTGAAGTGCTTTACCGCATTCGTGACGTAAGATTGCGCGCGATCTATTCCGGCTTCACGGAGTGCTTTATCGAGCAGCTTGCCTGCCGGTCCGACGAACGGATGGCCTTCGAGATCTTCCTGGTCGCCCGGCTGTTCACCGACGAACGCAAGCGCTGCTCCAATCGGCCCCTCGCCGAAGACCGCACGCGTTCCACCCTCGACCATTGGGCCAGCGGCCGCCATATCTTCGTTGAGTTCGGCGAGAGTGCGAGGCTCGTTCCCGACCGAAGACGCAAAGAGATCGCCGGTCGAGGGACTAGGCGAAGCGCGCTTGTGCACGGATGGTTTGGAAGCTTCCTTCGGCATGGCGTGCTCAACGCGCAAATGAAAGGTGAGTTTAGTCCATCACGCGCCAACGGGCGATTGGTTCCCATCAATTGAAATGGGCGCCGGAACGTGGGGTTCCGGCGCCCTCGTCTGAGGCAAGTCAGGGAGCACTGCCAACCTCAGTCGTGGAAGGTCTCCCCATGGAGAGCGAGGTCGAGGCCTTCGGCCTCTTCGGCTTCGCTCACCCTCAAGCCAATCGTGTACTTGATGAGGAGAAGAATGATGAGGCTGACAACACCCGACCAGACCAGCGTCATGGCAACGCCCTCAACCTGCAGCATCATCTGACCGGGATTGCCGTCGAGCAGCCCCGATTTGCCCGCGCCGCCGACCGACTGCACGGCGTAGACGCCGGTCAGGATCGCGCCGAGGATGCCGCCGAGGCCGTGAACGCCCCAAACGTCGAGGGCATCGTCATATCCGAACATATGCTTGAAGCCGGTCACGCCCCAGTAGCAGACGACGCCCGCCGCAAGACCGATTATGAAAGCGCCGTTGACCGAGACGAAGCCGCAAGCCGGCGTGATCGCTACGAGGCCGGCGATGGCGCCGGAAATGGCGCCGAGCAGGCTCGGTTTGCCTTTGACGATCCATTCGAGCAGCGTCCACGACACGAGCGCGGCGGCCGTTGCGAGATGCGTGTTGATCATCGTGATGCCGGTCGAAGCGCCGGCGCTCAGCACCGAGCCGACGTTGAAGCCGAACCAGCCGACCCACAGCAGCGAGCCGCCGACCATCGTCAGCGCCAGGTTGTGCGGCGCCATCTGAACGGTGCCGTAGCCCTTGCGCTTTCCGATCACGATCGCCGCGACGAGGCCCGCGATGGCCGAGTTGATGTGGACAACGGTGCCGCCCGCGAAGTCGAGGACCCCGGCGCCGCCGAGATAGCCGCCCGGTCCCCAGACCATGTGGGCAATCGGCACGTAAGCAAAGAGCAGCCAGAGCGACACGAAAATCATCGCGGCCGAGAACTTCATGCGGTCAGCCGGACCGCCCAAGGCGATGACTGGCGTGATGATCGCAAACGTGCCCTGGAACATGATGAAGAGAAATTCGGGGATGGTCGGTGCTGCCGGAGCCGGAGTATCCGGCGCAATGCCAGCGAGCATGACCTTCGAAAAACCGCCGAAGAACGCGTTGCCTTCCGTGAAGGCCAGCGAATAGCCGACGACGCACCAGATCACCGAAAGGATACCGGCTGCGAACGTGCACTGCATCAGAATGGCGAGGGCGTTTTTCTTGCGAACCATGCCGCCGTAGAAGAGCGCGAGGCCGGGAACGAGCATTGCCAGCACCAATACGGACGACGTCAGCATCCATGCGGTGTCGCCCGAGTTGATGGCCGGCGGCGGGGCGGCAGCCTGTGCGAGAGCGGCCACTGAAGACGCAAAGAGCGCTGCGGCGCCGAGAGCCGACGCTCTCAACGACGCCCGAATTCTTGAATGCATTATATATTCCCCCGAAATAGGTCACGATCGTCGACTGCCACTCGATCGGCAGGCGCAATCGGCTGCGTTCTCAGAGGGCACAAATATTTATCGCAAGGAATGTGCCAGTAGGCCGACGCAATAAAATGGGAACACGGAACTTGCGAAGCCTGAGGCGCTTGCTCGTCGGTTGGGCAGTAGGAAAGTTTTTGGGCAGAGTGCTAAAGCTGCCGTGCCGAAACGTAGCCCGTCATGCCTGAGTAGCAGGAGCGGTGGCGTCAGCCCGGCGGCGAAATCGGCCAGTCGGCTTCGACGTATTTCCGGAACCAGGCGCTGAAACACTGCGGGACCGCCGCGATCTGCTCTCGAATCGCATCGGGGGTCGACCAGCTATAGCCATCGCATTCGATCGGGTCCGGAGCGATGACGCCGTCGTAGATCCCGCGAAAGACATGGACGAACTCATGTTCGACGAGGCCTGCGTCGAGTTCCGCCCGGTACGTAAAGGTTCCGATTGCCGTCAGCGGGCAGATGATCCGCATTTCTTCGTTGAGGCGCCGCGCAGCGGCTTCCGACGACGTTTCGCCGGGACGAGGATGGCCGCAGCACGTGTTCGTCCACAGACCACCCGAATGATATTTGTCGATCTGGCGCCGCTGCAATAGCAGGCGGCCTTTCCGGTCCCAAATCATCACCGAAAACGCCCGGTGCAGGCTGCCCTGCCGGTGCGCATCGAGCTTTTCAGCGATACCTGTTGGATTGTCCTCGCTATCGACAAGGACGACTTCTTCTCGAAGCATGGTCGCGGTTCCCCCAGCCGGCCCATTAGCACATCACCCAGCCGGGAGGATAGCGCCCGCTCATTGAGGCGAAATGGCGTCGGGCGCGCCCAGGCCCTAACTCAGCGACGGAAAAATCCCATCATGCGGGTGAAGTTGCGCATGATTTCATCGGCGGGTCGATCAAAGACTTCCAGTGGAATGCGGATGTGGTTGGGCGCTGGCATGGCCCAGGGCAACCGCATCAGGAAACGGTAATAAGGCCGCTTGCGCCAGTCGGCTAGCAGCGCGCGGTTCAGCGGTTCATCGAGAATGATATGCAGTTCGTTGACCTCCGCTCCTCTGAGATTGAGCGAGACCAGATCGAGTTGTTTGATCGAGCGCCAGGCGATGATGCCGAGGCCCTCGGCGAAGATGCCGTATTGGCTGGCGCCGATCCGCGGCCTGCCCGTTTCGAGGAGCGGAAAATTATAATAGGCATATCCCAGCGTGATGAGCGCCAGCGCAAACAGCACGCTGATGCCATGGACGATACCGAGCGTCGCTAGGACGACACCGATTAGCCCGACGACATAGACCGGAAATTGAATTTCTTCCCGTTCATAGGCCACCGTATAGCCGTGCATGTCGTTTTGGCCCACGGGCACACGGTCTTGCATGTCGACTTCCGCTGCGGCAGTCCGTGGGAGGAACAGTGCCACGAACATGGCCCGTCGTTAAGCCCCCGCTGTGCTCGCCAGCGATGAGACATGCCAATAATTCAGGCACTCGATCGGGGGGCGGGGCGGACGCCGTCGCTCATGATGATGACAATCCAATCGCTGTCATGCTCCCGTGCCTCGTGGTACCTTAGCTGAGGTGCGATGAAGAAAGAGGTCACGTCAGCAGCAAGGGGGCGTCGATATGATCCTGGGAATGGATTCGCTTACATTCGTGCACGTCGTATTGAGCTTGATTGGCATTGCCACGGGCCTAATCGTATTCTTAGGCTTCGTTGCCGACGCTGAAATGCCCACCTTGACCGCCGTTTTTCTCGTGACGACCGTTTTGACGAGCGTGACCGGATTTGCCTTTCCATTCTCCAAGCTGCTGCCGTCGCATATCGTCGGCATCATCTCACTGGTCGTGCTGGCCGCCGCCCTCTACGCCCTGTATGTCGCGCGGCTGTCCGGCTCCTGGCGATGGATTTACGTCGTGACAGCGTCGGGCGCACTCTATCTCAACGTCTTCGTTCTCATCGTACAGCTTTTTCAGAAAGTCCCAGCCCTTCACGCCGTCGCGCCGACGCAGTCTGAAACGCCGTTCGTTGCTGCACAGGGGCTGACGCTCGCAATCTTTATCGCTCTCGGCTTCCTCGCCGTTCGCCGGTTTCACGCGGCAAGCGCGCCATCCGGAGGCAAATTGCGATCGGCGGCGTGACCCATCGGTTACGCAGGGATGGCGTTATGCCCGCGAACGCGCGAAAGTGTTGCGATGCCCTTGATGCACCAGTAGCCTCGAGATAAAGGGCCTCGTTTCATCTGCAGGAAACGCGAACGCTGATGCGCCGCTACTTGAATTTTCTGATCGGCCTTGCGTTCGCGGTGCGCAGTCTTTTGCCTGTGGGCTTTATGCTTGCCGCTTCACCGGACGCTGAAGGCATGCCCCAGATCGTCATTTGTACCGGGCATGGACCGCAAAACTGGGTCCTGGATGAGAAGGGCGTGCCCCGTCCAGCCAAGACCTCACCGGACAACAAGAATGCCTGCCCGTACGCGGCTGCAGGCGCCGTAGCGGCCGATCACCACGCGCCGCAAATCCTCGCGCATACGGTTCGCTATGCAGCGGTCACGTATTCAATCACGGCGCAAATATTCCGAACGACGCCAAAGCCTGGCGCGCAATCCGCGCGCGGACCCCCAACCACTCTGATCTGAGTTCTTCCGATTTTTTTGTCGAGTTGCGTCGCTGCGGTATCTCGACCGCCTGCGTATGCGCGTTCGTAAGTCTGATATCAGAGTGGAATTTTCGTTATGCAAATCTTCAAGCCTCGCACCAGCGCGGCTCCGATACGCATTGGCATGGCAGCCGCGTCGACGGTGCTGTCATGCTTTGCCGCAGCGCCATGCGCACACGCTCAGGATGCGAATCCGGCGTCGTCCGTCCAGCTTCCCGACGTCAACATCGAGCAACTTAAATCGCAAAAAGTGCAGCAAGCAGCTGAGAAGCCAAAACCAAAGCGCATCGCCCAACAGAAGGTGACCGCGAAAGCACCTCAACCTTTGCCTGCGGCCGCGCCGACGTCGACCGACCAATTCGCCGGAACATTGCAGGCTGGCTCAGGTGCAAGCCCATTCATCGGCAATCCGGGCACACCCTCAGCCAATGTGGCCGCTGTGCCGGGAGCCTCCGGCGCAGGTGCTCAAACTGCGACCTCGGTAAGCATGAAGTATTACGAGGACACACCCGTGTTCTCCGTCGACGATATTCTTGACGACGTTCCTGGCGTTTCGCTGAAGCAGGGCAACGGTCCCCGAGACATGGGTATTTCCATCCGCGGATCGAACGCCAGAAATGGTTTCGGGATACGCAATATCGTTGTCCTCGATGACGGATTTCCGGTTACGCAGCCGGATGGCCTTTCCCGCAGCGACCTCATCGATCCGCACGCCTACGCAGGTGTCGATGTCTGGCGCGGCCCGTCGTCGGCCCTCTTCGGTAACTACGCGACCGGAGGCGCCATCAATTTTCGAACCTATCCGGGCGGCGTGATCGACGGCGTCGAATACGGCCTGGACGTCGGCAGCTTCAATTACCTCAACAATTACGTTATCGGCGGCAAGAAGGGTGACAACTGGGAAGCCTCCGTCTTTACCAGCGACGTTCGCGGCGACGGCTACTTCGGTTACAGCGGCTTCAATACTCAGACCGTCAATGCGTTGATGACCTATCAACCGTCCTCGACCGACAAGTTCACCTTCAAATTCATCAACAACAACGTGGACACGGAATTGCCGTTTCGCACGTCGTTGCAGCAGTTCAATCAGAACCCGTTTCAGAAGGGCTGCCAAACGGCGGCGACAGCCGCCGACGGCTGCGCAACGAATAAGTTCTCCGCGACCGGCAATACCAGTTCTGGTGTCCCGCAAACCGCCGAGCAGGCAGGCGCCGGACGGGATGACCGCCGCACGATTGGCGGCTTCCGCTGGGACCATGCTTTCGATGCGGCAACGGCGTTACAGACGCAAGTTGTGGTCGACGATCGCAACATCAACCAGCCGACCGGTACGACGAGCGCCGTCGGCGATTATCTCTCCTACAACGTCATTTCCGGCGTGACGCACCGTTCGACCGTCGCCGGCCTGCCCACGCTGGGCTACCTCGGAGCGTTCTGGAACTACCTGCCCGTCGATGGCAAAACGTTCAACATCGCGCCGGGTGGCGGCGCACAGCGCGGCCTGTTGCAATCGGAGCAGACCGGTTCGACGATGAACGTCGGCGCGCGTGCCCGCCAGGAAGTGAAGCTGACAGATGATTTTTCCGTTGTCGCGGGCGCAACCGTGGAACGAACATCGCTCGATGGTTCTCAGATTGGCTACGTCTACAATACTGACGGAACGATCAAGAAAACGAACTTCGTTTCAGCCGATCGCGACTTGACGAACGTCGCGCCCGAATTGGGCGTCGTCTACGCGCCAACCCGCGAATGGCAATGGCGGGCACGCGTCGGAACAGGCTACGGCACACCGCAGTTTTCGAACCTCTTTGTCACGCCCGAAGGACTGCCAGGCAACAACACTGAGCTGAAATCGCAGACCAACGTTGGCTTCGATGTCGGCGCAGATTGGACGCCGGCACCGGGCGTTGTGCTCAGCGTCACGGGCTTCTACGAATTCTTCCGGAATGAACTTGTTTCTCAGTCGCCGGGGCCAGGACTTCCCAACTTCTCATTTAACGCACCGGCTTCGGAACATCGCGGCATAGAAGCGTCAGCGAACATCGCGCTGGGGCATGGCTTCAAGCTGACGGCGTCGTATACGTTCGACGACCAGATCTATACCGACTATGCCGAGCGCCTTTCCGGCGCGACGGCGGCCGTCAGCCGCGACGGTAATAAAATCCCCGGCGTCGCACCGAACGAGGTGTCAACGCGCCTGAGTTACGATGTGCCGGCCGGCGCATTCAAAGGCGTCGGTGCGTATGCCGAATACGAATGGCACGACAGCTTCTTCATGGAGAACGCCAACCTCTTGAAGGCACCTGGGTACGACTTGGTAAATCTCAACGTTCACTACAACAAAGATCTCAGCGGTGGTCCGATCAAGTCGCTGATGGCCTACTTCGAAGTCCAGAACGTGTTCAACGAAACCTATATCGCTTCGGCAAATAACATCACCGATCGCGTGGGGGCGGGAGCAGACGATCTGGCCGCTATATCCGGCTCGATCTACGCCGGCGCACCGCGCACGTACTATGGCGGCATTAAGCTGAAGTTTTGACGCTACGCCTCCGGATGATCCTGGGCGAGGCCTCACAATCCGAATGCCGCCGCGGACGCGCGCCGCGACGGCGTACCTTCCTATGTCGATGCTTCACCTGGATGTGACGCGAATCGCCTCCGCGCGTCTGCGCAATCGCAGGTCGAACTTGCCAGCAGTCGTTTTGACGCAGATCATAATTCTCATTTCGATTCGTGCGCGTGCTGAACGGGAGAGAAAAAATGGATCCCACCTTAATGGCATTGATTATCTGGCTCTTGATCGGCGCCGCGGCCGGTTGGCTGGCAGGGCAGATCATGAGTGGCGGCGGATTCGGATTGCTCGGTGATATCGTCGTCGGAATCATCGGCGCGGTTATTGCCGGTTGGTTGTTTCCGTTTCTCGGTCTCCGGCTGGGTGGCGGCGTTCTCGGCGAGATCATCGCAGCCGCCATCGGCGCTATCATTCTGCTCTTTGTCTTGCGGCTCGTGAAACGAGCGTAGCGAAGGGAACTCACCACGACACCGCGGGCCGCTCGTCACTCGGGGGAGACAACGGGCGGCCCTGCCCGTTAAACATTGAAGCCGCGATTGCAGTACCTCGGCTGGGACTGGCTGACAGGCGCGGCTGCAGCCGCAGCATCTGCGAGCCAGGCATGCACATTTTTGAAAAATAAGAAAATCCTTCGTCCGAAAATAATCATGATTTAGGGTCAAGGTCGCCGCTTGCGCTCACGGCACCCGACGCATCACGAATGCCAGCGTCGCGGCCCTGAAGTGAAAAATGGCAGTCTTTAAAACGCCAGTCGGATTGCTTCCCCAGTGACCAAATACAACAGCATGCGCAGGGCTCCGGTTTCCTGTTTTATCATTTCGAAAAACGAAGCCGACCGGATTGGCCGCACCATTCGCTCGGTCCGGCCGTGGGTGGACGAGGTTGTTGTCGTCGATAGCGAGAGCACCGATGACACCGTCAGCGTTGCGCTTGCGGAGGGCGCCCGCGTGATCACGCAGCGTTGGCTCGGCTTTGGCGGTCAAAAACGCTTTGCCGAGGAGCAGTGCCGCAACGATTGGGTTTTCAATGTCGATGCCGACGAGGTCGTCACGCCTGCATTGGAGCGTGAGATCCTTGACGTCTTCACCGGCGGCGATCCGAAATTCGTGGCGTACGGCATGCCGCTGCAAATGGTCTATCCGTCGGCCTCCAAGCCTCGTCTGTTCGCGCGCGATCATTGGTACGTGCGTCTTTACGATCGCCGCTTCGTGCGCTTTCGCCAATCCAACATTCACGATGCCGTCGTGACTGACGACTACCCGGTCGGCCAATTGCGGGCGCCGATGCATCATTATTCGATGCGCTCGTTCCCTGACATGAAGCGCAAGTTGAATGACCGCACCTGGCTTCTCGTTGAGAACTCCGATGTGACTACAACTGGATCGGTCTCGCTTCGGTTGTTTACGGAGCTGCCGATGAATTTCTTCAAGTACTACATTGTTCGCCGTCACTGCATGGGCGGCTTTACCGGTCTCCGGTACGCTTCAATTCAGGCTTGGTACCGCTTCCTGAAAATCTATCGGATCTGGGGCGAGGCGGGTCACAAGACCAGACGGATGCCAGCGCCGGAAGCGCCCGCGGCCTGAATTTCCGCTGTGAGCAGCCATCCCAGCGACGGCGGCGCACGGAACGACCATCGACCAATAAGAAGTCTTCCACCCCGCCGCCAATTGCGGTTATAGAACAGCCGCGCACGGTCCCGTAGCTCAGTTGGATAGAGCATCTGCCTTCTAAGCAGAGGGTCGCAGGTTCAAGTCCTGCCGGGATCGCCAAATAATTTCAATATGTTACGCGTCTTTTTCAGACCTCTGTGTCTCACTTTTTTCAGGCTGTGTCTCACTTTCATGTTCTCGCGGCGTTCCGGCGGGACGCTCAAGCTTTGCCATCGCCGACGCCGCCAGTTTCTTCTGGCGGGCGCGCCGCGTGTATTTGCGGACCATCGCGGTCGTCGAATGCCCGGTAACGGCCATGATCTCCGCGTCGGTTGCGTCGCTTTCCGCAAGCTCGGTTGCCGTCTTGTGGCGCAGCCCGTGGAAATTCAGATGTTGCAGGCCGATGCCGTCGAGGTGCGCGCGAAACTGCTTTGAGAACGCGCTTTCATCCCATTGGCCCTTCGGACCCGGCACCAACAGCCCGACCTCGATCGACAGCGCGTCGAGGTACTTTTTCAACTCCGAATGGCAAGCGATCACCAGGACGTCGGCGTCCTTCGCCTTTTTCGTCTTGCCTTGGAGAATGCTTATCGCCGCGCCGTCGTATTGGTCGCGCGTCATCTTGAGAATGTCGCCGCGCCGTTGTGTGGTCCAGCGGCCGAGCATATAGGCCGTCATCATCCATTGCGGCGGCTTCGATTCCTCGAATTTCTTTGCCTCGTCGTCGCTCCAAGGCAGATAGCTTTCCTCATCATTCAACTTTTTCACGCCAGCGGCGGGGTTTTTAAAGACGACCTCGCGATCGATGCCGAACGTAAAAAGCCGGCTAGCGACCTGAATGAACTGGTCGGCCGTCCGATAGCCCCGAGCGGAAATCTTGTCGCGAAGTTTCAAGATCTGCGCCCGGCCGATATCCTTGGCGGCGAACGGGCCGAGCGAAGACAGCCGATCAAGCTGAAACCGATAATAGACCTTCGATTTTTCGCCGAGCTTGGCGAACTCCGGACTTTCTTTGAAATCGCGAATAAGCGCGGCCAGCGTCCCTGCGCGAACGGTAACGGCGCCGGCCGTCGGTTCGCGCTCGATGTTGGCCTTTAGTTGCCCGTAGCGGATATGGAACTCTGCGCTGTCCGGATCATCGGGCAGACGCTGGAACGTGCCCTGATAGCGGAAATAATAATTCCACCGGCCCTTGCGGTCCTTTCGTCTCCAAACATACCTGGGCAGCTTAGATGACGGCATTCTCGATCGCTTCGTCCATCGCCGCGGCGTTCGAGATGTGAACGCCCTCGCTCATCTCTCCAATGAGGCCCGAAATCCGATCGAGCGCCCGATCGAGCGCGCGCCGATCCCATATGAGCCGGTCCGCTTTGTGCGGTAGCGCGGCAGGGTATCGGCCCGCATCAACCTCGGCAAGAAACGACTTCGGCGAAAGGTTTACATAAGCCGCCGCCTCGTCGAGCGAGAGGCCGCGCGGGATGATGCCCGCGGCGGCTAGCTTTTCACGTGCGGAGCCCTTGGAGCGGCGTTTCAATGCAGCTTGTGTCATGCCCGGCTGACCTCGATTGCGTGGGTGATCGACCATTGGCCGTCAGCGCGGGGCACGGCCTCTTTGAGCAGCCACGGAACGAGCGTTCCGGCCCAATCGTTGAGCGAAATCCATCCGCCCGACGCTATCGCGTTAATGTCGAAAATGCCGATGCCGCGCTGGGCGGTGCGGTGCGACGCGACCCAATGCGTCATGCGATAGCGCGCGCCGATCGGCACGCCGTCCAGCATCCACGGACCATGCCATTGAATGCGGGCGAGGCCGTACTGCGGCCATGCCAGCGGCGGCTTCATGTAGAAATAACCGCGGCCGATGCGGTCGAGAACTTCGCGCATCAGGGTCGGGTTCATGTAGCGCTTGGCTTCGAAGTCGCCCAGGTGCGGCCGGACCTCGTCGAGTGTCATACCCATGATCGCGGCGATCGCGCCGGGTCCGCAGTTTGCGCCCCAATCGTCCGAGGCGCGCTGCGCGTCGTCGGCGGTGAAACGAAGTTTCGGCATGCCGGTCAATCCTCGCGAAATGTCAGAAGTAGGGGCGGCTTGTTCTCAATCGCGCGCCGTTTTGGACGCTTCACTTCCGCAGCGGCTGCTTTGTCGGCCGCGGCCTGCTCGCGTTTGATTTCGGCAAGCCCGTCCAGAAGCGCGCTGAGACGGTAAGTATCGCGCACAACGATTTCGATTTTCAGGACCGCAACGGTGCTGTCCTTCGTCACCGAGGAAAAGCCTTTCAGCCGCGCGTCTTTGTCGTCCCAATAGATCGAGCGGAAGGTCATGACTGCCGAGCCCCCATCCGGAACAGGGCCTTCTGACGCTCGACGTGCGTGCGCCGGGCGGCAATGTCAGGATCTTCGACTGGGGGCAACTTAGGCGGACCGCTGACAAAGCGACGTTTCGACAAGCCCGCTTCGCTGCTGACGATGCGGGCATAGCCGAGCGTTGTCCCCGCCAGTCGGGCGCATTTGTCGATTGAAAGGCCGCGGGACAGCGAACGGACAATGCGCGCTTTCTTCGAAGTCGCTCCGATCATATCCAAACCTCTACGATTTTGGGGTCATCTTCCGGAAAGCGGGGCATGCAAAAGAGGCCTTCAGGAAGTCCGTCGCGGACCTCCTGAAGCTTCGCGCCTTTGACGGTTTCAAGCGACGGCCCGAAGATGCCCGGACCGTGAACGAACAGGCGGGCAATGAAGCCGTTCGGATAATCCGTTGGCCGCTCGTATATGGTCCAAATCGGCTGTAGACCTGCGCGGAGCGTAAGGTGGTGAGCTTCGGTGGCTGGGTTCATGGCTTCGCCTCAAGCCACTTCGCGAGCAGCCACAGCGTCTCGAAGGCGACGCCGGCGATCGCGAAGATGATCAGCGGACCGACTGCGCCGCTGATCATTCGACGAATGCGCTGGGCGCACGGCGTTATTCCTCGTTTCGCCATCAAAGCTACTCCGCAGCGACAGCGATCTTCACCGCGCCGAGCGCGTAGCTCGGATGGCGAAGCTCGGGCGGAAGCCAGCCGCATTTGATGGCGAGATCCGCGGCGGCCGATGCGAGTTCGGATTTCTTCATGCCAGCCAGAACGTCTTCCGGCGCAATGCCGTCACCGAAGCCGCCTTCGCGCATTTCGTCGATGGCATCGAGAACAAGCGCCTTTTTGATACGCGTGAAGTAGTCGGAGGCGTTGAAGTACCGGCGCGCCTCGGCGGTGAAGATCGCGCCGTCCAGAGCCGCGATCAGCGCCTTATCGTTCGCGTTCGGAGCGGCGCTGCCGAAGCTCCGCAAGTCCAGCGCATCAGCGACAAGACAGGCAAGATTTCGGAGAAGGTCCTCGTTCGTGGCCGCACTGAACGCCGCGAAAGTGTCGGAGAACTTCGCAATCTGGGCCGCCGAAAGCGGCCGGGCGTGTTCCGGCCAACCGTTGGCCGATAGCTTGACCGGATTTCCGGTAAAGCCGCCACGGCAGACGAGAGACGTAACGGCCGCGCGCAAGGCCAAATCAGGCTGGCGCTGCATCGTGGCCGACGCAACGAGCGTAAGCGTTTCGGTGAGTGTCCGCATCAGCGTGGCGGATATGCCTGCGCCGTCGGACTCGTCGTCGTTAGCTTCAGCGGCGGCGCTGGGAGCGTCGTCATCGCCGCCGAAATCTTCGCCGTCTTCGTCATCGCTTTCGTAGGCGTCGAGCGCCTTTTGAGCGCAGCCGGCGGGCGAGATCATGCCGGCGTTGACGTGAAACTCTCCGCTGCTCAGGATTTCGACGATGCAGCCGGACGCTGCCTTTTCATCGGCCGACCAAATCGAGGGATCGAAAGCGGCAGCAATATCGAAGGGGTCGTCGGGCGGCATGTCCTTGACGTTGTCCCAGCTTTCCCAGCCGTAACCGAACTTTTGCTGAACCTCGCTCTCGGGCATCGCGAAGGCCCAACCGTCCGCCAGCAACTCGGCGCATTTCGCGGCCGCCTTGTCGTCGACGAGCTTTTGAGCCAGCGGCACGTCGTCGACGTATTTCTGGTCGTCAAACAGATCGTCGCTGATCTTGCCGCCGGCTGCGAGGTAAGCATCAAGCCCGATGACCTTGATCGGAAAGCAGGCAGCGAGCGCGATACGCTGATCCGAAAGCGCATGCGTGACCTGATGCACGCCGAAGCGATAGCCGCCGTGATCCTTGCGAAGCTTCTCGCAAATTGCTTCCTGAACCTCGACGTTGCCGTGTCGCGCGAAAGCTTTCGCGACGTCGGGGCTGATCTTGTCTTTCTTCCACGCGTCGCGGATCGACGGCGCGAGGCGACCGAGCGCCAGGTGCTGCTTGACGATCCGCTCGCCGATGCCGAACCGAGCGGCGATCTCCGCTTCCGATTTTCCCTGACTAACAAGGCGATCAAACACGATGTGCTGGTCGACCGGGTGCATGGGCAGGCGCACGGTGTTCGCCATTAGCGACGTCTCAAGCGCCTCAGTGTCGTCGTCATCGCGTTCAAGAACCGGCACGCCCTCGGTGCGCTTCATTGCTCCGTCCTTGACAAGCTTCTGCAGCGCCATGAAGCGCCGCCGCCCGTCGATAACTTCGAACTTGCCGCCGTCGCCTGCTCGCACCGCGAGCGGCTGAATAAGACCCTTCGCCGCAATCGACGCCGCGAGTTCGTCGATGCCTTCCTTGCTTTTTGCGCGCGCGTTGATCTCGTCGGATGCCGTCAACTTCGAGAACGGCACCATCTTTAACTCGCTCATATCAACCCCTCTTTTTGTGCCAGCCAATCCGGCAGCTTCACCCGCTCGGGCCGCCCTCTCTGTGGCCCGTCGATACGCTCAACAAATTTTTGCGCGACCCAATGCCAGTGCTCTTTTTCGAGGATTTCGCCGGTGGACTCGTCGACGTATTCGCGCGTTGCGCCCTGATAGAGCGCGATGCCTCTTGCCGACGTGGCGCGAACGATGACGGTGACGATTGCCATTAGTGCTCCGTGAGCGTGCCTTTGGGTGTTGCGTAGATCGCGACCTTGAGGGCGCGTTTTGCGATCGACAGCGCGGCATCGTTTTCGTGTCCACGCTTTGCTGCGACCGCGACGAACCGCTGAATGCCAAGGCCGACGCCATTCCCGAGAGCATCGCCGAGCGACGCGGGCGGCGTGCCTTTGGTGATTTCGTTTTGGAGCCACGCCTCGATCGCGTCGGCCAGCAATTCGTGTGGTTTCATGGAGCCGGACCCTCTCCCGCGAGACGGTCGGAGGGGGGCACTCCAACTAATCCGCCGCTGCCTTCTGAGCCCGGCTCCATGAATTCGAATTGTTCCTCGCGCTCGCGCACTTCGACGGCGCGCGCGTCCAGTTCCTTCGCGATGCTTTGCGCGACGGGATCGCTTTCGAGCGTGCGACGTGCCTCGATCGCATTGCGGAGCGCGGAACGGATCTCGGTTTCGTATTCCGCGAACAAGCGGAGTGTGTCGCGGATCGCCCGCATCACGTCATAGCCGACCTGGGCTTCCGCCTCGGTCATCTTCCCGCGCTTCACTTGGCCCGGATAAACTCGGTGCCGCATCGCCAGTTCGCGATGGGCCTCGTCGGCCTGAATGCGCAGCGGAACTATGGCGCGCGGCGTCTCGCTCATCGTCCGCCCGCCTTTGGTTTGACGATGGCCCATGCGTGTTGCACGCTCGCGCGTGCCGAGCGCGCGGCGCGGCTGATGTAAGAAACCTTCGACGTTTCCGCATGCCGAAGCGCTGTGTCGGCTTCCTCAAGCGCCTGCTGGATCGTGCGCATATCCCGACCGTCCAGGGTGACGGACGGGAGGTCCGTACCGCGAACGAAGGCCTCGAAGGCATCGGCGCTGGTATCGCGCCGCGTCATGCCGGCACCTTCGTGGTGCGCGTGGCAGCAACGGCTTTCGGCGCGTTCGGGTCGAACGCCAACTCAAGCGACAGATCCTCGCCTTCAAGAACGCGGAACGCGATCGCCTGCGCGAGATCGGAGGCGCTATCGCCCTTGGTGCGGATCGCTTTGCAAACAGCGGCGAGCGCTTCGAATAACGGCAACGAAATCTGGTAGTGCTCGATGCCGATTTCCTCGGCGAGCATCACGCGCTTGCGGTCGGTGAAACCCCGCTGCCAGCGGCGCGTCGTGTAACGCTGAAACGGTTCCCGACGATCGGCCGCTATCGCGCCCGCCGCCATTTCCTCTCGTGCTCTGATTTCTTCCATTGCCCGCCCTCGGGAGAACGCATGCACTCACGAGATCGGATTATTCCTAATTGGCCTAGTTTGACAAGAAAAAATGCCAAGGTGGGAAATTTGCGCGAAACATTGCGCGTCACGGGGCGTCACAATGCGCCTAGGTGCGTCGCACCGGCGTGGTCCGAGGCGGAAAAATGCGGGAAAGATGCCTTAGTCGACGACGATGTGTGCCCGAATGACGCCGCGGATAGCAGCATCTCCTTCGCGCACGTTTAGCGGCAACTCGTTGATACCGCTTGAATTTGTCACAAGCAGGCAGGGTGGAAGAAACTGTCGAACCACGACGATGGATTTCCCGTCGATTGATGGCAGGTCGGCAAGGACCTTCTCCAAACCCTTTAGCGAGGCAATCGCCTCGGCTGATGTATCGACGAACGCGATTGCGCGCTCAGGAAGTCCGATCAGGTCGAGCCGAGGTTGGATTATGCGCCACCGCTCACCCTGTATTTTTGGAGAGAGAGGAACAAGTTCGGTGTCCTCGTACGGCTCTGCATCGCCAAAAAAATCAGTTCCGGCAATATCTTCCCCTGCTTCCAATCCGAGAAGATAGCCTAGATCTTCGTATTGCAGACCGCGAGCGATCTGCTTCGCCATCGTTATTGATAGGCCGCGGACGCCGGTTTCGATGCGTCCTAAATGTGTATGCGAAATGCCAATCCGTTCCGCTGCCTGCATCAGCGTTAACTTCTTGGATTTCCTGATTTCTCGTACGCGATTATGCACCATGAGCCCATTTTGGCTTTGGCGCTCATAATCCGAAACGGACAGACAGGAAAATAAACAGCTTGACCAATTTTCCCTAATTGGAAGAAAATGTGGAAAAATGGATTCGCTGATGAAGCTCCGTCGTTGGATGACAAGGGAAAAAGTAACTTACATGGCTATGTCCGATCGCATCGGACGCAGTCATAGCGTTGTGCAAAGGTACTGCACCGGCGAGCGTATTCCTGGTCGCGACGCGATGGTGAAAATCTACGTCGTCACCAACGGCGAGGTTCAGCCGAACGACTTCTACGACCTGCCAACGCTGGCGGTGAATGCGCCGGCGACGTCGTCGGTCAATGGTGCGGCGGAGGCGCTGGATCATGTTTAGGCGCAGCAACCGCCGCGAAGGCGAACGCTTAATCAAAGTCCTGCGCGACGGAATGCGAGCCGGTGAAGATGCAGTTAGGCGGGCGGCTTCTGAGGCAGCCCGCGAAGTATCTCGTTCAGATGGGCAAGTTTGTATTCGCTGCCGGCGCCAAGATTTTCAATCAGTCGCTCAATCGCGTCGCGAACAACTCCGGTTGGGATGGCTCCTTGGTATTCGAGCGTTGCGACGAGTGTTTGGAATGCGAGGTTCTGGGCAATCAGGGCTTCGGTGAAAACTTCATTGGGTGTCGGCATGGGATCTCCTTTTCGCCCCCCAGGCCTAGCCCGATTCCTCGGCGATCCAGCCGCCGGGTGTTGTTGCGTTAGTTGCTTTGCGTCCTTGCCACGGTCGTTTCCTTCTCGATCGCGCCGCCGCGTATTTACACCACGCGGCGGCGCTGGGGAGGGAAAGGGGAAAGAATGCTCGAACAACGCGACATTGATGATCAACGGGGCACGCGCATCTTAGCGCGCGTTTCCGTTCAGCCGGGCGACGGCATCGTTGGCGAAGGCCATACGAGCATCTGCGTTGGCGTCGACGTTTCGCTCCGTGCACCAGCGCAGGAATGCGTCCGGATCGAGATCGACCCTGTGAATGATCCAGCCTTGCGCGCGGAAGTGCTTCTCGCTGGTCTCGGCCTGTTTCAGCCACTTGTGGAAGTTGCGCGGCAAGACGTCGGCGTCGGCCATGACGGCGAGGACGCGGGGATAGTTCTCCTTGCTGTACCAGCAGATACCGGCAGTGCGTTTGATCATTCTCTGTCTCCGGACGTTCCGGGGGCTTCTAGCGCGATTCCAGATCGCGGCGACGTTTCGAAAGGGGCAATCGATGCTTGAGCTATTCACGCAAGTCAGCTTTGCCGGTGTCACGCTCGCGGGGTTCGGGCAGATCCTTCTGCGGCGCTTCCCGGCGAAGCTCAAGGCCACAGCCGCGCCCGCTCCGCACATCGAGCCCGTGCTGACGCCGCCTCGGATGCCGGAAGAGGCCCAGAAAGCTGACGCGCCTGCCGCTGACCGGGACGATTGGACGACCGAAATTCCCGCACGCTTCGCGCTGCGGCCGGTGCATCTGCGCAAGAGCGGCATTGCCGACGAGAAAATCATGGAGCGGTTTATCGCTTGGATGATCTCGCAAGGTTATTCCGGATGGCATACGTCCTCCGGTGCTTACGACGTCTTCAAGGACTTCGCTTGGGAAGAACGCTACGAGGAACTTAGCCGAGGCACGTTCCTGTCATTGCTCACCGTTGAACTCGGAGTCGAGAAGCGGCGCGCCTACATCGACAAAAACGATACGTTCCGGCATCTGCGCGCCGCGGCGCGCTCGCAAGGGCGAGCCACCATATATCGCATCCCGACCGCCGAAGAATTGGCCGCCGCGAAGCACAAACGGGCGCTGAAGGATGCCGAGGCCCGTCATCGGATGCGCATGCCCAAGGCGCGGTTAGACGGTGGCGTCCGGCCACATCCACAGCGGACGCGAGCAAACGAAATAGAGCCGCAGAACAAGGGCTTGGGCGTGGATGCGCCTGTCTTTGACGTGGCCGCTTAAGGAATGTTGCGTACCGCTCGCCGAGGGGGCTCGGCGGGCGGATTTTTAGTTTCGGGGTGAGTTCCAGAAATTTCGAAATACGCGCGGAGACCGTGTTTCTCCGCACGGGAGAGGTTTGTCTTGTGACGGGGGAAGAACGACAGCGGGTCCAGCGGATCACCGATTGGGACGACGCCCGCTATTCTTTCATGCCAGCGCGCGCCGCGGACGATCTGCGGCTGACGCTCGTGCATCTGCGGCTGCTCGTCTACCTCGGACGCGTCAACAACAACAACGGCTGGACCGAGCTTAGCCAGAAGGCGACGGCGGAGCGCTGGAACTACGCGCGCCCGGCGCTCAACGGCGCGATTAAGCAGCTCGTCGCGTGGGGCTACGTCGAGAAGAAATCGCAGGCGGAAACGAACACCGCGCTTTGCCTCTATCGCCTGCTGATCGACAAGCCCGAGAAGCCTGCGCCGGTGAAGTTGTCACCCGAACCGAAAGTCGACGAAGGGAGGGTGTCATCCATAGATGACACGTCACAGAATGCCGCAGTGTCATCCATAGATGACACGTGTGTCAGGTCCCAGGTGACACCTGTGTCACCTATAAAGACACAAAAGAAAGATCAGAGATCGGGAGATCCCTCTCCCCCAAAGCCCCCAAGGGGGCGAAGGGGGCGGGCGATGCCTTCGAACGAAATTGAGGAAGTGCTCGTCGCGGTTTCCGCCGAGCGCCCCGACGACGAGGCCTTTCAATCGGTGCTCGTCGATTTCCTGGCGCCGTTGATCCGCATGCGCCACCTCGATGCCCCGAGCCTCGTCGGAGCCGTCCAGTCGCTCGCACGGTGGATTGCCGCCAAGGGGCTCGGCGTGGACGAAGGTCGCAAGATCCTCGATCAACTGCTCGAACGACGCAAATCGACGGTGAAGCCGTCCGATATCGAAACCGCCGTCAAGACCGCCATCGCTCACCGGCCGCTGCCGCGCAAATGCGAGGGCGATGCCGAGCTTATGCGCAACTGGCCGGCGGTGCTGGCTGAACTCGAAAAGATGATCGGCGCCGACACCACGCGGCAGGTTTTTTCGACGTTCGCCCTCGATCGCATCACCGAACCGAACCCCGCCGGGAAGATCGTCGCGCGCGTCTCAACGCATGCCGATTGGGCCAAGCGCCACGTCGAGACGAACCTGAGTTCTCAGTTCCGGGCCGCAATGAATGCGGTGTTTCCCGGTGTGTCGGACATTTGGATCGAAACGCGAAAGGCCGCGGCATGACCGTGAAACCCACAAACGAAATCGAGCGAGAGGAACCGCTCAACGAAGCCCTTGAGGCGTTCGAAAGCATCGCGCGGCTGCTAGTCGCCACCGGCTACGAGGCGCAGATGCGCGCCCGGTTCGCGAAGTTTCTGCCCGCGCCGATCGACGAGCCCGTCGAGACGCAGACTGTCGACCTGCTCGAAATGCGCATGCTGATCGACGCCTGCAAGAGCGCCGAGCGGACGGTGACTGCAGTTGGTGCGCAGAACGCGTTGCGGCGTGTCGCGTCCAAGGCGCGCGCCGACCTCGATGCAGCAATGAAGGCACGAAAGGCAGTGTCGTGATGCAGCGGAAGGGCGGCGAGACGTTCGAAGCGCACCTCGATCGCACGCTCGCCGACGTGCGCGCATCGCTGATCTTTTCGAACGCGACCTACACGACCCCGGTGCAGCAACAGGTGTTGATGACTATCGTCACAGAGATCGGCCGCATCGTGCATGGCGAGTTGATGCTGCTCGGTCTCGCGCAGACGGGAGGTCGTTGCTGATGGCGCAGCGGGAGTCCGGATACGAGCGCGTTGAGCGCGATGCCTACAACACGCCGCGCTGGGTGACGGGCGCGATGCTGAAAGAGGTTCTGGGGCCGCGCTTTTGGTCGGGATCAACCGTGTGGGAACCGGCCGCAGGCACCGGCCAGATGGTCGCCGAAATGCAGGCGCACGGCCTGAAGGTTATTGCGTCCGACATTCACGTTCCCGAGGACAATAATTTGTTCGCTCCGGATCGGATGCTCGTCGGCGACTTCCTCGGACAGCAGCCGTTCCTGCCATTCGAGTTCGACGCGATCATCACGAACCCGCCGTACAAAGACGGCCTCGCCGAAAAGTTCGTGCGCCGCGCGCTAGCGCTCACGAAGGAACGCCGCGGGCTCGTCGCGATGTTGCTCGGCGTGAAGTTCGATAGCGCGAAGACGCGCGCCGACATTTTCGACGAGCATCCGGCGTGGGGAATGAAAATCACGCTCGTCGACCGCATTTGGTGGTTCGAGCCGAAGCTCGACGCCAACGGCAAGGTCAACGGTCCGAGCGAAGATCATGCGTGGTTCATCTGGGACTGGCGCAACACGCTCGGACGACAGATGCGCTACGGCCGCGCGCCGGACGAAGTGCACGCCGATATCCGCGAAAAAATCCGCAAGCTGAAAAGAGGGGCCAATGGCACAGCTTCACACACGGCAGAAGAAGCGCGTCCCGAGATATCGGGTGAACTACAGCGCAAAAGACAAAGACGGAAAGCCGCTTAAGCGCGCGATGGCGGTGACGTTCTCGCTGCGCGGCCTGCGCAAGCGGTATCTGCGCGAGGCGACGAACCTGCGCATCGCGATCGAGAAGGATGCGCTGGCAAAGCAAAACTGGAACGGCCGGTACGAGGAAGGCGAGCACCTGCGCATCTTCCGCGGTCTGCCGAGCGTCGGCGATCTCGCCTACGAAATCGAAAAGAAGGTCCGCGCCGCAGGTACGCCGACGAAGCCGCGCGGCACGTATCGCAACGCGATGATGCGCGGCATCGGCTGAAACCACGGGGGCACTAATGAGCGACGATTACGAAAGCGCGCCGGGCATCGGCGACAATTCCGGTCCGGTCTTTAAGGATCGCGTACAGCGGCGCGTCGATCTGTTCGAGCAGGCGGATGGGCTGGCGAAAACGCTGAAAGATTACGACACCGAAGACAAATCGGATGGCCTGAACGTCAAGCTGATTAAGCAGATCGTGAAGGAGCTTCGCGACGATCCGGAAAAGTTCCTCGACAAGCTGGTCTATGAAGCCGAGGTCGAAGCAGCCCGCAAGGCGGTTGGGCTGTCGACGGATATCGAAGCCATCAGCAAGATCGTGCAGGAGCGCGCCGAGGCCGAGCCGGAAACCAAATCCGAAAAGAAAAAGAAAAGTGACGGCAAACCGCGCGGCCGATCACGCTCCGACAAGACGAAGCATTGAGGCGGTTCGATGCAATCACCCGCACCGCTGCCCATGTCCGCCGCCGAGGAAGCGCACCTTAAGGCCGTCATCGACAAACTTGAGCGGCAAGTCGCCTTAACGCGCTCAGGATCGGGCGGCGTCGCCCAACTGCGTCGGATGTTTCTCGACGAAATCTCAGCGCTCAAAAACGAAATCGCTCGCCGCCCACGCGCGGTGGGCGTCGAGGCGAAGCCATGACGGCGAAACACGCGCACGTCGACGACACGCTGATCGTGGGCGAGGGCCTGGCTGTCTTCGCCCTCGCGCATCCGGAACACTCGCCGATCGAGGCGCCGACGCGGCTGGCGCTCGATTGGGATGGCGACATTTGGATCGAACGCGATCCGATGACCGGCGCCGAACTTTGCCGCGGCACACGCGAAGCAATCGAAAATGGGGACTTTCAATGAAGCTGCACGAACAGATTGAAGCGATGCGTCGAAGCATGGTCGAGGAAGCCGACTTTACGATGAACCAACTCGACCATCTACATAAGCGGCTGGTCGCCCGGCATCCGGAAATGATGGCGAAGATCCAAGAGATCACCGCGATCCAGGCGTTGCAGGGCACAGAGCTAATCACCGGCCTGATGACGATCGCGGCGCGTATCGGCCACGTACCGTCGCCGGCGCAAATTGTCGCCGCGCAGCAGGCCGTGCAGGAAAGCGCGCAGACGGAGCCGACACCGCCGGCGGTGCCTGAGCAGGGCAAGGCACGCCTGCGCCCGCCGCCGTTCCCGGCTGGCGGAGTTCCGCGTGAGGAAATGGACCGCATCATCGAGCGATCGGGAGTCCACTGATGCCGACCCGTTTCCGGCCCATGGCCGAACTCGACCACACGAACCCGGTGGACATGCGGCTGAAGGACGGCAGCATCGTCACCGGCTGGCTGTTTCAGGGCATGCCGGGCGTGGTGCGGTCGTATTGGACACGCGACTTCGGACGTGGATCGCACATGATCGACCCCGAGGCGTGGCGTGAACCGGCATCGACCGGCGATGGCGAATGCTCGGCGCGGAGGCTGGCCGCGTGACGCTCCCTTTGAAGCTTCGGCAGTTCTATCGTTTCGACGGAATCCGGTTGCCGCTCCGGTATCCCGTCCGCGTTCTATGGGACGGCCGGGGGCCATTCGAGGCGGCGCTCGTGCGACACCCGAAGACGGGCGCGGCCACGTGGTCCACCTATGACAACGGATATCAGGTCTATCTGCCTTGCCCGAAGCGCCGTCGCCCAGATCCCGAGAAAGGGTGGATCGGCTGGCACACGCTAAAGGGCGAGCGGCCCGACTTCTGGGCGCCGCGCGATCCGGATGACTTCCGGTTGTTTGCGTTGCCGCCGGTGGCCCTGACGCTGGCCGAAGACGCGCCGCCGCGGATGTGGAGCACACGCCAGCGCTACAAGTCCGTCGAGGATGCCGAAGACGAGGAAGCGGAATCAAACGGCCAAGGCGGTCGGAAGCGCGGACAGAAGCGGCAGCTATGGTGGCTCAACGGCGGAGCCGTCCGATACGCCGAGCCGGGGCATATCAAGCGCGACGACGCCGAGGGGCGGATCATGCGTGCGCTCGCCCAGGAGTTGCTTGAGGATAGCGTTCACGGCTTGGGAATGCACCGCAACCCGCTTTATGGCCTTAGCGATGCGCAGAAGCGCGAGCTTGCCGAAATGGAAGCGAACGCGTTGCCGGATATCTATGCCCGGTTCGAACTGCTGAAGGCCGACGTCGACGATCAAGAGAGGGCGATGGAGTGGTTTGCCGCGCTGGGCGCGCGCGAGCTTCTCGTGAACCTTGCGTCGGCGTCGAACGGATGGGCGCTCGGCCGCCGAGTCGGCAGTTACACAACGGCGCAATGGGTGTTGCTCTACGCGTCCCGCGACCGGGCGCTTTCGTTCCGAAAAATCGCGCGCAACCTGCTGATCATCGAAGGGCGCAAGATCACGCCCCGCCGCGTGGCGCAAATCTACAAAGAGGCGATCGACGCCATTTGGGCGATCGCCAATGAATTTTCCGACATCGGCCGAGCGAAACGCGCAGACGCGCTCGCGCAGTTGCAAGAGGGCAATCGTCGCGCACGAGGGGAACGATGAGCATCGAGGTACCGCTGCTTGTGGCGGCAAATGACGATACCGCGCGCTGGGAAAAGAAACGCGTCGAGGCTTTCAATCTGTTGGCGCCAACGGCGTTGTCATTCATTGCGACGGATGGCCCGGTATCGATCACGATCTGGAACGGTTCTGAAGCCGTGCGCCGCATTGGTCACAATCGCGGCGTCTGGCCTGCGAAGCTTCTGAAGGGCACCGGCCGCGGCGACCCGGCGAAGCGCACGTATCGCACCTATGCCGCGCCGGCGCGGACGCAGTTTCGCATCTGGACGCGGACGAAGGCCGAGCGCGATCGACTGGCTGAACCCGCGTTGGAGCTGATCGCGCAAGCATCGGAACGAGAGGGCGGCCTTGACGAGCTTGATGACGGATTTCGGGACCTCGGGCCGGATCTCAATTTCGAAATGTTCGAACTTGAGATCCACGCACTCGCGCGCGAACTGAAGGTCTTTTGTTGGGATGATGCCGGACTTATTGCGTTCCTCGATCGCGTTGTAAAGCGCGCCGAGGAAATCGCCGCGACGTCGCGTGGCGGCCGGTACGACCCGATCGAAGTGGCGATGGCGCGGGAGTTTGAACGCAAATGAGCAAGCCGTCGCGCGAAGACGTCGAGCGGTTTGATCGCGAATGGGAACGTAGCAGTCTGCGCTTTACGCGAGGCGTCGCCTGGACCGTCATTGCGGGCGCCGCGATCTTTGGCCTGCTTTGCTACATGGAATCCCTGCGTCCGCCTGACCAAATGCGGCCTCTCGCCGAGATACCGCGCGTGTTCACGGACCCGATGACCGGCTGCCAATATCTCACCTACAGCATGGGCGGGATGACGCCGCGCCTCGGCGCCGACGGCACGCCGATGTGCCTACCAGTGGGGACTTCCGATTTAGATTTGACGGACCGGAGTTCTGAGTACGCTTGAGAAACGATCTGCCATCCGCCGCTGACTCCCAGGCCGGCCAGGATCGTCGCGACCACGATATCTGGCCAAGCCGTTCCAGTACCGAACACGCCAAGTGCGGCAGCGACGACGGCGATATTACCTACAGCGTCATTGCGAGAGCAGATCCATACCGACCGGCGATTTGCATCGCCTTCACGATGTTTCCACAGCATTACCGCACAGGTGAGATTAGCGATGAGTGCTAGCGCGCCAATGACCCCCATCGTTTCTGCTGCTGGAAGAGTGCCGGCGACGGCCATCCAGACCGTGCTTCCGAGGACCCAGAGACCGAGCACAAGCAAAGATACACCCTTCAGTAGCGCGGCACGCGCGCGCCATTGAAGCGCAAGCCCGGCAACGCCTAAACTGATTGCGTAGTTGGCACTGTCTCCTAAGAAATCGAGCGCGTCAGCCTTTAGAGCCGCTGATTGCGCGGAGACGCCCGCGGCGATCTCAAGTGCGAACATGCCGGCATTGATAGCCAGAGAAATCCATAGCACGCGCCGCCATATCTTATCGTGAGTTGCCGGTGTCGGTTCACACCCGCCGCAGCATCCACCTGCCATTTCACCACCTCGATATTCTATCAAGGCTGCTTACATGCACCCTGTAGCAACTACAGGGTCAAGACGATGCCATTGACAATAGGTGATTTGAGCAAAGAGACGGGAACCAAGGTCGAGACCATCCGCTATTATGAGCGAATCGGTCTTTTGCCAAAACCAGCTCGGACCAGCGGAAACTATAGGGATTATGGTGCCGTCGAGCTTGGGCGCCTGTCCTTCATTCGTCGCGCGCGCAGTTTGGGATTTTCACTCGATCAGGTCCGCGCGCTGCTGGCATTGTGCGATGATCGCCAGCGCGATTGCGCAACGGTGGATAGGATCGCGGAGGACCATTTGCGCGAGGTAGAGAGGAAGATCTTAGATCTGACGGCGCTAAAGCGCGAACTAAAAGCCGTGATCGAATCCTGTCAGGGGGGAACAGTCGCCAATTGCCGGATCATTGAGGCGCTGGGACCGAAAAGAGCGGATGGCGGATAACCTGAGTCCAGGCGTCGCCTCGCAAATGCGCGATTGTGCCGCCATACAGAACACGATCGCAGTGCGCGGTTTCAGTATGACTTGTCGCGGCCCGACGTCTACAACTTCGCGTCAATGCTAACGACAATCTATATTCATAAAATGTCGAAGATGATTTGAGCTCTAGGGCTCTGCCGCCTAACACGAAAGAGCCCGATTCAGTGATTGGGTTTGGAATAGGTGGGGACCTAAAGAGTGTTAGATAAGTTGGAATTGCGTCGAGAAATCGGGAATGCAGCCCGAAGAATAGAAGCCGCGTCGTCTGCAACTGCGTTTAATGACGATCCTCATGTTGTCGCTTTGATTCATCGCTGGCGAAGGCTGTCGCGTTCAGCGAGTTTGGCGCTTGAGAGGCTTGAGCGCGCAATCGAAGCCCGCCGCGATGCTGCGACGGCAGACGACCGGCAATTCATTCAAAGAGTCCGCTTGGAGCATCCTGATCTCTTGTTGTTCGAGCAAGAAGACGGCGAGCCGCTGCCGTTGCTGTGTATGGTGACAGGGCTTGCGGTGATGGCGACCGATCGCGTTTTCGGCGACCCAGAAACCGGATATGTCGTGCTGAAGCAGGCGCTGCGCGTCATGCGTGCGCTCTGAACCGAACGAGAGGCGGCCGGGTGTGGGCGTCCGGCCGTCGATACCGACTGGCGCATGAGGCATCAGCCGCCCGCCGCGATCTTTTCAATTGGCAACAGAACCATGCTTTCGGTCGCCGCATCGAACTGAACGCGAGGATCGCGGGCGATCTCGTCTTGCGTGCGCGGTGTGATGCCCTGGGCTTCTTCGGCCATTTCGCCGAGTGCGCTAATGGCGTCCTGAATTGCTTCATCGGCTGTTGCACCCCCACCGTGGCAACCCCGAACGTCCGGCACGCGAACGCCCCATACGTCGTCTTTGCCGTCAACGATGCCAACAAAAAACGCCATGCGCGTGAACTCCTTAGCCAACCGCTGCTGGGCCGTGTCAAGCACGCGTCGCCGCGCGCTTCCGCGCTGCATGTTTGGCTGGCTTCACCGGCTTGACGGTAAACTCAAGCCCGAGCGCTGAAAGAACGCTCATTGTGTTGTTGAGTGATGGATTCCCATCTTCCGAGAAGGCCCGGTATAGACCGGCACGCGTCATGTTACTTTTCCTCGCAAGCTCGGTCATGTTTCGAGCGCGGGCAACATCGCCAAGGGCGCTCGCGAAATGCTTCGCGTCGCCGCCTTCGGCCGCGGCCTCAAGGTACGCGGCAATCGCTTCCTCGGAGTCGAGATACTTCGCGGGGTCGAATGGAGCGAATTTTGTCATCGGTTTTTCCAGTCCTTTGCAAGCTTATGTGCGAGCTTGATATCGTTCGGCTGCGATCTCTTGTCGCCGCCGCAGAGCAGAACGACAACGGTGCGGCCTTCTACGAAGAAATAGACCCGATAGCCCGGCCCGAAATCGAGCTTCAGTTCAGAAAGGCCGCTGCCGATCGGTTCGCACTTACCAAAATTGCCGTCGCCAGCCCGCTTAATCCTATCCGTGATGCGAGCCCGTACCTTCGTATCGCGGAGGTTTGCGAGCCATTCGTCGAATACGTCTGTTGTCAGTATCTGCATGGGAATGGTGTATACCGCAGTATGCGTAGTGTCAACTTCAATATACACATATGGGCAAAGAAAACCCCGGAGCAAGGCCGGGGCGAAATCATCAAATATTCAAAAATTCGCGAACTGACCGGAATGCTTGTCTTGGCCGTTAGCCCGGCCACCGGGGGCGCGTCTTCGGCGTCATGAACTCGCCGCCAAACTCTTTCTGGAACGCCTCCGCGTGCTCGGCCTCGGCGAAGCACCACGCTTTCCAATACTTGCCGTCGCGCACGAACAAGTGCCCAAGGGGACACAGACTCAGGTTCTTGTCCTTGCAGAACGCGTGAACGCGATCGAGGTTCTTCCCCGTCGTCGCGTGTTCCGGCAGCGAGACCTGATGCGGCCAGCCTTGATCTATACCGAAACGGCTCAATTCACCTTTGCGTCGGGCCATGACGTGCGTGCGCCTCTCTTTAGCGCGCCTAGTGCATCACACCAGCCGCGATAAAACAACTTTTCCGCCCAGGATGCGTTGCCGTTTGGAACGGAGCGAGGGCCTTGGCTGCCGGAAAGCCGGGCGGCATAACCGCGTTCGTAGGGCGTCATGGCTCAATCCTCCGAAATTTCGACGGTAGGGTAGCTAAAGAAGAGGTCGGCAAGCTCGGCGGCCATCTTGCCTTGATTGAGGAATTGCTCGGTCAGGCTCGGGCTGCCCGCTATCTCCGTGTCGGCATCTTGTGCGGCGGCGCGTCGGAGCGCGTTCTCGATGCAAGCGATTTCGGCGTTGGTGAGTGTCCGCATGTGCTGTCCCTAAAGTTTTGTAAGCGCCGCGCTGGGCTTGTATTTTCGGAGCCAAGCGTGGGCGAACGACGGATGGTTGCGAAGCTGGCGTAGAAGCGGTGCGTCGGCCGCGTTCCGAGGCGTGTTGAGCGCCTCGTTGTACCAATGATCCGCAAGTTTGGATTTCCAGCAGCGGCCATATTGAGCGGCGTAGCGATCGGCGGCCTCAAGCGCATCTTGCACGGCTTTCCCCCTCACTGCGCGACGGCTTGGGCAAGGTGGCGGAAGTAGTCGAGCACGTCGCCATTGCGGAAATCGATTTTGACGATCATCGTTTTGATGCCGGATTGCTCGTGCTTCGGCGCTTGCTTCATAAGGTCGACGAGGCAACCGACCGGGATTGAATTGGTGCCGCTCGGGCCTTCGACCGCAAGAACGTGTTCGAGATCGATGCCTTTCTCGGAAACGAACGTGTCGAGCCATTTTGAAAAGGTCATTGGTTCCTCCCTCACTTCGCTGCGCGCAAAACGGGCGACATGGAATAGCGGCCGTGCGGGTCGCAGACCTCGGCGCCATCCCAGACGCGGACCTTGCGAGCGCGGACCTTCCCGCCGCTGTCTTTGAGCGAGACGAACTTTGCGGTGCGCTTCACGACCTCGAACGAGAAAATGCAGTCGTAATCGCAGATGGAACGGCAGGAGTAGGTTTTGCCGACTTCGAATTGAGCGACCATCGTGGCCTCCGTTTGTTGCGTTGGAGGGACATTAGGACGGATCGTCCTAATAGGTCAAGTCGTCCTAATCAAGAAAACGGAAAAGACGCGAAATTTCCTAAGCGTTGCTAGGTCGCTTTGTCCTATGATATGGGGAATCTCCCGCGGCTCGGCCGCTAAATCGTCCTAGGCCCATGACCAAAGAAGAATTTCGAGCCGCGCTGGACGAATTGTCCTTATCGCAGATGGAAGTTGCCCGGCTTTTGAAGATCTCTGACCGGGCAGCGCGGCGGTACGCGTCGGGTGACGCCGAGATCCCCGGCCCCGTGGAAATGATGCTGCGGCTTTGGCTCGAAATCCCTGAAATGATAGACGTCGTTCGCAGGCTCGGAGCCGAGGCAAATAAGAGGGGCGGCAGCAAATGACGGCATCAATCATCACGCTCGGCGGCGACGGCATGGGAGGCGTGCGGCCGGTCAAGGTCAGCAACGTGAAAATCCATATTGGCGGCCGGTTGATGTACGGCAAAGGCCCGAGCGACATGCTTGACGCCCTCGACTTCCCGGCCGAACCGGGCTCGCTCGAATTTTCCGCGCGCGTCGAACCGACGATCCCGCCGCACATCGAAAAGCTGCGTTCGGTATCACCGGCAGCCAAACGCATCTTCGCGCGCAATTATTGGTGGCGGCGGATGCAGACGGTATTTGCCGACGAAATCGCGCAGCGGCTAAGAAACGGAGATCCGCGCGGCGTCACCATGCCGGCGACTAGAAATCGTTGAGTGAGTAAAGTGGAAAACCGATATGACGCCTGAGCAAGCCGCGGAGATCATCCTGCGCATTTTTGTGGCGCGGAACGTGGGCTCAAACGAAATGCAACCGTTCGCGGCCATCAACTTCGATTTCGTGAGGCATGAGGGCCGAACACCCGAGCAATTCGAAGATGGATGGCAATTCGGCGTTCTTGAGGGCTGGTGGACGCAAAGCGGCTCAATGGCCATTCTTACGGCGCGGGGGGCCAACGCTGTTCGCCGTCTTATCTAGACAAGGTACTACCCCGCCAGAAAACGGCGGGCAAATTCTCGGGTAAAATTGAAAGCAGTGGGGAGAGTGGGAGACGTGAAAAAAGCAATCGCAGGCATCGCGCTCGCGTTGGCGGCAATGACGACACCGGCATCGGCGGATTGGATACATCAGAAGCTGGACGATCCGTTTCAAGGCGATCAGCATATGGCGCTTGGCGCGGACGATCTCGGCGGGTTCGTGGCCATTTTTGTTTGCAGCAAAGCCGATGACCTCAGCCTCGTGTTCATATCGCCAGAAAAGGTCGATGCCGACACGCTCGCGGTCGTGAACAATATCGGGCCACATCTCGCCGTCGTGATCGACGACATGCCGAAGCGGGAATTTAACGCGAGAGTTTCCAGCACGCCGGACGGCGGGTCTATCCGCATTCGTGTCGAGGACGCGGGCATCGTGCAAATCGCGGCCGACGCCGCCCGCGCCAATCGCAGGATCGCGCTGGCCGGGGTTGTGAACGGCAAAGTAACGGAATCGCACTCTTTCAATCCTGACGGGTCGGGGGCGGCGATCAGGGCGACGCTCAAGGCGTGCGGAGTGAATGCTCCGAACGATCAGTGAGAGGGAAAGTCGCCGCGCGAGACGCGCTGGGGCGCATTTAACGAAAAAAATGGGGGGACTATGAGACACAACGATGCCGTGGCGATGCTTGGCGTAATTGGGCTTGCCGTTTTCGTTTTTCTGATCTGGCTTTCGCTGACCGCACAAACGTATAGGGAAGCTCTCACGCGTGCCTCATACGTCGGAGCGGGCGTAGCGGTGTTGAACGTCGTCGTCGGTCATTCGGCCGAGGCGCTTATCTTCTCTGTCCTGAAATTTCTGAGTATCCTTTTGTGGGCATCAGCCATCTACGGCCTGAAGCGATTGGTTCTGAGTTTCCGAAAGGCGCCTCCGACGCAGGGGGAAAAATTAACATGACCCGCAAGCCAACAACCATGACGATCGACATGGGCGATGGAACCACGCATGAGATCCCTGCGGTCGAATGCGAGAAGTGCGACGGCACCGGCATCCTGAGCGCGAATATGTCCGCCCAAGTTCGTAGGATCGACCCGGCAACGAACGAGACAACCGACGAGACAGTCACGATGAAGAAGGGCGATCGGTGTGGCTTCTGCTTAGGCCGAGGGAAGGTAGGTGTCGCTGGCGGTCCGCCGTTGCCAGTAAGTCCGAAGACGGTTCATTGATCAAACCGCCGAGGGCGCTGGGCTTGGTACGTCAAAACCGGACGTAGGAGAAAAATCGACATGAGCGACGTTTACCGTGAGACGCTTTGGTCGGAAGAAGAAGACCCCGCACTGATCGAAAGTCTGAAGACGGTCGTCAATGGCGACGGTTATGCGCCAGCGGAATTCATTCATCGCATGGGACTGTTCGATATTAAAATCGATTGGCTTGTGAAAAAGTTCGAAGTGTCCGGCCCGTATAGCGGCGCGCGCGGGTGGCCGATCGACATTGAACTCGTCGCGGTCCGGCGGACTAGGCCTATAAATCTCGGCGTTGTCGTCATCGCCGACGAGCCTCAAATCGAAGGGAAAAACGGGACATGATCTTGCCTGCCCGCCCTTGTAAGGCGATGGTGTCGGCGTTTGGTGAACCTTGCGGGAATTGCCCGACTTGTCGTCGATATGCCGTCGTGCGGCGGCATCTTCTCGAAGGGCGCTCGATTTCCAGCGTCGCTCCTGAACTCAATGTAACGCCTCGCGCGCCCGGCAGATCGTGCTCAAATGGGCAAAGCCTCGCGCGACAATCGAGGATTTGAATGCGATCGCCGACGCCAGACAGCGCGCCAACGCATCGCCTTATCCTTGGCTTGCCGAATTGGCGAAAGCGAAAGCTGACGAGGCCCGAAAGGAAATGGATCTATGAGCGTCGGCATCTACGTCGTTTGCGAAAATTTCTTCGCGCACCGGGACGGCCAGCCTTTCGAGCGGCATTCGGCGGCGCTTGCTGAAGGCAGCCCGCGCGAGACGCTGCGGCAGATGAAGCGGGAAGCAGGCCAGCACGGCGTTCGCCTCAAATTCGTGACGCTCAAGCGCGGCCTTGACGCCGTGGGCGCGTGGGCAGAAGCTGCCCGGACACTCGTGCTCGTCGATGCAATCGGAGGCGATGGCAAACCATGACCGGCAACGACCTCAAGCCAGGAGAATTTTACATCGAGACGTCGGCCAGCAAGAAAAAGCTAGATCAAGCGAAGATCGAGGCGACGCAGGTTATTGCCCGCGCGATGGAGCAAGACGTATCGAGCATGACGCCCGAGGAAGCGCAGCGCATAATTTCAGGCCAGCCGACGCCGGTCGAAACGATAATCGACTTTCCTGCGCCGTCCGGAGCGTGGATCAAGGCAGTCGAAAGCGGCCTCATTCAGAGCGTGAAATTTTCAATGCGCGGCGGCCAATTGCAGGCCGTAATCGAGCACATTCCGCAATTGGCGGAGGCCCGAATTGCGCCCGGAATTGCAATTCCGAAAAACGAAGACGAAAAAAGTTAGAAAAAACAGCGATACCCCACTTCCCACTTTCGCGCGAATCTGCTCGAATCAAATCTATCGTCGCCAGACGTATGAGTTAACCCGGCCGGACCGCTCCGAGCCGGGTTTTTTCGTGCCCGAATGATCCGGCAAGGCTACACCCGCAAATGCTCGCCATAGAGCCGCAGAGCCAACGCCGCGAAGAAATCGGATCCGACCTCGTCTTGGCTTTGACTGTGAGAGCGGTCCGCAGGAGGCCGTCATGTAACCGCCGCCAAGAGTGAGCGCGTTATGGGTGTGAGTTTGGTTTGAAATTCCTGGCGAACGGGAAGTGTTGAGGCGGAGTAGCGCGAAAGCGAAACGCGGAGCGACCCAAGTAGGCTTGCCGATCGGCGAAGATCGGCCCCTAGCCGGGCGGGGAATGCCCGGCACCAATTCAGTTTCCGAGCGTTCGCGCTAGCGCGAGGAAAAGAGCGGGATCGGCCGTTTCCGCAACGGTCCCATGCCGCCCAACGCGGCCGATCCCGTTTTCTGCAAAAAGCGCCGAAATTATTCAAATCCAATTCACGTCTTGAATAATTTTCGCGGAATTGTGCCGCCAACAAAGTCAGAAAGCAGCTCGCAATGGCGACGATCTCCATAAGCTGGACCGGCAACGGCCTGCAGCGTTTGACCGTCGCCGCCGAGCACCTTGAGGATGATGGCACGCGCCACAAGGTGTTTCGCCGGGCGATCAATCACACCGGCGACAAGGCCTTTACGCGCGTCAAGCGAGCGCTTTCGAAAGAGATCGGCACGACGCAGTCGATCATCATGAAATATGGGCACATCAAGAAATACCGCGCGTCTGGGGGTGGTCTACGTTTCGAGATCGTGTCGCGTGGCGGACCAATCCCAATCAAAAATTTTAAGGCAAGGCAGGGGGGCGCAGGCGTTTCAGCCTCACCTTGGCACAACCGCAAACTGTATCGCCACGCGTTCATCGTGCCATCGCTGAGCGGCCATGTCTTCTGGCGAACGGGGGGATCGAAGCGCTTGCCGATTGAGCGCATCGCCGGTCCGAACGTGCCCAAGGAAATGGTGAAAGAGCACGTTGCGCGCGTCTTTTCTTCGCTCGTTGCGTCCGATCTGCCGCCGCGTGTCGCGCATGAGATACGCGTACTGACGAATGGGGTCGTTACCTAGCGCGTCGCGCGCATGACGCGCTCGCGTGCAACCTTAGGGACCGTACAGGCTTTGCCTGCGGTGCGGCGCGGCGGCGGCCCGGTTTTCGCTCATTTGTGGTTTTCGAAAATCGCCACTTCGGATTCGGAAAAATGCAACCAGAACAACCAAAGGCCTCGGTGACGTTGGAGGCCCTGACGGATGTTCTAGGGATTACGATGCACGCCGCAAAAAAGCTTGTGAAACAAAAGCTTTTTCAAAAGGTGCAGCGTGGCCGATACGACTTGGCAGCATCGGTGCAGACCTACATCCGAACGGTTGTCGAAACCGAAGTGAGGGGGGCGCTCGACGCGGCGAAAGTCGACGACGAGGTTTCCGTCACGGATCTCGGCAAGGTTCTCGGCGTCGGCGAGCGTTGGGTCCAGCAGTTGGACGCGCAAGGCATTCTGACGAAATCGGCGCGCGGCCGATATCCGCTCGCGGCGTCGGTGCAGGCCTATACGCAATTCAAGGTCGAGTCCGAAGTTGCGCGAGCCATCCCCGAGGAAACATCGGCGGGTGAGCGCGTGAAAGCCGAACGGGCTCGCAAGCTCAAGCTTGAGAACGACGAAAGGGAATTGCTGCTGGTGGCGATGCCGGAAGCACTGACTGCGCTGGACGTCATCGTCGGGCCGCTGAAGGCGGGCCTTGCGGGCGTCCCGGCGCGCGTGACGGACGACATCGCGGAACGCCGGCGGATCGAAGATGCAATCGAGGTCGTCCTTAAGGATCTCGCCAAGCGGCTTGAACAAGCTGGCGACGCTATGCGACAGGGCCGCGACCCTTATTCGGCCGTCGAAGCGGCAGACGGCTGACGGCTGGGCGTTCGAAAACCGCATCTACCCGCCGAGCATGGATCGGCCGGGGCCACGTGATCCGAGGCTGACGCCTTACGTCATTGATTTCGAGCGCGCCTTTGAGGACCCGCGCTATTCGACCGTCACGCTCGTTTGCGGTTCGCAGATGGGCAAGTCGGAAACGGTGCTCGACGTGCTCGGGCATCGCTTCGATCAGCGGCCGACGCCTTCGCTCTACGTCGGGCCGAGCCAAGATTTCATCGTCGATGAAATCGAGCCGCGCGTGATGGACCTCATCAACAACGCGCCAACGCTGCAACAGAAGCTGGCGCGCGGAAAGAAGAACAAGCGGTTCCGCAAAGTCATCGGCGGCGTGCCGCTCAAGTTCGCATGGGCCGGGTCCGCGACGCAGTTGTCGGGCACGACTGCGGGCCTTGTGATCGTCGACGAATACGATCGCATGATGGGCAACGTCAAAGGCGAGGGCGATCCTCTCGTTCTGACGAAGGCTCGCGGCTTCACGTTTCGCGACCGCAAGTACGGCGTCACCTCAACGCCGCTCGTCGGTAACGTCGACGTCCTGAAGGACGCCAACTCAGGCTTAGAGTTCTGGAAACGCATGCCGCCCGAGGACATTGAAAGCCCGGTCTGGAAGCTTTTTCAGAGCGGCACGATGTATCATTTCGCGTGGCCATGCCCGCACTGCGCGGAATTCTTCATTCCGCGCTTTAAGCAACTCGCGATCGACGACAAGTGGTCGGCGTCCGAAGCGCTCGAAAACGCTTACGTCACCTGTCCGCGCTGCGGCGGTGTCATCGAGAACGACCACAAGGCGGACATGAACGCGCGCGGCGTCTACGTGGCGCCGGGACAGCGCGTCGAGCCTGATGGCACTGTTATCGGTTTGCCGCCGCGCTCGCCGACCATATCGTTCTGGGCGTCGGGTTTGTGCTCGCCGTTCGTGACATTCGGCGAACGCGCCGCGGCTTACGTCGAGGCGAAGCACTCGGGCGACCAGGAGAAGCTGCAGGGTGTCATCAACACCGGCTTTGGCGAACTATGGTCGCCGGGCGGTGGCGATGCACCGGAGTCAACGGAGCTCAAACGGCTCATCGTCCCCTACAAGCTCGGCGATCTCCCGGCGGGCTTGGTGCATCTGACGGCCGGCGTCGACGTGCAGAAGAACCGGCTAGTCTATGCCATTCGGGGCTGGGGCGCACGATCGACGAGCTGGCTGATCGAACGCGGCGAGCTTTATGGCGAGACGCACGAAGAAGAAGTTTGGAGCGATCTTTCGGATCTGTTGCAAACGCCCATCCACGGCATGTTGATCCGGCTCGCATTGGTCGACTCGGGCTTTCGTCCGGGCAAAGAATTCGGCGTCCCGGTCAACCGCGTCTATGAATTCTGCCGCCGCCATGCGCGGATCGCGCGTCCGTCGAAGGGCCGCGCGACGCAGCTTATGCCGGTGAAGAAGTCGAAAATCGACGTGACGCCCAAAGGCGACCCGCGAAAGTATTCGCTCGAACTGACGCTCATCAACACCGATTGGGCCAAGAGCTTCGTCCACGAGCATATTCGCTACCCGATTGACGCCAGCGGCGCGTGGCTTCTGCCCGAGGATATCGACGATGGGTACCTTGATCAGATCGTCTCGGAATCGCGCGTTAAGCGGCCGTCGGGACAGGTGCAATGGATCCAGCGCAGCCGGGAAAACCACTTTCTCGATTGCGAGGCATTGAACGCCGCGGCGGGCCACCTCTTAAACGTCCAGCGCATTCGCGAAGGTCGCGGGCTTCGCGAAGCGCTTTCGTCGGGCCACGGCGACGCCGCTCCGCTTGAAGACGACAAGGTAACGGTCGAGACGACCGAGCCGCCAGAGGGCGAGCGCTTACCAAATCCGCTGCCGGGATCGAGATCGGCAGCACGTACCGCCGCTGCACCTCCGCGGCGCAGAACATGGGCCGAGATTTCGGCGCTTCTGAACAAGTAGGATCGACATGGCTTATGCCGGCGAGATCAGCGGTTCCGCGCCACTAGCGGGCCGTTTCAAATCCGCGATCAACAGTATTGCGACGCGCCTCGTTTCGCAGTCGCAGGCCGTAGCGCGCGCGACGCGGGCCGCGCCGGTGGCGCGCTACATGCGCGACTCGTCGGCGGGCTTCCTGTCCTCATGGCAGCCCGCGCTGCGCGATGCGCGCGACGATGTTCGCGTCAGTTGGCGCAAGGCCGCCGCGCGCACGATCGATAGCCTGCAGAACTCTGGCTGGCTCGCCGGTGCGATCACGCAGGCCTCCGCCGACACCATCGGCACCGGCCTTCGCCTCAATGCCAAGCCCGATATTGAATCCCTGGGCTGGAACGATGAATTCGCGCACCAATGGTGCCGCCGCGTCGAACGCCGCTGGCGCATCTGGTCGAACAATCCGCTCGAATGCGACGCGCGCGGGAAGCTGACGGTCGCCGACATGACCGATGCGGCGATCATGCAGCATTTTGCGTTCGGAGAGGTGACGGCGTTGCTTCCCGCCATCAGCCGGCCGGAAAGTCAGTCGTCGACCAAGGTCATGATGTTCTCGCCGCACCGGATGGCGGATACGACTGAAGAACTCGGCCGCCTGTTTCATGGCGTGCGCACCGACGCCAACGGTTTGCCGACGGCCTATCGGGTTCTCCGCCGCACACCGCTCGGCGCCGACGAGGAAATCGAGATCAAGGCACGGTCGTCAAAAGGCCGCCAGCAGGTCATTCACATCTTTGACGGCACCCCAGATCAAATCCGCGGTATCTCGCCAATGACGCCGGTGCTCAAAGTGCTGCGTCAGTACGATCAGCTTGCCGACGCGACGCTGACGACGGCTCTGATCCAAACGATCATTGCCGCCACGCTGAAGTCTCCGAATTTGAGCGGCGAAGCGTTCGAAGGCTTGCAGGGAACGGCCGAGGCTTCCGGCGGTTCGGATTTGCCGGTGTCGGAGGAAGTGCAGGCCTACATGCTCGCGCGCGCGGCGTGGTGGCAGAACAAGTCGATCGACCTCGGCGTCCACGGTAAGGTGCAAAGCCTATTTCCCGGCGAGGAATTCCAGCTTCACAGCGCCAAACATCCGTCCGACACCTATCTGCCGTTCTCGAAAAACCTCTTGCGCGAGGTCGCGCGCTGCATCGGCACGACCTACGAAGCGATGACCGGCGATTACGAGGGCGCGACCTATTCGAGCGTCCGCATGGGCACGGCGTCGATCTGGTTTGTCACGATGCGGCGTCGCCAGCGCATCGCCATTCCCTTCGTACACTCGATCTATTCGACGTGGCTCGACGAGGAAATCCGCGAAGGGCGCATCGAATTTCCGGGCGGCTATGAGCGTTTCCGCGCCATGCGCAATGAAACGGTGCAGGCCGAATGGTTCGGACCGGCAAAGCCGACCGCCGACGATTTCAAGACGGCGCGCGCGCAGTCCGAACGCCTCACGAATGGAACGACCTCGCTCGCCTATGAGTGCGCCGAGTACGGTCTCGATCCCGAGACGGTCATGGAACAGCGCTCGCACGACCGCAAATTGGCCGAGCGCTACGGCCTGCCTGATCCTTATCCGCCGCGGCTTCCCGTCGGTGAAGCGGCCGAGCCGCCCGAGGATGACGACAATCAGAAGACGCCGCCGAAGCGGCTCAATTAACGGAGTGCGCGATGGCCGTCGAATGGGATGCCCTCGACTACAGCGATCCGGCTGCCCTGCTCGAAAAGCTGCAGCCGCTCTATTACCGGCTGCTTGCGGGCGACGGCGAAGAAGAAATCGAAGGCACCGACCGTCGCCGCGTTCGCTTCCACAAGCCGGATATCCCGCGTCTTGAGCGGCTGATCGCGGTGTTGAAAGCCGACGTCGCCGGCAAACGCAAACGCTTTGCCCTCGTCGGGCGCATGAGGTGAACACATGAACGTGCTGGTCGATGGTGAGATCGTGCTCTACGGCACGGTCGGCGATAGCTATTGGAGCGACGGCTTTTCGTCGATGGACGTCATCGAAGCGCTGGCAACGCTCGGCCGCGACAGCGACGTGACCGTCCGCATCAATTCCGGTGGCGGCGTCGCTTGGGAAGGCGCTGCGATCTTCAATGCCTTGAACGCGCATCGCGGCAGGGTGACGGTCTACATCGATGCGATCGCGGCGTCGGCCGCCTCGATCATCGCGATGGCTGGCGACGAGGTCGTCATGCGGGTCGGCTCCCTGATGATGATCCACGATCCGTCGACGATCACCTACGGCGACGCCGCCGATCATCAGAAGTCGATCGAAGTCCTGAGCAAGCTCGCCGCGCAAATGGCGTCGATCTACGCCGAGAAGACCGGCGAAAGCGCCGAAGCGATGCGCGAGGTCATGCGCGCCGAGACGTGGCTGACGGCCGACGAGGCCGTTGCGCAGAAGTTCGCAGACAAGTCGGACCAGGCGCAGGCCGAGGAAGTGACGGCATTCGATTATCGCGTTTACGCGCACGCCCCCGCCCAACTCACAGCGCTCGCCAGCGAGCGCAATTGGAAGCCTAAGCAAAAGGAGCCTGCAATGTCCGACAAGAAGGCGAAGCCCGCCGCTTCGGCCGTGGAAACCCCGGCGGCCAATCCGTCAACGGAACCGGCGGAAAAGGAAACGGCAACGTCAGATCCGTCAACCGCAGAGCCGGAAGCGTCAACGGCAAATGTGGACGCCCGCACTGCTGAACGCCAGCGCATTGCCGCCATTCTGCAGGCGCCCGAGGCCAAAGGCCGGGAGCAGCTCGCTGCGCACTTCGCGTATGAGACCGATTTCGCGCCCGCCGCCGCCATCGCCGCGATGGCGACCGCGCCGACGGCATCGGCGGCCGAGCCTGCGCGTACTTCGGCTCCCGGCACCGTGATTGCAGGCCTCGAACTCGCCGCACCCGTCGCGAGCGCCAAGAAAGAGACGTCCGCGCTCGATCACACCGCGATCTACGCCGCGCGCCGCTAACGCGGACCGGATTTTCACGGCCCAACGTCACCAAAAACGGAGGCACTAAACCATGACGACACTGACCGAAGGCCGTCACACGGCCGAATACCTGTTGAGCGAGGCCGAAGGCCACCGCTCGCGCGACAACATCAAGATCGCCAGCGGCGCCGGCGTCGTCGATCCGGGCACAGTGCTCGGCAAGATCACCGCATCCGGCAAATACGTGCCCCACGCGCCGGCCGCGGAAGACGGCTCGCAGACTGCCGTGGCGATCAATTACGCCCGCGTCGACGCCACCACGGCCGACGTTGTCGCTGCGGCTCACACCCGCGACTGCGAAGTCCGGGCGGATGCGCTCGTGTTGAACGTCGCCACCGATACGGACGCCGAGAAGGCAGCCGTCTTCGCCTCGCTCGCCAGCGTCGGCATCGTCGTTCGCTAATCCCTGCATTGCCGGGCCGTGCTTTGCGCGGCCTCGGCCCTGACGGGCCTGCCGCCCGCAACCTCACCCGGCAAAATGGAGATCCCTGCCAATGGCTACACTCGACATTTTCAACAACGATGCGTTCTCGCTCATCGAAATGACCGCGAAGGTCAACAAGCTCCCGTACGTACCGGGTCAGGTTTCTGCTACGAAGTTGTTCGAAGAAGCCGGCGTCGCGACGCGGACAATTGTCGTCGAAAGCCGCGACGGAAAACTGTCTCTGGTCGAGCCGTCTCCGCGCGGCGGCCCCGGTGAAAACGTAGCTAAGGACAAGTCAGAGCTGCGTCCCTTCACCATCCCACACTACCAGCGCGACGACGCCGTGATGGCGGACGAAGTCGACGGCGTCCGCTCGTTCGGCACCGAAGACGAGGTTCAGACGGTCGAGGGCATCGTCAACGACAAGATGGCCCGGCATACGCGCGATCTCGACGCGACGCTTGAATTCAGCCGCGTCGGCGCAATCAAGGGCATCGTCATGTCGAAGGGCGGTCAGACGCTCGCCGATCTCTATCAGTCGTTCGGCATCGCCGCTGCGGCCGATTACAATTTCGCGCTCGACAACGCGAACACGATCGTGCGCCAGCAGGCCGAGCAGTTGGTCATCCAGATCGAAGACGAACTGGACGCACCTTATTCCGGCATTCATGCGTTCTGCGGAAAGAACTTCTGGCAGGCGCTCGTCAACCACAAGAGCGTCCGCGAGACGTTCCTCTACGCCCAGAAAGTGGCCGAGAACCTCAGTCGGACGTTGAATACGTTCGACGTCGGCGGCATCACGTTCGAGCGTTACCGCACCGGCAAGAAGGCGACGGCAGCCGCCGGCGCAGCCTTCATCGGCGACAACGAGTGCCGCGTGGTGCCGATGGGCGTTCCGGAACTGTTCATCACCCGGTTCGCGCCGGGCGATTACATCGAAACGGTCAACACGAAAGGCCTGCCGCGCTACGCCAAGCAGATCCGGATGCGCAACGACAAGGGTGTCGAGATCGAGATCCAGTCGAACCACATCTCGATCTGCACGCAGCCCAACGTGCTGCGCAAGGGCGTCTTGAGCGCCTAAGCGCCGCCGTCATGGTAGATCGCTGGAAAGACCGCCTGGGCCGCGTGGACCGGGCGGTCGACCGCGTTATGAGCGAGGAAATCGTCATAACGCCGATGCTTCCCTCTGATTATGCGACGCCCGCGCGCGACGTGGCGCGGCCGATCATCACGACGATCGGGCTTCTCCACGTCGATCGCGACGAAAATGATATCGGCGGCAATTCCCGCCACGTCCGCAACGCACGGGTCCGTGTTTCGCCCACGCGCCTCGAAATTACGAAATCGATCCTGCCGCCCGGCGCCGACATTCGCGAAAACGATCTCGTCGACGCGACCGACAAAGGCGAGCACTACAAAGTCGACTGGATCGACCGGCAGCACCCCGGCCGCCTCGTCCTGATGCTCTCTAGCCTCGAGTAAACCATGAGCCTTTCGCGCCTCGCCCTCAGAATTGCGACCGTCCAGGCCCTGCGCGGGCGCACGTTCGCCGGTGAAATGGTCCGCGACAGCGAGATCGGGCCGATCGACGAGTCGGTTGAAGGCGCAGAGGTGCCATTCATCGTCGTCTATACCGACGAAAGCGACGCCGACACCGATGTGCCGAACGAAGAAACGAGCCTCTTTGGTCGCTGCACGACCATCGATCTGACCATAGAAATGGCCGTCACGTCGCGCATGAAGGGCGGCTGGGGCATCCCGTCGACCGATGCGGGCTTCGAAATCACGGTCGACGCCATCGAACGCCAGATCCGCACGGCGCTTTCCGATCCCGATAGCGCCTGGGCGGAGTTTTGGCGGCTGCTCGTGCGCGAAAAGAAGTCCGATAAGTCGTCGCGTGGCGCATCCGACCGCAAAGGCGTGCGCTTTGCCGGCCGTCAGATCGTCTTGACAGTGGACGTCACCCCGGAACCGACGCCGGGCACACCGTTGCGAGGCATCTGGTTGAAATTCGTCGATCTGCTCGCCGCCGACGATCAGCTTAAGACGCAAAAGGACCTGTTCGTCGCGCTCGCGACCGGCGGCGCCACAGATTGGAGCGAATTCAAGCGGCTGCGCGCTGCCCTCGGGCTCTCTCAGAGCACGGCCGGGGCATTGCGCCTTGGTCCGCTGCCAACGATCGCTCCGGACGCGCCAAACTTCGCAGCCGACGTCAAAACCGACGTCGACGATCAGGTATCGGTGCCGGAAGGATACGTTCCGCTGGGGGCGCAATGAATACGCTCGCCGATATCTTCGCCGATCACCGCCACCGCCTCGAAGAACTCGAACGACGGATGGAATTTCGCGAGTGGACGGGGAAAATATCGGACGTCGACGTCCAAAAAGGCCTGGCCCGCGTGCAATTCGACGTCGACGAGGAAACACGCCAACCGTTCAAGTCGCCGTGGGTGCCTTGGAAAGAGCTTGCGATGGGCGGCATCAAAACGCATTTCCCGCCCGTCGTCGGCGAGCAGGTGAAATTCGTTTCGCAGTCCGGCGATATCACCGACGGTTACATCGATTTCTCGATCCCGTCGAACGACAACAAGCGGCCTCACGACAAGGCAAACGAGGCCGTGATCGCGATCGGCAACACGCGCCTGCTGATGACCGGCGACAAAACCACAATCACGTCCGCAACGATCGTGCTCGAAGGTGACGTTCACCTCGGCGGGGAAGGCGGACAGCTTGTTCACCGCAAAGGCGACGTCGATAGCGCAGGCGACGTTGCCGAAACGTCCGCGACGAAGGTCTACGCAGTCTAACAGGAGCACCACATGGCGAAGCCCGCACCAGCACCCGCAAAGCCGGAAAAGCAGCTTTACGAATTCACCGAGGATTCGTGGTTCAACAACACGTTTTACCGCAAGGGCCAGCAGAAGAAGTTCTATCCGGCGCAGGTGCAGTTCCAATTGCACGCTATGAAGCTCGTCGCGCCTGAAACGACGTCACAGAGCTAACCGTGGCGGACAGCATCGGCATGGACCGGCGGACGGGCCGCGTCCTCATCGATTGGGCGCATGTCTGCCAGTCCATCGCCGACATTCTCACCACGTACAAGCTCACGCGCGTCATGCGCCGTGACTACGGCTCGGACAATCCGCTTCTGGTCGACAAGCCGATGACGGACGCATCGCTGATTAAGTTCTACGTCGCGACTGCGGATGCACTCGATCGTTGGGAGCCGCGTTTTGCGCTCGATACTGTGTATTTCACAGCGGTGAGTCGCGACGGCCAGACGACTTTGCGCCTTGATGGCACCTATCTGCCGCGCGGCCACCTTGGCGACCGCACGCCGGCGACGATTCCCGATCGGTCGGTGACATTGCTTCTCGTGGACGACGGTTGGATCCCCGCAACATGACCCGATTTGCTGCGACTGCTATCAATCTGTCCGAACTCGGTCCGCCCCCAGTCGTCGAAGTACTCGCTTTCGAAGACATTCTGGCAGAAGTGAAAGCGGATCTCGTTTCGCGCTGGCCGGATTTCAACGTCGGCACGCTCGAAAGCGATCCCGTTGTGAAGGTTCTGGAAGTGCTCGCCTATCGCGAAATCGCGTTGCGCGCACGCGTGAACGATGCCGCCCGCGCCGTGATGCTTTCGGAATCGAAGGGCGGCGATCTCGATCACCTGGGGCCGTACTACGGCGTCGTTCGCCTCGATGGCGAAACCGATGACGAATTGCTGCGCACGCGCATTCAGGAGGCACCCGAAGCCTTCAGTTCGGCCGGGCCGCGCGGCGCCTACATCTTCCATGCGCGCTCGGCATCGTCCGATGTGATCGACGCCGACGCTGTCAAATACGTCGACAGCCTTGGCCGCGTGCAAGTTCATGTCTTCGTTCTGGTCCGTGCCGGCGCCGACGTCGACGCCGTCCTGCAATTGGTGCGAACGCGGCTTGCCCAGGAGAACGTCGGCCCGTTGACCGACGATGTGCTGACGCTCGCGGCTACGCCGATCACTTTCAACGTCGAGGCGGTGCTCGAAATTGGGCGCGGTCCGTCGCCATCGGTCGTCGTCCAGAACGCCCAGACGGCGCTGACGAAGTACATCGCCGATCGGCGCAAGATCGGTCTTAGAGCTACGACGTCGGGAATTTCTGCGGCGCTGACCGTGGGCGGCGTTGAAAAGGTGCGGCTGGCATCCCCAACCGCCGATATCACCCCGCCTGACGGCGGCTTTCCCGAAGCCGTTACGATCACGATCACGAGCGAGGTCATCGGATGACGGACATTCCGCGCGCACTTCACCTGCTGCCGGAGACGTCAACCGACTTCGAGAAGGCACTGAGCGCTACGACTGCGCGCATAGACAAGGTGCCCACGCCGTTGCGCGACCTTTGGCGTTGGGACACGTGCCCGACGCCGTTGTTGCCGTGGCTTGCGTGGGCGCTCGGCGTCGATTTCTGGATCGATAGCTGGCCGGAAGAAAAAAAGCGGTGGGTGATCAAGAATTCGTTCGCCTTGAAGCGGATGAAGGGCACCCTTGGCGGCCAGCGCGCATACATCGACCTTGCGGGCTCCGAACTTTACCGTTGGGTCCGCCCTCCGGCCAAGAATTTCCTCGGGGCATCGACGACGCCGGCCGAGCGCGAGGTCTTTCTCGAAAAACTGCCGCAGATCCGGCTCTTTCCCTATCGGCGCGAAGGGAAAGCGGGCTTTCGTGCCTTCTGGCGGGGAAAACACGGCAAATTTTTCCGTGACGAGGCCGGAAAGCCAGACTGTTTCGCGTGCGACGTCGATCGAGGCACGAAGCAAACGACGCGTGCGCTGTACGTTTACGGGCCGGTGACGAAAGAGTTGACCTGGGCTGCGCTGTCCGACAGCGGCGAACAGGTGATGATCCCGGCGACGGCGCGTCGGTCGATCTTCACGACGAGCTTTATGGGCAACGGATTTTTCCGAAAGAGCGACTCGGAAAGCCGGATCATTACGCTCGACGTCGATCGCACAAGCGCTGTCGAGCAATTGCTCTATCGTTTTCCGGTCGTTCCGAAACTGACGCCGGTCAGCGTCATTCCAACGCGCCTCGGCGAAAAGGGATTCGCGCCGCGGTCCGTCATGTGCGGCACGCCGATCGGCGCGCCGAACCGGCTTGTCTTCGAGGGAGCGGTTCCGAAGCCGATGCCTGCTTTGCCGAACGGCGCATCGCGCAACGGCAAGCGCTATTTCGTACCAAGCGGCTCGAAATATCGAATTTACGATGTGGTTTATCTGAGCGATCCGGATCAGCCGCAGGTCGGCCGCGGCGCGCACAACTTCATGGGCCATGTGCGCTTCGGCATTCCGAACTTCACCGCCGAATTGACGGTCGTGGTGCCCGGCAAGCGCCCTAAGTGGGCGGCTGATCGGTTCGTCGGCGGCTACTTCTACAAGGCTCCGAAAGAGAATCTGCAAAATACCGTCACGGCGATGAATACGGCGCGAAGCCTTCGCGACACCGTCCTTCTAGACACCGAGGTCGCCCGCCCGCTCAGGATCGGTACGCCGCTCTTTTTGGGCAACGATTTGATCCTCGGCCAGTACACCCGATCCTAACAGGAGAAGAAAGCTCATGGAGCGCCTAGTCAATTTTCGCGACAATCAGGAACAGCAGGCCGACGATCACAATAATCTGCAGGCCTACGTTCGGGAGTCCTTCGATGATCTCGTTTTCGATGCCATCGAAAACAACAAGGCCTATGCGGGCTTCGACAGCACGGCGACGGCCACGACCGAGGTAACGTCGCAGCCGGGCCGCCTTTACACAAACGGCGCCGTCCATATCCAACTCGATGCGGTGAAGACGGAGCTTTTCACGTACTTGCCGACCGTCACGAAAAAGAAAGTCGTGCTCGTTACCTGGGCGAGCGAGACGGGCGAACTTCAGGTCGAAGGTCGCGACTTCCTGATCAACGTCGATACCGGCGAAACGCAGCCGAAGTCGGTGCCGATGGAAAGCCGCCGCGTTGCGAACGTAAGCCCGCGCGCCGGCGTCGAAAGCCCTGACCCGCAGTTGCCGCCGATCGCCGACACCGAATTGGCGTTCGCAATCGTCACGCTCAACCCCAACGGCATCGAAAGTGTCGAAATGGTCGCCGAAAACCGGCGGCCGCGCCTTTCCGACGTCGCCGATCAGCTCAAGCTCATCATCGACTGGAAAGAGATCACGGAGCCGCGCATCACGACGATCGCGTCGGACATTACGAACCTCGCGAACCAGGTCAACGGTGTCGCCAACAACCGCGATCTGTTCAATCTCTTTGCTGACGTCGCCCGTCTTAAGGAGATCGCCGAGCTTCCCGACGATTATGCGGCCTATGGAGCCGATCGCTTTCTGACGACGGATGAGTCCGATACCACGAACGTCAACTTTCTGGCGAAGGTTGAGGAAGGCATTCGCTTTTCCGATGCAAACGCCGGGCTTTCTGAACTCAACGTGTTCTCGGCGTTCGATCCGAACCAGAGCATCACGAACGGCCTCTTGCTGCCCGCCTATGACAACGTCACCCGCCTGAACATCACTGGTTATTCCGGCGAGGTTTCCATCAGCCAGTACGGCTATCAAACGGTCAGCGTGGTGCAGAAAATGATGTCGCGCCAGCGCATCCGTTACGGCACCACGTACACCTACTGCACGAACAGCGCATGGTGGCGGTCCGGCAGCTACGATCCGGTGACGCACATTTTCACGCGCAACGGCGAGACGTTCCTCGTGCTTTCTGGCGACACGTCGAAGAATCACCAGATGATCCGCTTGGAGCAATTCTGGGTCGACACCTACGAAGAGCCCTATTGGGATTACGTCGTCAATAATCTGTCCATCACTGGCGCGCTCGTCGCTCAGTCTTTCCTGAACTCGCAGGATGGCTGGCTCACCCAGATCGGCTTTTATCTCACGCGCAAGGCGGCGAACGGCAACATCACGCTAACGATCGTCGAGACGACGAATGGCGCCCCGGATCTCACCAAGGCGGTCATGAGCACGACGGTCGATTACACCAAGCTGAAGCTTTATCCAGCGCAAACCTTAGTTGACGTGCCGCCGACTTATCTTAAGGCTGGCACGCGCTATGCGCTCGTCATCACCACGAACGCGAACCACTGGATCGCGATGGCGTCGGGGAATTCCTACGCTCAGGGCACGTTCTTCTATTCGACCGACGGCGCATTCTATCAGGGCGATCTAACAAAAGATGCCATGATCACGTTGAATTTCGCCTCGTTCGACAACCCACGCGTCGTCATTACCATGCAACCGCTGCAGTTGGACGGCGGTATCGCGGCGATCGACATTAACGCCGACATGATCGTCTCGGCGGCGTGCCAGCTTGTCTTCGAGGTGCAGGTCAACGGCAATTGGATTCCGTTGAGTTCGGTCAACACGCAGGCCCTGATCGGGCTTCCGCCGCTGTTGCCGTTGCGCGCGGTCTTCGTCGGCACGAGCGATATCATGCCGGGCTTGAAGTTGGCGGGATCGCAGGTGCTCGTCTCGCGTCCGCGCACCGTTTTCAAGCACATCTCGACCGAGTGTGTGCGCGTCTCAACGACGACGGTACGCATTCAGGTTCGCTATGAGAATTGGAACACCGCGAACCATACGATCGCCTGCTCGCTGCTCGTCGGTGCTGCCTTCGACACGGTCGAGACGGCGGACGTCACGGAAACCGTTGTCGAAAGCGATTACGCCATCCACCGGACCTATACGTTCAATCTGGCGGCGGCCCACGACAGCTTTAAAATCGTTTTTGACGGCACCACGTCGTCTGCGCTTGACGTGTTCCACGTCTCCGAGCGCGTCGACGTTGAATTCGCATAAGCGGGCGCGGCAGCGTTTCCCGTCACTCGAACACTCTCAACATTTGGAGAATCCCTAATGGCTAAATCACCGGCCAATGCGACGCCTGCTGCTCAGGCGACGGAAGTTAGCATCGCACTGCCGATCCAGCCGGACGCCTTCTACAAGGTGAAGGTCAATCGCGTGGCGACGATCGGCAACCACAAGATTCGGCCAAGCGGCGACTACACGCTCAAAGGCCGCGCCGTGACCGCTCTCGGCGATGCGGTGAAGTCTTACACCCTCACCATGCCCGAAGGCTGACGCGAACCGCAGAAAACACTTCGGCTCACAGAGGCAAGTCATGAACAGGTTCGACGGTCAGTATAAACTGCGGCTTCGGGACAACATCGGCAATCCCGACGTTCTAAATTTCCGCTTCCAGGATATCGACAAGCGCGTCGGCTCGCTCGAAGACGTCGACAAAACCTGGGAAGCCGCAGTCGATAAGCTCAACAAGACCGGATCGGAGCAGGTCAACGCCGCCCTCGCGCCGGTCTATGCGCGCATTCAGGCGTTCGCGAGCCTTAACACGGTGTTCTCGGCCCGGTCATCGACCGAGATCCCGCTCGAAGAAGGCCGCGTGACGTTGATTGTCGACGCCGACGACCGGACGTATTTCGCGCCAGCGGCATACATTTCCGGCTTCGTCTTTAACGATCTGAGCCGGGCGTGGCTTGGCAAGACGGTCAGTTACGACAATACGACGGGGGCGCTCGAAGTCGATATCGACCGCGTGACCGGTGTGGGGCAGGGCGCGAACTGGCAGATCCACGCGGCCTCTGCGACGGACAACGCCTCTGCCGCCGCGGCTGCCGCGCAAGCCGCGGCCACTGCGACTACCGCGTCGGATGCCGCCGTCGCCGCTGCGGCCACGATCGGCGAGAAGACGACGCTTGCGACGACGGCCGCTACCGATGCCGTCGCCGCTCGCGATGCCGCGGCATCGAGCGCGACTCTCGTCTCGCAGATCCGCGCTGCCGTCCAGTCGATGAACGACGAGGTGCGCGCCAATTACTCGGCCTTCAACGAGCGCTATCTCGGTGCCAAGGCCGCAGACCCGATGAAAACCAATTCGGGTGCGGCGCTTACGAACGGCATCTTGTATTACAACACCACCGTCGGCGAGATGCGCATTTTCAAATCCTCGATCGGCGGTTGGGTGGCCGCCTATATCTCAGCACCGGACACGCCGGTCACGACAGTATTCGGCCGGGATGGTGTCGTTGGGGCGGCAGACGGCGACTATAACGCCGCGCAAATCGTTGTCGATCCGAGCGAGAACATCACTTCGACGCGCGTCGCCGCGGCGCTTGAAGAAATTGCCGCCGCCGCCGCAGCGAAGGCGAGCCCTGCGACGACGCTGGCCGGTTACGGTATCACCGACGCCTACACTAAGGATGAAATCGACGTCGCAATCGGCGACGGCATCACGGACAAAGCCGACAAGGCGACGACGCTAGCGGGTTACGGCATCGCCGATGCCTATACCAAAGACGAAATCGACACGGCTGTTTCAAGCAAAGCCGACGCATCCGCGGTCTACACCAAAGGCCAAGTCGATACCGCCTTGAGCGGCAAAGCCACCAAGGCGACGACGCTGGCCGGTTACGGCATTGCCGACGCGTACAAGAAAAGCGAAGTCGACACGGCAATGAACTCGATTTCTGGTTCAATCGCCACGGGACTCGGCAACAAGGCAGACAAAGCGACGACGCTCGCAGGCTACGGCATCGCCGACGCATACAAGAAGTCGGAAGTCGATAGCGCGCTTCAGGGAAAAGCGAATGCGACGGACGTAACGACCGCCCTTGCCGGAAAGCAGGCCACTCTCGGCTTTACGCCGCTTGATGCCGCCGCCTACACGGCCGCCGACGTCATGGCGAAAGTAAAAGCGAATGACGGTTCCGGAAGCGGTCTCGACGCCGACACTTTAGACGGGCTGCACGCGGCATCGTTTTACAGCAACGCCTCTCAAGTCGGCGCAGCGATGGTCAACCTCGGTCTTGGCGGCATCGGCACGTATGGCTTTTTCAATGGCCCGATGGGCGGCGCTGGCGCGACGGTCGCGGGTAGCACGTTGTCGTGGGCGGATGGCGACAACGAATGGGCGGGCACGCATCCGACCGGAACTTGGCGGCGGTGCGGTTACATCGCCGATAATGACGACACAACACTCTTTCAAAGGATCGCGTAATGTCCGATCAAGCTGCCTCCCCCGGCGCAGACGATGGCGCACAGATCGAAATCCAAAATCCAACGTACAACGTGCGGGGCACGATCGACTGCACCATCATTCATCCGGTTCATGGTCCATTGCCCTTTACCGCGAGCCCAGACGACGACGAGCCGTTCGGCCGTGAGATCTACGCGCGAGCGGTCGCAATGGGGCCGGCGTCCTTTGTCGCTTCACAGGATGATCTGATCGCGTACGCAGATCAGAAACACGCTGCCGTTATGGCCGGCGGATGCGTGATCAACGGTGTCCCGGTGGCGACGACGATCCGCGGTATGACGCTGTTGAATGGCGCTGTTTCGCGTGCGGAGAAAAACCCAAGCGCGATCGCCAATTGGGTCGTCGGGCCGGATCAAACCATTGCGCTGGACGCAGCGACGGCAATCGCTCTCGGCCTCGCCGTCGGCGATTGGATCCAAACAACTTACGATGCCCTTTCAGCGGTTTATGCGCAGATCCGCGCGACCACCATCACGACATTCGCGCAGATCGATGCTGCGCAATGGCCTTCGAACACCTGATCCAACATAGAGGAACGAAACATGGCCTTTATCTCTGACACCGCTCTCGATGCTGCGCTCGCAAAGATCAAGACAGCGACTCGTCTCGACATTTGCTCGGCTGAGCCGACGACCTACGCCGATGCTACGGGCACCGACTCGCTCGGCAACAAGACCGGCATCGCCATCGGCGACCCGGCCGACCGCGCTCCGGATGGCCGGAAAGTGACAGTCGCCGCGATCGCCGATGGAGCCGTGACGGCAACGGGTGAGGCGGCCTTCTGGGCGATCTCCGACGTCGCCAACAGCATCTTGCTCGCAACCGGCTCGATCAGCGATCCGCAGGAAGTGACGAACGGGAACGTGTTCACGCTCGCTGCCTTCGACGTCGGCATCCCGGACGCGGCGTAAGTCCGCTTCGCGCATCTAGGAATACAGCGGCAATCGAGGTGAGACATGGCGACCGACAAACTTGAAGTCGGTGAAGGAACGTCCGGCAAATTCGTCGCGACGAACACCATCACCGAGGACAGCGTAACGAAGCATATCGAGCGCGTGTCTCTAAACGAAGCGGACGGCTCGGCCGTCCGTTTCAGAAGCTCAACACCATCGCTCACGAGCGTGGCGGCGGCGACCGCAAGCAGGCAGATCCTTGCGGCGAATGCGGCTCGCGTTGGGTCAACGATCATGAACGAGTCGACGGCGACGCTCTATCTCGCGCTCGCGACGGCTGCGTCTCTGACAGCCTACACGGTGCAAATACCGCCCGGAGGCTACTATGAAACGCCCTTCGGCTATCAGGGCGCGATCTACGGCATTTGGTCGGCGGCCAACGGCTACGCCCGCGTGACGGAGTTGACCTGATGGCGCTCTATAATCCGCTGCTAACGCTCGTCGCGAACATCTGGAAAAAGCAGCAGTCCTTTTCGCTGGTGGCGCTCACAGATGCGGCGAACATCGCGTGGGACGTCGCGGGCGCGCAGAAAGCCAAGGTGACGCTTGGCGGCAATCGAACCATCAACGCGGTCTCGAATGCTGTCGAGGGCACCACGTATCTTCTCTGGGTCATTCAGGACGCCACCGGCTCGCGCACGCTGACGTGGGCGACGACGGGGACGGGGTCGTTCGATTTCGGCACAGCCGGCGCGCCGACGCTAACGACGGCGGCGAGCAAGGCTGATCTTTTGCAATTCGAAGCGGTGACGATCGGCGGAACGCTGAAACTGCGCTTCGTGGGCCTCGCGAAAGGGTACGGCTGATGATCGCGACATTCCCCATGGTCGGGCAGGGGCTCACTGCGCCATCTGCGGCGCCGGCCATCATCGGGGCTACGCAGTCCGGCGGCGCATCATCAAGTGCTTGGGCCGCTTGGCCAGATGACATACAGCCGGGCGACTTGATCGTGTCGTTTGTCGGGGCTCGCGGCGCTGCAAACAACATGGTTATGCATTCGGACGTTGGCTTTCTGACGCAACTGCATGGCCCGGATTTCAAACAGACCGACGACGGCTACATCGCGTCGTGGATATTCTATCGCTTCTGCGATGGGTCCGAGGATGGCGGTACATCGTATAGTGGCGATGGCGTGTCGCGCATCGGTATCTCGTACATTCTGATCCGTGGCGCCGATCCTGCCGCGCCATTCGGAACGATTGCCACGGCGAGCGGCGACGATCCTGATGAGCGCGTTCCGGTAACGGTCAATGTTGGGGCCGACGGCTCGCTCGTTCTGGTGTTTTCTGTCGGCTGGGACAACTGGAGCAACTCCGTGGCGGATGTGGTGACCGGCCTCGACACCGTCATAACGACAGGTGAAGACGCAATGGGCATCTACTCTGCGACGCCGCCGGCTGGGTCTTACACCTCTCCCGCCATCCCTCAGGACACATCCGACAACCCGCAAAACCTGCAAACAGCGTTCGTGATCTATTCGACGGCGCCATAAGCGAGGCACATCGTGGCATCTACGACCTACACCCTCAACGGCGCGAACTTAACGCCCGGCCAGCCATTTGTTGAAAGCGGCATTGCATATCCCGCGAATTGGCTGGCGCTCGCATCCAACGACGATCTGGCGGCGCATGGGATCGTAAAAACCGTAGTTTCCGATCCAGACCCAACACCGGAAGAAATCAAGGCTCGGCTCGTCGCTGTTGCCGATCGCAAGATCCTTGCTCTCCAAGCGTCGGGCGTGACGATCAACGGTGTCGCGGTAGAGACCACCGAAAAAGGCCTGATCATGATCGGCGGCGCCGCGCAGCGCGCTGACAAAGATCCAAGCGCCGTCTGCCACTGGACCATCGCGCCGGGGGTGGACGTCGATCTCAATGCTGAGACAACGACCGCACTGGGACTTGCTGTCAGCAATTGGGTCGATGCGGGATACGTCACGCTTCGCGCGGTCTATGCGGCGATCGACGCCGGGACGATCACGACGGCAGCACAAGTCGAGGACCCGACGACGGTTGGCGTTATGGGTTGGCCTGTGGCGACGATCACGACTTGATGCGCCGAAATTCCTGCTCTTGTAGGGCCTGAGCATGTTCCTACTGTTTTTCTCGCCTGAAAAAGCGACGGTCGTTGACCTTGCGGCCGATGGCATCGTTGCTTCGCCGCCTTCAGTCGGCGCTCCGGGCTTGGGCCAAAATCACGCGCTACATGCGAGCGCTGTTTCGTCGAGAAGTCCAGTCGTCGGCAGCCCAGCGACGGGACAGCGGCACGATCTCGTTGCACGATCGGTCGCATCCGCCGCTCCCGTGGCAGATAGCGTCACGCTCGGCCAGAAACACGCGCTGGCGGGCTTGTCGATTGGCGCAGGCACACCTCCAGCGGCACAGCCCGCCATCGGCCAGCGACACGCGCTTGATGCCATAGACATCACGACAGCAGAGCCGAGCGTCGGCGTCCCGGCGATGGGTGTTCGAGGCGAGCTTGTCGCGGACAGCATCGCGGCGGGAATCCCGGCGGTTGGCAGCCCGGCAATGAGACAGCGGCACGATCTCGCCGCTCTCTCGGTCTCGTCCGCCGCTCCCGTTGCAGATAGCGTCACGATCGGCCAGAAACATGCGCTGGCGGGTTTGTCGATTGCGGCAGGCTTGCCTACAGCGGCACAGCCCGCCGTCGGCCAGCGCCATGCGCTCGATGCGAGAGACCTTGCGACAACAGAGCCGAGCGTCGGCGCCCCGGCGATGGGCGTTCAAGGTCAGCTTGTCGCGGATAGCGTCGCAGCGGGATTTCCGGCCGTCGGCAGCCCGGCGATGGGGCAATGGCATGATTTCGCGGCGAACTCTGTCGCGTCCGGCGCTCCGTCGCCCGGCAACGTTGCGATCGGCCAGAAACACGTCCTGACGGCTTCGTCGAATGACGCCGGTGCACCTACGGCGGGGCGGCCCGTCATCGGCCAGCGCCATGCGCTCGCGGCGCAGAACATCGTTGCTAAATCGCCCGCCATTGATCGGCCGGTTCTGAGGCAGACGAACAAGCTCACCGCGGTCGAGACCACGGCCGGCGCGCCCGTCGTCGGATCTCCGACGCTGGGGAAAGTTCCCGTCTTTGAGGCGTCGTCGATTGCATCCGGTGCGCCGAGTGTCGGAGCGCCCGCACTCGGCCGCATCGTAAAGCTTCGCGCTGCGAATCTTGCGGGCGGCGCCCCGATTATCGTTCCGCCCGACCTGCGCCAGCGCCATGCGCTTGCGGCGCAGGGCATCGAGTTCGGATTTGTGATGCCCAGGCCGGTGCTCGGTGCGCCGACGGCCGGCCTGATCATTTCGGTTACGGCCGGGCTCAAAACATCGCCGTTCACGGCGACCGCAAAAGTCGGCTTCACGCGCGCCGACGTAACGATAGAGGTCAAATTGTGATTGACGTTCCAATCAAGACGCGGGCCGGCGACACGGTCGTTATCGACGTTGCCGTCGTCGACGAAGACACCGGCGCGCCTATCAATCTCTCAACGGCAATTCTGCGCTGGGGGATCAGGCCGCGCCTGATCGCAGGCGGCCGAACGGTTTCCAAGTCGTCTCTACCGAACGACGGAATCGTGATCATGGGCGCATCCTCCAATGTCGCCCGCGTGACTGTGCCGAAGGGCGAGTTGCCTGCTGGCAAGTGGACGCACGAACTTGAGGTGACGCTCGCATCCGGAGCGAGCCTAACCGTCGCCTCTGGCAATCTCGACGCCGACCCGGCGGTGTTCCCCGCCTAACCCTAACCGACAATCTGAAACGCCAATCAGGCCGCCTTTGCAGGGCGGCCTTTTTTTTCACCTGCAAGGAGCCCACACGATGGCAGTCGACATTTCTTTCCACCACGGCACGCGCACGTTCGAAGTCAACGAGGACGTGATCAGCATCCGCACGTCGCAGTCGGCGGTCATCTCGCTACACGGCACCGCGCCTGACGCCGACGAGGACACGTTCCCGATCGACATGCCCGTCCTCATCAAGGGTGCATCGAACTACTCGATCGCCGACAAGCTCGGGACGACAGGCACGCTCCGCAAGGCGCTCGATGCCATCTTCGATCAGGGCGGCGACAGTCGCCTCGGTGCCTACGTGTACGTCACGCGGCACGAGCAGGGGCAGACGAGCCAAGAGACGCTATCGAACATTGTCGGCGATGGCCCGACCATGACCGGCGTCCACGCGGCGTTCAAAATCGAAGGTCTTTATGGCCGCAACCTCGGTCCGCGGATCTTCATTGCGCCGGGCTTCACGCAGGCGCTGGCCTCGGACGGCGTCTCTGCCATCGCCGTCACGGCACCGGGCGAGAACTACGGCCCGGATACGACGTTGACCGTCGTCGGCGGCAGCGGTCATGGAGCAGAACTCACGCCGATCATTGTCGAGGGTGCATTCACCGGCGTCGCCATCGTCAAGCCGGGCTGGGGTTACCAGTCTGGCGAGGATGCGCCGACGATCCAAGTCAGCAACGCCGGTGCCGGCGCTGGCGTCACGTTTCAGGTCACGATCGGCACCGTGGGCAATCCCGTCGCCCATGAACTCGAAGGGATTTGCTCTCAATTGAAGGCCGTGGCTTTCATCGACGGTCCGAACACGACCGACGACGCGGCCGTCATCACGCGCGAAAAGTACGGCACCGATCGGTTCATGATCTGCGATCCGCAAGTACAGGTCTATGACACCGATCTCGACGCTTACGTTCCGGAGCCGTCATCGGCGCGCTTCGCGGGCGTCCAGTGCCGCGTCGACCGCGATCAGGGCTTCGTCAAGTCGGTATCGAACGAGCTGATCTACGGCATCGATGGCGTCACGCGGCCGATCGTGTACGGCAACCAGACTGATTACCTCAACGAAAATTGCGTCTCCACGATCGTCAATTTCGGCGAGGGCTATCGCACCTGGGGCAACCGCACGACGGCCAACACGTTCCTGTCGGTCCGCCGCACGCGTGACTTTGTGAACGAGGCGATCGAGAAGGCTTATCTTGAGTTCGTCGACAAGCCGCTCACCGAAGCCAATCTCAAGTTTCTCGTTGAAAGCGCCCGCGCCTTCCTGCGCACGCTCGAAGCCGAGGGCTACTTGCTGCGCGGTTCGGACGTGTGGCTCGATGAGGAACTGAATGCGCCGACCGAGCTTCGTCAGGGCCGCGTGACGCTGTCCATCAAGTACGAAGTGCCGCCGCCGATGGAAGATATCCGCATCGAAGCCTACCAGAACATTCAGGCTTACACGCTGCTGCTGCAGCGCGTCGGCGCGGCGATCGAAGGCGGTTCGATCTCTCTGAGCACGAGCACGAGCATCGGCTCAAGCGCCACCTAACAACTAGCGCGGTCGGCGCTCTCGTCGGCCACCTTTCACATCTACCGGCAACAATCGAACACAGGAGTTTCACGCAATGGCGAGTGAACGGCCGCGCTATTTGATGCGCAACGCTACGCTCTGGGTCAACCGCATCAGTCAGATCGGGCAGGCGAGCGAAATCGGCTTCCCATCTCTCAAGCGAAAGATGGAGAAGGTTTTCAACGCGGGTATGGAAACCGAAATCGAAGTTCCGATGGGCTATGAGGCTCCGGAGCTTGGTTTCAAAATGACGAGCTTCGACCCGGCCGTGCTGACGTTGTTCGGCCTCGCGATCGGCGTCGAGACGGAATACATGGCGACCGGCGCTCTCGTCGACGACGATGGCACCACGCATTCTGCGGTGGCCTACTTCCGCGGCATGCTGAGCGAATTGACGCCGGACGCTCACAAGCGCGGCGACGTGGCGAACGTCGATTACAAAATGTCGTTCCGCTACTACAAGCTCGAGATCGACGGCCAGCCGATCTACGAAATCGATCCGTTCGAGATCAAGATCGGCGGCGTGAGCCAAACGCAGAACATCCGTCGCGCCTTGCTCGTGAGCTAAACTAAACCGCAGTCACCAAACCAAAAGGTCCGGCAGGGGAAGCCGGGCCTTTTTCATTTTTGAGGGAGAGACACTATGACGACCAAACGTACCGGCCTCGTCGCCGCCACACAGGAACCTGCGCAGGAATCGACCGCCGGGGCGCTATTGCCACTTTCGCGGCCGATCAGCGACGGGGCGCAGATCTGGAACGAACTCACGATCAAGGAGCCGACGCTCGCCGATCACATTATGTCGGATCAGAAGCCGGAAGGCATGGCCCAAGTCATTGCGCTTTATGCGATCGTCTCAGGCGTGCCCGAGGAAGCGATCCGCCGGATGAAGACGCAGGATTCTCGAAAGCTTCAGGCGATCATCGAGCAGCGCGCAGAGGATGCGCCGGAACCGATCACCGAAGCAGACGGCGCTACGTTCACGCTTCTGCATCCGATCGATGCCGGCGGCCGGAAAGTCACCACGATCACACTGCGCGAGCCAGACCTTGAGGCCGGCATTGCTATCGAGAAGGTCAAGGGCGGTCCCAATCAGGTCACTGCAGCGTCGATCGCCGTTCTGTCTGGGCTCACCATCCCGGTTATCGCCAAGCTTCAAATGAAAGACGTTTGGCGGATGGAGGAATGGCTGCTCCCTTTTCTCAACGATACCGACCCGATGCCGGATGGCGAAATATAGCCGTCGCTCTCTGCGACGGCCTGCACTCGTCGATCTCGGACGTGCTTCGCATCAAGCTCGATGATGCCTTCCAATGGATTGAAGCCGTCAACTTCTATCGGAAACCTCCTAACGAATAGAGGCCCTCGTGGCTAATCTTAGTTCACGGCTCGTTATTAGCCTGACCGATCGCGTATCGGGTCCGGCGAAGAACATCGCCACTTCTCTGAAGCAATTGCGCAGTCGGGCCACGACGAGCTCGTTCCGCGTTATGCGCGAGGAAGCCGGACGTGCTCGCGAGCACTTCCGGTCGCTGGCGACGACGACAGCCGCCGCCGGCGTGGGCCTCTATGCCTTCATGCAATCGACTAAAAATTTTAACGAGTCGAAGTGGGGTTACGGCTTCGCACGGCTCTCCGATTACATGAAGGACGGGAAAACAGACTGGGCGGCGTGGCGAAAGGATATGGACGCCACGGCGAAAAGCGCCCGCGCACTCGCGACGCGCATTGGCACGACCGCCGATGAAACGATGAAGGCGCGCGAGGAAGTGCAGAAGGTCGGCCTATCCGGACCGGCTGCAGACTCCGTATGGAAAGCCGCGCTCGGACTTCACATGACCGAGCCCGAGGCGTTGGCGTCCGGAGACGCCGTGCAGTTCATGAACGCAATCTACAACGCCTACGCAAAGCAGCGCGAAGCTCTTGCCAAGAAGATGGGTAAAGACGCTAACGATCCAGGCTTCATTGACGCTTGGATTAAGGGCATTGCCGGAAAGGTTGCGGTCGCCGGCGCCGCCAGCGCGCTCGGTCCTGGCAGCATCATCGAGGGCATGCGACAGTTCGCGCCACAGTGGGCGTCGATGGGAATTTCGCCGGAGTTTGCGCTGGCAGCGCTTGCGCACGGCTCAAACTACGGATTCGGCGCTTCGGAACTCGGGACGTCCTTTAAGTCGATGGCGGCGCATGTCATCAAGCCGACCGCTGCGGGGCTGAAGGCGCTTGATGCGCTAGGCATCAATCGCGCCAAATATACAGACGGCGTCGCTGCCTATCCGGGGAAAGCCACGCAGCAGTTAAACAGTCTGCTCGGCGGCGGTCTTAGCAAACGGCAGAAGGCATGGGTCGAGAGGCAGCTAAAGCACGCGCAAGAGAAAGGGATTACGGCTAGCCCAGAATTCCAGCAGAACCTGACGAACCGGCTGATGAAATATCGCGGTTTGACGACGGAGGCCGATCGCGAGTCGGTTCGAAATGCAGTCGCAAACTCCGTGACGACGACCGGCTCAAATTTCGATCTCCAGGGTTTCATAAAAGAGCTGGTCGATAAAAAGGCCGGTCCTGGCGCATTGATGGATATCTTCGAAGGCAAGCACTATGCTCGCGATACGCCAATTTTTCAGTATTACGACAAGCTATACGCGCTCTTTCAGCAGCTTCAATCTGTAGACGGGTCGTTCCTCGACAACGCTATGAGTGCCCGAAAGGATTCTGAGGCAGGCACTGCCGATCAGGTCGCCGGCGCGTGGCAGGAATTGCAGCTAAAGTTGCAGGACACTGGCGCGATCGAGAAGGCGAAAGGCGCGATTATTGATCTCTCGACCGCCATCGGTGCACTCCCTGGCACCGTAACCACGGCGATCGGCGGGCTGCTTCTAGCAGGCTTGGTGGCTAGTCCGCTCATGGCGTTAGGAGGGTTGGCAAAGGCAGGCGGTCGCGCGGCGGTGGCCGGTGCGCGCTGGCTCGGCTGGGGCGGCGCAGCGGAGGGTGCCGCCGGTGGTGCTGCTTTATTCAGCATGAAAAATTGGAAAGCAGGATCGGCCGCCGCGAAGATTGCGAACCAAAGAATGATCCTCGGAATGACCGGCGCGCGTGGCGCGTTGGCTTCCGACCTTATGATTGCCGGCATGGGCGCTGCTGGCGCGACCGCTGCCACAACGACCGGCCGCAGCCTGCTGGCGCGCGCTGGCGCGCTTCTGATCCCTGGGCTCGGCTATGTCATGCTGGGCGCGTCTGCTGGCACCGGCATCTATGCTGCGTACAAGGACTATCAGAAAACCGGCAGCGTCCTGAGCGCCATCAAAGCGTTCGGGTGGGGATTCCTCACAATGGGGATGGGCGGTGACGCTCAAGCGGCTGAAGCTCCGAATGGCGGTGCACAAGGGCAAAACGGCCCAGCAGCCAGCGATCAGGTCATAGCGATCGCGCGACAGACTGCCGATCAAATTCGCTCGATCTTCGCGGGCGTCAATCTCTCGGCGGAAGGCCAGCGCCTCATGGAAAGCCTTGCCGCTGGCATGCGCGCGGGTATTCCCGCCGTTCAGTCCGCCGCATCGAGCGCCCAGGCCGCGGCGGCCGCGAATGCGCTTCGCGGCGCTTATCACGACGGAGCACGCTGATGGCCGCACAAGGTCCGACGCCGATGGCGCTGGGGGGCTTTGCCTTCCGCGCGCTCGGGTTCTCGTTCAACACCCAGGAAATCGATCTTGATACGCCGTGGGCGGAGATCGAAGTCTGTTATCGGCTGACCGCCCTCCAATGGACGGGGCCGCGCGACGATCGTTTCGCAATCAAGGGCATCGTGTTCGAGGAAGAATTCGGCGGCTTGTCGTCGCTCGAAGGCATCCGGGCGTCGGCCAAAAGCGGCACGCCGCTGATGCTCGTGACGTTCTCCGGAAAGGTCCACGGCCGCCATGCGATCCAGCGCGTCTCGCAGGAACGTGACGCGATCCGATACGACGGCCTTGCCCGCCGGACGAGCTATTCGATTGAGCTTCGAAGATTGGAGGCGCTCTGATGGCGAGGACCTACGTCACCGTCGACGGCGATATGATCGACATGATCTGTTATCGTTTCTACGACGGCAAACAATCCGGCGCAGTCGAGGCTGTGCTCGATGCGAACTACGCCGTGCGGCTCTCAGAACAACCGGCAATCCTGCCGCGTGGCATCAAGATCGTTTTGCCCGATCTCCCGACGACGCTTTCCAAGACACCGCTCGTGAAGCTCTGGGACTGATGCAATGTCGGCCGAACATCCGTCCATCATCATCACCGTAGACGGCAAGCCCGTCTCCGGTGTGTTTCTCGATCGCCTGATTTCAGTGACGATCACGGACAAAGAAGGGACGACGTCCGACACGATCGACCTTCAGCTCAACGCCGGGCCGCCGTTCCTAGCCGTGCCGCGAAAAAAGGCGATCATCGCCGCGTGGATCGAAGGCGAGTATTTTGGGGCCTTCACCGCCGACGACGTCGAACTGAAGTGTCTATCTTACACGCTTTCGATCCAAGGCAAGTCCGCCGACATGCGCGACGATCTCAAGCAGCATCGCAACCGGCATTGGGACGGCGCGACGTTCGGACAAGTGGCACAGCAGGTCGCCAGCGAGAACGGCCTTGTCGCGCAAGTTGATCCCGAGATCGCGGGTTTTGCCGGGAAAGATGGATACTTCGCGCAACTCTCGGAATCTGGACTGCACTACATCGATCGCATGGCGCGTCGGCTCGATGCGGTGTTCGCGATCAAAGACGGAAAGATGATCCTTGCGAAGAAGGGGTCGGGGGCAACGGCGAGCGGTATTTTGCTGCCTACGCTGATCGTCACGCCGCCCATGATCATCAAGGATACGTGCAGCATCAAATGGACGGAACGCGGTGCCTACAAGCAGGTGCGTGCCGCCTACCATGACACCGACGAGGGTAAGCGGAAGTATGAACTTGCGGCGAGCGCGCCGCGCGGCATGGCAATGTTGACGCTCCGGCACCAGGTCGCGAACCAGCAAGAAGCGAAGCGTGTCGCAACAGCGAAGGCCAATCAGCTTCAGCGAGACTCGATGACGACGAGCGTCGGGATCATCGGCAACACCGGCGCGCGCGGCGGCGCGACGATGATGTATGCGGGCGTGCATCCCGAAGCGGATGGCCAGCCAGTCATCATCGAGACGGCCTCGCACAAGTTCGACAAGGGCGGTGGCTACCGGGTCGATATTTCCGCCAAGACGCAAGTGCCCACAAAGGGCGGTGGCTCGGGTGGCGGGTCCGCCGGCGACGACTACTCAGATATCGCGTAACGCGCGGCGTTCTCGCGCACTTTTCTGCAAACATTGAGGGGTGACTATGACCTTGCCAGCAATGGCGGGCGCGACTGCGCCTGCGCCGGTGGAACCGCTTGTGCCGACTTTCTTCGATGAGAGTGAGCGAGAGCGGGCCGCAAAATACGAACAGGAATGGGACGTGATGCACCAGCGTCCGGAGCGCCTGGGCGGTACGATGGTCGCGGCCAAGCGCATTCTCGCGGGCAAAGAGCAGTACAAGAAAGTCGAACTCGCGCTCGGCATTCCGTGGCCGGTTGTCGGCTGCATTCATGAGCGCGAGTCATCGTGCGATTTCAAAACGCATCTGCACAACGGCGATCCGTTGACCAAGCGGACCACGCATGTCCCCAAGGGTCATCCGCAGGCGGGCTCGCCGCCGTTCGAATGGTTCGAGAGCGCCATCGATGCGCTGATGATGAAGCACGCCGACACGTTCGGGCCTTGGACGATCGGCGCAACGGGCGTCTTCCTCGAAGACTACAACGGCCGCGGTTACTTCAATCGTGGTTTGCCATCGCCCTACGTGCTCGCAGGTTCCGACCTCTACACGAAGGGCAAGTACGTCAAGGACGGAAAGTTCAGCAAGAATTTCGTCGACCCGCAGCCGGGCTGCTTCCCGTTGCTGCAGTGTCTGATCCAGCTCGACCCGTCGATCGTCGGCGAGCAGGAGCAGCCGCTGTTGCAGAAGGTCGCGGAGAAGCCGCTCGCGCTCGCGCCACCAGCGCCGCCTACCTCGGCGGTCGGCGAAGCTCTGAAATCCAAAACGGTGCACGCCACGTTCTGGGGCACGCTTCTTCTCAAAGCCGGAGCCGTCGCGAGCGTCATCGCTCAAGCATTCAATTCGGCGTTCTCATCGATGCCTGACATCAAGAACGACGTCGACACGCAGATGGGCGTGATCAACGGGCTGGCGTCCACCGCCCGGATCGATCTCACGACGGTCGCGACATGGCTGGGCGTCGTGCTGCTGCTCTGGGCGGTCAGCCGACACATCGATCTCAAAAAGTGGCTCAACCGAGGGGGTATCAACTAATGTGGATTCTTAATCTCATCGCCAAAGGCGGCCTTTGGGTCATCGGCAAAATAGGTCTGTCAGGTCTCCTGAAGACGGGCCTATCGTTCACATTCCCCGGATGGGGCACGCTTCTCTCGATGCTGATCGGCGGCATTCAGACCGCTGCCGCGTTCGTCTGGGAGCAACTCTCCAAGGCCATTGCTGATTGCGTGAAGAACCCGCGGGTTGGCATCATCATCGGCATAGCGCTCGTCGCGGGCAATTGGTACGGCTGGAACAACGGCCACAAGCAGGGCGAGGGCGATCTCGAAACCTACCGCCAGGAGGCCGTCGTCTATCAGCAGCAGGCCGACGCCACCGCGGCGGCTGCCAAGGCCGCGAAGGAAAAGGCCGAGGCCGCGGAGCTTGCGAAGATCGCCGCTGAAAAGAAGGCATCGAGCGCGACCTCGGAACTTGCCGAGGCTAAAGCCACAGCCGAGGCCAATGCGAAAGCGCTGGCAGACGCAAAGGCCGCCACCGCGAAGTCGAAGCGCACGCGATCGACAAGGGCGAAAAAGACGGTTGATCCGTGGTCGGCTTGGGTCACGCAGATCAAGAAAGCGTTCGGCACCTAAATGCGAGCCGCTCTTGTAATCTCCGCCACGCTGGCGCTTGCGGCGTGTGCGGAGACAAAGGCGCCGCCGCCGATGGTGAGGGAGCGCGCCTGCAGCGTTCTCGATCCATACACCGGCCGCGTCTCCGACATTAAGCCGGATGACGCGCGCGTGTGGACGGCGGGGACTAACGCCGCTCTAGCCGAGTTGTGCAAAGGCGAAACGAAGTAGCTCGATTGAGGGGACAATGACGCAGGTATCGGGGGCCGCGGGCCATGAATTTGCCGACCGGGGACGAGAACGACTCGCGGGTGCTTTTGGGTCGGCTTATCGAGCGGATCGACCAGACGGACAATTGGGCGACAGATTGGATCAATTACTACAACTTTCGACTGGAAGTTGGGGCGAAGGAGATGGCGAATTTGGGATCGCGCGTCGCTTCGCTCGAAACGCACCTCCGCCTAACAGGGCCGCCGGGGTCGGAGCGTCAAGAGGCGGAAAAGAAGCGGAGTATGGTACACGCGTTGATCGAACTTCTGATCGAACTCATCAAGGCGGCGAAGGAGTTCGTCGAAGCGGTCGCGTCTCTGAAGGAAGTCGCGATCGCCATCGCGATCATCGTGGCGGCGGCCAGCGTCGCGTCGCATCCGGAAGCATTGAAGGGCCTAATCGATACCTACGTTGCAAGTGGCCGCGAAGGGCACGAGTAGGGCTGTGGTTGATGGCGTTCGCCATGTCGATCGGCGCGGTCGTCGCCGTCGTCATGACGCCGACGCGCCACGCGAAGCTATCGAGCGAGTCGCGCCACGAACCAGCACAAGAGCGGATTGAGGCCGCCCGGCTCATCGCGGAAATGTCGGCCGGTGCCGCCCGAAGGCTAGACCGACCGCCAATCGTCCAATTTTGACTCTCGGCGGGCATCTAGGCCCTAGGCCGATACAGCCCTAGCTACTCACTGTTCAGGCCGACGGTGAGCAACCCCCTCGCGTACGTCGGCTCGAAGCGCGCGCCCTCTCTCCCGGTGCGTGTCACGCTCGCCTCTGCTACCATTCCCGCATGGTAGCGGAGGCGGGCCTTTTTTGCGTTTGAGGGGAGGTCCGTTGTGACTCACTCGAAACGGCGGCCCGCTCGTTCGGAGACGAGGGCTAACCAATCCAGGCGTTAAGACCCTGTCAAGCGACACGCGATGAGGCCGTTGACAAGCATGCGCACGTCATCCGAATCGTAAGGTTTCCCAAGGATCGGCGTGCGAGGGTAATATTCGCTAAGCTTATGTTCTTCCGTGCCGGTGCAAATCGCAAAAGGAATTCCTTTATCGTCCAAGTATTCAGCAAGGGGCTCCGCGCTGCCGTCCGCCAAAAGAAAATCAAGTATCGCCGCGTCGATGCTAGAAACTGCGATTAGGTCTATGGCTTCGCCGACGGTTGAGACGGGTCCGATAACTTCACAGCCGAACGCTGTGAGAATATTTTCGAGGTCCATCGCAATCAAAAGACTGTCTTCTGCGATCAACACTCGCGGCCGATTGCTCGAGAGCGTCGCAGGCATTTCCACGGTCATCTCGACGGATCCACGAATAAGCATTCTGGCCTCCGTGCATCAAGATGTAGGAAAAATCCAAAAAAACAATAACTTGCTTGAGCCTGTTATGCCAAGAGCGCCGGGAACCCAACAGCACACTATTGCGTTAAGGCAGCGCTTTGATCAAATTTAGCAGATTACTCATCCTTCGAATAGGCGAACTCGCGAAATGGAGGTCGCAATGGCTCGTGCGAACCGTGAACAACGTTTGCAGATAATGCTCGAAGCAGACGAGATGCGGGCGCTTGACGATTTTAGGTATAAATATCGACTACCAAGTCGCGCAGCGGCGGTACGCGAACTTTTGAAGAGAGGCCTAGCCATCGTTCCTTCTGGAGAGGTGGCCGAAGGTTCGCGATCTCAGGACTTTGGCGTGCTTGGAATTTCAAACGGCAGTCGCTTCCTTGGGGCGGATGGCGCCGACGAGTGACGCCCAAGCTTGGTATGTTTCCAGCAGCGCACGTCATGACTCGCCCCCAACTCCGCTTGTGTCTCACTTGAAACGGCGGTCCCAACAAAATCAATGCATTGGAATACTCCGCTTCACCGAGTTGAATGGAGACACGGCGTTGTTTTTCAACAAAATCGCCCAGACTTCTAAGCAGAGGGTCGCAGGTTCAAGTCCTGCCGGGATCGCCAATTAATTCAATAGGTTGTCCGGATCGCCCTTCGGTCAAAAAATTCCTTCGGTGCGAACAGGGTGCGACCGGGGAAGGCGCTTCCAAGCGCATAGCCTACCTCGGAAGATCGTCTGAATCACTTCCGCTTATCGGACGGGCAAAACCAGAAAAGGCTGGCAGAAGGTCAGCGCCATCGCTGAACGCACGCTCGGTCAGCTTGCAGCGGCGAAGCATCTGGCCGACATGGGCGTTCCTCCCGGCAATCGACTGGAACTGCTCACGGGTGACAGAGAGGGGCAGCACTCGATCCGCATGCACATTCGATGGCGGGTCTGCTTCAAATGGACGGATGCTGGCCCGAACGAAGTTGAGATCACGGATTATCGCTGAGGACGAAGCCATGACGAAGACGACTTATCCCGCGCCAAGTCTGCTCGACATGAAACGGGTCACAACGCACCCAGGCGAGATGCTGGACGAAGAGTTCCTGAAGCCGCTCGACATGAGCGCGCGGGCGCTTGCGAAGGAGATTGGCGTGCCGGCCAATCGCCTGACAGAGATCATCGCGAAGCGACGCGGCATGACGGCGGACACGGCGATCCGGCTGGCGCAGTATTTCGGTGGGTCGGCTGAGTTCTGGATGAACTTGCAATCGATGTACGATTTGACCGTGGCCGTCGTCAAAAAGCGTAAGATCTACGCTGCGATCTCAACGCGCGAGGCCACCTAGCGCGAGCGGCCTTGGAATGCTTGGTGATTTCCGAAGCCAAATGTCCGCTTCGCCCCGATTTTTGAGGCTTTTTCGTGCCGGCCACAGGTCGTTTAGGACCACTCCCAGTGGGGGAATCTATATCCCAGAAGCTGACTTGACCAGCCGCAGCATGACCCTTCGAACTACGACCGGGATGCCGAGAAAGCGGAAGTCTTATTGTCGAAAGCGCATGGTCTCCTGATGAGCAGACATCGCGTCAGCAATGCCTCCAAGAACAGACATCTGGCGAATGGGGCATAAGATCAGTTGAAGGCGGTCGGGCGTCTAAGGCATTGCCGCACATGCCCAAGGCAAGAATTCGCAGACCTAGATAAGAATGCGATAGACGATGAGCTTGACCAAGCTTTCTCCAGATGGAGACGAAAGTTCTTGAATGTCGAGTTTTTGATCGTGACTTGAATCGACGCCTTTGAATCGCAGATCCACGATCGCCAAGTCCTGATCTCTGGTTAGATTGTCCTTGTGGCCTGGGTCGCCTGCCTCGATTTCTTCTTTGGTAAGACGGCCACTCAGTTCGTCGATATTCAAAGTGCCATCTTTGTCGGAATCGAGTCGGTCGAACACCGCAGCCCCGGCTTGCCTAGCTTCGGCAAGATCAACGGTAGCATCGTTGTCCGTGTCCAGCATATGCAGGATCGCTGCTGAAGATATCCTCGCACTAATCGGCGTTGTAACGGTCAGAAATCCAATGCCTGACAACAGAAGCAGAGTTCTTAAACGCATGTTACCGTCGCGTTCGTTCATGGCGTTAGCGATTTTATGACCTCGTCGCCCGAGATCGAGATTTTGACGATGCCCTTGCCGTCGATGTCCATCTTCATCAGATCGACCATGCGGATCTGGCTGTTCTCGTGGGTGCGGAAAAAGTACTGCTTTGTCTTGAGATCGCTGGCCGAGGTCCACAAGGTATAGTCGGCAGGGATATTTCCGTGCTCGTCTTTCTGCTCGCGGGCGGCACCTTTTGGTATGTCGAATTGGTTTAGGATGTGGAAGGCTTGCAGAATGGCATCGCGCCCGGTCTTTGACGGAAAGACCGACTGACTGAAGGCGACCGCTCGAACAAAGCGCGACGGTGGCGTGAAGTCTCCCGGAAGGCCCGCCATGCCGGAGCCCTGGCCCGTCGGTAGCAGTGTGAGGGCGCCTAGATGCACGGGCGGCGCGTTCGTCATCGAGTAATTCACGAAGTTGCGAAGGTTTGTCATATGCCAGTCAAACGCTGGCGAGTTGGTAATCACACCCAGTGGATTATCGTAGACGTTGAGCTTGCCGCCCACATACTCGATGACGATGCTCTTGCCTGCAGCATCATGCACGATGTAGTGGGCCTCGGGCGCGAAGCCCCATCCAGCGAACACAACGGCTGGGACGACTACGCTAGCAATGTTGGCTTTAACCTCTTCGACGGTGGCGAAGTTCTCCAGAATCCACGATGCGACTTCCCACTGCGCAATGGTCTTGCCCGCGTCGCCCGAAGTGTAGGGCATGTATCCGGCGGAGGTTGGAAAGTAGAACATTCCGGCAGCTAGGCCCTTTTCGTTAAGTCCATCGAACAAGATCGGAAGTCCGACGCCGTTCATTCCGACACTTGCGTACTTTGTCGTCCACTTCAGTCCTTCTTTTCCGTCTGGAGTGGTGCCAATCCGCGCATAGCCGCGCGGGACCATTATGAGTTCGGAGTGAATATCGGTAGCGAATTCTAAAGTCCGGGCGTGAACGACGGTGCCGTCTTCCGCAATGAGACGAATGCCCGTGCAGGCCTGTACGGCTTGCGCCGAGGCACCGAGAAGGATCGTTACAATAGCAACTGCAGCTATTTTGGATGTGGCGCGATGCCTAAACATTTGGTGGACTTTCTTTTGCCGTTGACGCGACTGTCTCTCGGATAAGCTAACTTCCGCCTTCGGTCTCGAGAAACCGGTTGTCCGTTCTTTAGGCCCAGAATGGCGACGCCGCGATGAGATCGTTGATACCCACGCTGGAACTCGTGAAACTGCCCTAACAGTTCGTCAGCACTCGCCATGGTTTTCGATGAGAAATTTAATGAAGGGGCAACGGCGAACAAAGCTGAGTGAAGCGAAGACAGCGCGCATTCCCGAAAACCAAAAGGTGCTTAAGAGTACCGTCACGCGGCGGACGGCCCATCGCGCGGGCGCATGCTTTCGGCAACCAAAACGACACCATACATGTTCGATCTCCCTCGAACACGTGGTGACCAGCCCCATCCGCCGCCTTGGCGATCACGTTCTCGGGGAAATGATGCAGCGTCAAATACATTCGTCTCCGCATTGCGAAATGACGTTAAAAGGTCGAATTCGATGACTTTATGCGCCCGCGAACTTTGACTGCGAGTGTGCTTGTCGTTCTGCACTATCCAAATTCTGCAAAATAGAAATACGAAATAGCCCGAGAAGATTGTCATCCAGCGCGCAATGCGTTTCGCATTGATCCGACGGAAAAGCTCAATCTCGTTCGGTCGAGACTTTAATTTGCATACGTAGGATGTAGCAGATCGGTGACGGCGTTTCACACCGTGGAATGATAGATTTCGAATCATGGTCCCGGCTTCGTGAGGCGGTCTGACAAATGGATTTATCCACCAATCGCATGACCTCCGTTGTTGTCGCGCTTTTCTGCGGCGCATTCGGATATACCGACACCGGTTTCGGCGCGGATCTCGGGCAAGGAACAGCAGCGCGCGCAGCATCCGTCCAAAGCGCCGACGGCTGGTCGTTTGTCTTCACGAGCTATGGCTGGATCCCATGGATGAGTGGAAACTCCGTTGTCAAGGGGCGGAGTTTCGACGTGAACGTCGATCCCAGCGATGTCTTCGGACATCTCGATTGGTCCACGCTACCGGCATGGATGAGCTATGCTGAAGCGCGCAAAGGACCTATCGGGCTATTCAATGACGTCGTTTATGCAAGCCTCAGCGGTTCGCGGGGCTTCGACGCGGACCGGCGAAACTTAGACTTTTCAGGAAATGTTTCAGCAGACTATACGCAAGTAACCGTTGAGGCAGGCGGCGCGTATGAAATTTGGGCCGATCGCAACCCCGTGCTTTCCGGCACAACGGCATTGGATGTCTTGGCCGGTGCTCGCTATTGGCATCAAGACGCTGCGATTTCAGCCAGTACTGTCACCTCCGGCAACCTTGCGGGGCTCGTACTCGAAAATAACCGGTGGGTCGCGAAATCGGGATCGGTTGATTGGGTGGATCCGTTTGTCGGCCTGCGCGTGAGAAACCAACTCGGCCCTCACGAGGAGCTTGTTGTTCGCGCTGATTTTGGAGGCTTTGGAGTCGGAAGCGATTTTTCCTGGCAAGTCCTGGCGACGTATAACTGGCAGATATGTACGCTCTATGGCCATGTCCTCGATGGCTATGTCGGGTACCGCGCGCTGTCGGTCGACTACTCGCAGGGTTCCGGGACATCGAGATACGAATACGATGTCCTTCAGCAGGGCCCCGTCATTGGCTCTACGCTACACTTCTGAAAAAATCGTAGGCGGGCAATACATGGCCGCCAAGCTATCGTCATCGACTCCTGCGGCCCAACAAGAAGGTGGCTAGTCTGTCTTGGATGTTAGCGGCGCAAGACGAGACGTTCTCCTCGCGCCCGTGCGAGTGTCTGTGACGGACGCTCGCCGAATTGATTACGGTAATCGACTGCGAAGCGACCCAGATGCAAGAATCCGAATCGCAACGCGACCGAAGTCACATCGGTTTGTTCGGAAGGCTGGGAGAGCTGTCGCTTGACCGCGTTCAAGCGCATTTCATGTAACAATCGTTTGGGAGGTTTGCCGAATGCCTCTTGGCAAGCCAGATAAAGCGTGCGTTCACGGACCGCCATTCTCGCGCAGAGATCGGCGACTGTCATATGGCCTTCGAGGTTCTCCTTAAGAAGTGTGCGCATGGCCACCGAAACTTTGGCGCGGCGATGCAGCGGCTCAACAACCTCGAATGAGGGCACGATAGCAAGCACCGTGTCGAGCACCATCGAATGTGCTGCGTTGAGAACGTCCTGGCGAGCACTGGGCCCCTGATTCAAGAGTAAATTTAGCGTCTCATTCAGGAGTAGTGTGCGTTGCGAGACTTCGTGCTCACTGATCGGCCAAGATTGGAGAGTCTGCCGATCGATACCGTCAGTTCCGCGGCGCATTCGCATCCAGTGCTCGATTTGTGTCGTGTCAATCGCGACAACCATCAGGTCCGTCCGGCCATTCGCCGCGAACGCAATATCTTCGCCAGCGGGAACAAATAGTGGCTCGCTGGCGCTGGCCGGTCGGCCCCGGATGTGCAGCGAGCCTTCGGCTGCGACCGGTAGCGCCACAACCCAATTCCCTATGGGGGCCGTGCCCTGGTCTATAATACCCGGAGACCATCGCACTCTGCCGAGTTGAAGCGACGTTAGAATGACTTGCGTCATCCGTCCGGAAAAGGTGCCGGCTCCAATCTGCTCATAGTGGATGTCCCACTCTCGGGCATCCTGAGCCATCAAATCGAAATCGTCGTAGTAGTTGTCTTGAACGCCAACGAGTTCGAGCCTGTTTACGTTAGCGCGCATTTACTGATCTCAGCGCTCTTATTTTGCAGGTTCCGGATAGTGGCGGACTCACCATGATGTTACATTATATTCGTATTGCCTCTAAATCACCAATTCCCGAATTACGTTTCTGACTGTCCAAGTGCCAAACTCTGGATCGAATGGCATGCACGTCCCACAGACCGGACTCAAAATTTCCTGAAAAATCGAGAGCGAACTATGAAAACGACGTTCGGCAAATGCGGCGCTCTTCTTATGTCACTCGCGATAACAAATTTTGTTGGTGGCGTTGCGTCGGCCTCAGACCTGCCGCCTTCGCTGGTGACCCCGGACAAGCTCGAGACCTCGATTGGCACCCTGGAATTCAAAGACGGTGTGCCGGACAAAGCCACCTCGCAAAAACTCTATGACAACCTTGACCTTACTTACGCGTACCGCGCATTCATGGATAACATGCGGGGGGTCAGCATCGATGCATTGCGGAGAGGCATGCATGAGATTGGAGTCAAGGATAACGAGGTGCTCGTCTTCTCCAACCTGATGGACTCAAAATCGCTTTTCCTCACGGCCAATGCTGACACGATCTATGTCATGGGCTCGCTCGATCTCAGCAACGGGCCCGTAGTGGTGGAAACGCCACCGCAATTCTTAGGTGCAGTTCAGGACGCTTGGTTCCGCTGGGTCATTGACCTCGGCGTGCCCGGGCCCGATCGCGGAGAGGGCGGGAAGTATCTGATCGTGCCGCCCGACTACAAGGGGCAGCTCCCGGACGGCGCCTATTTCATTGCGCGCGCCCGCACCAACACCATCGTCTGGTTTGGCCGTTCGTTTTTGGAAAACCACAGCGATCCAAAACCCGTTGTCGAAAGTATCCGCAAATTCACGAAGGTCTATCCCTACGAACCGGGTGGTGTCGGCACTCCCATTGCGTCCTTCCTGGCTGGCGAGGCCAAGCTGGGTCGGGTGACTGAGCCCCCGCCGACGGTGTTTCACGAAGGCAGCGGCAAGGTGATAAACACCATTCCGCCGAACGACTGGACATTTTACGAGAGGCTCAACGAGGTCGTGCAGAAAGAACCTGCAACGTCGCTTGACGCGGAACTCATGGGTCCGATTGCAGCCCTCGGCATCGTCAAGGGTAAGCCGTTCGCGCCCGACGCGCGGATGAAGAAGATCATGACCGATGCGTTGGCACTTGCGAATGCCACGTCGCGCACGCTGTTCTTGAATCCTCGGGACCCGCGCTGGTTCTATTATCCGAATTCGTCCTGGTCGAACTATCTGTTCGAGACAGGATATGAGTTCGAGACACCGATCCCGATGGTCACGCGTGAAGGCGTCAAGCCGTTCCCGCCGACGGGCTATCGTACGATGGATGCGCGCACGAACTTCTTCTACGGCGTCACTGGCATCACACCGGCCATGGCGATGCGCCTGCCGGGCATCGGCTCGCAATATTTGCTCGTCATGTCGGATGCGAACAAAAACCACTTCGATGGCTCTAAAACTTACAAGGTGACCTTGCCTAAGGGCATCCCAGAGAAAAATTTCTGGTCACTTACGGTATACGACACGATGACCAGATCGATGCTCGAAACGCCGCAGCGCTATCCGCGCGCCGGCAGCCAGAGCTACCCGTCTCCGGCCGCTGAACCGGATGCGGACGGCTCAACCACGGTCTATTTCAGTCCGGCTCAACCCAAAGACGTCAGTCGCGGCAACTGGATTCAAACTACGCCAGGGAAGGGCTGGTTCACGATCCTGCGCCTTTACAGTCCGCTTGAGCCATTTTTCGCCAAGACGTGGAGACCAAGCGAGATCGAATTGGTCGAATAAGCGGACATGCTCTGCGTCGAGCTGAGCCCACACGAAACGATAGTGCCCAATTTCTGCTATTGGGACAAGGCGGCCATATCGATACTGTTGTGATGCCGAGAAAGCGGAAGATGGCTTGGCGTGGTCTAATAGCGGACGCGCTTTGCTGGCGTTGTCCGTTAACTCGATCAAAGCAGACGTTAAATGCGTAGCTGAGGCAAGCGTCGGGCGCTATTGCATTCTAATTGACCAACTCGACATGCTAGCCATGCGGTCGAGCGCAAGCCCGATCGTTGAGGAAACCCAATACGACAAGATTGAAAATTCCAAGAACCATCCAGATGATAAAATGTTGGTAACCGCGTGTTCGACAAACCTCCGGCCCCGCCAATTTGCACCAAAAATGTTCGACCAATGAAGTCATGACGTTGGTCGCATACGCCCACATGACAACTGCTAATACGACGAGGATAGCGCCGAGCACCATTACGGCGAGCCGTTTGACGAAGCTGGTGGCCATTCGATTGCCTCGTGCCTCTCAGTCATTCCTTCGCTGTGCAATGCTCCGCAACTCCGGTGCAGCTTGGGCCTAATTCGTGCTGACCTTTTTCCAATCTTCGTCGGGATCAAACGTGCGGATGCCCTGAACTTCCGCGGCGGTATCCGGGCCGAGATCGGATTCATAAACCGTCTGGTCCTGATTGATCATAAACGTCTTGTAGCCCGACGCGCCGTATTTTGCCGGCCACGCGATGACGGCGAAGCCACCGATCATTCTGCCGTTTACGAGATAGGAGTAGGCTCCGCCAGGAGCGTGTGCGCCTTGGGCCGTCAGCATGCGGAAGTAGTAGCCGTGATAGGGATTTTGCGACGTGTCTCCGCCCTCGGACGATGGCTTATAACCGGCCGTCACGGCGTCGGCTACGAGCGGTCCTAATGGACTTTCCGACTGCGACCCACTGCCGGGCGGCCAATAGAGGCCGTCATGCTTATCGGGTGAGCTGATGAAGCGCCGCGCGTAGGCGGGTGCTCCTTTGCCTAGCGGATTAAGTTCGACGTAATCGTTCTGCGCGTCCGCGATGGCGAGGAGTGTCTGAATTGTGTCGAGTTCGTTTGTGCCGACGCGGCGGTCGATGATTTCTTGTTTGCCCTGTTCGGGATCGAATGCCCACTCGTTGTCCTTTTTTACGATCGGAATCGGGAAGGGGAAGTCGTCGTCGCCGATGATCAGTACTGCCTTGTCTTTTTCGTCGGTGTCTATGGATTGCTTCTGTTCGTAATCCTTCACGAATTTATCTTTGGCCGCGCGATCTGCAACGGGATCTCCGGATTCGATCCACTGCTTGAGCGAGGGGCCAAGTATCGCCAGAAGCGCTTTTTGATCGTCGGACTTCGCTGCCTCGACGAGCGCCTTGGCAGCGTCCTCCGGCGTAGCAAATGTCTTCAGTTCGGCTCCGAATGCTGTGGCATGCGGCCCGGTCAGCAGCAACGGAACAGCACAAAGGAACATCATGAATTTCTTGAGGTCGCGCAACGCAAGCATGTCCGGATCCTCCCGGCCTAACGCGGATCAAGTTGGGGAATTTTGCCGCCCGACGCGAGCCAGCTTTGGTACGTTTCGAATGGAACGCCGAGCCGGTCGTAATTGACGGTCAGGTATCCTTGCGGATCGCGAGCAACAGTGCGCGGAGCAACTTTTCTCGCTTCTTGGGCGATGACGCCGACATAGAGCTTCGTGTCGCCGTTATATGCAAAGCGATAGAAGCCAATGCCATTCGAAAGTCGGCCGAGCAAAACGACTTCGTGCTTCACTCTGATATCAGACCGCCGCCCGCCGCCGCGTCCTCCGCCTCCCCGGAAGCCACCTCCGCCTCCTCGGAAACCGCCTCCGCCCCTGAAGTTCCCGCCACGGAAGCCGCCGCGGTTGAACGAGGCGGTCCGGCTTGCTCTGCCGCGTGCGCTGGAACGGCGAACATTTTGCCCGGCGGCCGGGCGATCAAAGGCTGTTGGCCTCGGACGGGCTTGACGATCGGCTCCCGCCGGGCGCTGTGCAGGCCGATTTTTGAGGGCTTGTCCTGCCAGCGCACCACCCGCGGCGCCTGCCAGTGCTGCGCGGCCCGCATCGGCTCGTCCTCGGAACTGCTCGCGAGAGGCCGAGAAATTGCCTTGATAAGGCCGGCGGAACTGGTCGTTGAGACGACGGTTCGCGTAAGGTACGCCCCTTCGATGGACGACGTTATGCTGCCATCTGCCGTTCGTTATGTTGGTTCGATTCCAGCGATTGTATCGGTTCGTGTTGATCCAAAGTTCCGACCTCGGCCAGTTCGCGATACCCCACAGAACGGCGCCAGCTAGAATGCCGCTTCCCCACCATATTCCCGGACCAGCGATATATCCGGGTGGATACCAATAGTACGGTGGATAATCGGGATAAGGCCAAGTGCCATAGACCACGTTCGGATCGTAGGCAGGGACATAGACGAGGTCCGGCTCCGTCGGCTCTATCGTGATGTAATTTTGCGATCCGCTTGTATCGCGCGCTACCGTTTGTTGCTTCGTCGACTTCAGCTTTCCGGCGTCGTCAGCCCGTTGCCGCAAACTCTGGACGGCACTGAGAACATCCTGTTGCTGCGCGAGAAACGCATTGCCGAGTTGCTGGGTCCAATCAAGCTTTTCGTTCATCATCGCCAGCACACTCGGGAACGCCGTCAACGATTTGACGCTCGCGTCCCATGACCGCTTTTGCATGGCGTTCTCGAGCGCTTTTCCTTTCAGTTTCGGATTGGCTTGCGACCAGCGGGCTGCCTCCACGACTTCGAGAGGATATGTCGATGCCATCAAGACCTGCGTGAGCAGGGGATCGGGATAAAGCGCGATCGGCGCGACAAGCTGCTCGAGCTGCTCTTTGCTGATGGTCTGCGTCTGATCTGCTTGAGACCCACTGGATTGTGACTGATCGGTTTGGGACTCACCAATGTCCGCGTTCGGTTCCGGCGGCGCGTCCTGGGCGTACGCGCGTTGGACCGGCTGTCCAAGAGACAGCCAGCCGATCAACGCCGCAGCAACAATCAACAGCACGTATGCATTTTTATTTTTTATCGTTTTCATGCGCAGATATCCAAATTTACGCATTATCGACGGCGTCGATCTCGAAATCACTTTGATGCAATAAAAGAGCAGCGAAGCCTCGAGGGACATCGCTGCTGCTGTGCTACTATCTTGCGATTGTCACTGGACAGTGAGCGCGAGCCACGACATCGCTCGAAACCGAGCCGAGCATGAAGCGCGCGATAGCGCCTTTGCCGCCCGTTCCCACGACGATGTGGTCGACGCCGTGGTCTTCCGCATAAATAACAATTGCCCGCGCGGCATCGCGGCTTTTAACGGAAACAGCTTTCGGATCGGAGACGCCTGCCTTCCGCGCGAGCTCAGTTGCCGAGTTGAGCACGCGCGCGGCGTCGCCATCTTCCCAAGCGTAAATCGTCGGAGCGCCTCGACCTTCAGCTCCAACAGGCAAATTGACGGCCAGTAGCGTGAGTTCCGAGCCGGTGGCCTTGGCTAGTTCTGCTGCTTGAGCCACTGCATTTTTGGAATGGTCGGTCTCGTCTACGGCACAAAGCACTTTATGGGTCATTCTTTTTCTCCCTTTTTAAGTATCGGCGTTCAGTATTTCGGACGGTCGGTTGTGCGCATTGACTGCCGTCAAACGAATGAGTTCTCGGTATCGATCACCTGGGATCGGGTCGGCAAAAATGCAAACCCTGGTTAGGTGGCTTCAATCGATGATGTGATATCCGCCGTCGATATGCAGTGTTTCTCCAGTAATGAGTTTCGCGCCGTCCATGCCGACGTCGTCGATCGACACGAGGCTTCGGGTCGGCGCCTTTGATTGGGCTTTCTGAAGAAATTTATCGAACTCGCCGATGCCGGAAGCTGCGCGGCGCGCGGAAAATCAAGTTTAATAAGCAAAATCCTTTGTTCCAGAAAAGTCGCCCGTGCGACTTCTTTCGACGGTGTAAGGGGCCGGGCGATGCACGAGATGAAGTTGAGCAGGGCTTTTACGCTGATCGAGCCGGGGCCCGTCGTGCTTGTCACCACGCGCGATGCGGAGAAAAACAACGTCATGACCATCTCGTGGACGATGGTCATGGACTTCACTCCCGTATTTGCGATCACGACAGGCGCCTGGAACTATTCCTTCTCGGCCCTGCAAAACACGCGGGAATGCGTCATTGCCGTTCCCACGATCGACATGCTGGACCGGGTCGTGGGCATCGGCACATGTTCCGGCAGCGATGTCGACAAATTCGCGAAGTTCAAGCTGACGGCGCGCGCTGGAAAGTCCGTCCAGGCGCCGCTGATCGAGGAATGCCTCGCCAACATCGAATGCAAAGTCGTCGACTTCGTCTCGCCGCACAATATCGTCGTGCTGGAGGCCGTCGCCGCTTACCTCAATCCGCAACGAAAAGAAAAGCGGATGATCCATGCCGTCGGCGACGGAACATTTATCGTCGATGGCCGCAAGTTCGATCGCAAGACGATGATGGCCTCAAAGCTTCCGTCCGGTCTTTGAAGCAAAGGCGACGGCTCCACGGACCGCAATCACCGTTCCATTCAGTTGAGGCGACATGTCAACAACCGTTGGCTACGTTCGAATCCATTTCACGATACCGGGCCATTTATCTTGGGCATGAGCCGCCTCATCGAAAGCTTCCAAGCCCGCCCGACGCTAAACAGCAACCGTCTAAAAAAGTTGGGCTAGATCAAATCTTGAGATTTTTGCAGCACGTTCACGCCGCCTAAATGTCGCTCAGAAAATGCCGGCGGGGGCGAGCGCATCAGGTTCGCTGGATGGGGAGCGCGGCAACGGCAATTCGAATTTAAGCAAGTTTGAGAGAACTCAAAATGCCCGGAACCGGGTCTTGTTAACGTGCGTTCGCCGTTTGGGCCCTTAGCCGCGACGCCGGTGGCGTGCTATATGGCTGTCAGTATCGCGTTCTTGAGGAGTTGAGCCATGGCAACGGCACGGTCCTTCTGGAAGGGACATTTGCGCCTCGCGCTCGTTACCATTCCCATTCGTCTCGTTAGCGCCACCGCTTCGGAAGACAAGATCGCGCTCCATCAGGTCGACCGCAAGACGAAGCAGCGCATCCGTTATCAGAAGGTCGCGGGCGAGGGGGGACGTGTCGTGCCGCAGGCCGACATCGTCCAAGGCTATGAGCTCGACGACGGCAACTACGTCCTGTTCGAGCCTGACGAGCTCGACAAGCTGAAGCTCAACACCCGCCACACGGTCGAGTTGACAGAATTTGTCGATGCCTGCTCCATCGACCCGCTCTATTTTGACAATCCTTATTATGTTCTTCCCGACGGCGACGTGGCGGAAGAGGGCTATCGCATCATTCGCGACGCGCTGCGCGCTACCGAAAAATATGGTGTCGGGCAGCTGACGATCCGCGGCCGCGAAAATCTCGTGGCGATGAAGCCTTGCGGCAATGGCTTGATGCTTGAGACGCTCCGCTATGCCAACGAGATCCGCGATGCTGACGAGATCTTCTCCGACATCGGCACGAGCAAGCTGCGACCCGAGTTGGTCAACATGGCGAAGCAGCTGATCGACGAGCGGACGCGAAAGTTCGAACCGTCGGATTTCAAAAATCATTATTCCGAAGCATTGCGCGCCCTTGTGAAGGAAAAGGTCGAGGGCGGCCTGTCGACGGAAGTCGCAGGCGGCGGCGACGAGCCTTCGGGCGGCACGGTCATCGACTTCATGGAAGCGCTACGTCGCTCGACCGAAAAGTCGAAAGCCAAGCCCGCGAGCACACGCACCAAAACGGCAGCCGCACGACAGAAGCGCGAGCCCGTCAAGCGGGCTCCGCCGAAAGCACAAAAGCGGAAGTCGCGCGGCCGCTGATTTTTGGTCCAAAATGTCGCAGACTCGTGATACCTTTCACGAACACTGCGAATTGCTCCGGCTCGCTGAGCGGACTTTGAAGGTCCACAGTGGTTTCTCGTAAAATGTGAGACGGGTCGCGATCTCGCCTGATTGCAACAGCAAATTCAGGAGGCTCGAAATGCACCCGTTCTTTGCGCTTTGGATGTGGATGTTCCTGACGCCGCACTTGGCTCAGACGATGTTCTTCCCCTTCACCTAAGATATCTAGGTCTCGATCACCTTGGTGACGGGACGGCGAACGTCTTTTGCGGGCTTGTCTTCTCGCAAGCCTTTGAACGCCGCGTGTCTCAGCAACCCATCGCCCGTCCAGGCGCGATACTCGATCTGCGCCACAAGATCGGGACGGACCCAGACGACGTCTCTGCGCTGCAGATTTGTCAGCGGTCCCTGGACCGGCGGCGCATCGACACGAAGCGGCCTCAGCTTGCGCATCAGGTCGGCCGCGGTGCGATGCGTGTACCCGGTGCCAACCCGTCCGGCATAGATCAATCGCTTCTTGTCGTAATAGCCGACGACCAGCGCGCCGACGGCGTTCGGCCCGGCGCTCGAGACGAGATAGCCGACGATCACGAACTCATCGACCTGAATACATTTCGATTTCAGCCAGTCGTCGTGACGGCCCGAGCGATAGGGCCTGTCGATCCGCTTCGAAATGATGCCTTCGAGGCCGAGACTGCAAGCATCTGAAAGCATGCGTGCACCGTCCACGGCGAGATGCCCGCTATATCGGATCGGCCCGGTCTTCGCTCGGCGGACGAAGAGCTTCTCAAGCAGACGTTTGCGATCTTGCAGCGTCGCGCCGATGAGATTGAGGCCATCGAGATAGAGAAGATCGAAGCAGTGCAGCACGAACTTTTCACTGCGCCCGCTTTTCAGCGCGGCGGCGAGCGCCGAAAAGCTCGAATGACCAGTCGCGTCTTCGACGACAAGCTCGCCGTCGATGATAGCATTTCCGCGATGAAATTCGGCGAGCGTCTTTGCAAGGCCGCCGAAACGATCGGTCCAGTCGAGCCCGTTGCGTGTCAGCAAGCGAACGTCGTTACGGTCGATGCGGGCTTGAATGCGATAGCCGTCGAACTTGATCTCGTGCACCCATTCCTCGCCAATAGGCGGCTTTGCGACGAGCGTCGCTAGGCAAGGCTCAACGAATGACGGCATAGCCGATTTAACGGCACCCTCGATTTTGGATGGAGAAACAAGACCGCCCCCCGATTTCAATGCCGAAGCCTTCAACGGGACCGATCGCGGGCGTTTTACCGGCGCTGCTTTTCGCACAAGCTCACGATCCCAGAAGCTTCTTGATCGCGGTCTTCAGTGGCCGCTCGCTGTCGCAATAGTCCTTCCATGCGGATGATTTTTTGAGGAGCGCGGGCACGCTGTGCACGGTGAAGCGCTTGGGATCGAGGCCCTGTTTCACTTGCGCCCACGTCAGCGGCATCGACACGGTCGCCCCCGGCCGCGCACGCGGAGACAATGGTGCAACGGCAGTCGCCATGCGATCATTGCGCAGGTAATCCAGAAAGATGCGGCCCTTGCGCAGCTTCTTGGTCATCTTGATGAGATAGGCATCGGGGCTATCCTTGGCCATCTGTTGGCACAGGGCGCCCGCGAACGCTTTAGCTTCATCCCATCCCACGCCCGCGCCGCCGCGCGTCTTCAGGGGCGTTACGACGTGAATTCCCTTGCCGCCAGTGGTCTTGCAGAATGCGACAAGACCGACATCTTCGAGCCGCTCGCGCAGTTCGTTGGCCGCAACGACAACGCGGCCGAAATCGACATCCGGCGCCGGATCGAGATCGAACACGAGCCGCCCCGGAACATCGGGCTCGAACGGAGCGCAGTTCCACGGATGAAATTCGAGCGCTGCGATTTGGCCGAGCGCGATCAGGCCTTCCACCGAATTGACTTCGATATAAGGCTCTCGATCGCCGGAGATTTTCACGAGGTCGATTTCCGGCGACATCCCGCGCATGGCGTGACGCTGAAAGAAGCTCTGCCCGTCGATACCGTCGGGCGCGCGAATGACGGAGCAGGGCCGCCCCTTGATGTGGGGCAGCATCCACTCACCCACAGTTTCAAGATAATGCGCAAGATCGAGCTTGCTGACGGCCTCTCCCGTACCGCCGGGCCAAAGCTCTTTCTCTGGGTGAGAGATCGCGATGCCGAGCACTTTGTCGGCGGTTGACGGCGCATCCGATTGCGACTTGGTTCCTGTCTTGCGCATCTTGCGAACGGGTGTCCGTTTCAGCGGTTTCTTTCGGGCTGCAGGCTCAGGCTCATCGTCATCGGACGATGCGTTCGAATGCCAGACCGCATCGGGCCGCTTGGCGCGTCGCCCGCGAAGAATGAAAGGTTCGGGTCCACGGCCTTCGCCCGCCGCGATCTGCGTCATCGTCCGCTTCGAGGCGACGGAGCGATCCTGCGACAGGATCTTGTCGGCGTCACCCGCGTGCGCGCCTTCGTCCTTATGCTTGATGAGCAACCAGTTATTGCGTTTTCCGCCGCCGTAGCGATCGTTCTTCATTTTGACGAGTACCCAGCTGCCTTTGAGCTTCTCGCCTGCGAGCACGAATTTCAATTCGCCGTCGCGCAGTTGTTGTTCTGGGCTCTTGTCTCCGACGGGCGCCCAGAAACCGCGGTCCCACAGCATCACGGTGCCGCCGCCATATTGACCTTTGGGAATGGTGCCTTCGAAATCGCCGTAGTCGAGCGGATGATCTTCGACCTCGACGGCAAGGCGCTTATCTTTCGGATCGACGGAGGGACCGCGCGTCACGGCCCACGATTTGAACACGCCGTCGAGTTCCAGCCGGAAGTCATAATGCAGCCGTGTCGCGTCGTGTTTCTGAATGACGAAACGCAAATGCTGCGCCGGACGGACCGCCGCCGTGCCGCTGGGTTCCGCCGTTTTGGTGAAATCACGCTTGGCGCGGTATTCGGAAAGCTTTCTCTTCGCCATTCGACTGCATCCGGACCAGGGCTTGCGCGATAAATGTAAGGCTCGGCGAAGCCTGCGCGCTAGACGTAGATCAAAGCAAAGCCGCTGGGAGCGCAAGGCTCCCGAGCGGCCCGGGCGCCGTTTGACAGGCGCCTGACGTACGCTGGTGCATCCGTCTGGCTATCCAACGGCGACCGGACACGTCTTGTTCCACAACATTTCGGCCGCGTGGCTATTTCAGTTCCTTGCAACGAACGACCTCGCGTTTGCGCCAGCTCAAAGAGTTCCCTTCCGGAACTGCGACATTTACCCGGAAGTTTAGTCGCTAAGGATGTCGTGAGGGCATCCATCCGAGAGACCCAAGGAGTTTTTAGTATGAACCTCAAGATGATCGCGGCGCTGGGAGCTGCTTTGCTCCTGGCGCTCGGCAGTGTGACTGCCGAGGCGCGAAGCGGAGGTGGCGGCTTCCATGGCGGCGGTGGCTTCCACGGTGGAGGTGGCGGCTTCCGTGGTGGCGGAGGACACTTCGGCGGCGGCCGCATGGGTGGCGGCGGCTTTGCAGCGCGCTCGTTCCGTGGCGGACCGGGCTTTAACGGGCCGCGGGCTTTTCGAGGGCAAGTGTATCGCGGTCCGCGCAATTTCGCGCGCGTTCCGAACGGCGGCCGTGCCTTTCGCCCCGGCAGGAGATACGGATATGCCAACGCAAATCGCTGGCGTGGTGGCGGCAAGTATTGGCGGCACGGACGCCGTTGGCGCGGCTATCCGATTTATGCCTATGGCGGATGGCCATATTACGGTTACGGCTATTATGACGATTACTATTATGACGCCGGTGACGATTGCGGCTGGCTGTATCGCCGTGCCGTGCGCACGGGTAGCCCGTACTGGTGGCGACGCTATCAGGCATGCGTAGATTGAACGCGCCTCGATAGAGAGACAGCGTCCAAGCAGAAGGCTCCGGATGCATTCCGGAGCCTTCATTATTTTTTATACCGATTTGAAGATCGAGTTACGGGCTGGAGCTTCCCGTTCCCTGCGGCGAGCTCGGGACGCGCGCGCCTGGGTTCGACCCTGCCGCGGGGTCATTCGGTGTTCCCGTCGAAGGGCCGGGCTGAACATTTTCGTTCGTTGTCGGATCCGCCGGGATGCCTGCCGGGCTCGTCGCGCCGGATTCGCCCGTGCTCGCGCCTTCGTTGGCGGGAGCAGGCGTCACCGTTGTTGGCTTGCTGCCCGGCACCTCAGGTCTGACGCCGGAACTATAGTCCGCAGCCATTGCGCTGAGCGAGCCGGCTGCCACGAGGGCCAATGCAGTGGTGCCGACTTTGAAGCCTTTCATCGCGTTTCTCTCCTTTTCTTGTTGCCGTTTGCAGTCCGGAAACGGACCCCGGACGCGGATGGTTCCGCGTCCCGTTGGCTTGAAAAGAAGGTAACGAGATAGCCACTAACGCCCGCGTTCCGGCAGCATCCGCGCCACAATCTCGCGATGGAGACGAAGCTCGTCTTCGGCTTTGGCATAGAACTCAGTCAGTTTGCGCACGAGCATCTGCGGTTCGGACGCCAGCGAATGCCGCAGCTCCGATAATGCTGGAGCATTCTTGCGGTAGGCATCTGCCCCCACCGCTGCCATGCCTCTGAACAACACGATGGATGCCGATGTGGTCGGGCGCTCGCCGGAAATCTCGCAATACCGCAAAATTTGCGAAAAGATGCGCAGACGCCAGTCGTGCAGATTCGGCCGGTTTCTCCAAAGCTCAACGGCCTGCCGATGGCAGGCTTGCTCGATGAAAGTCATATCTCGACAGTGTCCCCCTGACGAAAAAAGCCAACATCCCCGCTTTCTTCGCTAACGCGAACGTTGATCGCTGGTTCCACTCATGATCGCGTTTATCAACCGTCTGGAATATGCAATCATTGCGATGGAATCGCACCGTTCGCGTTGCGAAGACACTGACTTCAGAAAGCGGCGATTGTTGGTTTCACGCAGTCGTCGCATACAGGCGTCACATCTGGTCCCGTGGCTCAATGGATAGAGCGTCGGAATTCGACTCCGAAGGTTGCAGGTTCGAGCCCTGCCGGGATCGCCACACGTTGGCATCTGTTGCGAAGGAAATTGCAACGGTGCCCGTTATTAACATTTAACCTTGGAGCACGATTTAAAATCTTATGCTGGAAGCCGAGCGAAGCTTGCTTAGGTTAGCTTTGCCCACGGTCACCACCGAAATGTAGCGAGTGCGTACCATGATCTTGTCCCCCCGCGGCCCTCACGTTCTATCCAAGTCCTGGAGCGCCCGGTCGCTCATCGGGTCGCTCGTAAGGCCGTTCATGATATGCGGCGCCCTTGCCGTCGTGCCGATCCCTGGGCTCGCCGTTGCCGAAGATGCCGCGCCGCCCCCCAACGTTCCGAACATCGAAGCCGCGCAAGCCATTTCGACACCGCCCGCGGAAACGCCAGCTCCCCTGACCGGTGTCCCGGCGGCGCTTTGCACCAAGCTTTCGACCACGCTGGCCTTCGATACAAGCGACCGCGCCGACGTCGTCTCATTCTATCAAAGTCGGCAATGCCGACCGCTGTGGGTCGATGATAAGGGACTGACGCACGCCGCTGATCTCGTGATCGCCGAATTGGGTCGCGCTGGCGAATGGGGTCTCGACGCCTCCGATTTCAACGTCACTGCCGCTACGAAAATGCTCGGTGTCGGACAATCGTCGCCCGAAGAACTCGCTGCAGCCGACATTGCAATCACCGGTGCAATTCTGCGCTACGCCCATCAAGCCGAAGGCGCACGCATTCCGGACCCCGAAAAGCAGCTTTCCTATTATCTCGATCGCAAGCCGGTCATTACGCCAGCCTCCGGCGTTCTGGCACAGATTGCTGACAAGCCCGACCCTGATGCAGTGCTGCGCGGTTTCCAGCCCCGGCAGGATCAGTTCCTCAAGCTGAAAGCTCTGCTCGCCAGCCTGCGCGGCGAGCATGAAAGCAAGCCGGTCGTGCCGCAAATTCCGAAGCGCGGCGCAATGCTCGCGAATGGCGTTCGCTCGCCCGACGTCGCAATATTGAAGCAGCGCTTTGCGATCGCAACGTCAGGCGACGATGCTTCACTGTTCAACGATGTGCTCGAAACGGCGATCAAGCAATTTCAGGAACAGAACGGCCTTGCCGCTGACGGTTTCGTAGGTCCTGCGACGCGCGCGGCGCTGGCTGGTGACGATACGAAATCGACAGCCGACAAGATCGAAGCTGTCATTGCCAACATGGAAGAGTGGCGCTGGATGCCGCGCTCTCTCGGCGATACGCACATCCTGGTCAACGTGCCATCATTCTCAATTGCACTGACAGAAAATGGTAAGACGCTGTTCAGCGATCGCGTCGTCGTCGGCACCGCCGACAAGGAGACCCCGATCTTCTCCAAGGATATGACGACAATCGTCCTCAATCCGCGCTGGAACATCCCAGATTCGATCAAGCTCTCGATGCTGCTGTCAGGCCGCTCCATCGAAAGCCAGGGCTATGTCGTCATGCGCAACGGCCGCCGCATCGACAGCACCAAGGTCAACTGGGCGAAAGCCAACTTGAGTGCCTACAACTTCTATCAGCCCGCAGGCGACGACAACGCGCTCGGCGTCGTGAAGCTGCTCTTTCCGAATAAGCACTCGGTCTACCTGCACGACACGCCGTCGAAATATCTCTTCGACAAGCCCGTCAGGCTCTACAGCCACGGCTGCATGCGTGTACGCAATCCGCAGGTCTTCGCCCAGACCATCCTGGAGATCGATAGGGGCGACGCCGCGCCCAGCGTGAAACAGCTCATCCGTCGCGGACCGATGGACAACGAGATCAAGCTCGAACGGCCGATTCCCGTCCACGTCGGCTATTTCACGGTCTGGGTCGATGATGGCGGCAAGGCCCACTACTACGACGATTGGTACGGCCATCAAAAGCGCATCGAGCAGGCGCTTGCGGGCAAGTGGGACGCAATCGACGTCGCGACGGCGCCGCCGCTCGATACCGCGGCTTTGAAAGCGGTGCGCTTCACTCGCAGCAGCGACAGTCTCAGCCCGCCGATGGGCCTGACAAATAGCGGCAGCAGCTATCGCAAGTACGATGGCGGCGTCGGCGATATCATTCGCCAGGTGCTTGGCTTCTAAATGGAAAAGAGCGCCATCATTAGGCGCTCTTCATCCGTTCGAATCCAGCGGCAAGGTCAGCAATGAGATCCTCGACCGCTTCGAGACCGATGTGGAATCGCAGTGCCGGCCCCGGACCCTGCCAGCGCGTCGCCGTGCGGTAGGATGTCGGGTCGAACGGCACGACGAGGCTTTCGTATCCTCCCCAGGAATATCCCATCCCGAACAGCTTCAATCCGTCAAGCAACGCCGCCAGCGCTTTCTGCGGCACGGGCTTGAGAACGATCGAGAACAAACCGCAGGCGCCGGTAAAGTCGCGTTTCCAGATCGCGTGGCCCGGATCGTTCGGCAAAGCCGGATGGAGAACACGGTCAACCTCGGGCCGCGCCGCCAGCCATTCCGCGACCGCAATGCCTGAGCGCTGATGCTGCTGGAGCCGCACCGCGAGCGTTCTCAGCCCGCGCAAGCCGAGGTACGTTTCTTCCGAGCCGGGACAGGTGCCGAGACGTTCTTTCGCATCGTCGATGAACTTTGCGGCTCGCGCATTGGCCGTGACAGTGCCGAGCATCGCATCGGCATGCCCCACGATGTACTTGGTCGCCGCCTGGATGGACACGTCCGCGCCGAGCGCCAGAGGCTTGCAGAAGAGCGGCGTCGCCCAGGTGTTATCGGCCAGCACCCAGATGTTCTTGGCGTGAGCCGCCGCCGCAATCGCTGGAATGTCCTGCATCTCGAACGTCTGCGATCCCGGCGCTTCGACCATGACGAGGCGCGTATTCGGGCGGAACAGCTTCGCGATGTCCGCGCCGATCAGCGGATCGTAATAGCTGACCTCCACGCCGAGCCGCGTCAGCATTTTGTCGGCGAACGTGCGGGCCGGCTGATAGACGCTGTCGAGGATCAGGACGTGATCGCCCGCCTCGGCGAATGCCAAAATCGCCGTCGAGATCGCGCCGAGGCCTGACGACGTCAAGATCGTCGCGGTGCCGCCTTCCAACTGCGTGATCGCCTCTTCGAGTGCGCGCGTCGTCGGCGTGGCGCGGCGGCCGTAGGTGTAGGGCTGCGAATAGGCGCGAAGGGCGTCGAGCGTCGGATAAAGAACCGTCGATCCCCGATAAACGGGCGTATTGACGAAGCCGTGCTGTTCGAACGGCTTTCGCCCCAGGTGCACGACGTCGGTCTCGGGACGCTCTCCGCGCTCGGAACCTTCCTTCTTTACAGTCATTCTAAAGCTCTCCGGGCGGGTTCGGCCGTCGTGACGCAAGTTTGGTTGCCGGTCAAGGCCTTGACCATTGCGCGCTGACGCGAGATGTCTGGCTGCGCACTAGGACCGATGGGCGCTCCCGTCGCTTTTGTCTGCTCCGTGTATGGAATGATGAGACCCGAGTGAAGCATTGGCCGGAAGAGTGCAGATGAGCATCGTTGTGCGGGTCTTGGCGGCAGCAATCGCGCTGTTCGTGGTCGCGCTGGGGGTGGCTTCAGAGGCCGAGAGCGCACCGATCAGTATTCTCGACGCAATCAAAGCCCGTGGCAAGGTCGTCTGCGGTGTCCAGGACCATGCACCCGGCTTCAGCGAGGTGAGCCCGCGCGGTGCCTGGAGCGGCATGGACGTCGAATTCTGTTCAGCGCTCGCCGCCGCCATCTTTGGCGACCGTGACGCAGTGAAGCTCCTGAGCCTCAACGCCAGCGATCGCTTCAAATCATTGCAGGATGATGAGGTTGACGTTCTTCTTGGCGCGACGGCATGGACGCTGACGCGCGATACAGAACTCGGTGCGCGCTTCGTGGGTACGCTCTATTACGATGGCCAGGGCTTCATCATTCCACGCAATCACTCGATCGCCAGCGTTCTTGAGCTGTCTGGCGCTTCGATCTGCGTTCTGGCCGGAACGAGTGATGAGACCGCAATCTCCGATTACTTCGGCAGCCGGAAGATGCGTTACCAACTCATACAGTCCGATCGCTGGGAGGATCTGGTCAAAACCTATTCCGACGGCGGCTGTACGGTGCTGACCGGCGACATGACATTGCTCGCCTTCGAAAAGAGCCGCTTGGCCAGCGGCGCCGATCAGATGCTGCTGCCGGAATTGATTACGAAGGAACCGTACGGCCCGGCCGTGCGGCTTGGTGATGATGGCTGGTTCGCCGTCGTCCGCTGGGTGATGATGGCACTCGTTGCCGCGGAAGAAATGAATATTTCCAGCAGCAACGTCGACACCATGAAGGCTTCGCCCTCGCACGAGGTCCGGCGCTTCCTGGGTCTCGATGCCGATCTAGGCGCGCCGCTCGGATTGCCGCGCGACTGGGCCTATCAGGTCGTTCACGACGTCGGCAACTATGGCGAGATCTTTGAACGCACGCTCGGCCAAAGCTCATCGCTGAAACTCGATCGCGGCCTCAACAACTTGTGGAGCAAGGGCGGTCTCATGTACTCGGCGCCGTTCCGCTGATAGTTTCGCCGCAGGGGGAATTGCGGCCGCAGGCGTGACGATGGGGGAGGGTGATGGGAATCCCAGCGACGTATCACATGTTGCTCGAACTGATCGTCTTTGCGATCCCGGTCGCCGTCATCCTGATGCTCCTCTACCTGTGGCGGTCATCCCGGCGTTATCGCCGCGGCGCTTTGCCTCCGGATCGCCTCATCGAGCCTTTCCACGCCGTTGCGCAGCCGTCGCCGGAAGCCGCAGCACCGCCTTTGCAGAAGCCACTCGAAACCGCTGAGACGATTGCAGCGAAAATCGACAGTGCGGCTGCCCACGGCGACAAGACGGCGCTTGCCGGACTTTATCTCGATCTCGCCGCCGCTTACGCCCGCGCAGGCGATCAGAGTGCACGGATGGAAGCGCTTCGCTCGGCCGCCGGGAATGGCGCGCTTCACGGCCCCCATTCGGCTCATGCTGCAGCGCGCCTGGCGCTGGGTGAAGCAGCGCAAGAAGCGGGCGATCTCACGAGCGCCTGCGAGCAATGGCAGTTGGCGCGCACAGCCTGCCTCGAAGGCGGTGATACCGCGCAACATGCATTAATCGAAAAGCGCATGCGCGATAACGGCTGTCCAACCGACTGGGTCCTTACGGATTTCTGAAATCCATCGGCATGCCGCCGGACGTTGGCGCGATTGTTGGAGCGATCGTCGTCGCGCCGCTCGACACCCGATTGCTGTTGTCGTCGGTCGCGCTGGCCATCAGCACTTCGACGCTGATGTTGTCGCCGTCCTTGATCTCGAACGAGTTCTGGTAGAGACGGCCGCCCGACGACGCTGTCACTAGGTATTTCCCAGGCGCCAGCACATGCGTCGGCAGTGCGCCGACGCTCTCTTTCACAGTATCGCCTTCCGTCGTCTGGATCGTCCAACGCGTGTCGGGCACCGCTTCGCCGCCCGCCCGCGTGACGAGCTTGAACGTCGCCTTGCCGCCCGTGTGCGTTACTGTCGTCTCCGTCAGCTTGCCCGCTTCGACGGTCACGTCCGCCTCGATCTTGGCGTTGGCGTCGCCGTAAATCGAGACAATCCGGTAGATGCCGGAATTGAGGCGAATGATCAGGTTCGGCTTGGCGCCGGTGATAACCGCAGAGTTGCCTTCGAACTCGTCGCGATCATCGGTGTAGATTGAATACGAGACCGCGCCGGGTGGCGCTGGCTTGCCGCCGATCATCGCCGCGACGCGAAGTCCGCCCGCATTCAGCACGAACGGCTCGAACGGCGGCCCGTCCGGCTTGATGACGATCTTTCGTGTCAGGTTCGCCCGCCCGAAGGCGGCGTTGACGGTGTATTCGCCGGGTGGAAGTTTCACGAGGGGGCTCGCCTCGCGGGATTCCAACACGAGTTTCGACTTGGTCGACCGCGGCACGGTCCGAAAAACCCGCCAGATGAGACCTTGCTCGATCTGCTGGCCATCGCCCGTCAGCAACGCAACGAGCCGGACGCCGCCTTTCGTCTTGCCGCGCTCAACCGTCGTTGTGTTTTGCCGTTTGCCGCCGACCGGTCCCCAGGGCGCAGGCGCTGGGCCGTCCGGAACGGGCTCCTGCGCAAACGATGCCGTCGCCGCAACGAACGACAACGCCATTGCCGCCAGCATAAGCACAGCGACGGCGCGCAACCGCTGGCGCAGCGATAATAGGTTTAGACTACGCAACGCTTCGGTCATCCGGGTCCAATCTCAATCTTCTGGCTCTGGCCCGCTCGGACCTCGAACGCAGCCTGTCCATGACTGTTACGCGCGTCGAAGCGCACGGTATATTTTCCCGGTGCCAGGATCGCGGTCGCCTGCGCGCCGGTCGCGCGCCAGATCGGCATGCCGTTTTCATCGGCGACTTCCCAGGTCAAATCGCCGAACGCGGGTACTGCGGCGGCTGTCGGCACGAAGTTGACCTGTCCCGACGCGATATCGATCACGGCTTTTGCAGGCTTGCCTGCGTCGAGCGTCACTTCCTTCGAGGCCGACAAGTGTGCGGTCGCAAGCGAAGCGCTGATCCGGTAGCGCCCCGGAGATAAACTGAGGTCAAGCGCCGGGCCGATGGCGCGTGCAATGCTGACGCGGTCGCCGTCGATGCGATCGACACGATAGAAAATGTTGTCGTCGGGCTTAGCCGGTACACCTGCAACGAGCGCCGTGATCTTGACCGGCACGAGAGCAATCGCAAGCGTCTCCGTGACCGTCTGCCCGGCGCCGATGGCGACGCGTTTGCTGGTGAGGCCGTTGCCGGCATTGGCGCCGATGTAGTAGGTGCCCTCGGGAAGCACGAAGGTCGCCTGCGGGCTGCGCGACCGCGCCACTTCGCGACGTCCGTCAGGACTTTCCGGATCGTCGGTCTCGACCGTGTAGAGCACGTCTTGGATCGCCCCGCCGTTCGCGCCGGTTGCCGACAGGTCGAGGCGTCCAGTCGAGAGCGCGACATCGAGCCGTTTGTCGTCTCCCGCAGCGAGATTGATCGTCTGCGATGAACGCGCCGCGCCATCGACGGCCGTCACGCCATATTCGGCAGGCTGCAGATAGAGATCGACCGTATCGCCACGCTTCAAGGCAACAGGCTGGCCGTTCGACGACACGCTCAAGGTCGCGGTGGGCGAGGGCGGGCCACTCTTGCTGCCCACAGCGCGCGCAACGAGATGCGCAGCGTCGAGCGGGACGATGATGCTCTGCGCTTCGCCGTCGGCAATCGTGATCGTGTGCCGGGCTTTGACGCCGCCAAGCTCGGCTTCGATGTCGTAATCGCCAGCCGACAGTTTGACTGAAATGTCTTTGCCGACGCCCTGGCCGAGCACTTTCGCGCCCCCGGCTTTGTAGATCCTCCACGTCACCGGTGCCGTGATGAGGGGGCGGCCCTCAGCCAATGCCGCAGAGGCGCGTAGCGATGCTCCGGCGGGCGGCGGCGGTGCTTTAGGCGCCAACGGTTTGCCTGCCGCGCCCGCAACGTCGGACGGCGCCAGAACCGCGAGCTTCACGGCTTCGTCGATGGCGGCATCGAGCCCGTTGGAATCTGCGATGTCGTAGAAGCGGCCGCCCGTCGCCTCTGCCATGCACGCCATGCGCGGGCGTTCGTTCGCGGAAAGTCCGATGCCGATCACCTGAATGACGACACCGGGTGACGACTTGGCGATGGCGCGCGCGGCTGCGCAGGAATCCTGGCGGCAGTTGTCGGCATTGTCGCCGACGATAACGATCTGCGCCGGCCGTGAGGAACCAATAGCGTCCACCGCCATGCGCAACGCCGCCGTCACCGGGCCTGGCCCTCTCGGGCTGAGCTTTGAGAGCGGATCGAGAACGCTCTGACGCGGGCTGTCGGGACCCGCAATCATCTCCACGTCGCTGCAATCACCGCGGCGGCGATGTCCGAACGAGATGAGGCCGACGCGGGTGGACGAGGGCTCGGCCAGAAGCGCGCCGAGCTTGTCACGCACGACGTCGATCTTCGGCCGGTTGGCGGGCGCCAGCCGGCCCCACATCGAACCCGATCCGTCGACGATCAGCATGGCCGTCGGCGCATCGGCACTCAGAGCGGGTCGCGCCGCGAGGCCGACGGCGGCAAGCACGGCAACCGCCACGAGCGGTGCGACGATCCTCGATATTTTCAGCCGCATCATTCCCCCACCACCTTAGCGCTTCGATCCTTATCCCGACTCTGACTGTAACGGGTGGCTTGTAACAGCTCGACGCCTCGTATAGCGAGACGGGCACGCAAAGGTACGGAACAACCCATGAATACCGCATTTTTTGAATTTCTTGCGGCAAGACGTTCGGTCAAGCCCGACCGGCTCGCCGCACCCGCCCCAACGGCCGAAGAACTCAACAAGATTCTGACGGTCGGGACACGCGTTCCTGATCATAAAAAGCTTTCGCCCTGGCGTTTCATCGTTTTTGAGGGCGATGCGCGCGCGTCGGCTGGGGAAATCTTCGCCAAGGCCTGCGAAAAGGAAGAGCGCGAGCCGCCGTCGCATGTCCGTCTCGACATGGAGCGGGCCAGATTCATGCGCTCGCCCATGGTCATAGCGGTCATTTCATCGGTGAAGCCGCGTCCCGGTGCGCCGGAGTGGGAGCAGGTGCTGTCGGTCGGTGCGCTCTGCTTCAATCTTTGCTTGGCGGCCAATGCGCTGGGCTTCGGCACCTCCTGGCTCAGCGAGTGGATCGCCTACAGCCCCACGGTCCGCGAAGCCTTCGGCCTGTCGGAGCACGAGAAAATCGCTGGTTTCATCTATGTCGGCACGCCGATGGAGAAGCCCGAGGAACGCGAGCGCCCCAAGCTCGAAGCCATCGTCAAGCATTGGCCGGCCTGACCTTGAATCTGAGCGGTATCAGTACCGCGGCATTAAGCCAGCATTAACCATGCCCTGCCAAGCTCTCGGCATACGTGTTGGCAAACTCGATTCGGGGAGCCGCGGGATCAGCACCGCCGGCCGGGAAATCGGGAAACGGCACTTCAGACCACATCATGGCCCTCCGCGCGTGCTCAAGCACCCGCTGGAGGGCCAGTTAGTTTCGGCCCGGCCCGAAACATACTTAATGAACTCTTAAGCTGTATAAGTGCAGGTTCGTTGACCGAAATGGTCACCGAAGGTCCGCCATGCTTTCAATTGTCGGCTTTTCCAGCACCCACACCACGGCCTTGCAGCTTCTCAAAAAAGCAAAAGGCGAGAATGACGGAGCGTCCGACCAAACGGATGGCGCGGCTGGCAGTTCGGATCCCTTCGCCGATCTCTTTGCGCCAAAGCTCGACGAGAATGACGGCAGTGACGAGGATGTCACCTATAAGCCTGACGCGACGCCTCTGACTACGGCGTCGGGCTCGGTTGTCGAGCCCTTGACCGATGAGGGCGGCTTCACGGATGCGATGGGGAATTCCCTGCCTGTCGCATACACCATCAAATGGCATGGCGTTGAAGTGGCGCGCATTTATAACTCGGGTGGTTCGATGGTCGCCAATGGCTTCGATCTCTCATCCTTGGGCTGGAATGGAGAGGATCTTCCCACCGACGAAAAAGACGCTGCGGGAAACGCACTCACCGGAATAGACTTGGCAAATAAGCGCTTCGAAAAACTCACCGAATTTTTCGCGACACAGGCTTGATGCCTAATACCTGAACTGCTCCGCCAGCACGCGTTCTTCCAGGCCGTGTTCGCGGTCGAACATCATGTAGAGTTCGATCGCGCGCGCCTGCTCGATGTCGACCTTGATGACATTGCGCGTCTCGAAGTGGTCGGCGACGGCGCTGACCGGCCGTTTCTCATGTTCAAGCACCGTGATCGTGATGCGCACCTTGCTCGGCACGATGGCGCCACGCCAACGCCGCGGGCGAAAGGGACTGATCGGCGTCACGGCCAGCAATTGAGATTTGATCGGCAGAATGGGACCGTGCGCCGAAAGGTTATAGGCCGTCGAACCCGCAGGCGTCGAAACCAGGATGCCGTCGCAGATCAGCTCTTCGAGCCGCATCTTGTCGTCGATGGCGACCTGCAACTTGGCGGCCTGATAGCGCTGCCGGAATAGCGAGATCTCATTGATCGCGAGGCTCTTGTGCGCTTTGCCGTTGGCGTCGGTCGCGATCATCGCCAGCGGATGGATGCGGCTCGTCTCGGCCGCGGACAGCCGCTCAAGCAGATCCTCTTCCCGGTAGTCGTTCATCAGGAAGCCAACCGAGCCTCGGTTCATGCCGTAGATCGGGATCTTGTCGTTGATGAAGCGGTGGAGCGTCTGCAACATGAAGCCGTCGCCGCCGAGCGCCACGATGACATCGGCTTCGGCAGGGTCGGTTTCGCCGTAGCGCTTGATCAGGGCCGCCTGGGCTTCGATCGCTTCGGGCACTTCGCTCGCGACGAAGGCGATGCGCTCGAATTTGTGCTTTTCTTTCGCCATCAAGGCCCTTCAGGTAAATGCTGTCGCGGTTGTAAGGCTGCGGACCAAGGCAGGGAAGCTCGCTCAAGTGCCGTCAAACGACAAGCCCCCCCATCTAGATCGTACAGTGCGGGATAGCGGAGAGTGCCGCCCGATGCCAGCCGATGGCGTCGTGATGATTTACGCGACGTTCCCGGATCGCGCCGCAGCCCTGGCTTTGGGCAAGGATCTGGTCGAGCGGCGACTGGCCGGCTGCGTTAACGTCCTGCCGTCGATGACGTCCGTCTACGTTTGGAAGGGCACCACCGAGACGGCGGAAGAAGCTGTCATGGTCGTCAAGCTCGCAGCCGAGGGTGCCGAACGCGCTGTTGCGCACATCGTTGCCAACCATCCCTACGAGACGCCCGCGGTGCTCGTCGTTCCCGTCACGGGCGGGAGCGACGCATACCTGAGGTGGGTCAGAGACGGCACCGAGATTTAAGACCGTCAATATACGCCGCCGAGCGACTGCATGAGATTGAAGCGTGTCGTGCCCGGACGCGGATCGCCATGGCGGCGCTTGCCTGAGTAAGCATAGGAATTATATCGCCGCCGTTTCTCGCTCTCGGCGCGGCGTGATTTCTTCACCTTGTGTGCGGGCGCGATGTCGCCGTCGCGCGTTACCGGGAGAGCGTCAGCCGCATCGGCGTCTTCGGAAACACTGTCGTCGTCCGGCTCATATTGCAGAGCGGCAAGCTTCGCTGACCCATTGGGCGTCACGGTAGCAGCCGGCAGCGCACCGGTGACGACGGAGGTCGAAGGCGCCATCACCTCTGGCGGAAGAGGCCCACCGATCGACATGCGCCCAGGCAAGGGATCAGGCCGCGGAGCAATGGCGACCTGCGGCAGCGGATCGGTGACGACCTGATTTCTCTGCCAAGGCAGCACCTCGCGCTCGGTCGGCTTTGACGCCACAGCGCGCTCGCCAGCGCGTCCGTCGGCAAGATGCGTGATCGTCAGCCAGCGTCCATCCTGTCGCTTCTGCCGTCTCTCGGCCTGCGCGATGACCGCAGCGGGTAAGCAACGGCCGTCCCCCTGCATGATCTGTCCGGAGGGGCAGTCGGCGGAGCACATCACGTCCTGATGGCTCTGTACCAGTGCAAGCAACACGTAGTCAGGCTGATTGTACGGCAGCACGGCGTTGGCGCGATCCAGGAATGCAGCCATGGCTCGCCGTGTCGATTGTGTCCAGCTGCCGTTGATTGTGCCGCGATAGCAGCCGACGCGCTGCAATTCGGTCTGCAGGTCGCGTGCCAGCTGAGTGCGGGTCGCAGGGTCTGACGAGCCCGAGGATCGCACCGGCGACACGACCGAACGTCCGGCCGCCACGACCGTCGTCCAGGTGCTGGGCTTCGGAAGCACGACCGTCGCGACCTCGTTCGCATTGGCGGCAACCGGTTTGCGCAACGACGGAGACGTGGGCGCAAACGTCGGGATGATGTCTCGCTCCCGATAGGTACGGTCGGGCGCGACGGAAATGCGCGTGACGGCGGCGAGGTCGTCGGAAGGATCTGAGAACGGAAAGAGGTACAGGCTTCCGAGCACGATACCGGCGGTGATCAGCAGCAGTGCACCGGGGCGTGACATGACGCGACTCCACCAACCTCACTGAACATCAGTCACGCGGTCGTCCGGAATACGATCGGGCCGGAACGATGAGCAGTCAGCCTCGCCCATGAAAATCGACGACGCTGCACATTCCAATGTGCAAGACCAACACGAGATGAGAATGCCTCAAGTCCGGGCGCTTGGTAAACGCACAATGCGTCATACCTTGTGACGGGCGCGACATGGGGCCGCCATGTACTCGCCATGCCAAGAACGATATCCGGCACACGCCCGCCACAATCGGAGGCTTGTGCGAAACTTGCGCAGCCGGTGCAAAACCTCTTGATAACCGGGACTTTTCAACCGCTGCCGGAAGCTCGTGGACACCGCCATATGACACCCGCGTCATAGTCGGCACGTGCTCCTACAATTCTGATTCTTCTATCGTTTTGGATTCACATCGCCTCCCGACTCAGCTACGGCTGAAAGAGAGGGGAGTTTAATTCGCGTAAGTTTTCCACTTTCGGTCCGAACCGGACGACAAAGTTTTCCACTCTGATTTCTTGCGGCGAAATCGTGGCGGAATCCTCCAGTCGGGCTTCGAATGTGGCGGCTCTGGTTTGCTTGATTGTGCGGTTTTCGCGTCGCTCGGCTGCCGATTTGTCATGGGGATGACATCGGAGCTCACAGCCGAACGAACGGAGATCATTCGCAATCTTGCTCGTTCGCGTACCGGAGCATGGTCGGCGGCACCCTCGGTCGCTGGGACCACAACGACGTGGCCGGTCTTTTTCAATTACCGACCGGCCTTCACAGGAGAGGGCAACCACGATGAGACACGTTTTAGGCGTGTTGGGGGTTCTCGCAGCAGGCGTATTGCTCGCCGTTTCCGCTGCGATGAACTGGCGTTTTGGCTTCAGTCTCGGACGAACCGAACTCGACGGCCAAATCTACGGAGCAGCATCCGCTGCTGCCGACTGCATGAAGGCTCTTGTACCGTTTTTCTTCTTTGCCGCAGTACGCAATCGAATTTGGTCGCAAGCGGCAGCGTCCGCCTTGGTCTGGACGGTCGTAACGACCTATTCCATGACCTCCGCACTCGGTCACGCGGCGTTGAACCGCTTCGATTCGACCGGGGAACGCGCTCAGGAAGCTCAAGTCTATCAGGACTTGAGGACCGAGCTGAAGCGCGCGGAAGAGCAAGCTGCCTGGATCCCTCAGCATCGTCCGTATGAAACGGTGCAGAGCGAGATCGATGGGCTGAAGCTCGACAAGGCATGGAAGTGGTCGAAAGGCTGTACAGAAGTCACGACCAACATGCGGCGCCAGCTCTGTCAGCAGGTGACGTCTCTTGAAGCCGAGCTTGCATCAGCGGCCTCGGCCAAGAAGGCCGACGCTCATATTGCCGAGCTCAAGTCGAAGATCGATGCGACCGCAGGTACGCCTGCGCTGTCGGAAGCCGACCCCCAAGCGAAGGTTTTGACCGAGCTTGCGAACGCGTTCTTCCCGAACGTGAAGATCGAGAACGTGCAGATGGCGTTGACGTTGTTCGTCGCCCTGCTGCTCGAGATCGGGTCTGGATTCGGCATGTACGTCGCATTCAGCCAGTGGCGACTTTATGATCGCCAGCCTAAGCCCGTCTCGCCGAAGGCGCTGACGGAAGTAAGCACCGCTGCGGCAGCGGTGGCGGTTCCGGTGCTCACACCGGTGACCGTGCAAACGAAAAAGCCGCGTTCTGGCGCCAACGACAACCGGTCGCTCGAGATCGCTCTCGAAACACCCGTTGCCCCGGCGCGCGCAATCGAAGCTCCGCCCGCAGAAGTGCATCAGGCAGAGCCGACGGTTGTCGAAAGCAAGGTCGTGGCGCCGGTTGCGCGCCTCGTCCCCGAGAACAACACCGAACGTTTCTACAAGGAGAATGTCGAGGTCCGTGATGGATCAAGTGTAACGGCTACTGAACTCTATGAAGACTATTGCTCTTGGTGTGACTCTAAGAACAAGGAGCCTGCAGCACTTCCGAGCTTTGCACGTGAATTCGCCGAGCTTGGCGTGAAAAAGGAGAAGGTAGCCGGACGAGTCCGGTACATCGGTATCGCACTAAAATCCGACACGGCACTCGAGGAGGTTACGAAATCGCTGACCTTCGGCACGGTCGCAGCCTAAGCGCTGCCTCCTAGAAACGAAAGGCCCGCTTCGGCGGGCCTTTTTTGTTTTTATAGAGGCCTTGATCACGGAGATGCATTCAACATGCCGTCACGCACAGATAAGCTGGAGAACGAGGCAAGAGAGCGTCGTTGGGTCCAGACCCGAAAACTACAGCTTCACGCGAGCGAACTCGAGAACTTAGCCAAGATGCTCTGGGACGAGGATAGCCAGAATGGATGGAATGTTCGCTACCTCCAAAGTCCCCAGCTGACGGCATTGATTACTATCGGGGGACGCGAGTTCGCTCGATTCGTTCGAGACGAAAACGGACTCATTGGTATATTTGTCGATGACGAACCGCACCGCTTTGAAAATAAGGAAGCTGCTTTTGACGAAGCCGTCCGACGCCGCCTTACGCGGGACGAGCTTCATTAACAGAGCTGATCCTTACAAACGAAAGGCCCGCTTCGGCGGGCCTTTTTTGTTTTTGGGGGAGCAAACGCACCGATTACTTGCTCAGGATCCGGCAGCCCATCATTAACATTCGGTTCGGTCGTCCCAATCTAATCAGCGTGACTTTGGTCACATACGCCGGCGCCATATTCGGCTTTCTTGCGAAATGCAGATCCTGGAGAACTGACATGAAGCGAGCATTGGCAGTCCTAAGTTTCTTGATTTTAGGCGCCCCCGCAGTTGCCGCGCAAAGCATGACCGACATGGTCGATTTCAGCTCCGACGACTATACGAAGGCCGAGATGAGCCGAGCGGACATCAGTGCTGCTCTCGCTAAGCTGAAAGCAGGGGAAAAGCTCGACCTCTCGGGAAAGGCGCTGAACGGACTGGATTTGTCGAAGATGGATTTGCGCCGCGTGAATCTGCAGGCCGCTCGCCTGATGCGCACCAACCTCTCGAACTCAAATCTCGACGGCGTGAACCTCGATTCTGCTTGGTCGTTGAACTCTAATTGGAGCGGCGCGCAGCTACGAGGCGCAAGCCTATTTCAAACCCAGCTCCAAGGCGCAAACCTGCAAGGCGCGGATTTTTCCGGCGCTAACGTCGCGGCAGATTTCAGTAAAGCGAATTTGCAGAACGCGAACTTCGATAAAGCCAACTTGGCGCCAAACGAGGCCAATCAGTCGATGGGACTGATGCGCGGCACATTCCGCAATTCAACGCTCGACGGCGCGTCGTTCCGCGGCGCGAACATGCGTCGCGTGCTGATCGAATTTTCTTCGCTGAAAGGCGCGGATATGACGGACGCCAACTTGGATGACGCCGAACTCGGCGGATCGAATTTCGATGGAGCGGACGTAAAAGGCGCTAATCTCTTGGACGCCGATTTCACGTCCGCCAACGTCAACGGCATCAAGAACCTTAAGCAGGCCCGCAACGCGGACAAGGCAAAAGGACTTGCCGTCGTTGAGTGAAACGACTGTCTTCTGGAGCGACGCATCATTGAGAAAGACCCGCGCTTCGCGGGCTTTTTTATGTGCAAACGCTGACAAACAAGCCCATAGCATTCGAGCGAATTCCTCTTACGGACGGGTTCGGCAATTATGCTTTTCTTATTTGGTGGGATCGGCAGGGATCTCGTTTCCCTATGATCGCAGCCTCATATCTCCGCGGTGAGCGAGGCTGCGAACGGCTGACACCCGTCAAATGCTGCATCGCAAGCGAATGTGCTCTTTGGAGGAGCATCAAATGGAAACGCATGGTCTTTTCAGAATTCACAACGGTTGGAAATGTCTCACGACGCAGGACAGCGTCAGGATTAAGTTCCCCGATGGGCAGGAAACAGAGGTTCCGGAGGACGAATATCGCGCGGCCGGATATTCCCCCGCTTTCGACACGCTACTTTGGCGAGAGACATCAGCGGATAAAAGCTCCGCAGTCCGGCCAATCAATGACCCCAGCCTCAAGTAAGAGGCGACACAGCACTATCTCTTCGGATACGCCGTGAAAATATAATCCTTCGCCTGCACGATCGTATGGCAGGTGAATCCGCACTTGGCGTCGTTCTCTTGGGGCGGCGTGTCGGAAGCCGTCGCGGGCGAGAAAGTATCGGTGGCCGGATCGTAGTTGAACGCCGCGTAGCCCCAGCCGCCGCTGTCGGCGAAGCGCTTACTGTCCTTCTCGATGAAGTCGACGTTTTGCAGTTTGCCCGGTACCGTCGCAGGACTAGGTGAGTCCTTGCTCTGCGTCGGCTTCCAATGGATCTTCGCGATCTTCGAGCCTTCGGGGAACGGCTTGCCGTTTTCGGGAATACCTGACCGGTAGGCTTCGATCATCACCGGGTTGGCGAGGATGACCGCCATCGCGCTTTCCGTCTGGCTGACGGCCACGGTTTGCCAGTCTTCGTAGCCTTTGAAGTCGGCGAAGGCGAGGCCGCCGGGAACTTTCAGGCTGTACTTGTCAGGCGCAGCGCGGACATATCCGCCGGCGGCGGCAAGCAGCACCGCGATCATCGCGAACGCGCTAAGTAGCTTTTTCTTTGAGGAAATAGCCGTCGAAATACGCAACATGCACCAGCCTCCAGATCAGGCCGGGAAATATTCCGGACCTGTACGCACGGAAGGAACGTCAGTCTCGATTGCAGGAATATATTCAGGATACGGAGCTTAGCGGCTCTCGCGATTTTGTCGAGAGACCTGCACACGCGCTGTCATAAAAGTGCAAGAGACGAAGCTCAGTCCGATTTGGCCGCCTTCACGGGATGGGCTGCATCTTTCCCGATGACCGTCGTCCATTCCCGCACCCGCCACCGTGTGACGAGGCCTTTGGTGACGTACGGGTCGGCTTTGGCAAAATTCTCCGCCACGGCAGGCGAGCTTCCCGAGAAGAGCAGCATACCGCCATCCGCAGGACCGGCAAACGCGCCGCCGAGAAGGAGTTCGCTCCGCTCGACAGCCGCTCTTGCCAGGACCAGATGCTCGTCGCGAAGGGCCCCGCGTCGTTCCAAGTAGTCCTGAACGTAATCGTAAAAAAGAACGTAGTGCATGATCGCCCCGTCTCGTTTCATCTCGTCGGGGCGACGCAGCCCGCCGGCTCGTTCCTTACACTCCGAGCCCCGCCACCTCCAGCGCGAACGAGAAGTTGAAGGCCGTATCCTTCAAGCCGTCGAAGCGGCCCGACGCGCCGCCATGCCCTGCGCCCATGTTCGTCTTCAACAGCACTAGATTGGCGCTCGTGTTGAGCGCGCGCATCTTGGCGATCCACTTCGCCGGCTCCCAATACGTCACGCGCGGATCGGTTAGACCTGCGAGTGCGAGGATGTGTGGATAGTCCTTCGCTTCGACATTATCGTAAGGCGAATAACTGCGGATGTAGTCAAAGTCGTCCTTGCTCGTCAGTGGATTTCCCCACTCCGGCCATTCCGGCGGCGTCAGCGGCAAATCCTTGTCGAGCATCGTATTCAAGACATCGACGAACGGCACGTCCGCTATGATCGCAAGGAAAAGGTCGGGCGCCATGTTGGCGATCGCGCCCATCAGCATGCCGCCAGCAGAGCCGCCGTTGGCGACGATCCGCCCGCGCGTCGTGAAGCCTTCCGACACGAGATGCTCGCCCGCCGCGATGAAGTCGGTGAACGTGTTCTTCTTCTTCTTGAGCTTGCCGTCGGTGTACCAGCGATAGCCCTTATCCTTGCCGCCGCGAATGTGAGCGATGGCGAAAATAAAACCGCGATCGACGAGCGACAGTCGCGCCGTCGAGAACGCAGCCGGCATTGCGATGCCATAGGCGCCATAACCGTAAAGGAACAGCGGTGCCGAACCATCGAGCGGCGTCGTCTTTTTGTAGAGCAGCGTGACCGGAACGAGCGCGCCGTCCTTTGCAGGCGCGAGCAGGCGGCGCGTCACGTAGTCGGCTGGATTATGTCCGCTCGGAATTTCCTGGCGTTTGCGCAGCGTGCGTTCGCGCGTGGCCATATCGTAGTCATAGGTTTCCGCAGGCGTCGTCAGCGACGAATAGGTGAAGCGGATGCGCGTGGTGTCGAATTCATACCCTGAACTCATGCCGAGCGCATAAGCCTCTTCAGCGAACGCAATGCTGTGCTCGCCGCTGAGATCGAAGAAACCGTCGGCGCTGCCGCCCGCCTTGATCGGCGTCACGACGATACGCGGCAGGCTTTCCTCACGTTCGAGCCGCGTCACGAAATTCTGGAACACGCTGACGTCGAGGATCAATCGCCCCGGTTTGTGCGGGACGATCTCGCGCCAGTTGGCTTCTTCGGGCGCGGCAACGGGCACAATCACCACGCGGAAATCTTCCGCATCGTTCGAGTTCGTCGCGATGATGAGGTTCTTGCCGTGATGCTCGACGCTGTACTGGTGCCCGACACGGCGTGGGGTCACCATCCTCGGACCGGCCGCGGGATTGTCGGCGTCGATCAGATGCACTTCGCTCGTATCGTGATCGTGAATGTCGATGAGGATGAATTTCTGCGACTGCGTTGACGACAGTCCGACGAAGAAGCCTGAATCCTTTTCCTCATAGACGAGCTTGTCTTCGGAAACCGGTGTGCCGAGCACGTGGCTGTAGACGAACAGCGGTCGCTGATGCTCGTCGACCTTGATGTAGAAAAGCGTGCGCCCATCGCTCGACCATTCGAGGCTGCCGTGGGAATCCGGAATTTCGTCGGCGAGATTTTGGCCCGTCGCCAGGTCGCGGATGCGGATCGTGTAGAGCTCCGAGCCCTTGTCGTCGGTCGCGTAGGCGAGCAGCTTGTGATCGTTCGTGTGCGCCGTTGCGCCGAGGTCCCAATAGCTCTTGCCTTCGGCTTCCGCATTGCCGTCGAGCAGGACCTGCGCATCGCCTTGCGAGCCGCCGCGCGGAATCCGGCAAAGCTGCGCATACTGGCCGCCTTTGACGAAACGCGGGAAGTATTCGAACGGCCCGTCCGGTTGCGGCACATGGCTGTCGTCTTCCTTGAGACGTGCCTTCATTTCTTTGAACAGCGTCTCCTGTAGAGGCTCGGTGTGCGCCATCATCGCCTTGGTGTAGGCGTTCTCGGCGTCGAGATGATCGCGGATGTGCCCAGCCAACTCCTGCGGCTGCCGCATCACTTCCTGCCAGTTGTCGGCCCGGATCCACGCGTAATCGTCGGTAAGGGTAACGCCATGATAGGTCGAGACAACAGGCAGACGGTGCGCCACCGGCGGGGAGGGCGGCGCCGTCTCTTCGGCAAGGGCGGTCGTGTCGGAGCTGCCAGTCGTCGGACCAGTCATCGGGCTACAAACCTTTCGATGCTTGAGTGAAGATCGGGGGGATGGTTCTCGGCCGCCCGCGGGCGCACGTCAACGCGGCTCCAGTCACCGAGTAATGATCAAATGCAGATGCCCCCACATCAAGAATTAGTAATGTCGTAATCTAATTCTGCACCGCGATTGACAATGAATGCGACCTGTAGTCAAAGCTTTCGCAAGTGAATTCCAGTTGATCTCGTCGGCTGCATTCGCGTTACTGGGGTTTCCGGCGGACTTCGTCGATTAAATCGGAAAACGGCGGGGTGTCGACATGGACGGGCGGTCCGGGCAGGTTTTTCGACCGGCAGAGGAAGCGGAAGATGAGCACATGGACAGTTCTGCCCAGCCTGAGCTTGTGACGATCACGGCGACGATCGTCGCTGCGTACGTCAGCAACAATTCGATCGCCTCGACCGAGCTTCCGAACCTTATCGCCGAAACGCACGCCGCGCTGAGCCGCGCCGCCGGGCGGACGGTGCCGCAGGACCGCGAAGAGTCAAAACCGAAGATCGCCGTCAAGAAGTCCGTCATGCCGGACTTCATCATCTGTCTCGAAGACGGCAAGAAGTTCAAATCGCTGAAGCGGCATTTGCGGACGCACTACAACTTGTCGCCGGAAGAATACCGCGAGAAGTGGGGGCTGCCGCCCGACTATCCGATGGTCGCGCCGAATTACGCCAACGCCCGCTCGCAGCTTGCGAAGAAAATGGGCCTCGGCACCCGTCGCGAAAGATAATCTGGCAACGGATCAAATTCCTCACGCCGCACCGCTGAACTCACCGGTGAATAAGCTTGGCGAGCGCGTCGCGTTCGTGCTTTAACAATCTGGCGAGACGGGAGTGCCGCGTCAGATCGTAGGCGCGGTCTCCGGCAATGCCGCGGCAGCGCTCTTTCCGCAATTCCCGTTCGATGATGGCGATAATTTTTCGCCGACCCTGATCCGTGCGATCGCCAATTTCCTTCGGCCAAACGGGCAAAAGTTGCAAAGCATCCGGCGCGTAGTTGGACTCTGGCTTGCGAAAGACGGAGCGCCCCGCATCGCCGGACGTCGTCTTGTGTCGATTTGATACGCAGTTGTGCATGACTGGCGACTGTGAGGCCGCCGACGAACGCGGGGATAACTTTCCCAAGTGTCGCCGCCGATAAGGTGAACGTAAGCGCTCGAAAAAAACTTATCCCCGCTGTATCGGGCGCCCGTATTCTGCTCGGCGATGACACAACCGAGACGAATGGCCAGACATGTTCACTCATCCGCGACGGGCGTTAACGTCCGTACGACTGTCAGACCATGGGAAGAAGGGATGACACGGGCCTCGCTTTTGTCGGCCCTGAAGACGCGACAGCGTCTTGTGGCCGATCGCCAAACGGCGGACGACCTGCGCCACCGCCAGACGCGCGTTGCAATTGACTTGGCGATTTCCAACGTCTTCGGCGTTGATGCAGACCTTCTCTGGAGTGGAACACGCGGCGTTCGAGACATCGCCGAGGCGCGTCAGGTCGCGATGTACCTCGCGCATGTTTGCTGCCGCATGTCGCTGACGGAAGTCGGCACGATGTTCGGCCGCGATCGCACCACCGTCGCGCATGCCTGCCTTAAAGTCGAGTGCCGCCGCGACGATCCGAATTTCGATCGCGCGCTGGATGTTTTGGGCTGGGCGTTGCCGACGCTCGTCCAGCGCGACGTAACCACCAATCGGATCAGTCCCCGCGAGGAGATCGAGGAACATCAATGGCTGTAGGAAACACGCGCCGCAACGCAGTCAACGCGCAAGAGGGAAGTGCTACGCCGACGCGCAACCTTGCCGAAAGTCCGCTGGCGTGGCTTGCTCGGCGCAAGGATAAGGACGGACAGCCGATGCTGACCGACGCCGAATTCGACGCTGGCGAAAAGCTCCGCGCGGACTTCTGGTTCGCTCAAATGACGCCGCGCACGACCGCAAACTGGTCGCTTCTGCTTTCAGGCGGCGGTGGCGGCAAGGGCGCGCCGGACATCGGTCCCGACATCCGCGATGCCGTTGTCGCGGCGAAGGAGCGTGTGAAGCGCGCGCTGGCGGCCGTCGGTCCTGATCTCGCCGGAGTTCTGATCGATGTCTGCTGTCACTTGAAAGGTCTTGAAGCCAGCGAGAAGGCAAGCGGCTGGCCGCAACGCTCGGGCAAGATCATCCTGCAGATTGCACTTCGTCAGTTGGCGCGCCATTACGGAATGCTGCCGCCACCGACCACTGCCCACGCCGACCGTCCCGTCCGCGTCCGCCACTGGGGCGCGAGCGACTACCGCCCTGAGATCGATCCTCGGTGAACCTGCCTCCTCGGAACAAGCCCAAGGGCATCATGTCGATATCTTGCGCGCGCTCCCTCGCCATCGTCATGCCGACGGAGGTCGGCACCCAGGCAAGCATCATCGCAACGAATGTTTGGTGCCTGGCTGGATCCCGGCCTCCGCCGGGATGACGGTGGTTAGATGTCTCCATTTGCCATGCGGAGCCGACTAGCAAACTCTATCCTCCGGCCGAGCCCGAGGGATGACGTCGTGCTCGCTTACTTCGCGGATTTGCCCGCCTTCCGGCCCTTACCTGAGCGAGGCGGCTCCGCCGCTTCGTCCGGTAGATCGGGAATGATGTACTTCCAGTAGTTTTCCTGCTTCACGCGCCGCTCGCTCATGGCGAAACTGCGGACCGAGATCCCCGCCTGATGCACCGTCTCGTCCGTGCCGGAGACCAGCGGATGCCACCACGGCAGGTCGCCGCCCTCACCGACGATTCGGTAAGCGCACGACTTCGGCAGCCACGACAGCTCGCGCGCACGCGGAATGTCGATGGCCAGGCAGTCCGGCATTTTCTCGAAGCGGTTGGGGTAGTCCTTGCAGCGGCAAGTGCGGACGTCGAGCATGCTGCAGGCGAGCCGCGTCAGATAAATCTGCGCCGTGTCTTCGTCTTCGAGCTTGACGAGACAACAGCGCCCGCAGCCGTCGCACAGCGCCTCCCACTCGTCGCGACTCATCTCTTCGAGCGTTTTTGTGCGCCAGAACGGTGGATCGTTGCCGTCCAACATCAGGTCTCGCTCTTCCCTTCTGGCTTGAGCCGGGATAACCACAATTTTGTCGACTTGCGACGTCTAACGTCGGCAAACTCGCTTTGCGGCGCGTCCGGCGGATGCGTCGCAATTGCTGTTGCAAATAAAATTCTTGCAGTAAAGGGCTTAAGCCCGCGTCTCGCGCGTGACAAGAGCGACTTGATACGATCGACGCCGGCAAGGGATGGCGCTTCTTGAACGACTGGTTTCACAAGCAGGGCGGACGGGATCGCTTTATCGATTGGCTCGCCATTGATTCGAAGCTCAATTCGTCGCTCGGGGATGCCTGGTCGCGCATCAAGGACTATTGGAACGCTGGCTCGAGCTTTTTCGCGCGCTTTCAGCTTGTCGGCTGGCGGCGGCTGCTGAACGAATTTGCGTCCGAAAGCCTGACGATGCTGTTTGGCGGCTTCGTCGTGCTTTATGGCTTGGCGCTGCCCGCCTTCCAGGAGTTCGACGAAAGCAAGTTTTCGACCGGGCGCTATGCAGTGACGTTCCTCGACGTCAATGGCAATGAGATCGGTCGCCGCGGCATCCTGCACAATGACTCCGTGCCGCTCAGCGAAATACCGGATGTGCTCATTAAGGCGACGCTCGCAACCGAAGACCGGCGCTTCTTTGAGCATTACGGCATCGACGTCTTGGGCACGCTGCGCGCGTTGGTCACCAACGTGCAGGCCAACGAGGTGGTGCAAGGCGGCTCGACCTTGACGCAGCAGCTCGCAAAAAACCTGTTCCTGTCGTCAGAACGATCCGTCCAACGCAAGATCAAAGAGCTGTTTTTGTCGTTCCTGCTCGAAAGCCGGTACTCGAAGAAGCAGATCCTGAAACTCTATTTCGACCGCGCCTATCTGGGCGGCGGCACCTTCGGTGTCGAAGCCGCCTCGCAGTACTATTTCGGCAAGTCCGTCCGCGACATCAACATGGCCGAAGCTGCGGTGCTGGCCGGCCTCTTCAAGGCGCCGACGAAATATTCGCCGTTGGTCGATCTGGCGGCGTCGCGGGCACGAACCAATCAGGTGCTCGATAATCTCGTCGAGGCTGGATACTACACCGCAGGGCAGGTGCACGCCGCGCGCATGAACCCGGCCAAAATCGTCGAGGCACGGGCGACGAGCAGTCCGGACTGGTTCCTCGATTGGGCTTATGAGGAAGTGCAACGCCTCGCCGAAGGCAAGAACCAATACGTACTGACGGCGCGGACGACGGTCGATCCCACGCTGCAACGTCAGGCACAGGAAGCGCTCAACGCGGCACTCCGCAAGGACGGCAAGGCCGACCGCTTTGACTCCGGCGCCATCGTCGTGATGGAAACCGACGGAAAGGTCCGCGCTCTCATCGGTGGCCCCGATTATGGTGAGAGCCAGTTCAACCGCGCGACCCACGCGAAACGTCAGCCGGGATCGTCGTTCAAGGTCTATGTCTACGCGACGGCCATGGAGAATGGTTTCACGCCGGATACGATTGTACGTGATGCCTCGCGGTCGTGCGGAAACTGGTCGCCGTCGAACTATGGCGGCGGTGGTGGATCGGGCGCACGCATCCCGCTGTGGAGTGCGCTGGCTCGCTCACTCAACACCGTTGCAACTGAGTTGTCGTTCGTCGTCGGCCGCGACAAGGTTGTCGAAATGACCAAGCGGCTCGGCATCGAAGGCGTCAAGAAGACCTGCTCGATGGCGCTGGGGGACGGTGGCCTGACCGTGCTTGAGCATACAGGCGGCTTTGCGACGTTCGCCAACGGCGGCAAGCTCGCCAAGCCCTATGGCATTCTCGACATCACGACATCGAAGGGTGATCTTCTCTATTCGCGCGAGCGCGACGAGCCTCCGGCGCCGCAGGTGATCTCGCGGCACGTTGCAGAAGAGATGAACGTCATGCTCAACCGCGTCGTGACCCAGGGCACGGGCGGCATGGCCAATCTTGATTTCACCAACGTCGCTGGCAAGACCGGCACGTCCACTGGACCGAAAGATGCGTGGTTCATGGGCTTCACCGGCAAGTACGTAGCTGGCGTATGGATCGGCAATGACGATAACCGGCCGATGCGCACTGGCGTAACCGGCGGACATCAGGCGGCGCCGCTCTGGCATGATGTCATGACGGTGGCGCACACCGACATGAACATTCCGACGATCCCCGGCCTCGCACCGCATCCGCGGCAGGTCGAAGAACAGCAACGGCTCGCCGAACTCAGAGCACAGCAGGTGGCCGCCGGATTGGAACCTGCACAGACCGACGCGTCCAAGCCGCAGAGCATCATGCCGCCAAAGACACGCGAGGTCTTGAAGGTCCTGACATCGGCGCTGCGCAAGGCAAACGACGAGGGACCGGCGCCCGCACCGGGCAGCGGCGGCGCTTCGCATTTGCCGCTTCCGGTCGATCCGAAAGACATGCCGCAGCCCGCGACCAAGCCGGATCGGCGCGCGACCTTGTTCGGTACCTCGCCGGATGGTCTGTCGCCACCAATTGCAGCTAGCGGCTCCGGCGCGAGGAACCCGGCCACAGCAGTGCCCTGACGGCGGATGCGATAGGAAAGCAAAACGAACGTGGCATCGATCGGACTTGAACCTGCGGCTGCCCCATCGAGACTGAGCGTCTTGCGCGCGATCGTCGGCATTATCGTACGTGCCGTGACGGTCGTGCTCGTTGTCATGCTCGCGATCGGCGCCGGTCTATGGTCAAGCCGCTATATGATTGCGCGGGGCTCACCGCTGTCTGTCGCGACGTATGGACCATGGCAGCAATGGCCGCGCATCGGCCGAGAAAGCGCCGATCCCTACACCAAGGCGCACATGATCTCGACCGGCAAGCTTCGGATCTCGTCCGACAGCGCAGGTGTGTTCGAAGCGCGAACGGATTCAGAAGGCGCGCGGCTGCACTCGTCGTGCAATTACGTCGTCACCGGCGCGAACATGCACGGGCTCTGGTGGAGCATCGGCGTGTTCGACACGCGCGGCAATCTTATCGCCAACGATGCCGATCGTTACGAGTTTACCGCCGACACCATCGCCCCCAATCCGAACGGCTCCTTCGTCGTTACGCTCGGACGTGACGCGCGTCCCGGCAACTGGCTGCCGACAAGCGGCGCGGGCCGTCTCGTGCTGGTGTTCACGGTGCTCGATCCCGCGACCGGCCTGTCATCGGAAGAACGCGCCGAACGCAATAAAGATTTGCCGATCATCAAGCGCGAGGGCTGCTCATGAGGTTGTTGCGCAGCTTCGATTGGCGATTGCTCATCATCTTCTTCCTCGTCGCCGGGATCGTGCATCTCGTCATGACGTTCCTCGCTGTCAACGACACACGCGCCTCCGCCTATACGCGGCTCGCCCATGCCTATCCCAAGAACAAGATGACGATTGCGGACGCCATTGCGCCCCGGCGGCAACCGCTGCCGTTCCTGGCACCTGACGCGCGCTATGCATTCTGTCCGTTCGAAACGAAGAACGGCACGATGCGCGTGAAAGCCCTGTTGCCCGATCTCGGCTGGACGATCGGCGTCTATGCGCCCGACGGCACGAACCTCTACTTCGCCGCTGCATCTGCGGATCGCGAGACGACGATCGACCTGTCTATCATTTCGTCAGAGGATCGCTTTCAGGGATTACCGGTGACGAACCCTGCGAACATCGACCCGCAGCAGACGATTGCCGCCGCGAAGGGCCTCGTCGTCGTTCGTGCTCCCGACAAAGGTGAACCCTACCGCGCCGACGAACTCGCGGTGCTCGCCAAAGCCGCCTGCAAACTCGGCGGCGCATGAGTTTGTCATAGACGGCCACTCAGCGGCCGTGACAGTGGAGGGCGGGGGCGTACACGCCGCCCGTCATTCTCGGCGTCATGCCGGAGGATCGATTTCACTTCTAGCCTCTGCGCGATGAAACCGCGGACCGGCTTTACCCACATCACGATCGCGCAGGAAGCCATCCACGAGAGCAATCCCGCGCAAAAGCCGGGCGGGCGATGCGTCAACGCGCAAGAGAACGCGTGTGCATCAGCTTTCGAGTTCCGGCTCGTTGCGGTGACGCTGCGCTTTGCGTTGGTCGTCCGCATCTTCTTGGCCGGTCCGCTCGTAGATATCCCGCTCGTACCGGACACCGGGAAACAGAACGATTTCTGCAGATGCTGCCGCCCCGCACACTGACAGCATCGATGCTGCCGTGGGCCTCGGCGCGGACTTGAATTCCAGTATTGTCGCCATGGACAATCCCCCGAAGACGCGAGCATCGCTCGCATCGTGCGGCACTTCCCCGCCATGAAGGCTCCCGCCACGGGACTTAAATCGCGATACCAATGTGGCGAGTATGCGCTGCGGCCGCCAGAATCATCGCATCAGATGAATTACAGTCGTCGAGAAGTTAAGAGCTTGTAAACGGCGGAAATGTCCGTGCCATTCTGCGCGCGGCGCGCTGTGGCTATTTCATCAATTCATCGCCGAGGAAGTTGCGGCCCTCGCGGTCTTCGATCTCGACAACCCAGATGTCGCTGTCGAACCCGGCCTCGCGATTGAGCATGGCTTCGGCCTCGGCTTCGGGCACGAACTCGCTTTTGAAGCGTGGCACCCACCGGCGGTCGAAGTCGGCATCGTCGAGGCCCGCTGGCGCTGGCGAGAAGACGGCAGCGGAGCCGTCGGCCCGCACCACCTTGATGAAAATCGCCCCGGCGTCGTCGTCACCATGGCGTGCGATCACACCCATCGCGCCGTTGTACTGACAGCGACGCAAATAGGCTTTGACCCAGATTTCAGATTTAAGACGCATGCGGCCATGTTAGCAAAAGATCGCGGGCGGGCTCTAGCGGCTTGAAGCTTTGGCGATGGCGTCACGCCGCGCCTTGGGCTCGCTTTTCAGGCGGAGCAGGCGGCTTTCCATCGGCCCCGAAATGCGGCCCGTGATTTTCAGCTTCTGATCCGTCTCGAATTCGCGGATGGCGCGCGCGAGTTCCGGCGTCAGCGCCGGACCGGGCACGCCGGTCTGATAGCCGAGGCCCGCGAGCTGCTGCTTGACGGTCCGCACGAGGCTCTCGGCATCGGGCGTCATCGTCTTGCCGGGACGCGCCGAGCTTTGCGACAACGACGACGACCCGAGGATCAACTGGCTCAGCAACTGATCGCTCGGCTCGCTCGTCAGGACGAGGCCGTTGTCATATTCGTAGGCGAAGATGGCGGCGCGGGTCACGAGACCCAGAATGCCGTCGGCCGGGCCTGGCTCGTAGTTGATGTTGTTCAGCTCGCGCTGCACGCCCTTCGTGATCTCGGCGCGAGCTGCGTCGTCGCTGGTGCTGAGCGGGGCGGGCGGCAGAACGCCGTCTGCAGACTGCGTCGGCGCGCCGGGGCCAGGGTCCGTCGGTCCTAGAATGATGCCGGGACCGTCGACCCACGCCGTACGGTCGGTGGTGATGCCGCCGGTTTCGATGCCGTTGTTCGTCTTGGCGCCGGTATTCTGGAAAACGAGCATATTCAGCGCTACGCTCGTAGTCGCCAGCAGCGACACGATGGCTGCAAGCTTTCGGTCCCTCTCGGTCATGTGCCTACGTTCCCTCGTTCCCCCGAGAACGATTATCGGGGCCAGCCGTTAAGACCTCCTTAACTGTCGCTTAAAGCGGTTTCAGACTCGTTAAAACCGCCGCCCGCATTCGAAGCAAATGCGGTTCAAATTGTGCGGCGCAGGCTAGCTTAACCTTGATGCGGAGCTGGTATCGATGAGGGTGAGGGGAAAAGCCCTCGTCCAATCCGCTTCCCGTGCCGGGCGTGTCCTGGCCGTCAGACGCGAAGGTTTGTGTTATGGGTTTGTTACGTCTAGCCACTGTCGCCGCAATCGGCATCGCGCTGCTTCCTTCCGACAAGGAACAGCAGCAACATCTGTATGAGCGCGCCGGAGCGACAGCTGAATGGGTCGTCACCTTCTGCGACCGCAACGCCACCGTATGCACCAAGAGCGCCGAGCTGTGGACCCAGTTCGTTGCCAAGGCGCAGTTCGGCGCTCAGCTCGCCTATGAGATGGCGAAAGAGCATTACGCCGGCGACGGCATGAACACGGCGAGCTTGAAGCTCGACGATACCAAGACCGGTGGCCGCCTCGCTCCGGCCGTCCTGGAACGCGACAGCGGCACTCTGACGCCGCTCGACAAACAGCCCGACTGGCGCGGCAAATCCGCGAACCGCAACGGTATTTGACGGCTAAGCGGCGCACCGCGCCGCCTGCACTCCGGCTGTCGCCCTTGCCCTTTCCCTGTCCGGCCCCCTATGTGTAGGAAATGGTCCGACGTGGTCGGGATCGAAGCCGGGATTTCTCCATGACGCTTGACGACATCCGCGCCGATTTCGCGCTCCTCGACGATTGGGAGGACCGTTATCGCTATGTCATCGAGCTTGGCAGGGCGCTGCCGCCATTCCCGGAGGAGCTTCGGACCGAGGCGAACAAGGTGCGCGGCTGCGCTAGTCAGGTCTGGCTGGCGACGCGGCGGATCGGTGACGCGGGAAAGCCAAGCGCTGGCGATAAGCTCGAAATGCAAGGCATGAGCGACGCCCACATCGTGCAGGGGCTCGTCGCGCTGCTGTTCATCATCTACGGTGGCAAGACGCTCGATGAAATTCTGAAGACCGACGCCGAAGGCATTTTCGCGAGCTTGGGCCTCAAAGAACATTTGACGCCGCAACGCTCCAACGGCCTCGCTTCGATGGTGAAGCGCATCCGCGCCGACGCTGCCGAAATGCTCGCGGCTTAAAATTCGTTGCGTCTAACGCCTTATAAAAATTTCGCCAAACTTATCCCCGCTCTACCCGTGCGGATTATACTGTCTGGTTGATTTCGATTTATGAATATTAGTATTTGTTTTCAACGTCTTATATGATTTTGTCGATTGACAGCGCGACGCTTCTCAGGCATCATTTCTGTATAACGCGGAAAGTGTGAGAGCAGGCTTCGGCCCTGCCACGTGCACATCGCGGTTCCCTGAAAATTCGAAAAGGTCTCCGGCGCATGGCAGCAAGCCCGCGCGCTGCGACCTCCGCGCGTCGAGCATTCCGCTCGATCGCGGAGAGCCGCTCGGCGCAAAAAATTCCAGCTGCTCGGCGGACGGTTTCGAGCGACGTCGCGATGAAGAAGGCGGCCGTTGCCGATGCCGCGGAAACGAAACCGCTGAAGATCTCGAAACCCAAAAAGACGACCGAACGTCCCGCCACTCCGACGGAAGATGACACAGCCCCGCGCCTTGCGGCCGGCTCCCCGCAGGGGAGTCGCAAGGCGCCTACTAAGAAATCCCTCGTTCAGCGCGTCTACAACACGATCGACGGCGAGTTGACGAAACTCGAAAAGCAGAAGGGGCTGACGTCCCAGGATCGCGAGCGCGCATCGCGGGCTCTGTCGCAGATGGTCAACGCATTGGAGAAAGCCGTTGAGATGCAACGCGAGATGACGAAACGGAAAACGACGGGAGCAGGCGGAGCAAGGACCAAGGAGGCGCTCGCGCATGCGGAAGACCTACGCCGCGAAATTGCGGAACGTCTTGAGCGCCTCAATCGCAAGCGGGCGCCTAGCCGACGATCTGAATGAGCTGACCCGCGCCGAATTGGAATTCATCGCCCACGACTGGGAAATCTGGGCGCGAGACGATCAGCTTGCGCCCTCTTTGATGGCGCCCTGCGACTCTGCTCCGCAGAGCCGGCCGCAGGGCGCGGACTTGTTGGACGAGCCTCGCGCAACATCGAGCACACCCGGCGGCCGGCTCCCCGCAGGGGAGTCGCCGGGTGTAATCAATAAAGCCTGGCGCGTGTGGCTGCTCCTCGGCGGCCGCGGCTCGGGCAAGACCCGCGCTGGCGCCGAGTGGGTGAGGAGTCTTGCTTGCGGTGGCGAAGCAGTTGCGTCCGCGGCCTCTCGGAACGCGAGTTCGAAGAACGATCCCACAAGCCCGTGCTCGGCGGCCGGCTCGCGGAACGCGAGTCGCCGAGCACAACAAATAAGAATAGCGCTGGTTGGAAAAACCTTGGCCGACGTCCGCAACGTGATGATCGAAGGCCAGTCCGGTCTGCTCGCGATCCACCCCGCGCATGAGCGGCCGGAGTTCGAACCGTCGAAGCGGCGTCTGACATGGCCGTCGGGCGCAATCGCCGAATTGTTCTCGGCCGACGAAGCCGAAGCGCTGCGCGGTCCGCAGTTCACGGCCGCGTGGTGCGATGAGCTTGCGAAGTGGCGCGGCGCGGAAAGGGCCTGGGACATGCTGCAATTCGCACTCCGTCTCGGCGACGCTCCGCGCGTCTGCGTGACGACGACGCCTCGCAATACCAAGCTACTGAAACAGATCATTGCCGACGAGGCGACCGTGACCGTCAATCTGGCAACCGCCGACAATGCGACGAACCTCGCACCGTCGTTCCTCGCGGAGATGACGCGGCGCTATGCGGGCTCGGCCATCGGTCGGCAAGAGTTGCTGGGCGAGATCGTCGAGGACGCAAGCGATGGTCTCTGGCGGCGGCATTGGATCGAGGAGGCGCGCGTCGAAGCGGCGCCCGAAATGCAGCGCATCGTTGTCGCGCTCGATCCGCCGGTCACGGCGACGGCGTCATCGGACGCCTGCGGAATTGTCGTCGCGGGATTGGGCGTCGATAAGCGCGCCTACGTTCTCGCCGATCGCACGATCCAAGGCCGCACGCCGGAAGTCTGGGCGCACGCGGCGCTGGGCGCGTTCGACGATTATGAAGCTGACCGCATGGTCGCCGAAGTGAACCAAGGCGGCGATCTCGTCATCTCGGTCTTGCAGCGGTTTCGAGAGAATTTCCCCGTCGTGAAGGTTCGCGCCACGCGGGGAAAATGGGTTCGCGCCGAGCCGGTCGCGGCGCTCTACGCGGAAGGCCGAGTGGCACACGTCGGACGCTTCGATGCGCTCGAAGATCAGATGTGTTCCTTCGGCGCCGACGGCACGATGCGCGGCCGCAGCCCAGACCGCGCCGACGCGCTCGTCTGGGCGATTACCGATTTGCTGTTGAGCGACACGATGAAGCCCTCAGTGCGGATGCTTTAGCACCACCACCGTCATGCCGACGAAGAGCCTGCCCCGGCGAAGGCCGGGGTCGGCACCCAGTCAACGATCCACATCTGCTGTATCGCGGGATGGCTGGATCCCGGCCTCCGCCGGGATGACGGTCGAAGTGGGACAAACGCTTTCCTTAAATTTCAAAGGACAGTTCATGTCGCTGATCGACACGTTCGCGAGAATGTTCTCGTCGCGCGCAAGCTCTTCGATTGCGCTCGGCGACTCTCCTTCGTCGAGCCGGCCGCCGAGCGAGATTGATGTTGGACGTGCGTCGCTCAACCAATCCGCGCCTTCCGGCCGGCTCCGCGAAGTGAAGGCGCCCGGTCAGTTCGAAGACTATTTCAACAAGTCCGTGCCCGGCGGCCGGCTCGCGGAACGCGAGTCGCCGGGCACCATCAAAAGCTCAGCTCCAGACACGAACAACAAGGGTTCCTCCGTGGGTCCCCTCATCGCCTATCACACCCTCGGCGAGCCCGTGTGGGCGCCGCGCGACTACGCCGCCTTCGCCCGCGAAGGCTTCATGCAGAATGCCATCGTCTATCGCTGCGTGCGCATGATAGCGGAGGCCGCCGCCTCGATCCCGTTGCTCCTCTACGAGGGCACGACCGAGATTGAGGATCATCCGCTGATCGGGCTGCTCCGGCGGCCGAGCCTCGATCACACCGTGACCGATTTCCTCGAAGCGTGGTACGGCTTCCTGCTCGTGTCAGGCAACGTCTACGCCGAAGCCGTCGCGCTCGACGGTGAACTGCGCGAGCTGCACATCCTGCGCCCCGACCGCATGAAGGTGATCCCCGGCCTCGATGGCTGGCCCGAAGGCTACGAATACACCGTCTGCGGACAATCCGTCCGTTTCATCGACGACGCCGTCGAAGGCGTGCGCCCGATTCTGCACCTGAAGCTCTTCCACCCGATCAACGATCACTACGGCATGAGCCCCATCGAGGCCGCCGCCACCGCGATCGACATTCACAACACGGCATCGAGCTGGAACAAGGCGCTGCTGGACAATTCCGCCCGGCCATCCGGCGCGCTCGTCTATGCGGCGTCGAACGGCCAGATGACGGACGAGCAGTTCACGCGCCTCAAAGGCGAGCTCGAGACGAACTTTCAAGGCGCGCGCGCCGCCGGACGTCCGCTGCTCTTGGAAGGCGGCCTCGACTGGAAGCCGCTCTCGCTGTCGCCGAAGGACATGGACTTCATCGAGGCGAAGAACGCCGCCGCGCGTGAGATCGCGCTCGCGATCGGCGTGCCGCCGATGCTGCTCGGGATTCCGGGCGACAACACGTACTCCAATTATCAGGAAGCCCAGCGTGCCTTCTGGCGGCAAACCGTTCTGCCCCTTGTGAACCGCACGGCAAGAGCGCTTGCGAGCTGGCTGGCACCGGCGTTTGAAACATCGAGCGCACCGAGCGGCTGGCTCCGCGGAGCGGAGTCGCTCGGCGCAAATGAAAACTACGGCCGGCCGCGCGGCACGGGCTTGTTGCTAGAGCTTCGCCCCGATTTAGATCAGATCGAAGCCCTCGCGCCCGAACGCGACGCGCTCTGGAAACGCCTCGAAGCAGCGAGCTTCCTGACGATCGACGAGAAACGCGCGGCGGCGGGGTACGCGCTCGGCGGCCGGCTCGACGAAGGAGAGTCGCCGAGCGCCAAATATAGAGACGACCAACCGCGCGTCCCTGCAGGCCAAACGGGCGGCGGCCAATGGACAGATGGGGGCGGCGGCGGTCAAGGCACCGTACTGCTTGCACAAAATGATCCCTCTTCAGGATATCCGATTGATTTGCGTGAAGAGGAGAGGCTCGGCGGACATGCGATCGTTGAACACGTCGGAGCTAATCCGAAGTATCTAGTTGAGAGAGTTCAAAATGAAGCGGAAAAGGCTATCGATAGCGGTAACGACTTTCGCGGATTTGCAGTGGGTTCTTTTACTTCAATGCAAGCTGCAACCAAGCTTGTGAATTCCGTGGTCTCCAATAACCCCGAGACGTTGGAACAAGTCGTGGCCGGTAAGCTTCCAATCGGTGTTCTGTCGAGCTGGTTCTCGCAGCCCACGGGTTACGAAGCGTATCTTCCTAGATACAATGCTCAGCCATACATGCGGGATACCTACGGCGTGCAGGTCATCATATTGCGTGATAAACGCGCGACTAAGGGATTTCGTGTGCAATCTGCATATCCCGTGAAATAGGGAATTTTTATCGTGGTCGACTTACCCGAACTCGTTATGAACATTTATTGCAAAGGTCTGGTTGGAGGTTTTCCATGCCGCGGCAAAGAAGAATATCTCGAAGACCGAGACTTTCTAGATAAGCTAACGGCACGAGAGTATCATGATTATGAGAGACCCGTGCCCGATCCTACGCAGGACACATATGTCTTGGACGAGCAGCAGTACGATGCGTACCTGGATTTCCGAAAGAGCAGGAGAGAGCGTAGCCTAGGGTAAAGTGCGCGGAATTTTTTGAAGCGCTCGCCCCCGAACGCGACGCGCTCTGGAAACGTCTCGAAGCCGCAAGCTTCCTCACCACCGACGAAAAGCGAGCGGCGGCGGGGTATGATGCGAGTTCTGATAGTTCGCCTTCGCTCAAATATCGCGATGATCAACCACGTGTCCCCGCAGGCCAAACGGGCGGCGGCCAATGGACGGATGATGGTGGCAGCATCAGCGGCACCTCCGACGGCCGCGTTCGCCTCGCGCAAGCCGATGGTGGAAGATCAGGATATCCAATCGACATACTTCAAGAGGATGCGGTCGGCGGCCACACTTACGCGGAACATGTCGGAAAGCCAGAAGGATATTTAAAAGCAAGAATTACGGGCAGCCGCCCCAGTGTTCCTTACATTTTTGGAGTCGGTGAAAAGCGAGCGGGCTCGTTTTCATCCCTGGAAGCCGCTAATAAGCTTGTTAACTCGACCATGGCCGACCCAGAAAATGCGGCAAAAATAGATATGTTTCGCGAGGGAAAATATCGGTTTCTGCTCCCGGAGTTGCGTATCTTTAAAACCTTTTCCTCGCCAACTGGAATTGAGGCCTATGCTCCTGACGATAGGACGCCGCCAATAATGAGAACCACATCTGGAGTAACGGTGAGACTCATAAGGACCGGTAGGGTACCGCGCGGCTACTACGTCGATTCAGCGTGGCCAATGAATGAGGACTGACACGTGCAAATCGATATGCCGATAGAATTTCGTAAGGCTTGCCGGAATCTGGGGCAAGATCTTGCAGGCAAGGTCAGAGCGATGAACCCTGCTGACGCGACTAATCTACTCGTTCAAACCGCGACGATAGGGATTGATAAAAATGAAGCGCACGCGATACGCGCTTTCGTCAGCGATTTATTGAGTAAGGGGCTGACCTCGGAGCAACTGATAGAATTTTGGCGGAAAACTCCAGCGGATATTTATTTCTATGATGGTGAACAAGTCGAAAGATTTCTACGCTCGCTGGACGCCAGCCTCTCACGGCCACCTTATCGAGAGTCCTAATCTAACGCGACGCGCTCTGGAAACGCCTCGAAGCCGCGAGCTTCCTCACCACCGACGAAAAACGCGCGACAGCGGGAGAATAGTTCGTTGTCAGACAGAGACCGGGCCATATTTCAGCTCTACAACGAGACGAGCGGCGTCCGTTTTGCGTTGGAGGTGACAGCCAAAGATCGCATAGCGGCGGTCGAAGGCTTCATCCAGAAATGGCGCGTTCCTGCTTCCGCAGCCGGTCGCCCGCGGCCGGACATTCGTTTTTATGTCGTGACCGACGAGCGGCTTGAATCGCTCAGCAAATTCATGAAGCAGCTCGACGCCAAAGCGGCAAAAAAATAAACCGTCGATCCGGCGAAATTCTCCTATCCGCAATCGCAACGAACGGTGTGCTCATGCATTCGACCGAACCCTTCCTGCTGCCCGCTTCGCTGGCGAAGCGCAGCCGCGCGTTGCCTTTCGAGGCGAAGTCGCTCGACGACGGTGTGTTCGAAGGCTACGCCAGCCTCTTCAATCGCGAGGACTTGGGCCACGACGTCATTGCGCCGGGGGCTTTTCGCGAAAGTCTTCTCAATCGCGGCGCCGCGCGCATCAAGATGCTGTTTCAGCATGATCCCGCCGAGCCGATCGGTGTCTGGGATGAGATCCGCGAAGATGCGCGCGGGCTTTACGTCCGCGGCCGCCTGACGACGGCTGTCGCGAAAGCGCGCGAAGTACTGGCGCTGATGCGCGCCGGCGCGCTCGACGGGCTATCGATCGGCTTCAAGGCGGTAAAGGCGCGACGCGATGCGTCAACCGGCGTGCGTCGCTTGGAGAAAGTCGATCTCTGGGAAATTTCCGTCGTCACCTTTCCGATGCTGCCCGGCGCGCGCGTCGAAAGCGTGAAGACGCGGCCGTTCGCGGTGACCGCGCCGACGATGCGAGAATTCGAGCGCTGGCTCACGCGCGATGCTGGGCTGACGCGAACGGAAGCCCGCGCGGTTCTTCGCTCAGGGTTTCCTGGTCTCAAGGCTTTGCGGGATGCGAGCCGGACCTTCGACGACGATGCCGTGCTCGCCTCTCGCTTCCGCGACGCCGCGCGGCTGATGCTCCATGCGTAACTCCTAATTTCCGTCATCCCGGCGCAGGCCGGGATCCAGTCAGAGCGCGGCCCCTGCGAAAAACGATCCCGGCGAACCTTCCGTCGCGAATGATCGCGCAACGCATGTGTTGACGTTTGTCTGGGCCCCGGCCTTCGCCGGGGTGACGGAGTTGGATGCGAACGACGGCATAAACTTCGACCTTCTACTTGATAGGAAAACGACATGACCGACACGACCACCCTCGAAACGAAGGGGGCGGGCGGGGAAACCGCGCGCGCCTTCGAAGAATTTCTCGAAGCCTTCGAAGCCTTCAAGGAAACGAACGACCAGCGCCTTGCTGACATTGAGCAGCGCGGCACATCCGATACGCTCATCGCAGAGAAACTCGCGCGCATTGAAGAGACGCTCGACTCTGCGAAGCGCGTCTCTGACAACCTCGCGCTGAAAGCTGCGCGTCCGCATCTCGCGGGCGGAAATATGCCGTCCACGTCGCAGCTTGCGCACAAGGCAGCCTTCGACGGTTACGTCCGTCGCGGTGATGCTTCGCGTCTCGCGCGCATCGAAGAGAAAGCGCTGTCTGCCGGTTCGGGCGCCGACGGCGGATACCTCGTGCCTGCTGAAACGGAAGCAGCCGTCAACAGCGCGCTCAAAGCCATCTCGCCGATGCGTGCTATCTCGGGCATCCGCCAGGTGTCGGGCTCCGTCTATAACCGACCGTTCGCGACCACCGGCGTCGGCACAGGCTGGTCGGCTGAAACGGCATCGCGCACCCAGACGACAACGCCGACGCTCGCCAACCTGCAGTTCCCGACGATGGAGCTTTACGCGATGCCAGCTGCATCGCAGACGTTGCTTGATGACAGCATTGCCAACATCGACGAGTGGTTGGCGGAAGAAGTCCGCATCGCGTTTGCCGAGCAGGAAGGTTCAGCCTTCGTCTCAGGCGACGGTACCAACAAACCGAAAGGCTTTCTAGCCTACGACACGGTCGCGAATGCATCGTGGGCTTGGGGCAAGATCGGCTTCGTCGCCAGTGGCGCTGCGGGTGCATTCCCGGCGAGCAATCCCGGCGACAAGATCCTCGATCTTGTTTACGCGGCAAAGGCACCTTATCGCGCCAACGGCACCTTCATGATGAGCCGCGCGACGGTTTCTGCCGTTCGCAAGCTGAAGGACGGCCAGGGCAACTATCTCTGGCAGCCTGCGAATGCACCGGGCGAATGGCCGTCGTTGCTAGGCTATCCCGTCGCCGAGAGCGAGGACATGCCGGACATTGCCGCTGACGCGACGGCGATTGCGTTCGGTGATTTCTCGCGCGGCTATCTCATCGTCGATCGCGCCGGCATCCGCGTGCTGCGCGACCCCTACAGCGCCAAACCCTACGTGCTGTTCTACACGACGAAGCGCGTCGGCGGCGGCGTGCAAGACTTCGACGCGATCAAGCTGCTGAAGTTCAGCGCTTGATTGAAAGCGCTTGGCGACAGCGTTCTGCGCGCTGGCCGCCAAGCGCATCCGATGGCGCGTAGTCCTCGTAACGCACAGGACGATGGTGATCGGTCGAAATTATTACGGTTCGACCAACAACACCGTCATCCCGGCGAAGGCCGGGATCCATGCAAGTCAGCGATCATAACGATTGCCGAAGCGTGTCTGAGTGCCGACCTTCGTCGGCATGACGGAACGTTTGAAGCGGAACGACAGCTTCGACATTCGACGTGACGAAGGGAAAACTTCTTCCCGCACGGGTTCCCCTCCCGCCCGTGCGGGATGCGTGCGGAGCCGCGACTTCCCCCTGGTCGCGGTTCCGCATTTTCAATTGTGCCTTACGACGCCGCTACGCGGAGCCGGCTGTAAGGCACGGCCTTGTTGGAAAAGAACGGCAAAGCATCCATGCGCTCGGCGGCCGGATCGCGAGTCGCAGAGCGCAATCAAATAAGGAACATCTTCATGTCACTCGTGATGACGAGCCCGCCAGCCGCGGAGCCGGTGACCGTGGCCGACATCAAAGCGCATCTGCGCATCGACGAGAGCGACGAAGACATCCTGCTCGCGAGCCTGCTGCTGACATCGCGGATGCACATCGAAACCGCGCTATCTTTGGCGCTTATCACGCAGTCGTGGACGTTGCGTCTCGATCGTTGGCCACGCGGCCGAAGTTTGGAGTTGCCGCTGGCGCCGCTGCGTGCCGTAGATGAAGTTCGCGTGAAAGACGCAAGCGCCGCGGCGAACATTGTCTCTGCGGAAAGTTATCTTGTCGATCTCGCTGCGCGTCCGGCGCGCCTCGTATGGAACAATGTCGTGCCGCCTGCGCCGCAAGTTCCTGCGGGCGGGATCGAGATCGATCTCAGCGCAGGTTTTGGAGCCGACGGCGAAAGCGTTCCGGCTCCGCTGAAGCACGCCATCCTCATGCTTGCGGCCCATTGGTACGAGCACCGCGATCCGAGCGAGATTGGCACGAACGGCGCCCGCATTCCCGATGCCGTCTCAAGTCTCATCAATCCGTTCCGGACAATCAGGCTATGAAAGCACCTGTGAGAGTTGGCGATCTGCGCCATCGCGTCATCATCGAAAGCGCGGTACGAACCAGCGACGGCGCAGGCGGTTCAACGACCGAGTGGAACACCGTCGCTGAAGTCTGGGCCGCGATCTGGTCGCGCACTGCGGATGAAAGTTTCACGCTCGATCGCGTGGCGGGAACGGCGTCGCATGACATCTGGATCCGTCATCGCAGCGACGTGACGCCCGCCATGCGCTTCCGCTGCGGTGCGCGAATCTTCGATATTCTCGGCGCGATTGACGTCGAAGACCGAAACGCGTGGCTGAAGTGCCCTTGCTCGGAACGCGACCTATGAAAATTCAATCAAGCATCGTCGGCATCGGCCAAACGGCCGAAGTGCGCGCCGACGCACGCATTCGTCAAGCGTTGGCCGAACGCGAGACTGAGCACACGCAACGGCCGCGACGCGCGCCTCAGGCAGGAGAGCGGTCGCCAACCTCATCAGCTCAAGGAGGCAAGTGATGTCAAGCGCCGCCCTTGCGCTCCAGCAGGCCATCTTCGCGAAGTTGACGACGGACGCTGCGACTACCGCAGCTCTTGGTGGGCCGCGCGTCTATGACGACGTTCCGACGCGTGCGGAGTTTCCTTTTATGACGTTCGGCCAATCGACAGAGCGCGATTGGTCGACCGGAACGGACGAAGGCTACGAGCACACGGTGACGCTGCATATCTGGTCGCGCGGCTACGGGCGAAAGGAAGCGCAAGCTCTGATCGCCGCGGCGCGTGACGCACTTCACGATCAAGCGCTCTCGCTAGCGGGACATCGCTTGATCAATCTGCGTCATGATTATTCCGAAGTCCGCCGCGACCGCGACGGCGAAACCTTCCACGGCATCGCGCGCTTTCGCGCTGTAACGGAAGTGGAATGATCTTCCTCGTCATTCTCGAACGGATAAGCGCAGCGCTGCCGTTCGAGAACCCGTCAAGCCCCGTGCCCGGCGGCCGGCTCCGCGAAGCGGAGTCGCCGGGCGCCAACCAAAGAGTCCCCCTCCTATGACAGCACAAAAAGGCAAGGACCTTCTCTTGAAGGTCGATACGACCGGCGCGGGCGTTTTCACAACGGTCGCGGGTCTTCGCGCACGAGCGCTTTCGATCAGCGCCGAGACGGTCGAGATCACCAACACCGAAAGCGCCGGTCAATGGCGCGAGCTTCTGAGCGGCGCGGGCGTGAAGTCGGCGCGCATCACCGGTTCCGGCGTGTTCAAGGATGCGGCATCGGACGCCACGATCCGCGACTACGCCTTCAACGGCACGGTGCGCGACTGGCAGGTGATCGTTCCCGACTTCGGCACTATAGCGGGTGCATTCCAGATCACCTCGCTCGAATTTTCCGGCCGCCATGATGCCGAGTTGACATTCGATCTCACGCTCGAAAGCGCAGGCGAATTGAGCTTCACGGCGTCAGCATAATCGAAAATCCACGATGAACGAAGCTCAAAGCCCGCGCGTTGCGGTCGGCTCCGCGAAGCGAGGTCGCAACACGCCAACAAAAGAGTCCATCATGATCAACAAACACCGAGGCGAAATCGAAGCGATGTTAGACGGCCAGCCGTATCGGCTGGTGCTGACGCTTGGTGCGCTTGCCGAACTGGAAAGCGCATTCGGCGATGAGGACATGCTGGCGCTCGCGGCGCGCTTCGAGAAGGGGCGCCTCTCTGCGCGCGACTGCACCAAGATCATCACCGCGGGGCTTCGCTGGGCCGGATGTGCGATCAGCGAAGACGACGTCAACGCCATGCAAGTCGCAGGTGGTGCTGCGGGCTATGTCGATATTGTTGCCCGATTGCTGCGCGCGACGTTCGGCGGCGACGAGAACACCAAAGACACAAGGGGCGAGGGCGGCAGCGCAGCACGCGTCCCTTTCGTTGGGACAAGGTGATGGAGCTTGGCCTTGGCGCACTCGGGCTAGATCCGCGCGCGTTCTGGAAACTGACGCCGCTGGAGTTGCAAGCGGCGCTTCGCGGGCGGTTCGGAAGTCCGGCCGACTCCGATGCGCCGTCGCGCCGCCATCTTCACGATCTCATGCAACGCTTTCCGGATGAAGGGGCGCAACATGGCAACGACTGACGAACCGCTCGAAACGTGGAGCGTGAAAATCACGGCCGATACTAGCGATCTGCAAACGGCACTGACGTCGACGACGCGCCTCGGGCGACAGTTTTCGACGACGCTGGTTTCGGCTTTCGACGACATCGCGGTCAAAGGCAAGAATGTCGGCGACGTTTTTAAGTCGCTTGCGCTCAACGTCTCGAACCTGGCGTTGAAATCTGCCTTGCAACCGTTGACGACCGGGTTAGCGTCGGTGTTTCAAAGCGCGATCTCCGGCGTATTGCCGTTCGCCAAAGGCGGCGTGATCCAGCAGGGCACACCGGTGCCGTTCGCGAGCGGTGGCGTGATCGCAAGTCCGATCTCGTTTCCTCTCGCGGGCGGCGCGACGGGGCTCGCGGGCGAAAGAGGGCCCGAGGCCATCATGCCTCTGACGCGTGGCTCTGATGGCCGTCTCGGCGTCGCGATGGCGGGCGGTGGCGGCCAGAACGTGACGATCAATATCACCACGCCAGACGCCCAAAGCTTCAATCGCTCGCAATCGCAGATCGCCGCGATGATCGCCCGCGCCGCGGCTGCCGGGCAGCGGAATCTCTAACATTCACTTCGTAATCGATGGTTCGCCATGTCCTTTCACGACGTCCGATTTCCAACGGCGATCTCGCGCAACGCGCAGGGCGGGCCGGAACGGCGCACTGACGTTGTCGTGCTTGGCTCCGGCTATGAAGAACGCAACAGTCGCTGGGCCGATAGCCGCCGCAGTTATAATGCGGGATACGGCGTAAAATCGCTCGACGACTTGCACCAGATCATCGCGTTCTTTGAGGAGCGGCGCGGACGTCTGCACGGCTTCCGCTGGCGCGATCCGATGGATTGGAAATCCTGCGCGCCGAATGCTGCGCCATCCCCGTTCGATCAGATCATCGGCACGGGAGACGGCACTCAGGCCGCGTTCCAGTTGACGAAAGTCTACGGCAATGCCTTCGCGCCCTGGACGCCAGACATAAAAAAGCCCGTCGCGGGAGCCGTGACGGTCGCCGTATCCGGTGTGCAGAAGACGGATGGAACCGATTACGCCGTCGATTCCGCGACAGGTGTCGTGACATTTCTCGCAGGCCACGTTCCGGCGGCAGGAGAAAGCGTGACGGCAGGTTTTGAATTCGACGTGCCGGTGCGTTTCGATACCGACAAACTAGAAATCAATCTCTCCGGCTTTACGTCCGGCGCTATTCCGAACATTCCGATCGTGGAGGTGCGGCTGTGAAATCGCTGTCGCCGGAATTCGCCGCGCATCTCGCGTCCGGCGCGACGACGCTATGCTGGTGCTGGCGTATCGCGCGCCGCGACGGCACCGTGCTTGGCTTCACCGATCACGATAACCCAATCGCATTCGACAGCACGACCTACGAAGCCGCGAGTGGATTCACGGCAAGTGACATCACCGACGGCCTCGGATTGTCGGTCGATAACCTGGAAGTCACAGGCGCACTGTCGTCTGCGACGCTGACTGACGCCGACCTCGCAGCCGGACGTTACGACGATGCCCGCATCGCGATTTATCGCGTCAATTGGGCCGATCCCGAACAGCGCGCGCTGATGCGCTCCGGCAGCATCGGGGAGGTGCGGCGAACGGGTTCGACATTCACCGCCGAGCTGCGCGGCCTCGCGCATTATCTGCAGCAGCCGACGGGAAGGCTTATTCAGCAAACCTGCGATGCCGATCTCGGCGATGCGCGCTGTACGGTCGATCTGACGTCCCCGGCCTTTCGAGGTGCTGGCACGATCCTCGCGGTTAAATCGGCGCGCCGCTTCACGGTGTCAGGATTGGACGGCTTTGCGACGCGCTTTTTCTCGCGCGGGCTTTTGACGTTCACGTCCGGCGTATCGTCAGGTCTGAAGATCGAAGTCAAGGCACACACGAAGTTCGCGGCTTCTGTCGAGATCGAGCTTTGGGCTGAAGCCGAAGGGCCGCCTGCGAGTGGGGATGCGTTCTTCATCACTGCCGGCTGCGACAAGCGCTTCGACACCTGCAAATCGCGCTTTGCGAACACGATCAACTTCCGCGGTTTTCCCTCGATCCCAGGCAACAAGTTTCTCACGCAGATTGGCGGCGCGAGCTGAAAGACACCTTTGCGTCCACAGCTAGTCGCAGCCGAAGGACGGCGAATTTCATGCGTCACCCCTTACGTGCCGGAAATGATTCCATGAATGTACTGACCAGAGACGGTATCGTCGTGACGGCGCGTCGCTGGATCGGCACGCCGTATCATCATCAAGCCAGCGTCTGCGGTATCGGCGCCGATTGCCTTGGGTTGGTGCGCGGTGTTTGGCGCGATCTATACGGCAATGATGCCGAAGCGCCGCCGGTTTACAGTCGCGACTGGGCGGAGACGAGCGGCTGCGAAGCAATGCTCGAAGCGGCCGAGCGCCATCTTAAGCGCGTGCCGATTGCAGAAGCCCGTGGCGGTGACGTCGTCGTTTTTCGTTTGCGTGAAGGTTGCGTCGCGAAGCATGCCGGCATCCTGACAAGCGCCTGGACGATGGTTCACGCCATGGAGGGCGCAGCTGCCATTGAGATCACGCTGACCCCGTGGTGGCGACGGCGCATCGCCGGAATGTTTCAATTTCCCGGCGTAGTTTGAGTGAATGCTTGCATCATGCTCGAACGACATCAGCACGATTTGAAAGGCTAATCATGGCAACGCTCGCTCTCGCTGCTGTCGGCGCCGCAGTCGGCAGCAGCGTGCTTCCGGCTGGCGTCAGCGCGCTCGGCGTAACGCTATCCGGCGCAGCAATCGGATCGCAGGTCGGCGCGTTTGCGGGCTCCTATGTCGATAGCGTTCTCTTTGCGCCATCGGGCCAAACGCGCGCAGTCGATGGTCCGCGCCTGACCGATCTCCGCGTCACCGCATCGACCGAAGGCGCGCCGTTGCCGCGGCTCTATGGGGGCGCGCGCGTCGGCGGCCAGATTATCTGGGCGACGGATCTCGAAGAAGAAATCGTAACGACGACGGAAGCAGCCGGTGTCGGCAAGGGCGGCTCAAGCGGCAACAAAACCCGCGTCGCACAATACAACTATTACGCCAACTTTGCGGTAGCATTGGGGGAGGGCGTGGTCACGCGTATCGGCCGTATCTGGGTTGACGAGCAGGAACTCGATCTCGTGCGCACCACATACCGGTTGCACACCGGCACCGAAACGCAAGCAGTCGATAGCCTCATCGCGGCGCGCGAAGGCGCAGACAACGCACCCGCATATCGCGGCGTAGCCTACGTCGTGTTCGAGCATTTCCCGCTTGTCGACTACGGCAATCGCGTGCCTCAACTGTCGTTCGAAGTCTATCGCAGCGTGTCCGATGCCGATAACGACGTGCGCGGCGTTGTTCTCATTCCAGGCTCCGGTGAATTCGTCTATGCGACCGAACCGGTGCGCCAGATATTCGACGATGGCGTTTCGCAGCCGGAAAACGTGCATCAGCTTTTGGGTGCAACCGATTGGCAGGTGGCGCTCGATCAACTCGAAACTCAGCTTCCGAATGCGAAATCCGTTTCGTTTGTCGTCAGCTGGTTCGGCACCGATCTGCGCGCAGGCGAATGCCGGATCAAGCCCGGCGTCGAGACGCGCCATAAATCGACCGCGCCCCTGAACTGGTCTGTCGCGGGAGTGATGCGCGACACGGCGTATTTGATTTCAACGCGTGATGGCAATGCCGCTTATGGCGGTACGCCATCCGATGAGACCGTCATCGCCGCAATCGCGGATATGAAAGCGCGCGGTCTCAATGTTACGCTGACGCCTTTTGTTCTGATGGATGTGCCTGCGGAAAACGCGTTGCCCAATCCCTACGGCGGAGCGAGCCAACCCGTCTATCCTTGGCGCGGACGCATCACGTGCCATCCCGCGCCGGGACAATCAGGTTCGCCCGACAAGACAGCCGCCGCCGCAACTCAGATTGCGTCATTCGTCGGCACGGCAGCCGTGTCGGATTTCTCTGTGTCGGGCACAACGGTGCATTATTCCGGCCCCGCCGAATGGTCGTATCGGCGCATGGTTTTGCATCAGGCATATCTTGCCAAAGCAGCAGGCGGCGTCGAAGCGTTTGTTATCGGTACGGAATTGCGCGGCTTGACGTGGGTGCGTTCGGCCGCCGGAACGTATCCTTTCGTGACGGCACTCGTCGCGCTTGCCGCGGATGTGAAGTCCATTCTCGGCTCGAGGACAAAAGTTCTCTACGCTGCCGATTGGACGGAATACTTCGGTCATCAGCCAGGCGACGGTTCGGGTGATGTTTATTTTCATCTCGATCCGCTCTGGTCGTCGCCCAACATCGACGCCATCGGCATCGATATCTATTGGCCGCTCGCGGATTGGCGCGACGGCCGCGACCATCTCGATGCGATTGCCGGCGCGAGATCGATCTATGATCCGACGTATCTGCGTGGCAATGTGCATGGCGGCGAGGGGTTCGATTGGTATTACGCCTCCGATGCCGATCGCGATGCGCAGGTTCGCACGCCGATCACCGACGGCGACAGCAAGCCGTGGGTGTTCCGCTTCAAGGACATTCTCTCGTGGTGGAATAACCAGCACTTCAATCGGCCCGGCGGCGTCGAAAGCGCGACGGCCACGGCATGGGCGCCGCAATCGAAACCGTTCTGGTTCATGGAGATTGGTTGCCCGGCCGTCGATAAGGGTGCGAACCAGCCGAACGTCTTCGTCGATCCGAAAAGTTCGGAGTCGGCGTATCCCTATTATTCGCGCGGCTTTCGCGATGACCTGATGCAGGCACGCCATCGCCAGGTCTTGCGCGATGCCTTCGACTGGACGAAACCCGGGTACGTTGCTGGTCTCAATCCCGTCTCTTCGGTGACGGGCGCGCGGATGGTCGATCTCGACCATATCCACGTCTACTGCTGGGACGCGCGGCCGTTTCCCGCTTTTCCCGATGCCACCACCTATTGGGGCGACGGCGCGAATTGGGAGCACGGCCACTGGGTCAACGGCCGCCTCGGTGGCGCCGCGCTGAATGAAGTCGTATCCGCGATCCTCACCGAACAGGGTTTCACCGAGTTCGACGCTTCCGGTTTGACAGGCACGGTGCCCGGCTACGTTATCGATCGGACGATGGCTGCGCGCGATGCGATCCAGCCGCTGGAACTTGCATATTTCTTCGACAGCGTGGAGAGCAGCGGCGGCATCGTATTCCGTCACCGCGGCCGCGCCGAACCCGCCATGTCGCTAGACCCCGACGACCTCGTCGAAGAAAACGTTGGAGACGCACTCTACGAATTGACGCGCGCGCAGGAAACGGACCTCCCGGCCTCAGCCAAGGTCCGCTACATCACCGACGTCGACGATTATCCGCAAGCCGTCGCCGAAGCGCGGCGATTGACAGGCGCGAGCGGTCGCGTGGCGGAAGCCGATTTGCCGATCGTTCTTGACGATGGGCTCGCGACGTCAATTGCCGAAAGCTGGCTCTACGAAACCTGGGCGACGCGCGAATCCGCAACGTTCAAACTGCCACCGTCTACGCTCGCACTGGAACCGGGCGATATTGTTTCAGCCGACATCGGCGGTCGAATCCGTTTGTTACGATTGACCGATGTCTCTGAGCACGGCATCCGCTATATTCAGGCGTTGAGCATCGATCCGAGCATTTACGATCAGATCGACGTTCCGGCGCGCACGGCAACGCCGCCGCCGCTTGTGCAGATCGGCCCGCCCGCAGTCGCGCTGATGGACTTGCCGCAGTGGAACGCGAGCTTCGATGCCTCGTCGGGATACGCAGCGACGATGCAGAAGCCGTGGCCCGAGAGCGTGGCTTTGTTCGCGTCGCCACAGGAAACGGGTTACCAGTTGAAAGCAGTGGCGACGGCGGCGGCAACGCTCGGCTTGACGCTCGACGATGTTCCACCGGGGCCCGAGGGCCGCATCGATCGCAGCGCATCGTTTCGTGTCCGTCTGACGAACGGCGCGCTATCGTCCGTCGATCTCATCGCGATGCTCGCAGGCGCTAACCTTGGGGTACTTCGTAACGCCGACGGCGATTGGGAGATCATTCAATTCCAGATCGCGGAGTTGGTCGATGCGCAAACCTATCGCTTGAGCGGTTTGCTGCGAGGGCAGTTCGGCACCGAAAGCGCGATGACGGAAGCGCTCGCGAGCGGAGCGCAGTTCGTACTGCTCGACGGTGCGGTGGCGCGCGTTCCGCTGCAGGAAAGCGAGCGCAAGCTGACGCTCAATTGGCGTTACGGTCCAGGCAATCGCAACATCGGTGACGCGTCCTACGTCACCGTACCATTTATGTATCAAGGGTTGGGATTGCGGCCCTTGTCGCCCGTGCATGTCAAAGGCACGCGCGTTTCAGGCGACATTCGTTTGTCGTGGATCCGGCGCTCACGGACGGGTGGCGACAACTGGGAACTGCCCGAAGTGCCGCTCGGCGAGGAGAGCGAAACCTACGAGATCGATATTCTCGACGGCATCACAGTGAAACGCACACTGACGGCTTCGACGCCAAACATCATCTACACCGCATCCGATCAGATCACCGACTTCGGCAGCGTTCAATCAAGCGTTGTCGTCAAAATCTATCAGACCAACGTCCTCTTCGGTCGCGGTGCGGCGCGCTCTGCGGCCGTTTAGGCAGAGCCGTAAATCATCAGATCATCATCCCGGCGCAGGCCGGGATCCAGACAACCATCCACGATTGCTCTGCAGAGGCTTGTCTGGGTGCCGACCTCCGTCGGCATGACGGAGATTCTGTAAGCGTCGTCGAGGAAATTTCGAGGAACGATAATGGACCAACCGGCGTGGCTTGCGGCTGCGTGGGCCGAACTTGGCGTGCGTGAAATTCCCGGCGATGCGAACGCGCCGGAGATCCTGCGCTATTTCCGCGACGCTGGTGACGATGACGTCAAAACGGAAACGACGCCATGGTGCGCGGCGTTCGCCGGTGCCATGCTGGAGCGCGCTGGCGTTTCCAACACGGGCTCACTGCTCGCGCGTTCCTATCTCGACTGGGGCGTGCCGCTCGACGATGCGCGGCTCGGTGCCATCGCTGTTTTCTCGCGCGGCGATGACCCGACTGCCGGGCACATCGGCTTCGTCATCGGCGAGGCGGCGGGGAAGCTCTATCTCCTCGGCGGCAATCAAAGCGATGCCGTGACGGTCGCGAGTTTCGATAAATCGCGACTGCTCGGTTTGCGTTGGCCGCAAGACGAAAGCGAAATTCCAACGGCAGACGGCAGCATCTTCGCCAAGGCGCTCGCTCACGTCCTCGAAATGGAAGGAGGATTTTCCGACGACGCCTACGATCCCGGCGGCCCGACGAACAAGGGCATCACGCTCGAAGTCTATGCAGGTTTCAAAGGTCAGACGCTCGATGCCACGTCGCGCGACCGGTTGATCGCAGAACTGAAATCCATTCCCGACGCAACCGTCGCCACCATTTATCGCCGTCGCTATTTCGACCCCGCCGATTGCAGCGCGTTCACCCCGCCGCTGGCGCTCATGCATTTCGACGCTGCGGTCAATCACGGCGTCGGCACCGCGATCCGCATGCTGCAGCAGTCTGTCGGCGTAACGGTCGACGGTGAGATCGGTCCCGAGACGCTCGGCGCCATCGGCGCGCGCAACGTCGTCGATCTCATCGAAGTCTATGCCGACATCCGCCGCGCTCGCTATCGCGCTCTGCCGCACTTCTGGCGGTTCGGCCGAGGTTGGCTGAAACGCGTCGATGCAACGTTGACCCTCGGCAAATCGTGGGCAGCCACTGACGGCATCATCCGCGGACTGATGGAGCCCGCACAAAACGCAAAAGGAGAGACGACAATGAGCGACACATCGACCACGGTCACGACCGACGACAGCGCCAAATGGTGGGCGCAATCAAAGACCCTCTGGGGAACTGTGATCACGGCAGCGGCGACTGTGCTGCCGCTTCTGGCCCCCGCCATCGGGGTCTCGCTGCCGGCCGATGTCATTCAGACTTTCGGCGACCAAGCCATAACGGCGGCCCAGGCCGTTACCGGTCTCGTCGGCACTGCGCTCGCTATTTATGGCCGGTTTACGGCCTCTTCGGTCCTCAGCATCCGCAAAAGTTAATTGCAAATTGGGAGGGGAGGACGAACTCCAGTATTCATCGGCCATTCAACAGGCTAATCTTAACTGGTCTGATTTTTCCGGAAGAGACGTATGGTCGGTTTGGGAAAAGCGGCGGCGTTCGGGGCTGCGGCAGTCTTGCTGCCGTGGAGTACCGCCTGCGCTCTCGACTGCATGACCGACTGGGGTATGGCCGGACAAATCGTACGCCGGCAAAATCTGATAACGGTAGAGGAGGTTTCCCGGTCGCTGGCGGCCGACGGAGTGGGCGTACTCGTCAAGACGACGCTGTGCCGCTCGGACGACGGATATTTTTATCGCCTTGTCATCAGAAGTCCGACGGGACAGTTGAAGACGGCCGTTATGAATGCCAAGAGCCGCTAGCCGGTTCGTTGTTGCGGATGGAAGGCGCGGCCAGCGCGTTCTGTAATCCGCGGCATTCCGTAGGAGGGGAGGGATACGCCCGTGCGTGCACTTGTGGTCGAGGACGACAAAGATCTGAACCGTCAGCTTTCCTCAGCGCTATCGGACGCCGGCTTCGCCGTAGACACAGCCGCTGACGGCGAAGAGGGCTATTTCCTCGGCGATACCGAACCTTACGATATTGTCATTCTCGATATCGGCCTGCCGAAGATCGACGGCATTTCCGTGCTGGAGCAGTGGCGCCGCAGCGACCGCAAGATGCCGGTCATCATCCTGACCGCACGAGACCGCTGGAGCGACAAGGTGGCCGGCATGGACGCCGGCGCCGACGATTATCTGGCAAAACCCTTCCACATGGAAGAGCTTCTGGCCCGCGTCCGCGCTCAGGTGCGCCGTGCTTCCGGTCATGCCAAATCCGAGATCGAGTGCGGTCCGATCCGGCTCGACACCAAGTCGGCGCGCGTGACCTGCGAAGGCAATCCGGTCAAGTTGACGTCGCACGAATTCCGCTTATTGGCTTATCTGATGCACCATAACGGCCGCGTCGTCTCGCGCACCGAGCTGGTGGAGCATCTCTACGATCAGGATTTTGATCGCGATTCGAACACGATCGAAGTATTTATCGGCCGTTTGCGGAAGAAGATTCCAGGCGATGTTATCCAGACGGTCCGCGGTCTTGGATACCGCATGAGCCAAGGACCGGATGAGGCTTAATTCACTTGCGCTGCGCCTCTTTGCGACCTCGGCAGCGTGGACACTTCTGGCGCTGCCGCTGGCCGGCTACATCATTTACGCGCTTTACCGCGAAGATGTGCAGCTGAGCTTTGACGCTCAGCTGAAAAAGCTTCTGACGCAGATCACCATCGATAGCATGAGCACGATGGGCGACCAGCCCGTCATTCCGCCGAACCTCTACGAGCCGCTTTTCGAAGTCACGCAATCCGGCTGGTATTGGCAGATCCGGCCAATCGACGGCGCGCCGGGGCGAACGCTCGTATCGCCCTCGCTTGCGACTGCCGTGCTGCCGTCTCCCTATGATCGCAAATTCCCCACCGACGATACCGGCACGCGCTGGATGAACGTACCCGGCCCGACCGGCACGACGATCCGCATTCTAGAATTCATCGACTCTCCCGGTCACGATCCCGATAAGACGAAGTATTCGATCATCGTTGCGGGTCCGATGGACTGGTTCGAGGCGACCGTCGCCAAGTTTCGAACGCGTCTGACGAGCGCGCTGGCGCTTGTCGGATTGGGCCTATTGGCCGCGACGGTTTTTCAGGTCCGCTTCGGCTTATTGCCGCTGCGCCGTGTCGAGAAAAGTCTGGCAAGTATTCGCTCGGGTCAAGCCGAGCGTCTCGAAGGCAACCTTCCTGCCGAGATCGAACCGCTGCAAGTCGAGCTCAACGCGCTGATCGAATCCAACCAGGACATCATCGATCGCGCGCGCACCCAGGTCGGCAATCTGGCACACGCGCTCAAGACTCCGCTCGCGGTCATCACCAACGAAGCGCATGAAGACGACAGCCAGTTTGGCAGCAAGGTCGCCGAGCAGGCGCGCTTGATGCGCGATCAGATCAGCCATTATCTCGACCGCGCGCGCATCGCTGCGCGGACGAACACTATCGGCCGCGTCACGCCGGTCGACACAACCGCCGGTCCGTTGATCCGCGCCCTCGAACGGATTCACCAGGACAAAGGCATATCGATCGACTTTGCAGTTCAGCCAGGCGCCAAATTCCAGGGCGAGAAGCAAGACCTGGAAGAGATGCTGGGCAATCTGCTGGATAATGCGTGCAAGTGGGGAAAGACGCGCGTCTACCTTGCCGCGACCGTCAATAGCCAAGACACCACGATGCGCCGGAAACTTCGAATCACGGTCGAAGACGATGGACCGGGATTATCTGCAGAACAGCGCGCGAAAATCGGCAAACGCGGTTTACGTCTCGATGAGACGAAGCCCGGCTCGGGCCTTGGATTGTCCATCGTCAGCGATCTGGCCTCATCATATCGCGGAAAACTGCGCCTCGACGCATCCGAGCACGGCGGTTTGAAAGCTGTTCTCGATCTTCCTGCCGCCTAAAGTTCAATTGGCGCGCATGTGGCGGCGCAGCATCGAACTGCGGTGGGGATTTGCCCGAATTGTGGTGGATTTCCGCCTTGTCGAAGGCACAATATCGGTCTAGCCAAGTCCAGGGACTATGCGCCGATGGGGAAAAGCGGCGCGAGGGGATGAACCGATAATGGGGTTTACCATGCGCATCGCGCGCTTTTCGCTGCCGCTGCTGGCGACGATCGCCATGCTGGGGGGCTGCAGCAACGGCAACGGCGGGGTCGATAATACAAATACCGGTCTCGTCATAGGCAGCATCACCGGCGGCCTTCTCGGCAATTCCGTAGGCAAGGGCGACGGTAAAGTCGCAACTACGATCGCCGGCGCCGTCGTTGGTGGCATTGTCGGCAGCCAGATCGGCAAAAGCCTGGATGAACGCGATAGGCGCTATGCCCAGGAAGCCGAATACGACGCGCTTGAGCGTGGCCAATCGGGCGTATCGCGCGAATGGCGTGATCCCGACACCGGTAACTATGGCGAAATCGTGCCGAGCCGCCCCTACAAACGTGGTGTTGCCGACTGCCGCGATTACACCCATACGGTCTACATCGACGGCAAGCCGAAGCAGATGCGGGGAACCGCCTGCCGGAGTGCTGACGGTCAGTGGCAGTCTGTGGGCTGACGCACTGCAGCAAAACACGGGAAACATTTCCATAATTTAACCGGTCCGCGACAGATGGGCTGCCGCGAGCTTTGACTGCTTGCCTGGACCGGCGCGCGATCCTATTCCCTCCACAAAAGCTCGAGGATCGCGCGGCGATGGTTTTTTGGATTTTAGTGGCTGTACTCGTGGCGGGCGTCACGCTGGCCATCGTAAGGCCGCTGATGCGCCCCGCCGAGCCGGCCGGTGCTACCGCTGACGCCGATGTTGCGGTCTACAAGGATCAGCTGAAAGAAATCACGGCCGACGAGGCGCGCGGCACCCTGGGCGCCGCCGAAGCTGAAAGCGCCCGCGCCGAGATCGCACGCCGCTTGCTGCGCGTGACGCAGGACAATCCCAAATCCACGACGGCCGCTGAGGCGGCTATGCGCAATCGATTTATCGTTCCCGTCTCGATTCTGACGTGCATCGCCTTGCCGGTCGTCAGCCTCGCGCTTTATCTCGACTATGGCAAACCGGGCATGCCGGCTCAACCGCTCAGCGAACGGTTGACCGAAGCCAATGCGACCAGTACCCCGAACGATCTGATCGCCAAGGTGGAGCAGCGTCTTCGCGAGCATCCCGAAGACGGCAGGGGCTGGGATGTCATTGCCCCCGTTTACTATGCGATGGGCCGTTATTCTGACGCCGCTGATGCCTATCAGAAAGCCATCCGATTGATCGGCGAAGACCCGAAGCGCTTGCAAGGGTTTGCGAACGCTCGGATCCGGATGGAAAATGGCATCGTGCCCGACGATGCGCGCAAAGCGCTGCAGCGCATTCTCGTGCTCAATCCGAACGCCATAGAACCGAAGATCTGGCTGGCGCTTGCGAAGGAGCAGGACGGTCATCTGACCGAAGCCGCGGCTGACTATAAAGATCTGATCTCGAAAGCACCTGCCGATGCTCCGTGGCGTCCGGTTCTGGTGGAGCGTCTGGCGAAGCTCGATCCGCAGAGCGCTGCCGCTTTCGCAAACGATAAGAGCGCCGTGAAAGCGCCCGCGGCGGCGTCCGGCATGCCGTCCGGTCCCGAAGCCGGCGCCGTTATGAATATGAAGCCCGAGGACCGCCAGGCCTTCATCACGCAAATGGTCGATAATCTCGCGGCACGACTTAAGACGGATGGCAGCGACGCAAACGGATGGGTCAAGCTCATCCGCGCGTATCAGGTTCTCGGGCGTCATGACGACGCCGTGAAAGCGCTAAACGATGCCCGCGTTTCTCTAAAGGGCAATCAAGGAGGACTGGCCCAGGTCGAAGATCTGGCCCGTCAGCTAGGCCTCGGAAGTTGATGGCAACGTAAGATCCGCTCAGGGTTCTCATGACACGCAAGCAAAAGCGCGGACTATTGATCGGAGGCGGCGTCGCGACACTCGCGATTGCGCTGATCCTCGTGCTCTTCGCTCTGAAAGACAGCATCGTCTTTTTTCATACGCCGAGCGATATCGTCGAAAAGCACGTTCCGCCCGGACAGCGCATTCGCCTTGGTGGCCTCGTCGAGAAGGGCTCCGTCATTCGCGGCCAGGGCACGACGATCAAATTCAAGGTCACAGATACACTGAAGGATATCCCGGTGACATTCACGGGCGTCCTGCCGGACCTGTTCCGGGAAGGACAGGGTGTCGTGACTGAAGGCGTCCTCGACGGCCACGGCGGCTTCAAGGCCGACACGGTGCTGGCCAAGCATGATGAAAATTACATGCCACGCGATGTCGCGAAGGCGCTAGAAGCAAAAGGCGTGAAACTCGGCGCCAGCGCTCACCCCGATCAGATGAAGGCAGAGATGCCTTAGAAGGATAATGCCGTGATCGTCGAACTCGGACATTTCGCTCTCATTCTCGCACTGCTGGTTGCCGTTGTGCAGGTCGTCATTCCGGCCTTCGGCGCGGCAATCAAAGACGAGCGCATGATGCGCGTTGCCGAACCCGCCGCCATATCGCAGCTCTTGCTGATCGCGGTCGCGTTCTTCGCTCTGATGCACGCTTACGTGACGTCCGACTTTTCCGTGCTGAACGTTGCCGAGAATTCGCATTCGACGAAGCCGCTGATCTACAAAATGGCGGGCGTCTGGGGCAATCACGAAGGTTCGATGCTGCTCTGGGTGCTGATCCTGGCGCTGTTCGGCGCGGCCGTCGCGCTGTTCGGCAACAATCTGCCGCCGACGTTGAAGGCCCGCGTTCTCTCCGTACAGGCGTCGATCGCCGTCGCGTTCCTGCTCTTCTCGCTGCTGACGTCGAACCCGTTCGTTCGTCTCGATCCGGCGCCGTCGGACGGCAACGGCCTGAACCCGATCCTGCAAGACCCGGCGCTCGCGTTCCACCCGCCGTTCCTCTACACGGGTTACGTCGGCTTCTCGATCGCATTCTCATTTGCAATCGCCGCTCTGATTGAGGGCCGCATCGACGCTGCCTGGGCGCGCTGGGTGCGTCCGTGGACGCTCGCCGCCTGGATGTTCCTGACGATCGGCATCTCAATGGGGTCCTGGTGGGCCTATTATGAACTCGGCTGGGGCGGCTGGTGGTTCTGGGACCCTGTCGAAAACGCTTCCTTCATGCCGTGGCTCGCCGGAACGGCGCTGCTCCATTCCGCGCTCGTGATGGAAAAGCGCGAAGCGCTCAAGATCTGGACGGTGCTGCTTGCGATCCTGACGTTCTCGCTGTCGCTTATGGGCACCTTCATCGTCCGTTCCGGCGTGCTGACGTCCGTGCATTCGTTCGCCGTTGATCCGGCGCGCGGCGTCTTCATCCTCGCCATTCTGGTGTTCTTCACCGGCGGCGGCCTTGCGCTCTTCGCCTTGCGTGCAAAGGATATGCAGGCTGGCGGTCTTTTCCAGCCGATCAGCCGCGAAGGCTCGCTCGTTCTGAACAATCTGCTGCTCGTCACGGCGACGGCGACGGTGCTCGTCGGTACGCTGTATCCGATGGCGCTCGAAGGCCTGACGGGCGAGAAGATCTCGGTTGGGCCGCCGTTCTTCAACATGACGTTCGGCCCGCTGATGATCCCGCTGCTGATCGCGCTGCCGTTCGGACCGATGCTCGCCTGGAAGCGCGGCGATCTGCTCGGCGCCATGCAGCGCTTGGCCTTTGCCTTCCTCGCGGCGCTCGTCACGATTGTCGCCGTCTTTGCCGTCGAGCATCGCGGGCCTTGGCTCGCGCCGTTCGGCATTGCGCTGGGTGTCTACGTGATGGTCGGCGCCATCGTCGAATGGGCAAACCGCGTGAAGCTCGGTTCCGCTGGGCGCGATGAAGTCATGCGTCGCGCATCAAACCTGCCGCGCTCGGCCTACGGCACGCTGTTCGCGCACTTCGGCATCGGCATGCTGATGGTCGGCATCGTCGCGACCAGCGCCTACCGCGAAGAGCACATCCTGGCGATGAAGCCGGGCGACAAGGTCATGGTTGATGGATATGAGGTGACATTCACCAAGGTCGAACGCGGCCGCGGCCCGAACTACACCGAGGACATCGCCGACTTTAACGTCAAGCGTAACGGCGAGACCATCGCGACGCTCCAGCCGGCGAAGCGCCTCTACGATGCGCCGCCGCAGCCAACGACGGAAGCCGGCATTCATGCGGCGTGGCGTGGCGACCTTTACGTCGTCATCGGTGATGGCCAGCCGGGCGGCGGTTACGCCGTGCGCGCCTACTTCAACCCGCTCGTCCGGTTCATCTGGCTCGGCGCGCTGTTCATGTTCCTGGGCGGCGGCATCTCGCTGTCCGACCGGCGACTGCGTGTCGGCGCTCCGTCGCGTCCGCGCCCCATCGTTGCGGTTCCGGCGGAGTGATGAGTGTGCGGCGGCCCTTGGCAATTCTGGCGCTGGCAATTTGGGCGGCACTTGCGGCAGCTCCCGCGGCGTTCGCCGTTCAGCCGGGCGAAATGCTCTCTGATCCGGCGCTGGAAAAGCGCGCGCGCAACATCTCGGCCGAACTGCGCTGTCTCGTCTGTCAGAACCAGTCCATCGACGACAGCGACGCGCCGTTGGCAGGAGACCTACGCCGCCTCGTGCGCGAGCGGATCATGGCGCATGACAGCGATCAGCAAGTGCTCGACTATATCGTCGCGCGTTACGGCGAATTCGTCCTGCTGAAACCCCGGTTCGAGCTATCGACCCTGCTTCTATGGCTAACGCCGATCTTCGTCCTCCTTGCCGGCATCGTGTTGATGATCCGCGCCACCCGGCCGGCCGCTCCGACCACCGGCACGCCGTTGACGGAACAGGAAAAAGCCAAGCTTAATGAGATCCTTGCGGCCAAGGATCCGTAAGCCGTTTTGCGCCCCGGCGAGGCGTTAGATTACCAACAGTTAACGTCCCTGACATGCTGCCGTAACCCCGGTTCCGCTAGGCGTCATAGTAAGGCTCGCGAAGCCTGCCTTTCAGCTGGAGACCCTGGGATGCGATTTCCGCACCGCTTGTCGACGACGTTTTCTTCAAAATTGACTTCAAAGTTTGCCCCGGCATCGGTCGCGATGCTGGCTGTTACAGCGGTGGGATTTGGACTGGCGGTGCCGTCTCACCCTGTGCGCGCCGAGTCCGGCGCCCAGACAATTCAAACGCCATTCGGCCGCGCGCCGCTCTCCTTTGCCGACATCGTCGACAAGGTGAAGCCGGCGGTCGTTTCCGTTTCCGTCATCAACGACGGCGGCGCCTCGAAGCTTGCTTCGAACGAGAAGGGCGATAAGGACAAGAAGAATTTTTCGCTTCCCGATCTGCCGCCCGATCATCCGCTGCACGACTTCTTCAAGAACCTGCCGAAGGAATTCGGCCAGGAAGCTCGCCCGAAGATCGTCCAGGGCCAGGGCTCCGGCTTCGTCATCACGCCGGATGGTTACGTCGTCACGAACAATCACGTCATCGACGGCGCCACCAAGATCCAGGTGAGCTTCGACAACGACGAGACGAAGTATGATGCGAAGCTGATCGGCACCGACCCGCGCACCGACATCGCGCTCATCAAGATCGAAAGCAAGAAGACCTTCCCGACGATAAAGCTTTCCACCAAACCGCCGCGCGTCGGCGATTGGGCGTTGGCTGTCGGCAATCCGTTCGGTCTGGGCGGCACGGTCACCGCAGGTATCGTGTCGGCGCTCGCACGCGATATCGGCTCCGGCCCCTATGATTACCTGCAGATCGACGCCGCTGTGAACCGCGGTAACTCGGGCGGCCCGACCGTCAACCTCGATGGCGACGTTATCGGTGTTAACACAGCGATCTTCTCTCCGTCGGGCGGCAACGTCGGCATCGCCTTCGCTGTTCCTGCGAACACGGTCGCCGAAGTCGTCAAGCAGTTAAAGGCCGACGGCTCGGTGAGCCGCGGCTGGCTCGGCGTCAAGATCCAGAACGTCGACGAAGACACTGCCGCCAGCATCGGACTTTCCGAGGCGCACGGCGCGTTCGTCAGCGAAGTGACGCCGAACGGCCCGGCTTCGAAATCCGGCATCAAAACTCAGGATGCGATCCTGCAGGTTAACGGCGAGAAGATCGCCGACAGCCGCGACCTTGCTCGCAAGATCGCCGAACTGGCGCCGAACTCGAACGTCGACGTTAAGGTGTGGCGCAACAATGCCGAAGAGACGATCAAGGTGAAGCTCGGCCTGTTCCCGAAGAACGCCGAAGCGGCGATGAATGGCGACAACAATGACGACAACAACGGCAACAGCAACGACGACGACGCTAAGTCGGTCGACCTGAGCCAGCTCGGCATCACGTTGATGCCGGCACGTACCGGCAAGGACGCTCAAGGCAAGGATACGCAGGGCGTTGCCATTGCTGAAGTCGATCCGACGTCGGATGCGGCGGAGAAAGGCCTGAAGCCGGGCGATGTCATTCTTGAGGTCTCTGGCCAGGCTGTGTCCTCTCCCGACGACGTCATCTCCGGCATCAAGAAGGCGCAGGACCTGAAGCGCACCGCGGTTCTCCTGCACGTCAAATCGGCCGACCAAAAGCGCTTTGTCGCTGTTCAGTTGACCAAAAAAGGTTGAGGTAGCGCGCTATGACGAACTCGAGCAGCTCCGTCAACCAAACGGCGGGGCTGCCTCGACGTTTGGGGGACATCCGGTTAAACAGTGAGCGGAGAGAAGACGAAGGTCGGACACAAACCATGCGCGTGCTGGTAATAGAAGACGATAAAGAAACCGCGCTTTTCCTGCAGAAATCCCTGAAAGAGAACGGTCATACGGCTGATCTGGCTCATGATGGCGAAGCGGGCCTATCGATGGCGACCGACGGCGCCTATGACGTATTGATCGTCGACCGGATGTTGCCGCTGCTCGATGGCCTTTCGCTGATCAAGTCCCTTCGAACGGAGGGCAATCGAACCCCTGTGCTTATTCTGTCGGCGCTTGGCGAGGTCGATGACCGGGTGAAGGGCCTGCGTGCGGGCGGTGACGACTATCTGACAAAGCCCTACGCTTATTCCGAGCTTCTGGCTCGCGTCGAGATTCTCGGGCGTCGGACGGCGCCGGAAGAGCAGCAAACCCGCTATTCCGTCGGTGACCTCGTGCTCGACCGGCTTTCCCATCGCGTAACGCGCGGCGGCGAACACATCCTGCTGCAGCCGCGTGAGTACCGTCTGCTTGAGTATCTAATGCAGCACGCCGGGCAGGTCGTGACCCGCACCATGCTCCTGGAGCACGTCTGGGACTATCACTTCGATCCGCAAACCAACGTGATCGATGTCCATGTTTCGCGGCTTCGGGCGAAGATCGACAAGAACTTCGACAAGCCGCTGCTGCACACGGTCAGGGGCGCAGGATACACCATTCGTGACGGCCCGGTTTGATCGCGTCGCAAAAGCGGCATCGACGACAACCTTCGGATTGAGCGCGTTGGCCGTAGCGTTCTTTTTGTTCGCTGCGGCAATCGTTGTCGGCTTCCTGTTCTGGCAGACGAACAAGCTCTTTACCGATCAAGTCCTAGCGACCCTGTCGGCCGAGTCCCGCATCTTGTCTTCCGAGTTGAAGGTTGGCGGCCAGATGAAACTGGTCGAGACCGTCACGGCGTTGTCGCGGCCGCAAGGGACGGGGCTCTATTATCTCGCTGACAGCACTGGGGCGAAGATCGCAGGCAATCTCAATCGCATTCCGCCGGAGCTGGAAGCCGATAGTCCTGGCGGTGTATTCAATTACCAGCCGACGGACGACGAAGGGCCGTCGCATCTCGCCGTGGCCATTCCTGTCGATCTCGGCCCTAATCTCCACCTCCTCATCGGCCGCGATGTCGAAGATCAGCGCGCATTCGCGAATTCGATCCGCTTTGTCTTTCTGCTCGGCTTCGGCGCCCTTTCGATCATCGGACTTCTGGGCGGACTGGCTGTCAGTCGCCTCATCGTCAACCGCATGGATCAGATCACGGCCGCAAGCCGCCAGATCATGGAAGGCGATCTCTCGCGGCGCATTCCGACGACGGGCCGGGGAGGCGAACTCGACGCGCTTGCAAACAATCTCAACGAGATGCTGGAACGCATCGAGGGCCTGATGAATGGTCTGCGCGAAGTCTCAGACAACATCGCCCACGATCTCAAAACGCCGCTTAATCGCATGCGCAACGCCGCCGAAGCCGCTCTTCGCGATCCGCGTGGCGAAGAGGCCTATCGCGAGGGCCTTGAACGCACGATCGAAAAGGCTGATGACCTCATCAAGACCTTCAACGCGCTGTTGTTGATCGCACGGCTGGAAGCCGGTCCGCTCGAAGACAGCACCGAAACGTTCGATCTGGGACATTTCGTTGCCGACGTCAGTGAACTTTACGCTCCCGCCGCCGAAGAGGCAGGCTTCAATCTGACGATCGACGTCGAGCAGAATGTGTTCGTCCGCGGTAACCGGCAACTGATCGGCCAGGCCATCGCCAATCTCATCGACAACGCCATCAAGTATTCCCGTGGTGGCGAGCCTGGAAGCGCCATCACCGTGCGCGCCTATCGCCTTGATGGCCGGCCCGTGATCTCGGTCGGCGATCATGGCCCCGGCATCGACGAAATCGACCGCGAGCGCGTGCTGAGACGCTTCGTGCGGCTGGAAGCGAGCCGCACCAAACCGGGTACCGGCTTAGGGCTTAGCCTCGTTGCAGCGGTTGCTCGCCTCCACCATGGCGAAATCCGGCTTGAGGATAACCAACCGGGCCTGAAGGTCGTGCTTCTCCTGTCGCAAAGGTGCCTCGTTGCAGTGCCCGATCAGGAGGGTGACGCGGCACCCGGGCTTGCGGCACAATGAGGGGATGGATCAGTCTCTTCCCCCAAGCTTCGCCGAACGTATATCCGAATCGCCGAAGAGCCCCGCTGACGGTCGCGGCGCCGAACGCTTCCAATCCCTGAAGGCGGAAGCCGTGGCAGCCTGCCCGCTACTCGCGGAACTTCTTCTCAATTCCGATGTCGAAAATCTGCTGACGGGCGTCTTCGAAGGTTCGCCGTATCTGACGACGCTCGCGAACCGCGATCTGGCGCGCCTCGCACGTATTTTGTCCGAGCCTCCGGCCGCGCGCTTTCAAAGCCTTACCGACGAACTCGTCGCGGCAATGCAGGCGGCCTCGGACCTAGGCTCCGCCAAACGCGCGCTTCGCATCTACAAGTCAGAGGTCGCGCTGCTGACGGCACTGGCCGATCTTGCAGGCGTCTGGCCGGTGATGACGGTCACCCGGACGCTGTCGGACTGCGCCGACACCGCTGTCGGGACAGCTGTCCGCTTTCTGTTTCGCTTGGCGTCGGCGCGCGGGCAGTGGCAGCCGCTCGAAGCGGAAAGTCCCGAACGCGACTCCGGCTACTTCGTGCTGGCCATGGGCAAGCTCGGTGCCTTCGAACTCAACTACTCAAGCGACGTCGATCTGACGGTCTTCTTCGATCGCGACAAGGCGCGGCTCGTGGGCGACGGCGACGTGCAATCGTTCTTCGTCCGGTTGACGCGCGATCTCGTGCTGCTGCTCGATGAGCGCACACCGGATGGATATGTCTTCCGCACGGACCTGCGCCTTCGGCCCGACGCCGGGGCGACGCAAATCGCACTCTCGACCGTTGCGGCCCATGGCTACTACGAGACCGTCGGCCAGAATTGGGAGCGCGCCGCGATGATCAAGGCCCGGCCGATTGCCGGAGACCTCGAAGCCGGTGCCGAATTCCTCTCCGAGCTGTCGCCCTTCGTCTGGCGCAAGTATCTCGATTTCGCGGCGATCGCCGATATCCACGCCATGAAGCGCCAGATCCACGCGCATAAGGCGATCGGACCGATCTCGGTCGCCGGACAGAACTTGAAGCTCGGCCGCGGCGGCATTCGCGAAATCGAATTTTTTGCGCAAACACAGCAATTGATCGCAGGGGGCCGCCAGCCCGATTTGCGCGTCAGCAGCACGCTGGACGCACTGGCAGCGCTTGAACGGCGCGGCTGGGTGAAGGCTGACGTTCGCGCCGATCTTGATGATGCCTATCGCTATCTCCGCCGTCTGGAGCACCGCGTGCAGATGGTCGCCGATGAGCAAAGCCACGAAGTTCCGGGAGAGCCTGCAGCGCTTGAGTCTTTTGCGCATTTCGCGGGATATGCCGATGTGGCGGAGCTTTCCGCTGCTTTGCTGCCAGTGCTGGAAACCGTCGAGAAGCACTACGACGGTCTGTTCGAAGAACCGCCGCAGCCGTCATCGCCTGCTGGTGCCAATCTCGTCTTCGCCGGAGCCAAGGACGATCCGCGCACGCTGGAAGAGTTGAAGCGCCTTGGATATTCGCAGCCAACACAGGTTCTGGCCATCGTGCGAGGCTGGCACCACGGCCGCGCGCCGGTCGTCAGGTCGCCACGTGCACGCGAACGCCTGACGGAAGTCCAGCCGCTGCTGATCGAAGCGCTTGCCGATACGGTCGATCCCGACGGGGCGATTGCGAGCTTCGACCGTTTTCTCGCAGAACTTCCCTCTGGCGTGCAGCTTTTCTCGTTGCTGAAGGCTCAGCCAGGGTTGATCCGGCTGTTCGCCGACATCATGGGCTCCGCGCCGCGCTTGGCTCACATCCTGTCGCATCGCCGACGCCTATTGGATGCCGTGCTCGATCCGCAGGTGTTGGGCGGCGATTTCAATGGCGCTGCCATCGACGAGGTCGTGATGAACGCCTTCGCCGCTGCCCGCGCGACAAGCGACGGCGATCCGATGCAAGAAATCCTCGATACGGCTCGGCGGATCGGCAGCGAGCAGGCCTTTCTGGTCGGCGTCAGAATTCTTGCCGGCAGCATATCGGCGACCGAAGCAGGCGTCGCTTACGCAACGATCGCGGAGCGCCTGATCGCGGCCCTGCTGGGCGAGGTCACGCGCGAGATGGAGCAGGACCACGGCCGTGTGCCGGGCGGGGCTGCTGCTGTCATCGCCATGGGCAAGCTCGGTGGCCGCGAAATGACGGCGGCGTCCGACGTCGATCTCATCTTGATCTACGATTTTGATCCGGCGGCCGAACAATCGGACGGGACAAAGCCGCTCGCGCCGCCGCATTACTACACGCGCCTGACGCAGCGCCTCATCACCGCCATCTCGGCGCGAACGGCGGAAGGGGCGCTTTACGAGGTCGATATGCGCCTTCGGCCCTCGGGTCAGAAAGGGCCTGTCGCGACGCGGCTGTCGAGCTTCACAAACTATCAGGCCAGCGAAGCCTGGACGTGGGAGCATATGGCCATGACGCGGGCCCGCATCATCGCCGGCTCACGCGAGTTGTCCGGACGTGTCGAAGCCGAGATTCGCAAGGTCCTGACGGCCAAACGCGACCGCGCCAAGATCGCCGCGGACGTCCTTGACATGCGCCGCCGCGTCGAAGCCGAGAAAGCGACCTGGGATATCTGGGATCTGAAGCAGGTTCGCGGCGGGCTCGTCGATCTGGAGTTCATCGTTCAGTATTTACAACTGGTGCATGCCGCCAAGCATCCGGCAGTCCTCAATCAGACGACGCTCGCAGCCCTGGCTGCGGCCGCATCCGAGGGTGTTATCCATAACGATGACTACCTGCTGCTGGCACATGCCGGTCAATTGCTGCACGATCTGACGCAGGTGCTCCGATTGACCATCGAGGGGCCTTTCGACCCCGCATCGGCGCCGAAAGGCCTGAAATTGCTCCTGGCCCGATCAGGAGATACAACCTCTTTTGAAGACTTGGAAATAAAGTTGAAACAAACGCTTGCAGACGTAGCGGAGGCCTTCAATCGGCTGATCGTCTAGGGTTTTTGCGGCCCGGCGACGGATTGTGGCAGGCTGAGACGTTCTTGCGATAACCGACACGGAAAGCCGTCTTTCGGGCGGCAGCATCCGAGGCGTTGGAGCGCAAGGCAGGCGAATAGGATGTCGAGGGGATTAGTGGCGGCAACGAGGACGGATGGCACTCCGGCCGCACCGCGACCGGCGGCCGAAAGCCGAGCCGATGAGGCGATGCTCGTTGCCGCGGTGGGTCGCGGCGACGGCGACGCCTTTCGCCTGCTGATGGCCCGCCATCTCGGAAGCATCGTTTCCGTGGCGCGCCGAATGCTGCGGGACGATGCGGAGGCGGAAGACTTGGCGCAGGAAGCTTTCTTGCGACTGTGGCGTTCGAGCGGAACGCTGGAAATTGGCCCGGCCGGCATTAGGCCGTGGCTGCGTCGCGTGGTCTCGAATTTGTGCCTCGACCGCGTGCGCGGTCAGGGGCGCGTGTCGGTGGTTGAAGAATTACCCGAGGTTCCCGAGCCCGCAAAACAGCTCGCCGGCCTCGAAAGTCAGGATACGCAGCGCCGGGTTGAAGCGGCGATGCAGAAACTGCCGGACCGGCAGCGCCTTGCGCTCACGCTCTTTCATTTCGAGGGGCTGAGCCAGATCGAGATCGGTCAGGTCATGGGAGTGTCGGACGAAGCTATCGAATCTCTGCTCAGTCGGGCGAGACGGCAACTGAAGACGGAATTGAAATCGGAATGGGAGTCGCTGCGAAATGATAGCGAACTCTGAAGTGCGGGAGACTGCAGACAATGTCACGCAATAGTTTAGGCCCTGTGGGGCTCGATAGACTGGAGGCGGCGCTCGATACGTACGGAGCAGACCGTACGCGATGGCCTGCACCCTTGCGTCTTACGCTATCGGGCTTAATTGCGGGCAATCCCGACGCCCACAAAATGCTGAAGGATGCCGAGGCTTTCGATCGGCTGCTGGACAAGGCACCGCAATATGATGCGACGCGCCTCTCTAAGTTGAGCGACCGCATCGCGGCGGCAGCGGAACGTCAGCCCCGGCTCGTCACGAGCCAGGAGCGTTCGCCAGCGGCAGCTGTTCGGCCGGCGTGGCCCACGCTTCGCCGTCACCATGGCTTGGCTGCGACGGCTCTCGCTGCATCCCTCGTCCTTGGCGTATTCGCCGGTCAAATGAAGGTCTTCACGTCGACCGCCGATGCGCTTCTCGGTGAAGATGGCTCTTCGTCCACCCTCAGCCGGCAGATTGCCTTTACGGACGATGGTGACAGTTTTGTAGACGGGGATCTGCTGTGACGGTCAACGTCGATCAATCGCGACCGGCAGCGGATCGGCCGCGCTGGCTTTATCCGGGCTTTATTGCGTCGTTGGCCTTAAACCTGCTGTTCATCGGCTTGTTTGCGACCGCCGTTTGGCATCATCACGAAGAGGAGCGAAAGAGGGACGAAGGGTTCCTTGGTTTCGTCAAACAGTTGCCTGCCGATAAGCAAACCATGATCCGGCAAAAGGTGATCGAGGCGCGCGCGTCCATGAAAGGTTTGCGCGACAACGTGCGCAAGACATGGACCGATGCCAACGCCATGCTGACGGCCGAGCCATTCGACAAAGATAAATTTTTGGCAGCACTCATGCAGCTTCGGACGGCCGAGAATGCTTTCAAAGGCGCGATCTATACGAGCGTCGCGAGTACCGCAGCCGAGTTGACGCCAGACGAGCGCAAGCTTCTGCAGGAATGGCGAGCGAAGCGTCACGCATCGATGCTGAAACCGCCTGGACCGCCACGGCCAGACGACGACAGGGCAAAATAACAATAACGGCGGCGGCCATGTGGACGCCGCCGTTATGCTTTCTTCAGGCCGCCATGGCGAAAAGGTCAGGCTGAACCGCGCGCTGAAGGCGCACGCTTGTTGTCCACTCGCCATTTTCCGCAACTGAACTCGTCAGCTCGGCACCTGACAGCTCGCAGAATGTGCGCGCCAGGATAATTCCGAAGCCGTCTTCCGGCTGCACGTCGATGCCGCCGATCAGCGTCAGTGAGAGATATACAGCTTCGCTGGCGACCTTCGTTTCAATCCGCAACTCAGAGCCCGGAGCCGCACGACGGGTGGCTTCTGCAATGAGGTTGATGAGCATCTGGCGCGTCGCCTGATGGTCGCCGACGATCTCGGCATCGCCTTTGACGTCAATCGCGATGGCAATAGATTGTGCCGCAAGATCGGGGGCGGCAAAGGCGCAAGCGTCGTCGACGATCGCTCGAATCTTGCTCGTCTCGCGAGCCCGCTTGCGCTCAGGAGCCGTCAGCAGCGCCGTGATCGCCAGCGCGTCTTCCGCCGACTTCAGCAGGATGCGACCACTCGTATGAATATCGCGGGCGTAGCCGCTGTAGCTCGACCCGAGAGGCCCGAAAACTTCGTTCGTCATCAGCTCCGAAAAGCCGAGCACGGCGTTAAGCGGCGTCCTGAGCTCATGGCTCATATGGGCCGTCAGCCTGGCCCAGGCCGCGCGATCCAGGCCCGGTTGCGCCGCGGGCGTGCCTAGAAGCTCCGGGAAGCGCATTTGGCGTCCGGTATCGGTGTTGAAGGCCGAGCGGTGGTCCAGCTCGCTGCGCTTCTGCGTGGCGTCCGCGCCATCCCGCGCAAGCGGCTGCCACGGCAGCATCACGACCAGGGCGGCAAGCCCTGCGCCAGCCACGAAGAATACGGTCGAAAGCATATCGGGGCTGAGCTGGGGGATGATGGCACCAGCTGCCGTCAGCACGGCGGCGAGAACCAGAAAGAGACCGCGGTTTGGAAAAGTCCGGCTTGCGGCGGCTGCGTAGAGTACGCCGGTGTGATGTGATCCAAAGCCGCCGAACGCGGCAATACTTCCCCGTTGAGGAACGGACCAAGTCCGAGCCATCCTCAAATTCCCCTGCTGAATTTTGATCTAAGTGCCCCGCCCCACAAGGCCGAAGACGATCATGTCTCCGAGCATGATTTGAGCTTCGCCGATTTGCGACTCACCGTCGAGGGAGAAAAAATCGCGAGAGAATCAATTTTGTCGCTCTTTCGACGGCCCGAGCAAAAGGATCGCGGGCTGTGGCCGAAATGCTCCAGAAACCGTTTAGTCGTCGAGCATCCGCGTGACCATTTCCAAGCAATCGCGCGACAGCCGCGGCGCCGAGCCCACCCTTTTCAGCGCCGCCTTGGCGAGGTTCTTTCGCTTGGTCTCAAGTGCCCGATAGCTGCGGAACGCAGCCAGCATGCGTGCGGCGACCTGCGGATTGAGCGGGTCGATTTCGAGCACCTTGTCCGCCAGGAATTCGTAGCCCGCGCCATCGGGACGGTTGAACTGCAGCGGATTGCTTGAAGCGAACGTCCCGATGAGCGCGCGCACCTTATTCGGCGTCGTGATCTTGAAGAGCGGGTGCTGGCAGAGCGCCTTCACTTCATCGAGCGTTTGCTCTCGCGGCGACTGCGCCTGAGCGGCAAACCACATGTCGATGACGAGATGATCGTCTTTCCAGCGCTCGAAGAAATTGTTGAGGACGCTTTCGCGGCCAGGAGCATTCACGCCCGCGATGAGAAACATCGCATGGCATGCATCCGTCATGTTCGTGGCTTTGCGATAGTGCGCTTCGAGCCGCGCGAAGTCTTCCTCGGTCTCGCGCGTTGTCAGCAGCGTCAGGGCGGCATTACGCAGGGCGCGCCGGCCGGCGTTCTTGGCATCGGGTGAGAATTTCTTCTCGCGCGATGCGCCTGCGTAGATCGTTTCGAGATCGCTCGCCAGCCTCTCGCCGATCGTGCGGGCGAATGCACGGTGCTCGCCGAAGATCGCCGCGTGGTCGACCTTCGTCGCCTTCTCACGCGCAACGTCGGCAACCGACGGCAACTTCAGAAGCTCGGCCTTGTACGCATCGTCGAGACCGGAGTCGCGCAGCGCATAGCCCAATGCGTCGGTAAGTTTCGCGGCCTTCGATGCGGCGAGCGATTTCGGCCGTTTCGCGTCGAGCAGAGCCAGGATGCTCCGCGTCGCGTAGGCGTTGCTCGCCTGCCAGCGATTGAAGAGGTCGCTGTCATGGTGCATCAGAAACGCCAGGTCCTGATCGGTGAGCGGCATGTTGATCACGACGGGCGCAGAGAAGCCCCTGAGCAGCGACGGCACCGGCCGCGAACCGACGCCCTTGAACGTGAACGTCGTCGCGCGTTCGGTGACGGCCATGACGCCGTCGCGGATCTTGACGCCGCCCTCGACGTCGAGATCCATCTCTTTGCCGTTCTCGCCAAGCAGCGCCATGCTGATCGGAATGAAGTAGGGCTGCTTCTTGGCTTTGCCGGGCGACGGCTTCAAAACCTGATGAACCGTCAGCTCCGCCGACTTCTTCCGCTTGTCGTAGGTCAGGTTGCAGACCAGTTCCGGTGTGCCTGCCTGCGAATACCAGCGATGGAACTGCGAGAAATCCTGCCCGCTCACGTCCGCGAAGCAGGCGATGAAATCCTCGATGGTGACGGCCTGGCCGTCGTGACGCTCGAAATAGAGATCCATCCCGGCGCGAAATTTCTCAGGCCCGAGCGTCGTCTCGATCATGCGGACGACTTCCGCGCCTTTCTCGTAAACGGTCGGCGTATAGAAATTGTTGATCTCGACGTAGCTTTCAGGGCGCACCGGATGGGCGAGGGGGCCTTGGTCTTCCGGAAACTGCAGCGCCTTCAGTTGCCGCACGTCGGCGATGCGCTGCACGGTAGCACTGCGCTGATCGGCTGAGAATTCCTGGTCGCGGAAGACTGTCAGGCCTTCTTTCAGGCAAAGCTGAAACCAGTCGCGGCAGGTGATGCGGTTTCCGGTCCAGTTATGGAAATATTCGTGCGCAACGACGCTCTCGATCGATTCATAGTTCGCGTCGGTCGCCGTCTCGGGCGACGCCAGAATGAGCCGGTCGTTGAAGATGTTGAGGCCTTTGTTCTCCATCGCCCCCATATTGAAGTCGGAGACGGCGACGATGTTGAACACGTCGAGATCGTATTCGCGACCAAAGCGTTTTTCGTCCCACCGCATGGCGCGCTTCAACGATTCCATCGCCCAGTGTGCCCGCTCTTCCTTCCCATGCTCGACATAAATGCGAAGGTCGACCTCGCGGCCGGACTGGGTCTTGAACGTTGACGCTATGGACGACAGATCGCCGCCGACGACGGCAAAAAGATAGGACGGCTTGGGATGCGGATCGTCCCAGACGGCATAGTGGCGCTCCCCGCCGAGCAGCGTGCCGCGCTCAACCGGATTGCCGTTGGCGAGCAGAACCGGCGCCGTCGCCACATCGGCTTCGAGCCGTACGGTGTATTTGGAGAGCACATCCGGTCGGTCGAGAAAATATGTGATGCGTCGGAAGCCCTGAGCCTCGCACTGCGAGCAGTAGACCCCGCGCGAGAGATAGATACCCTGCAGCGCCGTGTTGGCCTTGGGATTGATCGTCGTCACGATTTCGAGCGTGAAGGGCACTTTCGGCGGCGAGAGGACCGTCAGGCTGGCGTCGCCGACGCGATAGGAGGACGGCTTCAGCTTCTTGCCGTCCAACGTGATGCTCTCGAGCGTCAACAGTTCGCCGTCGAGCTTCAGGGGCACCTTGCCGGTCGTCGCCGAAGCAGGATTACGCCGGATCTCGAGCTTCGAGGCGACGCGCGTTTTCGTCGGCGCGAGCGCTATGTCGAGATGGACGGTGTCGATCAGAAATTCCGGAGGGCGGTAATCCGCGAGAAGGACTGGTTTGGGATTTTCTGCTTTCATGGCACCCCGCTGCGAACGTCATAGGCGCTTTCGGGGAAAGTTCCAACCGTTCCGCCGACCGCAAAGCTTCTATCCTAATCGGTGCCGGAAATCATCGTAACCAAACGACCGCAGAACATGAATTGTTCCGTCTTCGTTGAGAACTGCGAGATCGGGCAATGGCACGCCGTTGAACGTATTATTCTTCACGAAGGAATATTGCATCATATCGGTAAAGATGATGCGATCACCCACTTTCAACGGCGCGTCGAATGAGTACTCGCCGATGATGTCTCCGGTCATGCATGTCTTGCCGCCCAGGATATAACCGTGCGGTTTTCGACCGGGTTCCGCCGCGCCAATAACATGTGGCGTATAAGGCACCTCTAGAACATCCGGCATATGCGTCGAGGCAGAAGCATCCAGAATAGCGATGTCCTTGCCATTGTGGTGTAGCCCCAGAACGGAGCCGACAAGGTATCCTGTATCAACGACGAGACCGGCGCCAGGCTCCAGAACAACGTCCACGTTGAACTCTGTTTTGAATGCCTTGATTGCGGCGATCAGCTTCGAAATGTCGTAGCCGGGCTTGTTGATGAAGTGGCCGCCGCCAAAGTTCACGACCTTCACGCGCCGGACATAGTCGCCAAACGCCCGCGCGACGTGCTCGATGAGCCCGACCGATCCCTCGTGGCCCGACTCGCACAGCGAATGCGTATGCAGGATGTCGACGTCGTCCCACGACACGCTGTCGAGCATGTCGCGCGTCGCACCGAACCGCGAGAAGGGCGCGCACGGATCGTAAAGCGCGCCGCCAAGCGTGGCGTTCGAATAGCCCGGATTGATGCGGATGCCGATTTTGAGACCCGACACCTCGCGGATCACGGCGAGATTGTCGATGATCTGCTGCGGCGAGTTGAAATAGATGTGCTGGGCGAGCTTCGTCAGGCGCGCAACCTCGCCTGGCGCGTAGGCCGGGGAGTAGACGTGCACTTCCTTGCCGAACTCGTCGTGACCAAGGCGCGCCTCGTACTCGCCACTTGCTGTCGTGCCATCCAGCACCTCGCGCATGATCGGAAAGGCGGCCGGCAGCGCAAACGCTTTCGTCGCCAGCAGGATCTTGCAGCCCGCCTCACGCTTGACCTCTGCGGCCCGCGCCAGATTGCGCTTCAACGCCGCCACGTCGAGCACATACGACGGCGTCGCGATGGACTGCGCCCAGTCGAAAGACTGCAGGTTCAATTTGGAAAGGTCGGACACGTCGAGCCACCGATCAAACAGAAAAAGGGCGCTTTACGGCGCCACGCGAACAGGTCCGGCGGTCGTGCCGGGCCACTTGTAGATGAAGGTAAGATACGCAAGCGACACGTATATGGCCCCGAATGCCCCGCCGCCAAGAAGGACCGCCGCTTCGTAGAGCGTCAGGCCATGCAGCCAAGGCGGCTGAGCATTACCGAACCCGGTGATCTCGCTGGCATGTGTCGCGAGCTTCGACCACGCGCGTTCGGTGCCGACCAGAAGGTCGTTCAAGCCCCACGTCAGCGCGCCCATGAATGCCAAGCCGAACGTGAGCATCGTGAACGCCAGAAGCCGCAGCGAAATGGGCGCCTCGCGAAGAAAGAGCCACAACCCGGCGATGTAAGCCGAGATCATTCCGAAACTCACCGAAAAGACCGACACGACAATGCCGGTCAATTCGTTTCTGATCGAAAGGATCTCGGCTTCGCTCATCAGGTCTCGACCGCGAACAGCTTCTTCTGGTCGGATTTGTCGATTTCCTTGGCGTGCCAGGGCAGGCCCTGCTCGGCGAGTTCATCAAGGAACGGTTCGGGCGGCAGCTGTTCGACGTTGAATACGCCTTGGCCTTTCCAGATGCCCTTAAACATCATGATCGCGCCGGTGACGGCCGGCACGCCGGTCGTGTAGGACACGGCCTGTGCGCCGACTTCTTTGTTCGTCTCGGCATGATCGCAGACGTTCCAGATCATGTAGCGCTTCTTCTTGCCCTTCTTCTCGCCTTTGAGGACGACGCCGATCGACGTCTTGCCGGTATAATTTTCGGCCAGCGAGGAAGGGGCCGGCAGCACCGACTTCAGAAACTCCATCGGGACGACGGGCGTGCCTTTGTAGTCGACAGGATCGATGCGCGTCATGCCGACGTTCTGGAGCACTTCGAGGTGCTTGATGTAATTATCCGAGAACGTCATCCAGAACCGGATTTGCTTCAGGCCCTTGATGTTCTCCACCAGGCTTTCTTCCTCCTCGTGATAGATGAGGTAGGATTTGACCGGCCCGACTTCCGGATAATCGATCATGGTCGAGATCGACAGCGGATCGATTTCGATCCACTCGCCGTCTTTCCAATACTTGCCGCGCTGCGTCACTTCCCGAAGATTGATCTCAGGGTTGAAGTTCGTCGCGAACGCTTTGCCGTGGCTGCCAGCGTTGCAGTCGATGATGTCGATCGTGTGAATCTCGTCGAACAGGTTCTCCTGCGCATAGGCGCAGAAAACGTTCGTGACGCCGGGATCGAAGCCGCAGCCGAGCACGGCCATCAGGCCCTTCTCTTTGAACTTTTCATGATACGGCCACTGGTATTTGTACGTGAACTTGGCTTCCTCACGCGGCTCGTAGTTGGCCGTGTCCATGTAATTGACGCCTGCTTCGAGGCAGGCGTCCATGATCGCCAGATCCTGGTAGGGCAGCGCCATGTTGATGACGAGATCGGGCTTGATCTCGTTCAGGAGCTTGACCGTATCCGCGACGATGTCCGCGTCGAGCTGATAGATCTCGATCGGCGTCTTGCACTCGGCCTGGACCTTCTTGCAGCTTTCGAGACGGCGAGACGCGAGATGGATCTTCTTGAAGACGTCGCGGTTCATCGCGCATTTCTTCGCGACGACCGAGCCCGCAGCGCCTGCCCCGATGATGAGTACGTTGTCCAACGACCGCTCCCAAAGTTGAAAGGCCGGTCATACCGGCTTGCGTAGCGCGTAAAGTCGCGCTGGGGGCCGGAAATAGGGCAGGCGCACAATTAATTCAATACGTTCCGTCGTTTGCCGCCGACAACGACGTCGAAGTCGATACAATTCCTGCAAAAAGAGAATTATGACAGTTTCTTGCTAAGCCGTTTACCGCAGTCCGGATCGCGGGCCACCACTGGCTGTGGAAGCCCGTTCCTTAATCCGGAAGCCGCCCAAGCTCGTAGATGGGGCAGACCGAACGCTGTTCCTCCGGCGGCCACCCGTACTGTCCAAGATTGAGGTCGGCCGCCTCGAAGCGGCGCAGGATCACAAGCCGGGCCGGAGCAAGATCCTCCTCCTTGAGCCAATTGGCATGCGAAATGAAAAGTTTGGCGGCTGGCGCCAGGCACCGCCCGATGTTGGCGAAGAACAAGCTCCGCTGCGCTTCGTTGCAATGATTGAGCACCGAGAACGCGATAGCGTGGTCGAACATCCGGTCGATGCCCTTCAGCTCGAAATTCGCCAGCGCGACGACCGTCGGCCGCTTTTCTTCAAGCCCGTGCTCGGCAATCAGGCGGCGGGCGGCCTCGACGAACGACAGATTGTAATCGAAGCCGTAGTAATGCCCGGCATTGAGATAGCGAATGAAATGGACGCCGGCGCGCAGCGGACCACAGCCAATGTCGAGCAGATTGGAAGACGTCTGCAAGCCACCCGCCCGAAGTAGCTCAAGCTGGAAGCGCCCGCGCGCATCCCATCCTTCGCTTCCCCCGCCGAGATGCTGTTTGTATTCGCCCCGTGCGATGGCGTTCCCGTCAAGCACGAGGTCCGTATACTTGCCGGCTGCAGCACCCTTGACCTTCGACAGGCTTTTCAAGGCGCCGCGAAGCGTAATTACCCCCATCGGGTCATCCTGCTCCACTGACATACCGTGTTGGATTGGCTTACGGCATGCGAGCGCAGCGAACAGCTATCCGTGAGGCATAGGCTATCTTGCTGATCTCGGGAGCGAAATTGGTATTCTGTCGCGGTGGGCGGGACCGCGCGTCGCCTGATGATCGCCTCGTTTCTGACATTTCGATCAAGTCTCTGACGGGCAGCAAATCATCGGAGGACTGATGGTCGCGTGGAGCAATCCGCTCATCGCATGGGGATTGATGTACTTTGGCGCAATGCGGTTCCATACATCGGGTGAAGCACGCCTTCAGCCGTTGAGTTTTCGTGTGAAGAAGAAGGATGTGGCGGCATTTGCTGGGAAAGGCGCTCTCGACGCCCGCCTTGATCGGATCGACGAACATCGCCCGATAGATCGTGTCTTCGTAATGGGGTGCGGCCGCTCCGGTACCTGGTTGTTAACGGGGCTCATGTCGACGTTCAAGGACACTTGCGTCGTTGCCAAGGAAGTTCCGGTCGAACTCTTCGCACAGCTGACGACGACCGGACGGACGCTCGTTCTGAAGCGCAACAACGTCTCGTTTGAACGCCTATCGCAGATCCCTGCGCGCATCAAAATTGCCTACGCAATCCGGCATCCCTTCGATGTTCTGACGAGCCACAATCCAACGAGCACGCACGTTTATCATATCGACGTCGCACGATGGCTCGGCGAAATGTCGGCACTGCGGGCAGCACTCAACGATGGCAGACAAAACTTCTGCATCGTCCGTTACGAAGACTTGGCGACCGACGCAGCGGGTGTTCAGAAAAAGCTTGCCGATGAACTCGGACTTGAAGTCGGAACGCCAGCCAGCGAGCTTGCCTCAGTCTTCAAGCCGTCCGGCAAGGCTGAATCCGCGATGCACGGATTGCGCGGCATCGATACCAGATCACTGAACAAATACAGAAGTGATCCCAACCGCATCGCCTATCTGAAATCGATCAGGCCGCAACTCGGCGAAACGCTCGACTGGGTCGCTACCCGTTTCAGCTACGACACGGCCTTGCCGTGAGCGCCATGCTCATTTCTTTTTCTTGACGTCGATCCAGATGAAGCCATTTCGGTTCGGCATTTCGACTTTCGGAAGCGTCTCCGCATTGATCACTTGGCTTTCGCCGATGACCTTGTTTGCTGCCAGCAGATAAGCGGTGATCGCATACGTTTCGTCGGCGGAGAGGGAACCCGGCGCTGCTGGCGGCATGCTGCGCGAAATGAAATCGAAGATCGTCGTCGCGAACGGCCAATAAGCGCCGATGGTTTTGTTTGGATCATCGCGCGTCGGTGGCGTCGGATCGCCGATAAGATCCTCGGCGGTCGCGCCTTCGCCGTGCGCGCCATGGCATCGGGCGCACTTTTCGGCATAAAGCACCCGGCCTTCCTTGGCCGTTCCATGCCCCGGTGGAAGTCCACGTCCGTCGGGGAAAATCGTCCGATTCCACGCGGCGGCTTCGGCGGCCGTCATGGTCTTGCCGAGATGCGGCGCTGCAACTTTACTGGCGTCCGCCGCGCCCACCGCATTGAACGGCGCTGCGGCGGCGAGCACGATGACGATATGTCTAAGCATAGACATGCGTTATCTCGCCATCCTCGTCGACAGCCCAGCTGACGATCGCATTGTAGTGAAAATATCCTTCTCGCCCGCGCTCCTTTACCAGGACATCGCGCTCCGGCTGAACGTAGCCCGTCTCATCCGTTGCGCGGCTCTTGAGGATCGAGGGCTTGCCGTCCCACGCCCAGGGAGCGCGAAAGCGCGTGAAGCAATGCGCCATGACCGGCTCTTGCAGATGCGCCTCAGCCCACGTCTTGCCGCCGTCGGCGGAAACCTCGACTTTCGCTATTCTGCCGCGACCGCTCCAGGCTAACCCTCGAATTTCATAAATGTTCGGGCCATACATCTTCTGCCCCGGCGATGGTGACGTGATGAGCGACTTCGCGTCCATGACGAACGTAAACATCCGCGCTTTGCCGGATGGCAGCAGTTCCGTGTATTTCGCCGTTTCATTGCGCGTCATTGCCGGTTGATCCGTGACGTGCAACCGCCGCAGCCATTTAACGTTCGTAATGCCTTCCCAACCCGGCACGATCAGGCGTAGCGGATAACCGTTCTCCGGGCGCAGCCGCTCGCCGTTCTGGTAAAGGCCGAGCATGGCATCGGCGGCAAGCTTCGACAGCGGCAGGCTGACATTCAACAATCCGGCGTCCGCGCCTTCCGCGATCACCCATGAGGCGGTCGCGTCGACGCCCGCTTCATCAAGTAAGATCGACAATGGCACGCCGGTCCATTCCGAGCATGAAACGAGGCCGTGAAATGCACCCACGGGGCGTTGGATCGGTTCCGAGTGCCAGCCGGCGTTGCTGTTGCCGCCGCATTCGATAAAGAGAAAGCGCGACTGCATCGGATAGCGCAGGAGATCCTCGACCGTGAATTCCAGCGGCTTACCGACAAGGCCGTGAATGACGAGCCGATGCAGCGTCGGGTCGATATCTGGAACGCCGTCATGGTGGCGTTCGAAATGCAGCCCGCTCGGCGTCACGATGCCTGCGAGATCCTCCAGCGGCGTCCACGAAACGCCATCGCCCGAAGGCGTTCGATTGCCGCCGATATTGCGGATGACATACTTTTCGTATCTCGAAGGCAGGCCATACGTTGTGAACGGTCCGCCGGTATGGTGCAACCATGGCGGATCGGCAGGATCGAGCGGCGCTGCATTCTTCGTCTCGGCGGCCGACAGTGAACCCGCTGCTTGCGCCGAAGCCAGAACCATGCCGCCCTTGAGCAAAAGGCGGCGATCTAGAAGACCACCGCCCGCAACAGGCTTCAAATCAGTTTCTGTGAGCTTTCCGGCCACGCGGCCGTCTCGCGGGTCGTGAGCGTCAGGACTGGCTGGGCGTCGAATGACCGCTGAACTGCGTGCCTTCCGAATCCTCGGCTTTGACGTCCATCTTGTCCGCCGGGTTGCCTTGGTATGTGAAGCGGAAGTTCGGATCTTCGCTGATAGAGATGCCGCCTTCCATCGAAAAGATCAGCTTGCCGCCCGTCGTCACCGACAGCTTGTCGATGAAGCGCGCCGGCGGATACGCATGCGTGATCTGATCCATTGCCATGCCGGACGTATTGGGATGCTTGAGCATCACCTGCGCGACCTCGCTGCCGTCCTCTTTGCCGGCCGCCGTCTTGACGCGCATCTTACCCATCTCCTTGGCGGCCTCTTCGGGGTCCTTGCTCGCGGGTGCCGAGCAGCCGCCTGATGCCTTCACGAAGACGGTCGTCATATAGAGTTTGTTGTCGGTCGTTTCCGCGATAGCGCGAACGTCCGAGTATTGGTCGATGCGCACACGCGTCGCGAGCATACGCTCACCTGTTCCCGCCGCGTCGCCATAGTTGAACGTCGCAACGACCGGAGACGGATTCTGATCGATGACTAGGGTCAGCGACTTTACGTTAGCGGCGAACGGCGCCGGCATGCGTACGGTAATGGGGACGGTCGCCGCATCCTCGGCGCGCTTGGGAGCCTCAAGCGTAATTTTTCCTGCACCATCCAGAATTTCGCGCGAGCCGAAAGCATCCTTGCGAATGTCTGTCCATGCGCCTGGGTTGTTAACAGTGGGGCTTCCATCATCGGCGGCGAGAGCGCTGACGCTCATCGCGGCGATCAAAATAGCGGATCCCAAAAGTCCGCTTGCAGTTTTCCGCATCGTTTCCTCGCTTGCCGCCTTTTGGCGGTCTTTCATGCGCACTGAATGCCGAATTCGGAATGAAATACTACATCAACCCGGAAGACCGGGCCATCTTTTTCGCGAAAGTACGGCGCATCCTCTATTAAGAATACGCCTAACTGCCTCCATTCGTTACTAATTAGATCGAGAGGAGGCCGCGTCAAGCGACGGCCGTCCGGTTAAGCCAGGCGCGCCAGCCGCCGAAATTCGTAATGTCCTCGGCGCCGACAGTGGCGTGGCTCTCGCACAGGAAGCCTTTGACGCGTCGCCCGTCTTCGAGCACCAGCGTTCCGATGCCGAGCGGCGCCGGGATCAACGCCACAAACGATCCGAAGGCGGCGTCATCCATTTCCCAGATCTCGACCTCGATCGCGCCCGGCCCGGTGCCTTCATAAACGAGTCCCGGCTTGGGCGGTGTTGTCCCCGGCAAGGAATAGAGCCGATAACCGGCAGCAGTTCGCGATGTCTCGCGGAAGATGGCGTCGCGCTCTGTCAGCTGGCCGTTGAGCGGCTGCCCGCTGAGATGCGCGCCGACGACGGCGACCTGCACGGTCTTTTTCTTGGCCGGACGAACCGCGACCCGCATCGTATCGCCCAATGCTGCGTCGGTGGCGCCGAGCTTGGCATCGAGCAGTGCCCGGTGCACGGCATCGCCGATCGTCGCGAGCTTGCCGTCGGCAAACGCCCGGCCGATGAGGGTCACGCCGAACGGAATGCCGTCCTCGCGGAATCCGGCCGGAACCGCGAGCGCCGAAAGATCAAGAAGATTGACGAAGTTCGTATAGGCCCCGAGGTTCGAATTGAGCCGGACCGGATCGGCCAGCATGTCGGCGATCTTGTACGTCGTGCCGGCCGTCGGCAGGACCATGACGTCCATGCGCTTCCATTCGGCGTCCGCAGCGCGACGAAGCTCGGCGAGGCGATACATGCTCTCGAAGGTTTGCAGCGCGGTCTTGGCTTTGCCGCCGCGAACAATATCGGCGACCACCGGATTAAGGTCGTGTTCGGCCAGATCTTCGGTGGCGAACAAACGTTCCGCGACCCACGGTCCGTCATAGAGCATCGCCGCCGTGTCGCGAAATGGCGTGTAGTTGAAGGGCGTGATTTCGACGCCCAGGCCCGCGAGACGATCGATCGTATGGAGATAGAGCCGGCGGTATTCGCTGTCCTCGAAGAACGAAAGGGGCGAATTCGGTACGCCGACCTTCAAAGGGCGCCCGACACTCTCGACCGTGAACGGCGGCGCATCGGCGCGCGAGAAGCAATCGTCCTTGTCGAACCCAATGGCGGTCTCAGCAACCCTGGCAGCGTCCGCAACTGTCAGGGCGAAGATCGAAACCACGTCCTGGCTTTTGCAGGCTGGCACGACGCCACGCGTCGAGATCAGGCCTTTCGTCGGCTTCAGTCCGACAATGTTGTTGAAGGCAGCCGGCACACGTCCCGATCCGGCCGTGTCCGTGCCGAGCGAGAACGACACGAGACCGCCCGCAACGACGACAGCCGAACCTGAACTCGATCCTCCGGAAATATACTCCGGGTCAAACACGCTCGCCGGGATGCCATAGGGCGAGCGCGTTCCGTTGAGGCCCGTCGCGAACTGATCGAGATTGGTCTTACCGATCAAAATCGCACCGGCGGCTTCGAGCCTCTGGACGACGGTCGCCGATCGCTCCGGTGTGTACGCAAAGGCAGGGCAGGCGCACGTTGTCGGAAGTCCGGCGACGTCGATGTTGTCCTTGACGGCGAACGGGATGCCGTAGAGCGGTCCTTGCGTGATGCGCCGCGCTCGATCCTTTGCCGCTTCCTTGTCGACCAGCGTGATCCAGTCGGGCTGCACGCCTTTGGCCTGAATACGCGCGTAAATCTCGTCGATGACGGCTTCCGGCGTAATCTTCTTCGCTTCATAGAGCGCGGTCAGATTGCCGATATCGAGCGATAAAGTCACGCCGTCGCCTCCGCCTGCAATTCTTTCAAGATGACGAGTGTCTGTCCGAGCGAAACCGGCCGACCTTCGGCACATCGAACCTCATGAACGACGCCGCTGGTCGGCGCAGGAACGGCCATTTCCATCTTCATCGACTCGACGATAATCAATGTCTCGCCTTCGGAAACCGCGGTACCCGGTTCGACAAGGACTTTCCAGACACTCCCCGGCACAGGACTTTCTACCGCAGTCGCCCCCGGCGGCAACGCGGCATCGGCGTCATGGTCCTCGAAGGTGTCGGCCGAGCTAGCCGCCCCTTCCTGGTCGCTCTGTTGCCAGCGCGCCCGCTCCGCTTCAAAAGCCGCCTGCTGCCGCGCTTTGAAAGCCGCAATCGTCTCGGCGTTTTCGGCGGCGAACGCCTGATAGTCCTTCAGGCTGAACGTCGAAGGTTCAATTTTGACGTCCACTTGACCTTCGAGAAACCCGTCGCGGAAGGCCAGAAGCTCTTCGCCGGAAACTGGGTAAAACCGGATTTGGTCGAAGAAGCGCAACAGCCACGGCGAACCGGCCTCGAAAGCCTCCGTCGTCCGGTAGGTATTCCAGACTTGGCACGTCCGCCCGAAGAGCTGATAGCCGCCCGGTCCCTCCATGCCGTAGATGCACATGTACGCGCCGCCGATGCCGACGACGTTGTCCGGCGTCCACGTCCGGGCCGGATTGTACTTCGTGGTCACGAGGCGATGGCGCGGATCGAACGGCGTCGCCACCGGCGCGCCAAGATAGACATCGCCAAGGCCGAGCACGACATACGTCGCGTCGAAGACGATGCGAAGAACATCTTCGATGGAATCGAGGCCGTTGATCCGCCGGATGAACTCAATGTTCGACGGGCACCACGGCGCATCCGGCCGAACGCCCTGCATGTACTTATCAATTGTCTTCTGCACCGCCGGATCATTCCAAGACAGCGGCAGATGAACGATGCGCGACGGCACCTCGACATCACTCAGATCGCCAAGCGTGTCTTCGATGGCCGAGAGCTCCGCCAGCAAATCTTCCAGCGGCAACGTCGTACCGTCGTAATGGATCTGCAGCGAACGGATGCCGGGAGTCAGATCGAGAATGCCGGCAAGCTTGCGCTGTTCGAGCGCCGTCATCAGAGCGTGTGCGCGGAACCGCAGCGTGAAGTCGAGAGTGATAGGCCCGTATTCGACGAGCATGTAGGCGTCGCCGGCACGGCGATAGACGACGCGCGGGTTGTCGCCCGACGCTTCGCGGCTACCGATCACGCAATCGTCGGCGCCCCACTTGCCGTTCGGAAACGAGGGTGCTGCAATGGACTTCAGCGACGCGACTTCCGCTGCTTGCTTTCCCAGTCGAGCCGCCGCGGCTGCGGGCGTCAACCGCACGAAGCGGACTTTATCGCCAGGGCGCAATTGCCCCATCTTCCAAAGTTCCGCCTGCACGATCGTCACTGGACAGACGAAACCGCCGAGTGACGGACCGTCGGGGCCGAGGATCACCGGCATGTCGCCCGTAAAGTCGACCGCACCGATGGCGTAGGCATTGTCGTGAATGTTGCTTGGATGCAGTCCCGCTTCGCCGCCGTCGGTCCGCGCCCACACGGGCTTCGGTCCGATCAGGCGAATGCCGGTCGGATTCGAATTGTAATGGACCTCCCAATCTGCCGAGAAAAACGTGTCGATGTACTCCGGCGCGAAGAAGTCTGGCGCGCCGTGCGGCCCATAGAGAACGCCGATCTCCCAGGTATGCGTCAGCGGCGGCATGAGGTCGGCAGAAAGGCCGGGCACCGGCGGTTGGCTCGCCTCCGTGCCGACATGAAGCACGTCCCCGGTCATCAGCACGCGGCCGCCGTGGCCACCGAATTTGCCGAGCGTGAATGTCGATTTGCTGCCGAGATAGCTCGGAACATCGATGCCGCCGCGAACGCCGATGTACGCGCGTACGCCAGGACCTTTAACGCCGCCGACTTTCAGAACTTGCCCGGCCTTGACGGCGAACGGCTGCCAATAAGCCACCGGCTCGCCATCGAGCGTTGCGGCAAGCTCGGCGCCCCCCAGGCAAACAGTCGTATCGGTATTGAAGCGCAGCGTCGGGCCGGCAAGCGTGGTCTCGATCGTCGCTGCGCTCTCTTCGTTGCCGAGCAGGCGATTGATGAGCCGATGCGACAGCGGATCCATCGGCCCCGAAGGCGGTACGCCAACGGCCCAATAGCCGACGCGTCCCGGCCAATCCTGGATCGTCGTCTGAGTGCCGGGAGAGAGAACCTCGATCGTCTCCGCTTCATAAACGAACGTCTGCAGCGTGCGCGTCAGCATCTGACCGGTGTCGAACACCTCCGAGCGCGAAAGCTGACGCAGATAATCGAGGTTGGTTTCAAGCCCGCCGATGCGCGTCGCATCGAGCGAAGTCTGCAATCGAGATAGCGCTTCTTCGCGCGATGCGCCATTGACGATGATCTTGGCGATCATCGGATCGTAAAACGGAGAGACTTCTGATCCGCTCTGTACCCACGTTTCGATGCGTGTCTGAGGTGGCCAGGTGACCTCCGTCAGACTGCCCGAACTCGGACGAAAATCGCGGCCAGGATCTTCGGCATAAAGGCGAACCTGAATCGACGCACCTTTTGGAGAAAGCGTCGCTTGCGCCGGAAGCTGCAACTCGTTCGCCGCTTGCCGCACCATCCACTCGACGAGGTCGACGCCGAAGACTTCTTCCGTCACGCCATGCTCGACTTGAAGCCGCGTGTTGACTTCTAGAAAATAGAATTCGTTTGTCTCAGCGTCGTAGAGATATTCGACCGTTCCTGCGCTTTCGTAATTCACCGACTGGCACAGACGCCGCGCCGTGTCCCAAAGCGCCGTGCGCGTTGCCTCCGGCAGGTCGGGAGCAGGCGTCTCTTCGATGACTTTCTGATTGCGCCGTTGTGCCGAGCAATCGCGCTCGCCGAGCGAGACGACGTTGCCCTTGCCGTCGCCGAAGATCTGCACTTCGATGTGCCGCCCGCGCGCCACATACTTCTCCAGGAAGATGCCAGCGTCCTTGAAGTTGTTACGAGCGAGACGCTCGACACGCTCAAACATCGGCGCAATCTCGTCGGCGGACGAGACGAGCTGCAAGCCGATGCCACCGCCGCCCGCCGTGCTCTTGATCATCACCGGATAGCCGATGCGCTGGGCTTCGCTTTTCGCATGCTCGACATCGCGAATAAGCCCCGAGCCCGGCGCCAGCGGCACGTTCGCTTCGAGCGCCAGTTCGCGCGCTTTGTGCTTCAGGCCGAAGGCACGCATGTGCTGCGCCTTCGGGCCGATGAATGCGATGCCGGCTTTTTCGCAGGCTTCCGCAAAGTCGGGATTCTCGGACAGAAAGCCGTAACCCGGATGGATGGCCTCGGCGCCCGTCTTCTTCGCCGCTTCAAGAATGACGTCATACTTCAGATAGCTTTCTGCCGCAGGTGAGGGGCCGATGGCGATGGCCTCTCCCGCTTGCATGACGTGCATCGAATGACGATCCGCTTCCGAATAGACGGCGACACTCGCGATGCCCATCCGGTCGAGCGTCCGGATGATCCGGCAGGCAATCGCGCCGCGATTGGCGATCAAAACTTTGCGAAACATCTGCGTTACGCCCCCTTCGCCCAGACGAGTACTTCAATCGGCGTCGGATTGTAGGCGTTGCACGGATTGTTGAGCTGCGGGCAGTTCGAGATCAGTACGATGACGTTCATGTGCGCCGTCATCTCGACATACTTGCCGGGCGCCGACAGCCCGTCTTCGAACGTCAGACCGCCATCGGGCGTCACGGGAACGTTCATAAAGAAGTTGATGTTGTGGCCGATGTCGCGCTTCGAAAGTCCGTACTGCTCGTTCTCCGCGATCGCCAGCATGTAGCTGTCGCGGCAAGCATGCATCGATTTCTTTTCGAGCGCATAGCGGACCGTGTTGCTCTCGGTCGCGCACGCCCCGCCGAGTGTATCGTGGCGGCCGACGGTATCGGCCGTGATCGTCAGCATCGGCCGGCAGAGGTCCGACAGCAGAACCGTTCCCGCCGTCAGATAAATGTTGCCCTGCTCGCGGATCGTATCGGATGCCGAATAACGCTCGCCGGGATTATCGGCGTTGAAAAACAGCGTATCGGCGGCCTGGTTGCCTTCGAGATCGAGAATGCGAAACGTCTCGCCCGCGCGGACGACGTGCATCCAGTAATCGCCAGCCGGAACGACACGCCGATAGATCGCGTCGGCATCGCGGAATGTGCTTTCTTTGATCATCAGTGCGCCTCCTCGCAGCAGCCGGCGAGAAAGATCCGGTTGTTTTCGAAGCCGCGGCCATTCTCGGGACGCGAAAGGCGCGCTGGATCATCCTCAGAGGCGGGCGGCCCTTCAAAAATTTCAAATCCCACCGCTTTGCGCGGATAGCTGTTGGCAGGATTGAACGGATGCGGGCAGGTGTGGAACAGCACCAGCGTTTCCATCTCGAAACGCAGCTCGACCTGCGAACCGGCCTTCGCCGCAGCGGAATCGAGCGACATCGCACCACTATCCGCGACGACGACCTTGCTGAACCAGTTGACGTTCGCCGCGAGATCGCGCCGCGTCAGGCCGTATTTCGCACCTTCGACGAGGAAGCTATCGTGGCCATTCTGCTGCCAGTCGTTGCGCGCGGCCTGATAGCTCTTCTCGCCCCACTTGCGCGTGACGGTGGCTTTCGTCGCGTTGCCCGAGACCGTGTCGTGCCAGCCAAACGTGTCGCTGACGATCGAGCAAAAGATGCGCCCCATGTCGGAGTAGAGGCAATGACCCGTCGTCAGCTTGAACGTGTGCTGACATTTGAGCGTATCGGGCGCGTTGTAGCGCTCCAGAAGGTTTTGCGGATTGTAGAACAGCATGCCGATATTGGCGCCGCCTTCGACGTCCGTCAGCCGCAGTCGCATATTGCGCCGCATAAGCAACGACCAGTGCTTACCGCCCGGTAGCGTATCGGTATAGATCAGGTTTCCCATCGTCGACTCCCAACGCAAGAGCACTCCACTCTTTGCGTGCCGGTCCGGGCCGTCCCGGGTTGGTCATAGCCGCCAGGGTCGTCCCTGGCGGAGGCATGTCGTCTTACGAACGCGACTCCGAATGCCCGCCATCCGCCGGAATGGCGGGCGACCCCGCGATTTTCGGCGGCCAAATATCGATGTCCTTGGTGATGGTCGCGCCCTGGGGCAACACGACGCCGTTCATGCCCGGCGTGATGTCGGCCGACAGGCGCGCGCCATAGCGCTCGGCTTCTTCGGGACGATCACGCGTACGTTCGAAGGCGATGATGCGCGTCCCGAGCGCGAAGGCCTCGCGCAAATCGTGCGTGACCATCACGACGGTCAGTTCCGATTCATTCCAGATGCGGCGCATCAGAACGTGGATGTCGGCGCGAATGCCGGGGTCGAGCGCTCCGAACGGCTCGTCGAGCAGCAGGATCTTCGGCCGCCGCATCAGCGCCTGCGCGAGCGCCAAGCGTTGCTGCATGCCGCCCGATAACGCCGACGGATATTTCTTCTCGTTTCCCGAAAGCCCGACCGCCTTGAGCAACTCGCGAGCCTCTTCTTCGGCCTGCCTGCGCTTCGAACCGAACAGTCGGCCGAGGCCGCCGCTTTTCTCAAATTCTCGCCCGATGACGACATTGCCGAGCACTGTCAGGTGCGGGAACACCGAATAGCGCTGAAACACGACACCACGATCCGCATCAGGCTCGGGCTTCAGAGGTTGACCGGCGACCGTGATTTTTCCGCGCGTCGGCTTCTCTTCTCCGAGCAGCATGCGCAGAAAGGTGGTCTTGCCGCAGCCCGACGGACCGACGAGCGCCACGAAGGCACGCGGCGCAATTCTGAGATCGATCTGTTCCAGAACGACGTGATCGCCGTATTCCTTCCAGACCTTATCGAAGACAATTGCGCTCATTGAGCCCTCGCTTGAGCAAACCACGGGAAAGCCTTCCGTTGCAGGATGCGCAAACCAAGATCCATCAGGAAGGCGAGGAAGGTGATCCACGCGACATACGGCAGGATCACATCCATCGAGAGATAGCGGCGCACGAGGAAGATGCGATAACCAAGGCCGGCATCTGCCGCGATGGCTTCGGCCGCGATCAGGAACAACCACGCTGGTCCGATCTCGAAGCGCACGGAGTCGAGGAGACGCGGCAGTGTCTGCGGCAGGATCACACGCAGCGCGATCTGCATGCTCGATGCGCCGAGCGTCTGCGCTTTGATCAGCTGCTCGCGTGGAATGTCTTCGACGCGCAAAGCGATGTCGCGGATCAGCTTCAGCGACGTGCCGACGACAATAAGTGTAATCTTCGAAGCTTCGCCGAGGCCCATGATGATAAAAAGAATAGGTAACAAGGCGAGCGGCGGCACCATAGATAAGACGGCAATGACCGGCCCGAACGTTGCGCCTGCGACCGGCAGTAAGCCGAGCACGATGCCGAGAACCAGCGCTATGATCGTTGAGATCGCAAGCCCCGTAACGAGCCGCGTCAAACTCGCGGTCGTGTCTTCCCATAAAAGATAGTCGCCGGTGCGCGCGTCGGGCTTCAGTGCATAGTCGTCGATGGCCTGGCCCATTTTCGAGAAGCTCGGCAGGAGCTTGTCGTTCGGGTTTTCCGCCAGTCGGATGCCTGACCCGATCATGTAGGCCAGAATTAGAAGTGCGAATGGCAGGAGGGCAAGCGCAAGCCGCCACGTTCTGTCAGGACGATAGTTTATGGCGCGCATGCATCCGCCTTCCTGCGATTATTGTGGGATGAGACGTGTGCGAGCCTAGAGCTTGCCGTCTTCCGCTTCTTTCATAAACGACGCGTCGTAGCGGAACTTCACGTTCCCCTTGTCGCCGAAGACGGTCTTGTCGGGAAATTCGACGCCGATCGCGCCGGCCGACTTCGCGTCCTTGCCGAGCAGCGCCTTCTCGAACAGGAAGTTCGAGACGAGTTCCGTCGTCTTCTTGAGTTGCTCGCCCGTCGTGAAGGCCACGGCGTCCTTCGGAGCGGAGAAGAGCATCGTCGTCGCAAGCTGCTCATCGAAGCCCTTGAGATCGGTGCCAGAAGCTTTTGCCATCGCTTCCTTCGCCGTGGTTCCGTCCTTCATCGCTGCCAGCGTCTCGTACCAGATGCCGACGAGCGCCTTCGCGAATTTCGGATTGTCCTTCAGGACGTTTGTGTTCACGACCATCAGGTCGATGATCTCGCCGGGGATCTGCGAGCTGTCGAACACCTTGTGCGCGTCAGGCGATTCCAGGATCGTCGAGACGATCGGCTTCCAGGTCACGACCGCTGTCACGTCGGGCGTCTTGTAAGCTGCTGCCATATCGGCGTCGGACGTGTTGACGACCTTCAGATCCTTTTCGGCGAGCCCGACGGTCGGCAGTGCTCGGGCCAGCAGATAATGCGAAACCGAGAACTCGACGAGATTGACGTTCTGTCCCTTAATGTCGGCGAGCTTGTCCTTGTTCTTCAGGATGATCGCGTCGTTGCCGTTCGAGAAGTCACCCACGATCACGGCCGTCGTATCGACGCCGCCTGCTGCCGGAATAGAAAGAGCGTCCATGTTCGTAACGGTCACGGCATCGAAAGAGCCGGCCGTGTATTGGTTGATCGATTCAACGTAGTCGTTGAACTGCTTCACTTCGATGTTGATGCCGTACTTGTCGGCCCACTTCTTCACGATGCCGGAATCGGCCGCGTATCCCCACGGCATCCAGCCGACATAAATCGACCAGGCGACCTTGAAGTCTTTTTTCTCGGCGGCGTTGGCCGGCGATAGGGCAAACCCCATCACGGCCGCGGCGCCAATCACAGCTTTCAGAATTGTCGTGACGGAATAGCGCATTGCTGACCCCTGTCCTTGTGCTGGTCACTCAAATCAGACCGCAAGGGCGCCGGTTCAGGAAGCGGGCGGGGATCCTCGAATACGCGCGGAAAATGCGCACAGAGGGAGGCCTGTCCGTTCGAGAGCCGAAGCAACTCGCGGTGTAGGTCTCCCGGGCTTTTATCCCGCCGTGGCTCCGCCGCGCTGCTCGCGAGGCGGGAGAGCCTCTCTCGGACCTGACACTTGGAAAAGCCGGAACCCTAGAGGCGTTATGCATCGCTGCGCTGCACAAGCTGTGCCAGTTCATATTCGTCGAAAATACGTGATTTTATCGCGGTGTTTGCGCGGAGCTCTGCTAATCACTTGAGCACGGCGCCTAGTGCATGAGCATGCCGTCGGCGTTCGGCGATTATTTTGCAGCATCGCGGGGGCTGGCGGCGAGAAGGCTGCGCAGCATGGCAACGAGACGCGACGCCGGTCCGGCGCCGCCGCACTGCAGGCTGATGCGAGCCCCTTCGAACAGCAGGAAGACTTCGTCTGCGAGCCTTTCCGGCTCCCGATAGCGTGCAGCGCGGAAGACTTCGACGAGCCGGTCATGCTTCCGCCGCTTGTAGGCTTCGATCACCCCGCGTGCCGGATGTCCGGGATCGAGCTCCACTGCGGCGTTCGCGAGCGCACACCCACGCTCACTCTTATTGGATAGAACATCTTCGACATGATCGATCCAAGCGGTGAGCTTTTGTTCGGGCGTACCAAGGCCTTCGCCCAGCAGGCGGTCCAGGATTTCGACATTTTCTCCCGCCAGCTGCTCGACGTAAGCGACGATGAGGTCGTCCTTCGAACGAAAGTGCCGGTAAAGCGTCATTTTGTTCGTAAGGGCGGTCTCGGCGATGGCTTCGACGCCGACGATGTGCACGCCGAACCGATAGAAAAGCTCACGTGCCGCAAGCAAAATTCGCTCGCGCGGCGGCTTCCCGGCCAGGATCGCGCTGATTTCAGAGCGCAACTCGCTGAAATTGCGCACGTCCTTGTCCAGGGTGGTTCCCATCGCCCTCTTGACGAAAAAGTTAGCCGTCGTTAGCTCTGTTACCGATCGGTAACTGCGTCGGGGACTCGCTATCATGACTCCCTGGACCTGTCATTCGGTTGTTCAGCGCTTGCGCTCCATAGGGTGGGGTCCGAGTAAATTATATCGGCGAGCCCGCCCGTGTGCGTGACGCCGTAGAATCTGACGTTCAATGCCACGAGTTAACCGAAGCGCTCGGCTGATGCATTGACGCAAAATTTCGTGATGGAGAAAGACAGCGTGTTCCAAAGATCCGCTCCCATCGTCGCGGCTCTGCTCTTTCTTTCCGCAGCCATGTCGGGGTGCAGCGAGGAGAAGTCCGTCGCTCAGACGGCGCCTCCGCCGCCGCCGCAGGTCACCGTCGCCAAGCCGGTCAAAAAGGTCGTGACCGACTATGACGAATACGTCGGCCGCTTCGTCGCGCTCGATTATGTCGAGGTGCGCGCTCGTGTCTCCGGTTATCTCGACAAGATCCATTTCACCGACGGCCAGATGGTCAAAGTCGGCGATCCGCTCTTCACGATTGACCGTCGGCCCTTCCAGGCGGCGCTCGATCAGGCCCAAGCGTCCATCGCGCAAGGAAAAGCCAACTTGGCGTTCGCCGAGGCCGATCTCGAACGCGGCAAAAATCTGCCCGTCGGGACCGTCATCACGCAGCAGACGCTCGATCAGCGGGTGCAGGCCGAACGCGTCGCGCAGGCCAATGTGACGGCGGCGGAAGCCTCGACACGTCAAGCGTCGCTGGATCTTGAGTTCACCGAGCTGACTGCGCCGATCTCCGGCCGCATCGGCGATCGTCGTGTTTCCATCGGCAACCTCGTCACCGGCGGTACGAGCGGCAACACGACCTTGCTCGCGACCATCGTCTCCGTCGATCCGATCCGTTTCGAATTCACGATGGATGAGGCGTCTTACCTCCGCTATCTCGATGCAGCCTCGGTCAAGCGCGCCGACAGCGTCGATCGCGGCTTGAGCCTCGATGCTGACTTGAAGCTGATCAACGACAAGGATTTCGTGCATCACGGCCACATCGACTTCGTCGACAACGCCATCAACCCGTCGTCCGGCACGATCCGCGGCCGCGCCGTCTTCAAGAATGCCGATGGCCGCCTGACGCCAGGCATGTTCGGTCGCATCCGCATCGCTTCCCATCCGCCCGAAGAGGCGCTCCTCGTTCCCGACGATGCCATCGGCACCGAGCAGGTTCGCAAGTTTGTGTTGGCCGTCGACAAGGACAACGTCGCGAAGCCCAAATACGTGACCCTCGGTCCGGTGATTGATGGCTTGCGTGTCATTACGGCCGGACTGACCGCCGACGACACGATCATCGTCAACGGATTGATGCGCGTGCGGCCCGGTTCGAAGGTGACGCCCCAACAGGCGACGGCAGACGCTTCGAACCCGAAGGACCAAATGGTCCGGACCAACTAGAGAACGGACCGTTCCATGCGTCTTTCGCACTTCTTCATCGATCGGCCCATCTTTGCGGCCGTCGTTTCGATCGTTTTTGTGATCATCGGCGCGGTGTCCGTCAGCCGTTTGCCGATCGCACAGTATCCGGAAATTGCACCGCCCGTCGTCAACGTGACGGGGCAATATCCGGGTGCCAGCGCGAGTATCGTCGCGGCGACGGTCGCAACGCCGCTCGAGCAGCAGATCAACGGTGTCGAGCACATGCTGTACATTTCGTCGAACTCGACGAATGACGGCCGCTTCTCGATTTCGATCACGTTTGATATCGGCACCAACCTCGACATCGCGCAGGTTCAGGTCCAGAACCGCGTGCAGATCGCGCTTCCCCGACTGCCGGCCGACGTGCGAAACATTGGTGTGACGGTCGCGAAAGCGTCGCCCGATCTCATGATGGTCGTGCATTTGTTGTCGCCCGACAACTCCCGCGATACGCTCTTCATCTCGAACTACGCCAACGTCAACGTCATCGACCAGTTGAGCCGTATTCAAGGTGTGGGTTCAGTCACGGTCTTTGGCGGCCGCGATTATTCGATGCGCGTCTGGCTCGATCCCGACAGGCTGCAGTCGCTAAGCTTGACCGCCGACGACGTCGTCACGGCGCTTCGCGGACAGAACGTTCAGGTCGCGGCGGGCGTTCTCAATCAGCCACCTTTGCCAAATCCTGGCGCCTTTCAGATTACGGTGCAGACGTTAGGCCGATTGGTGGATCCGAAAGAGTTCGGAAACATTGTTGTCAAGCAGACATCGAATTCGGTTGTCCGCGTGAAGGATGTCGCGCGGGTCGAGCTTGCGGGTCTCGATTACGGCATCAATTCCTATCTCGATAAGCAGGCCGCTGTCGGTCTTGGCATCTTCCAGCTGCCCGGCTCGAACGCCATCGAGACGGCGAAGAAGATCAAAGACGAGATGGAGGAAATTTCAAAGAATTTCCCGCCGGGCCTCAAGTATACGATCGTCTATAACCCGACCGACTTTATTCAGCAGTCGGTCGATGCCGTCGTTCATACGATCCTCGAAGCCATCGTGCTCGTCGTGATCGTGGTCGTGCTGTTCCTGCAGACGTGGCGCGCGGCGATCATACCGATCGTGGCGATCCCCGTATCCCTTGTCGGCACGTTCTTCCTCATGGCGCTGTTTGGCTTCTCGCTGAACAACCTGTCGCTGTTCGGTCTCGTGCTCGCCATTGGTATCGTCGTCGACGACGCGATCGTCGTCGTCGAGAACGTCGAACGCAACATGTCGAACGGGCTCAGTCCACGCGAAGCCGCATATCGGACGATGGAAGAAGTCGGCACCGCGTTGATCGCCATCGCCCTGGTGCTGAGCGCTGTCTTCGTGCCGTCGGCGTTCATCACAGGCATCTCTGGCCAGTTCTATCGGCAGTTCGCTCTGACGATCGCGGGCGCGACCGTCATCTCGTTGATCGTGTCGTTGACACTGTCGCCCGCGCTTTGCGCTCTCCTGTTGAAGCCGCACGCCGAGCACGAACGCCACAGCATCATCACGTGGCCGATCCGAGCGTTCTTCAATGCGTTCAACTGGAGCTTCGAGAGGCTCTCGCACGGGTACGGCTGGCTCGCTAGCCGCGCCGTTCGCTTCGCAGTGATCATGCTCGTCATCTATGCGGGTCTTATCGCGTTTGGCCTGAACGAGTTCCGCAAGACGCCGGTCGGCTTCATTCCCGATCAGGACGGTGGCTACCTGATTACCGTTGTCCAGCTTCCTCCGGCCGCATCGCTCGAGCGTACCGACGCGGTGAACCGGCGGATCGTCGACATGGCGCTGAAGATTCCCGGCGTCGCCCATTGCGTCAGCCTCGTCGGCTTTTCCGGTGCGACACGCGTCAACGCGTCGAACACCGGTGCCGTCTTCGTGGTGCTGAAAGACTTCGCCGAGCGCGCCAAAGATCCCAAAATGTCGGCGGCGAATATCCGCACCGAACTGCTGAAAAAGTTCTCGGCGATTCAGGAAGGTCTCGTTCTGGTCGTTGCGCCGCCACCTGTTCGCGGTCTCGGCAACGCTGGCGGCTTCCGTATGATGGTCGAAGACCGCAGCGGCGCGGGCTCGCAGGCATTGCAGCAGGCCGTCAATGCGATGATGGCCAAAGCAGCCCAGACGCAAGGCGTCCGGCAGGTCTTCTCGCTGTTTGAGACGGCAACGCCGCAGCTCTTTCTCAACATCGACCGCGTCAAGGCTGAGATGCTCGGCATCAATATTCCGGACGTCTTCTCGGCGTTGCAAACCTATCTGGGATCGCTCTACGTCAACGACTTCAACATCCTGGGACGCACGTTCCGTGTCACTGCGCAGGCTGATGGCGCCTTCCGCCTGACCCCGCAGGATGCGCTAAATATCCGTGTCCGAAACAACAACGGCGATACGGTTCCGCTTGGGTCGTTCGTGACTGTGAGTGACATTTCCGGTCCGTCGCGTGTTCCGCGCTACAACCTCTATCCGGCTGCCGAACTCGATGGTTCGGCGGCGCCCGGCTATTCGCAGGGCCAGGCGATCAGCATCATGGAGAAGATGGCTGATGAAACACTGCCGCCCGGCTTTAGCTACGAATGGACCGATCTCGCCTTCCAGCAGATCCGCGCCGGCAATACGGCGGTGTTCGCTTTCGCGCTCGGCGTCGCGTTCGTGTTCCTTGTGCTGGCCGCGCAGTTTGAAAGCCTGACGCTGCCGCTTGCGGTCATCTTGATCGTGCCGATGAGCTTGATCGCGTCGATCTCCGGCGTCGTCATCCGCGGTATGGACAACAACATCCTCACCCAGGTCGGCTTCATCGTGCTCATAGGTTTGGCGGCAAAGAACGCGATTCTAATCGTAGAGTTTGCTGAGCAACTTGAAGGTCAGGGCCGAAACCGCTTTGAGGCGGCAACGGAAGCCGCACGACTCAGAATGCGGCCGATCATCATGACGTCGCTAGCCTTCATTCTCGGCGTCGTTCCGCTGGTCTGGGCAGTCGGTGCCGGCGCCGAGCTTCGTCAGGCTCTCGGCACGGCGGTGTTTTCGGGCATGATCGGCGTGACGTTCTTCGGCTTGATCTTCACGCCGGTGTTTTACGTCGTCTGTCGTTGGCTCTCTAGTTTGCGCCGCAGCCGGCCGGAGCAGAGCGAATCGCCCGCGCATCCGGCGGAATAAAAATCTCGGCCGGTTCCTCACCGGTGCAAGCCTCGCACATGACGCCGGAGTCAAACTCGACTCCGGCGTTTTTATGCGGCTGAGAGGACCGGGCAGCGACGATGAATAGAAGAGAGCGGCGGCGCGCAGATGCAGTTTCGCGAGCGGCACCGCAGTCCGGTCAAAATGCCGACGTCGCCCGGCATTATCACGACGCAGTGCAATCCTTGAAAGCGGGCCGTCTCGACGAATCGGAGATCGCTCATCGTCGTGTGCTCTCGCTCGTTCCTGAGCATCCGCCGAGCCTCCACCATCTCGGCCTGATCGCCTTCCGGCGCCGCGATCTGGAAGGCGCGGTCGATTTCATTCGCCAAAGCGTCACCGCCAAGCCCGACTATCACGAGGCGTGGCTCAACCTGGCAATCATCCTTGGCGAGCTGAGCCGTTCGAAAGAAGCCATAGAGGCTTGCCGCGAGTGCCTGGCTCTGCAGCCGGGGAACGCGAATGGTCACGCTATTCTCGGCAATCTCTTGCGCGTTGCCAACAACGACGCCGAGGCCATGACGGCCTACCTCAACGCTCTCAACTTAAAACCGAACCAGCCGCTCGTCCTCGCGCGCCTCGGTGAACTTCTCTTCAAATCGAACGACATCGAATCCGCGGCGGCCTATTGCAACCGAGCGTTGGCGCTGGACCCGGAACTCAATGAGGCGAAAACTCTCAATCTGCGTCTCTCGACGATGCTCGGCTTGACTGGGACACGCATCGCCGAAATCGAGGCCCAATCAGATTCTAACGAGGAGCGCGCCAGGAAGTTCGACCACTTGGCCACGTACCTGCGCGAAAATCGGCGCTTTGAGGAGGCGGCTGATCTCGGCCGTCGTGCAATCGTCGCCAACCCCGGTGTTGCCGATTATCATTTCAATCTGGCGCTGTCGTACGAAGGACTGGGATACCGCCAAGATGCCTTGGCGAGTTATCAAGCGGGTCTCGCGATCGACCCCAATCGGGCAGAGGGGTATGCTTGTGTCGGCATGCTTCTCAGCGGCATGAACATGCACGCTGGCGCCGTTCAGGCACTGGAGCACGCGATAAAACTCAATCCGATGCTCGCGTATGCATACTACAACCTCGCTATCGTCCAGAAGCAGCGCGAAAATTACGACGAGGCGCGCGCAGCCTTCCAGAAATGCCTTGAATGCGCGCCCGACGAGATCGTCAATCGCTTCGAATACATCAATCTGCGGCGATTGATGTGCGATTGGGATGGCGTGGATGAAGAAGAGCGCGTCTGCCTCGAAATCTTCCGGACGAGAAACGTAAGCATTGCGCCATTCCAGCTGATTGCATTGCGCGCAAAGCCGAGCGATCAACTCAAGGCAGCACAGAGCTACACCAGAACATTCGACGTTCCGCCGTCTTCGCGGTTTACCTCTTATCGCAGCCGCCTCGGGGCCGGGGAGCGCATCCGCGTCGGATTTGTCTCCTGCGATTTCTTCGAGCACGCAACCGCGATGCTTTTCGCCGAGGTGCTAGAGCGGATCGATCGCAGCCGCTTCGAGATCTTTGGCTATTGCCACAGTCCCGAAGACAACAGTGCCACACGCCAGCGCTTGTTGCGGTCGTTCGAGCATTTGAAGAAAATCGGGACGATGCGCAATCGTGACGTGGCGCAGTCGATCCATGATGACGCCATCGACATCCTTGTCGATCTCAAAGGATATACGCGAGATGCGCGCAGCGAGATTTTTGCCTATCGCGCGGCTCCGATCCAGGTGAACTATCTGGGCTATCCAGGCACAATGGGCGCCGAGTTCATCGACTACCTCATCGCCGACGCGATGGTCGCGCCGATGGATGCTCAGGAATTCTACACGGAACAGATCGTCCATCTGCCGCACAGTTATCAGCCGAATGATCGACAGCGCCTAATCTCCGACGCGCCGATGTCGCGCGCCGACTTCGGATTGCCGGACGACGCGTTCGTGTTCTGCTCCTTTAACAACAGCTACAAACTCAACGCGACGATGTTCGACGTCTGGATGCCGTTGCTGCAAAAGGTGCCGGGATCGGTGCTATGGCTGCTCGTGCCGAATACGACGTGCGCAGAGAATTTGCGCCGCGAGGCCGAGGCGAGGGGCGTCGATCCAACCCGGCTCGTTTTTGCCAAGCGCATGCCAATCGCCGAGCATCTCGCACGCCATCGCTTTGCCGATCTTTTCCTTGATGCGCTGCCCTGTAACGCCCATACGACGACGACAGACGCACTGTGGGCCGGTTTGCCGGTCCTGACGTGTCTCGGCGACACGTTTGCCGGCCGCGTCGCCGCCAGTCTGCTGTCAGCAATAGAGTTGCCCGAGCTGATTACGACCAATCTTGCCGATTACAGCGACTTGGCGCTGGAATTGGCTCAGAACAAAACGAAGCTTGGCGCGATCCGACAGAAGCTCGCGGCGAATAGAGAAAGCGCACCGCTTTTCGACCCAGCACGATACACGCGCAATCTCGAAAGATCGTTTGAGATGATGCTCGACATCAAGCGCGCGGGTGACGCGCCACGTCCTTTCACCGTGATCGAGAATGAGGTGGCGCAGATAGCGCCATCTCCGATCAAGATTCCAGCGGAATAGAGCTAAGCTGAAGCAGCGCGTCTATTCGCACAGTGTCAGATGCCGCCTGCGTTCCTTCATGTCGAGGTGAAGGTGATCGCGGTGAGCTTCGTTCGTGTCAGGCCCGAGCACGGTATCGAAAATATCGCAGGCGCCATCGTGCGCTTGGTGCAGGAAGGCCGACACGGCCTGCTTTTCCTGCTCCGCCTTTAGCTCTTCCGGAGATTTCGCCTTCGCTTTCGGGTCGACTTTGGATTTCGCGTCGCTCTTGTCTTTTTCATCGCTCTTCTTGGCGATGTCGTGCGCGCCGAGCTTGGAAGCGGCAACCTGGAACTTGGCTTTCTCGGCGGGCGCTGCGGCATCGCTCGCCTTTTGCGCCCGTTTTAATTCTTCCTCCGTCGGACCCCAGTCTTTCGAAATGCGGATGACCTTGCCGTCCGCTAGAACGAAGGCCGAGACGTCGATGGCATTCATCAGCGCGTGCTCGCTGATCGGCGCACGCGCAAGCCCGTAGCGGTTGCGGCACGAGTAAGACCCCGCAATGACGCGCACGATCGATGAACCGAAGGTTTTTTTCGCGGCGGGCTCGAGCTTGTCGGTGACCCACGAGTTGAGCCCTGCGATCATCTGGCAGTTGAGCGTTGCTGCGGGCTCAATTCTGACCTTGCTCTCGCCGACCGCCTTCAGAAGATACGGAGCCGGCGCGCCGCAAATACCTTCGCGGACCGGCGGCAATTCTTCGCTGACGACGGTTATTTTGCCGAGCAGCCGCGTACAATCCTGCCTCGCCGATGCGATCTCGGCCTCGGTCCAATCGGGCGCGCTCTGTTTGCCTGGCGGGACCGGTTTCGCCGAAGCCTCGCTCTGGGCGGGTAGCGTCGGAACTGTCTGGCCCGCATTCGATGACGCCGGCAAATTCGGTCCGGCCGCATCCGCCGCTTTGTCCGTCGGCGCCGCGTCGGCCTTTTTGTCGGCAGGTGGGCTGTCGGCTTGAAGCGTTGGCGCCTTCGGTGATGAGGGAATAATCGGCGGAACATCGACTCGCGCATGCAACTCAAGTGCGGGCGGCGAACTCAGCCGTCCGGCGCGAACGATGGAGAAGCTGTTGGGTTCAAAGAAGGGCAGCAGCAGCAGGCCGAAGAAGACGATGCGCGTGAGCAGAACAGATGAGCGAACCGCAAGTTCATCTGCCTTGACGGCAGCCTTGGAACGGAACGCCAAGGCCAGAGCTAACAATTCCTGTTGCCTGCTCAAGACGGATCCTATTCGCTGAAGCTCCCGAGGGGTCCGATGCGCTTTGAATGCTTAAGTTCGATAGCCCCAAAATTTGACGACAGATGGCCTCAGCCGCGCGCAAAGGCAAAATCTCAGCCCCTTTGAACGAGAGGGCCTTTCGAAACGCTAATAAAGGCGTGAAGTTCCGCCGACGCCGATTATGACCGGGATTTCTTCAAATTCGGTCAACGTGGGCGAGCTGACGCTTTTTGAAATCTCGTGGCGTCATTCCAACCAGGGCTTTAAAGAGCCGTCCGAAATGCGAGACGTCGCCGAACCCCCACGAATAGGCGATGTCGCTGATCTGGCGATGCGCTTGCGCCGGGTCAGCAAGCGCAGCCTGGCACTTTTCGATCCTTTTGCTGAATAATAGGCGTTGAAGGGATGTTTGCTCGGCATCAAGCAATTGATTGGCGTAGCGGACCGAAATGCCGGCAGCGTTGGCCAGGTCTTCGCATGTTGCACTGCAATTCGATAGGTTGTCATCGACGACGGATTTGAGCCGAAGGAGGGAGGCGAGACGTGCCGATGAATGAACGAAATCGTCACCTTCGGAATCCTTCAGCGCGAGTGCGACGAGATCAAGCAGCTGCAGCTTGACCTGCGATTGCGAGGACGCGCTCAGATAGGAAAGCTGGTCGGGCAGCAATTGGGCAAACGTCGAAGCCAGTGCGCCGCCGCCGTGCCGTCCATCGACCCGCCGCGCGGTCCATCGCGCCAGCGGACCGAGTCGCACTTCGCAATCGCGACGCGAGACTTCAATCACGAGGCAGTAAGCATCAGCGGATTGAACGAACGTGCCGAGACGCCCAGCATCGACAATGCAGAGATCGCCATTCTTGAGCTCGGCCTCGCGGCCGTCTTGTGTAATTCGGACACTGCCGCCGAGCTGCACTGCAATGTGCACGACATCGGCAAGCTGGGCCGCCTGGCGCTTGGTGCGCCACGCCGTCATTCCATTGCAGCGAAAAATCGAAATTGCCATGCCGGGCAGCCGCAGATGCCGCAGGTCGCCTTCGAAACGTGTTGGATGGTCTGGCCGCGTCTCGAAAGGCCCAAGTACCTTGCGGCTAGTCTCGAACCAGTATTCGAACCGATCGCGCGGATGAACATCTGATGTGGAAATGGACCATTCTGTCAGCTCGTCCCCGGCTGACTGAGTGGAATCCTCAAGAATGCGCAACATTTTTTTATCCCTGCCCGCTCACAGATGATACGGGCCGAGGGAGGAACGTCAAACGCAAAGAGAGAGGAACCGCCGATAATTCTACGGATGGAACTATCGGCGGCGTCGGCAGTTATGATGGGTTATTCTTTATGCAGACGCTGCCGTTTCGTCGTGTGCGGACAGGATCGACTTTAGAGTCGAGACAAATTGGCTCGCCTCTGCAGCAGGGACGCCGGCCAGCAATTTCTTTTCGACGCGCGAGTAGAGGCGGTCAGCGCCCGCAATCGCTTTTGCGCCGCGCTTGGAAAGGCGGACGCAGTAGGCGCGACCGTCGAGCGGCGAGCGTTTGCGCTCAAGTAGGCCCTTGCGGATAAGACGGCTTACGATTCCTGCGACCGTAGAACGGTCGATGCCCGTAATCGTGACGAGATCGGTCTGGCTCAGGTTTTCCTGACGGGAGATCGCCGTAAGGATGGCAAGCTGGCGAAGGGTCAGGTCGTTGTCGGCCGTTTCCGTAGAATAAAGCTGCGTTGCGCACTGATCGACGCGCCGAAGAAGATGAATAACCGAGCGCTGAAGATGGGCTGCAGGCTGCTGGCTCATTGTCGAAGTGTCCCTCCATAAGAAAGCGTGCGATTGATCAGCACGCAAATGCTCAGTGGAGAAAACAGTAGTCGGCCTCGGTTTTCTCTACTCATCAGGGCTTGAAAGTCGGATGTGAGGGAGATTGCGGAAAATTTAGGTGAACGTGAACGTGCACAGATTGTTCTGAGCAAGAGAACAAACTCGCATCTAAAACGCGCGTGCTGGCATGCCACACGTGCCTGACGCACAAGGTTCACATTGCGCGTCGGATTTCGCCGAAGGTCGAATTGTTCGCAGACATCAGCCATTCCATTCGCGTCTGCACGTAAAAAATGACAGGGGATTCGCTGCAACACGGCCTGGACTTCGCGCGCCAAATCGCATCCGTGGAATGATACTTTCTGTCGGATGCGCCATCATCCGCCCATAGGCCTGCGCGACACGTGCGGCGACCAGGGGAGGGGGCTTTGGCGACGATCATTGCCGTGCACGGAACGTTTGCGGCGCCGACATCGGCTGATCCGAACGGCGGTCCGATGCCGGAATTGCAGTGGTGGGAAGCGGGTAGCACGTTCGAAAAGGACATGCGCGCCTGCGTCGAGGCGCGGGACGGTGAACTGAATTTCGTTCCATTCTCTTGGGCCGGCGACAACAGCGAAGTCGAACGCCGCGAGGCTGGCGACCGGCTGACGAAAGTCATGCGCGACCTCGAAACCAAGAGTGAGCCCTATTGCATCGTTGGCCATAGCCACGGCGGCTCCATCGTCTCCGACGCATTGCTGAACAACGCCGCCCGCCGCCGTCCGCTCGCCAACCTTAAGCGCTGGATCACTGTCGGCACGCCATTCCTGAAGCTTCGGAAAGAGCTTTGGTTGCTTACCCGTTTGAGCTTGATGCGGAAGGTGATCTTCGTCGCCTCGATGATGCTGCTGATCATGTATCTCGTGTATCTGATCGCAACACAGTTCGACGGCGGACGAACCTTGTTTGGCGGAGTCTTTCCTCGCGTATCAATCTTTACGGGCGTTCTTGCAAGCTTACCGGCCTTGGTCTTCTATGTCGTCCTGCACTGGCTGGACCGCCGCAGTCTGCTCAGCTACCGAAAACGAACGACGAGCCGTGCCCGCATAAATTTCGCCCCGCGATGGTTGCCGCTGTCTCATCCCGATGACGAAGCGATCCAAGGGCTCTCGCTGCTGCCTGACGCCAAGCTCGATTTTTTTGATAAATCGTTTGCCGTCTCGTCGATCACGCTCCTATCGGTCATTGCACTGCCGATCATCTATTTTGCCATTCTGCTGTCGCCGGCCAAGATGGTTGGAATCGCGAACTGGATGAAAACCGAGATTTACGACGCCAACGCTTCACCCGAAGCGGAGGCGGCGTTGAAGGATCTTCGCAGCCAGCTGATGGCCGCTTGGCGCGGCGAAGGCGAGGCCGTGAAGACCGAGAGCGGTGCGGCGGTCCCAAAGCCGTCGGATCCGAAGGCTGCGTGGCAGCAATATCGCCAGAAACGCAACGAACTTGAGCAGAAATACCCCAATCTTGACGCTATCGAACGGGGAATGCGCTTCAAGAAACGCTTCTTCGAGAAGAACGGGCAGCCCTGCGAAACGCTCTGCGGAAACGGCGAAGATATCGCGACAAACAGCGGCCTTCTGCTGCACGTCGTCACCGACGAATTATCTTGGGCGCTGGGAACGACAGATCTGCGAGACCCACGGCTGCGCTGGTTTGGTACGATCTTCGTGCCCGCGATTATCGTTCCAGCCATTCTTGGCATTTTGGCTCTCGTTCTTATGGTCGTGATTCAAGGCATCGCGACAGTGGTCAGCGCGGGATTGGCGAAAATCCTGAATGGCATCACGAACTCGGAAGTAAAGCGCGCCGCTTACGGCAACGACACAGACGGCGAGGTTGCTATCGGTGCCCTGGACCGGCCGACGTGGGTCGAAAAATCTCAGCCGCGCCTTCCTGCGGCGGTCGCCGATCTCGTCACAAATTACTCCAATGCCGCTGCAAGTTTGACGATCGCCAAGTTCCGCCACGCGATCGGGCAAATCCGGTTCGCCGTACCACCGCATACAGCCGATACTGCTATCAGCACGTATTTCACCTGGAAAGAACTGGTGCACGCGTCCTATTTCGACGTGCCCGAATTTCGCAAGCTGATCGCTCAGGCCATCAGCCGTTCGGATGGCTTCGTGGCGAGCGCACGCTTTCGCGCCGATCCGGATTTCGCGCGGACGGCCGAGTGGCTGGATGCCATCGAGAACGCACCCGGCACCACTGAAGAGCCGGCCGATCGCGAGCCGACGCCGGGCGACTCCAAGGCCGTCGCGGCCGTCGTCGGTTCGACTGTGAAAGCCTCGCCCTAGCTGAACGAGGCCTCGCGCGTCACCACCGCACGGTGCGGCCCATATAGTCGAGATATTTCAGGCCCGGCGTTCCCGACTGAGCCGATATCGTGTCGACGACGCGCGGAATGCTTTCCTCGATACCGAGCGTCGCGTGTGGGCCGCCCATGTCGGTGCGGACCCAGCCCGGCGCAATGATAACGAGAGAGCGGCGGCTGCCCCGTTGCCTGGCCGCGTAGCTGCGCATGAATGTATTGAGCGCCGCCTTGCTGCCGCGATACACCTCCCAGCCGCCGTGCTCGTTATCGGCCACGCTGCCGAGGCCCGACGACATGACGCCGATGGTGCCGGACGGCGAGACGAGCCCATCGAGTGCCTCGATCACACGCATCGGGCTGAGGGCGTTGGTGACCATCACGCGAATAAACTCGTCCGTCGAAACATTGCCGATCGTTTCATCCGGATCGTTAGCAACACCCGCGTTGACGAACAGCAGGTCGAACGTTCTCCCCGCCAGCCGATCACGCAACGCCGCAACTTGATCTTGCGCCACGATATCGACCGTTTCGATTTCGAGCGATCCGGCGTGTCTCGCTTGCAGATCGTGAAGCGCTGTTTTCGTCTGGCCGCGCACGGTCGCAACCACGTGCCAGCCGCGTCGCAGATATTCCTCGGCGAGGGCGAGGCCCAGGCCGCGCGACGCGCCGACAATCAACGCTGAAAGTCTTTTGTCGGACATGGATTGTTTCCTTTCGATAATTCCAATTGCTGAGATCGGTCCCACCCGGAAGCAGTCCCACACCGCGAAACATCGTGCATCCAGAGCGCGGTTGCGAGTGCGGTGGTGTCAAGGGTTTGATGACAAGAAAGAACGGCGACGCAGGCAAAGCGCTCAAAAATATCAATGCCAGCTTTATGAATGAAGGCAAAAAAGCCCCTCCGCGTTTCGCCGCGAGCACACTGCTTCCGGAAGCTGCGTGCCATCGGCGCTCAGTTCTTGACGCGCTAGGGCAAGGCTGATTGCTATGCCGCCCGCATAGGCGTTGGAGCGTAGGGAATGACGAAAGAGCAGCATGAAATCGAGGGTGAAGGTTCGCAGCGGGAAAGTGGAAATTCTTCCGGCATCAGCAGCCGGTCATTTTCCGCAGCGATATCGGCGCTGGCACTCGCATTCTCGGGTTACAGCCTTTGGGACAGCTCGCTGAAAGCGCCGGATATCAAGATTTTCGTGCCGCCGGTCATTCAATTCAGCGCGCCGTACAACAACAGCAACTTCGAAGTCATCGAAGTTCCCGTCACGCTCCTGAACGACGGCGGCCGGACCGGAACCGTCATGTCGATGGAGTTGGAAGCAACCAACACCAAAACCAATGAAACCAAGCATTTCTACGCTGCCAATTTTGGCCGCTGGTCCATGGAAAAAGCCCGTTCGCTGGCATTCGATGCGTTCGCGCCCATTCCCTTGCCGGGCAAGGCGAGCAAGACTGAGACCGTCCTTTTCTTCACCGATGGCGCGAAAGAGAAGCCGGACCAGCTCATTCGCGATCTCGGCGTCTACAAATTCCGCTTGGTTCTCGACAAAGCCGAAGTGAACGATTTCGGTCCGCTCGACAAGTTTTTCCATCGCGGTCCAGCCGAGGTGACGTTCGCTATGGAATTGCGCGATTACGATGCCAGAGCATTCAACGTCGGCACATTGCCTCTTTATTCGACGACGGGACGCTCAGCGAAAGGCGGGGACGCACCACCAGAATAGTTGTCCCGGCTATCGGTTGGGACGTAAGAGGACTAGCGAAGTTCGTTCGTCACCTGATTAAATCGTGTTTTTAGGCCGCCGTTGCTGCAATCGCGATTTCCGCAATGGCGACGTCACCGTCCGTCACATAGTGGTTGACGCGTCCGGTCTTCACCTGATCGCCGGCGCGATAGAGCCTTGCACCCGCGATGGCGCCGCAGCGGGTCAATTCGCTGACGATGAATTCGCGTTCGATGTCGGTATCGGGGTCGGTCGCGTGCGTGATTTGGAAGGTCAGACGCGTAAGGGAAAATCCCGTGTCGCGTGTGCCTGCGCCGATCCAAAGAACGCGCTCCTCTTCGCCGGGACGATCGGTATTGAGCCAGAAGTCGAGCGTATTGGCGTTCGCCTGTGCATAGTCGAGCCCTTGCGCCCAAAAGCGGATGTGATGACGTTTGCGCGGACTGTTATCGATCGCCTTTTGAAAGCCGATATCCTGTCCGCGTCCGAATAGGTACAGCGTGCTGAACGGCGCCGTCGGATAGGGTTCGTTGAGGACGAAGGCCTTCGCCATGCGCCACGAGCTTTCCAGCGTCAGACGATCAGCTTCAACCCAACCGGCGGCGGCGAAGGCATCGCGCAGCTGTTGGAATGTCCCGGCCAGGGCCACATTGATCGGATCACCCGGCAGACCATCGCCCGTGATTGTGAAGCTCGGTACATGTCGCGCCCGTTGGATTTTAAGGCCCATTCTGACCGCATTCGGAAGGATGAGATAGGCGCCAATTGCGTAGGCCACGCTCAGCGCCAGGATCGGTGGCAACCGGTGATCGACGAACTTGAAGACGTCGACGATCAGCCAGATGCTCAAAGCGCCGAGGCCAAGAATGGCCACGCGTTGCAAAAGCCGAATTGCTCGTCTCACCATGCGCTGCTACAGCCCGGTCGATCGCACAAACCCGACGTTATTAAGAGTGTTTGGATTGGCGTTGCAAAGGAAGTTTGCGCGGGTGGTTGATCGCGCTATGCATCGGCGCCAGCGTCGACGGCGACACAAATGCCCCCTCCAATCGGCGCGCAAAGCAGGTACAAGGAGGCCGTGACCATTGTTTTGATGGCGCGCATTCGACGTTGCTGCACTGCCAGGTTTTTTATGCAATATCAAGCACATAGATTTCCAGTGCAATGAGGCGGCGCCCGTGGACTAATCCTCGGAAGGTACGCATACGAAAATGTACGCGGTCCTTCGGACTAATCGGTAGGAGAGGCTCAACGCGCCGACGGATTGAAAGCGGTACCCGGCCATGTCCGTATCCTTAGCGGACATCGGCTGGTCGACAGTAGAGAAGGATGCCGAGACGCCATTGATCGATGTACGGCTGCGCTATCCGGCATCGAGCTTTCGGCGGATCGCCTCTAGCTCTTCCATGCGCGCCTTCACCTCGGGCCAACGCAGCGCGCTGAGGCGCGCGATCATCGCCTCGATCAGAACCGAGATCGGAGCAAAAGAATCCCAATTGGAATTGACCGCGATCCGCAACGCGAAGACGTGCTCGGCGACGGCAGATAACGGCGACAACCACTCATCCGTGAACAGGATAATCTTCGCTCCGCGAGCAGCCGCTTCCTTTCCCATGCGCACGACGTCATCCTGGTAGCGACGAATGTCAAACAGCAGGTATGTGTCCGACGATGTCACTCCCAGGAGATGCTCCGCCCAGGTCGCCGTCTGGCTGTCAATGATGGTCACGTTCGAGCGCAATTCGCGCAAGTGAAGATACGCCTGCAGCGCAAGGCTTGATGTGAGACGACCGCCCAGGATCGTCACCGGTCGAGCTTCTTGTGCGAGCAAGGCAATGGCACCGTCAAATTCCGAAGGCCGTATCAGGTGCATCGATGCGGCCATCGCGCTCGATACGGATTCCCAGTACTTGGCAAATGGAGGAACCTCCGCCAAATCTCGCGCGTCGGCCGAGAGGATGTCTTTTGTCAGCGGTGATCGGAGACGCGCTTCCAACTCGTCGCGCAGACGTTGCTGAAAATCCGCGTACGCGCCGAACCCGAGCTTAGCAATCAAGCGCAGAACGGTGGGATTGCTCACATCTGCTTGCTTGGCGAACTGCGCCACCGTCTGCAGCCCGGGAACCGGATAGTTGCCCAACAGAATAAGAGCGGCTTTGCGCTCCGTTGGCGTCAGTTGGTCTAACCGCCGGCGGATCATTTCCGCGACAGTGGTGTGAGGCAGGCCGGTCATTAATAGCGCTCCAGGTCGTCCATTGCCTCTGAGCCAAGCCGGGTCCGTGCCAAATAGTACAGCATTCCCGCTCCAAATCGATGAAATTTCTTGCACGCGCTGGCTCCTGAGAGAGATTCGCGCGCCCATAACTGGTCTTAACGTCGATAACCAATTTGGAAAAATTGGTACATATCTCTGTTATTTATGGAACTAAACAACACACATATTGCATAATCTGTTCTATTTGGTACATCGCTTGCAATGGCGTTGACGGAAGGGGCTCGACGGGACGCCCCAAGCTGAAGCAGGGGAAAGCGCATGTATCCGTCTGTAGATGGTAGCACGGCCGCCGCGAAAGTTGCCGACCGGTCGACGTTTGACGTTACCAAACAAGAAGACCTTCATCTCTTGAAACCAAAGGCTGTTGGACTCGTCGGCGTTCTCTTTCTGACGCTGACGGGAGCCGCCCCAATGACGGCCAGCCTTTTGAATATCCCGATTGTCGTCGGTAACGGCAACGGATACGGCGCGCCCGCCGCATTCCTAGTAGCGACGGCGATCCTTCTGCTGTTTTCCGTCGGCTACGCAGCAATGGCCTCGAAAGTATCGGCAGTCGGCGGATTCTATTCCTTCATCAGTCACGGTCTCGGACGTGAACTCGGCATGGCATTTGGATTCTGCGCCGTCGCCGCATATGCGATCTTCGAACCCGCGCTTGCCGGCGGCCTTGCGTACTTCTTGAACCTTAAGCTCACTGAACTCTTCGGTATCAATGTGCCGTGGGCGCCTCTCGCGGTCGGCATGGTGGTTCTGATTTCGGTGCTGACCTATTTCGAGGTTCAATTATCTGCTGCACTCCTCGGCGTTGCGTTAGTCGCAGAAGTTCTCATTCTTCTGTTCTTCGACCTCGGCATCTTTGCGCATGCTGGTCACGGCGCGACGGTATCGTTATCGGCGCTCAATCCCATCGGCGCCTTTCAAGGTTTCGAACCCGACGGCAAACTGCTGGGCGGCGCCGCTGGTATCGGATTGTTCTTCGCTTTCTGGTCCTGGGTCGGCTTCGAAATGGCTCCGAACTATGCCGAAGAGTCGGTCAATCCGAAAAAGATCGTGCCCATTTCGCTTTACGTGTCCGTTATCTGCCTAGGGGTGTTCTACACGATCACCACTTGGGCCGTGGTCTCATCCTATCCCGACTTCCATTCTTTGATCGACGCCGCGCAGAACAACTCTGCGACGTTCTTTTTCGATCCAGCCACGAAGCTGCTCGGGCCGTGGGTGACATCAATTATGAGCTATCTCGTTCTGACGAGTTCGTTCGCCTGTGGCATGGCTTTTCATAACACTGCTGCCCGGTATCTCTATGCGTTGGGTCGCGAGGGCGTGTTTCCGAAGGCATTAGCGCGGACCCACGTCGTTCATAAAACGCCGTATGTCGCGTCCGTCGTCCAATCGGTGATTGCGATCCTCGTCATCGCTGCATTCGCCGTCTTCATCGGTTCCGATGACCCGAAGACCGATGCCTACGCCGGGTTGTTCTCCCTCATGGCGCTGATGGGGACGATCCTCGTGCTCGCCGCTCAGGCCATCGTGTCGCTTGCGGTGATTGTCTACTTCAAGAAAAATCACCCGTCTGAGGCAGGCCGTTGGTCGACGTTTATCGCGCCGACGTTGGCGTTTCTCTCGCAAGCGTTTGCGCTCTATCTTTGCGCGACGAACATGGAGTTCCTTGGTGGCGGCTTTGCGTTCGCGGAATGGATCATCCCGCTCGACATTGCGATCTTCGCAGTGGGCCTCGCCGGCGCGTTCTTTATCAAAGCAACCAATCCGACAAAATTCGAAAAAATCGGCAGGCTCATCTATCAGGGCCTGCCCGACGGGATGATCGCCTCTGCCGAACACGCGGCAAAACAGCGATAAACTTACGCAACTGGTGGTTCCGGCGCGCGGCGCCGGCCACCGCACGCAACGATCTCGAACTCCAAACTAAGGACAGCATGATGTCGGCCAAGCAGCCTCATTTCATCGAAGACCACGGCCTCTGGAGCGAAGAGCAAAAGCTCATGGCCGCCGATCTGATCGCCCGGATCGAACGCGAAAATATCAAATACATTCGCATCGGCTGGGGTGACCAGCACGGCATCGTGCGCGGCAAGACGGTGACGGCCGCGGAATTTCGCTCAAACCTGAAAAGCGGCAAAGATTTTCAACTCGTCACGGCGATCTTCGATACGACGAACCATCCTATCGTCGCGCCGTTCGGCGATTCCAATAAACTGAACGTTCCCGAGATGATCGGGCTTCCCGACGGTGTGCTTGTGCCTGACCCGTCGACATTTCATGTTCTGCCGTGGGCGCCGGACACCGGCTGGATCCTAAGCGACGCTTATCTTTCGAACGGTACTCCGTGTCCTCTGTCGACGCGCCAAGTTCTGCGCAGCCAGCTTGAGCGTCTCGAGGAAAAAGGCCTTGAGATGGTTGTCGGTCTTGAGTTCGAATTTTACGTTTTCAAGCTCGAAGACCCGAGCCTCCGGCCTGAAGAAAGCGGCTATCCGCCGGAGCCGCCGAAGGTGTCGATGATCTCCCACGGCTACCAGTATCTGACAGAAAATCGCGGAGACGAAATCGACCCGGTTCTTCGTTTGCTGCAGTCCAATCTCGAAGCGCTCGGCCTACCGCTCGCAACCGTCGAAGACGAGTGGGGGCCCGGTCAATGCGAGATAACTTTTAGTCCGATGACTGCCATGAACGCTGCCGACAACGCTCTGCTCTTTCGTTCGGCCGTGAAGCAGATCTGCCGCCGCAACGGCTATCACGCGACGTTCATGGCAAATCCGCAGGTGCCAAATGTTTTTCCCAGCGGTTGGCATATGCATCAGTCCATCCGGCGCATCGCCGACAAAACCAATATGTTCATGGCCGAAGGCACAGAGGGTCCGCTTTCAGCATACGGCATGAATTACGTTGGCGGCTTGCTGCAAAATGCGGCGGCAACCTCTCTCATGACCACGCCGACGATCAACGGCTACAAACGTCAGCGTCCTGACGGTTTCGCGCCGTTCAAGGCAGGCTGGGCACTGGAAAATCGAGGCGCGATGATCCGCGTCATCGGACGGCCAAACGACCCCGCCTCTCGTGTTGAAAACCGCGTCGGCGAGCCGACGGCGAACCCCTACCTCTATATCGCCTCGCAGCTTATCGCCGGACTCGATGGTGTCGACACGCAAAAGGATCCAGGCAAACCGGCTGCTGCTGCTTATCTTGCCGACGCGCCGCTTCTACCACGCAGCCTCATGGATGCTGTGGAAGGCTTTCGCAACAGCGCCGTCATTAGGGACGCAGTCGGCGAAAAATTCTGGAACTATATGATCATGCTTAAAGAGTATGAAGTCGCCCGCTTCCTGGCCGCGGTTACAGACTGGGAGCAGAAAGAGTACTTCGAGATGTACTAGAGCGGCTTAATCATTCAACGCTTAGGGTATCAGGAGGATGCTTTGAAGATCGCCGCTGCTCAGATCAGGCCCGTTTGGCTCGACAAACGCGCGACCGTCGCAAAAGTCATCGACACAATAAAGCTCGCCGCTGCCGAACAGATCGATCTGCTGGCCTTCCCTGAAGCGTTCGTCAGCGGATATCCGTTTTGGTTATGTCGGACGGATGCCGCCGCGTTCGGCGACCCGAAGCAGAGCGAAGCGTATGCGCGCTTTCTCGATGAGTCGATGGAAGCCGATTCCGAAGAGGTGAAAGAAATCGTGGAAGCGGCGCGCGACTATCGCGTGTCCGTCTTTCTCGGTTTTAACGAGCGCGGCAATGGTATTGGTCGAGGCACGCTGTACTGTGCGTTGTTGAAGGTCGACTGCAATCAAGGGCTGTTGGGCGTACATCGCAAGCTCATGCCTACTCACGATGAGCGCTTGTGCTGGGGCGCTGGAGACGCCCACGAACTCCGCACGCACCGCATCTCAGGAGTTCAGGTCGGAGGGCTTTGTTGCTGGGAAAACTGGATGCCGATGGCGCGCTTCGCTCTGTACTGCGGCGGCGAGGAGCTGCATATCAGTCTATGGCCCGGCAACGCGGTTGTCGCCGAAGGCATCGTTTCTGCTACAGCGCGCGAAGGCCGCGTCTGGTCGCTGAGCGTCCACGGACTACTCTCCATGAGCGATATTCCCGATGATTTTCCATTCAAATCGCAACTTATCGCGGATGGTCACGACGTGATTTTCAACGGCGGCTCTTCACTTGTGGCACCGGACGGTACGGTTGTCATACCTCCATCTCCTGGCGTCGAAGGATTGATTTCGCACACCATCGACGTGAAAGAAGTCTACGAGAACCGACAGCTTTTCGACGTGACTGGACACTACTATCGCCCGGATATTTTCGACCTCCACATTCGCAGCGAGCGTTTCGACGCCGCGAAGCTGCGGCGTTGATCGCTAGAAATCTTGCATTTTAATTAGGCTGCCGGTCGAAGATGAGGGTTACCGTCATTCAAAACAGCGCGTATGGCCGCGCCGGTCTCGTTGAAAAATTCATAGCATCGAAAGGTTGGACGTGTCGGCGCACGCTGTCGCCCAAAGATATTGTGACGACTGACCTCGCCGATATCGTGGACGATGTCGTCGTCTTTCTCGGATCTCGCCGCGGCGTCTATGAAACCCATATTCAATGGATTGCGCGCGAGCGCGCTTTGATGAAGCGTCTCGTTGACAACGCTATTCCGGTCGTTGGGATCTGCTTTGGCGCGCAACTCCTCGCGACCGCCTTGGGTGGCACGGTCAAACCGATTGGACATAGATACCGTGGCTGGATGGAAAATGCCTTTGCCAGCACGCCGGTGTGGCAGGGGCCCTGGCTTCGTTGGCATGGAGATTTCATTACGTTGCCGGGCGAGATAAAAATTCTAGCGAGAGATAACGAGACCGTGCAAGCGTTCGAATATGGCAATGCCGTGGGCGTCCAATTTCATCCCGAAGTTTCAAACGCGGTTCTCAAAGACTGGGGCGCCTATCGGCGTTCTATGCCCGAAGAGGACCAGATATCTCTCGCGAAGGCGTTGAACTACGCGGACGACCACGCCTACGAAATCGAAAAACGGGCATTCGAGCTATTCGATAATATTTTTGGGAAGATTGTGGGTCGGAGCTTGGCATGAAGCGGCCCATATCGCTGCTGCAGGTCCACCGCCGCCTTGATGTCCGGTTTTCTCCCCAAAAGGTAGATATCACTTTTTGAAGCGGCCGGCACCGCCACCGATTGATCCGGATACGGAATGTTATCCGCAGTTTTTGAATCCAATAATTCCCTATTGTGTCCGAACCAGTTATGAAGGTGTCGACGATGGTCCAACGCGCAGGCCGTCGCGCACTTCCATCAGAACGCGCCCGGCCCAGTTGAGACCAGTGCCGTCAGGGCCGATGCCCCAGAACGGCTCGCTTGGGCAGTCTTCAACCAATTCGGCGTTCCCCGTCGCGAGTAATAGGATCCCCAAACCCCCGTTCTGCACAAACTTGGCGTAGTCGGCACGACGCATAATGTCGAGTTTCACCTCATGCCAGTCGGCGCGGGGTTGCTCGCCGTGCTTGCGGAACCATGAGCTCTGCGAAACCCGGCGAGGCGAAGTAGGCGGTGCCGCAAGGCGTTTGGCCAATCCGGGATGAACGGCTGCGCGGATAGCCGCCTTGTATTGCGGATTGGCCGACTTCTGCGCCTGATAATAATGCTCCACCGTGGGCCAGGCTTCGCCGTCAATCACAATGGGGCTTGAATGGAAATGCGAGAGAAAGCGGAACCGCTCACGATCGCGGCCGAAGTAGAGGATGCAATTGTCGAGTGGAACAATGACGCTTGGTCCATCTCCAATCATAGCTACCAGTCATCTCAAAAATTTAGATAGTCATATGGTGCACCAGGTCGATGTCCGCGCGCCTCGCTATGGCCTCGGCTGCGGGTTGACCTCGGGCTCAGGGTTTAGATATTTGCGGTCGGGTGGCGGTGGCTTGGGAAGGGCTAGGGCATTGTAACCTTGGTTGCCGCACCCCAGGAAGAGGAGCGCGGACAGATCATCGAGCGGGATGTTGAAGGGCCCGGCCTTCCTGCCTTCGGTGAGGTCGAGTTCCAGAACGGCGAACGAGCCCGTGCGCAGACCGGTGTTCAGGTCAGTTCGGTCCACAGTGCAACGCTCGCCGGCGGCGTAGCAGATGAACTTTTTCGTCACTCCGCCCTCAACGGCTAGCGTTCCGCCGACCATATGGCCGCCGCGGGCCATTACCTCGACAACCAGCGGCTCGACCCAGAACGAGTAATATGTCCAGTTGTCGGCATCGACGATATTGCGTGCGACGCTGCATCCGTTCTCTGGCCTGATAGCCCAAGGGCCGTACTTGACGCCGATCTTGCCGTCCGCCGGATAATCTTCTTCTGCCGCGGCCTGTGGTGTGCTGAGGAAGAGGACGCTAGCTATTGCCATAAAGGGAATACGCACGGCTCGACCTTTCAAGTTTTCTAGCATTGCACAGCAAGCGGCGCAGTTTATCCGTCAGCGGCGCACTCCCAATCTGCGTAGATTATCGCGGGCATATGCAAAATTCGGGTCGATGTCCAAGGCTCGGTTTAGATCGGAAATCGCTTGCTTCCTGTTACGGAAATAGGTGAAAAGTACCCCCCGGTTCGCCCAGGTCCAAGCATTCTGCGGATCAACGCGGATTGCTTCGTTATAGTCGGCCATTGCGAGGTCGAGCTGGCGAAGATCGAAATAGATCGTCCCGCGATTGTTATAGGCTGGGCCATAATCGCGGTTCGCACGCAGCGCATAAGTGTAGAAGTCAATAGCTTTGCGCTTGTCTCCCGTCTTTTCGGCGATAAACCCGGTCAGAAAGTTCGCATCCGCTTGATCGGGATCAAGCTCCAAGGATTGAGCAAGGTCCTTTGATGCCGGTTCGTACTTTGTCGCCGTGGAGCAAGACGGAGGTCGCGGAAGCATCGCCTTGCACGTGTCTCCTTCCTCGTTTGCGATTTGCACGCTTGTCCTCGCGCGCATGTAATAGGCTAAGGCCTTCGATTTATTGTCGGCGGATTGAGACATTTCGACAAGCTTGTCGAAGACCGGGAGAGCTGCACGATACTCACCCTTGTAGAAAAGGGCCTCGCCCTGATCGTACGTGCTCTGGAGTTCAGAAGAGCTAGGGGACGAATTTGAAGGAGTTGGTTGCGGGCTCGGTGCGGGGGAGGGCGTCGGCGCGGCTGGCGCGGGCTCTGGCTCCGGTTTGGCTGACGGCTCCGGAGTAGGCGGCGGTGCCGCCGGAGTTTGAGTTTGAGTTGGATTGGGTGCCGGCTCCGGAGTAGACGTTGGTACTGCAGGGGTCGGCGTCGGAGTGGGCAACGGCTCCGGGGCGGGCTTGGATGGAGGAGGAGACGGCGGTTCAGGCGTTGCCGGCGCCTTCTCGTTCTGGACCGGCTTGACCTGCGGTTCCGGGTCTGGCGCGGGCGGAAAAGGGTCAGGCAAGAGGCCCGCTGCCCAAGCCGACGCTAAGGCGGCAACGATTCCGGTGCTGAAGATCAGTAGGCGCAACTTCCGACCCGCCGGCAGCGAACTCGCCGCCACGTAGGCACCGGCAGCTAGCTGTGTGGATGCGGGCGCCGCATCTGCTGCCGACGCGCAGGATGGGCACTGACTGTGGGCATCGGCGTCGTAGATATGGCCTTCGACGCAGCGAACGAGCCGTGTGCTCATTTTTAATTCCAAAGAAAAACTGGCTACGCCCATCCAATATTGCAGCAGCAAAAACTGCAGCACAGCAGATCTAGCCAGATTTTACAACGTCTTCGAGCGGAGACCCTGGCGACCTAGAGATCCGTATTTTCCCTGGCGAATTTGTTGCCCGGCGTGTCAGCTTTGACGTAAATTGTTGCCGCTACTGCCGTTTGATCTGTGAAACGAGTGGCAACGACAGATCCGGGGGAACTCGACCACCGGACGGATCAAGCATTTGGAACAGCGGATTGTTTGGGCGGATCGTTTGCAGAAGCTGCTCCTGGACGATTGCGCTAGGGACGGGGTTCGTTTCAAAGAAATCACGCGGGGTGCTGGATTGGTGATCAATCAGAAGTTTGATCAGCGCCTTCGCGGCGTCTACGGGCATGCGTCGTTCGGCAACGAGACGGCTGACCTGAAGCGCCGATGCGGGGTCGCAGCCACCGGCTTTCGCTTCGTCCAGGAGAAGTTGGGCCGCCTTCTCATCTTCTGGCCGGTTAGCGAGTTTAATGCCGGCCTTTTCCAGCGCGCGGCGGGCGGCGGTCGCGTCGAAATGGGCTGAGATCGTCAGAAACTGAGCGAAATCGATCACGCCGTCGGGGGCGGCAGCGGCGCGCAGACTGTCGATATAAGACGCACGCTCATCGGCTGTTGCAGTACGGGTCCCAGGAGAAATGCTTGCAGACAGCAGCCTGATCCATTTCGAGATGTCGGAGAATGATATCTGTTTGTCTGCGTATTTCTGGCCCAAGTCTTTGAGCATCGTATTGCCGGGTGAAGCGAAATCGGTCCCGGATGTCCTTACATCTCTCGCGGCGACGATCGTCGAGGTCACGGCGCCTGAAAACCGATCAACGATCGCTTGCGCGAAAGCATCCTTGGCGCCCGGATCGTCAAGGCCACACGTCATCTTCTCGCAATGGGATGCCGCAATCGTTTTTTGGAAATCCTCAAGCTCGGCAGCGGATACGTCGACAGGTGCGAGCGAACCACGTTCGCCACTCTTAAGGCGGACGAGCAATGCGTAGGGTTCACGGTCTGAAACCTTGCCGCTGACAAAGGTCGAGGGCTTCGTATCGCCGTCGAGACGGGCCGACCAGGAGGCCGTGAGGTCGCAGACCATATCGCCGCCGGGGAGAGGGTTCAGCAACTTCACATACACCGTTAGCAGCTCGTCGACGTTGAGCTCATTGATCATGTAAGTGATGGTCCCGGAGGTTGGTTGTCCTGAGGGGCCAGCGCTGGTCCGGTTTGTTACCTCCGTTTGCACCTTATCGGTCTCGAAGAATGGTTTTTGCGCGGTACGGTCGGGCGGCGGATTCACAGACCCGTTCTTACGTGGCAAGTTGCTAGTAATGTAGAGATTGAGTGAAGGCGACGTGCATCCTCTCCAGTCGAGACGCACGATGTTCCAGTAGACGGCCTCGGGTTTCTGGTTGCGCTTCAGCAGCTCGATCTCGGCGAGCAGCTTGGCGACCTCCACCTTCAAAGCGGTGATCTCTTTTTCCTGAGCAACCAACAGCTCTTCAAGTCGCTTCACCTGCGACGTGAGCTGATCGACCTGGATCTTCAATTGGTGGATGTTGAGCAGAGCCTCTTCGAGCTGCCGCGTCGCCTCATCAAGCTCATCCAGAAGTGCGTCGATCTCCTCATCGGTGAGCCGACCCTTCTTCAGCTTGTCTTGAGCCTCCTGAAGTTTCTGTTTGGCGTGGTCCACCTGCTCCGTGGCTTCGTCTGCCGTGCGCTGGGCCACCGGGTCGCTAGTATAATAGGGCATCAGCACAATCATGAGCACGAGGAACGCGCCCATGGCTTTGGTGATCACCGCCATCATGGCGATCTCGCTGCCACCTGCCGTGTCGCGCCGTATCCGTCTCATCGCGCCTGCCCCGTCCTCCCTCGCCTCATCATGTGCGCGGTACGTAAATACGGTTGATGAGATTCTTCAGACAGTATTGTGCGGCATCGTTCAGCGCGCTTTCTTCCATCTTCTGCACCGCGTGCTGAAAGAACACCAATACCGTGCTGACGAGGAGTGCGACGAGCGTCGTGTAAAACGAGACTGCAAGGCCGCCGGTCACACGGCCGATATCGATCTTTCTCGGGTCGATGAACTCCAGCGCGACCGCGATGCCGACAATCGTGCCGATGAAGCCGATAGTCGGGATCAACCAAGCGATATAGCGGACATTCTGATAGCGCAGGTCGACGCGATGCGTGAGTAAGTCGAGGCTGCTCTGCATGATCGAAACCGCCTGGTCGACCGAGTGGCTGGCCTGCAGTTGCGTTGTCGTGATGTCTATCAGGTAGGGAAGGAAGCCGTTGTCGCCGTCGTAGAGTTTCGACACCTTGCGGCGGATCGGGCCGAGGTCGCTGACCTGCAACACGGATGAATCGTCTTCGGGCAAGAAACCGCAGCTCAGGAACGCACTCTCGGCGCTGGCGGACCGCCAGCGGATGTAGAGGTCGGCGAGACCGGCGGCGAAGATGAGATACGTCATGTTTTGAATGGTGAAGGGGTAGGGAAAGATGCTGCCCTTGTGATGATCGAGCACCAACGCCGCCGCGACCGAGTTATAAGGCAGCGCAAAGCTCAAAATTCCGATGATCAGCACGGCCATCAGCAGTGCCGTTGCGTAGACCATCGCTGAATTCAAGCGGCCGTTTCTGCCGCGCGCGAAGGTCGAGCTCTTCGAGAGGACCGGCGTCTCTGTTTGCATGCGATCTGGTCTCAGTTGTTGGAGAGACTAAAGAGGCAACGTCATAAAATCCGTTTTCAGAGCGTCTTTTAGTTGAGCTGTGTCGGAAGTCCGTTGTCAACCGGCTCTACCCACGCGGTTTCAATGGAGCAAGAGTAATCGCTCCGCTGACGTGCATCCGCCGGGCGCATTCTGCTAATAGGTGTGATGATAGATGGGCGAGTTCGGCTGATGCTCGAGTACTATTCCTGAATCGCCCATAATGGCCCTTCGCGTATCAGCTAACGAAACGTCCAAATCTCGTTTAGAGATGTTCAGCCCTCTGCACTATGCGCCAATACCAGGGGCGCCTAGAGGGCTGCGAGCCTCGCGAAGTACACATTCTTTGCGCCGAACGAAGCCGGACCTGATTTTTTCCGACCAGGAAACCTTCGTGCTGTGAAGCTGCTGCTGGGGGCACCAGATCGAACGCTCCGAGCGTTAGCTAAGCATCCAAGTCGATGAGGATATCGAGATCGCCGAAGATCGACATCTGAAGCATGGTCTCAGCAAATCGTGAACACTGCCGCTGGTCGGTCCGAATACGATTTCTGCAACTGCTTCCAGAATTTAGATAGCCGACCGCCCTTGTGAATTTCGGGTGTCTCCAATAAAACATTGGGCGGAATTAGACGTAAAAATATAGCAATATGAAGTGCATAAGTCACAGATTCTGCGTGGCCCCCATGATGGATTGGACTGACCGGCATTGCCGCGTCTTCCACCGCCGTCTGACGAAGCGTGCGCTGCTTTACACCGAGATGGTCACCGCTGATGCCGTCATTCACGGCGACCGCGAACGATTGCTCGGATTTTCCGCCGAGGAACACCCGATCGCTCTGCAACTTGGCGGCTCCGACCCGGCGAAGCTTGCGACCGCCGCGCGGATCGGTGCGGAGCTTGGATACGACGAGATCAACCTCAACGTCGGCTGCCCTTCGGATCGCGTTCAGGAAGGTCGCTTCGGTGCGTGCCTGATGGCAGAGCCAGAGCTTGTCGCCGCGTGCGTCTCCGCCATGCGCGAAAGCCAGCCTGTCCCCGTCACCGTCAAGTGCCGCATCGGCATCGACGATCAAGATGCCGAGGCCGATCTGACGCGCTTCATCGACGTTGTCGCTGATACCGGTTGCACCTCGTTTGTTGTCCATGCTCGCAAGGCTTGGTTGAAAGGCCTCTCGCCGAAGGAAAATCGCGAGGTGCCCCCGCTCGATTATCAGCGCGTGTATCGGCTGAAGGTGCGACGGCCTGATCTCACCATTATCATCAACGGCGGCATCGAAACCATCGCCGATGCTGAGACGCATCTCGAACACGTCGATGGCGTCATGCTCGGCCGCGCCGCTTATCAAAACCCGTATATTCTTGCGGATGTCGATCGGTCCATCTTCGCCGACGCATCCGCACCGCCGACGCGAGGCGAGGCATTGACAGATCTGCTTCCCTATGTCGAACGTCACGTCGCCAAGGGCGGCCGGTTATCGAACGTCACGCGTCACATTTTGGGTATCTATCACGGTCAGCCGCGTGGCCGCGCGTTCCGCCGCCTGTTGAGCGAGAGCGCAACCAGCGCTTCCGCCACCGCAGAGGTGCTGAGCGAGGCGATCGCGCTCGCAGAGCACGGCTTCGGACGGCAAGACCGTCCCGATGCAGCCTGAACCGACCGCATGGCATTCTCAACAGTCCCGACACATCATCTGATTGAATTGCTGGCGCTGCTTGCCGGTGCGGGGCTGCTCGCCGGATTTTTGTCGGGCCTTCTCGGCATCGGCGGCGGTGGCGTTCTCGTCCCGGTCCTCTATGAAGTCTTCGGCGCGGCAGGCGTTTCCGAAGACATCCGCATGCACATCACGCTCGGCACGACGCTCGGCGTCATCGCGCCGACCGTATTTCGCTCGTTTGCCGAATATCGGGCGAGAGGTACAGTCGATACCGGCATCGTCAAGCGCATGGGGCCATGGATTTTTTTCGGGGTCAGCGTTGGTATCGTCGTCGCGTACTACGCCAGCAGCGAAGTTTTGCGCTGGATATGGGTGGTTTTCGGCTCAGCGCTGGCCGTCAAAATGTATCTCGGCCGCGACGACTGGAAGATCGCCGACACGCTCCCACGTCGCCCGTGGCTGGAAATCGCTGCCTTCCTGATTGGCTTGGTATCGACGCTGATGGGCATCGGCGGCGCGACGTTCACGGTGCCGCTGTTCACGCTGCATGGCATGCCGTTACTGAGAGCCGTTGGAACCGCAACTGGCATCGGTACTGTGATCGCGGTTCCGGGAATCGCCGGCTACATCATCTCGGGCTGGGGCGAGCAGGGATTGCCACCGCTTTCGCTCGGCTACGTCAGCCTCGGCGCGCTGCTGATCGCGCCGCTCGCAGTCTTTGCCGCGCCCTATGGCGTGAGGCTCGCGCACGGCATCTCGAAGCGCGCACTGGAACTCGCGTTCGCAGTCTTCCTGACGACCGTCGTCTCGCGTTTCCTCTGGACGCTTTTTTAATTGGCGCTGGCGACTCCCTGCGGGAAGCCGGCCGCCAGCGCAAATGTATGGCGAATGCACGCACCGGCGGCCGGGGCGCGCTACGCTTAAACAGCTATCTTCTGATTGTATTCGCCGACTTCGGGAAAGCGCGAAAGCTGCTGGTCGATGTCCTTGAAGATCGCCTTCATGTTAGCTTCCGACGTCGGGCTTTCGACCACAACGACCAACTCCGGCTTATTCGATGATGCGCGGACAAGGCCCCACGTCCCGTCTTCCAGCATCACGCGCACGCCGTTGACGGTGATGAGATCGCGGATCTCCTGGCCTGCAATCGTGCCTCCGCTCTCTTTCTGTTTCGTATAGTGCTCGGTGATCCGATCAACGACGCCGTACTTTTTCTCGTCGTCGCAATGCGGCGACATCGTCGGCGAGCCGTAGGTTTTGGGAAGCGCGTCGCGCAGATCGGCAACCGTTTTTCCAGGACTGCGATCGAGCATGTCGCAAACGGCAATCGCTGAAACGAGGCCATCGTCGTAGCCGCGGCCAAGCGGCTCATTGAAGAAGAAGTGGCCCGACTTTTCGAACCCGACCAGCGTCTTGTGTTCGAAATTATAGCGCTTGATGTAGCTGTGGCCGGTCTTCCAATAGCTCGTCGTCGCCCCGTTAGCGATCAGCACGGGATCGGTCGTGAACAGGCCCGTCGACTTTACGTCGACAACAAACTTTGCCTTCTTGTGGATCGCCGAAATATCGCGCGCCAGCATCACGCCGACCTTGTCCGCAAAGATTTCATGGCCGTCGTTGGCAACAACACCGCAACGGTCGCCGTCGCCGTCGAAGGCCAAGCCGACATCCGCGCCGGTTTCGAGAACCTTTGCAGAGACCGCATGAAGCATCTTCATGTCTTCGGGGTTCGGATTGTGGTTCGGGAAGGTGTAGTCGAGATCGGTGTTGAGCGGGACGACTTCGCAGCCGATCGCTTCCAGCACTTGCGGGGCAAAGGCGCCCGCAGTGCCGTTGCCGCAAGCCGCGACGACCTTCAAGCGGCGCTTCAGCTTCGGACGATTGGTCAGCGCCTTGATATAGCGCTCGGCAAGATCGGAAACGAAGATATAGCGCCCGCCGGTCTTGGCTTCGAACTCACCGTTGAGAACGATCGACTTCAATTCGGACATATCGTCGGGTCCGAACGTCAGGGGCCGCGACAATCCCATCTTGATGCCGGTCCAGCCATTATCGTTATGGCTTGCCGTCACCATTGCGACGCCTTCGACGTCGAGTTCGAACTGCGCGAAGTAGGCCATCGGCGACAGCGCGAGGCCGATGTCATGCACCTCGCATCCGCCGGCGAGCAGCCCCGTCATCAGCGCCTGCTTCACCGCTGCCGAGTACGAGCGGTAGTCGTGACCGACGACGATGCGCTTCGGCACGCCGCGGCGTGCAAACAGCGTCGCCATGCCGAGCCCGACGGCATTGAGGCCCATCAGGTTGATTTCCTGCGGGTAGAGCCAGCGCGCGTCGTATTCGCGGAAGCCGGTCGGCTTGACGAGCGGAAGGCGCTCGAAGTCGGCGGTGTTGGGCTTCAGGTCAGCGCGTGGCTTCGGTAGCATGAGGTTCTCCTCGAACGTGGTTCATTCGGGGACCTTAACGCGCTTTGGCATGCGCGTGGTTCCGACGGCCGCTCTATCAGCAATGTTCTGGGCGGAATAGTGGAATAGTCACTCTTCAAGCTCGAGTTTGTCACCGCGCATCTCGACGCGCGACAGCCGCCCCAAAAACGACATGCCCAGAAGCGTGCGTTCGGAAGCACCTCGTTCCGACACCACGCCTTTGACGTTTCGCACAGTGATATCGCCGATTTCGATGCGTGAAATCGTGACTGGCGCGACACGTGCAATGCCGTTCGCTGTTTGAGCCGTATGTGTGAAATCCGACGGTTTTACGAAAATTCCGGCTCTGGCGGCATCGTCATAGGTCAATGCAACGAGAGACGCGCCCGTATCCACCATCACGTCGATTTCCCGGCCGTTGATTTCGGCCTCCGTCAGAAAGTGGCCATATTGACCAGCAGGCAGCGTCACCGAGTTGGAAGCATGCGAGGCAACGACTGGTACATCCAAAGCGGGGGAGGGTGCCGTATCTGTCTGATCGGCAACCATAGGTGCCGGATGTAGCCGGTCCATGATACCGGCGACGACGCCAGGATGTGTCAGGGTATAGGCAAGTCCAACCGCGCCAACAGCCGCGATGGCGAAGGACGCGAAAAGACTGGCCGTGGCCGACGACATTTCCATTGCCCTTTCAACAGCGCCGCGAACCCTTGACTTCGGGCCCAGCTATTGCCGAAGCGTCGCGAAATTGCCTGCCACTTGATATGACCCGAGACGTCTTAAAAAACTGGAACCGAGAAGGGTTTCGTTAAGAGTTCCAGCCTTCGCCACCAGGCCCTCGACATCATTCATGACGAGCGGCCCGATGCGGACGGATTTGAGACGCACCGGCGCCAGATAGCTCGTGCCGTTGGCGGTCCTGAGCGGGGTATCGTAGGCGAGGGTGCCGATATCGATGCCGGCCTTTTCGGCATCCGATTGCTTGAGGATGACGGTCGCCGCGCCGGTATCGATGCGTGCCGTCAGCGCCGCGCCGTTGATCTCCGAATTGGCCAGAAAGCCGCCGTCGTCTGCACGACGAAGCAGGACGGACGCCGAAGCATCCCGCGGCGTCGGTAACGCGCTGTCGTTTGCGTGTCGCGCAAAGGTCATGACATCGGCAAGCGAGAACGCCACGTCCTTGTTGAAAGCACCCATGACGAGCACCCCACCCGCGATGCAAGCCGCCAGCGTCGGCCAGACGGCGAGCCGCCGTTCGCCGCGATGGCTCAGAAGCGTGGCGATGTAGAGCGCCAGCAGAATGCCGATGACGGACGCTGCAACTGGGAGGTTCGGAATCGCATCGAAATTGAAGCCGCCAAGCATCGACGCGCCCAGCACTCCGGCGAGCCCGACGACCACGACGAAAAGCAGAAAGATCAGCATGCCCCGGCCTTGTTGAGTGAGAAGATGGTGATTAGCGCGCCTCTCCGGCCACCCGCATCGGTGCATCGGAACCGAACGATGAAGACGATGGACGCATCCGCGGTTGCCGCGGCTGCCGCGGCGCGCCGGTATCGCGGTGACGTTCCTGTCCCACTGACTGCAGCGGCGATAGCGGATTGAGAACGCGCTGAGGCGGTATCGTTACGGTCACTTCGGTGCCCTTGCGCAACTCTGACTGCAAGTCGAACGTGCCGCCATGCAGATGGATCAGGTTCTGCACGATGGAAAGCCCGAGGCCGGTGCCGCCTTCGGCGGTTTCGTGCGCAAGCGAGCCCTGGCCGAATGCCTGCAGGACGCGCGGGATCTCGTTCTTCGGAATGCCGGGTCCGGTGTCGGCGACCGTCAGGAACTGGCCCCCATCCTGGGTATTTCCGACGATCAGCGTGATGCGGCCGCCCTTCGGCGTAAACTTCAGCGCGTTCGACAGCAGATTGAGGCAAATCTGGCGCATCGCGCGCGGGTCGGCCCACACCTGAGATACGTCCGGGGTGAAATCTTCGACGATCATCAGCGCTTTTGAATCGGCCTTGATCTTCACCAGTCGCTGACAATCCTCGGCAATATCGGTCAGGCGGATCGGTTCTTCGCTTAGATCGTAGCGCCCGGCCTCGATCCGCGAGAGGTCGAGAATTTCGTTGATGATGCAGAGCAAGTGGTCGCCGCTCTTGTAGATGTTGTGAGCGTAATCCCGATAGACGTCGTTGCCGATGGGGCCGAGCAGTTCGCGCTCCATGACTTCCGAAAAGCCCATGATGGCATTCAGCGGCGTGCGAAGCTCGTGGCTCATCGTGGCAAGGAAGCGGGACTTCGCCTTGTTCGCGGCTTCGGCGCGGCGCCGGGCTTCGTCCGAGATGGCGGTGGCTTCTTCGAGTTCCGAGATCAAGCCGTCCTTTTCCGCCCGGTATTCGACCATCGCCAGCGCCGTCGAGTGCAGCCCGCGCGCCAGATAGACGAAAAAGACGTGGATGCCGATCGCCATCGAACCGAGGGCAAAATAGAACGGATCGCCGAGGGAGAAGAGACGCGCCGCAACCGCAACCGTCATCGGCACGGTGCCTGCGAGAAAGAGTTGTGGTAGCGTTGATGCAAACGTCATACGGATCGCCAGCACGACCATCAGCGTCGCGAAAATAAACACATGCGATGAGAACGTCGCGGGCGACATAAGATGGTGCCCGCCGCCGCCATGGATCGACATGCCGATCAGCGCGAACGCCGCGAGCGCAAAGCCGTTGACGAGTTCGATGCGGACGAAATGACGGCGCCACTGTCCGACATTCACCTCGGTGCGCGGAATGGAGAGCAGCCGCCGGCACTGATCGAGCATATAGACGCGCGAGATCGACACGATCGCGATCCAGGTCGTCGCCTCCGTGAAGGACGCCCAGAACATCGACGTGATGTAGAAGATGAAGCACAACGCCGGCATGGCGAAGGGCGCGCTGGTCTCGTTGCGCGCAAACATCGTAAGCAGTTCGTATTCGAATTCCGGCTTATTGACGGTGCCATGCGTGAGCTTTTCCCGGAAAGACCTGAGGTCATTCCGAGATTGGGTCTGCCGCATAGAGGGCGCTGCGTCGACAGCCGTTGCTTCGACACTCTGAACGTTGTCGTCCATCCCGCGAGCCGTTATTCCCATTCCATGAATTTGCGCGTGCTCATGCCGGGCGCAGTTCGTAAATTGGCGGCAATTCGTTAAAGCAAGCCTTAAAGGTCTCCTTCGCCTGTCGAAAAAGGAGGCTACACAACCAGAGCGAAGGAAGCCGCAAATGGGGCGTTGGCGACGCTGGAGACGGCGAAACTGGGCATCCTTTGTTAAGCTTGCGCTGGTTTTAACTTTGTTTGCCGCAGTCATCGTCAACGGCCACCGCAACTGGAACACGCGGTGGCACCGTGCCGACCCGGCCGATCCCTTTCCGCCAACGGTCACCGGCTATGGAGATCCTATCGACGGCGACAGCCTATGGGTCGGCAAAGAAGAGGTGCGCCTCAAAGGCATAGACGCACCAGAATGGCGGCAAGGCTGCGAGAAAAACGGCACGCGCTGGGATTGCGGGGCGGCGGCGCGGGACGAACTGGTCCGTGCCATTGGCGATGATGACGTCACCTGCGCCATCGAAGAACGCGACGTCTACGGCCGAATGCTGGGTCGCTGCACGGCCGGCGGTCGCGATCTCAATGCACAAATGATCGCCTCCGGCATGGCGGTCGCCTATGGCGCGTACTGGGACGAGCAGGCCGTCGCGCGTGCCGAGCGCAGAGGACTTTGGGTCGGAGCTTTTGAAGAGCCGCGCGATTGGCGTCGCGAGCACGCCTCCGGGGATGACAGGTGAACCATGCACATCATCGAGACACACGCCGCTCCGAGCCCGAGACGCGTAAATATATTCCTCGCCGAGAAGGGCATCGTTGTTCCACGCGAGGAGCGCGATATGATGACCGAAGACCTCAAAAGCGGCGACTTTGCTAAGCTCAATCCCTGGCATCGCGTTCCGGTTCTGGTTTTCGATGACGGGCGGACGATTTCTGAGACCGTCGCAATCTGCCGTTATTTCGAGGAGATAAAGCCTGAGCCGCCGCTGTTCGGCGTGGGTGCCATCGGCAAGGCAGAAGTCGAGATGTGGAACCGGCGCGTCGAGCTAGGTTTGTCGAGCGCTGTGTTCAGCGTTTTCCGCCACCTTCATCCGAAAATGGCCCATCTCGAAGTGCCCCAGGTCGCGGAGTGGGGGGAGGCCAATAAAGAGAAAGTCGCATTCGAACTTGGTCGCCTTGATGGCCGCCTTGCCGACAGCCGCTTTATCGCCGGAGACGATTATACGATCGCCGATATCACGGCGCTCGTCGCCGTCGATTTCATGCGGCCCGCCCGGCTCGGCAGACCAGATGCGTTTGCCAACGTCACGCGTTGGCACGGAGAGGTTTCAGCCCGGCCGAGCGCAAAAGCTTGACGCTCATCGGTCGATATGTGGAAAATATTACCAATCACCACGTTGACACACGGCATATACAGAATAATAATCTCAAAAGGCGACGCGAAAGCGTAAAATGTTGTTCTCCTGGCCAGGGCGGTGCCGATGCTCGACGAAATGGACGTTAAAATCCTGCGCATTCTGCAGCAGGATTGCACGCGCCCCGTTGCTGACATCGGCAAGGAAGTCGGCCTCTCTACGACGCCCTGCTGGCGGCGTGTGCAGAAGCTCGAAGAGTCGGGCGTCATCCAGCGCCGGGTCGCCATTCTCGATGCGCAACAGGTGAACGCCGGCGTCATGGTGTTCGTCTCGATCAAGACAGACAAGCACTCGCTCAACTGGCTGGAAAAATTTCACTCTGCCGTCGCGGAATTTCCCGAGGTCGTCGAGTTCTATCGCATGTCCGGCGAGATCGACTATCTGCTTCGCGTCGCGGTGCCCGACATCGCGGCCTACGATGCCTTCTACAAAAAGCTGATCTCGCGCGTCGATATCGCCAAGGTGTCGTCGGCCTTCGCGATGGAGCAGATCAAATACACGACAGCCCTTCCGCTGCAGTTCGCGATCACCGAGCGTTCGGGAAAGAGTGAGCGCGCCGAAGCGTAAGAGCCTAGCCGTCAGTCCGACGTTTTGGGTTTGAGGCGCGCGATCAGACTCGATGTATCCCAGCGGCTCCCGCCGTGGGCCTGAACGTCCGCATAGAAACCGTCGACGATTTTCGCCACCGCCAGATCGGCGCCGTTCGATTCTGCTTCATCGAAACAGATGGCGAGATCCTTACGCATCCAGTCTACGGCGAAACCGAAGTCGAATTTGCGCTCGTGCATGGTCTTCCAACGGTTGTCCATCTGCCACGATTGCGCCGCGCCCTTAGAGATCGTCTCGATCAGCGCCGTCACATCCAGCCCGGCGCACTCGGCGAAATGGATCGATTCCGCCAGCCCCTGGACGAGTCCTGCGATCGCGATCTGGTTGCACATCTTGGCAAGCTGCCCTGATCCGGAAGGTCCCATGAGCCGGACCGCGCGCGCGAAACAGGTGATCAGCGGCTCAGCCTTCTCGAATGCGGTTTTGTCGCCGCCAGCCATGACGGTCAGCACGCCTTTCTCTGCACCCGCCTGGCCGCCTGAAACCGGACAGTCGAGAAATGCGCAACCGCCGGACGCCGCCGCTGCTGAAAGCTCCCGCGCGACCTTGGCCGACGCCGTCGTGTGATCGACGAAAATCGTGCCCGCGCTCATGGACTGAAAAGCGCCGTCTGGGCCGGTCGTGACGCTGCGCAGGTCGTCGTCATTGCCGACGCACGCAAACACCACCTCGCAGCCACGCGCGGCTTCGGCTGGTGTCGCAGCGACTGTGCCGCCGAACTGCTGCTGCCATTTCTGGGCTTTGGCGGCAGTCCGATTGTAGACGACGACATCATGGCCGCCGCGCGTCTTCAGATGCCCCGCCATGGGATAGCCCATGACGCCGAGACCGAGCCAAGCCACCTTCGCCATATTGTCCGTTCCTGTTCCACGTCGCCGTGCGTCTCACCCGACCACGGCGGCTGATGACAAAAAGCAACGCCGGGATCAACTGCCATTGTCCCGGCGTCTGCGCGACGATATTGCGAAGAGACCGCTAGTAGCGGCGATTCTGAGCGGCCCACGGGTTACTGCGGTCAAATCCGCGCACCGGCTGGGCGCTCGCGATGCAGATGACGCCGTTGCGCCGGTCCTTGTGGCAATCGACGTTCTTTCCCACGGCAGAACGCCACTCGGAGAATTCCGGGCCATAACGGTCGGCAACCTTGCTGCGCCAGCCCTGGATTGCAGCCCGACGGGCATCATCCTGCCGAACGCTCAAGGGCACACCGTCGTCGGGGGCCGAGGCTTGGACTTCGATCCGCGGCATGGTGCCGACATCTTGAATCGGCGGTCCGCCCACGCCGCGCGGCGGTTGAACTGACGGTGAAGGCGATCCACCACCGTTCTGGGCAGGCGAAAAGACGTCTTGGGAGGGTGAGTAGTGGCCCCGCGGAGACGAATAGGCGTCACCGGTAGGCGCGGGCGCATTGCCGCTGCTCTGATAGGCATCAGATTCGCCAGCTTGGTAGGGAGGCGCCGCCGCACCTCCGACGCCGGGAGGCGAACTCTGATGGTTCGGCGTGTAGCTGTCCGGCGGCGGGTCGGTCGGCTGGCCGCCGGTATTGTTGACACCCCTGTAGGGCGTGTATTCGAACGTCTGCGCACTTGCAGGCAGGGCAAAGCCCACAAGCAGGGCCGCCACCGCGGCAATCGACTTCAGGGGCAGACGGGCCATTTAGGTTCTCCGGACGGCGAATCGGTGGAAGTTATCGCCGGTAGATGCACGGGCCTGAGCAAATGCTGAATGGCAACGGGCCAAAAGCTGGTAGCGCCGCGCTGCCGAGCAATATGCTAAGGAAAGACCTTCATTAAACCTCCCGGACGATAATGACAAATTTGGCGAAACTTGATTCCCGGCCCCTATCCGTAACCTATGGCGATGTGGTCCGCGCGGCAGAGGCTATCCGCGGGGCCGTCGTTCCGACGCGCTTCGAGCCGAGCCGAACCCTCAGCACCCTTCTCAACGCCGAAATCTGGCTGAAGTTCGAGAACTTGCAGTTCACCGCGTCCTACAAGGAGAGGGGGGCCTTAAACAAGCTCCTGTCGCTGTCGGACGTCGAGCGGCAAAATGGCGTGATCGCCATGTCGGCCGGAAATCACGCCCAGGGTGTGGCCTATCACGCCCACCGTCTCGGCATCCCGGCAACAATCGTGATGCCGGCTTCGACGCCCACCATCAAGGTCGAGAACACCCGCAGCCATGGGGCCGAAGTCATTCTCGAAGGTCAGACGCTGGAAGAATCCTACGCCTTCGCCGTCGCCTATGGGGCCGAACGCGGCATGGCCTTCGTTCATCCGTTCAATGATCCGGCCGTGATTGCGGGGCAGGGAACGGTTGCGGTCGAGATGCTGGCGGTCGCGCCAGACCTCGATGTGCTGATCGTGCCGATCGGCGGCGGCGGATTGATCTCGGGCATGGCTGTCGCCGCGAAGGCGATCAATCCAAAGATCAAGATCATCGGCGTCGAGGCGCAGCTCTACCCCTCAATGCTCAACGCCGTGAAACATGCCTCGTTGCCCGTCGGCGGCGATACCCTCGCGGAAGGCATCGCCGTCAAGACGCCGGGCAGCCTGACGCAAGAGATTGTCGAAGCCCTGGTCGACGACATTCTGCTCGTCTCAGAAGCCGATCTCGAACGCGCCGTGTCACTACTGATCACGATCGAGAAGACGGTCGTCGAGGGCGCAGGCGCCGCCGGGCTCGCCGCGCTGATCGGCGCGAGCAGGCTTTATAAGGGCCGCAAGATCGGGCTGGTTCTCTGCGGCGGCAACATCGACACGCGGCTGCTGGCCAGCGTTCTGACGCGCGAGCTTGCCCGTGACGGCCGCCTGTCACGCCTTGCCATCGACCTTCCCGACCGGCCCGGCCAGCTCGCCAAAGTCGCGGGCGTGATCGGTGGTGTTGGCGCCAACGTCGTCGAGGTTTATCATCAGCGCGTCTTCACTGACGTTCCGGCGAAAGGCACCGAGCTTCACCTTGTCATCGAAACGCGCGATCGCGCCCATCTCGATCTGGTCGTGACGGGCCTCAAAGAGGCGGGCTATTCGGTGATGGTGAAGAGTTCGACCGGCGCCGGAGCGCCCTGACCGTCAGAAAACAACGCGCAAAAAGATGGGCCCTCGGCTTTTGCGGAGGGCCCTAAGTGGATCGTTGGATCGGGGAAGAGTCGGATCGAAATTGACGAGGCATCGAAAATATTGCGGCTACCTCGAAGTGAACTGGACGGGGAGCGGAAATTTCAACTTGGTATCGTCTTGAAGCTTATTGAAAATGAGCGCGCCAATCAGAAGTCCGCAGCTTGCCAGAAAACAAATCGCCATACCGGCACGCGTTAAACGATCGACCGTGGAGTTTTGATCACTGGCTGCCTTGAGATCCATCGCACAAGCCCGCCTTCAATCTATTGAAGTAAGCTTCTTGTAACCGACTTTTACGAGGCGGTCGATTTTGAAGTCTTGCGATGACTAATCACTATACGATCGAATTAACGAACTGTTTACGCCTGTAAACAAGGCGTAAACCCGCGCTCCGATTTGGCATTCCAATAGATTGGGAGACGGACCGCCGGTCGCCACGTTACAGCCGCGCCTCGGCTCTAGGGATGCGCGAAGATACGGCGGCCAGAGACGGTCTTGAGACTGGAACACGGAACACGAGAGACGACGTGCAATTCGAAGACGTAATGTTTTATGCGCGGCTGTTGGCAGGCCTGCTGAGTATCGCCTGTTTTGGCGCGCTTGGTGCCTTGGCGGAGGATCGGCAAGCCGCATCGGCGCCTGTCACGTCGCCCGCATCGTCTGCCGTGCCGTCGCGCCCCGAAGAGCCGCTCGCGGCGAAGGCCTATAGCATCCTCGATACCTACTGCGCGCGCTGCCATCAGACGGGCAAGCTTGAACGCCCGCTGGCGTCAGGCGGCCTCGCGAATATTCTCGATATCGACGATCTGGCGCGCGATTCCATTTTGGTGAAGCCAGGTTTCCCCGACGCTTCGCGTCTGTACGACGTTCTGGAAACGCGTCACGCCCCACTCGATGTTTTTATCGGCGCCAACGCGGCGGCGGAACCGCAGCCTGACGACATTCTCGCCCTTCGTCGCTGGCTAAAGGATCTTCCCGATACCGCTCAAACGTGTCCGTCGCGACGGCCGATCAGCCTTACCGACCTCGACAAGCTGATGCGGGACGCCCAGCGTCTGGAACGCGAGCAGGGCAAGGACGTCCGCTTCATTTCTCTCGCCCACCTCTACAACGCGTGCGCGACACCGGACGAAATGGCGGCATATGCGGCCGCACTGAACAAGCTGATGAACGCCCTCTCCTGGGCGCCCGAACCCGTGAGGCTGACGCCGCTCGATGCGGCTGGAACGGTGCTGTCGTTCCGGCTTTCGGATTTCGGCTGGGACGCGGCGCGCTGGGCGATGATCGAAGACGCCTATCCGCCCGCGCTCGTTCACGCCGTCGCGCCGGACATTTTAAAAACTGCGCAGACGAAAGCGGTCATCGTCAACGGCGATTGGCTTGCCGCTGCCGCAGGCGAAACGCCGCTCTATTACGGTCTTCTTGGCATCCCGCAGAAGCTATCCTCTCTTGCCGCCATGAACGGTGCGAAGATCGACGACGATATTCGTGCTGGATCCGTCCGCCGCATTGCCGTTCGCGAGAGCGCAGTGACGCGCGGCAATCGTTTGATCGAACGCCACCCCGGCGATCATGCGGGACTGTGGCTGGTCTACGACTTTGCAACCAGTACCGGCGATCAGAACGTTTTCGATCACCCGTTGGGCCCCAAATCCGCAACCAGCGCCGCGGCGCCCTTCAAGGCGGATGAAGTTCGCGCGCTGTTCGCGCTACCCAACGGCTTTTATGCGTTCGCGCTCTACGATGCGTCGGGCAACCGCATCGATCGGGTACTGCCGGGCATTGAGAAGCCATACGCGGGCGATGAGGCCAACGCCGTTGAGCCGACAACGACGGCCGGCACCGATTGCTTTGCGTGCCATACCGAAGGATTGGTCAAAGCCAAGGATGATTTCAGGCCTGCTGGTCCGGTCGATATCTCATCCGCACCGATGCCAGCCGATCGCCGCACGGCGCTGCCGCTGTTTGGCACGGACAGCGAAAACATGCTCCTGATGCTTGGCGGCACGGATCGCTTCCGCGCCGCCGCCAAATCGGTCGGCGTCGATCTCAACCTTCGAATTCACGGCGAAGAGATGGTTTCGGGTCTTGCTCGCCGCTATCGCGAAGGCGCCGATTTTGAGGTTGCGCTGTCCGAGACGGGCCTCGAGCGCACAGACTTCCTGAAAGAGCTTTCAAACGCCAAAGGCCAAGCCGCGCCGCTCGCCCGCCGCCTTCTGCACGGCGTGCTGTCGCGCGCGCAGCTCGAACGACTGTTTTCGCTGCTCAAAGGCATAGACAAGCCGAAGCAGACGGCATCCGCGGGGTTTCTGCGCGAAGTAAAGACAGACATTGGGCTCAGCATGTGGCTCGATAAGCCACGCCCGGTTCCCGGAGACCTCGTGACGATCAAGGCCGAAGCTGACAACGACTGCTACCTGACAATCATCAGCGTCGATGCCGAGGGCGTTGGGACCGTGCTGTTTCCGAGCGATTTCCAGCACGACAATCTGATCAAGGCCGGAAAGCCAGTGAGCGTCCCGCCGGCCGATGCACCGTTCCAGCTTCGCTATAAAGCAGCGGGCAGCGAGACGATTCTAGGTCGCTGCTCGACCAGCGCTACGCCGCCGGTCGGCATTGAGCACGACTTCGTGCATCAGCGCTTCACGGTACTCGGTAACTGGGAAAACTTCATTCGCGACACGCTCGTCACCGACTGGGAGATGCGCGCCAACCCGGAAAAGGCCGAGCGCGCCCGTATCGCCCGGGCTGGCGCCATCAGCCGCCGCGAAGCTCAGGGCGAGCGCATCGAGCCACCGCGGCCCGACATCGTGACGGATCGGCCACTACGCGACGGCCGCGCAGTCCTCATCCTCGGCCTTCGCTGACGTCTCGAACGCGGCGCCAAATGCCTGAAAACAAGGCGCTTCATAAAACTGTCGCAAACGGTAGGTGCCGAAACGCATCGCTCCGTAGGCCAATCGCATCCCGCCACTCGCGTTCGGGAGAGAATCCGACAACCCTAAAAAGCGTTTGGGTTCGGAAAGGCTTTACAGAGGGAGCCGAGGTACCTAAATGCACCCCTTCAACATTGTGTCCAGAGCCGACATCGCTCGGCTGCCGCGCGCGAAACCGGATAGCGCTTCCTCAGGAGGTTCTTTCGCGATGGAGAAGTTTGCCACCGCCCTTGAAATGGTGACCGAGATGAAGCCGGATCTTCCGGTCTTCGCCGCGCGTCCCCACGCTGCGGGCCGTGCCGCTCGGTGGTTCATCAACAACTTTCCGGGCGAGGTCGCTTACGCTTACAAGGCGAACAGCTCCGTCTTTCTTCTCGGCGCGCTTTACGGTGCGGGTATCAAGCAGTTCGACGTCGCCTCTGTCGCCGAGCTTGAGGACGCCGCAACGATCCCCGGCGTGCGCCTGCACTTCATGCATCCGGTGAAGTCGCGCTACGCCATTCGCCGCGCCTACTTCGATTACGATATCAAATGCTTCGCGCTCGACACTGAAGACGAGCTGCAGAAGATCATCGAAGAGACGGACGGCGCGAAAGACCTTGAGCTGTTCGTACGCGTCTCGGTTCCGGCCAAGAACAGCCGTGTGCCGCTGGAGCACAAGTTCGGTATCTCCGGCCAGAAGGCGCAGCGCCTGCTCGTCAAGGCGCGCCAGGTCGCCGACGAACTCGGTATCACCTTCCATGTCGGCTCGCAGACGACGACGCCCGACGCCTACGCGATGGCGTTCGAGGAAGTGAAGAAGCACATCGTTAAGGCTGGCGTCGTGGTCGACGCGATCGATATCGGCGGCGGTTTCCCGTCGCGCTACACCGATAGCGTGCCCGCGCGGCTGTCCGACTTCATCGAAGTCATCAAAGCGTCGATGGCGAAGATGCCCGTGACCGAGGATTGCCGCTTGATCTGCGAGCCCGGCCGAGCGCTCGTCGCCGAAGCCGAAAGCCTGATCGTGAAAGTCGATCTGCGCAAACCGGGTAACCAGCTTTTCATCAACGACGGTTCTTATGGTGCGCTCTTCGACAGCGCGCATCTGGGCTTCGTTTTCCCGGTTCGCCTCATTCGTCCGGGCCTCGATCCGAACGAGCCGCTGGAGCCGTTCGAGTTCTGGGGACCGACGTGCGATTCCATCGATCACATGAAGGGGCCGTTCATGCTGCCTGCTTCGGTGCGCGAAGGTGATTACATCGAGATCGGCAATCTCGGCGCCTATGCCCGCGCCATGGGCACGCGCTTCAATGGATACGGCGAATACATCGACGTCATCCTGCAGGACGAGCCGATGTATTCGATCTACACGGAAGATCTCGAACCGATCGCGCGCAACGCCTGATAGTCGGTTAGGCATGGAAAGCGACAACATCGCGGATATCTACCGCGAGTACATTGCGTGCCTGAATAATCGGGACTGGGACCGGCTAACTGCATTCGTTGCCGACGACGTCACGCGCAACGGCAAGCTGCTGAGACTTTCCGGCTATCGAGACATGCTGGAGCGCGACGTCTCGGAAATTCCCGACCTCCGATTTCACATTTTGCTGATGGTTTGCGAACCGCCCTTTGTTGCAAGCCGTCTGGGCTTTGATTGCACGCCAAAAGGCAGTTTTCTCGGGCTCACCGTAAACGGCCGCAGGGTGTCGTTCACTGAGAACGTCATCTACGAATTTCAGAACGCGAAGATCCAGCACGTCTGGTCGGTCGTAGATAAAGCTGCGATTGAGGCTCAGATCAAAGTCTGAGCCTCTTACGCAATCGCGTGACCTTAGTTCGACGCCTTCGCGAGCGCGACCAACTTCGGCTCGGCCCGATAGTTCTCCGGGAACAGCCGCTTCAGATTGGCGACCTTCGGCAGGTCGTTGATTACGATGTACGGATAGTTTGGATTCAGCGTCAGAAAATTCTGATGATAGTTCTCGGCCGGAAAGAACGTGCGGCCGGGCTCCACCGTCGTGGCGATTTTGTCTGGGAAGATATGCGCGGCATCGAGCTGTGCGATGTAAGCCTTCGCGACGTTCGCCTGTTCCGCCGTCATCGGAAAAATCGTCGAGCGATACTGCGTGCCTGAATCTGGCCCTTGACGGTTGAGTTCGGTCGGATCGTGCGCCACCGAGAAATAGATCTGCAGCAGCTTACCGTAGCTGATCTTCTGCGGATCGAACGTCACTTGCACGGATTCCGCATGACCCGTCGCGCCCGTGCCGACGATCTGATAGTGCGCATCCTGCGCGTCGCCGCCGGTATATCCGGAGACCGCGTTTTTCACGCCGGCAACGTGCTGGAACACGCCCTGAACGCCCCAGAAGCAGCCGCCTGCCAGCACAGCCGTTTCAAGATGCGCGCTTTGAGGCGCGGGCTCATCGATGGCGGGCGGCGGCACGCGCGTGCCTTCCTCCGCATCGACGCCTACGCCGCCGACCGTACTCAGAACAAAGACGGCGGCCGCAACGGTGACGATTGAAAAGAAAATGCGGTCGGACCGCAAAAGAGATTTGAACTGGATTGCCATGGACGTCTCCGGGGGGATTGGTCGTGTGCTTCCGCACACTCCAATGCCTACGTCTGCCGTGCGCAATCCGTTACGCGAGCGTCCGCGGTAACGTCTTGTTGAACCTTACCGCTTGCACGCGGAATGCGCCTCGGCGGCTTTAGAAAGCGGCCGAGGCGACGCGAGATAAATTGCGTTAGCGCGATATGCGCGAGATCTTCGACCCTTCGAGCGTCAAATTATACATGAGCCCCTTGGGGTCGAGGATGAAGCCGACGACCGGGCTCGTGATCTTGTTGGTGTCGATTGATCCGCCGACGCCGACCGTGATGATTGCCACTGAAGCGTCTGCGCCGACCTTCCATCCCGCGGTTTTGCGAAACTGGCGCAGCGCCTCGGGTGTCATGAACGCGATGATGACCGATCGCGCCTGCACACCGATCTGAAAGCCGAACGAGCCCGAAACGGTATTGTAATAACCGGCGGTGCGCCCGCCGATCAGCAGCGCGCCTTCGCCATATTCTCCGCCGATGCCGAAGCCCGCCTTCACGACGGACGGAAACACCAAAATACCGACAGCCTTGTGCGCTAGCTCGCGCGCGCCGCCGACCTGGCGGAAAAATCGCTGCATGGTCTCATGCACGCCGGCATCGATCTCTGGTCCCGATTCTGCGCGGCTTGCCGGCGACGCTGCGACGAGCGCGAACCACGCGACAAGCGCCACGCTAAGGTGTCTGATGAACATTTTGTGTCTCCCTCGTGCCCCGACCGACGCTTGCCTGCGCTTCATGGCCGAATTTCGCTTGCAGGCCAAAAATTCGGCCCGCGGATTAAGTCGGCGATTAACGGTGTTCGGCAGCAAACACAAATGCCGGATGCTGATTTTCCGGCGAGGCGAGTATTGGGGGAAGGGCGGGCCACCATACGATGAGGCCCGCGTCCTTGGGATGGAAGGCTATCGGATCGTCAGCCAAATCAGCGCCATAGCTGTTGCACCGACAGCCAGACTGACCGGAAGGAGCGCGATCTGAAGCATGGCCTCGCGTCCGCTCACGAGGCCCGTCGCGATGTCGACTCGGCCGTGGAGAAACTGGCGGAAGCTGCGACGCTGCCCGGCCGCGCGGTCATTCGCGGCGCTGTTGGAATTATAGGCGCCGAGAGTAATACCGCCGAGATACATCGCCGAGATGATCGTCACGATGGCAACAGCCAGACCGGTACGGAGGTCGAACGCGCCAAAACACGTCCAGCTCAAAACCAGGAACCAGGCGCAGGAGGCGAGGCCGATGACGACAGGTGCCGGATGCACGGAGAGGTCATAGCTCGGCACGGCTTCGGCCGTCGGCACATGCGAGGCGGTGACCGGGCGGGGCCTTTGAGGGAGCCAAACCTCGGCTTGGCGAGGGAAGCGATCGTTCAATAGGGATGCGAAAGCCATGAGACTATTCCTTCTTTCGTTCGTCTCCCGGAACGGTCACACCCTGCGGCGTCGCTCCGGCCATGAACCAAAGATCGATAGTTCAGACCTATAAATCCAACGCATTGGTCCAATTGAACCAATTTGGAAAGGAGATTGAATTGCTGTTCTCCAGCGCCACCTCATCTCAAGTTTGACTGTTGAAATCCCCGTGTTGTTGTTTCGCTCCTTACGCGCGACTGCTGAGGTGTCGGTAGAGTTTCGCGGAGAGGTCGATGCAATCTATCGATGCCATTTTGGATTTTTTCAGCCGTCTATTTGCAGGCGCAAATTCTCTTTCTTGGCCGCTCGTCGTTTTGCTTTTGCTGCTCTTCTTTAGGCGCGCCGTCTGGGACCTTTCGACCGCGCTCGTGAACGTTAGCCAACGCGTTCGTCGCTTTGGAGACATCGATTTTCAAGAACAGGAACCTGGGCAGGTAGTTGCCGCTCCAGATGCCGCGGAAGCGGCTTTGGCCGATGTCGTCGATAACGACCCTGATCTTCAACCATGGATGGAGAATGCCGAGCAAATTCTTCAGCGGGCGAATATTCCCGCAAATCAAGTCCGTGCTCGCCTCATCCGTGCATGGGCCTTCGCCAATCGTGCGCTCTTTCGACGATATAGGCCGAGTTATTTTCAGGACTCAGGTCGCAGCACTGCGCAGAATTGCTCAAAGCGGTGTTGACGGCCGTGGTCTAAGACGTTTTCACCGCGAGCACGTTTGGGATTGCCGATTGCAGTCGATATGTGAGCGCATAGCCTACCTGCGTGCCCATTAACCGATCCCAATACCGTCCGCACGCGCCCAAATTCGATGAGCGCTGCAGCCGCAGACCAGATCCGCAATGAGTTTCAGTGCATCAGGCCGCCGAGATAGGATGATTGCCGTGACGAGCTCTGGAACTGCCGTGATCCTGCTCATTCTCGAGACTTTCGTTTGCCTCCCGAAGAGCTCGCCCCCAAGGAAGCGCACAATAACTTCCTCTTCGGATCATAAATTCGGTTCAAAACAAAATAAGCAGTCGACGGATTTATGTTGTCTCACGGTCACGGCCAACAATGGAAACTGGTGCTAAATTCGAGTCGCGGGACCACGCTCTTCATGAGGGCTTCCAGATGAAACATCGCCTCAAAGCCGCGGTACTAATTATTGCTTCCTGCACTGTCGTTGGATCGGCTGTTTCGGCTGGTGGTGCGGAGCTATCGCATGGATCTTCGCCGACAACTGAGGACGGAAATTGGTCCGTCATCTTCACGACCTACGGCTGGATTCCTTGGCTATCAGGTAATACGGTGATCAAAGGGCGGTCGTTCGACGTCAGTGTCGACCCGAGCGATCTGTTGGGGCATTTGGACTGGTCTACACTACCAGCGTGGATGAGCTATGCCGAAGCTCGCCGCGGCCCGGTCGGACTCTTCAACGATATCGTTTATGCGAGCTTCAGCGGTTCGAAAGGTTTCGCGAAGGACGGGGAGCACGCCACGTTCTCAGGCAATATCTCAGCTGATTACACGCAAGTGACGGTCGAGGCCGGTGGCGCTTATGAGATTTGGCAGGGTCGCAATCCTGTGCTTATGGGAACCTCCGCATTCGACGTGTTGGCCGGCGCTCGCTATTGGCATCAGGACAGCGTGGTTTCCGCCGATTCCGTGACGACCCTGAATGTTGCCGGCCTCGAGTTTGAAAATGGCCGTTGGTTTGCAAAATCAGGTTCGGTCAACTGGGTTGATCCGTTCGTCGGAGGGCGTCTTCGGAACAAGATCGGCCCCGGAGAGGAACTCGACGTTCGTGCGGATTTCGGTGGCTTCGGCGTGGGCAGTGATTTCTCTTGGCAGGTGCTTGCGACTTACAATTGGCAGATGTGCATTCTCGATGGTCATGTCCTTGACGGCTACGTCGGATACAGAGCCCTTTCGGTTGACTACTCGCAGGGCTCTGGGACATCGAGATATGAATACAATGTGCTTCAACAGGGCCCTGTCGTCGGCACAACGCTGCATTTCTAGCGCAAGAACGACTTTTGCGCTCGATCGGGGGGGCTTAACGCCCCCAACTCCTCATACCTACGCCGACAGCGGCAAAGATCGGGGAGGGACCCTAATCCTTCGCCTTCGCATTTTGCTCTTCCATCGTCTTGTGGTCCTCTTCGGACAACTGCTCCGGTCCAATTTTGTAGGTCAGCTTGTCAATTCTGCCGGTAAATCGGAAGGGAAGCCTGTCGTGGTGGTGTTGGGTGAACCGGGTGTGCCGGTAATCTGCTGTGACGAAGCTGGCGAGATGCCAAAAACAAATGTAAGGCCAACGGTTCCGAGAACAGCTTTCATGGCGTGTCTCCCACCTGGAAAGACGCTTTTTTCAATTTCTTTTCGTCTCGCGAGCATCGAGGAGAGTCAACGTCACGATGCGAATTCGTTCGTATGCGTTGTTTTTCAAAGTGCGTTCGTGCGTACTGGGCCTATTTGAATCACGTTCTGACGGTCTGCTTTTTGCCCCTGGCGGAAGAGGCGGATCAGTCTGCTCGTAGGCGATCGGCGGACCAGCGAGTATTCGCATCGAAAATGCTGAAGGAGTTGGAGCGGCGCCAAGGTTTGTGAAGACCGGGGGAGGCTCACTTGGCGCCGCTCGGATGCTCGCACGGGGGGAGCGGAGCATCTTGGCCCGAGCGAGGGATCTCAGGCAAAGGTGATTGTATTTACACTGAGCAGTAATAATTTGATCTAGCTCAATCGCCCGCCGGTGTTCGCCAAGTGATGGACGATTTCTTCGCCAAGCACGGGCTATCCATCAAAAGCGAACAGAAGATCGACAATCTTGGGATGGCGATGTCGTTGGTGGCGTCCACTCGGGCGGTAACGCTACTACCAAGATATGCGAAGGACTTCTTGACCTGGTCATCCGTGACCAGCCGTCCGATCGAAGGCGAAGGCGAAATGATCGATCTCGTGGTCGGCTACAACAAGGCCAACCGCTCGCCGGTTTTGCAGCTCTTTCTTTCGCGGCTCAGCGACATTGTCTCGCGCATCAACGAGAGCCACGTCTAAAGCGATGTCAAATGATCCGGTACCGCTTCGCAACCGCAGACATCGAGTGGCTTCATCCCATTAGCGGAAGTCGACTGCAAATTCGTCAGTGATCGCGACGTGTAGCGGAGCAGGCCCGCTCGTTGACGAAGACCGCTTTCGTCATGCCTGGGCGTAGACGAAGGCCAAGAGGAGCGCTAAGCGCAATTGGGGTGGGGAGGAACGTGGATGGCCTTTGGAAGCTCTACGCGCGTGTCGGCGCTACCGCTATATGGTTTTGCTCTTCTGATTGTGCTTGGCGCAGCGGTCGCTGAATACGCCATGGGCCGTGTGCCGATTTGCACGTGCGGCACGATCAAGCTTTGGCACGGGGCAGTCCAAAGCTCGGAGAATTCGCAACGCCTGACCGATTGGTATACCTTCACGCACATTGTCCACGGCTATCTTTTCTATTTTGTGCTGTGGCTTGTCGTGCCGCGCTGGAGCATACCGCAACGATTCCTTGCGGCCGTCGCGGTTGAATCGCTTTGGGAGGTTTTGGAAAACTCATCCTTCATCATCGATCGCTATCGAACAGCGACATTTTCATTTGATTATTATGGCGACAGCATCGTCAACTCCATGTCCGACATCGCGGCCATGGCCATCGGTTTCGCCATTGCCGCCCGCTTGCCGGTTGCGGTGACCAGTCTTGCTGGGCATCGCCAGCGAAGCGCTTATGGCCTACGCCATCAGGGACAATCTGGTTCTTAACATCATCATGCTGATTCACCCGATCGACGCGATCAAAGCGTGGCAGGCAGCAGCGCCTCGATGACGCGCGCAAGCGCGGTCGAGATGAACATGTATCCCGCGTGCGGCGGGCCTAGCCTTTACGCTTTTCTAACCCCGTTCCCAAGCTACCTGATGGCTTAGAGTATATTTTAGAAAAACATCCATTACGATTCGCAGCCGCGCCGCCTAATGATCAGCGCACGCATGAATCGCACAAGGATTGTTTTGGTAATGCAAATGCTCGCTCGTTTATCGGCAATAACCGCCATGGTCGCATTGACGTGCGCGAGCGAGGGAGTGTTATCCACGCCTGCTTCTGCGACCAGCGACTCGCTGCGCAACTCGCTCGCGCAGAAGAATTGTCGTCGGGGCACGTTCAAGGACTATTACCTTCAGGGCAACGGCGGCGATCCTCCGTCGAGCTACAAGGGTCGCGTTTACAAGCTCAGCCAAGATTATCCCTCGGAGCTTCCGGCGAAGGAAGAATATCCCTGGCTAAAAATTCCGTTTAAAGATGGCGGTCCGGTAGATCCAGTGGCCTATCTGCGCGCGCTCCTGGACTACGGCCTGGAAGGCAACGTCGCGGCCGACTTCTACGTCGAAGACAATAAAATCCGTAAATGGTACGGCTCGCCGTGGATGGATTGGAACACCGAAGTCGCTTCCGACTGGCCGGGGACCGACGGCCGCGAATTCGTGCACGGATTAACTCATGAATTCGACTCTGCCGGCAACACCTTCGGTGAACGGCAGCTTGAGTTTGTCGACACGTGGGCTCAGGCTTACGTCAACGATCGATACGCATTCGCATTAGGCCAAGTCTATTGCGATCCTGACGATCCCAAGCCCGGCGCGCTCAATCCTGATCCGACAGGTTTGAACAGCATGCCGGATGGCGCGTTTGTCATCAAACTTCTGTTTTCGACAGTGACCGAAGCAGAATTGCCGACGGTGAAAGGCGCACTGGAGTGGGATGCCGATATCTTCGTCAACAAAAGCCCGCGCTTTCGCAACGAAGGGCCGTTGTCACGGTACGAGCGTCGTATTGGCAAGGTGCGCCTTATTCAGATCGACCTGCAAGTGCGCGACGAGCGCAGCCCTACGGGCTGGTTGCTTGGAACTTATGGCTATGACGGGAACGCCAAAGGCGAAACACCTTGGACCCGCATGACGCCGCTCGGCCTGCAGTGGGGCAACAATCCTAAGGTCACCTACGCCGAAACGTGCAAAGGGCCGAACGGACCGTGCAATTATGAACCACTCACCGAACAGTGGATCAATCGTCAAGCCGTCAAGGATCTGGCAACTGCGCCGCTGAGCTTCAATCATCTGGGCTTCGGCGGTCGTCTCGCTGGCCCGGTCGATAATCCGAAAAGTTCGTGCATGGGCTGCCATCAGACAGCCGGCTTTCCGATGGTGCCTATCCTCGCGGAATTTGCGCCTAATGGAGCTGTCCTCGGGCTCGACGCAGAAAAGCATCCCGAAACGGCGCAGGGCCTTCGCATGATGTACTTCGGCAACGTCCCGGGCGGCGCGGTCTTCAGTGATACTCAGCTCTATTCGAGCGATTATTCCCTGCAGCTTGCAATGGGCTTGCAGAATTTCGTCTCGCTCCGCTGTGCAAAGGACGCCCCGTCTCCGCGCCCCTCGCTTTGCGGACAACTCGCTGATTGGACGCGGCTGCAGCGCAAGGCCATCGACAGTGTGAGCGTGTTTGGGACGCCTGGACCGGGCGGCGCACCGATCACTCCGAAGTGACAATAGATAAGCGCTTTCGGTAATTCACGTTCCTTCCACCGAGATACTTTGACCGGGCGGCCTTGCCTACAACTTTGCGCAAGTCAGGGGGCACCGCGCCAAGCGGAAGAAATTCAACGATTTCAGTGGGATGGTGGGCGGTATAGGGATTGAACCTATGACCCCATACCGCCAAATCTGCAGCTGATTTTATCGCAATAAAATATTGAAATACAACAGTTAAAAAGATATTTCTCGGTTGAGGATTTGTCGGCTTGTCAACACGTTTGTCAACACCTTGATACGTGCAAAGATTAAATGAATTTATGCCCTACAAAAGTGCGTGTCTGCGAGGACAGGGCAAACCTAGTTGGTCACGCCAAGCCCGAGGTTCAGAAGGAATGCCCGTGGGACTACAGTTACTCCGCCCGTAAACCCCAGGCGGCCGGCATACGAAGGGCGGGCAAGAGATACCAAGAAACCTCGATCAGCATGATTACACCGCCAGCCAAAACGGTCGCGCCAGGTTGTTCTCCGAAGAATATCAGCGATCACGCTGTGGTCATGGAATAGCGCTTTGGAGTTTTAGCGACCGCCGAGCGCGTGTCGCGAAGCTGATAAAGGCTGAGAGCTCGACGATTGCGAGGAGACTCTTAGAAGGCGCTCCTCCAGGTGGATGACCAACTCAATTCCCGCTTGGCCTTCTCGCTGCTCACTGCGCCGTCGTCTTCTGCGAAATTATAGATGCCCCGCGCGCCATGCGTGAGAACCATGAGCGCTGCTTTGGCAGCCGCATCGACATGGAGCGGCGCCGGACCGGCAGGCGTTTCAAAACCCGTGCCTGGTCCGTAGAGCCGTCCGTATCGCAACGCCGCGCCGTCAAGAGGTGCAGCCAAGGTTTGCGCCTCGAGGCTCGCGACGCCACGCGCCGAGATGCCCGCCCGGCCCTCCGTCTTCACCGCCAGAGCATCCTCTTCCTTGTGGGGCGTCGGGCCTTCAGCATAGGCGAAGGCAACGCTCTGGGCGATGAAACGCCGAGCCCCCGCGCGCGTCGCCGCTTCCACTAGGTTGCGGGTTCCTTCGTCGCGTATCCTGGCGTTGCGCGTCGTCGCCTCGACCATCTTCGCCGGATCGAGCCCCGACGGCAGATCAGTCAATTGATGCACGACGACCTCGGGCTTAATTTGCGCGACTGCGGCGATCAACGAGGGTGCATCGAATACGTCGACAATTACGGCCTCGGCGCCGAGTGCTCGTAGTGCGTCGGCTTTTTCGTGCGAGCGCGTCATGCCTATGACGCGCCAACCCTCGGCGACAAGCAGTGGGGTGAGCCGCCGACCGATAACGCCGGTCGCCCCGGCAAGAAAAAGTGCTCTAGCCACGACACGATTCCGGCAGGATGTTCTTCATTCGGCGGGCTCGAAGCGCAGCGTGCCCGCAAGCTGCGCGGGGCGGCCGGTGTCGCTGCTGTGCCGCACGCCATCGACCACGGGCACCTCATGGAAGTCGAAGGGACTTATTCCTTCCAGACACGCAACGTTGACACCGTATTGTGCTTGGTTGGAACGGCGCTGATGGTGAGTATAGATGCCGCAACGCGAGCAGAAGAAATGTTGTGCCGTTCCGGTGTTGAAGCGGTAGCTCGTTAACGAGTTCTCGCCACGGAGAAAGTTGATGTCTCCAAGCTCGGCCGAAACTGCGACGGCGCCGCGCATCCGGCAATAAGAGCATGTGCACCGACGGATCGTCTTGAAGCCGTCGCTTAATTTAACTTCGAATCTCACCTCACCACAGTGACATTGGCCGAGGTGTATTTGCGGAATTTCGCTCTTGGCAGTTTCCATCTGATTTCAACTACGAGGGCAAGCCGAGCATGGCCGGCGTCATATCAAGATGCAGGAACTGGTTGAATGCCGTCGGCTGATAGGTCGAGAACGGCGGCCCTTTATGGAAGCCGTGACGACGATACAAGGCGAGCGCTGGGTCGAAGAGCTGCCCGCTCCCAGTCTCCAGGCTAAGTCGACGGGCGCCGCGAACCCGAGCCGCAGAGATGATACGTTCGAGAACGGCGGTCGCGGCTCCCTTTCGGAGGAAGTCCGGATGGGTACGCATCGATTTCACCTCTCCATTACCGTCCGGCATCATTTTTAGCGCGCCAAACGCCGCGATCCTCTCATTCGTCCATGCCGACCACACGGCAACTTCGGGGACGCGCAGACCGGATAAGTCGAGTGCGAAGACGCTTCCCGGCGGGGAGCTGGCGCACATTCCGGTTAGGTGCAGAGAAGAAGATCGCGGGTCTGTTCTCCGGTTAAATTGTCTTCGCGAACGACAAACATTGCAAATCCTTTGCTGAAAATGCGTCGCAAATGCGCTGGCGACCAAATGCGGACTGCTATATATCAGAGCACGAACATGTTATCAAAGGCCTGATATGAAACGAAAGCGCCCCAGCGACGTTTTGGTCCCAGGACCAGGCGAGGGCAAACGTGGCGAGAGCGGTTATCTCGGCTATCTTCTGAGGCAAGCGGCTGGCGCCTATCGTCATCGGATGGACAGAGCCCTGGCTGATCTTGACGTAACGCCCCCTCAGTTCGCCGTGATGACGATGCTGAATGCCTATCCGGGTATTTCGAACGCCGACGTTGCAAGGCTGGCCTTGCTGACACCGCAGACCGTGAGCGTCATCATCGCCAATCTTGAACGCGCCGGCACGATCAGAAAGGTGCCTCATGACGTCCACGGTCGCATCTTGCAAATCGAATTGACCGCGGCGGGGATGTCGCTATTGCGCCGATGCCGCAAGCGCGTTCACGACCTGGAGCGTGAGCTCATAATAGGCCTCAACGAAACAACACATGCCGCGATCCGACGATGGCTAGTGGATGTAGCCAAAGGCAGCACATGAAAGCGCTGCTGAGAGAAACTGCCTGACATCGCGCTAGATGTTCAAGAGCGCGGCAACGGCTTATGGCACTAACCACAACATCAGAGACCGTTGCACGCCCGGTTAGAACGGCGACCGGTAACAGAGCATATCTCATGACTATTCAGCTTTATGGCTTCTGGCGCTCGAATGCGGCGTTTCGCGTTCGGGTCGCGCTAGCGCTCAAGAATCTCCCGTTCGAGGAGATCGACGTTGATATTCTTTCCGGTCGTCAGTTCGATCCGGCTTACGCCGATGTGAATACGGAGCATGTCGTTCCTACTCTCGTTCACGATGGCCATCGCTTTTTCCAGTCGCTGGCTATTCTCGAATATCTCGACGAGATCCAGCCCGAACCGAGGCTGCTGCCGATTGAGGCGAGAGAGCGCGCATACGCGCGATCGCTCGCGTTGGTCTCGGTTGCAGACTCTCATCCACTCACTGTTCCACGCGTGCGGAAGCATCTCGCTCAGGCGTTCGGCTCTGATCCTGTCGCTATCGCGTCGTGGTGCACGCATTGGATACGGGAGGGCCTATCGACCTACGAGCGACTGCTGACCCGACAGGCAGCCGCGCCGTTCGCCTTAGGGGCGACGCCAACGATTGCGGACATCTGCATAGCGGGACAGATCGCCCTCGCAGAAGTCTATCAAATGGATCTTGAAGCGTTTCCCAAGTTGGGGGCGTTGGGGGCGCATTGCTTTGCATTGCCAGCGTTCGCCGGCGCCCATCCGTTCAAGCAGCCTGGCTATCAACTCGCGAGCGAGCGGCGGTAGCGACTAACGATTTGCCCGACGCTTTAATTTTGTGGAGTGGCAAAGAATGGCTTTTGGTATGCTTGCTCGTTGCATCTGATGGATTGTCAGTCATTCATTAGGCGATGATATCGACGCATCGCGGTTGTGGGCGAGGGCTGGAACCTTATCGTTCTGCACCACACCGATTGCGGAATTACCCAGAATCTGAGGTTTACGGATAGGAGGGCAGGATGGTCCTGTTAGCCGGTCGGAGCAATGCCGACCGGCGACTAACAACCAGACGGCCCGCACGAGTTGTCGATTCCAAATCTTGTCGGCGCAGGTGCTGAGCTTTTCCGGCCGCGTAAGAGCATCGGATTTGATACTCAGGCAAGTCCTGGTTTCGCCTTAAGCGTGACTACCATCGGTTCTGGGATTGGAAAACTTCCTTTGTTCGTAGTGATCTGATCGCCAACGATGGCCGTTCGGTCGGTGTAGGATCCTCGTCATATATCGCGCTGGAACGACAAGGATTGGCAGCAAACGTCTTGGTTGGAAAATTATTCGGAACTCGACGGTCATGGGCAGTGAAAACGGCAAAGGCAGAGGCGCGAAACTGAACGCGCGCTACCAGTATCTGTTATTTGAACGGCGAAAAGTGTGGCGAGCGAGCCGAGAGCGGCCGAGAATATAATAAATGTAATCGGAGGAACGGCTATTTATTAGGACCAGGCTGAGGCGGAGACTTGAAATAATGAATCGGCTGCCCCATCTCCCCGAATTCCCAATGGAATCTATCATAAAATAGATTTAATGAATTCAATTCCGATTTAGCTTGACTCCCCGCGGCCGCATATGAGAACCAATTTCGTGAGAGATTGAGATATCAAATAAAACGCTTAAGAATTTCAAAGCAGACATAGAAATTTCGATTAAGATCTGGGCGGGGCCGGGAGATCCGGCGTAAAGGCGACGTCGATACGGGAAGCGCCCCTAGGCCCGATGAAGAGCCAATTGGCAACCAGCCGGAGGTAAGACGGCCCGCGCCCGACGGACAACGGGAATTCCAGTAGACAAGCTACGCGTCGCGCGTAGCAACCGCCAACTGCATATGCAGTCGACGGAGGGGAAATCTTTTTGGGCGGGCACCGGGTGGGTGCGGCCCACAGTTTTGGGTTTGGGGGCAATCATGTCAATCGATCAACTCTTCGATCCGCAATTTCCGGGTACGACGCCGTATATTCCTGCGGATACAAGCCGTGTGCGCAATGACCTGTCGAAGGTGAAGCGGGCAAATAACGTCACCTATCATTGTTTCACGTCGGCCCGCGATACCGACACGAGCAATAAGGTCTGTGAGGGGATTGAAGAATTTGTGGCGGGCAGAATGCGTCACAGGCCTCAGGGAGAGAAAGACGGCGCAGCGATCATCGGTGCTGAGCTGATCCGTTTCCAAGGCCAAATAGCCCCGAACGGAGAGACGTACAAATCTGGGAGATCGGATGAATTTGTTTCTTCAATCTCGTTATTGCAGATCGACATCGACAATACGGACAAGGAGACGAAGCAGTGCCGCGCACGCCCCATGGGGGCGGAAGACATCGAGGCCTGGTTTGCGAAGACGGGATATCAAGGATATTATTACACAACCTTTAGCCATCGACCGGATTGGCCACGCTTTCGCGTCGTTTTATTCTTCAAGAAGCCCTTCAAAATTCGCGATCGCCTCCATGAGCCGGAAGGCCAGCAGAGAGCGAAACTCTATCAGGAAGGCTACGCTGCGCTGGCGCAAGGGCTGTGCGGGGACAATTGGGATCACACCTGCAGGAACCTGTCGCGCATTTTCTATTGTCCCGCTTATCCCGAAGACAATCCGGACACCAAATCCTGGGCATTGAGCAAATTCATCGATGGCAACCCGATCGACTTTGACGAAGTCGTCGAAAAGCTCTCTCCTGTTCCGACGCGGCGCGCCAATCGCAGATCGAAATCACGTGTCGTCAGCGCCAAGAGACAGCAGTTTGATGTGATCTGGAGAGCTGTCCGCCAGAACTTCGACGCTGCCAGTTTTGTCAGTCGCCACGAACGGACAGCAAAGGAAAGGACCGAAGAAAAAGTCGAATTTTTCTGCCCCTTTGATGATGAACATGGTCATCCCGACGGCGAGGGATCAGGAAAAACGCCGGCCGTTGCCTTTAGCCCGGCTGGCGCGCAACATCAAACCGCGACGCTTCATTGCCTGCATGACGCTTGCAATGAGCGCGCACCCGCAGATTTCGTGTTCGCCATCCTAGAGCGCGAAGAGCTCGACTTCGAAGATTTTCGGGACTTCCTCGACGACGAGGGTGAGCGTCAATTCGACGATGCCATCGCAACCTTGGTGCCCGATTACAACCAAGTTGACGAGGCGATATTGGAGGTCGACGCCGCTGAACGCGGGAAGAAAGACGGCTTGGCATTCGCCGCCGTTAAATTGATCGCGCGTCTTCCCGCCGGTGTCGATAGCGAACGAGCGATCGCTGCGCTTGTCCCGGTATGGGGAAAAAGCGAAACAAGAATCGCAAAAATGGTGAAGGACGAACGAAAAGCCCAGCGGATGGTGCGCGCGCAAGAGACTGAGTTTGAAGAAAATCCCGACGAAGTTTTCCCGGGGCACGACTTCGATACTGCGCTCGCCAAAGCAACGCAGTTGCTCGAGGCGGGAAATGCCAAGAACCCGCGCGTTTTTTATAGCCCCTTCCAACAAGGCTACGTGCGGATATCACCAAGCCGCGAAGATCCAAGTCTTGAAACTCTAGGCGCGGAGGCAAGGTGGAGCCACGAAATCGGCAAGCATGTTCGATGCATGCACAGCTGCAAAACGCGCGGCAAATATTCAATACCTCCGCCGCAGTCACTGATCCGGGGTATTTACGGCAATCCTGAGTTGCTAGTTCCGACCTGTCAAAGCATCGTCCGTGTTCCGCTTTTTGGCCACGACGGCAAACTGCGAACAGAACGCGGCTATGACGGCGCCACCAGAACCTACCTCATTCCGTGGGGGACGTTCCGACCACTTCCGGACTTAATCTTACAAGCGCACGTCACAGAAGCGGTGGACCTGCTGATGCTCGCGATTCGCGATTTTCCCTTTTCCGACAGTTTCGTGGGGCTCGATTCATTGCCCGTGCGCGTCGATGGCGAGACAGACGACGACGGCTTTCCGGCGCCAAACTTAAAGAGAGGGCCATCGTCGCGGGCGCATGCCCTTGCCATGCTGCTAACGCCGATTGCACGCAACCTTATCCAAGGCCCAACGCCGATCCATTTGGTCGATAAGCCAAAGCCAGGAACAGGCGCCGGATTTCTGCTAGATCTGTTGTTTCACGTTATCGAAGGGCGTCGGGCCAGTGTTTTTGCACTCGGGCTCGATGAGGCGGAGCGGGCTAAGCAGATCACCACCAAACTTGCTGCAGGAAAGGCGATCATTGCTGCCGACAACATCAATCATCACGTCGATGACGCAGCCCTGGCGGCGGCCGTCTCCGGTGGCTACTGGGAAGGTCGTAAGCTTGGAAAGTCGGAGGACGTCGAAGTCCCAATCAAAGCAACCTACGTGTTTACCTGCAACACCGGCTCGCTGTCGCAAGAGCTGATGGAACGCGTTCTTCCTATTCGCATGGACGCGGCGTTGGACGATCCGTCAGGCGAACGCCCCGCCACCTACTTCAAAGTGCATGCGCTCGGTCAGCTTTATGGCGAATGGCTGGAGGCCAACAAGCTCGAGCTCGTCTGGGCGCTTCATATTCTCATCGCCGCGTGGCTCCAAGAGAAGGCGAAGGGCTATGTTTACAACGGGCGCGTACATCCGCGTTTTCCCGACTACAGCCGGGTGATCGGCGGCATTCTGGATGTGGCCGGTGTCGAAGGATTTGCGTTAAACCGCGAAGCCTATCTCGCAAGCCGCAATGATGAACGACAAGTCCATCGAGAGGCGCTGCTGCATCTGTTTCGTATAAACAGCGAAAACCCATTCTCCGCTGCGGATGCTAGCGACCACCTTGCGACAGGAGAGGGCAATCGCTTGAAATTCGACATTCTTCCGCGGGAGCGTCGTGATCGCCAACGCAGTGGCCAAGGACTGGAGATTTCTGTCGGACGATGGCTGGCTACGATGTGCGCCGAAACCTTTCATGCTCTACCCGATGGGACAACAGTGGCACTCACGAAGGAAAAGCGAAATGGATCGGGAGAATACAGCTTCAAAAAGATGTAGCTCTTGTAGCTCTTGCGCGAGGGGCGTCAGCCTCTCGCTTCAATGCGCACTTCCGGCAACCTCCCGAGCAAATTTAGACAACGATATCAAGTGTTCAGAGCAAATATTCCATTGTTTTAGGGAGATTGCCTTTTCTCTAAATTCAAAAAACGAGAAATATATGTAGCTCTCTTTTTTCTTCGCTGAAGCCGCCCGCGCGCTTTGGCAATCTCCCGTACAAAGGTTTGTAAGGACGGCGCTAACCAATTGACGCTTTTGCCCCAGAAGCTTCTGTTTTCGGCTTTTTCGCAACCTATATCTTCAACATCGGCGGGCTTTTTCGCCGATGGTTTCGTTTTTGAAGGTGTATTGCGTTATGGAAAAACAGAAAACGAAAGCTCGCGGCCAGATGCGGCCATTTTCAAAAGCCGACGTTGCCGTCATTCGCAGCAAACTATCTCTCAAGGGCTCGTCGCGCGACCTCGCTCTCTTCGAAATGGCGATTTCAACGATGCTGCGGGCATCCGACCTCGTGCGCATGACCGTCGCCGATGTCACCGATACCTCCGGCGCTGTGGTGCGCTCGTTCTCGACGCAGCAACGCAAGACAGGGCGCACGGTCCCGGTCCATCTGTCGGATGCGGCGCGCGCCGCGCTGAGCCGCCATATCGCGGCGGAGGGTTTGCCATCCTCAGCCTACCTGTTTCAGCGCCACGACCGCGCGGCCGGACGCACGGGCGCTGCGATCACACCGACGACGTTTCGCACGCTCGTCAAGTACTTCGCCGACCTCGCCGGCTACACCGACCACTCGACGTTCTCAGGTCACAGCACGCGTCGCACCAAGGCTGCAATTCTTTATCGTGAGACCAAAGATATCGAGGGCGTACGCACGCTGCTTGGCCACGCCAGCTTGGCCCATACGGCGGCCTACCTTGGCGTTGGCACGGACGAAGCGCTGGCGCTCGCTGCAAAGATCGAGATCTAGCGGTCACACCGGCTGGAGCGTGAGACGCACGCGGCCGCTACAGAACGGACGGGGGGAGGGGACCCAAGGCGGGTATACCCCTCCCGGCGGCTTCGATAGGCTGCCCACTGTCGCGACCAGAAAGTCAAAAATTATGGAGCGGGTGCGTGGCGTAGGTAACGGCCATGCCAACGGCGCCGCGTTCATGGGAAAGTCGGTCGGCACGTGGATATCAGAGAATGGGAAGGTCGTTGCTGAGGACGAGCTTGATGAGCTCTCTCTGCTTTGTGGTGCCGGTCTTCTGCAGCATGCGTGCAATTTGATTGCGGACGGTCACGAGGCTCACGTCGAAACGTTCGGCGATCTGCTTTGCATCCGGTTCATCGACCAAAGCGCGCAGCACCCGCGCTTCCGCCGGTGTCAGCCCAAAAGCGCTCGCGATAAGGTCGGTACCTCCTCGGGCCGAAGTCTGAGGGGCTCTGAATGCAAGCACGACACGGACCTCCGGCATGTCTTGCAGTTTTTTGCCCCGAAACGGGGCGGCACGGACAAAGAGCGGCGGCCTGTCGCCGGCGCGCGGAATTTGTAAGGAGCCGCCGCGGGGTCCGATGCCGCGAGCGGCGCAATCGACAGAAACTTAATTTCTATTCTCGGGGAGGGCCCATTTGCGCGGGACCTGCACCGTGGCCATCCCTTTACTGAAAGTGCTCGCTTGGCTTGATCATGTGATCGCTGTTGATAGAAGCCAACACCTTTACAATCTCGGTCATGCTGACAGTGCCGATGGGCTTTTTAGCTTCATCGACGACGACCGCATCTTGTCTCGCTTGGAGGACGACTCCAGCGGCGCTGGCGGCAAGCATTGTCCCAGGAAGGGTCGGAGCACCGGCAGCAAGAGTTCGGGCTGGCGACATGATCGATTTGACGGTGACCACACGGCCGCGATTTACGTTGCGCGTGAAGTTCGCCACATATTCGTTGCTCGGATTGAGAACGATTTCCTCCGGAGTTCCGATCTGCATAACCTCTCCATCACGCATGATTGCGACGCGAGTTGCGAGCCGGATGGCTTCGTCAAAGTCGTGCGTAATGAAAACGACGGTCTTCTGCATGATCTTTTGAAGTCTCAGAACTTCGTCCTGAAGCTCATGACGGATCAGCGGATCGAGAGCGGAGAATGGCTCGTCGAGAAGCCATAACTCAGGATCGACTGCGAGACTGCGCGCGATGCCGACGCGCTGCTGTTGACCGCCGGACAACTCATCGGGATAGGCTTTCTCTTTACCGTTAAGGCCGACAAGCTTGATGAGTTCTTGCGCGCGCTTTGCCGTGATCGCTTGCGGCGCGCCTTGGATCTCAAGCGGGAAAGCGACGTTTTCCAAAACCGTCTTATGTGGAAGAAGCGCGTAGTTCTGGAAAACCATGCCCATCTGATGCCGGCGCATTTCGCTCAAACGGTCGTCGGATGCGGTCACAAGATTTTCGCCTCGGAATTCGACGCTGCCGTACGTCGGTGGCGCCAGCTGGCAAATCGCGCGCAGCAGCGTGGACTTTCCCGATCCCGACAACCCCATAATCACGAACGTCTCACCGACTTCGATATCGAAGCTTACATCGCGCACGGCTGCGAACAGACCCATCTGCGTCATAGTATCGACGGACGGGGGAGAGGGGTACTTGCCAAGAAGGCCCGGCAGGTTCGCGCCGAAGATTTTCCAAACGTTGCGAATGCTGAGCGCCGGCACGCGCTTGGTTTTTTCGGCGGTTGCGGATTTCGACTGCATCACTGGGGTTCCTTCATTCCGCGATGTCTTTGCGCAAATCCTCTTAGCAGGCGATCAGCGACAACGCCGATGGCTGCGATGCCGAAGCCGGCTGTCAGCGCTTGGCCGGGATTGGCATGTGAAATGGCGAGGATGGTTTCGTGTCCGAGATCGGTTGTGCCAATCAAAGCGGTGACGACGACGGTCGCGAGTGCCATCAGCATCGACTGGCTGACGCCAAGGAGAAATTGCGGGAGGGCCGCTGGCAGTTCGATCGACCAAAGCAGCTGCCACGGGCTGCAACCGACTTGACGCCCGACTTCGCGCAACTCCAACGGGACGCTGCGGAAAGCCGCTTCGGTGTACCGGATGATCGGGCAGATGGCGAAGCAGACGATCGCAAAAATCGACGGCACATCACCCGAACCGAACAGCATGACCGCTGGGATCAGATAGATGAAGGGCGGCATTGTCTGCATTGTGTCGACGATCGGCAGGATGGCTTTTGCGCCGCGCGCCGAACGTCCGGCTATGATACCGAGAGGCGCGCCAATCAGAATCGACAATAGGACACCGGCTGCGCACAAATAGAAGGTCTGAACCGCCCGGTCCCAAAGGCCGCTGACCGCCAGGAAAGCAGTTAGAGATCCAAGGAATGCCGCTCGCCGCCACCCTCCCGTGCGCCACGCTCCTGCGATGACAAGAAGAACAACGAAGCTCCACGGTAGCGACAGCAGCGCCGCACGTATAGGCATTAGAATATCGAGGAGCAGGAATGTCTTGAACGCGTCGAGGGGACCGTAAATCAATCCGACGATGTTATCGACGACATTATCGACGTAGCGCGCCGTCGAGATCGTCCAGCTTTCTGGATAGTGCGCGAGCGGAGGGTAGACGAAAGATATCAGCGTCGGAACAAGCAGGCACAGACCGATAACGATCCAGAATGATCGCTGCGATGTTTGTTCGCGCCGATGCTGACGATTGCTGATGGCTTGGAGATAGCGATCGATGAGAATGGCCATGAGTGTTATGCCGGTACCTGCAACGAGACCGGCACCGAGCGCTAGGCGTTGAAGCGCGAGAAGGACATCGTTACCGATTCCGCCTGCTCCGATCAGGGCAGCAAGAATGACTGTCGAGAACGATAGCATGACGACCTGATTGACGCCGAGTTGCAACCTCTGCCACGCCGTCGGCACCAGGACTTTCCATAGAAACTGCGAGCGGCTGCAGCCGAGCGAACGGCCGAGTTCGCCAACGCGCGCCTCCGCTTCCTCTAAGCCGAGCGCCGTGCTGCGTACCATCGGAGGCGCGCCGAAGATGACGATCGCGATGATCGCCGGTACGCCACCGAGGCCGAAGAAAATGATGAGTGGCACGAGATAGGAGAAAATCGGGATCGTCTGCGCCTGATCGAGCACGAACAAGATGGTCGCACGGTGCGACGGATGCCGATAAAGATAAAGGCCGCCGAGAAATCCGAGGGCGATGCCAAGCGGGACAGCGACGATCATCTGGCTGAGCGTCACCATCATGCTGTCCCACAGCCCAAATAGCAGCAGGAACGCGCACGTGATCGCAGCGAGAACGGCAAGTCCCAGTCCGCGAGCGTGGTAACAAACGGCAGTTGCGGCGAATGATAGGCCAAGCCACGAAAGCGGTGGCACGATTTGAACGGCTTGATCTCCGTATCCGCTGCTCACGCCGGTTTGCAGCACTGCCTGAAGCAGAGAAATCGGGGCGTTGAGAAGCGGAACCGACCATCTGAAAATGGATTGAACGGAAATTCCGAACGCAATCGAAGCAGAAAGTGCGTCGAAGACCGCATTAATCATTCGGTCGAACGGAATGATCCACGCTTCAGGCCAGGAAGCGAGCGCTGTAAAAGCCCAAGACAGGGGAATAGCCGCAAACGCAGCGACAATAACGATCTTGGACACGGATGAGAGATACGCGCGCAATTTTGCGCGCGTATCCGTGTCCATTCCTACCCCCGCCAGAATGGTCACTGCGTCCACTTCGACCACCGGTCCTTGTTCGCGGCAATCCAGCCATCGACGACAGTATCAAGAGGTTTGCCTTCATTGGCGATCTCGCCGGTCAGGTGACCGTATTCATCGTTGGTCATTGTGAACGACTTCATGAGGGCATAGGCTTTTGGCCATTTCTTCTCGGCATCCGCGTTTGCAAACTTGACGATCGGAGCGGCTTTCTTCTCGCAGCCAAACCCCTTCTTGGGGCAATCATCGGTGTAGGGCGGCAGATCGACAAACTCGCCCTTGTACGCAAGCGGCGCCCAATGCGGCGTGTAAAGCCAAGCGAGGATTGGTTGCTTGCGCTGGTATGCGGCTTTCACTTGCGCGAGCAGGGCTGCCTCGGAACCGGCGTGAACGATCTGAAAATTCAGGCCGAGTGTTTTGATCCGTTCATCATCGTTTCCGCCCCAGTCTTCCGGGTTCAGAAGCAGGCGGCCCTTGTCGCCAGTCTCGGGCGTTGCGAAAAGCTTGGCGCAAGCGTTGAGGGCCTTCCAGTCGGGCAGCCCCGGGCATTTGTCTTTAACGTATTCCGGATACCAATAACGGTCCCAGCCAACGAGTCCTGTCGGGCCAATTTCGACAGTTTTTCCGGTTTTGAGGGATGCCTCGGCCATGTCGGCCTCGGACGACATCCAGATTTCGGTGACGAAGGTCACGTCGCCCGTTTGCAGACCGGTGAAAACCGCGGTCGCGTCTACCGGAACGACCTTAACGTTGTAACCCATTTTTTCGAGCAACTTCTTCACGATGTTGCTCGTGATCGTGCTACCGGTCCAATCCTGCTGACCAATGACGATCGGGTCGGTGGATTCCGGACCGGCGTTGGCGATTTCACTTCCGGCGAAGCAGCTTGCCACCATAGCAATGGCCGCCACGCCTCCGCGCATGCGGCGAACGACATCTAAGAACGACATTTTCCGTGTGTCTCCTGTTTAGTTGCGAAGATCTCAGGCGTGCCCCATCGTTCCCGCTCAGGTCATGTTCCTGAGCGGGTGATTTTCGTTTCTCAGTTGTGCGTGCGTTTTAGAGCACGGCGCAGACGGACTTCACTTCAGTGAATGTACGGATGGCTTCGGAACCTTCTTCTCGTCCCCAACCGGATTGCTTGAAGCCGCCGAAAGGAAGCGCAGGGTCGTAGAAATTGTGCGCATTGATCCACACGCTGCCGGCCTTGATCCGTTTCGCCATCTTGTGCGCGACAGAAATGTCTCGCGTCCAAACGCTGGCGGCGAGGCCATAGATCGTGTCGTTAGCCTTGGCCGCAATCGCGTCGAGTTCATCATCGCTGAATGACTGAGCGCACAACACGGGTCCGAAGATTTCCTCGCGCACGACCGACATGCTATCCGTCGTGTTGGCAAGGATTGTCGGCTGCATGAAGAAGCCGGCGCTGCCAATGCGTTCTCCGCCTGCTACAACCTCGGCGCCTTCCTGCTTGCCTTGATCGAGGAAGCCCATGACCTTCTGAAGTTGGGCCGACGAGATCATCGGGCCCATCGTCGTGTCGGGCTCAAGCCCGTGGCCGATCTTCAGCTTTTTGCTTTCCGCGGCGATGCCTTCGAGCACCCGATCGTGGATCGATTTGTGCACGTAAAGCCTAGTGCCCGCCGTACAGACCTGGCCCTGATGGAAGAAGATCGCGCTTGCAAGACCCGGAATGGCTTTATCGAGATCGGCATCCGGAAAGACGACCATCGGCGACTTGCCGCCGAGTTCCAGCGTCACGCGCTTGAGGTTGCCCGTCGCGGCTTGCGCAATTTTTCTGCCCGTCGCGACGGAGCCGGTGAAGGCAACCTTGTCGACACCTTCATGTTCGACGAGCGCGGAACCAGCAGGCGAGCCGTATCCAGTCACAACATTGATGACGCCGGGCGGGAAGCCGACTTCTTCTGCGATTTCGGCGAACCGCAGCGTGCTCAGAGGTGTCAGCTCAGACGGCTTGACGACGCACGTGCAGCCGACGGCAAGAAGCGGTGCGAGCTTATAGGCCGTCAAAACCAGTGGGAAGTTCCATGGCGTGATTGCGGCAACCACACCGACCGGCTCACGCTGTGTGAAGGCGTGATACTCGCCGGGCGCCGAGAGCGAGACGGTCTCACCACAGGCTTTTCCCGCCCAACCCGCCATATAGTGATAGATATTGGCGGTCAGGCCGACGTCGACATATTTCGCATAGGCGAGCGGCTTGCCGCAGTCGATGGCTTCGATTTCGGCCAATTCGTCGCCAAGCTCTTCAAGTCTGCGCGCGAGCTTGCTGATGAGCTTGCCGCGTTCGAGACCGGGCATATTGGCCCACACGCCGCTTTCGAAAGCCTTCCGAGCGGCCGCGACGGCTTTATCGATATCGGCAGCAACCGCGGCCGTCGCGCTGCTGATGACGTTCCCCGTCCCCGGATCGACAACGTCGATCCTTTCGCCCGAAACGCCTTCCGTCCATGCGCCGTCGATATAGAGCTTGTGCTTGCGCGCGAAGAACTCTTGGGTCTTGGCCGACGGAGCGGGTATCGTGACATTGATATTCATGGCGGCGTTCCTTTGACTAAGGCTCAGGCAGCGGCGGCGGATTTTGAGCTGGAGAAATTGTACGCCGCAGCGATGATCTCAGCTGCGCGTTCGCCGATGATGACCGTCGGCGCCATCGTGTTTCCTGTCGAGATTGCCGGCATGATCGATGCGTCGGCAATGCGCAGACCTTCGATGCCGTAGACTTTGAGATTGCCGTCGACGACCGACATCGCATCCCGTCCCATCTTTGCCGTGCAGCTCTCATGGAAGTAAGTGCCGGCGGCATTGCGGACGAAGTTTTCCATGTCGGCGCCCTTGAGGTCGCCCGGCATGCATTCGCGCTTGCGGTACGGCGCGCAGAATTCCGAATTGCCGATATCTCGGCACATCTCCACGCAGCGAACCATCGCCTTCATATCTGTATCCGTGCTGAGGAAGTTCGCGAAGATGAGAGGCGCGTCGAACGGATTGGAGCTTGCGAGCTTGACTTCGCCGCGGCTGTCGGGGCGTGCCAGGCCGGGAGCAAGCGTCCATGCCGATGCCGGTCCGACGGGCAAGTCGAATTCTTTGCCGGTTACTTCACTTCCGAACGGCGTCTCTTCAAGGACCGGCATGAGGTCCGGTGTCTTGAGACCCGAATGCGATTTCGCATAAAAGACAAATTCAGCTGCGTTGTTCCGCGGCGGCTCGGGCACGATGTATTCCCAGCAGCAACCTGCAAGCAGAATGTGATCCTGAAAATTCTTGCCGACGCCCGGCAGGTGTTGACGAACGTCGATGTTATGCCGTTTCAGTTCGGCTTCATCACCGATGCCGGAGAGCATCAGGATTTTCGGCGTGTTGATCGCGCCAAGCGACAGCACGACTTCTTTATCCGCAGAAACCGTGAAGCTTTGTCCGCGGCGGACGAAATTCACGCCGGTGACGCGCTTCCCCGTGAACGTCAGGCCGGTAATTTCCGCGCACATCAAGATGTGTAGGTTAGGGCGATCCATGTACGGGTGAAGATACGTTGCCGACATTGAAACGCGCTGGTTGCCGTTCTGAACGAGGACGTTCGGCAGGCCGCAACCGCCGTCTCCTTCCATCGCCGCGCCGTTGATGTCTTCGACGAAGGGAATACCTATCGCCTCGGCGCCTTTGATAAGGCCCGCAACCAACGGGATCGGATCTTCCGGTTGGAGAATGTTGAGCAGGCCATCGGTACCACGGCGCTTCGCGTCGGCGGGGCCATTCCATTTTTCAATACGGCGATAGATCGCGAGAATGGATTCATAATTCCAGGCCTGATCACCGGCTTCTTCCGCCCAGAATTCGAAGTCGTGCTTGTGCCCGCGCGCCCAGACCGACCCATTGATCGACGAGCCGCCGCCCAGCAGCTTGCCCATCGGAAGCAGCGGTGTGCGCCCGTTGACAGTCGGCGAGGGTTGCGCCTTGAAGCCCCAATCGCGTTCGGTGCCGATGTTCCACATCCATTGCGTGGAATCGATCACCGACGGCACCCGATCGCTGCCGCCCGCTTCAAGCAGCAGGACATTGACGTTCGGATTTTCGGCGAGACGCCGTGCGACAACGCACCCAGCCGATCCGCCGCCGCAGACGATAAAGTCGTAAGACGATCTGATCGTCTCCGTCATGATCTCTCGGTCGGGAGAAAGAACAGAAAGGGGCGAGGATGTCATAACAAGAGCTCCGTGAGTTGGTCAGATTTCGGATATCGTTTCAGCGTCGCATGCGAGCGCTAAAATGTTCATGTGGGTGGGCGCTGTTTGAGCGCGTGGGAAGAGGTGATGCCGATGTTACATCGCTTCCGGACATATCCGGCGAGTCTGCGATACGCAGCCTGTTTCGGCGATCAGACAAGCTTTCGTCTCTCTTTCTCAAGATCGGAAATTTAGAGAGTGTACGCTATTTATCCTGTTCTATATCTGACGCTAAAACTTCGTGCAATATAGGGCGCTGCTCAAATAAAATGCATTCGTGCAAGTAAATATTGCAAATGGCGCGGTAGATGACGGATTTGTTAGATGCCTCGGTCCGCATCATATCCGTAAGCAGAACAAGCGTAGGCGCTATACTGACGCGATCTGCGGCGACAGAATGCGAAGACGCCACGTTGCGAAAGGAACTCTAGTGCGAAGGCACTGCTCTAGCGGCGCCGACGGCCTCGGCCAAATCGCTCCAGGCGGCCTTCGATGGCGCAAAACGGGCGCGTAAATACGCCAATAGCTCGGCAAGCTGCGCGTCATCCAGCACGGTTTTGAAGGACGGCATGGACATGATCTCCGTGCCCTTGCGTCCGACTTTTCGAGCGAGAATCTCCGGCGCATCGACGCCATTCAATATCGCCTGCAGGACGTTGTCCGGCCTATCGCTGTGCAGATTGCTATTGAGAAACAACGGCGCGAGGACATCATCCTGCGTGTGGCAGGAGGCACAGGCGCCGTTGAAAAGACGCTCCCCGCGCGGGGCGATAAGCGCGGCCTGAGCTTCGCCAGCAGAGCTGGCCGACGTCGCCGCTGTGATCGGGGCAGTGGCATCGGCATTTCCAGTCTCGGGCTTTTGCATGCTTGCGAGATAACGTGCCATCGCCCGAATGTCCTGATCGGGAAGAGGTGCAAGCGATGCGACGACGTGCGCCATTGGGCCGGCTGCGCTGCCGTGGTCGTGAGAGTGGCCGGAGCGCAGGTAGTCGTAGAATGCTGCTTCCGCCCAGCGAACGGGTGCGCGCGCATCGCCATTGAGTGCGGGTGCTTCCCAGCCTTCGGCAAAGCCGCCTGATAAATGCGCTTTGCCACCCATTTCGGCCCCAAGAATATTTCGGGGCGAATGGCAGGCTGAGCAATGGCCAAGTGTTTCGACAAGATAAGCGCCGCGATTCCACTCCGTCGTTTGCGCGGAATCATATGGGAACGGCTTCGCGTTTAGGAATAGCGCGTTCCAACTCGCCATTAGCCCCCGGACATTGAACGGAAAGTGGAGCTTTGTTTCGGGAGCTTTCGTCGGCACCGGCGCTTGCGTCATCAAGTAGGCGTAGAGCGCCTGCAGATCCGCCTCGCTGGTCCCTGCGAAGGACGTGTACGGGTGCGCTGGATAGAGATGATGGCCGTCGCGGCTGATGCCATCGCGCATCGCCCGTTCGAATGCCGGATAGGACCAGCTTCCGATGCCGTTTTTTTCATCTGGTGTGATGTTGGTCGCATAGATCGCGCCGAATGGCGTGTCGAGCCGGCGGCCGCCAGCAAATGTTTCGCCGTTGGGCCCGACATGACAAACGTTGCAAGCGCCTGCGGCGGCGGCGAGCCGGCCGCGCTCGACCGTTGCGGTGCTGTACGTTGTCGGATCGGGGCGAGGAATAGGATCGATCGCGGGACGCCAGGGCGAGCCAATCGTCAGCAGGCCGGCCGTGGCCGCTACGAAACTCGACAGTCCGACCCCTCGTAGCCACTTGCGCTTCTTTTTCGGTTGCGGCTCGCGGCTGAGCGGGGTTCCGCCGAGTGCCGCCAAAACCCGTTCCGGAGTAAGCGGAAGCTCGCGAAAGCGAATTCCTGTTGCATCGAAGACGGCATTGCAGATCGCAGCTGCGCTGGGAACGGACGCCGATTCGCCGACGCCAAGCGGCGGTTCCTCTGGCCGCGGGATCATCAGGACGTCGATGTCCGGTACTTCAGGAAACGTGATGAGCGGATATCCGCCCCATTCTTGGCTTTTGACGGCGGTCGATGAAAATTCGACCTGCTCCTTCAGCACGCGACTGGTCGACTGAATAATGTTGCCGTGAATTTGGTGACGGACCCCGGCGGGATTGATCATCATCCCAGAGTCTTGACCGCATATCACGCGTGTTACGGCAATCTCGCCCGTTTTGCGGTTGACGGCGACGTCGGCGACCCAGGCCGCCCATGCGGCTGCGGTGCCCGGAAATTTCCCATGGACGTAGACGGCATAAGCAAAGCCGCGGCCGTAAAGTAAATCGCCTTCTCCACCGAGCGTCTGCGGCTTCGTGTGCGGAACCCATTTCGCGCGTTCTGCTACGGCACGAACGAGGTCGATTGCACGAGGGTCCGTGAGATAGCGCAAACGATATTCGATCGGATCGACAGCCGCCGAAGCCGCAAGCTCGTCGATGAAGGACTCGTGCGCAAACGAATTCGGTAGCGCAGAAACGCCGCGAAACCATGACGCCCGAGCGATGGGCGGCATGTCGTGAACGGTGACGCGCAGGTTGCTGTAAGCGTAGGGCGGGATCGCCGTTCGATCGCCCATCTGCACCGTATCGGCGACCGCCGCGACCTTGCCCGTCAACAGCAGCGATAGCGTCGGGGAGAGATTGGAGGGATAGCGCGTTTCGAAGTCGTAGGCGGCCGGACCGCCTTCGAGATCAAGTCCGCCCCTGACGTCGATGACCTGCGCGGCGCCTTTCGGCTCCCATACGTGCTCTTGCTCGCGCGTCAACTGCACGCGAACCGGTTTGCCGACCGCGCGCGAAAGCAGAGCTGCATCGGCCGTGACATCGTCGGCGCAATTGCGGCCATAGCAGCCGGCCGCCTCAAGGCGTTCGACCGTGATGCAATCTTCGGGCATGTCGAGCAGGATGCTCAGATCCCTTCGCATCGGAAAAGGGTTTTGCGTCCCGGACCAAACCATCAAAGCTTCATCGCGATAATCGGCGACGGCGCAGGAAGGGCCGATCGAACCGTGCATCTGATAGGGCCAGACGTAAGTCCGGTTCATTGGTTCCGTCGCGCCTTCAAGGGCTTGATCGACATTGCCGCGATCCGCCAATTTGCGCGGCGTTGCAGGATTTTGACGAAGCGCGTTCTCGGGAAAGTTCAAATCCGAATGGCCGGGCGGCGAGTGCCACACGGTTTTGAGCTGAGCGGCAGCCGACGCCGCGTTCTCTTCGCGTGTCGCTACGATGCCGACGAAATCTCCGATGACGACGATCGAGACGATTCCCGGAATATGAGCGATCGAATTTTCATCGACGGAAATCAGGCTTCGACCGACATGCTCTCCATGGTCGAACCCGCCGTAAGGCGGACGCACGACGCGGCCGTGGAGCATGCCGGCAACTCGGACGTCGTGGACGTAAGTCCATCGCCCCGTGACCTTGGCTGGGATATCGACACGCGCTTGCGACGCGCCAACGATGCGATATTGCGAGACTGGTTTCAGCGGCGCGTTGGGATCGATATTCAATCGAGTGCGCTGGCTGGCGATGAGTTCACCGAACGCCACGCTCTCATTGCTGCCTGTCGTGCTTCGTATCACGCCTTCTTCGACAACTAGCTTGCCGGGTTCGACGCCAAGATGGCGAGCGGCGGCCTGCAAAAGGTAATGTTTTGCGGTCGCCGCAGCTCGACGCAGCGGATTAGCCGCAACCTGGATCGTTTCGCTGGCGATTGTCGCACCCTGGTCGGGGGTGACGGACGTGGTGCCGAGCACCATCGAGACGTGGTCGAACCGAACGTCGAGTTCTTCCGCAATGATCTGTGCGAGCGATGTTCTGATGCCCGTTCCGAGATCGACGTGACCATTAAACCCGGTAACGCGGCCCATCGCATCGATGGCGATAAAAAGCTCAAGCGGTCCATCCGGCTGCTTGGAGGCAACGACCGTCAACATGTCAGCCTGATCGAGATAGGCCGCTGACGTGTTTTCAATGTTGCCCGGCATTGCCACTCTCGTTTTCGTCGGTATCGGTGGTTTGGTGGATATCGTGCGGTTCGCTTGGCGATCTTGACAGCCGTTTGCGCAAGGCGGCCGCGTGCCGGACTGCTGCAAGAATTTCGATGTGCGTGCCGCAGCGGCATAAATTGTGTTTAAGGGCTGCTCGGATATCCCGATCGCTGGGATCATCGTTCCTCTGCAGAAGGGCAACGGCCGAGATGATCATCCCGTTAAGGCAATACCCGCACTGCGCGGCCGACTGTTCGATAAACGCCTGTTGCACCGGATGAAGTGCATCATTCTCGCCGAGACCTTCCAACGTAACGATTCGTCGCGCGCCAACCGATCCGAGTGCGATCGTGCATGATCGCGCGGCACGTCCGTTGATCAATACGCTGCACGCGCCGCATTCGCCGAGCCCGCACCCGTACTTTGGGCCGTTGAGCTCAAGGTCGTTCCTTAGGATGTAGAGCAGCGGCGTTTGATGGTCCGCGTAGACGGTGACCTGCTTGTTATTGACGTGAAGCTCGACGGGGCCAGCTTTAGTCGTGCACAAATTCGTGCATCTCCGTTGCGCTCAGACGACCATGCTTCGATGCGCAAGGTCTCAACCTCTTTGATGCCTCGGATAGCATCGAATATCCAAGCGACGCAATAACAAGTGCATACGCTTTTGTTGCGATGCTGCTGTTAATGTCTGTCGTCGGCAAAGGTGCAAGAGAAAGGCCATTTTGCTATGTTTGTGTGCACAAATGCTAATAGTTGGTCACATTAAACGCTTGCCAACAATAGCGTGTACGCTTAAATGGCCTCATCGGGACGCCCTGGAGGCGCCTGCGAATCCTCTTACTCTGCAATGATTGATATGCCAAAGCACAACAAGACGATTGCGATTATCGGTGCCGGACTCGGAGGCGCTGCAGCCGCTGCGCTGCTTCAACACGCCGGCTTTGAGGTGCAGCTCTATGAGCAGGCGCCCGGCTTTTCCCGCCTCGGTGCGGGGATCCACATGGGACCGAACGTCCTCAAGATTTTTCAGCGCATCGGCATCGACCAAAAGCTCGCCGAGATCAGCAGCAAGCCAAAATTCTGGTTCAGCCGTGACGGCATCACGGGCGAGTACCTGTCTCGCATTCCGCTCGAGGGTTACGGGGCGACCTACTGCACCGTTCATCGCGGCGACCTTCATAAGTTGCAGATTGGAGCACTTCAGCCTGGCACGCTGCATTTCGATAAGCGCCTTAAGCAAATCGATGAGGGCGGCAACGACGTCTATCTCGAATTCGAGGACGGCACCTCCGCGCGTGCGGATATCGTCATCGGAGCCGACGGAATAAACTCGCGTGTTCGCGAAATTTTACTTGGCGTCGAAAAGCCGAATTATAGCGGCTGGGTCGGTCACCGAGCCGTTATCCCTGCGAACAAACTGAAAAAGTACAATCTCGATTTCGAGGATTGCGTGAAGTGGTGGGGACCAGACCGCCACATGATGGTCTATTTCACGACCGGCGATCGCAGCGAATACTATTACGTGACCGGCGTGCCGCACGACGCCTGGGACTTTAGGGACCCATTTGTCCAAAGCAGTCGGGAGGAGATGGCGGATGCCTTCAAAGGCTATCATCCGGTCATCGAGTCACTCATTGACGCGACGGACGAAGTTACGAAGTGGCCGCTTTTTAATCGCAATCCGCTGCCGCTCTGGAGCAAGGGAAGGCTGGTTCTTCTCGGCGACGCGTGCCACCCGATGAAGCCGCACATGGCGCAAGGTGCCGCCATGGCAATCGAAGATGGAGCGATGCTTGCACGCTGTCTCGGGGAGACGGGCATCGAGAACTATTCAACTGCATTCAAGCTTTATGAAGCCAATCGCAGGGACCGCGCGACGCGCGTCCAGACCGTTTCAAACGCCAACACGTTCCTGCTGACACAGGAAGACCCGGCCTGGGTCTATGGCTACGATCTTTATGCCGAGCCGTTGAAGAGCGAGGCAATTGCCTGATGGCCGGTCCGCTCTACGGCGCGAACGTATTCGCCAACGGCATTCGCCAGCATTACTTGCGTTACGGCGGCAAGGGGCGCGCGGTCATTCTCATTCCCGGAATCACGAGCCCGGCGATTACATGGGGGTTCGTTGCCGAACGCTTGGCGAAAGATCATGACGTCTACGTTATAGATGCGCGCGGCCGCGGGCTGTCGTCGACCGGGCCGGACCTCGACTACGGCCTTGATGCGATGGCCGCAGACGTTGTCGAACTCGCAAAGGTCTTGAAGTTAGAGAAGCCGGCACTCCTGGGTCATTCCATGGGTGCCCGCGTCGCGGTTCGTGCGGTTGCCGGTGATAAATCCGCCTTTTCACGCGCCGTTTTGGTCGATCCACCGGTGTCGGGTCCAGGCCGACGCCCCTATCCCAGCAAGCTTGAGTGGTACGTCGATTCCATTCGTCTCGCCGTGAAGGGCATCGACGCCGAGGGCATGCGCGCTTTCTGCCTCACCTGGACGGATGAACAGCGCGCACTCCGCGCCGAGTGGCTTCATACCTGCTTTGAGCCTGCGATCGTCGGGGCGTTCGAGGACTTCCACAAGGACGACATCTTTCCCAGTGTGCCGAGTCTTTCGCTGCCCGCAATGCTCATGGTTGCTGGCCGCGGCGGAGTGATTACCCAGCGGGACGTCGATGAATTCAAGGCGCTGAAACCAGATATCGAAGTCGTCCGGGTGGAGAACGCCGGTCACATGATTCCATGGGATGACTTCGACGGTTTCTTTGACGCGCTTGGAGATTTCCTCGTTCGATAACTCGACAGCCGAACAACGAGAAGAAGCTAAAAAAATTGTAATAAAGGAACGCAAGCCTTGAATTATCGCATCGGTCAGATCGTGCCGAGTTCGAATACGACGATGGAGACGGAAATTCCCGCGATGCTCCTGGCGCGGCAGGCGATTCGTCCTGACCGCTTCACCTTCCATTCCAGCCGTATGCGCATGCGGACTGTGAAAAAGGAAGAGCTGAAAGCCATGGATTCCGAGTCGGATCGTTGTGCTGTCGAGCTTTCCGACGCTCGTGTGGATGTCCTGGGTTACGCCTGCCTCGTCGCGATCATGGCGCAGGGCTCAGGATACCATCGTGTTTCCGAGCTGAGGCTGCGCAGCCACGCGTCTGAGAATGGCGCTGATGTTCCTGTCGTGACCAGCGCTGGTGCGCTCATCACAGGCCTGAAGGCAATGAGGGCAAAGCGCCTTGCGATCGTCGCGCCGTATGTGAAATCCCTCACCGAACTTGTCGTCAATTACATACGCGACGAGGGCTTCGATGTTCAGGATTGGCGCGCTCTCGAAATTCCGGACAACCTCGAAGTCGGGCGTCATAACCCCGATAAATTGCCGGATATCGTTCGCACGCTCGATCTCAGCGGCGTGGATGCCATCGTGCTGTCGGCATGTGTGCAGATGCCGTCTCTCTCCGCCATCGCCAAGGTGGAAGCGATCACCGGCAGGCCCGTCATCACCGCGGCCGTTGCCACAACTTATTGCATGCTGAAGGCGCTCAAGATCGAGCCTGTCGTACCGGGTGCCGGCGCGTTGCTGTCTGGAGCATACTGATGGGTGGGGCTCCGCAAACCGCAGCAGCAAACTATCAAGGTGTCTGGGGTGGGCGCATCGGTTTTGGTGATCGTCCGGCACTGCTCGTCGTCGATTTTCTCAAGGCCTATACGCGGAAAGAGTCACCGCTTTTCGCGCTGGGCGTGGTCGATGCCGTCGCGAATACGCCGGAGCTTCTCGCCGCCGCGCGGCAGGCTGGTATTTTTGTCGTCCACACCCGCATTCTGTATTCCGCGCCGGACTGCGCCGACGGAGGCATCTGGGTGAAAAAGGCCCCGGTCATGAAGGCGATGGTTGAAGGCAATGTCCTGGCGGAATTCTGCGAGGGTGTTGAGCCGGAAAAAGATGAGCCGGTCATCGTCAAGCAATACGCGAGCTCTTTCTTCGGCACGAGCCTCGCATCACTTCTTCATACGCAAAAGGTCGACACCGTCGTCATTGCGGGCTGCTCGACGAGCGGCTGTGTTCGCGCCACGGCCGTCGATGCAGTTCAATACGGTTTCCGCACGATAGTCGTCCGCGATTGCGTGGGCGACCGCCATCCTGAACCGCATGCTGCCAATCTCTTCGATATCGACAGCAAGTACGGGGACGTCGTCAGCAAGGCTGACGCGATCGCGGCAATCAAGGCCGCGCAGACAACTCGCTAATACCGATCACAAGTAACCGCAGAGCGCTGAAGGGAGATATGTCGATGGACCGGAACGTCTTGACGGAAATGTGCCTCGAGCAGCTGACGCTCAGCGGCGTGCATGAAGGAGAAAAAGTCATCGTTTTGTCCCAAGGCGAGGAACGCCTGGATTACGCCGATGCGTTTCTGGCTGCGGGTCAGCGGCTCGGTTGCCAGATGTATCATATGCGTCTCCCCGCTCCGATGCCTGAGACCGGGGCATGGGCCGTCGGTAAGACTGGGCTTGCCGCCATGCCCGACGCGGTCGAGGCATTGAAACAGGCCGACATGGTCGTCGATCTGATTTTCTTGTTGTTCAGCGATGAACAGATGGCGATTCAGGCCTCGGGCACGCGCGTGTTGACGGCTGTCGAACCCGCCCCGTTGCTCGCGCGCCTAATGCCGACGAAGCAGCTGCGCGAACGCGTCGAAGTCGGAGCCGAACTCCTGGCCAAAGCCAAGACGATGCGGATTACGAGCAAGCACGGCACCGACGTCGTCTATAAGCTCGGCGTATATCCGACGATGAGCGAATATGGCTACACCGATCAACCCGGCCGGTGGGATCACTGGCCGGCGGCTTTCGTCTTTACTGGTGGCGCGGACGATGGCGTTGACGGCACGATCGTTTTGGCGCCGGGTGACGTGCTTCTTCCTTTTAACACGTATGTTCGTGAGCCCGTGACCTACACGATCGAAAAGGGCTTTATTCAGGATATTCGCGGTGGTCTCGACGCTGAGCTGATCAAATCCTACATGGCGACATTCAACGACCCGCGCGGGTTCGGTATGTCTCATGTCGGCTGGGGCTTGGATCATCGCGCGCACTGGCATGGATTGACGCAATTCCCTGGCGGTATGGGTATGGAGCTGCGGTCCTTCTACGGAAACGTTATGTTCTCGACCGGCCCGAATAACGAACTCGGCGGTCCGAACAATACCGCGTGCCACCTCGATATCCCGATGCGGAACTGCAACCTCTTCCTTGACGACGAGCCGATGGTCCTCGACGGCCATATTGCCGTGAAAGAGATGCAGCACAATTTCAGCTAGACAGCGAGCGGTGCATGCTGCCTCGCCGCCGTCACCGTCAGCTTGGATGTGCCATCAGCCTCTGCGTCGCTTCAGTTGCGACGCTCCGCAAAGAGCGCTATCGCAAAGGAGAAAACCAGGGGGAGGCCGTGAGTGACGAAAGAGAAGCCTGGCACGCAACGGCGAATGCCGGGGACGTACAAGGTCACCGAGCAGGTGGGTCACCTGATGCGCAAAGCGTACCAGCGTCACCTCGCGATTTTTCAGGAGAACGCCAGCGATCCGGATTTGACTGCTGTGCAGTTCACGACGCTATGTGCGCTTCGCGACAATGGCCCGAGCTCGCAGGCGGAGCTCGTTAAGGCCACGGCAATCGATCAGGCAACGATCCGCGGCATCATCGAACGGCTGAAGACACGCGGCCTGATAAAGGTGACGAAAGATGCGGAGGACGGCCGCAAGGTCATCATGTCGTTGTTACCCGCCGGCGAAGCCGTTCTGGACGACATGTATCCCAGGGCATTTCGCATCAGTGAATTGACAGTAGCGAACCTCAATCCAGCGGAACGAATGGCTTTTACTTATCTTCTTCAAAAAATCATCGATGGCTGAGAAGGTCCCAACGCCTCTCGCAGCTTGACGGCAGCTTTCGATCAGCTGGCTGCCGATAAAAAGGCGTTTAGAAGCGGGTCTTGATTTTGAGGCAGGGCTTGCGGGAGCCTCGCTAACTCAGCTTATCGCTTCAGGCCACGTCCTCATTTGGGATGTTTGACCCAAGAGCGGCGCGATATGCGATTGGACTTCTTCGTCCGCATTCTCTGCAAAGAAGACCTGGACGCAAGAGGCCGCTTTATCGCAGAAGCTGACTTGAGCAGCCGCAGCACAGCCTTTCGAACTACGACCGGAATGCCGAGAAAGCTGCCATTGGTGCGTTCAACTGGACTGGACGCAGCTTCGTGGCCGACGTTTCAGACGCGATCAAAAACAATCGCAATTCTTCGTCGCTGAATGCCCGTTTCTTCTTCGATTGCTTCTTTTCGTCCCTGGTGAACCGCGCCTTTATTCCAGCGAACGGGTTTGTCGCTAAGCGGCCTTCCGAAATCGCGACAGCGTACAGAGCGGAGAGCTTCGCCAAGTGCTGAGACTGATTGACACCGCTCACACCGGTCTCGCTCATGTGATCTCGCCACCTCGCTGCATCTTGTTGCGAGATATCGGCCGGATCGCAATCCGCCCCCAAAAACGTCATGAAGCGTCGGACGTAAAGACGTGAGCGATCGAGGCTTTTCTTGCCTTGCGGCCTCGTTTTTCCAGAAAGGTCGACGAGGGATGATAAGCCTATCCCGTCAAATTCCGATTTCTGAATCAATTTTGCTCTAGGCAAGCTTTCGCTCTCAACAGCTTCGACCGCGTCGGCGAGTTATAAACGGGTATATCTCCAATCCTTTTCAAGCTCCTCGGGCATCGGAATTTCTTCGGACATGCCTTCAAACGTTTGCCCGGACCTTGGGAGGTCCGACATGCGTTTCAGGCCCGAGATCAACTGGTTATCGAACGCTTGCAAATACTTGAGCTTTTGAAGGCCGCCTCCAGCGGCAATTTCATTCCGTTCATCTGGTGATAGTCGCTTAAGCCGCGCAATTTGTGCGTCGCATTGGAGGGAGAGGTCGCGCGCGGCCTTCAGTGCATCAGACCAGCTGAGGCTGACGCCGAGATACTTTGACCAGGCGGCCTTACCTACAACCTTGCGCAATTCGCGGGGTACGGAGCGGTAATACCGGTACCCATTTCCGTGCTTGCTCAAATGCGTTTGAGATCGCCTCGCCATGAGGCAAAAACGGCTCGAAAAGCCGCCGGTGTCAACACGTTTGACAACACATTGTTAACGCGCTCCACGGCGGAAATTCAATGATTTCAGTGGGATGGTGGGCGGTATAGGGATTGAACCTATGACCCCACGCGTGTGAAGCGTGTGCTCTACCGCTGAGCTAACCGCCCGATTTGGGAACGGCCCTTATGCGAGGCGGCGGATCGCGCTGTCAAGCCGCAAACGGGCCGCGATCTGGGCCGGAAAGCCGCGGACGGCACATCACGGCTTGGCGGCTGGTGCAGGCGTCACCGTGGCGCTGGCGAGGATAGCCTCGATCGTAGCGCGGCTGGCGTGACCATCGGCCAATGCGATCTTGGGTGCGTAGGCAGTCACGATAGCGGCCCGACCTTCGCCGCCGATAACGAGCAGGAACCGTGACTCGGGGCCTTGTGCGCCCTTCGCCTCGGCCGTGACGAACGTATATTCGCCAGTCCGCTTTAGGCCGCCGTCGACGTAGGCCGGATCCGTGAAGCCGAGACTTTTCAGGTAGTCGAGAAACGCCGGTCCTTTGAATTCATGTAGCGCTTCGGACGGTAATGGCGAAGCTTCGATTGTAATGCCGGAAGCATCCTGGTGGATCGCCGGAGGTTGGCTCGATACATCCTTGAAGTCGTCCGCCACTTCGACCGACACGGGACCGACCGTCGCGGTCTTCGCTACGGCCTCCGACACCATGACCAACGACAATGCGAAAGCCGCGAGTAGGGCCGCAACAAGGCGTTGAAACGGAAACGTCTCGGGCATCTAAAACCTCAAGATTGAAGCACTGTTCTTGCTATGTGTCGTTCGCACCGACGCTCTCCCATACACTGCTGCCCCGTTGCAAGAGAAACTCGGCGTACCGACGTGATTCGCTGCGTGGGCGCGCCGCGCCTCTCTCGTCAAAGTTGCCAAGTATCGCACCGCACCCTTGAAATTCGGGCATTTCCCTTGGGACGTGAGGCCAAGTGGACCTTGCGCCGAACACCGTCATAGTGCCATGTCACCCGGCAAAGACAAACGACGCCGGGGGGCGCTGGTGGCGACTTCTCAAATCGAAGTCGTTGGGGAGGACTTTTTTTGCAGTCAGCGGAGCCGGAACGCCCGAACCTGATTTCTTTGGGCCTGAATAAGATTGGCCTATTGGGCATCAGGGCGCCGATCATATCGGCAATCATCGTCCTTATTCTAACGGCTGCTGCGGCGGCCGGCATTTCGCGCCTCAGGGTCGACGACAGCCTGTCGGAGCTGTTCCGCACCAACACCCCCGAATTCAAGATCTACGAAGAGATCGACAAGCGCTTCCCATCGAGCGAATACGACGTTCTGGTCGTCGTCGAAGGCAAGAGGCTGCTGACGAAAGAAGGGCTGACGGCCTTCGGCAATGCCGCCGCCGATCTGCAACTCATTGACGGCGTCAGCGGCATCGTGTCGATGCTGTCCGCGCGCGGCAAACCCGACGCGAGCGGATATCCCCCGCCGATCGTGCCCGACGACCTGCCCGACGATCCGGTCGAGTTCGGTAAGATCGTCGATGCCCTGAAAACCAACGACATCGTCAAAGGCAAGTTTCTGTCGAACGATGGTCAGCTCGCGCTGATGGTGCTGGCGCTCGACCGCAAGGTCGTTGAAGAGAAATCCGCGAAAGTCGTCATCGGCGAGATCGAAAACACGGCGAAGGAAGATCTCAACCCGGTCGGGCTGTCGGTGAAGCTCGCCGGCGCGCCGGTCATGCAGCTTGAGATCCGCAACGCTGTCGAGCGTGATCAGATTGTCTATAACGGCCTCGGCCTTCTCTTCGGCGCAGCGATTGCAGCGATCTTCTTCCGCCGCATATCGCTGATGCTCGTTGCCGCGCTGCCGCCGGTCATTGCTGTGGCCTGGTCGCTGGGTCTGCTCGGCTGGCTCGGGTTCAAGCTCAATCTGTTCCTGAACGTCATGACGCCGCTCATCATGGTGATGGGCTTTGCCGACAGTATGCAGATGGTGTCGGCCTTCCGCATCCGGTTGCGCGAAGGCGACACCAAGCTTCAGGCTGTCCGCTTTGCGATCCTCGTTGTCGGTCCCGCGTGCGTGCTAGCGCACGGCGCGGCGTTGCTGTCGTTCCTGGCATTGTTGTTCTCGGAATCGGGCCTCATCCGCACGTTCGGCGAAGCAGGCGCCATGGCAGTCTGCATCTCGTTCTGCGCCGTCATCGTCGTGCTGCCGATCCTGGCGCTGCTGTTCGTGCGCAACGAGAAGACGCTCGCCAAGGACCACACGCCCGCCGATGGACTGATGGACGCGCTCGGCATTTTCGTCGGCGGCATTGTCGATCGCGTCGTCAAGCATTCGGTCGTTTACACGGCCATAGCCTTTGCGCTGTTTGCCTACTTTGCCTCGCTGCATCTCGCGCTAGAGCCGCGCTATCGCCTCGCCGATCAGGTGCCTGACCGCGAGCAGGCGATTGCCGCGACCGGCCGCATCGATTCCAAGCTCACTGGCGCCAATCCGTTCCACGTCATGATCCAGTGGAAGAACGGTGCCAGCCTCTACGATCCCAAGACGCTGAAAGTGATCGAAGAGACCCACGAGGCCCTTGAAAAAGCCGCGGGCCTCGGCAACGTCTGGTCGCTCGAGAGCCTGCGTCGCTGGCTGCGCGAAAGTGGCCAGGACAACGTCGAGACGATCAAGAAATACGTCGGCCTTCTGCCGGAACACCTCGTCCGCCGCTTCATCGCCAAGGACGAGAAAGCCGTACTCGTGACGGGCCGCCTGCCGGACGTTGACGCCAGCAAGATTCTGCCCCTGGTCCATTCGGTCGATAAGGCGCTCGATCCGATCCGCAAGGCGTATCCCGAATATCAGATCTCGGTAACGGGCTTGCCCGCGCTTGCGGCACGCAACAGCTACCGGATGATCTCGCAGCTTGACGAAAGCATTCCGCTCTGCGTGCTCGTTGCGGCCGTATTGCTGGCGCTTGCCTTCCGTTCGGTGTTCGTCGGGTTCATCAGCTTGCTGCCTGGTCTGTTTCCGGTCGTGACGGCTGGAGCGATGCTCTACTTCATGGGCGGCGGCTTGGAATTCTCATCTGTCGTTGCGCTGATCGTGGTCTTCGGACTGGGCGTCGATGCGCTGATCCACTTCCTGAACCGATTGCGCATGGAGGAGCAGCCCGGCGTCCCGCCCGAGCTTGCCATTCGTCGTGCGCGCGTTCTGGTCGGCCCGGCCATCATCCTGACGACGATCGTGCTGGCCTTCGGCCTCGGCGTGACGATTTTCTCCGACCTGCCGTCGCTGCGGCTGTTCGGCCTCGTCTGCGGCGTGACGCTGATTGCGTCGCTGGTCGCCGACCTCGTGTTCCTGCCGGCCACGATCCTCGTTTACCGCCGTTATATTAGCGGTCACGACGTTTGATAGCTTGAACACGCGTTAACGGTTGCGGCCGACGCCGGTCGCAGCCTAGTCTCGGCGCAAGTGACTCCGAGCAGGACGCCAGCCGTGACGCGCAAGCTTATCATCGTATTGGCCAACGCCAGTCCGCACAGCGACGAGTCGATCTGCCCGCCGATATTTCAAGCCTCCGTCGCAGCGTCGATGGGCTATCAGGTCGAGGTCGTCTGCACGGGCGGCGCCGCCGAAGTTCTGCGCAACGGCGTGGCCGAAGCCGTGCACGTCAAGGCGGCCGAGTGCCGGTCGGTTTACGACTTCATCAAGGAAGCACACGCATCAGGCGTCCGCTTCCATTGCTTCTCAACCGGCCTCGATAGCTGCGCCATGCGCAAGGACGATCTGATCGCCGAATGCAGCGGCGTCATTGGCGCCGCGCATTTCATCGAAGAGATCATGTCGGACGATTGCCGCGTTCTAACCTACTAGCCGTTATGAACTGACCGGCATCCCCGCGAGCTTGCCGATCGCCCCGCGCAGCTCGCGGTAATCGTTGATGACGACGTCAGGCCCGAACGACAGCACCGGATCGATGCTGTAGCCGAAGCTCACCGCCACGACCGGCACCTGCGCAGCCCTCGCCGTCCGGATGTCGGTTTCGCTATCGCCGATCATGATGCTCTTGCCCGAATGTCCGCCGGCCAATGCGATCGTGCCCGTCAGATGCCGTGGATCAGGCTTGTAAGCGCCGAGACTGTCGCGCCCGGTCAAAGCCGAGAAATAGCCGTCCAGTTGCAGCGCTTCGAGAACGGCGCGCGCCTGCGCTTCCATCTTGTTGGTACAGACCGCGAGCGTCGCGCCTTCGGCTTTCAGCCCGTCGAGCGCTGCTACGATGTGCGGGTAGGGGACACTGCGATCGGCGATGTGGGCCGTGTAATAAGTCAGGAAGACCTCGAACAGATCGTGTAGCTCGCGTTCGGGAAGTTTTCGCCCGTGCGCCTTCACCGCGCCGTCGATCATCGCCAGCGCGCCATGGCCGACGAATGGGCGAATTTCCATTTCGTTGATCCGCTCAAGGCCGAGCGTCGAGAGCACGTGATTCGTCGCTTCGGCCAGATCCGGCGCCGTGTCGATCAAGGTGCCGTCCAGATCAAAGACGATCGTCCAACCCTGCATGAAATCTCCTCGTATTTTCATTGGTTGGCGTCGGCGGCGCGCATTCCGCACGCCACCGTCGACGCTGGACCGTAGTCGTCTCGGTCCGCTCTGTCACGGCGTCACGAATGTCTGGTAGATTTGCGCGGCTTGAAAGCGCCGCACCGCCAGCCTAGACAAGGCGCACGGTCCGGCGAGCAGCAGCCGATTTTGGTCTTTGGGGGCAAGATGAGCACTGACGATTGGAAGAGGCAGGCGGCCGAGCAGGCGCTCGGCTATGTTGAAGACGGCATGAAGCTCGGTCTGGGCACCGGCTCGACGGCTGCGAAGTTCGTCGAACTGTTGGGGGCACGCGTCAGAAGCGGCCTGAAGGTCGTTTGCGTTCCGACGTCGGAAGCGACGCGCGCCCAGGCGGCAGCCCTCGATATTCCGTTGACGACGCTTGATGAGACACCGGCGCTCGACCTCACCGTCGATGGCGCCGACGAACTCGACGAAGACCTGCGCCTCATCAAGGGCGGCGGCGGCGCGCTCCTCCGAGAAAAGATCGTCGCGGTGGCTTCGAACCAAGTCATCATCATTGCCGACAACAGCAAGCTCGTCGAGGTACTCGGCAAGTTTCCTCTGCCGGTCGAGGTCGTGCCGTTCGGACTGGCGGCGACTGTAAGTCTGATCGCCAAGCTTGCCGACGATCTGGGGCTCGACGGTGAGATCAAGTTGCGCCGTGGTACGGATGGCAAGGCATTCGTAACCGACAATGGCAACCATATTCTCGATTGCGCGTTCGGTTCGATTGACGATCCCGAAGCGCTGGACGACGCTTTGAAGCTCGTTCCCGGCGTCGTCGAGAACGGTCTTTTCCTTGGCATTGCCGATGTCGGCATCATTGCCGGACCAATGGGTGTAGAAGTCATTTCGGCAATTGAAATCGATTTCGAAGAGGATGAATAAAAATGGGCCGCTGGCTGCGAATAATTGCACTGTTTCTCGTCTGTTGTTCGACCGCGGCGCTGGCTGAAGACTCGCCCGCAACGCCACCCGATCCCGCCCGCGTCGCCGCCGCCCGCGATCTGCTTGAAGTCACCGGCGTCACGAAACAGATGGACGGCATGGTCGAAGCCATGTCGCGCGGCTTCGCCAAAGGCGCCAACGCCGACAATTCCGAAGCCGGCAAAAAGCTCTCGGCGCAATTCGACTCGAGCATGAAAAAGCTGCTCGAATATAAAGACCAGATGATCACCGACTTTGCCAATCTCTACGCCGAGACGTTTACGGCTGAAGAGATGAAAACGGTCGCCGACTTCTATCGTTCGGGGCCGGGTGCAAAGTTTATCGCCAAGACGCCTGAACTGATGAAGAAGGGCGCGGAGATCGGTATGAAATACAGCGCCAAGATCGCCGACGAAATCAAAGCCGGGCAGACGCCGCCCATCCCCACCGATCAGAAGTAAGCCTGCATAGCCAAGCGATGTCAGATTTCGAATACGACCTTTTCGTCATTGGCGCAGGTTCGGGCGGCGTGAGAGCCGCCCGCATTGCGTCGAGCCACGGCGCACGCGTTGCGATTGCCGAGGAATTCCGCATCGGGGGCACCTGCGTGATCCGCGGGTGTGTTCCAAAAAAGCTGCTCGTCTATGCCAGCCGCTTTAGCGACGAATTCAAGGACGCGGCAGGCTTCGGCTGGACGCTGCCTGAGAGGACATTCGACTGGCCGTCGCTGATCGCCGCCAAGGACAAGGAAATTTCGCGCCTCGAAGCCGCGTACCGCACGACGCTCGACAAATACAAGGTAGAGGTTTTTCCCGAACGTGCGATGTGCCTGTCGCCCAACGAGGTGCGCCTGTCAGCCTCCGGCCGGACGATCACAGCGAAGACAATATTGATCGCGACGGGCGGCCACCCCAACGTCGATCGCAAGCTTCCCGGCATCGAGCACGTCATCACCTCGAACGAAGTCTTCAACTTGAAGAAATTTCCGCGCCGCATCGTCATCGCCGGCGGCGGCTACATCGCGACCGAGTTCGCATCGATTTTTCATGGGCTCGGCTCTGACGTCACGCTGATCTATCGCGGCGAGAAAATCCTGCGCGGGTTCGACGACGATCTGCGTGACGGCCTCGTCGAGACGATGAAAGCGCGCGGCATCCGCATCATCAACGAAAAGGTTTTTACCAAGATCGAGAAGACGGCGTCGGGGCTCGTCGGCACGATCACGGGCGGCGAGACGCTCGAAGCTGACCAGATCCTGTTCGCGATTGGCCGTTCGCCGAACGCACGCGGACTGGGCCTCGAAGCCATTGGTGTAGAGATGGACGCTGCCAACGCCATCATTGTCGACAACCATTCGCAAACGACGGTGCCATCTATATATGCCGTCGGCGACGTCACCAATCGCGTAAATCTCACGCCCGTGGCCATTCGCGAAGGCCAGGCCTTCGCCGATAGCGTCTTCGGCAACAAGCCGACGCTCGTCGATTATACGACGATCCCCACCGCGGTCTTTACAACGCCTGAGATCGGTACCGTCGGTTTCACCGAGCAGGAAGCGAAAAACCAGTACGGCGACGTGCATATTTACAAAGGCAGCTTCCGCACGATGAAGGCGATCCTCGGCGGCCGCGATGAGCGCACACTCATGAAGCTCGTCGTACAGTCTGAGACGGATCGTGTCGTCGGCGTGCATATTCTTGGACCAGACGCAGCCGAGATCGTGCAGACGGCCGCCATCGCCGTGCGCCTGGGCGCAAAAAAATCCGATTTCGATCAAACCATGGCCTTGCATCCATCGGCCGCAGAAGAACTTGTGACTTTGCGCGAGAAATGGATGGCCCCTGGCGAAGCGGCGGCTTGATCGGGAGAGTGCACCGCCGTATGGGTTCGGCCCCCCAATCGACGACGTGAGGTTCACATGGCGCGGCTCAGCGGAAAGATCGCAATGGTAACGGGTTCCGGCGGCGGCATCGGCGCGGCGATCGCGCATCGCTTCGCTGCCGAAGGAGCGCACGTCTGGGTGACCGACATCAACGGCGAGACCGCCGAGCAAACCGTTCGCGATATCAAGGGCAATGGCGGCGCCGCGACGGCGATGGCCGTCGACGTCTCGAAAGGCCAGGACATCACGGCGCTGTTCCGCAACATCGAGAGCGCCCACGGCTACGTCGATGTTGTCGTCAACAATGCCGGCATCCTCGTTCGTGGCGAAGTCCGCCAGCTGTCCGATTCCGATTGGACGAAGCTGCGCGAGGTGAACCTCGACGCCATCCTCAGAATTTCGCGTGATGCGCTGCCGCTGCTTCGAAAGTCGAAGTCGGCGTCTCTCATCAACATTTCCTCGATCATGGCGAGCCGAGGACTGCGTCCGCTTGCGGCCTATACCGCCACCAAGGGCGCCGTCACGGCGCTGACGAAGGGGCTGGCGGTCGAATACGCGCCGTTCAACATCCGCGTGAATGCAATCGCCCCTGGCTACGTCGAAACCGCCATCACCGACCGCCTGCTGAAGTTGCCGCCTGTCAAGCAGGCCCTGATCGACAAGACCCCCATGGGCCGCCTCGGCCGCCCGGAGGACATGACGGGCGCGGCGGTCTTTTTTGCCTCCGACGACAGCCTATATTGCACGGGATCGGAACTGGCCGTCGATGGCGGCATGGGAGCCGGGCTTTAATCGCAAGAAACGCCACCCGGGACGGGCTGGCGCGGGGCGGCGATATCACCTATAAGCGCCCCGAGATAATATGCCACAGAGCAGAGGAAGGCACCGCCTCCGGGCGGGGCCCGATAGCTGCTTTTTAGGAGTTGACGATGGCGTCCAACGCCCAAGCCGAAAAATGGTCGCCAGATACCTGGCGCGGCAAACCCATCATGCAGGTTCCGGAATACCCGGACGCCCAGGCCCTCGCCGACGTGGAAGCCCGTCTGGCGTCCTTCCCGCCGCTCGTTTTTGCCGGTGAAGCCCGTGAGCTGAAGAAGCAGCTTGCTGCGATTGCCGGTGGCCGTGGTTTCCTGCTTCAGGGCGGCGACTGCGCCGAGAGCTTCGTTGAGCATCGCGCCGACAACATCCGCGACTTCTTCCGCGTCTTCCTGCAGATGGCCGTCGTGCTGACGTACGCCGGCGGTGAGCCCGTGACGAAAGTCGGCCGCATCGCCGGGCAGTTCGCCAAGCCGCGCTCCTCGCCGACCGAGAAGAAGAACGGCCAAGAGCTGCCGAGCTATCGCGGCGACATCATCAACGGCACTGAGTTCACGGCCGAAGCGCGCATCCCCGATCCGCAGCGCCAGCTCGAAGCCTATCGTCAGTCGGCGGCGACGCTGAACCTGATCCGCGCCTTCGCGACCGGCGGTTATGCCGATCTCGAACGCGTGCACCAGTGGAACATGGGCTTCGTCAAGGACAGCCCGCAGGGCCACCGTTATCAGGAGCTGGCGGATCGCATCGCCGAAACGCTGCAGTTCATGCGCGCCTGCGGGATCACGTCCGACAACACCTCGCAGCTCCGGACGACGAGCTTCTACACCAGCCATGAGGCGCTGCTTCTAGGCTACGAAGAGGCATTGACGCGCAAGGATTCGACCAGCGGCGACTGGTACGCCACGAGCGGCCACATGATCTGGATCGGCGATCGCACGCGCCAGCCCGATCACGCCCACGTTGAATACTGTCGCGGCATCAAAAACCCGATCGGCCTCAAATGCGGCCCGTCGATGGATGCGGACGGCCTGCTGCGCCTGATCGACCTTCTGAACCCGAAGGACGAACCGGGCCGCCTGACGTTGATTTGCCGCTTCGGCTACGACAAGGTCGAAACACACCTGCCTAAGCTGATCCGCGCCGTGAAGAAGGCGGGCCGCTCGGTCGTCTGGTCGTGCGATCCGATGCACGGCAACACGATCTCGGCTGTCACCGGCTACAAGACGCGGCCGTTCGACCGCATCCTGAAGGAGAGCCTGTCGTTCTTCGAGGTCCATCGCGCGGAAGGTACGCACGCGGGCGGCATCCACGTCGAGATGACCGGCCAGAACGTGACCGAATGCACCGGTGGCGCGACGGCGATTTCCGAGCAGGATTTGTCGGACCGCTATCACACCCATTGCGACCCGCGCCTCAATGCTGACCAGGCCTTGGAGCTGGCTTTCCTCGTTGCTGAGCAATTGAAGAAGGAGCGGAACGCGGACACGCACATGGAGCCGAAATCGCTGATCGCGTAACGGCGGGGCCTTTTGTTCGTGACGTTTGTGTGTATGCTGAACAGCGGCCCCGCTTGGCAGGGCCGCTGTTTTCATGTCGAGGGTTTGGCTCACATGGGATTGCACATCTTCGCCGCGCTGGCGGTTTGGACGTCCGCGGCCGCAGCCATCGCGATCGAGCGCCGCCCGGCGACGCTCAGCGTCGTCCAAGAGGGCGGGGGCATGTGTTGGGACCCCGACGTCGAGTTCCCGGTCCCCTGTGGCGACGACGGCGATTAAGCCAGCGGCTTCGCGGTTCTGGACCTCGGTCGCGCCGCGCCCTAAATAGCGGGCATGACATCACCCGCTTCGCTCAAGATCGCCCTCGCTCAGCTCGACCCCGTAGTTGGGGATTTGCAAGGCAACGCTGAACGCGCCGCCCGCGCCCACGCCCGCGCCAAGGAGCTTGGCGCGGACGTCGTCGTCTTCTCGGAGCTGTTTCTCAACGGCTACCCACCGGAAGACCTCGTTCTGAAACCCGCCTTCCAGCAGGCGACGAAAGCTAAGCTCGAATGGCTGGCAGCCGCCTGCGCCGATGGACCCGCCATCCTGATTGGAACGATCTGGACGGAAGGCCAAAAGGTGCATAACGCCGTCGCGCTGCTCGACGGCGGCCGCATCCAGGCGACGACGCTGAAGGTCGATCTGCCCAACTACGGCGTCTTCGACGAAAAGCGCGTGTTCGCACCGGGACCACAACCCGGTCCGCTGAATGTCCGCGGCGTACGCATCGGTGTGCCCATCTGCGAAGACATCTGGAGCACCGAAGTCGTCGAGACGCTAACCGAGACGGGCGCAGAAATTCTCGTTTCGCCGAACGGTTCGCCGTTCGATTGGCCGAAGCCCGACGCCCGCATGAATGTCGCCGTCGCGCGCGTCACCGAAAGCAACCTGCCGCTCGTCTATCTCAATCAGGTCGGCGGCCAAGATGAGCTTGTGTTTGATGGCGCGTCGTTCGTGTTGAATGCCGACCGCAGCCTCGCCGTGCAGCTTCCGGCTTGGCGCGAAGACGTATCCGTAACGGAGTGGACCCGCACGCCGTCGGGCTGGGTCTGCCGGAAGGATAAGGTCGCGAAGCTCACCGAAGGCAAAGCCGCCGCTTACCACGCCTGCGTTCTGGGTCTGAAAGATTATGTCGAGAAGAACGGCTTTCCGAGCGTCGTGCTCGGTCTGTCTGGCGGCATCGACTCCGCGCTCGTCGCGGCGATGGCCGTCGATGCGCTTGGACCGGAGCGCGTTCACGCCGTGATGCTGCCGTCGAAGTACACCTCCGACGATAGTCTCGAAGACGCCGCCGCCTGCGCCAACGCGCTCGGCATTCGCTACGACAAAGTTTCGATCGAGCCCACCGTCGCCGGCTTGACCTGGAGCCTGAAGGATCTCTTCACAGGGACCAACGCCGACATCACCGAAGAAAATCTGCAAAGCCGCGTGCGCGGCACGATCCTGATGGCGGTGTCGAACAAGTTTGGCGGGATGGTCGTGACCACCGGCAACAAGAGCGAAATGTCCGTCGGCTACGCGACGCTCTACGGCGACATGAACGGCGGCTTCAATCCGATCAAGGACCTCTACAAGACGGAGGTGTACGAGTTGGCGCACTGGCGCAACGCACACGTGCCGGAAGAAGCGAAAGGACCGGCGGGCATCGTCATCCCAGAGCGCATCTTGACGAAAGCGCCGACGGCGGAGCTTCGCGCCAACCAGACCGATCAGGATTCGCTGCCGCCCTATGCGGAGCTGGACGACATTCTGAATTGCCTCGTCGAAAAGGAAATGCCGCTTGCGGACGTCGTCGCGCGCGGCCATTCGGTCGAGACGGTGAAGAAGATCGAGCGGCTGCTGTACCTAGCCGAGTACAAGCGCCGCCAAGCCGCGCCCGGCGTCAAGATTTCCTCGCGCAACTTCGGCCGCGACCGCCGCTATCCGATCACGAACAAATTTCGTGAGGATGTGATGCAGGCGGACCAGAAAGCGTCTCCAGTCCCAAAACCTCCAATAGTTGCCAAAGGCGCCTGACGCCAAACCATCGCTCCGTCATGCCGACGGAGGTCGGCACCCAGACAATCTTCAGCATGCTCAATGTCGAAATTGTCTGGATCCCGGCCTGCGCCGGGATGACGGCAAGAATCAAGCGCCTCGCCGCCGCCTTACGAGGACGACGAACAGAACTTGCGTTCGACGGTGCGCACGCTAGGTTGCGCGCAAATCCGATCATCAATCGAGCTTTTCATGAAACCACGCGTCCGCTTTGCTCCGAGCCCCACGGGCCGCATCCATATCGGCAACATCCGGACGGCGGTGCTCAATTGGCTTCTCGCCAGAAAGTACGGCGGTACATTTCTGCTCCGGCTCGACGATACCGACACCGTGCGCTCGACACAGGAATACGCGGACGCCATCTGCGATGACCTGAAGTGGCTCGGTCTCACCTGGGACGAGTTCGCGCGGCAGCAGGATCGCACGGGCCTGTACGACGAAGCAGCTGAAGCTCTGAAAGCCAGTGGCGCGCTCTATCCATGCTTCGAAACGGAAGAAGAATTGGACCGCCGCCGCAAGCGCCAGCTCGCGATGCACAAGCCGCCGATCTACGACCGTGCCGCGTTGAAGTTGTCCGACGACGAAATCGCAACCCGCATCGGTCGTGGCGACAAACCGCATTGGCGCTTCCGACTTCCGAACACGGAAGAGGAGCGCGGTCTCGCGCCGCAGCCCACGCTCGTGTCGTGGAACGACTTGATCCGCGGCGATCAGACCGTCGATCTGGGCTCCCTGTCCGATCCGGTTCTGATCCGCGAGGACGGCACCTATCTCTACACATTTACCAGCGTCGTAGATGATGTTGCCTTCGGCATCACGCACATCGTGCGCGGTGAGGATCATGTCACGAACACTGGCGTGCAGATGGCGATCTTCGAAGCTATGGGCGCAACGCCGCCCGAGTTCGGCCATCACTCGCTGCTTGTCGGCGCGGATGGACAGGCGCTGTCGAAACGTCTCGGCGCGCTGTCCGTGCAGAGCTTCCGCGACGATGGGCTGGAGCCGATGGCGGTGCTCTGTCACGCCGCGCTCGTCGGCACCTCTGATGCGATCGAGCCATTCAAGTCGCGCGATGAGCTGGCCGCCAAACTTGACTTCGCAAAAATCTCGACCGCGCCAGGACGCTTCGACGTCGCCGAACTGAAGACGCTCAACAGCAAGCTGCTGCACATGCTCGACTACGCTGATGTTGCGGATCGCTTGCGCGCGCTCGGCATCGAGGGCCGCGAAGACTTCTGGAATGCCGTGCGCGGCAACCTCGAACTTTTTGCTGATACGCAGGACTGGTGGACGGTTGTGGCGGGAGACATCGATCCGGTCATTGAAGATTCGAAAGTGACCGTCGCGGGCGCGTCGCTGCTGCCGCCTGAGCCGTGGAGCGAAGCGACTTGGTCGGAATGGACCGGCGCGATCAAAGCTCAAACCGGCGCGAAGGGCAAAGCGCTCTTTCACCCCCTGCGCCTCGCGCTGACGGCACGTGAAGCCGGACCCGAGTTAAAATTCCTGCTGCCGCTGATGGGCCGCGACCGCGTTCTTGCCCGCCTGGAAGGTAAGAGAGCTTAGCGGATTGCCATCATCATCCCCGGCTCTCGACACGGCTGCGCCGTGCTCGGCCGAGGATGACGAAAGTTACTGCTGCGGCTGGGCTTCGGTTTGCCAGCCGCCGGCGCCGATGGACGGAGCGGTTTGCGGCTGCGCCTGCGGTTGTCCGCCCGCATCCGGGAGCGTTTCGCTCTGAACGGCGGCGGCCCCCGTTGTCATCGGCTGTTGCGACGTAGCCGCATCAGCCCGGTGCTGTCCTTGAAGCGTCTGTAGGGCGCCTTCAACCCTCTTGTCACCATCGGCGGGGGTATAGTCAGCCGCCTTGCACGAGCAGCCGTTGACGTATTCCTTGCGATAACGGAAAGCGAACTTGAGCTTCGTGTAGGGTTCCTGATCCTTCATCGCGACAGCTTGCTCAACGGTGCCGCCGGGATTGGGATAATAGAACAACTCCGACGGCGCCGCGCAGTGCGACGAGCAGACGTCCGCGTCATGATCGAAATGGCTGGGCAGCGTCGAGAAACTCACCGGAAAATAGAAGCCGTCGCACAGGCGAACGCACAGCGTGCGATACGTTTGCGCGCCGTTTGCAGCGCGCGGGTTCCAGGTATTGCCACCGCTGGACTCTTCGTCTTCCCACATGCCGCCGGTGTTGCCGTCTTCGCGCCGGGCCATCGCAGAGTAATTTGCGCCGCAGTTGTTGCGCGCAAGTTCGCGGATGATGTCGTCCTGATACGACCGGCCCGACGAGCCGAGGATATCCTGCCGCTGCGCATCGAGATCGGAAAGCCGCCGCTTCGAATTGTCGACCTGCCGGGCAAGGTCCTTACACTGCGGGATGTTCTTCAGCGACTTCGTGAACAGGAAGTATTCGTAGCAGCCACGATCGAGCCGCGCTTGCGTCTGGTCGACGGTGGTTTCGAGCTGGCGAATTTCGCCTTCGATGCGAGGCAGATCGGCCTGCGACTGGCCGTTTTTCTTGTTCTCCTGCACAAGCCGCTGCTCAAGCTGCAGACAGATCGGGTTGCGATAGCTCGATGCAGACGATTGCGGCGGCGCGCTGGGCTGCACGGGAACGCCGGCCTGGGGCGGGGCGGCCGGATAGCCGGGTTGCGGCGGAGCCGACGGATACGCGGCAGGAGGCTGCCCTTGCGGCGGAGGCATGGGGGCGGGCGCAGGTTCCCGGTAGACAGGCTCCTGCGGTACGGGCGGACGGTCGCCGCCGTCCTGCCGGTCGTCACCGCCGCCGCCGCCGAACGGCCACCAGCTCTGGGCCGAGGCTACTTCCGAGACGAAAAGCAAGGCAATTGCCGCGGCGGCAAGTGCAAGCGCCAGCCGGCGAACGGTCGTGTTGATTGGACTTCCTTGGCTCACGCCTGCTCCCAACGTCCCCTAGACGGTATGCGCGCGCAACGCTCGAAGGCGCTCAAAAATCACGCATTCCGGACCCTAAGCAGCGATTTGCTAGCGGGTCAATTGGGAGCAATTGAGACATTCCACGTTTTACAAGCGGTTTCAGCAGCTTGACGGATGTGGAAAGGAGCGGATAAGGCCCGGCGGCAGACTTATCCCCGCGCCGTGCAGCTATGGCATACTGCGGAAATCATGAATGACGATGGACGAGGTCCGGCTTTGGCGCTGAAACTTTACAACACGTTGACCCGGCAGAAGGCCGCGTTCGAGCCGATCGATCCGAATAATGTCCGTATGTACGTCTGCGGCCCGACGGTCTACGACTACGCCCACATCGGCAATGCCCGCCCGGTCATCGTGTTCGACCTGCTGTTCCGGCTGCTCCGCTATATTTTCGGGGCGGGCCACGTGACCTACGTCCGCAACATCACCGACGTCGACGACAAGATCAACGCCCGCGCTGCGCGCGACTATCCCGACTTGCCGCTGAATGAGGCGATCCGCAAAGTCACGCAGGCGACGGAAGATCAGTTTCACAAGGATATTGACGCACTCGGCGTTTTGCCGCCGACGTACGAACCGCGCGCGACCGAATACATCCGCCGTCCCGAAGGCGGCGAGGACATGGTCTCGATCATCGAGACGCTGGTGAAGAACGGCCATGCCTACGTCGCCGAAGATCACGTCCTGTTCGATGTTGCCTCGATGCCGGACTACGGCCGCCTGTCGAACCGCTCGTTGGATGAGATGGAAGCCGGCGCCCGCGTCGAAGTCGCGCCTTACAAAAAGGGGCCGATGGACTTCGTGCTTTGGAAGCCGTCGAAGCCCGGCGAACCGGCGTGGCCGTCACCCGCAGGGATCAAGACGCCGGGCCGTCCCGGCTGGCACATCGAGTGCTCGGCGATGTCCGGCGCGTTGCTCGGCCCTGTGTTCGACATTCATGGCGGCGGCATCGATTTGACGTTCCCTCACCACGAAAACGAAATCGCGCAGTCGCGCTGCGCCCACGGCACGCCGGTAATGGCGAACGTCTGGATGCATAACGGCTTTCTGCAGGTCGAAGGTGAGAAGATGTCGAAAAGCCTCGGCAACTTCATCACCATCCGCGAGCTGTTGAATGACGGTTGGCCGGGCGAAGTGCTGCGGCTCAATATGCTGCGCACGCACTATCGCCAGCCGATCGACTGGACGAAGAAAGGCCTGGAAGAGAGCCAGAAAATTCTCACTGCTTGGTTTGCACTCGAGGGCATCGATACCAACAATCGCAATGTGATTCCGCCCGCCGTTCTCGAAGCGCTCGAAGACGATCTCAACACGCCGAAGGCCATTGCAGAACTGCACGGGCTTGCGGCCGCCAAAGATGTGAAGGGGCTCGGCGCCGCGCTAGGACTCTTGGGCTTCGACGGCTCCTCTTTGAAGGCCGCCGACGCACGCGCGGCAGAAAGCGCTCAGGCTGTTGCGGCGACCATCGAGCCGCTAATCGTAGCGCGCCTCGAAGCTCGCAAACGCAAGGACTTCAAGGAATCGGACCGTATCCGCGATGAACTCGCTCGCATGGGCATCACGCTGAAAGACGTGAAAAACAAGGACACCGGCGAGATCGAAACCACCTGGGAAGTTGCTCGCTAGGCGACTGCAACCGAATCGAATCATCGACGCCGGCTATCAATGACTGTCAATAACCTCAGGCGGATAATGCACGTTTGATATAGGCTGACCAACAAATGTGGATGGCAGATATAGGCCGTTTGACATAGCTCCCACGCTGCCTCAGCCTGGAATGGTTGGGGGGGCCCCATGATCAAACGCGCAATTTTGCATATCGGTGGAGAGAAGACCGGTTCCACGACACTGCAGCGTTTTTTGACACGGAATGCCGCGCTTCTAAAGCAAGCGGGCTTCTTTTACCCTTGTGCGTCGAATGACATCTGCTTCGAGCACGATGCGCATTTTCCCGTTGCCGGCGCTCTCATCGACGGCGACGTTGAGTTCGTCTCTGCCAAACGCCAACCCATGCTACCGTCGGTGCTGGCGCATCTAGCGCAAAGCGCACGCGCGGCGAACGGCAATCTTATTCTGTCGTGCGAGCATTTCTCATCGCGCATCACGCGGCTGCAGCAACTTCAAAAGCTGCGCGACGCGCTGCCGACGGACGACATCAAGATTGTTTTTTACGCACGTGAGCCGTCGGAGCTGGCTTTGGCGTCGTGGTCCGAGAGCATTCGGAACGGGAGTCATCACAGGTTCAGTGCCGACCAGATTTTGCCTCAGGCTCGTTTCTTCAACCATTTGCAGACACTCGATTTATGGGCGGAAGCTTTCGGCAGAAGCAACTTGATCGTGCGAGAGTATGACAGGACGCAAATGGCAGATGGCGATATTCGGCGGGATTTCTGCGAGCAACTCGGCGTGGAGATCACAGATCCGCTGCTCGATGACGACCGGAATATCTCACTCGATTTGCAACGCCTTGAAGTTCTTCGCCACCTTAATGAAGCCCTGCCGAAGTTCAGCGAGTGCGCGGACGGTTGGCGGCGGGCGCAATGCATTCGAGTTTTGGTCACGGAATTTATCCCCGAAGGTGAGCCGCTCGGGCGCCTGCTGAGCAAGCACGAATCCAACGCGATCAAAGCGCGGTTCAGCGAGGTCACGCAAGAACTCAACAGGCAATATTTCGACGGTCGGCTGTCACGCAAATGGTTTCCGCAGGACAATCCCGCCGACCCCGAGCCAAATAGCGTCACGGCCCTGCAAGAGGCCGAGGTCATCCAGGCTTTGGTCGCTACGATCACGCGCATGGCAGAAAGAACGTCTGAGGATGGCACCTCGCATGCAGTCGGGGGGGCTCGGGCGTACCGGAAAAGACGGCTTCGCAACACTCGGCGGAAGTTGAAACAGGCTCTCCAGGTAACGAAACAACGGCTGTTAGCGCCGTTCGAAGCCCGCGGCGCTTGATTGAAGGTGAGCCGAACGGTCGCTCCGAATTCGGCGCGCGATAGTCGCTGAATATAAGGGCGAATGGGCTCCCTGGACGGGACCCGTTGAGCGGCCGTCGGGCGTACGGAAGACACGCCCGACGACAAAGACAAATCACCTCAACCCGCGAAATACCCCGGCTGCCCAATGTCGGCGATGAGCCCGATCTCTTTGGGCGTCCACCCAAGCCGCCGCTGCGTCAGAGCACTGGATGCCGGCATGTCGAGACCGGCGAACATCGCGAGCGGGCCGAAATATTCGCCGGCTTCTTCTTTCTTGATCGACAGCAGAGGCACGCCTACGGCGCGAGCGACGATCTCCATGACATTAAGCATAGGCACGCCTTCCTCGCTGACGGCGTGATATATGCTGTCCGCCGTCCCTTTCTCCAACGCGAGCTTATAGACGCGGGCCACATCCAAGACGTGCGCCGCTGACCACCGTTGGCTCCCGTCGCCGACATAAGCAGCCACGCCTTTCTGGCGCGCGCTTTCAACGAGATAAGAAATCAAACCGGCCTTTCCTTTGGCGCCATGCACTTGGGGAAGGCGTATCGCCATCGCCCGTGCGCCGCGCGGCGCGTAAGCCAGTCCTGCCTGTTCAGAGACGCGCGGTATGTGAAGGCCGGCCTCACGCCTCATGTCTTCGGTGACGACCACGCCAGGAGCGATCAACCCCGTTCCCGATGTGACGATGAAAGGCTTATTCGTGCCTTCGAGTGCATCCCCCATCGCTTCGATGGCGCGCTTGTCGATCTGTCCGTTCTCCGCGAATTTCGCGAAATCATGGATGAATGCGCAGTGGATTGTCCCATCGGTCTCGCGAGCGCCGACTTTAAGACTATCGAGATCTTGCAGGTCGCCACGGTGCACGTCGGCACCCGCCGCAGTCAGCGCCGCCGCCGCATCATCTGAGCGTGCCAAGCCCAGCACCTGGTGTCCGGCGCCAAGCAATTCATTGACGACAGCGGAGCCGATAAAGCCCGTCGCGCCGGTAATAAAAACACGCATGATATCCTCCTCAGTTACGTCGGAGGCTATCTCGTGCTAGCGTCTATGCTGGTAAAGACGTGAGTTTATACGGGTATAATCACTAATACGATGAGTTTATCGGACACCAAAGAAAGCGCGCTCGGCGCTTACCTGCGAGATCGCCGGACGAAGCTCGATCCCGCATCGTTCGGCTTGCCGCTCGTGCGCAGGCGCACGCCAGGACTCAGGCGCGAGGAGGTGGCACAGCGCGCCAACGTCAGCGCCACTTGGTACACGTGGCTAGAGCAGGGGCGCGGCGGTGCGCCATCTGCCGACGTGCTCGACCGTATCGCACGTGCGCTGATGCTGACGGACGCCGAGCGCGAGCATCTGTTCATTCTGGGCCTCGGTCGCCCGCCGGAGGTGCATATCAAGGAAGATGAAAGCATCACACCGCGTCTGCAGCGCGTGGTCGACGCTTTCGAGATCAGTCCCGCGATGATCAAGAACGCGATGTGGGATGTCGTCGCCTGGAACCGCGCGTTCGCAACCGTCCTGACCGACTATGGCAAGCTCCCGCCGGAGAAGCGCAACCTCTTGCGCGTCGTCTTTAGCGATCCTCAAGTTCGCTCGGTGCAGTACGATTGGGAGAGCGTCGCGCGGTTCATCGTGGGCGTTTTCAGGGCGGACGTGGCGCGGATAGGCGCGACTGCGCGCGTGAGTGCACTGGTCGATGAGCTTTGCCAGTCGAGCCCGGATTTCGCACGGCTATGGCGCGACAACGATGTGCGCAACTACGGGGGCGGAATGAAGAAGCTCCGGCATCCGGTTCTCGGCACCGTCAGTTTCGAATATTCGGCATTTGCCGTCGATTGCCGCCCTGATCTTGGAATGATCGTATACAACCCCGCAACGCCCGAAGACGCCGAGCGGGTAAAGTCTTTGATCCGTTCGGCCGGCGGTTGAATCCTAAAGCCTGTGTGCTTTTCGGGTGACGACCTAGGCCTACGAGCGGCCTTCGTGATGCGGCACTCCGTCAATCAGCCGGAAAAATGCCGTGAGGCGGGCAGCGTCATGAAACTGCTCCAACCGCGAGATCTGCATGCCGCGAAACATCACGATCTGACGATATGTGCCAGAATGACTTTGTCCCGTTTCTCTATCTTTCAGGAAATAGGAGACGCGCGAACGTCCTATACCGGCGTGAAATTGAAAAGCTTCAACCACCGCCATGCCGGTGGCCTTCGCGTTGATGTCTCTTAGGAAAACGCCCATGGCGTCCTTGCCCTGGATGACCAGAGGGGGAGAGGTGCTGTCGACTGCATTGCGCTGAAACCATAGATCATCGGCATAGGTGCGGAGGACACCCTCGATATCGCCGACGCTCCAGGCGCGGTGCGCCTCATCAATGATGGCTTTTGCCGTTGCGAAGTTCAGCGACATTCGTCGGTCTATTCAAAGGCCCGCTGTGTGCACGGTTAATCCGTACCGACAGTTTCGGACAGGCACTCGACAACGTCAAAGGAATTACGGCGGCGATTTTTGGTTATTCCGAGGGTAATGGCTCGGCGGAAGAGCGAAAAATATGGCACGGAAGGAGGTCAACAGGGGGCTTGCATCGGCCCCCGCATGGGGTTAGGCCCATCGCAGCATCCCATAAGCCCTGGCGACACCAGAGAAGGCCGGTTAACGCCGGTCCGCGCCGGTTTATTTAGCCCAGACGTTTACCCTCAGACGCAGCCATGTCCAACGAATACCCGCTCCGCCCCTTCCTGCCCGCCGATGCGATGGCACTGCGCGATCTTTTCGCCCAGTCCATCGACGAGCTGACGGTCGATGACTATGACGAAGATCAGAGGCTCGCTTGGGCCGCCAGCGCCGAAGATGCCGCCGAATTCCGCGCCCGCTTGGCGGCGGCCTTGACACTTGTCGTCCAACTCGACGGTGAATATCTGGGTTTCGGGTCCCTTAAGGACAATAAAACCATCGACATGCTCTACGTGCATCCCGACTACGCAGGCGAGGGGGTTGGCACCGCGCTGGCCGATGCGCTGGAGAAGATCGCAGGCGCCAGGGGCGCCGAGGCTGTCACGGTCGACGCAAGCGACACGGCCGTGCCGTTCTTTGAAAACCGAGGCTACGTCGCGACGCAGCGCAATTCTGTTCCGCGCGACGACCAGTGGCTTTCCAACACGACCATGATAAAGCGGCTCGCCGAGAGCCAACCGAAGAAAACGACCGAACCGTCATGAGCAAGGAACGCCTTTATCTTTTCGATACGACGCTGCGTGACGGCGCGCAGACGACGGGCGTCGACTTCTCGCTCGAAGACAAGCGCCGGCTGATGCGCGTGCTCGACGACCTCGGCATCGATTATATCGAAGGCGGCTATCCAGGCGCCAACACGACCGATACGGACCTGTTCGCGTCACGTCCGAATTTTAATTCGGCGCGCTTCACCGCGTTCGGCATGACGAAGCGGGCAGGGCGGTCGGTCTCGAACGATCCTGGCTTCCAGGCAGTCTTGCAGTCGGCAGCCGACAGCATCTGCCTCGTCGCCAAATCGTCGGACTATCAGGTTCGCGTCGCGCTCGGCATCACGAACGACGAAAATCTCGAAGCCGTTGATCAATCGGTGCGCGCCGTCGTCGAGACGCAGCGCGAAGCCATGATCGACTGCGAGCATTTCTTCGACGGCTACAAGTCAAACCGCGACTACGCCATCTCCGTCGCCAAAACCGCCTACGATGCCGGTGCGCGCTGGGTGGTGCTGTGCGATACCAACGGCGGCACGCTCCCGCATGAGGTCGAGCGCATCGTCGCCGATGTCGCCAAGCACGTGCCGGGTTCGCATCTCGGCATCCACACGCATAACGATACGGAAAATGCCGTCGCCAACACGCTGATGGCGGTCCGCGCAGGCTGCCGTCAGATCCAGGGCACGTTGAACGGCCTCGGCGAGCGCTGCGGCAATGCCAACTTGACGTCCATCATTCCGACGCTGCTCTTGAAAAGCGAGTTCGCGGAATACTTCGAAACCGGCGTCACGCCGGAGAAGCTGCGCACGCTGACGCATGCGAGCCGCGTTCTCGACGAGCTTTTGAACGAAGCGCCGAACCGCCACGCGCCGTATGTCGGCGAAAGCGCCTTCGCGACCAAGGCCGGCATTCACGCGTCGGCGCTTCTGAAAGCGCCAGAGACTTATGAGCACGTTCCGCCCGAGAGCGTCGGCAACGAACGGCGCATCCTCGTCTCGAAGCAAGGCGGGCGCTCGTCGCTGACGTCGGCGCTCGAACGCCTCGGCCTGCCCTCCGATAAGGACGACACGCGCGTGCAGGCGCTGCTGGACGAGGTGAAGGCGCGCGAGGATCAGGGCTATTCCTATGAGGCCGCCGAAGCCTCGTTCGAGCTTCTGGCCCGGCGCGCGCTCGCGACCGTGCCTCGCTATTTCTCGGTCGACAACTTCCGCGTAACGGTCGAGCGCAAGGAAGAGCGCTCCAGAGCCCGCAACGGCAACGGCACCGTTTCACAGGCTGTGGTCACCGTTTCGATTGCGGGTGACGACGCGGCGCTGGTGTCGGTCGGCGAGGGGAATGGTCCGGTGAACGCGCTCGATAAGGCGTTGCGCAACGACCTCGGTCGCTATCAGAAGCACATCGAGAATGTCGAGCTTGTCGATTACAAGGTTCGCATCCTCACGCAGACGCGCGATGGCGGTACCGCGTCCGTCACGCGCGTTCTCGTCGAAAGCCTCGACATGGAAACCGGTGAGCGCTGGACCACCGTCGGCGTCTCGCCCAACATCATCGACGCCAGCTTCGAAGCACTGCTCGATAGCATCAACTACAAGCTCCTGCGCGACAACGCCGTTGCAGGATGACCGCCTTCACTGCAAGCGCTGTCACCTAGACTGCCGAAAGCGCTTGCGTGAGATCGGCAACTAGGTCGTCAGGATGCTCAATCCCGATTGAAAGCCGGATCGTTCCTTCAGAGACGCCGATGGCTGCGCGAACGTCGGCCGGGACGCCGGAGTGCGTCGTCGAAGCGGGATGGCATGCCAGCGATTCCGTGCCACCCAAGCTAACCGCGAGCTTGAAAATTTCCAGCCGGTTCAAAAACTGAAAGGCTTGGCGCTCGCCGCCGGCAATGTCGAATGAGAATGTCGAGCCTGCGGCTTTGCATTGTGTTTTGAAGACGCGATGCTGCTTCGTTCGGGGTTCGAGGAAAGCCAGATAGTGGACTTTGGTAACCGCCGGATGATCGCGTAGAAACTTAGCGACGGCCGTCGCATTTCTGTTGGCACGCTCCATGCGAAGTTCCAGCGTTTCGAGCGAACGGCCAAGCATCCAGCAGGAATGCGGATCGAGTTGCGTTCCGATCGCGCCGCGCAAAAGTTTTACGGGGCGGGTCAGTTCCGTGCCGCCAAGAACGGCGCCGGCAATGAGATCGGAATGGCCACCGACGTACTTCGTCAGAGAGTAGATCGACAAGTCCGCTCCGAGCGCCAAGGGTTTTTGAAATAGTGGTCCTAGGAGCGTGTTGTCGCAAATGAGAATGGCGCGATGCCCTTGCTGCTTTGACGTTTCCTCCGCAATGCGCTTGACGAGCGCGATATCGACCAGCGTATTCAGCGGGTTTGACGGCGTTTCGATCAGGAAGAGCGCAATGCGCCCCTTCGTTTGCGCAAGTGCAACGGCCGCGCGCACGCTTGCTTCATCCACGCCATTGGCAAAGCCGACCGCACGAATGCCTAAAGGTTCAAGCGTCCGCGACAGAAGCGTTTCTGTGCCGCCATAGAGCGGCTGCGAGTGGACGATGACGTCGCCAGGCCGCGCAAAGGCCAGCACCGTCGTCGAGATGGCGGACATGCCCGACGAGAACAAGATGCACGCGTCCGCTTCCTCGTAGACCGCGAGACGTTCCTCCACAATCTCGCTGTTGGGATGGTTGAAGCGCGAATAGACGAGGCCCGCCGACGTCCCTTTTGGCGGCTGCTTTCGGCCCGCAACGTAATGAAAGAAATCGCGGCCTTCTTCCGCCGATTTGAACACGAACGTCGAGGTCAGGAACACCGGCGGCTTGACCGCGCCTTCCGACAGAAGCGGATCGTAGCCATACCCAAGCATCAAGGTTTCGGGGTGAAGTTTGTGCTTGCCGATATGGGTTTTAGACGGGCGCGGAGGAGCCATGACCGTGCGGCCTCGGGTTGGCGGCCGGGATCGCAAGGCGCTTAAGATTCGCAATCCGAGACGCGATTCAACGGAAAGACAGTATGTTTGTCTTTGAGCGGGGAGGAGTCAAACGAGGCGCGATGTTTTGGAATTGCCGGTCTGCGTAAAGCGCGCGCGGCAAGCCTACATCCAGCTCTTGCCGTCTTCCGCCTGGCATCCCGCGGGTGGTAGGGCGTTGGGAAAGTTCGCGTGCAGCTTATCGCAACCCCATTTGCGGACCGGTGTGGGGAGCGCGCTGTTGATCTGAATGCCCGTCTCATCATACGGGCTCGTCTTGTTCGTCACGTAACTATACCAGCGCTGACCGAAGAAAATAACGAACGCCACGATAGTGATAATGACGATACGGAGTGCTCTGCGCATGGGGGAATCCTAATTCATCTGCGAACGCCCCCGCCATGCCGCGCGAATGTGTCGAGGTCGCGACGCGGCGACGGTTGTCAGCTAAGAACGAAGCAACTCGGCCGTGCCCGGCGGCCAGCTCCCGGCGGGAGGCGGCGCACCGACAAAAAGCTTATCCCCCAGCAATCGCGCCGACGATGAGGAACGGCTGCGTGCCGCGAACGACGTCGTCTGGCAGCGGCGCATCCGGAGCATCGTGCGAAAGATCCCGCTGGCACGCGAAGAAGCGCAGGAACGGCCGCCGTTTTTGCGTGCCCTGATCGCGGATCGTACCCCGCAGCACCGGATACGTTTTCTCCAGCGCATCAAGCAGCGCCCGCTGCGTAACCGGCGCATCAACTTCAACGACCACCTCGCCGTTGATGCTGGCGTGCTTCTTCAGATGCGACGGCAGGACGACGCGGATCATGTCAGCGTTTGCACCTCGACGGAAAGCACAGCCGGCAGATCGCGAACGATCGTGCTCCACGTATCGCCGGCGTCGGCCGAACCGTAAACTTGTCCGCCAGTCGTTCCGAAATACACGCCGCACGAGTCCAGCGTATCGACGCACATCGCATCGCGAAGAACGTTCACATAGCAGTTGGACTGCGGCAGGCCGTTGGTCAGCGCTTCCCAATCGTTGCCGCCCGTTCTGCTCCTCCACACCTGGAGCTGGCCATCTATTGGAAAATGCTCAGCGTCGCTCTTGATGGGGACCACGTAGATCGTCTCGGGTTCGTGCGCGTGCACGTCGATGACGAAACCGAAATCGGTTGGCAGATTGCCACTGACCTCGCGCCACGAATTGCCCGCATCATCCGAGCGCATCACGTCCCAATGCTTCTGCATGTAAAGCACCTCGGGCCGCGTCGGATGCATTGCCAGGCGATGGACGCAATGCCCGACTTCCGCTGTCGGATCGGGCATGAATTCCGATTTCAAGCCTCGATTGATCGGCCGCCACGTTGCGCCGCCGTCGTCTGTTCGAAACGCGCCGGCCGCCGAGATGGCGATGAACATGCGCTGCGGATCTTTCGGGTCGAGCAGAATGGTATGCAGGCACATGCCGCCCGCACCGGGCTGCCAATGCGGACCCGAGCCGTGGCCGCGCAGGCCGGAAAGCTCCGCCCACGATTTGCCGCCGTCCTTCGACTGAAACAGCGCCGCATCTTCCACGCCCGCATAGACCGTATCGGGATCTGCGAGTGACGGCTCGATGTGCCAGACCCGCTTGAACTCCCACGGATGCGGTGTCCCGTCATACCATTGGTGCGTGCCGGGAACGCCGTCGTAGGCGAACGAATTATTGACGGCTTCCCACGTCTTGCCGCCGTCGTCGGAGCGCTGGATTTGCTGTCCGAACCAGCCGCTCGATTGCGATGCATAGATGCGGTTCGGATCGGCAGGCGAGCCTTTGAGATGGTAGATTTCCCAGCCCGCGAAATGTGGCCCGCTGACGTCCCAATTTTTGCGCGCGCCATCTGCCGTCAGAACGAATGCCCCTTTCCGCGTGCCAACCAGCAATCGAACGCCTGTCATGTCGCCTCCCGTTCTCGTTGTCCGGCGATCCGCTTTGTGGCCCCGACTGAAGGCCTTTTTTCGGTCGCAGTCCACTTTAAGACGAACGGCTACCGTCCATTCCGACAGGGCATCGCAAAAAAAATTGAACGACTTTCGTTATTTCGCCTTCTAAACACGCCCGAACACACAAGGTGTTTCATCAGATGACGGGTGAGTAAAAAAACACCGTCATCCCGGCGAAGGCCGGGATCCAGACAAACCGCAGCATGCCGGATGGGGAGGCTTGACTGGATGCCGACCTTCGTCGGCATGACGAAAGAGTTCTTGCCCGGCGGCCGGCTCCCCGGAAGGGAGTCGCCCGGCACCAATCAAGAAATCATCACCGGGGCTGTCGCAGCAACAGTCACGCCGTCATCGTCGATCCAGGCGATCTCGATCGTGCCGGGGCCTGAAATGCGCAACTGAAATGCGAGATAAGGGTTCGCCGAAATGCCCGGCCCGAACTCGGCGCGGAAAACCTGTTGGCCGTCGAATTTCGCAATGAACGTGTTGATGATATCGCGCGGGATTGATTTGCCGTTTTTGTCGTGGCGGTTGCCCGTTTCCATGACATGGCGAATGAGCGTCTTCACCTCGATGACGTCACCCGCCTTGATCGTATCGGGCAGCTTGATGCGGAGACCTGTGGCAGCCATCCGATCGCTCCCTAAATCCCGCAGCCGCCGATAAGCACTTTTACGCGGGTCGTCGACACCAGCATGTCGCCGCCGGAAAGCTCAGCCAGCACGATCACGTCCTGCGTCTTCGCTAGCCGCATGCGGCTCTGCACACGCGCGACGGCATTCACCGGCGACAGATGGAACGTGGCGACATGCGCATGCGGGTTCGCGGTCGAAAGAATATGAATGGCTTTGACGTGGTCTGCCTCCGTCATCGGGCTATCAACGGCAATGGTAATCGGCACGAAATTGCCGTTGTCCGCCGTCTCGGGAAGATCGACGCTGATCTTGCCCTCGATCGGCTTGGCGCTGCCGACGATGCGCGCGAAATCGTCCTTGAAGTCCTGGCTCGGCACGAATGCGTCGGATGCGCCGGCGTCCTCGTTGGCGCGCGCGATGAACGGCGCCAGACCAGCTGCCACCGCTCCGGCGATGACGAACGTCCGGCGGCTTAAGACGGCAATGTCGATCCGGTCACGCAAGCCAGCCTGCCTCAAATCGCCTTGATTGCTGTTCGATATATAGGAATGGGGTTCGCCGGACGCCCAACCTTACGATTTATTTTCCTGACATGCCCCGCTGCCCGTGGCAAATCTCGGTCAAAATGGCCGTTAAGAACGAAAAGAGGGCGCATGTCGGCGCACCAGCATCAGGCCAAATCTGGGGGCGGGGAATGACCGGGATCACGCGCCGTGAATTCAATGCATTGGCGGCGGGCGTCGGTGTTGCCGCCTTGACCGAGCTGCCGCGTCCCGCATTGGCCGCTGGCCCTGCGAAGATCGTCGTCATCGGTGGTGGACCCGGCGGCGCGGCCGTCGCCAATCGCCTCAAGTCGGCCGACGCTACGCTCGACATCACGCTGATCGAGCCCAAGGTAAAATATACAACCTGTTTCTATTCGAACCTGTATCTCGGCGGCTTCCGCACTTTCAAATCTATCACGCACGATTATGAGGGCGTGAAAAAGCGCGGCATCACGGTTCTGACCGACACCGCGACGGGCATCGACACGACGGCGAAAAAGGTGACGCTCGCCAAGGGGCCGACGCTGACGTATGACCGCCTCGTCGTTGCACCGGGCATCGATTTCAAATGGGATGCTATCGAAGGCTATTCGCCCGAAGCCGCCAAAATCATGCCTCACGCGTGGCAGGGCGGCCCGCAGACGTGGCTTCTGAAGGAAAAGCTGCTCGCGCTGCCTGACGGCGGCCTCGTCGTCATGGCCGTACCGCAGAACCCGTATCGCTGTCCGCCGGGCCCCTACGAGCGCGCCTGCATGATCGCGCATTTCCTGAAGACGAAGAAGCCGAAGGCTCGGCTCGTGCTTTTCGATGCCAAGAAAACCTATTCCAAGCAAGCCGTGTTCGAGGAAGCCTTCAACGAGTATTACAAGGACATCGTCGAGATCAATCTGACCAACGAGATTGACGATTTCTCGGTCATCAAAGTCGATGCGAAGACAGGCGTCGTCACCACGAAAGCCGGGCGGACTGAACGCGCCGCGCTCGCCAATATCATCCCGCCGCAGAAGGCGGGCGCCATCGCGGCGAGCGCCGGCTTGACCGAGGGCGACTGGTGCCCGGTCAATCCGGAGAATTTCACGTCGACCAAGGCAAAAGACGTCTACGTGCTCGGCGATGCTGCAATTGCGAACGAAATGCCGAAATCAGCCTATTCCGCAGTTAGCCAGGCGGGCGTCGTCGTCAACGACATGATCGCCGACCTGCAGGGCAAGCCGAGAACGGCCGGCCGTTTCCGCAACACCTGCTGGTCGATGCTCGCGCCCGACAACAGCGCCAAGATCGGCGGCGACTATGTGCCTGCAACCAAAGACGGAAAAGCATACCTGGAGATCAAGGACGGCTTCATCTCGAAGCCGGACGACAGCGCCGAGCTTCGCCGCCAGGTGAACGAGGAAAGCGCCGACTGGTATCAAACCATCATCGAAGACCTGTTCGATGAACCGTCCCAGCAGGTGACGCTTCCCAACTTCCGCAATCCTTAAGCTTTATCGCGCAGCATCTGGCCGGGCCGAAGGGACGGCCTATGTATCTGCAAGATTAGCGACTGCCGTACAAACGTGATTAATTAGGCTCAGAATAGACCCTGGAAGCCTTCGCCCTGGACATCTGGCGGCGGGCGACCCAAGTTGACGTATACGTCAACGGATGATAGGGCGCGCTGAGACTGATCGCCTAGCGGCAGCCCTGTTCGGGAGGCACGGAAATGGCACCCATTGTTCTGATCCTGGTGGCTTTTGCCGCTGTTTTGGCGCTGGGAATGGTACGAGCGCCCCTCTGGGGCTGGGCGGCCGCCGTCGGCGCCTGGACGCTGCTCGCGACGGACGGCCATATTGGTCTCGTCTCCTGGGCCGCGTGGCTGCCGTTCGTGGCGCTGGCCGTGCTGTCGATCCCGGCTGTGCGCCGCAGCCTCATCATCGCGCCGGTCTTCGCCCAGATCCGAAAAATTCTGCCGCGCGTCTCCGACACCGAAGCACAGGCCCTCGAAGCAGGAACCGTCGGCTTCGACGCCGAACTTTTTTCCGGCACCCCCGACTGGGACAAGCTCAAATCTGTGCCGCCGATCGAACTGACGCCCGAAGAGCGCGCCTTCCTCGACGGCCCGACCGAAGACCTCTGCCGTATGATCGACGACTGGCAGGTGCGCCATACGCTGCACGATGTGCCGGACGAGATCTGGGATTTCGTCAAGAGGAACGGCTTCCTCGGCATGCTGATCTCGAAGGAGCACGGCGGCCTCGGATTCTCTGCGCAGGCGCAATCGCTGATCCTCGGCAAGATCGCCTCGCGTTCGCCCGACGTCGTCACGATCGTCATGGTGCCGAACTCTCTTGGGCCGGGCGAACTCATCGAGAAATACGGTACCGACGAGCAGAAGCACTATTACCTGCCGCGCCTCGCCAAGGGTGAGGAAGTGCCGTGCTTCTCGCTGACCGGCCCGACGTCCGGCTCCGATGCCGCTACGATGCGCGATGTGGGTTACGTCACGCGCGGCAGCTACAAAGGCCAGGATACGCTCGGCATCAGCCTCTCGTGGGACAAGCGCTACATCACGCTCGGCCCGAAGGCGACGCTTGTCGGTCTGGCGTTCCGTCTGTTCGATAAAGACAACCTGCTTGGCAAGGGCGAGGACGTCGGCATCACGCTGGCGCTGATTCCGGCCGATCATCCGGGCATTAACATCGGCCGCCGCCATCTGCCGTCCGGCGCCGCCTTTCCGAACGGCCCCAACTGGGGCAACGATGTTTTCATCCCGATGGATTGGGTCATCGGTGGCGACAAGATGGCCGGCAACGGCTGGCGCATGCTGATGGAATGCCTTTCCGCCGGCCGCGCGATTTCGCTGCCGTCGTCCGGGACGGCCGGCGCCAAGATGATGCTGCGTGTGACGTCAGCTTATGCCCGCATCCGCAAGCAGTTCGGCCTGCCGGTCTCGCGCATGGAGGGCATCGAGGAAGCGCTCGTCCGTATGATCGAGACGGCCTATGTCAACGAAGCCGGTCGCGCGATGACCGCTGCGATGGTCTCACGCGGCGAGAAGCCGTCGGTCATCTCCGCGATGATGAAATACCAGACGACGGAGAAGCTCCGCCGCGCCGTCAACGACGCGATGGATATTCACGGTGGCCGCGGCATCTGCGACGGCCCCGCGAACTATCTGCAATCGGCGTATCAGATGGTTCCGGTCGGCATCACCGTCGAAGGCGCGAACATTCTCACGCGTACGCTCATCACCTTTGCGCAAGGTGCGCTGCGCTCGCATCCCTATCTCTATAAGGAAGTGCAGGCGGCCCAGAACCCCGACAAGAAGCGCGGGCTCGACGATTTCGAAAACGCCTTCAACAATCACATCGCCTTTTCGCTATCGAACGCGACAGGCGCGTTCGTGCACAACGTCACCGGCGGCGCTTTCGTGAAGGCGCCGGATCACGCGCTGCGCATGTCCGACTGGTATCGCCAGCTTGGCCGCGCCAGCCGCTCCTATGCCTTCGTCGCGGATCTGACGGTCGCGCTTCTGGGCGGCGGTCTGAAGATCAAGCAGAAGATCACCGGCCGCATGGCCGACGCGCTCTCCGAGCTTTACCTGCTGTCGGCCACTTTGAAGCGCTACGAAGACGACGGCCGTCCGGAAGGTGACGAGTTAATCGTCCAGCTGGCCGCCGAAAATGCGCTCCATCGCTACCAGGAAGCCATGAGCGGCGTGATCGACAATTTCCCGGTTCGCTGGGCGCGGCCGCTGATGCGCGCTGTCGTCTTCCCGCTCGGCCGCCGTCGTAAGCCCGCCTCCGATACGCTGGGGCATCGGGTTGCGCGCCACGCCTTGCAGCCGGGCGAAGTTCGCGACCGCCTGACGCGCGATATCTACGTCTCGAAGGACGTCAACGACCCGACCGGTATCCTGGAAGTGACCCTGGAAAAGGTGATCGCCGCCGAGCCCATCGAGAAAAAGCTCGAAAAGGCCATCCGCGACGGCGTCGTGCGCCGCTATCATGGCAACGACTGGTTTGCCGAAGCGGTCGCCAAGGCTGTGATCACCGAGGCGGAAGCCGAACAGCTTCGCGAGGTCGAACGGCTTGTCGCGCGTGTCATCGCGGTCGACCATTTCGATCCGGCGGAAGTAAAACCGAATTACGTGACGCTCGGCCACAACGTTCGTGGCGCCGAGAGCTTGGCAGCGGAATGACCACTACCGCATCCTATTTGTGTTGAGGTGACAAACGATGACGGAATTTGCGGCTGAGCCGAGCATTCTCGATCTCAAGGACTGGCGTTACTGGGTCGACGGCGAGGACATTGCCTGGGCCATATTCGATCGCGAAGGCGAGAGCATGAATTCGCTCGGCCGCCGTCCGATCGAAGAACTGGCGGCGATCATCACGCGGGCTGAAGCCGATGCCGCGTCCAAGAAAATCCGCGGCCTCATCATCATGTCGGGCAAGGATCGCGGCTTCGTCGTCGGCGCCGACATCCGCGAGTTCGAAACCTTCACCAGCGAGCAGGACGTGATCGCGGCGTTGAAGCCCGTCAACGAACTGTTTGAGCGCATCGAGAAGCTGCCTGTCCCAGTTGTCGCCGCGATCCACGGTGTCTGCGTCGGCGGCGGCCTGGAACTGATCCTCGCCTGCCACTACCGCATCGCCACCCGCGATGATTCAACTCGCGTCGGCTTCCCTGAAGTGAAGCTCGGCATCTTCCCCGGCTTCAACGGCACGGCGCGGTCGATCAAGCAAGCCGGCCCGATGGCCGCGATGCAGGCGATGCTGACGGGCGGCATGATCCGCGCGACTGTTGCAAAGGCGCAGGGCTTCCTCGATCAGCTCGTCGGCAGCCCCGGCGAATTGCATTGGGCGGCGCGCAAGGCGGTGCTGCAAAATCGCAAGTCGAAATCGGCGGGCGCAGCGAAGGCGCTGCTGGCGAAATGGCCGGCGCGCGGCTTCCTCGCAGGCAAGATGCGTCAGGAGACGGCAAAGAAAGTCCGCGAGGATCACTATCCCGCGCCGTTCCGCCTGATCGACCTGTTCGAAAAATACGGCGGCGACCTCCAGACCATGAAGCGCGAGGAAACGAAAGCCTTCGCGCCGCTGATGATGTCGGACACATCGAAAAACCTTCGCCGTGTCTTCCGCCTGACCGAACTTCTGAAAGGCCAGGCCCCGCGCGGGCTGAAGTGGCGTCCGAGCCGCGTGCACGTCATCGGAGCAGGCACCATGGGCGCCGACATTGCAGGCGTCTGCGTTGCCTCGGGCATGGAAGTGACGCTGCAGGATATTTCGCCCGAACAACTCGAAAAGGGCATCAAGGCTCAGGGCAAACTGTTCGCCAAGAAGTTCAAGACCAAGGCGACGCGCGACGCGGCCAAGGCTCGCCTTATTGCCGATCCGGAAGGCAAGGGCGTCGCCCACGCCGATGTGATCATCGAAGCGATCGTCGAGCGGCTCGACATCAAACAGAAGCTGTTTGCCGATCTCGAAACCAGGATCAAGCCCGGCGCTGTGCTCGCGACGAATACGTCGTCGCTGAAGCTCGAAGACATCGCTGCACCGCTGAAAGATCCCGGCCGCCTCATCGGCCTGCACTTCTTCTCGCCCGTCGCGCAGATGCCGCTGGTCGAAGTCGTGCGCGGAACGAATACGCGCGACGATGAAGTGAAGAAGGGCGCAGCCTTCGTCACATCCATCGACAAGTTCCCGCTGATAACGAAAGACGTGCCGGGCTTCCTCGTCAACAAGGTGCTGACGCCGTACATGTTCGCCGCGATGACGCGACTGGAGCAGGGCGAAGACAAGGAGAAGATCGACGAGGCAGCGCGCATCTTCGGCATGCCGATGGGACCGATTGAATTGGCCGATAACGTCGGTCTCGATATCTGCGCCCATGTCGCGAAAATTCTCGGCCAGTCGAGCGAAGGCTCGCGCCTCGATCGCCTTGTGGCGTCCGGTCGTCTCGGCAAAAAAACGGGCGAGGGCTTCTACATCTGGAAGGACGGCAAGCCCGTCAAATCCGACAAGAAATACACCAAAGCTGAACTCGACTCGTTGGGCCGCGATCTCGTCGCGCCGATGATCGACGAAGCGCAGAAGTCGCTGGATGAGGGCGTCGTCGAAACCGCCGACCTCGTCGATGCCGGCATGATCTTCGGCACCGGCTTCGCTCCCTTCCGCGGCGGCCCGCTGCACTACAAGAAAAACCTCGCCGCAAAAAGCCCGTCGCCCGCGACGCAAGCCGCCGCTGCTGAGTAATTTTTTATTCCCTCTCCCCGTTCCTACGCGCGAGGGGGATACTGGAGAAATGAGATGGCAAGAGAACTTCGGCGCGTTGCGGTGATCGGCGGTACTCGCATTCCGTTCTGCCGTTCGAACACCTTTTACGCCGACCAGTCGAACCTCGACATGATGGCAGGTGCGTTGAATGGGCTCGTCGATCGCTATGGCCTCAAGGGCCAGCACGTCGACGAAGTCGTCGGCGGCGCGGTCGTCACGCACTCGAAGGATTTCAATCTCGCGCGCGAAGCCGTTCTTTCGACCAAGCTCGCCCCTTCGACGCCGGGCGTCACGCTGATTCAGGCCTGCGGAACGTCACTGCAATCGGCGCTGATGTCTGCGGCCAAGATCGCAACGGGCGAAATCGAAAGCGCGATCTCCGTCGGTTCCGACACGACGTCGGACGCGCCGATCGTCTTCACGAAGAAATTTTCCAAGCGTCTGATCGCCGCCCAGCAGGGCAAATCGGCGATGGACAAGGTGAAGGCCTTCAAGGGCCTGTCGCCCGCAGAACTCGCGCCGCAGCCGCCCGCCGTGTCCGAGCCCCGCACGGGCTTGTCGATGGGGCAGCATTGCGAACTGATGGCGCAGGAATGGCATATCCCGCGCGCCGACCAGGATCAGCTCGCGTTCGAAAGCCACCGGAAGGGCGCCGCCGCCTACGACGAAGGCTACATGGATGACCTCGTCATTCCCTTCGCGGGCGTCTATCGCGACAATAACCTGCGCCCTGACATCACACTCGAAAAACTCGCATCGCTGAAAAACGCTTTCGAGAAATCGGATCGTGGCACGCTGACGGCCGGCAACTCGACGCCGCTGACCGACGGCGCGGCTAGCGTTCTGCTCGCGTCCGAAGAATGGGCGAAAGCGCGCAATCTGCCGATCCAAGCCTACATCACCTACGGTCAGCATATCGGCAACAATTTCGTCGGCGGCGACGGCCTGCTGATGGCGCCGACCATCGCCGTCTCCAAGATGCTCGACCGTGCGGGCCTCACGCTACAGGATTTCGATTTCTATGAAATCCACGAAGCGTTTGCCGCGCAGGTGCTGTGCACGCTGAAAGCCTGGGAAGACCCGGCTTACTGCAAGAAGCATATGGGCAAGGACACACCGCTCGGCTCGATCGACCGGACGAAGCTCAACGTCAAAGGCTCATCGCTCGCGTTTGGCCATCCGTTCGCCGCGACGGGCGCTCGGATCGTCGCGAATATGGCCAAACTCCTGTCAACGAAAGGCGGACGCGGGCTCATTTCGGTCTGCACGGCTGGTGGTATGGGCGTGACGGCAATCATGGAATCCCCAATGACTATCGAAGCCCAGGCCGCCTGAGGCCCTGACGGGAAGACTCTCGGCCTCCGATGCGCTATGTCCCTCGCGGCCACCGATCGCGAGGGAAGGGACGAATGGGCGCGAAAGACGATAAGCAACTCGAAGCCGCGCGCACGCTTGTCCACAGTCTGGCGGAGCGTTTGGACGTCGATGGCTGGGTGCGGCTGTGGGACGGCACGCGCCTGCCGCTCAGCAAAGCGCCGCAATCGAACTTCGAAATCTCGATCCGCGACCCCGGCGTGATCGGTGCGATCCTGCGCCGCCCGTCGCTCGATTCCATCATTCGCCAATACGTCGAGAAGGGCATCGACTTCTCCGGCGGCACGCTCGTCGATTTCGGCAAGGGCCTACAGGACGGCCGCAAGGGCGTGAAGCTGAAGCCGGGCGAGATCGCGAGTCTCGCACTGAAACTCTCGCCGTTCCTGTTCGCGAAACCATCGGAAGCACGGGACGCACACGGCTTTGAGGGCGAGATCACCGGCAAGAACCGCAAGACCGCCGACAACAAGGCCTACATTCAGTTTCACTACGACCTGTCGAACGATTTCTACGCGCTCTTTCTCGATCCCGAGATGGTCTACTCGTGTGCCTACTACACGGATTGGTCGAACGACATCGCACAGGCCCAGCACGACAAGCTGGAGATGATCTGCCGGAAGCTGCGTCTGAAGCCCGGCGACCGAATGCTCGACATCGGCGCGGGCTGGGGTGGCCTGCTGTGTCATGCCGTGCAGAACTTCGGCGTCACCGCACATGGCGTGACGCTCTCGGAAGAGCAGCTTGCGTTCGCACGTGAGAAGGCCAAGCGTCTCGGCATCGCCGACCGCGTGACGTTCGAACTGTCGGACTATTCGAAACTGACCGGCAAGTTCGACAAGATCGCCTCCATCGGCATGTACGAGCATATCGGACTTAAGAACATCCCGACGTATATGCAGAAGGTGCGCTCGCTTTTGAGCGACGACGGCCTGTTCCTCAATCACGCCATTTCGCGCCGTGCGCCGAAGCACAAGCCGGGTTTTTTCAAAGGCCGCATGCGACCGGAGAAAAAGGCCATCGCCAAATATATCTTTCCCGGCGGCGAACTCGACGACATCGGCCACTCGATCTCCGCCATGGAGCGCGCGGGCTTCGAAGTACACGACGTCGAAGGCTGGCGGCTGCATTACGCGCGCACGTGCCAGCTGTGGTGCGAGCGCCTGACGGAAAACAAGGACCAGGCGATTCAGTACGTGGGTGAGGAGAAGTATCGCATCTGGGTCGCATATCTCGCAGGCGTCAGCCTCGCGTTCTCGCGCGGCACGCTGCGGCTGTTCCAGACGCTCGCGTCGAAGTCGGCAAAACGCACGCCCATGCTACCGCCAACCCGCGCGGACCTTTATCGCTAGCGCCGCAAGCTCGATGGATTTGCAATAACTGTCGTCGTCGGGCTCGTCCCGTGGATCCATCGGGCATCCGCACGAGCATCGAAATGGATCCTCGGCCTAAAGCAGGCCATACGCGACAACGAGAATCTAACGCTCGCGCGCTTTCAGATGTGCATCGCAACGCGCGCGGATTTCGTTGAGATCGGCCAGCGACCGCTCGATGTCGCGCCGTTTCGTCTCAAGATCGTCGATCGCGTCCGTCACCTTGTCGAGCAGCAGCCGCGTCTGCGCTAATTGCCCCGGATCGGAATCGTAAAGCGACAGATATTCGCTGACGTCTTCGACGGTGAACCCGAGGTTTCGACCGCGCAGGATAAGAATAAGCCGCGCCCGGTCGCGCTTGGAATATTTCCGCGTCGTGCCGATCCGCTGCGGCGAGATCAAGCCGCGGCTCTCGTAAAAGCGGATGGTGCGCGTTGTGATCCCGAATTCCTTCGCCAGCGCCGAAATCGAATAGGCCGTGGCCTCCCGCGGATTCTCGCGTTGAAGCGCTTCGGTGCGCGCGAGCGGAGCGGTTTTGACCGTCATGCCGATTTGCCGCGCTGGGCTTCCTCGGCGGTCAACTCTTTCTTGGACAGCTTGCCGATCAAGGTCTTCGGCAGGCTGTCGCGGAACTCAATAGCCGCTGGCATTTCGATCTTCGAGATTTTGGCTTTCAGGAATTCGAGCATCTCCGGTGCCGTCGCCGTCATGCCGGCCTTCAATTTGACGAACGCCTTCGGCGCTTCGCCGCGGTAAGGGTCGGGAATACCGATGACGGTCACTTCCTCGACCGCCGGATGCGCATAAATCGCCTCCTCCACGCGCCGCGGATAAACGTTGAAGCCCGAGCAGATGATGAGATCCTTGATGCGGTCGACGATGGCGAAATAGCCGTTCTCGTCCATCACCGCGACGTCGCCGGTTCGCAAAAAGTCGCCGACGAACTGCTTCGCGGTTTCCTCCGGGCGCTTCCAGTAGCCCTTCATGACCTGCGGCCCTTTGGCGCAAAGTTCCCCGCGCTCGCCCTGCGCAACCTCCTTCGTCGGGTCATCCAGACTTCGCAGCGAAATCATGGTCCCTGGAAGCGGCATGCCGATAGAGCCCGAAACCGGCTCACCGTCGAGCGGATTGGCTGTCAAGACCGGAGACGTCTCGGAAAGCCCGTAGCCTTCCACGACCTTCGTCGATCCGGCTGCCATCGCCTCGAATTTGAGTTTCGTCTCGAGCGGCAGCGGCGCCCCGCCGGAAAGGCAGAATTTGAGCGACGAAAGATTGTACGACTTGATGTGCTCGAAATTGAGCATCGCCGTCAGAATTGTAGGCACGACCGGCATCATCGTCGGCTTTTCGCTGTTGATCAGCTTCAGCGTCTCGATCAGCTGGAAGCGGGGAATGAGCACGATTTTGGCTGCCAGCTCGACACCGACCGTCATGACGACCGTCATGGCGAACACGTGAAACAGCGGCAGGGCGCCCAGCACGCACTCCTCGCCGGGCTTCAGAACCGTGCCCCAGGCCACGACCTGCTTGGTGTTCGCAACGATATTTGCGTGCGTGAGCATGGCACCCTTGGGCGTGCCGGTCGTGCCGCCGGTGTATTGCAGAACGGCGATATCGTTGTCGGGGTCGATGGCAACGGGCGACAACGGGAATCGCGTCGCGGCTAGTTCGAGGCCATCGACCACTCGCGAAGCGCTGGGCGAGCGAGCGACGTTGGCGATGTCCTTGCGCTTGAAAATCCGGAACAGCACAGATTTCAGCGGCGAAAGCACGCTGGCGAACGGCACGACGATGGCGCGCGAAATGACGCTGGCCTGCAGCAAAGCCTCGATCTTGGTGAACAGCAGGGCCAGATCATGGGTAACCATGATCTCCGTTTCGCTGTCCCTGGCCTGGAACGTCAGCTCTTCGACAGTATAAAGAGGATTGAAGTTGACGACGGTTCCACCCGCTTTGAGTATCCCAAAATAATACACAATAAAAGTCGGGGTATTCGGCAGAAAAAGCCCGACTTTGGTGCCCCGTTTTACTCCGATCCGTTGCAAGCCGGCGGCCACACGGTCGACCTCGGCCGCTAGATTCGAATAGGACGTGGAGCGGCCCAGAAAGCCGATAGCGGGGTTTTGGGGGTAGCGGGCGGCGGCCTCGTCCAGCAGTCCGGGCACGGTCCCCTTGGGGATTGGCATGCGCCAATCGATGTCTGCCGGGTAATGATCTACCCACTGGGGCGACATCTGGGACACAGGTGAGGTGGCTTCTGCTGTCATGGTCTGTCCGGTCACTCGATTTTATTTTATCCGGATCGCGTTGACCTTCGCTGAAGATGTCTTAAACCGTGCAGTAACCAGCAAGGGACGCGCGAATATTAGACAATTTTCGGCGGCCAACGCTAGCGCTTGATCGCTCATGTAAACACCTGTCGATGAGGCAGCGAGCGGTCGAGGTCGGCGACGAGGGGGCAAGCGCGACGGTCCGTACCTAGACTTCGCGGTTGTTTAAGGATAAGTGACCCCCCCGCTTGCTGATCAAGGGCTCTTGATTTAGTAGATGCCAAGCAAAACTGGCCCGTCGCAGGGATTGCGAGGGTGGGAGAGGCCGATGGACGAAGTCGCGACTAAGGTTATTGAAATCCTCAAGAAGCATATGAAGGAGCCGCGCGACGATATCTCGCTCGACACCCAGCTTACAGATCTCAAGATCGAGTCACTTGATCTTGCTATGATCGTTTTCGACATTGAAGATGGCTTCGGGATTGAGATCCCATACAACGCCAATGAAGAAGTCGAAGCGTTCAAGACTGTCGGCTCAGTCGTTGATCGCGTGAAGTCGTTGATTGCCGAAAAGCAGGCTTCCGCAGCCAAGGCTTAATGGCCGCGAGCGATCTTCTGTCGAAATTAAATATGTGAAGGCCGGAACCCCCCTACCGGGGGTTTCCGCGCATTCGCTAGGCAAGAAAGATTGATGATGTCGAATAGTAAGCCGGGACGCCGTGTCGTCGTCACGGGTCTCGGAGTCGTAACTCCGATCGGGCAGAACGTTCCCGATTTCTGGGCTGGCATTAAGGCCGGCAAATCGGGTGTCAGTGAACTGGAAGGCTTTCCAGTCGACGATCTCAAAATTCTGATCGCCGCTCAGATCAAAGGATTCGATCCCAAGCAGCGCCTGAAGCACTTCAAGCGCGACCGGATCATCACCCTCGCTGACCGCTACTCCTGGTTCGCCGCCGCTGCTGCAGACGAAGCCGTGAAGATGGCAGGCCTCGAAATGCCGCTCGTCGATCCGTATCGCGCGGCATGCATCATCGGTTCGGGCGCGGGCGGTCTGACGACGTTTGAGACCGCCTATCGCGATCTCTTCATTCACAACAAGCGCGCCACGCATCCGCTCACGCTTTTGCGTATCATCGGTTCGTCGGCTGCGGCCCACGTCGGCATCGAATTCGGCGTCAAAGGCCCGACATTCGCAACCTGCTCGGCTTGCTCGACAGCGACGCACGCGATCGGTATCGGCCGAGATTACATTCGTGACGGCATGGTCGACGTCGCTCTCGTCGGAGCGTCTGAATCCGTCATCAACTACGGCACGATGAAAGCCTGGCAGGCGCTGCACGTGCTCTCCCCCGAAGGCTGCTTCCCGTTCGCGAAGAAGCGTAACGGTACCGTTCTTGCCGATGGCGCGGGCGTTCTCGTGCTTGAAAGCCTCGAACATGCCCAGGCCCGCGGTGCAACGATCCTCGCCGAACTCTGCGGTTATGGCATGGCGTCCGATAGCCAGGACATGGTGAAGCCGACGGTCGAAGGCCCGAGCGTCGCCATGAAGGATGCGCTTGCAGATGCCGGCATCACGCCCGAGCAGATTGACTATCTGAACGCGCACGGCACGGCGACCGCCGACAACGATCTCAACGAGACGAAGGCGATCAAGAACGTCTTCGGCGATTACGCCTACAAGCTCGCCATTTCGTCGACGAAGTCGATGCACGGCCATCCGCTCGGTGCGGGCGGCGGTATCGAAGCCGTCGCGACGATCATGGCGATGCGCGAAAACTGGGCGCCGCCGACTATTGGTCTCGATGAGCCCGGCGAAGGCTGCGATCTCGACTATATCCCGAACGTCGGCCGCGAAATGAAGCTCGGCTATACGATGTCGAACTCGCTCGCGTTCGGCGGCTTGAATACCTCGCTGGTGTTCGGACCTGCGCCGAAGTGATCGCATTGCAATTCGGCCGTTGCCAAATGACGCCAGGCGCGGCCGTCTTTCGCAATCGCAATAAACACATTGCGCCGCGCAAACGGCAAATCCTGCGCGATTTTCGAGCGCGCAGGACATTTTGTTCGCGTTCGAGACCCGTAAAAGGCTTGCTGACTGCGGTTCTCGATGAGAGACTTCCCCATTGCGGCCGCATTCTCATCCCGGTCGCGAAGTGCTGATCGGGATTTGTGCGGTATGCGAAAGATCGTGATCCGGGCCGGGAGTGTTGCCATTCGCGCAAGGCTGCTCGACACGCCTACGGCCGAACGGATATGGGCCGCACTGCCCATCGAGTCTGCGGCGCGGACTTGGGGCGGTGAAATCTATTTCGACGCTCCGGTCAGTTCAGCAGCCGAGCCTGATGCCCGTGTCACCGTCAAAGCCGGTGACATTGTTTTTTGGCCGGAAGGCGACGCAATTTCCATCGGCTTCGGTCCAACGCCACTGTCGCGCACACGGGGTGAAATCCGTTTGGCCGGACCCTGCAACGTCTGGGCGGAAGCGCTTGATGATGTCCGTCAGCTTAAATCGGTGCATTCCGGCGTTGTCATCTCCGTCAGCGAAGCCGAATGCTGATTTGATGCTGGTAGTGAGTTGCTGACGTGCTTCGATCAGGCTCCGCGGCCCTTAAATCGGTAGCTTGCATCGACGATCTCCGGCGTTTGGCGCACCGGCGCGTTCCAAGCGATTTCATGGGCTATTACGAGTCGGGCTCGTATTCCGAAACGACGCTCGCCGCCAATCTTCGCGATCTTCAGAACATCAAGATCCGCCAGCGCGTCTTGGCAGGCGCCGCCAATCGCAATCAAATCCAGACGGTGCTGGGTGAGACGCAGCCTTTGCCGCTTGTGTTGGGGCCGGTTGGTCTCAGCGGTATGGCCTATCGTGACGGCGAGATCGCTGCGGCACGCGCCGCCGAGAAGGCCGGTATTCCCTACACCCTGAGCACGCTCTCGATCTGCTCCATTGAAGACGTGGCCGAAGCCGTCTCGAAGCCGTTCTGGTTTCAGCTCTACTTCATGAAGGACCGCGGCTTCGTCGCCGATCTCATTGCGCGTGCGCGTAAGGCGAATTGCAGCGCATTGGTTTTGACGGTCGATCTTCAGGTGCTCGGCCAACGTCATCGCGACGTGCGCAGCGGCATGACCGTTCCGCCTCGCATCAAGCTAAAAACGATTGGTCGCATCGCGTCGAAACCTGCCTGGATCGCGAACGTGCTGATGGGCAAGCGCAAGACCTTCGGCAACGTCGCCGGGCGCATTCCCGGCACCGAAAATCTTCTCTCCTATATGGACTGGATCAACAGCCAGTTCGACCAGGCGCTGTCGTGGAACGACGTCGCCTGGATTCGTGAGCAATGGCCCGGCAAGCTCATCATCAAAAGCATCATGGACGCCGACGATGCGCGGATGGCCGTCAAAAGCGGTGCGTCGGCGATCGTCGTTTCCAACCACGGTGGCCGCCAGCTCGATGGCGCGGCCTCGTCGATCTCGATGTTGCCGCGCATCGTCGATGCCGTCGGCGACGACGTGGAAGTGCATTTCGATGGCGGCATTCGCTCCGGCCAGGACGTGTTCCGCGCCCTCGCGCTTGGTGCTCGCGCATGTTGGCTAGGCCGCAGCTATCTTTACGGGCTTTGCGCGGCAGGCGAAACAGGTGTGACCAAAGCCATCGATCTCATCGCCAAGGAACTCGATGTCACGATGGCGCTCGCGGGTATTCGCACCATCGACCAGATCTCGCGTGATTGTCTCGAAAACTGATTGTCCGTCATTCCAGACGCTGCAGGTTGCGCAGCACGGGAAAGAGCTTCATCCAGATCAGCGCCACCGCAATCGTACCGAGCCCGCCGAGAACGGCCGCGGGGACGGCGCCGAGCAAAGCCGCCGTCATTCCGCTCTCGAATTCACCGAGCTGGTTCGAGGCGTTGATGAACAGGAAGTTCACCGCGCCGACGCGCCCGCGCATATCGTCGGGCGTTGCCAGCTGCACCAGCGACACACGAATGACGACGCTGATCGTATCGGCTGCACCCATCACGGCGAGGGCGAGAACCGATAGCCAGACCTCTTTCGAAAGCGCGAACACGACAGTCGCGATCCCGAACACGATCACAGCTTGGAACATGCGCATGCCGACGTGCTTTGTAATCGCATGGCGCGCCAGAATGCCGGTCATGATCAAAGCGCCGATGGCTTGCGCACCGCGCAGCATGCCGAGACCCCAAGGTCCGGTGTGCAGGATGTCGCGCGCATAAATCGGCAGCAATGCCGACGCGCCGCCCAGTAACACCGCGAAGAGATCAAGCGAGATCGTGCCAAGGATCGCCGGATTGTTTCTGACGAAATGCGCACCCGCAAACAGCGCGCCGGCGGTCGGCGATTCGCGCGGCGCGACCGGCCGGTCGAGTACAATGGCGCCATTAAGCACTGACGCAACAATCCAGAACACGGTCATGATGACGTAAGGCACGGCAGGCGAAATGCCATACGCGAGGCCGCCGATTGCGGGTCCGCTGATCGCCGCGAACTGAAAAACACCGGTCGAAAGCGCCGTCGCCTTCTGCAGTAAGCCTTCCGGCGCAACGCCCGGAAGCAACGCCGCGGTCGCAGGGCTTTCGAACGCGCCAGCGACGCCGAACACCGCAACGGCAAGAAAGATCTGCGGCACCGTGATCCAGCCTTCATAGCTGCCCCACGCCAGAAAAACCGCCGCTGCTGCCTCAACGATCTGGCAAAGCTGGATGACGCGCTTGCGGTCATACCGATCGGAAGCGTGCCCGGCCACGAACACCAGAATGGCCGTCGGCAGAAACTGCACGAGGCCGACCATGCCGAGGTCGAACGCGCTGCTCGTCAGGTCATAGACCTGCCAGCCGACTGCAACCGTCAATATCTGCGAAGCGAATTTCGAAAAACCGCGCCCCCACAGGAAGTATTGCAAGGGCGGATGGCGCCAAAGCGTTTGCGGCTGGATCTGCGAGGATTGCGTGTCCATCAGGCGGCGGGCGCCGTCTCCCTAAAGCGGATTGTCTTGAAGCAGAAGCTGCCTTTGGCCGTGCCGAGAGGTTCGAGACTTGTTGAACGTTTCTGAGTTCTCCGAACGGAATGCACGCATCAAACGAGAAGTGTGCGGACTATATTTTTTAGAGGTTCCTGAGGCTTGAGTGACAAACTTACATCAAAAAATCAACAATCCACAGTAAGCCGCAAGGAGCTCTAGAGCAAAGCCGCGAATCGGCCAATTGAACGTATGTCAGAAGCGCCCGCGCGTCGATGCCCCCGGACGGTTGGATACGAAATCGGAATGAATACGCAGATGGTAGACTGGATCAATAGCGGCTTTTTCTCTCGGCTGCCGCGTCTTACGCGATCACTGTTGCGCCCCGCTGCCGTTGTGGCTCCATTCCTTGCGCTGGCGATGCCAGCAACCACTGCGTGTGCTCAGAACCTCATTCAGGATCCGAGCTTCGAAGCAAATGCACCGACGGCCTCCATTCAGCCGCCGTGGCACGTCGCCAGTGGAGCAGTCGACATTTGGACCGCCGGTATCACGTCTTTGACACCTCACAGCGGTAGCTATTTCGCCAACCCGTTCGGCAATAGCAGTGTGCTTACGCAGGATGTTTCAATCGCCAAAAGCGGAAAATATCAGTTCCAGTTTTTCTATGCGGCGACCGCGGGACAAACCTGGGCGCTGACGGCCAAGGTCGCGGGTATCACTGTCTTTGCAAAATCGGACATCACGAACACGGCGATGGAAAGTGCATCGTCCGTAGTGAAACTGAATGCTGGTTCTGCCCAGGTGCTGTTCGATTCGGAATTCGTCTCCGGCGCGACTTTTCCCGAATTCGGCATCGACGATGTAAGCCTGATTTACCTCGGACCGAATGCACTGTCTTTCGCATCTCTCAATCGTAATCAGACCGCTATGGCCTCGTCGATCAACGCCGCAATGGACGCCGGTGCTCTGACGACGGTCACCAATGCGCTGGCGGGCGCATCCGACCAAAAAGAACTGGCCGGCGCACTCAATCAATTGTCGCCTGAGATCTACAACTACGGCCTTGTTGAAACACTTTACGGGAGCCAGCAGTTCGCCAACGATCTGATGAGCTGCAAGGTCGCCGGGCAGCAGGGCGTGTCGATCGCGCGCGAAGGCCAGTGTCTGTGGGTTCGTGCCCGTGCGCGCTTCTCCGATTTCGACCGCACATCCGAAGACATTGGCGCGCACGCGACGACGGGCTCGTTCTCCGCAGGCGGCCAGATTGCCCTCGCGCCGGATTGGCGGCTCGGTTTCGCTGCCGGCTACGATAGCGTTTCCCTTTCGAGCGGTGTCGCAACGAGCGAAGGCGACCGCGCCAACGTCGGCGGCATCATCAAATACAATCCTGGCCAGTGGCTGTTTGCAGCGGGCGTCACTGGCGGCTGGAGCACTTACGACACCGACCGTACCATGCTGTTCGGTGACTTCAGCAGCGCGGCGCATTCCAAAAACGATATCAACTACGTGTCGGGCCAGTTGCACGCCGGCTATTCCTTCCAACACGACAACTATTATGTGAAGCCGCTGGTCGATGCAGCGATCACCAATGTCTCGCTCGACGGCTTCACTGAAAATGACGGCGGCGGAGCGGCGCTGGCGGTTGCTGGAAAAAGCGATACGGTCGTCAGCGTGTCGCCGGGCATCGAATTCGGCAGCGAGAAGAACGTCCACAATTTCGTAACGATCCGTCCGTTCGTAAGGGCGGGTTTGACGTGGCAGGACACGGATCAGTTTCTTCTCAACACCAATTTTGCCGACGCGCCAGACGTTGCTGGCTTCACGACGGCCACCAAGCTCGATACGCTCTTTGCGGATGTGAGCGCTGGCGTTGATCTCATCAATATGCACGGCGCAACGCTGAGCCTGCAGTACGACGGCCATTACGCCGAAGATACGAGCCTCAGCAGCATCAGCGTCAAAGGCAGTGCGCGGTTTTAAGCGCGCTGCCTTCAATGTCCTGACGCTCAATGCCTCCGCTCAAGCGGGCGTGAAGCCGTACTTTTCAAAAATCTTCAGTGCTGAAGGTGAGCGGATAAAGTCGAGCCACATCTTGGCCGCTTCTGGGTGGGCGGCGCCCTTGACCATCGCTCCGGCGTAAGTCGCAGTTGTGTTCTGATCCGTTGGAATGACGACGTTCGTAATCGGGTTTCCGACTTGCTCCTGGAACATCGCTTCCGACAGCCACGTCACGCCGGCATCGACGTGACCCTGCATCAGGAACAGTGGCGTCTGCCGGTGATGGATGTGCGTTAAAATCGTGCCGCCGTCGGCGACCTTCGTTTCGTAGACTTCCTTTTCGAGCGCCGCGCCGCCAGCTTTTTTCAGCGACGCCTTGATCTGCCGCGCCACGCCCTCGAATTCCGGGTTCGGCATCGCAATGCGCAAGCCCGCCCGCCCGAGATCCGCAAGTCCAGAGACGTGTCCAGGATTGTCCTTGGGGACCATGATCGTCAGCGTGTTCTTGACGTAAGGAACCGGAGGACCGGCTAGCGTGCCGTCATCGACGAGCCGCTTGACGGCAACAAGTCCGGCGAAATACGCATCCGGTTTTGCAGTCCACGTCATGTTTCCCGAGGTGACGACGCCGTGCGCCTTGATTTGATGCACGAGAAGCCCCGGCGGCAGCGTCTCCCAATAGATCCGGCCTTTGAATTCCGGATGCGCTTTCTCGAACTCATCCACCAGTGGCGCCATGGCGAAGAAGTAGTTGCCGCCGACGTAGAGCACGAGCTTGGGATCGGTGACGCTGCCGTGGAAATCAGCAAGGTTATCGACCTGCGGTACGGTGAATTCGAAGCCGCGGTCGGTCGCGTCGTTGTTGAAGCCGTGCTGCCAAGGCGGGAAAATATTCGGTGCGTTTTGCTCGGCGCTCTGTGCTGACATTGCACCCAGAGCCACTGCTCCGGCGATGCCTGCTCCGAAAACCGCTTTAACGATGGAATTAGCGCGCATAGTGGAACCCCGCTTGCTGCAGTTCAGGAAGTGTCGCGACGGCGCCGGGAATCAGAACCACGCCGGGGATCAGATGGTTCGTTAGCTCGGCCGCGAGCGCATCGACTTCAAGCTTGTCGGGATTAACGCCTTTTTCGTGCAGCTTGGTCGCCTGCTCCCAGATGGCGTTGTGGCACGACATGAAAACGGCGCCGCGCCTTTGCAGGGCCGGGATCGAGTTGTTCAGCGGGGAGAACACGCCCGTCGGGCTTTCATAGTCGGCAGAATTGGCGGACGCTGCGGGCTTATCGAGGATCAGCGTGTTCTTCTCGAAGCCTTTGCCGACGATCTTCGCAAACTGATATTTGTCCCACATCTCCTGATCGTAGAGCGCGTAATGCGCCGAGCCGTGCGTTGCCGAAACGACCAGAAAATCCGGATGCTTGAATGACCAGACCTGCGCATTGATGGAATTGCGCATCACATTGAGCCAAGGGCCTGCGATGTCCGTCACGTCCCAGGCCTGCTTGGTGATGGGCTTGTAGGCGAGGACTTCCTTCAGAGCCTCGTCATCCCATTGATCGGAATGATCGAGGATCATCGGCACGGTTTTGAAGTCACGGCGGCGCGGAGCCTTGGCGAGCCTGTCGGTGAGGTCTGCGAGAGCCGACGCGCCCGCTGGAATGTCATTGGGTGCAGCGGCGTCGGCTTCGCGTGTGAGGCCTCCGACTGAGGCCGCAGCTAGCGCCAGGCCGAATGCCTGTAACGCCTGTCGTCTGCCGGTCATGGTCATTTTCAACTCCGGGTCTTCATGTGAGGCCACTCGGAGCGCGAACGCACCGAAGGGCTGGGGAGCTAGTGCTTCGCGTCGTCCTTGAGCTTTTTGTCGGCGTCGATGATCGGCCCGAATGGCCCAAGCTTGTGCTCGCTCTCCGGCAGATCGTCCGCATAAGGCCCATAGGGCGTGTCGATGGGCTTTTGCAGGCGGTTCGGAAAGTCGCGACTGAGGTGCGCTTTTTGCGGCCGAGGTTGTGTGTCGATGTAGGCAGCGACGTCCCACGCATCCTCAGGCTTCAGCGCTGGATTTTTCCACGTCGTACCCGCTGGCATGTTGTTGTGAATGAAGTTGGCGGCGTCGATCAGCCTGTCCATGCCGGCGCCGTCGTTGTAGCTGTCAGGGCCCCAAAGCGGCGGGAAGATATAGCCCTTTGCATCGCCGACTTTGCCGACGCGCTGACCCAGGCCGTCGGCGCCGTGACAAGCGGCGCACATGTTCGCGTAGATCGTCTTGCCGCGGACGGGATCGGCGGCGCGATTGAGTTCGGGCATAGCGCCGGTGCCGCGCCCGAACGTTTTTGCGCCAACCGGAATGCCATCTGACAAAAACCTCAGATAGGAGAGCATCGCGATCATTTCCGGTCCGTCCTCGGGAAGTGCTTTGCCGTTCATGCTGCGCTGCATGCAGCCTTGAATGCGATCTTCCATCGAGCCGACGCTGCCCGACCGCTTTCGATAATTCGGAAAATCGGCATAAACGCCGACCAGCGCCAATCCGAACTGCTTCGTGCCGGCATTGATATGGCAGCTTTGGCAATTGAGGTTGTTGCCGGCGAAACGGTGCGCCGGATCTTTGACTTCGGGGCCGATTAGCGAGGATGTTTTGGCGATGAGATCGCGACCGTGACGCACGGTGCGGCCCCAATCATTATCCGGCAGCTTGTCGATGTCCGGTACGACCCAAGGCGTTTGATGGTCCTTGGCTGGCGCAGGCGCCACGCTGTCGGCGCGGCACACCTGCGATGTCGATAGAGCGATGAGCACCGCCGCGCCTACGAGGCCCAAAACTGCGTTGCTGGAACGAGGCATGTCGAAAAGTCCAAAAATGGCCATTGGAGTGAGCACCAACCGTGGGAGATGAACCTGCGCTGTCAGAAAGATCGGCGATTATTTCGCCGTATGCCAATTCGAAGTGATGATTGTTTTAAATTAACGATCAGATTAATCGCCAGCCGTGCAGACCAATTGAAACCACGGCAGTTCAGACAGCAGTACAGCATTGCCGCCCGCGCTGTACTGAGCGTGACACCATTAGGTGTCGGTGCGGCGCAACTCTATTGTTCGATTTTCTTCGTGGCGGCCGGTTGGTTGCAAGCTAAGAAAGCGGTGACCGGGCGCATCGTTTGAGGCTGATCCAGTCCACCGATCGCAGGCTGAAATGGAACCATCAAGAGAGGAATGCATGAGCGATATTATTTTCAAGGCCGGTGAGGCGACTGTACTCGCAGCTCCGGGTCAGTACACTGATGCTATGCCCGAGGTGCTGATCGGTTCGGTCAACGGCCCAGTGGGGCATGCATTCGCCAGCATGATGGGTCAGAGCGTCGGCCACACCCGGTTTTTCGCAATACGCGATCTCAACCAAATGGCGCGTCCGGCCACCATGATGACGACGAAGGTGACGATCGCCTCCGGCGAGTATGTCGAACTGCTCGGCGGTGTCGTGCAGGCCGCGATCGCTGATGCTGTCGTCGATAGCGTCGCTGAGGGAATTATTCCGAAGGCGATCGTCGATGAGATCTGCATCGTCGTGACGATCTGGCTGGACCCGCGCTGCGCCGACCACGCCGAACTCGACAAGAAAGATCTCTACAATACGAACTACAAGGCTATGAAGCTAGCGATCGAACGCGCCCTGAAGAGCGAGCCGTCGATCGATGAGCTGATCAAGAACCGCAAGACCATCAAGCACTACGCTTTGGACGGCGTCGTCGACTACTGACGCACGACGTCAGCTCTCCACCAGTTAAACGACGGAGCCGTGCGATCATCCGCGCGCTCCGTCGATGGGGCGCTGGCAGATGGATCAGGAGGGAAATTCAGCAGACGCGTAATAGGGGAGGTGAGAGGAGAAACCTCGAACCGGAACCATGGCGCACAGGGTCAATGTGGCGGCTGCGCGCAAAAAATGTGGTGGGCCCGCCAGGACTCGAACCTGGAACCAGACGGTTATGAGCCGTCAGCTCTAACCATTGAGCTACGGGCCCACGCGGTGCTTCTCATACCAGATGTTTGCCGGGCGGACAGCCTCAACGACGATTTTGTGTCAGGCATTCTGTCGCCGCTCGGCAAGCGCTAGCAAGGCTATTTCGTCCGGTTCCGCGCGCCCCGTTTGCCGTAGCGTTCATCGTACGTCTGCCCGGTCGCGATCCGGTAGGCCGTGTTCCGCCCCGCCCGGAAATAGCGCTGCAACCCCCGCCGCAATGTCCAGGCCGGACGCGTCTGATCGTGAATGCTGTCGTGCACGACGACGGCGTCGGTCGGCGCGTCATGCAACTCAATTCCGGCATACTTGAGCGGGAGCGTGCCGATGGCATAGCGTTCGGGGCTGTCGCCCATCACCTCGATCAGGATTGCTTCCGCGGAGTCTCCCTTGCCTGCGTACTGGGTTCCGGCCTCCCAGGCGGCAATGAACGCATCTGCGCCGGCCGTGGGGCGAAGCAGCAGCACGCGCGTCGTCGGCTTCAAGGCGCGCCGCGTTGTGCCAAGCGCCGTGCCCTTTGTCCGCATGGCAAGATCGCCGGGCGATTGCAGGATGCCGCTAATGTCGCCGCGCACGGTGCAATCGACGTCCATGAAAATTAGCGGCCGGTCCGGATAGTCGCGGCGTGCATCCGCCATGACCGTCGGCTTCTGTCGCGTCTGCGAATACCAACTGTCGCCGAGAACAGGGCGCGCGTAGAGATGGTGCGAGATGCGATGCTGGATAAGATTTTTCGAGAATGCAGCCGCCGCCGGTTCGTAATTCGGCGTGAAAAAACCAATGACCACGAAATCCGCACCGAACGATTGGCGAATATCGTTTCCATGGTTTCTGCTGTCACTGTCTGCGCGCGGCTTCGTATCGACCATTCTGACCGTCTCGGTATCCTTGGGAAGCCATGACGCCGCCCGGTCCGGCCCCAATAGCTGCAAATGCTATAGCAGGAGATCCGGGCGTCGCAAGGCGGCGAGCCCCGCTTTGCAACGGCCCGCGACGTGTCATTCATCCGAACGACAGTATTTCGCCCTCATTTGTCCTCGAAGCGACTATAGCCAGCGGGGAAAAACTGGCGGAGACACCCATGCTTAGCGCTTTGCGTCCTCGAGATATTGTTTCGGCTCTCGCAATTGGCGGCGTAGCAGCGCTGCTGATGTTCTCGCCCGCCATGGCGCGCGCGGAGGATAGACCATTGGAACGGACAATTACCGTCTCGGCGACGGGCACGGCCGAGGCAGAGCCTGATCGTGCGCGCATCACGTCCGGCGTTTCGACGGAAGCCGAGACCGCGCGTGACGCGTTAACGAAGAACAGCGAGACGATGACGAAGATCATCGACGAGCTGAAAGGCAAAGGCATCGACCCGAAAGATATTCAGACGGCATCGTTCAACGTCGAGCCGGTGATGGACTATAAAGAGGGCCAGCCGCCGAAGGTGCGCGGCTATCGCGTCAGCAATCAGGTGATCGTTCTGGTTCGCAAGCTCGATCAGCTCGGCGAGATCCTCGACAATGTCGTGAGCGCAGGCGCCAACCAGATTCAGGGCCTCGCCTTCGAGGTGTCGAAAGAAGATGCTCTGAAGGACGACGCGCGCAAGGAAGCCGTCGCCAACGCGCTGCGCCGTGCCAAGCTGCTCGCCGCGGCTGCGGGTGCCGAAGTCGGCGACGTGATCCAGATTTCGGAAGAGACGTCGTCGAACGGCCCGGTGATGTATGCGCCGCGGCTCGCAAAAGCTACCGCGTCCTCGGTGCCCATCGAAGCCGGTACCAGCACGCTCGAAGCGCGCGTGACGATTACCTGGGCATTGAAGTAAGAAATCGGCTTCCGGCCCGCTCCTCGGAAAGGAGTCGGAAGCCGAAACTAAATCAACTTTACGACGTCGACGTCGACTTTCGGCGTCGGAGCGCCGGGCTGCACCGACCAATCGCCGAAATTGTGCATCTCGGCCGAAACGCGCAAATGCGTAAGCCGCGCTATGTCGATCTCGGCGACGACCCACTCGGCCGCGTTGAGCGTGCCTTGCGCGAGTACGCCCGTGTCCGAAATGCCGTGCTCGGACGGCACGTAAATACCCGCCGCACCGGCATTGAAGTCGACAGCCGGAGACCACGGCGCATCGCCGACGGTTGGGCTCTGCACGGCCGCAATGGTGTTTTCGAGTGCACGCGCCATCGAGCCGGTGCGCACCCGGTGATAGCCCGAGATGCGCTCCGTGCATGACGGCACAAGCAACACTTGCGCGCCAGCTTCCGCCATCGCGCGAGAGATCAGCGGGAATTCGCTATCGTAGCAGATCGCGATGCCGAACGTGCCAATCGACGTCTCGAACACGCGCACCGTCTTGCCCGCCGTCACGCCCCAGTTCTTTTCGAACGGCGTCATGACGAGCTTTTCCTGCACGCCGACCGAACCCTTTGGCGTGACGAGCTGCGCCGAGTTGACGAACAATCCGTCTGCGGTCTTCTCAGGTCCCGAGCCGACGAGGATATGCACCTTGTACTTCTTCGCGAGATCGACGTGAAACTGAACGCGCGCGTCCTTGATCTGGGCAACCTTGGCAAGCGTCGCCTGCAGGTCGCTATAGACCTCCGGACCGAAGCACGCCGCCTGCTCGATCGCCGCGTACTCCGGAAAGACCAGAAGCTCTGCGCCCGTCGCTGCGCCATTCTTCACCCAAAGCGCAATCTTCTCTTCCCATTCGGCAAGCGTCTTCGGCTGGCCGATCGGGTACTGAGAGCTTGCAACTTTGAGTGTCTTCTTGGTCATCAGAGTTTCTTCATCCAGAATTGCATGTCGTGGGTCGTTTCGGCGGTCTGGTCGATATCCTGCCAGTCGTAGGTGGCGACGATGCCGTCGACCGGCTCATAGCCGCGCTTTCTCCAGAACGGATCAAGTGGGGCGTAATCCGCTGGTTTCAACGGATGGTCGTCAGGCCGAACGACGCGGCAGAACGACGAGTATTCAAAGCCGCCGAGCTTCTTCGCCTGCGCCTCGCGTCCGTCGAAGAATGCATGGCCGAGGCCGTGGCCGCGATGGCTTTTGAGCAGCACGCTCTCGCCGCAATAGAAGATCTTGGAGATGTCGTAGCCCGCTTTCTTGAACGGCTCGCCGAACTCGTCGGCATGCTCGATCATCGGCGCGCCGGTCGAAGCGCCCACCATCTGATCTCCGTCATAGGCGCAGACGACGACCGCGCCCTTCGCCTTGGCGAACTTCTCAAGATACTTCTGCTCGTATTCGAGCGTGCCTTCGTAGAGATAAGGCCAGTCCCGAAAGACGATCATGCGCAGGCGACTGAGATCGGGCAGGACCGGAAGGATATCCGCTCCTGTCACCGATTTGACCTCGAGCTTCTTCTTTTCGTCAGCGGCCATTCGCTCTCTAATCCTTAGCCTGCGACCTGTGCGATCCAGTCGGTCAGATTGTAATAGGTGGTGACGCGCGCAATCTTGCCGTCGCGGATGGCGAAGAACGTACCGGCCGGGAGAACATACTTCTGGCCGACTGCGTCGGGCAGACCTTCTTCCGTGTTCTTATAAACGCCGTGCACGTTGAATTCGGCCGAAGCGCGCAAGCCGTCCTTCGACACCATGACGACGATGTCTTTCAGCTCTTCCTTGTAGTTGTGCGTCATGCGCGCATTGAAGGCCCGGAACTTCTCGATGCCCTGACGGCGCTCGCCCTGGTTGACGTCGTGAATGACGTCGTCGGTCAGAAATTCGAGCATCGCGTCGGTGTCGCCGCGGTTGAAGGCCTCGTAATAGTCGCGGATGAGGGCGGCGGTTGCGACGCGGGCTGCAGATTCAGCGGACGTTTCGGACATCGGTCTTTCTCCGGTAGGCTTTTCGATTCGATCTGCCGGGGGTCTTAGCAGGTCGGGTCCCGGCCTTCCATGCGCAAGGATGCTGCGGTAAACGCGACATTTCACCTACCATCTCGAAGCCGGAAAGAGGCCATGGCGCGCATTCAAGAGCTTTTCGTTACCCACGTTTACCGTGAGGAGCTTCAGCGCGGCGCGACATCCGCGCTCATGGCCGAGCTTCTGGATGCCGCCCACGAAATCGCTGCCGCCGACCGGGCGGGGCAGGGATGGTCGAAAGCCAATGATTATGCTGGATATACATCCTATGCCTCGCTCAACGACCTCCCCGATCGGCATCCGGCCTTTGCCGATCTCGTCGCGGTGCTGGATCGCCAGGTCGCGGCCTTTGGCCGGACGCTGGAATTTGACCTCGATGGCCGCCGCCTCGTGCTCGACAGCCTCTGGGTCAACGTCCTGAAGCCCGGCGGCTATCACACGGCGCACATTCACCCGCATTCGGTCATCAGCGGCACGCTCTATCTCGCGGTGCCGAAGGACGCGAGCGCCATCAAATACGAAGACCCACGGCTGGCGATGCTGATGGCCGCCCCGCCGAAGAAGCCCTCGGCGAAGGACAAGAACAGGACGTTCGTCTCAGTCGCGCCCGCGCCGGGTACGCTGCTGCTCTGGGAAAGCTGGCTTCGCCATGAAGTACCGGTCAATCACGCCAAAGCCGAGCGCGTGTCTGTGAGCTTCAATTACCGATTGGATTGAGGACGCTCAATCCGCGGTTCCGTCGTCAGGCAACGGCACGTCGAAGCCATTGAGGATCACCGATACGGCACAATAAAGCCCGACGAGATAAATGAATTCCGCCGCTCCATCCTCACCGAACGCGCCGACGGCGCGGTTATATGTCAACGCCGGAAGCGTGCTCCCCGTCACGAGGCTCGACGCCAGATCATAGGCGACAGCTTCCTCTTCCGTCAGATCGTTCGGCCGGTTTCCGGCAATGATGGTCGTGATTTTTTCGTCGGGAAGCCCGCGCAGTTCCGCGATAAGCACATGCGCGTAGAGTTCATACGCCGCGTGAAACTTCGTGCCGGTGACGAGAATGGCGATCTCGCGCACCTGCCGCGGTAGCTTCGGCGATGCCGACATCGCCTTGGTATACTCCCACACCGCGCTGCCGAACTGCGGAAAGCGCAGCCACGGGTTCCATGGCCCGATAAGCTGGCCGGTCTCGTTGATCGCGGTGAAACCTTTGAAGTTGTTCTGGATGCCGTTCTTCATGTCGGCATAGAGCGTTTTCTGCTCGGGCGTCAGCGTATCCAGCGGGATCAGAGGCAGGCGCATCGCGGCACTCCTTTGGAGGAAGGGGAGGGGGGCAGTCTCGGCACCGTTAAGCTAGAGATGTTTCAGGCTGATGCCAAAGCGCAGACGTTAATCGCCGATCACATGCACGATGACATGTCGGTCGTGCGGATGCGCGCGATGCTCAAAAAGGTAAATGCCTTGCCACGTCCCGAGCATCAGCCGCCCGTTGGCGATCGGGATCGTCAGCGTCGTCTGCGTCAGCGCACTCTTGACATGCGCCGGCATGTCGTCGGCGCCTTCCGAACGGTGAATGAAGTGCGGATCGCCGTCCGGTACGAGGCGCTTGAAGAAGGCAATGAGATCGCGCTGCACGTCCGGATCGGCGTTCTCCTGGATCAGCAGCGACGCCGACGTGTGGCGGCAGAAAATATGCGCCAGTCCTACCTCGATCTCCGCGTCGCTGACGATCTGCACCACGTCTAGCGTAAACTCGGACAGACCCTGTCCGCGGGTGTTAAGGGTCAATGTTTGCTGGTATTGCCGCATTCTGGTACCGGCCTCGGAAAATGCTTATATTGGTTCGATGAGCAGAGCATTTGTCAGAGAATCCGATGCCGTCGAAGAGCTTCCCGAGAAGCTCGTGTCCGAGCATCGCAACCTCGTCACCCCGGAAGGCTTAGCGCTGATCCAGGCCGAGGTCGAACGCCTTCAGGATGAGCTGGCCGAGGGCCAGCGCGCTGGAGATCGTGACGCCATCCAGCGGACGTCACGCGATCTGCGCTATTGGAACCAACGTCTGACGACGGCGGAAGTCCAGGCCGCGCCGGCGAGCGCCTCGGTCGTCTCGTTCGGCTCGACTGTCACGCTCGAGCGCGACGACGGCCGTGTGCAGAAATTCCGCATTGTCGGCGAGGACGAATCCGACCCCTCGAAGGGCAGGATCTCTTACGTCTCGCCGCTCGCCCAGGCGCTGATGGAAAAAGCCGTCGGCGACACCGTTGCGGCCGGCGCGGGAGAGGCCGAGATCACCAAGATCGAGTAGTGCGATCAGCTCAAGACGTGCTGTCGGAAGACGGCATGAACTTCTTCATCGCCTCTTCGATCTCGCGTTCGCTCATATCGCGTTTATGCGTGGCGACCGACCATTTGTGCCCGAACGGGTCTTCGATGATGCCGTAGCGGTCGCCCCAGAACATGTCTTCGACCGGCATGCGCAGGATCGCACCGGCCTTCACGGCGCGCTCGACGAATGCGTCGACGTCGGCGACATAGAGGTGGATCGTGACCGGGCTGCCGCCGAGCGTGATCGGCGAAGATGAACCCCATTCCGGCAACTCGTCGACCAGCATGAAGCGGGCGTTGCCGACGCGAACGGCAGCATGCATCAGCTTCCCGTTGGCACCCGCCAGCCGCATTTCTTCTTCGGCGCCGAATGCCTTTTTGTAGAAGTCGATCGCGTCAGCCGCCCCCGCGCAGACGAGATGGGGGGTGATCGCTTGGCAATTTTCGCTTCGGATGCCGCCGGCATTCTCCTGAACTTGGGACACGGTTTCCTCCAATTCTTATGGGGCTGCCGTAACGCTCAAATCCGGGAAAAGCTGAGGTCTTTGACCTCGCCGCAGCCGATTTTCCCGGCTGTTCAGTCTCAATAACAATGACGGCGACTTGAGGGAGGGGCAAGACCTCTGTTTTTGCTAATAGCGAACATGGTTCAGCATTGGCAGCAATGGGAAAAAAATTCGAACGCGGGACAGTGTTCCAGTTCGTCCGCGGAGACTATGCGCTGAAACAGAAAAGGGCCGCTTTCGCGGCCCCTTTCGATAGTTTGGATCAGTTATCCAGGAAGCTCCGGAGCTTCCGAGACCGGCTCGGATGTTTCAGCTTCCGCAGCGCCTTGGCTTCGATCTGGCGAATACGTTCGCGCGTGACCGAGAACTGCTGGCCGACTTCTTCGAGCGTATGGTCCGTGTTCATGCCGATGCCGAAGCGCATGCGCAGCACGCGTTCTTCGCGCGGCGTGAGAGAGGCGAGCACGCGCGTGGTCGTATCGCGCAGGTTCGACTGGATCGCCGCTTCGATCGGCAGCACCGCATTGCGGTCTTCGATGAAATCGCCGAGGTGCGAATCTTCCTCGTCGCCGATCGGCGTTTCGAGCGAGATCGGCTCTTTCGCGATCTTCAGAACCTTGCGCACCTTTTCGAGCGGCATCGCGAGCTTTTCCGCCAGCTCTTCCGGCGTCGGCTCGCGACCGATTTCGTGCAGCATCTGGCGCGAGGTGCGGACGATCTTGTTGATCGTCTCGATCATGTGCACCGGAATACGGATCGTGCGCGCCTGGTCGGCGATCGAACGCGTGATCGCCTGCCGGATCCACCATGTCGCGTAGGTCGAGAACTTGTAGCCGCGGCGGTATTCGAACTTATCGACCGCCTTCATCAGACCGATGTTGCCTTCCTGGATGAGATCGAGGAACTGCAGGCCGCGGTTGGTGTATTTCTTCGCAATCGAGATGACGAGACGAAGGTTGGCTTCGACCATTTCCTTCTTGGCCTGACGGGCCTCGCGCTCGCCCTTCTGCACCGCTTTCACGATGCGGCGGTATTCCGGAATTTCCAGACCCGTTTCGGTTGCAAGCTGATGGATCTCGGCACGGATCTGTTCGACCTGGGCGCGTTCCACTTTGACGAACTGGCCCCACTTCTTGCCATTGTTGGCGACGCGGTCGAGCCACGTCTGGTCGAGTTCATTGCCGTAATATTCGTCGATGAAGTGCTGGCGCGGCACGCCGTAGCTGTCGGCGAGACGCATCAAGCGGCCTTCGAGACCGATGAGGCGTTTGTTGATCGCGTAAAGCTGCTCGACGAGGCTTTCGATACGGTTGTTGTTGAGCGACAGCGACTTCACGTCGACGATGATCTCGTCGCGAAGCTTCTCGTAAGCTTTCTGCTGCTGGCGCGAACCCTGCTCGCCGACGAGCTGCTGTTCGAGCTTTTTGTCCTGCTGCTTGCGCAGTTTTTTATAGGTGCCTGCGATCTGATCGAAGGTTTCGAGAACCTTCGGCTTGAGTTCGGCTTCCATCGCCGCAAGCGACATGGCGTTCTCGAACTCGTCCTCGTCATCGCTTTCGCCCGACTGCGATTCCTGCTCGCCCTCGGATTCCTCGCCTTCGCCGGACATCGCCGGCACTTCTTTGGCTTCCGGCCCTTCGTAGGTTGCTTCGAGATCGATAATGTCGCGAAGCAAAATCTTGCCGTCGTTGAGTTCGTCGCGCCAGATGATGATGGCCTGGAACGTCAGCGGGCTTTCGCAAAGACCGGCGATCATCGCTTCGCGGCCTGCCTCGATGCGCTTCGCGATGGCGATTTCGCCTTCGCGCGACAACAGCTCGACCGAGCCCATCTCGCGCAGATACATACGAACCGGATCATCGGTACGCTCTGCCGGTTCGGCTTTGCCTTCGGACTTAGTCAGCGCGGAGGAGCTTTGGGTGACGAGCGAACGGCCTTCTTCCTCGTCAACGAGGTCCTCGCCGCCTTCTTCCTTCTCTTCGCCTTCCTCGTTCTCGACGACAGTGATGCCCATGTCGGAGAGGGTGGCGTAGAGATCCTCGATCTGGTCGGACGAAACTTCCTCCGACGGCAACACCGAGTTGAGCTGATCGAGCGTAACGTAGCCCTTAGCCTTCGCCGACTTTAGAAGACGCTTGACCGCCTGGTCGGAAAGATCGAGGAGGGGGCTGTCGCGTTCTGGTGCATCGGCGGCCTGATCTTTGTCTTCTGTCTTCTGGACTGCCTGCTGGGCGCGTGCCATTTTCGTTCCTTGTCGTCTGCGCCGCTTCCGCACGGAAACGGCTCAATTCTGATTTAGGCTCCGAACTGCTGCCTGCCGCAGCGCGCCGAAGCCGGAATGCGAAATACGCGCCTATCCAGCGCGCTTTACCTCAGAAGCGTCGTCGTCGGGTTGCTCGAACTCTTCGTCCATTTGATCCATCGCCGCCTCGCGGGCGATCTGGCGTTTGATGTCGAGAAGGCGCATCTCGGCCTCTTCTGTGCAATCCCGATACCAAGCCTCCTCAGCTGCTTTCAGCGCAACGCCGAGCGCAGCCTGTCGCTGATGCAACGCCAGAATATGGTGCCAGGCGGCTTCGACATCGGCGGCGGAGGCATCGGGCTCGGCAAAACGGTCGCTGGCGTGCGTAATCGTTTGCGCGACGAGGTCCACCACCTTTGCAACCCCCGATTTGCTCAATTGGGTGCGTAAAGTTGCGCTGTCAAGTGAATTTTGGCGTGCATGAACCCCTAAAATTTCGTCGCGAAGCACCGAAAGCGCTGGCGCGGCAAACTCGATCGCCGCAATCGCCTCGGAATACTCATCAATCAACCACGGATGGTTAAGAAGGGTTTTCATGATCAGAGCTTCGCGCGGAGATATGCTCTGAAAATGGCTAGTGAGTTCAGGGCTGGCAAGGGGCAGGGTGCTGACCACGTCACGGCGGCTAGCAAAGCGCCGCTCGCTGGACGCACCCCCGAGCCGCGTGCGGTCACGCTGGCGCCAGTCGGGCGCCACCACAGGCCGCGCATAGGACCCTTGGCCCTTGCCGCCGTCAAAGCGTCCCGCCGAAACCGCGGCGCTGCGCATGGGCGAGCGTTGACGCCCAAGCTGATACAACCTGTCGCGAAGCTCCCGCGCGTAATGGTTGCGGACTGCCGCATCCTGGATGGAGTTGGTCAGTGCACCAAGCCGCGCTTCCAGCGCCGCCCGTTGTTCGGGCGTGGTCGTCGGCTGGGCGTTAAGCTCCCGCTCCCACAGCACGTCGATCAGCGGTCGTGTTTTTTCCAAAACCTCCGACATGACGGCCGCGCCCTGCTGGCGGATCAGATCGTCCGGATCGAGACCGTTCGGCAGAAAGGCAAAAGCCACACTGTGTCCGGGCTTGACCCAGGGCAGGGCCACCTCGACGGCACGGTTGGCCGCCTTCTGCCCGGCGCTGTCGCCATCGAAGCAAAGGATCGGTTCTGGTGCAATACGCCACAGAAGCTTCAACTGATCTTCCGTCAGCGCCGTTCCAAGCGGTGCAACGCTTTCGCCGAAACCGGCCTCGCTGAGCGTCACGACGTCCATATAGCCTTCAACGACGATGACACGGTTCTTGTCGTGCCCTGCCGACCGGGCGCGGGCGGCGTTGAACAGGATATGCCCTTTATGAAAAAGGGGCGTCTCGGGCGAATTAAGGTACTTGGCCGGGGCGTCCTTATCGAGCGCCCGGCCGCCGAACGCGATGACGCGCCCTTTGAGATCGAGGATCGGGAACATGACGCGGTTGCGGAACCGGTCATAAGGCTCAGGAATATCGGGCCCGGCGATCAACATTCCGGCCGTCGCCATGTCGGCGGGGGAAAAGCCTTTGCCTTTGAGAAATGCACTCAGCGCCGTCCGCGAATTTGGAGCGAAGCCAAGCCGGAAGCTTTGGATCGTCTCGGCAGCCAGTCCGCGCTTTTCGAGATAGCGGCGCGCTTCGCCGCCGGGACCCGCACGCAGCGAAGTCTCGAAGAATTCCGCCGACGCTTCGAGCAGCCGGTAAAGGCGTTCGCGCTGGTCTTCCTGCTCGATGTTACGCTCGGGCTGCTTCGGCATCGGCACGCCCGCTTCCGCCGCGAGCCGCTCAACCGCTTCGGGAAATTCCAGCCCCTCCGTCTTCATCACGAAGGTGAAGATGTCGCCGTGCTCACCCGACGCGAAGCAGTGATAGAAACCCTTCTGGTCGTTGACGAAGAACGACGGGCTTTTCTCAGCCTTGAACGGCGACAGCCCGCGGAATTCCCGGCCCGCCTTTTTCAGCGCAACTTTCCGGCCGACCACCTGGCTGACCGACAGCCGGGACCGGATCTCATCCAGAAAGTTTGGGCTGAAGCGCATGCGCGTAATAGGGCCTCAGGAGAGCGACGGACTGCGCCGCACCTTCTTGCGAAGGCCCGCAGTGAACCGATCAATAGGTGATTCGCTCAGAAGCCCGGCTATTCAACGCCTTGTTGCGTAAAGCCATACCCGCTTTCCACAGTGCCTACGCATTAGGCATTCCCGTCGCAGGTGTCATCCTCGAGCTTGGCCCGAGGATGACAGGATATGTATGTCTTTTTCTAGCCGGCGATCAGCCTAGCGCCGCCTTGACTGCCGCGCTGACCTTCTGAAAATCCATTTGTCCGGCGTACTTGGCTTTGAGCACGCCCATCACCTTGCCCATGTCCTTGGGCGACGCCGCACCCGTTTCCTTGATGGCCTCAGCAATGGCCACAGTGACAGCAGCATCATCCATCTGCTTCGGCAGGTATGCTTCAATAATGTCGATCTCGGCCTGCTCTGTCGCAGCCAGCTCCGGACGGCCACCGCTCGTATACTGGGCGATTGAATCCCGCCGCTGCTTCACCATCTTGGTCATGACCGCAAGGATCGCCGCGTCGTCGAGGTCTTTCTTCGCTTCGATTTCAGCGGATTGAATGGCCGCGTTGATGAGCCTGAGGGTGCCCACCTTCTGTTTTTCGCCGGCTTTCATGGCCGTTTTGATGTCTGCGTTGATCTTAGCACGCATGGGTAGGTCTCCTTGAGGTCAAGGCGCTGGTTTACGGTCTGCGCGCAGGCTGGGGCAAGCCTTTAACAAAGCACGGACTTTCTTGCCGTGTCCGGAATTGACGTTGTAAAGCCGTTCCCCTAGGTTCCGCCGCGACGAGCGACCCGCGCTTGCAATTCCTTGAATGGACGACAGATGACCGCACCTGAACCCTGGACAGAAGTGCCTCTAACCGCACGCCTTGTGCTTGATGACGGAACCGTCATCGCCGGACGCGGCCTTGGTGCTACGGGGACGGCCGTCGGCGAGGTCTGCTTTAATACGGCCATCACCGGCTACCAGGAAATTCTGACCGACCCGAGCTACGCCGGTCAGATCATCACCTTCACCTTTCCCCACATCGGTAACGTCGGCGCCAATCCGGAAGATACCGAGACATCGAACCTGGCATCGCGCTCGGGCGTCCGCGGCTGCATCCTGCGTGCCGATATCACCGACCCGTCGAACTATCGCGCCGCTGAAAATCTCGATGCCTGGCTGAAGACCCGCGGCATCGTCGCCATCGCTGGTGTCGATACCCGCGCTTTGACCGCACGCATCCGTGAGCGCGGCATGCCGAACGGCGTCATCGCGCATCATCCCGACGGTAAGTTCGATATCGAAGCGCTGAAGGCTGAGGCCAAGTCCTGGCACGGTCTATTGGGGCTCGACCTCGTCCCGGAAGTGACGAGTGGCCAGAGCTATTCCTGGGATGAGCAGCGTTGGGTCTGGAACAAGGGTTACCCGCGCAACGAAAACCCCGAGTTCCACGTCGTCGCCGTCGACTATGGTTTGAAGCGGAACATTCTGCGCTGCCTCGCATCTGCCGGCTGCAAGGTCACCGTTGTTCCTGCGAAGGAAAAGGCCGAGGACATCCTGGCGCGCAATCCTGACGGCGTCTTTCTGTCGAATGGTCCCGGGGATCCTGCGGCAACTGGCGAATATGCCGTGCCGGAAATCAAGAAGCTCGTCGACAGCGGCAAGCCGGTGTTTGGCATCTGCCTGGGACACCAGATGCTGGGCCTCGCGCTGGGCGCGACGACGAAGAAGATGCATCAGGGCCATCACGGTGCCAACCACCCCGTGAAGGACTTCACGACCAACAAGGTCGAGATCGTGTCGATGAACCACGGCTTCGCCGTCGATCGCGACAGCCTGCCCGATGGTGTCATTGAAACGCACATTTCTCTGTTTGACGGTTCGAACTGCGGCTTGGCCCTCGAAGGCCGTCCCGTGTTCTCCGTCCAACACCATCCCGAGGCATCGCCCGGACCGCAGGACAGCCATTATCTCTTCACGCGCTTCGTCAACATGATGCGCGAGCAGAAGGGGCTGCCGACGAGCCGCGAGCGCTGAGGGTCGCGTTTCCTGGGAAAGTAATGCACCTCGTCCATCGTATTATCGCTGCGACCCTGCTGTTGATCGGCTGGGCCGCCGATGCGAACGCCTGTTCGTCAGCCAAGCGCGGTCCCTTTTTGAAAGAGATCGCGCAGACATCGAAATCATGCGCCCATCCGCTCTGCGGGCAAATCTACGCCACCGCCCGGCCGGAGGCAGAAGATCCCAAAACGCCGTGTCCGGACGATCAATGGCAACGTCTCGAGGCGGCCGTGACGGCTGCGCTCTCGGCCGGTGGCGTCCTGATCCTCGGCGAGATGCATGACAACGCCACACACCATCTCTTGCAGGCGGCAGCCATTCGTGAGTTTGCGCTGTCGGAGCCTTCGAACGAAACCGCGATCGTATTCGAGCAGCTTCGTGACGATCAGCAACCCGGCATTGACAAATTTACCGCCAAGCAGCACAGCGGCGAGAAAGTAACCGTCGCCGACTTCAAGCTCGCCGTCGCCTGGCAGAAGTCGAACTGGCCGGACCTCTACGATCCGCTGTTCGAAACCGTGATCGCCGCCAAGCGACCGTTCTATGCAGGCGACGTGTCGCGCGCCGAAATCATGAAGGCGGCGAAAGACGGGGCAGGGGTGCTCCCGGCCGACGCTAGCAAGCGCCTTGCGCTCGACATCCCGCTGGGTGCGAAGTTCGACGCCGCGTCCATTAAGGAAATCGAGGACGCCCATTGCGGCGCGTTGCCGAAGGAAGCGTTCGACGGCATGGCGTTCGCGCAGCGGTATCGCGACGCGCATCTGGCCGATGCTGTCTTGAAAGCTTCGCAGCAGCACGGCTCCGCCATTCTGATTGCCGGAACGGGTCACGCCCGGACTGATCGCGCCGTGCCGTGGTATATCCGCAAGCGGACACCGGAGAAGAAAGTCGTGTCGGTGATGTTCGTCGAGATCGAGACGGACAACACCGATCCAGAGACGTATGTGCCGCGCGATCCCGATGGCCTGCCGGCAGCCGATTTCATCGTCTTCACACAACCGGCCGAGCGTGGCGATCCGTGCGAGAAAATGCGCAAGAAATAGCCGGACGGCGCCGCTGCTCATTTTTATGGCGCGCACTCATCAACCTTGCTGAACTTTAAGGTCGCGTCTGCGGCAAATTTGCTTATAACCCAGGGAAAAAATCTGGGAGGAATTTGATGCGCCTTTTCTTTGTCGCTGCCGCGGCACTCGCGGTCGCGACCCCGGCAGCTGCCGCCGGAACAGATTGCTCGGCTGATGTTCTTACCGCCATCAGGAAGCAGCTATCGTTGAAAGCTTTCCGGGTCGAATTTTCGCAGGAAACCGCCGAGGGCGAGGCCCACATGCGGATCGACTATATGCCGCCGCTGCGGATGCTCCAGACCGTGACGTCGCCTGCCATGCCGGGTGAGCAACAGACGATGCTGGTCGACAACCGGGCATTCTCGGGTTCGGGTGGCAGCTTCGAGGAACTGCAGCCGCAGTTCACCCAGTCGATCGTCGCCGAAGTGGCGGAAGCTTTGGCGCGGCCGAGCAAGCTCGAAGGTTACGACTGCATCGGCACGGTGAAGTACGAGAACCAGGACCTTGTCGGCTACCGCTTCGAGGACAAGACGCATCCGCAAACGGATCGCGCAAAGATCATGACGCGCACGATCTACGTCGATCCAAAGACCGGGCTGCCGGCTTATAATGTCATCGCCACCCTGGCCGAAAACGCCAAGCCGCTGCGCGAGGTCAAATATTCGTATCCGACAGACATCAACATCGTTGCGCCTCAAAACGCGCCGGTGCAAAAGCTCCGTTAACGCCGCTTATCCGGCTTCGTTTGGGATATTTCCATGCGCCGCAGTGCATTTGCTCTTATTTTAGTTGCCGTTTTCGCGGGTGACGCGGCGGCGCAAGTCCCGCCGACGGCGCCTGCAAAGCCGAACGCCAATCCATGTCGCGACGAAGTTTCGGCCGCGCTCCAGAAGCTGCGCAAATCATCGTGGTTCCGTATGGACACCCAGATGATCACGGAGAACGGTCCGACGTCGATGCAGGTCGATTACGTCCTGCCTGACCGGATGCGTCAGACAGTGACCGACAAGCTCACCAACAAGACCACGCAACTCATCCTGGTTGGTGACCACGCCTGGGCGGACCAAGGAAGCGGTTGGCGGCCGGTACCGCAACAGATTGCAGCGCAGCTCCGCGAGCAGATGGACGACACCGTCGTCAGACAGCAGACCGACGTCGGCGATTACTCCTGCAAAGGCCGCGCGCAGATCGATGGCCGCGATGTGCTCTCCTACAAGCTCGAAAGCGAGCCGGAGAAAGGTTCAAGCTCGCCGCAGAACCAAGCCTTCCGTATGTTCTACGTCGACGCGCTGACGGGTCTGCCGGCAAGCAATGCGCTGCTTGCGCCGGGCCACGAAGACAAGCCGATCTTCAAGACGACCTATTCGTTCCCGATCGACATGAAAATCGAGCCGCCGAAGGATGCTTTGCCGGACAAGGCACCAGAGCCTGCGACACCGGCGCCTGCTGAAGGCAAGTAGCGGTATTTTCCGCGCTTTTCAGAACGATGTGCACGCCCATGCGTGGCCGGATGGCTGCCATGCCGGCGTGCGCGATGTGTTTCGCGTGCTCCGGCGTTAGAAGCCCGACCGGAGATTCCCATGACCGTCATCGATTCATCCCGCGCCGCGCTTCGCGCGCCGGTCGCCAGCGCCTCTCTCGCTGTCCTGCTCGCCGTGAGCTTCAGTCATATGCTCAACGACGTGATGCAGTCGCTGCTCGTCGCCATTTATCCGATGCTGAAAGCCACCTACCGGCTTGATTTCTGGCAGATCGGCCTGCTCACGATGGCGTTCCAGATCACAGCCTCGCTGCTGCAGCCGTTTATTGGTCATTTCACGGACAAACGCCCGGTTCCCTATTCGACCAGCGTCGGCATGGGCTCGACGTTTGCGGGTCTCATATTGCTCGCTTTCACAACCAGCTACCTCGGTTTGCTGATCGGCGCTGCGCTGGTGGGTGTCGGCTCGGCGATTTTCCATCCCGAGTCCTCGCGCATCGCCCGGCTCGCATCGGGCGGACGCCACGGCTTCGCTCAGTCGCTGTTTCAGCTCGGCGGCAACTTCGGCACCGCGATCGGCCCCTTGGCGGCGGCATTCATCGTCGTCCCGCGCGGACAGCCGAGCATCGCCTGGTTCGCAGCCATCGCGCTGCTCGCCATGGTGATTTTGTGGAAGGTCGGCGAATGGGCATCAAGCGCCGCGCCGAAGCGCAAGGGCGCATCGCTCGGCCCTGGCCTCATTCATTCCCGCGGCCGCACGGCCGTCGCGCTGGCGGTGCTCGCTGCACTGATGTTCTCCAAGAATATCTACACCGCGAGCTTTGCGAGCTTCTACACCTTCTATGCCATCCATCAGTTCGGCGTCTCCGTGCAGACTTCACAGCTCATGCTATTCGCGTTTCTGGGAGCGTCCGCCGTCGGCACGATCCTCGGCGGCGTGTTTGGCGACCGCTTCGGCCCGAAGATGGTGATGTGGTTCTCTATCCTGGGCTCGCTGCCGTTTTCTCTGGCGCTGCCCTACGCGGATCTCACCTGGACCGTGATTCTGTCGATCGTCATCGGCCTGATCATGTCGTCGGCTTTTCCGGCCATCGTGGTGTTCGCGCAGGAGCTTATCCCCGGGCGAGTCGGCATGATCTCCGGCATTTTCTTTGGCGCGGCGTTCGGTATCGCAGGCATCGCCGCAGCGGTGCTTGGCCTTGTCGCTGACGCCAAAGGGGTCGGCTACGTCTACGAGATTTGCTCGTACCTGCCATTGCTCGGACTTTTGACCGTGTTCCTGCCCGGCGAACGGACGGAATATGACAAAGTAAAAACAGCTTAAATTGCTTTTGAGGCGAAGAACGTCGCAGCGCGGTATTTTCGGGGGTTCCCCCGGCACGATGCTTTGCCTATAAGGCCCCCTTAGCCCGTCGTTCCATCCACCCCTGAGCCGACCGCGTCACCACGCGAGCCTCGGCCAAATTTTTGCGCCGCATGCCAAAACGCACTGACATCAAATCCATTCTTATCATCGGCGCAGGCCCGATCGTCATCGGCCAGGCGTGCGAGTTCGACTATTCCGGCACGCAGGCCTGCAAGGCGCTGCGCGACGAGGGCTATCGGATCATCTTGGTCAACTCCAATCCGGCGACCATCATGACCGATCCGGACCTCGCTGATGCAACCTACATCGAGCCGATCACGCCCGAAGTCGTGGCCAAGATCATCGCCAAGGAAAAGCCCGACGCCATCTTGCCGACGATGGGTGGCCAGACCGCGCTCAACACCGCGCTGGCGCTGCACAAGCAAGGCATTCTGCATCGTTATGGCGTCGAGTTGATCGGTGCCAAGGCCGAGGCCATCGACAAGGCCGAGGACCGCAAGCTATTCCGCGAGGCGATGGAAGAGATCGGGCTCGAAACGCCGCGCTCGCGCCTAGTGCATAACCGCGACGAGGCGGCGTCGGCCATTGAGCACGTCGGCCTGCCGGCGATCATCCGTCCGTCGTTCACGCTCGGCGGTACGGGCGGCGGCATCGCCTACAATCGCGAAGAATATTTCGAGATTATCGACCGCGGCCTTGATGCCTCGCCGACGTCCCAGGTCCTCGTCGAGGAAAGCGTCATCGGCTGGAAAGAGTACGAGATGGAAGTCGTCCGCGACAAGGCGGACAACTGCATCATCATCTGCTCGATCGAAAACATCGACCCGATGGGCGTGCACACCGGCGACAGCATCACCGTCGCACCGGCACTGACGCTGACGGACAAAGAATACCAGATCATGCGCGACGCCTCGATTGCCGTCCTGCGCGAGATCGGCGTCGAGACGGGCGGCTCGAACGTTCAGTTCGCGGTCAATCCGGCCGACGGCCGTCTGATCGTCATCGAGATGAACCCGCGCGTGTCGCGCTCGTCCGCGTTGGCTTCGAAGGCGACGGGCTTCCCGATCGCGAAGGTCGCGGCGAAGCTCGCCGTCGGCTACACGCTCGACGAAATTCAGAACGAGATCACCGGCGGCGCCACGCCCGCGTCGTTCGAGCCGACGATTGATTACGTTGTCACGAAAATTCCCCGCTTCGCGTTCGAGAAATTCCTCGGTGCCGACACGACGCTGACCACGTCGATGAAGTCGGTCGGCGAAGCGATGGCCATCGGCCGGACGTTCGCCGAGAGCATGCAGAAAGCGCTGCGTTCGATGGAAACGGGCCTGACCGGCTTCGACGACATCCAGCTCGAAGGCCTGGGGCAGGGCGACGACAAGAACGTTGTCCGCGCCGCCGTCTCGCGCCCCACCTCCGATCGCATTCTGAAAGTCGCGCAGGCCTTCCGCGAAGGCTTCTCGCTCGACGAGATCCATCAGTATTGCAAAATCGACCCGTGGTTCCTCAGCCAGATCAAGGCGATCACCGACACCGAAGCGCGCATCATCGCGCACGGCCTGCCGAAGACCGCGCCGCAGCTGCGTGCGCTGAAGGCGCAAGGCTTCTCCGATGCGCGCTTGGCGAAGCTCGGAAAGGTCAGCGAGACCGATGTCCGCAAGCTGCGCAAAGATCTGGGCGTCACGCCCGTATTCAAACGCATTGATACGTGTGCTGCCGAATTTGCGTCGCCCACGGCCTATATGTATTCGACCTACGAAACCGGCCTCAGCGGCGATCCCGTCTGCGAAGCCGATCCGAGCGCAAAGGATAAAGTCGTCATCCTTGGCGGAGGCCCGAACCGCATCGGCCAAGGTATCGAGTTCGACTACTGCTGCTGCCACGCCTGCTTCGCGCTGACGGCCGCTGGCTTCGAAACAATCATGGTCAACTGCAACCCCGAGACCGTTTCGACCGACTACGACACGTCCGACCGGCTGTTCTTCGAACCGCTGACCGCCGAAGACGTGCTCGAAATCATCCGCGTCGAAAGCCAAAAGGGCTCTCTAAAGGGCGTCATCGTGCAGTTCGGCGGCCAGACGCCGCTGAAGCTTGCCAGCGCGCTGGAAGAGGCAGGCGTTCCGATCCTCGGCACGTCGCCCGACGCCATCGATCTCGCCGAAGACCGCGACCGGTTCAAAGCGCTGATCGATAAGCTCAACCTCAAGCAGCCCAAGAGCGGCATCGCCAAGACGCCGGAAGCCGCCCGCGGCATTGCCGAAGAAATCGGCTATCCCGTCGTCATCCGTCCGTCCTACGTGCTCGGCGGCCGCGCGATGGAGATCGTGCACGACGGCGCCGAAGTCGACCGTTACGTCGCGCGCCTCTCCGCAACGCTCGACAGGCCGTCCGAACTCGTCGTTTCCGAAAAGCGCCCGTTGCTGATCGACAGCTATCTGACCGACGCTGTCGAAGTCGACGTCGACTGCTTGTCGGACGGCAAGGATACGTTCGTCGCCGGTATCATGGAGCATATCGAGGAAGCGGGCATCCACTCGGGCGACAGCGCCTGCTCGCTGCCGCCGCACTCGCTCTCGACGACCATCGTCGCCGAGCTTGAACGCCAAGCCCGCGAGCTCGCTCTGGCGCTCCGCGTTGTGGGTCTGATGAACGTGCAGTTCGCCATCAAGGACGAACAGGTCTTTATTCTCGAGGTGAATCCGCGCGCGTCTCGCACGGTGCCGTTCGTTGCGAAAGTCATCGGCCTGCCGATCGCCTCGATCGCGGCCGAAGTCATGGCTGGCAAACCGCTCGCAGATTTCAACCTCGCGAAACCGACCTACACGCACATTGCGGTCAAAGAGGCGGTCTTCCCGTTCGCGCGTTTCCTCGGTGTGGATCCTATTTTGGGACCCGAGATGCGCTCGACAGGCGAAGTCATGGGCATCGACCACGACTTCGCGATGGCCTTCGGCAAGAGCCAGCTCGGCGCCGGGCAGAAACTCCCGTCCAAGGGCACGGTGTTCGTCTCGGTCAAAGAAAGCGATAAATCCCGCGTCGTGGCCCCGGTCCGGGAGCTGGCCGCCATGGGCTTCAAGGTCGTCGCGACCCGCGGAACCAAGCGCTTCCTGGAAGCGAACGGCATCCAGTGTGATGCCATCAACAAGGTTCTGGAAGGCCGTCCCCACATCGTGGACGCCATCAAAAATGGCGATATCAACCTCGTTTTTAATACAACCGAGGGTTCGAAAGCTCTGAGCGATAGCAAGGACATCCGGCGCACGGCCTTGCTTCACCACATCCCCTACTATACAACATTGGCGGGGGCGGTAGCGGTTACACGGGCTATCAAAGCACTGGCATCGGACACCCTGGACGTGGCTCCGTTGCAGGCTTTCGCGCATCGCTAAGCCGTTTGCCGACCAGACGGGGCACCCGAGATCGGCTGCCCCTTCATTGCTTTCCTAATTGCCAAGCTTACTGTTAGCGTGTGTCGGGGCCATCCCCGCAATTGATTGAGACGTTGAAGACGTTGGAGAAGATGATGGAACGGGTGCCGATGACGCTTGAGGGCTACAAGAGCCTTGAGGAGGAATTGCAGCGGCTGAAAGCCGTCGAGCGCCCGCGTATCATTGCGGCCATTTCGGAAGCCCGCGCACATGGCGATCTTTCCGAAAACGCGGAATACCACGCCGCCAAGGAGCAGCAGGGACTGAACGAAGCTCGCGTCGCCGAGATCGAAGATAAGATCAACCGTGCAGAGATTATCGACGTCACCAAGCTGTCGGGCGATACCGTCAAGTTCGGTGCGACCGTGACACTGGAAGACGAGGATTCCGGCGAGAAGGTCAGCTACATGATCGTCGGCGACACTGAAGCCAATCTGCGCGACCGCAAGATTTCCATCTCCTCGCCCATCGCCCGCGCGCTGATCGGCAAGTCGAAGGGCGAAAGCGTCGACGTCACCACGCCGAAGGGCGTCCGCACGTTTGAGATCCTGCAGGTGAAGTGGGGCTCAAGCCCGCCTGCCTGAAGCTAAGCAGACGTTCGAGGGCGGCTAGTCGTTGCCGCCTTCGAAAAACGCCGCGGCGTCCTGGCATTCCTCTTTTGACGGCACAAGGTCGAACGTCTTGTCGATGCCGTCCTTGCCGGACAGCTCGACTTCGGAATCGCCATCATCAACCGAAATGCCGTCGTCGCCGGTCACGAGTTTCAGACCGGTTTTCTGAGGGCTGAGCCGGAAAATGCCGCCGTCGCTTTCGAGATAGCATTCGAAATCGTCGTCGTTGGTTTGACAGTTTGCTCGCTGGCCGAACCAGTCTGATCCCGACGCCAGCATGACGGCGAACCCGAGCGTGAAGCGATCCGGCGTATTCGGCGTGCCGTCGGAGTTCGTCTTGGCAAGATCGATCTCGATCTTGCGCACGCGCTGCTGCGGATTAGCATTCAGCGCCCTATCGTCGAACGTTTGGGCGAAGCAGGGGAGTCCGCCGAGCACATTGCCGAAATAAGTATTGAACAGTTCGTCAGACGTCGCTGCGACGGCAACTGAGGTGCTTGGAATTATCGAAAGGAGGACAGCTTTTGCCGTCCAAGACGTCCATTCAGAAAAGGTCCGCATCAACCCTCCAAAATACGCCGCGCCCGGTTACGTCCCCTCAGGCCCCGCGACGCTGATCGGAACGCCGGGTTCGCGCTTGGCACGCCGGATCGTAAGGTATGTCTTGACGCTTGCGACATTCGGCGCAGCCGTCAATTCTTCCAGCACGAAGTTCTGAAACCCCTGCAGATCGCGTGCGATGCATTTCAGTATAAAGTCGCTCTCGCCGGACAGCATGTAGGCTTCACGGACGAGGGGCCAGCCGAGAATGCGGTTCTCAAAGGCGTGAAGGTCCGCTTCGGCCTGATTGTGCAGTCGGACCATGGCGAAGGCCGTCAGCCCGTATCCGAGCCTAACTTCGTCCACCAACGCGGTATAACGTGTGATAAGCCCGGCTTCTTCGAGCGCCCGGACGCGGCGCAGGCAGGGCGGAGCTGAAAGACCGATGCGATTGGCAAGCGCAATGTTGGTGATGCGGCCGTCGGCTTGCAGCTCTCGCAAAATTCGCCAGTCTGTTTCGTCGAGTTCTAATGCCATGGACCGCGCCGTCGCAGGAAACGTTAGAGTAATATCAGGAATGGTCCCCAGCGCGCAAAGTTTCGCAAATTTCTTTAAATGCCGTTCCGGCATAAGCGCGATGTCGATGAGCGGGAATGGCAGTCGTGTCTGACCCGATCCAAGCCGATAGCGATCCCCCGGTGTTTACCGGCCGATCCGCGTGGATTTTTTCGGACGGCAAGGCTGGCCACGAAGCTCAGTGTCAGGGCGTCGTCGAAGCGCTCGGTCTGAACGCCATCGTCAAGCGCAGCAACCTTTCGGGCATATACAAGCTGGCGGCTCCGTGGGGACCGCTTCCGGCCGGGGAGCAAATGGGCGCGAGTGGCGGCCCGCTCGGTCCGCCGTGGCCAGCGTTCGCGTTTGCAACGGGCCGGACGACCATTCCCTACATCCGCGCGCTGCGGCGTCACGCCGGGCTGCAGACATACACCGTCATTCTGATGGACCCGAAGACCGGTCCGAATAGCGCCGATCTCATCTGGGTGCCGCAGCATGACCGCCGCCGCGGTCCGAACGTCGTCACGACGCTGACCTCGCCGCACCGCTTTTCTCCGGCTCGGCTCGAAGCGCTGAGGGCCAATATCCCGGCCGCGGTCGCCGCGCTGCCGACGCCGCGGATTGCCTGCCTCATCGGCGGTCCGAACGGCGATTACCATTATACGGACGCTGACGAAGAACGTCTTGTGGCGTCACTCGGCGCGCTTGTCGACAACGGCGCCGGTTTGATGCTCACCACGTCGCGGCGAACGCCGGAACGCTTGGCCAAGCGCCTTCAAGAGGACATTGCCGGTAAGCCCGCCATCTTCTGGAATGGCGATGGCCCCAATCCTTATCCGGACTTCCTCGCGCACGCGGATGCTTTCGTCATCACCGCCGACAGCGTCAGCATGATCTGTGAGGCCGCCGCCACCGGCCGTCCGATCTTCCTGTTCTCACCGACGGGCGGCAGTCCGAAGTTCGACCGTTTCCATGCAGCCCTTGCGGCCTACGGAGCAACCCGGCCGCTGCCAGCTTCCGGCGGGCCATTATCGCCGTGGAGTTACAAGCCGCTTCACTCCGCTGACACGATCGCCGACGAAATTCGCAGGCGCTGGCTGAAGCGCGCCGCGATGCTGCCGGGACTCGTCAACGCCACCCGATCCTAAGCCGTTCAGCGCGGGAGTTTCGATGACAGCCTCTTTCTCAACAAAAGACGTCATCGGAGCCACCGGCGGGATAACAGCGGCCGGAACTATCGATGATGGCGCCGCCATTCCGCCGCTCTCCGACGCGCGTCGATTGCAGCTGTGGCTGGAATTCGGGCTCATCTACATCGGCCTACCGCTGCTGATGCGCATCGCCGTGTTCGATTACCGTGTGCCGCTGTTCTATGCGCTCCCGCCCGTGCTAGCCGGTTTCGTCGCGTTTCTCTATTTCGACAAAAGCTACAGCCTGAAACAGGAACTGGCACGCTGGCCCGATCGCGCCACGCTTCTTTCGATCTTCCTGATCTTCGCAATTGGAAGTCTCATTGTGGCCGGGCTCGTCGCGGCGATCATGCCCGACAGGTTGTTCTCCCTCGCAGCTGAGCGCCCAGGCCTTTGGCTGAAGATCATGGTGCTTTATCCGTTCACGTCGGTCTTAGCGCAGGAGTTCGCGTATCGCGTCTTCTTCTTTCATCGCTACGGCGCGCTGTTCAACTCACGCTGGACGCTCATTCTCGCAAACGCATTGGCGTTCGGCTTCGGCCATATCCTGTTCCGCAACTGGATCGCCGTCGGCGGAACGTTCGTCGTCGGATTGCTGCTGGCGTGGCGCTACGAACGCACGCGCTCGTTCTGGGCCGTCTATATCGAGCACGTCCTGTGGGGCTGGCTTGTTTTTACGATCGGCCTCGGCGTCTACTTCTTCACCGGCGTGAAGAACCCGGCGTGGTGACAATGTGCTGGCGGCCGGCTCCCCGTAGGGGAGTCGCCAGCACAAAATCAAAAGTGTGCTGGCGGCCGGCTCCCCGTAGGGCAGTCGCCTGCACCCAAAAAAGCCATGCGGGAGGTGGGCTCGCGGACCGTCAGTCGCCAAGCCCAAACCAAAGAGCCCGCTACTTCCTGCGCTCCGCCAATTTGTCGAGCTGCAACGACTGAATCTCTGCCAGCCGCTGCCATTGCTTATTGATCAGATGATCCATTTTTTCATGCAGGTGGCGAATTTCCAGCTCGGCCTTGAGATTGACGCGGTAGTCGTTCAGCGAGCGTAGCCGGTCTTTCTCTTCTTGTCGCCGCTGGCTCATCATGATGATCGGGGCCTGAACGGCCGCGATCGTTGAAAGAATAAGATTCAGCAGAATATAGGGGTAAGGATCGAACGCGGCTCCTGCGCGATAGGAATTGTAAAGCATCCATATGCCGAGGAACGCGGCAAACACGATGAGAAACGTCCAGCTGCCGCCGAACTGAGCCAAGCCGTCCGATAAGATCTCGCCCACAGAACGCTTGGCCGAAAATTCTTCTTCGACATTCTCGGCAAGCGTTTCATGCGTTGCAAGACTTTCCGCAACTTGCTTCTCGATCTCGCTGACATCGCCAGATTCATCACGAAGGAGTTCCGTCACATAGAGCGTGCGATAGCGATCAAGTTCCTTGCGCGAAACGAACGCATCGTCTTTCAGATCGGGGTAATCTTTACGTATGCGCTCGACCAGCGAGGGCATAACCGTCGCAATACTGACCACGGCGCCGCGCGAATATTCCTTGCCCGTCAAGGAGCAGACGATTTTTGGCTTCGATGCCTTGCCATTTTCGGGCACTTTACCGTTTTCGGGGATCTGATCCGCCATCCCTGTCCTCTTTTGGAAACGCGTTCCTATATATCCGGGGTACCCGGCCGCGGCACGTCGCGCACGGGCTCAATGATACAATTGAGCAAGCCGCCGCAATCGGCTAGAAGGCCGATTAAATCCCTCGAACTTAAGGTCATAGAGGCGCCGTTCATGGCTGCACATCAGTACGTTTATCATATGCATAAGCTTTCCAAGACCTATCCGGGCGGGAAGCAGGTGCTGAAGGACATTTCGCTGTCGTTCCTGCCGGGCGCCAAAATTGGCGTCGTCGGCCTCAACGGCGCTGGTAAATCGACGCTGCTGAAGATCATGGCGGGCCGGATCGACGATTTCACGGGCGAAGCCTGGGCCGCCGACGGCATCAAGGTCGGCTATCTGCCGCAGGAGCCGGAACTCGATCCCGAAAAGGATGTGCTCGGCAATGCCATGGAAGGCGTCGCGGAGAAAAAGGCAATCCTCGATCGCTACAACGAGATCGCGGCGAACTATTCCGAAGAGACTGCCGACGAGATGACGGCGCTTCAGGACCAGATCGACGCCCAGGATCTCTGGGACCTCGACGCCCAGGTCGAACAGGCACTCGATGCTTTGCGTTCGCCGCCGGGCGACGCCGACGTCACGAAGCTGTCCGGCGGCGAAAAACGTCGCGTTGCGCTGACGAAGCTCCTGCTGTCGAAGCCCGATATTCTGCTTCTCGACGAGCCGACCAACCATCTCGACGCCGAAAGCGTCGCCTGGCTCGAACGCTACCTGAAGGAATACGCGGGCTGCGTGATCCTCGTCACCCATGACCGCTACTTCCTCGACAACATCACCGAATGGACGCTCGAACTCGACCGCGGGCAGGGCGTGCCGTGGAAGGGCAACTACTCGGGCTGGCTCGAACAGAAAGCCAAGCGCGAAGCGACCGAGAAGGCTCAGGAAGAAAGCAAGCAGAAGGCGCTATCCCGCGAGTTAGAATGGATCCGCTCGTCGCCGAAAGCCCGCCAGGCCAAGTCGAAGGCTCGTATCACAGCTTATGAGAAGCTGGCTGACGAAGCCGGCCGCGAGGAGAACGGCCGCGCCTCGATCCAGATCGCGACCGGCCCGCGGCTTGGCGGCGTTGTGATCGAAGCCGACGGCCTGACGAAGGGCTTCGGCGATCGCCTGCTGATCGATGGTCTCTCGTTCAAGCTGCCGCCCGGCGGCATCGTCGGCGTCATCGGTCCGAACGGCGCTGGTAAGACGACTCTGTTCAAGATGCTGACGGGGGCAGAACAGCCCGACAGCGGCACGATCCGCCTCGGCGACACCGTCAAGATCGCTTACGTCGACCAGTCGCGTGCCCATCTGGACGACAAGAAGACCGTTTGGGAGGAGATATCAGGCGGCCTCGACCAGATGCTGCTCGGTGGCAAGAAAGAAGTTCCAAGCCGCGCCTACTGCGGCTGGTTCAACTTCAAAGGCGCCGACCAGCAGAAGAAAGTCGGCATGCTGTCGGGCGGCGAACGCAACCGCGTGCATCTCGCGAAGCTCCTGAAAGAGGGCGGCAACCTGCTGCTGCTCGACGAGCCGACAAACGACCTCGACACCGAGACGCTCGGCGCGCTCGAAGCGGCACTCGAAGATTTCCCCGGCTGCGCCGTGGTGATCTCGCATGACCGCTTCTTCCTCGACCGCCTCGCCACGCACATCCTCGCCTTCGAAGGCGATAGCCACGTCGAATGGTTCGAAGGCAACTTCGCCGACTACGAAGAAGACAAGAAGCGCCGCCTTGGCGACCAGGCCGTCGAACCGCACCGCATCAAGTTCAAGCGGTTCGAGCGATAGGGCAGAGGGGAAATGTGGCTTCCGGCCGGCTCGACGAAGGAGAGTCGGAAGCCACACTCAAAAGCTTCACCCGTTGCTGTTGTCGATGATCGGAAGCTGCTTGGCTTCCTCCGAGGTCAGCGACAGCTTCACGCCGTCCGCGACGCTCGTGATCTTATCGGCCGGAACTTCGAAGACTTTGGCGTTGATGCCCGCGGGCATGCCATCGGTAACGAGAATTTCCTGCACCTTGCCGCTGTCGTCGGACTTCACGCCGTTGACTTCGCCGATCTTGGCGCCATCTGAGCCGAACACTGCCGCGCCGATCTGAATTTGACTGGCGTTGATTGCAGCACCGCCTTCTGCAGGCGCGCCTTCGGTTGCCGCTGGTTGCTCTGGCTGAGCCGGCGCCTCTGTTGCGCCGCTGTCGGCAGGCGGCGCTTCCGTCCCGCTATCCGCAGGAGCTTGCTCCGACGGCGCGGCTGATGGTTCTGCACCGTCGCCGCTGGGCTGCGCTGCGGCACCGTCGTCTGCCGGAGCGGTCTGCTCGGGCGCTGGCTGCTGCTCGCCCTCGGCGGGAGCCTGCTGTTCCTGTTCCTGGCTCCAGACCGGCTGCGTTTGAGACACGCAAAAACAAGACATCGAGACGACGAGAGCCATTCCCGGCGCCAAACGCAATTTCGAAAACGTCATAACCCTGGACCCCAATTCCATCCCCACCACCAAAACGTAACCCGCGTTTCATATAGAACGTATGCGGGCTTTTTGCTCCCCTATGCTCGGCGGCGATGCAAGGGTGCGGCGCTTTGTCGATGCAAAGCTGGACGTAAATGGGGCGAACAGCGCCGATGTCGATAAAGAACAGGCGTCGCCCGAAGAGCGACGCCTGAAAGGCACACTTCCGGGCGATTGGCGCAATGTCAGATGCCAAAGCTGCCCGAATGGAACGGTATCGTCTTAGCGGCTCAGCGCCAGGACGAGTGCCCGCGGATTATTGCCATTCTCGGTGATGTAATTCTGGAAGAGGTCATCCAGGAAGGTCGTCATCCAAAAGCCGACAACCTGCGCGTCACGAACCTTGTAGCCCTCTTTGGTCTTCATCACGAGCCAGCGAATATCGTAGCCCGAGCCGTCGGACAGTGTGATGTGGCTGTCGACGTTCGTGCCGCCCGCATCGCCCGGACCCTGTCCGGTGACGACGGCGCTGGTGACGATGTATTTCGGGCCCTGCGTGGCGGCGTACTTCGCGATGAAGTTGATCATGCCGTTGTAGTAGGCGGGCCGATCGGCCTTCGGCAGCGTCCGCGCGTGCGGGCCGAGCGCCGTCAGGCCGATGTTCGGAACATCCATGTGTCGGCGCAGCACGTTGGCGTAAGCGGAAATGCCGCCCTGACGCTGCGCGTACATGAGCTCATTCTGAACACGCTGCATATAAACGGCGGGCGACTCGGCGCGAGCACCGGTCGCGGAAACGCCTGCAAAACAGGCAAACAAAACAGCCAGCCAACTGGCGGAGCGAATTCGCTGTGAAATTGCCCACCCCATGTCAAACCCTCGCATTCGTCGTCCCCAAAACCATCGCGAAGTAGCAGGGGCTCTTGGCCGATTCTGCTACTGTCGCTCTATCGAAACAAGCCTCTCGTCACGCTACAGAGGCAACAATCACGTCAAAACAATGCTGGATGGCTATGCGGCCACAGCATTTTGTCGTTCGCGAGGCTTATCGCCGAGATCGTAGAGCCGCCCCGCCGACACGACGGGAAGGCTCAACGCCAGACAAAGCCTATCGAATTCCGTTCCACCGATTCGATCTGCCGCCATCAGAATGATGCTGCGATTTTTGTTCGGGTGCACCAATACAGCTTCCTGGTGAACGCCCGACAGCGACGTCCGCGTGTGCAGCGCGACACCCTCGAAACTCGCCAACGGCATATCCCAGAGCGTCGTCGAAAACGGCGTCCGGTCGATGACCTTCACGCTTCCATCGCGGATATCGACCAGACGGCTGGAAATCAACGCGATCAATATGTTGCGCAGCGGCCAAATGATCAGGCCGACCCAGAAGACCAGCGCCAGCGCCAACTCGATGGCCACAACCGGGTTCGAAACCAGGGCGCGGCGCACATCCGCGGAGGTAAGTGCGTAAACCGCAAACCCGAGCTGGGGCAGCACGATCAAGGCCGCCAGCGCAGTCATCAGCAAGAGGCCGGGAAGTTTTGCCATTTTCGAATTGGTCTGCCGGATCGTGATCGGAAGGCAACCGGGATCGCCTGAGACTTCAATGACTTCAAAACCACGACGCTGCATGACGCAACTCAACCCCCGCGCGAGCACTGTCGGCGACCTTATGGTAAATTTCTCTAAAAGGCGGTTAAGCACCGTACTGTTTTCGCGACCGCCAAACGCCCCTTGACATATAAACATATCTTTATATCTTCCCGCGCATGTCCAGCTCAGAGGAAATGCGAACGGCTGACTTGGTGGCGGCGCTGAAGGCGGCCGCCGAGCCGACGCGCCTGCGCATTCTCCTGCTGCTTGCTGGCGGCGAACTGAACGTCAAGGATCTGACCCTGATCCTCGGGCAAAGCCAGCCGCGCATCAGCCGCCACTTGAAGCTGCTATGCGAGGCGGGGCTGATCGAGCGCTTCCGCGACGGCAGCTGGGTCTACTTTCATATTTCGGATCGTCAGCCCGGCGGCCGTTTGGCGCTGCGCCTCGTGGCCGATGTTGATCCCTCGGAAGCATCCGTCCGCCGTGACCGCGAGCGCGCCGAGACCTTGAAGCGCGAACGCGAGTCGGTCGCGCAGAGCTTCTTCGAAGAACATGCCGCCGACTGGGACCGCATCCGCACGCTTCACGTCGCGGAAAATGACGTCGAGGCCGCGATGCGCCGGGCGCTAGGCGACGGGACTTTCGATTTCTTCGTCGATCTCGGCACCGGCACCGGACGCACGCTCGAACTCTTCGCCGATCGTTTCGAGCGCGGCCTGGGTCTGGATGTCAATCAAACCATGTTGACCTACGCGCGCGCCAACCTCAACGCCAAGGGCTGCGCCAAGGCGCAGGTTCGCCACGGCGATATCTATTCGCTGGCACTGGCGGATGCACAGGCCGACGCCGTCGTCATGCATCAGGTGCTGCACTTTCTGTCCGATCCGGCGCTCGCCATTCGCGAAGCGGCGCGCGTGCTGACGCCGGGCGGCAAACTGCTGATCGTCGACTTCGCACCGCATGAACTCGAATTCTTGCGCACGCGCGAGGCTCACGAACGCCTCGGCTTTACGCACGAGCAAGTAGCAGGCTGGCTGAAAGATGCCGGCCTCGCGCCGAAATCCGTCGAGGACCTGACCCCTAAAGCCGATGGCCGCGACGACATGCTGACCGTCACGGTCTGGCTTGCCGAACGTCCGGTCACGCAAATGCCGATTACAAAGATAAGCGCACCCGTCGAAGACGTGCGCGAGGGAGCACGCTGATGGCACAAAATAGCGAACGCAAGAGCAAGTTGCTCGGCTCGGGCGACATCGTCGTCAGCTTCGAATTCTTTCCGCCGAAGACGGAGAAGATGGAAGAGACGCTGTGGTCTGCGATCTCGCGCCTTGCGCCGCTGCATCCCGAATTTGTTTCGGTGACGTACGGCGCCGGCGGTTCGACGCGTGAACGCACGCACTCCACCGTCACGCGCATCCTCAAGGAAACGGACCTGAAGCCCGCGGCGCATCTCACCTGCGTTGACGCGACGAAGGACGAGGTGGATGCCGTCGCGCGCCAGTATTGGAGCGAGGGTGTCCGCCACATCGTCGCCCTGCGCGGCGATCCGGTCCACGGCGCGGGCACGAAGTATGAGTCGCATCCCGACGGCTATCAGAACGCTGCCGATCTCGTCGCCGGATTGAAGCGCATCGCGGATTTTGAAATCTCGGTCGCGGGCTATCCGGAGAAGCATCCGGAAAGTCAATCGATCGAAGCCGATCTCGATAATCTCAAGGCCAAGGTCGATGCCGGCGCCGATCGCATCATCACGCAGTTCGGCTTCGACAATGCGTATTTCCTGCGTTATCTCGAACGGGCGCGCGCGGCAGGCATCTGGGTACCGATCTCGCCTGGGATCGTTCCGATCCACAACTTCAAGCAGGTCGCAGGCTTTGCCAAACGCGCAGGGGCGACGGTCCCGTCATGGCTCGCGCGCCGCTTCGAAGGCCTCGAAGACGACAGCGCGACGTCGCATCTCGTTGCCGCCGCCGTCGCGACCGAGCAGGTGATGGACCTCGTCGACGAGGGCATCAAGAAATTCCACTTCTATACGTTGAACCGTGCCGACCTCGTCTACGCGATCTGCCATCTTCTTGGCCTTCGCGCGGCGAGAGCGGCCAACGCCAACGCGGCGTAATCACATTCGGAAAGTCGAGGCGTGACATGAGACGGAAACCAAGTTGGGCCGCGCTGGAAAAGGCTGCGAGCGAACGCATCCTCATCATCGACGGCGCCATGGGCACGATGATCCAGCAGTACAAGCTCGGCGAAAACCACTATCGCGGCGAGCGCTTTCAGGATCATTCGAAAGACATCAAAGGCAATAACGATCTGCTCGTGTTGACCCAGCCGGAGATCATCGAAGAGATCCACGGCAAGTATCTGCGCGCCAACGCCGATATCATCGAGACGAATACGTTCAACGCGCAGCGTATCTCGCTGGCCGACTATCACATGGAAGATCTGGCCTACGAGATCAACGTCGAGGCCGCGAAGATCGCGCGCCGTGCGGCGGACGAGTGGACAAAGAAGACGCCGGACAAGCCGCGCTTTGTTGCAGGCGCCGTCGGCCCGACCAACCGCACCGCGTCGATCTCGCCGGACGTCAACAATCCGGGCTTCCGCAATGTCAACTTCGATGAGTTGCGCGATGCTTATAAAGAGCAGGTGCGGGGGCTGATCGACGGCGGGTCGGACATCATCCTGATCGAGACGATCTTCGACACCTTGAACGCGAAAGCTGCCGGTTTCGCGACGCTCGAAGTTTTCGAGGAAAAAGATCTCGAACTTCCGGTCATGATTTCAGGAACGATCACCGACCGCTCGGGCCGTACGCTCTCCGGGCAGACGGCGGAAGCTTTCTGGTATTCGATGCGGCATCTGAGGCCATTTTCGATCGGACTCAACTGCGCGCTCGGCGCGGAGCTGATGCGTCCCTACATCGCTGAGCTTTCGCATGTCGCCGACGTTCGCATCTCGGCCTATCCGAATGCAGGTCTTCCCAACGCCATGGGCGAATATGACGAGAACCCGCACGACATGGCCTGCAAGATCGAGCCATGGCTGGCGGATGGCTTGATTAACGTCGTCGGCGGCTGCTGCGGCTCGACGCCCGATCACATCGCCCACATCGCGAGCCACGCGAAAGGCTACAAGCCGCGCACGATCACAAAGACCGAACCGCGCCTTCGGCTCTCCGGCCTCGAACCGTTCGTTCATGGATGATGCAATGACAGCATTGAAATTCGAAGATCAGAAGCTGCCCGATCTCGATGACTACGCGAAGCTGGCCGAGCAATTCATTCCCGGTCGGCAAGCCATCTTCGCGATTGTCGAATCCGCGCTTCTTGAGCTCATTCCGCAAGGGCCGGCCAAAATCTTGGTCGTCGGCGCGGGTGGGGGCGAAGAAATTTTGCGCCTTGGACTGAACAATCCGGATTGGTCGTTCGTCGGCGTCGATACCTATGAGCCGATGGTCGAATTGGCGCACAAGCGTCTTGGCCGAACGCCCGTCGGTCTGCGCAGTAAGGTGCATGCGACGACCATCGACAATCTCGCAGAAAAAAACTTCGACGCTGCGACGTGCATATTGACCGCCCATTTTGTTCCGGACGACGGCGCGAAACTGGCCTTCTTCGAGGCCATTTATAAGCGGCTGAAGCCGGGCGCGCCGTTTACCGTCGTTGACGGCGTGGGTGTTGCCGGCGATGACCAAACCGAGCTGCTTCGCCGCATCTGGAAGCGCCATGCCATTCGCAACGGCATATCAGCCGAAGTTGCTGCGAGCAATGCCGAGAACTTCAAGAAAGTTTCGGTCGTGTCTGAGCAGCGCGAAGAGGAGCTGCTTGTGAGCGCCGGTTTCAAGCGCCTGACGCCGATCTTCCGCGGACTTGCCATCAAGGGTTGGCTGGCATTCGCATGAAAGCCGTTAGCACATTTATCTTCTGCCAATTCAAAATGGAATTCGACTGATGACCACAGCCAACGCCGCGCAATCGTTCATCAACGTCGGTGAGCGCACAAACGTCACGGGCTCCGCGAAGTTTCGCAAGCTGATCGAGCAGAACGACTATGCTGGCGCACTCGCCGTTGCGCGCCAACAGGTCGAGGCAGGCGCGCAGGTTATCGACGTCAACATGGACGAAGGCCTGCTCGATTCCGAAAAAGCGATGGAGACGTTCCTCAACCTTATCGCCTCCGAGCCCGACATCAGCCGCGTACCGATAATGATCGACAGCTCGAAATGGAGCGTCATCGAAGCAGGCCTGAAGTGTGTGCAGGGCAAGCCGATCGTCAATTCGATCTCGCTGAAGGAAGGCGAGGGGCCGTTCTTGGAGCATGCGCGCAAGGTCCTGCGCTACGGCGCGGCCGTCGTCGTCATGGCGTTTGATGAAGCCGGACAGGCCGACACCATCGAGCGCAAGGTTTCGATTTGCGAACGCGCCTACAAAATTTTGACCGAGAAAGTTGGGGTCCCGGCGGAAGACATCATCTTCGATCCGAACATCTTCGCCGTCGCAACCGGCATCGAAGAGCACAACGGTTACGGCATTGCCTTCATTGAAGCAGCGCGCCAGATCAAAGAGAAGATGCCACTGACGCACATTTCGGGCGGCGTCTCGAACTTGTCGTTCGCCTTCCGCGGCAACGAGCCGGTGCGCCAGGCGATGCACTCTGTGTTTCTCTACTATGCCATTCAAGCCGGGATGGACATGGGCATCGTCAACGCCGGTCAGCTGACGGTTTACGACGATATTCCCGCCGAGCTGCGCGAGCTTTGCGAGGACGTGATCCTCAACAAACGTCCGGACGCAACCGATCGCTTGCTCGAAGCCGCGCCGAAGTTCAAAGGCGATGGTTCGGGCGCGAAGGCGAAAGAGAAAGACTTGTCCTGGCGCGAGGCGCCGGTCGAAGCGCGCCTCACGCACGCGCTCGTGCATGGCATCACAGACTTTATCGAGATCGACACGGAAGAAGCTCGCGCGAAAGCCGACAAGCCGTTGCACGTTATCGAAGGCCCGTTGATGGCGGGCATGAACGTTGTCGGCGATCTCTTCGGCGCCGGCAAAATGTTCCTGCCGCAGGTGGTGAAGTCCGCGCGCGTGATGAAACAGGCCGTCGCCTATCTGCAGCCATTCCTGGAAGCCGAGAAGAAAGCTTCCGGCCTTGAAGCCAAGCCCGCCGCCGGGAAAATCCTGATGGCGACGGTGAAGGGCGACGTCCACGACATCGGCAAGAACATCGTCGGCGTTGTTCTTCAGTGTAACAACTATGAGGTCATCGACCTCGGCGTTATGGTGCCGGCCGCGAAAATTCTCGAGACGGCAAAGAAAGAGAAGGTCGACATGATCGGCCTTTCCGGTCTCATCACGCCGTCTCTCGACGAGATGTGCTTCGTCGCCGCCGAGATGGAACGCGAAGGCTTTTCCGTGCCGCTGCTGATCGGCGGCGCGACGACGAGCAAGGTGCACACGGCCGTCAAGATCAATCCGAACTATCACCGCGGGCAGGCCGTCTACGTGCTTGACGCCAGCCGCGCCGTCGGTGTCGTCTCGAACCTGTTGTCGGACACGGAGAAGACGCCGTTCGTCCAGAACATCAAGTCGGAATACGCCAAGGTTCGCGAAGCGCACCTTGCGAACGAAGCGAGGAAGCAACGCATCACGCTGAAAGCGGCGCGCGATAACAAGTTCAAGATCGACTGGAGCGCGTACAAGCCCGTACAGCCGAGCTTCCTTGGCGCACGCACGTTCGCCGATTATCCGCTCGCGTCGCTCGTGCCCTATATCGACTGGACGCCCTTCTTCCAGACGTGGGAGCTTGCAGGCCGCTATCCGCAGATCCTGACCGACAACAAAGTCGGCTCTGAAGCGAAGAAACTCTTCGATGATGCGCAGGCGTTACTGAAGCGCATCGTCGCCGAGAAATGGGTGAAGGCGTCGGCCGTCGTCGGCTTCTGGCCTGCGAACAGCATCGGCGACGACATCGCGCTCTACCAGGATGATACGCGCGCTGCGCAGATGGCGACGCTCTATACGCTCCGCCAGCAGATCGCGCGCGATCCTTCGCGCAATCGTGCGCACACCGCGCTGTCCGACTTCATCGCGCCGAGAGAGACGGGGCTCGCCGATTATATCGGTGGCTTTGCCGTCACCGCAGGACTTGGCGAGGAAGAAGCGATCGAGCGCCACGTTAAGAAGACCGACGATTACACGCGCATCATGGCGAAGGCCTTGTGCGATCGCCTTGCCGAAGCATTTGCCGAAGCGATGCACGCGAAGGTGCGCCGCGAGTTGTGGGGCTACGCCAAGAGCGAAACGCTCTCGAACGACGATCTGATCCTTGAAAAATACCAAGGTATCCGCCCGGCACCTGGCTATCCGGCGCAGCCTGATCACACCGAGAAGGCAACGCTTTGGACGCTGATGGACGTCGAAAAGCAAACCGGTATCACGCTGACGGAAAGCTACGCGATGTGGCCGGGCGCGTCCGTTTCCGGCCTCTACTTCGCAAATCCGGAAAGCCATTACTTCGGCGTCGGCAAGGTCGAGCGCGACCAGGTCGAAGACTATGCCGCGCGTAAAGGCTGGACGGTCGAAGAGGCGGAGCGCTGGCTGGCGCCGGTCCTGAACTACGAAAGAACAGGTTCTGTCAACGCCGCCGCCTGATTAGCTGGACGTTGCGTTCGCAAAAAAAATCGGCGCGGTGTGTACCCGCGCCGTATGGTCGTTTGGCTCGCGCCAGACATCCCAGAAATAGTCCCCCGTCTCGTTGGCTCCTTGGAGCATCGTGCGTGGGATTACTGTTTCAGGCATTTCCTCCAGACGGTCGCTCTCAAAAGGTCCCGAGCACGACCAAAATCACGAATCCAAACGACATTCCTACGGCAAGAACGTTAAGACCGCCTTGCAGACTCATGTCACACCTCCGAGGTCGAGATGCTTCTGAATTCGCCTCGCTTCCCTCTTCGAAGCGCAGGCCGGACGCTACCGAGCAGTCCACGTCGCTGACAAGAAAAAAGCATTTTGCGCCGCAGAGCGTTTGACCGTCGCGAAACTGTCACTGCTGTTGCATCGCTCCGAACGCAAACCGCCGGAAGCAAAAGCGGTTCCCGCCCGCGATTTGGGAGTTAACGAAAATGCAGCTAAAATCGCCGTTTTTAGCGAAGCGGCGCCGAACGCGGTAACCAATTGTGATCGAAGAATGACGCCTAGATGTCAGCGCCCCCGCCAACGCAACGCACAAAAATAATCCCAAAATATTTTGCTTGCATCCTACCGGAGCCTGATGCGAAGCGCGCTGCGGTGCTTTCGGAATGCCGTTCGACTCGCCGTCTATGCAACGCATCGACGGCTTCGGATCAACCGATTATTAGCCGTTTTCTCAAAAGAACTTCGTCGGTGCCTTCCGCAACGAGCCCTTCGAGTGTCGCGATGCGGACGAACCCGAACCGTTCGTAAAAGGCGATGGCTCGGACGTTGAAGTCGGAAGCGCTGACCCAGATGTTCCGAGCCTGCAGTCTATTTCCCTCCGCTTCGAACCATGACAGCACGGCATTGCCCACGCCGCTATTTTGAAACGGCGGAAGGATGCCGAGAAACTGAAGGTACGGCCCGCGCAACCACGTTCGGCGAATACTGAAGCCTCCGGCAAGGGTGCCGTCGACAAGAATTTCCAAACGCGGAGCATCATCTTCGTCGGCCCGCAAAAACGTCGTGAGGGCCTCGGGCGTATAGCGATAATGCGCCCAGGGATTAATAGCGGCGAGAGGTGCGCCAAGCAATTCGGCGCTCTCCGATGTCATTGGCCGAAACGCGATAGTAGCTGTCATGTCAATTCACTGATTGCCCTGCCGCGCGAGCAACTGGCTTGGTATTCTTTTTGGCCACGGCTTTCTTCGCTGCGAGCGGTGTGTAGGCGACTTTCGCCCCGGTCTTCGGGCTGGCGTTCAGCGGCTTTTTCAGTGCCCACAGGAAGTCGTAGCGATTGACGTCGCCGGGCTTGCGATCATAGCACTCCGATTTGATGACCGGCTTGCCCATCGTCATCAGTTCGCTGACGGTTACGAACTTGTAGCCCTTGGCTTTGAGCTTCGGGATCGCGATGCGCAAAGCATCTGCCGTATGCCATCCACGCCCGTTCGCGTGGTTGACGACGATCGAACCGGGTTTCGCTTCGTTCACCATCGCCGCCGCGATACGCTCGGCCGATTCATGCGGATCGGGATCGCCCGTCGCGACGTCCCACTGAATGGCGAGCATCCCGGCGTCGTTCACAGCCTTGAGCGAGGCGGGATTGCACGTGCCGTAGGGGAAGCGGAAGAGCGTCGGCTGCGCGGGGATGCTGCGCATGTCCTCGGAAGACGCCGCCACGCATTGTTTCGAGGCGAGATCGGCGCGCGCATCCTCATAGGCTTTCTGCGGCGCGAGCACCTGCTGGCGGATGGCCGCTTCGTTTAGCAGCCGGAGGTTCGCGTGTGTTTCAGTATGATTGCCGACCTCGAACAACGGATCGGTCATCAGCTGTTCGGTACGTGCGCGATGCGAGACCATCCATTTGCCGCCCGCGAAAAAGGTGGCTTTTACGCCCTGTTCCCGCAGATAATCGAAAATGCGGCCGTCGTAGCCTGCAATCTCGCCGCGCTGCTCACACAGGTCGAACGTCAGTGCGATGACTTTTTCGCCCTTCGGAACGTCGACGCGCCGGATCGATCCGCGCAGGGCTTCGGGGACCGGCGCAGCCTGAGTGAAACCGGCGATCTTGATCGGCGCATCGTAGGTGGGGACGCCGCGCGAGACTTTCTCCTCGCCCGGCACGCCCGCGAGCAGCGCCGGTGAATAGCACGCGTGTTGCAAGACATCGTCACGCGCGAAGGCCGCCGTCGCATGTGCGGAAACGGTGAGCGACGCAACGATGAGAGCCGACAGTCTGATGCACATTGTCAAAGTCATTTGCCCTTGAACTGGGGTTTGCGCTTTTCAAGAAAAGCGCGGCGCCCCTCGGCGTAGTCTTCACTTGCAAAACATGCGGCGATAGCGGCGTCGAGAGCTGCCATGTCGGGATGCTCCGGATGGCGCGAGATCTCGTCGATCACTTTCTTCGCCGCGGCGACGGACAGCGGTGCGTTTGCGGCGATCTCCGCGGCCAATGCTTTCACCGTCGTCTCCAGCTCCGCCTTCGGCACGAGTTGCGAGATAAGCCCCATAGCCTCCGCATCGGCCGAACGGAAGCGCCGCCCGGTAAACAGCAGCTCCTTGGCACGCGCTGCCGGTACGGCCGCCAGAATGGGCCGCACCCATCGCGCATTATAGCCGATGCCGAGCTTGGCTGCCGGAATGGCGAACTGGCTTGCATCGTCGGCAATGCGCATGTCGCAGCAGAGCGCGAGACCGAGACCGCCGCCAAGACAAAAGCCATGGATCATTGCAATGGTCGGCTTCGGGCATCCGACCAGCGCGTTGAAGGCGTCGTCGTTCAATGTGTCGTAAATCCTGGCGGCATCCCCTGTGCGTGAGGTTTCGAACTCCGAAATATCCGCGCCAGCCGAGAAGGCCTTATCGCCCGCGCCGCGCACGATAATGACGCGCACCTCCGGATCGTCGACGGCCGCCCCCACCGCATCAGGAATGGATTTCCACATCGCGGCGGTCAGGGCGTTCATCCGTGCCGGATTGTCGGCCGTGATCCAGGCGATCGCGCCGTCCTTGGCGTATCGCAATGTCGGGTTGGCGACTTCGGCCGCATCTGCCATAAACGGGGTATCCTTTCGATCTTTGCGGCCATTTAATTGGCATTTGCAGGCGTCGCAAACGGCCTCCGCGGCGGCAGATGCACGCGGCGGCCGGAAAGTGTATAAGTTTTACGGCGAGGTCGATTGACCGCCGTCGGTGTGGACGCTAATCGCCTGCGGTAACATATTGCTAACGGACCTGATTTCGAGCCAGAGGCTGCCCGTGTCGAATACCAAAACAGCGATCTCAAAGGTCCAAGTCGTCGACCCAATTTGGGCGCAGATCCGCACCGAGGCCGAGGCCGCGATGAAAGCCGAGCCTGCGCTCGGCAGCTTCATCTTTGCGACCGTGCTCAGCCATCAGGCTCTGGAGGACGCGGTGTGCCATCGCCTGGCGCAGCGGCTGAACCACACGGACGTAGACGCCGGTCTCATTTCGCAGACGTTTCTGAGCGTGCTGGCCGAGCAACCCGAGCTTGGCACGATCTTCCGTGCCGATCTCCAGGCTGTCTATGACCGCGACCCGGCATGCACGCGCTATCTCGACCCGCTTCTCTATTTCAAAGGCTTCCACGCGCTGGTGACGCATCGCTTTGCGCACGCACTCTGGAAAAGCCGTCGTCGCGACTTTGCCCTTTACCTGCAAAGCCAGTCGTCGCGCATGTTCGGCGTGGACATTCACCCCGCGGCGCGCTTCGGCAAGGGCATCATGCTCGATCACGCCACTGGCTTCGTCGTCGGCGAGACGGCGGTGGTCGGCGACAACTGCTCGTTCCTGCATGCCGTAACGCTCGGCGGCAGCGGCAAGGAGACGGGAGACCGCCATCCTAAGATCGGGGACAACGTCTTGATTGGCGCCGGCGCCAAGGTGCTCGGCAACATCAAGGTCGGGCATTGCTCACGCGTCGCCGCCGGGTCGGTTGTCCTCTCTGAGGTTCCGCCGAACGTGACCGTTGCCGGCGTGCCCGCCAAAATTGTCGGCAGCGCCGGCTGTGCCGAATCGGCCCGCTCGATGGAGCAAGGCTGGGTTGATGATTTCGGCGGACTTTAAAAAGATCATTCAGGAGACAAGACATTGAAAAAGGAAGAGCTCGCTCGCCTGCAGGCTTACTTGCGTAAAACGCTTGGAGCCGCATCGCTTGAAGTGAAGGCGCAGCCAAAGAAAGACGACATGGCTGAGGTCTTCGTCAACGGCGAGTTCATCGCCACGCTGTACCGCGAGGTCGAGGAGGGCGAGACGTCCTACCAGTTCCAGATGGCGATCCTGGACATGGATCTGGAAGGCGTCTGAGGCCGAACGTCCAATGCCGCTTTACACGCTCGATGGCCAAGGTGTCGTAACGCCTCCAATCGGCTCGTTCTGGGTCGCGCCAAACGCCGTCCTACTTGGCAAGGTCAAGCTTGAGGAAGAGTCGAGCGTCTGGTTCGGCGCGGTTCTGCGCGGCGATAACGAGCTGATCACCGTCGGCGCGCGCTCGAACGTGCAGGACGGCTCCGTGCTGCATACCGATCCGGGCTTTCCGCTGACGATCGGCGAGGACTGCACGGTCGGCCACATGGCGATGCTGCATGGCTGCACAATCGGCCGCGGCAGCCTCATCGGCATCGGCAGCATCATCATGAACGGCGCTAAGATCGGCGAGGAGTGTGTGATCGGCGCCAAGACGCTGATCGCCGAGGGCAAGGAAATTCCGCCACGCTCGCTCGTGATGGGATCGCCAGGCAAAATCGTCCGCGAGTTGACCGACGAGGAAGTCGCGCGTTTCGGCGGCGCCGCCCGCCGTTATGTCAAAAATTGGCGCCGCTACGCTGAAGGCCTGACGCTTCAGAACTGAGCCCGGACAATCGCACAAAAAAATGCGGACCGGCGTCTGGGGAAGCGCGCGGCCCGCTGAACAGGTCCGGTTTGGGTCGGGGGACGGCTGGGGCCGGGCCTGTAAGTGTTTCTAAGGATTTTGAAGGGGATTACCTCAGGGGAAATCCGGCGTGCCGTCGAACATTGACGGATCGACGGACTGCACGCCCGACAGCGCCGGCGGCGTGACCGCATCGTTCGGATCGAGCGACACCCAGACCTTCGGGTTGAGGTACGATTGCCGCATCACGTAGTGATAGGGAGTCTGGTTCCAGAGCCGTACGACGTCGATCTTGTTGTCGAGAATGAAGTCGCCCTGCGTCGTCCGCGCGGTCAGCACGGCATGGCCTTCGTTCTTCTCGTCACGCACGACTGTCATGAGCAAGGTGCCGGACGGCCAGCCGCTGGCGATCAGGCGATGGCGCTTCAGGAGCGCGTAATCCTCGCAGTCGCCGCGCGTCTTCGGGATCGTCCAGTATTCGGTGACGCCGTAGACTTCCTGATCCGTCGCCGGTTCGATCTCATGGTTGACCGAACGGTTGATCTCGTCGAGCTCGCTCAACGCCTGCGGCGTCGCCCGGAACCGGGCGTCGTCGGAAGATGTGACGACGCATTCCTGAGGCATCCGCTCGCAGAAGGCCACAAACCCATAAGGGGGCTGCGAGCTGCCATAAATCCGCATGAACTCTGGTGCACGCACCGCGGGACTGATAACCGCGACCTGCTGCGCCGCCGCCGGCAACGCCGCACCACACAACCACACTGCCACCGAGATGGCTACGCTACCGTACTTCATGAAACGCCCTCGAACACGGTACGATACAGTACGCGACACAGCTGGTTTTAGCATGAATGCCCACCGCAGCATTCGAGCTAAATTCGTATAAAAATTTAACTTAACGATTTTGGCAACTCGGCGAGCAATTTGCGGCATCACACAACCAACGCAAAAACGTCAAGGAAACCTGTCGCGCATCGCCTCCGGCGACAGCAGCGACAGAAACTGCAAACCAATTCCATGCTCGTGGTGACGCCGGACGATCGCCCGGGTCTTTCCGGCAACCACGAAGCTGCCGATAGGCGGCCGCGCTGGCGTGGCAATCGAAGCCCCGGATGCTGAAAGATCGAGCAATTCCACGTCGATAACGACCCCGTCTTCGACCCTCAACGTCGTACGACGCCCGCGAGTTCCGACACGTTCATGGCTACGACCGGCAGCCCCGGGAAAATCATCCTTATTGATGAGCCACGTAATCTGCGCGGCGAGCTTTTCGCGCTTGTGCTCCGTGACTTTGAAAACGAATGCGAAACCATCCGACGTAATTCTTGCGACGACACCCTCAAATCCGCCCAGATGATCGAAGTAGACGACCACGCGCTCACCGACTTCAGGTAGATGCGCGGTCGTAACGGCTGCACCGCCGACGGAAACGTTTTTCAATTGGCAGGTGTATTCGCTGCGGTCTGCGCGCATGAAGCGGCCACCAAGCGAAAGCGGAACACGGCGATGTTTGCGCATGTCGCCAGCCAAGATGGCATCGGTCGGATGCAGGACGTCACGGATGATGCTCGTATGCACGGCCATGGCCGACCTTTGAACCGCCGTCAGAAATTGCTGCCGGGCGTGCTCTCGAACATTGCGAAATGAGCGAAAACCACCCGCATGAACTATGCGGGTGGGGTCCTTAATGAAGTTCTAATCGGCGCACCAAATTCGACGGGTGCGGGCAAGGGAAGATTATGTATTGGAAGAAGATTACCGCTCGTCGCCGGAAAGGCTGAGCCCACCGTCGAAGACGCGGAACTGCCGCCGCGCCGAGCGCACGATGCGTGCTTCCCGCCGGGTGTGGAGGATGGGTGCCTGATATTGAAAGTCGCTCTCGTCCTCAGGGGCGGCGCGGCTCGGCCAGACGATCTCGTGATGAACGAGCTTCCGCCTTGTCAGCGGCACGGAGCCGAGCCATTCCGGCTTCTCTCGAGAGGCGACAGAGCCGAGAAAGCGTTCGACCGTATCACTCGTGTGCGTCAGCGGCAGGATCAGCACCTCGAATGTCGTCGACTTCCCGTCGGCGCTTTCGGCGGACATATGGAACAGACCGACCGCGCAGCGCGACGCGATCAGCTCCATCTGGTTCTGCAAAGTCCGCCGATCGCCGATATCGAACATCTCGAACAGGTTCCTGCCGCGCAGCTCCATGCCGAGCGCATCGGTGATCCGTGTGCCCGCGAGGCGGAAACGCGCATTGGTATAGTTGACGCGCTCCAGAATGAACGTATCGGGAAGATTATTCGCGATGCGCGATGGCTCGATCTCGAAACGCTTCGGCGCCGGGCGATTGCCCCGGAGAGCGTCCCAATATGAATAGAGCGACTGACTGACGGCTTCTTGCATGCTCACGCGTTACGACCCTGAATTTTCGTTGGGTGGCGGACATCCCAGACCCCCGCCGTTCCATTTCGGAGCGCGCAGGCTCCCTGGCAGTCGAATGAGCATCGTTCATGCCAGCGCACGTCGAAGCCGCGAAAAACGCGTTTCGCCTGTCTAGTTGCCCGCTTTTGCGTGAACCGGTAACAACGGCCGTTCAGTCGCTGCGGACTGGATCGCCTCAAAGTGGGACGAAGTCGTGAACCGAGAACCAATGTTTAACGTGCCGGGCGCCGTGCTCGGCATCCTTGCCGTGTTGATTGCGGTGCACGTCGTGCTGTCCATGCTGCCGCCCGAGCAATATTCGTGGTGGGTGCTGGCGCTCGCATTCATTCCGGCGCGGTACTCAGGCTTCGCCGATCAGATCCCCGGAGGCAGCGTCGCCGAGGTGACGTCATTCGTGACGCACATGCTCGTGCACGCCGACATCACGCACATCGCTTTCAACGGCCTTTGGCTGTTGGCCTTCGGCTCGGTGCTGTGCGCCCGTCTCGGCGGTTTGCGGTTCATTGTTTTTTCGGTCTGCGGCGGCATCTGTGGTGCATTGCTGTTTCTACTTTTCAATCCGGGATTGGCAGCGCCGGTTATTGGTGCGTCGGGTGCTGTGTCGGCGATGATGGGTGGCGTGATGCGGTTTCTCTTTAACGCTCTCGATCGCGGCGAGGGCTATCTGTTGCGTCACAACCCGTCGGCCATTCCAGCCGTGACGATCATGGGAGCGCTGCGAGACAGCCGCATCGTTCTGTCGTCGATCGTGTTCGTCGCCATCAATCTTCTGGCGATCATCGGCTTCGGAAAAATGGGCGAGGCCGGTGCGATCGCGTGGGAGGCGCATATCGGCGGCTATCTGTTCGGACTTTTTGCATTTGGTTTATTTGACCGTTCAGATAATCCCGCGATGCAAAATGATTTACCGCCTGCTGCAGATCTCGAATGAAAGCTTGCAATCCTGTAAGAATTGCCTCAGCCTTCCTGCATTAATCCGCCGTCAGAGCGGATCTTATTGGGTGTGAAACGCAGCGGAATGCCGGCGGGAGACCGCGCTAGCTTGCGGGCCTCTAAGTGACGCGCAAGCGCGCGACCACGTTTCCAGTTCGGAACAGCGTTCCGCAAACGGAGGCTGATTTTATGATTATCGGACAGATATTGAAGTCCAAGGGCAGAAGCGTCATGACCGCGTCGCCCACCGACACCCTTCAGGAAATCGCGCTACGTCTGGCGAGCCGCAAGATCGGCGCGATCGTCATCCTCGAGAACAACAAACTCGCCGGCATCATCTCGGAACGCGACCTCATTCGCCTCATCGCCGAGCACGGGCCGAAGGCGCTCGCCATGACCGCGAACGACGGCATGACGCGCGACGTCATCTCATGCACGCGCGACTGCACGATCGACGGCGTCATGGAGACGATGACGAAAGGCCGTTTCCGCCATGTGCCTGTGATCGAAGACGGCGAGCTCGTCGGCATCATCTCGATCGGCGACGTCGTCAAACATCATATCGCTGAGGTCCAGCTCGAAGTCACCGCCATGCGCGATTACTTGGCGACGGGCTGAAGGTCCTGCTGGATGGCGACGCGCTTGTCCTCCGTACGCGTCCGCTTTGGTTCGCAGACCTCGATCTCGCGCATCAGGTCGTCGAGTTGACGTTCGACGGCCTGCATGCCGAGTTCAATGGCTTCTTCCGCTCGATGGAAATCGAATAGCCCGACATCCTGTAATCGCGGCGACAGCATCGCGTCGGGCGGATCGCCTGCGAGACGCGAACGTGCGATCCTGTCCTGCACGATATTGAGCGCGTCGACCATGACGGTCGAAATTCCCGGCGCGCCGTCGCCTTTTCCGAGGATCTGCCGCTGCAGGAGCCCGCGGACGCCTTTCTTGCCGACCGTTTCGGCTGCCGCGGCGTTCCGCAATTCTTCGTCAGCCTCCGAGAACATCGCTTCGGGTGAGGAGATGACACTGCCGCGGCCCAGGATGTCGAAATTCAGATTGACGGCGATGACATAGCGCGCGCCCAGCGCCCGGCAGACGGAAACGGGGATCGGGTTGACGAGCGCGCCGTCGAATAGCCACCGCCCGTTGACCTTCACCGGCTTGAACACGCCCGGCAGCGCATAAGAGGCGCGCACCGCGTCGACTAGCCGTCCGCGGGATAGCCAGTGCTCATGCCCGGTGCCGATCTCGGTCGCGACCGCAGTGAAGCGCGTCTCGAGATCTTCGATGTTGCGGTCGCCAAGCTGCTGCTCGAGCCGGCTGCACAGCCGCTGCCCGCTGATGAGGCCCGTGCCGGCGAAATTGAAATCCAGATATCCGAAGATGCGCTTCGGCGTCAGCTCGCGCGCCCAGCGCTCCAGTTGATCGAGATGGCCCGCAGCATAACAGCCGCCGACGACGGCTCCGATCGAGGTTCCGGCAATGACGTCGGGCCGGATGCCATGGCGTTCGAGCGCCTTCAAAACGCCGATGTGCGCCCATCCGCGCGCGGCGCCCCCACCCAGTGCTAATCCGATCCTCACGCTCGTCCTGCCAAGCATGATTGGCACTCCCGATACGCACCCTCTGCCGGCGATGGTTTTTGCCGGCACATCCGCTGCGACGTTATCGCCAGCCGATTAAGGTCCCGCTACCAAGAGGTAAGCAAGTTATGAACGCGAGCATGGCAAACGGGATGCCGGACAGCCGATACGTGATGAGAGCGTCAGGTTCAGGCGGTCGGAGTTTTTGGTGCGGGGAGGGGGGCGAACTCCAGAGCGGCGGCGTCTGTGCCATCCGGCTTTACGACGCGCCGGTAGAAACACGACCGCTCGCCCGTATGGCAGGCAACCCCATCGCCCTGCACCTCGGCGGAAACCCAGACGACGTCCTGATCGCAATCCGTCCGCAGCTCTATGACTTTGAGAAGGTTGCCGCTTTCCTCGCCCTTCTTCCACAGCTTGCCGCGCGAGCGACTCCAGAAATGTGCGATGCCGCTGGCAATGGTCTCATTGAGAGCCATCTGATTCATGTAGGCGAACATTAGCACGTCGCCCGACCGGTGATCGGTTACGACCGCCGGAATGAGCCCGTCGGCGCTGAACTTCGGCTTGAATGAATGGGTCGTCTCTATCGTCTCGGTCATGCCGCTTTAGTTCTCCGGCGCCATCTCGTCATCACAACGCACCTGAGCGAAAAGCGCATATGTGATGACCGCGACGCCACATAGGGAAAGTCCGTTTTTCGCTCGACGGCCCACTGACGCAGCTGGCGAACGGCCGCATCTCGCATTCGATACCGGCTCGGCTTATATACGGCGACCGGAACGTTTGGACGAGGGCCGGTCGCGGCCTAAAGATCCGAAAGACGGATCCTGAGAACCGGAATACGCGAAGATCGCCATGGCTAATCTCGATGAGATCTACAACACGCGCATCCTGGAGCTCGCGGGCGGGATCTCCCATACCGATCGCCTGACCGATCCTGACGGCAGCGCCACGGGACACTCCAAGCTCTGCGGCTCGACCGTGACGGTCGACGTCAAGCTCGAAGACGGGCATGTGAGCGAGTTCGGCCAGTCGGTGAAGGCTTGCCTGCTGGGTCAGGCCTCGGCCTCGGTCATGGGGCGGGAGATCGTCGGCTCGACGCCCGATGAGCTTCGCCGCATCGGCCGGGAAATGCGCGCAATGTTGAAGGAGGGTGGTCCGCCTCCCGCCGGGCGCTGGGCTGATCTCGCCGTTCTTGAGCCGGTCCGCAACTACAAGGCCCGACATGCATCAACACTTCTTGTGTTCGATGCTGTCGAAAAGGCACTCGAGGACGCCGAGGTGCGAGCGAGCGCCGACGTCCGGGCAGAACGCTAACCTTGACCGCAATTTTTCCTCTAAATTTCTGACCGACGCCCGTACGCCCAATCGACGGACGCGAGCCGGCGTGCTGTATATTCTGCGACTGCACCCCGGATCGATGCGGCGAGCCATTTCGACAACTCGGCGGAATCTTTCTTCCCTCGGCTTGCTGGAAGGGCTTTCGGTTTGAGAAAAACTGGGAGTAGAAGACGCATCGAACGGTCGGTTCGTTAGTCACAAAAACGAAGAAAGAAACCGGCGCGTCTCCAAGCATGGGCTGGCGTGCAACGGCTGGAAAAAATAGACCTTAGAGCACAACGGGAGATCCAGATGTCAGCGCAGGATAACGATAGTGGCGCGCGCGCAGAGGGTGCTGCCTCATCGACCAGCGCACTGAAATGGATCGTTATCGCGATCCTGGCGTTGGTGGCGATCTATGGCTGGCAACAGAAGACGTCGGCTGAGGCTCAGGTGTCGGCGCTCCAGGGCGAAGTAGCCTCGCTGCAAAAGGCCGTCGACGACGCCGCCGATGTCAGAAAGTCGTCGCAGGACGAGATCGACCGCCTAAAGGCCGCCGTCAGCGATGCCCAGCGCCAGGCCGACGAAAGCAAGGCTGACGTTTCAACGGCAATGGGCAAGGTTTCCGAACTCGACAACAAGGTCACGGCTGTGACCAAGGAAAACGACGACCTGAAGGCCAAGCTCCAGGGCGCCGCCGAGGAAATGAAAGCCAAGCTCGCCACGGCCGACGACGCGACGAACAAGGTCAAGGCCGAGCTGGAAGCCGCAAATAAGGCGAAAGCCGACGCCGAATCCGCAGCCGCTGCGCTTCGCGGCGAGATCGACAGCCTTAAGGGTCAGATCGCAACGCTTCAGAAGGATCTTGAGACCGCCAAGGCTGCTGCCCAACCGGCGACGCCTACCGCACCGGCCCCCGCGGCTCCTGCAACCCCGACGCCGTAAGGCGAGGCGCGGGCCATCAGAGCGTCGCACTTGCATAGCGCTGTGGAAACGCGCTCTGCTTCGGGCATGAGTTCGAGGCTTGCCAAAACGCTGCTGAAAGCGCCGATCCACATCTACCGCTACACCTTCAAATGGCTGGTTGGCGGCCAGTGCCGCCATTGGCCGACATGCTCGGAATACGGGCTGCAGGCGATCGAGCTGAACGGCGCCTGGCGCGGCTTCTGGCTGACGCTGTCGCGGTTCGTCCGCTGCGGACCGGCTGGCACCCACGGTGTCGACCCCGTGCCGGACATCCGCGACGTCAAACACACCTTCCAGCCCTGGCGCTATGGTCGCTGGCGGTAGACTTCGCTTTCGATCATGCCGCAGCAGCTTGACTTGGACGCGCCCACACCCCATTAGCGCAATCGAAAATCGTCTTACGCCGCGTCCGTATGCGGCGAGTGAGCAAAGGAGGCCACGATGACAGACGTCACAATTACGTTCCCCGACGGCAAACAGCGCCAGGTAGCAGCGGGAACCACGGGCCTCGAAATCGCCAAGTCGATCTCTCCCTCGCTCGCGAAACGTACCGTCGCCATGCAGCTCAATGGCGCGCTGGCCGACCTTGCCGATCCGATCAATCAGGATGCGTCGATCAACTTCGTCTCGCGCACCGATCCGGCAGCCTTGGAGCTGATCCGGCACGACGCCGCGCACGTTCTCGCTGAAGCCGTGCAGTCGATCTGGCCCGGCACTCAGGTGACCATCGGCCCGGTGATCGACAACGGCTTCTATTACGACTTCGCCAAGCAGCAGCCGTTCGAGCCGGAAGACATTCCGAAGATCGAAAAGCGCATGGGCGAGATCATCGCCAAGAACGCGCCTTTTACGAAGGAAGTCTGGTCGCGCAACAAGGCGAAGGAGTTCTTCAAGGACAAGGGCGAGTACTTCAAGGTCGAGCTTGTCGACGCGATCCCGGAAGACCAGGACGTCAAGATCTACAAGCAGGGCGAGTGGCTCGATCTCTGCCGCGGCCCGCATATGACCTCGACGGGCCAAGTCGGCAAGGCATTCAAGCTGATGAAGTTCGCTGGTGCCTATTGGCGTGGCGATTCAACCAAGCCGGTCCTTCAGCGCATCTACGGCACCGCGTTCGCGACCGAGGATGAACTGAAGGCCTATCTGCATCAGCTCGAAGAAGCCGAGAAGCGCGATCACCGCAAGCTCGGCCGCGAGATGGATCTCTTCCACTTCCAGGAAGAAGCGCCGGGCTCCGTCTTCTGGCATCCGAAAGGCTGGACCTTGTTCCAGACCTTGATCGCCTACATGCGTCGTCAGCAGGCGCGCGCAGGCTATACCGAGGTCAACACTCCGGACATGATGGAGAAGCACTTCTGGGAGCTTTCGGGGCACTGGGAGAACTACGGCGAGAACATGTTTACGACCGTGCTTCCCGATGAGCGCGTGTTCTGCTGCAAGCCGATGAACTGCCCCGGGCACGTGCAGATCTACAAGAACGGTCTGAAGAGCTATCGCGATCTGCCGTTGCGCATCGCCGAGTTCGGCAAGGTACATCGTTACGAGCCGTCTGGCGCGTTGCACGGCATGCTGCGCGTGCGCCACTTCACGCAGGACGACGCCCACATCTTCCTGACTGAGCATCAGATCATGGAGGAATGCCTCAAAATCAACGATCTGCTGCTCTCGATCTACAAGGACTTCGGCTTCGAGAACATCGTCATCAAGCTGTCGCTGCGGCCTGAAAAGCGCGTCGGCTCCGATGAGCTTTGGGATAAAGCCGAGAAGGCGCTGAGCGACGTGCTAGATGAAGTGAAGCGCCGCTCGAACGATCAGATCAAGACAGAGATCCAGCCGGGCGAGGGCGCGTTCTACGGACCGAAGCTCGAATACGTGCTGCGTGACGCCATCGGCCGCGACTGGCAGTGTGGCACCACGCAGGTCGACTTCAACCTCGCGGGCCGCCTCGGCGCGTTCTATATCGACGAGAAGTCGGAGAAGAAAACGCCGGTGATGATCCACCGCGCGATCTTCGGTTCACTCGAACGTTTCACCGGTATCCTGATCGAGAACTTCGCCGGACACTTCCCGCTGTGGCTCGCGCCGCTGCAGGTCGTCGTCGCGCCGATCGTCTCGGACGCGAATGATTACGCCGTCGAAGTCGCAGCGAAGGCGAAGGCGCTGGGCCTGCGCGTCGAAACGGACCTTCGCAATGAGAAGATCAACCTGAAAGTCCGCGAACACTCGCTGACCAAGGTTCCGGTCATCCTCGTCGTCGGCAAACGCGAGGCGGCAGAGAAGAAGGTTTCCGTACGCCGCCTCGGTTCGCAAGATCAGACCGTGCTTGGCCTCGATGAGGCGCTAGCGGCGTTGGCAAAGGAAGCCGTTCCGCCGGATATGCGGTAACGGAATAATTCGCATCGCCATTCTGACTTATGTCCGAATGGCGATGCGATGACTCGGTTGCTCAAACGTCATGGCCGCGGAACCCGCCATCCTGGCCACTCACTATTCGGGCAAAGCGCCAGCTTAGTTGGAATACAGCGTTCGGACATTGCTCACCGAATTGCCATGAAACCATCCGCTCTCCGTTCGCGTTGCACGGTCGATGTTGCAACAAACGGAGTACCCCCAAATGGCTACGTCATCCGCATCTCAGTACGGATCAGGCAGCGTTGAAGATCTAAAGAGCAAAGCGAAACAAGCTTACGATGACGCGTCCGATCGTGCTCAGGAAATGGCCGGTCAGGCCAAGCAGCAAGCCAGCGAAGTCGCCGGCAACGTGAAGGGTGCAATCGACAAGTCGGTCAAGGAACAGCCTGTGACGACGTTGTTGGCGGCTGCAGCAGTCGGTTTTGTCATCGGCGCGCTGTGGAAGTCGTAACGACGAACACCGTCGTCAAACAACCGACAGCTAAGCAATTCATCCGCCGAGAGATCGATTTAAAGCGATCGCTCGGCGGATTTATTTGCGCGGGGCGATCGGCTGCGACCGCAGATCCGCTTTTCGTGCTTGAGCTTCTTTTCGCAACTCTCCGCTGTAAAGATCGATCGCCGCCGCGCCGACTTCGTGAATATAGGCGCGCACGAGCCGCCCGGAGATCGTGCCCTTCAGCCATTGAAACAGCGATTTCGATAAACGCTCGCGCATTTCATATGTTGCGGCTGTCGCCGGATTGACCATGCGCGCCACGCGCCACACCGACCATGCGCGCCCGGCGACGTCATAAATTCCGCGCCAGCGATAGACCTGCGCGAACTGCGCCACTGTCAGTCGATTGCCGAGCGGGATCGTTCCCTCGAACACAGGCCGCAACCTTGCGCTCACCTGTTCGACGAGAGTCAACGCTTCCGGCACCGTAAAGTGCAGCATAGGGTCTTTGTCGGCTGGGTGATAAACCTTAGCAACGATCTCGACCGTCTCTAGGCCGGTATTCAGAAGGTCGTTCCAGGTCGAGATTGTTCGCGAGTTAGAGTCGTTCGCAAACACTTCGACCGCCGACATTGCGTCGCTGCGAAGATCCGAGGCGACATCCGCAGTCTCAGGCGGCAACACCTCTTGAAACTCAGAAACGTCCGCGGTGCGGGCCGGCGGCCGACCCAGCGTTCGGCGCTCGAATACGAAGGCCAGCGCCGTGCAGATGAGCGTCGCAACGGCCCAGTGAATAAGATAGCCGTGCTGCCAAAGCCAAAGACTGCCCAGCGGAATCAAGGCGATCGTTGGCAGCAGAAGCCCCATGGCAACGACAAAGAGGCGTAATGGCGTTAGGGCGTCGTTCATTCCGCGCTCCGTTGAGGCACAACCTCAAAAAACGCTCTCGTCGCCCATGCAGTTCCGAAAAAGCCGTGGTGAGCCAGCGCGGTTAATTCCAGCGGCGGTTGGACCACATCCATTGCTCAGGCAGTTCGCGCACCCATTCCTCGAACTGGCGCGTCATCTCGGCGGTTGCCCATTTGACGTCTTCGCTATGATTGGACGTTCGCGGAATGCGCAGCTCTTTCAGCTCGATCTCGAAGCGGCTGTCGTTGCCGACGCGCATGCAGCGAGACATCCAGATGCGAGCGCCGACGCGCCGGGCGATCATCGCCGGAATGGTGACGGTCCGGGCGTCGTGCCCGAAGAAGGGAACCGGCAGACCGGTCCGGTCCCAAAGATCGCACACGACCCCGAGCCGCCCGCCGTTGCGGACGTAATCCATGATCACGCGCGCCGTCTTCTGGCTCTCGCCGTGATCGCCTTCGACTTTGCCGCGGCCGAATAGTCCGCCCGGATAGAGGTCGCGCCGCTGATAGCGGATGTAGCGGTCGATGTAAGGATTGTTGACGGAGCGATAGACGCACGCCGGATTGGCGCCTGCGAGCGTCAGTGGCCAAATCGCCAGCTCCCAGTTGCCCATGTGCAGCGATGCGCCGACGATCGGCCCGAGCTTGCTCGCATAGCGATTGAAAACATCAGGGTTCTTGATCGTCAGGCGCGACGGTTCGGCGATGATCTGGTCGATCCGCATCGTCTCGGCCATGACGCGGCCGAGATTTTCCCAGTGACGCAGGGCGATCGTCAGTCGCTCTTCGTCCGACTTTTCGGGAAAGGCGATCTTCAGATTATCGAGGGCGCGCTTGTGCCGTTTTGGATTGATCTTCGGCGCCAGCCGCCGCCAACACCACGCCGAAATATGCGTCGCCGTGTCGAGCGGCACCGAGCGGACAATGCCGACGATGAAGCGAAGCAGGCCGTATTCCAGCCTGAACTGTAGATCGCGCAGTGGCGAAATTTCCGTCGAGGACAGTTCCCGGTTCCTTATCCTGATGGCGAATGCCGCAGCGAAATGCCCCTGCGCTCCGCTGGCCGTCAAGCCTCGGTGGTCACATTTCCCCGCCGCTCATCAGAGCAGGCCGCGAAGCGGCCGGGAGGATGCCTTCGCGCATCACCTGCGTCCGCAGGGTCGAACTTGAAGCCAGCGCAAAGAGACCGAGCCCACGGGCAAGGTTCACGCCCGGAATGTGGCTGCTTAGCAGCGAGCGATTCAACAGGTCGATCGCGAAGATCCGGGTTCCGATGTCAGCTTTCCGCGCACTGTCGTACCGGCTGAGCGCGGCGTCGCTGCCGATATCCTCGCCCCGGGTTTTAGCCTCTCCCGCAATCTCGGCGAGAGTTGCCGCGTCTCGGCAGCTGAGGTTGAGGCCCTGGGCGCCGATCGGCGGAATGACGTGGGCCGCTTCGCCCGCGACCACGACTCGGTTTTTCGCCAGTATCCGTGCGCTCTGGCCAGAAAGCGGAAAAGCTTGTCTTGGCGTCAAGCAGGAGATGGAGCCCAGCAGCCCTTTAAGTGCCTGTCCCAGTTCGTGCTCGAATGCCGAATCATCAAGCGCCAGCAAGCGCTTCGCTTCTTCCGGTTCCTCGATCCAGACGAGGTTCGAGGTTTTGCCCGGCCCTGGCACGACCGTGAGAGGGCCGACAGGTCGATGCAACTCGGTTGAGATGCCGTGATGGTCACGTTGGTGATGGAATGTCGCCACAATTGCAGATTGCGGGTACGTCCATGACGCAACGTCAATGCCCGCCGCTGTGCGGGCTGCCGACCGGCGGCCGTCGGCGGCGACGACCAACCGCGCCGTGACGGTCGCGTCATCGCCATACGTCAGCGTGACGTTCTCAGCACCGATGTCGATCCGGCTGACGGCTACTGGAAGGCGCGTTGTCGACGCTTGGCAGACCGCCTCCAGCGCCTCCGTCAGCGGCACGTTGGGGATGTTGTAGCCAAAGGCTTCAAATCCGGCCTCGCGCGCCTCGAAAAGCACCTCCGGCGCCCGCAGGAGGTTCTTGCTTCCATCTACAATCCGGATGCCGGTGATAGGCTCGGACTGAGCCTGCAGCCGCGCCCAAATATCGAGCTTTTTCAGAAGCTCGACAGATCCGCCAAATAGTGCCGATGTCCGCCGGTCGAGCGGGTTGGATGGTGGCCCGATAACCACCGTACGGAGGCCGGATATCGCACATGCTGCGCCTGCGACCAGTCCAGCAGGGCCCGCTCCGATGACAGCAATGTCAAAAATGTCTTTTCCAGCCATGCTTTAGGTTCCAAAAGTGTGGTTATTGAAGCACAGAAACGGTGCAAAGGGCCAGATGTTGCAGCAAAGCAACGTTTGTGACGGCCAACTGTCACGCAACTGTTAAATTGACCGGTTAGCAGACACTTAAGTTGTCCACATGGCTTAGACGCACTGTAGGCAAAACTGGCGAAAACGCCCGGCGCGCTAGGGGATTGCGTGCCGTCAATTATCTGGGGTCTGTAAAAATAGAGGGGCACCGATGAATTCGGTATTCAAATTATCAAGCAGCCGTTGGGCTTTGCTGGCGGCCTTCGGGTTCGTCGCCGCAGGCATCACGCCGGCCGCTGCTGCCGACTTGGGTGGCGACTGCTGCGCCGATCTTGAAGAACGTGTGGCCGAACTCGAAGCCACGACCGCTCGCAAAGGTAACCGTAAAGTTTCGCTAACGGTTTCGGGCTGGGTCAACGAAGCCGTCATGTACTGGAACGACGGCACCGAGAGCAACTCCTACGTCGGCACGAACAAGCTTGAACAGTCGCGCGTCCGCTTTGTCGGCGAAGCTCAGATCATTCCGGGCTGGTCGGCTGGCTACACGCTGGAACTCGGCATCACGGGCGGCAGCTCGAATACATGGGACCAGAGCAATCCTGACGGCAGCGGCAACAACTCCGTCACGGTTCGTAAGAGCAGCTGGTTCATCAAGAGCAAAGACCTCGGCAAGGTCACGGTCGGCCAGGACGGCACGGCTCTCTACCACACGCTCGACGACGCCGATGGTGTGAATACGCGTAACTTCTCGGACGCGCAGGCCGCCGCTGTTTATCAGGGCTCCTTTAAGCTCCGTAGCAACGGCGCTTTCGTCAACGGCCTGGGCTGGAACAACATTCTGCAGGGTGTCGACAACGGCACGGTTGGTCAGGATGGCCGCCGCAACGTCGTCCGTTACGACTCGCCGACGATCGCCGGCTTCACGCTGACGGCCTCATGGGGCGAAGACGATGATTGGGGCATGTCGCTGAACTATACGAACAAGTGGGGTGATTTCCAGGTCCTCGCCAAGGCCGGCTACGGCGAAAACTCCGACGAAAACATCGGCTGCGCCGACAAAGGTTCGAGTTCGCCGTTCGCTCAAGGCACCCACTGCGAAATCTTCGGCACCGCGGCCACCATCCAGCACGTCCCGACGGGTCTCTATGTCTACGGCGGCTACGCTCAGAACGTCGATGACAACATCCGCAACTTCGATCCAGCCGCTGAGAACAAGAGTACCATGTACTTCATTCAGGGCGGTATCGAGCAGAAGTGGATCCCGCTCGGCAAGACGACGATCTTCGGCGAATACCGTCACGATGACGGCGGCAGCAAGATGTCGGCTTCGTTCGACGGTTCTCACCTGCAGTCGACCAGCCTGAACTTTGTCGGTGCTGGTGTTGTTCAGAACATCGAACCTGCCGCGATGGACCTCTACGTCATGTACCGTCACGCCGACGGCGACATTACCAACGCAGCCAATACCAATGTTGACCTCGATGCTTTCGACTCGGTCATCATGGGTGGCTTGATCCGGTTCTGATCGCTCTCTCCCGTTTGCGAACAGATGCTTGGGGCTGCCTTCGGGCGGCCCCTTTTTGTTCTTCTAGGAAATGCTTAAATACATTACCGGAATTTCCCCTCGACCTGTGACAAACTGGCGATATGGCGACCTTACAACAGGATTGCCGAGAAACGATGGGAAGCCAGACAACCTGGGATATTGCCATTGAGTTTCTGCTATCTACCGCGCATCAGTAGCTCATGTGCATGCTTGCGAGGCATCGCGGGGTATTTGTGAAAAGGCTAGGACTGGTGCTCTTGGTGCTTGCGGCTCTTGCCGCCGTGCACAGCACTAATGTGATCGCCATGGAGGAACAGCGGGGCGCAATCCCCGGTGGCGTCCCTGTGCCTGATGCACCCAAGGCGCAGGAGCAGGAAGACTCTGCACCCGCCAAAGCCGACACGGGCACCGAAATCCGCATTCCCGGCCTCGGTAAGATCGGCACGCTTCCGAAAATGGACTTTGGCCTCGATCTCCTTTACGGCGCCGTCGAGGAAGAAAACAACCGCTCGACGCCCGACTTTCCCAACTCGCCCGATGACGACGAGAAGCGGGATCTGATGATCCATGGCACCGTGAAGCACCGCTTCTGACAATTCGCGACGAGCGCCTGCAGCGCCTCGATTCGGCGGGCTGTCCGGCCGGCGGAGTGCGACACTCGCCCAGCGGTTTACGCTGCCTTAATCGGCATCTCTCTATAAAAACGAGATCCGTTCTCACTCAGGGAAATGCGCGTGCATTACGCGAGTCCACCGCGCCGCCGCGGAGCCATCTGGCTCCTCAAACAGCTTTCGGTGACGCTCGCATGCGTCGGGCTCACGGCCTATTTTTCGTATCATATTCGCTACGGCCAGCACGGCCTTGAGGCGCGCGCCGAGCTGAAAGATCGCTCCGCACTGCTGGACTTCGAAATCAAGGGTCTCGAAACAGTCCGGACGCGGCTTCGCCACGACGTCGCGTTGTTGTCGCCGGAAATTCCGAACGCCGATATCGTCGAAGAGACCGCGCGTGACGTGCTCGGTTACGTCCGCCCCGACGACAAAATAGTTGTCGCCCGATAAAGACCGTAGTTCACTACTAACTTGCAATATCGTTGTGGCTCACAAGTGTGAGTAATAGCGATAGTCAGCCGTGACGTGTGTGGTGGCTAAATTTGCCGACGCGATCGTAATCAAGGAGTCCGTCGACGATGTCTGACTTTAACGATTCGGATCCGCTCCTTGAGCTGGATGTGCCCGACGGGGTTCCCGAAGCCGAACAGGCGGTCGAATTGATTCGGGCCTGGGTCGCCGACGGTGCCTTGGCGGTGGCTCTCAACGGCGAGGCCTTCGGTCCCCAGTTGGAAGAGTGGGGGCGCGTCCTTGCGCAGATCGGCCATCACATCGCTCATGCGGCGTCGCTGAGCGGAGAACTCGGTGAGGAACACTCCATCGAAGCCCTCCGCAAAGGCTTCAACGCCTCGTTCCCGCAGAGCGAGCTTGCGAGCTACGGCAAGATGCGCCGCCGCGTCACGCACTGACGCATTCCACCAAGCGATACCACTCCCTCTCGGTTCGACGTGAATCGAGTGTTGCCGGGTTGCGCCAGAGCGCCGATGTCCACACCTTCGATCTGCCGGCAGAGTTTCGCTAGGGGATGACCGGCCTCACCCAGCTTGCGCACACTTCCGCCCAGCCGCTAAGCAAACGAGACGTGCGCGTTAAGTTGCCGGCGTGCAACTTCTGGGGGTGGGTCGATGACTGCGGTATCATTTGGCAAAGTCGGAATGATCGTCGTTGCAACAGCGTTGGTCGGCGGCTGCGCGAACGGGGGCTTTGATCTCTCGACGGGCTCGATCACACCCCAGCAGACCGCCGCAAAGACGGACCCTGTGTGCGTCTCGCTGGCAAGCCAGATCAACACGCTGAAAGCTGACGGCACCATCAATCGGCTCGAGCAGGCGGCAGACGGCAAGACGAGCAAGGTCTCGGTCAAGCGCACGGCGCTGCAGAAGCAGGCTGAACTCAACAAAGCCTACGAGCAATTTCAGACCCGGTGCGGCCCGTCAGTCCCGAACCAGGCTGCGGCGCAAGCACCCACGCAGCAGACGGCAGCGGCAAATAAATAAGTCTGCCTGAAAGCCGATGATCGCGCAGCGCCCGCGGCGGGCTCCGGAAAACGGGGCCTGCGCTGGCGCAGAGTGTATCCCCGGAGGCTATTTTCAAATTGGTGAGTGCTGCTGCGCCGCCACAGGAACGCCACGGGGGATTGCGAAGGCTATCGAGCTGTGGTCTTTGCGACCATTGCGGGGGCAGGGGCTCCTTCTCACTTCCAAAGAACTTACGCGAGCGAGACGGATAAATGCGGGGTAGTCTAGCGGTTGTTCTTGTGACCGTCCTGACGGGGGCGCTCCAAGGTTGCGGAGGCGCGGCCGGAGGAAACGGCGATCCGGGTGCGCGACCGCTGCCACCGGGTCAGTCGTGCGGATCCATCCGTAACGAACTCAATCGCCTGGACTCTCAGGGCGTGCCTGCGCAGGTGGAACGCGCGAGCAACGGCGGCAAGCTCAGCGCCGGCCAGCGTGCCAACGTTGACAAGTACAATGACCTGCTCAATCAATATTTAGGCGCGCGCTGCCACGTCTAAAGCACCACGTCGCAAGCCGGTCAGTTGATGATCGCTTGCGCTGGCACTGGAAATGTCGTCGGAGAGCCGGATGGACAGCCAAACCCGCGATTTGATCGTCTTTGCCCTGATCGGCATCGTTGCCGGCTTCCTAGCCTCGCTCGTGGTCGGCGGTGATGGCCTGATCCGGTATTTGATCACCGGCATCATTGGCGCGTTCGTCGGCGGCTATCTGTTCAAGGCGCTCGGTATCAATCTCGGCATCGGCAACGCCCTCGTCACCGAGATCATTACCGCGGCCATCGGCGCCATCATCGTCGTCCTTCTGGCCCGGCTGATCGCTTAAGTGATCGCCGGCTGCTGTGACGGGGCGGGAAGCGCCTCGCGCAGCTATGACGTCATGCGCATTTTCATCTTATCTGATCGTGTGCCATAAGCGCCGCCATGCCGTCTTTTTCATCCCAGCGCCACGTACGCTTCTCGGCCGCGCAAATGTATGCGCTCGTCGCCGACATCGAGAAATATCCCGAATTCCTGCCGCTCTGCACCGGCTTGACTGTCCTCTCACGCCGCCCGCAAGGGGAGGGGGAGGAACTGACGGCGCGCATGAGCGTCGGCTATAAATCAATCGCCGAGAACTTTACCACGCGCGTCGTAACCAACCCGGCAGAGCTGCGCATCGACGTCAGCTATCTCGACGGTCCCTTCAAACACCTTGACAATCGCTGGCGCTTTATCGACGACGCAACGGGCTCGGCGGTCGATTTCTTCATCGATTATGAGTTCCGCTCGAAGCTGCTCGGCGTGCTCATGGGCTCGATGTTCGATCAGGCTTTCCGCCGCTTCACGCAGGCATTCGAGGAACGGGCTGCCAAGATCTACGGCAACGCAGCCGCGAAGATCGCATCTAGCGAATGATCTTGTCCGAGTTTCTGGCGAGCGACAGCCCCTTGAGGCTTTCGAGCCCGATTGCGCCGTGAAGCCGTGTGCCGGACAGATCGGCGCCGGTGATGTTGGCATCGGTCAGGTCCGCGTCCGTCAGGTCCGCTCCGCTGAGGTCAGCGCCGCTGAGATCGGCGCCGGAAAGATCGGCCCCTCGCAACTGGGTAGCGTGCAGGATCGCGCCTTTGAGCACGGCGAAGCTCAACTGAGAGCGGTCCATGTTGGCTCGCGTCAGGATTGCGCCAGAGAGGTTCGCGCTGACGAAAACCGAGCGCCAGAGATGTTCGATGAAACCGGTCCTGTTGATCGGCGCGCAGACCGAATCCGTCAGATCGGCGCCGGAAAAATCGGACCCCGAAAAATCGCCAAAGAACTTCACGCGTTTGAGCGAAGCGCCCTTCAGGCTTGGCGCCTCCCGCGGGATAGGCACGAGCGTTGACGTCGTCGCCGGCCGCATGAGGGACGCATCATCGAGAGTGGCGCCGTCGAAGCGTGCACCGATGATAACCGCCCGGTCGAGCCGCGCGCCGCTCAGATCGACGCCGGAGAGATTGGCGCCGGTCAGGTCCGTGCCGAACAGATTGGCCTGCCGAAGGTCGGCTTTCTTGAAATCGAGAGATGCCAGATCGAGCCGCATCAGATTGCGGTTGTTGAGCGCTGGGTGGCTACCGGGTGCGGCGCGGAACAGCAGGATCGAAATATCCCGTGCCGAAAGATCGGCCGCCGAAACCGGTGAGAAGACAGACGTTGTTCCGAGCAAGGCACCAAACATAGCCACGGCGATCGCGCCGATGGATCGGTTGCGCAAACCCAGACATCCGATCATTTGGCCGCCTCTTCGAGCAGTCTCAATGCCGCCCTGAGGCTGGCTAAGCGTACTTCGTCGCGGCCGGCTTCGCCGAACATGTGCCGTTCCACGCGCGGAGCATCAAATACCGACGCGACGGCGATGTAAACCAGCCCGACCGGCTTGTGCGGGCTTCCTCCACCGGGACCGGCGATGCCCGTAATCGAAACCGCGAGATCGGCGCCGGTCGTGCTGACCGCGCACTCTGCCATCGCGTGTGCGACGGCCTCGCTGACCGCGCCGTGGTGCTTGATGAGTTCGGCATCGACGCCGATCATGTGTTCCTTGGCGTCGTTCGAATAGGTCACGAACCCGCCGTAGAAGACATCGGAGGAGCCGGGAACGGCGGTGATGGCCGCAGCCACGAGCCCGCCCGTGCAGCTCTCGGCCGTCGTCAGCGTTCGATTCTGATCGCGAAGGGTGTCGATGAGATGCTTGGCGTTGGTGAGGACGTCTGCCGGGAACACTGGAGGCCTCGTCGCTTATTCCAAAAAAGAAAATAGGGAGCGCTTCCGATGAAGCGCCCCCCTAAAGGCTAACTAGAGAGAGGAGAATGTGCAAACGGCCCAGCTGATCAGGCCGCCGCGAGTACCTCGGCATGCGAAAGCAGACTGTCGAGTACAGACCTGCTGTCAGTCCCCATGGCACCGACAGTACGCTTCTGGGCATCCTGCCAGATCGGATAGGCATCCTTCAGAACAGCCTGACCTTTGGGCGTAAGGTGCAGACCGCGTCCCCGCCGTCCGGCGGGCGGATCCATGACGATGTGGCCAAGCGCGAGCAGGCGCTTCAAGTTGCGGGACAGTGTCGACTTCTCGATGTCGAGTTCGTGGCCGATCTCGACGGCGGTGATGCCGTCACGAGACGCGAGCTGGGCAAGCAGCGTGTATTGGCTTGCGGTGATGCCAAGTGGGCGCAAGGCATCATCGTAGACCCTCGTGACGATACGCGAGAGCTGACGAACACGGGTCGCTAAGCACATCTCGGCTTGAGCCTCGGCAATAGTGCTGATGGCTGCGTCGACGTGCTGGCGGTCGAGATTTTGGGGCATGATGTTCATATCGGCTCCCGTATGGGCACTCTCGTGTGGATCGTGGCAATACAACCACGTGTTCATTTGATGCCGCGATTCTGCCTTGAGGGTCAATGGCGAAAGCCGTTGCAAAGCAGCATCTGAGGCTGTGGTGTTGCCCATGCACGCAGCTGCAACTCGACGCACCTGCGCTTGTGGATATCTACCGCTGTCAGGAGCGTGACTGCGCGTGCTCTTCACGAGCCGCTTCATAGACTTCGTGCGCTGCACCAGCGTTGATCGCGGCAATGCCGAGGCCGACGATCAGATCGGGCCAGTGCGAGTGTGTGACGCTCGTCAGCAGGCCTGCCGCAATAATCGCAATGTTGGCCGCCACGTCGTTGCGCGCCGACAGGAACGCAGCGCGCGTCAGACTGCCGCCGGCGGCCCGGAACGGCGCCAGCATCCACGCGCATATTGAGTTGACGATGAGCGCGCCGATGCCCGTCACCGTGATCGGTATAGCCTCCGGCACCAAGCCGCTTGAAAAATTCTGCCACGCTGTCCAGAGCGTCGCGAGGCCCGGCACCAGGATAATGACAGCCAGAACCATTCCGAGCTTGGCCCGTTGCGCCATCGTGAACCCGAGCCCGGCGAGGATCAGCAGGTTGACCGCGCCGTCTTCGAGAAAATCGACGCTGTCGGCAAACAGCGCGACCGAGCCGATCGCCAGCGCGACCGCAAACTCGATACCGAAATAGGTGAGGTTCAAGACGGCCACGTTTCGGACCGTCAACCGCAGCGCGGTGTTCGTCGCGATGTCTGAAGAAGACTGCTGCGGCTTGTCGCTCATGTTGTCTCCGCGGGTAAGAAGACCATCGCTGTCGCCATGGCGGCGATGCCTTCGCGTCGTCCGGTGAAGCCCATCTGCTCCGTCGTCGTTGCTTTGATGCCGACGCGATGTGCGGGAAGTCCGAGCACGCCACCGATCAGCTCTTGCATGGCCGGGCGATGCGGACCGACGCGCGGCGCTTCGGCGAGCACCGTAATATCGACATTGCCCACCCGGCCGCCAAGATCGCGCACGCGCCGAACAGCGTCTTCAAGAAAGAGCTTCGATGCCGCGCCTTTCCACTTCGGATCGGACGGCGGGAAGTGCTGACCGATATCGCCGTCGCCGATGGCGCCGAGCAAAGCGTCGGTCAATGCGTGCAATACGACGTCGGCGTCCGAATGGCCTTCGAGCTTGTGTGTATAAGGGATCTTGATACCGCCGAGCCAGACGTGATCGCCCTCGCAAAAGCGATGCACGTCAAAGCCGCTCCCGATCCGCGGTTCCAATGCGCTCGTCAATTGCCGGTCCGCCACGTCGAGATCCTCTGCTGTCGTGATTTTGATGTTGCTGCCTAGGTCTTCGACGATAGCTACGTCGAGCCCGGCCCATTCCGCAATTGCCGCGTCGTCGGTGAATGTGTCGATGCCTTGCTCGGCCGCTTTGCGGTGAGCGATCAGGATCGGTTCTAAGTGAAATCCCTGCGGCGTCTGTGCCCGCCAGAGACCATCGCGCGCGATTGTGTCGGTCACAATACCGTCGGCCGCGCGCTTCAAGGTATCGGTGACGGCAAGAGCTGCTAGCGCGCCTGGCCGTTCGCCGAGGGCGCCAATGACCTTCGAAATCGTCTTACCTGAAACGAACGGCCGCGCTGCGTCGTGGATCAGGACGAGGTCGGGCGGCGACGAGGAGGCGAGAGCTTCAAGACCCCGAAGGACCGAAGCCTGACGCGTCGGCCCGCCGATCGCGGGCGCGGAAAGCTTCGCCCAACCGCCAGCGGAGATCGCAAGCCGATACAACTCGCGGTCGTCCGCGTGAATGACAGCTTTGACCTCGTCGATCTCGGCGTGGCCCGCGAAGATGGCTATCGCCCGCTCGAGCACGGATTTGCCGCCGATCTGAGCATATTGTTTCGGACCCGCGCCCTGGTTGGCCGCGCGCGTTCCCCGTCCGGCCGCGACGATTAAAGCGGCGATGCGCAACACAAACCTCCCCCAAGAACAGGATGCTGCCCGAAAGTCAGGCTGCAACTCCCTGCCTGTTGGCGAGCACTTTCGCAACACTCGCCTTGCAACCGCGACGTTGACGGCGGACGTGCTATGCCCAATTTCATAGCCGAACAGGGTGAGACCGCGTCAAATGGGCAAATTGTAAATGTATTGTTCGCCCTTGCGAAATCATTCCTCCTTGCCTAGTCTGCCCAAACTCACGGCAGACGATCGTTCTGCTCAATGAATAGGCAGTCGATGGGGCCGTCTCTCTAGGACCGTATGCTGGAAAACATCGTAAACGGCGCGCCACCTGCAGTGCTGGCGCCCATGTCCGGAGTAACTGATTTACCGTTTCGCCGCCTTGCTCACCGCCTTGGAGCGACGCTGGTCGTATCTGAAATGGTTGCGAGCGAGGAACTGGCGAAGGCGCGCCGCGACGTGCTGCGGCGGGTCGAAGGTCGTGATTTAACGCCGTTCGTCATTCAGCTCGCCGGACGCGACGAACATTGGATGGCCGAAGGCGCGAAGATTGCCGAAGCCAAAGGCGCCCACATGATCGACATCAATATGGGCTGCCCGGCGCGCGAAGTGACAGGCAAGCTGTCCGGCTCCGCGCTGATGCGCAATCTCGATCATGCCCAGTCGCTCATTCGCTCCGTCGTCAATGCCGTCAGGGTGCCGGTGACGTTGAAAATGCGCCTCGGCTGGGACGACAAGACCCGCAACGCTGGCGAGCTTGCGCGCCGCGCCGAGGCCGAAGGCATCAAGCTCATTACCGTGCACGGGCGCACACGCTGCCAGTTCTTCACCGGCGCTGCCGATTGGCGCGCGGTGCGCGCCGTCGTCGACGCCACCTCGCTTCCCGTCCTAGTCAACGGCGACATTCTCTCGCCCGACCACGCTCGCGCGGCGCTGGAAGCTTCCGGCGCAACGGGTGTGATGGTCGGACGCGGCGCTTACGGCGCGCCGTGGATGCTGGGACGGATCGCCAAGTCTCTCGAATCGGGCCGCGACCCTGGCGATCCGGTGCTCAACGAACAGCGCGATATTGCGATCGAGCATTTCGAAATGATGCTCGGTCATTACGGCAGGGAACTGGGCCTGCGCAACGCGCGCAAGCACATCGGTTGGTATCTGGCGTCGAGTGGGGCCAGCGACGCAGTCGTCAAATCCTGGCGGGGAAAGCTTTGTGTGATGCTTGAACCGCAGCGCGTGATTGATGGCCTTAAAGCCTTTTACTCTGGTACGGAGTCTCTCGCGGCATGAGCAGCAAGTCGGCGTCGATACGCCAATCCGAACGCGCCTCCGCGGCGCCACCACCGGGACCGATCGTCGATTGCGAAGATCTCTTGAGTGCGCTTCCGCACCCGATCCTCGTCATCGCCAACGATCAGTCGATCGTGTTTGCGAACTCGGCAGCGGAATCCTTCTTCTCGATGAGCGCGACCACGCTCACGCGCAGCCGGATTTCGGAGATCGTCGCGTTCGGCTGTCCGCTGCTCGGTCTTATCGAGCAGGTGCAGGCGACCGGCGCAACCGTGAACGAATACGGTATCGAAGTCGCGACACCGCGCTTCTCGGGCGCCAAGCTCGTCGACATCTACGGCGGCCCGCTCCCTGAAGAGCCGCGCAACATGTTCCTCATGCTGCAGCAGCGCTCGATGGCGCAAATGATCGAGCGGCAGTTGACGCATCGCGCAGCGGCCCGCTCCGTTTCCGGCATGGCCGGCGTGCTGGCGCACGAAATCAAGAACCCGCTGTCCGGCATTCGCGGCGCGGCGCAGCTGCTGGAGCCGGGACTGTCCGATGAGGACCGCGCTTTGACGCAGCTCATCTGTTCCGAGACCGATCGCATTCGCAATCTCGTCGATCGCATGGAAGTGTTCGGCGACGAGCGTCCGATCAGCAAGGATGCCGTCAACATCCATGATGTTCTCAACCATGTGCGCCGCATCGCCGAGCATGGCTTCGGCCGCAACGTTCGTTATGTCGAAGACTACGATCCGTCGCTGCCCTTTGTTCTTGGCAATCGCGACAAGCTCGTTCAGGTCTTCCTTAATCTTCTGAAGAACGCCGCCGAAGCTATTGGCGAAAAGACAGATGGCGGTCGCATCATCCTGACGACGGCGTTTCGACCGGGCGTAAGACTGTCGCTTCCGGGCTCCGATACGCGCGTCAGCCTGCCGTTGATGATCCAGATCGAAGACAACGGCTGCGGCATCCCTGAGCACCTGAAGCCGCATCTCTTCGATCCGTTCGTCACGACGAAGGCATCCGGCAGCGGACTGGGCCTCGCCCTTGTCGCGAAGATCATCGCCGATCACGGCGGTATCATCGAATGTGAAAGCGAACCAAAACGCACGGTATTCCGCGTGCTGCTTCCGATGCAGCGTACACGTCCCGCGGCCGTGCCGACCACGAGAGAGACTTGATGGCCAGAGGCACCATACTGATCGCCGACGACGATACCGCCATTCGCACGGTGTTGAACCAGGCACTGGCGCGCGCCGGCTTCGCCCCCCGCGCAACGGGGAACGCGGCGACGCTCTGGCGTTGGGTGAGTCAGGGCGAGGGCGATGTTGTCATCACTGACGTCGTGATGCCCGATGAAAATGCGTTCGACCTGATCCCGCGCATGAAAAAATTGCGTCCGGATCTGCCCATCATCGTCATGAGCGCGCAAAACACGCTGATGACGGCGCTGACTGCGGCGGAGAAGGGGGCATTCGAATATCTGCCCAAGCCGTTCGATCTGAACGAGGTCGTTGCTGTCGTCTCGCGGGCGCTGTCGGAACCGGGCCGCAAACGCCAGACGACGGCGACCGAGCGCGAATCTGACGAGCTGCCTCTGATCGGTCGTTCGCTGCCGATGCAAGACATCTACCGCGTTCTCGCCCGCCTGACGCAGAGCGATCTGACGGTCATGATCAACGGCGAGAGCGGTACGGGCAAGGAACTCGTCGCCCGCGTACTGCACGACTACGGCAAGCGCCGGCATGGTCCGTTCGTTGCGATCAACATGGCGGCAATCCCGCGCGAGTTGATCGAGAGCGAACTGTTCGGTCACGAGAAGGGCGCCTTTACCGGCGCTCAGACGCGCACGCCCGGCCGCTTCGAGCAGGCGGAAGGCGGCACGCTCTTCCTCGACGAGATCGGTGACATGCCGCTTGAAGCTCAGACGCGTCTTCTGCGCGTTCTGCAGCAGGGCGAATATACGACGGTCGGCGGCCGCACGCCGATCAAGACCAACGTCCGCATCATCGCCGCGACCCACCGCGATCTCAAAACGCAGATCCAGCAGGGCCTCTTCCGCGAAGACCTGTTCTATCGCCTGAACGTGGTGCCGATCCGTCTGCCGCCGCTGCGCGAGCGCCTGGAAGACGTCGGTGATCTTGTCCGCCACTTTCTGCGCCAGGCCGCCCGCGAAGGCCTCGGCCAGAAGTCGATCGAGAGCGCGGCCATCGAACGCCTGAAGGCCCATCCGTGGCCCGGCAACGTTCGAGAGCTTGAAAACGTCGTCCGTCGTCTCGTCGCGCTCTATACGCAGGACACGCTGACAGCACAGATCGTTGAGCAGGAGCTTGCAGGCTCTGCCGTTGCGCCGCCTATCGGTGGCCAGCCGGAGAGCGGCGACCTCGGCGAGGCGGTCGAGCGCTACCTGTCGCGCTACTTCTCGTCCTTCGGCAACGACCTGCCGCCGCCGGGCCTCTACGATCGCGTCATCCGCGACGTCGAGAAGCCGCTGCTAAGTGCCGCGCTGGCGGCGACGCGCGGCAATCAGATCCGGGCCGCCGAGCTTCTTGGGCTCAACCGGAACACGCTCCGCGCCCGCATTCGCGACCTCAACATCAGGGTATTCCGCACGGTCGAGGGCTGACGTCCTCGGCCGGAAACGGCGTCGAAGTTATCCACAGGCAGCCGGTAACGGAAAATTTGGCGCTTGAACTGCGCCACACCCGTCGCGAAAATGTCACAGTTACGTTGTTGTTTCTCCCGACGTGATGCGGGATCGCCGCTTCATGCGCGCCAGCGGGCGACGCACAGCGTTGGGCAACGTCGCGCAGGAACTCTATCGAACGAAAAATAGAAAACGAATTCATAGCGATAGTAGACTTGGTCGTAATCTGATGAGCGCCGGCAACAGCAATGGCAAAGCTGACACGATCGCTCGCGGCGATCGCGATGCCGTGCGCGATCCCGACGCTATGGGCGACCGCGAGGCTATGGCTGCGCTCATGGATGAGGGGACGACCCCACTCAATCCGTCCGACCGTGCGTTTTGGTTTGGATTGGGCGTCGTCCTGCTGTCGCTGACGTCCGCGCTCGTCAGCTACATGATTTTGACCGGGCTGACGGCGATTGCTCCCCGCAACGAATACGTCTGGGGTGCGCTCGCCATCAACGCCGTTCTGATCCTGACGATGTTCGGCACCATCGCGTGGCAGGCTCTCGGGCTCAGGCGCGCGTGGAAGCAGAGGATACCCGGCGCCCGCTTGCACACCCGCATCGTGGCGCTCTTCAGTTTGATCGCCGCATTGCCCGCGGTGCTGCTTGCCGTCGCCGCCACGACGACGTTCTCTCGTTCGCTCGACGGCTGGTTCTCGGGCCGCACCAGCGCCATCGTCGAAAACTCTTATGACGTTGCCCGCGCCTACGTCGACGAGCACAGCCAGATCATCCGGACCGATATCGTCAACATGGTCCGTGACATCAACGGCGAGGCCGCGACGCTCAAGGACGACCCTGACGCCTTCCAGAAATTCCTCATCGGTCAGGCCGGCCTGCGCGATCTGACGTCGGCCTACGTCATCGATTCCGACGGCGTGCCGATCGTGCTCGCGCTCGACGACCCGAAGCTGCCGTATGTCGTGCCACCGCCATCGGCCATCCAGCAGGCGGAAGCCGGTCAGGTGGCACTCTCGCGACCGTCGAGCGATTATCGGATCTCGGCCATCGCCAAGATCGACTCGATGCCCGGGCGCTATCTCTACGTCGCCCGCGGTGTCAGCCCGAAGGTGATCCAACATCTCAAAAGTACCGAGCAGAACGTCTACGAATATTCCCGCCTGCGCCAAGCCAAGAGCGGTCTCAAAGTCGCGCACGGGCTGATCTATTTCATGATCTCGTTGACGTCGCTACTGGCGGCCATCTGGGTCGGCATGTGGTTCGCAGGCCGTTTCGTCGCCCCGATCCGTCGGCTGATCGCCGGCGCCCAGGAGGTCTCGCGCGGCAATCTCGAAATCGAGCTGCCTGAGAAGCGCGGGGAGGGGGACCTTCGCCGTCTCTCGCACACCTTCAACCTGATGACGCGCGAGTTGAAAACCCAGCAGGACGCGCTTGTCACGACCAACGCGCAGCTCACCGAGCGGCGGAATTTCATCCAGGCGGTGCTGTCGGGCGTTTCAGCCGGCGTCATCGGCCTCGACAGCAACGATCGCATCACGCTTCTGAGCCGCGCCGCCGAGCGCCTGCTCGGAACGCAAAGCGTCGAGGCCGTCGGCAAACTTCTGACCGACGTCGTTCCTGAATTCGCACCCGTCCTCGCACCTGTCGATGAGCAAGGGTTGAAAAATAAAGGTCAGCACGAAATCAAGAAGCAGATCGGCGATGAGGAACGGACGTTCGCCGTCCGCATTACCCACGAGCGGGAAGAAGATGAGGGCGACGTCGGCTCTGTCGTGACGTTCGACGATATCTCCGAGCTTGTGCAGGCACAGCGGACGAGTGCGTGGGCCGATGTCGCGCGCCGCATTGCGCACGAGATCAAGAACCCGCTCACGCCGATACAACTTGCAGCCGAACGCCTGCGCCGCAAGTTCGGGACGCAGATCGACGACAACCGCGACCTGTTCGAAACGCTGACGCAGACGATCGAACGCCAGACCGGTCAGATCAAAAGCATGGTCGACGAGTTCGCGTCGTTCGCGCGCATGCCGCAACCCGTCATGGCCGACCAGGATTTGCGCCTCGCCGTACAGGAGCCCGCCGTGCTCTTCCGCGAAGGCAACAAGGATATCGACTTCAAGCTGGAGCTTCCCGAGGGCCCCGTCACCACGCGCTTCGATCTGCGGCTCATTTCGCAGGCCGTCACCAATCTCATCAAGAACGGTGCGGAAGCAATCGAGTCCTATGGCGAAGCCCAAGGCCGCCCCGCGAATTACAAGGGCAGTATCGAGGTCCGGCTTGTTCCGTCGGCGGATCGTGTAGCGATCGAGGTTATCGACAACGGCATCGGCCTGCCAAAGCAAAACCGCGCCAAGCTTCTCGAACCGTATGTTACGACGCGTGCGAAGGGGACTGGCCTCGGTCTCGCAATCGTGCAAAAGGTCGTCGAACAGCACGGCGGCACGCTAGCACTTGAGGATGCACCCTTGACCGAGACGCGCACGCGCGGTGCCTTGGTCCGTCTAACATTGCCTCTGAAAACCAAACCTTCTGAAGTGACTTCAGCCGAGCCCATGCGCTCTCCAGCACATGCCGTTGGCGGAGCATGATATGAAACGCTTTAACCCCCCAGGAGCGCAGCAATGTCAGCTGATATTTTGATCGTCGATGACGAGGCCGATATCCGGGATCTGGTCGCGGGCATCCTGCAGGACGAGGGCCATCGCACACGCCTTGCGCGCGACAGCGACGAGGCCCTGCGCGCCATCGAAGACCGCAAGCCGCATCTGGTGATCCTCGACATCTGGCTGCAGGGCAGCCGCCTTGACGGCCTCGAGGTTCTGACGGTGATGAAGCGGACGTATCCCGATCTTCCCGTCGTCATCATCTCCGGACACGGCAACATCGAAACGGCCGTGACCGCGATCAAGCGCGGCGCGTACGACTACATCGAGAAGCCGTTCAAGTCCGACCGCCTCGTGCTTGTGGCTTTGCGCGCTCTCGAGGCCTCGCAGTTGAAGCGCGAAGTGAAAGAGCTGAAAGAGCGCTCGGTCGTCTCGGCCGAGATGATCGGCAAGTCGCCCGCGATCAATCAGCTCAAGAACAACATCGACAAGGCCGGGCCGACCAACAGCCGCATCATGCTGCGCGGCGCGTCGGGCTCCGGCAAGGAACTCGCGGCCCGCGTGCTGCACCAGAAGTCGCTCCGCGCCGACGGCCCGTTCGTCGTGCTGAACGCAGCCGCCATGGTGCCAGATCGCGTCGAGGAGGAGCTGTTTGGAACCGAGGACCGCACCGGTGGCCCACGCAAGGTCGGCGCGCTCGAAGAAGCCCACACCGGCACGCTCTACATCGACGAAGTCGCCGACATGCCGATGGAAACGCAGGGCAAGATCCTGCGCGTTCTGGTCGAGCAGAAGTTCTTGCGTCTTGGCGGCTCGCAGAAGGTGTCGGTCGATGTCCGCATCATCTCGTCGACCTCGCGCGATCTGGAGCAGGACATTCGCGAAGGCCGCTTCCGCGAAGATCTCTATCATCGTCTCAACGTCGTGACGCTTCGCGTGCCGAGCCTTGCCGAGCGCCGGGAAGATATTCCCGAATTGATCCAGTACTTCATCGGGCAGGTCGCGCAGACATCGGGCCTCGCGCCGCGCCGTATCGGCGAAGACGCTATCGCGGTGCTGCAGGCGCACGACTGGCCGGGCAACGTCCGCGAGTTGCGCAATAACGTCGAGCGCCTGCTGATCCTTGCAGGCGGCGAAGCGGGCGCAGCGATCACGGCCGACATGCTGCCTGAAGAAATCGGTTCGAACGTGCCGCTGCCCGTCAACGGCGGGGCCGAGCATCTGATGTCGCTGCCGTTGCGCGAAGCTCGTGAAATCTTCGAGCGCGAATACCTGCTGGCGCAGATCAACCGTTTCGGCGGGAATATTTCCCGCACGGCGGAGTTTGTCGGCATGGAGCGTTCGGCACTTCACCGCAAGCTTCGGGCGCTGGGCGTCTCGTCCGAGCAGCGGAGCGGCGATCTGCGTTCCGCCTCCTAGGAGCCGCGCGCTTGACCCGCATCGTCTACGTCAATGGCGCCTACGAGCGCTATGCGGAAGCCGCAGTCCACGCCGAGGACCGCGGCTTTCAATTTGCCGACTCCATCTATGAGGTCATCGAGGTGCTCGATGGCCATCTGGTTGATGCAACCCGCCATCTCGCCCGGCTGGCCCGGTCTCTGCGGGAGCTTCGCATCGCACCGCCAATGTCGGACGCTGCTCTGATGCAAGTGATCGGACAGGTAATCCGCCGTAACCGCATCCGCGACGGCATCGTCTATATGCAGGTGACACGCGGCGCCGGTCCGAGGGATTTTGCCCTACCGCCAGCGGGGGCCGTTCCCACCCTCGTCATTTTGGCACGCGCCCAGCGCAAGGGCTGGTCGGCCGAACTCGCCAAGACGGGGATCGCCGTTAAAACCATTCCAGACAATCGCTGGGGCCGCTGCGATATCAAGACCGTGATGTTGCTTCCCGCCGTTCTCGCCAAGGACGAAGCGCGTAGAAACGGGGCCAAGGAAGCTTGGTTCGTCGATGCCGAAGGAAATGTGACAGAGGGCGCGTCAAGTAACGCCTGGATCGTATCGTCTGATGGAGCGCTGATTACGCGCCCGCTCGGCCCCCGTATTCTTCCCGGCGTCACCCGCGCTACCGTCATGGACGTCGCCAAGGCTGAGGGATTGAAAATCGAAGAACGCGCCTTCGGGAAAGAGGAAGCCTTGCGCGCCCGGGAAGCGTTTGTGACGTCCGCTACGAATATCGTCATGCCGGTGGTCAATATTGACGGCAGTCCAGTAGCCGACGGCCGTCCGGGCCCACTGGCGCGCCAGCTACGCTTGAGATTTCATCATGTTGCTGAAATTTCAGAGGGGTAGTGCGAACGTTGCCGCATTGTGCGAAGCATCAATGGATGTAGAGTGCCGTCGCTTCGATCGTCATCGCACCCCCGGTGAAATCGAAACCGTTGCGGCGCTTCGTTGCTTTCCAAACGTGACAGCGCCCCACGTTTCAGACAAGACGCCTATCAAGACGTCGAGATAAAAACGGACAACAACAATGGCGGCCGAAAAACCTCAGAACCTGCAGGACACATTTTTAAATTATGTCCGCAAGAATAAAACGCCCCTGACGATCTTCCTCATCAATGGCGTGAAACTCCAAGGCATCGTGAGCTGGTTCGACAATTTCTGCGTCCTGCTCCGCCGCGACGGCCATTCCCAGCTTGTCTACAAGCACGCGATCTCGACGATCATGCCGGGCGGTCCGGTCAATCTCAACGATCAGGATGAGAGCGGAGCCGGTTGATCGCGCGCCCTGAAAACGGCAAAGACGAACGGCGCGAGGGCGAGGGAAAGCGCAAACGTCGAAAAGCCTCAGAAGAAACGCGGGCACCGAGAACGCGAACGCTTGTCGTCGTGCCCGCGCTGAAGCGTCCGCTGAAAGCGCGCGGGGGTGCGAATGCCGACGCGCAAATCCACAGCCCTGAAAATCGATTGGCGGAAGCCGTCGGCCTCGCGAAGGCGATCGACCTCGACATCATCGATTCGGCCATCGTGCCGATCGCCGAGCCGCGTCCGTCTACGCTTCTGGGCTCAGGCAAAGTCGAAGAAATCAAAGGCCGCGTCGCCGAGCTTGAAATCGGCCTCGTCGTCGTCGACTACAACATCACCCCGGTGCAGCAGCGCAATCTCGAGAAGGCGTGGAACGCCAAAGTTCTCGACCGCACCGGTCTTATTCTCGAGATTTTCGGCGAGCGTGCGCGGACGCGTGAAGGCGTGCTTCAGGTTGAGCTTGCGCATCTGACGTATCAGAAGGGCCGTCTGGTCCGCGCCTGGACGCACTTGGAACGTCAGCGCGGCGGCGGCGGCTTTCTCGGCGGCCCCGGTGAAGCTCAGATCGAACTCGACCGCCGCATGCTTCAGGATCGCATCGATGCGATCAAGAAGGACCTCGCCGAAGTCGTCAAAACCCGCGACCTGCATCGCAAGGGACGGCGCAAGGTGCCGTATCCAATCGTCGCCATCGTCGGCTACACGAACGCGGGGAAGTCGACGCTCTTCAACAAGATCACCGGCGCCGGCGTCGTTGCGATGGATCAGGTATTCGCGACGCTCGATCCGACCATGCGTGAGGTGAAGCTGCCGAGCGCGCGCCGGATCATCCTATCGGATACCGTCGGCTTCATCTCCGATTTGCCGACCATGCTCGTCGCCGCGTTTCGCGCCACGCTCGAAGAGGTCGTCGAAGCCGATCTCATTCTCCACGTTCGCGACATCGCGCATGAGGAAACGGAAGCGCAGGCGCAGGATGTCGAGAAGGTGCTGTCTGAGCTTGGCATCGACACGCTGCCGATCGAAAGCAACATCCTCGAAGTCTGGAACAAAATCGATCTGCTTTCGAGCGATCGCCGCTCCGAGCTACAACACGAAGTCCAACGCAATGCCCGCCCGCCGGTCCTCGTCTCGGCCGAGACAGGGGAGGGGATGGCGCCGCTGCTCGAAACCATCGACACGCACCTTGGCGCTTCCGATGAGATCATCGACGTCATCGTTCCCGGAAGCGCCGGGGCGTTGCTCAATTGGCTGCATGAGACGACAGACGTGCTTGCTCGCGAAGCCCGCAAAGATGGCAGTCTTGAACTTCGTCTCCGAATTCCGAGCGAAAAGAAAAATCGCGTGATCGGGCAGCTTCGCAAGAACGGAATATCCGTATAAGCTCGATCCTCATGGATCAGCGCGTGACCTGTTGCGTGACGGGCGGCGGCCCGGCGGGCATGATGCTCGGGGTGCTCCTGGCGCGTGCCGGAGTGAAGGTCTGCGTTCTCGAAAAGCACGCCGATTTCTTCCGCGATTTCCGCGGCGATACGATCCATCCCTCGACGTTGCGCATGATGGAAGAGCTGGGCTGGCTCGACGAATTCCTCAAGCTTCCGCACCAGGAAGTGCAGCGCCTTTCCATGCAGTTCGGCGATACGCGCGTCGAGATGGCGGACTTCAGCCACCTGCCGATCACGACGAAATTCATAGCGTTGATGCCGCAATGGGATTTTCTGAACTTCCTCGCTGAGAAGGGCCGCACCTATCCAGGCTTCGATCTGAAGATGAGCACGGAGGCGACTGGACTCGTCTACGACGGCGACCGCGTTACGGGCGTTACGTCGAAGTCGCCTTCGGGTCCGCTCACGATCAAAGCCGATCTCGTCATCGCCGCTGACGGCCGTAACAGCACGCTGCGTGCAGCCGCTGGGTTTGTGCCGGAAAACTTTGGCGCGCCGATGGATGTGATGTGGTTTCGCCTGCCGCGGCTTCCGACCGACGCGGCGGACGTGGCAGGGCGCTTCGAGGGAGGGCACATCTTCATTATGATCCCGCGCGGCGACTATTGGCAGTGCGCATATATCATTCCGAAAGGCGGCGACGCGGCGACACGAGCCGCCGGTCTTGAAGCGTTTCGTAAATCGGTTGGCGCACTTCTTCCATTCGACCCGGCGCGTGCGAACGACATTCCGGATTGGGATCACGTCAAGCTGCTGACGGTTGCCGTCGATCGCCTGAAGACGTGGTCAAAGCCTGGCTTCCTCTGCATCGGCGATGCCGCGCACGCCATGAGCCCGATTGGCGGCGTCGGCGTCAATCTCGCGGTTCAGGATGCGGTCGCCGCCGCCAACAGGCTCTGGCAGCCGCTGAAAGAGGGCGATCTGCAGATGAGCGATTTGAGAGTGATCCAATCGCGCCGGACATTTCCGACGGTCGCAACTCAACGCCTGCAGCTTGCTATTCAGAATAGCGTGATTTCGAAAGCCCTCAAAGCAACAGGGCCGCTCAAGCCGCCGGGGTTTGTCCGGCTCGTGGAGACGTTTCCGTTTCTGTCACGCTTTACTGCCCGTGTCTTGGGTCTGGGTTTCCGCCCTGAACATATCGCGCAACACATCCGCGCGTCGAACGGACGTTAGCTTTTCTCCAGCGCCTTCGCTTCGTCCCAGAGCGCGTCCATCTCCTCGAGTGTCGATTGCGACGGTGTCTTGCCGCGTTCCGCCAGCACCTTTTCGATGTGGGCGAAACGGCGAATGAATTTCCGGTTCGCCCCGCGCAACGCATCCTCCGGATTGATATCGAGATGCCGCGCGATGTTCGCCATCACGAATAGGATGTCGCCAAACTCTTCTTTGATCGCGGAGGCTTTGTTGGCGCCCGGCGACTCTCCTCCGGAGAGCCGGCCGCCGGACGCTGCGCCTTCCGGCCGGCTCGCGGAACGCGAGTCGGAAGGCGCCGACAAAAACCCCCCGCGAGGATCGTGGGGAAGGGCGACCTCTTCAAATTCCTGAATCTCTTCCTTCAGCTTGTCGAACACCGGCAGCAGGTTCGGCCAGTCGAAGCCGACCTTCGCGGCTTTGTGCTGCAACTTGGTTGCGCGCGTCAAAGCAGGGAGGGTAGGGGGGACGTCGGCCAGCGTAATGGGTCCGTCCGCAGAGGTTGTATTGCCGCCAGAGAGACGCGCTCGCTCGGCAGCTTTCTCGGCGCGTTCCTCCGCTTTGAGCTGATCCCACGTCGCTTTGACGGCAGACGGATCGCGCGCGCTGCCGTCGCCGAAAACGTGCGGGTGCCGCCGGATCATCTTCTTCGTCACGGCCTCGACGACATCGCCGAAAGCAAACGCGCCTTGCTCTTCCGCGAGCCGGGAATGATAGACAACCTGAAGCAGGAGATCGCCAAGCTCATCCTTGAGGTCGGCAAGGTCGCGTCGGTCGATGGCGTCTGCAACTTCGTAGGCTTCCTCGATCGTGTAGGGCGCAATCGTCTCGAACGTCTGTTCGAGATCCCAGGGGCAGCCTGTGACGGGCGTCCGCAGCGCCGCCATGATCTCGATAAGCCGCGCAATATCGCGCGAAGGTTTCATGGTGTTCGCCATGTCCGTCCTCTATGTGGTCGGGCCGGACACTAATCGACCACACGCCATCGGGCTACCGACGCCGTCTGCGACCAGAAGACGAGGGGCACAGACTTCGCCGCCGGAGCTTGCTGAGGCCACGGTGTCTGCTAGTCTTTGTACGGGGATGAGGGACGGCCATGCACATTCTCTTCAATGGCCTGACAATGGTGCTGGAGCTGGCGGCGATCTGCGCCGTCGCTTGGGCAGGCTTCACCGCGCCCTTGATCTTTGCGGCCGGAACGGCGCTGATTGCCTTGGGCGTCGGTGCCGCGCTCGAAATCGCGCGCCTCAAGTATGAGTTCCCGTTTTACTTCGACCGCACGCCGGGCCGCTCGATCATCTTCATCGTCGCGGTCGGCGTCATCGAGTCAGTCACCAAGGCGATCCTGGCGGGCGTCGTCGGCCTGCTGACGTTTCTTGGCACCGATCAGGAGCGCCTGAAACTCGTCGCGATCATCTTCGCCGTTTCACTCTTTCTCGGCGTCCAGGTCGTCCGCTTCTTGATGGACCGCCTGAAGGCCCGGCCGCTACGTTGGGGCTACTTCCGTCTTGCCGCGCCGCTCGGGCTGGTCTTCTCCGCGGGGCTGACGTTCATTCCCGCGCCGGGCATCACCGAACTCGCAACGCGCGCCACGTTCGATCTGCCAGCGAAGCCGACCATGGAGCAGGCGAGCGAGTTCCTGTTCCTCTTGAAACAGAGCTTCGACGATATCGTCGTCAGAATGCTGTCCTGGGTGTTTGATCCGTCTCTGGCGCAAGCCATCGGCGCCGTCGTGTCAGTCAACATGCTCTCGGGCTTCGTGCTGGCGCTTTATGCGGTCTTGATCGCCGAAGGCATTCGAACGCTCGAACGAAGGGAACCTTAGCCGCGAGAGACAACGATGCCGCTTCGGATCGCGCATACCACGCTGATGCTGCCGGAGGCGATTGTCATCGAGAGCTTGCTCGATGCCCACGGCATTCGCTTCGTCCTTGCAGGGAAGGACATCGTTTGCCAAGCACCGCAGTTCGCGATCCTCTACGGCGGCGTATCTTTCCTCGTCAACGAGGATGACCTTGCCGATGCCCAGCGCCTCATTGCGAGCGGCGAAACTGTGCCGGGTTACACCTCGATTGAGAGCACCGCTTTTGAAAGGCGTCCGCTGCGCAACGCAATCCTGGCGTTCGTCATGCTCATCATCGGAGCGCCATTTCCGTTCTGGTATCGGAAGTCGACAATTCTCAGCGCCGATTGAAATCGAGCCGCGGCCAGCAATCGACCATTCCAGCATTCCGCATCAATTTCGCATAATATGTATTATGGAAACAAAGCACAGGAGAGGTATGTGTTTCATAATGATACAAAGTGCCGAGCCAACTCAGATGAACCGAATTGGCTCGGCCGCTGAAATTACTTCTCACCCTTTTCGTGATGCTCCGCAACGAACGCGTTGAGCAGCCGCACGCCCCAGCCAGCGCCCCAGCTTTGGTTGATGTCGTTACGGCTGCCGTCCATCGCCGTGCCGGCGAGATCGATATGGCTCCAGGGCGTATCCTTCTGGATGAAGCGCTGCAGGAAGGCCGCGGCCGTTGCAGCACCGGCCCAGCGGCCGCCGGCGTTCTTCATGTCCGCGTTCTTCGAATCCATCGCCTTGTCGAAGGCCTTGTCGAGCGGCATGCGCCACAGCTTCTCGCCGGTCGCGCGTGACGCCGCCAGGAGCTCATCGGCGAGCTTGTCCTCATTGGAGAACAGACCCGCATACTCCTTGCCGAGCGCAACCATGATCGCGCCCGTCAGCGTCGCGAGGTCGATGACGAGCTTCGGCTTGAATTGCTCCTGCGCGTACCAGAGCACGTCGGCGAGCACGAGGCGGCCTTCGGCGTCCGTATTGATGACTTCGATCGTCTGGCCCGACATCGAGGTGACGATATCGCCCGGACGGGTCGCGTTGCCGGACGGCATGTTCTCCACGCAGCCGACGAGACCGACGGCATTGACGTTGGCCTTGCGTTCGGCAAGCGCGTGCATCGTCCCGATCACGGCTGCTGCGCCACCCATGTCGCCCTTCATGTCTTCCATGCCGGCTGCAGGCTTGATCGAGATGCCGCCGGTGTCGAACACGACGCCCTTGCCGACGAAGCAGATCGGCTTCTGCTTCTTCGATCCCTTGGCGCCGTTCCACACCATGACCGCAAGCCGCGACGGCCGCACGCTGCCTTGGCCGACCGACAGCAGCGAGCCCATGCCGAGCTTCTCCATGTCTTTCACATCGAGAATTTCGACGTCGACACCGAGCTTTTCGAGCGCTTTCGTTTTCTCTGCGAGTTCGACCGGACCAAGGATGTTGGCCGGCTCGTTGACGAGATCGCGCGCCAGGTTGACGCCGTTGGCGACGGCCTTGAGTGGCTGGAAGGCAGCTTTCGCCTTGTCCGGATGCGGCACCTGGATGACGAGCTTCTTCAGCCCATCCTTGTCCGCATTCTCATCGCCGGACTTCTTCGTCATGTACTTTTTGAAGTTGTAGTGGCGCAGCATGGCGCCCTGGGCAATGAGCGCCGCGATCTCATCCGCCGACAGCGTCTCGGTCCCTTCGACGTCGACGATCACACATGCCGTGTTGCCCTTGCGCGCCTGGATGGCTGCCAGCACCGCGCCGCCAAGATCGATGGCCTGCTGCTCGGTCAGCGCACCGGCCTTGCCGAGGCCGGTGAGAATAAGCCGGTCAATTCCGAGCTTTGCGGGCGCCAGAATTTCGATTGACGACTTGTATTTGCCTTTGAAGTCGGCGGCTGCAGCAGCCTTGCTGATCGCGCTTGCGGACTTCGTATCAAACTCGCGCGCCCGCGTGCCGAGCACCAGTCCATCGCCCGCGAATACGACGGTCACCGTCTCCGGTTCGGCACTGAGAGGCGCAAAGGCAATTTCGAAGCGATCGGACATTTTCAAGACGACTCCAAGTTAAGATGAGATCCCGATCCGGGATGAGAAAAGCAGGGGCTGGACGCGGACGCCGATCCACGGGACGACTCGCGGGCCTGGTCAAGGCGGGCGGGACGGGGCAGCATGGCCGCGCACAACTTAGTCGTTCGCAAATGCGTGGCAAGCAAGCCGTTGTGCAGGCAATTCCGGCTAAGGCCCTCAAACGGCCTAACTATCTGCGATGCAAGTATGTTTTTTGTAATATATCGCACGGCGGGACAACTCTGAACAGCCGAAATTCTGCCACTGTGGTATGGGAGCCGGAAGGGATCACTGCGGAAGCCGGCGGTGACAGCGGGGGGAGCTTCTGTCGGGTGACGGAAGCGGGGACGGCTAAGGCATGCGAATTTTCTCAAGATATGTGTTCAGGCAGGCGGCGAGTTCGTTCCTGCTCATTCTCATATCTTTGACCGGTATCGTTTGGATCGCGCTGGCTCTGCGCCAGTTCAACGTCGTGACCAGCCAGGGTCAGGACACCTGGATGCTCGTCCGCGTCACGTCTCTCGCGGTACCGAACCTCATGGCGATCATCGCGCCGTTCTCGCTGCTGATCGGCGCCCTTCAGACCCTCAACCGGCTGAACACCGACAGCGAGCTGATCGTCCTTTCTGCTGCCGGTTCGACGGTATGGACGGTGGCCCGCCCCCTCCTCCTCCTGGCATTCCTCGTCAGCATTTTCTTGGCCCTGGTCAGCCACTTCGCGCAGCCGTGGAGCATGCGCTTGCTGCGCGAGTATATGGTCCAGGTGCGCAGCGATCTGCTGACACAAGTCATTCAGCCCGGCCGCTTTTCAAGCCCCGAGCAAGATTTGATGTTTCATATCCGCGACCGGTCCGCAGACGGCGAGCTTTTGGGTCTGGTCATGAACGACACGCGCAACAAGGCGCAATCGCAGACCTACCTCGCCGAGCACGGCACCATCGTGAAGCAGGACGGCACCGCCTACCTCGTCATGACGACCGGCCACATCATTCGCCGCTCAGATGCCGAAGGCCCGCCGCAGATCATCGCCTTTGACAAATACATCGTCGATCTCGACCAGTTCGAACCCCAGAGCGATGGCTCGGGCGAGCTGAAGCCGCGCGAGCGCTATTGGAATGAGCTGGTGCACCCCGACCCGGACAGCAAGCTCTATAAAAACCAAGCCGGACAGTTCCGCGCCGAGATCAACGAGCGTCTCGTCAGTCCGCTTTACCCGATCGCATTCGCGTTCCTTATCATTGCTTTTGTCGGCCAGGCGCGCTCAACCCGTTCGAGCCGAATGCAAAGCCTCGTTCTCACCTTCTTGCTCGGCGCGGCATGCCGGATGGCAGGCTTGGCGTTGAACAGCGCCGTCGCGCGCAATCCGACGATGCTGTTTTTCCTCTACGGGACGCCGATTTCAGCAATCATCCTGTCTCTGCTCATCATCAAGCGCGCCGATCGGCAACGCCGTCCATCCCGCATTGTTGGACTGTTCCTTGATACCGGCGCGGCCATCTGGGCCAACATCATTCGCCTTGTCATGCCGCGCCGGAAATTCGCGTCATGAGGAACTCGTTCATACTCTGGCGTTACATTGCCAAGATGTTTTTGGTCGCGATCACCTCGACGCTCGCGGTCTGTGCAATGCTTATCTTCATGATCGACTTTGTCGAGTTGCTTCGCCAATCGAGCAAGTTCGGCAATGTCCCGGCACACACGCTCGTCCTGATCGCCATGCTGCGTCTCGGAGCCTATGTCGAGTTCCTGCTCGGGTTCGCCGTGCTCGTCGGCGCGCTGGCCGCCCTCCTCCACCTCAATCGCAAAAGCGAACTCGCCGTCATGCGCGCGGGCGGCATGTCCGTCTGGCAATTTCTGGTGCCCGGACTGATCGTCGGCCTCGTCGTCGGCGTGCTGGGCGTTACGGTCTACAACCCGCTGGCCGCCAAAGGCCGCGCCAAGTCCGAAAAGGTGTTTGCCAAAGCGTTCGGCAACGACAACAACCTATTACGTGCCCAAGGCGGTGGCTCGTGGATCCGACAGGATGGCGTCGATGGAGAATCGGTTCTCGGCGCCGCGGCGGCGTCAAACCGAGGCCTGACGCTGACGGGCGTGATGATCCTCGCTTATGATCGTCAGGGGCACTTCTCAGAGCGTGTCGACGCCAGCGAAGCCGAGCTCAAAGACGGCTACTGGGACCTCAAGGATGCATGGGTTTCACGCCTCGGCCAGCAGCCCGAAAAATTCAAATCGTACCTTGTATCCACTTACCTGACGCCGGACCGTGTACAAGAGGCCCTCGGCACCGTTTTTTCGGTCTCGTTCTGGGACCTGCCAGAACTCATAGAAGCTGCTGATAAAGCTGGACTTTCGACGGAGCGACTGCGCGTTCAGTATCAGTCGCTACTGGTTCGTCCGCTCCTGTGCATGGCGATGGTCCTTTTGGCGGCCACTGTGTCATTGCGGTCATTCCGCTCTGGTGGCATCCAGACTATGGTTACGACAGGGATGATCGGTGGGGTTAGTTTCTTCTTGTTCTCGGAAATTGCGAGACAAATTGGGATCGCGGGGCTTGCGCCTGCGTGGGTTGCTGCGTGGGTGCCTGTGATCCTTATTCTGATCATCTCGACTACGGTGCTGTTGCACCAGGAGGATGGCTGAGTGATGCGTGAAGCGCGGACACCGCATGAGGGTTGCGGGTCGTCACGCGAGGGTTCTCGCCACCGGAAGGTGGGCGGGATCGCTCGTGCGCTTCTGTGCGTCCTGACGCTCGTCAGCGCAGCCACCGAATTCGCCCCACGTGCGGGCGCTCAAACCTACGACGCCCAGGTCACCGATCCCGGCGGCACGCTGGGTGGTAGCAAAAAGAAATCATCCGCCAATTCATCGTTCGGCGCGGCCAACTCGCCGAGTGCGATTTTCGGCAAGATCAACACCAATCTCGACCGCGCTCAGCCGATGCGTCTCCAGGGCGATCAGCTGATCTACGACAAGTCCGGCGACCGCGTCATTTCACGCGGCAACGTCGAGATTTTCTACAACAACTACATCCTGACCGCCGACGAAGTCGTTTACGATCAAAGCGCCGGCACGCTGACGGCCATCGGCAACGTTACGCTGAAGGAGCCTCAGGGCAACATCGTCCACGCTGACCGCTACACCCTGACCGACGACTTCCGTGACGGCTTCGTGTCTGCGCTTTCGATCACGTCGAAGGACAAATCTCACATCTCCGCTGACCGCGCGACCCGGCGCGAAGGCAACATCACGGAGTTCCACAACGGCCGCTTCACGCCGTGCCAAAGCGACGGTGGCACGCCGCCGCTCTGGTGTATCAGCGCGACGCGCATCATCCACGATCAGTCGGCCGCAACGCTCACCTACCAGGACGCCTACTTCGAGATCTACGGCCAGCCGATCTTTTACCTGCCCTACTTCCAGAGCCCTGATCCGACCGTGAAGCGGAAATCGGGTTTCCTGACGCCTGACTACGGCCACTCCTCGACGCTCGGCTACATCACCGGCATCCCTTATTTCTTCAACCTGGCGCCGAACTACGACGCGACGCTCGAGCCCATCTATTTCAGCGATCAGGGCTTGATGATGAAGGCCGAGTGGCGGCAACGGCTGGCCAACGGCCAGTTCAATGTTCGTCTCGCGGGCATCGACCAAAATTATCGCGATCTCCCAGGCGCGCCGGCCGACAACAAAGATCTCGATGGCCTGCGCGGCAGCGTCGAGACGCATGGTCAGTTCTCGTTGTCGAGCTGGTGGAAGTTCGGCTGGGACGCGATCGTGGAAAGCGACGACCAGTTCCGCCGCTTCTATAAGCTTGACAGCATCCTCGTCACTGACCGCGTCAACCAGATCTATTTGACCGGCCAGTCCGACCGCAATTACTTCAGCGCCAAGCTTTATCAGTTCGGCGGCCTGCTCACGAATGACACGCAGCAGACCGAGAGCTACACGCACCCGATCATCGACTACAATTATGTCTTCAAGGACCCCGTGGTCGGCGGTGAGCTCAGGTGGAACACCAATATCCTGAGCTTCACGCGCGCGGATGGCGCCCTCGTCGATCCAATGACCGGCCGCCAGACAGATGAGAACGTCAACCGCATCGTCAGCGAACTCAAATGGCGACGCCGCCTGACGGACGCCATCGGCATCAGCTACACGCCATTCGCGGATATCCGCGGCGACGTCTATCAGTATGACAACGCGACGAACCCTCAAAGCGTTGTGCTGAACCAAGCCGGTACCGCAGTCGAGTCGTCCCAGGTCTTCTCCGACACCGTCACGCGCGGTATCGTCGACGGCGGCATGACCGTGTCTTATCCCTGGGCCGCGACGAACGCCGCCGGCACGCACATCATCGAGCCGATCGGCCAGATCGTGGCGCACCAGGAGAGCATTCCGCAGCGCCGTCTACCCGACGAAGACGCGCAGAGCCTCGTGTTTGACGACACCAACCTGTTCTCGACCTCGAAATTCTCGGGCTATGACCGCATCGAGACGGGCACGCGCGTCAATGCCGGTCTGCAGTACACGTTCCAGTCCAATGACGGCGGCTATGCCCGCTTCCTCGCCGGTCAGAGCTATCATCTGTCGGGCGACAACATTTATCTCAACCCCGGCCGCAACGCCGACGGCAACTACGTCTTCAATCCCTATAATGGCCTCGAGACCGATCGCTCGGACTACGTGATCGGTGCTTACATCGCGCCGCTGAGCAACTTCCGCATCATCTCACAGAGCCGGTTCGACCAATCGACGTTCGCTTTGAAGCGGATGGACTCGTCCATGATCACGAGCTGGGGTCCGTTATCGGTCCAGGCTGGCTACTCCTACGATGCCGACGCGCTGTTCACCGATCCCGAGAACCCCTACACCATCGCCACGCTCTCGCGTGAAGAAGAAGTCTTGGCGGCAGCCACCCTGCAGCTCACCAACCGCTGGAGCATCGGCGGATCGTCTCGCTACAACCTCCAGGAAGGCAACTTCCGCTATGACAGTGTCAACTTGAAGTATGTCGACGACTGCTTCGCCCTGACCGCGTCTTACATTCAGTCGAACTACTCGGATGAATCGATCGAGCCTGATCAGACGATCATGCTGCGCTTCGAGTTCAAGCACCTCGGTGACTTCGCGACCTCGACGGGAACCGACTTCAATCTTGGTGGCGACCAGCGCACCAACTGATACCTGTTCGCGCTGGTCCTGAACCTTGAGTTCGAAAACAGCGCGAAAACCGGATTTTGGCCACTCTTGATGTGGATAAGGCCGGTTCAACAGGTGGGGCCGGGCTATGCTCCACGTGGCCGAATCGAACGCTACAGGGTGTCGTTAACGCATGCCGCTGAGACGGAGCATGACTGCAGGATTGTCCGAAACCCTCGGATCCGGAAACATCAGGCGCTGTGCGCTGGCCGCTGCCGCCTGCATCGCCTTTTCGATCTCGGCCGCGGCTCAGAACGGAACGGTCGCTGTCACCGGCGACGGCACCCCTGCGGCAGCGCAGAAGCCGTCGATCGGCGATACCTTGCCCGACACCGGCAAGGGCCAGAAACGGCACGGCAAGAAATCCATCGATCCCGGCAGCGCTGCTACGGCGAGCCGCGACATGTCCGGCCCGCCCACGGCTGAGCAGCGCTCGATCGTCGCCCTCGTCAACGACGAGCCGATCACCGGTTATGAAGTCGACCAGCGCGCCATGATGCTCAGCGGCACGAATATTCAGACCCAGGCGAAAGCCAACTTCCAAGCCATCATCAAGGACCCGAGAACGTCGGAGCATCTGAAGGAAATCCTGCAGCAGACGGCGCGCGACAACCAAGGCAAATCGCGTGAGCAGATCATCGCCATCTTCGAGCAACGCAAGAAGGAATACGGCATGAGCCTGCAGCGCCGGGCCTTCGAAAGCGCCCGCGCATCAGCCCTGCCGGCGATGAAAAAGCAAGCTCTGGAAGAATTGATCGACGACCGCCTCAAGACGCAGGAAGCAAAACGCCAAAGTGTAACGATCGAGGACTCTCAGATCGATATGATCGTCAAGAGCATCGCCGAACGCAACAAGATGACGATCGAGCAGTTCCAGAAGCAGATCGGCGGCAGCCTCGAACCCATCAAGACCCGCATCCGTGCGACGCTGTCTTGGAACGAAGTCGTGAAGAAAAAATTCGCGCCTTTGATCAACGTGTCGAACCGGGACGTCGATAAGCTCGTCGCCTCGGCCACATCCGCCAACGACGATATCGAGTTGCAGCTTCAGCGTATCCGCATCGCCATGCCGGCTAAGATCGAAGAGCACGGCATCGCGGCGCGCATCCAGGACGCCGACAAGATCCGGCAGAAATTCACCGGCTGCCAGTCGACGGCGCAGGCGGCAATGGGCGTCACCGGCGCCCGCTTCGAAAACCTAGGCAAGCAGCGGCCCGCGACCATTCCTGAACCGACCCGCACGCTGCTCCTTAACGCCGCCAACGGGGAAATGCTGCCGCCCGCCGTGAACAACGGCGCCATCGAGCTATGGGTCGTCTGCGGTCGCGATGCCGTCAAGGCGTCTGAGGTCCAGCGCAACCAGGCCGAAGGCGAGCTGAAGCAGAAAGAGTTCGAACTGATGGCCAAGCGCTATCTCAAGGATTTGCGTGAGGACGCCCACATCGAGTACCGTATCGACGTCGGCTCCAAATAGAGGGCCAGGCGCCCTCACTCGGATTTACACAAGCTGCCCCCTATCCCCATGCCTCCCCTTGCCCTGACGATGGGCGATCCTGCCGGTATCGGTCCCGAACTGGCACTGCGCGCCTGGCAGGACCGTTCCGCCGACGCGATTCCGCCTTTTGCGATCTATGCCGATATCGAGCTGATGCGCACACTGGCCCGCGCCTCCGCGCTCGATCCGGAAACCGCAATCATGCCGGTTGCGAATGCCGGTGCGGCTGCGCTGGTCTTCCCCGATGCCCTGCCCGTCGTTCCGGTTCCGCTGTCGGCGCCTGCCATCGCAGGCAGCCCCGACGTCGCCAACGGCGAAGCGACGATCCAGGCGATCCGGCGGGCGGTGGCTGACGTTGCAGCAGGTCGTGCCGCAGCCGTCGTCACCAACCCGATCGCCAAGTCGGTTCTCTACGAAGCAGGCTTCGAGCATCCCGGCCATACCGAATTTCTCGGCGCGCTCGCAAACGAGTTCTGGCCGTCCGAGCCCGCCGAACCCGTGATGATGATCGCCGCGCCCGTGCTTCGCGTCGTGCCTGTGACGATCCACGTGCCTTTGAAGGACGTTCCTTCTCTTCTCACGATCGACAAGATCGTCAGCACGGCGCGCATCGTCCACGCCGCCTTGCAGCGCGACTTCGGCATCGAGAAACCACGCCTCGCCCTCGCCGGCCTCAATCCGCATGCGGGCGAAGACGGCGCCCTGGGCACGGAAGATCGCGACATCGTCCGCCCTGCCGTCGAGCGACTGCGCGCCGAGGGCATCGACGCGACCGGTCCCACTGCCGCCGATACCATGTTTCACGAGGCCGCCCGCAAGACCTACGATGCGGCGCTCGCGATGTATCATGATCAGGGCCTCATCCCGATCAAGACGCTCGCCTTCGACGAGGGAGTCAACGTTACGCTCGGATTGCCTTTCGTGCGCACCTCGCCCGACCACGGCACGGCGTTTTCGATTGCGGGAAAAGGCGTCGCCTCCGCGTCGAGCCTCAAGGCTGCGCTGAAGCTCGCAGCCGACATGAGCGCCCGCCGCCGCGCTGCGGCAACACCATGAGCGCTGCCAATGGGCCAGATGACCTCCCGCCCCTACGCACTGTCATCGAGCGCTATGGTCTCAACGCCAAGAAGTCACTAGGCCAGAACTTCCTGCTCGATCTCAACCTCACCCGTAAGATCGCGCGCCTCGCCGGCGACCTGAGCGAACGAACAATTGTAGAGATTGGTCCCGGCCCCGGCGGACTGACGCGCGCTCTTCTGATGGAAGGTGCAAAGCACGTAATCGCCATCGAGCGTGATGATCGCTGCCTGCCGGCGCTGGCCGAAGTGTCCGCGCGCTATCCCGGCCGCCTCGATGTCCATCCCGCCGACGCGCTGGACGTCGATTGGCGGCTGTTGCTCGGCGATGCCCCGTCCGCTTCGATCGTTGCGAACCTGCCTTACGGCGTCGCCTCGCTGCTGCTCGTGAACTGGCTGGAAACGGAACCTTGGCCGCCGTGGTACGACCGCATGGTACTGATGTTCCAACGCGAGGTCGCCGAGCGCATCGTTGCGCAACCGAAGTCAAAAGCCTACGGCCGCCTCTCGGTGCTGGCGCAGTGGCGCACGGAAGCTCGGATTGTGATGAACCTCCCGCCCGAAGCCTTTACGCCCCCGCCGAAAGTTTCCTCCGCCATTGTCGAGTTTCGCCCCATCGCATCGCCACAGCCCGCCTGCCGCGTGAAAACGCTGGCACGCGTCACCGCGGCAGCCTTCGGACAGCGCCGCAAGATGCTGCGTTCGAGCCTGAAACAGATCACCGCGTTTCCCGAACTGCTTCTGCAGCGCGCGCAATTGGCGCCCGAACGCCGCGCCGAAGAGCTGTCAGTTGCGGATTTCGCACGATTGGCTCTGGTGCTCGACGAAAGCGAAGCTTCGACGGCTTAGAGCGCCACCTGCAAGGTCCGCACGAATTCCGAGAGCCCCAGCAGCCGCCCTCGTTTCAGCCGCTCGGCGGTTAGGATTGCGAGCGCCGACGCCACGCTCGTTTCAACGTGCGCATTCACAATCACGTAGTCGTATTCCGGCCAGTGACTGATCTCGGACGATGCAGCCGCCATGCGCTTCGCAACGATGTCCGGCGGATCCTGTGCCCGCGTCTTCAGCCGCTCTTCGAGCACATTGCCAGACGGCGGCAACACGAACACGCGCACGACGTCGCCCGGCATCTTCTCGGAAAGCTGCTGCGCGCCCTGCCAGTCGATGTCGAACAGCACGTCCTTGCCGCTAAGAATGGCGGCTTCGACCGGTGCCCGCGGCGTGCCGTAATAGTTGTCGAACACCCGCGCCCATTCGAGCAGTTCGTCGCGCTCTTTCATCCGCTCGAAAGCAGCGTGGTCCACAAAGTGATAGTCGACGCCGTTTTGCTCGCCGGGCCGCGGCGCGCGCGTCGTCACTGAAACCGACATCTCGACGTTGGCGTCGGCCTCCAGCACCCGCCGCGCCAGCGTTGTCTTGCCCGCGCCTGATGGCGACGAGACGATGTAAAGCAGTCCCCGGCGCACGATGTGCGGCTCGGCAGCGCCACTAGGTCTCTCTTCCGCGTTCTTGCTCATGTTATTCGACGTTTTGCACTTGTTCGCGGAACTGGTCGATAATCGTTTTGAGTTGTAGGCCCAGCCGGGTGACGTCGACCGCATTGGCTTTCGAGCACAGCGTATTGGCTTCGCGATTAAATTCCTGCGCCAGGAAATCGAGCTTGCGGCCAACCGCGCCGTTTTCCGCCAGAATTTCCCGCGCACCCGACACATGCGCCGAAAGCCGCTGCAGTTCCTCCTCCACATCGGCGCGCGTTGCGAGCAGCATGGCTTCCTGATGCAGTCGTTCCACATCGAGCGGCGCCGTCGTATCGAACAGGCGGGTAATCGCATCCTTGAGACGCGCGACGATAGCCTCCGGTGTGCGCGACGGTGAGGCGCGCACATCGGACCCCAGCCGTTCGATCTGAATAAGCTGCTCAATGACAATGTCGTGCAAGCGCGTGCCCTCGGCGCGCCGTGCTTCAGCCAGTTTGTCGAGCGCAGCCTCCAGGCTCTTCAGGAGCGCTCTCTCCCGCGCCGCACGTACGTCGCTGGCTTCAGCCATCTGGTCGGCCGCTTCCAGAACGCCTTTGATCATCATCAGCTGGGCCGCATCGGGCGCCGATGCCCCCGACAGCGCCGTCACGCGCTCGGCGGCCTTGATAACATCCTGAAGCACCGCTTCGTTCAAGCGGACCGAGCCGTTCGTCTGCTGCTTTTCGAGGCTCAGCGAAATCGAGACATTCCCGCGCGCCAGCCGCTTGGCGACAGCTTCGCGCGCCGGCAGCTCCAGAGCTTCATAGCCCGGCGGCAAGCGCAAGCGGACATCAAGCCCGCGGCCGTTGACGCTGCGAGCCTCCCACGTCCAGGCGAGGCCATCGGTCATGCCGTCGACGCGGGCAAATCCCGTCATGCTGGATATGGTCATAGGGGAATGTCTCGCCGACGGGTGGGTTTACGCGGGCCGCAACTTAACGGCTCGGATCGCATCCGCCAACTATATCTGATGGCTCGTCCGGCTGAAGGTTACTGTCGCTTCGGTTTGCGGACAGGAAGCGGCATGCCCGAGGCGTCGTTAGCTGTATCTGACGGCGAAGAGTCGTCGCCATCGCCGTCGCTCGCCCCTGAGGCCGGCGTCGTTGCCTTCGCCGATTTCTGCCCTTTGGACGTGCTGGTTTTTGCGGTTTTGGCAGTTGGGATCGGCGCAGCATCGTCGTCCTGATCGGCTGCGTTCTGAGCTTTTTGCTTTTCGACCTGCCGCCATTTCTGGACGGCGTTGTTGTGCTCTTTGAGGGTCTCCGAGAACGTGTGACCGCCCGTGCCGTCGGCAACGAAATAAAGATCGCCCGTTTTCGCTGGATGCAGCGCAGCAAGAAGCGCCGATTTCCCGGGATTACAAATCGGCCCCGGCGGCAGTCCGTTGATCTGGTATGTGTTGTAGGGCGACTTGGTCTCGATATCCGCCTTGGTGATGCCGCGGCCGAGCGCGCCCTGGCCGCCGACAATGCCATAGATGATCGTCGGATCCGACTGCAACCGCATGCCCTTGCGCAGACGATTATAGAAAACGGCGGCGACCCGGTCGCGCTCATCGGCGCGCCCCGTTTCTTTTTCGACGATCGACGCGAACGTCACGAGTTCATCCGTCGATCGCACGGGAAGGTCGGGATCGCGCTCATCCCAGAGCTGCCCCAACGCCTTCTCCATGCCGACCCGCATGCGGTCGAGAATCTCGTTCCGCGAGGCACCCTTCGAGAAATAATAGGTATCGGGAAGCAGCGTCCCTTCCGGCGGCACGCTCGAGATCTCACCGCTGAGGTTCGGCTCGGCTTTCAGGCGTTCGACGATCTGCTCGCTCGTCAGCCCTTCAGGCATCGTCGTCTTGTAGAGGATCGACTTGCCCTCCGCGAGCGTATCGATCACGTCCCGCATCGAGGCGTGTTCTTTGATTTGGTACTCGCCGGCTTTCAGCTCGCCGCCCTTGTGGCCGCCGAGAAACCCTTGAAGCAGATAGCCGCCGACGAACGTCCAGCGGTTCGTGATAACGCCTTCGCGCTCCAGCCGTTCGGCAATCGCAATGCGCCCCTCGCCCTTGGGAATGATAACCGTGCGCTCCTGCGGCAGCGGACCAGGGCTTTCGAATTGATGGAAAATGAGGAACGACGTGCCGCCGATGAGCAGCATGAGTACGAGGGCGACGGTCAGCACGCTGCTGATGGCCCGCACGATACCGCCGAGCGCGCGCGATGGTTCGCGCGCTTGAACGCCGCGCGGACGGCTCGGTGCACGTCCCGGCTCCAGCCGTTCTGCAGGACTTCGCGCCCCGGCTGTTCGTGACGTTCTAATTCCGTCCGAACGCTTCCGATTTTGACTCATGTTACCGCGAGCACCGTCATTGAAGGAGCGCGGTGCACGAGGTCATTGCCTCAAATCCCAGCGCTCCATCCCCCACCCGCGCCGGACGCTCACCGTAAAATGTGGCGAAAACGCGTATTAGAACGCTGTTTTAAGCCACCCGGCGCAGAACCAGAGAAGCGTTCGTGCCGCCGAAGCCGAACGAATTCGACAGCGCGATATTGATATCACGCTTCTGTGCCTTGTGCGGCACAAGGTCGATCGCAGTTTCGACCGATGGGTTGTCGAGATTGAGCGTCGGCGGAACGATATTGTCGCGGATGGCGAGCGCCGAGAAAATCGCCTCGATCGCACCGGCTGCACCGAGCAAATGCCCCGTCGCCGACTTCGTCGAGGACATCGCAAGCTTGCCGCTGCTGTTGCCGAACAGACGTTCGACAGCTTTGAGTTCGATCTCGTCGCCCATTGGCGTCGAGGTGCCGTGCGCGTTGACGTAATCAATCTCGCTCGGATCGACGCCGGCGCGCTTCAAAGCGGCCTTCATGCAGCGGTAGGCGCCGTCGCCATCCTCGGCCGGTGCCGTGATGTGGTAAGCATCCGACGACATGCCATAGCCGATGATCTCGGCGTAAATCTTCGCGCCGCGTGCCTTCGCATGCTCGTAGCTTTCGAGCACGACGACGCCCGCGCCCTCGCCCATCACGAACCCGTCGCGATCCTTGTCATAAGGCCGCGAGGCTTTCGTCGGGTTGTCGTTGAATCCGGTCGACAGCGCCCGGCAGGCCGCGAAGCCCGCAAGCGCAATGCGGCAGATCGGGCTTTCCGTGCCGCCCGCAATCATTACGTCGGCATCGTCGAGCGCGATGATCCGCGCCGCATCGCCGATAGCGTGCGTGCCAGTCGCGCACGCGGTGACGACGGCGTTGTTGGGACCTTTGAGCTGGTGCTTGATCGAGACGTAGCCGCCCGCGAGGTTGATAAGACGGCCTGGAATAAAGAACGGCGAAACGCGCCGCGGCCCCTTCTCCTTCAACAGGATCGACGTATCGGCGATGCCCGAAAGGCCGCCAATGCCCGAGCCGATCAGCACGCCTGCGCGTTCCTGCGCTTCTGCCGTCTGGAACTTCAGGCCCGAATCCGTGATCGCTTGATCGGCAGCCGCAACGGCATAAACGATAAAGTCATCGACCTTGCGCTGTTCCTTCGGCTCCATCCAATCGTCAGGATTGAACTTGCCTTCGGTCTGCGCGCCGCGCGGCACGAAGTTCGCGATCTGACAGGTGATATCGGAAACTTCGAATTCCTCGACGCGCCGGGCTCCGCTTTGTCCTGCAAGCAGATTGGTCCACGACGCTTCGACGCCTGAACCGACCGGAGTGACGAGACCCATTCCTGTAATAACGACACGGCGCATCGATGTTGTTCTTGTTCGCTGTTGCTGTTTGAGATCCACACTGGGCACGTAAAGGGGGCCGGTTGGTGACCCAGCCCCCATTAAATTCTGCCCAGAAGGCGCAATTACGCCGGGGACAAATCTGAAAAGTGCGAGGGCTGCTTAAGCCGCGCTCGCGTTCTTCTCGAGAAACTTGACGGCATCGCCGACCGTCAGAATGTGCTCGGCGGCATCGTCCGGAATTTCGCAGCCGAATTCCTCTTCGAACGCCATCACGAGTTCAACGGTATCCAAGCTATCTGCGCCAAGGTCGTCGATGAAGCTGGCATTGTCGGTGACCTTGTCGGCCTCGACCCCAAGATGCTCTACGACAATTTTCTTCACGCGCTCTGCGACATCGCTCATCGTTAATCCTCGTGTCTTTCTAATTTTTGGCGGCCTTTTCTGGCCCGCCTGTTCGCCCTGCAGAACCCGCTATAAACCGCATGACAGGATATCAACTTACGGGAAGTGTAGCCTGTTCGGATAGGGGTTCGCCCCGTTATAAAAGTCTTTTTCCTTAGTCGCCCTAGCGTGAGTCTTCCGCTTAGGCACCGTCCCCACGAAGCACTTCGCCGAGTTGTCCCCAGCTCTTCGTGCCGTCCCGATAACGTGTTTTTCACGTTTCAAAACCGTGGTGTCGTTAACACACTTCACCAGCATTGCAAAGCACGTGGTGACGCAGCCGACGACAGCCGAACCTTCAATCGTAAAGTCGCCGATAAATCAAGCATTCTCGGCGTTTACCATCATGGGCTGGAGTTGATTACACCATCGCCATGCCGCCGTTGATGTGCAGCGTCTGGCCGGTGATGTACCCGCCTTCGTTGGAAGCCAGATAGAGGCACCCGGCAGCCACGTCCACCGGATCGCCGAAGCGCTGCGCCGGGATCATCTGGGCGATCTCGCCCTTCTGCTTATCCGTCAGCACGTCCGTCATGTTGGTCTTGATGAAGCCCGGCGCGATGCAGTTCGCCGTAATTCCACGCGAAGCGACCTCGCGCGCGAGCGATTTGGTCATGCCGATCATACCGGCCTTCGAGGCCGCGTAGTTGCCCTGCCCCGGATTGCCGAAAACGCCGGAAACAGACGCAATATTGATGATCCGCCCGTATCCTGTCTTCGAGCGCATCATGTGGCGCGATGCGGCCCGGCACAGCATGAACGTCGACGTCAGGTTGACCGCGATGACGTCATCCCACTGATCGTCCTTCATCACCATGAACAGGTTGTCCTTGGTGAGACCGGCATTATTGACGAGAATGTCGAGACGACCGCCCAGAGCCTTCACGGCATCGTCGATCAACTTCGCGACGGCTGTGCGGTCCGCGAGATCGCACGGCAGCACATGCACGCGGTCGCCGAGTTCTTTCGCGAGCGCATCGAGCGCTTCGACTTTGCGTCCCGAGATAGCAACGGTTGCGCCAGCCTTGTGGAACACGCGTGCGATCTCGGCACCAAGTCCGCCCGTCGCGCCCGTGACGAGGGCGGTCTTGCCGGTCAGGTCAAACATTCAAATCTCCTTATGAAGTGAGTGCGGCGAGCGCCGCATCGATATCGGAAGGGGTGCCGAGGCTCGAAGCGTTGACGCTCGGAGCCGTGCGCTTAACGAGGCCTGCGAGGACCTTGCCCGCGCCGATCTCATAGAAATCCGTGACGCCGTCAGCCGCCATGAACGCCACGCATTCGCGCCAGCGGACCGTGCCTGTCACCTGCTCGACGAGCCGCTTCTTGATCTCGTCCGGATCGGAAATCGGCTGCGCCAGCACGTTTGCGACGACTGGAACAACAGGTTTGTTGACAGTCACGGACGCGAGCGCTTCCGCCATCGCGTCGGCGGCGGGCTGCATCAGCGCGCAATGGAAGGGAGCGGACACGGGCAACGGCACCGCGCGCCGAACACCGAATTTCTTGCCAATCTCCGGCACGCGATCGAGCGCCGTCTTGTGCCCGGACAGGACGACCTGTGTAGGCTCGTTGTCGTTCGCGACCTGACAAACGTCGCCCTGGGCAGCTTCGGCAGCGACTTTCTCCGCAACGTCGATGCCGACGCCGAGCAGCGCTGCCATCGCGCCGACGCCGACCGGAACAGCCTTCTGCATGGCCTGTCCCCGCAGCCTCAAAAGGCGCGCCGCGTCCGACAAAGAAAATGCACCGGCCGCGGCGAGCGCCGAATACTCTCCGAGCGAATGCCCGGCGACGAATTTCGCGCTGCTTGCGAGCGATACGCCCTTCTCTTTTTCGAGCACACGCATGACGGCCATCGATACCGCCATGAGCGCGGGCTGAGCATTCTGCGTCAGCGTCAGCGTTTCTTTCGGGCCTTCCCAGATCAGCGCCGACAGCTTTTCGCCCAGCGCATCATCGACTTCTTCGAATACGGCGCGAGCAACGGGAAAGGCATCGGCAAGCGCCTTGCCCATACCGACGTCCTGGCTACCTTGACCTGGAAAAACGAAAGCGCGTGCCATCGTGGAGAAAGTGCTCCCTGGGCTGGAATTGGGAATGACCTGCGTGCACGCAGATATTGGGCGGCCTTAGTCCACGCCCGCCCATCCGGTGTCAAGAGACGCTGCGCTCCGCCAACCGCCGCGCCAGCCCGTTGCCCGCGGCCAGCCGTTACGCGTTGGGCGCCGGTTCCCGCAAAAGGGCTCTCAGATCCAAGGCCTTCGTGAACATGGCGATATTGCCGTCGGCGTCGCGCGGCCATTCGGCCTCCGGCCGGTCCCAGTAGAGTTCCACGCCATTGCCGTCCGGGTCGTTGAGGTAGAGCGCGTCGCTGACTCCGTGGTCGGCTGCCCCAGTCAGTTCGACGCGGGCCGCCATCAGTCGCCGCAAGGCATCGGCCAGCGCTACCCGTGTCGGATAGAGCACAGCGAGATGGTAAAGCCCCGTCGTGCCCGGAGGCGGCGGCGTCCCTCCCCGGCTTTCCCAGGTGTTGAGGCCGATGTGATGGTGATAGCCGCCAGCCGAAATGAAGGCCGCCTGGCTGCCGAAACGCTGCATCAGCGTGAAGCCGAGAACGCCGCAGTAGAAGTCCAGCGCACGCTGGAGATCCGCTACCTTCAGATGGACGTGGCCGATCGTGACGCCTGGGTCGATCGGCCGGGCCTCGGTTGGCGTCGCGCCTCCTTGCGGCGTTTCGCGAATATCATTCATCAAATCTGCCTCGGCTGGTTGTCATTGAAGATGACATGGGCCGGCCGAAGCCGCCGGGCAAGCTCGACGAATGTGGCAGATTGCCAATGGCTTACCGCCAGGACGAGCCGCCGCAAAAAAAGCGTCGCGAAGCCGCGACGCTCAAATGCGCATTCGAAAAAACGCCGAAAATAGATCCAGAAGGCGTCGTTCGCTCCGGCGACGGGAGACGTGGCCTGCCGCGAGACGCCTGCTAAACAGTTAGCCTTCGACCGTCTCAACCTCGCAAAGTTCGCCGTCGATCAGATCGAACAGCACATCGGCGCCGGATTCTTCGGCTTCCTCAAGCGCTTCGACGAGGTTGTCGTCGATCGGCGCGACCTTGAGCGCCGACGTATCGGTCACGCCGTTTTCGGCCATGTTCTCTTCGCCCTCTTCGCGGGCCGTCTCTTCATCGTCCGCGACAGCCCAGATCGTCTCTTCAGTGTAAGCTGCATACTTCATGTCGTTGGTCTCCCTCGACGCGCCGGATCGATCCCGGCAATCCCCTTTAGGGCATGATTCCCGTGTTTGCGCCGTGACCGTCAATGATTGTCGACTGTCAAATTTCAAAGTTGCATGGACGCCACATTGTTGGGGGGCGCACGGCATGGAAGAACGGCGCTGGCCTCGTTTTCCTGTCCGGGCAGGGCGGCGTCTGTCCTGACTTGCCCCGGCCTGAAAATGCTGTATAAGGCCGCCTTTCCGTTCGGCAGGAGGCTGAACGGGGGCTCGGCCTGCGCTGGCGTCTTAACCATCGCATCTGAGAGGGGCTTTCGAGCGCCGTCCCCCAGTGTCTTCTCCTATTTGGTGCCAGATCGGCCTTTCTCGGGTCTTTTGGGGCTTTGCGCCGACGGAAAAATCAAGACGTCGCAAGACGTTATAACTCGAACCGAAAGGCCAATCGTATGCCGCTTTACGAGCATACCTTCCTGGCGCGCCAGGACGTGACCCAGGCCCAAGTCGAAGCTCTGATGAAAGAATTCCAGGGCGTCGTCGAAGAAGGCCAGGGCAAAATCACGAAGCAGGAATACTGGGGTCTCAAGAACCTCGCCTTCAAGATCAAGAAGAACCGCAAGGCGCACTACGCCTTCTTCAACATTGAAGCGCCGCCGGCAGCCGTGACCGAAATGGAGCGCCGCATGGGCCTCCACACCGACGTCATCCGCTTCATGACGGTGCGCGTCGAAGAGCTTGAGACCGAGCCGAGCGTCCAGATGCGCAAGCAGGACCGCGAGGAACGTGGTGATCGTGGCGACCGTGGCTTCGGCGGCGGCCGTGGCGGCCCGCCGCGCGGTGACCGTGGCGGCTTCGGCGGCGGTCGCGAAGGCGGCTCGACGTTCCGTTCGCGTCCCCCGCGTGACGGCGATGGCCCGCGCGGCCCGCGTCCCCCGCGTGAAGGCGAGGCCCCCCGTGGCCCGCGTCAGTCCAACACCGGCTCGGAGGGCTAATCCATGGCTGAGATCGCTTCCACTGGCGGTGGCGCACGCCGTCCCTTCCAGCGTCGCCGCAAAACCTGCCCGTTCTCGGGCGCTGGCGCACCGAAGATCGACTACAAGGACGTCCGCACCCTCGGCCGTTACATCTCCGAGCGCGGCAAGATCGTGCCGAGCCGCATCACGGCCGTTTCGGCGAAGAAACAGCGTGAGTTGGCCCGCGCCATCAAGCGCGCCCGCTTCCTCGGCTTGCTGCCGTACGTGATCAAGTAAACTGCATCTGGGTGGGCCGGCGCGTTGCGCCGCTCGCCTGGAGCAACATCAAACGCGTCTCCCGACCAACTCCGCGAAGCGAAGTCGGGAGGCGCAAAGAAAATGTCCGTGTCTTCCGGCCGGCTCGCAGAATGCGAGTCGGAAGACGCAAACCAAGAAGTTGGGTCAGGACGGGCGACCGGATCTGGCTCTAACCGCTCCGATGCGGGACAGCAAAAGAAGATGCCGACGAACGCTTTCATACTTGCCCTTGCAGCGGGACTGATTTCCGCAGTCGTATTCGCATCGGCGACGACGGGCGCTTTCTTGCTCCGCATCGTCCTCTTTCTGCTGACGCCACTCTCGCTTTATCTGACCGGGCTTGGTCTCGGCCCGATCGCCGCGTCGATTGCCGCCATCACCGCGACGACCTGCGTGCTGCTTATGGCCAACCCCCTCGCCGCCGAAGTCTATGCCATCAGCACCGCGCTGCCGGCCGTCATCTGCACGCGCCTCGCGCTGCTGAGCCGCGAGAACGACGGCGAGCGCGAATGGTATCCCGTCGGCCGCATCACCATCGCCGCCGCCATTTTCGCCGGTTGCTTCACGATCCTGGCGCTGATGCTGATGGGCGGGGACGTCGATACGTTGACGAAGTTGCTCCGCACCGTCGTCGAGAGCTTCGTCAAGACGGAGCTGTCGCAAATTCCCGGCGCTCCCGAAATCGGCGCGCCTGAAATCGACGAGATCACCCGCTCGACGCTTTACTCTCTGCCTTGGGCGCTGGGCATTCTCGCGATGGGAACGATCCTCATCAATCTTTGGCTCGCAGGCCGCATCACGCTGGCATCCGGACGGCTGCAGCGGCCCTGGCCCGATTTTGCGGCATTCGCCCTGCCGCCGGGAGCGACGTTCGCACTTTTGATCGCCATCGGACTGAGCTTCGTCGGCGGCATGCCAGGATTGTTCGCCGCCGGTTTTGCGGCGCCCTTCACGCTGGCGTTTGCGCTTGTTGGCTTGGCGCTCATCCATTCGCTGACGCGCGGCTCGCAGTGGCGAACGTTCATCCTGACGGCCCTCTATATCGGAGTCCTTTTCATCCCTCACCTCGGCTTGCTGCTCGCCATCACGGGACTCGCCGAAACCGTCTTCCGCTACCGGTCGGCACGAAAGCCGCCGGAAGCGCCGAACTGAAATCGCATTCCCCAATTCAAACCAGGAGCTATGAAACACATGCAAGTTATTCTTCTTCAACGTATTGGACGTCTCGGTCAGATGGGCGACATCGTCAACGTCAAGGATGGCTACGCCCGCAATTACCTGCTGCCGCAGAAGAAGGCGCTGCGCGCCACGGAAGACAACAAGAAGGTGTTCGAGGGTCGCCGCGCTCAGCTCGAAGCTGACAACCTCGCCCACAAGGCCGACGCCGAAGCCGTCGCCGCCAAGCTCAACGGCCAGTCCTTCGTTCTGATTCGCGCCGCCGGCGATACCGGCCAGCTTTATGGCTCCGTCTCGACGCGCGACATCGCAGCCGTCATCACCGAAGGCGGCTTCACCGTCGACCGCAACCAGATCATCCTCGACAAGCCGATCAAGACGCTGGGCGTCACGCCCGCGACCGTCCAGCTGCATCCGGAAGTCATCTGCTCGATCTCGCTTAACATCGCCCGCTCGCAGGACGAAGCCGACAAGCAGGCCCGCGGCGAAGACGTTGCCGTCGTCAAGGAAGAGGCCCTCGAACTCGAGACCTTCAATCCGGACGCAGCGTTCGAAGAAGGCGCCGCGCCGCAGGACGAAGCCGAAGAATCGGCCTGAGGATTTCACGCTCCTGTGGACTGCTTGGCCGTTGCGAGTTTAACACGGCCAAGCACTTCTGCAGCGCCCTGTCGGGAGCGTGTTGATAGCGGGGATGCCTCACAGGTTGCATGAGCACAATCTCCCGGTCGCGACCTGGAATCGGTTAGCTTCCGGCGCATGGCAGATCCCGCAGTCCTCCCCACCGAGAAGCTCAAACAGGTTGTCTCGGCCAATGAGCCGCTGACCTTCCGTCAGCCGCCGCATAACATTGAAGCCGAGCAGGCGCTTCTCGGTGCGATCCTCGTCAACAACGAGGCGCTCGATCGCGTCTCCGGCTTCCTGTCGCCCGACCATTTCTTCGATCCGCTGCATGCCCGCATCTTCGAGACGCTCGGCACCCTTATCCATGCCGGCAAGACCGCGACGCCGATCACGGTGAAGACGTTCTTCGAAAACGTCGAACCGATCGACTCGAACCTGACCGTTCCGCAGTATCTCGGCCGTCTCGCAGCGAACGCCACGACCATCATCAACGCCGCCGAATACGGCCGCACGATCTACGATCTCGCGACCCGCCGCTCGCTGATTATCATCGGCGAAGACATGGTCAACACGGCTTACGACAGCGCCGTCGATCATGCGCCGCGCGCCCAGATCGAAGAAGCCGAAGGCCGTCTCTACTCGCTCGCCGAGCAGAACAAGTACGGCAAGGGCTTCGAGACCTTCAAATCTGCGCTGACCACCGCCATCGAAATGGCAAACAGCGCGTTCCAGCGTGCGGGGCATTTGTCGGGCGCATCGACCGGTCTCTCCGATCTCGACAACAAGCTCGGCGGTCTGCAGCGTTCCGACTTGATCATCCTGGCCGGTCGTCCGTCGATGGGTAAGACGGCGCTCGCAACAAACATCGCCTATAACGTCGCCAAGGCCTATCGTGGTGAACGTCAGTCCGACGGCACGATGCACACAGTCGATGGCGGCATCGTCGGCTTCTTCTCGCTCGAAATGTCGTCCGAGCAGTTGGCCACCCGTATTCTCGCCGAGCAGGCCGAGGTGTCGTCGGAAAAAATCCGCCGCGGCATGATCGACGAGGCCGAGTTCCGCAAGCTCTCGGAAGTTGCGACCGAGATGTCGCGCATTCCGCTCTTCATCGACCAGACCGGCGGCATCACTATCGCGCAGCTTTCATCTCGCGCGCGAAAGCTCAAGCGCCAGCACGGCCTCGATCTGCTCGTCGTCGACTACCTTCAGCTGCTCGCCGGCTCAAAAGCGAGCAGCAGCGCCAACCGCGTGCAGGAAATCACCGAGATCACCACCGGCCTCAAGGCACTCGCCAAGGAACTGGCGGTTCCGATCATCGCGCTGTCGCAGCTGTCCCGTCAGGTCGAACAGCGCGAAGACAAGCGCCCGCAGCTCTCCGACCTTCGCGAATCGGGCTCCATCGAGCAGGACGCCGACGTCGTCATGTTCGTGTACCGCGAGGAATATTACATCGAGCGCACGAAGCCCGCCGAAGGAACGCCCGAATTTGCCGATTGGATGACGAAGATGAGCGCAGCCTCCGGCAAGGCCGAGGTCATCATCGGCAAGCAGCGTCACGGTCCTGTCGGCACGGTCGAGTTGTCCTTCGAAGGACAATTCACGCGCTTTGGCAATCTGGCCCGAGACTATATGCTGCCCCAGCACTAGAGGGGCCCGGATCGCAGCCGGGGTGGGAACGTGAGATGACGGTCAATGCGCGAATGCCCGAGAGCGTAGCAAGGGCGACGGGAACGATCACCGTTGACCTCGGATGCATCGCTGCGAACTGGCGGGCACTGGCCGATAAGGTCGCGCCCGCACGTTGCGCTGCCGTCGTCAAAGCCGACGCGTATGGGCTTGGCGCTGAACGCGTCATCGCCACGCTTGCGCGGGCAGGCTGCACAGCTTTTTTCATTGCGACTCCGGGCGAAGCCGAAACGGCACGCCGTATCGCGCCGGATGCCGACATCTACGCGCTCGACGGTCTGGTCGGAAACACCGCCGCCGCGTTCGCGCATTTCGCCGTGAAGCCGGTGCTATCGACGCTCGATGACGTCGTCGCCTGGTCGGCGCTGTGCCGGGCGCGCGGCGAACGGCTTCCCGCAGCGTTTCACATCGACACCGGCCTGCATCGCCTCGGGCTTCCCGTGCGCGACGTTCGCCGCCTCGTCGCCGAACCGTCGATGATGGCGGGCATCGAACTCGACCTGGTGATGAGCCACCTCGCCTCGGCCGACAATCCGCGCGATCCGAAAAACCGCGAGCAACTGCTGACGTTCGAGACGCTATCGGCGCTGTTTCCCGGCGTGGCGCGAAGCCTCGCTGCTTCCGATGGATTGATGCTCGGACCGTCCTATCATTTCGATCTGGTCCGGCCCGGCTACGCGCTCTACGGCGGACAGGCATCGCAAATCGCCCCAGCGCCGGTACACGCCGCCGTTACCGTTGCAGCGCGCATTCTCGCCGTCGCGGACGTCGCCCCTGGCGAAACGGTTGGCTACTCTGCGACGTGGCGCGCCAAACGCCCAAGCCGTATCGCCACGATTGCCGCCGGATATGCCGATGGCGTTCCGCGCAACGCCAGCGCGCCCGATGGCCGTCCCGGCGGACACGTCCTCATCAGCGGCCACTTGGCGCCGATCGTCGGCCGCATCTCGATGGACCTCATCACCGTCGACGTCACCGATCTGCCTGAAGGTGCCGCCATGCCCGGCGAATTCGCGAAACTCATTGCTGAAGGTCTGACGATCGAGGACGCCGGATTCTCAGCCGGAACCATCGGCTACGAAATCCTGACACGCCTCGGCAACCGCTTCACGCGCCTCTATCTTGATGAGAATCCGTAGGCGCCATGGCAAAGCCCTCGCGCTCCCTTTACGTCTGCCAGAATTGCGGAGCGACTGCGTCGCGCTGGGCGGGAAAGTGCACCGCCTGCGGTGAATGGAACACGCTCGTCGAAGAGACGGACGCAGGCCCCCCACCCGGCGCAGGCGTCACGCGCCAGAGCAAAGGTCGCGTCATCAAGCTCGAAACGCTGAAGGGCGCAGCTGAAGAAGCGCCGCGCTTTTCCAGCGGCATCGCCGAGCTTGATCGCGTGACGGGCGGCGGCATCGTTCCGGGCTCGGCCATTCTCATCGGCGGCGAACCCGGCATCGGCAAATCGACGCTTCTGCTCCAGGTCGCAGCCCACCTCGCTCGCAGCGGCGGACGCGCATTCTATTTTTCCGGCGAAGAAGCCATCGCTCAGGTCCGTCTGCGTGCGAACCGCCTCGGACTGGCCGATGCACCGGTCGCGCTTGCCTCCGAGACGAACCTGTCGAACATCCTGGCGACGCTCGGTGACGGTAAGGCGCCGGATCTCATCATCATCGATTCCATCCAGACGCTCTGGGCCGATACGCTCGATGCTGCGCCTGGCACAGTCAGCCAGGTTCGCGCCGCAGCGCTGTCGCTGATCCGCTACGGCAAGATGGCGGGAGCGGCCATGCTGCTCGTCGGCCACGTGACCAAGGACGGCCAGATCGCCGGACCGAAAGTCATCGAGCACATGGTCGACACCGTGTTGTATTTCGAAGGCGATCGCGGCATGCCCTATCGCATTCTGCGCGCCGTGAAGAATCGCTTTGGGCCGTCGGACGAGATCGGCGTGTTCGAAATGGTCACCGGCGGCTTACAGGAAGTTGCCAATCCGTCAGAGCTGTTCCTCGGCGACCGCGACAGCCGCAGCCCCGGCTCGGCGATCTTCGCAGGCGTCGAAGGCACGCGCCCGTTGCTCGTCGAGATCCAGGCGCTCGTTGCGCCGTCGGGCTTCGGCACCCCGCGCCGCGCCGTCGTAGGCTGGGACTCGAACCGTCTCGCCATGCTGCTCGCCGTACTCGATGCCCGCTGCGGTGTTTCGTTCGCCAACCATGACGTTTACCTAAACGTCGCTGGCGGGCTGAAGATTACCGAACCGGCCGCCGATCTCGCCGCCGCCGCGGCGCTTTTGTCATCCATCTCCGGCATTGCCTTGCCGCGCGACGCCGTCTATTTCGGCGAGGTCTCGCTGTCGGGGGCCGTCCGCGCCGCCGCCATGATGACACCGCGCCTGAAAGAGGCCTCAAAACTTGGATTTGGACAGGCGGTTCTGCCGGAAAACGGCGACGTCGATGTCCAGGGCATGAAGCTGTCGCTTTCCCGCATCGCACACCTCAAGTCGCTTGCAGACGCTACGGCGTCATGCGACTGATTCTTGGGGCGAGTCTCATGCTCGGGGAGCACGCGACCAAAGAGGGGATACGGCCATGGTCGGCCCGTTCACTTACCTAGACCTGGCGCTGATCGCCGTCTCGTTCATATCCGGTCTTCTTGCGATGTACCGGGGCTTCGCGCGCGAGCTGCTGTCGATCGTCTCCTGGATTTCCGCTGCTGGCGTCGGCTACTGGATCTTCGCCACCAAGAAGGAGATGACGGCCGATCTCGCAACCCAGACCGGCCTGCCACCGCAAATCGCGACGGTCGGCGTGGCAGTCGCTGTCGCCCTCATCGTCCTCATCATCGTGCACCTGATTACCGCGCGCATCTCCGATGCAATTCTGGATAGTCAGGTCGGCATGATAGACCGGGTTCTCGGCTTCATCTTCGGCGTCCTGCGCGGCTTTCTTCTCTTCGTCATACCCTACATGGCCTATGAGGCGTTCATTTCGCCTGAGAAAGAAAAGCAGCATCCTCTTGTTCGGGATGCATTTTTTAGGCCCTACGTGAAGGCGACGGGGGAGTCGATCCGCAATGTCCTGCTGCAGGTCATTCCGCAACCGTCCGCGACGCCGCCACCGGCTTCGCCAAACGAACAGCCTGGACAGCAAGGCTTTCTTGAGCAAAAGGGTCGTTCAGTCGCGCTGGTCATCAATGGCCAACGGTACTATATGACGCTCGCGTGACGCGGGTAGCGTCAGCGGCGACGGCACGTTCGGAATTTAGTTACCCGGCGTATCGGGCAGAGCAGGGCGGCTCAATCGCGGGAGGTGCCTTATGGCACAGCAAGGCGGCGCGACGACGAAAATCGATGGCCTCACGTTCACGCGCTATGGCGATGATCGCCTACGCGAAGAATGTGGCGTCTTCGGTATCTTCGATCATCCCGATGCGGCGGCGATCACAGCACTGGGTCTACATGCCCTGCAGCATCGCGGCCAGGAAGCAGCCGGCATCGTCTCTTATGATGGCCGCAACTTCCACTCCGAGCGCCGCATGGGCCTCGTCGGCGACAACTTCTCGAAACCGGAAGTTCTCGCCCGCCTCAAAGGCCGTATGGCCATCGGCCACGATCGCTACTCGACAACCGGCGATCCCCTCATCCGCAATGTCCAGCCGCTTTTTGCCGACATCGATACCGGCGGCTTCGCAGTCGCCCACAACGGCAACCTCACCAATGCTCTGACGCTCCGGCGCGAACTGATCTCATCCGGCGCCATCTGTCAGTCGACCTCCGACACGGAAGTCATTCTTCACCTTCTCTCCCGCTCCAAGAAGCGCCGCATCGTCGAGCGCCTCGTCGATGCGGTTCGCCAGGTCGAAGGCTCTTACGCCCTCGTCTGCATGACCAACGACATGATGATCGGCGTTCGTGACCCGGTCGGCATCCGCCCGCTGGTCATCGGTCGCCTCGGCACCTCTTATGTGCTCGCTTCTGAAACCTGCGCGCTCGACATGGTCGGCGCCGAGTTCCTGCGCGAAGTCGATAACGGCGAAGTCGTCGTCATCACCGACGAAGGCCTCGAAAGCCACCGCCCCTTCCCGATGCGCCCAGCGCGTCCATGCATCTTCGAATACATCTATTTCGCGCGTCCGGATTCCATCGTCGGCGGCCAGACCGTTTATGATATCCGCAAGCGCATGGGCATCGAACTGGCGCGCGAATCCGCGCCCGCCGCAGACGTCATCGTGCCGATCCCGGATTCCGGCGTGCCGGCTGCTATCGGTTTCAGCCAGCAGAGCGGCATCCCGTTCGAACTCGGCATCATCCGCAATCACTACGTCGGCCGAACCTTCATCGAGCCTGAGCAGCGCATCCGTCAGCTCGGCGTCAAGCTCAAGCACTCGGCGAACTCCGGCGTCATTCGCGGCAACCGCGTCGTCCTGATCGACGACAGCGTCGTGCGCGGCACCACGTCGAAGAAAATCGTCCAGCTCATCCGCGACGCGGGCGCAGCGGAAGTCCACATGCGGATTTCCTCGCCACCGATTACGCATCCGGATTTCTACGGCATCGACACGCCGAGCAAGAAAGACCTGCTCGCCGCCAACATGTCGCTCGACGAAATGCGCGACTTCATGGAAGCCGACAGCCTTGCCTTCCTGTCGGTTGACGGCATCTATCGCGCCATCGGTCTTGAAGGCCGCGACAACCGTGCGCCGCAGTTCACCGATCACTGCTTCACCGGCGATTACCCGACCAATCTCACCGATTACGGTGGCGAAGCCATTCCGAGGCAGCTATCCCTTCTCGCCGAAGTCGGCTGATGAGGGCGGCCTGTCCGTCCGTTGCTTTTGAAGAGTGACACATGACGGACACTCCCCTCTCAGGGCGCATTGCGCTCGTCACTGGCGCGTCCCGCGGTATCGGCCGCGCCGTTGCTCTCGGCCTCGCGAAATCCGGAGCTCACGTCATCCTGGCAGCGCGATCGCTCGGCGGGCTCGAAGCGGTTGACGATGAGATCCGGGCACTTGGCGGCGCCGCGACCCTTCTTCAGCTCGACCTCAAAAAAGGCGACCGGGTCGATCAGCTCGGGCCGACAATCTATCAGCGCTGGGAGCGCCTCGATATTCTGATCGCCAACGCCGGTATCCTCGGCCCGCTCTCCCCGCTCGGCCACACGACCGACGAAGGCTTTCTCTCCACCATCGATATCAACCTCAACGCCAACTGGCGTCTGATCCGCACGCTCGATCCGCTGCTGAAGCGTTCCGACGCCGGCCGGGCTGTGTTCGTGACGTCGGGCGCCGCCAGCGGCAAATACGCTTACTGGGGCGCCTATTCCGCGTCGAAGGCCGGTCTGGAAGCGCTCGTCAAAACCTGGGCCGCCGAACTCCAGAGCACGTGCGTTAAAGCCAATCTGATCAATCCTGGTGCCACGCGCACACAGATGCGTGCCAAGGCATTTCCGGGCGAAGATCCTGAGACGCTTCCCGCTCCTGAAGATCTCGTTCCCCTCTTTCTCGAACTTGCATCGCCGCAGTGCGAAAGAAACGGCGGGATCATAAACTTCCGCGAATGGCGCGAGCCATTAGCCTAGCGAGCGCCATATTTACTTTTTCGACAGCTGCCGTCCCTAGACTCCCGAACCATCGATGGAATCTGCGTCGCGCATTGCAGGCGAGGTCTGCAGTGACGGATGTCGCCTCATTACGGTCACATCAACGCGCGTTTTGACGATCGCGGTCGGGGGGCCGCTTCCGGTCGTTCCGGACTGATGGGGAATTCAAAGGGGAAGTCAGGGGAATGCTCTCGAAGAGAAGTCTTGTATTGTTGCTTACGTTTGCGGGCAGCACGCAAACGGCGTTGGCGGATGCTTCGATGGACCGCGTGCTCAAGGAGCTTCAGCCGGAAGAACGTGCGCATCAGGTCTGCAATCTTCGCGGCATCGACGCCGTCCGCAAAGGAAGCCATTTGAAAGGCATCGACCGCGTCACGACGACCATTCAGAAGCCGGCGATATTCAAGGACAACGTCGTCACCGCAAAAGGCGGCGCAGTGCGCGCCAACAACCGCTGGTATTTTCTCGATTTCACCTGCACGGTCACGCCTGACCAGATGCGAGCGAAAACATTCACGTATAAGCTGGGTGGTCTGATCCCCGAAGCGAAATGGGACGATTACGGCCTTTGGCGATGACGTCAGGCGGCGTTCGCGCCGCCCTTCCTCAGGTAAACGAAATCATCATGCCGTCGTAAGCCGGCTCCACGCCCGCAGGCAATTCGCGCGCCAGCGTCGCGTAATCGAGTTCGCTCGTCATGTGCGTCAGGATCGTGCGCTTCGGCTTCAGACGCTCGGCCCACATCAGTGCCTGCTTCACGCTGAAATGGCTTTCGTGCACGCCGTGACGCAACGCATCGACGATCCAGACGTCGAGGCCTTCAAGCAGCGGAATGGACTCCGCTGGAATGTCATTGATGTCCGGCGAATACGCGAGATTGGAAACCCGGTACCCGAGCGACAGGATCGAACCGTGATGCTGCTGGATCGGCCGTGCCGTGATCGTGCCGCCGCCGCCCGCAATTGCGACCGGTGTTACGCCGTCGATCTCATGACCGTTGAGCATCGGCATGTACGCCGATCCGGGCGGCGTCTCGAAGCAATACGAAAAGCGCGACTTCAAGCTGTCGCCCGTCGCCTTGTTGAAATAGACCTCGACGCGCCGCTTCATCGAAAAAGCGACCATGCGCAGATCGTCGATGCCGTGCGTGTGGTCGGCGTGATCGTGCGTATAGAGCACGCCGTCGAGCGCGGTGAGACGCGTCGACAAAATCTGCTCGCGAAAATCCGGGGAGGTGTCGATGAGAACCGACGTCCGCCCGCCCGACCCGGTGCGTTCGATCAGCGCCGAGCAGCGCAGACGCCGGTTCTTCGGATTCTCAGGATCGCATGCCCCCCAGTTCATGCCAATGCGCGGCACGCCACCGGAAGAGCCGCAACCCAATATCGTGCATCTGTAGTTCATGCTGCGGCAGACCCGCCGTCTATGGAAGGAAGAGATTTCGGCGGCTTTGCCTTGCTGTAGAGCCGGAAGAAATTCGCCGTGGTTGCGGCAGCAATCTCGTCAGGCGTGACGCCTTTCACATCGGCCAGCGCCGCCGCTGTGCGCACGACATAAGCCGGCTCGTTGCGCTTTCCCCGGAACGGAATGGGCGCGAGGAACGGCGCGTCCGTTTCGACAAGCAATCGGTCGAGCGGCACGTCGCGCACGATCTCGCGCAAGCCCTCCGAGTTTTTGAAGGTAATCACGCCCGTGAAAGATACGTAAAGCCCAAGCTCCAGCGCGCGCATCGCGAGCTTGCGCCCGCCGGTGTAGCAATGGAGGACGGCCGGAAATGCACCCTTTGCCGTCTCGTCTTCGAGAATGGCGAGCGTATCCTCGTCGGCATCGCGCGTGTGAATTTCGAGCGGCAAACCCGTCTCGCGCGCCGCCGCGATATGCCGGCGAAAACCTTCCGCCTGCGCGGCCGGTGTCGAGGTATCGTAATGATAGTCAAGACCGGCTTCCCCGATCGCAACGACCTTCGGGTGCTTTGAAAGCGCGATGATACGTTCGAGCGGAATGTCGAGCTCTTCGTGCGCATTGTTGGGATGCGTGCCGACCGAGCAGTACACATCCTCGAAGCGCTCGGTAATCGCCTTCAGCTTGTCGAACTCGCGGATCCGCGTCGAGATCGTGACGAGCGTGCCGACGCCTGCCGCGCGCGCCCGCGCGACGACATCATCAAGCTCCGGCGCGAAGTCGGGAAAATCGAGATGGCAATGATGATCGACAAGCATCAGGTCGTTTTACCCTCTACAGGCCGCGCCGCGCCGTGCGGCGCGTTGTCCGCTCACGCCTTGCTTTCCTCCGGCGCGACGTAGCGGGGGAAAACGCCTTGTGGTTCAGGGGTTTTCGTCCCCGGCTTCAGGCGTCCTGTGGCCCCGAGACTTGCGAACATGCGATCCTCCGGCGCAACTGCCAGCAGATCGAGCAGTTTCGCCGCACTTTCGGGCATTACCGGCTGAATGAGGATTGCAAACTGGCGCACGCATTCGGCCGTGACGTACAGGATCGTCGCCATCCGCGCGGGATCTGTTTTCTTCTTTGCCCACGGTTCTTCGGCGGCGAAGTAACGGTTGGCATCCGCGATGACCGCCCAGAGCGCATCGAGATATTTGGTGATGCCCTGCCGTTGCATCTCAGCGCGTACGGTGACGTAGAGCCCGTCTGTCGCAGCGAGGATCGCTTCATCGGCTTCGCTGAGTGCGCCCGGCTGCGGAATAGCTCCATCGCAATTCTTGAAGATCATCGACAACGACCGCTGCGCCAGGTTGCCGAGGTTGTTCGCGAGATCTGCGTTGATCCGATTGACGATGACTTCCGACGAATAGCTACCGTCCTGACCGAACATCACTTCGCGCAGGAAGAAATAGCGCACGGCAGCGCGGCCGAACGTTTCAACCAACTCGAACGGATCGACGACGTTGCCGACAGATTTCGACATCTTCTCGCCGCGGTTGAACAAAAAACCGTGCGCGAAAACCCGCCTGGGCAGCTCGATGCCCGCCGACATCAAAAACGCCGGCCAATAAACGGCATGGAAGCGAACGATGTCCTTACCGATCATGTGGACGTCGGCAGGCCAGTACTTCCACCTCTCGGCGCCGGTATCGGGATAGCCCGCGGCGGTAATGTAGTTCGTCAAAGCGTCGACCCACACGTACATCACGTGCTTCTCGTCGCCCGGCACCGGTACGCCCCAGTTGAACGTCGAGCGCGAAACGGACAGATCCTTGAGGCCGGATCTCACAAAGCTCGCAACTTCGTTCAGTCGCTCTGGCGGGCCGACGAATTCCGGATTGCTCTCGTAGAGTGCGAGCAGTTTGTCCTGATAGGCCGAGAGACGGAAGAAGTAGCTTTCCTCCTCGTTCCATTCGACGGGCGAGCCGAGCGGTTCGCGACGTACGCCGTCTTCGCCGACCGTCGTTTCCTTCTCGTCGAAATAGGCTTCCTGGCGAACCGAATACCAACCGCCGTATCGACCGAGGTAGATGTCACCGTTGGCTGCCATCTTTTCCCAGATCGCCTGGCAGGCTTTGTAGTGACGCGGCTCCGTCGTGCGGATGAAGTCATCGTTCGAAGCGCCGAGAGCTTCGTACATCGAGCGGAAGATCGCCGAGTTGCGATCGGCCAGCGCGAGAGGCGTAATACCTTCCTTCTCGGCGGTCTGCTGCATTTTGAGACCGTGCTCGTCGGTGCCGGACAGGAAGAACACGTCGCGGCCATCGAGACGCGCGAACCTGGCGAGCGTGTCGCTCGCGATCACGGTATAGGCGTGACCGATATGGGGTTTGCCGTTCGGATAGAAGATCGGCGTCGTGATGTAATATTTTTCCGCCACTTTAGGTTCTTTCTGCAGTGCCAGACGCGGCGCGCATGCGCACCCTGCTCAGCCGCGGCTCGCTGCCTCGAGGCGCGCGAAACTTCCGAGGATGAGCGATTTGCGGTCAAGGTTGAGCGTAACGGTGTCAGCCTTGTCGCGGGCCAGTGTTTCCCATAGCTCGGCAAAAGTCGCAAGGCGCTGAGGCCCTATCAGCCGGGCCGCCAGCTCCACGTCTCGCTGTGCCCCCTCGCCCGTCGCCGCCGCCGAGATCAGGCGTCCCAGGCTCGCCTGGAAAAGGTCCATGAAGAGCTGGAATTTCCGGTCCTGGGCTATGGGTTGTAGCTCATCCGCAAGGCCGTGAACGACCCTGAGATCGAGCTTCGGTAGGCTCCCGAGAACCTGATCGATACGCGCCTGCAGGCCGAGCCCTCCGCCCCCAAGCAGGATGAGTGCCCGTCCAACGCTCCCCCCGGCCAGCGGCAGCAGCTTGTCCCAATCATGCTCTTCCGGGAGTGCCATCTCTGCCGCCGTCAGCGCCTGCGCAGCAGCACGCTTCAGGTCGCTGTCCGACAACGGCGGCATGGCAATGACGCGGCACCGCGACCGGATCGTTGCGAGCAACCGTCCCGGCGCCGATGTGATGAGGAGGAAGACCGTTCGCCCTGGTGGCTCTTCGAGCGACTTCAAAAGCGCGTTGGCCGCGTTCTGATTGAGCTCGTCGGCACTGTCGACGATGACGACCCGCCGGCCTTGGTCGCCCGAGCTGAGCGACAGGAAGCCTTTGAGCTTGCGCACCTCGTCGATCGGTATGGTCTGCGGGAAACGCTTCGTCTTCGTGTCGTAGGGGCGCCGGATGACAAACTGTGCCGGATGTGAAAGCGCGCGCACCAGCCGGTCCGTCCGCGAGTCCGGTTCGATCGTGAGACCTTGCCCAAACATATCGCGCTCGTCGGGTTCGGCGAGCGCCGCACGCGCCACGAGATAAGCTAGCGTCGCCTTGCCGATGCCGGCTGGCCCCGCGAGCAACCACGCATGATGCATACGCCCGCCGGCGATTGCTTCTGCGAACACCTCTTGTGCTGCGTCCTGGCCATAGAGAGCACGCGTCTCGCGCGGGTGCGGAAAATCATCGAGCCGATCCGCTTCCGGCAACGCCTCGATGTCAGCCCCCAATGGCGCACGCGCCATCAATCGGCCTCAGCGAGCAGATGCGCGGTGACCGCCTGCCACACGGCCGTCTCGACGCTCGTCACCGGTAGATGGCCGTCGATCAGCACGCAGCGCTGCGGTTCCTGCTCGGCGATTTCGAGGAAGCCCTCTCGCAGCGTCTCATGCGTTTCGATGCGCTCGGCATCGTAACGCGAAAGCGTGCCGCGCAGCTCCGCCCGCTCGATCCCCGCGCTCGCAGGCAGGTCAAGGATCAACGTCAAGTCCGGGTAGTCCGGCGCCACGATGAACTTTTCCAGTTGTTCGATAAAGGCGCGCTCCAGACCATAGAGCTTGCCTTGGTAGACGCGCGTTGAATCGATGAAGCGATCCGAGATCACCCACGTGCCGTCATAGAGCGCTGGGCGGATCACCGACGTCATATGCTCGGCTCGTGCCGCGGCGAAAAGCAGAAGCTCTGTCACCGGATCGGTTGGACGATCCTTCATGATAAGGGCGCGCACGTCTTCGCCGACCGGCGTGCCACCCGGTTCGCGTGTTACGATGACGGGAATACCGGCGCGTTCCAGCCGTTCGGCCAGGCGCTTCGACTGGGTCGATTTTCCGGTGGCCTCGCCGCCTTCGAAGGTGATGAATTTTCCGCGCTTCATGGCTCGCCTCTGCTTTTCGGCGGGCGTAATCTAGAGTGCCAGCCGGCGCAAGGCCATTAGCACAAGGGAGTCGACGCCCTGGCGGACGATCCCGCCGTTCGAAACGTCCTCCGTAGCATAGAGCGGCACTTCGGCCGATGCGCTGCTTGAACTCGAAATACGCAGCGTCGCGACCTGATCGCCTTTTTTCACCGGCGGCTTCAGGGGCGCCTTATAGACGATTTCTGCCGAGATCCGCTGATTTGCCGGATATTTAGGCATCGTAAACATCACGTCGCCCTTGGCGGCGAGCGGTACATACCAAGTCTTCCCGCCCCAGACGCGCGCTTGCCCGACGATCTCACCCGCGTTGAAAAGCTTGACCGCGCTGAACGACTGAAAGCCCCACGTCAGAAGCTTCGCAGCCTCGTCCTTTCGCTGATCCGCTTTCTCTAGGCCGCTGACGACGACGATAAGCCGCTTGCCGTCCTGAACGGCCGAACCGACCAGGCCATAGCCGGCAGCCGCTATATGCCCGGTCTTCATGCCATCGGCACCGATGTTCAAGAACAGCAGCGGATTGCGATTGATGAAGCGATGCTGGCGGTAGCGAAATTCCTTCTGGCTGAAAACCGGGTAGAAGTCCGGATATTCACGGATGACGTACCGCGCCAGTATGGCAAGCTCCCGCGCCGTCATCAGCTGGTGGGGATCAGGCAGCCCCGTCGAATTGCCGAACGTTGATTTTTTGAGGCCGATCCGCCGCGCCTCCTCGTTCATCATCCGCGCGAACGCGCCTTCGGTTCCCGCCATGTTCTCGGCGATGCACATGGCGGCATCGTTGCCCGACTGAACCGCGACCCCCTGAATAAGCTCATCTACCGTCACCGTCGTATTGACCGGTACCATCATCGCCGACGTACCCGACGGCGCGCCGCCGTTGCGCCAGGCGTTGACGCTCATCTTGTATTCGTCGGTCTTTTTAACGCGGCCTTCCTTGATGGCGCGGAAAAGCACCTCCAGCGTCATCAGCTTGCTCATGCTCGCTGGCGGGAAAAGCTCGTCGGCGTTGTGCTGATAGAGGATGGCGCCCGTTTCCGCGTCCATCAGCATGGCATGCGGTGCCTTGGTCGCGAACCCCGTCTCAGCGGCTTCCGCATTTTGCAACAGGACCGCAAGCAGCCCTGCGATCGCAACAATGACGAGCCAAATGCTCCGCGTCTTCCACATCGCTCGAATCGTTTCCGTGTGATGCCGCCTGGCTAGACGACCCGACTGATGGAAACCGAAGTATCCGACTGCATTGAGACATGGTCAACGCCGGGTTAACGCAAATTGTGCAACGAGCCGCTTAATCCATCACGATCGCGGTATTCGCGACACCATATGTCGCAATGCGGCTCTGGGCGCGCGACGCCTCGCCCTGCGAGAAAGGCCCAACGCGGACGCGATAGACTTGCATCCCGTTGCTGGCTTGTAGAGGCGCTACTTCCACCGGACCCAAAGCGCCAAGTTCACGCCTAAGTCTCTCGGCATTGGAGCGATCTCGGAAAATGCCGACTTGCACATACGCGCGTTCGGAATAGCCGCTACTCGCAGGCTCGTCATACGCCGATACGGGCAGATAGGCGTCGCCGTTTTCGGCCGAAGTCTGCGCCGGCGCAAACGGCTGCGGGGCGTCGAATGGCTCGGGCTCAGGTTCCGGCTGACGCTGGGGCGCGGCCGTCAAAGACATGCGCTGCGTAAAATCAGGCTCGCCGATACTCGCCGTCTGCACCAACTGGCGCCGCGATCTCTGGGCCGGTGCAGGTGCTGGCGGCACGGGCTTGCCCGCGAGCGCCGCGCGATAGCTGTTTGGGTCCCACCGATCGGATGCATCTGCAGGCAAGTCGGAGGCATTCGTCTCGGCCGCCGCATATTCGCGCGCGGGCGAAGGCTGGCCCTGATACGGCTGGTTGTTCTGCTGCGCCAGGAATTGCCGTTCTCGGCTGTCGTCGCCATTGAGCGGCGCCAATCCGGCATACCGCACGCGGACGCGTGCACGCCCCTTGCCGACAAAACCAAGTTGCTTGGCTGCCGCATACGACATGTCGATCAAGCGATCGTTGACATACGGTCCGCGGTCGTTGACGCGCACCAGCACCGTCCGGCCGTTGTCGATATTAGTCACATAAGCATAGCACGGCAGCGGCAGCGTCGGATGGGCCGCAGTCAGCGCGTTGGCGTCGAACACCTCACCGTTCGCGGTCCGGCGGCCGTGGAAATCAGCGCCATACCAAGAGGCTACGCCGTATTCATCGTAATTCGGATTATCGCGGGGAACGTACCATTTGCCCGCCACCTTGTAGGGCGAACCAAGTTTGAACTTGCCACCGCCCTTCGCAACACGACCCGACGCAACCCGCGGACTGCTGCTGACGCCGTATTCGTCTTCCGTGAAGGTGGAGCGATTGACGCCGGTTAGGGATTGCGGCGACGGGCTGCTCGAACAGGCGCTCAAAAGCGCCGCGGCACTGACTGCCAGCATCAGCCGGCAGGCAAGCCTCCCGTAAAGGCCCCTGTCCATGTACGCAAACCCAACTCGATACGCTACGCCCGCCCAAGCGCACCCTTTCCGCAACTACACACGGCGAGAATGGCCGAAGCTTGCTGGAATGATGACAAACGCTGCTTAGGATCAGGTTAAGCGCGGGGCTTGAGGCCGGCGCCGGAACCCGCTAGGAGGGGCGATCCGGACAATGCGCATCGAGGCCGCCTCCCAGGGGGCCTCCTCGCAGTGGGTCCTGGAGGGGTGGCCGAGTGGTTTAAGGCACCGGTCTTGAAAACCGGCGTGGGCGCAAGTCTACCGTGGGTTCGAATCCCACCCCCTCCGCCAGCTGCCTGCCCTATTCCGTAAATCGCCAAGCTGGCGTCGCGTTCCAGAGGACTGAGGGAACAACGGCTTAAACACTGGGTGGGGGCATGACACTTCGGACGAGGCAAGCGGCGTGGACAATTGTCGGCTTGCTGTGGGTCGTCTGTCTGCTGAATTATCTCGACCGGCAGCTTGTCGTCGCGATGCCTGGAATGATCAAAGCTGACCTTAAAATCGGCGATGAGAAATTCGGTCTGCTGTCTTCCATGTTTTTATGGATCTACGGTATCTGTTCGCCAATTGCCGGATATGTGGCTGACCGCGTTGGGAAGCGACCCATCGTGATGGCCAGCCTCCTCATCTGGTCGGCGGCGACGTTTCTAAGTGGCGTAGTCACCTCATTCGAGGGAATGCTGCTGACAAGAGCAACGCTCGGCATCAGCGAAGCCTTCTACATGCCGGCCGCCGTTTCGCTCATCGTCGAATTCCACCGGGGGCCTACACGCAGCCGCGCCACCGGATTGCATCTCAGCGGCGTCTATGTAGGCTCTATTCTCGGCGGCCTTGGTGGAGTCACGGCCGAAATTTTTGGCTGGCGCACCGTTTTTCTCGCCATGGGAGCGCTCGGCGTCGCTTATGCCCTCGTCCTTTTGATCCTGTTTCCGCAGAAGACGGAAGAGGCCTATCCCCACTCTCAAGAAGATGCATCTCCTTCGTTTCCCGAAGGAGCTTCACTTTGGTTCCTCCTGTCGGCTCAAGGGTTTCGCCTGCTGCTCTTGATGAACCTGCTCAACGGCGCCGCCTATTGGCCCGTTCGCAATTGGCTGACCGAGTTCTTTCGCGTTGAACTGGGCGTGAGTTCGGCATTGGCGCCTGTTTACGGGCCAATGACCTTCAACGGCGCGGCATTCGCCGGAATGCTAATTGCGAGCAGTCTCTCGGACTGGTGGGCGGTGCGGAATTTGCGGGCGCGGGCTCTTGTCCCTGCGTTCGGCTTCTTGATCGCGTCACCTTTTCTTTTCGTGCTCGGCGCTGCGCAGTCCATCCCCGTCATTCTGGCATGCGTGCTGATTACGGGTATGTCCCAAGGTTTTCTGGACGCCAATCTGATGCCCGCGACCTGCACGGTCGTGGACCCGCGTTGCCGGGCGATGGCCTATGGCCTACTCAATTTTGTTGGCACGACTGCCGGCGGCTTCATGACTTACGTGGGGGGCTGGCTGAAAGAGCAGGACATTCCGTTCAGCGCCACATTCCAATTCGCCAGCATTCTCATTCTGATTGCTGGCGTTCTCTTGATGCTGGTGACACCGGCCCATAGGCGGCAAGTGACTCAAGACGTATAGATGCAGACTGGGAAGGCGCGGTATGGCGACGGCGGCGCGCGTTATTCCGACAACATTTCGAAAAACATCCTCAGCGCTAAATTAAAGAAGCAAAAACATCAAAAAATCTTCGCCGATTTTGCAACTTCCACTGCATTGATATCGATCGGATGAGGTGAAGCGGACAGCCTTTCAGCGGCTTCCAATTTCGATTTATGCCACCAGACGATGTCGAATGCTTTGCCGAAGTTATCCAGGCCCCCACTCAATTCCAGAGCGATGAGCGTCCGGATGCATTTCGTGCATTTGCCGCAGTTTATAGGATCGCACGGACCTCTATTTGCTTGGTATTTTTGATTTGTACAAACGTCCAAGTGCTCGAACGCGAGCGGCATTTTCGATACTTCCGCCGTCCGCTTTATCCTATTTGCATCCCAACCTAGATAGATTGTCTCCAAGCCGGTCGGAAGAAATGAGCGGATGATCGCGGGGTCGATAAAATCAAGTCCGTATCGCTTCGCCGCATCAAAGGATAGATCCGTAACCTCGTGCGCCGCTGAGTAGTATATTGTGCTCACTTCTGACGCGGCGATGGCGGCAGAAATGTTTCTAAAAGTGTGGCACCGAACATGGGCTTCTTTATATGCGCGATGGAAGTTGGTTTCGATGGTTAAAAGAGGAATGCCCAAGGCGGTCGCAACAGCATTGACGTTGTTCAGCCGAACATTCCAGGTTTCCAAATTATCGTCATGAGCACCTGCGTGGACGTTAAGGAATGCATCGGGCGTTATGCCAATACTCCTCAGCAGATGCAGACTGTAAAAGGAGTCGATGCCAGCACTGAACATCAGCGCCGACTTTCCGGGTCGTACGTCGATCTCAGAACTGATCTTGTCTGCTGTAATCGCTACGCGGTGGCCTCCAAAATACCGTTCAACAAAGGGCGATAGCTCGCAGGACAGCTTTGCCAAAAGCGTCGAACTGATTGCACCTTCGATATGAAGATCTCTATTCAGCCTTGAGGCGATTAGTACGGCCATAGGAATGAATGCAGAAATGGGCGGCGTTTTCCGCACGACCGAGCCGCGGATGGCGAGCTCGATATCCCCCATCTTGGCGACATGCCATCCCGAGTTGGAGGCTAAAACGGCCGCTAGATGCATGAACTGGTTCATGATTTTGTCCCGTCAAAATCATCTCAGCGCTGAATGCTTAACGAGCCCAACACCATCGCACGCCCCTTAAAAAGGCGCTATACTGATCGTTCTCCGCCCCGCGAAAACCATATCGGTCTTTGGTGTTAATTTGACGCCTCGCATCAAGCAAATGCAGGCGCTGGGGCTCGACGTCCGTCGGGAAATCGCTCGCTAAAACAGGCGTGGCGGCGATAGCCGCTAGATTTTCTGGCGGGGTAAAAATGATAGCAAGCGGCGCCCCGTTGGGGGCCTTTCCCGAAAGCATACAAAATCGTGACTTTCCTACCGCAATTGCGTCACGCTGCCCTCAGAGGTCCAAGGTTTGGGGCTCTCGTGGCTATGATGACAACAACGACGTCGATCTAATGCGCATACTTCTCGTCGAAGACGATCAGGAAACGGTGAGGATCGTTCGTGAGAGCCTGATTGGCCAAGGACACGACGTCGTAGTTGCCATCAACGGCGCCGAGGGCCTCAAGGCGGCGATGGTTGAAACCTTCGATGTTCTTGTCGTCGACAGGATGTTGCCGGGCCTCGACGGACTGCACCTCGTGCAAAGCCTTCGGCGCGCCGACGTGCTGTCCGGCATCATTCTGCTCACTGCAGTGGGAGGTATCGAGGATCGCATCGAAGGCTTGGAAAGCGGCGCTGACGACTACCTTGTGAAGCCTTTCGCGCTCGGCGAGCTGCTTGCGCGCATTACAGCCTTGGGCCGCCGTCCTCCCGGTCCCAAGCAGGACGCCACCTTCCGGATCGGCACCTTGGAAGTGAACCTCATTCGGCGGCAAATCCGGCGAGGAAACGATGAGATTCATTTACAACCGCGCGAGTTCAAGCTGCTTGAAATTTTCCTTCGCAATCGCGGGCGCGTCGTCACGCGATCCATGCTGCTGGAAGAGATGTGGGGATTGGAACGCGACACGAAGACTTCTATCGTCCAGACCAACGTCAGTCGCCTCCGATTGAAGATCGAACGCCCCGGAGATCCGCCTTTGATCCGTACAGTGAGAGGATTGGGATACATCATTGATGCGGCATAGGCTAACCCGCGGCACCGCCTTTCGGTTGGCCGCCCTGGTCGTTGTGATCATTACGTTGGTCAACTCGGTAATTTTCTCCGCGCTCTATTATTCCCTCAGCACGCAATTGACGGCGCATCTGCGTGCGCACATCGACGAGGTTCGTAAAACGCTGATCGACGTCCAAGGGAAAGAAAGCGACGGCTTTCAAGAACTCGCGGCAATGATCGAAAGCCATGCCCGTGTCGCGAAGTCCGATGAAGATATTTATCTCCTGACGGACAGCTCGGGAAAACGCATCGCTGGTAACGTAGCGTCTCTCCAACGGTTCGAGGGCTGGCGGAGCATTCCTTGGAACAACTTGAATCTTCTCGGCGACTGGTCTCCGCACAGGGCAAGCGATGCGGTGATTGGGCGATGGACGACGATCAATGGCGGTTATCTGTTTGTCGGCGACGGCAATGGAGACATCCGCGATGCGCAGAGACTGCAGCTCAACGGCCTGATGTGGGGCATCGGTCTTTCGGTGATTTGCGCGATTATCGGAGGCTGGTTCCTCGGCAGCCGGGCGCAACGACGCATCGGGCAAATGGAGGAAGTTTTGAATGCCGTGGCAAGCGGTGCGCTTGACCGCAGAGTGCCGCGAGTATCCGCGTCGGACGACATCGATCACGTTGCGGCGCTCATCAATGCCGCCCTCGACCGCCTGCAACGTCTCTTCGAAAATTTGCGCCAACTCTCCGTCGATATCGCGCACGATCTCCGCACGCCGATCAGCCGCATGCGCCAAAGGCTGGAGCACGTGCGCTCAGGCGGCGATAGCATCGACGCCTATCGGGAAGCGGCCGACGCTTCGATCGCAGAGATCGACAACATCGCTGAAACCTTCGATGCCCTAATGCGCATTTCGGAGATCGAAGCCGGTGCCCGCAAAAACAGATTTGCCGATGTCGATCTCAAACCCATGCTAACCAACATCGTCGATGCGTTGGAGGCAGTCGCGGAGGAGCGAGGTCACCGCCTGCATCCTCTCATCGCGGCTGAGGGCGCTTTTATTGTGCACGCCGACCACCGCCTTCTGAACCAGCTCTTCCTCAATCTCATTGAGAACGCGATCGTCCATTGCCAAGAGCCGGCCGACATCAGCGTCGGAGTCACGAACGTCGGCGGCTGTCCCGTCGTGCGCATTCGCGATACTGGACCAGGAATTCCCGCTGAAGAGCGCGAAAACGTCTTTCGCAGATTGTATCGGCTGGAAAAGAGCCGGACCACGGCAGGCAATGGGTTGGGCCTTAGCCTCGTGGCGGCGATTGCCGACTTGCATGGAGCGCGCATTACGCTCGCCGACAATGAACCCGGCTTGTTGGTCGAGATATGGTTTTCTTCTTCAGTCTGAGTATCGACCGCCGACGACCGCAAATAACATATGAATGGCCGATGCCGTTAGCGCCATAAATACGCCGGCAAACGCGACATCGGACAGGAAATGTCCGCCCTCGGCCATGCGTACGAACCCCGCGAGCGTTCCCAGAACGACGCCGCTCAGCGTCCAAAATGCGGCATCGGCGGGGAACAGAAAAGCGGCGGCAAAGCAAATGATGTAGATCGACGAGGCCTCCCCTGAAAAGAACGAGCAGTTCCGGATGCATTGATCCGATGGTTTCAAGGGCGGCGCATAGATCTTCGATCCGCCGAATTCCATGACATGATTAGGTCGCGGCCGCCCCCAATGGTCCTTGAAGCCGAGGTTCGCGATCGTAAGCGGCCCTATCAAAAGGCATACCGCAAGGTATAGCCATTGACTCGCGGAAAGACTGAGCCAGCGTTTGCGCATGCTGATCAGCGAGACGACGCAGCCGACACCCGCGAGCACGCAGACGGCACAAAACAACGTCGAAAATCCCTTACGAAGACTGCCAAAGAACAGGGATTCGCTGCCAATGAAGCGATGGGGCTGCACGTAGAGGGCTCGGCTCACCGAGAGATCGAAGCGCGGATACGCAAGATAGAAAATCATCAAGCAGATGCCGAACGCAACGGCGCCGAAAAGCATCGCTTTGGCCGGCGCACATGCCACATCCGCAGCGGACGCCTGATTTGACTTCCACACCTCTGCATTGTCCAACGGCAATCTGAATACTCCCCCGATATTCGCGGGTACACATTGGGCAAAACTCCATGCAGCCTTTACGGCCGGAACGTCTCAGAACTGTAAGTAAAAGGCGACCTTTCACCCGCGCTTTGAAACGTGCGGCCGGCGTCGGTCGAGAGACAGATAAAGAATGGCCAGCAGCAGCCCCAACGTCACCAGCGATGCCTGCCCACGCGGCAAGCTCAAGCCGCCGTCGCCGACGGGTTTCGTCAGGAAATCGCCGAATGTCGCGCCGAAGGGACGCGTAAAAACGAAGGCGATCCAGAACAGGATGACATCGTTGATACGAGAGAAATAATGAAGCAGGGCGACAGCTCCGATAATACCGGCCGTCACCAGCGCGCCCTGGATGAAACTCAGACCCGCATCATCGACGAGATAATCGCCGAACGCCGTGCCGAGACTGTTGGAGAACAGGACCGCGGCCCAGAACATGATTTCGACGTCGCGCCCGCGAATGGGGAAGACCCAAAGCGTACCTTCGCGAAGGCGCCAAATTGCCAAAGTCAACGCCAAGGCTGTCGCCAGGATCACGGATCCGGCGAGATATCCAAGGTCGAGCGAGCGGTCCATGAAGTCGGAGATTTCAGTGCCGGCCGTCGTCGTGGCAATGATCGTGAACCAAAAGAGCAGAGGACGGTAGATTTCGCTCCTGACCTGCAGGAAGAGCAACGCGACGAGGATCGCAAAGGTAACCGCGAGGCCCACATAATAGCCAAGTCCAAGCGACATCGAGAGGAAGTCGCCAGCCGTTTCGCCCAGCGTCGTCGCCAGGATTTTCATGATCCAGAAGGCGAGCGTAACTTGCGAGACTTTGGACATTTGATCTTGAGCGTTACCCATTGCAGCAAAGCTCATAGGTCGTCGATTTCGTCAGTACGCCACCCGGCGTGACCTGCAGATGACGTCATTGCGGACCCGCCAGTTCCAGCCCACGTGCCAGCGGCGCGATCAGAGACCTCGCTTCGATGTAATTCAAGATCGCCCTAACCGCCGATTTGCGATCCCGGTACGTGCGATTGTTGCCGACCAGCCGATTGGCGACGAGAGTCCAGGTCGCGATCCCTGCTGGCCTTGCAGCAATCAACGCATCGAGGCGAATCCGGAAGACTTCGGCATCATCGATGTAAGGCGCAAGCTCCGAGCAGATATCGTTTGCTAGCGCCGCATTTTGGCTTTTGAAGCGGCGCGCGCCCACGCCTTGCGGGGCAGGCGGAAGGCAGATCGACGTACAAAAATCGTCGACTGAAGCGCCGGGCCGACCTGTAAAGATTTTTAACAGCTCGCGAACGGACGAACTCGCCTTAACGGCGCCGCTGGCGTGAAGTCCGACGGCAATAGTGTCGAGCGTTTCCTTGAGACGCCCCGGATACTGCTCGGATGGAGACATGCGCTTGACGCGAGCGGCGATGGTCTCGTCACGACCGCGATCCAGTACGGCTGCCAGTCGATGCAGTTCGTACGAGCGATCAAAGTCGGCAATCGCGGCGAAAGCCCGAAGCGCGCTCGCAAAGTCTTTCGTATGCATGGGATGAGCCTCCACGGCATCTTTCGTGTGCCGAGGAAGCACAATGCTTCGCAGTGATTTTGCGGCATCAAAGCCACAGAATTGTAAGACTGGAGCCAGCCAGCATGGCTTTGCTGATCAGTCCACCGGCCGAGGGCGAGTCCAGCCGTGCTGAAGCAATCTCCGCGCGAATTTCTTAGGCCGAGCTTTGCAGCGGCGGAGTCCGAACCCCTCAGGCGTCCGAATCGTTCGTGGCAGCAGGAAGACGCAGCGTAGCAATGAGGCCGACCGTGCCGTTCTCGATCGTTAGGCTTCCCCCCCATGCCTCGACGATGTCGGTGACGATCGCCAATCCGAGACCGGCACCCCCTACGTGCGTATCGAGTCTCTGTCCGCGAATCAGCATCGCCGCCTGATGTTCCTTTTCAATGCCCGGACCGTCGTCGATGATAGAAATCGAGATACTCTGCATTTCGGCGCGCGCCTTCACAGAAACCTTTTCCTTGGCATGGCGCGCGGCGTTGTCGAGCAAGTTCCCAAGCGACTCAGCCAGATCGAGGGCATCGATGCGCGCCTCCAGATCGGGCGGCGCATCAATAGTCCAGCTCAAGGACTGCCCGCGTGGTGTCTTCTCGACGACACGTATGATTTGTTCTGCTGACGTCCTGACGTTCGTCGACGCATTGCTGTTGGCGTAGGAAATGCGTGCACGCGCAATCTCGCGATCGATGTGGCGGCGCATGAGATTGACGAGATAGGAAATATCCGACGCGATTCCCGTCTCGCCTTTCTCTTCGAGCCGTGTCACTTCTCCATTCAAAACCTGCAGCGGCGTCTTTAGTCCATGCGCCAGGTCCGCGGCGCGCCCTCGCGCTTTCTCGATCGCCTTCTCCCGCTCGTCGAGCAGCGCGTCGATTTCCTCGGCGAGCGGCCTCACCTCTTTCGGAAACGCACCGCCAAGCCGCTGTTGCTTGCCCGAGCGAATGCTCGAAAGCCTGCCACGTATCGTCGACAGCGGACGCAGACCGACACTAACCTGTACCCAGGAAGCCGCGACCAGCACCGCACCGATGATCAGCAGAAACGGCGCTAGCTCAGACGCAAAACTTCGCACCGATTGGCCGACTTCCCGAGAGTCCACAGCAACCGCGATACGAACTTTCGAGCCTCCGATATTGTCAGGCAGCTCGATGTATCGTTGCAGCAGATAGAGCCGCGCGTGCTGCGGGCCAACAATCTCGTACCTGCGAGAAACATCGGCGACATTGGGTTCGGGCGGAAGCGACAGAACCGTATCCCACAACGATCGCGATCGCAGATCGTCCGCCGGCGATCCTCCTTCGATCTGCCAATAAAGCCCTGACAACGGCTCCTCGAATCGTGGGTCAGACGGGCGATGCGCCAGCGCCAATTCGCCGGACGGCTTGCGCGTTAGCCCCGCTGCGAGCTGGTTCAAGTAAATGGTCAGCTCCGCATCGACGCGGCGCTCGACGTGGCGCTTGAACAATTCCGTCAGACCGAACGCGGCAATGCCAAGCGCGAGCAAGATCGACAGGACACCCGCAGCAAGCAATCTCAGGCGAAGCGAACCGACACTCATGCCGGCACTTCCACGACGGTGTAGCCGAAGCCGCGCCGGGTCTCGATCAAATCCTGGCCGAGCTTTTTGCGCAGTCGCGTCACCACGGCTTCGAGCGCGTTGGCATCTCGCGCGTCGTCGTCGCCGTAAAGATGTTCGATCAGTTCCGCCGGAGGAATGACGCGTCCCTTGTGATGGATAAGGTAGGAAATTAACCGGTATTCCAGCGGGGATACCGCCACCGACGCACCGTCGATAAGAACGCGCATCTGCCGGGTATCGACGGAAAGCTTGCCTGCCGTTAGTAGCGCCGACCCCTGCCCCACCGAACGGCGAATGAGCGCGCGAACGCGGGCGATCAATTCCTCGATCTGGAATGGTTTGACGAGATAGTCGTCCGCACCGGCATCAATGCCTTCGACCCGCTCCATCCATGCACCACGCGCCGTCAGAACCAGAACAGGCATCATTCGGCCCGCTGCGCGCCAGCGCTTGAGCACGGAAAGCCCGTCGATTTTTGGCAGGCCGAGATCCAATATCACGAGGTCGTAATTCTCCGTGTCGCCACGGAACCAGGCATCCTCGCCGTCGTGAACGGCATCGACGCTGTAGTTCGCAGCGGTCAAGGCCGTTGCGAGGCTTTTTGCAATTTTGGGTTCGTCCTCGACGATGAGAATGCGCATCAATCGTCATCCTCGATCGTCAGGATCTTTGCCGTCGCCGCGTCGACGTTGACCTCTTTCAGCTTGCCCTGAGGCGTCAGGATCTTGAACTCATAAACGAAAGCTCCTGTTTTTTTGACCTCCAGCTCGACACCGATGATTTGGCCCGGAAACTGTGCCTTCAATTCGTCCATGATGTCCGTCAACGGACGAATGCGGCCCTCGCTCAACGCTTTGCGGGCAATCTCATGATCGCGCTCGTCGTCATCGTCGGCAATCGCAGTGAGCGTACCGGCGGACAACAGCGTGAATGCGGTCAGAGATAGGACGATAAGGCGCTTCATGACGGGTTCCATGACGTGAGCATCGTGCAGGATCGGAGCTGACAAACTCCTGACAGATGCCATCAGACCGGCGTCAGCGCGCCTCGGGCAAGGTCACGCTCGACCGACAACGGTTTGGCAAAACACAGGAGTTTTTACAATGCAGAAGGCCCGCAACCTTGTTCTTCCCGTTGCAGTGATCATCTTCGGTCTTGCAGCATCCGCGCAGGCCGACGACCACAAGTATCGGCTCAACGTGCCGGCCGATAAGTGGCTCTCCGTCTCCGAAGTGATCCAGAAGCTGAAGTCTCAGGGCTATCAGGTGACGAAGATCGAAGCCGACGACGGCGTTTACGAGTTCGATGCGACGAATGCCGAAGGCGTGCGCATCGAAGGTCACGCCAACCCCGCGACCGGCGAAGTCCTGACTGGCTACGACGACTGATGCTCTAAATTCTCTGGCTCTGCAGCACGCACTCGCAGAGCCAGAGACTATCGGATCACACTTTCTCTGCTCGGCGATATCGGGATCGGGAGCTTGAACGGACATCTAGATCGACGGTGCGGAGACACAATCGCCGCGCCCATCAATTCTTGACGAAGATCCGCCGAAGAATTCCAGGCCGCGGCGACGCCGCCTCCGCATCGCTTTTGCGCTCGGTTTCCGCTCCCCTGTCTTTGACGAGGCGGTGGATGAATGCGAGTTTGCCTATGATGGCTGGCGAGAGCACAAATGGATAGAGATCCGGTTGGCCCATGCTGCGATTGAGGCTGTTGACGGCGAACGTAACGGGTATCCATTCGCTCATGAGTGTTTCCATATCGGCGATGGCATAAGGATCGCGATCCGCTGTTGCGCTCAAGCCTTCTGTAGCCGCCAGTCGCGGCGAAATCCGCAAATTGAACGTATGCGCCATTTCGAGCGTATCGATTATGTGCAGGTAGTGCGCCCAGGTTTCAGCGAAATCTTCCCACGGGTGCATGGTCGCGTAGGCGCTGACAAAATTTTCCCGCCAATTCGCAGGCGCACCGTTTTGATAGTGCGCCTGCAGAGCGGCGTCGTAATCGAGCGTTTCGTCGCCGAAAACTTCACGAAATGCCTCGATCTTTCCGGCATCCCTGACCAACCGATCCCAATAATAATGACCGACTTCGTGACGGAAATGCCCGAGCAGCGTCCGATAAGGCTCATGAAGATGTGTGCGCAGCTTCTCACGTTCGGCATCGTCCGCCTCCAGAAGCGAAATCGTGATGATGCCATTGTCGTGGCCCGTCAGAACCTTGGCTTGTGGAGCCGAAGCTAGGAAATCAAAAAGCAAGGGCTCGGGATCGCCACTCGCTGTCGTCGGCACCGGCAGGCGAAGCCTTAGCAGCGTGTACATCAAGCGACGCTTTGCTTCTTCGATACGATGCCAACGTGGAACATTGATCGGGTCGGACAGATCGGGAACCGTTCGGTTATGCTCGCAGGCCGAACAGTAAGGTGTTGCGGAAGAGGCGTTGACCAGCCAATTGCACGCATGAAGCTCCCAATTGGCACAATATCGATATTGGTTCTGATTGTCGGCCAGTGCGATCCACGTGCTTCCGTTGGGTTTTACGGCGCTCATGGTCTCCTGGGGCGGAAGATATCCGACCTGAAGATGGCAGCGCTCACAATGCGTGTTCTCAAAAAAAAGAACCTGCCCACAATTCTGGCATTCAAATAATTTCAAAGGAATTGTTCCTTCTAATCCGCAAAAATTGCGTACACAATCGGCACTGCAACGCCGAAGGGTGATCAAAGTTGCTACGCGGGTAGTCGAAATTTGCGGAAATATTCCAAACCGCCGGGCTGTCGGGAAGCCATGATCTTTTGTCCTCGTTACAGAGCGGAGTGAAGCTCATAACAAAGAGATTGGATTGCGATGGAGCTTCACATGTTCGCCGATCTTTGCAGAATGCTTTTTCTCTCGACGCTTTGTTTGGCCGGAGCGACATCGGAGGTCCTTGCCGATACCTGCGGGGATCGTCTCTCCAACGTACAGTCGCAAATAAAAGGCCTGACTTTGAAACAACGAACGCACGTCACGGATAATTTCGATGCGTTCTACCTAGAGAGTGCAGCTCCACCCGCACGGATAACGGTCTCCTGCGGAAATAAGGTGTTGTCATTCGATGCGGAGTGGCACGGTGGAGACCTTGCTGCCTATAGCGCGCTGCTAGCCGACATCGGGACTTCGCTCGATCTCGGCAGCGATGATTTCTCGTCGTCGCTACAAAAGTGCTGGGATAGAGCAAGCATAGAGGATGGCGAGGACGAGGAAGGGACCGTTGTCGTGCAAACGAAGCGCGCACAAATCAGCTGTGTGAACACAAACGGGACGGCTGAGATAAGCGTAATTCCCCTACCGCATTAGCAATTGGAAAACGTGGTTGCGCACAATTTGGATCGAGGGGGATTTGATAACGATCCCCCTGACCCTTTAACGCCTTACAGCTTGTCGGTCGCCTTATCGACGGCATCGCGTACCTTATTGACCTTGTCGGATACGGCGGTCTCGACTTTACCTTTCACGGCCTGAGCCGCGCCCTCAGCCTGAAGCTTATCGGAGCCGACGGCATAGCCGACCTTCTCCTTCGCCTTGCCGACAGCAGTATCAATTTTACCTTTCAGTGCGCCCATTTTGCGCCTCCTTATCAATTGATAGCGCACTGTAACGCCTGAAAATCCGCGACGGTTCCGTATGGCGAAAGCCAATCCGTCCGCATGCGGTTAATGTGAAACCGGAGCGACTTCTCGATTGATCTGCGGCTCGGTGTTCGAAGAGTTTGAGAAAGAATGTTCCAATGAATTCGTAAACCGCGCAAACGAGGTAAATATCTCGGGAGCGGCGAAACGGTCGCGTGATGAAGGCAGAGAGAGCTGCCTTGACGAGACGTCGAGCAGAACGACCTCGACGCCTGGGAATAGAGAGCGGGCACGATCGACGAGTATCCGTATTCCGCCTTCGGCAAGCCCTGTGACCGTCATAAGCACGATCTTCTGCAAGTCGGCGTAACCGATATCCGCCAGAAAGGCCAAAGCCGTCAGACCCGAAGCTTCATTCATGGCACACGCTAGGCCCGTGTGATCCCGACTAATCGCCGAGACTGCAAAGCGGGTCGCAAGCTCGTCGAATTCTCCCCGCACGGGGACGAGCACCATAACGGGATCTTTATCGGGGTTTTCGGGCTTGGACTTTTCTGGCTTGGACTTTTCCGTGATGGCGCCAATCGTGCTCGAGAGTTCCGCCAACGCTTCCTTGTCCAGACGACCGCGCCGCCGATCTCGGGCGCTTAATGCCAGCGCCGGAAAGACGAGCTTGTCCAAAACTTCCGCGTAAGGGGCCTTTTCTTCAGCTTCGGCGATTTGTTCAGTGGCCGCAAATACGTCGCTCGACAGGAGCCGATGATAAAGGTTCTGCTGTTCGGATAACGCCGGCTCATCGCCGAGCAGAACCGTTATGAATTCAAGGTCGGGCACGTATTTGCCCAACACCACAAGAATGAGCGTGATTGGTGCGGCTAGAACGAGCCCGATGGGACCCCAGGTGAGCGTCCAAAAGCTCGTTGCCAAAATCATCGCAAAGGGAGATAGGCCAGCTCGCCGGCCGAGAACCAACGGTTCCAGAACCTGCCCCATGATAGGTTCGCCGATAGCAAATATCGCGAGCGTCAGAAGAGCTTTCGTCCAGCCTGGGTCGACGGCCGCGGCCAACAATATCGGCGGAATGGCCGCGATATATGAGCCGACAAACGGAACGAACCGCATCACGAACGCCACCACGCCCCACAGCGGCGCGTTCGGGACGCCGAGCGCCAATAAAGACAGGCCGACAAACGTTCCGAATGAGGCGTTGAGTATGACCTGGCCGGTGAAGAGCGCGATGAGCCTATCGCCGGCATCCGACATCGCTGCGGTCGTCTCAGTCATGTGCTCGACGCCGAAAATGCGCACAATCCTGTCTCGCAGGTCGCGGAACTGCATCAGCAGAAAAAGCGTGAACAGGAACGTCAAGGCCGCTTGCGTCAGCGGCTCTGCGAGAATGCGAAGTCCGTAGAGGGCCGTGCTTTCGTCGTCACCCTTAACGATCTGGACCTTGTCGCCTTCCTTACTCGAAGCATTCTCGGAGGGCGGTTGGTTCTCAGGGAACGACGTGACGCCGAACTGAAGTTCGTTATTGATCATTCGCTGATACGTCTCGACCGCGTCAATGGCACGGCCAACAAGACCGCTCGGCACGGATGAACCAACGATGCTTCTGACTTTCTCCAGCACATTCGTGCGGTACTGGGGCAGATCGGCCGCGAGCGAGAGAAGTTGCGAACTCAAGCCGATCGAGGCTGCCGTCATGCACACAACCACGACAAGCAGGACGGTGCCTTCGGCAAAGCCTTGAGGGACACCACGTTTCTTGAGAAAAACGACAATGGGCACCAGCACGAAGCAGGATATGCCTGCGAGCGCGAGAGGCACCAGGATATCCCGGCCCAAAACCAGCGCCGCAATAATAAGGGCCGCCGTTACGAGCGTGGCAGACAAACTTCGTATTGAATCTGCGAGTAACGGCATCGGATGACGTATCGGACGTTAGAGGAAGCGTCGCGCTTTAACGTTGCTGCCTTCCCTCCTGTTCCCCGCCCGCAGACAATGCTCATTCAGCGGTGAACTGAACTCTTTTGCCCGCCGCGCGTTGAATGAATGCACGCGCCCGGTGGCAACCGGCCGCAACAGGGAATGATGGACGCAGCTATTTTGCCGGTTTCTCGCTGCGACACCAACGCATTGGTACGCGCTGACATCTAACCCGTTCCGGGCGAGTGCGCTTTCCTAGAGACCGCACCGACGCGGCCACCTCCAAGACGTTATCGATAAACGCTCTTCCCCTAAACGCTTAAAACTGCGTTTTTTCCGAAGCATGAGTGTCGCCCCCGCAGCTCCGTCTTTTGGGGCGATCGACCACGTTCTTTGATCGTATGACGCGTGGCAATGTGGGCACGATCGAACTTGCGAACGGGGTTCATTCGAGCCTGAAGCGAAGTGGGGGAAATAGTTTTGGCTGAACTCCGCGAGATCCTGGAAAGCCGGCAGGTCTCGATCTATTTCGCCGCCGTCGCGTTGGCCGCAGTGCTCGCTCTAACCGTCGGCGGGACGGATGTTCTGGAAGACAGCATCAATCCCGCACTCGCGGCGATGCTGTTCCTCACCTTCCTACAGGTCCCGTTGGCCGATCTTGGCCTGGCCTTCGCGCACGGCCGGTTTCTTGCCGCGCTACTCCTCACGAATTTCGTCGCGATGCCGCTGCTCGTCGCGCTTCTCGTACAGATCCTTCCCGATGATCCGATGATTAGGCTCGGAGCACTGCTGGTACTGCTCAGTCCCTGCATCGACTACGTCGTCACGTTCTCGCACCTCGGCCGCGCCGACGCCCGTCTGCTGCTCTCCGCCACTCCCGTCCTGCTCATCGTGCAGATGCTGCTGCTGCCGATCTACCTCCAGTTATTTCTCGGAGCGCGCGTGGCAGACCTCGTCCATGCCGGACCGTTCGTACACGCCTTCATCTGGCTTATCGCCATTCCGCTGGCGTTTGCGGCTCTCCTCCAGTACTGGGCCGCCCGCAACGCTGCCGCCGCGCGCCTGTCCTCTATCTTCGGACTTCTGCCGATTCCGGCCACCGCCATCGTTCTCTTTATTGTCGTCGCGGCGGTCATACCCCAGCTCGCGCCTGCCATCGGCAAAGCTCTGAGCGTCGTCCCGATCTATATCGCCTTCGCGATCCTCGCCCCACTCATCGGATGGCGCATTGCACGCTTATTTCAGCTTCAGGCACCGGCAGGACGCGCCGTCGCATTCAGCGCCGCGACGCGGAATTCGCTCGTCATCCTTCCGCTCGGACTTGCTATTCCCGGCGCGGTGCCGGTCCTTCCGGCGATCATCGTGACCCAGACTCTGATCGAACTTTTGAGCGAACTCGTCTACGTCCGCCTCATGCCAAAGCTGACTACCAATCGCGAGACGGAAACGGTCTGACCGGCCACCGCAATATCAGCTTTGCAAGCTAAAAGGCTGCCAGCCGTTTCGTCGGGCGCTGGCCGATGTCATCCGCCCGTCGCTTCAGCCACGTTCCGCCCTTCTGGTCGGCTTCGGCCACACAGTCGTCGACCCACGCCACCAAATTCGACGATTGCTGACGCAGACTTTCGAGCTTCAGGATACGCCGCACCTCCATCAGTCGCCCCGGTTGATGCGGAAAAACCGGCCTATCGTCGCGATCGACGTTCCAGTGGCACAGGATCATAAGATCGCCGTCGCCCGCTGCCGCTTCCTTCACGACGTCCGCAAGAATATCGTCAACGGGCAGAACTTCCGCGAAGCCGCCGCCAACCCCAATGAAGAGCAGGATCTGCGCCAGGTTCTGCGGACGGCGCAGCGCGTTACGCAGAATGACGTGCCGGTGCATTTGCCGAAGCGCCGTCCTGAATTCGCCGTCGAAAATCTGTAGCAGCGCCGTGCCGCGATCAGGCTCCGTGCTTCGCCATAGCGTTTGGCCCGGATCGTATTCGAGGTCGACAAGTTGTGGGTCGGAAACGGGTGAGCGGAAAGGCATGGCGGGGCTCCGGATGCGCTCGCAAACGCACGGCAATGATTGCCGGCGTAAGGTATTTCGAAATCCCGCGAAATGATCTGTAATACCAAAACTGGGTCGAAAGAATGACCGAGCCGAGCATTTGCAGCTAATTGGCTTTGATGAAATCGACGAACGCCCGCAATGGCGCGGGCACCAGCCGCCTCCCTGGATAATACAGAAACGGCCCCGAAAACGCTTGCCACCACGGTTCGAGGATGGGCTCCAGCGCGCCGCTGTCGAGATACGGCCGCAGCCAATCTTCGAACAGATAGATGACGCCCGAACCAGCTACGGCGACGTCCACCGCCAAGTCGACCATGCCGCCCGCCTGCACGATCATAGGTCCGGTTGTGTCAACGCTCACGATCTCGCCGTCGCGCTCGTATTCCCACGGCGGCATGGAGCCACTCGCGAACCGCCCTCGCAGACACGCATGATTGAGCAGGTCCCGCGGATGTGAAGGTCTGCCGTGGCGATCGAGATACGCAGGCGATGCAGCCGTCGCGAAACGCTGCACGCGAGGGCCGATCGGCACGGCGATCATGTCCTGCTCCAGCCGTTCGTCATAGCGAATACCGGCGTCGCATCCCGCTCGCACCACGTCGACGAAGGTGTCTTCGGCAATGATTTCGAATTTGATTTCGGGATAGGCCGACAGAAAAGGCGGAATGATCGTCGGCAGCACGAGCCGCGCCGCGCTGACCGGCACGTTGAGACGCAGCGTGCCCGCAGGCCGGTCGCGGAAAACATTGACGACATCGAGCGCGGCTTCGACCTCATTGAGAGCAGGCGTAAGCCGTTCCAACAAGCTGCGGCCGGCATCCGTCGGCACCACGCTCCGGGTTGTCCGGTTGAGAAGCCGGACACCAAGCTGCGCTTCCAGCCGACGTACCGCGTCGCTCAGGCCAGAAGGGCTCGCACCGCTCGCCCGAGCGCCATCCCGGAAGCCACCGGCCCGCGCCACAGCAACGAACGCGTTCAAATCACCAAGGTCAACGGCCATTGTTCGAAAATCCGCACAGCTTGTCCGGATTGTGGTCGATTATCGCATGCTAAACAACCGCTATATCTCCGCGCAGCACGAATAAGGAGACGCCCATGACCACCCTCGACGCTTCCGACACCTTCAAACTCGGCGACCGCACCGTCACGCGCCTCGGCTACGGTGCCATGCAGCTGGCCGGACCCGGCGTTTTCGGTCCGCCAAAAGACCGTGCCCAAGCCATCGCCGTTTTGCGCGAGGCCGTTGCGTCCGGCGTGAACCACATCGACACCAGCGATTTTTACGGCCCGCACGTCGTCAATGAACTGATCCGCGAAGCGCTGCACCCGTACCCGGACGACATGGTGATCGTGACGAAAGTTGCCGCCCGCCGCGGTGACGATGCCTCGTGGATTCCGGCGCTCTCACCAAAAGAGCTGACCCAAGCCGTGCACGACAATCTGCGCAATCTGGGCGTCGATGTGCTTGATGTCATCAACTTCCGCAGCATGCTCGACGTGCATGGGCCAGCAGAGGGCTCGATTGAAGAGCAAGTCTCTACGCTTGCCGACCTTCAGCGAAAGGGACTGATCCGCCACATTGGCCTCAGCAATGTCACGCGCAAGCAAATCGAAGACAGTCGCAAGATCTGTGACATCGTCTGCGTCCAGAACCTTTACAATCTTGCGCACCGTGACGACGACGCCCTGATCGACCAACTCAGCGCTGAAGGCGTGGCCTATGTGCCCTTTTTTCCGCTCGGTGGCTTCACGCCGTTGCAGTCGTCGGAATTGTCGGCAGTTGCCGCCCGTCTGGGCGCAACGCCTATGCAGGTCGCACTCGCATGGCTGCTCCGGCGGGCATCGAATATCCTGCTGATCCCCGGTACGTCATCGCTGGCGCACCTTCGCGAAAATCTGGCGGCAGCAGAGTTGCAATTGCCGGACGATGCGATGGGCGAATTGGATCGTATTTCTGCAAACACTGCTCCGGCAAACGGGCATTAGGTCGAACGTTGAAGGGACGGGGGAACGAATTCTCGGCCGGACGCCTTTATCCGATATGGAAAACGGCAACGATCCCCCGACCATCCCTTTCCCGACGCAAGAGCCCGGTGAGTTACCGCCGCTGCCACCTGAGCCGAACAAGCCGCCTGAGCCGTCTCCAATTCCGATTGACGATCCGGCCGAGCCGATGCCTCATCCGCCGGGGAGGTGAGCGCTCGGGGCGATGCTACGCGTCGATCACACCGCCGCAATTCTGCAGTAGCGCCCGCAGGGTGTCCGCATCGCCGCCGTACGAGATGAAATGCGGATTGTCGTAAGAACCGTCCGCCGCGCATGGCACGCCGTATTCGAGTTCCCTGCCGTCCGACGTCAGCGTGCAGCCACCGGCGCCGCGCAACACCGCGTCACCTGCCGCCGTGTCCCACTGCATCGTCCGACCGAAACGCGGATAGATATGAGCGTCCGCCATCGCCACGAGACAGAACTTCAAAGACGAGCCAACCGAGACCTTGCGATCGACCGGGAGCTTCTGCAGAAAATCTTCCGTTTCCAGATTTCCGTGCGAAGCACTCGCGACGGCGGTCAGGCGGCCATCTCCGCATGATGCGCGAATTTGCGAGCGCTCACCAATCGAAGCATCTTGCAAAATTGCGGACCGGTAAGATGCCAAGCCGTCACTGCTAAACAACTCGCCCCGCGCCGGCGCGAAGACGACGCCGAGTTTCGGCTTTCGGTTTTCGACGAGGCAGATGTTGACCGTGTAATCCGGCCTGCCGCGAATGAATTCTTTTGTCCCATCGAGCGGATCGACAAAAAACAGCGCGCGACTTGTTGAATGGTCTGCAACGCAAGAAGCGGCAGATTCTTCCGCGATGATCGGAATCTCCGGCGCGATCCTCTGCAGCGCGCGCACGATCAGATCTTCAGCCGCCTGATCGGCATCCGTCACCGGACTGCCGTCGGACTTGGTCATAACGTTCGCACCACCTTGCCGAATTTGGGCAATGAGTGTGCCGGCCTCGATGGCAATGCGTTCGAGCGTATCAAGCATTTCTTCTTCTCTTACCCGAACAAACGGGCAAGGCGCCGCTCGCATTGATAGCGGGGTCTCAGAAACTCCGAGCGCCTGAATTGACTTTGCAGATCGGGAGCAACTCTGACGTCTTCTTTCAGCACCCACCGTCGCCACAGATAACGATCAAGCTGTGTACGCGATTTCAGCTCGGCGCGTTCGGCGTCCGACAGATCGCCATGGCGCACCATCGTCCAACCGGCCTTTGCTTTTCCATCTTCGGTCGTGTTTTGCCGTTTAGCCACCGGCGAGATACCGAGTTCGGCCGAGATTTTGCGAACCAAGTCGTCTGCCTCGCTGATCGGAGCAATATGATCGACAGACGCCAGCGCGTCGTCGAGGAGACGCATCTTCTGCTGATCCGACAGTCGCACCAGATCCAGCCACGGAAGTTCGAGCCAGCGGTCCAAGAGGAAATGCGAAATGAAATTCTGGCGCGTTGCCCGCAAAAACAGCGAGAACCCATAGGGCCGCAGTCCCTGCTGGATGTACCGTATCATGCGATAATTGTAGTAGGACAGCATCAGGCTTTCCGGCTCGCGAAGAATGATCGAGCGAACGATTTTGCGGTCCTTGAACTGCTCCTCGATCGAGCGGCCGATGAAATGCCCGGATAAGGCTTTGATCTGGTCGAGCGGCGCCGGCGGCTTGTCGTTGTATTTTCGACCGAACCAACCGAGCGGAAATTGCCGCGTCCGCTTCGGCGCAAACCACACGCCCGAATGGCCCAGCTCGTATGCCAAATGCTTTTCAACCGTCGTGCCTGCGCATTTCGGCACGTGAATATGGATGAGCAACGGCTCCGGCATGCCAGACTTCCCCCCGTAACAGCTCGACGTCGGATAGACTGAGCAGCTTAGATCACCTTATCGGCAAGTCACACCGAGAGAGCTACCCTAAAAGTCATAATGGACAACTTTTTGGTCGCGGGGGGATCGCGGCTTCGCGCAGCACGAAGCCCGTATAACGTACTGTTTTTTCGTATTTATTCCTGAAAGGAGGATCGCATTAGCGCCGATTAGGCTTGGTCGGCTAGGCTCTCCTGGAAGACCGAGCGATTACGACCCGCCGCTTTCGCCTGATAGAGCGCCTTGTCGGCAACGAGAAGCAGCGACGCCAAATCGTCGTCCAGCGCCGATCGCGTCGTCGCTCCCACACTAACTGTCACGGCAACGCTGAGACCGTTCTCCATTGCGATCGGCCTCGCCTCGAGCGCTCGGCAAATTCTGTCTGCTACGGCCCTCGCCTCACGCGCCCCGCAACCGCTGAGCAGAATGGCAAATTCCTCGCCACCCAATCGGCCGACGAGATCCTGTTTCTTGACGCAGGCCTTGATCCGCTTTGCCGCGACGGCCAGCACATGGTCGCCACACGGATGGCCATACTCGTCGTTAATCGACTTGAAGTGATCGAGATCCATCATCAGCAGGCTGACGGGTGCGGCGTGTGCTGAGGCCTGCGCTATCGCGGCAGAGGCGCTATTGATGAAAGCTCGCCGGGTCAACAGCTCGGTAAGCTGATCCTCCGTCGCCATGCGCTCCAGCTCTTTTGTGAGCCGGGCGCGTTCGTCCGCCGCGAGGTACGAGTCATGGATGTCGGTGCTCGTGCCGAACCATCGCGTAATGTTTCCCTCGTCGTCGCGTATCGGCAAGGCCATGACGCGAAGCCAGCGATACTCTCCGGAATGATGACGGAACCGATAGTCGACATCGTAAGGCGTACCGGTCGCAACCGCATCCCTCCATGCCTTGCGGACCATATCCCAATGCGGCGGATAGACCAGCATCTTCCAGGTATCTTCGCTGATTTCATGCGAGAGTATCCCTGTGAATTCGCTCCAGCGCGCCGAGAAATAATCGTACTGGCCCTGCGCATCGCAGCTCCATACGATTTGCGGCAACGCTTCCGTTAATGTTTCAAATTGAAAGCGGCTCTGCGCTAACGCCGACGCCGTTTCCATCTGATCGGTCACATCGACGACGACGCCCGACATGCGCACGAGGTCGCCGCGCTCGTCGTAGACAGGCTTTGCCGACGTAATGACCCAGCGCAGCGCTCCGCCCTGCGGGAGGACGCGATATTTGCAGCGATAAGACGTTCGCGTCTCGATGGCAGTACGCAGCGTCTCTTCTACGCGCGCACGATCGGCGGCATGGATCGCGCGTATAAAATGCCCATCGTCAACACCGCGCACACAGCCTGCTGCCGACAATCCATACATCCGCGCCACGTTGGCGTCGGCCGTGCTGATGTTCGTTTTGACGTCGAAGTCCCAGACGCCGACCATTCCGGATGATTCAAGCGCAAGCTTCAGCCGCTGCTCCGACTCCCGAAGGTTGCGCGCGCACTGAACATGGCTTGTAACCTCCGACGCGATTGCAAGCACACCCAGCACCTGTCCCTGCGCATCGGCGACCGGCGTGAAATGCAGATTGAACCAGCGCGTCGCCCATTGGCCGTTGCGCACGAGACGCATCGGCTGATCATGGAAGCTGCAGCTTTCGCCGGTGAACACGCGCGATAGAACATCGGCGTAGAATTTCGCCCCTTCCCCGACAACCTCTTCGACCGACCGGCCGAGGAAATCACCGCGTGTAAATTCACTGAATAGCACGGTCGCCGCCGCATTCGGCACGAGGTGACCTTCCCGTCCGACCATCAATGCCATGGGTACGGACGCGTGCGCCACAAGCCGCGCGGCCATGCTCAATGCCGCGGGCCAGTCCTGAAACGGCGGCAGCCCTGACGACGGCCAATCGAAATGCGAAATCTCGGCGAGGCCACCGTTGTCGGCGCGTCGTGACAGGAGAAAATCGATACTGCGCGCCGGAATATCGCTATCGCGCATCAAATCAGTGACCCACCGCGTCACGATTGAAAAATTGATACAGCATTCGCGAAAGTTACCCTAAGCCACCGGAATTGAGAAAACGTTAGAATATCGCCGATAGTTCTCGGCTAATCCGTAGTCGGAATATTGTGAAAATAACGCTTAAAAAGCCGACGGTATCAGAGCGAACGCGCATTCAAAGCCATTAAGGCGAAAATGAACAGCGTGCTCGCTGCAATCGAGGCAGCGGTGCGGACGTGATTCCATATCGTCCAATCGGACACGTACCGCTTCCAAACGCCCCCTGACGATGCCGTCATCGGATCTGCTGTAGCCAAAGCGTCGTTTAACGGCACATTGAAGACAATTGTAACAATGAACATGCCGACGACATAGATCACGCCGCCGGCGAACATCGGAGCGGCGCCCTCGTTTCCCCAATGCCATAACGCCAGAACTGCCAACGCCAAACTGGCGACCGAAGTGCCGAAGAACAGCGGCATGAACAGCGATTTTAAAATGTCTGTGTTGATGGCATTCATCGCAGCAATCGCCGCCGCTTGGTCGATCCGGCCTAACGCCACCATGATGAATGCTGAAAACGCGAAGTAAACGCCGCCCATCACGGCGCACCCGACGGCGGAAAACCAGAGCAGCGCTGTCACGATCGTATGCATCATTGCAACTCCCGACAGCCGGACATGTCCGCGAGGGGAAGCTAAGCGTCCCGATGGTTTTCCCAAAGCAGTTATTGGCAGGCAAACGTAGTCGAATATGAACGGGAGTATTTTTCGGCCAACGTCTTGCGGGCGATACGCGAGCCCTTGCAGCCTAGCGCATTGCTTTTTCCCGGAAAGTCCCGCCGACGTCGATGACGAGCGCCAGTGACATCGCAATCATGCCGATAACAAACAGAATGTGATAATCGCCGCCGCTATGTGCGAAGATGAATGAAAATCCGTAAGCGGCTGCAGCCTGGCACAGTGCAAACGCCACGGTCGCAACACTCCAGGCCGCCTTCTGCTCGGCCGGATGATGCGGCAGAAGCTCGTGAATGCGCCCGAGAACCAGCGGCACGGTTCCGGTCACGAACGCACCAATGATGACGCTCGACAGAAACAGCCAGGGCGTGCTGGTCACGTCGAACACGAGCAAACCGATTGCGAAGATCTGCAAGCTGAACGCCAAGCGCAACGCCGATCTAAATCCGATACGGTCCGCGATGTGCCCGGCCAGAATAGGACCGGCCGTCGCGCTCAGGCCGAAGGCGACCCAGAACTCCGCACCGACTTTCACACCTTGCCCTAACCCGCGCGCCACGAAATCGACGAGAAAAATCATGTGCGGCACCCACCCGCCCGCATTGAGCCCATACTCGACATAAAGCGCGCGGAGTGCACCCAGGCGCGGCGGATGGACGTGGCCCGACGGGGCCGTCAGCACATGACCCGGTCCGTCCGGCCAGCCGCGCCAGGCAATAGCCGTCAGCACCAACGACAGTATTCCAAGGCCGATCCATGCGGCCTGCACGCCGAACTGCAACAGGAAAGGAATGACCGTTCCCGACGCCGCAATGCCAGCACCGATCCCCATGAAGATCAGCCCGCCCGCCAATCCGCGCCGCGCAGGCGGAACGTGCGCAAGCACCATCGGAGCGGCGAGAACCATCATCGCTCCGCCCGCAAAGCCCGCAGCAAAACGCCATACGAAAAACCAGAGAAAGCCTTGCGGCGACGCGCACGCGAAAAAGGCAGCCGTTGCCAGGACCATCATGGCGCGCAACACCGCGACGCCCGAAAGGCGTGCGGAAATGGGCCTCCCGAGCACAGCGCCTGCGAGATATCCCGCGAGATTGGCCGCGCCGAGATAGGCGGCATCCGCCGGCGCAAACCAGTGCGCATCGACGAGGGCGGGCAGCAGCGGCGTATAGGCGAAGCGCGCGAGCCCGATGCCGATGAGGCCGGTGCAAAATGCACAGATGATGGCTCTGGCAATTCTGGGAGAAGAAGCCTGCAAGACATCAGTGCGCGCCATACCGGTATCCCTTTTTGTTCGCGCGCGACCATACGCAAGCACGGGACATCCACAATAGGCGCTCCGCGATGGCACCTTTGCTCTCGGGCCCCTTGACGAAGAACCCCAAAATTCTAGCGAAACCTCACACCGATCTGCAGGCGACAGATTCATCGAGCGCCCCAGCCTTCACCTGAAACTTCCTTTGGAAAGAAGGCCGGGAAATATTTGTGCGGATACGGAGCACCACCTATAAGAGCGGGGCTTTAATGACTTTTCAGCATTCCATTTTCCGGAGCAGACGATGACCAATGAAAAGCCGATGATCTCGCAACTGCGAACAACAGGCTTCGCCTTCTAAGCGCAGTGCTGACGCCTATTTTCACGTTCGCTTTCAGCTTCTCTTTTGTCGATCTGACACTTCCGGACCGTCCGCTGCTGCCGCCTCAGGATTGTCGTAACGACGCTAAATCCTGTGCGCACGGCGTCGACCGGCTTCTGCGGTGAGAACATGCAAGACCTTCACGATCCATTCGACCTCGAACGCTTCGTCAGTGCTCAGGCGCACACCTATGAGCGCGTCGTCAGCGAACTGACGGCCGGCAAGAAGCAATCCCATTGGATGTGGTACACGTTTCCGCAGATGCGCGGATTAGGCTCCAGCGCCATGTCGGAGAAGTATGGCATCGGCAGTTACGAAGAAGCACTCGCCTATGTCTGCCACCCGATGCTCGGTCCGCGCCTCGCACAAATGACGGCGCTGATCCTCGAACACCGATACGATTCGCTCCTCCAGATTCTCGGCAATCCGGACAATCTGAAATTCCATTCCTCGATGACACTCTTCGCCGCCGTCACTGGGCACGAAAGCATTTACGCGCGAGCACTATTCACGTTTTGCAATGGGCCCGACCCAAAGACGATGGAGCTCCTTGCAAAATCGCGCAAGCTCGACTGACAGGCTGCGTACGGACGCATAATCCGCGGAAGATTTCCGCACGCGGCCTGCACACACAAGCCGGAAAAAAGATTTTTCGCCGTCTTAACTGTTCGTTACACGCCGTCCCCGAAAATGCTCACGACTATCGCGATTCCAAGTTGTACGGCCGCGCGCTTCGTTGAAGCAGCGAACAGCGCTCGCGCCATTCCGACCAAAGATCGTAGTGAGCCACATTCGGACCGAGCGCTTGCAAGCCATGAAAATTCTGCCGACCCTCGCGGCCGCCTTCATCTTTTTTATGCCCGCACTGGCGTGCGCTGCAGACTTCGGCGGCGAGGAAGCCCCGCCGGAAGAAGCTTTCGTTACGCCAATTCCGCCGCCGGTCCTGCTCGCCCGCCCCTATAATTACGTTTACGAGGAAAGCGGCATCTACTACGCGCCGCCGTACCCGATGCCCTACTTCGGACTGTTCCCTCAGTGGGGACCGCAGGTCGCGTTCATGCCGCAGCCGTATTGGCAGCCTCCCCCGCGGCCGCCGCATCCGCCACGCCGCCGCTGGTAGAGCGAGACGCGCCAAAGTCTGTCAGATGGTCGCCGTCGGTATCTCCGGGCGCGATTTTTGTTGCCTCCCCGCACCGCTTCGACGACCTTATTCCTGAGCAAGATATAGATGTGCAAAAAAGCCTATATCTTTCGGCATAGCGGGCCAATGACGATTATCTTGGAGGCGTGCGGTCGCCCAGAAACCTGGGCCGTGACCTCCGGGGGGAGCCATGAGAAAAATCGGCATGGAAAGTTTGCGCGGAGATCGCGCTTTGAACCTGCTTTGGCAGGATACAGCCATCTGCAAAGACGATCGGGCCGACGCCAAGGGGCAGAAAGCCTGTTGCCTGTGGTTCACCGGGCTCTCCGGCGCAGGCAAAACGACGATTGCCAATCTTCTCGACCAGACCTTGCATGCCTCCGGCCAGCACACGTTCGTGCTTGACGGCGACCGCTGCCGTACCGGCCTCTGCAGCGACCTCGACTTCACCGAAGCGGGACGCGCCGAAAACGTCCGCCGCATCGCCGAAGTCGCCAAGTTGATGGTCGATGCCGGACTGATCGTCATTGTGTCGCTGATCTCGCCGCTCCTTTCTCACCGGGAAACGGCACGAAAGATCTTCGATAACGGCGAATTCCTTGAGGTCTTCGTCAACACGCCCCTCACCGTCTGCGAGCAGCGGGACGCCAAGGGGCTCTATAAGAAGGCGCGACAGGGCCTCATTCCGCAGTTCACTGGCGTCTCAGCACCTTACGAGCCGCCGCTGAATGCCGAGATCGAGCTGAACGGCCGCGCGCATCCCGAGGAACTCGTGGTCGCGATCCGTTCCAAGCTCGAAGAATTGGGCGCCCTGGAAGGCCCTTACGGCTGACCGCCGCCCGGCAGCCAGCCCCTCCCGAAGCACCTTCTGCGTCGCCGAGTGCGATCGCGTTTAGCTGTGGTGCTTCGTCTTCCAGGCTTTGACCGCCGCCAGCGTATTCTTCACGTGCTCCGACGGATCGAGCGCGGTGTACTCGTAGGAAATCCGCCCGTCCGGCGTCACCACATAGGATGTGCGGCTGGCATAGGGCATGAAGCCCATCATCACCGAGTCGTAAGCGGTCATGATCCGCTGGCCACTGTCGGCCGCCACCGGAAATTTGCTGCGGCACTCCGACGTCGAAAACTTGTTGAGCGTCGCGATATCGTCGTTGCTGATCCCGATCACCGAAGCTCCCAGAGCATGGAACTGCCCCATCGCCTCAGCGAAATCGTGCGCCTCCTCGGTGCAGCCCGACGTGAAGGCCTTCGGATAGAAATAGACGACGACAGGCCCTTTCTTGAGCGCCTCGGGCAGGGAGAACGTGAATTGCTTGCCTCCGAGTGACGCCTGCGCCTTGAACATAGGCGCCTTGTCACCGGGTTTGAGCTGCGCCAGAGCCGGCGTCGTGACTGCCGCTAGCGAAATCAGCAGGTATCCCAGGAAACGGATCAGCATGATTGGTCCCCTCACTTATCAAAACCCAAAGCCGAAGGGCGATCCGACCTTGGCTCCAATAGCCGGACTTATAGCGCGCGCATCGGGCTCCGGCATCCCCAAATGGTCGCTGATCCACTCAGTATCCGACTATCAGCCATTTGCGCTCACGCGCTCGACAACCGCCTTCGTCAGCGCCACGACATCCGCCAATGCGTTGCCGTATTTCTGCCGCGCCGTCCGCAGGTTGCCCATCCCCGGATGCGCGGCAGCGTTCTGTAGAGCCGCCGTATAAGGCACCGGTCGGGAGATCGCGTTGAGATGTGCCAGCCCTTCTTTGATGTGCTGGAGCATCTCGCGTTGTAGAGAATTCGTCGCCTGATACTGCGTAATCAGCGGATGCACCACGACCTGCGCCGCAAGATCGAGATCGTCCGCGAGAATGAACTTCAGGAAGTCCGTCAGTGTCGAATAGGCATTCGTCTCAAGGCTCGTCGGCGCCAGGATATGATGCGCCAGCCGGATGCCCGCCAACGCGAGCGGTCCTGGCCCCGCGGGACAATCGACCAGAACGGCATCGTATTCGTCATCGAATTTATTCAGCTCTGCTCGCAGAGCCTTAGCAAGCTGCACATCGAGGCGGTCGCGCCGCCGTTTCCGGTGCGCAGAACGTTCGAAGTCGGCCATATCGCCCAGCAGCTCATGGTTCGACGGTACGATATCGATAAAACCTTTTTCCCGGTCCTGAAGCTCGATGAGATCGCTCGCCGCAACCCGATGCGAAGCAAGACGGATATCGCGTCCGCGCGCAAAGGCCTGAAGCATGGCGCCGAGGCCGATCCGCCTCTCGCGTAGTTCCTGCTCCGCGTCGATGCCGAGCAGCGCCTTTGTCGCCCCGGCCTGCGGATCCATGTCGAGCACGAGCACGCGAGCGCCGTAGGATAGCGCCAGCCCATCGGCCAGCATCATCGTCGTCAGCGTCTTGCCGACGCCGCCTTTCGGATTGGCGATCGCAATCGTAACGCTCATCGCCACACTCCCCGGCCCACCAGCCAGGACGTCAAAGTGTTGTATAGAAGCCCGACGAGACCACGCACGAGCATACCGGAACGCCCCCAGCTCCCCGGGACAGACACTACGTTCCACATCGAGCAAATGCCAGCGCGGCAATGCCACAACGTGCGGGCCGACAAGGTAAACGGGGTTATTTGCCGCCGACCGGACGGCGTGACGGGCCGTCGTCGTACCGCCACGGGCTATTTTTGCGCGCCCACTCTCTGGCGACTTCAGGATCGATCTTCGGCCGCTTGTTGATGACGGGTTTCGGAGCCGGACTAGGCGTTACCTCCGTATCCGGCTTGCGTTCGCGCCGATGGATCCATCCGAGCATGCTCATCAAAGATAGCCTTTACGATAACATTGCCAGTCGCCGTTCGGAGCGCGACGCCCCTTCGAGTGGCACCGCAGAATCAAATCGATCATAACAAACGGACACCGCGGGCGCGCATGTCATAAAACTGGAGGTTTGTTATCTGCGCGTCCCACTCACGGCATATTTCGCGCATCATTGCTGTCGTGCGAAACGATCCCGCTGCGAGATGCTATTGAGATGAGATTAAGATCGGCTGCCAGGTTTGCGATTGCAGGTGTCATCGCTGCCGTGCTGTCAGGATGGCTCAATCCGCCGACGGACGCCTGGGCCAAACACAAAAAGCCGAAAAGCCTTTCCACGGCCAACAGCGATCCCTGCGCCGAGCCGACAAAATTCGTCAACGACCAGCTCATAAAAATTCGCGCCTTACAGGCCTCGCAAGCCGCGCGACCGACCAACACCGTTTTCAGCTTGTTCAGCTCGAACGCGCACGTCGATCCCGACAGTTACGCGCAAATCGCTAATTTGCGTCGCGACGCCGATACCGTGAACGAGATGCTGCGTACCGGCGGCTGCAAACCGATCGATATCGATCTGGTGCTCAAAAACATGCCGGCCCCGGCGCCGACTCCGGCAACACCGAGCCATAAGAAACATCGGCAGTAAGCGCGATTGCGTTAAGCGCCATAACCGCCGATGACGGGAAGTATTTCGCCCGTGATGTAGCTTGAGCAGCAGGGCGCTGCCATGAATACGAACGCGGGCGCGATCTCTTCCGGTTGTGCCGCGCGTCCCATCGCCGCCGACGTTCCGAACTTGGCAACATCCTCGGCCGGACGATCGGCAGGGTTGAGCGGCGTCCACACCGGCCCCGGCGCGATGGCATTGACGCGAATGCCGCGCTCTATGAGTTGAGACGACAGCGAACGCGTAAACGCATGAATGCCGCCCTTGGTCATCGAATAATCCAGCAACTCTTTGCTGCCTTCGATGCCGGTCACCGATCCCGTCATGATGATCGCAGAACCAGAAGCCATATGTGGAACGGCAGCCCGCGCCATGTAGAAATAGCCGTAGAGATTTGTCTTCAGTGTCCGATCGAAATGCTCGTCGCTGAGGTCGAGAATATCCGACGTGTGCTCCTGGAAAGCCGCGTTGTTCACGAGCACGTCGAGCTTGCCGAGCGTCTTCACCGTTTGCGCGACGGCATCTTCGCAAAATTTGGAATCCGACACATCGCCTTCGATCAGTAGGCAGCGTCGTCCTTCCTTTTCGACGGCTTCCTTCGTATCGAGCGCATCGTTGCGCGATTCCAGGTAACAGATCGCGACGTCGGCGCCTTCGCGCGCAAATAACACCGCGACAGCCCGGCCGATGCCGGAATCACCGCCCGTGATTAACGCGACGCGATCCTTGAGCTTCGCCGAACCTTGATATCCCGGCGCATCATACATCGGCGCAAGTTGAAGCGCGGCTTCATCGCCGGACTTTTCCTGATGCTGCGCCGGAAAATGCGAAGGGTATTCGCGCGCCCCCGCCTGCATGACCGGCTTTGATTTTTGCTTTTTCTCCTGCCCGGCCTCCTTGGCATCCAGGAGATCGACCTCATCCTGAATGTCGCGGCCTTGTTGCGCCGTACGCTCAGGTTTTGACTTTGCTTGTGTTGCCATGATTATCCTTCGCAAATGGACTAGTGGCCGCCGCCCGACGAAGCTCCGCCTGCGCCGCCGCCCGCACCACCGGCGCTCCCACTTGCACCCGAGCCACTTGACGCACCCGTTCCCGGCGATGATCCGATGCCGGACGTCCCGGTGCTCGTGCCGCTGGTGGAAGGCGCCCCGCGCATGATCGTGTTGTAAGACGATCCAGACGGCCCCGGATGCAACGCGTCCGCATCAGGATTGCGCACCGAGGCGCTGGTGCCATCTTCAATCTGCAGTCGTTGCGGACTGGGCGCCGCCGGATCGAGCCGATGCCGTTCAACCGGTCCAGCCGCGCTGCCCGGCGCTTCCGTCGTCGGCTGCGAGCTTCCGCGGTTGGCAGGCATGTTCTGATCGCTGGCGTTCTGCTGCGTCACGCTTTGTTGGATGCGCATGCTTTCCGGCAGCGTGCTGTCCTGTGCCAACGCTGATGCAGCAGGAGCGGCGATCAGAGTTAGGGCTATCGCTGTTAAATGTTTCATGTCGCAGCTCTCCTTTGCGAGGCAAACGACCTGACAGCGCGACAGTTCCAACAAAGAAAAAGCCCCGACGCGGGGCTTTAACAAATGGCTTGCATGAAGACGTAGGCGTCAGCCTTTTTGCGGCCTCGCATCCGTCAATCGCTTCGCGCCACGATAGAGAAACCAGATTGCGAAGAACGGCGACAGCACTGTTAATATCGTGACGTCCCAGGTCAGGCAGATGGTACGCTTCACCGCCACGAAGAGTGGCGATTGCGGCTCTTCGAACTCGCCCGGAATATAGTTGCTCGCAACAGTCGGTTCCGAAATCTCGACCGGCACCGACCTGCGAACTGTTCGTGGCGTCCACGATTTACGCCGGAAATTCTCGATCCGTCGCGGGCGAGCAATCACCTGCTGAGCCAATACTCTCGATTGTCGCATTACTAACCCACCCTCTTACTCGCGGCAGAAACGCTCGCGAGGGGCAAAACGTTCCGACATCAGATCAGCATAGAAGATCGCAAGCGAAAGTGACGGAAAGTCGGTGAAAAACGACCTCGGTTCCGTAATGCTCGAAAAAAACGGCCCTTAAAGTTTATGCTGAGGCACGTTTAATTACTGATCGTCCAGCATAAACGGCGACATCGCCAAGCTCTTCTTCGATGCGAATGAGCTGGTTGTACTTTGCCAAACGATCCGAGCGCGACAGCGATCCTGTCTTGATCTGACCGCAATTCGTCGCGACCGCGAGATCCGCAATCGTCGAATCTTCGGTCTCGCCAGAGCGGTGCGACATGACGGCAGTATATCCGGCGCGCTGCGCCATACTGACCGCATCGAGCGTTTCGGAGAGCGAGCCGATCTGATTGACCTTCACGAGGATCGAGTTGGCCGTCCCCTTCGCGATGCCGTCCGCAAGCCGTTTCGTGTTCGTCACGAAGAGATCGTCGCCCACGAGCTGCACGCGATTTCCAAGAAGATCGGTCAGGATCTTCCACCCGGCCCAATCGTCTTCTGCCATACCGTCTTCTATCGAGATAATCGGGAAACGGTTGACGAGATCTTCGAGGTATTTGGCGTTCGCCGCGCTGTCCAGCGATTTGCCCTCGCCGGCAAGCTCGTACTTGCCATTCTTGAAGTATTCGGTCGAGGCGCAATCGAGCGCCAGCATCACGTCGTCGCCCGGCTTGTATCCTGCCTTCTCGATCGCCTTCATGATGTAGCCGAGCGCCTCGTCGGCGCTTTTGAGGTTTGGCGCGAACCCGCCTTCATCGCCAACCGAAGTGCTGAGGCCGGCGTCATGCAGGTTCTTCTTCAGCGTCTGAAAAATTTCCGAACCCATCCGGATCGCATCGGCGCAGGTCTCCGCCGCCACCGGCATGATCATGAATTCCTGAATGTCGATCGGGTTATCGGCATGCGCGCCGCCGTTGATGATGTTCATCATCGGCACCGGCAGGATGTGCGCATTGACGCCGCCGACATAGCGATAGAGCGCCAGGTTGTTCGCAATCGACGCTGCCTTGGCGACGGCCAGCGAAACGCCGAGGATCGCGTTGGCGCCGAGACGGCTTTTGTTATCCGTACCGTCGAGCTGGATCAGTGCCGCGTCGATACCGCGCTGGTCTTCCGCGTCCATACCCGACAGCGCATCGAAAATCTCGCCGTTGACCGCATCGACCGCCTTCTGCACACCCTTGCCCTGATAGCGCGCCTTGTCCCCGTCGCGCAGTTCGATGGCTTCGTGCGCGCCGGTCGAAGCGCCCGATGGCACCGCCGCGCGTCCCTCCGAGCCGTCTTCCAGCACCACATCCACTTCGACTGTCGGATTGCCACGGCTGTCGAGAATTTCGCGGGCAATGATGTCAACGATGGCGGTCATGAGCGTTTCCGATATTTTCTGGTTGGCTTGTCGAGAGACGACGGGTGTGACAGGTTCGGGCGGGTTTTAGCCGCAATCGCTAATAAGGCAAAGTCCCTGCGGGCAGTCGAACGCCTACCCGAAAGGACATTTACCCGAGAACCAAGGTATACCAATGTCGGAAACGAAGAAGTGGACCGGAGGTTGCCACTGCGGCCGCGTCCGTTTTGAGGCGGAGCTGGCCCTCGAAGGCCTGAAAATCTGCAATTGCTCCTTCTGCCAGAAGCGCGGCGCCATCATGGGCTTCGTGCCGGAGAGCGCTTTTTCCCTTTTATCGGACAAAGACGCGCAGACCGAGTACCAGTTCAATAAGAAGGTGATCCACCACACCTTCTGCCCGGAATGCGGCATCGGCTCCTATTCCTACGGCACCACACCGAGCGGCGCGACGATGGTCGCCGTCAACGTCCGCTGCCTTGATGGTATCGACGCGGCGTCCCTGAAACCGACGCTGTATGACGGTAAGAGCCTCTGATCGTACCCCCATGACGACACCTGAAACATCCGCGCTCGTATTGTTCTCAGGCGGCCAGGATTCGACCGTCTGCCTCGCCTGGGCGCTCGCGCATTACGACCGCGTCGAAACGATTGGGTTCAAATACGGCCAGCGCCACAGCGTCGAGCTTGTCCAGCGCGACGTCGTTCGCGACAAGCTCGCGAAGTTGGGAAAGGTCGGCGCCCGGCTCGGGCCTGACGCGGTGCTCGATCTTCCTGCCTTACAGAGCATCAGTGACACGGCGTTGACACGCGAAACAGAGATCACGTTCGCGGCGACCGGCCTGCCGACGACGTTCGTGCCGGGGCGCAATCTCTTGTTCCTCACCTACGCTGCGGCACTGGCCTACCGGCGCGGCATCACCACCCTCGTCGGCGGCATGTGCGAGACCGATTTCTCCGGTTATCCCGACTGCCGCAACGAAACGATCCAGACGCTCGCGCAGGCGATCTCGCTCGGCCTTGCAACCCCAATGACCATCGAAACGCCGTTGATGTTCATCGACAAAGCCGGAACTTGGGCGATGGCGTCCGAACTCGGCGGCGACAATCTCATCAAGATCATCATCGAGGATACGCACACCTGCTACATGGGCGACCGCACCAACCGTCATGACTGGGGGTACGGCTGCGGCATCTGCCCTGCGTGCGAGCTGCGCGCGAAAGGCTGGATCGAATGGCAGTCTCAGCAGACCTGAAACGCGCCGTTGATCTCGCCATCGCGGGCGATTGGGACAGCGCCCACCAGATCGCTCAGCGCGACGAGCGCGATCCGATGCATCGTTGGCTGCACGCCATTCTGCACAAGATCGAAGGCGACGATTTCAACAGCCGCTACTGGTATCGCGGCTCGGGGCATTCCTACGAAGATTTCCCCTCGCCTGAAGCCGAGCTTCAGGCGATCGCCGAAGCGCTAGAGTGATCCGGCCTTATATCGAGGCAGAACAACGTCATCCCGGCGCAGGCCGGGATCCAGTCAAACTGCAGCACCGCAAATGTCGATCGTTGTTTGGGTGCCGGCCTCCGCCGGCATGACGATATTGAAGAGACGGCGCAAATCTAGAACAGGTCATCTCCGATCTAAATCCGAGGATAACAAACATCAAAAACTGAAAACCAGACACGTCGTCGTTGCATGCGCGATGAGCTTGCCGCGCTTGTCCGTCAACCGTCCCTCAGCCGTCGCGGCGCGGCGTCCACGGCTCATGATGAGGCCTTCCGCGCGCACGGGGCCCGTATCCTTCGTCATCGGCCGCAGCAGAGAAATCTTGAACTCCATCGTCGTGAAGCCGGTGCCTTTCGGCAGCGTCGAAAGCACGGCGCACGCCATGCAGGAATCGAGCAGCGTCGCCGTGTAGCCCGCGTGCACGGTCGCGATGGCGTTGTAATGCGCCACCTGCGGCTCGGACTCGAATACCGTCCGCCCCTCTTCCGCCTCGACCATCTGAAACCCGAGCGTCGTCTCGATCGGCATACGCGGAACATCGCCCCGCATCATCGCTTCGAGGTATTGCAGCCCGCTCATCGACGCCATCGTCTCGACGTCGATGACGGCGTGGGTGTCCGGCGCGGAAATGCCTTCATCAGTCAACGGTAAGCTCCCTTACGCGTCCAGCTTGAACGGATTGAAATCCGTGTTGCGGTCGAAATAGTCCTCGTTCTCTGCCCCCTTCAACGCGGCGACCACGCGCACCGTGATCGGCAGAAACACGATCTCGACCAGCGTCTTCACGACAAACTGCGAGATCATCAGCGTCAGCACGAGGTCGTTCGGCATGATCCCGGAGTTGTAGAATGCTAACGGATAGAACAGCGAGGAATCGACCGCCTCGCCCGCAATCGTCGACGCCACGAAGCGCCAGCTCATGTGCCGCCCTTCGCTGCGCACCTTCATCTTCGCGAGCACATAAGAATTGACGAACTCGCCGCAGAAATACGCGATCATCGAAGCGCCGGCGATCCGCCACGTATTGCCGAAGGCGACTTCGTAGATGTGCTGGTTCGGCCACCCAGGTGCGGGTGGCAGCGCGACGATCACGGCCGCCATGATTGCCGCAAAAATGAGGGCCGCGAAACCCGCCCAGATCACACGCCTAGCCCGCGCGTAACCATAAACTTCCGTCAGCACGTCGCCGAAGATGTAGGAGATCGGAAAGAACAGCACGCCCGCCCCGAACGTTACCGGCCCGATCACCGGAAGCGTCAAGGTCGCGGCCTTGGCCGGCCCGATCAAGTTCGAGCATATAAGGACGACGACGAAGGCGACCATCACCAGGTCGAAATAGCGATAGGTGCGCTGCTCGGTCACCATTGCCCCCTCTGAGACTTGGATAAGTCGCACTTGACTGGCGCCCCCGGCGCCGTAGGTATCCGGCATGTATGCCGTCAAAGAGATCTTCTATACGCTACAAGGCGAGGGCGCGAACGCCGGGACGCCTGCGGTGTTTTGCCGGTTTGCCGGCTGCAATCTCTGGAGCGGCCGCGAGCAGGACCGCGCCAAAGCCACCTGCCAATTCTGCGACACCGATTTTGTCGGCACAGACGGCCCCGGCGGCGGACGCTTTGACACCGCCGAAGCTCTCGCCCGTGCCTGCCGCGATGCTGCCGCTCCTGAAACGAACGCCCCCAAATTCGTCGTGCTGACCGGCGGCGAACCGATGCTGCAGGTCGATCAAGAGTTGGTCGACGCACTACACGCCGAGGGATTTCGCATCGCCATCGAGACCAACGGCACGCTGCCCGTGCTCGACACCATCGACTGGATCTGCGTGTCGCCCAAAGCGGGCTCGGAGCTGAAACAGCGCCGCGGCCACGAATTGAAACTTGTCTTCCCGCAGACCGGTGTCGACCCGGCCGGATACCTCGATCTCGCCTTCGAGCAGCGCTTTCTGCAGCCGATGGACGGCCCCGAGCAGCTCGCCAATACCCAGGAGGCGATCGCCTATTGCAAGGCCAATCCGGCCTGGAGGCTGTCCGTCCAGACCCACAAATTGCTCGGAATCCCTTAACGCCCGAGCGTTCCGCGCCCGTTTGGCGCGGATTTGGCCTGCTACCGGGGGTGGCGAAGGCGGGGAAAATCCCCTATTTGAGCGCCATGCAGATCTATAAGGAATTCCGGTTCGAGGCGGCCCATTTTCTGCCGTCGGCACCGCCAGGCTCGCCAAATTCACGCGTGCACGGCCATTCTTTCCGCGCGCGCATTGTCATTGATGGCGAGCCCGGCGCAAAGACCGGCTACATCTTTCATTTCGATGAGCTTGCCGCGGCTTTGGCCGACACCGAAGACGCGCTCGACCACCGCATGCTGAATGAGATCGACGGCCTCGAAGCCCCGACGCTGGAACGCATTGCCATGTGGATCTGGAACCGGCTCGCCAACCGCATCCCGGGCCTGGCTCAGGTCGAAGTCCATCGCGATAGCTGCAACGAGGGTTGCATTTACCGTGGACCGGCTCCCGAAACGCGACTGGCTGCGGAGTAACGCGCCATGGCGGCATCAAAGCCGGACGTCACACAGCTCGGCAAACAGGTCGGCATTCCTGAAAGCCCGGAGAAGGCTGAACTTGAGCGCGTCCCCAATCCGCACACCGATACGGATTACGTCGCTCGCTTCGCGGCGCCGGAATTCACTTCACTTTGTCCGGTGACAGGCCAGCCCGACTTCGCGCATCTCGTTATCGATTACGTGCCGGGAAAGTGGCTGCTGGAAAGCAAATCGCTGAAGCTTTATCTCGCTTCGTTCCGCAATCACGGGGCATTCCACGAGGATTGCACCGTCGCCATCGGCAAACGCATCGCCGCGCTCATCAAGCCGAAATATCTGCGCATCGGCGGCTACTGGTATCCGCGCGGCGGCATTCCGATTGATGTCTTCTGGCAAACAGGCGCGGCGCCGGCGGACGTCTGGCTGCCCGATCAAGGCGTCGCGCCCTACAGGGGACGAGGCTAGGCCCGTCCCCCTGAGAGAGCTCACGACTTAAGTTCGATTACCAGCGATTGTAGTAACCGTGGCGCCAGTGACGGCGGTACGGACGGTATCCGTAGTAGTAGGGGCGCGCGTAGTAGCGGCGGCGCCAGTACGGCCGATAGCCATAATAGCCGCGACGCCAATAGCGATGGCGGCCGTAATATCCGCGACGGTAATAGGTCTTCTCGACCGCGGTATTGCCACTCTTTGCGACCGCATCGATCGCAGCGACATTGCCGCCGACGGCCGCGGCCTGAGCACCTGTCGCAGCGAAGCCAAGGCCCAACGCCAGGGCGACTGCCAGGAACAAGTTTCGCATTTTTGGTCTCCGAGTTTGTTGCTTCACGAGTTCGCTTGCCCCTTCACACCGCCCACCCAAATGCGGCTTTGTGAAAGGATCAGCGGAGTGATCCGCACCCACCACGGAGCACCAACTCGCCGATAGATATGCGCGTTCCGCCAGCCGGATTTGCGACCTCAACGTGAACCGGAGCTAAAGACGCGGATATTTGGCGCCGTCACTCGGTGAATGTCAGGCTGCACGCAGATTATGAGCGCGAATAGCGGGTTACCTATCATCGGGCAGCGGGATGAATTCGTTCTCGTCGCCCGGAACGATGTCGAAACGGCCTCGCCGCCATTCATCTTTCGCCGCCTCGATGCGATCCTGCGACGACGACACGAAATTCCACCAGATGTGCCGCGGCCCGTCCATCGGCTCGCCGCCAAGCAGCATCAGCCGTGCATTCGACTCCGCCAGAATGGAAATCCGGTCGCCCGGCTTGAAGACGAGAAGCTGACCGGCGTCGAACGACTGCCCGGCAATATCAATACGGCCCGACGCGATATAAACTGCGCGCTCATCGTAATCGGGATCGAGCGGCAGAACCGCTCCAGGCGCAAGCACGGCTTCCGCATAGAACGAGGCATGCGGAAACTCGGCAGGCGATGTCTCGCCGAAGAGACTTCCCAAGATGATGCGCACGCGCTTGCCCTCGCCTTCCAGCCGAGGAAGTTCACCGACGTCGAGATGCACGAAGCTCGGCGCCGTCTCCTCGTGCGATTTCGGCAACGCCATCCAGGACTGGATGCCGAACAGATCCTGACCGACGGAGCGCGCCTCAGGTCCCGTGCGTTCGGAATGAACGATCCCGCGCCCGGCCGTCATCAGATTGACCTCGCCGGGCCGAATGGACAGCGCCGAACCGAGACTGTCGCGATGCGTGATCTCGCCGTCGAACAGATACGTCACGGTCGCAAGTCCGATGTGCGGATGCGGCCGGACGTCGATCCCTTTCCCTGCGATGAACTGCGCCGGTCCCATTTGATCGAAGAAGATGAACGGCCCGACCATCTGCCGCTGCGCCGAAGGCAGCGCGCGGCGCACGGAGAAGCCGCCGAGATCGCGTGCTCGCGGCACGATCACTTGCTCCACCGCGTCGCAAGATTGCCGATCGCCCGGAACAGGATCGTTATCCGTCAGCCAGCTCATCAATGCCTCCACTGCTCGAGCGTTGAAAGATTGTCACGGTCCGACAAGAAGCGAGACGCCTCGCTCGCAGTCGGACGGCGACACGCCTGCCGCGTACCGAACCACGACAGTCTATTGCGCTGGACCCAATCATAGATCCGGTCACCAATGGTGTTGGGAACAATGCGTCCGGCAAAACCGAGGAACCGCCAAGGCTGCGGCATCGCCCGCGCCGCCGCCAGAACACCAGCCCAACGCGTATACGGCAAGCCATCCGCGAGAACCATGAATGTATCAAAGGCCGCCGCGTCGAGGCCGTAATGGCGGTAGAGCGCTTGCGGTACCGGATCCTGGATTACGGCAAAGCGGGTCGCACCCTTGGGATCCCTATCGAGCATCCACTGCACGCCGCCCGAACATAGCACGCAGAGCCCATCGAAAATCACGATCGGGTGCTGGTCGTCGAACGCCGGCACGGCCGGATCATCACGATAGCTGTAGGCAGCGGCGCGCATTGGTCCATTCATCGCCAAAGACTATGGGAGTTACGATAAAAGACGGCAATTGCAGAGAAAACGTTTCATTCGCCATGCTGCCGAAATCTTCGCTCCGACAGCCTTCCGATAGGGCGCCGCTCCGTCTAACACATCGGCTTGAAACCGCAGCCGCCCGGAGTTCGCCCCATGCCACATCTCGACGCCAGAACGCTTTGCATGATCGTCGGAGTTTCATCGCTCGCGTTCGCCGCACCCGCCACAGCCGACGAACCGATCGATTGCGCCAAAGCGGAATCGACCGTCGAAATCAATTTCTGCGCCGACAAAGAATATCAAGCCGCCGACAAGGCCCTGAACGCTGCTTACGCTTCGGCGTTGAAGGTCACCCGCGCCCGCAACCTTGAGAAGCCCTACGACGCCAAAAGTTTCGAAGAGGCGCTGCGGGGCGCACAGCGCGCCTGGGTCGCCTACCGCGATGCCGACTGCAAGGATGTCATGGCGCAGGTCTGGACGAACGGCACCGGTGCGACCTCCGCGATTCTCGGCTGCATGACCGACAAGACGCTGCGGCGCACCAAGGAATTGAAAGAGATGCTGGAACCGCAGTAGGCGCCCGACTCGCTCAAGATTGAACGGCGCATAAAAAGTCAATTATCCGAGACGTCATCCGTCTAATTGATAAGCATCAATTGGCGTCCGCTTCCATCCGAGGTACGTCTGCACCACATCAGTTGCAGCCACTGTAGGGTGCCTTTAGGAAGCTACCTCACAGTGTCAGTACGGGGCTCGAAATATCCGACCGTTTTGAGTTTTCTTATCTGCGTCGTCCGTGGCCAATAGTGGCTGCGAACGATCGAGCGATGTCAGGAGAGACGACAATGACCCTTTCGCCCATCCGTTTGCGCCTGTTGGCAGGCAGCGCCGCGCTCCTCGCAGCAGCGCTCGCAACGGTTTTGCCCGCATCAGCCGACCCGAAGGTCGCGCTCGGCACGTTGACCTGCCACGGCCATGGCGGCGTGGGCCTCATCTTCGGTTCAAAAGAGAGCATGAACTGCGAATTCACGACGGCGGTCAGCGGACGCGTGTTCCCCTATCACGCGACGATCACCCAGGTCGGCGTCGACATCGGCTTCACCGGCGCCAGCACGCTCGTCTGGACAGTTCTTGGCGGCACGAACGCCATGCCGGGCGACGCTCTTGAAGGAAGCTACGGCGGCGTCACCGCGGGCGCATCCGTCGGCATCGGTGCGAGTGCCAACGCTCTCGTCGGCGGCTCGAATCAGTCCGTCGTACTCCAGCCGGTCAGCGTCGAAGGACAGACGGGTCTCAATCTCTCAGCGGGTGTTGCAGGCTTGACGCTGACGCGGTCGTAATCGATCGCCAGTCGCGCCTCGCTCTTATCTTGTCGGTGATGACGTCACCACTTGGAGCCGGACGCATCGTCCTTACGCGGCGGTGTTAACGCGAAATCTGCGGCGGCTTGATCTTCCCGGAAAAAATAGCGCTCCGCATATTGTGCGGGGCGCTTTTAATTTGCCCGCCGATACCCAAACGAACCACGACGAAAGTCTGCATGCCGACGACTCAAGCTGTGCATAGATCATTCGTTGAGTATATCTGCAACATTTTTTAGCCATGCGAATCAATCGGTTTGGTCTACTAAGGCTCAACAACCCTGCGAGGAGAAACCGATGACGGACCTATCCAAAAACGTCGAAGAAATGTTGAGCCGCCTCGCCGAGAATGCCCGCACCGAGCAGGACTTCGTCCGCACGCTGTCCGATGCGCTACGCCGCGTCGACGAGCAGTTGCTGCGCGACGTCCGCAACGTCTCACTGCAGCATGAGCTTCGCCGCGAAGCGATCCTCGGCGAACTCCAGGAACTTGCTTCCCGTCTTTGCGCGCTGCCGGTGCGCGGAACCGCTCAGCCTGTTCAGGCCATCGATCAGCAGGACCATCATCATCAGGTCCAGGGAGAGATCGAACCGCCGCCGGGCATGGCAGCCGGAGCCGACTGGCGCCAAGCGGCTCAGAACATGCAGAACATGAACGACGAGTTCGAGTTCAGCTTCAACGCACCGCGCCACTGATCTGCAGCGCCGGCCGCTTCAGCGGCCGATGTAACCCGGCATTCTTGCCGCCTCTCGCGACCGGGCAAGCCACATGGCCCGGTCGTGTGCATAGTCAAAATCGCGCCGGACCGTCGAACGCGGGATGCGCGTGCGGAAGAAATCCGCCCATCGGAATTCGGCATAGGGCTTGCCCGTCTTGGCAAAGCCGCCCGCCCCTCTCACCGACCACGCGAGATCCCGGTACGGATCGCACCGCATGTCGTCGAGCCGCTCGGGCAGTTTCGTCGGAGCGACCGCGCGGCCATGCCCGTCGTAAGCGTGCAGCAATCCTAGCCCGGCCATCTTCTGCAAAAATCTCTTGCGCGGCAGATGCGAGAGATCGCCGACCACCGTCACGAACGCCTCTTCGACGTCGCTTTTGAGCAGCGCCAGGCTCAGATGATGATGATCGATAATGAACAGTTCGTCATTCGGCCCACGGACGGCCGGGATCGGCCGGTCTTCCAGAAAGCGGCGGAGCTTGCGGTTGTTGCGCGCCCGCCGCTCCACTTTCTCGCGCTTGGCGGCGACCGCCCGCATGCCGACCGCCATTTGCGTCGGCCGCAATTCTTCGAGCGGCACGCTCAGCAGTTTTGATTTTCGAGGCTGCACCCTGATGGGCGGCAGCGAGACAAGGAAAGGGGGGACAACTGGCGACGCGAACGCCGGTTCACGCGAGACGGCAAGCAACGACATGACTTCCCAGAGTGCGAATTGAACAGTGGCTTAATCATTTCGTCGCCATGGTTAAAATTTCATTGCAGCCCGTTCGCACACGCGCATCGTCCGCCGCCGAGCGCGCCCAAAACGCCTTTGAGATACCGGAAAATTTTACCGCGCCGCCGTCTCGGAGATGCCGCGCCGATGAGCGACCTCTTTGGCCGACACTTCGCCTGCCGCAACCAGCGCATCGACACATCGCTTCGAAAGCCCGGCACCGACGGCCCGCATGCACGACCGCACCTGCGGACTGTTCGGGCTATAGGCGCTGCAATGCGCATAATAGTCGGTTGCACACGCGATCTGCACACGAAGACTGACGGCATTGGCGTTGCTCGCAAGCAGTGTGGCCGTAGCCAGCGCTATGATCGAGACGCCTGCCGAACGGGTGCCGGTCCGCAGCACACAGGTCCAAGACGCCATGGGAAACCTCCTTCTCGTCGCTGAAAGAGAGCCACCACGGCTCTCGGGACGAGGAGACATAGCGGCAGGCAGCAGCCTCCCGCTGTTCCCGGCGAAACGGGTCATCCGTATGCAAACGATGCCAATGTCAGTCGGGAGCGTTTCCGACGCGCGGAACCGGATATGAGGCCGCGACGGCCCCGTTTTGCCGCGCGACCCGGCACGCCTGCTCATAGACGACCGTTGCGGCCGCCAACGCCGTGACGCCGCCTTGATCGTAAGACGGAGCCACCTCGACGACATCGCAGCCGACGATCTTCAAACCATCGAGTTGCCGTAACATGGCGAGCAACTCCCGCGGCATCAGCCCGCCCGTTACCGGCGTGCCGGTTCCCGGCGCAAACGCTGGATCGAGACAATCGATATCGACCGTGAGGTAGCAAGGATTGTCGCCGGCAAGCGCCTTCACCATCGACGCGACGGCCGACACACCTTTATCGGCGACGACCATGTTGTCGAAAATGTTCATGCCTTTCGGATCGTCCACCCACGTCCGGATGCCGATCTGGCTCGACTTTACCGGATCGATCAGCCCGTCGTCGATCGCCTGGGCGAACATCGTGCCGTGATTAAGTTCGACGCTGCCGTCTTTGCCGACTCGCGGCGTCCACGTATCGGTGTGCGCATCGAAATGGATGAGCGTCAGCTGGCCGTGCACCTTCGCGTGCGCTTTCAGCAGCGGATAGCTGATGAAATGATCGCCACCCAGCGAGCACAAGAATGCGCCCGTTTCGACCACCTTGGTCGCCGCATCTTCGATGGCAGCCGGGATTGTTTGCGGAAAGCCGTAATCGAGCCAAGCGTCGCCGAGATCGACAACATTCACATAGCTCAGTGGATTGAATCCACCTGGATAGGCCTTGAGCTCGGCAAGTTGCGCCGATGCGCACCGAACCGCATCCGGCCCCAACCGTGCGCCGGGCCGGTTCGACGTCGCGATATCGAGCGGCACACCGAGGACCGCGAAATCACCCGCCTTCGCCTGCTTCACGCGCGGCGACCTCAGGAACGTGTGCGTCCCTGAATAGGTTTGTTCGGAAGAAAGACAGTCGGGAGAAGGAGATGCGGTCCACGCGTTCGCGTGCACACCGCCGGGAATGGTACCGGAATGCATGACGACCTCGATTGTATACGATGTCGTCCGGCCGACACCTTCACAATCTACCGGGCCGAGCCCGGTGCCTCCGTTTCGCGGCCCAAGGAGAATGCCTGACCCAATATTCTAGTCAAGCCCTCAAACGCATGGCTGCTTTTCCGGCAAAAAGGGGCCTAAAAGAACCGCTTCCCCCGTCAGCGCGTTAGCACAGGAGAATAGGCTTGATGGATGCAAACCATGACCGATCTCGTCGATCTCGATGCTGAAAGACTGCTGCGCGCCGAGCGTGTTGCCGAGCTGGCACGCGCCGAACTTCTAGCGAAATGCGAAGCGGCCATCGAAGCCGTCGGCAACGACGTCGCTGGATTTGCGCTGATCGTATGGAACGGCAACGGCGAGATGCGAACGGTCTACGACGCCTCGAAAGGACCGATCGGAGCCGCCCTTCTCCCGACGCTTGCATCAGATGCTCTGAACCGGCACGTCGCCGTCATGCTGGCGAAAGACGACGCTGCCGACGATTCAAGCACAAGCTGATGGTACGTGAGCGGCGAACAAAACAAAACCCAGAGCGTGCGCTCTGGGTTTGTGGGTTCAGGCTCTCTCGGGGCTTAGTGTAGGAAGCCGAACAGATGCAGGCCGATGATGACGACCAGCGGAACGCCGGCGAACCAAAGGATGAGATCGCGTGCCATTCTTTTCTCCTCAATGCTTGATCGGTGATGTGGGAAGCGGCTCGTCCGGAACGTCGCGGTGCGGTTCGTCGTTTCGCGCCGGTTCGTCTGCACGAGCATTTTGCGCGAGGCTGAGAACCGCATCGAGATTGCGCCGCGCGTCCGCCAAATGTCGTTTGGCTTCGTCCCGGCGCAGCACAACACTGTTTTGAGCAGCGCTGCGTAAGTCCTTCTCGAGTTCCCAAAGCGTTTTAAGGAGCTTCGGAACCGTTTCCTGAATGCTGCGAGACATCCATCCACCTCGTCACGTGCAACTGAGGCGTGAACGCGTGCGGATTATTTCCGGTTCCGTTTTTTGGTGATCCGTCGTAGGCGGTAAATTTCGAGGGAACAAAAAGCCTCGAACGTGAATTCTGCAACGCGCTCCATAACGGACAACCAATGATCCCTCAATCGCTTCTGCCCATCGTCCTGCTGACGATGTCGAACGTCTTCATGACCTTCGCTTGGTACGGTCACCTTAAATTCACGAACAAGCCGCTGTGGCTTGTCATCATTGTGAGCTGGGGCATTGCATTCTTCGAATACTGCTTAGCTGTTCCCGCCAACCGCTACGGCAGCGCGGTCTATAATCCCGCCGAACTGAAGACCATGCAGGAGGTCATCACGCTGACGGTTTTCTCGATCTTTTCCGTCACGTATCTTGGTGAAACCCTCACCATCAATCACGCCGTCGGATTTGCATTCATCGCACTCGGAGCCTTCTTCGTCTTCAAGGCGCCGCTGTAATAGCACGATTTCGTGTCCAAGCGAACTCGACCCACCACCATCCTCGGCCTTATGCCGAGGATCTATCGTGAAGCAATGCGGATGTGGAAACGGCATCCAAGCACGACGCCAAGGGATTGAGCCAAATACGCTCCGCTATTTGTTGAGCGGCACGTTCAACTGCAACTTGCTCGATACGCTCTGCGCTTCATCAGCAACGCCGAAATTATCGACGCCGGCCGAAACGCTCAGCGAGTACGCGCTTGAATCCGTGTAGGTCACACCCGCGCCGACCGATTGCGTCGCATCGAACGAGGTGTCGATGCCGTCCTTGTGCGACGTCGAGAGATCGAACTCGCGCTGATAGCTGAGATAGGGCGAAAGCTTCGAGCCATCGTCGAGCTTGAAATCGTGATTGATCTTCGGCGCTAGGATAAAAGAGCTGCGTTCGTCAGCGCCCGTCGACTCTGCGAATTCGGCATTCCCGGTTTGCCATTGCGTGCGCGCGTCGAAACTCAACAGGGGCGTCGCTTGCAAGGTCACGTAGGCAGAAGCCTTCTGATCCGCGACGACGCCCGGCGTGCCGTAATTACGCGTATCGCCGCGCTCGATCGAGACGCCGACCTTCGCCGCCTTGTTGAAATTATAGTCGGCGCCCAGCCCCGTCCGCGTCGACTGATCGGGCGACCCGTTGTAGCCGTTGAGATCGACGTTGGTCCAAACGTCGAGCGGAGTCTTACGTTCGACGGGCGCCGACGGCATTGCGAAGTCGGGTTTGATGGTCTCGCCGAATGCGGGCTGCTCCAGCGTCACGGACGCGCTGCGCTTGTTGTAGTCGCGCAAGGTGCCAAGGCTGGTCCGCACCGAAACGCCGGTATCCGTCGTGCTGAACGTCGCGGGAATGTCGTTGGTGTCGGTCGCAATCCAAGGAATGCCATCCGACTTCGGCGCCGGCTTCTTCGGCTGCGGCAAGTCCGATGGCTGCGTGCTGAGGTCAAGCTCCACACTGTAGCCTTCGCACGGCTGAAACGTCGTGAGCGCCGTCGTCGTCACGTCCGCACAGTCGTCGGCACGGGCGGCGGCGGTGGCGACAACGAGGGCGGCGAGGCTCACGCAGCCGAGACGCAGGCTGCGATATCTCAGGGGGGCGATTGAGGTTTTCACGATCATGAGTGCGAGGTAGCCACGAACTTTGATCATCATGTGGCGATATGGTGAATCGCCGGCCGCCGAAACCCTCCTATGCCATTCGTTAATAGGTCGTTTTTCCTAGACAGCATTTACGGTAATGTCGCACAGTTTTGGTATACTGTGGGTTCGGTTTTCCTGCACGAAACGCGTGCGCTCGCCCCCGCTAATGCACGTAGAATTTGCAGTCGCCATCGGCAAAAATTATCAACAGAAAGGGCAATGCATGACCTGGAGCGACGCGCTGAAGGGAGTTGTCGGCAATCTCGTTGGACAAGCCGAGCAAGCAGCCCTTCCCGATCTCATCAAGGGCGTTCTCGGCAACGAAGGCCTGCAGACGATCCTTTCCAAATTGCAAAGCGCCGGTTTCGGCGATCAGGTGCAGTCGTGGTTCGACAAGAACAAGGACAGCCTGCCGATCACGCCGGACCAGATCAAGACCGCGCTCGGTGATGAGCACGTTCAGCAGATCGCGAAGTCGCTCGGCATTCCGGTCGATGCCATCCTGGCAGCCCTCGCCAAGGAACTGCCGCAGGTTGCAGAGACGGCAGGTCCTGCCGCAAATCCTTCGGCGTCGGCGGATGCATCATCCACGCCCGACCCGAAAGGCTGACCGGATGCCTTAATTCAACACCGGGGCCGCGCGTTCGATGATGGCCCTGGTGTCGGTTCCCGCCGGTAATAATCCGAACGCGCCGCCTGCCTCGCCGGCAAGACGCGTCGCGCAGAACGTCTCTGCGATTTCGCTCGGCGCGTGCCGGATCAGCAGCGCTGCCTGCAAGGCCAGCACCAGACTGCGAACGAACACCCGCGCCTGCGCTTCATCGAGGCGCCCTGCGCTTTCCTGAAGCTTTGTAACGAACGCCGCCAGCCTGCGATCGGTCTTCGCAGCTTCGCGCAGTTCACCCTCCAGCATGTCCATCGCCGTCTTCGACCGCGACAACGCCCGCAGCACATCCAGGCACATGATGTTGCCCGAACCTTCCCAGATCGAATTGAGCGGCATCTCGCGATAGATGCGCGCCAGATTGAACTCCTCGACGTAACCATTGCCGCCGAGCACTTCCATCGCCTCAGCCGCGAACGCCGGACCACGCTTGCAGATCCAGAATTTCGCGGCGGGCGTCACGATGCGCCGATAGGCAAGCGACGCTTCGTCGTCTTCGTCGTAGGCGCGCGCAAGCCGCATCGTCAGCACTGTCGCAGCCTCGGACTCGATCGCAAGATCGGCCAGCACGTTCGCCATCAACGGCTGATCGACGAGAAACTTCTGAAACGCCCGCCGATGCTGCGCGTGGTGGATCGCCTGCGCCAGTCCCTGCCGCATCAGACCCGACGTTCCGATAGCGCAGTCGAGCCGCGTATAATTGCCCATCTCGATGATGGTCGGAATGCCCCGCCCTTCCTCTCCCAAAAGCTCGCCGTGAGCACCGTCGAACTCCACTTCGCTCGACGCGTTCGAACGATTGCCGAGTTTATCTTTCAGCCGACGAATGTGGATCGCGTTGCGCACGCCATCGGGGGTCCAGCGCGGCACGAGAAAGCACGTCGGACCAGCAGCCGTTTGCGCCAGCACGAGGAACGCATCGCACATCGGCGCCGACATGAACCACTTATGTCCGCTTAGCTTGTAGAAGCGACGTTCCCCGATGCTGCGATAGAACTCCGCGCGCGTGACGTTGGCGCGCAAATCCGAGCCGCCCTGGTTCTCCGTCATCGCCATGCCGATCAGCGCCCCGGTCTTTTGCGCGACGGGCCGGAAATTCGGATCGTATGTTCGCGAGTAAATTCTCGGCAGCCATTCGTCTGCGATGGCGGGCGCGTGTTTCAGCGTCGCGACTGACGCATACGTCATCGACACCGGGCAGTAGACCCCGCTTTCGATCTGCGCCAGCATGAAACAACCCGCCGCCCGCGCGACATGCGCACCTTTCCGCGGCTCGGCCCACGGCGCTGTGTGCAGCCCGGCCTCCAGCGCCAGCCCCAAGAGCTTGTGCCAACTCTGATGAAAGTCGACCTCATCGAGACGATGACCATAGCGGTCGTAGATCTTGAGTTCAGGCACGTGGCGGTTGGCGTCCGCGCCTGCCGCGATCATCTCCGGCGTTCCGAGTTGCCGCCCGAGCATCGCGAGACGCGCGGCCGCCCAGCCTGCGTTCTCGCGCGCCAAAGACTCGCCAAGCACCGTGTCGCTCGACAACAGATTGTAATTTTCGAGCGGCGGCGGCTGGTTTGTGACGTCGATCATCGGCGCACCTTCGGGCATGATGCGGCACTCTCTCGTTGCAGCTAAATCGACATTTCCAGCTGCACCTGATCGCGCCGGCCGTCAGCATAACCTTTTTCTGGACTGAAGAAGCCCCGGTTGACGTTGATTATCCGGAAACCGCGACGAACATAGAAATTGATGTTGTCGGTTTCCCACGCGCCCGTGCCGACAATCAGGCGGCCAATCTTATTCGCACAACAATGATAAACCACGGCTTCGATCAAGCGCGTGCCGAAACCCTGCCGTTGAAATTCGGCGCGAACCGCGAGGCTCACCAGTTCGGTATACCCCACATCATCGAAGACAAGCGCCAAACCGGCAACCGACGTGCCGTCATACGCCGCAAAGACTGTCCCCAATTGGTAGTAGCTTTCGATTTGGCTGTCGGACTCGTCGGCAAGCCGAAAAAGCGGCAGCAATTCAGCTCGGCTGCCCTCATAGATTTGAATAGTCACACGGTCGCTCCTGTTCCCTCGTGAAGTACGCGAGCGACGGGCGAACTGTTTCGGCGGGACAGGTCAGACCGGATATTGACGCCAACAGCTACTCCGCGACGATTTTCTCCGGTACCGCCTGGTATGGATCGGCGTGAGCGACCGACGCAGTTCGAGCTTTTGTGCCGGGCATGATTTCAAAGCGCGGATCGAAGTCAACCATAGTTGCAGCTAACTTGCCGAGAATGGAAATATCGCCTTCGAACGTCGCCTTTCCTTCTGCAATCTGCTCGTCAAGCGACTTCACGCCCATCATCGTCAGTTCAAGATCGGCCCTGTTGATCTTGAGCGTCAGATCGGCCTTCGCCGCTTGGTGACCCTCGATATTGGTCAGCGTGGCATTTGCCAATTCTACGACAAACCTTTCGCCGTTGTCAGGCGTGATCAAATTCATTGTGAAGCTTAGACCTTCGGCCTTGCGGCTATCCATACGGATCCCGAGGAAGTTCAAGAACAGCTCAGTCGACATCGCGCGAATGACGTCAGGAGAGCTGGTGTTGGCAGTCTCGCCTTGGGGGATTCCGGAGCGCAACTCATAAGCAGCCGCGAGGAAACTGTTCCGCAGCCCGGGATTTTCCTGCTGATATCCGAGTTGCTCGAAAATATCCGCCAGCAGGTCCTTGGCAGCGCCGTTACCCGGCTCGGCCTGCACCAGTTTGTTCACGATTTCCGACGCGAGAAGATATTGACCGGCATCGTAAAGCTCGCGGCCCTTGTCGATGATCCTCGACGAACCGCCCATCATCTCGACATAAAGCGGCGCAGACTCTTCCGGCGACAGCGGTATCAAACTCGCCGGGTTACAGTCCCAGTAACCCAGATACCTCTGAATCACGCCGCGCGCATTATTCTCCGCCGAGCCGTGATATCCGCGGCAATGCCACTTTTGCAGAATGCTTTTCGGCAACGCGTAGACGTTATGGATCTGGTTGATCGTTACGCCCTGGTTGGCGAAATGCAGCACTTGGTTGTTCATGTGCGCATAAAGATCGCGCTGATCGCGCAGCACTTCCTGCACGCGATCGTTGCCCCATCGCGGCCAGTGATGCGAGGCGAACATAACCTCTGCTTCCAGCCCAAACAGGTAGAGCGACTCGTTGATGTATTTCGACCAGCGCAACGCATCGCGCACCTGCGCGCCGCGAAGCGTATAGATGTTGTGTAGCGACGCGACGACATTTTCCGCCATCCAAAGCGCCTTCAACTCCGGGATGTAAGTGTTCATCTCGCGAGGGGCTTCGGTATTCGGCGTGCTTTGGAAAATCATCCGAACGCCGTCGACCTCGAACTCCTCGATTGGCTCCGAAACATAGCGGTTAGGCGCGATGAGCCCAGTCGCTCCGGCAGAGACACCCTGTCCGAGACCCTGCCCGACATAGCCGTAGGGACTAGCGGGAAGCAGCAGTCCGTATTGATAAAAAAGTCGCCGGTTCATCGCGTTCCCGGCATAGACGTTCTCAGAGATCGTGAAATCCATGAAGTCGATTGGCGCAATCAACGCGACCTTGCCCGAGCGCACATCCGCCTCATCCACGATCCCGCGGACACCGCCCCAATGGTCGCCGTGCGTGTGCGAATAGATGACGGCTGTTACCGGCAATCCATTCCCCACATGCTTCTGAAAGAGCTGCCATGCCGCGCGAACGGGTTCAGCCGAGACGAGCGGATCAAACACGATCCAACCGGTCTTGCCGCGTACGAATGTGATGTCGGACAGGTCGACGCCCCGAACCTGATAGATGCCCGGCACAACCTCATAGAGGCCATAGTTGTTGTTCAATCGGGACTGGCGCAGCAACGACGGATGGACACTATCGAACGCGCGATCCTCGTTTAGAAACTGAAATCGCTCCATGTCCCACGCTGTGTGCCCGGCGTCGGCCATGATCTTGAGATCTGGCATCGGCGCGATAAAGCCCTTCGCCAGTTCGTCGAAATCGCGTTTGTCGGCAAATGGCAGCGACGCCCTCGACTGCTCCAGAATTGCCTTCGTGAATTTCGATGGCGCTTTGCCCTTGGGATGGAAATGTCCAGGCACCGGAGCAGCCTCTTCGGCCCACGACGACGTTGCCTCCAGCACGAAATTCGATCCGAGCGCAAATGCCGCTCCAACAGCAGGAACGGCCTCGATGAACTCGCGTCTCGTCGTCATAGCCAACTCCCCGGTTACCTAAACTGAGGGCGGCATTGAACCAGTGGCGATACGTGTGCGGATTGATTTAGGGCAATAGAACGGGAGACAAGAACAAGCAACGACTGGTAATCGACGGGCTTTGATCAAAAAACTTATCCCCGCTCGTGCCGCAGGCCGCATACTGGCCCCACCTCGCCTCGAAGATACGACGGACAGTCTCGAGACCGTTTGGAGATTGGGGGTGAGCGGCTGGTCGAACGTTTGCGGCACAAGGGGGTAACGGCCTGAGGCCCGAACGGAGCGAACCGTCCGGTGATCCGCGCGAATACGGTACCAACCGTCGGAGGAGTAAGGAACCTCCCATGCCGGACCGGTCGATCAGAATCCCAGCTGCGGAGCGCGCCAAGGCGCTGTTTCATTCTTCGGAACGAGAACGGCACCAGGTGCCGGCGCGCGCCGTCGCCGATTTTCCCGCCGGTGCGACAAGCACGCGGCGGCGAGCGTGTGTGGCGCGCCTTGCGGCCGGCTCCCCGCAGAGGAGTCGCAAGGCGCCTTCAAAGAGTTGACAGCCGCCGCACGTCCCCTAAAGGATGCACGATCCTCCAAACGTTTGAACAGGATAGCTGCCGATGGCTTCGACGCGCACGCCCGCCAAGCACTTTTCGCCCCTCGCCATTGGCGCGCCGGAGCCCTATCGCACGCTGCCTGTGAAGCTCGAGCGCATGATCCATTTCGTGCCGCCGCATAACGAGAAAATCCGCTCCAAAATCAAGGACCTGGCGTCCCAGGTTGACGTCGTACTCGGCAACCTCGAAGACGCCGTACCGATGGACCAGAAAGAGAACGCCCGCAAAGGCTTCATCGAGATGGTCCGCGACAACGACTTCGGCGCAACCGGCGTCTGGACCCGCATCAACTGTCTGAATTCGCCTTGGGTTCTCGATGATGTCACCGAAATCGTCGCCGCCGTCGGCAACAAGCTCGACGTCATCATGCTACCGAAGGTCGAAGGGCCGTGGGACATCCACTACCTCGACCAGCTTCTGGCCCAGCTCGAAGCCAAGCACGGCGTCAAGAAGCCGATCCTGATCCACGCCATTCTCGAGACCGCCGAAGGCGTCAACAACGTCGAAGCCATCGCCGCTGCCTCGCCGCGCATGCACGGTATGAGCCTCGGCCCGGCCGACCTCGCTGCTTCCCGCGGCATGAAGACGACCCGCGTCGGCGGCGGCCACCCCGATTACGGTGTGCTGGCCGACGCCCAGAAGGACAATCCGTCAGCACCGCGCGCCTTCTACCAGCAGGACCTTTGGCACTACACCGTTGGCAAGATGGTCGACGCCTGCCTCGCCTACGGCCTGAAGCCATTTTACGGCCCGTTCGGCGACTTCTCCGACTCTGCGGCCTGTGAAGCCCAGTTCCGGAATGCTTTTCTCCAGGGCTGCCTCGGCGCCTGGACGCTGCACCCCACCCAGATCGAAATCGCGAAACGCGTGTTCTCTCCCGATCCTGCCGAGGTGAAATTCGCCAAGCGCATCCTCGATGCCATGCCGGACGGCACCGGCGCCGTCATGCTCGACGGCAAGATGCAGGACGATGCCACCTGGAAACAGGCGAAGGTCATCGTCGATCTGGCCAAGATCGTGGCCTCGAAAGACGCCGAGCGCGCGGCACTTTATGGCGATCTCTAGGGCGTGGATATGGGCTTGCGCACGGGCCGCAACCGCCACACATTTACGCCATGAGTGACATTAAGCATGCAAAGTTCGCGATCGGTCAGGTCGTCCGCCATCGGCTTTATCCGTTCCGCGGACTGATCTTCGACATCGATCCGGAGTTTGCGAACACCGAGGAGTGGTGGCTGTCGATCCCTGAAGAGGTCCGCCCTCACAAGGACCAGCCCTATTATCACCTCTTCGCCGAGAACGCCGAGACGACCTACCTCGCCTACGTGTCCGAGCAGAACCTGCTGCTCGACGATACGCAGCAGCCGCTGCGCCATCCCGACATCGAAGATCACTTCATCATCGACGGCAACGGCAGCTATCGGCTTCGCCCCGAAGCGAATAACTGACCCCTCTCACCTGACGTCGTCTTCGTAACATCGTCATTCTCGATCGGACGAGCCTGCGAAGCCGATCGGGAATCCAGCGTAAGACGCTCCGAAGGCTCAAGCCCTCCCTCACCCTGCCCCTTCTCGCCAAGGAGAGAGCGCCCTCAGATCAGTCCGAGAGAGCCAACCTCTGCCTGCCCGGACAGCATCCCGTACCCACGCAACAAAAAACCGCCCCGAAAGGATCGGGGCGGTTTCGATTTAGAGTAACGCTGCTCCGACGATTACTTCTTCGTCGAACTCGTCGTCGTCGGCGCCTTCTCGATCGGAGGCGCGCCCGGACCATCGAGCGGCAGATTCTTCATCTCGTTGGCCTTCCACTTCTCGGCCGCCTGCTGCTGACGCTGGCGGATTTGCGCCATCAGCTGGCTGCGAGCTTCGGCGTATTTCTTGTTGTCGACCGGAGGACCTGCAGCGGCTTCGTTGTAGCCGTCGAGCGGAACCGGGAAGCCGATCGGCTGCGCCGCAGCGTTCATGGCCAGAACCATGATGCCGCCGCCCGTCGACATTTCCTTCAAGATCTCAGGCGTCGCTTCCGTCTCGGCCGTGCAGCCTGCCGGATGGCAAAGCGCATAACGCAGTTCGATAGGCTTCAACTGCTTCTCGTCGATCTTCTCGCCCTTCGACGCAGCGGCCCACTGGGCCTTCGTGTAAACGGCTGCGCGAATGCCCGGCGGGATGGCCATGCCGAGCGGCACCATGATCATCAGCGACTTTTTGGGCGAGCCCTCCACCGTGCGGATCGCCGCCGAAACCAGAACCATGCCGGTATTGCCGTCGAGACGCTCATGATGCGTGAGGCAGAGCGACTTCTCGGTCTTGACGTCCTTGCCGTCGGGCCCCTTCGTGACGACTGGTGCCTTCTCGCAAAGCTTGACCCATGCGCTTTGGGGTTTAGCAGCGGCGGTCTTCGCAGGCGCCGGCGCCTTTTTGGCGTCCGCGGCCTGAGCGCCGGCGGACGCAGCAGCGATTACCGCCAACATAGCAACGGCTGAAACGAGCGCCCTACCGCCCGTGCGCAATACTGCGTTTGCCATCAACGTAAAAATCCTCGCTTGTTTTGAACCAGCCCCGCCGGTTCGTCCCCTCAAAGTCGCCGCGCCGTTTGCTCGACATTGCAAGCTCGCGCAGACCCGGCATATACCTCTTGCCGTTCCTGAGCCGAGTAAGGCTCCGAATACGGCAATCCCGTGACCGGATCGAGCCCCTATTGGGGGCTTTTCCGCAGCCTTCTCAAACGTGGCCGCTCTGCAACTGCGACAAGCTGGACAGCAGGTCGAAACCGCCGCTAGAACATGCCCACGGCTTATTCGATGGGCATCTTGAATGCCGGGAATTATCCCGCTTTACCAAACACGTGGACGGCTTTCTGGTGCCTGGTATGTCATTTGGGAAATTCTCTCTCGCACTGCTGCTCACGGTCACGCTTGGCTGGAGCGCTGAGGCCGCTCCGGTTCGCGCCGTTGCACTGCACGGAAAACCGCTCTTTTCGGACAATTTCACGGCATTCCCCTACGTAAATCCGAACGCGCCGAAAGGCGGCAAGCTGACGCTCGGCGTCCTCGGCTCCTATGAAAACGTCAACCCGCTGATCGTCGGCGGCACGCCCGCATCCGGCATTCGGGAATTTGTCATCGAAGGTCTGATGGCGCGCAGCCTCGATGAGCCCTTCACCCTCTATGGCCTGCTCGCCGAGACGATCGACATCGCCGACGACCACAAATCCGTGACGTTCGCCATTAACCCAGCCGCGCGATTTTCCGACGGCCAGCCGGTCACCGCCGAAGATGTCCTCAACTCGTTTCAGCTGCTGAAGGACAAAGGCCGCCCCAACCACCGGACCTATTTCGCCAAGGTCACGAAAGCCGAAAAGATCGGCGACCGCAGCGTTCGCTTCACATTCGAAGACGCCAGCGACCGAGAATTGCCATTCATCCTCGGCCTGATGCCGGTCTTCGCCGCCCACGCGACCACGCCGGAGAAATTCGAAGCTGCCTCGATGACGCCGCTCGTCGGCTCCGGCCCCTACACGGTGTCGAAAATCGACGCCGGACGCTCGATCATCTACCAGCGCAACCCGGACTATTGGGGCAAGGATCTGGCCGTTAATCGCGGCCGGTTCAATTTCGACGAGATCCGCTTCGATTACTACCGCGACGCCTCATCCATGTTCGAAGCCTTCAAGGCGGGGAACATCGACCTGCGCCTGGAAGAAGACCCCGGCCGCTGGGCCACGGGCTATAATATCCCCGCCGTCCGCGACGGGCGTATCATCAAAGCCGAGTTCGACATCGGCTTACCGGCAGGCATGACAGCCCTCGTCTTCAACACCCGCCGGCCCATCTTTGCCGATCCTATGGTCCGGCACGCTTTGATGATGCTTTTTGATTTCGAATGGTGCAACCGCACGCTTTACAACGGTCTCTATAAGCGCACCGAAAGCTACTTCGAGCGTTCATATCTCGCCTCCACCGGCCATTCCGCCGACGCTTACGAACAAAAGCTGCTCGCGCCGTATCCGGATGCCGTTAAGCCCGAGATCATGGCTGGCACCTATCGCTTCCCGACGACTGACGGCAGCGGCCAGGACCGCCCGACCCAACGCGCAGCCTTCGCGCTTCTGAAAAAGGCGGGCATGGTCCTGAAAGACGGCCGCATGATCAACAGCAAGACCGGCCAGCCTCTTTCTTTTGAAATTCTTGCCAACAGCAACGCCCAGGAAGCGTTGTTGCTGAGCTACGCGCGAAGCCTGGCGCCGCTTGGAATCCAGGCGCACGTCCGCCTCGTCGATAGCGCCCAGTATCAGGCGCGGTTGACCGAATTCGATTACGATATGATCCAGAACACCTGGTACGCATCGCTCTCTCCCGGCAACGAACAGCTCTTCCGCTGGTCGGAAAAAACGGCTGACGCAAAGGGCTCGTTCAATTTCGCCGGCGTCAGAAACCCAGCCGCCGACGCGATGATCGACGCCATGCTCGCCGCCAACACCGAAACGGATTTTGTCTCTTCCGTACGCGCATTGGATCGCGTCCTGCTGTCGGGCGACTACGTCGTGCCGCTGTTCTACACGCCGCGCCAATGGGTGCCCTATTGGGCGCGCCTCAAGCATCCCGACAAGACACCTCTTTTCGGCTATTCCGTCGACACATGGTGGACCGAGCCGAAATGACACCGTTAGACGGCACGCCCTTCAACATGGCGGACTACGCTATCGGTCGGGCCGCACGCAGCACGCCCGATAAAACGGCGCTGCTCGTCTACGATACCGCGACGCCCGAACGGCCGCAGGAAAGCTGGACGTTCGCCGAGATCGAAGACGCTATCCTGCGCCTCGCAGCAGGACTGGCAGAGCGCGGCCTAAAGCCCGGCGACCGCATCGCCATTCGCCTTGGTAACTCCAGCCAATCGGCGTTGCTGTTCTTTGCGGCGATGGCCGGCGGCTTCATCGCTCTCCCCTTGTCCGATCAGCTGACGGCAACGGAACTGAAATCGCTTCTTGAAGACAGCGGCGCCGCTGCAATCGCAACATCGTCGCCGCTCGCCGATGACATCGTGCCTGGCGCGATCGTCCTGACATCCGCTGACATCGCTTTACTGATGCGCGGACCGACGCGCGCCGACTACGCACCGACCGCCGCCGACGATCCCGCCTTCCTGATCTACACCTCCGGCACGACGTCGAAACCCAAGGGCGTGCTGCACGCACAGCGCTCCACTCTCGGCCGCCGCCCGATGTATCAGGGCTGGTATGGCATCACGCCTGATGACCGCATGCTGCACGCAGGTGCCTTCAACTGGACGTTCACGCTTGGCGTCGGCCTGACCGACCCGTGGGCGAACGGCGCAACGGCCATTGTCTGTACCGGCGATAAGGCGCCCGAGCTTTGGCCAGCCCTCATCGCTTCAACCGGCGCGACGCTGTTCGCCGCCGTGCCCGGCGTCTATCGCCAAATTCTGAAATACGCGCGCCCCGACCGCGGCACGCTCGGCCGGCTCCGCCACGGATTGACGGCGGGCGAAACGCCGCCGCCCGGCTTGATCGAGGAATGGACCGCAACCACCGGCCTGCCGCTCTACGAAGCCCTCGGTATGAGCGAGATCTCGACGTACATCTCGACAGGTCCAGACGTGCCCTATCGCTCCGGTACCGTAGGCAAACCGCAGGCGGGCCGTCGCATCGCGATCCTTCCCGCAGAAGGCGGCAATCAACCGTTGCCGACTAGCGCCGAAGGCCTGATAGCCGTTCATCGCTCCGATCCCGGCCTGATGCTCGGCTATTGGAACCGCCCAGACGAGGAAGCTGAAGTCATGCGCGGCGAGTGGTTCGTTGGCGGCGATCTCGGTTCCATCGACGCCGATGGCTACGTCACGCATCTCGGCCGCGCCAACGAACTGATGAACGCGGGCGGTTATCGCGTCTCGCCGCTCGAAATCGAAGCGGCGCTCGCAGCGTGCCCTGGCGTGGCCGAAGTCGCGTGCTCAGAAATCCGCATACGGAGCGATGTGTCGATCATCGGCGCGTTCGTCGTCGGCAACGATGCAGCCAAGATCGACGCCGACACCGTCAAAGCCTTCGCCTCCGAACGCCTCGCTGCCTACAAGGTGCCGAAAGAAATCGTCTTCGTCGACAAGCTCCCCCGCACCGCCAACGGCAAGGTGCAGCGCAAGGCGCTCGCACCGCTGCTCCAGTCGAAATAACCGTCATCCCGGCAAAGACCGGCATGACGGTGCCGAAGATAAAAAGCCTAAGCTGCCTTTTTGGTTTTCGCGGCGAGGTCGGCGAACTGTTGCACCAGCGCACGCACGCCCTTGAGACGCAGCTCTGGCAAGTCCCAATCCGAGCGATAGACGAGCCGCTGATCAGGCTGCACCTTGAGAAGCCCGCGCGAATTCTGCACGAGCGAGATGAGTCCTTCGGGGTTCGCAAACCGCCCCTTGTAAAGCGTGATGACGGCGCCCTTGGGACCCGCATCGACCTTCGCAATGCCCGCCGTGCGGCACAGGCCTTTGATCTCCATGACGTCGAGCAGATGGCCAACTTCGTCCGGCAGCGGACCGAAGCGATCGACCAATTCCGCTGCGAACGCATCGATCTCGGAGCGCTTTTCGAAACTCGACAAACGCCGATAGAGACCGAGGCGAAGTTGTAGATCCGTGACGTAGCTTTCCGGAATCATGATCGACGTACCGAGCTGGATCTCCGGGCTCCACTTGTCGTCCGCTTCGAGATCGCCGCCCTTCATCGCCGCGACCGCCTCTTCGAGCATTGACTGATAAAGCTCGAAGCCGACTTCGCGGATATGACCTGACTGCTCTTCGCCCAGCAGGTTGCCTGCGCCACGAATATCGAGATCGTGCGACGCCAGAGAGAAGCCCGCGCCGAGCGTATCGAGCGACTGCAAAACCTTGAGACGCTTCTCCGCGCCCTCGGTCAGCTTTTTATCGGGCGGCGTCGTGATGTAGGCATAAGCGCGCGTCTTGGAACGTCCGACGCGACCGCGAAGCTGATAAAGCTGCGCCAAGCCGAACATATCGGCGCGGTGCACGATCAGCGTATTCGCATTCGGCACGTCGAGACCGGATTCGACGATCGCCGTCGAAAGTAGAATGTCATACTTGCCCTCGTAGAACGCCGTCATGACGTCTTCGAGTTCGGTCGGCGACATCTGCCCCGTGGCGCGCGCGAACGCGAGATCGGGCACCGCTTCGCGCAGGAATTCCGCGATGTCATCGAGATCAGAAATACGTGGCGCGACGTAGTACGTTTGGCCGCCACGGAAGCGTTCGCGTCTGAGCGCTTCCTTCAAGATCACCGGATCAAACGGCGAAATGAACGTGCGCACCGCGAGGCGATCGACCGGCGGCGTCGTGATTAGCGAAAGTTCGCGCACGCCAGTCAACGCCAGTTGCAGGGTGCGCGGGATCGGCGTCGCCGACAGCGTCAGCACGTGCACGTCCTCGCGCATCTTCTTCAGGCGTTCCTTGTGATTGACGCCGAAATGCTGCTCCTCGTCGATAATCAAAAGCCCAAGCCGTGCGAAGTCGATGCCCTTGCCAAGCAGCGCATGCGTGCCGACGACGATATCGACATTGCCCGACTTCAATCCCGCCTTCACCTCGGCGAGATCCTTCGCACTGACCATGCGCGACGCCTGCGCGATCGTCACTGGCAAACCCTGGAAGCGTTGCGCAAATGTGCGGTAGTGCTGCCGCGCCAACAGGGTCGTCGGCACCACGACCGCAACCTGCAAACCATTCATCGCAGCAGTAAACGCCGCGCGAATGGCGACTTCCGTTTTGCCGAAACCGACGTCGCCGCAAACAAGGCGGTCCATCGGCTTGCCCGACGCCATGTCAGCAAGAACGGCATCGATGCTCGCCGCCTGGTCTTCCGTCTCCTCGTAAGGAAAGCGTGCGACGAACTCATCGTAAGCGCCGGTCGGCGGAATGAGCACGGGCGCTTCCCGCATTGCCCGCATCGCTGCGATCTTGATGAGCTCGTTGGCAATCTCGCGCAGTCGCTTTTTAAGCTTGGCCTTGCGTGTCTGCCAACCGACGCCGCCGAGACGGTCGAGCTGCGCGTCGCCCTCGTCCGAGCCGTAGCGCGACAGCAGTTCGATGTTTTCGACCGGCAGAAACAGCTTATCGCCGCCGGCGTAGTGCAGCTCCAAGCAGTCGTGCGGCGCGCCGAGCGCGGTGATCGTCTGCAGCCCGTGAAAGCGACCGATACCGTGATCGCTGTGCACGACGAGATCGCCAACCGAAAGGCTCGTCGCTTCGGTCAGAACGTCGGCGGCCTTTTTCGCCCGGCGCCGCTGCCGCACAAGGCGGTCGCCCAGAATGTCCTGCTCGGCGATGACGGCGAAGTCCGGCGTCTCGAAACCTTCCTCGATCCCGAAGACCGCGAACGCCGTCTCCTTAGGGCGCATCGCCTGCACGCCAGCGAAGTCGTCGACCTTTACGGCGTCCTTCAACCCATGATCTTCGAGCAGCGTGATGAGCCGCTCGCGCGCGCCCGGCGTCCAGCACGCAAGGATCACGCGGCGGTTGTCGCCTTGAATGCGCCGGATATGCCCAACAGCCGCATCGAACACGTTCGCATCCGGATTGGCGCGCTCGGCCGCAAACGTGCGCCCGCGCTTACCGTGCATCTGGTAGACGTTCGTCGTACCCGGATCGTCGAACGGCGTCAGGCGCGAAACGGTGCGCGCATCGAGCGCCGCCTTCCAGTCCTTGCCGTCGAGGAACATTTGATCGGGCGGCACCGGCTTGTACGGCGGCGCGCCGAATCGCTGGCCTTCGAGCGAGTCGACGCGCGCTTCATAGTGCTCACGGATCTGTTCGAACCGCCGCTGCACCGCCTCGTCGGCCAGATGATCGAAACTGATGCCGACGCCTGGCAGATAATCGAACAAAGTCTCAAGGCTCGGGTGGAACAGCGGCAGCCAGTGCTCCTGGCCGACATAGCGCCGCCCGCTGCTGACCGCTTCGTAAAGCGGATCGTCGCCCGTGTTGCCGCCGAACAGCGCGACGTAACGCGTGCGGAACAGCGCCGTCGCCGCTTCGCCGAACGCCACTTCGCTGACCGGCATCAGCGAGAATTTCGGCACCGGCTTCTGCGAGCGCTGCGTCTCGGGATCGAACGCCTTGATGGTCTCCAGCTGGTCGCCGAAGAAATCGAGCCGGATCGGCAGGCTGCGTCCCGGCGGATAAAGATCGACGATGCCGCCACGTTGCGCGTATTCGCCGGGCTCCATCACCGTGCTCGAACGGTCGTAACCGTAGGACTCCAGCCGCCGGATCAGATCGGCCGGATCGAGCCGCTGCCCCGGCGCAATCGTCTTCACCGCGCCGCGAATGAAGCTGCGCGGCGGTACACGCTGCAAAATCGAATTGACGGTCGTCAGCACCAGCGTCGGCTTTTTGCGGCCCCCGACCGCGAGCTTGCCGAGCGCCGTAATGCGCTTGGCAACGATTTCCGGATTGGGGCTCGTGCGGTCGTAGGGCACCGTATCCCACGATGGAAACGGCACGATCGCAACGTCGGGCGCGAAGAACGCCACCGCCGCCTGCAGCTCGTCGAGCCGCCGGTCGTCGCGCGCCACGTGCAGATGAATGCCCGGCAGATCGCCCGAGCGCGCGGCCTTCGTCACGTCCGCGATGACGCGGCCGTCGAAGCCTTCCGGAACGCCTGAAAAGATTGCGCGTGAATTTTGAACGTCTGTCGTCATCAACTCGTCTTAGCTCGCCGCGGCGCTCAGGCCATGAAAGGCGCGAATGTCATTCACAAGATCTTCGAACTCGATGCCCGCAAAACCCTCGCCCGAGAAGATCCATTGCTGCAGCGCCGGATCGGGAATAGTCAGAAACCGCTCGAAGCGCGCGATCTCGTCGCCGGAATAGCCCGGCAGCCGGGCATCGGCATATCTCCCCACCAGCACGTCCATTTCCTTGGTGCCGCGGTGATGGGCGCGGTACCGCGCACGCCGCCTGTGCGTTTCAAGTTCGTCGGTCATATGCAGCTCAGGTTGCATGGCAATGGTATAAAGCGCTGCCGGCAGCTTGACGGAGTGCCGGCCGGCCGTCACGGTGCCGTCATTCGCGAAGGGCTCGTATAGCGCCCGCAGCTTGGCTCGCCTAGCGCGGCGGACGATGCTTATTGCCGCGACCTTAGGGCGCGGCCGCGAATTCGAACAACCGCAGGCCCCTTTCGACGATGCGACCAGCCCTCCTGAACCCGCTTTTCGCATCGGCACAGACGCTCGGCGGCATCGGCCCTCGCCTGATCCTGCTGCTGAAAAAGTGCCTGGCGCTGCCCCCCGGCATCTCGGAGCCTCGCGTCATCGACGTGCTCTGGCATATGCCGACCGGCGTTATCGACCGCCGCAGCCAGCCGCGCCTGACCGAGGCCATCCCCGGCACCATCGTCACCCTGGAACTCCGCGTACTGAAGCATAAGCCCTCGCCACGGGGAAACACCAAGGCGCCCTATAAAGTCACCTGCGAGGACGACACCGGCCGTATCGATCTGGTGTTTTTCCATGCCGAACACAAGTTCATCGAGCGTCAGCTCCCCGTCGGCGAAATCCGTTTCGTCTCCGGCCGCATCGAGCGCTACGGCGACAACCTCCAAATGTCCCACCCGGATTATATCGTCTCGCCGGAAGCGCGTGACGAGATGCCGATGCTGGAGCCGGTCTATCCGCTCACCGCGGGCCTCTCCGGAAAGATCGCGTTGAAAGCCGCACGTCAGGCGGTCGATCGCGTCCCCGAATTTCCCGAATGGCAAGAGGCTCACTGGCTGAAAGCCCGCGACTGGCCGAATTTCAAGGACGCGATTTCCCGCGTCCATCGCCCCGACGACGCGCAGGACGTTTCGAGCGGTGCTGCGCCATGGCAGCGCCTCGCCTTCGACGAGCTTCTGGCCGGGCAGCTCGCCTTCGCGCTGGTCCGTCGCAACCTCAAGACCGAGCGCGGACGCCGGTTGTCGGGCAACGGCGAAATCCGCGCCAGGATCGCCGCCGCGCTTCCCTTCTCGCTGACCGGGTCACAGAAGAACGCGCTTGAAGAAATTTCGGCCGACCTCGCAGCTTCCCACCGCATGCTGCGTCTGCTGCAGGGTGACGTCGGCTCCGGCAAAACCGTGGTTGCGCTGATGACGATGGCGGTCGCTGTGGAAGCGGGCGCCCAGGCCGCGATGATGGCGCCGACCGAAGTTCTCGCCCGCCAGCACATCGATACCATCGCGCCGCTCGCTGACACCGCCGGGCTGCGCCTCGCCCTCCTCACCGGCCGCGAAAAAGGCAAAGCCCGCGACGCCGTCATCTCGCGCCTCGCGTCAGGCGAAATCGACATTCTCGTCGGCACGCACGCGCTGTTTCAATCCGATGTGATCTTTAAGGATCTCGCGGTTGCCGTCATCGACGAACAGCATCGCTTCGGCGTGCACCAGCGCATGGCTTTGCAGTCGAAAGGCACAAATGGCGACACCAACGTCCTCGTCATGACCGCCACGCCCATTCCGCGCACACTGTTGATGACCCATTACGGCGACCTCGACGTCTCGAAGCTCACCGAAAAGCCTGCCGGACGCAAACCCGTCGTCACCAAGGCCGCGCCGCTCGAACTGCTCGAACGCCTGATCGACCGCATCCGCGTACAGCTTGAGGAAGGCGCACAGGTCTATTGGGTCTGCCCGCTGATCGAAAGCTCCGAGCTGACCGATCTCGCCGCAGCGGAAGAACGCTATGCCTATCTCCGCCAACTCTTCGGCGACACGGTGGGTTTGCTCCACGGCGGCATGAGCGGGAAGGAGAAAGACGAGACGATGGCCGCGTTCGCCGCGAACCGGCTCAAAATTCTCGTCGCAACTACCGTTATCGAGGTCGGCGTTAACGTGCCGAATGCCAACATCATGGTGATCGAGCATGCCGAGCGCTTCGGCCTCGCCCAGCTGCACCAGTTGCGCGGACGCGTCGGCCGCGGTGCGCGGGAATCCTTCTGCATGCTGCTTTATAAATCGCCGCTCGGCGAGACCGCCGAAGCACGCCTCAAGATGATGGAAGAAACCGAAGACGGTTTCAAAATTGCGGAGAAGGATTTGGAGCTGCGCGGCGGCGGCGAAATTCTCGGTGCGCGCCAAAGCGGTGACCCGGGGTTCCGCATCGCTGATGTTCCAGGACGCGATGCCCTCCTCGAAGCGGCACGCGACGACGCGGTGCTAATACTCGAAAAAGATCCCAACCTCGTCTCACCGCGCGGGCAAGCGCTGCGTACGCTGCTCTATCTCTTCGAATGCGACGAAGCCGTCCGTCTGTTTCGCGCGGCTTAGATCGCCTGCGCGAACATCATCCGGTGTCCCTCGGGAGTTGCGACGCCCATTTCCCGCCAGCCCCACGGTTTGTCGGCAGGACCGGAAAGAATAAGCGCGCCGCGAGCTTTAAATTCCGCGTGCAGGGCGTCCACATCATCAGTCGCAAAGAAGCCGAAATAGCTATGGTCGCCAAGTTCCGATGGAGCGAGCGCATCCGGACAACGGCCGAGCATCACCCTCACGCCGCCCCGAACAAGCGCCTGCCAGTTGTCGCCGTCGTTCCAGTCCTTCTCGAAACCGAGCGCGTCAATGAAATAGGTAGTCGAACCGTTGAGGTCATGTACGGCGAGCACAAACGCATGCGGCGAAAGCGTGGGTTTGGTCATGTCGGCGACGGGCCATCAATATCGGACATCGATACTTATTATTGTTTGCCTCTAGATTACGCTGCCGGCTTGTCGCCGCTGCGCCGGAAGCGCGATTTTTTCTTCGCGGCAGCCTCAGCAAGAAGCTTGAGCTTTTCCTGCTCGGTATTCGGCATGACGATACCGCCCGACAGAATGATCTTGGCTGCTTCCTCGACTGTCATATTCAGGAACACCACATTCGAACGCGGCACGAAGCAGATGAATCCGGTCGGCGGCACGATGCCGGTCGGCATGAAGACGGTCAACAGATCGCCCTCACCGCCGGGTTGCACGTCCTTGATCTCGCCGGTCGTCTCCCCCGTCACAAACACGAGGCTCCAGATCTCTTTCGAGGGGAATTCGATCATCCCCACCTTCTGAAAGCTCTGGCTTGGACCCGTTGTCGAGATCACGCTCTCAAAGATCTGCTTAAGCGCGCCGTAAACGTTACGGACGATCGGCGTGCGCGACATCATCAGTTCGCCGGAAGACACCAGCGCACGGCCGAGAAGGTTTGCAGCGAGCGCGCCTATCAGCGTTAAACCGAAAACCGCGATGACCAGCCCGAAGCCTGGAACCGGAAACGGCAAATAGGTGTCGGGATTGAACCAGGTCGGCAAGAGCGGCTTGATCCAGGCGTCGATCCAATGGATCACGCCCCACATCAGCCAAAGCGTAATGGTGACGGGGCCGACGATGACGAGGCCCGTCAAAAACGCGTTGCGAAAACGCGAGCCGAGCCGCCAGCCTGTTTTTCCGCTGTCGCTCGCAAGGCGCTTGAGGCCCGCTGTCAATTGCGCGTCGGACGGCGTAACGCCCATCACGCGACGGACATCGTGCTCAGGATCAACCGGGGGAGGAACCATTCTCTCCTACTCGAGCATCAGACCCGACGGAGGGACGGGCATCCCTCAGTTTGTCACGACCAGACAGTCAAGGCCACTGCTTCTGAGTTTGTTGCAGAGGCTTCGCGGCTCGGCTTGCGAAGCGTAGCCGCCGATACGGACCCGATAGAAGGTGCCCATGCTGCCAATCACTGCGGAATCGACGACCGGCCGATGATTGCCAAGCTCCGCACCGTGCTCCGCCATGAGCTTCTGAGCCAACGCATCGGCCTGAGCCTTCGAGCGCAGCGCTGCGATATGGATCTTGAACTTGCCCTTCGTCACGACAGGCGCAGCAGGTTGCGCTTCTCGCGAATAGGACGCCTTCTCGGCGCGGATCACATCATGTTGGCCATGGTTTGCAACAGTCGTCGCACTGCTCCAGCTTGATGTCTCGGGCGCAACCGCAACGGTCGATGCCGTCGTCACGCCAGCCGGTGGCGGTGCTGCGGGCGCCGGCGCAGACGAGCCGCCGCCGCTGAACATGTTTGAGAAGAAACCGGACACATTCCCCGGAATGGCGGTGACCGTCTGAGTGAATGACGATCCTGTGCTTGGCGCTGCTGCGACAGGCGCGGGCTCCGGTTGCGGCTGCGGCGTGGACGACTGTCCCCAGCCGAAGAAGCCCGCAATGCCCGATGACGCAGGCTTTGCCGGGGTCCCGGCGACACTGCCAGCAGCAGCAGACTGAAGTGTCGTTTCGCCATTGACGGGCGAAGGCGTGCTCTCAGCCGACGCCGCGTCCGTATTGGCGGCTGCCTTCTGGGCATTGGCGGCCTCGGCGACGGCCGCGGCCGACAGCCCTGCGGAACCGGCGTTCGGTCCTGGCGCTGCATTCGCAGTCACATTCGACGCCGGTGCTGAAGCGACGGCAGGTGTGCCGATAACGCGCTGGTCGGGTCGGCTGCCGGTATCCGAAAGGCCGGCCATGCTGTAGGCCTCTGACCGCTCGGCCATCGCCGACTTCTGCTCATCGGGGCTCAATCCGTTTTTCAGCCAGATCGCGCTTGTGAGATCGGAAATCGCCAGACCTGCTTGATTGTCCTTTTTGTAGGCCCGGCCGCGTGTGAACATTGCCTTGGCCAATTCCGGCGACGACAGCTTGCCGGATTTAATCGCCACCGATAGCTGTTCGATCGACGGCTTGAATTTCCCGGCGGCATAAGCCTTGAGGCCGGCATCATAGGCTTTTTTGGCCGCTTCGGTCTCGGCAGCCTTCTGAGCGGCATCGCCACCCGCACCAGCCTGCGGACCTTGCGCCGACGGACCTGCAGGCCCGCTCGCTGCTTTTGCCTTACGCGCCTCGCCGATAGACGGCCAAACCGCAAGGGTGCTTGCAAATACGCACGCCACAGTAGCAGCGAGCGCCGCACGGCGCGCGAGCACTTGGAATTGCGTCATCTCCCGTACCTTCCCCAATGGTCACGTTCTGAAGTGGCGTAACCCTCCCTTCGCGCTGATAATTGAACCAGCGGAACGAGGCGAATTAAGGGCCCCCACCCCCAATGCGCCGGCTTTGGGCTACTCCACCGTAACTGACTTCGCCAGATTCCTGGGTTGGTCAACGTCGGTCCCCATCAGCACCGCCGTCTGATAGGCGATGAGCTGAGTAGGAACAGCATAGATCATTGGCGCGACAAATGGGTCAACCTTTGGCATCGGGATATGCCCGGCAAGTTTACATCCGGCCTTGCCCGGATCGGCATCCGAAATCAGGATGACCTGCCCGCCCCGCGCCGCGACCTCCTGAAGGTTCGAAACCGTTTTCTCGAACAGTTCGTCCTCCGGTGCCACCACGACGACCGGCACGCTTTCGTCGATCAGCGCGATGGGGCCGTGCTTCAGCTCGCCAGCGGCGTAGCCCTCGGCGTGGATGTAAGAAATTTCCTTAAGTTTCAATGCGCCTTCGAGGGCGATGGGGAAGCTCGACCCACGCCCTAGGTACAGCACATCGTCCGCTTTTGCCAGTTCGTGAGCGACGGCCAGATAGGCCTCATCGCTCCTCAGAATGGACGCCACATGCCGGGGCACTTCCATCAGAGATTTGATGAGAGATGCCTCCTGCTCAGCCGTGATCGTGTTCCGCGCCCGGGCGATCGCAATTGCGAGACAGGCCAGAACCGAAAGCTGGCAAGTGAACGCTTTTGTCGACGCAACCCCGATTTCCGGCCCTGCCAGCGTCGGCAACGCGGCATGTGATTCGCGCGCGATCGTCGACGTCCGAACGTTCACGATGGACGCAATACGTTGGCCATTGGCCTTCGCGTACCGAAGCGTCGCGAGCGTATCGGCCGTCTCGCCGGATTGAGAAACGAAGACCGCCAAGCCTCTTTCCGGCAGCGGCGCCTCGCGATAACGCATTTCCGATGCGACATCGATATCGACCGGGACGCGTGCGAACCGCTCGATCCAGTATTTTGCGACGAGCCCGGCATAATAGGCCGTGCCGCACGCCGAGATCGTAACCCGGCTGATCGTCGACAGATCGACGCCGAGATCGGGAAAACGTACGCGCCCAGCCGTCATGTCGAGGTAATTCGCCAGCGTGTGCGAAATCACCTCCGGCTGCTCGTGAATTTCCTTCGCCATGAAATGGCGATAGTTGCCCTTGTCGATCAACAGAGAGCTCGCAACGGCTTTGACGAGCGGCCGCTCGACGCGGACACCGTCGATATTGAAGATCTCGGCGCCCGAACGGCGCAGAACAGCCCAGTCGCCTTCCTCGAGATAAGTGATTGCATCCGTGAACGGCGCAAGGGCGATGGCGTCCGAACCGAGATACATTTCGCCGGAACCGTGCCCGATTGCGAGCGGCGAACCCTTTCGCGCCGCGATCATCAGATCCTCTTCACCCGCAAAAATGATGCCGAGCGCAAAAGCCCCCTGCAAATGCTGCAAAGCATTGCGGACGGCCTCGATGGGCTTCGCACCTCGATCCATCTCTTCCGTGATGAGATGAACGACGGCTTCGGTGTCCGTGTCAGTCTCGAACTTGTGGCCCTTCGCCTCAAGCTGCGTCCGCAGCTCGCGGAAATTCTCGATGATGCCGTTATGGACGACGGACACCTTGCCGGTCATGTGCGGATGCGCATTGCGCTCCGTTGGGCGTCCGTGCGTCGCCCAGCGCGTATGGCCGATGCCTGTGCGCCCTCCCAGCGGCTCAGAGATCAGCCGCTTTTCGAGATTGCGAAGTTTGCCCTCGGCACGCCGGCGCTCAATACCAGTGCCTTCGACCGTCGCGATGCCGGCCGAATCATATCCACGGTATTCGAGCCGCCGAAGGGCATCGACCAGATTGGTCGAAACCGACGATTTCCCGAGAATTCCGACGATCCCACACATTGGACCGGTCCCCCGAATGCGCTTCCCCTTATCCGACGATGAAGCCGGTTAAGGATGTTCTCAAATCACAGTATATTTCAAAGCCCCGCACGTGCCGAGCGCACGCCAATTCCGCAACTGGTTAACAGTTACTTTTTTTGCGCCGCTTTGCGACGGGACATCATGATGCGGAACTTCTCCGCCCACCCAGGACGCTCCTCCTGCGCACTCCGCTCCAGCGCCAGCGCGCCGGGGCTGACATCCTTGGAGATGACGCTTCCTGAACCGATGTAGGCGCCCTTCCCGATCTTCACCGGCGCCACCAGCGACGAATTCGATCCAACGAACGCTTCATCTCCGACCTCTGTCAGCTGCTTGTTGAAGCCATCGTAGTTGCAGAAGATCGTGCCCGCGCCGATGTTCGCCCCCGCCCCGACGCTGCCATCGCCCAGGTAGGAGAGATGATTTGCTTTGGCTCCTGCCCCGAGCGTCACGTTCTTGACCTCGACGAAATTGCCGATGTGAACGTTCTCGCCGAGACGCGCTCCCGGCCTCAGCCGTGCGAATGGGCCAAGTCTGACACCCTTGCCGACGACTGCCCCCTCGACATGGCAAAACCCAAGTATTTCGGCACCTTCTTCGACAGTGACGCCCGGCCCAAATATGACATTTGGCTCAATCCTGACGTCGCCCGCGATCCTGGTGTCGAAACTCAGCCAGACCGTCTCCGGCGCAATCATCGTCACGCCATCGCGCATGAACTTCGAACGCATACGCCGCTGCCATATCGCTTCGGCCTGCGCGAGTTGCTCTCGGCTATTGACGCCAACGACATCGTCCTCGTCGCATACGACGACCGTCGCACGCACACCGGCCTCGCGACCGACCGCAACGGCGTCTGTGAGATAGAATTCGCCCTTCGCATTGTCGCAGCCGATGCGCGCCAGAAGAGCGGCGAGGTCCGGCACTCGAAAGGCCATGACACCTGAGTTGCAGAGATCGATATTCCGCTCCGCATCGCTCGCGTCCTTCTCCTCACGGATCGCTGTCAACGTGCCTGTATCGTCGAGCAGCAATCGGCCGTAGCCCGTGGTGTCCTTCGGCCGAAAGCCCAGCACCGCAATCCCAGCACCACCATCCAGAGCATCGCGCATCTCGGCGATCACTTCCGGCCGGACGAGCGGCGTATCGGCAAACAGCACGATAACGTCGAGACCTTTGCTATCCGGAAACGCAGGTTTGGCCGCCAGCACAGCATCCGCCGTCCCGCGTTGGTTCGCCTGCTCGAATATCTGAACATCCGGGACGAGCCGTTTCGCTTCTGCAGCAACGGCCTCAGCGCCGAGAGCTACCACGACAGCAAATCTGCCGCCGGTCGAGGACGCCGTCCCAAGAACGTGCGCCAACATCGACTGCCCGGCAATCTTGTGAAGCACCTTTGGCAGCGACGACTTCATCCGTGTGCCCTTGCCAGCGGCAAGCACGACATAGAGACAGGGCCGGGGACTCATGGATGACCTTGCGTTTCAACTACAGCCTGGGTCGGAACGCGCACGCCAAGATGCCCGCGCGCCCAGCCCACTCCTGCCATACCGCCTGCCCTCCATGCGCTGCAAGGCCTGCATCCGCAACCGCTTCAGTCTCCTTGGAAAGACGGCTTGACCAAATGCCGCCACAGCCGCTTTGCCGTGGTTTTACTGACGGATAGCCGATCTGCAGCATCTCGGCCTTCGTCCACAGCTTCGCGCATGTTTCCCCCGCCATGCCATTGCGGCAGCCGCAAGGCCGAACCAACCTCATCCACGTAGTGAAAATGATTCGGGGAAGCTCCAGCCACACGGAGCACCCGCAAGGCAGTAGGACGACACACGCCATGACGAAGCCCGCAACCGATAAGCCGATGCGCCCGAAAGCCAACGCTTCGCCCTATTCGGCCGCTTGGGCCGTACTTGGTGTTGCAGGCCTTGGCTATCTTGGCATCGCGTTTTTTGCGCCGCAGCTCCTTCCCGATCTGTCGCATGGCCGTCAGCACGCCGCCGAGACGACCGTCATGAAGGTGTCCGCGGACGTCGAGACCCTGAAAGCCTCGCTGAGCAAGATCGAAAGCGATATTTCGATAGTCAAAGCCGACGTCGCAACGCAAGCGACCCAGACCGAGCAACTGAGTTCGCAAGTGGCAGCGCTTGACGACAAGGTCCGCGTCGCCCAGGCGCAGACACCGGCTGTGACCACCACCGCATCGGCCGCTCAGCCCACGGGGACGGACGCCGCCCCGGTCGATGACGCAGATGGCGGCCCTGCTCCTCCGAAGATCATCAACTCGACGCCGCGCGTCGGCGCGCCGATCGAAACCGGCAGCGTTGATAAGAAGTCCGCAAACAAGCCGATTTCGTTCGGTCCGGCCGTCGTGAAACCGGCACCGCACCCCTATGGCATCCAGATCGCAACCGATCCTTCGATCGACGGTCTAAGGATCACTTGGGGAGCTCTGTCGCAAATTCACCCCGAGCAGCTCAGCCAATTGAAAGCCCGCTATGCCGACGTTGGTACCGCGGGCAATCCGAATTACGGTTTGATTGCCGGACCGGTAAAGTCGAAGGCTGAAGCACGTAAGCTCTGCAAAGAGCTTCTGGCACAATCGATCAGCTGCAAGGTCAGCGATTATCGCGGCAACGTGCTCTAAAACTCGTCTATAAGAAAGCGGCGGGCTTTCTCTATTTGGTTGCCCGCACACAAAAAAAGGGGCCGTCTGGGACGGCCCTTTTTCATGGACTCGGCGAGTTATGGGCTGGCCGTGTTGAACGTATCGCACGCATCCATGCGACCCGACTCCAGACCGGCTTTGAACCAGTGGACGCGCTGTGCTGCCGTGCCGTGCGTGAACGCATCGGGCACGACCCGGCCCGTCATGCGCCGCTGGATCATGTCGTCACCAATCTGAGACGCAGCGTTGAGCGCCTCTTCGACGTCGCCCGGCTGTAATCGCTTCTTCATCTGATCGTTGAGATTGGCCCACACACCGGCCAGGCAGTCCGCTTGCAGTTCGGTCCGAACCTGAATCTGGTTGGCCGTCGCTTCGTCGCCTGCACGCTCCTTCAGCTCCTGCACCTTCTGCAAAATGCCGAGCTGGTTCTGTACGTGGTGCCCAACCTCGTGCGCAATGACGTAAGCCTGCGCAAAATCTCCGGCCACGTTGAAGCGGCGCTTCAGCTCATCATAGAACGCAAGGTCGATGTAGACCTTCTGATCGAGCGGGCAATAGAACGGTCCCATCGCCGTCTGGCCGACGCCGCACTGCGTACGCGTCGCGCCGTTGTAGATGACGAGCTTAGGATCGGGATAATTGCGTCCGAAGCTCTTGAACACCGACGTCCAAACGTCCTCGGTGTCGGCAAGTACCTTGCCGATAAACTCCTTCTCGGCGTCGTCATTGTTCGCCGTTTTCGACTGGGATCCCGGCAAACCCGGAATGTTCGACGGCGAACGATCAGGCCGCTCCGTCGTCTGTGGCAGTTGCGGCATCTGAATCTGGCTGTTCGGTCCAAGCAGAACGTCGAGCGGATTGATGCCGAAGAACAGCATCACCGCACCGATGATCAGCAGCGTTGTAATGCTGAACCCGCCGCGGCCGATCGGGATTTGAATGCCATTGCCGCTCGGAAACTGAAAACCTCCTCCGCCGCCGTCTTGACCGCGACGGTCCTCGACATTGCTGCTTTCCCGGTCGTTTTGATCGTAGCGCATCGCGGACCTTCATTATGACGATTGCATTACGATCCGGCAGCCGAACATCAGCGCAGAGCGCAACGCTTTGCGCCCATACTGCACGGGGAAATAGCCTTTACAAGGGCCTCCTTGGTGGCCCCGGGCAGCGCCGTGCGACTAGGATTGCGGTTCCTCGCCGCGAACACGCTTCGTCTTCGAAACACCTGGCAACGCCAGAAGTTCTGGCATTGCAGCAAGGCCTTTTGTCTTCGCCAGCGGCCGCAGAAGCCCACGGACGGCGCGTGAGGCAGCGACCGTTCCCTGATCTGCATATGCCTCGTGATTGCGCTCGATCTCTGCAAGATCGTAACGATAGTTGACCATCAGGCCGTGCGCTTCACGCAGCCCCTTTTCGGATGTATCGCCCAGCCAATTCAGCCGCTCGAGCCGAGCGCCGTTTCCGAGATGAAAGCGCGCAACCTGATCGACGGGGCGTTCATCGCTTGAGCGCGCAGAGAGATAATAATAGGCGGCAAGCCCCATCAGCGCCGACTTCAGTTCGTCCGTGCCGGGTGCATCCTTGACGGCATCCTCGACCCAGCGCGGATCGCGCAGGCGCGTGAGCGCCTTGCGGTCCTCGGCGCTGACCGGCACGTCGCTGCCGCTTGCTAGCGCCCGATCGACCCAACGCGCGAAACTCGGCGCCGGCGATAGCGTCACGAACGTCTTCAATGTCGAAACATCGCGCGCCAGGTCTTCGACCACCTGCTTCAGAAGGAAGTTGCCGAACGAGACGCCTTTGAGGCCCTCCTGGCAATTTGAGATCGAATAGAACACGGCCGTCGTCGGTGGCGCATCATCGTCCGTTGAACGGCCGTCGAGCACGGTCGAGATCGCATCGGGCGTATCGCGCATCAGCGCGACCTCGACGAAGATCAGCGGCTCATCGACCAGCGCCGGATGAAAGAACGCGAAGCAACGCCGGTCCTTCGGATCGAGACGACGGCGCAAGTCATCCCAGCCGCGAATTTCGTGCACCGCTTCGTATTGAATGATCTTTTCCAGGATCGCCGCCGGCGTTTGCCAGTCGATACGGCGAAGCACGAGAAAGCCGCGGTTGAACCATGACCCGAGCAGTCGTTCGAGATCACGATCAACGGCAGCCAGCCCCTCGTCCGACTTGATATGACGAACAAGGTCAGCCCGCAGCGCCACAATTTCGGCGGTCGCTCCGGGCGCCAGGTTGAGCCGCCGGAAAAATTCCAGTCTCGGGCTGTAGGAGGCTCTCTGCAGCCGCCCGAGCGTTTTCTCTGATGGGTTGTCGAGGTAATTCCGCGCCGCCTCGGCAACGTCGGCGGCGTCAGGTTGCAGGTCCTCGGCGAGAAAATGATAGAACGCCAGCCGCTCTTCGCTGCTCGCCTTTTTGAGCTGATTGAGGAGCTGCCGCGCAATCGCGACGCCCGAGGCTTCGCCCCGTCCCGACATCAGCGCCCGCGACAGAACCTCGATCGATTCACCGGCGCTGTCGCGGAACAGCGCCTTCGGCAGCAGCGCCCGCCCCTGCTCGGCAACGGTGGCCATCAATTCCTGAAAGAACGAGACGTTGACGCGGTCTGCCATGGGTGTGGATCGGGCTCCTGTCGTTAACGCTTGCTTAACCGTATCGGTCGAGCATCCCGTCGTTGCTTGTATAGGGCATTTTCCCCATGACCGATCGCTTTTCAACCGGCTCACCGTCGTCGAGCCTCGGCGCGGCAAATAACGACACCGGCCGCGTGGCCTTTTGCGGCCCGTATGTGCTCTCCGCGATCACCGGCTACGGCATTTCGAAGATCGAAGATGTCATTCGCGAAGGGCGCGAGTTGCCTCCGCACCGCAAGCCGGTCGTGCGCGGTACCTATTCCGACGAGGTCGAAGCCGCGCTCGCCTATTTCGGTTACCGCATGGAGCTGAAAGAAAGCCACATGCACCGCGCCAGGAAAGAACGGCCGACGTTCTGGACGTGGATGCAAAAACCCAGAAGCGCCTGGGCCTATTACATTTTGGCCATCCACAAGGGTAAGGAGGGCCACTGGATTCTCGTGAAGGGCGTCAAGATGTGCGACACCTTCACCGAAGGGAAATGGACATTCGTGGTCGACGGCCCCCATCGCGGCTGCCGGATCATGGAAATATTCGAAGTGCGCAAGGCCCACGACGCCTGATTTCGCTCCTGAACCGACAGTTTCCTTCCATGAACGCCGCCTGAACCTGCGCGTCAGGGCTTATTCAAACCTTTGAGCCTATGGTCCTTCCAACACTGGTTGTGGGGACTTGGCAAAGGAGAAAGGCCGTGTCCGAATTTCTGCGTTCAGGCGCCATCATGTTGATGGCTGTCGCGGTAATGGCTGCAGGCGTTATCGTCTTTTTCTACGGTTGAGCCGCAGCACTTGATATGGCGCAAGACAGGCGCCCGAAACGTCTTGTCGCGACCTGCAAGTTACGCCACTTAAAGGGGGGCCTTTCCGGGCCCCTTTTCATTGGCGACACGCGGCACCTCTTGGCTGATATCTCATACTCTCTCATCAAAGATGCGCAGGCGCGCCTGACCGATTACCTGACGCCGTCGATCCGGCTCGGCGTGACGGGACTGTCCCGCGCCGGCAAGACGGTCTTCATTACGGCGCTCGTCCGTAATCTTGTCAGCGGCGGCCGCCTGCCCTTTTTCGCTGCCGACGCTGAGCACCGCATCGTCCGCGCCTACCTCGAACCCCAGCCCGACGACAGCATTCCGCGCTTCGACTATGAGGCGCATTTGGCGGACCTGCTCGCAACACCGCCGCGCTGGCCCGAAAGCACTCGGCGCATCTCGGAGTTGCGCGTCACCATCGAATACCGCTCGGCTTACGCTCTTAAGCGCCTCGCCGGATATTCGAAGCTGCACGTTGATATCGTCGATTACCCCGGCGAATGGCTGATCGACCTGCCGATGCTGGAGCAGGACTTCCGCGCTTTCTCGGCTGGCGCCCTGGCGCTCGCACGTTCGCCGTCGCGCGCCGAGTATGCCAAGCCGTTTCTCGATTTTCTCGCCGGCACCGATCCGGCCGCCGCCGAAGACGAGCAGATCGCCATTACCGGCGCAAAACTCTTCACGGCTTACCTGCGCGCCATGCGCGATAGCGGCGCCCAATCGACGCTCGCCCCTGGCCGCTTCCTGCTGCCGGGCGAACTCGACGGCTCGCCCTTGCTGACATTCTTTCCGATGCCGCTGACGTCTGAAGAACGCCCGCCGCGCGGTTCGCTCGCCGCGATGATGATGCGCCGCTTCGAGAGCTACAAGTCATCCGTCGTCAAACCGTTCTTCAACGATCACTTCGCCAGGCTCGACCGCCAGATCGTGCTGGTCGACGTGCTGACAGCGCTGCATCGCGGAGCCGACGCCGTTGGCGATCTCGAACGCGCCATGACCGATATTTTGCGTGCCTTCCGCCCCGGCGCCAACTCATGGCTTTCGATGTTCCTCGGACGGCGCATCGACCGTGTCTTGTTCGCAGCGACAAAGGCCGACCACCTTCCCGCCTCCAGCCACGATCGCCTCGAAGCCATCCTGAAAGAAATCGTCGACGAAGCAGTGAAGCGCGCCCAGACCGAAGGTGCCGGCGTTCATGCGCTTGCGTTGTCAGCCCTGCGCGCCACCCGCGAGGCGACCGCCAAGCAAGGCAGCGAAAGCCTCCCCTGTCTCCGCGGTACACCGATCAAAGGCGAGCGCATCGGCACCGTGACGTTCGACGGAACGGCCGAAGCCGCAATCTTTCCGGGCGACCTTCCCGCCGACCCGGCCGCTGCGCTGAACGCTGCGCGCCACGCAAAATCGGCCTCTCTTGAACTCGTCCGCTTCGCACCGCCGAAGCTCATCGATACACTGCCCGACGGCAAACCAGCCGCCTTCCCCCATATCCGGTTGGACCGCGCACTCGATTTCCTGATCTCGGACTATCTCTCATGAGCTTCGAGGACAACGCCCCGCCGCCGCGAAAACCCCGTGTCTTCAAGGCAGACGACATCACCGAAGATACGGACTTCACCGCCGACGACATTCGCGACGGCGGCGCCGTGACGTCACGGCGTTCGGACGTTCCCGCACGGCGTTTGTCGGTCAACGATATCAATCGTGGCTTCCGTTTCGGCAGCGTCATGCTTTCAGCGATGGCGGCGCTAGCATCGATTGCGGCAGGACTCTGGTTCACGCGCTTCGTTTCAATCGCGCTCGAACGTAAGGACTGGGTCGGCTGGGTCGCCTTCGGACTGATGGTCATCATCGGACTGGCCCTGCTCGGGATCGTCCTGCGCGAACTCCTCGGGTTCCGCCGCCTTGCACGCCTCGCAAAACTGCGTTCCCTCGTCCGCGCGACGCTCGCCAAGCCCGATGTCGCGGCCGAACGCAAAGCTGTCTCTGCCTTGCTCGCCCATTACCGCGGCCGTCCCGATCTTTCCTGGGGTTTGGCGCGGGTCAAAGACCATTCCGGCGATGTTCTAGAGCCCGGCGAGTTGCTTCGCCTATCGGATCGCGAGCTGCTGCGTCCGCTCGACGGCGAAGCCCGCAAGGTCATCCTGGCGTCCGCGAAACGCGTCGCAACCGTGACTGCGCTTTCTCCCATCATGTGGATTGCGATGGGCTACGTGCTTGTCGAGAACGTTCGCATGTTCCGCGCGATCGCGAGCCTCTACGGCGGACGCCCGGGTCTTCTTGGCGCCCTCCGCCTCGGACGCAACGTCATCGGCCACATCATCGCGACCGGCGGCATCGCCATGACGGACGACTTGCTCGGCCAATTCGTCGGGCAGGATGTGCTGCGGCGACTGTCGCGGCGTCTCGGCGAAGGCGCGTTCAACGGTGCACTCACCTCACGCCTGGGCGTCGTCGCCGTCGAGGTGATCCGACCGCTCCCCTACCTCGACTCCGAACCACTGCGCGTGCGCGAGATCTTCAACGAATTGGTCCGTTCGCTGCGTGGCGCAGACAAACAGGCCGAAGGCTAGACAAGAGCATCTGCGAGAGGACGGCTCGCTAGGCCGCTGCAGCGTCCGGCAGCGGACTGAGTGCGCCGGGCGTCGTCATCTTCCGTTCCCAATCGCGCGACCTGTGCCCGGCGTCGACCAAAACCGGCGGCGGCCTGCGGTCTTCATTCGTCGCCAGCGCCCAGCGCTCGATGGGACCTGCACGGCGTGACGTCAGCCAGCTTACCGGTCCTGCCAGAATGAGCCCGCCGATCACCGGCGACATCCAGGCGAGAAGCGCCGGGGAAACCGTATATGTGATGGCCCCGACGATGCCGCCGATGGCGGTCTGCCAGCGCGCAAACCACATCGCATCATCAAACGTGATCGCACCGTCGTTGCGCTTCTGCGGCTTCCATCCGGAATCCCGCCCGGCGAGGATTTCGGCGGCGCCGACCGTCTGCGTCACCATGAAGATCGGCGCGATGAGCATCGAATAGACCGTCTCGATCAGCACCCCGATTGTCACCCGAATGGCGCCAAAGAAATTCCGCTCCTTGCGCATCTGCTTCCAAGCGAGCAGCAGGCCGAGTGCCTTAGGCAATAGAACAACGACCATCGTGCCCATGAACAGACGCAACGCAGCGCCAGGATCGATCGTCGGCCAGATTGGAAACAAGGTCTTGTCATCGCGGAAGTAGCTCGGAATCATCTGCTGGCCTTGCAGCGCCAGCACGACACCGACGATGAGCGACATCGCCCAGACGCCCGAAATCAGATAGGAAGCCGCTCCCATACCGAGGTGCAGGCGACCCATCGGCGTCAGCCCCGGTTGCGAGACGATGGCCAGATGCTGGAGGTTGCCCTGCGCCCAGCGCCGGTCCCGCGCCACCACATCGATGATGTTCGGCGGCATGCCTTCGTAAGACCCTTCGAGCGATGGCATCATGTGCACGCCATAGCCTGCGCGCTGCAGCAAAACCGCCTCGACGAAATCATGGCTCATAATGTGGCCACCGAACGGCTTGCGACCGGGAAGGTCAGGCAGCCCAGCCGCCGACGCAAACGCCGCCGTGCGAATGATCGCGTTATGGCCCCAGTAGTTGCCCTGGTCGCGGTGCCAGAACGCAATGCCTGCGGCCACCGCCGGACCGTAGGTATTGCACGCGAATTGCTGCAGGCGCTGCAGAAGCGTCTCGCCGCCAACCAGACGCGGTACGGTCTGAATGAGGCCTGCCTTGGGATCGCCCTCCATCGCAGCGGCCAGCGAAACGAGCGTGCCGCCCGACATCACGCTGTCGCCATCGAGAATAATGAAAGACTCATAAGAGGCCCCGAAACGCTCGACCCAGTCGGAGATGTTTCCAGCCTTGCGCGCCGTGTTCTTCATTCGGCGGCGATAGTAAACCGACGCGATATCGTCGAGTTCGAGCGCAAGCGCCCGATAGACGGCCGCCTCTTTCGCACCATCCTCGTCGCCGCGCGTATCGGAAAGCACAAACACGTCGAAATTGTCATTGCGGCCGAGGTCTGCGAGTTCACGCACCATCGCTTCGATCGCACCCGCGATCCGCGCGGGGTCTTCGTGATAAACCGGAAACAGTAACGCCGTGCGCCCGGTCAGTGACGACGACGGTGGCGGCGGCTCGATGGTATCGGGCTGCTCGCCGATGAACAGCGGCAGAAATCCCAACGCCGCGCTCAGGCTGCCGATGGCGATCCATCCGAATGCGATCGTCGACAGAATAAGAAAGAGAAACTGGACCGGCGTGATGACGACGAACGACAGGATGCTGAACAGCTCGTGCCCAAAGGCGGCGGTCAGCACTGCAGCGCCAGCAAAGATCGCCGTACGCGGCACCCAATATCCGCGCCGCCGAACTTCAGTGCTCGCGTGCGCCGGCGTGGAAAAATCCTGCGTCGGCATATCGAGCGGCGCCGTCGGCGGCAAATGCCGCCACGGTCCCGCGTCGGGCGATGTTTTGGAATACGATGTGACTTCCGGCATCTCGCCTATGAAGTTCTCGTTTACGGCTTTGTCCATCGATAGAGCCAGGTCTCCGAGACGGGTTGATCGCCTGCCTTCAGAACGCAACGAAGTTCGATGAGTTCATTGTCGCCCGTGGCCAGATTAAACGAGACACGAACGCCGGAGATTTCAGGATTTCGCTGGACATTGATGTTGGAAATTTGACCAGCGCTCGCAGACAAATCCACGGCTGGCAGATCCTTCGCGTCCTTGACCGACGGTCCTGCCAGATCGATGACGAAAACAATGATGCCTGGCTTTTTGCCATTTCCCACACGCGTCTTGACGACGCGGGCGCCGGCCCAGGCTTCCGGGACATCCCTGCCCCAGTAGATCTTGTAGTTAAAGAGATGCGGACCGCCAGCTGCCAATTGCTTTGATGGTTTCCAATAGGCGGCGATATTATCGTGAATCTCATCTTCAATGGGGATCTCGACAAGCTCGACGAACCCTTCCCCCCACGGACCTTCCGGCTCGACCCAGACCGAAGGCCGACGCTCGAAATGACTTTCGAGGTCTTCGTAGTTGTGGAAGTCGCGGTCGCGCTGCCAAAGCCCGAAGCCCTTCGGGTCCTTGTCCATGAAGGCGCTGAGCTGCAGGGTCTTCGGATTGTTTAACGGCCGCCACAGCCGCTCGCCGCCGCCATTGATCATGGCGAGCCCTTCACTGTCGTGAACAGCGGGGCGAATGTCTTCGACCCGTCTCTGGCTCGATTGTCCATGGAAGAACATGCTCGTGAGCGGACCAATCCCGACATGGCTCAAGGCGACACGCGGATATAAGGTTGCCTCGACATCCATAACCGTCGTCTCTCCCGGCGAGATCGCAAACCGGTAGGCGCCGGTCGTCGACTGACTATCGAGTAACGCATGGATGACCAGTTCGGTTGCGATCGACTTCGGCCGTTCGATCCAAAAGCTACGGAAAAATGGGAACTCTTCGCCGCCGGGCTGCGCGGTATTGAGCGCCAGGCCGCGAGCCGATGCACCGTAGACCTGTCCACGGCCGACGGCTCGGAAGTAGCTCGCACCTTGGAAGACGGTGTACTCGTCGAAAGCGTCGGACCGGTTGATCGGCCCGTGGATACGAAACCCGGAAAATCCGAACGGCGCCGCATCGGGGCCCGGACCGATCAGCGGCCCAAACGAAAACAGCTTGTTGTCTGCAACCAGTCGAACCGCCTTACCGGCATCGACGATCCACAGATCGACCGGAACGTCATAGAGCCAGCCCATGGCAAACGGCTGAATCTGGAAATCGAGATGATCCCCTTTCCAGATCGCCTTCTCCGGCCGGAAGCGGATATCGCGGTACTGGCTGTAGCTCAGCTTATTGAACGGCGGCGGCAGATCCATCGTCGGCTTGACGAACGGCTGGTCCGAAAGCCGCTTGGCCTCCGTTTTTACCGTCGTCGTTCCGAAGGTCGTCCCCTGCTGGCTCTGTTGTGGCGCCGGCGACGCCCCATCCGCATAGGCATCTGTTACAGCCAACGCCATCTTGGCGAGGCCCATGGCAAAAGTTCCTGCGACCGCCTTCTCAAGCAGTACCCGGCGATCGACGATTTTTCCTGTCATTTCCGATATCAGCCAAACCTCGAGGCGCGCACGTTCCAGCCCAACGCTATCGCGAGACAGCACTGACGAACAGCCCACGACTGCTATCCAACGATTGTGGCAGATTTTCCACTCGCGAGACGTTGGCGTGTGACTTTCTCGTCAACGAATTATGAAGTTAGCAACCCGCCATTCGTTGCATCCTACCGGGCAAGACCGCCCATAAAATCCCCTCGAAGAATTTTCATCATCAACCGTCGGCAGCCATAGGTTGCCCACACCCAAGCCTTTGGCACCGGCAGTCCCAGCGGTCGGACGCCGATGCAATATCAGGAAAGCCCTCTGGTCGATGCCCCTCATGGTCCGCAAGCAGGTCGATTTCCTCAGACAGTTTTTTTATCACTGTCCACATCCCGTTATTCGCGCTCGTGCTGATTTGCGACCCTGCCGTGGTGGGCTTAAAGACCCTCATAGCCGGATTAGTCGAAGCCGAACTCGCCTTTTTTGGGTGGATAAACGGCAAGCGCTCATCGACGCCAGCCTGCTTGCTCGACGCCATGCAGAACCGATTTTGCCAGGCGTTCGGGCACACTGATCGCTTCCAAGCCCAGTGCAGTGAACGCTTCGTGCTCGCGAGTTAGGCAGACCAGCCGGAAATGGTTGTCGTGACACACCCGTCGGCGTTTTTAATAATAATCCCGGCCTTTGCATCTCGACGATGTCTTCAAAATCGGTCAAAGACTGACATGCGGACGCCGTTTATCCACATGACGACCACATGAATCATCAGTGATTTTTCCTTCCCCGTCGCCATGACAAGGAAGTCACTTCGTCCGAATTTAGGTCGGCCCGTGACCGCCGTGTGGCAGCATCAACGCTCGTGACTTTTCCGTCACAAATCCCCGCAATTCCACAGCGGAACGCCCGTCCACTATTCCCCGACCGAATCAGATCTGCTTAAAACATAACCCTGAGCGGTGATTCGGGGGGAAACCCGTTGGCCGCAAAGACGGGTTTGAGGACGGGTAAAATAACACCACGGAAAGAAGAAGAGTGTTGGGCCGGGCGCTGGCGCTCCTGCCTGTCATTCCTCAAGTCGAAGCAGACGGGAGTAGTTCTATGAACAAGTACAGTCTGAGTGCCCTGGCGGCGGCAGGCCTGATTGCGGGCAGCCTGTCAACCGGCAGTGCATCGGCAGCTGATCTCGGGGGGAACTGCTGCGCAGACCTCGAGGAGCGCATCGCAGAATTGGAAGCTACGACGGCACGCAAGGGCAACCGCAAGGTCTCGCTCACCGTGTCGGGCTGGGTTGGACAGCAGGTTATGTGGTGGGACGACGGCTCTGAGTCGAACGCCTACGTCACGGACCTCGGCTCGACGCTCGGCAGCCACGTGAAGTTCACTGGCCAGGCGACGATCATGCCGGGCTGGACGGCAGGTTACGTTCTGCACATCGAAGCCATCGGCTCCGACAGCTTGACGACCAGCCAGAACCAGCCTGACGGACCGAACGCTCTGACCGGCACGTCTAACGGCGTCTCGACGCTGCAGTCGTTCTGGTTCATCAAGAGCGACCAGCTGGGTAAGGTCTCGGTTGGTAAGCAGTCCGACGCGGCTGACAACGCAGCGATCTTGGTTGACGGTTCGGGCTCGCTCGTCCCCGCCAACTGGGTGGCGTTCGACGTCAACAGCTTCGGTATTCGCACCAACAGCGGCGCTCTGTTCGGCCACTGGGGCGGCGACTACTGCCAGAGCGCTGGCGGCGCCTGGGGTGACTGCTTCGGCGTTCCGCGCAACGTCGTTCGTTACGACTCGCCGAGCTTCGGCGGCTTCTCGGTGTCCGCATCGTGGGGTGAAGATGACATCTGGGCCATCACCACGCGTTACGCCGGTGAATGGGCAGATTTCAAGGTTGCAGGCGTTGCGTCTTACGCTGAAAGCACCGACGAGGCCCTCAACGGCTTCTCAGGCGGTTTCGTGAATAACGCGACCCAGCGCTACTTCCAGGCTGGCGCATATGTCGAACACATCCCGACGGGCCTTTTCGCATACGGTGCTTACGGCCACGACGACTATGACTTCGCTGGCTCGGGTCAGTCGGAGACGTGGTACGGCAAGGGCGGTATCCGCCAGCGCTGGACGCCGCTTGGCCACACGATCCTGTACGGCGAATACGAGAACATCAAAGGCTCGGGCGTCTTCTCCCAGTCGGAGAACCTGCTTGGTGGCCTCGATGCAACCCACGATCGCACGCAAGTCATCGGTGGTGGCGTTGTCCAGGAAATCGACTCGGCTGCGATGTCGATCTGGGTGAAGTACCGTCACCTCGATTACAGCGACAACAACGATCTCGGCATTGGCTACAAAGACTTCCAGTACGTTGGCATGGGCGCTTTGATCAACTTCTGATCCCCGGCCAAAGCCACCAAATCGAAATTGAAGGCCGCCCCTTGCCGGGCGGCCTTTTTATTTGTGTGCATATGAATTCGCTGATGCGTGGAAAACCCACAGTGCGACTTCCGTGGCTCGCACAAAAATAATGCCTTCAAAAACAGTTATTTAGACTAGTTTTCGAGCATCTGCCCAACAATCCGGCTAGTTGCCCCTGCGCCACATTGTCGGATTCGTCGCGGTCGTTTCGCAAACCGCAATTGTTGCCAACCCACGAATCACGGACTTTCCCGGCAAGCGGCGAAGTCACTTGGTAGGGGTTCCGCCGTGGATCGCTTTTGATGCGGCCGACAATACGGCGAACGCCAAGTACCGCGTCTACTACTAGAAGTGATTGAAGACGGGAGAAGGTAGAATGAGGAAGATGAGGGTAGGCGCACTGGTCGCTGCAGGCGTTCTCGCTGGCGGGTTCGCCGCGACGAATGCTTCTGCAGCAGACTTGGGCGGCAACTGCTGCGCAGATCTAGAAGAGCGCATTGCAGAATTGGAAGCGACGACGGCGCGTAAGGGCAACCGCAAGGTCTCGCTCACCGTGTCGGGCTGGGTTGGCCAGCAGGTTATGTGGTGGGACGACGGCGCTGAGTCGAACGCCTACGTCACGGACCTCGGCTCGACGCTCGGCAGCCACGTGAAGTTCACTGGCCAGGCGACGATCCTTCCAGGTTGGACGGCAGGTTACGTTCTGCACATCGAAGCCATCGGCTCCGACAGCTTGACGACCAGCCAAAGCCAGCCTGACGGCCCGAACGCTCTGACCGGTACGGCCAACGGCGTTTCGACGCTGCAGTCGTTCTGGTTCATCAAGAGCGACCAGCTGGGTAAGGTCTCGGTTGGTAAGCAGTCCGACGCGGCTGACAACGCAGCGATCTTGGTTGACGGTTCGGGCTCGCTCGTCCCCGCCAACTGGGTGGCGTTCGACGTCAACAGCTTCGGTATTCGCACCAACACCGGTGGCCTTTTTGGACACTGGGGCGGCGACTACTGCCAGAGCGCTGGCGGCGCCTGGGGTGACTGCTTCGGCGTTCCGCGCAACGTCGTTCGTTACGACTCGCCGACCTTTGGCGGCTTCTCGGTGTCCGCATCGTGGGGTGAAGATGACATCTGGGCCATCACCACGCGTTACGCTGGTGAATGGCATGACTTCAAGGTTGCTGCCGTTGCGTCTTACGCTGAAAGCACCGACGAGGCCCTCAATGGCTTCTCAGGTGGTTTCGTGAACAACGCGACCCAGCAGTACTTCCAGGCTGGCGCATATGTCGAACACATCCCGACGGGCCTGTTCGCATACGGTGCTTATGGCCACGACACCTACGACTTCAGCGGCTCTGGCCAGTCTGAGACCTACTACCTGAAGGGCGGTATCCGTCAACGTTGGGTTCCGCTCGGCCACACGGTTCTCTATGGCGAATACGAGCACATCAAGGGCTCGGGCGTATTCTCCCAGTCTGAGAACTTGGGCCTCCTCGGTGCCACCGAAGATACCACGAAGGTTTGGGGTCTCGGCGTGGTCCAGGAAATCGACGCGGCTGCCATGTCGATCTGGGTTAAGTATCGTCACCTCGACTATGACGATAACAACACCCAGGGTCTTGCCTACGACAACTTCGACTACGTCGGTATGGGCGCTCTGATCAACTTCTGATCTGAAGCCAGACAATCGAAATACGAGAAGCCGCCCCTTTGGGCGGCTTCTTTGCGTTAGAGTGTGCTTGCGGCGCTCCGCTCATTGTCTCGACGCTCCAAAACACCTAGTTTTGCCCCATGTTCCAGGCCTTCTTCACAGAGCTGCGCTCAGCCAAACTACCGGTCACGCTCAAAGAATATCTGACCTTGCTTGAAGCCGTACGCTCGGGCATCGCAGGCGGCCGCGTCGAAGATTTCTATTATCTGGCGCGCGCCACGCTCATTAAGGACGAGAGCAATCTCGATCGCTTCGATCAGATCTTCGCCCATGTCTTCAAAGGCCTCGAAAGCCTGCCCGACGCCGCGGAAGCCGAAATTCCCGAGGAATGGCTGCGCCGTGTGAGCACGCTTCACCTTTCAGAAGAAGACAAGAAGCGCATCGAAGCGCTCGGCGGTTGGGACAAAATCATGGAGGAGCTGAAGAAGCGCCTCGCCGAGCAGAAAGAACGCCATCAGGGCGGCAACAAATGGATCGGCACCGGCGGCACGTCACCCTTTGGCGCGTATGGCTACAATCCGGCTGGCGTCCGTATCGGCCAGAAGGAAAGCCGCCATCGCCGCGCGATCAAAGTCTGGGACAAGCGCGAGTTCAAGGACTTGGCCGGCACGGCGGAAATCGGCACACGCACGATCAAGGTTGCCCTACGCCGCTTGCGCCAGTTCGCCAGGACGGGCGCCGCCTCAGAGCTGGACCTCGACGGCACCATCCGCGGCACCGCAGAAAAGGGCTACCTCGATATTCGCATGCGGGCCGAGCGGCATAACACCGTCAAGCTCCTCATGTTCTTCGATATCGGCGGCTCGATGGACGATCACATCAAGGAAGTCGAAGAGCTGTTCTCGGCGGCCCGCTCGGAGTTCAAGCATCTTGAGTACTATTACTTCCACAACTGCCTCTATGAAGGCGTCTGGAAGGATAACGCCCGTCGCTACACCAACAAGATCGACACCTGGCAGGTTCTGCACACTTACCCTGCCGACTACAAAGTGATCTTCATCGGCGATGCCTCGATGAACCCCTACGAGATCACCGTTGCCGGCGGCTCTGTCGAGCACATGAACGAAGAACCGGGTGCGATCTGGCTGAAACGTGTTGCTGACATCTACAAGCACACGATCTGGCTCAATCCTGTGGATCCAAGACACTGGGATTGGACACCCTCGATCGGCATTGTGAGCAAACTGCTTGGCGGACGCATGTATCCGTTGACTCTCGACGGTCTTGACGCCGGTATGCGCGCCCTGATGCGCTGATGCCCCGTTTCGGCCCCACTCGTGGCCGATGACGCCTAAAGTTGTATTGCGACTCGTTTGTCTCAAACCGTGGGAAATGGCGCCTGAGCCATTGACCGGCCGCGGCGACTAGGCCATCTCAAATGCGATATCGGGGGTGGGGGGAACATTCCCAATGAGAAACGCCAAACTGATCCTGACCGTGGCCGCGACCGTTGCTCTCGGCGGCTGCGGCGCCTCGCTGCCGAAACTGCCGACCACAGGTTCGCTTCTGGGCGGCTCCAGCACGGCAAAAGAAAACCGCGACCCGAACGACCCCGTCGCCCGCGCCATGGGCGTCGCCGCGACCTCGGCCCGTGCTCTGAAATGCGGTTACAATTTCGATCCGGGCAAACTGAAGAGCCAATACCTCGCCTACGAAACGGCATCCGCACCCACCCTGGGCGAGAAATTATCCAACGTCTACGACACCGCATTCAACGGCGTGACGAAGGCGATCTCCGCGAAGGAGCAGGAAGAAGACTACTGCACGCCTGATCGCACGGCCCGGATTAAGGAAGCACTCAATCGCAATCTTGCCGGCGATTACACGCCTCCTCCCTCCGAAGCGCCAGAAGACAGCGGCGGCTTGTTCAGCGGCTTCGGAAACAGCGGCACCGGCGATGAAACCAGCGAGAAGATGAAGGAAGTCTTCCAGTAATACCGCAGTCACGCTTCTCGGAGCGCATGCGTGCAACAGATTCTATGGGCTGAAATCGCGATCAAGGGGACAACCGGCGTCGTACTGGTCGTGGTCCCTCTCATCACATTGACGCTGGCCGGCATCGAGAAGCCAAACTCCGGACTCTGGCCGCGACTCACTGGCGCGCTGATCCTCTCAATCGCGGTCAGCGTCTGGATCGGCCTCACTTATCCTGAAGCCCGCGGCTCCATCGGACCTGCCGCGCTAGTGCCGATCAATCTGATATCTGCAGCAATTCTGATTGCGGCGCTGGTCATGGGCGCCGCTGCCCCGACGCGCCGCGGCAAATTGATCGTCGCTGCGGGTGCCGTCGTCCTGCTTGCCCTTGGATTTCTGGAAATCGCCCACGCCTGAGCGTGGGGAGACCGCGAACGTTATTTCACGCCGAGCTTCTTCTGCAGGCTCGAAGACGACGTCGTGTATTGGAACATCACTTTCTTGTCCGGATAGACGATCCGTTGTGCGGCCTGCGCCATCAGCGCCCCCTCGTGGAAGCCCGACAGAATGAGCTTCAGCTTGCCCGGATAGGTGTTGATATCACCGATGGCGAAGATGCCATGCTCGCTCGTCTCGAAACGCTCGGTATCTACGGGGATGAGATTCTCGTGAAGATTGAGGCCCCAATCCGCGACAGGGCCGAGCTTCATCGTCAGACCGAAGAACGGCAGCATTGCCGTGCAGGGAATTTTTTCGCTGCCTGAGGCCGTTTTTACTTCGAGCGCCGACAGCTGCCCGTCTGCCCCGTCGAGCGCAGTCACCTGCCCGATCATCAACCGGACGGACGCCTCCTCCACCATCTTGCGCATTTTTTCGACGGAATGGGGGGCTGCCCGGAATTCATCGCGGCGATGGATCAGTGTCAGGCTCTTTGCGACCGGAGCAAGGTTGAGCGTCCAGTCGAGCGCGCTGTCTCCGCCACCGACGATGACGATATCCTTGCCACGCATGGATTCGATCTTGCGCACCGAATAGAAGACCGACTTGCCTTCGAAGGCTTCGATGCCGTTTAGTGGTGGGCGCTTCGGCGTGAACGATCCGCCGCCGGCTGCAATCACGACGACCTTGGCAATGAATTCCGTGCCGGCATCCGTAATAAGGTGATAGCGACCGTCGGCGTACTTCTTCAAGCCATCGATACGCTCGCTAAAATGGAAGACCGGGTTGAACGGCTTAATTTGCTCCATCAGTCGTTCGGTCAATTCCTGCCCCGTCACTATAGGCAGCGCCGGGACATCATAGATCGGCTTTTCCGGATAGAGCTCGGCGCACTGACCGCCAGGCCGATCCAGAATATCGACAACATGCGCCTTGATATCGAGAAGGCCTAATTCGAACACGGCAAAGAGCCCGCACGGACCTGCGCCGATGATAACGGCATCGGTCTCGATTGGTGCGCTCACTTCGGAAGAGGCGGATGCAATAGAAATCGTTTCGGCCATCACGATCGTCCGTTGAATGTCTTTGATCAGAACTGCTTTGCGGGCACGCGGACGACCAGACCGTCGATCGCATCGGAGATCTTGATCTGGCAAGACAAGCGGCTGCCCTCGCGCACGTCGAACGCGAAATCCAGCATGTCCTCTTCCATGTCGCTCGCCTTGCCGACCTTGTCGCGCCAGGCGTCGTCAACGTAGACATGACAGGTCGCACAGGCGCACGCGCCCCCGCATTCTGCCTCGATCCCAGCAATGTCGTTGAGCTTCGCTGCTTCCATGACGGTCAGACCGTTTTCCGCTTCCACCGTCTGACTCTCGCCGTCAGGCTGGATGAACGTAATTTTCGTCATGGTTGCGCGTGTGTCCTTGAGGCTTGAATGGGCCGTTGAGAACGGCCTCAGACGGATGGGGATCGTTGGTTAGCGGGCACACTTAATTGGACGCCGCCAGTATTTCAAGCCGAACGCGGGGGATGCGGCGGGAGGGCCACAGAAGATCGGTCAGCCGCTAGGCTTTACACGCCGTTTCCTTGACGAAAGTACTGGCTTCTGCGGCGGCGGCCTCAAGTTTTGCGATCGCCTCGGAACAAGCACCGGTCGTCACGTTCGCAGGAAGCGTCTCCGCTTCCTGCGCCAGCGCAGCGATCCGCCACGCTCCAACAGCCCTGCTCGATCCCTTGAGCGCATGCGCCGCGATTTTCCAGTCCCGCTCAGTCTCGGCCGACTTCAGAGAGGCAATGGTTTCAGGCAGCTGCGCGAGGAAAAGCCCGAGAATTTCGGCCTCGAGAGCCTTGTCTCCAAGGGTATATCTCCTCAGATGAGCGAGATCGACCGGCACGTCTATCGGCCTGTCGCTTCTATCCGGGGTGTGCAGATCATACGATCGAGCCCGCGGAGCATCCATACGTCACACCTAAACCGATGGCGGTCAGAAAGGCGTATTCCCGCCATTCTGGCCGCAACTTTTGGGGATAGAATAGTCCCAGAACCGCAATAACTCTGGGTAAACCGGACCGGGGTGTTTCGGCCAACGTCATAAACGGCTACTTAACCTACGACGTGAGGCCGCAGCCGCATCGGAGGAGCGCCTGCCGCCGCAATCCGGCCGTATTATCGGTCCCAATTCGCTAACCCCCTAAGATGCATAGACATTTCTTATGGTTACGCATGTCTTTCCATTTTGCGGGCAATTAAAACTCTTATAGGGTGCGAATGGGAGTTCCGGTGGCCTGAAGCGCACGGGCTTGTGCCGCGTACCGGATCGAGTGGGGGACATTGCGCAATGTCGCAAGATCAGATTGCGAAACTCATGGCTATTGCGGGCAGAACACCGCCCGTCGAACCGTCCCTGGACGGCATCCCTAACGATGCCCAACCCGCGACGGACGCCAAGGAGCCTGCCTCTAGACCGGCGCCCTCCCTTCCCCCGCCGCTGCTTTCAATCGATGCCGCCCAGGCGCCAGCCGCGACGGCCGCGGCCTTAGCTCTTCCCGCGCCAGCGCCGATGCCGCCGCCCGACAAAGAACAGCCCGCAGACGAACCCACCACCGAGCCGCCAGCCCGCCGCGTCGCGCGTCGCCGCCCGGCAGGACCGGTCCGTGGTAAAATCGCCGCCAACGACGACATCCCGAGCATCGGCGGCCTGATCTACGCGCTCGAACAGAAGCCGTCGAACAAGGTTTTTCGTTACGCCGCCATCGGCAGCGCCGTCTGGGCCGTCGTCGGACTGATCGTTGGCGCCTTGACGCTTGCACCCGGATGGCAGGCAGGCGAGCCCCTGTCGTCGCTCCTGCTGCATCCGACGACGTTCTACACCGCGACCGCCATCATCGCGCCGATCGCCATCATCTGGCTGTTAGCCCTTCTGTCGTGGCACATCGCATCGCTGGCACTTAAATCCGCAACGATGAGCGAAGTCGCCATTCGCCTCGCCGAGCCCGACCGCACGGCGGAACAATCAATCGCTAGCCTGGGTCAGGCTGTCCGCCGCCAAGTCTCGTTCATGAACGACGCCGTGTCCCGCGCCCTTGGTCGCGCCGGCGAACTTGAAGCACTCGTGCACAATCACGTCGCCGAACTCGAACGCTCCTACGAGCACAACGAGCGCCGCATCCGCGAGCTGATCAACGAACTCGGAGGCGAACGTCACGCCCTTCTCGACACGTCCACCAACGTCACAGAAACGCTGAAGACGCTCGGCACCGAAATTCCGACGCTGATCGAAAAGCTCTCGACGCAACAGCTGACGCTTCGCGGCATCATCGCTAATGCAGGCGAAAATCTCGCCAACCTCGAAGGCTCGCTTGCTACCGCCACGGGCCGCTTCGAAAATGCCGTCGGTTCGCGCACGCTTCAGCTTCAATCGGTTCTCGAAGACTACACCACTGCCTTCTCGACCGCGCTTGGCGCTCGCACGGAACAGATGCGCGCCACGTTCGACGGTTACATGCAGACGCTCGATACGACGCTCGGCAACCGCACTGAAAACCTCCAGACTGTTTTCGAAGAATATGCGCGCGCGCTCGACACCACTCTGTCTAACCGCGCCCAGGCTCTCGACATCCAGCTCGTCGAACGAACGCGTTCGCTCGATGAAGCCTTCCAGAAGCGGCTTGAGCTATTCGACGATCAGATCATGCGCTCGACGACCGCCATCGACCATGCGGTCAGCGAAAAGGCGTCTCTGCTGACGAATGCCCTGCAGCTCCATTCGCAGACCTTCCGTGAAACGATTGCGCAGCAGGCGACGGAACTCGACGATTCCGTCGTGAACGGCATCAACGCCGTCCGCCGGACGAGCGAAAACATCACACGTCAGACGATGAAGGCCATCGACGGGCTTTCGAAACAGTCGGGCATCCTGCAGGACGTCGCCGATAATCTGTTCCAGCAGATCCACGGCGTCACCAACCGCTTCGAGAACCAGGGCGAGCAGATCCTCAAAGCCGCCAACGTCCTCGACACCGCCAACCTTCGCATCGAGTCGACGCTGCAGACGCGGCACGCCGAGCTTTCGCACACCATCGATCGCCTCTCGGGCAAAGCCGACGAATTTGGCCGCACCATCGCCGGTTATTCATCGAACCTCGAAGGTTCGCTCGAAAATATCGAACTCAAGGCCCGTGCCATTGCCGAGGAGCTGCGCGACACCGCCGAGAGCCGCTCGCGCGCCTTGATGGCCGAACTCGATCGCGTCAAGCATGAGACCGAGGCCCAGAGCGATCGCGCGCTATCCGATCTCCGTCATCGCTTCCAGAACGTATCGGGCGAACTGTCTCGCGAATTCGAAACGCTATCGACCCGCCTCTCATCGGCATCCGAAGAAACCCGCCTCCGGGCAGCCGAGGCCGCCGCCACCCTGGCGAGCGAGCAGGCCCGCATTCGCGAAGAAGCCTCTCGCCTCCCGACTTCGACGCGCGAGACGGCGGAATCGATGCGCCGCGCCCTGCAGGATCAGTTGCGCGCCATCGAACAGTTGACGCAAATTTCCCAACGCGCCAACGCTCCCCGCGAAATCATGCGCCCTGAGCCAGCTCCCGCGCCCGCGCGTCTCGCGCCGACACCGTCGCTGACCTCCGCGCTTATCCAACAGGAAAATGCGCCCAGCCGCAGCCGCGCCAGCGTCCAACAGGATCAACGCGAGGGCTGGTCGCTCGGCGATCTCCTTGCCCGCGCCTCGCACGACGAAGACCACGCGCCGGTCCGCAATGTTCCGCCCGAACCAGCACCTGCACCGCCGCCGCATTCGCCTGCCCCTCACTCGGCCGCGCCAGTGCGCCTCGACGTCGGCATGATCTCCCGCGCGCTCGATCCGCAGACGGCTGGCGCCATCTGGAACCGCATTCGCGCGGGTCAGAGGAACGTCCTGGTCCGCAGCATTTACGCTCCGGAAGCGCGTATGCTGTTCGACGAAATCGCCGCCCGCGCCCAGACCGACGCGGACCTGTCGCAGTCGATCTTTCGGTACCTCACCGACTTCGAACGGATCATCAAGGAAGCCGACACGCGTGACCCGTCAGGCCGCACGGCGCAAAGCCATCTCGTGTCCGATACCGGCCGCGTCTATCTCTTCCTCGCGCACGCAGTCGGCCGGATTCGCTAACCGGCAAAGGCCGCCATGTCGCCTGTCTGCATGCCGCCTATCCGCGTCGAAGCACGACACGAGGCATGGCCGCTCAGAGAAGCCTTCATCATCTCACGCGGCGCGAAAACCGCGGCCGATGTCGTCGTCGTAGAAATAACGGACGGCACGCACAAAGGCCGCGGTGAAGCCGTCCCCTATGGCCGCTATGGCGAAACAGTCGATGGCGTCCTCGATGTCATCCGAACGGCTGCCGATCGAATTTCAACGCACGCCGACTTGCTGCGTGAGCTGAAACCCGGCGCGGCCCTCAATGCCCTCGACTGCGCCTTCTGGGACCTCGAAAGCAAGCAGACCGGCATTCCGGTTTCAACGCGCGCTGCGCTTCCCGAACCCGCGCCGAAAGTCACCGCCTTCACCTTGAGTCTCGCCGCCCCCGACGAGATGGCGGCAAAAGCCGCTAGCGTTGCCTCTCTCTCGCTCTTGAAGCTGAAGCTCGGCGGTGACGGCGACGACGCACGCATGCGCGCTGTCCGGCAGGCCCGCCCAGACGCTCATCTTGTTGCCGACGCCAACGAAGCCTGGACCGCAGAAACGTTGACGCCTCTGCTCGCGGTCGCGGCTGAATGCGGCATCGAATTGATCGAACAGCCGCTTCCCGCCCGTCAGGACGATATCCTCCGTGCCACTCCCCACCTCGTCCCTATTTGTGCCGACGAAAGCGTTCATACCGCCGACGATATCCCGCATCTCATCGGTCTCTACGACGCCGTGAACGTCAAGCTCGACAAGGCGGGCGGCTTGACAGGTGCAATCAGCCTCGTCGCAGAAGCACGCCGCAACGGTCTCAAGATCATGATTGGCTCGATGGTCGGAACATCACTCGCCGTTGCGCCCGCGATGCTGCTGGCACCGTATGCCGACTGGATCGACCTCGACGGCCCGCTTCTGCTGGCGCGGGATCGCGAGCACGGGCTGCGCATCGACAACGGCATCGTTCAGCCGCCAAGCCCTGAGCTGTGGGGCTAACCCGCCTTACACTGGATCCGCCGCCGCCATCGTCGAGCCGCTGCGGTTGCGGAGCAGCCAAAGCGCTGCGCCAAGCGCCACCATCGAGATCGCGACCATCCCGAGATATGACAGCGACCCGGCGCGCACGTAGATCCATCCAGCGATCAGGGTAGCCGCACCGAGCGCGACACCAGCTGCCATTGTCGCGTAGAGTGATTGCGCCGTTCCCTGCTTATCGCGCGCCACGTTTTCGTGGATGAAGTGGATCGCGCCGATGTGGCAAGCGCCATAGGTCGCGCCATGCAGCAATTGCAGCGGAATAAGCATCGCAAGTGGCGGCTCGAACGCCATCCCCGACCAACGCACAATCGACGCCAACGCGGCAAGCGCGATCAGGCGTAATGATCCAATCCGCGCGACCGCCCGTCCGGAAACGGAAAACAGCATGACCTCGGCAAAGACGCCGACGGCCCACAGCGTTCCGCACCACGCCGCCGAAAGGCCCTGCTTTTCCCAAAGCAGAATCCCGAACGTGAAGAACGTAGCGTGCGCTGCCATAACGAGACCAGCCGCTACGAGAAACAGACAAAATTGCTTCTGGCTCAGGAGATCGTGCAACACGGATGACCGCCACAACGGCAGCGCTGGCTTGATCGCATCTTCAAACCGCTCGTCCGGAGGCAGGAAATGTCCGGCAGCAACAGTCAGAACGCACCCGAACGCGATCAGCCAAATACCGGCTCCGCCGCCGAAAGCGTAGATCACCAACCCGCCGATAAAATTTGCCGCCACGAACGATAGGGATCCCCACAGCCGCATTTGCCCATAGTCGAGGCCGCGGTAGCGAACACCCGTCACCGCGATCGTCTCGATCAGCGGCATGATCGTCGAGTTGCAGAGCATCAGCGCGATTGCGAACAACAGCACCGGCCAGAACGATGATGATTCAGCCAGCGCCAACACCAGCGCGATCGTCAGCCACGCGAGCAGCACGAGATACCGGCGGTGCGCTCCGCTCCGATCTGCCGCCATCGCAACTACGGGTGACACGAACACGCGCAGAAACAGAGGCGCCGCGATTACCGTGCCGATCTCGCCGGCCGACAGTCCGCGCCAGTTCAGCCAGACTGGGAGAAATGGCGTGTGCATGCCGTAAAAGACGAACAACGCACCGTAAAATAGCGCGACGCGCATCGCGAAATTGCGCTTTGCGTCATCCCCGCTGACCATGCCCGTCCTCGCATCTCTATGCTCATGCCACACTATAACGCGGAAGGCGTAGCGCTGCCCGATAAGTCCTGTTTAGTTCAGCCGGAGGTTGTGTCTTCGCCACTTGCGAATCGCATACCCGTTGAGGCGATTTTTTGCGGAGCACAACTGGCATGCAGGCTCTCACTTCGCCCGTTACCGACGATATTGAAACCGAATACCGCGCCATTGAGGCGACACTGCTCGAAACCGCGCGCGGACGCTGGTTCCTGGCGGAGCACGGCCGCCGCGCGCGCCGCCTGGACAGCGCCCTGCTTGAAGACGCCATTCGCCGTCTTCAAGGCTCCCTGCGCGAGCCACCGGCGCTGCTCGGCCAGCTCAAGGCCGAAATCGAAGTCGTCCGATCCCAGATGGCCGAGACCCGAGCCGCCCTCCTGGCACGCCCGACGATGGATGAAAGCGTGCTGCCGACACATGCCATGCTCAAGGCTGCCGAAGACATTCACGACATCGCCTGGTCGCTCCAGGCCAATCCGTTTGATCCGCAAGGCTGCGAGCAAATCGCCCGCAATGCCGGCAAGCTCTATGCCATGAGCCAATCGCAGGCCGCCCAATCGAACCGCGTCGTGGCCGCCGCGAGCGCACTTGAAACATCGGCTAACAAACTCGAAGGCGTTCTCGAAAGCATCCTGCACGAGTTGCAGGTTGATGAGGCCGAGTAGCTGCCGGGCATAGTGACACAAAAAAGCCGGGCGACATGCCCGGCTTTTTTGTGGGGTAACGGATCTTACCACCTCGTCCGCATGCCGAACGAGACAAGATCGACAGCAGCTTGCGATTCCCCTTTGAATTCCAAGGTTGGGAGCGGCGCGAGAGTGCCTGTTCCTTCCGGCGTACTAATGTCTACACCGCCGTCTTGAATGAAGATGTGCGAATAGCCGATATCGAACGTTGTTGCGTCGGTCCATTTGTAGCTCGCGCCGACACTCAGCCAAACGCGATTATTGTCTGGAATTTGAACGATCCGCCCCGTCGCAGAATCGATGGGCGACATTTCGTAGGCGACACCGGTCCTCAACGTCAAATTGGGCGTATAGTCGTATTCACCGCCAACTGAAAAGAACCAGCCGTCGGCCCAGTTCGTCGGCAGGTTGAGGCCACCCCCTATCGATGGCAACGACAGCGGCAGGTTCTTGAATCGGCTCCAATTCGTCCACTCTACGGTACCGAGCAGCCGGGTTGTCGGCGTTATGACCTGCCGCGCACTGAGAGTGACGATATCTGGAAGGTTAACCGTGGCGGTCCCCGGTAGGCCGCCAAGGCCACTGAAAGATCCATCAATGTCATGGGTCAATTGAGACCGATAGCCGAGACCAATGGTTGTTCCGGTAAATGGCTCAAGGGTGATACCCGCGGTGCCTCCGAATGCCCAATCCGCTCCGCCGAACCTATCGAGTTTTTGCGTCAGCAGATCGCGAAATTGAAGCTTCGCTTGCGCCCATTCTATCTGAAGTCCCGCGCCGATCGTAATTCCCGGCGCGATGCGATAGGCGATCGTCGGGTTAGCATTGATCGTCAGAAGTTTGGTCGTCACTCCGAGATAGGAGCCCGGATAGTTCACGTTATCGGGCTTCGTCGCAAGGCCGAACGGCGAATTCATCGCAAGACCAACCCAGAGGTCTTTGTTGATCTGGAGGGCGGCATAACTTGCACCGCTCACCGCATCGATTCCTATGTTGCCACTGCTTCCAGAACCAACCAGCGGATTGCTAACGTCCACATTCGCGTAGGGAAGAATCAATGTGTAGGACGATTCAGTGTTCAAACCCGGAAACTGGGCCGTTGCAGCTGGGTTCCAAAACATCGAGCCGAGGCTTCCGCCTGCCGCCGACCCTGCCGAAGCCGAACCCAGAAACACGGTCGATTGCTCGTGGATATCGAAACCGCCGGCGGAAGCCGCGCCCATGTGCGCCAGCATGGCTGCAGAGCTAATCCCCAAAAGGCGGAACGCATTTTTTATTATATTGATTTTGCTCAAAGACAGCATTCGTGACCCCCAGGACGACTCAGCGCCTTCCCCACAATTGCCACAATAGCTCCATCGCCCCCGCGCCACATCAGGGTTTCAAACATGAAACTCAGTGTTCGGATTTGATGACTAAGCGCTGTGCTTCTTGGGCAACAAAAAACCGGCCCGCCGAAGCGGACCGGTTCTTGCCAAGCCGAGTCTCAATCCCTCGAAACGTCGCTTGGCGCTCCCCCCGGAGTCCTTAAGCGGCGGACGTGCCACCGAAATCGCGCGCAAGCTGCCAAAGTCCTACTGATGGTGCAAGACTTGACTCTTCACGCAGGGGGCGAGTCGGTGCAGGACGATGCCCCCTCGCAACAGATCGCACCTTGGAAACCCAAAAACGTTGAACCCCGAAAATCAGCCTACAGTTTTCTGAGTGCAAAATTGTGGTCAATCGGGCCGTTGCGACCTTTTCCAACATGCAAGTGCGAACCCGACGATAACGCGCCCCAAACGAAGCCCTTGGCATCGGCGACAGCCACATCGAGAGGCTTGCCGAGAGCCATACCGGCAGCAATCGCCGCCGATAATGTACAGCCCGTGCCGTGTGTATTGCTTGTGACGATACGTGGTCGACGAAACGACGCATGCGTTTTGCCGTCGAACAACATATCGATCACATCCTCCCCACTCCCATGGCCGCCTTTGAGCAGAACAGCGCCGCAGCCGAACTGCATTAGCGCCTCGGCTTGTGCGCGCATATCAGCCTCGGTCGTCGCTTCCGGACGATCGAGCAAACGGCTGGCCTCGGGAAGGTTGGGCGTGATGAGGCTCGCGCGCGGAAGGAGTGCGTGGCGCACCGCATCAATAGCGTCTGGCTTCAGCAGCACATCGCCGCTGGTCGCCACCATGACCGGATCGACGACGACAGGCGCGGCGCCCATCTCACCCAGAAGCGACGCCACGATCTCGACGGTGGCGACATCTCCGAGCATGCCGGTCTTCATCGCGCCAAGCGAAAGATCCGAGACGACAGACCGGTATTGGGCTGCGATGAAATCCGGAGGGATCGCAAACACACCAGATACGCCGGTCGTGTTCTGCGCCGTCAACGCCGTTATTACGCTGGCGCCGTAAACGCCGAGCGCAGCAAACGTCTTGAGATCGGCCTGAATGCCGGCGCCGCCCGACGGGTCCGAGCCTGCAATCGTCAGTGCAATCGGAGGCGTTTTAGCACTCATGGCGTCGACAGCTTTCAGTGCGCCCCTTGCTTCAAAATCTCGGCACCGAGATCGGCCGGCGTAACGTAGGATTCAATCCTGCCGAGTGCCGGAAAGTTTTCGATCATCCACTGACTGAACCAGTTCTGCGCGCCGAACACGAACAGCAAGCCGGTCACGACGAGCAGCAAGCCCATCACCCGCTCGAGCGTCACGAAGTGCCGCTTGAACTTCTGCATGAAGCCGAGAAACGGCCTGACAGCGACGGCCGCCAAAATGAACGGAACCCCGAGCCCCAGAGAATAGATCAAAAGCAGTTTGACGCCAGTCGCGAGGCTGTTCTCGCTCGCTGCGAGCGTCAGCACGGTTGCGAGCACGGGCCCGATGCACGGCGTCCAGCCGAACGCAAACGCAAGCCCCATGATGTACGCGCCGAAGAAGCTTGCCTCCATCTCGGCCGCCGAATAGCGAGCTTCCTTATAGAACGCGTGAATTTTCAAGATGCCAAGGAAGTGCAAGCCGAAGAGGATGATGACGACGCCGGCCGCAGTTCCGAGCGCCGCTCGATAGGACAGCAAAACCTGACCGATAGTGCTTGCACCCGCGCCGAGACTGACGAACACCGTCGTGAAGCCAAGCACGAAGAAAACGGCGGACGCAACGACGCGCAGCCATACGCGCCGGTCGATCTTGTCTTCCCCTGTCAACTGATCGAGGGTCGTGCCGCCGATGTAACCCAGATAAGGGGGCACCAGAGGCAGCACACATGGCGAGAGAAAACTTACCAGTCCCGCGAGCGCGACACCGAGGTAGATATGGACATCTGCCAGCATGCTGCCTTCTTTCAAATTGCCCGCGGGCTAATGCACTTTCTCGCGCGTGAGCGCCGCGATGCCGGGCAACTCACGCCCTTCGAGCCATTCGAGGAACGCGCCGCCCGCGGTCGAGACATACGTGAAATCGTCAGTCACACCGGCAGCATTCAAGGCGGCGACCGTATCGCCGCCGCCGGCAACCGAGACAAGCTTACCGGCTTTCGTCAATTCCGCGGCAGCGCGCGCCAGCGCGAATGTGCCATCTCCGAACGGCGAAATTTCGAAAGCGCCGAGCGGACCGTTCCACAGCAGCGTTTTCGACGCTGCAAGCACATCGGTGGTGCGCGCAACGGACTTCGGACCAACGTCCAATATCATAGCGTCGAACGGCACTTCGTCGACCGACACCACTTCATTCGCCGCGCCTTCCTTGAACTCGCGCGCGATGACAGCATCGACCGGCAGAATGATCTCACAACCCTTCTGTTTGGCTTCCGTCATAATATCGCGCGCCGTCGCATGAAATTCGGGTTCGGCTAGCGACTTGCCGACCATCACGCCGGACGCCTGCAAAAACGTATTCGCCATGCCGCCGCCGATGATCAGCTTGTCGACCTTTGCGACGAGGTTGGTCAAAACCGGAATTTTAGTCGACACCTTCGCCCCGCCGACCACGGCCGCCGTCGGGCGCTGCGGTATTTCCAGCGCCGTTCTGAGTGCGTTGATTTCTTCCATCAACAGCGGACCTGCGAAAGACGGCAGGAAGTTGGTCAGTCCTTCCGTCGATGCATGAGCGCGATGTGCGCACGAAAATGCATCGCCCACGAAAATGTCGCCGAGCTTCGCGAGCTCTTCGGCGAATTTTGGATCGTTCTTTTCTTCGCCTTTGTGGAAGCGCAGATTTTCGAGCAGCGCGACGTCACCGTTCTTGAGCGCGCCGACCGTCAATTGTGCCTGTTCCCCGATACAGTCCGGCCCGAATGCAATCTGCCGCCCCAGAAGCTGCTGCATCGCGTCTGCGATCGGCCGCAGCGACAAGTCCGCTTCCGGTCCGTTCTTCGGCCGTCCGAAATGCGAGATGACGATAACCTTCGCCCCGCGATCAGCCAGCGCCTTCACGCCCGGCAGCACGCGCTCCAGACGCGTCGCATCCGTCACCTTCCCGTCCTTGACCGGAACGTTCAGATCCGCCCGCACGATCACGCGCTTTCCCGCGACGTCGATGCCGTCCGTCGTCTTCAACTTATCGAGGTTCATCAAGACACCACTACGGTTTGCGCTGCGTCTGCGTTTCAGTGCGTCACGAAGTTTTTCCGATCGCCTTGCGCGCAGCCGCTACCACATGCGCCGCGGTAATGCCGAAGTGCTCGTAAAGCTTCGACGCCGGCGCCGAAGCACCAAACCCATGCATGCCGATGAACACATCCGATTTGCGCAGCCATTCGTACCAGCTCTGCGGTACGCCCGCTTCGATCGCAATACGCGGTGCGTCTCCCAAAACTTCGTTCTGGTAGCTTTCGGCCTGGGCGCGGAACAATTCGAACGACGGCATCGAAACCACCGCGGCCTTGATCCCATCCTTCGCCAAAGTTGCAGCAGCTTCAACTGCCAGACCGACTTCGGAGCCTGTTGCAAGCAGCGTCACGTCGCGCGCACCTTCCGTCGGTGTCAGCACGTAGGCGCCTTTAGCACTGAGGTTCTGATCGCCTTTGGTGCGAAGGTTCGGCACGGCTTGGCGTGAAAGCGCTAGCACCGACGGCGTGTCGGCCCTGACGAGCGCCAATTCCCAGCACTCAGCCGTCTCGATGCCATCGGCCGGACGGAAAACATGCAAATTCGGAATGACGCGCAGCGCGCTCAAATGCTCGACCGGCTGATGCGTTGGCCCGTCCTCGCCGAGGCCGATGGAATCGTGCGTCAGAACGTAGATCACACGCTGCTGCATCAATGCCGAGAGACGGATCGAAGCCCGGCAGTAATCGGAAAAGACGAGGAACGTGCCGCCATAAGGTACGAACGAGCCCGACAGCGCGATGCCGTTCATCGCTGCTGCCATGCCGTGCTCGCGCACGCCATAGTGCATATAGTTGCCCGCGAAGTTATCGGGCGTAACGGATACATGATGTTTCGTGCGGGTGCCATTCGATCCCGAAAGATCCGCAGAGCCGCCGATGATCTCAGGCAGCACCGGAATGAGGCGCTCGATCGTCATCTGCGACCAGACACGCGTCGCGCGCTTGGCGCTGTCGGCCGCGAAATCGCTCTTCGCGGCGATGATCGCATTCGTAACGGTGGCCTTGAGATCGCGGCCCGAGACCAGTGCCTTCGTCGCGTCATCCGCTTTGGCTTCGCGCTTCGTCCAGTCGTCACGCACCCTCGCATGGCGGCTTCCGACAGCACGCCACGCCGACAAGATGTGTTCAGGGATTTCGAAGGCTTCGTATGGCCAGCCGAGCTGCGCGCGCGTGGCCTTGATCTCATCCGCGCCCAGCGCTTCGCCATGCGCCGACGATTTTCCAGCTTTGTTCGGCGAGCCATAGCCGATCTGCGTCTTGCACGCGATCAGCCACGGCTTCGAAGGATCGGCCTTCGCCGTCTTGATCGCTGCTGAAATCGCCGCCACGTCATGACCGTCAACGCGGATCGTATTCCAGCCGGACGCCTCGAAGCGCTTCACCTCGCTGTCCGACACCGCAAGGCTCGTCGCGCCGTCAATGGTGATCGAGTTGTCGTCCCAGAACACGATCAGCTTGCCCAGCTTCAAATGCCCGGCCAGCGAGATTGCTTCCTGGCTGATGCCTTCCATCAGGCAGCCGTCACCGGCAATGACATAAGTGTGGTAATCGACAAGATCTGAGCCGACACGCGCCGCGAGCAGCTTCTCCGAAATCGCCATTCCAACCGCATTGGCGATGCCTTGGCCCAGCGGCCCCGTCGTCGTCTCGATGCCTGGTGCATGACCATATTCAGGATGTCCCGCCGTCTTTGATCCGAACTGCCGGAAATTCTTGATCTCCTCGATCGTCATTTCCGGATAGCCGGTAAGATAAAGAAGCGAATAAAGCAGCATCGAGCCGTGACCAGCCGAGAGAACGAAACGATCCCGGTTGGGCCACTGCGGCGCGCTGGCGTCGAACTTCAGCGCTTCGGTGAAGAGGACCGTGGCAACGTCCGCCATCCCCATCGGCATGCCCGGATGCCCGGAATTGGCAGCCTGAACCGCATCCATCGAGAGCGCTCGAATGGCGTTAGCCATGTCCTTGAGGCTCGGCGTTGAGGATGTCTCCGCCACGACTTGAGCTTTGCTCATTATCTTACTTAAGTCCGTTCCGCTAAGCGCCGCTGGCGCGCTGTAAAGTGGTGGGACATTTACCGGGGGATTGCAGCGGCGTCTACCGCGCGCGCAAGGGTAGCGCACGGCAAAAAACAGGGCGTTTCAGGCCCCGCCGCCCTGCGACGGACCAAGTGTCACGCTCAGGACGCGATACCGCCCGCCTTGACCTTGCTCTCCCGCTGGCCCTTGGCGTCGCGTTGGGCCTTCTCAGCCTGCGCCAGCTTGGCCTCCTCGACCTCGTCTTCGCGGAAGAGCTTTTCGAGCATAGCCTGAGACGTCCGAGCCCGTTCCAAGAGCTTCTCGACATCGGTCGCAAGCTTGTAATCCTCGTTCAGACGCCGCTCGTCATGGTCGCGAAACGTCTGCACGGTGCGGTTCGCCACACGCTCTGAATACCCGAGACCAAGCATCAGCGTCCTCGTGAGATCGAGAGATGCCAGAAACGTCTCGCGCCGCATCGCAGCAACGCCGAGATCGAGCAGCCTGTAGGCATGCATGCGATCGCGCGCCCGCGCATAGATCGGCACATGCGGATAATGCGTCTTGACGATTTCCGCCGCACGCATCGACGCTTCCACGTCGTCGATAGCCAACACAAAGGCTTTCGCCTTGTCAGTTTGCGCAGCCTCCAGAACCTCCGGTCGACTTGCATCGCCATAGAAGGCCTTGTTGCCGAACCGTTTGACGAAATCCACCTGCTCGACACTGATGTCCAGCGCCGTAAACGGCACGCCTTTGGCGCGCAACACGCGGGCCACGATCTGGCCGAACCGGCCGAAGCCGGCAATCACCACATGCCCATCGTTGTCAGGCAGCGGATCGAATGCCCGCATCTCGACCTTCGACTTCTTCGAAAATAGCCGATCGACGCCCAGCAACAGCGGTGTCATCGCCATCGACAGCGTTACGATGACCGCCATGATCTGCGACGACCCACTGCCTAGCACACCCGCCGCTTGTCCAACCGACAGCAAAACGAATGCGAATTCACCGCCTTGCGAAAGCGCGAACGCGAGCCGTCGCGCCGGTCCCGAGTCAAGCCCCTGCCAGCGTCCGAGCAGATACAGAATGACCGACTTGACCACGATCAGGGTGAGAGTTGCCGATATGATCAGTGCCGGCGCCGAAATCAGCAGCCCGAGATTGAGCGACATGCCGATCGCGGTGAAGAAGATACCAAGCAGCAAGCCCTCGAACGGCGCAATGTCGGCTTCAAGCTCATGTCGATAGCTACTCTCTGCGAGCAGCGCGCCAGCGATGAAAGCGCCAAGAGAGGCTGAAAGCCCCACAGCTTCCATGATCAGCGTAATGCCGACGACCGTCAGCAGCGCTGCAGCGGTCATCGCTTCCTTGACCCGCGACAGGGCCACGAGGCGCAGCAACGCATCGAGAACATAACGACCTACGACCACGACCAGAACGATCGTTCCCAAGCCCTTCGCGAGCGCAAAATAATCGATCCCAGTATGGGTCTTGACTGCCGACACGGCGAAGTACGGCGCCAAAGCGATCAGCGGAATGGCCGCGATATCCTGAAACAACAGGATGGAGAACCCTAAACGGCCGTGCCGGGTCGAGAGCTCGCCGTTCTCTTCCATCACCTGAAGTGCGAATGCCGTCGAAGACAGCGCCAGCGCCGTCCCAGCAAACAGCGACGGCTGCCATTCGCTGCCGAGGAAGAAAATGCCGACGCAGGCCAGCGCAAGGCCTGTAATGGCGACCTGCAGCGTTCCGAGCCCGAAGATGGCCTGACGCATGGCCCATAGTCGCCGCGGACGAAGCTCCAGACCGATTAGGAAAAGCAATAGAACGACGCCGAATTCGGCGAAGTGCAGAACCTGCTCGGCGTCCTGCACGGAAAACATGCGCCCAATTCCGTAAGGACCGAGAATGACGCCGGCAACCAAATAGCCAAGCACAGCGGCTATACCGAGCCACCGTGCAAGCGGAGCAGCAAGCGCCAACGCGGCCAACAAGACTGCCAGTTCATTCAGTGTCACATCGTCCCCCGTTGTCGCGGCGCCCTCGCACGCTCAAGGCAATTTAAGCAGAGATCTCCAATACGCCACCCCGCACCGTTGTATGACAACCCAAATCTGGACCACCAATGAACGTGGACTGACTGACGCGCGCAGAATTTCACGTCTTGTCTCGCAGCAGGTGCGACACAGTGAAGTCAATGGATTATTGGCTATCGCCGAAGGAAATCTGCCGGTGATGAATCCAGAGATTTCAATCCGAAATTCTAAGGCAGCGGGTGCGCATCGACGACGAGGCCACCGATCTCTTGCCAACCGTCAGTACCATCGCGAAACCATGAGACATTGGTATAACCAAAGCTCAGCGCCCGTTTCGCGGCATTCCAGCTCATCCAGCAGTTTCGGAGACAGAAAAAGACCAGCGGTTTTGCCTTGTCCCCGGCTGTGAGCTTTTCCAGATTGTGCTTGAAATAATTCTCATACCCGGACGACAGCGCCCCATAGCCGACGTTCGGCAGCCAGACCGCATTTTCGATGGTCATGTGCGTAGTCTCCCGCCAGATCGTACCGGGCGGCAGCCCTGCGGGCTTCGGCGGATGCGGATAAACGTCGATAAACACCGCGTGGCCCTCTGACCAGACTTTCATGGCCTGGCTGCTTGATAGCACCGTAGCGCCCTTCAGCGTCAACGGCACCGGCGACCGATATTTGTCGGTGCGATAGCTATTCGGTTCGGGCGGCGGCGGGCCGACGGGCGACGGCCCGGAAACGTCTTCGGCCAACGCGCGATCAACGGAGACGAGGGCAAGGCAGCCTAACGTACTTGATGCCGCGATCACCGCCGCCAGAAACTTTGGCAAGGCCGATTTCAGCGGCATCCGCGGATCTCCAATGGCAGCCCAAAGAATAGGCCCCGCACCGTCGCCAAACGATGAGCGGGGCCGATATCACTAATGCGTTTTTGCTTAGGGCGTAGCAGCCGCTGGTGCAGGTGTCGTCGCGGCCGCATTCGACGGCGCCGGCAGATCGGTTTCCGACTGTCGCGGCTTGGTGACCATCTCGGTCGATGTATCATCATCGACAAGCAATGGCACGCCGTAGTCGAGCAGCACCTTGTCGATGTCGGCGCGACGCTTGCGGATTACCTCATTGAGTCGCCGCTTCCAGTTGTCGTCTCCGTTACGTACACCCATCGTGATGCGGAACGCGATACGTGCAGCTCCGTTGTCTTTGACGAGGGGAACGACAACCAGCGGCTCACCGTCGCGCTTCGCCCAATAGGCTGCCATCGGTCCCCACAGAATACCGGCTGCAATGTCACCCTTACGGATATCATTCATCATGTCTTCAGCCGGGTTTTCATAGCGGCGATCGACGATCATCGGATAGCCGTGGACGTTGGCCATCAGTCCGTATTTCGCTGCGAGCGTAGCGCCGGCCGAGCCCTGCTGCATGCCGATGCGCTTTCCCTGAAGGCGCGGATCGCTGAGCGATTCAACGCCGTCGAGGCCGGTCCCCTTCTTGTAAATGAGCGCCGAGGTCGAACGATAAATGGCGTTGGTGTTGAGCACCATGTCGTCGCCTTGCCCCCACCCGATCACCAGATCGCAGCGCTTGGCGTTGAGCGTCATGCGAACGAAGCCCGTTGCCTTAGGGAACCACGTATAAACGACAGGAAGTTTCAGTTCGTCGCCGATAATGTTTGCGATCTTGTTTTCGAAGCCCTCGCCTTTCTGGTTCGAAAAGGGAAGATCGGCCGGGTCGGCGCAAACGCGAAGCTCTTTGCGATTGACGAGATCGGCCTTGGGAGTTTCAGCGGCCTGCGCCGCGCCTGCGAATGCAAAGATCATCGACACTGTCGTCGCGATCACTCCGAGCGCCAAAGTCGGCGCTGATAAGTTCGAAATCTTGAGCGCTTGTTTCCTCACGTGAGTAACCTTTTTGTTATGGCGGCGTGAACGTCGCGGCCCTTGATATGGACTGGGGGCACGTCGCGCTTGCGACCCGCCCCCGATCCATTGAATGCCGATAGTCCTGGGCTGCATCACGCGACACCGACGCGCGAGGCAGGCTTCTCATATGAGAAGGTCGGGAAAAACTTCCAGACCTCAGCCGGTGCAGTCGTCGGCAGCTTTCTTGGCTTCCGGCGAGATGTCTTCACGGCCATTCGGGCGACCCGGAGGGAGACCAGTCTTCGGATCGGTTGCGTAGTAGGAACGGGCTTTGATGTAGGTATAGATATCGTCGATGTAGCACATGATGTTCTTATCTTCGCCGAACGACGGCATGACGAACTCTGTGCCACCGCGGTTCACCTTTCGGCCACTCGAAACGGTCGCAATGAAGGTGTTGTAATCCATCGTCTTCAGCGAATCGGCGAGAGCCGGAGCGAACGTGCTGCCTAGCGCGTTCGGACCGTGGCAAACGTGGCAGGCGTCGTGATAGCGACGGAAGCCGTTCCAGGTACCCCAGTCCACCATGTAGTCTTTCGTCACGACCGGCATAGGATCGCCGTCTTTGTTGCGATAACGGCCGTCTTCGAATTTGATGCCATCCTTCTTCGCCAGTTCACTGACAGGGTTCGGATAGACGGCATCGCCATCGGGCTTGCGCGAGCCCGGAGGCGGGGCGTTCGGATCGTCCGGATTGGGAGCGGCATCTTCCGCAACTTGCATCAGCTTCGCAGCGGGAGCCGCCGCGTGTGCTTCGTCAGTCTTCGTCTGCTCCTTCGCAGCGGCAGCGCCTGCAGCCCCGAACGTCATCAATGCGACTGCAAGTGTCTTAATCAACTTGTTCACGAGGATCCTCTTCTCCTGGATTGAATTGCGTGGGTCGCCACCGCCCATTGGTCTTTTTTTATGGAGCCCTTTTTCCGAACGGACCCCTTGTTGCTGTCCGATAGAACAGTGCGCAGGATAAATACCTGCGCAAACTTGCCTGTTAGACTATTACAAATTGTCGCCCTCGTAGCAGATTGTGCCATTTTCTTGAAAGATGTTTTTTCGGCCACTGCATTAATTCGGCGCAATTTTCACGGCAAAGAGCCGGCACGGGTTGCCCCGCACCGGCTCCTGTATGTCTAGGCTCGAGCCTATGGGAGAGCGAACACGGTGAGCGAGCCACCGAGGTTCGTGTACTCCGAGAGGCCAGCGTAGCCACCAACGGCACCGAGACCGTCGGTCGGGTTCGTCAAGCCAGCGGCAAGACCGATACCGGCCCAGCCACCAACGCCCGAGAACACGGCTACGTACTGCTTGCCACCCTGCTCATAGGTCATGGCGTTGCCGATGATGCCCGACGGTGTCTTGAACTTGAACAGTTCCTTGCCGGTCTTCTGGTCGACGGCTTTGAAGTAGCCTTCGAGCGTGCCGTAGAAGGCAACGCCGCCGGCTGTCGTCAGAGCACCTGACCACACCGAGAACTGCTCAGGCTTCGACCAGACGATCTTACCCTTCGTTGCGTCCCAAGCGATGAAGTTACCCATACGCTCCGGCTTATCCGGGCCAGGGAACATCGAAAGCGTGGCGCCGACGTAAGGCTGACCAGCCGTGTACGAGACCTTGAACGGTTCGTAGTCCATGCAGACGTGGTTCGTCGGCACGTAGAACAGCTTGGTCAGAGGCGAGAACGCCGCTGGCTGCTGGTCCTTAGAACCGAGAGCCGCAGGGCAGATGCCCTTTGTGTTGAAGTCCGCGCCGTTCTTGAACGTCGAGTACTTCGCCACACGGATCGGACGGCCATAGTTCGGGCTCGACTTGTCGAGATCGATGCCGGTCGCCCAGTTGACGATCGGATCATACTTCTCGGCAACGAGCGGTTCACCCGTCACGCGATCCCAGGTATAGCCGAAGCCGTTACGGTCGAAGTGAACCGCAACCTTGCGCTCCTGACCCTTGATGTCGAGGGTGGCCAGGATCGGCTCGTTGATGCCGTCATAGTCCCACTCGTCGAACGGTGTCATCTGGTAGGCCCACTTGGCGATACCGGTGTCGACGTCGCGAGCGAACATCGTCATCGACCACTTCTGGTCGATCGGCTTGCCATCCGGTCCCGCACGCTGAGCGGGGTTCCAGGTCGAGGGGTTACCCGTTCCGTAGTAGATCAGGTTGAGGTCCGGATCGAAGGCCATGTAGCCCCAGGTCGAACCGCCGCCGATCTTCCACTGATCGCCGTTCCAGGTCTTGAGCGAGGAGTCCTTGCCGACCGGCTTGCCGAGCGACATGGTCTTCTCCGGATCGACGAGGATGTCGGAGTCAGGACCCATCGAGTAGGCGCGCCACACCTTTTTACCGGTGTTGATGTCGTAGGCGGTGACGTGGCAGCGAACGCCGAATTCGGCGCCCGAGATACCGATGATCACCTTGTCCTTCGTGACGAGCGGAGCACCCGTGCCCGTTTCGCCCTTCTTCGGATCGCCGTCAACGACCTTCCACAGTTCCTTACCCGTCTTCGCGTCGAGAGCGACGAGAGCGGTATCGGCCTGATGGAGGAAGATCTTGCCTTCGGCATACTGCACGCCACGGTTGACCGTGTCGCAGCACATGACGGGGATAACGGACGGATCCTGCTTCGGCGTGTACTTCCAGATGATCTTCTGCTCGTCAGCGAGGTTCAGAGCGTAGACGATGTTCGGGAACGCCGAGTGAAGGTACATCACGTCGCCGATCACGAGCGGGCCGCCTTCATGGCCGCGAAGAACGCCCGTCGAGAACGTCCAAGCCACTTTCAGCTGACCGACGTTTTCGGTCGTGATCTGGTCCAGCTTTGAGTAGCGGGTACCAGCATAGTCACCGGACTGAATTGCCCAGTTGTTCGGATCGCTGGACAACTTGATCACATTCTCGTTCGCCCATGCGGACGCCGAGAATGCGGCAGTTGCCAACAAACCGCATGCGAATGCACTTTTGCGCATCGCGCTTCCTCCGTTTAAGACAAATGTCTTGCCACGCTTGCAAGTCGATCCCGCGAACTGCCGATATCTCCCAAATCCGATCTCAGGTTTTGCGGGATTTTTTCCCGTCTTTGCCCGGCCGGAGCAGGAGTTCTTCACGAAACCGTGTAGAAACCGGTAGTCCGCGTGAACGGGGGGCATGTAGACACTTTTTTTTTCAAGCCGCAACACGAAGTGCGACGATCATTCTCGTGCGGCAAATTAGGACAACCCTTCTGACCCAAAAAACCCCTGTATTTATGGGGGAAAATTGCGTCGCAGCAAAAATGGTGCGCTGCACGTCTAATTGTTCCCGAATGTGAAAATCGCGGCGTCCGATCACAAAAACTCGCGCTTTCGTGAAGGGCGTAAATTCAAATGCCGCGGAAAGAGGCGCATACTAGGAGCTGTAATCAATTGGCTCGCATGCATGACCGATTATCCCTTCATCGTTGGAAAACCTTCCCGAAAAGACTTTCTCCGAGGCGCTGCGCTGACAGCACTGCTGCCACTCCTGCCCCAGATCTCGCGCGCCGAGGCTGAACGGATCGGAGTTCTTGAAATCGCTCCAGGAATTTTCGTTCACGTCGGCAAATACCAGCTCGTGAACAAGGCCAACCGGGGCGACATTTCCAATCCGTGTTGTATCGTCGGCTCGGAGGCGGCTGCCGTCATCGACACCAGTGGATCATTCGCTATGGGAAGCGATCTCCACGCCGCCATCAAGCAGATCACGGACAAGCCCATTCGCTACGTGATCAACACGCACATGCATCCCGATCACGTCATGGGCAATGCCGCCTTCAAGGCGCCAAACCTGGAATTCGTGGGCCATTACAAGCTTCCCGCCGCACTTTACGCGCGTAAGGAAAGCTATCTGGCGAATGCCCGCGAGCGCCTCGGCGAAGCCGCCTTTAAAGGCACCGAAATCATCCCGCCGACGGTGCTCGTCAAAGACACTCTCGAACTCGACCTTGGCAGGCGTGTCCTGACGCTCAAGGCCCGGCCGACAGCTCACACCGACAATGACTTGACGATCCACGACCAACCGACCGGGACGTTCTTTTTAGGCGATCTCTTGTTCTCGGGGCACATTCCGACGCTCGATGGCTCGATCGTCGGCTGGCTCAAGCTCATTCCCGAACTGATGCAGGAAAAGGCCGAGCGCGCCGTCCCAGGCCATGGGCCAAAGTCCATGACTTGGCCTGACGCCATCCTGCCCGTGCAGCGCTACCTGACAGTCTTGGCAACCGACGTCCGCAAGATGATCAAGGACGGAAAAACGCTCGAACAGGCCGTCGCGACTGCGGCTCAGTCCGAGCGCGATAAATGGGCCCTCTTCGACGAGCACAATCCGCGCAACGTCACAGCGGCCTACACCGAGCTTGAGTGGGAATAAAAGACGATGCCGTGCCCGGCGGCCGGTTCCCCTTTGGGGCGTCGCCGGGCACAAACATCAAAAGCAGCGCAATTCGCCTTCAACCTGCGCGCGGCGCAGGTTTTTGACCTTTTCCTGGAATTCCGGCGCGTGGGTCCACGCGACGTTCTCCCCACCCTTCAGGCCGACGGAGATGAGCGTCTCGGCTTCTTCATACTGCGCATAAGGCAGAATGTTTGCGATCTCGTCGATCGAGCACGAGCACTTTTCGAGCATCGGCCGCGTCTGGCCATTTACGGCCATACACGCGTAAACATAGTCGGCGCGCGCAACAGTCGGATAGTCGTTGGCCGGCAATTCCTGCGCCCACAAATGCGTCGTGAAACCTGGAACGAGAATCGCCGCAATCGCGAGAAAACCGCTCGCGCCGGCATTCACAAGACGGCTTTTCATTTGACGTCTCCTACACCATCAAGGGTCAACGTCTCTTTGAGCGACGGACCTTTTTTGTCGTTGTTCGTATAGTCCGAAACCATCTTCGCAAAATAGCCCGGGATCTTGTCCGATAGCGCAATCGTGAATACTGAGCCCTCGAAGCCGTTCATCCGTGCCTTCGCCGGATCGTTGATATAGGGCGTGAGGCTCACGCGATAACCATCGATGGATTGCCCTTTGTAGTCGATCTTTACCGGCGCAATCTTCGCGTCCTGCGCCAAGCTCTTCTTGAACATGTTCTTGAGATAGGCGCCGTCGCCACCGGCAAGAAGCCTGAAATGCGCCACCGCATCGTCGAGATAGACGACGAGCATCGGATTGCCGTCCATGTCGGTGATTTCTTGCGGATCTCTCGCGCGGTCACCCGAATAGATCTGCAGCCGAACGTTCTTTTTGCCCGGTGCGCCATCGCTCTCGACCGTCAGCGTAATGTTATCGGAAAAGCCGGGCCCCAAGGCCTTTGGATCCGATGGCGTGCGCTCGAACTTGTAGACGAGGTTCGTACCCGGCGCGACGGACGCAATGTGAGGCCGTTCGAACAGAATGTCGGCCGGCTTTGGAGTTTCCTCCGCCGATAGGCTGGCCGACGCCATGCACATTACCGCAAGAGCTGCCAGACCGGCATAACGGAATGAAAACTTTGACATAAAGGGCGATCCTCCTAGATCGTCTAGGTAATTTTTCCCGGCTATTTAGCGGGACATGGATCGCTTGAACAGAGATTGAGAGAAATCTGCCAAACACCGCAGGGCCGCTTGCCGGGTTGCAAAACATCCTGAAAGTTGCCGGAAGAACGGCAACTCACAACTTACAAGCCGGTAACCCTGCAAAATTTAACGAAGAAACTTACCGAAGGCGCGCGGCCCGTCAGCGACGGCTGCCCTCCCCGTAACGGCGAGCTTCACGGGATCGATACGAAGCAAAACGTCTTCGCCCCAGCATGAGACGTAAACATTTTTTTCGCCGGGATCGGCTTCAATCCCTTCCGCATGATCGCACGTGTCGATCCGCTTGACCGGAGCGAGCGTTGCCAGATCGAAAACCGTAACCGTCCCTCCGTATTGGTCCGTAACGAACCCTTTCCCCTGTGCGAGCGCCACAGCATAAGGACGGCGTCCTGTCTTGACGCTGCCAACGACTTTCCGCGCTGCAATATCAATGACGGTTGCGTCGTCGCTCTTCACGTTCGCGGTATAGGCACGCTCGCCACGCGCGTCGATCGTAATGCCGAAAGGACGCTTGCCGACCGGAATTGATGCCAGCACCTTACGGCTCGCAACATCAACAATCGAAATTGCATCGCTGTCGCGATCCGCAGACAGGAGCAATTTTCCGTCGGGCGTCACGGCGAGGCCGGAGGGCGAGTCACCGACCCTGATCTCCCCAACCACGGTCAGGCTCTGCGTATCGATGATGCGAACTTTGTGCGTATACCAGTCGGCGACGTACACCTCCGGCCGCATCGGATTGGCTGCGATCCCGAGGGGGCCGCCGTCAAGGAAAAGCCGCCGCTGCACCTTGCGCGCAACGGCATCGACCTCGATCAGCTCCTTGCTGTCGGGCGCAGTGATGTAAGCCGTCGCCTTATCGGGAGAAAGCGCGATGCCGGCAGGCTTGCCGGTCACAGTCAGCCGCGCCGTTTCCTTCATCGTATCGAGATCGACAAAGGACAGCGTATCGGACGTCTGATCCGTCAACAGTGCTTCGTGCGCCGACGCAGGCAAGGCCATCGCGCATACCGCGATCAGGCCTTGCCCAAGCTTCAAAAGGCGCAATTTATGTGCATTTTTACGCACTCAGCCGCCGCTCTCGACCTTCTTCTTCAGGTCCTGGAGACCTTGCTTGTAGAGGTCAGTCACGGCCTTGAGCGCCACTTCGTCCGTCAGGTTCGGCGGCGGATCGTTCAGCATGTAGCCGCGATAGAAACCACCCCACCACGTCACTGTCGACTTATCGGCGCCGTCAGCTTCAACCGTAATGTGCGAGGAGTAATCGTTGACGGGTAGAACCTTCACATCGACCTTCGTGATCTCGTAGGCGTACATGTGATCTTCCGGGTTGTACTTGTCGAGCATCTCTTCGACCGTACCACCGTTCTTGAGTGTGAGTGTACGCGTGGCGTTAACTTCGTTGCCGCCCTTGCCTTCGGTCTTGGCGACGATACCAAGCCAGCTCATGTCCTGGAAGTTACCGACAACTTTCCAGACTTTGTCGACGGGCGCGTTGATCTCAATTGTTTCCGTAACCTTCTGGCGGCTCGGACCATGTGCCCAAGCTGCCCCAGCGAGCGAGAGCGGCGCGAGTCCGACGATCGTTGCGGCGATCACCAAGCGTTTCAGCATACATTTCCTCCGGAGATTTCTGGTGTGGGACCCAGCCCTGAGCCCGACAACGAGCGGGCGGACATTATGCGTGTTCAGCATCGACGGAAAGACGGCAAAATGTGTCGCATTCGATCTGCCCCTTCGCTGTGCTTGACCGTTAGCGTCGCGTTGTTTTACCTGCGCCGGCGTACTTTGGTCGAATCCCGCGGCCGAGAGGCTCTGGGTCCATGAGGAGCTCGATTTGGAATCCGAAAAGTCGAGGAACGGCGCGAACCACTTTGAGAACGTCCCCTGCCCGTTTTGTGGCATCCTTTGCGATGATCTCGATATCGGCCCTTCCGGTGATGGACTGAAAGTCCTCAAGAACGGCTGCGTAAAATCTGTTGCTGGTTTCGAGCGGCCGCTCAGCGAGCCGAAACCGCAGATCGATGGCAAGGACGTTACGCTCGACGAAGCCGTCGCTGCCGCTGCCCGCCTCATCAATGAGAGCCGTCTGCCGATCTTCGGCGGCCTTGGCACCGACGTCGACGGCATTCGCGCGGCCATTGCCCTAGCTGAAAAAGGCGGCGGCATCGTCGATCATGCGCTGAGCGATGGACAATATCGCAATTTCCGTGTGCTCCAGTCGACGGGCTGGGTCTTGACGACGCTGACGGAAGCCCGCAACCGCGCCGATCTCTTCATCGTTGCGGGCAGCGATATCCATCAGCATCACCCGCGCTTCTTCGAGCGCATCGTGTGCAACGAAGCCTCGATGTTTGCTGACGATCCGCCGAAGCGGACAGTCGTGTTCCTTGGCGATCAGCTCGACCAGTCCGCAGTAAAAGGCAAACGCATCGGCGAAGTTCTGTCGTTGCCCGTTCGGCCCGATCGTATCGCCGAAATTCTCGACGCTATGCGCGCCATGAACAAGGGCGGCACCGTCTCGGGCAATAGCATCGGTGGTCTGCCGCGCGCCGCCGTCGAAGATCTCCTCGCGCGTTGTAAAGCAGCGAGCTACGGTGTTATCATCTGGGCGCCGCCGAGCTTGACCTTCCCGAATGCTGATCTCACCGTCCAGGCGATCTCCGAGTTTGTCAAAGAGATCAACCTGACCTCGCGGTTCGCCGGCCTCTCCCTTGGCGGCCATGACGGCGCAACGTCCGCCGGCGCGGTATGCAGCTGGCAGTCAGGCTTCCCGCTGCGCGTATCATATGCGTCCGGAAAACCCGACTATGACCCCGAGCGCTATTCGGCAAACCGTTTGCTCGCGGCGAAAGAAGGCGATCTGCTGTTGTGGCTCTCGTCGTTCTCGTCGAACATTACGGAGCCAGAGACGGACGTCCCGACGATCTTCCTCGGCGCACCTGGCATCAAGCCGTCGCGCACACCGAAGGTCTATATTCCGGTGGGCACGCCGGGCGTCGATCACGCCGGCACAATGGTGCGCGTCGACAATGTCGTCTCACTGCCGTTGAGACAACTTCGCCAGTCGACGCTTCCGCGCGCGGCTGACGTCCTCGAAAAAATTGAAGCTGCCCTCTAGGCACAATTCCGAGATCGCGAATGCTCATCAAGCTCACCGGCGGCAAAGTCTACGACCCCGCGAATGGGGTCGACGGCGAGGTCCGCGATATCTTCATCGAGGATGGCCGCATCGTCTCCCCGGATCCGAATGCCAAGGTCGCGCATGAATACGCGCTCCACGGCAGAGTGATCATGGCCGGCGGCATCGACCCACACTCGCACATCGGCGGCGGCAAGATGACGATCGCCCGCATGATGCTGCCGGAAGATCATATGCACGACACCGTTGCACGCACGGATCTGACGCGCGCGGGCGTCGGCCATGCCGTCCCGTCGACGATGCTGACCGGCTATCGCTACGCCGAAATGGGCTACACCGCCGCGTTCGAACCGGCGATGCTGCCCGCCAACGCCCGCCAGGCGCACATGGAGATGGCCGACACGTCGATCATCGACAAGGGCGCCTTCGTCATGCTTGGCTCGGATGACTTCTTCCTGCGCCAGGTCGCAGGCAAGAAAGACTTCTCCGCAATCAAGGATTATATCGCCTGGACGATGCACGCGGCACAAGCGATCGCCGTCAAGGTCGTCAATCCGGGCGGCATCAGCGCCTTCAAGTTCAATCAGCGCAAGCTCGACCTGAACGAGAAGCACGTCTACTACGGCGTCACCCCGCGGGATATCATCGTCACGTTGGCGCGCGGCCTGAAGGAACTCGGCGTCGTCCATCCGCTGCACGTTCACGGCTGCAACCTGGGTGTACCAGGCGGGTATGAAACGACGCTTGAGACGATCAAGGGCGCGGAAGGCCTGCCGATCCATCTCACGCACATTCAGTTCCACAGTTACGGAACCGAAGGCGATCTGAAGTTCTCATCGGCGGCGGCCCCCATCGCGGAAGCAATCAACGACAATCCGAACGTCTCGTGCGACGTCGGTCAGGTCATGTTCGGCCAGACGTGCACGGCTTCCGGCGACTCGATGCGCCAGTTCGTGACCTCGCGTTCTGCAAGCCCGAAGAAGTGGGTCGTGATGGATATCGAGTGCGACGCCGGTTGCGGTGTCGTGCCGTTCAAGTATCGCGACAAGAGCTTCGTCAACGCGCTGCAGTGGGCGATCGGTCTGGAGCTGTTCCTGCTGGTCAACGATCCGTGGCGTCTCTTCCTCACGACCGACCATCCGAACGGCGGCCCATTCACCTGGTATCCGCACCTCATCCGCTTGCTGATGGACAAAGCCTTCCGCAACGACATGATGCAGAAGATCAACCCGGACGCGCTGAAGTATTCGACGCTGGCCTCGCTCGATCGCGAATATTCGCTCTACGAGATCGCGATCATGACGCGCGCCGGCCCGGCACGCAGCCTCGGCCTGAAGGATCGCGGTCACCTCGGCGTCGGCGCCTGGGCCGACATCACGGTCTATGATGACAATCCGGATCGCGAAGCAATGTTCACGACACCCGAATTGCTGTTCAAGAACGGCGAACTCATCGTGCGCAACGGCAAGATCATCAAGGTCGTCAACGGTGCAACGCACGTCGCGCGGCCGTCGTACGATCCCTCGATCGAAAAATCTCTCAAACCTTACTTCGAAGATTATCACACGATCCGCATGGATAATTTCCGCCTCTCCGATGACGAGATTATCAACGGTGGCCGCGGCTCGCTGATCATCCAACCGACCGGGGCGCGCGTAGCATGAGCAAGACCGTTAACGGTATCTCGATCGACGATACGTTCGCCGAAGCCTTCGGCATGAGCGGCACCGGGATCATCATCACCGCCGACTCGATGAAGTGGGCGAAAATAGCGGCGACGGTTGCGACAGGCTTCGGCACCTCCGTTATCGGCGCCGGCGCTGAATGCGGTATCGATAAGGAACTGTCGGAGGACGAAACGCCTGATGGTCGTCCCGGCGTTCGCATTCTGATCTTCGGATTTTCGCCTGATGCCCTGCTCCCGCAGGTCCGCAATCGTATCGGCCAGTGCGTGCTGACGAGCCCCGGCTCGGCTTGCTATGCGGGCCTCAAGGCCGAAAAGACGATGCCTCTCGGAAAAGGCACGCGTTTATTCGGCGACGGCTATCAGACGGCTAAAAAACTCGGCGATAGCCGCTACTGGCGCGTACCCGTCATGGACGGTGAGTTTATCATCGAGGAAGACACTGGCGTCACGACGGATGCTGTGGGCGGCGGCAACATGTTGATCGTCGGCCGCGACCGCAAAGGCCTTCTCGAAACGGCAGAACACGCCGTCGAAGAGATCGCCAAGATCGACGACGTCATCACGCCGTTCCCCGGCGGCATAGTTCGTTCCGGCTCGAAGGTCGGTGCGAAATACGCCGGCATGCACGCCTCGACTAACGACGCGTTCTGCCCGACGCTGCGCGGCACGGTCAAACACAGTGAGCTATCACCTGATACCCTCGCCGTGCTCGAAATCGTCATCGACGGTCTGACGTCCAAAGCCGTCGCCGACGCCATGCATGCAGGTCTCAAAGCCGTGACGGATGTCGGCGCCAGCCGCGGCGTTACGCGGATCACCGCCGGCAATTACGGCGGCAAGCTCGGACAGCATCATTATCATCTGAAGGATCTGATCTGATGAGCGGCCTCACGCTGCGCTTCAAGGCGCCCGCGACGGAGCGGATCACTCTCGACGGCATCACGCCATCTAAGCTCGCTGCGCTATCGGCACACGAGATCGGCAAGCTAAATGTCGGCATCGAAAAGGGCGGCGTCGCCCTAGGTGACGCATTCGATATTTCCGGCAGCGCCGGCGACACCTTGACCATCGAAGGCGCAACGTCGGAGATTGATTTCGTCGGCGGCGGCCTCGATAGCGGCACGATCCGCGTCATCGGCAATATCGGGTCGTTCGCTGCGCGCCTGATGACCGGCGGCAAGATCGAAGTTCGCGGCAATGTCGGTGACTATCTGGCGTCGGGTTCCACCGGCGGCATGATCCTCGTTTCCGGCAACGCCGGAGACAATCTTGGCGGCGTCGCGACCGGCGATCGTTTCGGCATGCTCGGCGGTACCGTTGTCATCGAAGGCAACATTGGCGCCCGCGCCGGAGACAAGATGCGTCGTGGCGTTATCGTCATCAAAGGCAAGACCGGCCCTGGCGCCGGTTCGCGTATGATCGGCGGCACCATGTGGGCGGAAGGCGGCTTCGGTGCCGAACCCGGTCTTATGATGCGCCGCGGCACACTGATCGGCCCGAGCGTCGAAAGCCTGCTGCCGACGTTCGTCGATTGCGGCAAACACGATCTCGTGATCTTGCGCGTCATCGCCCGCTATCTGAAGGAAACGCTTGGCCATCTCGCGCCTAAGCCCATGCCCTTGTTTGTCCAGAAGATTGGCGGTGACACCGCCACGATTGGACGGGGCGAAATCCTATTGCCTGCGGCTTAGCTGCCGGCCTTTGCGGTTGCCGACATAAGAAACGGATTCCCGGTGCGTAGCGTCTCAGTATGATGACGCTTCAACGACGCATCGCCCGGGAAACCTCGCCATGATCGCCCTCATTTTGTCGGCTTGCTTGACGAACGATCCAAACGTCTGCCGCGACTATAAAATCCCGATTGATGCGGACGTCGACGCAAGAACGTGCATGGCGCATGCCCAGCCGCAGTTCGCCCGATGGTCTGCAGATCATCCCGGCTGGACTGTTAAACGTTGGCATTGCGGTCCGACCAGCGAAGATAAAATCTGAGCTATCAAGCGGCCTGATTGTCAGCCTTCTCGATTATCGGCCTGACGTGGCGATCGAATACTTTTGCGAAGCCACGCTGCTGACTTCGATGACGAACTTCTGCCGGATCGCCCGCTCGAAATCACCGTAACCCAGCGCCGGCAGAACGAAACTGCTCGGACCGCCCATAACATGCTCGCGATACCATTGTTCGAGCGGCGGCTTCCCGCCGGGAACGGCCTTCGGCAGCAGCGCTGAATCCTCGGGCGTGTCGAGCAAGATCGGCAATCCATTGATCGTCACGCCATTGCTGACGAGTTCGTTGCGGACTTTATCGATCGGCTCCTCGGCATTGCAATTGTCGGGGCCGTCGCCCGAAACGTCGATGATGATGCGCGAGGCCTTCGCGGGAATCTGCGGCACGATCTTGTCGTTCGCAGATCGCAGCATCCGCGTCATGCAGGTGAATTCCCCGCCCTGCTGCGGCAGGGATCGCACGCGCTTCGCCGCAGCCAATGCGTCAGCCTTGTTCGCAATCCTGATCCACGGAATGACGAACGACGGCGTGTCGGCCCACGTCACCATGGAAAACAGAATGCCGCCCGCCGAACCGCCGGTAATGGCATCGATGACGCCGGGATCTTCCAGCGCCTTCGCAATACCTTCCATCTGCAGCTTATAGCGGCCTTCGTCGACGGAGTTCGATACGTCGACAGACACAACCAGCGCCGTATCGACCGGCGGCCCCTCTTGCGCGTTGGCAGACATCACGGCGACGCCAACACCGGCGGCAATAGCCAAGATCGCTGCGATGATCGCTCGTCCCTGTCCGACAAAATTAAAAATGCGAGGCTCCTGCAGGCGCGAGCGCGGCGCGAACGCCGAATTCCTACCAAGCTAGCAAACAGGCATGATTGCGCAAGCCATCTGCGCCGGTCGTAATACTCGCGCTTGCTACGCGCCATTTCCTCGCTGAAGAGGCATCCTTGTGCATCGCCACATACTTTCCCGCCGCGCGAGAGATCTTGGACTAGGCCAAAAGGTCGATAAGGCTCACGAAGAAACGCTAGTAAGCGTTCCTGCCCGTCAGCAATGAAATCGGCGTCATCGCGATGATGTAAAGATCGAGCAGCACCGACCAATGGTCGATGTAATAGAGGTCGTGCTCGACGCGCCGGACAAGCTTCTCGTGGGTATCGGTTTCCCCACGCCAGCCGTTGATCTGCGCCCAGCCGGTGACACCCGGCTTCATGCGGTGGCGCGCAAAATAGCCCCGCACGACATTCTCGTAGAGATCTCGCTCCGCACGCGCGCCCGTTGCATGCGGCCGCGGTCCAACGAGAGACATCTGTCCTTGCACAACGTTGATGAGCTGCGGCAGCTCATCGAGACTCGTACGACGAATGATCCGGCCGACACGAGTGACACGCGGATCGTCGCGCGTAACGAGCTTGCTCGCCGTGGCGTCCTGCTGATCGACATACATCGAGCGGAACTTCAGGACTTCGATCAGCTCATTGTTGAAGCCGTACCGCTTCTGCCGGAAGAAAATCGGTCCGCGACTTTCGAGACGGATCGCAATCGCGACGATCGCCATGATTGGCGACGCCAGAATCAACAGCAGCGAACCGATCAGCCGATCTTCGACCGCCTTGAGCATATGATCCCAGTCGCCGAGCGGCTTGTCCATCGCCGCCAGCATCGGCACCTGACCGATGAAGCTATAGGCTCGCGAGTTGATCCGGAGCTTTGAATTCAGCGCCGAGATCCGTACATCGACTTGCAATGCAAAAAGCTTGTCGAGAATCTGCATCAAACGCTCTTCGGCGCGCGCCGGCACCGTAACGATCAAGAGATCGACACTCGACTTGCGGCAGAAGTCTGCCAGGTCTTCGAATGTCCCGAGCCGCGCGACACCTCCGAAGTCGCCGGCTGAGCGATCATCTTGCCGGTCGTCGAAGATGCCCAGAATGCACAAGTGATTGTTCGGGTCGTTGTTCAACTCGCGGATAAGATGCTCCGCATCCTTACCGCCGCCAACTATGACCGTCCGACGGACCAGGACGCCCGCGCGTGTCAACCGACGAGCCACCAACGCCGCAACGAAACGCACGAAACACAAAAGGATGGCTGACAACTCCATCCATCCACCGACGTCCTCCGGCGACACCGACGTCTCGCCCGCAAGAAAAATCACGCCCGATACCGCGAGAGAGACGACGGCAACGGAAATCAGAACCTTCCAGACTTGCTGCACAAACTTGCGGAGAGATGGAATTGTATATGACCACTGCACGCGCAGCGCGGCAATGAACAACCCGGCCACAAAGACCGTCGCCCAGAAGCTGCGCCACGTGGGCGTGAAAGATTCATGAAGTAGTAAGTTGACCAGCGGCCAAGCGGCCATCACCGACAGGGCGTCGGCGCATGCGACGGCGAATAGCAATTTTGGCCGTGAGGCGTTGCCACGGCGGTCGAAAAACAGCGACCTCAGCCGAGGCGCCCACTCCGACACGTGAGCCGAAGCATCCTTCTCGAAAATGGATCGGGCTCGACCCGTTTCCTCAATCATTGCGCAAACCGCGTACCCGCCAACTGCCAAAATGGGCATACGCGCATGCCAGTGAGGCTCTGGTAAATGAAAGCGCCGGAGGCATCCGTAGAATAGAAAAGGGTCACAAAACAAAATCGGCACGGCAAAGATAACGTAATTGTGTGCCGCAAAATGATACGCTCGGCCGCGGTCCTTTGATCTCGACATCAATCCTGATGCGCGGGCTGTTCCCTTGGGAACAGGTAACCCCGCCACCGCTTCCTACCTTATGGCTAACGGAGAGACGTTCCGTTCGTCGGCCTTCCCGACCCGACGCAACTGCGCCCCCACGCACGTCCCTGAATCCTCAGACCTGCGCGCGAAGGCCCCGTCACTCGACGGCACGAAGGCCGAATGCACTCGCATCTGATCAAGGAGACAGCAATGTCGAAACGATTCTTATTTCCGCTGGTCGCCGGAGCTTTCGCTCTAGCTGCCGGCGCCTGCGCCGCGGTGGCGGGGCCAATAACGCCACTAACAACCCTGACGTCAGGCGACGTTCAAGGATTCCTCGTCCCAGTGCACGCCGGTGGCGGTGGCGGGTTTGGAGGCGGTGGTGGCGGCGGCCACGGCGGAGGCTTCGGGGGCGGAGGCTTTCATGGCGGTTTTGGCGGTGGAGGGTTTCACGGTGGTGGGTTCCATGGTGGCAGCTTCGGGGGCTTCCACGGCGGTCACCTTCACGGTGGACACATGGCGGGACGATCGCACGTCCGCACCCAGTCTCTGGCCCGCGCGAACCTAAATCACGGTCGCCATTTCCATCACGGACATGGACACGGTCATCACCACCGTCACCGCTTCTTCATCGGCGGCTATCCCTACTTCTATTATGACGACGGCTACTATGATGACGACTATGGCGACGATTGCTGGTGGAGCAGCCGCTATGATCGCTGGGCCTGCCCGGATTATTGAGCGCAACTGATACCCAATTTGGCCAGCGCCCCCGAACCTTTTCGTTCTGGGGCGCTTTCCCTATCGGCCGTCAAGCGATGGTCTTGATTGGTCGTTAACCTGTATTCTGAGGTTTTCGAGCCACACGCCCCGGCAGAGACAACGATTACGGAGCATGCGCTAATCAATAGGCAACCTGATTGAGATTATGTTGGAGGCCTCTGTTTTCTCGCATCAGCTGCATATTTAAGGTCTGACAAATGTTCAGTTTGCGTCTTCAGTGGAAGCGTTCGATCGTCCGGTTGGCAACCATCGCGTTATCAACCCTGGCCATCAGTGCCGCCCTTACCCCCGCAGACGCCGGAAAACGCAATCAGCGCCCTATCGAAGAGACGGCCCGGGAAACCCTATCCGGCCCTCCCGTCATCGCGATCGTCTCCATCAAAGATCAACGCGTTACGGTCTATGACGCAAACGGTGGCTCCATGAGCGGCCGGGTATCGAGCGGCCGCGACGGCTACGAGACTCCGGTTGGTGTCTACAGCGTCCTTCAAAAAGAAGAAGAACACTATTCGAACCTCTACGATGACGCCTCGATGCCCTTCATGCAGCGGATTACATGGTCGGGCATTGCCCTGCACGCCGGTCAGTTGCCCGGTTATCCCGCGTCCCATGGCTGCGTTCGCATGCCCGACAGCTTTGCCCAGCGCCTTTTCCCGCTGACGAAACTCGGCATGCGTGTCGTTGTTGCTTACGATGACGTCGCGCCGGTCGAGATTTCTCACCCGCTGCTAATGAAGCCGACGCCGCTGCAATCCGTCCAGACCGCGACGGCCATCCCGATGTCGTACCAGGATCCGATCGTGAACGATCCCGATTCCAGCCCGACGTTCTCTCCTGACCTACGCGCATGGCCGGAACGCCAAGTGGAACTCAATGCCCTGAAATCAATCGCCGAGGGCAAGCAGATCCTTGCCGACGCCGCCCTCGATCAGGCCAAGGAGATGGAGCAGATCATCGCCGACAAGAAGGCGCCCCGAGACAGGGCCGCGAAAGCGCTGCGCAAAGCCGAAGCGGTCAAAAAGTCCGCCGACAGCCGTTTGGCCGCGATCGACAAGCGCCTGGCGAACGCCAAGTCCGATAAGCTCAAGAAGAAATGGACAACAGAGAAGGAACGCGCCGCCAAGAAATCCGATGAAGCTGCTGCAAAAGTTGCTACGGCCACAGAAGCTTTGCAGGCCGCCGAGGCCGAGTTGCAGAAGGCAACAGATCAGGCCGCCCCGGCATTGGCGGCACGAGATCAGGCGGTTGCCGTTCTCAATGAAGCCAAACGCAAGGCGTTGCCGATCTCCCTCTTCATAAGCCTGAAGACGCAACGGCTCTATGTCCGTCAAGGCAACGAGCCCGTTTTCGACGCGCCCGTCACCATCGCCGATCCGCAACAGCCTATCGGCACGCACGTCTTCACGGCCGTTGGATACAAAAATGGCGGCAAGGACGTGAGCTGGACGGCTGTTTCGCTCGAACACAGCGACAACGCCGATTATGCGTATAACGAAGACCGCCGGTATAGGCTCAACGATGCTAGCACGCCCCCCCCGACGAACGTGGCCGAAGCGAGCGCAGCACTCGATCGCATCACTATCTCGCCGGAGGTGTCCGCCAGGTTGAGCAGCGCCGTATGGCCGGGATCATCGCTGATCGTCTCGGACGAACCGATGAGCAAGGAAACCGGAAAAGCCACGGATTTTATCGTCCTCATCAGCACTGAACCTCAGGGCGGCATCAAGAAGCGGCCGAAGCAGTTCTTCCGCAACGATAATTTCATGAGCGACAGCGCCGATGACTACTACTACGGCTATGATCGCTACGGGCGCCGGGCCTATCCTCGCCAACGATCAATGTTTGGGTGGTGGTAAACGATCTTGAATCTTGGCTTGCCTGCGATGCGCCGCGGATCGATTCAAAGTGGCGTCCGCCTTTGCGGCCGGACAGGTTGCGATCAAGCCCGTTAGCGGCGGTGCTATGACGTTCCCCGTGCCAATTGCCCTGAGGGTCGCTCCGACATATGCAGGCGGCGTATTCCTTGAAATTGCCGCGAGAAAGATATTGCCTCCCGGAATAAGGGCCGGGAGGAACCACAATGAACGCGCACGAACGTCTTCCGAACGACATCACCGCATTGGGTGTTATCGAGCAGCTTCGGGACGCCCTGAAGTTTGCCGACAACGAGCTTCAGAAACGCTGCGTCATCTCAACTAAGGTGCGGGAGGCACTCGACTTAGCGGAACGCATACTTGCGAGCGCCCAGCACCGGTACGACTGACCGGAATAGGCATTGGCATAATCGAACGACGGCCGGCGACGGAACGGCTGCCCCGCGCAGCGATGCGCTGTGAACTGCACCGACCACCATGCTCGGATCGTCAGCGGCGAAAGCAGCCAAGGCGCCAAGACCGCCGCATGCGAGCCATCAACACCGAGCTATGCGACAGAAGTCGATCCCAGACGCCCAGGTTCACCGTCTCGTCGAACAACTCTTCGAATTCAGCGCGACGGCTAAGGCCTAGTCGGCTCCGATGCGGATAATAAAAGACCAGGGCGGGCGAACGCCGCCACCAAACCTTGAATTCTGCGTCCGACATATTTTTCGGTGAGACCGGCCAAAGCAGCCCGCCGATCTTGGCCATATCGGCCGTGATAAGATCGTACACCGCGGTCGCGATGCCCTTGCGCTGACAAGACCGCGAAACCTCGGCGCTGCTGATGACGCAGATGCCGTTCTTCGGCTTTACGATATCGCAAAACCCGATCGGCTCCTCGCCGACGACAGCCGACAGCTCCGTTCGGAAGACACGATAGACTACACCGACGTCGGACTTTCCACGGCTCACGAAGAAAAGCCGCTGGCTTTTCGTCATCAACTCAACGATCGGCTCCTGGCGAATAAGCGTGGCCAGCCGCCTATCGACGTCGTCCGATTCCTGAAGTGTCTTCGTGCGCTGCGCTAAGAGACGCGAATATGTCGCCTCAGCCTCATCCAATCGCCCCGAAACGATCACGACGGGAGTATCCTTTTGCAATACGGATGGTTTTTAAAGTCAGCTTAGGAATGAGTGCAATTATTGCGCCCCCAATCGCTCCCGATCCGTTAACGCCGGGGCTAGCTCCTTCGACCAGTTAAAACTTCGGTTTCTGACGATGCACGCATCCTGGAACGACCGTTAACGCTGCCCCACCCCGCCTCCGCCAGCGGAAACAGCCGGAACGATCCGCAAAGCCGGCCGTTTTTCAGGTCGAAAGCGCCAGCCGAAGGTGAACGGCGGGCCTCGCCCGAAAGCCCCTACCGCGACATTTCGGCGACCCCGCACGCGTAATCGTCGCGTTGGTGACAAATCCCCTAAGAGCCTATAGAGGGGGCATCGATTGTCTCTTTTTGTGCGCCGCGTCGGGATAAACCTCCGCGCCGGTGGCAATCAAAAAGCTCAATATTTCGGCCGGGCCAGTCGTATACCGTGATTGGGCGTCGGACGGCGTGCGTGCCCATTTTGCCTGTTGCGGCAGACATTCCCGTTCCTGGCAACTGCAAAAGGACTACGAAAGTTGCAGCCTTCGAATAAACGGAAGAAGCCGATGCAAGAGCGATTGCCAGAAAAAAAACCACCGGCCAACGGTGGCCAGGTCACGCCTTCCGATAAAAAGCCGCTGCTTTCGAAGCGGGGCATAGGCCTTCTTGGCATTGTCTGCCTACTCGCCCTCATCGCTGCCGGCTACGCGTATTGGCAGCACGAAACGCTCTATCCATCGACGGACAACGCCCAGGTCGAAGCCAACATCATCCAGATCACGCCGTTGGTGACAGGCCTCATCATGGACGTGAAAGTCAAGGAATTCTCGACCGTCCAACAAGGCGACGTTCTGGTCGAACTCAATCAAGCGCCCTTCCGCGCCACCCTTAAACGCGCTGAAATTCGCCGCGACATCGCCAAGCAGCAAGCCGCCCAGGCGACAGGCTCCCAGGCCGCGGCCGCCAAAGGCAATGCTGAAGAGGCCGATATCGCCGTTGCCGAAGCCAATGCTGAACTTTCGCACGCGACGATCAAGGCGCCGGTCGACGGCACGGTCGGCAAAGTCCGCATCCAACCCGGCGAGGTCGCGAAAGCCGGCGTACCGCTCTTCCCGCTCGTCGATACTTCGACGTGGTGGGTCGATGCGAATTTCAAGGAAACCGACCTTGCCCGCATCAAGCCCGGCCAAACGGCGTCTGTCTGGCTTGACAGCGATTCGTCGAAGAAGTTGACCGGGAAGGTCGAAGCCGTGAGCCGCGCTAGCGCCTCGGCATTCTCGCTGATGCCTTCGGAAAATGCGACGGGGAGTTGGGTCAAGGTCGTCCAGCGCTTTCCCGTCAGGATCGCGCTTACGGTCGAACCTGGCGACTTGCCGCTCGGCGTCGGCGCGTCTGCGTCTGTAACCATCGACACCACGTCCGATGGAGCGGGTAGTGCCACCAAATAATCAGGCCGTGGCCCCAGCCGACGCCCCCGTGGGACCGAGCAGGCTGCTGAGTTCGCTCGCGGTGCTGCTGGCGGTGCTGATGGTCATTCTCGACATGACCATCGTCAATGTCGCCCTGCCCGACATGATGGGCACCCTTGGAGCGACGCCCGATCAGATCACCTGGGTTTTAACGTCCTACATCGTCGCCGAAGCCATCGTCATTCCGATGAGCGGCTTTCTCGCTGAGCGCTTCGGCCGAAAACGCGTGCTGACAGTCAGCGTCGCAGGCTTCGTCGTGTCCTCGATGCTCTGCGGCCAATCGCATTCACTGATGCAGATGGTCATCTTCCGCTTGCTTCAGGGTGCATTCGGGGCAAGCGTCGTCCCTCTCTCACAAGCGACGATGGTCGACAGTTTCGAGCCGGAGAAGCGCGGCAAGGCCATGGCGATCTGGGGTATCGGCGTCCTGCTCGGCCCGATCATGGGGCCAACGGTCGGCGGCTTCATCACCGACCACCTCGGTTGGCAATGGGTGTTTTACGTCAACCTTCCCATCGGCATCATCAACCTGCTTCTAATCGCAGCCTACATCAAAGCGACGCCCCATTCGGGCTCGCCGATCGATTGGCTCGGCGCTGCGCTGCTGGCAATCGGTGTCGGCAGCCTGCAGATGCTGCTCGACCGCGGCAACAGCGAAGGCTGGTTTGCATCGCAGATGATCGTCAGCCTCGCGCTCCTATCCTTCGCATGCCTAACCTGGTTCACGGTTCGCAGCTTCAATCGGCCGGACGCTATCCTGAAGCTCAATCTCCTGCGAGATCGCAATCTCGCGACGTCGACGTTCCTGATCATGGCGTTCGGTGTCGGCATGCTGAGCACCATCGCGCTGCAGCCCCTGTTCCTGGAACATTTGCTCGGCTATCCGGCAAGCACCGCCGGTCTGGTGATGGCGCCGCGCGGTATCGCCGTCGCCATTGGCATGGTCGTGGTCGCAACGCTGATCCAGCACATCGATTCCCGCTGGCTGGTATTCGTCGGACTGACACTGTCCGCCGCCGGAACCTACGTGACGACGACATATAACCTCGACGTCGATCGCTTCTGGATTATCGCGCCGAGCATCGTCCAAGGCATCGGCATGGGCATGATCTTCGTGCCACTCTCGACACTCGCCTATCAAACGCTACCGAAAAACGCTTCGGATCAGGCCGCGAGCATCTTCAACATCGCACGTACGATTGGCGGCTCGCTGGGCATCGCGATAGGCGCAACGATTCTGACGCGCGCGACGCACGAGAACCTTCAGACCCTCTCGGCCGGGATCAATCCCTACAATCCCGCCCTGCACATGTGGCTTAACTCGACGGGACTGTCGCCAACCGATCCGCGTGCGATGCAGATTCTGGGCTATGAGTTGACACGCCAATCGACAATGATCGGCTTCATCGAAGCCTTTGGCTTCGTAACGCTGAGCTTCCTGTTGCTTATTCCATTCGTGCTGTTGCTGCGGCAAACCGGGGCCGCTTCACCCTTCGGGGACGTCGGCAACCACTAGGGCGCTTGCCGAGCTTTCAGCACCCTGGCTTATCGCTGCTGTGTCTGATAGTTCGGATTGAACCACACCGGCACCTCTTCCGCCGGCAGTGGCGGCCGTCCACGGATTGCGTCCGCCAGCTTCTCGGCCATCATGATGGTCGGCACGTTGAGGTTGCCACTAACGACATCCGGCATGATCGACGCATCGACCACCCGCAAGGCTTCGACGCCATAAACCTTGCCCGTGCCATCAACGACAGCCATCTCGTCTGTTCCCATCCGGCACGAGCATGACGGATGATAGGCGCTTTCGGCCTTCGCGCGAATGAAGGCGTCGATGGCGGCGTCACTCGTTTCGGATGGCCCCGGCGCCAATTCGGCGCCACGGTACTGGTCGAATGCTTGCTGCGAAAAGATCTCGCGCGTCAAACGGATGCCGGCCCGCATCTCCTTTCGGTCCTGCTCCGTCTGCATGTAATTGAAGAGTACTCTCGGATACTCGCGCGGATCGGCTGATTTAAGCTTCACATAGCCCCGGCTCGTCGGCCGCATCGGCCCGATATGCGCCTGGAAGCCATGCCCCTTCGCCGCCGATGTTCCGTCGTAGCTGATGGCCATAGGAAAGAAGTGATATTGCAGATCGGGATGCAAAACGCCGGCGTCACTGCGGATAAAGCCGCCGGACTCGAAATGGTTCGTCGCCCCTAGGCCCTTCCCCGTCAGCAGCCACTCGATGCCGATCTTCAATTTTGCCAGCGGATTATTGGCGCTGTAAATCGAAACCGGCTTGGTGCATTCGTACTGGACGTAGGCCTCGATGTGATCCTGCAGGTTTTCTCCAACGCCGGGCAGATCCTGCACGACCGGAATGCCGTGTTTCTTCAATTCATCCGCATTGCCAATACCCGACAGCATCAAGATTTGCGGTGAATTGATCGCGCCGCCGCTGACGATCACCTCGCGCGTTGCGCGTGCCGACTGCAGATTGCCGCCATGGCTGAACTCGACGCCGACGGCACGACGTCCCTCAAAAAGGATGCGCGTGACGAGCGTTTTCGCCTTGAGTTCAACGCCGCCACGCTTCTGCGCTGGACGCAGAAACGCCTGAGCGGCACTCCAGCGACGGCCTTTGTAGACCGTCATATCCATGCGGCCGAGGCCTTCCTGCTGGTAACCGTTCATATCCTCGGTCACCGGATAGCCCGCCTGCCGGCCGGCCTCAATGAAGGTATCGTAAAGCGGGTTCGTGCATGGCGCCGTCGTCACATAAAGCGGCCCGGAATTGCCGCGATAGTTATCGCCGCCCTTGAGCCGCGTCTCGGCCTTCTTGAAGTACGGCAGACAGTTGAAATACGACCAGTCCTGCAAGCCCTGATGACGCGCCCAAGCGTCGTAATCGAAGGCATGACCTCGAATATAGATCATGCCATTGATAGACGACGAGCCACCGACGACTCGTCCACGCGGGCAGTACATCCGCCGATTATCGAGATAAGGCTCCGGCTCCGACTCGTACCACCAGTTGTATTTCGTGCCGGCCAGCGGATAGGCGAACGCCGACGGCATATGAATGAAAATGCTGTTGTCTTGCGGCCCGGCTTCGAGAACGAGAACGCGAACCCCTTCGTCTTCCGTCAGGCGGTTGGCGAGGACGCATCCCGCCGACCCGGCACCGACGATGATGTAGTCGAAGTCTTGGGTTTTGCTCATCGTTACTTGGACCTCAGTCTTTCTGTCTTAATATCTTAAGATGCGTCATTCGTATGGGCACTGCACATCGCCCAGTTCCACATAGATGCTCTTTAACTGCGTATAGTGCTCGATGGCTGCCTGGCCGTTCTCGTGGCCGAAGCCCGACTCCTTGATGCCGCCGAACGGCATCTCGACCGGCGTGATATTGTAGTTGTTGATCCAGCAGATGCCCGCTTCTAGGCGCGCTGCGACGCGATGCGCGCGTGCAAGATCGCGCGTAAAAAGCCCAGCGGCCAATCCAAAGCGCGTCGCATTCGCACGCGCTATGACATCGTCCTCCTCGCGGAACCGCAAAACCGACATGACCGGACCGAAGATTTCTTCTCGCACAATGCTCATCTCGTCCGTGCACTCGGTGAAAACGGCCGGACGCACATAGTTGCCGCGATCGAGTGGAGCCTCATCAACTCGTTCGCCACCGTAGCAGAGCTGTGCCCCTTCCGCCTTTCCGGCCTCGATGAAACTCAAGACCCGTTCCATATGAGGCCGCGAAATCAACGCCCCCACTTGTGTTTCGGGATCGAGCGGCAAACCGATGCGCAGCTTTCTCGTCCGCTCCACCACCATATCGACGAAGGCATCGTAGATGTCGTCGTGGACGAACACGCGCGTGCAGTTCGTGCAGATTTCGCCCTGCGTGTAAAAATTGCCGAGCATTGCCGCGGAAACGGCCTGCCGAAGATCAGCGTCCTGGAACACAAGAAGTGCCGACTTGCCGCTGAGCTCCATCGTTGTACGCTTCAAAGTAGCGGCCGCCGCAGCGACGATCTTCTTGCCAGTTCCCACCGAACCGGTCAGCGAGATTTTCGCAACGCGCGGATCTGTCGTCAGCATTGAACCGGTGCGGGCGTCTCCGTGCAAAACGTTGAAGACGCCGTCTGGCAACCCTGCTTCCGTGTAGATCTCGGCAAGCTTGGCCGAGGTCGTCGGCGTCATCTCCGACGTCTTGAAGATCATCGCATTGCCGCATGCCAGCGCCGGCGCCGACTTCCAGCACGCAATCTGGATCGGATAGTTCCATGACCCGATACCGACACAAATTCCTATCGGTTCGCGGCGGGTATAAACGAACGCATTATTCAGTGCGATCTGCTCGCCGTGCAACGTGGCCGCCACCCCGGCGAAATATTCGATGCAATCGGCACCGCTGACGATATCGACGACTTCCGCTTCTTGAATTGGCTTGCCGGTGTCACGAACCTCGATCTCGGCCAACTCGCGATTGCGGTCGCGAAGAATCCGCGCCGCCTTGTTCAGAACGCGCCCACGCTCCGCACCAGACATGCCGGACCAGCGAGCGAGCCCTTCTTTTGCCGATTGCAGCGCAGCATCGATTTCAGGCGCAAGCGCGATCTCGACCTGTGAAATCAACTCGCTCGTCGCCGGATCGACATTCGCGAACGTCTCCCCGTCCGATGCCGCAATAAAACGGCCCCCGATATAGTTTTGGAGAACTTTCGCCATCGACCACACTCATTGAATTTGCCCATGCTGCAAACCGAGCGCGGCACCCTTCGTTCGCAGCAACTTTCGGCGCCAAAGCCTGCGCCGATCACCCATCACGCTATGCCGGTCCAGAGGCCTGAAAGCATTGTCAGATACGACACAAATGTTATCCCCCGCGACAGTCCAAACCGCGCTGGAAGACCGACGAAAGTCGAACGATCTCGCGCTGCAACCGCCTTCTTTTGCAGCACCGAAAGCCTGTTTCTGCGGCAGGAATTGAACTTTCTGGAACTTGTCAAAACACGGCGCGGTGCTAAGATTTTCTCATGATCTGCTCGTTGTCATAGTCAGGCGTAACGATCACCTCCGCCTCGGTCTTTGACTAGAAGCGGAGGCCATAGATTTGCGGAGCATCCGGGAGCTTTGCTGCGTGAATGAGGTTCCGTCGAAACTCAGAACGATCCGTCGGATCGGGTTTCTGACACTGAACGAATACACCATGATCGCACTTTCCAGTGCGATCGAGGTTTTGCGAATGGCCAACCGTTTGAGCGGGCAGGACCACTATTCGTGGACCATCCTTTCCGTCGACGGCAAGCCGACGTCCTGCAGTAATGGCCTGTCTTTCGCCGACGCTAAAACCTACGATGATGCCGGCGATCTCGATATGGTACTCGTCTGCGGCGGCACGCACGTCGAGCGATACGTCAACGACAAACTCATCAATCTTCTCCGCCGGATATCGCACGATGGCATCGTGCTTGGTGGCCTGTGCACCGGCACCTACGCGCTCGTGAAATCCGGCCTTCTCGACGGCTACAAATGCACCGTCCATTGGGAAAACATGGCGGGTCTTCGCGAATTCCATCCGCGCGTGCAGTTCCAGGAAGAGCTTTTCGTTATTGACCGCGATCGCGTCACCTGCACAGGCGGAATAGCGCCCGCCGACTTGATGCTCTCCGTTGTGAAAAGCGCATTCGGTAAAACGCTGGTTGCCGATATTTCCAACCAATTCATTCTCGAACGCGTGCGCGACGGGTTCGACCGGCAGCACATCCCGATGGCGGCGCGCCTGGGATACAACAACAGTGCGCTGGTGGACATCGCCGCACTCATGGAAGCCAATTTCGAAGAACCGCTGACAGCCGTCGAATTGGCAAAATTGGCGGGCCTTTCGTTGCGCCAAGTCCAGCGCATGTTCCAGGTTTCGCTCGAAACAACACCGACGAAATACTATTTGCAATTGCGTCTCCGTCGCGCCCGCGAGCTGCTTGTGCAATCGCAAATGTCGATCACGCAGATCGCTATTTCCTGCGGTTTTCAATCGACCTGCCATTTCAGCAAATCATATCGGGCCCTTTACGGACGTACGCCACGCAGCGAACGCCAGCCCCAGACGGTCCCAGCTGAATTCAGCGCGCCGCCGCTGCCACGACAGCGTAAGTCTGTGGTGCGCGCACGCGTCCCCTCGATTTAGATCGACGCTCGCGAACACCGGAAGACCGTCGATTTACGCAGGATCAAATGGACACCCTTCGCGAAAGGAGTGTAGCCTGAGGCGCGTAAGCGCTAGATCGCGTCGCAATTGCAAAAATAGGTAGGCCGCCGCTGCTATTAGCTGGTGGGGTCGCCCTCGCCGGGTGGCGCCTTCAACAGGCAACCGACAGAAGGGCGATCCGATTTCAGATCCCCCAGCAAGCGGACTGTTGTCCATCACGCCTGCCATTGCCAACAACAGGAGTTGTCATGACACGCATAGCGATTGGGGCCACTTTCGCCCTCGTCCTGGCCGCAACCGCGGCGCACGCTGCCGACAGTGCCACTTGCAAAAAAGTCCGCTTCGCCGACGTCGGCTGGACCGACATTCAAGTGACGACCGGACTGACCAGCAACATTCTAGAAGCGCTCGGCTATGAGCCCGAGGTCAAGACGCTCTCCGTTCCCGTCACCTACGCCTCGTTGAAAAACAAGGACATCGACGTTTTCCTGGGCAACTGGATGCCCAGCATGACCGCCGACATCAAGCCCTACATCGACGACAAGTCCGTTGAGGTGCTTGGCGTCAACCTCGATAACGCCGGTTACGGTCTCGTCGTCCCCGACTACGTCGCCGATGCAGGCGTCAAAAGCCTTAAAGACCTCGGCACCCATAAAGATCAGTTCGACGGCAAGATCTACGGCATCGAAGCCGGCAATGACGGTAACCGTATCATCAGCACAATGATCGCCAAGCCGGAGAACAACCTCCAGGGCTTCGAATTGGTCGAAAGCTCCGAGGCAGGCATGCTCACCGAAGCCGAAAAGGACATGAAGAAGAAGAAGTGGATTGTCTTCCTCGGCTGGACACCCCACCCGGTCATGGGTGCCATGAAAATCCACTACCTCGACGGCATGGGCGATTCCGGTTTCGGCGCTGCAACCGTCAGCACCAACGTTCGCGCCGGCTACGAAAAAGAATGCCCGAACGTCGCCAAGTTCCTGAAGAACGAAAAATTCAATCTCGCCATGGAAGGCGCTATGATGGAGCCAGTGCTGAAAAGCGGTGCCGATCCGAAGGCGACCGCGCTTGAATGGCTCAAGAAAAATCCTGAAGCCGTAACACCGTGGCTGGCAGACGTAACCACGTTCGATGGTGGCGACCCACAGGCTGCGCTGAAGGCGTACCTCGCAAAGTAGGGGTCCTGTCACTATCCGCCCGGCAAAGGACAGGACGGCTGCTTCACAAGCGGCCGTCCGTCGCCGAATGAAGCTTGAGCACTGGGAATGGCGCAGATGGACCCCGTATCGAAGCTTGTAACTGCCTGGAAAATTCCGGTCGGACAATTCGGCAAAGCGATCTTCGACTTCGTCACCGACTATTTTCAGTGGTTCTTCGATGCCATATCGACGATTCTCGAGACGTTCGTCGACGGAACGTCCGATTTCCTGCTGCAAATCCCGCCTCTCGTTCTGGCGGTTATTCTCGCCGGTCTCGCCTATTGGCTTCGGCGTTCCGCCGTTCTCGCGGTCGGCGTTTTGATCGGCCTGCTGTTCATTCTGAACCAGGGCTTGTGGAAAGAGACCGTCCAGACGCTTGTACTGGTTTTGTCGGCCACCGCGCTCTCAATGATCATCGGCGTGCCCATCGGAATTTGGGCGGCGCATAAACCTCACGTCTGGCGCATCACGCAGCCTATCCTCGACCTGATGCAGACGATGCCGACCTTCGTCTACCTCATCCCCATTCTGATTCTGTTCGGCCTCGGCGCTGCGCCCGCACTGATCGTCACGATCATTTTCGCCATGCCCGCCCCCGTGCGCATGACGTATCTCGGCCTGACCTCGATCCCAAAGCCAATGCTGGAAGCCGGAGAAAGTTTCGGCGCCACGAAACGCCAACTCTTATGGAAGGTTGAGTTGCCCGCAGCGCTTCCGTCCATCATGGCCGGTCTCACCCAATGCATCATGCTATCGTTGTCGATGGTCGTCTTCGCCACGCTGATCGGCGCACCGAGCCTCGGCAATCCGGTCAACCGCGCGTTGGCCAACCGCAACATTCCGCTGGGCATCGAAGCCGGCCTTGCGATCGTGATCCTCGCCATCATCCTTGATCGCGTCCTTGCCATTAAACCGGAGGTCCGCAAATGAGCGTCGCGGTCGATTTCAAAAACGTCGATATCATCTTCGGCAAGGACGTTGCCCGCACGCTCGCTATGGTCGATGCCGGTGCGACGCGGGCTGAGATCCTTGCCAAAACGGGAGCCGTGCTAGGCGCCGCCGGTGCGAACCTGACTGTCAACGAGGGTGAGATTTCAGTTCTGATGGGCCTGTCCGGCTCCGGGAAATCGACCCTCCTGCGCGCTGTCAACGGCCTTAACAAGGTCTCGCGTGGTTCGCTCCTGGTGAAGGACGGCGACCGCATGGTCGATATCGCAACCTGCGATGCAGCAACCCTTCGCCACATGCGGCAGAACCAGGTCGCGATGGTGTTTCAGCAGTTCGCGCTACTGCCGTGGCGCACCGTGCGCGAGAATGCTGGCCTTGGCTTGGAGCTGGCAGGCGTCCCGGCCGCCGAACTCAAGGAGCGCGTCGATCGCCAGCTCCATCTCGTCGGGCTCGATAGCTGGGCCGACAAATACGTACACGAACTTTCCGGCGGTATGCAGCAGCGCGTGGGCCTCGCTCGCGCCTTTGCGACAGACGCTCCAATCCTGTTGATGGACGAGCCTTTCTCCGCGCTTGATCCGCTGATCCGCACCAAGCTGCAGGATGAGTTGCTGCAGCTTCAACAGACCATCAAGAAAACGATCATCTTCGTCAGTCACGATCTAGAAGAAGCGCTCAAGATCGGCAACCGCATTACCATCATGGAAAGCGGACGCATCGTACAGTCGGGGACGCCGGAAGACATCGTCCTTAACCCGGCCGACGATTACGTCCGCGACTTCATAGCCAACGTCAATCCGTTGTCCGTGCTGACGGCCTGGAACGTCATGCGCGACAAACGCGACCTTGAAACAGCTGGCGACAACTGGCTCTGGCTCGACCGGCGGCAAACGACCAAATTTAGGATCGATAGCACAGGCAAAGTTGAAGCCGCCGAATGCCGCGGAAAACAAGCAAGCTGGGTGACGTGCGGCGACATCGAAGAACAAGTGTCCGATGAGTTCTCACCAGTCTACTGGGCAAGACCCGGCACCAGCCTAAAGACCGTGATCCTCGCGATGCATAAATCGGGCACAGCTCCGGTTGCGCTGTTCGATGACGACGACCGCTTCGTCGGTTCGATCGGCGTCCGCGACGTACTGCAGGCCATTCTGCGCCGTTCAGATTGATTTTCCGGCGGAGGCGCCGTCCGCGACCTCAGTTATTTTTCGATCGTTACATCACTGAGCGGCTTGCTGCAGCAGATCAGGATCATGCCCGCATCGATCTCGCGTTGCCGGATGCCGCCGCCATGCGTCATCACCACCTGACCGTCGACTTTCTTGCTTTTGCAGGTGCCGCAAACACCTTTGCTGCACGAAAACGGCAGACGCAGGCCAGCGGCCTTCGCCGCTTCGAGAATGAATTGATCGGGACGGCAATCAATTGTGCGACCCAACTTGGTGAACTCAATTTTGAACCCGACGCTTGGCACCGATGCTGCCGCAACGGCCTCCTGCACTTCCTCTTTCTCAACCGAACTTAATCGTTCGAACGAGAAGCTTTCTTCATGATAGCGCGTCATGTCGAAACCGGCGGAGGCCAGCATAGCGCGAATATTCGCCATGTACGCTTCAGGGCCACAGCAAAAGATTTCGCGCTCTGACAGATCCGGTACAATCGACTTCAAGAGCGGCAGCGTCAGAAAACCCGTCGGCGCGCTCCAGTCGCGTTGCTCGCCGATATTTTCGCAGACGAATGCCGTTCGAAATCGGTTCATCCCATGTGCCATGGTGGCAAGTTCATTGCGGAAAATAATGTCCCGCGGCGTCCGCGCGCTGTGAACGAAAACAACGTCGCGATCTTCGCCAAGATCGTAAAGCGCACGTGACATAGACATCAACGGCGTGACACCGGACCCGCCGGACAAGAACAGGTACTTCGGTGCTGCGTGCAACGTGCAACTGAATTCGCCGGAGGGTCCGAAAGCTTTGATGGCAACGCCAGCTTTCAGATTGTCATGGAGCCAGTTCGAAACCTTGCCGCCCGGCACGCGCTTCACGGTAATCGACAGCGTGTCAGGCCGCGTCGGCGATGACGACATCGTATAGCAGCGATTGATCGTCTCACCATCGATCTCGAGTTCGAGGGTGATGAACTGCCCTGGACGAAAACGAAACAGCTTTGCCGTCGGCGTGCGAAACAAGAAGCTTTTGACGTCGTGCGTTTCCGCCCGAACATGCGTGCAGACAAGCACATCGTCTTCGTCAGAATTCCACTTGCCCGGCACGGCATCCCACTGCGCCGGACCGAGCCTGTCCTGCATCTCGTTCATGTCGTTCAGGCGCTCGCGGCAAACGGGCTGACGGTCGCCGATTCATATCCGGTTGCCGTCCGAAGCCGCTGGAAATACCAGGACATGAACTTCTCGACCAGTTCTTCCGTATAAGGCGAATAAGGCCCAGGAACATACGCTGCACTATGCGAACCGATCTGCGTCCTCTCGACGAGCGCTCCATCCTGCATATTGGTCGCGTGCCAAACAGCGCTGAGCGCCTTGGGATCGTAGTCCTGCCCTTCCACGGCATCCTTATGAACAAGCCACTTCGTCCGCAGCAACGTACGTTCCGCATCGATCGGCAGCACGCTGAACGTCACGATGTGATCGCTCATAAAATGGTGCCACGAATTCGGCTGTGTCCAAAACGACAGGCCGCCAAGATTGCGCAGAGAAAGATCGCCGAGCAATTTCTTGCACGCAACCTTGCTGTCGAGCGTCTGGGATTCTCCCGCCTTATCGAGTGGAAGCCGTTCCGTTCGGAACGCCGTCACGCGACTGTCGAGAAACTCCAGTTCGACGGACGGTAATCCGCATGATTCCCACCTTGCATGCTCGCGCGTCGTCAGATCCTTGAACGCGCGCACGTCGTCTGCATTCTCTGGGGACGGCTGATACCCGAATCCGAACTCATAGAGCGAAATCGTAAGTTCCGGATGATTGCCCTTGCAATGGTAGCATTCGCGATTGTTCTCCATCGTGAACTTCCAATTGCCGTTCTCGATGAGATCTTCCTCATACGCGACTTTGCAATCACTAATGCGGTGCGGAAGAATATAGGGTTCCATCTCGCGCCGCATCTGCTCGAAGTCGACAGGTGGATTGTCCGCAAGGCAGACGAAGATCAGCCCAGCAACATTCCCGACGTGGACCATCTTCAGACCGAATTTACTCCGGTCGAAGTCATCGCCCATGTGCTCCGTGTGAATCAGATTGCCACGCAGGTCGTAAGTCCACTGATGGTAAGGACAAACGACATTGCCAACGCTACCCTTGTCTCCATCGCAGAGGCGCGCGCCGCGATGGCGGCACACGTTGTGAAACGCCGTGATCGACATGTCGTCGTCACGAGCCACGACGACTGACGTCTTTCCGATCGGAACTGTGAAATAATCGCCTGGCTCGGGAATGTCAGGTTCGCAGCCGACGTAAATCCACGTCCCGCCGAAAATGACCTCCATATCGAGATCGAAAATTTCCTTGCTCTGATAGAATGACGCTTCCAGGCTATAGCCCGGTCGCCGTCTGGCTATCAGGGACCGCAGTTCATTTGATAATTGCATGTGGTCCTCCCATTGCAGGGGCTCAGCTCAAAAATCAACGAGGCGATGTTCTCTCAGATAATTCAGCACCACTTGTGCTTTATCGACGGATGTCCCCTCAAAAGCGACAACACCGCCTTTCACCTCAGACACGATCGCCGAGAGCAATCGAGCGTGTGCCGCCTTTTTTTCCTGGGCCTTAAGACGCTGGGGATGACGCGGCTCGGCTTCCACTGCCCAGCTTGGCTGGAGCATCACGCTCTCATCCAGACCAGCGCTCGGCAATGGCTCGATTTTTCCGGAAATACGGCGCGCATAGGCATATTTCAAACGCACAGGCGCCAAGGGATGCACGGCGACAATGACCGGCAACGGGCAGGCCACCCGCCGCCTCCGCCCCTTCGGCAGAAACTGGCGGATCGTTGCCTCGCGTCCCGACGCGCCGACTTCAATTTTGACTTCGAGCGCGTTTGAGATAATCGGCCGCCCGAGCGCCTCGGCCAGAATATACGGCAGCAGACCACTGCCTGCGCCCTGCTCTGCCCGGCTCCCCGTCAGGATGATATCGGAGTTTCTCAACGCCTCACACAGCGCCGAAATCGAAACACCGCCGGATGTCCCCTCCAGCACGTCGATCCTGCTGGCTCCGAGGGCCATATAATCCTTGAGTGCGGGTTCTTCTTTTTCTCCGGCGTGAACGATGCGTAAGGCATCGCCGGATAAAGCCTTGCCGACGGCCATGGCAACCGTATCGCCGCGACAGGCGCGCGCCGCACCGCTCACCGGATGGCGACCGGCGGAAACCAGTACCGCGACGGAAACGGGCGCGCTCATACCTGCCCCTCCGGCGTTTCCGACTGAGTTCGTGCTTGCCCGACGCGCGCGATCAAAGCTTGCATCACCTCTTCCGCGTCACCAACCACCGTTAAATCCGCGCGCTTGATTATCGGCGCACCTGGATCGCTGTTGATTGCGATCACGTGACGGCACGCCTTAATGCCCTGCAAATGCTGAACAGCGCCGGAGATGCCAACCGCGATGTAAGTCGTCGCGCTGACGGACTTGCCCGACGCACCGATCTGTTTGCTGCGCGGAAACTTCCCATCATCCACCGCAACGCGACTGGCACCCACCGCCGCATCGAAGCAACCCGCCAGCTTTTCGAGCGTCGCCACGTTCGTCACGCCATTGCCCGCAGAAACGATGAAGTCGGCTTCCTCCAACGCGATGGAACCCGTTTCCGTTGCTTCGAGACCGAGATCGCGGCACACGTCCTTGACGTCGGCAGCCAACGGCACGGACAGAACCTCTCCGGCGCCAATAAAAGGCAGGTTACTATCGACCGCGCCTGCCTGCAGCAGCACGAAACGCGGCAGCGGCGCATCCGCCAGACACCCACCGCCGGACCATCCGACGGCGACGTGCTTGCCGCTGATTTCTGAAACGTGTGTCGCTGCAGAAGCACGAAGCTTCGCAATCAGCCGTCGCCCGAGATCGCCATCACCCAGCGCGTTGTCAGGCATGAAAATGTGCTCTGGCTGATAATCATTGATGAGCGCTTCGACCACACCCTCTTCACGCCGAGGTTCGAAGCGGGCGGCATCGAGATCATCCACGATCACGACCTTATCAGCGCCCAGCGCCGCCGCATTCTCATGAAAGGCACCGAGAATCACGGCAATCACGCCCGTCTCCGACGCCGCGAGAATGGCAGCTGCTGCAATCGCCTCACGGGCATGGTCGTCGAGCCGTCCTTGATAGGCATGCGCGATGGCCATATGCCAACTTGTGGCGGCGACTTGGGTCCGCAAAGGTTTCGCCCGAGGCGCTTCCGAATTTCGTGAAGCGCCAACGGCGAGGTCCCCCGCACCGGTCTCGCCAAGAACGATCCTACGCAGGCCGTTCGGTCCGATGCGATACGGACGGCGCGGATCAACCCGTTTCGCCCGGCTCATGGCCGTTCCTCCAGCGAAGCTGCGACGAGTTCCGCGATATCGAGCACTTCCGCGCGATCGCCAGCCACACCCTCCAGCATTGCCGTACATTGCGGACAGGCCACAGCCACAACTTCGGCGCAGATAGCGCGAATATCATCCATGCGCATATCCGGAATGCGCAGCTTGCCGGGGATGTCAGTCAGCGGCGCACCGCCGCCACCGCCGCAGCACCGCGCGCGAAACCCGGAGCGCTCCATCTCTCGAACGGTCGCACCGAGCTTTCGCAGAACCGAGCGCGGCGCTTCGAACTCGCCGTTATAGCGACCGAGATAACAGGGGTCATGATAGGTCAGTGCGCGCGCGTCTTGCCGCTCGACCAGTTGCAATGCACCCCGCTCCATCAACTCGTCGATCAGAGCGGTGTGGTGCACGACAAGGTAACGCCCGCCAAACGCCGGATATTCGTTGCGAAGGCTGTGCAGCACGTGCGGATCTGCCGTCACGATGCGCTTGAAATCGAGCTTGGCCAACGTCACGATGTTCTTTTGGGCGAGGGATTGAAAGGTTGCTTCATCCCCCAATCGACGCGCCGTATCACCGGTATCCCGCTCATCTTCGCCGAGCACAGCGAAATCCGCGTTAGCAGCTTTCAGAATTTTCACCAGCGAACGAAGCGTCCGCTGATAGCGCATGTCAAACGCGCCCTCCCCGGCGAACAGCAATAGATCGACCGGCTTCCCAGGTTCAGCCGTCGGCGCATCGAGGTCAATAGCCCAGTTGTATCTCGCAGTTTTTGCGTAGCCGCCTTGCGTATCGGTCTCGCGTAAATTGGCGAGAATCTCCGGCGCCGTCCCAGGGACATCGCCCTGCGTCAGGTTTAAGCTCCTGCGCATGCCGACGATCGCGTCGACATGCTCGATCAACATCGGACATTCCTCGACGCAGGCCCGGCAGGTCGTGCACGACCAAAGCGTTTGCGGCTCGATAAGCTGCGGAACGATCGCGTCATCCGGCGCGCCGTGATGCGTACCGATTGCGATGCCGGGATAGGGACTGCCCGCATAACTCACGTCGCTTCTGCCCGAGAACCCGCAGACGAGATCTTGAATAAGTTTTTTCGGATTGAGCGGTTGTCCCGCAGCAAAGGCCGGACATGCCTGTTCGCATTTTCCACACTGAACACAGGCGTCAAAGCTCAAGAGCTGATTCCAGCGAAAATCACTCGGTGCGTTGACCCCATATTCGCGTTCGTCGAGATGCAACGGCTTGAGAGCAGTTGATCGGACGCCCGAGAACCGCTCAGGCCGCGGATGAAACGCGAGATGCAGAAGACCTGCCACGGCGTGCTTCATCGGCGCCGCAAAGCCGATCCCAAGAACCAGTTCAGCCGAGCCAATAAGCAGAAAAAATATCGCCAGCGTTGCAATCGCAGCCGAAAGCATTCCCGGCGGTACCGCCACGGCAATGAGCAGCCCCAGCGCGAACGCTGCAAGCGTGAACGGCAGGCGATCCCACGCCCCGCGTGACAGACGTGAGGGCGGATTCCGCCGCCGTTGCCAAACGCAATAGACGCCGACAAGCATCACGGCGGCGCCCAGAACGATGCCCCAATCGAGAAGCCGCGAATAAATCCCCAGCCCATAATTGACAGCAACTAACCCGATTGCGAGCGCCGCGCCGCCTGCTGTCGCAACATGCGTGTGCGCAATGTGGGGCTCGCGCGCAACGACGTGGTGCAAGTCAACGAAGTAGCGCTTCGGAACGGCAAACAATCCCGACCATGCAACCGCGGCCGGCTGTCCTGCACGCCACAGCACCGCGCGGCGCGTTATACCGAGTGCCAATGTCACCACCGACACCCAAAACAGCACGGTGATGACAGGCGCGACAGACACGATCAGAAATCCTTGCAGAGCCGGAGCGAGTCATAGATCGCCGCGTGGATATTGTGCATCGACACGCAATCGCCGACGCGGAACAGCACGAAGCGGTCTCCTTCCGTCGAGTCGCTCAGCACAGGTTGCGGCGTGTTGGAATAGAGTGCGTTGAGATCGACCTGACCACGATTGATCGACTTCTCTTTCAGCGACCAGTAAAGCTCCGCGTTCGGCGTTATGCCGTTCTCGATGACGACCTGGTCGACCGCGCGTTCTTCAAGCTCGTCGGTATATTCGTTGCGCAGAACCGCAATCTTCTTGTTGCCCTCCGCATACACACGGTCGAGCCAGAAGTTCGGCGTGGGAATGATACCCTGCGCATACATGCGGCGATAGAAGATCGGAAACGTCGTGCCGCCGACATCATCGCCGACCTTGACGTCCGGCGTCACGATCTCGACCGTGCAGCCGCGGCTCGCAAGAAAGTCGGCCGTGCCGAAACCCGCATGTGTGCTGATACCGTCATAGACAAGCACGCTCTCGGCAGGCGGCACTTTCTCGGAAAGAATATCCCAGGCGCTGACTGAAAGACCTTCGGCCGCGCCCCACCCCTCTACCTGCTCGACGTGGCTTCGCCCGCCCGTCGCCAGAACAACAATATCCGGCCGCTCGCCGACGATCATTTCGGGCGTCGCCTCAACGCCAAGGCGACGATCGACGCCAAGCCGCTTCGTTTCGAGATCGAACCAACGAACGATACCCGCCATCTGCTCGCGCTGCGGTGCTTTCGATGCGAGATTGATCTGCCCACCGACAGTTTCGTTCCGTTCGAACAAAATGACGTCATGTCCGCGCGACCGCGACACGCGCGCCGCTTCAAGTCCAGCCGGCCCAGCGCCAACCACGACAACGCGCCGCTTTGCGCCAGTTGTCGGCGTGATGATGTGAGGCATAGTGGCTTCGCGCGATGTTGCCGCGTTTTGCACGCACAGCGTATCCGAACCCGAATACATGCGATCAATGCAATAGTTGGCGCCGACGCATTGGCGGATCTGATCCTCACGACCTTCGCGCACTTTCTTCATGATGTGCGGATCGGCAATATGCGCTCGCGTCATGCCGACGATATCGACCATGCCGTTTGCCAGAATACGCTCGGCCTGTGTGATATCGCGAATGCCCTGCGCATGAAGGATCGGAACCTTCACGACCGACTTGATGCCCGCTGCCAGATGCACGAACGGTTCAGGCGGTAACGCCATCGGCGGCATGCAGTTGGCAAGCGTGTTGTGCGTATCTGCGCCCGAGCCGATGACACTGATGAAATCGATAAGCCCCGTCTCGGACATGGCCTGCGCAATTTCCTTCAGCGTCACGTGATCAAGGCCGTCGTCATGAAACTCGTCGGCGCACATTCGCATGCCGACACAATAGTCGCGGCCGACAGCTTCACGCACAGTCTGCAGCACCTCGATCCCGAACCGCATACGATTGGTGAGACTCCCGCCCCATTCATCCGTTCGCATGTTGGTGCGTGGTGACCAGAACTGATCAATGAGTTGCTGATGCGCAGCTGAAATCTCAATCCCGTCGAAACCCGACTTCTGCACGCGCTTCGCGGCCGCTGCGAAATCGCCGATGATCCGCCGAATGTCTTCGATCTCGATTGTCTTGGCATTGCCGCGATGCACCGGCTCGCGCACGCCCGACGGCGACACCAGATGCGGCCAGGGGTCGCCTGCGTAAGCGGAACGCCGCCCCATGTGCGTCGCCTGGATCATGATCTTCATGCCATGGCGATGAACCGTGTCTGCCAAACGCGCCATCGGCTCGATCACGCGATCCGTCGTCAGATTGACGGGCCTCCACGCCCCTTGCGGCACGTCGATCGAAACAGGGCTCGACCCGCCGCAGATTGCCATGCCGAGACCGCCCTTGGCCTTCTCTTCGTAATAGCGGATGTAACGGTCGCCGGGCATGCCGCCTGCATCCGCATAGACCTCGGCGTGCGCCGTCGAATAGATGCGGTTCGGCAATGTCAGCTGATTGAGCTTGATCGGGGTGAAGATATGCGGATAAGCCGCCATCGCCTGATCCTCGCACCGCTTCGCGTCAACAATAAACGACCGTCGCGGCGAGGCCGCCAAGCGACGTTTCTTTGTATTTCGATTGCAAATCGTGGCCGGTCTGCCGCATCGTCTCGATCACAGCATCAAGCGAAACGAGGTGGCCGCCGTCATCCATCATTGCGAGGCGCGCGGCGTTGATCGCTTTCATCGCGCCCATGCTGTTGCGCTCGATGCATGGTACCTGCACCAGGCCGCCGATCGGATCGCAGGTCATGCCGAGATTGTGTTCCATGCCAATCTCGGCCGCGTTCTCAATCTGCTCTGCCGTGGCACCCATAACGGCGGCAAGTCCGGCGGCCGCCATCGAGCAAGACACACCGATCTCACCCTGGCAGCCCATCTCTGCGGCAGAAATCGAAGCGTTCTTCTTGTAGAGCATGCCGATGCCCGCTGCCGTCAGCAGGAAGGTGACGATATGATCGTCGCGGGCGTCGGCATCAGGCGCCGCATCGCAAAAGCGCGTGTAATAGGCAAGCACCGCCGGAATGACGCCTGCCGAACCATTGGTCGGCGCCGTCACCACGCGCCCGCCCGCCGCGTTCTCTTCGTTGACGGCTATGGCGAAAGCGCTGACCATATCCATCGCGCGAAAATCAGCAGTGAGCTTGCCATCGACATCGCTCGCCTGCCGATAAAGCGCGGGGGCACGACGCTTCACTCTGAGACCGCCAGGCAGAATGCCCTCCGTCGCAAGCCCGCGCTGCAGACAATCGTTCATCACCTGCCAGACTTTCAAAACCTTGCCGCGGGTTGCAGCTTCGTCCTGGTAGGCAAGCTCATTGCGCCAGACGATCTCGGCGATCGTCAGGTTGTGGCGCTGACAGAGCGCGAGAAGCTCCTTCGCACTGCTGAAAGCGTAGCGCACCGGTCGATGCGGAACCTCATCCGTGCTGCGACTTGCGATCAGCGCCACCTTATCGAGAACGGCACCGCCGCCGATTGAGAAATAGGTGTTTCGGTAGAGCGAAACGCCAAGCGCGTCGAACGCCTCGATGATCATTCCATTCGGGTGCTCGCTGAGCATCTTATCGCGATGGAACAGAAGGTCCGTTTCGGGCGTAAAGGCAATATCGCCTTCACCGCCGAACGCCAGTCGTTTCGTTCGCCGGACATCATCGACGCGTTGCGCCAGCATGGCAGGGTCCGCGTCTTCCGGCGTTTCGCCGAGCAAACCGCCGATGACGGCAAAATCGGTCGCGTGGCCGACGCCCGTCAACGCCAGCGATCCATAAAGATCGACGACAACGCGTTCAACCAAGTGCATCAGGTTCGCCGTCCGAAGCTCCGCGATAAAACTGTTGACTGCGCTCATCGGCCCGACCGTATGCGAGCTTGATGGGCCAATCCCAATGCGAAAAACTTCGAAGACGCTGTAGTTCATCCTGCCACTCCATCCCCGGCGTGGCCCGTTGCCTCGATAGCGGCAATCCCCAGTCCATACGGCGCCGCGGCGCGGGCAAGATAGCGCCAAATATAGTCGGCGAAACTGCGGCGCATTAAAAGGCAGAAGCCATTGCCCGAACGATAGGCATAGACGGATGATTTACCGAACGTCGTCCCGACAACCCGTCCAGGCTGCAAGGCCGCAAAATTGTAAACGCTGGCGTGCTGAAGTACGTCGAGCGCGTTCAGGCCCTGAAGCAGAACCTGTGTGTACCCGCCAGAATTGTCTGCGACCTGGCTTCTGATCCCCTGAAGACCGGCCTTGAGGGCGGCAATCAGCTCACCCAGCCAAGACCGTGCGCAAACGACCATCCACTCATCCGGTGAGATCCACAGCACTTTCACCCCATTAGCCACGGTGAACGTACACGGATCGACCGGAAGCGGAACGCCGATCGCCGTCGACACCTTCTCGACGAAGGCCGGATCTGCGGAGTTGCCCCGCAGGCTGACATAGCCCAGCAGCGGAATTTCATTCGCCCACACACCGCGAACGTCGTCAGCGGGCTGCGCCTGAGCCGCAAGATCGAAAGCATGAAGCGGCGATTGCATGGTCGGCTCAGCCATTCTGCCGCTCTCCCTTCGGATCGACGAAAACGGGTGACACCAGTTTCACTTTGTGCGTCTTGCCGCCTGCATATGCAAACAACGTATCGCGCCCGGCGCTCCGACCGTCGTCCCCTCGCCGGTTGATGCCATCGCGCACGACGGCCATTGCTATCGACCGGCCAAGCTCGGCACTGAAATAGCTCGACGTCACATGACCTAACATCGCGACAGGCGGCGTCACATCAGGTTGCTCGATGATTTGCGCCCCTTCCGCCAGAACTACAGTCGGATCGTCTGTCAGCAAACCGACGAGCTGTTTGCGATTCGGCGCGGCAGTATCGCTGCGCGTAAACGACCGTTTGCCAATAAAGCTGAACGGCTTCTTCATCGACACGGCCCACGCCATGTCGAGATCGAACGGCGTCTGCGAACCGTCCGTATCCTGGCCAACGATGATGAAACCTTTCTCTGCGCGCAGCACGTGCATGGCATCGGTGCCATAGGGCGTGATGCCGAATTCGTCTCCCGCGGCCATCAGCGCTTCCCAGACATGACGGCCATAGCTCGCATCGACATTCACTTCGAATGCCAGCTCGCCCGAAAAGCTGATCCGGAACACGCGGGCCGGAACGCCCGCGACGGTCCCTTCGCGCCAGTCCATGAATTTGAATGCCGACGGCGAAAGATCGATGTCAGTGCAGACCTTCGCCAGCACCTCGCGGCTCTTCGGCCCAACCACGGCGGCTGTCGCCCAATGATCGGTGACCGAAGTCATATAGACATCAAGCTCCGGCCACTCGGTCTGGTGCCAGTTCTCCAGCCACGTGAGCACGCGCGCAGCACCTCCCGTCGTCGTCGTCATCAGGAAGTGATCGTCCGCGACGCACGCCGTGACGCCGTCGTCCATTACCATGCCGTTCTCATCAAGCATCAAGCCGTAACGGCACTTGCCCGGCGCGAGCTGCGTCCACGCATTCGCATAGACGCGATTGAGGAATTCGCGGACGTCCTTACCCTGAAGGTCGATCTTGCCGAGTGTCGAGGCATCCATGATGCCGACGCCGCGGCGAGCCGCCAGACATTCCCGACGCACGGCAGCGTCCTGATCTTCGCCGCGATGAAGAAAGTATTGCGGCCGGAGCCACTGCCCAACGTCTTCGAACACCGCGCCGCGCGCCACGTGCGAAGCATGCATCGCCGTCGTGCGCCGCGGTTCGAACGTCTCACCCTCGTTCGCGCCAGCCAGCGTCCCGAACGTTACCGGCGTGTAGGCCGGACGATACGTCGTCGTGCCAACCTCAGGAATGCTTTTGCCGAGCGCGTCCGCTGCGATCGCAAAACCGTTGACGTTCGATAGCTTGCCTTGATCCGTCCCGAACCCCAGGGCCGTATAGCGCTTGATGTGCTCGATCGAGCGATAGTTCTCGCGCACGGCAAGATGAATATCGGCCGCTGACACATCATTTTGGAAATCGACGAACGCCTTCTTGCCATGTCCTTCCGGCTTGCCATCCGGAACACGGAAGATCCGTCGCGCCGGTGTGGCCTCTGGCTCATCGGTTTCCAGGCTCCGTGTTTCGGCGGCCGGCTCCTTGCCAAAGGAGGCAATCAATGCAGCAGTCACTTTTTCCGCTTCCGTCAGGGCCGCCTGCAGTCCGAACGTTCCCGTGATCGCGCCGGCACAATAGATACCAACAGCGGCACGCCCCGTCGCAGGCGCGACGAACGCCAGCTTGCTCTCGTCCCAATATGGACGGCCGCCGTCATGGCAATAGAGATGCACTGTTGGTGACAAACCACCGGAGCTTCCCAGCGCATCACACTCGAATGACGCGCCCTGCCCTGCAACGGCGTTGCGGTTGCCATCGAGCTTGACGAGCTGCGCACCCTTGACCGCCCTGGCGCCATGCGCCACCGCAATCCCGCATCCCGGTCGGACATCGACACCTACTGCATGGGCGCGTTGCTCCCAAGTGGTGTTCGGCTGCATTCGCGTATCAGCAAGCACGACCGAGCACCCGGCGCGCGCCAGATCGCAAGCCCCTTGATAGGCGTAATCGTTGCTCGTCTGCAAAAGCACGCGCTTGCCGACCGCGACGCCATAGCGATTGAGATAGGTCGTCAAAGCCGAGGCCGTCAGAATACCCGGCAGATCGTTGTTGCCGAACACCAGCGGCCGCTCGATGGCGCCCGCCGCCAGCAGAATGCGTTCTGCCCGAATGCGATGCAGCCTCTGCCGCGGCGTCGCCTCATCGCGGTCTTTCAACGGCAGATGATCCTGAAGCTGCTCGACGGCCATGATCAGGTTCATGTCATGAAGAGCAAACGCGCTTGTCCGCGTCATGACCTTCACATTGGCGAGGCTCTGCAGCTCGCCGATGATCGCCTTCAGCCACGCGGCCGCCGATTCACCGCCGATGACCGTGTTCGGCGATGACAATAGCCATCCACCCAGCTCGTTTTGTTCATCAAGAAGCACGACGTCCAGCCCCGCGCGCCCGGCATCGAGCGCCGCCAGCAATCCACAGGCTCCGCCGCCGACGATGACGACCTGAGCATGGCTGGTACGATGATTGTAGCTTTCGCTATCGGCCTCTTCTGGCGCCGAGCCGTATCCCGCAGCCTGCCGGATGATGTGTTCGAAGCGGGGCCAGAGCTTCTGATTTTGAAACGTCTTGTAGTAGAAGCCTGCGGGCATGAAGCGCGCGAAAGGCCCGCAGAAACTCTTGAGATCGAACTCCAAGGTCGGATAGCCGGTCGTGCGCCGGGCGATCAATTGATCGTACAGCTCAACCTGCGTGGCCTTGAGATTTGGAATCGTCAGCGCGCCAGTCTCGACCTGCGTCAGCGCGTTCGGCTCTTCCGGTCCAGCGCCGACAATGCCGCGTGGCCGCCCGTACTTGAAGCTGCGGCCAATCATGCGCACGCCGTTGGCCAGCAACGCCGAGGCCAGTGTATCGCCAGCATATCCGGTGTAGGACTTGCCATCGAACGAGAACGACAGCGGGCGCTCGAAATCGACACGCGCATTGGCGTGCTTGACGCGATAATCCGTCATTGCGCGCCACCTTCCGCATCATAGGCCTTGCGGCCTTCGGCAAGCGTCCAAGAGCCTGCTATGGTGTTCGTCGCAGTATTGCGCTTCACAACTAAAAACTTCCGGCACCCGGTTGCGTGCGACCACAGCTCCCAATGCCAGCCTTTCGGATTGGTCCGCATGAAGAGGTAGTCGCCCCAGGCTTCATCGCTGACGGTTTCAGGCGTTGACGGGCGAACGCGAAATGCTTCGCCCGCATACCCAAACTCCTCTTCCTCGCGTTTTTCCTGGCAGTGCGGGCAGAACAGAACGAACATCGAATTATCCTGAATTAGTGTGCGACAGCAGCGGCGCCGTGCTCGTCGATGAGATGTCCCGTCGCGAAGCGATCGAGACTGAAAGCCCTGTTGAGCGGATGCGGATCATCTTTCGCAATCGTGTGTGCGAAGACGTTGCCGGAGCCTGGCGTAGCCTTGAAGCCGCCCGTGCCCCAACCGCAATTGAAGTATAGGCCCTTTACCTTCGTCTTGCTGATGATGGGACAGGCGTCCGGCGTCGTATCGACGATACCACCCCACTGCCTGTTCATCCGAACGCGCGAGAAAATCGGGAACATCTCGATGATCGCCGCCGCGGTGTGCTCGATGATGTGCGGACTGCCGCGCTGCGTATAACTTGTATAGGAATCGATGCCGGCGCCGATGACAAGCTCGCCCTTGTCGGACTGGCTTGCATATCCATGAACCGCATTCGACATGACGACCGTGTCGAGCACGGGCTTCATCGATTCCGATACGAACGCCTGCAGCGGGTGACTTTCGATCGGAAGTCGGATACCGGCCATTTTCGCCAGTACCGATGAATGGCCGGAAGCTACGCAGCCAACCCGTTCGGCTCGGATCGGACCGCGCGTCGTCTCAAGCCCCTGAATGCGGCCGTTGACAATATCCATGCCGACGACTTCGCAATTCTCGACGATGTCGACGCCATACTTGCTGGCCGCTCGCGCAAAGCCCCACGCCACCGCATCGTGGCGCGCGACGCCCGCGCGCGGTTGATAGCTCGCGCCAAGCACAGGGTAACGTGCGTTCTTCGACGTATTCAGGATCGGAATCATCCGCTTGACTTGCGCTGTGTCGAGCATTTGCGCATCAATGCCATTCAGGATGTTCGCATTCACGCGCCGCTCGATGTCGCGCATATCTTGCAGTGTATGCCCGAGATTGAAGACGCCGCGCTGGCTGAACATCACGTTGAAGTTCAGATCCTCGGTAAGACCTTCCCACAGCTTTAACGCATGCTCGTAGAGCATCGTCGCTTCGTCCCACAAATAGTTGGAACGAACGATCGTCGTATTGCGCGCCGTGTTACCACCACCGAGATATCCTTTCTCGATGACGGCGATGTCGCGAATGCCGTGTTCTTTCGCCAGATAGTAGGCCGTCGCAAGCCCGTGCCCACCGGCACCAACGATTATGACGTTATAAGAGGGCTTAGGGTCCGCGCTGCGCCAGGCCGGGTCCCAGCCCTCGTTGTGGCCCAGACCTTTCGCGAAAAGCGACCAGATCGAGTAGTCCTTCTTCATCGCAATTCCCCGACGATATGGCCCGGCGCGAACGTGGCGCGGCTTCTTCGGGCACGAACTGAGAGTTAGACGACCGCGCCGAATATCGGCCTTCCAGGGAAGACGCGAATTTTGCTAATTACGACATGTCGCAACGGCGACCTCGTTCACAGGTCCCCAGGCCGCCTAACACATTGAAACAGCTACATATCGCCTATGCGTTTTATGCTGCCCGCATCGCCGCGATAAGGGCCACAGTTGGCGCGATCGAAATGTCCGGCCGCCCTGCGAGTTCGAGGTCACAAAAGGCTTTCGTAACGACCTCATGCTCGGTCAGAAATCGTAAGGTCTTGGCATCTTCGGGAGCGCACAGCTGCTCAAGCTCACCATAGCGGGCAATGACCGGCACCAGTTCCTTGCTATAAAGCGCCATGAAGTCGGCCCAGTGCAGGCTGACGTACTTCTGCACATTATTGACGCCCCTCTGCCGGAAGACCTCGCTCTCGGCCGTATCCCCGCCGAGCTTCGCCACCAGATCGTGCATCTGGGCCTTGGTCACGACCTCAAGCTCGGCCAGCACCCGCCATTTTTCCGCCCGCTCCGGATCATCGAGAGCCTCGGCAATGCCGCGATAGAGCGCCTCGCCGTAGACTTCGCCCTGGTAGGCGCGCTCGACACGGCTCAGATAATCACCCGATGTGTCGACAGACATGACGACCTGCCCCTCGCCAAACAAATCAAGATCGAAGCCAAGGCTAGAGCTTGAGCGTGCCGGCCTCAAGACGCTTGGCTCGGCACGGCTAAGCTCTATGAGGAAAAAGAAGCCGGTATCATCCAGCGGGTGCCCTGCCGTATCGCCCCGCGCCGATAGCGTCGACGACGAAAGCGAGCACGCTGGCGCTGCAAGAACCGAGCTGTCCGGTCCTTGGTATGTCTCCAAGGGCTAATTTCATAGCCAAATTCATGACCAATTGTCCCTATTGGACATCCAAAGAGACATCTTTATTTGGCTATGAAAATTGAGCTAAATGCTTTCCGGCACACAACAATTTCAACCAAGTATCTTTTCGAACTGGACATCCAAAATACCCCTACGGCCTCCATCTTTATTCATCACCTCTATTCATCGCGCTTGCCCGACTGGCTCTGTGAATCGAGGGCATCTCGCCACTGGCTCACAAACGACTGCGGGTTTAGCGAAGCGATCTCCATGTTAAGGTTAATAGCCATCATTGCCGTCTTCGCCCGGCGCAGACGGGTGCTTGATACGGCTTTCCATTTTAACCACATAAGGGCCTGCCGCGACGGTGAGCATCTTGCGAATATGTGAAGCTAGACAGCAGATTCGCAAAGGAAGTAGCTGATGGCATCACCTCAACAACGCAAATCCTACAAAGCAAGCCGGCAAGGGCAACACGCTAGGTCGCGCCGAACGAAGCGGACAGATAAGGAAACAGCGATCGCAATTCTGAAGACGGATTTCCGTCAAAACAATTCAACGGCACCGCGGCGCAGCCTCAAACATTACGACCAATTCCACGATGAGATGATAGAGAGGCACGAGCCATATCTCCCTCTGCATTTCGACATGGTGAGACGTGCGACGCAATTAAGATACGGCTTGGAAAGAATGCACCGATTTAAGGATCAATTCTTTGCCTCGCTCGAAGAAGTAGCCGACGTGAACACTTCGGTTGATCCGGAGAGAAGACAGTGGTTCACAGACCTTCTCGAAATGATATTGCGAACCGATGGATTGAAAAAACTTTCGCAATACGAGGCTGACTTGTCGGAAGAAGTCCGGAAGAACAACAAGGAGCTTGAAGAACTCGCAGACTGGCAGCACCGCGAAGGATTTAAGCGCGGACAAATCGGCTATCAGTTCTCACAGCCATTAGGTTCGGACACACGCATTTGCTATGACGAACCTGCACCACGCGCCCCGCAAGACGCGCCACCGCCACAACTGAGTGCGAGGGAACAAGATGAAGCATCGCGGACCGATCTCGACCCCTCGAACGGTACAATCCTAACACCGATAACCGCATATAAGACACCAGAGTAGGCGCCTCGCTTTAGGAAACTGATAGTGGAGCGGGCTCCCGCGGCCTGCTCTATATCCCCGTCCCTGCTTCCTTACGCAAAGGAAGAACCTCGTCGACATCGCCGGCAGCGCCGCGTTCGTTGTTTCCGATCGCCCTGTTGTCGTTGTCGTTGTCGTTGTCATTGTCATTGTCATTGTCGACGCCTGCTCAAAAGCTGGCTGAAGCGCAACCTCGACAAACATCAAAGATGAGCTAAATCAACACATCAACAAACCGCACCGCATGCAAGGCGCATGTAACCTGAATGAAAAGCACGTTGCCACCCCTGAGCGCCTGACAGGACCTCATGGGCAAACCTTACAACTCGGCGACGAAACATTTAGAGCGAGTATCGCAACCCGATAGCGGCGAGCGGGGTCAAGCCCACCGCAAAAAGCCCGGCGGAGAGACTGAAACCATCAGCGCGCTTCAACGCGTTTGAAGCATCGCACGTCGTGGCAATTGCCGCCGCCGGAGCATGAACCCCAACTGTTGACGCAAGCAGAACCCTTTCAGGTTAGAAAGCTCGGTCGAGAAGAAATTACGAGTATGCAGTCTTGCGGGACAACAGACCCGGCACCCCATAGCGAGACACCATAATTTCTTCAGTAAATATTCGCTTTTTCAATGACTTAGGCCGCCAAAGCTCTACGATGATTTGCACCTATAACCTTCAAAGAGTGCACAATCGTGAGCAATAAAACTGAAATTGAAACCGACCTGATGGCCGCTCTCGCCGGTTCCGGTCTGATTGACGTCTCCCAGCATCTTCGCCGGATCGAGGATGAACATCCCCAGCAATTTCCTCTCGTCGCAAAGCTCCTTGGGATAGAGCGTCGCGATGCAGCCTATATGGCGCGGATCGCCCGCACCTTCAGAGAATTGGAGCTGGAAGAAGAGAGGATGCTCGCACTGGGGTGGCCGAAGCTTATCGTCCTCAGCGATTACATCGCCTTTTCAAACAAAGACGAACTGCTCGAGATGGCGGAACAAATGACGGCAAAAGACCTCGCAAGAAATCTTGCCCTGCAACCCGCTGGCACAAGACCTCTGGTCTTATATTTGTCCGATGAACAGTACAGGCGCCTGGAAAAAGTCGTTTTGGCCCACGGCGCGGTGCGCAGTAGGCGATCTCAATACAGCCTCTCAGGCAAGGAAGAAGCCCTTCTGAGGGCCCTGTCCCCAGAAGCCGACTAGCGGCGCGCGAAGATCCGAGGCGAGTTCGGCACTGCCAATGCAGCGTCGTGTAAAAAGCGAGAGTACAGCCAGCTCTATGTTGGTCAGCCGAACAACTGACGATCACAAATATCAATGGAAGGTAGGACTAAATAATCTGCGTAGAGAGTAATTCGACATGGCATTTAGCGACGAACAAACACGGCTTCTCAAGGCAAAATTGAAACGGCGTCACGTCAAAACGCGAACCGTGGACGGCGAACGCCTTTCCTATCTCGAAGGATGGCATGTCATTGCCGAAGCCAATCGCATCTTTGGCTTCGCACACTGGGATCGCCAGACGCTTGCTCCGCACTGTCACTGGACGCTCCAGCGATCCGGACAAACCGTTTGTCTCTATTCGACTCGCGTCCGCGTCACAGTCAGGAGCGGCGATACCGTGACGATCCGCGATGGCTTTGGAACCGGGCTCGGACGATCAGCGCAGCCGGAAATCGCCCACGATGTGGCGATCAAGTCGGCCGAAACAGATGCGACGAAGCGGGCTCTGGCGACCTTCGGCAATTCCTTTGGGCTAGCACTCTACGATCCTGAGCAAACGCACGTCACGAGAAGCAAGACGCGTTGGCGAAAAGGCACCAAGCCCGAACTCGTCGTCGTCAGTCTGAGCGGCAAAGAGTGCAGCTTTACTGATCCCTTAGCGTTCAGCCAGGAAGTCCTTCGCCAAGCGGAGGAAGTGGCCACCATAGACGATCTGTATACCTTGTGGGCCCTTAATGCCGCCACGATGAAAGTGCTCGCTGCCGATCCTCATGGAGGCGAGCTTAATCAGAGAATTATCAGCACCCTGAAAGATCGTGCCCGCCGCCTAACGACAGACAAGCTTCAATCGAGTCCGGTCGCCGATGAGAGACATCCAATCTCAGATGGGCGTCCTTCCGACACCTTTCTTCTGCCAAAAGAAAAGCGGATCCGCGATCGCCAGCACCTAGCATTTGTGGCAACCCAGCCTTGTCTGATCTGCGGTCGACGCCCAGCGCAGGCGCATCACTTGCGCTTTGCTCAATCGCGAGCGATGTCACTGAAAGTCTCTGATGAGTTTACGGTGCCGCTTTGCGTTACCCACCACGATCAATTGCACAGAAGCGGCGATGAACCGGCCTATTGGCATAGCCAAGAAATTTCAAATCCGCTGGAACATGCGGCCAAATACTGGGCACTATCGCATCAACAGAACAAGCCGTCGCCCAGTCAAGTTTTCAATCCTGACACGGAAGAAGAGTTCAATGAACCACCGCTTCGAAAACCAGCCACCAAAATCAGGGAATGAGCAGCAGCTTGCATTGGTTCACCCGACCTTGACACCGGCTCGGAGAGCCGCAGTGCGGCGCACGCTCACAACTGCCGCAGTGAGCAGAACGGTGATTCTGTCGAACCGCGATCCGTTGCCGGATGAAGCCGGTCGCAGCGAATTGTCTTTGCCTCTCCGTAAAAGAAGCGATGCATGGGACGTAGATAATACCCTCAGGATATGAGCATTCAACCGACTATCGCGGCCACCTCCCGGTGGGAGCCGGACAGATCCCGATTAGCGTCGCGAATAAGATAGGGAATCGGACGACGACGGCTTGCAGAAAGCGGTCACACACGCTTACGAAAAGAAAATTCTTCGTGGCCGAAGGCTTATGGCGGTAAAGCTCCTCATCGATCGCCGACGGCAGTACGGCAGGCGCTTCCCATCAAAATACCCGAAGCGTCAAACGGCCCTGACCATTCTTGGAACGAACCAATTACCTCAGTTTGTGACGATGCTGCAGAAAGAAAGCGCGCCTGGGTCCGCAACTCCCATAAATCGGGGCACTCTGATGGCGGGGAAAGACATTCTGGTGTCGGGGATAGGATTTGGGGAACGGCCTGATAGCTTCGTTTTGACGGCATTCGTGGATCTCGTGAACGAAGAACGAGGAGTTACCATTCCCCTTTCCCTTTCCCTTTCCCTTTCGGCGGCGAGGTCAAAGACGCGGTCGAACGGATGGCAAAGTAGCTGGAAGCGGAAGGCCGGAGGCTGAAGACCGGATGCCATCAGGCTACGAACAATCCCCCGACTACGGCGGCCGACCACCGATTGATCCAAAGCGGACATGGATAGCGCTCGCCGCAGTTGCTCTCGGCTTGGCTTTGGCTTGGCTTCTCCATTAACATGGAGCGGCACCAATCCACACTCAAAAGTTGTTTCTTTATTGAGTTTATCGCAATGGCTGTATAGTCTCGGCGCAATCAGCAGACGCGGGCGCGAGGATGACGGCACATCAATCCAAGTATGTTGTGGCAATGTATGATCCGGCGAGCCCTTACGCACTGGGCATCGCCGGACTCGTCTCAAAGGATAGCGGGCAGATTGTTATTGCGTCCACAAGCGACCGCTTAGCAATTGACAAAAGCCTTTATCGCGGATGCGCGAACGTCTGCTGTCTTAAAGCACCAGGAAATACTCCTCAGACGCAAAGGGAATATTTCAAAAAAATAGGAAAAAGGTTCGGCAGCATTGATGCGCTTATAATTGAAGCGGTACCCTCTCATTCCGCGGCAATTGGAATAGACGAGACCATTCGGACCGCTTTAAAAAAAATGCTCGACGCACTGACGGCCATGCTTCCGTTTGCGGCCAGCAAAATCCAAATGATCGTAATAGGTCCTGACTACCTCTTTCCTATCGCACAAGCCGTACTGAAAATTTGGCTGCGAATCGAGAGAGCTAGGACCGGGGTGAGCCTGGCGCTTCTCCAACTCACAGTGGTCTTCTCCTCAAAGAGTGCTGACGAGCCCGACAACATCGCAACGACATTGATCCAAATCAACGACGCCGCAAGAGCCGGTAGCAAAATTGCTCCCGCTCAGAGTTGCGGTTGCGGTGAGATGTCCAAGGGCCGGCAGCCTCAGCGCGATTTTCAGTTGATCACTTTATGAGCGGCGAGGGGAACGCCCACAGACGCGTATCGGCTCATCAAGCACGCCGAGCAGCTTTAACGTGCAGTCAATTCTTCTTTTATGGGCGATAAGTTTTCTGGCGACGGCCAACCGCAAATCGACATCTAAGAATGCATGCTCATGGCTAGAGAAGGCGGCCAACTCCTCGCATATCTCTAGCAGTCTCAAAGGATTACTGGGCAAATGCTATCCTCCCACAAAGGCGTCGCGAACATTCTCTCACGAGTGCGGACAGCGGGGATAAGTTTTTCGCGATTGTCCGGAGCGGGAACGGTTGCCGATATATCGCGTAGCCCTTCTGGAGTTATATCTGATGAGCCCGTGCCGATGGATGACCGACACCGCGACGAGCGCGAGAAGACCAATCAACCCCTATTCGACGCATTCGATGCGCTGCTGGAAAGTTTAGCAAATGCGCAAGAGCGCAGTGACGTCGAGATGTACGAACGGAAGAAAGCGCTATTGAAAGCGTTAGCGCACATCATCGACGACCGCGCACGACGAACCGTCAAGGACCTCTAGGATATCGGCCATACTGACATCGAGCTTTTTGGCAATTCGAAATAGCTCGGCCGCGCGAAATCTTCGTGCGCCGGCCTCTGCGTCTTCGTAATCCTCCACCGACAGCATCGCCGATTGCGCGAGTTCGGATAGCGAAAGATTTCGAACGCCACGAATAGATTTCAGGCGACTGCCCACTAATCGATCAACATGCGTCGTGTTCATATCGCCCCCGTCGCCCACAATTTCGCTAAGACAACAATACTCCTGGGGCAAATTTTGGTTGCACCAATGCTGAAATAAAATCACAGATGGTCTAGGCGAAACTAGCCAGTTGGACTATGCTTAACGGGAGTGGAATGAGTTTGTCGCGAAATTCGTTTTCATGGACCGGAATAGTCAAGCGAATTGAATTTTGGCATGCGCCAATGCGGGGAGTTGAGTGGCGTTATGGGGCAGATAATTGAGCAAAAGGAAAAGGACGAGGTTTTGACTTCGCTCCTTTCAGTTCTCGACACATTAATGAAAGCTCTGGACGTTGCGTGGGAAAAACGCAACCAAATGCAGCGAGATCGGCTTTCTCTATTGATCTCTCAGACTGCGGAGACAATAGACGCCTTGTCCGTGCGCCATAAATCCTTAGCGCACTAGCGTTCAAGCGCTGAGACGATGTCGGCAAGCCCGACGCCGAGGGCTTGCGAAATGGCAAATAGCTCAACCGCATTAAACCGGCGCTCGCCTGCTTCACTTCGCGAATAGTCCGCAAGCGTCATGTCTGCGGCGTTCGCGAGGTCGTCTTGCGTTTTTCCGTTGGATATGCGGATTGCGCGAATGCGATTTCCGATGGCTTGATCGATTTCTATATTTCTTTTGCGTTGATCGATCATTTTTCACACTTACGGCGACAGGAAACCAAGACGCCTCAGATTTAGGCGTCGCGAACTCGGAATAGGACGATAGTCATTGACGTTGCACGTTTGGCCAGCCGCCGCAGGCAAACGAATGTTTGTCGTGAATGAAAGATTATTAATAGGAAATTTGATGTCAGATACAGGGCATAATTGAAGCACTCAAGGCACAATTTCGGTTTGGCATGCCTTTCCCTGCCTCTTTAGTCTGATCAATGTCACTGCACCATCGCGAACAACGTTTTCCTGCCGCGTTCCCTTTGCATTATGCGGCAAGCGTCCGGAAACCCTAGGGGTACCCCTGCTAGGGATCACGGCCTATGTACATTTTGTGGTTGACTTGGTGAATCTGGTTCGCGCGTAAGCGCTCAATCTCATGGATCGCCTCGGGGAACGAGATTGCGCAAAGTGAGCAGATCAACGAACCCCGTCTCTGACATTTCCGGAAAGAACTTGACGCGCTGAAAGGCGGCCTGAAGCCCCTGAAGCAAATCTTCGCTCATGGACCAGTCTACGATGCGCTGGCCTTCCCGGTCCCCACTATTGGGTTAGCAGATGCCGTGATGAGATCTGCAGACTAACCGGACATGCTGAACTAATGCGCGGCAGAAGCCTCTAGCGGCAGGCGCTCGAGCACTTGCTCAATTTCGGATTTCAAAGCTGAGAGGGTCCGATGGATCACTAAAATGTCTTGTGGGTCCAGTCCTAAAAGGCCGACGTCAGATGACTCATCAATAGCGCGGCAAAGACTTAAAATCCGGAGCGCATCGGCAGCCATAGGTTTCCCTCGTCATGGGACACAAACGGGAGAGACCTTTACACGGACAGTCTTAAAAAGGCGTTCGCTTGGAACGCAGCATCTGATCAGGCGGAACTCGAAAGAACACTGACAGCGAGCTAATAGTTGAGGTTATTGGGATGATGCCTCACCGTCGCAGGAATACCGCCAAGGCGATTTTATCCCAAGACGACGATCAAAACACGCGACCATTGTCGGGATTAATCGCTCCGTTTGACGGAGACCAGCAACGATAACGTGTTTACCAACTGGGCTTGTCACTCGGGTCACGATATGGGTGCAGCCCGATTTTGACTCACGGATACCAGTTTGAACTGATCAGCCTTCCCTGGTTGCCCAGGTCAAATATCGGCGGAAACTGGCGTGTCCGCCGAACGGATAGCATTCACGGCGCATCACGCGCAAAGAGCCAGTTCGACCTTTTCGGAGTCTCCCGATCGCTTGGCGCCGTAAATTGGAGCACGTTCCCACATCTCTAAATAGTGTGCAGGCGCGGGTGCGATACCTTCGAACGGCTTTTGCGACAACCCGCGAATATCTCGATACCTAGAGCGCAACTACCAAGAAAATGCACGCTGAGTTCCGTCGACTGATTGATTCCGGTCAGGGAGCCGCCCGAGGCATCAATTTTCAGATTCGAAGTCCGTCTGATTGACGAGAATCGCCACGCACGTACGATTAGGGAGCTAGGGCTTCTGAAGAACGGCTGTAACGTGACGCTTAACGGTGTTGAGCGAACAAGACAGATCTTGCGCGATCTCAACATTGCTTTTTCCCATTCCGATAAGCTTCAGGACGTCACGCTGGCGTGCGGTCAGACTTTCGATGCCGTCATAATGAATCTTCGATCTGCGTGACTTCGGTTCCTCCGCATCAAGCCGCACAAACGTTGTTGCCATCACTTTTTGCACAAGATCCATGCTCAGCTTTTCTGGTTCAGCTTTCTGCGCTCCAGAGTTCGTCACCCAAGCCGATATATCCGTGTGGACGAACAACGCGCCGCTTTCTTTAGAATCGGAAAGAGGCACGCCCACAACCGCAAACCAAACATCAAGGCCCAGAGTCGGCGGCGGCATTACGGCCGACAGAAGCGGACGCTCTCGGTTGAGCAACTCCTTGATCGCCGGACGATAACGTGACGCGCATTCCTGCGTGTACGCCCGGCCGATTATCCTAGGATCGAGGGGCCTCGGCCCACAATGCTGAGCTCGTATGTCCATGATTTCGCCTACTGCGCTGACCAGTACGGCATAGGTCGGAAGATCGACAGACTTAGGATCTCGTGTTTTCATGGAATCGAGCGTGGCCAGAATCGGATGGGACTAGGCAGTTAGCACCACAAACTTCTATGCACTCCAGCATGCGATGGCATCAGCTATTGAAATACCTCCACAGAGGAACGCCAGAGAAACGCCCGTGCAAGGCGCCATCTATCTATCGGCGGCATCCGCGACATGGTTCGTTATCTGCCTCTGAGAGAAAGAGGAAATAGTTCTCGGTAAAGAGCACCCCTGCAAGAAGCCGCGAAGCTGATGGTAGGCCATACGGAGCAACCGCCCGCTCGGGGTAACAGCACACAAAAATGCACTTCGTGGTGTTGATGGCTTTGCAAGTGATCGGGATCTCTCCGTCCGGCTTGCTCCGACACGGGTCGCGGTGGATCGCGCGGATCCTTCTTGAAGCAGACGGCATATTTGCCGCGCTTGTTATGGCAGTGGCGGTAGGTTCGTGTATCAACCAAGACTAAAAAGCGTTCCGGTTGCGGCCTCGTGATCCAACCGACTCCCGTCTGAGGCGCGGTTGCAAGCAGCGTGCTCGATAGAACGACGCCTGTGAAGAGAGACAACATGGGTGCCTCCATAAAGCTCAATTTTGATTTTGTCTGAATTGCGGATGGCCAGCGGGGGTCATGCCAGCCATCCGCGCGGTCACTTGGCCTTCTCGACCACCATGACCGTGATCTGTCCGTTGATCTTGTCAGCTCTGAACTTGATCTTGTCGCCCGGCTTCACCGTTTTCAGCATCGCTGGATCATTCGCTTTAAAAACCATCGTCATGGCGCCCATATCGAGATTGGTGATCGCCTGATGCTTGATCGTCATCTTGCCGGCAGCTGCGTCGATCTTTTTCACCACGCCGTTGATGATCGGCAGGGACTTGGCATCTTCCGCGCTCGCCGCAACGGATATCAAAGAGGCGACCACACTAGAGATAAGAAGCGCTTTCGATCTTTTCATCGTACAAACTCCAGTTCACAGTTGATGTTGAGTTGTTCGCCCCATTCGGTCGGTGTCATTTGACGACGGCCTTCCCGTGCATCCCAGCTTCGTAATGGCCGGGGATTAGACAGGCGAACTCGAATTCACCCGGCTTCGAAAATCGCCAGAGCATAATAGCGTCCTTTCCGGGCTGGACGGTCTGTACATTCGGATCGTCGTGCTCCATCTCGGGATTTTTCTGCATTTCAATGCGGTGGTTCGCGTTCTGCTCCACCGATGCCAGATGGAACTCGTGCTTCAGCGAACCGCCATTGTGAATGACGAACTTCACTTGCTCTCCGAGCTTCACGTCGACTTCGGCCGGCTCATAAAGCATCGCCCCGTCCTTCTCGGAGATGGTGATCTCCTGCACGCGGAAGGGCTTGCTGGGGTCGCCGGCTTCTCCAGCGGCGAAATCATCGTCATCTGCTGCCTCATGCGCATCTGCATAAGATATGAGTTGCGGCATCGTGCCGATTTGCGTCACGCAGCTGAAAGCGATCACCGCCGCGAACAATTGTGCCTTAAGAAGCATGAATGGTACGTCTCCTCGATTTTTCTGATCAGTGATTCATCGATCCCTTGGGCTTGATGACGCGAAGTTCCGTGTCGTTGGGCTTGACGCGGGCGGGCGCAGCCTCCTCAGCATCGGCGAGATTGCCGTTCCAGGGTCTGGCGACTGTGCCCTCAGGATGCTTGAACCAGCCCGGGTCCTTGTAATCGTTCCGGTCCAGGCCTTCCCTGATCTTCACGACTGTGAACATGCCGCCCATTTCTATTGGGCCGTATTGGCCGAAGCCCGTCATCATAGGCAGGGTGTTGTCAGGCAGCGGCATCTCCATCTCGGCCATATCGGCACCGCCGGCTTGGCCCATTGGCATGAAGCCATCCGGCACCACCTTGGATATCTTCGGACTCATGCTTTTGAGATCGACGCCAATGTAGGTGTTAACTTCGTGCCCCATCGCGTTCATCGCGTGGTGCGTCTTGTGGCAGTGGAAGGCCCAATCGCCGGGGTTGTCCGCAACCACGTCAAAGGCGCGCACCGCGCCAACAGGCACGTCAACCGTGGTCTCGGGCCATTGCGCGCTCTCCGGCACCCATCCACCATCGGTGCAGGTGACCGCGAAGTGATGGCCGTGCAGATGGATGGGATGGTTGGTCATGGTGAGATTGCCCATGCGCACGCGAACGCGGTCGCCAAGGCGCACGGGAAGCACGTCGATACCGGGAAAGACGCGGCTGTTCCACGTCCACATGTTGAAGTCGAGCATCTCGTTGACTTTTGGGAGGTAGGCCCCGGCGTCGACGCGGTACGCGCTCATGATGAAGACAAAATCACGATCAACCGGCCGGTACGCTCGGTCTTTGGGATGGACGACGAACATGCCCATCATTCCCATCGCCATTTGCACCATCTCGTCGGAGTGCGGATGGTACATGAAGGTGCCGCTGGCATTGAGCTGGAACTCGTAGACGAAAGTTTTTCCGGGCGGGATGTGCGGCTGAGTGAGCCCCCCGACTCCGTCCATGCCGTTGGGAATGATCATGCCGTGCCAGTGGACAGTCGTGTGCTCGGGAAGTTTGTTGGTGACGAAGATGCGGACCTTGTCGCCCTCAACCACCTCGATCGTGGGGCCTGGCGCTTGGCCGTTATATCCCCAGAGGTGGACCTTCATGCCGGGTGCAAACTCTCGCACCACCGGCTCGGCGACGAGATGGAACTCCTTCCAATCTCCGTTCTGCCGCCAGGGCAACGTCCAGCCATTGAGGGTAACCACCGGCTGATAATCAGGACCGCTCGACGGATGGAGCGGCGGTTGCATCAGTGGCGAAGCCTGAATAGGCGCTTCCGGAATTGACGCGGCGGCAACGCGGCCGGTCACTTGTGTTACGCTCGCTAGCGCGAGCCCGGAGGTGGCGAGAAAATTACGACGCGTGACGCTCATGACGGCATGTCCTCGTTAATCGGATTGAGATGAAACTTGCTGCGCCTCGACGGGACTGGCACCGAGCCCCCCTCCGCCGATCATCGCTACATGGAGGTCAACGTCGGCGAGCCAGAAATCGCGTTTGGCATCGATCGCCTGCATATTCGCGGAGATCCGTGCGCGGGCGTCGGTAAGAAGCCCGAACAAGTCCGAGAGCATGCCGTTGTAGTTAAGCAGCGTCTGCTCCGAGATTGTCTCGCGGAGGGGCAGGATCGTTTTCTGGTAGTAGCGTGCGATATCATAAGATCCGCGATATGCCTGATAGGCTTGCCTGGCGTCCGCGCGCACGTTGACTGCCTTGGCAACCAGCATGTTCACTGCATGGAGATAAGTCTCTTCCGCGCGTTTGACCTTTACCTCGCCAAAATCGTAAATCGGGATCTGGAAGCTGAGTTCGTAACCGCTTCGCGGCGTCCGCTCACCCGGTTTGATTTCATTGCGGTCGACACCGCTGGCCTCGAGAACATCGACGAAACGCGTTGCGCGCGTGAGACCGTAATCCTTTGCGAGCGCCACCAGATTCATGCGCGCAATTTGCAGATCAATACGCGACGCCACCGCCTCAGTCTCAATCTCCGGAGCTGTGCGCGGTCTGGCAGGCAACGCCGGGAGCTTCTGAGGAAGCCGATACGCAAGTGTGCTGCCCCAAAGACCAAGTACTCTATTGAGTTTCTCACGCTCGCTACGCTGTCTCAGCCGCGCGACGGCTAGCTGGCCACTAACCTCAGCGTAAAAGGCATGTTCGCGAGCCTGTTCGAGTTTCGGCATCGCGCCGGTTTCGCCGAGTTTCTTTGCGAGTTCAGAGCTGGCATCCGCAGATGCGCGTGATTGCTCTAGGAACCTTACTGTCTGCGCGGCCGCCAGCGCGCGGTAATAAGCGCGGCGTGCCTCGGCAGCAGTTTGAAGCGTCGCCTCAACCGCCTTCAACTGTGCAACTTTGAACCTATCTTCCGCGATCTGTCGCCTACGCGGTAACGTCAACAGCGCGAGGATATTTTGTGTGACCTGCCGCTCGATCTCCAGCTCTGCGCCGGTCAAGTGTACGAAGGAAAACGACGGTGCCGGAGGAAGACTAGCTTCAATCATCTCCGCCTCTGAGACGCCGAGGTCGTTGTAAGCCGCCTGCAGCGTGCGGTTATTGAGCAAAGCCACCTCTACGGCCGCTTTGGCCGATAACGGCGCCGACAAAAGCGATTTGACCCGCGCCTGCGCAGCGGCGGCTTCCGCTTCATTTCTGATTTTTACCGCCGGCGTGCCGAGCACGCTGCCAGTTTGGTCTGCGACGAGTGTCATCCCGCCATCCTTCGAAAAATGCGCGCATCCCGCGAGCAGCAGCCCTGAGATCCCGGCCAAGACACGAGTGCAGGTGCGTCTGCACGTGCGCGTGTGCCAATCATTCCCCCAAATCATTCATCCCCTCATCGCGCATTCCGGCGCGGCTAGTTTCCCTTTTGACTAGGCTTCGATTGCTGAGGGGCCACGCGCTTGTTCGCGTCTCCCCATGGCATCGGTTCGACCGGCACATAGACCTTGGTTCCCGCGCCCACATTGCTGTAATGGGCGGACGGAACGCGTGCGGGGCGGTCCGGCATTGGCCCGCTTACTGGCCATGGCGGCGGTGGTTCACCCCAAGCGGACATTGTTAAGACAACAGACGTGGCGACGAAGACGCGCACAAGCATCGGTACCTCGCGGAAGAGAGGTCTGACGACGACGAACCAATAGGTTCGACGATGACGCGTCAGACCGATTGTGTTTTTTCGCTGAAAAATTCGCGTAGCGCTAAATCATGCCGCCACGACCGGCCTTTGCTAGGCCGCGCGCAAAAAGGCGCAATTAGACTCTGGGGGGCCTTTCGAGACCGAATTTACGGTCAAGACTCGCGATCCCGCCGAGAAATGCTCGGACCTTCGCTCCAGCGTCAGTTAAATCATGCGCAGCGACTGACGCGCTGTTGAGGGCGGATGGCGTGCCACACGAGGAGCTGCAGTGCGACATCCCCTGGCAGCAGCACGGACCATTGCAATCGGACATCGGAGCCCCGACATTCGAAGCTTCGATCACTGTTTCACCAGCTAGCTTTGTTTGCGTCGCTTGGTGCAAGGACCTAGCGGCGGAACTTGGCGACGAGCGCTGCCCGACATGAGTCACACCGCCATGCGCGCTAGCAACGGACGACCAACCGACAACGGTTAGTGCGATCACCGCCAGCATTTTAAGTAAAGCGCGCATGCTTCCAACTTATTACCAGTTCGATTCTGAACCTAAGAAATATTCCCTGGCGGTGCAAGTTAATCGCAATTCATGTGGCCATGGGCTCCCGGAATGTGGCCGCAGCACCACGAGCTTTGAATGCAACTGCGCTCGCGACGGCGCATTCGCGGTCGGCGATGATTTAGAAACCCTCGCGACGGTTCGAACGCTCAAATCCGCGGCATACTGATGATCCCTTACCCATGGGGTCACCGCGCCGACTTGCACTTCGATGTCGTCATGAGCGGTCATAGGGCCCCAAGAGCAATCATGGACATCACCCGTTTTGCACAAACCTTCGACGCGAATTCCGCTCGACGCAGGCAGAACTCAAATGTCTTCCCGGTCAAAACTGCTTTTGGCCCGTTGCAGACATCAGGGTTCGCCGTGGCACCTGACCGGTGGAGTCAGCAGTGCCGAGAAAGCGGACAATCGCCGATCATCGCTATGCGCGATAAACGCCATCGTAGCAATGTCTGCAATTCATTCGCAAACCGACATTTCAGGCCGACTGACTAAGCCAGAATCGCTCGTTCGCGAGGGGCAAGGTCGACTGTAAATTTGCCAACGTCGGCGTACTGTTTAAGGTTCGCTGTCAGTCTTCCCCCGCGTTGCACGGTAGCGGCCGGGCGCCAAGCCGTAGTGCCTTTGAAAGAGTTTCGAGAACGCAGCGCTCGTCTCGTAGCCAACGCGACTCGCGATTTTCGCAATAGCTTCATCGCTTGTTTCTAGCAGAAATGCAGCCTCTGCCATCCGGCGCGCGATCAGATAGCGCTGCATCGGCTGGCCAACCAGGCTTGTGAAGCGCGCAGAGAATGCTGAGCGGCCAAGGCCAACCCGATTTCCTAGTTCTTGAAGCGTCCAGGGCCTCTGTGGCTGTTCGTGAATTAACTGCAGCGCAGGTCCGATATGCGGATCACCCATCGCTCCAAGCCATCCACCTTCTCCCGGACGAAGCGATGTAATCCAGCTGCGCAACACTTCGACAAACAGCACCTCCGTCAATCGGGAAAGCGCAATGTCCTGTCCCGGTCGCATTAACGCCGACTCGGAGACCATGCGCTTCAGGATCGCATCGAGTCCCTCACCATTGGTTGGCGGTCTCAGCAAAAGAATAGAAGGAAGGAATTCAAGAACGCTGCTGCGCAAAGGTTGCGATACCGTGAAATTGCCGCAGATCATTGTCGCTGTCGGCTCGGAATTGCCGCCGTGTCGCACGAGACCGAGACGTCCTACTGGTCGCTCGAGGTTGATGAGTGGGAACGGCTTTTCACGACGATCAGAATAGAGCAGGTGTTGTTGGCCGTGCGTGACGACGACAAAGTCACCCGCACTCAAATGCAATTCTTCACCCTGATTAACGGACAGAATGGCCGTGCCTCGACTGAGGTAATGGAAGCGCGCATAGGGGCGTTTGGAGACTGCCAAGCTCCAGGGATGCCCGAGCTCAAAGTGGTAGAGCAGCGTTCCCCCGAAACGGACACGATCAAGAACGTCAGCGAGCACATCCATACGTGGCACTCTAAGCCACTGGACGATCGGACACAATATTCGGACGGGAGAAGCCTATCGTCCGAAATGCCACCGACCTAAATGATGTCGGGCAGGCTGAAGCGGCGTGCACCGATCATCCCGAGATCGGTGTCAGAAGAACCCTGTTCCTGCTGGAAGCGCCCGCCACTCATTGGACCCGGGCGGTCCGACTTTCCCAAAGGAACAATCGATGCGAAATCTTCTACTGTCCGCTGCCTCCATTCTCTCGGCGGGCGCAGCAGCAATCGTTACCTCTGCACAAGCAGCTGAGCTTCCCAAAGGGGCGGCGCACAACATTGTGCTGGTCCATGGTGCTTTCGTCGATCAAACGAGCTGGCAGCCGGTCGCCGATATCCTCTCGAAAAAAGGCTTCAACGTAACTCTCGTTGAAAATCCGCTCACGTCTCTCGCTGCGGACGTCGATGCTACCAAACAGGCGCTTGCAAAGCAGGACGGCAAGACTGTGCTCGTCGGTCATTCGTGGGGCGGCGTCGTCATCACAGAAGCGGGCAACGATCCCAAAGTCTCGGCGCTTGTTTATGTCTCTGCATTCGCACCCGATGTAGGACAGTCCCTGAAGACCCTGTCCGACAGCGGCCCAGCCACTGAAGGCACGGCTGCAATTCATCCGGACGCGAAAGGGAACCTCTATATCGATGCCAAAGTGTTCCCGTCGGCGGTTGCGGCTGATCTGCCTCCTCAAATAGCAGAAACGTTGGCCAACCATCAGCTTCCACTCAATCACGTAGCTTTCGAGGCCCCCGTGGACAAAGCGGCTTGGCGCGACAAGCCGACGTTCTATGTGATCACCACCAAGGACAAGGTCATCGCGCCTGAGGTGCAGAAGATCTTCGCCGAACGGATGCATGCCCACGTCACCGATGTCGCTGGCAGCCACGCCTCGCTCGTTGTTCATGCGGACGAAGTCGCTGCGGTCATTGAAAAGGCGGCGCTTGCGAAGTGACTTTGAACTCCCGGCGCATATCGCCGGGAGTCCCGATGCTCCGGCGGTTGAACTGAGAGGAATGAGAAATGTCTTTCGTTAATGCCCTGAACCAATCGATCGATGTTGGTGGAACCCAGTTCGTCTACCGCGAGCTGGGGAGGAAGGGGGGGGTGCCCGTCGTCCTGCTTCATCATTTGACTGCAGTGCTCGATGATTGGGATCCCAGGCTCGTCGATGGCCTGGCGGCTGAACACCATGTGATCGCATTCGACAATCGTGGCGTCGGCGCTTCTGGAGGCGCAACGCCTGCGTCCGTCGAAGAGATGGCCAGCGACGCGGTCGCGTTCATCCGTGCTTTGGGTTTGAGCAAAGTCGACTTGTTGGGTTTCTCTCTGGGTGGCTTCATCGCGCAGGTGATAGCGCAGAAAGAACCAGATCTCGTCCGTAAGATCATCATCGCCGGTTCCGGCCCCGCGGGCGGTGAAGGCATCTCGAACATGGGGGCCGTCCTGCAAGACGCGGTTGCTAAGGCAGGCGCCTCAGGAAAGCATCCAAAGCATTTTCTGTTCTTCTCTCAGACTGCCAACGGTCAAGCAGCAGCGAATGCTTTCCTCTCTCGCCTGAACGAGCGGACGGAAGATCGGGATGCCAGCATCAGCAACGAGACCATCGGTGCACAGCTAACCGCCATTCATGCCTGGGGGCAGGGCAATCCTTCCAAGCTTAGCGAGATTCATCACCCCGTCTTCGTTGCCAATGGCGACGATGATGTTATGGCGCCGACGATAAACTCGTTCGATCTCACCCGCCGCCTTCCCAACGCACAGCTAAGCATTTTCCCTGATGCTAGCCATGGGGGCATCTTCCAGTATTACCCCGTGTTCGTTAAGCAGGCTCTGGATTTCCTCCGCTCATGAGCCGGATCGAGGCGGCGCTTCTGGATCGTGGCTCTGGTCTCCAAACATCCGCCGGTGCTGCTTCGGGGACCGAACATGGTCGCGATGTGGACGCTCTCCTAAGTCGACGGGACACGCACTATCATCTTCAAGCTTATCCCAAGGAGAAAGCCATGCCTGCCGTCGAAGTGTCGTCCGCGCCGATCGCAGTCGAACACGTGCGGATTACTTGCAGACGAGCATTTAATGAGGTGCGTGCGGCCCTTGAGGCCGGTATCCCGAAGCTCGATGAGCACATCAAAGTTCTACTGAGCAACGGTGATCAAGAACGCGTTAAAGAGATCGATGAGCACGGCCCTAAGCTCTTCATGTTCATTTCACGCGATCATGGGGAGCTATTGGCAATCGCAGGCCCGAAGCGGAATGCTGTGCAGTATGAGATTGGGAATCCAATTACCGCTTCGAAGATGACGCGACACAATCTGGCTGCAGCGCTCTACGCTCCACTGCGCGTCGTGCTTTTTGAGGCAGAAGCAGGAGATGTCGTATTCGAGTACGACAAGCCATCGACGCTTTTCGGGCAGTTCGAGAACGAAAAGATTATCGAAGTTGCGCGATATCTCGATCGTGAGCTCGAGGCGGCACTCTCCGAGGCAGCTGGCTAAAGCACGGCGCCGCGCTTTCACTCCTGACGCTAGCGCCAGATCACCTTGAGGAACTCGTCAGAAAGGCAAGCGAAGCGCAATCAATTAAAAGCAGCATCTTTTGGTTTGTAGCATTACCTTGGAAAACACTAGGGAAAGGCAATTTTGGAACTAAGAGTTCGGGACATAGAGTGGTCGAATATGATGCGCGCCGCGATCGGCGGAAATGAGACCGCCTACTGCAAGCTTCTCGAGGATCTTGCGCGCGTATTGAGAAAGTCGGTGCGACGTGAGCTTGGTGGCCTCGGGGCTCCAGATAACGAGGTCGAGAATGTGTTGCAGGACATATTGCTAGCGATACATCTGAAACGCCATACGTGGGATGCATCGAAGTTGCTGACGCCGTGGGTGACGGCGGTGGCGCGCAACAAGATAATTGATAATTTGCGACGGCAAGGACGACGTCCAGAGGTCGAGCTCGATCTGAGCGATTTCGATGCCGAGTCCACACGCTTCAATCGATTCTCAGGATCTAGTTCGCATTCTGAGACGTCTTCCTGGTCGCAATCGAGATGTTGTTCGCTCGATGAGTATTGAAGGGTATTCCGCTCGCGACATTGCGGAGCGGCTCGGAATGTCCGAAGTCGGGGTGCGCGTAGCACTCCACCGGAGCCTCAAAGCGCTCGCAGATACCTACCAGGAAAAGGGTTTATGAGGATGGAGGGTCTTGTCCGGCAAGAATTGCGGCGGAAGTGTCAATGTCAGCTTTCCTCGCCAAAGCCGACGTCTCTTTCTGCGGCGCCAGACATCGAGTTAATGTCGGCTAGTGGGACCGAGCAGTCATCGTGGATCGGGAAGCCCACAGCGATGGCAGTTCCACTTCTGGCCCGAAGCCGTCATGGCAGGCGCAGATCATTTCGGCTCGTTTCGAAGGAAGTACGGAAACTTCGCGATCGACAATTCGAGAGTCAGCAGAAAGTGCAAAACCGTCAAAAAAAAAAATTCCCCGGAATTTCTTGCGTTTAGTGGGTGATGAAGGAATCGAACCTTCGACCCACTGATTAAGAGTTATTATTCACGCTAATAACTTCAATAAGTTGCATAAATTTTTATGGCCATGCTTTATAGTCGTTGGCTCCAGCCTCAGCTTGCTCTCTTCCAATGCTCAAACGCTCTCCTCACCGTTTGAAAGGCTCGATCATCAAGCTTCGTAGGAGAATAGCGCTCTACCAAACTCACGCCAGCCCGTACTATTTCGCTCGTATCCTGGATCCAAGGACGGGAGCCTACAAGGTCCGTTCGACTAAGGAAACTAGCCGTGTCGAGGCCCGCCGATTAATCGAAGAACTGGCTCAGAAAATCAGTCGAAAGGATGCCGCCTGCTCTCCGGGAGTTCAGCTTCAAGACCTACGCTCAAGGGCTGGTTCAAAAGGACCAGGCGAATAGAAACTCAAATCAGATGACTTCTGATTTTTTTTGACGTGCCCGCCGCCATCGACACGGAAAAGCGCGATAGTCATAGGGCCTCAGAATTAGTGACAGCGGTTGTCTGCATGCCCGTCTGCCACTTGGAACCAGTAAGAACGCTTCGCCAAATGGCGACAAATAGGGAATTAGTTGTTCACAATGCTGGCGTCTATAAGCCATTCTCGCGCGAAGCAGGTGGCGGTTATCGTAACGGCGGTCGTGTTGGTCTGTTCGCTGCAGCAGGCGTTCGTGCTGTTCCGCGCTTTCAATTTCGGCCGGCTCACGGGATTATTGTTGTGGGATGACTGCGCGATCGTTCAAAAGGCGCTGGTTTCACTCACTGCGGTTTCAGAAAAGGAAACGCTGTATGGCCTCGTCCGGAGTGCGCGGATTTTGGCTCCGCATAGCCCGCTGGCAGATGCGCAAGCATTCTTCGGGGTATTGCTTTCGAATGGGAATGTCCGGGCGCCATATTTCTTGAGCATTTGGGCTCCGATCGTTGCGCTATCAGCTATTCTTCTGACTCTGCGAAAGTTCGAACCTCTTCTTCTCCTGGCGCTGACCATAATCTTTCTCCAACAACCTCTTGTAGTTCATTCCCTCATCGTTCTGAAAAGCGATTTACGAGGCGGCGTCTTGATGGCGGCGGCAATCTTTGTCCTGTGCCAATCAACCATTTATCAGAACAACCGGCTTTGGCTCTTGGGTGCCTCGCTCTTAGGGCTGGCGATTATATCCAAACTCACGACATTCTATTTTCCGGTGCTCGCAATTTGCGTCCTGCTCTGCTTTGAGCTCTCGCGTTTCTTTATGGATTCCCAGATTTCAAGTTTCGGGTCGATGTCGGCTAGCTCACGGGTGGCGGCGATTGTTGATTATTTGTCTCGTAATCAGAGGCGTCTGTGTATCGGATCAGTCATCGCGACGCTACCGTTCGTTGTTTTCTTTGCCTGGGCCTCGATCGGCTATGACAGCATTATCGGGTATATCCGCTATGGCCTGAGCAGTACCTGGTATGACGGATTGTCGGCGCCGGAACGCCTTCGAGTTTATCTTCCCGGAGGTGAGCTGGCATGGGGCACGTTGCAGTATTTGCTCGTGCTGCTTTTGACGGCTCTAATTGTGCATGTTTGGGTGACTGGGAAATCGGATTCTCTCAAAGTATGGTTCGCCAGTTTTTTCGCTGCTCTGATGTTTTTGCTGCCTCTTGTGCTGGCGAGAACTTCGGGCGGTTCTTACGGATCGACATTTCTGGGCGTCGTCATGGGCGGCGTTTTGTTTCTAGCGTCATACGTCGGGTCGTTAAACCGAACGTGTCGTTTTCTTGTTTTCGGCGTAGCGAGTGTGATGGCGTTTGGCACATACTACCCGCTCGAGGACAAATTGGACGACGCGCGGAAACAATCGAGGGCGACCTACGTCCAGCTCGTGAATGATATTATCGCCCGTGAAACGTCGGCACATCCTTCGGTGCTGGTGACGTTCGAGGACGAGATCGCGGGATATCCGAATATCGCTCTATTGCATTTCGAGAAGAACCGCATGCTTCCAGATGTCAGCCGGATGGACAATCTCATTCCAGCAGCAGACGCGCTAGGCCAAATCCGTCGCGCCAATTTTGTGTTGACGCTCGATCCGGCAGGCGCGAACGATGTTGCGGGCTATATGCTTGGCAAGCAGTTTCCTGCTTCGCAGAACCTCAAAGCGGTTGATCACTTGGTGGCCTCTCAGTCGGGCAAAATCCTTTTAAAGACATACCGTTGGAAAAATTCGACGCTCAAGCTTTATGGCGAGGCCGTGCAAAACTCGCAGTGACGGGATGACGATCAGTAACAAGCCAGGCTAACTCCCCGGTAGAAAAACTCGCATTCAGCTGGATCAACAGACTCCAGCTTTCCGGTTCGCGGCGCTCGCCCGAGCATAAGTTACGCCCCGTAACTTGACGCTCTGCACCTTGCTAAACCGCAAGAGGCATTCGGAAACTTCCGAGGGCCGATGGAAAGCCCTGCTCAGCTCATCTTCAATCCCGCTTCCGGGCTCATTTCGTTTTACTTGACCCGAGTTGGTCGATAAACGCCAATCGCAACAATCGCTTTCACTGTGTCTCATACCATGGGGACTATCGATTATTGAGACAACAGACGAAAACTGCCGACTTGGGACAGTGGCCGTTTTTCAAGCTTGTCCGCAGAAGGGCTAGAGCAAAGCATTTGATCGGGTATCTTCTAAATTCCGTATCTAGCGCTCCCTGAAAGACCGATAAATCTGATCAGACATCGGCTTCATAATGAAGCTCAATGCTGTACGCTCGCTTCCCGTCAGCATGACTTCCGCTTCCATACCAGGCCCGATTGCTGCACCCTTGAGGCGCGCGATCTCACCAGCATCGAAGCCGATCCGGACTCGGAAGGCCGGCCGTTTGTACTCACCGACGAGTTCCTGATCCGGTGAAATCCACATCACCTTGCCAGTAAGCTCGGGAGTTGTCGTGCGGTCAAACGATGTGAAACGGATACGCGCCGATGACTCGTTATGAACACGGTCAATGTCCTTGGGGGGCACGAGCGCATCGACGATCAACTTATCGTTGTCGGGAACGATATAAGCTAGCGTATCGCCCGCGGAAATGACGCCACCGACCGTATGAACTGTAAGCTCATGAATGCGTCCGGAGGCCGGCGCACGGACGTCGAGACGCTGCAGCTTGGTCTCAATCGCAACACGCTTCTCCGAGAGTTGACTGAGTTCACCCTCGACGGCCTGCAAATCCACAAGCGCCTCTTTTCGATAGTCCTGCTCAAGTTCGATTAATTTGAGCTCAAGCTCAGAAATTCGTCCCTTCGCCCTTGCCTTTTCCGCATGTGCCTGACCGACTTCGCCCACCAGCCCTGCCTCTTCGCGCTGGATTGGCCCCCATCGGGTCAATGGCACCAAACCGTTTTTTGCAAGCTCGGAGAGCTTGCCAATTTCCTCGCGGGCAATATCAAGCTGCTTGTTGCGTGCATCTTCCGCAAACGTCAAGCCAACGACTTGTTGTTGCAGCTGATTGATCTGCTCTCTGAGTTGCAGCCTCTGCTGCTTCAAAACTTCGAGCTTGGTTGCGAACAGTTGCCTCTGCCCATCGACGATGGCTTTCAAATCCGCATCAACGTCGTTTCCCCCGCCGGCTTCCTGCGGAGGGACCCAATCAGGCAGCTTCTCAAGGCGGTCGCGTTCGGACTGCAGGCGCCATCGCTTCGCCGCAAGTTCGAAGATGCGTCGGCGCACCGTACCCATATCGGCCGAGAGCTGCTTGCCATCGAGCCGGAACAAGATGTTTCCCGCATCGACGTGCGAGCCGTCGTCGACGTAAATCTCAGAGACGATGCCGCCGTCGGGATGCTGCACTTTCTTTTTCTGAGAATTGACGGAAACTGTCCCAGGCGCGATTACCGCGTCCTGAATTTTTGCAAAGGATGCCCAACTTCCCGTCGCGCCGACGATAACCATTGTCCCGGCGATTCCGAGCGCCGCATGGCGATTGAGACTTCTGACGGCACCTTCCAGATTATGCGCCAACGACATGAAGACCCCGCTCAGCCTGCTTTCGTACATTTGCCGCGAGTTGGGCAAGGACATCCTCCTTGCTTCCAAAGACGCTAGGCTGGCCATTCTCAAGCAAAAGCATCTTATTGACCTCGGATAGAATGGCGGATCTGTGCGCGGCGACGATGACGATAGACCCCGCGGCACGTAAATTGTGCAGAACGACAGCAAGAGCGTCCTCCCCGTGCCGGTCGAGGTGCGCGTTTGGTTCGTCGAGCACGATCAGGAAAGGCATTCCGTAGACGGCTCTTGCCAATCCGAGACGCTGCTTCTGCCCCGCTGATAAAGCAAAGCCGTTCGCCCCAACGAGAGTGTCGTATCCATCTTCAAGCGATAAGATGAGATCGTGGACGCCCGCCATTTCCGCCGCAGCGATGACCGCCTCCGAAGATACGTCTTTCTGAAATCGGGAGATATTCTGTCGGATGGTCCCATCCAGCAGCTGAACATCTTGCGCCAGATAGCCGATATGCTTCGCGCGCGCCGCCTCGCTCCATTGATCGAGCGTCGCGCCGTCAATGCGAATCTCACCGGAAAGCGTCTGAGACGATCCGACCAGTGCGCGCAAAAGCGAGGATTTTCCCGCACCGCTCGCCCCAATGACACCAAGACAATCGCCAGCCTCTACGCGAAATGAGACGTTGGGTAAGAGCAGCTTTCTGCTGCCTTGGGTACCGACAGCTATATTCGATACGGCAAGCGAGCGGCTCGGCGGCCGGAGTTCCGTTCGATCACTTAAATCCGGACCGCGCAACGTCAGTGCACTGAGCCTCTTCCAGCAACGACGAGCAGTAAGAATGGTGCGCCAATGAGCCACCGCCTGATCAACGGGAGCCAATGCTCGCGCAAAAATAATTGACGAGGCAATCAGGGCGCCGCTTGAAAGCTCCATCTGCATGGTCAAATAGGCGCCGAGTCCAAGAATCGTAGACTGCATGATGAGACGCAGATTACGCGACACCACAGCATAAGATGCATTGCGGTCGCTACCGCCCTGAGTGCTTTCGATCGTGCGTGCATGGGCCAAGTTCCAATGGCGCCGAAGATTCGGAGCCATTCCCATACCATCCACGGTATCCATGTTTGAGCGAACGTCCGAGACGAACTGTTCTTCACTCCGCGACTGGAGTTCCGCAAATTGCGCCGGCTTGCGGCTTGTCCATTCGTTAAGACCCGCGATGACCAGGAAGATCACTGCGCTTCCCGTTGCCACCCAGCCGATAAGAGGATGCAAAAGGAAAATCAGCGCCATGTAGAACGGCAGCCACGGAATATCCAAAAGACCTACGGCTGCCGGGCCGCTGAGAAACTGCCGCACAACGGCAAGATCTCTAAGCGCGTAGCCCGCACCATCACCCGGCTGGCTGCGCATCGTGCTTCGATCAAAGGCTGCGTCCGCAAACTTCATATCAATAACCGAGCCAAGACGCGCCATAAGACGCGTCCTGATCAGATCAAGTACGCCATAGGCAATGAACAGCATAAGCGCCAAGGCGCTGAACGCGACTAGCGTCGGAAGGCTATGTGCCGGAAGCACGCGATCATAGATTTGCAGCATGTAGAACGGTCCCGTGAGAACGAGGACGTTCATCGCTATGCTTATGAGAACCGCCCCAGCGATCCCCAGACGACACGTGGACCAAGCCGCTTTCATTAGGCTTGTTCCTGCTCCTAAATTCGATGAATTCGCTATTTTAAGGTTCATTGGAAAGAACGCTCCCGCGTGACAGACGGCAAGGAGCAAGCGGCGTGCCGCGAAAAAGCACCAATCTGGAACAAAATGCGGAAAAAAGTCGGCTCTGTCGGCAGCCGGAAAGAGCGATCACAATTATTAATCAGACGTCGCCCCAATTTGAACCGACGGATTTTTATCGCAAGCATCTCATCCGGCGAGCCGCTTACAGCCTGCTCCCTTATTGCTGACGGGCGATGGAAAGGCCGTGACGCTCCCAGATCGCGGCCAGCTCCTTATTCGAGGGCGAACAGTAATTGAAGACGACATAGTCTTCGGGATTCTCGTACCCTGTGAGCTGCGCCATAACCAACAGCGAATCTCGCTGCTCACCAGCCTGTGAGTCCATCCACTGCCGAACATTCTCGCGAACCTTCTGTCGGTCGGAATGCGAAAGTCCTGCGTACCACTGGGAAAGCTCTTCACGATGGTTATGAACTCGCGCGGAATAGAGTCCTGCAGAAATGGCAACGCCCAGCGCAAGACCGAATAGCGCCACCTTGAAACTTGGCAATTGGCTACGACCAACAAAAACCCATCGTGCGCCGATCGTTCCCAGATACACCAATACGCCAAGGATAAGCGTGGAGCGGAGGTCATGGCCAATCGCGAACACGGCGCCACCTAGGACCACGTTCGACAAGGCCGTAAAGAAACACGCTGCATGTGCGGCCAACTGGCTTCCCGCGCCGATCGCGCATTCCGCGAGCGAGGTTCTCCAACCAACAATTGGTACAATGCTATGGCATTCCGAGTATGACACGGCAGCGGGCTCCTATCCGCGATGCCTCTGGGCAGGTTCGGCCCAAGCTGACTCTTAGTGGTTGACCGGATTGCTGCTGCTTGCCTTTCCTTGGCGGCAACGCCCCGTGCATCCCGTCTTAACGCAAGATGCACAAAGCACCCCGTTCGGTGGACATGATCCAGAATGGTCGCAGTGATCTGGTTCGGATGTGGCGACGACAGATACGGCCGACGCGTTCACTTCCAGCAAAATCCGCTTTCCTGCACTATCGAGAGAACGCACCTTGACTGTTCGCCCCGCGAGGATGCTGTCCAGAACACTTTTGACAAGCGCATGACCCGTTCGCATATCGCCGATCATATCGGTGATCCAAAGGATATCACCCGATCTCCACTCGTCCGGACGCAAACGAATGGGCGCTTCAAGGTTGGAAGACAGGCGTTGGTCGATTTCGGGAGAGACAGAGGCCCAAAAGAGCACAGCAAGAGGCTCGCGCAGGCCGCTCTGATCCGGCTTCGTTTCAGCCATAGCTAGCTGGCCCGTGCTCAAAGCGGGCAGCACCATCCATTCAAGATCCGACAAGCTGAAATGCCGATGATTAGGCGATTGAAGCATCAGCCTGACGATCTGAGCCAATGCCATCGATGAGTTCATGATCGCGCGCCGACCTTGCGCGGGCTCATCAGATGTCAACCGAGCGACATTCGCATCCTGAGAGCGAATATTCGTGCTCGTATCATTCATCAGCATTTCGCGATACTCCGAGACGTGCCGCTGGCCAAAAAGCCATGATACCGATGTGTCAACGCCGCCGACCAGCACACCAGAGCGACTCGCCTGAAAATATCCTCACACTGATTTTCATCAATTACCGTTTCAATTTGAAGTTAATTGGCGCCGATGGCCGTCGGCGTTTGAACAGAGTGCGTCGCATCGCAGAAGATCGACTTAACTTAAAATGCAATCATTTTCTGTCACCCATCTTCAAGTTCGTCCAAACCGCCGCTAGTAGTTATCGCCGCTCAGGTTTTTCACTGCCCCAAAATGAAACGAAATTCATGGGGCGCACAGTTCGTATCTTCGGCAGCGAGGAACGGGCGCCGAGATTTTCTGTGACTTGAAACCGGGAACTGGACTACGATGAATTCTGGCAGTTGGAGCGAAGTTGCGCCTTGGCCCATCGTGGCCATCCACTCCATTATGACCCCGGATGGAAAAATCCTAACATTCGGCACCGACCAGCAAGGTCAACAGGGCAGCCACATGCTCTACGACCTATGGGATCCCAACACCGGCACCCACACGACTCTAAGCTACGTACAAAATACCAATATCTTTTGTTCATGCTGCGTCATCGATCCGATAACAGATCACATTATCATCGCAGGTGGTGATGCCAGCACATTGGGACACATCAACGACGGTGTATCCTACGTCCATACATTCAATTATCAAACCGGCGAGCTAAGCTTAAACCAGACTCAAAGCCTCGATTATTCGCGTTGGTACGCAACGTCGCTTACGCTCGCAGATGGACGAGTGTTTCTCCTCGGCGGAAAAGATGTCGCAGGTGTAGGAACGCCCGAAATCTACACTCACGGCGTCGGCTGGGAACCGATGGCGGGTGCTGCAAGCAGCGATATCGCGACGAACTGGTGGTACCCCCGCGCATGGCTTTCCAGCAGCGGCGCGATCATTGGATTTTCTACCAGCGCCGAAGGATCGAACGCTGGAACCATTTTCAAGATCACAACAGATGGTAATGGCACCATCACAAATCTTGGCCATACGCCGTTTGAATCGGAGCAGTATGATCCCGCTGCCATGTTCGCTCAGGACAAGATCCTGACGATCGATAAGAACGGCAATGGCTGGATTGTGGACATCAGCGGCCCGACGCCAGTCTTCACGCGGACTGCAGGCGTCGGTTCGAGCCGTGCCTGGTCTAACCTCACCGATCTTGCCGACGGCACCGTTTTGTTGACCGGCGGAAGCGTGAAGGAAAACAACATCGCGTCTGAGACCAACCACGCCGCAATTTGGAATCCGAACACTGGGCAATGGATATTTGACACCTCCGCGGCTGCGATTGGCCGGTTCTATCACTCAACCGCGATACTCCTGCCAGACGCGACGGTATTGTCCGCTGGCGGCGGTGCCCCAGGACCAATGACGAACCTCAATTCAGAAATATACACCCCAGCTTATCTGCTGAACGCCGACGGAACTCTTCGAACAGACAGGCCGGTCATAACGAGCGCGCCAACCACGTTGCAGCAGGGCCAGACGTTTACAATCACGTTGGACAATGCGGACAATATTCAAAAACTTGAACTTATAAAGTTCGGATCGACCACGCATGCGTTCGATCCTGAACAACGGGCCTTTAGCCTAGATTTCACGCATATCGACTCGCACACATTGCAGATCACTCTGCCCGCCAATGTAAACTCCCTCACAAACGGCTACTGGATGTTGTTCGCCAACAACCAGAACGGTACGCCGTCCATCGCAGCCTCAATCAAGATTAGTCAGTTCGGGGTCGACACTACCGCACCTAGCATATCGGGCACGGGGTTGATGCTGAATGGCACGGCTTCTCATGCCTTCGGGAGCAATGTCTACACATTGAACACCGATGACGTTGGCCAAGCGGGATCCGTCATCAGTGACAAGCGGGTCGATCTCACGCATGACTTCGATCTATCGTTCAGCATCAATCTGGGCAACAACCCGAATGGCGCTGACGGCATGGCGTTTGTTCTCCAGAACGACGCTTTCGGCAATCGGGCGATCGGCACGGGCGGGAGTAGTCTCGGTGCGGGCGGACTGCGCTACGGTATCGCAATTCAATTCGATACATACCAAAACGTATCTCAAGGCGACATAGCTGGACCACATACCGACATCGTCTCGACTGATCCCAATGCTGCGATTTTCAGATTGAGCCCACAGGTGGCCATGTCCTCATTGACCGATGGTCGTTGGCATTCGGTGGACGTTTCGTGGAACGCAGCAAATTACGAACTCATCTATTCTATCGATGGCCTCTTGATACAAAGCCTTCAACTCACGCCGACGCAATTTGCAAGTTACTTCGGCGGTTCAAGCTACACTTATTTCGGGATCACGGGGGCAACGGGTGGCCTGAGCTCTCTCCATCAAGTCCAATTCAAGTCTCTATCGGCAACGCTTGAAGTCGGTCCGCCACCTGGAACACCGCATCCCCACGACGGGAGCATCTTTGACGTCTCGAGCATCACGCAGCACATGACGCTGAACGGCAACGCGAGCGCCCAGAGCGCCCACCAGACGCTGACACTCACGCCCGATACCGCCTATCGGGCCGGAAGCGCCGTCTTCAACGACAAGATCGACCTGACCCACGACTTCAACATTGCTTTCAGCATCAACTTCGGCCCCGGTCAGCCAGCCGACGGCATGGCCTTCGTTCTCCACAACGATCCAAAAGGCACCAGTGCGCTCGGCGGTCTTGGTGGTCAGCTCGGAGCCATGGGCCTGCAGAACGGCCTCGCCATCGAGTTCGACACCTGGCGCAATCTGCCATTCAATGATCCCGCCTATAACCACACCGACATCATCGACACCGATGCCCTCTTCGGGGGCCGACTGACCAACCCCACAAATCTCGGCGCCATCGTCGATGGCGGCTGGCATCAGGTTGGCATCACATGGGATGCCGAGTCCCACACCCTGCGCTATTGGGTCGACGGAAGGCTTGGCGGAACCCTGACCGGCGACATCGCCACGCAGTACCTCGGAGGTCAGACGACAGCCTACGTCGGCTTCACCGCCGCGACCGGCGGCTCACATGACCTGCAGCAGGTTCGCGTCTCAGCCGTCGATGCCTACTTCGACAACGTCAGCAAAAACTACGCGAATATCCAGGATCCTCTCATCCTTTCCGACCGCGCCGTTCTCAACGGTTCCGCCACCTACGACAGCGCCCACCACACCTTCGTGCTGACACCGGACGCCGCCGGACAAGCCGGATCCGTCATGCTCAACCAGCGCGTCGATCTCTCCTACGATTTCCAGGCCTCCTTCGATCTCTTTCTCGGCAACAATGCCAAAGGCGCCGATGGCATGGCCTTCGTGCTCCAGAACGATCCAAGGGGAGCTGACGCCTTGGGCGCCAATGGCGGCAACTACGGCGCTATCGGCATGCAGAACGGCTTCGGCATCGCCTTCGACACCTGGCAAAATGCCACCATCGGCGAAATCGCTGGAGATCACACCAACTTCTTCAACACCAGCCTTCCGTTAGCCCTGAGCCGGGTCAGCGATCAGCTTCCAATCGGCAACGGCAACGTCACCGACGGCAAGTGGCATAACGTCTTGGTAAACTGGGACGCCACCGACCACACCCTCACCTACTGGTTCGATGGCGTCCAAAAAGGCACCCTAACCCAAGACATCGTCGCCCAATACGAAGGCGGATCACAATACGCCTATCTCGGTTTTACCGGTGGAACAGGCGGCGCTCACAATCTCCAGGAGGTCCAGCTCAATTCACTCACAGCTACGTGGGAACATAGTTTGCCGCAAGGTCGCCCCCACGACGGGAGCATCTTTGACGTCTCGAGCATCACGCAGCACATGACGCTGAACGGCAACGCGAGCGCCCAGAGCGCCCACCAGACGCTGACACTCACGCCCGATACCGCCTATCGGGCCGGAAGCGCCGTCTTCAACGACAAGATCGACCTGACCCACGACTTCAACATTGCTTTCAGCATCAACTTCGGCCCCGGTCAGCCAGCCGACGGCATGGCCTTCGTTCTCCACAACGATCCAAAAGGCACCAGTGCGCTCGGCGGTCTTGGTGGTCAGCTCGGAGCCATGGGCCTGCAGAACGGCCTCGCCATCGAGTTCGACACCTGGCGCAATCTGCCATTCAATGATCCCGCCTATAACCACACCGACATCATCGACACCGATGCCCTCTTCGGGGGCCGACTGACCAACCCCACAAATCTCGGCGCCATCGTCGATGGCGGCTGGCATCAGGTTGGCATCACATGGGATGCCGAGTCCCACACCCTGCGCTATTGGGTCGACGGAAGGCTTGGCGGAACCCTGACCGGCGACATCGCCACGCAGTACCTCGGAGGTCAGACGACAGCCTACGTCGGCTTCACCGCCGCGACCGGCGGCTCACATGACCTGCAGCAGGTTCGCGTCTCAGCCGTCGATGCCTACTTCGACAACGTCAGCAAAAACTACGCGAATATCCAGGATCCTCTCATCCTTTCCGACCGCGCCGTTCTCAACGGTTCCGCCACCTACGACAGCGCCCACCACACCTTCGTGCTGACACCGGACGCCGCCGGACAAGCCGGATCCGTCATGCTCAACCAGCGCGTCGATCTCTCCTACGATTTCCAGGCCTCCTTCGATCTCTTTCTCGGCAACAATGCCAAAGGCGCCGATGGCATGGCCTTCGTGCTCCAGAACGATCCAAGGGGAGCTGACGCCTTGGGCGCCAATGGCGGCAACTACGGCGCTATCGGCATGCAGAACGGCTTCGGCATCGCCTTCGACACCTGGCAAAATGCCACCATCGGCGAAATCGCTGGAGATCACACCAACTTCTTCAACACCAGCCTTCCGTTAGCCCTGAGCCGGGTCAGCGATCAGCTTCCAATCGGCAACGGCAACGTCACCGACGGCAAGTGGCATAACGTCTTGGTAAACTGGGACGCCACCGACCACACCCTCACCTACTGGTTCGATGGCGTCCAAAAAGGCACCCTAACCCAAGACATCGTCGCCCAATACGAAGGCGGATCACAATACGCCTATCTCGGTTTTACCGGTGGAACAGGCGGCGCTCACAATCTCCAGGAGGTCCAGCTCAATTCACTCACAGCGACATTGGAGCCGGTGTATCACAACATGACCATCGGTACGGCACACTTGATAGCTTGAGCAAAAAGGCAGCAGCCGTTTGCATACAAATTGCAGCTTTTGTCCCCTATCGAGGCCCCTTGGAACCCGAACGGAAGAAACTTAATCGTGCGCAATCCCCGCAGACGAATTGATATCCACCGAAGGGAAGGTTGCACAATGCGGCATTCCCAGATACAGCGCAATCTTGATATCGTCGAGTTTCCACATTCCGATTGAGCATCTCAACAGCTGGTACCTCGTGAATAAGCGCACCAAACACATTATTATCTGCGGGATGTCACGAAGCGGCACAACAATGCTGCATTCTCTTCTGATGAATAGTCTCCCCCATTTCAACTTTTACGAAAGGGAGATTTCAGCCCTGCAAGCAACCGAGCCCGCAGACAACCTTGTTACAAAGCGACCATTGGATTGTTTTTCGCTAGACGAAATATTCGCGGGGTCTCAAGAAAAAAATCTAAAAGTAATATTTTGCGTTCGAGACCCGAGAGCAGTGGTATGCAGCACCCACAAAATGGTCCCGCACGATTACTTCATTGGATACCGGCACCAAAAAAGGAATTTGCGAACCGACCAATCCGGGCCTTGGAAAGATATATGAATCCTGGAGCCGAAATCGCGAGAGAGTGTATACTTTGAAATACGAAGATTTGCTATCCGACCCCAATCGCGCACAGGTACGTTTATTCGATTACCTTGAAGAGGCGGCCGTTGGAAAATTTAGCGATTTCAATGAGAAATCGAAAACCGCCACGGGAATGGCCGTCGCACTCAATAAAATTAGAGCTATTGACGAAGAAAACATTAAAACGTGGAAAAAACACCCCATAAGAATCTGGAGTGAATTCACAGAAAATCCCAATCTATTCGATATTTTAGTGGATCTCGGATACGAAAAGGATAAAAGCTGGTTCATTGAAATGTTTAAAGCGAAACTCCCTCTAGGAAATTGATTTTAATCCAAACTCTCTGTGTCAACGGCAATCCCATGAGGCCATCAGATTATACCGGCCACAATGTCATGCAATAACCTCCAGCGGAACATCTGCCTCAAGGATAAGGTTACTGCTCACTTTCATAGATTTTCAACACGATATTCAACACGACCAGACCGCGTCTAGCTCGAACCTCGCGAATCAGTCTTAAACTCCTAGCAGGTCTTCCGAGCGAGGTGCTTAATGCGTGTGAACACGAGCCCGAGGGATATCGCAAGATCAGCTGAGTCAGACCTTTTCATGCCGGAGGACACGAAGCTATCGTTCAAGCCTCCAGAAGAGTTTCGGACCTACAAAGTTCATGATTATGGGATTGAGCCCAGGCCATCTTTCAAAGTAGTCAGTTTTTACACAGAAAATAATGAGTACGCAGATCACGCCAAGCGCCTAAAGCACTCGCTGACCAAAAAAAATATAGATCACGAACTTTTTGCTACCCGCGATAATGGCTGTTGGGAATCTGTCTGCGCTCGTAAAGCAAAATTTGTTCGTGACCGCTGGCACTCAAGTGAAGTTCCTATCGTCTGGCTTGACGCTGACGCAACGGTCGAGAGATTTCCCGATATTTTTCAAATTCTCGATGTCGACTTCGCAATCCACAAATGGAATGGATGGCAATTCGCCGGTGGCACAATTTATTTCGGCAAAACCGCCAGCGCCGAAGAACTGATTGATAGGTGGGTGAGCCGCTGCGAGGCCGATCCGATCACGTGGGATCAGACACATCTCCAGTCTGCATGGTGCGACGTGTCTGCACGGACAAAAATGCGCAGCTACTGGCTTCCGCGTTCTTATTGTCAGATCTTCGACGCGCCAGAAGAAGCGCAGCCGACGATTAAGCATTGGCAGGCATCAAGGAAATCGAAGCAGGAGGGACGTGCGTCAATTCACCCCCAACTCGAAATCACCGCTGATGGGGTCAATCAACGTCGACGTAATCAATCATGGCGCGCAACTGACAAGTCGCAGTTCAAACACAACGATGAGGTTCTTAGAAGGTGGAGGGGACACCCAGATTCGCTACGCATAGGTTCAGCTCTGAAAAATGCTGTGGCTAATCAATATCCAGTGCTTGATGTTAGTTGTGGCACCGGCGCGAATGCCTTTTTTTTCGGTCCCGATGCCTACGTTGGAATTGATAGAAGCCCAGAATGCCTCGTCGAAGCGCGCAGCTCATTTCCAAGACACGTTTTCAGAATTTTTGACGATGGCTATAGTTATCCATCGGCACCAAGTGTTGTGTTCGTCGATCTCTTTTATTCCATTCTTGATCATCAATTGCCGACTATTCTAAAGCCTATCCTAGACGGCCGGTCCAGGGCAGTTATAGCTGAAACCATGGCCGACGAGCGCGGTAATAGAGGCAGAGCACCATTTCAAGTCAGAAGCTCGAAGTTCTATATCAGCACTATGAGGCGGCTTGGCTTTTCGCTATCGACAATTGAGAATGTCGCGAATGCGTTCAACGGCGCGAACGGTCTTCCGTTTGTTATTCTCTCGTTTGTCAAGACATCTTCGGATTCTATGCGCAAGCAAAACTCTCATGTGAAACATCGGCGAGTCATGGCGGAAATAATTGGACACTTTTCTCGAATGCGCTCTAGTCTCCTGCCGAGAAGTTAGTTCGGTCGCACTTAAGGCGAATGGTTGCTGAGTCAAAAATCGCAATCAAAGCACTTTGAGGCGCCGGGGCTTTCTCACAACGAGAGATGACATATCGAAACAGTCATCGAAGCCAATGGTGGGTCGTCGGCTACCGCCCCCAAGATGACAGCCTAGAGGTGTGTCACGTGTCTCCGCGAAGTTAATTTGCATTAACTCATCTGCCGCGAAACTTGTCGGCATACGATCGCAGATCTTGGAACAGAGCTAGCTTATGCAAAACAATATTTCTGGCCCCAGAGGTCTTGCAGAGACGGATGGTTTAGCGCAGCAGATACTTTTTTCGTGCGGTGGTCCAAAAGTACTGGTGGTCGACTCTGAGCCCTGCGCGCTCGTTTCGGCGTTGCTGAGCAAGTGTGTCGACGCACACGGCACGACATTTGTGCGATCTATTGCCGAAGCGGCAGAACTAAACATCCCCGATCGCATCAAATTTGCGACATCGTCTGAGTTACCGTTCGAATCGACAAGCTTTGACACCGTCGTGGTCACACTAAGTTTTGAACGTGACGATGAAAAAACGATTTCACTGCTCCGAGAAGTAAAGCGCGTCACCCGACGAGCGATATTTCTTCGAATACTTAGAGACCCGAATAATCCTAGCAGCGAACCGGATTTTCCGGTCAGAGAATGGGTCGAGCGGCACGCGTTTTCCGTGGGACTCCGAAAACATCCATCCTATTATTTTGTAAACGGCTACGAAAGCATCAAAAGTTTCGACAATATTATTCACATCCTATTAGAACCGGTTCCGGCGGATGCGTTAGCGGAATATCCGATCCATGCTTTAGCTGAAGAACGTGACCTTCATATGGATATGTTGAGGGAGGCAGGCGCACGCTCGGACGCTCATGTATGCCGTTATCAATGGGCCGTGCCCTACGTCCGCCCCGGAGATACCGTTCTGGATGCCGCTTGCGGTTTAGGTTACGGAAGCTATGTTATACAGACCAATACCAAGGCGCGACGGACGATTGGAATTGACAATAGTGCATATGCCATAGCCTACGCGAGCAAAAATTTTTCTACGGTTTCGCCCGAGCTTGAATTTCGGAAAGGTGACCTTCCGGACTCTCTTCGCGAAATTCCGAGCAACTCTGTGGACGTCGTAACCTCGTTCGAGACACTCGAGCATATCGCAGAGAATCACGTGCTTCTTGCGGAATTCCAGAGAATATTGACGCCGGCCGGCCGCATACTCGTCAGCATTCCGAATGATTGGACCGATGAAGGGGGCAATGATCCCAATCCGTACCATGTGCACGTTTACACGTTAGAGCGTTTGCGAGACGAACTTTCACGACTGTTCACGCTGGAAAATGTTACGGCTCAATCGGCAAGCCGACACAAATCAGGCGTGGGCAGCTCGACGTGGCTGGCCGCTGGACGGCGGTTCGAAAGCATTCCATTGGACATCGAAGAAAAATCGGCTCCCTTAGCAGAATGGTGGTTGGCCGTTGGAATGAAATCCCCCTTGGAGGGACGTTCCGTACCTTTTCGAGAAACACAATATCCAATGTTCGAAGACGAACGTTGGCACGTTACGGCATTCGGCCGCGATTATGATAACCCTTGGCTCGTCCGGGGCATGGTCGATGTCACGCATCGGCTGAAGAACTCGGCTGCTCTACGTGAACTCGCCCTAAAGACTATCGAGACGAGCCGACCGAATTCCCCTGATACAGGGGCAGCATTGGCAAACATTGGCTACCGCCTTTTGGAGAGCGCGCCAGATCTCAAGTATGCAGACGTAAATATATTCATCGGGCAAGTTGCTTCATATGTTGAGAACGAAATGGATGCCCCGCACAGCCTGCGGTGGAAAATATCACTGTATTTTCTCTGTGGTAAGCTTTGGGTTGCCGTTGGCAATTTCGAGAATGCAATAGACTCATTCACCAAATGCGTTGCGCTAGATCCTTTTGCATTTAGTCCGCTATTGGCAAACCGTACCGTCGAAGCGAGACTGCACCTTGGTATGCTGTGCCTTGCGGCCGAAGATCCAAACGCAGCAGCAGATCACTGGCGTAGGGGCATCAATCAGGCCCTCCAGGCCGTAAGCACAAACCTCACTGCGTCTATTGGAAACCCAGACACACCAGCTGAGTTCGCATTACCGGAATTGGCTAGCATCCTCGAATACGCGAGTTCGTGCGCCTACGCCTTGAACGGCATTTCGGACGCCAAAATTCGTCCTCTCTGGTGGTTCGAACGATACCGCGATCGGCTATCACAGCGGAAAATGATTGATACGGAAGCGTCCACGATAAAGGCGGAAAGGATCACTTGCCTGCAGCAGTTGGCCGACCTCAATGCGAAACTCGCGGCGCACGTCTCACCATTTGCTACTCAATTGAACGACCAGTTCGACTTCAAAAGACAGGTGCAACGCAACTTACCCGAGAAGACGAATAAGCAGCGCACAACTTACCGCACCTACCTAAAAGAAGCGCTGGAAAAAACGACGCTGCTTGCTGCACCAATTATGACTAAGCTACGGGGCGATATTTAGTGGCGGCCATTTCCTGCTTTTGACTATACGGCAGCCTGTTGGCTCGCGTAGCTCCCCAACTCGTCGAGCTGCGCTATGTACTTCTTCATGTCGAAAGCAACTTCGGCCAAAGCGCGAATACTATCAGACATTCGCAAGCGCTCAGAATCGTTTGCGGCAAGGCGCGAGATCACTCGCGCGGCCTCGGCAGTATCACAGTAATTAACCACCCCATCCGCGGTGTTTCGATTTTCCAACAAGATATCGGCCATCCCGCTAGCATCATCGAAGCAAACGATTGGCACACCCTCCATAGCCGCGTCTATTGCAACGTTCGGAAGCGGATCAAGGCGCGAGCTCAACATCAACACGTCAGCCAGCGAATACACGTCGCTTAAGTCGCCCAGTTCGTCCAAAAAAATTGGAGCCAATCGAAACTTCGCGCGCAAAATATGCTCTTTGAGATAGACCGAATACTGCTTGTCGGTGTCAGGATTGTAGCCTTTTCCGATCCATACGAACTGAACGTCGCGAGACTGAATTTCGCGCTGGACGCTAGCCGCTGTCTGCAGGAAGAGATCCACACCCTTGCGAAACTGTACGCTCCCAGCTCCAATGACAATGAATACATTGGAGGACGATTTGGCCCTTTTCAGTTCTTCGAGGACCTTAGGCTTCGGCGGTTGCTGACTATACGAAGCAGGTATCACACAGCGACCCTGCGGAAGTACATGCCGTTTTCGTCCGGCCAAAGAGGGATGGGCACGGATTGCGTCGCGCTCAATAATAGTAGAAGAAAAAACAACCTCCGTCGAAGCATCAAAAGCCGCTCGAAGGGAATCGATCGCATATACATATGACGCAAATTCATGCATCAAAAAAACCGTCGGGATTGAATACTTTCTACAAACTTCGATAAATTCGCGAGACTCGCAACTATTGACAATTGCGTACTTGAACTTGCGCTTTGCAAGTGAACCATATGGTTTTGAGCGGCTATCTCGACGCCACTCGATGACTTCGCTGCTTATCGATTCGAATTCCGGCGTGAGTGGCCCGTCCCCCATCCGCACCGTGACCACATCGTACTGTTTTCTGAGTCCCTCCACCAGGTTCCATGCTAATATTGGGGCACCCGTGCGTGATGTTTCGTGGACGACCACCAAAACGCTCTCCCGCACTCCCAGGCTTCGAAGCACGATAGGCGTGGCTGCTGTGCACATCTCAGCTTTGGCGATCTGCCCAATTGCCTCTGGCGCAGCAAGGTAACTTTTTTGAACTATGGCACCCCTTGCCCAATCGTTCAAAATTTCAACGATAATATGCCACCTTTGTAGTCCCAGAGAGCGGCACAGCAGCTTCCAAATTAGCGCCTCCTCACTCATTTTTGTCGACCACCAGACAGCAAAGGCGACCGGCGCTCCATACTTTAACGCCCGCTGATGGATCTTCCGTTCTCGCCACTCTTGGGATTTGCGCGTCATGCGATATAGAACACTCGCACGCGTCAGCCATGTTGCCAGTTGAATCAGCGAAATGAGCTCTGCATTTGGCGATATTCCTTCAACGCTAGGCGGATGCGCGTCATAGGTCGGCAAACGCTCCGATCTATTCTCCGACAAACTCATGATTTCTTTTCTCCATCCAACGCGTCGTGCAAGTAATCAGCCAACTTTCTTATGCCTTCCTCAAGGGAAATTCTCGGTCGCCAGCTCAATTCCCGATTGGCGCGTTCAATCGACAATATGTTCACAGGTACGTCAAAGGTCCGGGAGGGCTGAAATATCCTTTCGGTCTTTCTTCCGAGAACAGAATCAACAACATCAAGAAGTTCTAAAAGGGAGGTTCCCTTTCCAGAACCGATGTTGAAGATCTTCTCTCGTGACGTATTTTCCATTGACCTGACCATCGCCTCAACAACATCATCTATATGGATGTAATCACGAACAACCGTCCCGTCGCCCCAAATCTCGATCGGCTGCTGTCGTATGGCGCGTCCCATAAAGACAGCGACGGCGCCTTGGCTTCCCGTAAGCCGTTGCCGCTCTCCATACGGATTTGCAATCCGCAGAGCAACATAATCGAGCCCATGAAGTTGATGAAAGAGGTCCAAATACTTCTCAGTCGCTAATTTGCAAATTCCATAACTAGATGTCGGTTGAGTCGGATGATTTTCAGAAATAGGGATTTGTTCGGGGATGCCATAAACGGTTCCGCCCGACGATGCGTAAATAACTCTCATGACTTTCGCTCGCGCCATTTGGGCGAGCATCCGCACGGTGGCAAGAAGATTGCTCTCCACATCGAATGCGGGGTCTTCATTGGATGTTTTCGGAAGAGTAGTTGACGCCAAATGAAAACAGACGTCACATCGTTCAACTGCGAGCTCGATATCGGCGATGGAGCCGATATCACCTTTGAAAAGCTCAAAACCACGAGCAACGCGGTTTCTCTCTTCGAATGACGCCGGAAACGTTCGATCGAAGCAACGCACATGATGGCCCATTTCAACCAGACGGTCGACCAAATGGGACCCAATGAACCCCGAGGCCCCTATTACGAGACACCTCATTTAACTGCTCTTCGCATTTTGCGTTGCGTGCTCCACCGGTGTCATGCGCTGTAGGAACGCAATGAGTAAAAATCGAAAACTGACACTAATCTACGTCATTTTTTTTCCTCAACCCTGATCGACCAACATCTCGTCAACACGCTTCAGCAAGCGCGGCACGTCGACTCGAAATGGCTGGTGATGAGTACCAAAATTATATGTCTCTGGCCTGCCCTCGAAAATACCGTATTGAAGACCGCGCGAGGCAAATAGCCGGGAATGGCCTTGCCCCCAATGCGGCTCACTTTCGATATCAATAAGTCGCGTTCCCGAATGACAGAATACAATATTATATAATGCGGATCCCGATTGCGACAGGATGAGCGACGCGGATGAGAAAAGCATAACTTGCTGCTGAGCGTCCAGTTGCTGGGGCTCTACGATCTCAAACTTACGTTTCAAAAGATGTGGTATCAATTCGTCCTCATTGACCATGACTCGCGACTGCCCGACGACATTTTTACGACTTATGTATAGGCGCCTATTTTTTTGAGCGGAGCCGTAAATCTTCCGAATTTCATCGAAGAGATTTAAACTTTCCCGATCGAACCAAACATCGCGATTTCTTATGGAGGGGACGATAACGCGTCTCAGCTTATATCGACAAAATATATCCTGCGAAATAATTCTGCTTGCTTCGATACCCGCCATTTGCAGTAGCGACCCTGCCGCGGGAAAATACAGCGGAACCAGAACGCGTAAACTCTTTTCTAATTTGGCCACCTGCACTACTTTGGGAAGAATGCGATAAATAAACGAGCCGTAATTCGGAGATTCATTGGACCCAAGAAATACAACTGGATCGGAAACCGAGATAATTTTTTCATCCGGAATCGACTTTAAAAGATAGCTCCCGTCCTTAGATTTGTCGTAAAAACCAATGAGTTCGTTTTGATATTGATGAGGTGACGCCAAATTCTGGATTTGTCGTTCGGCATACACTGGGTCCGTAAATGCTTCATCGAAATTGTATAGTCGATTGCCCCCGATGATCGCGCGGTAGCCCGACACGACAACGTTTGAACGCGCCATATTTATTACGGCTGGCCGCGGCGACGGTAAGGGACCGGTCAAATCCGGTAGCACCGGCCTCTCCTCGCGGTCGTGAAACAAAGGAAAATTCCAACGTACAGGGTATTCGTCGTGCTCACGTTCGACATTCACCATGTCCGAGAGGCCGCCAGCGAGCTCGGAAATCGCAACTCGTCGGTAGGTCATCGGATCAACATAGAAGTATCGATGCTTCGGCTGTGCTCGAAGAAACTTGAACAAGGACATTTGCCCAGGGTTTTCCACATCTATTTCAGGTTGCCGGAGCCCCGTCACCTTACGAGGCCTTTACCGCTTCCACTCTCGTGCGAGGCTTGTTCGATACAAAATCAAATGACGGCACAGAGCGATTGCTCCAGTTGCATTCCCTCGATGAGATCTCCAGCAGCACAGATTTTTTCCGTAATCTCCGCGGGCGTAATGTCAAGATCGCACAGCACTAATGAGGTACTTTCCGCGGAGTCGGTGACAGAAGCACGCGACAATAACAAAATTGCGGTGCCTAATCCCACCTCGCCGAAAATGGTAGAATTACAATCGGCGATCCTGTTATGAAAAGATCATACAGCAGGGGTAGGCCGCACTCACCACGGTTTCGACGGCCGACAAGTGGATACACAAAAGTGCAAATTACTAAGCTGGCTCTTGATGATGTCCTTTTGATCACACCGAAGCGATTTTATGACACACGCGGCTTTTTCATTGAACTCCATAATAAGAAAAAACTTAAAGAAGTTGGCATGGAAGATGACTTCGTACAGGATAATTTCTCACTCTCCACTAAAGCCGGAACGCTAAGAGGCCTCCATTTTCAAGTCCCGCCATTTTCTCAAGCCAAACTTGTCCGTGTCAGTCGCGGCCGGATTCTGGATGTAGCTGTGGACATCAGGGCATCGTCCCCTACTTTCGGGAAGCACGTATCCTGTGAAATTTCAGCAGAAAATGGACACCAGCTGTATATTCCGCACGGCTTCGCACACGGTTTTTGCACTCTGGAACCAGAGACCGAGGTCGTATACAAAGTTTCAAATTACTATGCCCCGCAAGCTGAGGGGGGAATTTTATGGTCTGACCCATCCTTGAATATAGATTGGCCGATAAGCGAAGATGCGGCCATCGTGTCCGAGAAGGATGCTGTGCTGCCGTTATTGACGGACTTCGCTCCAGTTTTCTAATTTTCACTTGTTCTCGGGGGAGAGCATGAGAGTCATCATTACCGGTGGAGCTGGCTTCATAGGCTCGGCGCTCGTTCGCTATCTCGTTCGCGACCGGGGCTGTGAAGTCCTTAACGTCGATAAGCTGACCTATGCCGCCAATCTGCAGTCGCTTTCCTCCGTATCTGGCCAATCGAACTATCGCTTCATGCAAGCTGACATTTGCGACCCAGTCGCGATGCATCGCGCATTTTCTGATTTTCAGCCTGATGGCGTGATGCATCTTGCCGCCGAGAGCCACGTAGACCGCTCGATCTCCTCTTCGGCGGAATTCATCATGACGAACGTTCTGGGTACCCATGTTCTGCTGGAGGCAGCGCGCCACTACTGGGGTGAGCTGCCCGTGACACGGCGCGACGCATTCCGGTTTCTACATGTTTCAACGGACGAAGTCTTCGGCACCCTCCACGAAGGAAACTTTTTCACCGAAACCACAGCCTACGATCCAAGATCGCCGTACTCCGCAAGCAAGGCGTCGTCTGATCATCTCGTCAGTGCCTGGCGCGAGACCTATGGGCTGCCCACTCTGATCACGAACTGCTCGAACAACTACGGTCCCTACCACTTCCCGGAGAAGCTGATTCCGCTCATCCTCCTTAATGCGTTGGAGAAAAAACCTCTGCCGGTTTACGGCGATGGCAGGCAGGTGCGCGATTGGCTATATGTTGAAGACCACGTCAAAGCGCTGACGACGGTCTTGGAGCGCGGACGGGTTGGCGAAACCTATAATGTCGGTGGCCGAGCTCCGACTGAGAATATCACCGTCGTCGAACGTATCTGCGATCTTCTCGACGCGCGCGTCCCGAATGAAGTGTCGCGCCGAAATCTTATCAGATTTGTGGCGGACCGGCCTGGCCACGACCGCCGCTATGCCATCGACCCGACCAAGATCGAGATGGAACTCGGCTGGCGCGCGGAAAAAACATTCGACACCGGCATCACCGCCACTGTTGATTGGTATTTGAATAACGACTGGTGGTGGCGTCCGCTGCGCGAGAACGTCTACTCAGGAACTCGACTTGGCTTGCTCGCTGACCCTACCCCAGCAAAGTCAGAGCTCGCGGAGAATTCGGTGTGATGGGCGATGCCAACACCGTTCTGATCATCGGGCGTAACGGTCAAGTCGCCCGATCTCTCGACGAAACGCTGACGTCGCACGGGCATAGCGTCATTAAAATCGGCCGCCCCGAAGTCAATCTTGCCGATCCCCGAACCATCTCAAACGCGATCATCGCCGCTCGGCCCAGATGGGTTATAAATTCTGCAGCCTACACTGCGGTCGATCGTGCCGAAGATGAGCCCGAAGCCGCCCGCGCCGCAAACGCCGAGGGAGCCCAAGCAGCCGCAGAGGCCGCTGCTCGGATTGGAGCGCCGATTGTCCATTTCTCGACGGACTACGTCTTCGATGGCGAGAAGCGCACGCCCTATGTCGAGACAGATCCGGTATCGCCAATAGGAATCTACGGCCAAACCAAGCTTGCCGGAGAAATGCTCGTCGCCAATGCCAATCCCAAGCACATTATTTTGCGAACGGCATGGGTCTTCAGCCCATTCGGTAACAATTTCGCAAAGACGATGCTGCGCCTCAGCAAGGAGCGGCCCGCGATCAATGTCGTCGATGATCAACACGGCAATCCGACCTACGCTCCGGATCTTGCGGATGTCGTCCGCCAGATCGTCAATCGGCTAGACGAGTGGTCGCTTCCGTCGGATCGGTTCGGTGTGTTCCATGCTGTGAATGCCGGTCCGACGACTTGGTGCGGTTTTGCTAAAGCCATCATCGCCGGCGCCGCAGACCGCGGCGCACCTCGAGCAGACGTACATCCGATCGAGACGAAAGATTACCCTACCAAGGCCCAGCGCCCCGCTTACTCCATGCTATCAACGGACAAGCTCGCGCGCATCTATGGCATTCGACTCCGGCCATGGACTGAGGCTTTGTCTGATGCACTTGACCACCTAGTAGGCTTCCGGGACGACAAAGCATCCAACCTAGTGCAACAGGATTTCAGTAAACCAGCATGAGCGCCATGAAAGGTATCATTCTCGCCGGAGGCAGCGGAACGCGCCTTTATCCATTGACGCTTACGATTTCAAAGCAACTGCTTCCTGTCTACGACAAGCCGATGATTTATTATCCGCTGTCGACGCTCATGCTCGCGGGAATTCGCGATATTCTCATTATCACGACACCACACGATCAGCCCCTGTTCAAAAATCTCCTGGGATCGGGCGAGCAGTTTGGAATTCGACTGAGCTACGCGGTCCAGCCCGCTCCAGAGGGCCTCACACAGGCTTTTATCATCGGCAAGGAATTCGTCGGTAACGATCGCTGCGCTCTCGTTTTGGGCGATAACATTTTCTACGGCCACGGTCTTGCGGACTTGCTGCGCACAGCCGCTGCACGAGAGGGCGGGGCGACAATCTTTGCCTACGAAGTCGCCGATCCGGAACGCTACGGCGTCGTCACATTCGACTCTGCGGGAAAAGCCCAGACTATCGTCGAAAAACCGAAAGCGCCAAAATCAAGATGGGCTGTCACCGGCATCTATTTCTATGATGAACGCGTTGTCGAACTCGCTTCCCGCGTCACGCCATCGGCGCGCGGCGAACTCGAGATCACGACGTTGAATGAAATGTATCTAGCGCTTGATGCGCTCCACGTCGAAAAAATGGGTCGCGGCTTCGCGTGGCTCGACACAGGAACTTTCGAGAGCCTGATGGATGCAGGCGATTACATCGCCACAATTGAAAGGCGACAGGGCCTCAAAATTGCCTGCCCCGAAGAAATCGCACTTCGCATGGGATATCTGTCTGCAGATGAAATAGCGGCATCGCTCGGTCGCCTGGGAAAGAGCGCCTATGCTGGATACGTAAAGCGCATCTTGGCAGCCGAATAACGCCTATCAATCGCCCGAAGCGCGGGACATGCAGATTACCCGCATCTCCCCAATAAATGCAGTATCGGCTGACGCTGCAAGTCACCCGGCACGAGCTTCAGGGCCCAAAGCCGAGAAATCAAAACCCTCGAAGCTCGATTTATGTAACGGGATACGCAAAGATCTACATGCCTCGCCCATGCCTCCGATTTCATGATCAGAGACCCAGACCATTGTAATTCCGAACTCAGTCAAAAAGAGATCAAGCCCCATCCTCTCGGCAAAAATTGACGGAAGGATTGAAACGGACGGTGACAGAAATCCGCGCGCACGATCAAAGAAAGCGGCATCGCCGCTCAACAGAACGGTGACGTCTTCACCGCGTCCCGATACTGTATTAGCTAAACGGCACGCTGCGGAAACAACATGTTCGTCACACGCCGCCAAAATCAGCAGTATATGATTTATATTTCGCGGAGTTTTCATGACTTCGCCAATGAGACCCCCCTGGGCAAATTCACGCCCCGCGGCATATCCCAAATTGGCGACGCATATCGCCCACGCGTTTTGCAACAATAATCTGATCGCGGATTTATTTACCTCGTAGTGCCTTCTTAAAGCTTGGGCGATGCGAACATGTTCATTATAAAAGCTCTCACTCTTTAAGCTTGCTTTTGAGCTGTTTGACGTGTGGACCCTGAAATAAGCCTTTGCATTCGGATCATAGGCAATTCGGCCGCCCCGCGCGACGCGACTGTAGAGATACCAGTCGCCGCAAATTCTATAAGAAGCCAATTCAGAGAAGATGTCCGGACTGAACTCCTGTCTTCGGAAGAGGCAGCCACCAACATTTGCAACAATGTTTTTGTTGCCAAACGGACCATTGAACCAGGAATAGGCACTCGCGATTATCGGTGCCCCCCAGAACTTCGATGCAGAGAGCGAGAGACCTGATTGCGGAACGACGATCCCCTCTCTGTCGATCGAATCTATCCGGCCGAACGCCATCATCACGCTCGGATCACTGAAATATGGAACAAGCGTGCCAAGAAACCTGGGATCACACGTATCGTCACTTTCGCACAGCCAGATCAAATCCCCTTTCGCCAATTCAAATCCCTTCTGCCATTGGCGAAAAATGCTTCCGGAATTCATTTCGTTGAACACAAGCTTCACGGGCACGGAAATGTCCCGCGTCATTTCAAGGATTACATTTCGGCTATCGTCCGTAGATGCATCGTCCAAAATTATCAATTCGCTTAGTTCTATTTCCTGGTCGAGAATTGACCGTATTCGCTCCCTAAGGAACGAGGCGTGATTATAATTCGGGATAATCACCGATATCCTAGGCGTCCGTTTGTCTCGAAAGATCGGAAGCTCGCCATCAACCGATATGCCGTATTTCGCATTCGGGGGGTGCCCCGAATGGGAAACCGACTTGGTCCCGGCGAATTGCCTGTGCTGAAAACCATTAAATTCGATCGCTTCAACAAGACGTCCGCGAAACAATTTACGTTCGGAAGAGTTGAGCGGATACCGGATATAGGCCAACAGCTTGGCGAGCTTATGCCTCGGCCGGATTGTCCAGATCACAGTCATTGTTCGCTTCGCACGGCGAGGTCGACATCAGACCGCGTGCCCATTTGTGATTGGAAATTGCGCTGTCTCATTTATGAAGAAAATGACAATCTAACAAATCTTCCGGGATGCAAGCGGACGGCGTTGGCAAACATACGCAGCTTGAAGAAGTCCAGGCGACGGTGGTGGCTCGCAGCGAACAATAGAGCTTCCTGATAAAGCTTCTTATTTTGTTTCTTCATTCGAGGCGAAGTACTCTCGATCTTCTTTACCGCCGAGAATTTGGCGTCAAACAAAGCCGTGGGATCGAGAAGAATGAGTGTGGCTCGAAAAAATTCAATATGTTCAGATATGAGGTCATCCAGCAGCCGGTCATTCCAAAGATCCGGAGGACCACGATAGAGGCTCGCCGGATCGGAATGGCCCGCCATTCTCAAATGATAACAAGCCTGCGCCAGTGCTGCCGACACCCGCTGCTGAATTTTATGCTTTTCCGAGACACTCGCTCCGTGAATCCGATGAAGGATTCCAACAAATGGCAAATTATCCACCTTCGCGTGCTGCACTACTCTAAGCCACAAATCATAATCTTCGGCATGCCGGAAAGCTTCCCGATAGCCTCCAAGCTTTAAGATAGGCACGCGGCGCATCATTACCGTCGGGTGACATAGTTCACAGCTGCGAAGCAACGCTTCCGAAACCGCTCCTTCTCCCTGCACAACAGTCGGAGCGTGCAGCACGCGACCGCGACCGTCGATCAATTTCCTCGCCGTGCCGACAACCCAAACGTCTGGGCGCCGGGCCAAATATTCAAGCTGCTGCGCAAGACGACCAGGCAAACAAACATCGTCCGCATCCATGCGGGCGACAATAGGAGCAGACGCACTCTCAAGCCCGATATTTAGGGCAGAAACTAGACCTAGCTTGCCACGACTGATGACGCGAACTCGCGAATCGCGATCTTCGAAGTTCTTCAAAATAGCACTGGAAGCATCACTCGATCCGTCGTCGATGCAAATGAGTTCAAAATCGCGAAGTTCCTGTCGAAGGACACTTTCAATCGCCTGAGATAGATATTTCTCCGCATTATAGACGGGCATAATGACAGACAGAATTTTGCTCATCTCACCCTCATCCCGCCTTTGGTGCTTTGTATCCGCTCCCACAGCACCGCTGCTAGCCAACGGAGATCGACAATTGAGAAAGAACCGAGCTTGAATGGCATTCCAGCCTCGCAGCTGAACTTCGACCACAGGCGCACTGATCTCACTCCACTTGAACCCGGCCCAGTCCGGCCGCCAATTTAAGCGGCGTTCACTTTCAACCGCCCAACGATCCGCTCATAAAAATTGTCGGCGCTGGCTGAAACGGCACCCAAGGCGAACTTCTGCGCGCAATAGCTGCGGCCCTCTTGAGCGAGCCGGCTCATCATCCCCGGGGCGCCAATTAAGGTGGACACCTGATCGGAGATATCTCCAGCAGAAAAACGATCGGGCAAAAACAATGCGTATTTGCCGCTGACTTCCTTCAGTCCACCGGTCCCAGAACTGACAACTGCACAACCGGCAGCGTGAGCTTCCAGTGCGGTACGGCCAAATGGCTCCTCCCATCGAGATGGCACAAGTGCAATCGAAGCTTCTTCTAATCGCTCACGAACGACGGCAAGTGTTTGATTGACCTCCACCATCACCCGATCCGCGACGGGACGTAACGTCGCCATGACTTCTTGAAGATAATTGGGAAACCGCTGTGTCTCGCTCAGTATGAATCGGGCGGACCAAGATGGCTCTCTACCCAGAATATCGACAACGGCTTCGGACGCTTCTTTAATGCCTTTTTCCGGTGCAGCGCGGCCAACGCAGATAATCTCGCGACGGCGCGTATTCGCAGGCTGCCAATCACTGAAATCCAAGCCATTGTAAACAACCGACATAGGGGTTGTAACTTCGGGCCAATCTGCGCGAAATTGATCTCTGCACGTCTCGCTGACGAAAATAATTCCTGCCAGAGCTTTGTATTGATTAACGTGCCATCTACGTTTCAGCACGTTCAATACGCCTTTTGCCGGCACCGATTTGATCATGTTGTGCTTGTGCAAGATCACAGGCGTAGAAACTCTGCGTGCCACTCCGGCTGCAGTCGGAAGATGCTGTTGAACGACAATAAGATCGGCCGAGCTCTCCTGCGCTTGGTCCAACGCAAACTTCGTCTTTTTTGTCTTGTGGCGATCTATTGACGGCGGGTACGTTGAGATGTTCAACCCCGAAAACAGCGTCTCATTCTCACAACAAAGTATTTTTGTCGTATCTCGATAACGACTGGCTTTGATGAGATCATATACGCAAAGATCAATCGACGTCGCATTGGAGGGACCAAAGCGCATATTTCGGGGCATGAAACAGGTTATGCGCATCCAGTCCGATTTACCCCTCCAAGCCTCAACCTGAGTGCATGCCTTTGACTGCACAGTCAAGCCAAACAAAGATCCGACAGTCCCGCAACATCGCGCAAATGTCTAAATAGCTTCCGCGAGCGGCTGCTTGGTTTCGAGGAACTTCGCAAACTGCAGCTTGAACAGACGGCTATAAGCGCCGCCTGCGGCCATCAACTGCTCATGAGTGCCACTCTCGATGACACGACCGGCTTCTATCACATGGATCAAATCGGCATGCAGGATCGTCGACAGCCTATGAGCGATGACGAGCGTCGTCTTCCCTTCCGTCAAGCGTCGCAATTCGCGCTGGATGACGTCTTCCGTCTCACTGTCGAGCGCCGACGTCGGTTCGTCCAACAGAATGATCGGCGCATTCTTCAGAAAGGCACGCGCCAGGGCAATGCGCTGGCGCTGACCGCCCGAGACTTGTGCGCCAAGTTCGCCGACCTGCGTATCATAGCCACGCGGCAGTGATTTGATGAACTCGTGTGCACTCGCTGCTTTGGCCGCTTCGATGCACTGCTCTTCAGAAGCAGTTTCGTGGCCGGCCCGAATGTTATCGATGATCGACCCTTCAAACAGGAAAGCATCCTGGCCGACGACCGAGATGTTCTGCCTCAAGGACTTCAGCGAGACGTCAGCAATCGACTGGCCATCGATCTCGATGGTGCCGGCGTCCGGGACACGCAGACGCTGGAGGAGCGAGAAAACCGTGGTCTTACCGCCGCCGGAATGACCAACCAGCGCCGTCACCTTTCCCGCAGGCACGGAAAAGGTCATATGCTCAATAACCGGCTTGTTCGCCACATATCTGAACGCGACGTCGCGAAGGGCAATCTCGCCGCCTTTGACATCAAGCTCAGGCCTGCCCGGTGGCTCGTCTTCTCGCGCCGGCGTATCCAAGATCTCATACATCATCCGCACACCAATCGAGGCGGAGGCGAGTTGCAGTTGGACACGCGAAAGACGGCGCCCTGGATCGGAGCACATGAGCAAGGCGGTGATAAACGCAAAGAACTGGCCAGGGCTTGCGCCATGATAGAGATTTTGCCAGCCGGCGTAGAAAATGACGGCGGCAACAGCACAGCCGCCGATAGCCTCCATCAAAGGGTTAACGCCGGCCTGAATGCGCAGCATCTTGTTGGACAGTCGCTGGACGGCTTCGATGGCATTAAACATCCGACCGCGCATCGTATTCTCGAGCTGGAAGGATTTGACGACCTGCGCTCCCTGACTGAGTTCGCGCGTCGCCTGGATGATCCCCGCCATCGAATGAATTTCACCCTTCGTCGCTTTCTTAATCCGCGCCACCATCTTGCGCGATGAGATCGCAGCGACAGGGCCGCCGATCAGCGCGATCGCCGACAGAACGGGATCTAGCGCGATCATCGTGCAAACGAGACCCACGATCGTGAACAAGTCGCGACCCACATTCAACGAAACAAGCGTCAGCATGTCCCGCACAGCGCTGGCATTATAAGATATGAGGGTGACGAGATTGCTTGAACTGTATTGTTGAAAGAAGGCGACATCGACTTTCAACATGTGGTTGAACATGCGCTTTTGCGTATCCGCCACGAGACGGTTGCCAATGTTGCCGACGATGACCTCAGAGAAATAGGCTGCAACACCCTTGGCGATGAAAATCCCGACGATAAGGAACGTAATGCCGATCAACGCTTCGCGGTTCTGATTCACGAAGATCGTGTCGATAACGGTCTTCAGCACGTAAGCACTTAGAGACGTCGTGCCCGCAACAAGCAACATGCAAACGATGGCGATGGCGTATCGCGGAGCGTACTCCCGGCCATTCTCGCGTGCCAGGCGTTTCAATAAATCAAGGGTTGTAGGCGTCGTCGACGGCGTCGGCATCCGCTTCTCTCTGCTTTCGCGACTGACCGCCGCGCCGGCTCGCGCAACGCCCAAACGCGTTGATGTGTACAAGGGCCAAAGTCAACGAACGCATCCGCATGCGCAACGACGTTGACAGCACTAAGCCCGTTCTACGTAAATCTCACCGGCGGGCGGCCTCTTGGGATATAATCAAAATCTGCCAGCGAGGGTACCATGCTCCCTTCTTGGTCCACATGTGTTTCCGTCTAGGTGTGGCCCAATCGCGACGACTCTCCGGCCGCAATACCGGACTTGGCGTTTCGAGGCCCAACAAGTAGATGGCGCTTGCCTAAGTTGAGATAGGAAAACTCCTAGAAGGAAAGTCGGCCCAAAAGTGGCCGACGAGCATATCTCTGCTAGAGAGCATCGATCATTGTTCCCTGTTACGCCACCCCGAACGAAGCATAATAACCAGGACCTCCCGCAGTGCACGCCGAAAAGCTTGAAATTCCGGATGTTCTTCTGATCCATTTCAAGCGCTTTTACGACAACAGGGGCTTCTTCACCGAGCTTTACAATAATGAGGAGTTCAAGCGCGCGGGTATTCAAGAAACCTTTGTGCAGGACAATTTTCCCTCTCCGCCCAGGCCGGCACGATTCGTGGCCTGCATATTAGTCTTTTCACCCCACGCGCAGGCGAATCTCGTGCGTGTTAGCCGTGGACGCATATTCGACGCGGCGGTCGATTTACGACCGCAATTTTCGACATACGTACAGCATGTTATGGTTGAACTCTCTGCTGAGACCGGCCCGCAGCTGTACATTCCCCGTGGCCTCGCGCACGGGTTTTGCACACTCGAGCCCGACACCGAGGTCGTTTATAAAGTATCGAGCTGCTATGCTCCGCACGACGAAAAATATCCTGATCATCACCACGCCGCACGACCAGCCCTTGTTCAAAAGTCTGCTCGGCTCAGGTGATGCAATTCGGTATCCGCTTGAGCTATGCTATCCAGCCCTACCGGAGGAGCCGGCGCAAGCTTTCATCATCGGCCGCGACTTCATTGGCGGCGACCGCTGCGCGCTCGTCTTCGGTGACAACGTCCATGGGCTTGTCGATATGTTGCGCCGCCGCAGACCGCGACGCAACAATTTTTGCCTACGAAGTCGCCGATCCAGAACGTTATGGCGTCGTCAGTTTCGACGCATTGGTCAAAGCGCTATCCATCATCCAAAAACCAACGAGTCCAAATAGCGTTGGGCCGTCACTGGCATCTATTTCCACGATGAGCGCGTCGCTGACCTCGCATCACGCGTTACGCCATCGGCACGTGGCGAACTTGAGACCACGACGTTGAATGAAATATATCTAGCGCTTGATGCGCTCCACGTCGAAAAGATGGGTCTTGGCTTCGCGTGGCTCGACACGGGAACATTTGAGAGCCTGAAGGATGCGGGCGATCTCGACCTGCGAATATAAATTAGATGCAATTCATATATCAGCTAGCTTGTAGTCTGAAATATGCCTGTGGGCGGAGAGAACCTGCGTGAAAGCGCGCCTCGACCTCTGCCGGTTGCGTTGGTCATAATTCTATCCCAATTGGTGATTTCCCGTAAGATTGGATATAAATTGCAGCATCAATTGGGGCAAACTGGGCATGATTAAGAGATCAATTGATATTAGCGCTGCAGCAATTGTCGTTTCATTTATTATACTTAACGGTTTGTGGATTCGATTTAATCGCTACGGCGGTGCGCTCGATATTGATGAAGCCGGCTATCTATACCTCGCGACATCTGATTTTCTAGGCTATCTAAATGGTGGAATCTATGGATGGTTCTCTGCCGTATTCAGCCCCAGTAGCCAAGCTCCCATCCAACCCGCCCTGGCCTCCATCCTATTTGTCATCTTCGGACCAGACCCATACCTAGGGTTCGTTACGTCCATCCTGTGTACGGCCGCAATGATCGCCGTAACCTATTTAATGACTGCGACGATTTCCTCTCGAAGTGCCGCAGTCCTAGCCGCGGGTCTAGTGGCCACATGCCCACTTATAATTGGATTTTCTCGGGCATTCGAATTTGTCCCAGCCGCCTCGCTCACATCGACGCTCGCTCTTTATTGCCTTGTCAAGTCGGACCGAATGGAAAGCAAACCATGGAGCGTCTTGTTCGGTGTTGCTTCCGCCCTGCTCCCATTATCCAGAACGATGACGTTGGCGTTCTTGCCCGGCCTCGTTTTGGGAGCGCTCGTATATGTCGGCGCGAAGAAAGAAAATCGGCAAGTGCGGCTCTTAACCCTCGCGCTATCACTTACCTTGGCCGTTTTCATCATGGCCACATGGTTCATTCCGAACGGCAAGTACGTCTTCCCATATCTTCTCAACTTTGGCTATGGAGCTCGATCAACCGAGTACGGGCCTGCCGGAATTTCTATTTTCTCCATATTGGGATGGCATCGGACAGCAACGGACTTCTTTCACGCCATACAATTTCCGCTGGCAGTTATTGTCCTGATCGGCATCATCGGGGCTTCACTTTCGGCTGCGCGAGCCCAGTACTCCGACCTGTTGAAATCTCCGCAGATACCCTTGATCGTATTTGTCCTTTTCGCCTTCGCCGCGCTGTCTTCCTCCAGCAACCGAGGCTGGGGATTCTTAGGCCCTCTTATTTCTCCCGTCATGATTATCGCCGCCATCGGCATAACGAAGATTTTTCGAGAGTATCCTGCGTACAAAGCTATATCTCTAACGTCATTGAGCGCCCTTTGCGCTCTGCCGGTGCTCCTCATGACAATCGCGCCAGACAGGCAATTTCTTGCGAAAATTCCCTCAGTCGGTGACGTGACCATGATCGACACCCGAAGCAACTTGCTGATTTATCAAAGTGCGAGCGGAGAACCTACTGCGTCCCTGGAAACAGGGAAGGCTTGGCGAAGGCTCAGTGAAACGTTAGCCTTCAAATATCGCAATGTGACCGCGATTGCTTTCGGCACCCGACACCTCTTTTTCAATACCAACACACTGTCCCTTGATCAGTTGCGCCTCCTCGGAAGAGGAATTTCCAACTATCAATTCGACCCAGTGGGGGAACGAAATGATTTGCCAAGATATATCGCGTGGCTGACTTCTCCTCCCGTTTCGACATCATGTGTTTTGTTCACATCGACATCGAAAACGGGAGATTTTTTCACCAAAACCTTTGATCACGTTGCCATGGAACAAGCCGCCAAAGCGGCAGGTTTTCAGAGGGCTGACTCGATGGCCATGCCAAACGGCGCCTTACTTGAGGTTTGGAAACGCCTGACCAGGGAATGCCTGAAGGAGTGGGCTTCTAATTTTGAGGATCAGAAATCGAAAGACCTCGCGAAGCAATGAAAGCATAACGCCGGTAAAGTGGATCAGCAGGGATCGTTATGATGACGCCGTCCCACAACTGCGACAACGAATTTGCGTTCAGAATCGGTCCAACGAAAATTTTTAATATTCATCACAGCCTCGTATCGGCTACAGCACGCCCCCAGACGAAGTGGGAGTTGGTAACGGAGGCGTTATTTACATAAACGGTTGAAACCTGCTGCCCAGTGACACTGAGGGCATTGACATCTACCGCACCATTTTGATCGCGTAGGACACCTTTTCAGATCAGCGACGGTGGCCAACTACCAACACTGATGCCAACGTTTTTTGCCAATGCCAAACGTCAGCACATACTTACGAAATAATATAGGCCAGATTTTAAAGGGTTTTTGTCAGCGTCAGCAAACGTCAACGCTCACGGAATTGGCTCTCCCTACGGAAGTCGATGACGGGAAACCCACGAAGTGGCATAGATTCGCGATCAATGGCGACAATGAACGAGAGCTATCTGCCTTCCCTGGCTTATGGCGCCTTGAACGGTCCGATCAAAAGGGACGATCCAACGTCGAGGTTGACGTCTATTCGTTCATGACGACCGGCCCTGACGGTTAGCATCGACCATAGCGCATGCCGTTCTGCTAAAGCGTGGCGACGAATTTGAGATATGGCTGCCGGGTAAGCCATCAGAGGCATTTGCCTTCGCGCGCAGTTTCGATCCAGCGAACATGCGCATCGTTCAAAGCGGCCTAAAAAAAAATGGATTTGCTCACCGCTCGACATCAGAGCTCTTAGGAATTCGGCAAATTGAAACGGTCTCGATGTGCGGATGGTAGGAACGCAAGTCGAAGCGGAACAACCCAGCGGCGGGAATCTTTTGCAAGCAGAAAGCAAGGAGATGCCCGATGAAAAGCTATCTCTCAACGTCCTCGCCGCCGCTTACTTACTGATGGCCAGTACGGCAACGCTCCCAGCATTCGCAGCCGACAACATTCAGACGGCAGATGAATTCCGCACCAGCAAGCTCGTTTGCGCGAAGGTCTAGTATTCGATCCGGCGAGTCTGTTCCCGCCTGCCGATCCGCTAACGTCAACATCCAAATCGATGAGTTGGTCCAATCGCTTTTCGAATTGCGCCCGACATAATTCCTTTAGCCGCAAAGCCATTCGTTCGCTGGATCGCCTTTGAGCTCATCGGTATATCTAGCGACCGAAGTTTGGCGTTGACGGCTTCCACCAACCAGGTTTTGATTTGTCAGCTCTATCCATGTTCTGGGTCGGCTTATTCGTCAGTTCATCATCCTGTCGTCATGAAGTCTCTCGATGCCCCCTGTCCTTCCTATTATCTCCCATTTAGAAGAAGCGATGAAGAGCTGGCTCGGAGACCTTCACGGATACAGGCGACAATGGCTTCGTCCGCTCTGGGAGAATGCACTACATATGCGGAGTAAGAAAATTCCGGGGCGTTCTCGACGAGCGACAGCCGACCATCTTCCAGATATGGGCAAATGAAGCCGCGCCGAAAATATCCGCGGCCGCCGATGGCCAATATGTATTCGAGGGCAAGTGGGCCATAGCTGACCGCAACTGTGGATGCAGGCTCATCCGGAAAAGCCGAATAATATGCGTCGGCGAATTCTTGCCCCCAATCGATTTGAACGGTTTGCGATGTACAGTGTAACGAGGACGGACGATTTGACTCCGCCAGCACCAATTTTTCTTCGAAAATGAGCTCGGCGACCAGACCAGGCCGCCGCGGCGCGCCATAAAGAACGGCGGCGTCAAGCGAACCCTCCTGCACCTGATCTATCAGACGATCAGCGGTGTCGACCCGTACCGAAAGAGCAAGTTCAGGATGCGACTGACGCATCCACACCAACCAAAGCGGAACGATCGGATGCGAGATGCTGAGTTCCGCCCCCAACATTACGACTGTATCCTGCGCCTGAGACAACCGGATGGATCGCGTGGCCTGATCTGCAAGCCTGACGAGACTTACAGCGTATCTTTGAAATTTTTGCCCTGCCGGCGTTAATTGCGTCCCGACTTTGTGGCGGACAAAAAGAGGACAACCCAACTCTTGCTCAAGAACACGGATACGTGCGCCGATCGCAGTCTGCGTTACGTGCAAATTCGTGGCAGCCGCTGCGAAGCTTCCCGTTTTGAGGACCTCAAGGAATGTGCGAGCCGCAGTGATGTCCATGTTGTATCAGGTCTAACCAAGCAGGCAAAGAACGAGGACAGAACCCACCGCGCCGACGTTTTCAGTTGCCAAGCCCAAGAATATCGTAATGCGATGGGAAATCCTTGTTCCATATTTTCGCTGAAACGGCAAACTTCACATTATACGATTTTCAATACGGAAAAATCTGTCGGTCAACCTGAAGGGCCTTGAGAAAAAGACCTTCCAGAGATGCGCGTTTCCCGTAATTCCGAAGCCTGCCAGCCGCCTCCCAGCGCCAAAAAAATTGCGATCTGATCCTGACTGACTTCCGTCTGCCCAGCAGCATAAGCTTGCTCCGTTGCGGCGAGGCTGCGGTCGGCATCCAAAGACGTCAACGCGTCCGCGCTTCCGCCCCGCCATAGCCTTCGTGCATCCTCAGCGACTTTCGCGGCTCGATCCCGCGCCTTCTTGAGATTTTTCAGCCGGTCGAGGTTGTAGGCATAGTTCGTGAGTGCACTTTCGATTTCACGAAGCGCGGCGAGAACGGTTTTATCGAATACGGCAAGGTTTGCCCTGGTTCGCGCCTCAGCTGCAGCAATTCGCGTACGCGCCACATTCTGATTGATATTCCAACTGATCACCGGGCCGACGCCAAAACGATTGGTGAGCGGGCCAAACACGTCGGTCGCGGCGCCTTGGGTTCCGACGGATGCGCCGATCTTGACGTCCGGATAAAGCTCGGATGTTGCAACCCCGATCATTGCGGTCGATGCTGCAAGCCGGCGTTCGGCAGCACGCACATCAGGACGGCGACCGAGAAGGCTTCGCGCGTCGCCGACCATTATTCTCGACGCCAGCCGCAGCGGCCGGTGGCAAGCCAGCAGCGAACGGTCGTAGTTCTCCGGAAGTTGGCCGATCAGTGTCGCCAAGCGATAGGCCGCGTTGATCTGGCGCGCTTCAAGCCGGGGGATACGCGCCTTGAACTGCTGATAAAGGCTCTCCTCCCGATCAATATCGAACGAGGCGACTCGGCCATTCGTCGCCATCGTTCGGGTGAACGAGATGGTTTGCAACTGGACGTCCGCTGTCCGGCGTGCGGACCCCAATTCGTTTCCACTGTTGCAAATATCGGCATAAGCGCGGGTGGTGTCGGCGACGACATTCACGCGAACCAAATCGCGCGCAGCCACAGCCGCCTCGTCGTTCGCAGACGCAGCCTCGATACCCCGTCTTATACCGCCAAACAGATCGAGGTCGTAGTTGATCGCAATACCCGTGTTGGCGATTTGATGCTGGGGCGGTTTGATGTGGCTGAGATCCGCCTCTGCCGATTGCTGGACGTAAGTCGTCTCGAAGGCTGCGGAACCATTGATTTGCCGGCCCGTCTCGGCCTCGGCAAGTAAAGCGTGGGCCTGTTCGAGGTTGGCCTCGGCGATCCGCAGATCGGTATTAGCACGCAAAGCCATCTGAATATGATGAGAGAGCGTTGCATCGTCATATAGGCGCCACCAGTCGGCAGGCGGATCGGCGGTATTTGTTGCATCGGCGCGCGACGCGAATGCTCCATTTGCCGAAGGCGCATTTACGAGTGCTTGTTCCGGCAGACGATAGTCTGGCCCCACGGTGCATCCACAGAGAAATGGCAGACACATCCATATTCCAGTCCGGGATACTCTCACCACGGGAAGCTCCGCTTGACCGTTGGCTCTCCGGGTCGGGGTTTTACTTCTACCGTCGCCGTCTGGCCGACGATCAACTTGAGACCCGATGGGATTTCATCGATCGCGATGCGAACAGGAATGCGTTGTGCGAGTCGAACCCAGGAAAAGGAGGGATTGACGTTTGCCAATGCGGACTCGCTGTCGCTACGTTCACGGTCCGCGATCCCTGACGCTATGCTCTCCACGTGACCACGCACCGGCTCCCCAACGCCCATAAGAAAAGCGACCGCCGGATCTCCAACATGGATCGCCGGAACTTTTGTCTCCTCAAAATACCCTTCGATCCGCATCGACTTGGCGTAAACGAGCGCAGCGACGGCCTCGCCAGCCTTCATGTAAACGCCGGGCTGGAGGGTCATGTTTGAGACATACCCATCGACTGGCGCGCGAACGTACGTGCGGTCGAGATTGAGTTTTGCGAGATCGCGAGCCGAAGCCGCTTCCGCCACGCGCCCGCGCAGTTCGTCGACACGCGCGCTACCCTGCTCGATCTTTTCAGCTGCGATAAGGGTAGACATAGATCGGTTGCGTCGATCCTCACGCTCCGCCTGCGCAAGCATTGCCTCAGCACTCGCAAGCGTGGCGGTCGCGCGCTGAAGTGCCAGCTCGTATCGTGGCCGATCCATCACCAGCAGGACTTGGCCTCTACGAACGAATTCGTTGTCCTGAACGCAAACCTGCGTGACGAGTCCCGAAACGTCCGTCGCAACCTGAACGACATCGGCCCTGACTTTCCCGTCGCGCGTGATCGGGTCAATTTGATATCGCTGCCAAAGTGCCTGGAGCCCTGCAAGCGTCAGCGCCACAAGAACTAAGGTCCCAAGCGTTCGGCTCCAAAGCAAACCGTCCATCATACGGGAAACCTTGTCGGCAGGAGGTGTCCGTCCGCTAGCGTCGCCAGGCCCCACCAAAGGAGCATAAAAACGGCGATGTCGAAGAGCGCTGGACGCCAACTGATGCGGCTCAAAGGCAAACGATGAAGCAGCGGGCGCAGCCAATACGTCAGCAGGATTGCGAGACTCGCCCAGCACAAAGCCGCAGGCACATACACGCCGAAGATCTGCACCTCATCGATCACGAGGGTGATGCCCCGTTCGCGAGCGGAACCGACGGCATAAGGTTGCAACGGATGCCCACGGCGGCGAGAAGTGCTTGGTGCCGAATGGCATTGTTTTCCATGGTTTGTATGGATGCGATTGCATTCTCGAGCTTTGACCAGAGAGACTTCTGCGGTGGGGTCACGACCCCATCGATGCGGCGCTTGCGGAACAATTCGGCGATTTCCGCCAGCAATACTTCGATCGATCGTTCTATTTCCCCATGCGCAAACGCCGCCACGCGCAGATGCAGAATATTCCGGCCAATTCGAATGTCGTTAAGCCCGTCCGCGGCATGAAATTCATCTCTCTCACTGGAAACGGCAATGCGTGCAGCAATTTGGCCGGTACGATCGATCGCTCGGGTGGTCCAACTTCCAAAGTCCGGCGTGCTGCGCATGGTCGCGAGCTCCTCAAGTTCTTGCCACTGTGCCCTGACCATGCGGTATGCGATCCAGTCCACTCCGGCAGACCGGAAGAGGCGTGTCACGGCAATCGTCACGACGATCCCCATGACTTGCGCGATACCCGTGTTGACGAATGATGCAAAATCCGGCTGAAATGAATCGACGAAGCCCAATCCGACGATGAGACACGAGAACATCGGCAGCGCGACTGCAGACCGAGCCGGATCAGCTTGGATATAGCCGATCCCAATCAGTGCCGGAGCTAGCGCTAACGACAGCATTGGGTAGCCATCTACGCGGGGTAACACCGCGAACATATAGATCGCAGCAATCGGAAACGTCGCCAGTGTTGCAAAGAGATAGCGGCGTATGGCGGGAGCTGGATCTTCCTGGGCAGCAAATGAGCATGTGACGAGGGCCGCGAAAGCTGCTGTCGCCGATCCGGCAGGCCATGCGAGCAATATCCAGATCGTACAGTAGAGAACAACCGCTGCTGACATGGCCAAACCTGCAAGGATCGCCAAAATGCGATCCTGCCTCAGCGGCGAAATCTTATCAGCAACGTCCTCCGAGGAAATATGAACCGGCGTCCCATCGAGCGCGGCGACAAGAGTTTCCGCCTCGCGTATTGCCTCGATGAATTCCGCCAACCGCTCCGCGAGGCTCGCTGCAATCCAAGAAGACCAATCCGATCTTGCGCTATTCTTCTTAGCCAGCGACCGTGCACGCACCACCAGCCTACCACCGCATTCGTCCGGGGGTGGCCTATCTGTTTCCTGGAGCCAAGCGCGGCTTTCGCCGATCAATTCCATTAAATCTTTGTCCGCCTCCTTGCCGGCAAGCAAGTCAAGCCGATGCGCAACGGCGGATGCCAAAGGAATCAACGATGCGAGGCGGCGTTGCAAAACGTAAACGAGCGCACGCGTTCTTCGATGTCCGCTCATGTCGTAAGGAAGATGCATCGCAATTAGTCCGAGTTCAGCGACGTCAGCTGCAATCTGCTGCCGACGCGAACTGCCCAAGCCCTTGTGTTGAGCGTCGAACGCACCTTCTGCCCATTCAGCCGCGTCGCGGAGAAAACGACGCCCGCGCTCCTGGACAATTTTTCGAGCATCCAAAGGCCGCGTCAGCGAATGAGCAAGCGTGACAGCAAGGATCGCGACCGTCATTTCCTCGACACGCGAGATGGTGGTCATGAAGATATTTGATGGATCGTCAAGATAGGGGAAGCTAATGACTGCCGCGCTGAAACCGGCCATTTGGAAAAGGAAAGCGCGCGGGGTTCGGTCGGAAACGGCAAGATATATACAAAGTCCCGTCCAAGCCGCGAGACTGAGAACCAAAAGTCCCGGTGAATTTTGCAGATTGGGAACCAGCACGATTGCGGCGGCCGCACCGAGGAATATCCCGATCAGGCGATAGGAGACCTTAGGCCGAAGCGCTCCCGACATGGGTTGCGCGGTCACATAGACCGTCAGGATGGCCCACCAGGGGCGCGGGAGGTCGGCGGCAAATGCGATACCGAGCGTCAGGACACACGCCAAATAGCTGCTCAAAGAAAAAAGCAGCTTTTGAGGATCACATAAGAAGAAGCGGTGATAACAAGCGTGTGCGCGAGCCAATTCGGACATGAGTTGACAGATGCATTTTCCCTAAACGCGCAATCGAGCCGAGATGATCGATTCCCGCTCATCACGTTCAGACCACTCCCACATCTGTCGATTTCACTCAAAATCATATAATTGCGGTGTGACCGCAAAAAATTTTTAGCGATCGACCGTGCGCACGCGGAGCAGCGATCTACTCCCTCTCTCCTAGCCCGCCAGCTTTCCCCTGTGCATCGACGCACTGCGATGTCGGACTTGGGGTTTCTCTGTGGTTATGGATGATTTAGCCTATCGGTTGTGCAGCACGCCTCGCGGAGATCCGATAATTTCGTGCCGGATTTTAATTTGATGCGCCCCTCACCTCAGACGCTAGAGCAGTAGGATGTTGAAGACCCGGCTCACCGATATGTTTTCACTGCGCCATCCGATCATAGGAGCCCCTATGGCCTTCGCTGCAGGCGGTCGCCTAGCTGCTGCGATATCAGACGCTGGCGGCCTCGGATTGATCGGCGGTGGCTACGGAGATTCGAAGTGGCTGGCAGAACAGTTCGCGATCGCGGGAAATCGGCCCGTCGGATGCGGGTTCATCACTTGGTCGCTGGGTAAACAGCTTCACGTGTTGGACCAGGCATTGTCCCAACATCCCAAAGCGATTTTGCTGTCCTTCGACGATCCCTTGCCGATTGCGCCGCGGATAAAGAGCTCAGGAACCCCCCTCATCTGTCAGATACAATCCCTTCGCGATGCGGAGCGGGCGCTCGAATGCGGGGCGGACGTTGTAGTTGCACAGGGTTCGGAGGCAGGTGGCCATGGCGAGAAGAGAGGTACGATCTCGCTCGTTCCGGAAGTTGCCGACCTTATCGCAAAACGCGGCTCCGACGCGGTTCTCTGCGCGGCGGGAGGGATTGTCGACGGCCGAGGCGTTGCGGCCGCGCTCATGCTTGGCGCGGAGGGCGTGCTGGTTGGATCACGCTTGTGGGCTTCGCAAGAGGCAAACGTTGGCCCACGCATGCACCACGCCGCGCTTGCCGCGACGGGTGACGATACCGTTCGTTCTCGTGTTATGGACCTCGCACGCAAGTTGGACTGGCCGCCTCGCTATACCGCGCGGGTACTAAGAAATGCTTTTACCGATCGTTGGCATGGTCGCGAAAGTGAGTTGATGGCTGTTGCCGACGTTGAAGCCGAAAAGTATCGCGAAGCATGGATCGACGGAGATCCAACCAGGAGCAATACGTTCATAGGTGAAGGCGCGGGGCTCATTCATGATATCGAACCCGTTGCGAACATCATCGCGAAGATGACCGCGGATGCATCAGATTATCTCTTAAAAGGCAAAAAATTTGCAATCGTCGGCGAGGGTGAACAGCCCGGATCCGATAGCGTTGGGACGGGCAATCTGCATAGGTAATTTCTACCCGCCGCGAGCGTAGACAACGAGTTCATAGAGCGTACGCCCCGGACGGATGCGCTGGCGGCTCTTGGAATCGCAATCTACAGGGCACACGCGCTTACATCGCTATGCACTCCAGAGATCGGGTTCAGATAACGTCAACGGATCACTTCAGAATCAAGGACGCGGCGGACGTCTGCTCGCAGAGCTGGAAGTAGATTGGTTTCAAACCAAGTATTGCACGCAAGCCACTTGTTGTTGTGCCATGAGGGATGTGGCAGCGGAAACCTGCGAACAAATGGATCCGCGTCATAAACTTCGCGCCATTGCTGAACCGTCCGATTGACACCCTGCCGTGCTGCCACCTGTCCCAGGTGCCATCTTTGGGCGTACCCGCCGATGATCAAGTATAGCTTCACATTCGGCAAATGAGCGAACAACTTTGCTCTCCAAGTTTCTGCACATTCACGGCGGGGAGGATAGTCGCTGCCATCCGACCTCAATCCTGGAAAGCAAAAACCCATCGGGATGATCGCGAACTTGGAAGAGTCATAGAACACTGATTCATCGATCCCGAGCCAGTTTCGCAGCCTGACGCCCGATGGATCATCAAATGGCCGGCCGGTTTTATGAACACGTGTCCCGGGAGCTTGGCTAGCGATGCAGATGCGCGCGGCTTTTGAAACCTGGAGGACGGGTCGCGTCTCATGAGACAGTGGCTTCCCATAGACGGGATGCTCGCGGCAGATGCGGCATGCACGAATAGACGCCAGCAACCCGTCAAGATCGTTGGAACTCGAAGACGAGGTCATAGCCCTTCACATGGCGGCGACGGGCTTCGAATAGCTTCCAATTCTGGCCGATAGTGGTCGTCAGTTTTCAACTGTTCAGGCATCTCCTCGGCCGAGTAGGACGTCCCTAAGCACCACCGCGTCGTTGTACTCCTCGTCGCGTGCGCTGTAGATGAGGGTAACAGTGTGTGTATTGGCGAGTTTGCGAATGCTATTCAGCAAATCCCCATGTTGGCGAAGCTCGGCTCGGTAGCGACGCTGAAATTCAGTCCAGCGCGCCGGATCATGACTGAACCATTTTCGAAGCCCCGTGCTCGGCGCAATATCTTTCTCCCACTTGTCAAGCGAAGCCTTCTCTTTACTGAGACCGCGCGGCCAAAGCCGATCAACAAGAATGCGAATGCCGTCTTCAGGAATTGCTGGTTCGTAGGCTCGTTTCAACTGCAGATGAGAGGCCTGAATATTTACTCTTGGCATAGGACGCTTCCTCAGACCGCCTCAATCTCGCCCGCTATTAGACGCGCCGTGATCGAAGTACATTTCGGGCGCCACTGAGCGATTTTATTCAATCGTGATTGACGAGCATGTTTGCGACACGTGTGAAATGGCGCATCAACTCGCTTTTCGCATCACTCGATATGCCCACTTTATCGATAGCCATGTTCATACATTCAAGCCAAGTATCGCGCGCTTCTGCGCTGATTTCGACATGTTCGTGCATCTTGCGAACGTCAGAGTGTCCGTATCTCTCAACATACAGCCTCGGACCACCGAGAAAGCCGGACAGAAATCGAAACTGTTCGATCCGCGAATGGGCAACGCCATGTCCCCTTAGATGCAAGATATTGAGTATCTCTGCTCGCGGTTCCGTTTCCACGATATCATAAAACGCTTCAACCAATGCCCGCGTCGCTCCCTCACCGCCGATCCGGTCATAGAGCGATGACAAAGTTCTTTTCGACGTCGCGTCAGCTCGCATATCTGAGATCATGTCCGTCTTCGCTCCAAGACTGGATGGAGGTATCCAGGATATAGCGTTGCGTAAAAATCGCCTATGTCCGGTTCGCATCTACCAGCGAACGTAAGCTTTCTAGATCCATGTGGAACTGTCCCAAAAAAGAATGGCCCCTTTGCAGGTGAGGTGGAGGTGTCGTCGACCATATCCGCCAACGGAGCGAACCGCCTCGGATGTCGATCCTCTGCATGGTCTCGCCGGCATCATTGACTTGCCCTCAAGATAACGAGCGGCGCGCTTGACAGCACCAAACGCGCGGTCTGTTGGCGAACTCGGCGATCACCTCGAACTCTTGCCTTCGCTCGCTGCCTGCCGTCGGTACTGTGCCGGCGTCAAACCGACGTGCTGCTTGAATGCCCTCTGGAACGCGGCTTCGGATTGATAGCCCACATCCTCGCCAATCGCCGAGACCGATGTGGATGTTGCTCTCAGCGCGTTCGCTGCCGCCGTCATGCGCACATCGGTGAGAAGCTCGATAGCGGAACGGCCGAGGCTCTGTTGGAACTGACGTATGAACGTGGCTCTCGACATTCCGCACAAGTCGGCGAGCCCCGGCAGCGTCCAGGGATGACCTGGGTCAGCGAACATAGCCGACAAGGCGCCCGCTAAACGCGGATGTCCCGCCAACGTGAGCAACCCGTTAGGAGCAGCCTGGTCCTCGCTAGCCAATCGCAGTGCGAGGGTGAAGAGCACAGCCGACAAAGCACCAAGCATAGCTTGGCCCCCAAGGTTCTCTTCGGCCGATTCCGATCGCATCAATGCCACGAGGTTGGCAAGACGGGCTCGCGCCCCCGGCTTGGCAGCCTTCACTAAGTGTTCGGACGTGCTGACCACCAGTCGCGGCGGTAGATAATTATGGATTAGGAGTGCGTGCTCTACGGAGAAGAGGAAGCGGCCACAGAGCATGTCGAGTTGCTCCCCCTGACCGTCATTTTCGTCGATCGTGATAGTCGCGCCTTTTCTCTGTCGAATTGGCGAGGCGGCTTGGCCTCCGCCATCGTGCAAGACATGAGCTGGTCCTCGCGTCAACAAGAGGATATCGCCAGCATTCAGCGTACGAGACGGCTCGCCATCCGTTCCTTCAAGACGAGCCGATCCAGCAAGGACGACGTGATAGGGGATTTCGCCTGGTTCCGATGGCTCGTACTCGAGCCGCCAGGGTGCCGCGAAGAAGCAGCGGTGCTCGGCCCGGCCGCTAACCGGCACGATGTGCAGCAAACTGCTTAGCCAATCGATATGCGTCATCTCGAACCTCAAATGAGACGATCTAGCATATAATTGCACCATCCTGGCATTATAAATCTCATTTGCACGACTATGATGACTTTCATCGACATCAAGCCAGATGCGATCTCGGAAGCCTTCACCTTCGCAACTGGCTCTACCATTGAGGAGAAATCCAATGAACGTCATCGCTCAGCTTCTCGGCCGCACCGGTCTACTGAAACTCGATTACAACCTGCTCCGTGCCGCAATGGTGATCATCTTCGCGTGGTTCGGTTACGACAAATGGTTCGAAGCAGAAATCAGAGGGTTGCTGCCCATCATCACCCATGGGCCGTTTATCTCCTGGACCATTCCGGTTTTGGGCATCCGCGGCACTGCTATCTTTCTCGGCGCCTCAGAATGGACCTTTGGGACGTTGCTGTTTCTGGGTTTCTGGAACAAGAAACTGAGCATGCTCGGCGCCCTCGGTTCGACCTTCACCTTCATCGCTACCTTCACGGTCCTGCCGTTCGTGCCTGACGCGTGGGATGCCGGCGCCGGAGGCTTTCCAGCCATGACAATTAATTCGGCCTTTCTTCTGAAGGATCTCGTGCTGCTCGCGGTCTCTGTCTACCTTCTGAAGGAAGACGTTCAACGGGTCCTCAACGAGCAGCCGCGCTAAACGTCTGACGCAGGGTCCCTCGCTGATTAAAGCGCCATAGGGCGGTCCGGAAATACCGGGCCGCCCTTTAGCGAACCTCATCCAGGCTTGAGCACCTAAATGATCGTCATCATCGACGAGATCTGCTTACCAGTAAGAGCGGGTGCCCCTCAGGGACGATCGCCTTAGGCGCGCGGCGAGGAAAAGAGCATTCGTGAAATCCCTTTTTAGCGCACCAAAGCTCTATTCTTTGGCGCGCATGACGCGCAATCGAACATGGCGCACGTAGTAAGATGCGTCGAGCATGCCGGCCTGCCAGAAATTTCGACTGAAAAGCACGGTGCCTACGCTGCGAAACAGCATCCCCGTCCGCATGCTAAGGCGGCCACCGCGATAAAGCATCCGCCGGCCACCGACGATGATCGCGACCACGAGCAAGAACGAACTTTCCCAAGACAGAAGCGCGATACGTCCCAAAGGCAACGCCCCGCGCGTGACGCTCAGATGCGCCGCTTTTTCACCGAGCTCACTTAGACGTAGGCGCAGCGCGTTCTCATCTCCCAGGCTACCGATAAAGCGATAGCTTCCGGACGCAAGCACATGGACATATCCGGCTCCTGTCGCACCGACCACCGCGTTGCCGTACTCAACTCTCTTCAGGCGCGCCAGCCGTTTCTTGAACCAGATGACAATGCCGGTGAGCGATAAGACGGCAACGACGAGCCCCATGAGCGACAGCAATATGCGACCGGGAAGACCTGCGATGCGGCCGGAGTGCAGAGGAAATTGGAGTTGCATGAAAATGTCGGCGGCTGTCCCGGCCCACGGGATGCTATCGCCAAGCATGCCGCCGGTCTTGCCATCAAAATAGAGCGTTTTCGGCTCCATTCCACCGCTGCCGTGCTCTTCGCCGGCTTCGAAAAACGAGACGCTGTAGATGCCGGTCTGCTGATTATAGAACGTGCTTCCCAGCGGCTCCTGCCATGAGCGCTTCGCCGCTTCGGCTGCGGCGATATTCAAAACGGATGCGAACGACAGCTGCGGTGAGATGGGCTTGTCGATCGGAGCCGGGGTCCGCGTTTCCCCGACGTCCGGCGTCAAGGAAAACACTTTGGAGAGAGCGGGACGCACGACCTCGTCGCCAAGGTTCATCGAGATCGAGGTAAACGCGAGGATCAAAAGAAAGAGCCAAGTCCACAGCCCAAAGGCCCGGTGAACATCAAAATTCAGGCGATAGGCACTGGCATTTCTCTTGATGCGCCACGCCGGCGCCCAGCGGCCAAGCCAGCTTTTTTCCCGATGCGGCGATGAGATGGCAATCGCGCTGGTAGCACCCCGCTTCGACTGCGGAAACGTCAACCAAAGGCCGACGAAGCAATCGAACATCCAGACGATGCCGACAATGCCCATCAACCAGATTCCCCAACCGTCGAACCCGAAAAAGTCCGGAACGTGCATCGAATAGTGAAGCTTATAGAGGAACGGGAGAATGTCCCGGCGATCCAGGGAGATTTGGCCCCAATAGCGTTTGCCCCTCACCTCGCCTGTCGCCGGTTCGAGATAAGCTTGGTTGTAGTTGAGTTCGAACAGGCGCCCCGTCGCCGGATTGACTCGCGGCTGGATGAATAGTCCTGCCGTTTTTCCTGGCTCGTAGGATAGCGGAAAATAGGTGACGCGCGCCTGCGGATTCGCCGCTTCAAAACGCGCCACAAGTTCGAGCGGCGGCAACGGCGGCCCGGCCAGCTTCGCTTCGAAAAGATCCGGATTGAGCCATTCGTCGAGTTCGTGATCCCAAGAGATCACGGCTCCGGTGAGACCGGCCACAAACAGAAAAGCAGCAATGAAGAGACCGGCCCACCTATGGACAATAACGAGTAAGCCGCGCACTTCGCCTCCCTGCCGCACCATTGCAAACGAAGACGATTGTACCCCGACAAATATTGACTTGAAAAGTAAAGAATGTGTCGCTAGCGTGTTCTGATTGGACGTGATTGCGGGGTGGCAATCGCGTTCCAGTTGTGTGGGGGAAGACAATGTTTGCGAAATGGCCAAGCGCCCGCGTGCGGGCGCTAAGTGTTGCTGCGTCCTCGATTCTAGCGGCGCCTGCCGCCCGCGCACAAGAAGCCGTGCCCGTTCCGATGCCGGAAATCGTAGTTCAGGGCCAAAGCCAAAAGCAGCCTACTGCGAAGAAATCCGTTTCCAAACCGGCGAAGACTGCGGCGGCAAAGTCGCAGATCACGAAAACGAATGCCCCTAAGACTCCGCCTCCACTGAGCGACGGATCGAGCGTGTCCCTTTCAGCAATCGACGGCTATGTCGCCAAGGAAAGCTTTGCTGCGACGAAAACGAATACGCCTTTGATCGAAGTACCGCAGTCGATCTCGACCGTGACGCGCAAGCAGATCGAGGATCGCGCTCCGCAGAATCTCAGCGACGCAATTCAATATGTGCCCGGCATCCGGACCAATCTTTCCGGCTACGATCCGCGTTTCGACACCTTCAATATTCGCGGCTTCGACGCGACATACACCGGCATCTATCGCGACGGCTTGCGCCAGATGAGCAGCGGCTTCGGACAGTTCCGCACGGAACCTTATGGCCTCGATAGCATCACCATTCTTCGCGGCCCGACGGCATCGTTATACGGCTCAAGCAACGCCGGCGGCATTGTCGATATGTACTCGAAGCGCCCGACCGAAACGCCCTTTCGCGAGCTCGAGGTGCAGATCGGCAATTACGATCGCTACCAAGGCAACTTCGATTTCTCCGGCCCGACCACACTTGGCGATAATGTGCTTTATCGCTTTACCGGCCTTGTGCGCGACAGCGATACCGAACTCATGGGAACGCCTGACGATCGCCTCTATCTGGCACCGGCCGTCACGTTCAAGTTCGACCCGAATACGAAGCTGACGATCCTCGGCGAATACATGGACGCCACGACGGGCGCCAACACGGCCTGGTACAACGACTATAGTTCCGGACACGCGCATCGGACGAACATCTGGTCGGGCGATCCGAATTTCCAGCTTTTTGACCAGACGCAAGAACGCATCGGCTACGAGTTCGAGCACCGCTTCAACGATATTTTCACCTTCCGCCAAAAGGCGCGCTACTCGCATCTTTCGTCGACCGGCAGATACATTGATATCGTGGATGAAATCGAGCCGGACATTTGGAGCCGCGCCAACGGCATCGTCATCAGCGACGTGAATAATTTCGTGGCGGACAATCAGTTGGAAGCTCGTTTCTCGACGGGACCACTGAAACACGTGGCGCTGGCTGGCGTCGACGTTGCTTATGTCTGGTACAAAGAGGGCATGGGCTTCGGCGAACCCATCGAGGATGGCGGTATCGTCCCTCCCCTCGTCAATTACAACTATGGCCAAACACACATCCCGGCGCCCGCGATCCAAACGGTGACGCATCAGGATCAGATATTGACCGGCACATATCTGCAGGACCAGATCAAGCTCGACCGATGGGTGTTGACCCTGGGCGGCCGCCACGATTGGGTTACGACCGACACCGACACGGACGGCGACGATCTCAAGCAAAGCGATGCGGACTGGACCGGCCGCGCCGGCCTCACCTATCTCTTCGACTCCGGCTTCGCGCCCTACATCGCATACGGTACAGGCTTCGTCGCAAACTCCGGGACAGATTTCATTACCGGCAAACCGTTCAATGCCTCGAAGTCGGAATCGAAGGAAGTCGGCTTCAAGTATTTCGTGCCAGGCTACAACGCATCCATCTCGTCTGCCGTCTTCGACATTCAGCAGACGGATGGCGTCCAAGACCAGTGCGCGGACATCAACGGTGTCACCCAATGCGGCTCCGTTCAGACCGGCGTACTGCGCTCGCGTGGTTTCGAGATCGAGGGCACAACCACGCTCGACAACGGGTTGAGCCTCTTGGCCTCTTACTCCTATGTCGACATGCGCATCGAAGACAATGCAAATGGCAATGAAGGCAATGTGCTTTCGAGCATTCCCTTCAACACCGCATCATTCTGGGGCGATTATACGCTCCGGTCGGGACCGGCGGCTGGGCTCGGATTTGGCCTCGGCGTCCGCTATATCGGATCGAGCTTCGGCAATGATGAGAACACATTCAAGAACGCAGGACATACGCTCTTCGATATGGAGTCGCATTACGATCTCGCCCGTCTCGACCCAACCCTGCGTGGCGCTCGTTTGCAGTTGAACATCAATAATATTGCCGACAAGCGTGTCGACGTATGCTCGTCCGATTATTGCTACCTCGACCAGGGCCGCACCGTGATCGGCAGCTTGCGTTATCGATGGTAGCACAGAACGAGATGGGGAGCCGGCTCAGCGGTTGCTTCACCCGCGGGCGGCGAGATCGTCGTAAATATCCAGATGGCGGGTTGCGATAGCGGGCCACTCGCGCTCTGCCAAGCCGTTCGCAAGTGCTACGGCGTCAATGACGGGAGGCTCGGATGCCATGACGTGCGCCACAGCATCGAGCGGCCCAGAACAATGAGTTGTAACCACACGCAGCCAATCGGGCGTCTGTACGGAGTGCGTCGTTAGTACGGTCACGCCGTGCTTCAGGCAAGCCAATGCAGACCCCCGCTTGTCGGTGATGCCGTCAGGGAAAGGGAGATAGGCATGACTAGCTTGCGCCAGCTCCTGTGATACCTCTCTACTGTCCAAGTTGAGGCGAAGATCGACTCCGTTTTTTTGGGCACTCGCACGGACAAGTGCCACAGTTGGCGAAGCCGGATCAACGACAGCTCCAATGAATGCAATGGGAATGTCTGAGCCTTGCGCACGCAGCGCGGCTACGGCTTCGATGACACGCTCGAGGCCCTTATTTTCCCCTATCTGCCCGAAATAGATCAAACGTCGCGGCGGGTTCTCTCGGCGAACGGCATGAACTGGTATGTTATTGCCCACCGGAACGACCGTGCACACACGCGCCGCAAAAGGATACAACGAGAGGAAGGCGCGCCGTTCTTCGGAATTCGAAAAGATGATCTGCTTTGCCCCCACAGCAATTGGCAGGCAATAAAGTTTGCGCGCTGCACTGAATATCCGAAACTCGTGCAGCGTCACCACTGAGTTTGTGCACAAAAAGGTCAAAAGCCCCCACCATGGTGCTCTGCCCATTTGCATACTCGGGTACTGTATATGGATAACATCTTGTCGATATGCGCTGGCGACCCGCAGCGTCTCTTTAAGCGACCATCGATCGACGAGCGCACATTCCGTTGCACCATTCATTTGTGAAAGTGCATCGACCAATCTCGTCGTGTAATCGAGGACACCGCACCGGTTGTCGGGCTTGCCCGCCAATACATGGACGACCCGCACCTCAATTCCCCTTTGCGATCAGAATTGCAAGGGAGCGGACTCCATCTTCGCACGTAGCGATGTGATGATCACGTAGGCCTCCATCTAAGCCACTTTGTGCGGCCTGCAGAACGCGCGCCGAAATATCATCAGGCTGCGCATCTCGGTCGTCGAAGAAGTAATCCACGCGCCGCGTCAATCGATAAAAGCCGCGAACTTTAGGATCCCATCCAAGTCCCACCGAAGGGACTCCGACAGCGTAGGAAATGATCGACGCGTGAAGGCGCTGCGCCACAATAGCGTCGAAACCAGCGACACGACTGACCAAATCGGCGTCGTCCCTGGGAGCGATGGCGGAACCATCGTACGCTATGCCACGCTCGCTGAGTTTCGACCCCAAGCGATGCGCCGCGCGGATGTCGCCAACCTCACCGGTCGTGAATAGATAGACGTCCACACCGGCAGCAACCAAATGCTTCGCAGCGGCGATCCAAAAAGCATCGTCAATCCCAGTCGGCGCATCGCGAACAGCCCTCACGACCGCGGGCGACATGATGCCAAGCCCAACGCGAAGACGCTGACGGGGCGAGCGCTTCGCAATCTCGAAAGTCCTTGCCGCAAGCAAGCCTGGGTCAAGCGCGATCCGGATATTTTCCTTTCGCCAACCGGTAGCGACGAGATGATCGGCCGATTGTTCGTCACGCACGCTTATACTTGCGATGGAAGCATCCTGCAGAAAGCGGTGCAATTGTTTGCCGGCCGCCTGCTGCCACGTATTGGGATGGGATACGCCCACGGAGTGTATGTGGATACCGACACCCAGTTCGCGCGCAAATTCAGCGACAGCGTTGAGACGCACGGGGAAGTATTCAGTCGTCGCAGTAATTAAATGACCTCCTCCGACGACAATCGCGGACACTGGTCGCTGGTGCACAGATGTTTTCCACTGAGACAACAGCCGGCTGCGCGCACGACGCACATTAAGCTGCGTCTTGAGACGACGCGGAACAAGCGTGCGAACCACATCTTTTGCGGACCAAGCCGATATAGCTGGCTCGCCCTCGGGTCCGCTCTTTCCGTCGATATCCCAACCATCAACACCGCAATCCAGTTCGGATCGCAAGGCTGCATGAAGACATCGACCAAGCAGCCGATCACCAAGATTGGCGCTGAAAAAATCGTTGAAGCAAAGAACGCTCAGTTCTGCACCTTTCACGCTTCGACACGGTCGATAGTTCCGTCGGATTGTTCGGGTTTCTTGATCGGACGGACGAACCCACTGCTCCGGGTCTCCGGAGATTTATTAATCACGATGCCAAGCAAGCGGCTTGAGATCACCTCCGCGTTCTCAAGACACCGCTCCAAATCGGCAATCGGACTGCCCCAGCGACACACCATAAGAACGCGATCTAAAAGCAGTGCAATGGCGCGCGCATCGACATGATCGAGCATCGCCGGAAGATCAATGATAATGTAGTCAAAGTTTCCTTGCGCTCGCTGCAGCGCTTGATGCATGGCGTCGCAACTCAGGATATCGGCGGGGTGCGCGGGTATTGCAAAATTACTCTGCCCCACAAAGCTCAGATTGTCCGCCAGGCGTACGACCGAGAGTGTTTCGTCTACGCCTGTAATAAACTTCGTAAATAATTCTCCGTCCCGCTCGCAGAAACATTTCGCCAATGTCGGATTGCGCAAATTGGCGTCAATCAGTAGCGTTCGACTTCCAGATTGAGCAGACAGCAAAGCGAGATTGTACGCAACCGTCGTCTTGCCATCATGAGATGTCGGTGAGGTCACACCAATCGCGCGAGTTGGCTTCTGCAAATCAAACTGACTGAGCGCGATCTTGATTTTCCGAAGCTCATTTTCGGCAGCATTCGCGCCGCTCCCGGAATTCCCGACGAGCACAACGGGCAGTCCTTTGTCACGACCGAATAGGCCGGTACGCACCTTACATAACGGAAGCGGCTCGAAGACTCGTACCCCAAGCGCTGTCGACAACTGTGATCGCGACCGCACTGGAGCTTGCACAAACTCTGCGCCGAAGGCGCCGAGCGTCCCCAGCGTGCAGCCGGCGATCAACGAAAGCGCCAATACGAGTGTGGTGCGCGGCGAACCGGGAATATTCGGTGGAATGGCTCTGGTTAGCACGCGGGCGGAAGTCGACGGAATTGCAACTTTCTGAAGCTGCAGCGCTTGGGTGTAACGGTTCAAGTAGGCTTCGTATCCTGCCCGCGCTATTCGTGCTTTGGCAGCCAGATCTAACGCTTTTCCGTTGTCGGCGGAAACTACGCCCGACGCTGCCGTCTGGCCCGGACTAGAACCGGTTACAGTCGCATCTCGCGCCGCCTTCTCAGCGCGCGTTGCTTGATCTCTTAAAACCACGAGACGGTCTTGCATCCATTTATTAGCGCGCAGTTGCGATTCCTGACGCGCGCCGAGCTGTTCTTCGATGTAGCCGTCGGCAATTGCGTTTGCTATTTTTGCAGCCTTCTCCGCATCGATGGACGTTGCGTCAATCTCCGCGACGTAACTCCGCCCGATGCGATCGATCTTCAATTTCGCTTGAAGATTATCCAGTGCGATCTCGCGTGGATTCGCTTTGTGCGCCGGACCTTTGCCAATCGGAGACAAAGCAAGCAATCGCGAAAGAAAGCCTGGTCTTGGCTTGCCGAACTCAGGATCGTCAGCGAGACCGAGTTCGTCTATTACCCGCAAAGCAAGGCTTCCCGAGCGGACTGCCTCCATTTGCGATTCAATGACCGTGCTGTCGACAACAGCGTCGCTCGATGCCGCATCGTCATCGGGAGCCTGTCGGGTTTCGGTAAGAAGAACCGCTGTCGCGATATACTTTTTGGGCGTAACCGCGAGAAATAACAGCGCCGCGGAAAGGCAGCCAATCACGCTAATGATGATTATGCGATGCTGGTATTTAAGCACGCTCGCGATTTCACCGATCGACCACCGAGGCGATCTCAGCTCACGCACGTTTTGATTAAATTGCAGCACTATTCTGATCTTCTCTCATCGGTTTGCGGAGCAGGCGCGCTGCTCTGCGGAAAATGCAGCGCAACGTCAACGACATCTCCGGGTCTCAGTTCCTCATCTTGTGACGCTTTGAGGCTACTGACGCCGGCATCCGTTTTCCGATGAATTAGAATGCTGGGCTCTCCGCCATTTCCGCGCACAAGTTGGGATCGAACAAGCCCTGTGTAGATCAGCTTATCGCCAAGAGCCTGCAACCGCGCACGCGTTTGGCTCAATTCAAGCTGCGTATCGTGCAATTCCGTCAGAAGCCCTTGGCGTCGTTCATCAGGGAGCTTTTGAAGTTGTGCGGCCAAGTCCGCTCGATCCCTTTCGGAGACACCTCGCTGCGCTACGGTTTGCAGATACCGCGTCGATGACAGGAGAATTGTGCGACGAGCTTCAATGACCCGCGTGATGGGCAGCGTTTGCCTTCCGAACAGCTCCTTCACGCGCTCCAATTCCTCAGTATCCGCCTGGACACCAAGCTTCTCTTTGTCCTCTTGTTGAGAGAGCGCCGAAATACGATCGTTTTCGGTCGCGATCGCTGACTGCAGGTAGTCGCTTTGCTTCTTGTTGAGGCTATTACGCGCAGAGAGCTGAGCCTCCTCCAGATCAACGATATTCTTCACACTGCTCGCAGAGATCGGCGTTGCCTGGAGCGCCTTGGAATCGAAGTTGGCTTTCCCTGCAAGTTCCGCTTTCAACCTCAGAATCTTCGCCTGCTGCGTGGCAAACAGCGTCCACTGGGCGTCGTAGTCTGCTCGGAAATCGGCTTCCTCCAAAAGTGGATTCTGCGCTCGAAAACGCATCACATCTACGCCGCCCGCAAGAGCAATAGCTTGGCGAACGGTTATTCCCGGCCTGAATGACTGTTGTCCGGGCTGCGAGACGTCGCCATTAACGTAGATCGGACGATATTCGGCAATAACGACCGATATCTCATCCGCTGCCAACATCACTGAGAGTTGGCGGCCATCACTCGAACGGCGTTGGAGTACTTGTGAGGATACCTCACTGCGAACCTTCGCTTGGAGCTCAGACACAGTCATGCCCTGGGCTTTCAATTCACCCACCAAGGGAAAACTGATCTGCCCATCGATGTCGACTGTCGCGCGCGTCTTGAGGTCTGGTGCCGAGGCCGCGCTGAACTCGATGCTATCGCCAGGTTGAATACGATAACTATCGTCAGCCAGGCTTGCGCTCGTCGTGGCCAGAAGGATCGGCAGATATAGAAAAACAAACCGCAATTTTTTCATCAACTGCTGCCTCAGCTCCCAGTGCCGCGAAACACCTCAGATTTGAAAGTTTGCCAAAGGATCCGAAAATCCAGAAAAAGAGACCAGCTCTCAGCATAGGCGAGATCGTATTCTATACGCGCCTTGGCGAATTTTGCGTCCGTCGTGCTGCCCCTTAATCGATTGATTTGAGCCAAGCCGGTAATTCCGGGGCGCATGCGATGACGCTTGAAGTAATGAGGAACAAGCTCCTCATAGAGTAGACCGCCCGCACGCATTCCAGGAACATGCGGACGAGGACCAACAAGAGACATGTCGCCGAACAGAACGTTGAAGAGTTGCGGCAACTCATCGATATTGGTGCGGCGAAGAATTTTTCCGACACTTGTGACGCGCGGATCGTCAGCTTTGGTTTGCCTGACGCCTGTGGCATCCCCCAAATCAATTCGCATGCTACGGAATTTGTAGATACCGAAAAGCTCGTTGTTCAAACCGTAGCGAGATTGCTTGAACAAGATCGGTCCGCGCGATGTCAGTTTGATTGCCACCGCCGCTCCAAGAAGGATCGGCGACGCCACAACGATGAGTGTTGACGCGGCGAAAACATCGACCGCGCGCTTAATTGCAAGTTGAATTGCAAGAGTGTTGGCGCTCGGCGATGACGCAAGTTCAGCACCGGAAAAAGACAAAGACTGAGGACGATTGAGAAAGGTCATCGATACCGTCTCCGCACACTGACTGGTTCGATTGGACTGCGCACTAACGGCAATCCAGATGAGTGAAAGGCAAGTGAGTTGCCGATCGAGAGGCAACCTCTCCACTGATCATGAGGCACAATTATGGTGCAACGCACGCAATGTTACTCTCATGAAAATACTATGTAATGCGACGTTTTGTTCGCTTCCGCGAACGCGCTCGATGCGTTGTCTACTTATCTCCATCCGCTAACGTCATTGCTCGAGACGTGTAAAAGTCGGACGCGAACTGATGCATCGCATTAACGTTCCATCTCACGGCCAGCTACCTTTATCCGCATGGCGCGCTGCCATCAGGTGGCGCCGTGGAACAATCATTACGTGGACACTCTTAGGCTTCGCTGCAGGAGCTTTGGCGCTTGGCACCGAGCAACGCCGCCACGTCGTGACAGGCGAGGTCTTGCTGCCGTCGTTGAACGCAAGCGTCACAGCATCGGATGCCGAGGCGCGGGAAAGTTTCGTCGCGGCTCAGATCGAGACAATCAAGAGCGATCACATTATTTCCGAAACTCTCGACAAGCTCGCGTTTTGGGGTGAAGCGAACGGTCCGGCGTTTTCCGAGCCGGCTCTTTTGACAACATCCCTCGCGAGCAATGAGCCGCAACAAATGTCATCTGTTGCGGAGACGGATGCCGAAAGACTCAAGACGATCGGAAAGATCAAGGACCTTCTAACCGTATCTCCTGTGGCATTGGGATCCGCGATCAGAATCACGCTTGCGTCGCGCGATCCATATAACGCCGCGAAGCTCGTAAATGCCGTGCTTGATGCTTACATTGAGGATTACAAAAAAACGATCGGAAATGGGCCCAAACAAGCGGTGCAGGAGTTACAGCAACGCCTCGATACGTTGCAAGAACGTGCGGCTACCGCAGAGGAACAGGCACAGGCAGGACCCAGCAGACCCGTCGAACGCAAAAAGCTCGAAGCTTTAGCAAGCACCTATCGCTCGCTACATCAGCAGACACTTAGTGAGTACGCCAACGCGCTTAACGCCGAGCCACAGGCTGCGACGGGACCAAGAATTCTGACGCGGGCGAGCGCTTCACGCGCTTCTCCCACTTTCAGTACGGCGATACTTGCCGCAGCACTTTTGGGTGGCGGCCTCATTGGCCTCGCATTTGCTGCCCGTCGCGAGTTCGTTCTTCGTCCTGTTCGCACTCCAGAAAATTTGGAGCTCAGCCTGGGATTACCTGTACTTGGCGTTGTCTCGCTTGTGCCTGGCCGCAAACTGTATCCAAAGAACGGCGCTGAACCGCCACTTCTTTTGCATGACGACAAGGACGGATTGCGCGGCATTCTTCTACGCCTGCGAGAAAACCTCAATAACGGCACATGTGTTGTCGGCGTCGCCTCAACGCGCAACGGCGAGGGAAAATCAACGCTCGCGTTCAACCTCGCGGTGCTCGGTGTTGAAGGCGGCGCACGCGTTCTCTTAATGGACGGCAACCTTCATCGACCGGCACTTGCGCGCGGACTGACTGGTACGGCGGCAACAGAATTGCTGAGCGCATTGAAGAACCCTACAGATCTCGTCGACAATGTCACGACGACGGAATTCGGCTTTGATTTTCTGGGCGAACGCAGCATTTCCGATGACGTGCGGCCCGCTGTGCTGATGGCATCACCTGAGCTGGACAGGCTGATCACCAGCGCGCGCGGCAGCTATGATCTCATAATCTGTGATCTGCCCGAGCTTACAAACCACGCGGATGCCGAAGCCGTCGCGACTTCACTCGATGTCTGCGTAATCGTCGCGGAGTGGGGATCCACATCGACCTTCACACTCATGCGGGCACTTAAAACGTCGCCTGCGGTTGGCGTCCGTGCAGCAGGTGTCATCATCAACAAGGCTCCGTTGGAGGTTTTGCGGTCAGCTTGAGATCGTCTCGTTGGCTCTAGGAGGTTGTTCATGCGTGTATTGCATGTTGTTCGCCAGTTTCATCCGGCCGTGGGCGGCCTCGAAAATATGGTGCTGTCGTTAGCACGCGCCCAACTGAGAGCTGGGCTGCAAGCAGAGGTGCTCACTCTCAACCGCCGCTTTCAAGATCTCGACACAGTGCTTCCTTCACGCGATTGCGTTGAAGATATTCCTGTTAGGCGCATTCCCTTTCGCGGTTCACGGCGCTACCCAGTTGCTCCGCAGGTTTTGTCACACATTGAAGATTTCGACTTGATTCACGTCCACGGTGTCGACTTCTTTGCGGATTTTCTATCAGCCACCGCGCCATGGCACAGAAAACCAATGGTATTGACGACCCACGGCGGCTTCTTCCATACGACGTTTGCGCAACGCCTGAAGCGCTTCTATTTCAGGACCATCACAAAGTCCTCGGTCCGCAATTACCGTCGCGTCATCGCCTGCAGCGAGAACGACGCTCAGACCTTCAGCACAATCGCGGGCGAACGTGTTGTAGCGATCGAAAATGGCGTCGACATCCACAAATTCAGAGATGCCTCAAGTCGAGAATACCAACCGAAGATCGCATATTTCGGTAGATTCGCGGCCCACAAAGGTATTCTGAACCTCATCAACGCATTCGACCTCGTTCGCCATGCGATCCCGGACGCCCGTCTCGTATTGATCGGAAACGATAGCGACGGAATGCTACGCATTATAGAGGCGGCCTGCGCCGACGGCTTGCGCGACGGCAGCATCAAAATTCTGACCGATCGAAATGACGGAGAGATTGCCGATGAACTTTCTACCTGCAGCTTCTTCGCGTCGGCGTCCCAGTATGAAGGATTTGGGCTGACGCTCGTCGAAGCCATGTCTGCCGGGCTCATACCGATTGCAAATGAAATTCCAAGCTTCGAAGCGATCCTGCGACGCGTCGGCATCGGGCTTCTCACGAATTTCGACGAGCCAGAAGTAGCAGCCGACCACCTTCTCAGATTCATGCTGGCATCTTCCGAGCGCTACACCGAATTGCGATCTGCAGCTATAGCGGCAGCAAAGCCTTACGATTGGACACAGGTCGAGCAATTATATCGCAACGAATATGAGCGGATCCTCGGCCACAAGACACGCACGCTGCTAGGCGTTGAAATCAGCGTGATGTCGCGCAATGATGCCGTCGATGCGTTGGATCAGGCCGTCGCCCAGAATTTTCAACAGCGCATAGCATTCGCCAATGCTCACACGCTTCGCCTAGCAGCACGAAATCCCGATTTACGTAAGGCGCTACGGCGCTTTCTTGTTCTCAACGATGGCTTCGGTGTTGATATCGCCAGCCGCATGAAGTTCGGCAGACGATTTCCCGCCAATCTGAACGGAACTGACTTTGTCCCGCACTATCTGAGCAATACCCGGCATAGATTGCGCATTTTCCTGCTGGGCGCGCGACCGGAAATTGTCCGCTCCACCGCCGCCCGGTTTGCCGCTTTATATCCGCGCCACTCGATCGTCGGAGCCCGCGATGGATATCTGTCGCAAGAGACAGACATCCAACTTGTACGCCACGAGATAAAGACCTCCAAAGCCGACATACTTCTCGTCGCCATGGGAAATCCACTTCAAGAAATCTGGATAGACAAGCACTGTCATGATCTGCCGGTGCCACTTCAGATCGGCGTCGGCGCCCTTTTTGACTTCGCGTCTGGACGCATCAGAAGGGCACCAGGTTGGATTCGCCGCGCCCGATGCGAGTGGCTGTATCGCTTAGCGCTCGAGCCTCGCCGGCTGTTCTCTCGCTATGTAGTGGGAAATATCGTTTTCTTGCATCTTGCCACTCGCGACCGTCGCACCGGCTTCGCGCCATGAGCGACGTAACCAGCCTATCGAACAGCAATGCGAATTTTCGTTCATCCGGCCTGACAAACAGCTGGCTGCTGGACGTTGCCCCATCCGCCATCGTAATCGCAGCCATCATGTTCAACGCTGGGCTGGCCGTCGTGAATGCCAACGTGATGGCGCTCACGCCATCCCTCGTCATGCTCGTCGAGGGGATGCTGACTGCGACTGCGCTCGCGGTTGCACTGCTTCGATGGCGGCCTGAGATGGCGCCTATCGTTGTCGTAATGAGTCTCATTTTCCTGTTCGGTGTTATTCGCGCTATCGCCACCGGAGAGATGCAACCCAAATACATCCGCGACGTGATGATCATCCCCGTGTTTCTGCTCCTGGGAATGGCATCGTCAGAACGCTATCTGGTGCGCACTGTGCTGTTCGTCCAAACAGTTGTACTTGCGATTTTTCTGCTCGAGTCATTTTTGCCGGACATTCACTCGGCAATTTTCAAAATTCAGGAATACTACATAAACACCCGCGGAACCCGCGCCGATCAGTTCTACAATTCGAACTCCGATCTCTTCGTCAGCGCCACGCGTCCGAACGCGCGCTATTTTCCATGGGTCAACGAACTGCGGATGTCATCGATATTTCTCGAGCCGGTATCGTTGGGAAATTATTGCAGTATCATCGTTGCGTTTACGACCTCATGCTTTCGCCGCATTGGCTTGCCTGCCACAATCTATCTCGCAGTCACGACCGTCCTATTGCTTATGGGCTGCGACGGCCGGCTCGCTGTACTCGCCTCAGTTATTATTTTGGCAGCAGCGTTTGTGACGCCGTACCTGCCTCCGTACTCCGCGATCATCTACCTTCCGCTGGCAGGGCTTACGTTATTTTCTGCCGCGGGTCTCTTCGGACTAAAATCTGGAGAGGACGATTTCGCAGGGCGACTGGCCGGAACGGTCGAAATCATTCATCGCTTCGAACTTCCGGACCTGCTTGGAATCTCCGAACAATTCGTCAACTCCACGGTTGATAGCGGCCTTGCCTATCTTATTGTGACGCAATCTCTCCCCGGCCTCATCCTGCTTTGGACTTTCATCGCGTGGCACGTCTCCGAAAAGACGACGGAGCAGGTTCGCTTTACGCACGCGCTCTGTATCTACCTCACCCTGTCCATGTTGGTCAGCTATTCGCTTCTGACAATTAAAACCGCCGCGCTCCTGTGGTTCATCCAAGGTGCGCTCCAGGCGGGGGGCGACGCGGAAAGAAATCAAGTTCCCGCGTTAAAAGGAGCATAAGATGGTTCTCAAACCAACGCGCCGGACTGTGATTGCCACGGGCGCCGCTGCGATCGCCGCGCAGGCTTTGAACGCACCGGCGCTGTCGGAAAATTCTCCTGCCTACTGCGCGGGCGTCAATATCGCCGGCGGTGAATTCGGAAAGCTACCGGGAAAATATGGTACCGACTATTCGTATCCTTCGAAGGAGAGCTTCACCTATTTCGCCGCGCGGAATTTCAATCTCGTGCGCCTGCCTTTTCGGTGGGAACGCCTGCAGCCGGCACTCAACTCGGATTTAGATCGGCAAGAGTTGGAACGCCTGAAGGCGTCCGTCGACGCCGCGAGAGCTACCGGCCTCAAAGTTGTTCTCGACACTCATAATTATGCGCAGCGCCGCCTTAAGACCGACGGCTGGAAGGAAGCACACGTCATCGGATCGGAAGCTGTGAGCGCCGCAGCTTTCGCCGACTTTTGCGGGCGGCTCGCTGCCGCGTTCAGAGATGACAACTCGATCATCTTTGGATTGATGAACGAGCCAACTGGAATTGTCGCGTATAATTGGCTGCCGATTGCCAATGTTGCGCTCGCTGCCATACGAGCGAGCCAAGCAAAGCAACTCGTCTTTGTTCCGGGCGTGAACTACACCGGAGCCCATTCTTGGTTTTCTTCTGGAAATGACCTGATGGCGGAGGTCGTCGATCCGGAAAGAAACTTCGTGCTTGAGGTCCATCAGTACCTTGATCAGGACTCCTCGGGAAAGACCGGGGATGTCGTGGGACCCGATGTGGGATCGGACCGATTGCACAAGTTCCAGACTTGGGCCCGCGCAAACGAAATTAGAGCATTTCTTGGAGAGTTTGGTGCCGGTCGTGACCCGCAATCGTTGGCCGCTTTGAAAAACATCTGTGTCACCATGCGCGACAACCGTGATGTTTGGATGGGTTGGGCCGCGTGGGCCGGCGGCGACTGGTGGCCCGACGACTATCCTTTGAATCTTTCGCCAGCAAAGGACGGGTCTCAACGACCTCAGTTGGAAATTTTGTCAGCACAGGCCGCCCAATTTATTCACCGCGATCCGACGGAGCAGCGTCAGAACTGATGTCACTCACAATGTCATCGCCAGTGTTGCGTCTTAGCGTGTTTGCGATGCGCATATCCGGCATTGCGAGCAAGTTCCTTCTCGGCCTGTTCATCGCGAAACTCATGTCGCTGACCGATCTCGGTATATATGGTCTGCTTCAGGGGCAAGTCGCAATTTTGCCGATCGTTCTTCGCCTCGGTTTAAATCGCCAAGTGGCGCGCGAGTTGACAGACGTCAGCCACACCGAACAGTCGCTGCTCATTTCGGGATACTTTTCGCCGTACGTCATCTTGTACGCTCTTGCGCTTATGATCGCCGCCGCACTTGCGATGGCGGACGTGATCCCCTGGCTCGCTGTTATTGTTGTTGGCCTCGTTGCGGGCGAACACTTGGTTATGGACGGCTATGACTTTTTGATTCAGCTCCGGCGCCCATTTGCGGCAAATGTGGTGCTGAGCGTCCTTTCGACATCGTGGCCAATCGCATTCATAGTTGCTGCATACTTCGAGCCCGCCTGGCGCACGATATATGCGCTGTCGGCATTCTGGCTGGGCGGCAGCGTAGCCGCGATGATTCTGATCACAGTGTTTCTTCGATCCCATCTCTCGGCATTTCACCTTCCCTCTATTGAGCGGGTTCGCCGATCCATTCGCGCATCCGCACTTCTTTATGGAAATAGTCTGGCATCGACAGCCACAATCTATCTCGACCGCTATCTCGTTGGCGCGTTCCTGTCACTCGAACTTGCTGGCGTGTACTTCTTTTTCTGGCAAGTCGGAACGGCCATATATAATCTCGTGAATTCTGGGCTTATGTCATTTGCACGGCCTCACCTCGTGTCTGCTTTTCAGGCTGGAGACGATGATGCATTTCGAGATCTCGACATTCAGACCACGCGGAGCGCCCTTATGGAGGCGACGCTCCTCGGATTGGCTGCTGCATGCGTGGTCTGGTTCATCGTGCCTTATCTAGACCGCCCCCTTCTTATCAAATACCAAGCCTTGCTTTGGCTCTTGCTCGCCGCGACGCTCGCACGGATCATCGCCGAGATGGGGGCATTGCGTCTCTACTGCAGGAGCCGCGATCCGTTGCTCATGAAAAGCACTTTGCTTTCCGCCTTGCTCACTGCCGTGTTCCTGCCCACAGGCATCTGGACCGGCGGCGTTTACGGATGCGCCCTCGCGTTGGCACTGATGTACGTTTTGGTTGCTGTCTACCGCGCACACGATCCTTACCAAGTACGCACGCCATCCCCCCAGTCATAGGAGTTTAATATGCAGAATGGTCTGAGAACGACGCTTTCGCACCTAGCGTGGAAGCTCGCGCCGGTACACATGCACGATCGATATTTGGCTCATGATAAATTTGCTGAGAGAGAAGAGGACATCATCGGCGACATCGTCGATCCTAATCGTGGGAGCATAGATGTTGGCGCAAACCTTGGCCGCTATACGATCCTGCTTTCGAAACATACTGAGTTTGTCATCGCATTCGAGCCGCATCACGAAGTGGCGCGGCTGTTGAAAGAACTTGTTCGCCGCAAGGGCATCGATAACGTGACAATTGTCGAGAAAGCCGCATCTTCGGCCGCCGATCAAACGCGCCCTTTCTTTCTTCCCTCCGAAGGAACAGGGCACTCAACCCTCGAGCAAACTGCTCAAAACGGTTCAACAGACGTCACCGAAGTTACGACCGCCACGCTCGACCAACTGGCAGGCCATGATGTCGGCTTCGTAAAGATAGACGTCGAAGGCCATGAATACGACGTTCTTTGCGGTGCAAAGCAATTCATCGAGGCGAACTCACCCACGTTCCTAATCGAGATCGAGACGCTCGTCGCTCCTGGCCAAATTGCCCTCATCCGCGAGTTCTTCGAAGAGCGCAATTACGCTGGCTACTATATTTACAAAAATACGCTTCATCCGATTGACGTGTTCGAGGACCGGCTGCAGGACCGCAAAGCTCTCGACTGGTCACGTTCCCGGCGGGACATGGACTTCGTCAATAATTTCCTTTTCGCCCCAAGAGGACCAGCTTCTGAGCAATTGGCTGAACGCATCGCGACTGGGCTAACCAGGTGAATTAGTTGAAAGCTATCCTGCACTCTAATGTGGACACGGCTCGCCGGAGAGAAGGAATTATTTGATGAGCACCATTTATCCAGTGATCTTGTCGGGTGGTTCGGGGACGCGGCTTTGGCCGCTGTCGCGCTCGATGTATCCGAAGCAATTCATTCGCTTCTTTAATGGTCAGAACACGTCGTTTCTGGGTTCGGCATTGGCGCGCTTGCCGCAGAAGGCCGGCTTCGAGGCACCGATCCTGCTGTGCAATAACGATCATCGTTTTCTCGTGCGCGAGGAAGTCGACCGCGCCGGCATCGAGCCCAAGGCCATCATTCTTGAACCGATCGCGCGCAATACGGCGCCCGCGATTGCAGTTGCGGCGCTGATCGCGCTGCGTGACGATCCAAATGCGATCCTCGCCGTCATGCCGTCCGATCACGTCATCGGCGACGAGGCGCTCTTTGCGGAGAATATCCGGCGGGCCGCCGCCGTGGCCGAGACGGGTAAGCTCGTTCTCTTCGGCATCACGCCGACCGAGCCCCACACTGGCTATGGCTACATCAAGCGCGGCGCGGCGCTGTCAGGATTTGACGGCGACGCCTTCGAGGTTGCGAGCTTTGCCGAAAAGCCCGACCGCGCCACCGCCGAAGATTATCTGGCGGACGGCTCGTACTTCTGGAACAGCGGCATCTTCGCGCTCAATGCCAAGACGTTCCTCGCCGAGATCGAACGCTACGAACCGGGCATTCTGGACTCCGCGCGCGCGGCACTTGCGGGCGCCAGCGAAGACCTCGGTTTCCTCCGGCTGGATAAGCCGAGCTTTGCGGCGTCGCCGAACATCTCGATCGACTACGCGGTGATGGAGAAGACGAACAAGGCCGCGATCCTGCCGATGGATGTCGGCTGGAACGACGTCGGCTCATGGTCGTCGCTGTGGGATATCGCGCCGCGCGATGACAAGGGCAACTTCATCAAGGGCGAAGCCGTGCTGGAAGATACGTCCGGCTGCTATGTCCACTCCGAGAAGTCGATCGTGTCGACGATCGGGCTCAACGATCTCATCATCGTCAACACACCGGATGCGCTGCTCGTTGCCGACAAGACCCGCACGCAGGACGTTTCGAAAGTCGTGCAGCGGCTGAAGCTGTCGAACCGCAAGGAGCAGGAACAACACCTGCGGAACTATCGGCCGTGGGGCTACTTCGAGACGCTGAACATCGGGCCGCGGTTCCAGGTCAAGCTGCTGCACGTCAAGCCCGGCGGCAAGCTGTCGATGCAAATGCATCATCATCGCTCCGAGCATTGGATCGTGGTGCAGGGCACGGCGCAGGTTTCGATCGGCGATAAGGAACAGCTCGTTCGCGAGAACGAGAGCGTCTACATTTTCGCGACGCAGTGGCACCGGCTGCAGAACCCCGGCAAGGTTCCCGTCGAGATCATCGAGGTGCAGATCGGGTCCTACCTCGGCGAGGACGACATTCAGCGCACCGACGACATCTACAATCGCCAGCCCGAAGAGACAAAATAAAGAGGGCGGCCACGGCGGCACGCGCAGCCTGAAAGAAGCAGACTGGCGGCTGCTTCCCAGGTCGGCCGGCTACAACGGAGAGAACCGCAGCCGATCAGCCAGTTCATCTAATGAACACGGACTCGTTCGGCTCTAGCCTGACAAGCCATCAGTAATCCCAGAAGAGCGGTACCCATCGAAAGGCATCACCATCTACCGCCACCCGGCCAACGGACGGAAAGGGAAGATGAGTGGCCACCAGCATTGCGCCGGTCTCTGCCAGCTCCCGCAGAAGACGGATGCGGACGCGGGCTGCTTCCTCTGGGTCGTGCTCGAACCCGTTGTGCCAGTCTGGGTGCTCGAACCCAACCGCGAACATGGCGTCGCCAGCAAACATCAGCCGATCGCCGCCAGATGCCAAGCGAACCACGCTGTGTCCGGGAGTGTGGCCGCCAGTGCGATAAACAATTACTCCCGGCGCCACCTCTTGCTCCTCATCGAACCGCTGTAGCTGACCGCTATACTCTTGCACGAACCGTTGGGCAGCCACCCGAAGTGCGTCCGGAAAACCCGGGGGCATCGCGGTACGAGAGAAATCAGGTGACTCCCAGAACGCAATCTCGGCGGCAGCAACATGAATCCGCAGGTCTGGACGCAGTCGGTCCTTCACTCCGTCCACAAGCAGTCCCCCAACGTGGTCCATGTGCATGTGTGTCAGCACCACATCGGTCACGGTCGAAAGATCAATGCCGGCGGCTTCCAGTCGCTTGATCAGTTGCCCCGCGCGCGGCAGGTGCAAGTCCGGATCGGATCCTAGACCCGCGTCGATGAGGATCGTCCTTCCGCCACTGCGGACCACAACCGCGTTCAGCGCCCAGTCGAAAGCATCTGGCGGCAGAAACATTTCTTTCAGCCAGTCAGCCCTGTCTGCTGCCTCGACGTTGGGTCCCAACATTGCCGTCGGTAGCGGGAGCACCCCGTCGCTGATGACAAGTACATCAATGTCACCGACACGCACAGCATAACGCGAGGGAACAAGCTCTTCGGCAATCCGATTGTCGGATTGCAGTGGATTGTGCAGATTCATTTTAGTCTCCTGAAAGAAATGTGACGTCTTCCGTGAAATGTCGGGCGATGATGAAAGACAAAAGTTCGCTGTTCCCGACATCCGCGTGCGCCGTGTACATGCCGCGCGGTAATTTCTCGTAGATTTGATGCGCGCTTCACCGGAGCAGTTTCGGCGAAGCGGAGCAGGATGACGGCACGTGCAGTCTTTCAATCGCGAGACCTTCAGCGCCGCGCGCTAGAGTTTGCTGATCGCCTGAGAGCCTTTGGCTCCTGAGACGCGTGGCGAACACTTCTCAGTCATCGCCCAGGCGGTGATTGAAAGGCCAAGGATCGCCGGCAGGGTCACCGCAGGAAAGTCCCTAGGAATGACAGAAGCTGAGCAGATGCCAACCGCAACCTCCCAGAAGTGAAAGAGTGCATGCCCGGCGAGCCAGAGTGACGGCGCGGCCCAAAAGACGATCCGGAGATCGGCTCGCGCAACGCCGAGAAGAAACGCGGCGCCGATGAAAACGAAGATCAGTCCGATATCCCGCACGAAGTGCTGGTTGAAGGGCCCGGTTGTCGTAACGCCTGGCACGGCGAAATACCAATTCTCCGGCGCAACAAGCATGAAGATGCCGTTCGCTATCGCGACAACGCCGAGGGCGACAGCAATGGCAAGAGAAATGATTTTCGGCATATCTATTTGATTTCCATTCGTTGAACGAGACGGAGACGACAATGGAGCGATAACGTTCATGCTGCCCGCTGCGCCAACCAATCCGCAAAGCGGACCTGTCCGAGGATCGCGTTGTCGTCGGCCGTCAAGGATTTGTCGTTGAGCTCGGTTCCAAAATAACGAGCATGGACGTCGGCAATCACCCGCCGGCGATCGCCCGTCGCGGAGAGATAGAGACGGCCGATTTCATCGAGTGGGACCTTTTCTGGCCCTGCCACCTCGACGATACCGTTCGCCGGCTTTCCGACAGTAAGATCAGCCAGTGCCCGCGCCACGTCGTCCGAGGCGATGGGTTGCAGAAACGCCGGCGACAAATGAACGTCGTTACCCTTAGTCGCCGATTGGGCGATGGCAGCGACGAATTCGAAGAATTGCGTGGACCGCAATATCGTGAACGGAATTTTGGAGGCCCTGATTAGCGCCTCCTGCGCAACTTTGGCGCGAAGATAACCGCTTTCAGGAAGGCGGTCAGCACCGACGACCGACAACGCCACGTGATGCTCAACTCCGGCCGCAGCCTCCGCGGCCAGAAGATTGCGTCCCGACGTTTCAAAGAATTCAAGAACAGCCTTGTCTTCGAACGACGGCGAATTGGCGACGTCGACGACAACTTGTGCGCCAGACAATGCCCCGGCGAGTCCCTCTCGCGTGATGGTATTAACGCCCGTGTTGGGCGATGCCGCGATGGTTTCGTGTCCTTTCTCCTGAAGATGACGAATAAGTTTCGTCCCGATGAGCCCACTTCCGCCGATGACCACGATTTTCATAAAGGCTCTCCAAATCAAGCGCAGCGCATCCGTCGCTGTCTTTGCGGAGAATGCCGGAACGCGGTCACGACGACTTTGCCGGCACCTTGAAAAAGGCTTGAGTTTCTCTTGAAAATCCGTCCAAGCTCGACTTTGAAGGCAATGCGCCCATTTTCGCAGACCGTGCGTATCAGAGCGTGCGGGAGTTCGCGTTGTGCGGCTTGGATGGAACGCTTACGTGCATTTTCTTTTCAGAGATTGCGTGCTCGATCCGGAGCGGCGGGAATTGAAGCGGGCATCGCAAGCCATTGCCCTCGGCCCGCAAGTCTTCGATCTCCTGCTTTTTCTTCTCCGCAACCGTGATCGCGTCGTGAGCAAGGACGACTTGCTCGATACCGTCTGGGCCGGGCGAATTGTTTCGGAATCGACGCTCACCAGCCATATTAATGCCGTCCGCAGAGCAATCGGCGATACCGGAAGCGCTCAGCAGCTCGTGAAGACGATCCCGCGCAAGGGATTTCGCTTTATCGGCGATGTAAGGGAAGCCAATCCGCCGAACGGCTCTACAGCTCCTTCAGCGGATTTTCCGATCGGCTTTCCGCCCTCCGAACTTTCTAATCTCGGCAAACCTTCGATTGCCGTTTTGCCCTTTCAAAGTCTGTGCGGTGACCCCGAACAAGCGTATTTCGCAGACGGCGTCGTCGAAGAGATCATTACAGCCCTGTCGCGGGTGCGTTGGTTGTTCGTGATCGCTCGCAACTCAAGTTTCATTTATCGAGACTGCGCTTTCGATGTTAAGCAAATCGGGAGAGAACTCGGCGTTGGCTATGTACTTGAAGGCAGCATGCGTAAGGCGGCCGACCGCATTCGGATCACCGGCCAGCTCATAGATGCAACGACCGGATCACAACTCTGGGCAGAGCGTTTTGAAGGAACGCTCGACGATATATTCCAGCTTCAGGATCGTATCGCGGCCGGCGTCGCCGGAGCAATCGGCCCGCACGTCGAACTTGCTGAAATCGAACGCGCGAAACGCAAGCCGACGGCCAGCCTTAATGCCTACGATTTATATTTGCGCGGCCTTGCCCATGTGCACCGCGGAACGCGAGAATCAATTGAACTGGCCCTTCCACTCTTCGGAAAAAGCATTGAACTCGACCCCGATTATGCGGTCGCGCACGCAATGGCAGGTTGGTGCTATTTTTGGCGCAAGATCAATGGATGGTGTGCAGATCGCGATACGGAAATTGCAGAGGGAACACGATTGGCACATAGGGCTGTCGAATTGGGACGCGACGATGCTATCGCTATAACACGCGGCGCCCATGCCTTGGCCCATTTTGCAGGCGATCTGGACGCTGGGATTGCCCTCCTCGACCGCGCGGTATTTCTCAATCCCAATCTTGCCTCGGCTTGGTTTCTCGGCGGCTTCCTGAGAACCTGGCACGGTGAAAGCGAAAGCGCCATCGCGCACTTCGAGCGCGCAATGCGGCTCAGTCCATTGGATCCCGAACTCTATCGTATGCAGGCGGGAATCGGCATGGCGCATCTGTTTGCGGGACATATAGAGGAAGCGTCTCGCTGGGCGGAGTTGTCCTACAGAAACTTGCCGAGTTTTCTCATGGTGATCGGGCTCATCGCAGCAACGCGAGCGCTTTCCGGACGGATCGGCGAAGCCCAACAGGCAATGGCTCAGCTTCGGGAGCTGGATCCATCGCTCCGCATTTCAAATTTGAAGGATTGGTTATCCATTCGCCGCCAGCAAGACGTCGATGTCTTCTCAGAGGGCCTACGCATTGCGGGGCTGCCAGAGGTCTAAATCTCATGGGCCTAGCATCCCACATTGGACAGTAAGATCGGCTCCTACAGTCGCCAAAGACCCAAGCGACTTTGGAACTCTGGTGCAGAAGCGATTGCGCCTATTACGGCTGGCGATGCTCGCAGCTCAGAAACCTGAACTGGAATTGAAAGGACGTCGGTCGTTGACTTTTTTCGCCATTCGGCAAATTCGGCGGACTAGACGGCTTAGACGGCAATCTCGTGATAGACATCGCGATCGCCAAACACGTTACGGTGCCTAGCTGTTTTCGCCGACGACCGTTCTAAGGCTCCCCCAGAAAGAACTACGTGAGGCGCGCGACATCGACTTGTACCGCAGCTGGAAGCGTCAGAACAACGCCAAGGCCGCCCATACCTGATTTCTGCAACTTGATATTGCCGCCATAGAGTTCTGCCAAATCGCGGACGATAGAAAGTCCAAGTCCGGAACCTGCCTCACGGGAATCCCATCGTTCACCGATTTCGAAAACAACCTCAAATGCCTCGGGCGGAAGCCCTTTTCCATCATCTTCCACACACAAGCTATAGCTTTTGTCAGAAGGCCGCCCATGGCAAGAGATGCGAACATGCGAGTTGGCATGTTTGCACGCGTTATCGACGATATTCGCCAACATCTCGTTCAGGTCTTGTGAATCGCAGGCCACCAATAGCCCCTTCGAAACATCGTCTGATATCTCTATGCCGCTCTCCCGGTACAATCGGTCAAGGGCTCGAGAGACTTCTTCTGCAGCCTTGTGAACTTCAGCTACGGTCCCTGGCACCGAACGCAAAGCGACGGCGCGCGTGCGGGCGATCTGATAGTCAATCTGTGTTTGCATCTTGCGGCACTGAGCCAGAACCGTCGCCGACGATTGCGGCAGTCCTTGTTCATCAATGCGATAAGCCTCATCCACCATAACAGCGAGAGGCGTTTTTAATCCGTGCGCCAAGTTACCCGCTTGCGTCCGGGCTCTCTTAATCAACTCTGCCGTTGACACGAGCAACGCATTGAGGTCGTCCACCAGCGGACGAACTTCCGTGGGGTACGTTCCCTCAAGCCTTTTGGCAGCACCGGTTCGCACATTCGCAAGAGCCGTTCGCAATGCATCCAACGGCTTCAGTGCGTACAAGATCAGAAGCGCGGCGCCAAAGATCATCGAAAGTCCAAACACCGCAAGCGACCACGACAGGATGCCGCGAAATCGAGATACGACGTCATCGACGTGTCGCTGATCCGTTCCGACAATAAAGCGTATCGGACGAGCGCCGGGCGATATTGAGACAGCCCTTTCCGCGATGAGGACAGTCCCAGACGGCCCCGCGACTGCACTGGTCCGCATTCCAAGGTCTGTCACATCGTTAGGTGGAATTGAAAGCTGTTTGCCATTGAGAGAGGCAGACCTTGCGAGAACATCACCTGCCTTCGTGATTTCCCAATAGTAACCGGACATCGGGATATCGTAGCGAAGATCGCTTAGGCCACGCATGAGCTGTGGCGACCCGGTGAGTTTAAAGTCCGTCAAATGAACAAGTTCGTCGAGGTGCTCATAGATTTCCAAATAGACCTGATTGGTCACATGGCGTTTGAAGACTCCCGAGAGCACGAAGCCCGCCGCAATCATGCCAATGGCAATCCAAAGCGTCGCAGCAACGATCAGCCGGCGTTTCAAACTGGTCATACCGTTTCAATCCATACGGTAGCCAAGTCCGCGCAACGTCGTAATGACGTTCGGACCGAGCTTCCGCCTCAAGCGGCTGACGTACACCTCGATGGTGTTCGACTCCCGAGTATCGTCCAGAGCATAGAGATGGTCGATGAGCTCGGCCTGCGATACGACGCGGCCGATGCGGTGCATGAAATAAGAGAGCATCTTGAGTTCGCTCGCCGTCAATTCGACAGCTTTACCATCGAGCAGAACACGACTTGAAGCCGTATCGAGCGAGAGGCCGCCATGGACTATGACCGGGCTTGCAATTCCCGAGGCCCGGCGGATCAACGCCTTGAGCCGTGCCGCGACCTCTGGGATGTGGAAGGGCTTCGTGATGTAATCATCCGCCCCTGCGTTAAGACCGTCGACTTTCTCTGCCCATGTCCCACGTGCCGTGAGAATCAAGATAGGCATCTTGCAATCGCTCGCACGCCAGCGCTTGAGAACGTCGAGACCCTGCATCTGCGGAAGGCCGAGATCGAGTATTGCCGCAGCATACTCATCTTCGATCCCCATAGCGTAGCCATCGCTGCCGTTGTCGGCGCGCTCGACGGTAAATCCCGATCGCCCAAGTCCTGTCACGAGGCGGTCGGCGATCTCGTCATCATCTTCGACTAGCAAAATGCGAATGGGCTTCTCCTGCACATTGCAGAAAAATTAGCACAGTCAGCCTGAAACGAACCTGAAAAAGTGTTGTCAGGTTTGCTGCAGGTTCAATTCAGCTTCTTTTCAGCTCGGCACCGCATGTCTCCGCGCACGGCATCGCCGTGAAAGGATTCATCGATGGACCGAAGAACAGTCCTCTCCCAGATATTTGCATTTATTGCACTTATATCGCCGGTAAGCGTCTACGCAAAGGACGTCCGAATTACCGAAGAGCAGATCCGAAATCTCAATATCCATGTCGAGCCTGCCCAGCCGGCGAGCAGGGAGACGATAGCGATTCTGCCAGGCACCGTCGTTCCTCCTCTGAATTCCCGTCTCGTTGCGGCAGCGCCATTCGCGGGTACGACTACACAGGTGCACGTGCTGCCGGGTCAGCGCCTGAAGAAGGGAGAGCCGCTGATCACGGTTTCCAGTCGTGAGCTACTTGATGCCCAAAGTCAGCTCGCGCAATCTGAGGCCGAATTGCAAGCAGCCGAAGCTATCGCACGTCGAAGGCGCGCGCTCGCCGACAAGAATTTCCAGAATCCGACGCTGGCGGATGAAGCCGAAGCACAAGTGGCGAAAGTACGCGCCGTCCTTGACCAGCATAGGCGCGCAACAGCGCTGAACGGAATAATCACTCGCGAGAACGGACAGTACACCATTCCTGCGCCAGCAGACGGTACAGTCGCCGAGACGCTCGTCATGCCCGGTGAAAAAGTCGAGGCGATGGCCGGTGTCGCGACCATCGATACAAGCGACGAGTTGTGGGTGCAGATCCAAGTGCCCGTGGACATCATCGCGCTCGTGAAGCCTGGCGATGTCGTACAGATAATCAACGGGCCAGAGGGCCGGGTCGTTTCCGTCGGAGGCTCTCTCGATCGCGCCACGCGTTCGGCTGTGATGTTCGCGGCGATTCCGGCCAACTCTCACCTCTTCGCCGGCCAGATTGTTTCGGTAGCCATTCAACGCTCAACCGTCTCGGGAGCCGTGAACGTTCCGGCTTCGGCTGTTGTCCGGATCGGTGAACTGGCAGCGGTTTTTGTCCGCAGCCAAGGCGGGTTCGCAGTCGTTCCTGTGCGATTGCGCGGCAAATCCTCGAGCATCGCCACGATCTCAGGTTCGATCACAAGCGACGCCCAGGTCGCGGCAAGCGGGCTGCCTCAGCTCGAACGTCTTTCGGCTGGGAACTAAAAGAATGCTTCGCCGTCTTATTGAGTTCTCTCTCACGCAAAGAGCCTTCACTTTGTTGGTGTTCGGCCTCGTCGCCGCGGCGGGAGGCTACGCGTTTCGAACGATCCCAATCGACGCTTTCCCGAACATCTCGCCGGTTCAGGTGAAGATGATTCTCAAAGCGCCCGGCATGACTCCGGAAGAAGTCGAGACACGCGTCATCACGCCGATCGAGATGGAACTGCTGGGAATTCCAGGACAGGTCGTTTTGCGATCTGCCGCGAAATACGCCATCGCAGATATCACCCTCGACTTCGCGGACGGGACCGACATCTACTGGGCACGCCAGCAGGTCGCGGAACGCTTGGCGGGAATTCGCGGCGACTTGCCAACGGACGTCACAGGCGGCCTCGCACCGGTCTCAACCCCGCTCTCGGACGTCTTCATGTTCACCATCGAAGGTGGTGACCTATCGCTCGAAGAGCGGCGAAGCCTGCTCGATTGGACGATACGTCCGGCGCTTCGAACAATTCCCGGCGTTGCTGACGTCAATGCACTCGGCGGCCTAGTCCGAACGTTCGAAGTCATACCCAATCACGCAGCTTTGGCAGCTTCCGGTCTCGGCGTCTCGGATATCGCTCAGGCCATAGAAGCGAACAATCGCAACGACGGTGCGGGGAGATTGAGCGAAGGCGAGAAGGCGCTTGTCGTACGGGTCCAGGGAGCCATCCAAACCCCTAAAGATCTTGAGGCGATCATACTCAAACGCGTCGACAACCGTGTGTTGCGCCTCCGCGATGTCGCGAAAGTTGAGGTAGGCAGCCTGACACGTTACGGGGCCGTGACCGAAGATGGAAAAGGCGAAGCCGTTGAAGGCTTGGTTTTATCGCTGCGCGGCGCTGACGCCAGCGCCATTGTCAAGTCCGTCCGACAACGGCTAGCTGATCTCGGCCCCAGCCTTCCCAAAGGGGCGCGGATCAACGTCTTCTATGACCGCTCCGATCTGATTTCCAGCGCGGTTGGCACCGTCAGGAAAGCTCTAATCGAAGCTACAGTGCTCGTGGTTGTTCTGCTTGTTGCCTTCCTGGGCAGCTTCCGCGCGGCATTCGTCGTCGCAATCACCCTGCCGTTCGCGGCTCTTATGACTTTCGTCATGATGCAGCTGTTTGGCATGTCCGCAAATCTGATGAGCCTCGGCGGCTTGGCGATCGCCATCGGTTTAATCGTAGATGCGGCTGTCGTCGTTGTCGAAAACACAGTCGAGCATTTGCAGCACAACAGAGAACCGGCTAGCGTTCCGAAGCTGCATACCGTCTACCGGGCGGCGAGCGAAGTTGCAGTGCCGGTTGCAGCTGGAATTCTGATTATCTGCCTCGTCTTCTTGCCGCTGCTGTCACTACAGGGACTCGAGGGCAAACTCTTCGGGCCAGTGGCGCTGACAATCATTTTCGCGCTGAGCAGCTCCCTCATCCTGTCATTGACCCTGATCCCGGTTCTTTGCTCGTTGGCACTGAAAGCCGGATCCCACTCCGAGCCGCCGCTCATGCGGCTTTTAAATCGAGGCTATCGCGCGTTGCTGGCTGCCTGCCTCGCCTTCCCGCTGCCGGTCTATCTGATCGCGGCGGCGGGCGTAGGTCTCATCGGAATTGCTTACGGCGCGATCGGAAAATCATTCATGCCGACCATGGATGAGGGAGCGGTGATCATGCAGATCACGAAGCATCCATCCATCAATCTGAAGGCCAGTATTGAAGGCGACCTTCAGATCCAGCGCGTCCTCAAGGAGAAAGTCCCCGAGATCGAACGCATCGTCGCGCGTGTGGGATCGGACGAGCTGGGCCTCGACCCCATGGGGCTCAATGAGACCGATACATTCATGGTCTTCAAGCCGAAGAGCGAGTGGCGGGTTCCCGACAAGTCTTGGCTGCTCGAACAGCTTCGCGAGGCGATGGCAAACGTACCGGGCTACGAGTTCGCGTTTACACAGCCGATCGAAATGCGGACCAATGAGATGCTGACGGGTGCACGCGGCGATCTCGCCATCAAGATTTTTGGTCCAGACCTGAAAACACTATCCGATCTTGCTGGTAAAATTCAGGAGACGTTGAGCAAGGTCCCCGGAGCCGCGGAAGTCTCTACGGTCGCTAACGATGCTGTTGACTATCTGAAAATCAATGTCGACCGCCTCCTAACGGGGAGTGCTGGGCTTTCGGCAACGAAGCTGCAAGACGAACTCCGCTCGACACTCGAGGGGACTTCCGCAGGGATCGTCGCGGAGCCCGGGCGTAGAACAAACATTATCATACGCGGCGAACGCGAGGTTCGCGATGCTCCCGAGATCTTCGCTGCAACGCAGCTCGCGACTGGCGACGGCGGCCTCATTCGTGTCGGCGATGTTGCAAAGCTTGAGCGCGTTGCTGGGCCGGTCAAAATCGATCGCGAAAACGCATCTCGGTTTGCCGTTGTTCAGGCTTATGTCACTGGCCGCGATCTCGTTGGGTTCGTTGATGATGCACAACGGGCGGTCGCTGCCCAGGTACAGTTGCCCCAAGGATATTATCTCGTCTGGGGCGGTCAGTTCGAAAATCAGCGGCGCGCCGCCGCCCGTCTGACGATCGTCGTTCCGATAGCCCTAGGGCTCATCTTCGGTGTTCTCTTCGCAACCCTGCGCTCGCTTCGCCAATCGCTCCTTATCCTTGCCAACGTGCCGTTTGCTCTCGTCGGCGGTGTCCTTGCGCTCTGGGTTTCTGGTCAATACCTGTCCGTGCCCGCTTCGGTCGGCTTCATCGCCCTTCTCGGCATAGCCGTTCTGAATGGTTTGGTCCTCGTCACCCATTTCAATGAGCTGCTGGCAGCCGGCGCGAGCGTTGGCGAGGCCGTATATGAAGGCGCTCTTCGGCGGCTTAGGCCCGTGATGATGACAGCCAGCATTGCCGCATTTGGGCTCGTCCCACTGCTGTTTGCGAATGGGCCGGGCTCTGAGATCCAGAAGCCGCTCGCGATCGTCGTCATCGGCGGCCTCGCAACATCGACAGCGCTGACTCTCATTTTACTGCCGATCCTCTTTCGGCGTTTCGGAGCAGCCGGAACACGCTCCACCAATCTCACCGGACAGCTCACATGGACAAATCCCTTTGCAAACTCACGCTCGTCTGCCCGCCCGATGCCATCGACAACATCATCGAACTGATGCTTTCGCGCGATCCGCCCATGCCCGGCTTCACGACATGGGAAGCTGAGGGACATAGCTTTGGTTTCTCCGGCACGACAGTGAACGAGCGCGTGCGCGGCCGTGTCAAAAGACATCTCATAAGCGCTGTTCTCGAGCGTGCCGAGGCCGACGATATTCTGGAAGCCATCGCACAACGAATGCCCATTTTTCATATGCTCTTTTGGATTGAACCCGTTGAGCGCTTTGCCCGGCTCCAGCCGCTTGCATCAGCCAACGAGGCTATCCCTAAGAAAGGGAGCAAGCGATGAGCGTCAGCTTTTTTACCGAAACCATCCTGACCCTTGTCGGGCCAGCCCTTTTCGTCGGCGGCGTCTGGGCTCTGGCGGTGTGGGCGCTCAATCTACCGGACGCGCAAACGCGCCGATTTCATCATCTCCTTTCTCCGCACCGCAGGATTTCGACACCCCCCTGTGATCGATCTTCCGCGCCTGAATCCAAATGCAATGTTGCTAAACTAAAGGGACATTAAATATGCGCAGTATCCCTGCTCTACAGTTATTTGCGATAACCGCCTGTCTTTGCTTCGCCAATGGCAGCTTGGACATGGCAAGAGCTTCAATTGTCGAAACGCTGACGGAAAGGACAACTTCCGAAAAGTTCACTCGCCTTGCAGATGCTCGAAGCTATCGCCACTGCCACAACATCCACACGCGTGTTTACTGCCACAAGGGCGACAGGCTACCCGTGAATTGGCCCCCGCATTCCGATACGCCGCGCCAAGACCGAATAGGTTCCTCAAACTCGATCGAATTTCCCGCGGCCGTAAAGCAAAAGCCAGTGCTGAAATGAGTGAACCAGGCAGAACCACGTAGATCGATTGCGTGAATGAAAAACCGCGGCAGCATTGACAGTTGTCAAGCACCGCTTGCAGAAATGCTTTCATACTTTCGGCACCATGCGCACAATCAAATACACATTTTGGATCTTCCTCACGGCGCTGACGGCGTTGTGGATACTCGCCGAGCCCGCGGCATTCACAACGAAAGACTTCTTCGGCCTCCGCTCCCTGATGATGCAATACACGGGCGTTCTCGCCATCGGATGCATGAGCGTAGCCATGATGCTCTCGCTCCGTCCGCGATGGGTTGAGCCATGGCTCGGCGGTCTCGATAAAATGTACCGTCTCCACAAATGGCTCGGTATTGGCGCATTGGTTCTCGCCATATCACATTGGTTGTGGGCAAAGGGCCCCAAATGGGCCGTAGGCTTCGGACTTCTTGAACGGCCTCTCCGCGGGCCACGACCTCCGGCGGCCAACCAAATCGAACAGATTCTTTTAACACTTCGCCATAACGCCGAGGAACTCGGGGAATGGGCTTTCTATGCGGCAGTAATTCTCATCGCCATCGCCCTAATCCGCAGCATCCCTTACCGTTTCTTCTATCAGACTCACAAACTCCTTGCTCTCGCATTTCTGGTGCTCGCGTTCCATTCCGCCGTACTTATTAAATTCTCTTACTGGTCTTCTCCAATCGGTATTGTCGCGGCATTATTGATTGTTGGCGGTGTATGGTCAGCTGTCATCGTTCTTCTAAGGCGCATCGGGGTCGGGCGACAGGCGAAGGGCCGCATCACGTCTCTTGAGTATTATCCCGGCGTTCGGGTTCTTGAGACCGAGATCGATGTCCCTTCTGGGTGGGCAGGCCATAAACCAGGCCAATTCGCTTTTGTTGTATCGGATCCCTCTGAAGGCGCGCACCCATACACAATCGCGTCCCCATGGAATGATGCGAACCATCATATCAATTTTATCGTCAAAGAGCTTGGCGATCACACGCGACGGATCAAAGACAAGCTTGTCGTGGGGCAGGAGGTGAGAATTGAAGGTCCATATGGATGCTTTACTTTCGACGACACCTGCCCACACCAGATCTGGATCGGCGCAGGTATCGGCATCACACCTTTTATCGCGCGAATGAAATACCTCGCCAAATTGCGCGCCGATGGCCACGCGCCTTCACCTCAAAATATCGATCTCTTTCATCCCACTGCCGATTACGATGAGGTAGCGGAGCGCAAGCTGAGAGCGGATGCTGAGGCTGCCGGCGTGCGCCTGCATTTTCTCGTCGACGCGCGCCACGGACGTCTTAACGCCGACCGCATCCGTGCGGAAGTTCCCGGATGGGCGGCTGCGAGCATCTGGTTTTGTGGACCTGTCGGATTTGGAGAAGTCTTGCGCCGGGATTTTGCAGATCATCAATTCCCGATCGAGAAGCGGTTCCACCAAGAACTCTTTACAATGCGTTAGGCATCAAATTCCGGAAGAACAAACCAAACAGTTTCTTTTTCTCGATCAAAAGCACCAACGCTCTCATTGCATTTCGCTCAGGATTTAAAGCGTAACAAATGCTGTCACAAGAAATTTCAAAAGCTGCGAGGGAAATTGCGCAGGCGCTAAAGCGCATCGCCTTTACCAACCCAGCCTACGTCGTTCTTTCATCCGAAGATGGAGAGCATTTAGAACAGCTCATAGGTAATGCAGCTGGCTTCACTAATTTATATGGCGACCGGTATATCTATCGAGTTACTACGATCTCTGGCGTAGAGTTTCGCTGGATTCCCAGACAGACAAAAATTATTAAGTCCTGACGACTTGCAAGGAAAGAGCGTCGTTTGCAATTTCGACTGGGGATTGCGCCTTAGGAGCGATCGTTATTATTACTTCCATGGTGCGCACTGGCGATCACGTACAAAATGGCCTGGGGCGTCGGTGTCTGTGTATCAACAAACAACACCAATCCCGCTGTGGCGTGACCAAAGTGCAAAAGAAGCAACGATGGCGGTGATATTCTCACCGCCGTCGACCTAGCGGTCTTTGGTGTTTTCAGGGCACGCTGACCAGAGTGTCCCACCTGCAGTCGTTGCCCAATGAAAGAGATTAGCATCCGTCATCGTGCTGAACTTAAATGTCCCTCTCCCGCACTCAATAGAAGACCATCAAGATGGTTATGGCTTCTGTGCGGATTCCACAACGGAACTCCTACTTCGCTTGACGCGCTCGCGGATTTTTTGAAAGAGCACATAGAGCATCGGAATGAGAAAAATGCCGACTATGCTTGCTCCGAGCATTCCTGCGAACACGGGCGTTCCGACATCGCGACGACTGATCATGGCGGCGCCCGTCGCGATAACGAGCGGATAAAGCCCGAGGATGAACGCGATCGACGTCATCATAACGGCACGAAATCTCATCTGGGCTCCCAGCACCGCCGCGTCCTCGATGGTGTCGCCGTGCTCTCGACGCTCTTTGGCAAACTCGACAATGAGAATGCCATTTTTCGCGGCAAGTGCGATTAGGACGACGAGGCCGATTTGCGCATAAACGTCGAGGGATAAGCCCGCGATCTTGATGCCGAGGAAGGCGCCGAGTACGCCAACCGTGACCGACAACAATACCGGCACAGGAATCATCCAACTCTCATAAAGCGCGACCAGGAACAGAAAAGCGAACAGCACCGCAAGCGCCAAGACAATAGCTGTCTGCCCTTGCGCTTGGTGCTCCTGATACGCTGTCCCAGTCCACTCGAAACTATAGCCTGGCGGTAACGTCTTGGCGGAAACCTCCGTCATCGCCTCGAGCGCAGTACCGGAAGCTACGCCCGGTGCCGGCGAGCCATTGATGGTGGTCGACCTGTAGTTGTTGTAACGACCTATGGTCTGCGGACCGAGAACTGTCGAAACGTTTGCGACTGAGCGCAGCGGCACCATCTGCCCTGTTTTATTGCGAACAAAGATCTTCCAGATAGCTCCGATATTGCTGCGATCGGCAATTTCGCCCTGCAGATTGACCTGCCAGACACGGCCGAAGAGATTGAAATCGTTGATATAGGTGCCGCCCAATGTCGACTGCAGCGCGGAAAAGATGTCGCTGATCCCCAGGCCAAGGGCCTGCGCCTTATCGCGATCGATATTCAAATAGATCGATGGATTGGATGCCGTGAAGGTCGAGAACACGCGCTGCAATCGCGGATCCTGGTTTGCCGCAGCGATCAGACCTTGCATCACGTTGCCCATGGTCGCGGGATCAGCGCCTTCGAGATTTTCGAGCTGATATTCGAAGCCACCGCTCGTCGACAACCCGATGATGGGCGGGACGTTGAATGCAAAGATTTGAGCGCTGCTTATTTGCTGCGCGGCCATCGTCACTTCGCCAATCAATGTCTGCGCTGAATCCTTTGCTGTCTTGCGGTCGGCGAAGGGTTTGAGACGGGCGACCATAAATGCTGAGTTTGGCTGTGCCCCGCCGTCCAGCAAGGAGAAACCAACAATTGCGAGGCTATCTTGAATCTGGGGATAGCGCTTGAGAATCGCTTCAGTCTGCTCGACGACTTCCGTGGTTCGATTGACCGAGGCTCCATCTGGTAGCTGGATCATAATGAAGAAGGCCCCCTGGTCTTCCTCTGGCACAAATCCTGTCGGCGTTTCTTTAGCCACGAAGAAGACGGCGGCTGCAGCCGCAGCCACTGCTGCAAGGCTCAAAATCGAAACGCGCACAAGGCGACGAACGACGGCCGTATAACCATCGCGGACGTGATCGATGCTGCGCAGTACATAAGCCATTGGGCCGCGCTTCTCCGAGCGGCGGAGCACGATGGCACAGAGCGCCGGAGATAGCGTCAAAGCATTGAGCGCCGATATAACCATGGCGGCGGAGATCGTGACGGCAAACTGTCGGAAGAGTTCTCCGGTCAGTCCCGGAATGAAGGCGATAGGCACAAATACAGACAGCAAAACAAGCGTGATGGCAATCACCGGCGCTGTGATCTGCGCCATCGCTTTCTTCGTCGCTTCGGCTGGCGAAAGCTCAGGCTCTTCCTCCATCACGCGTTCCACATTCTCAACCACCACAATTGCGTCGTCGACGACGATGCCGATAGCAAGCACCATTGCGAGAAGCGAAACAGTGTTGGCCGAATAGCCGAGCGCCAGCATAACGGCAAACGCACCAATCAGACTGACGGGAACAGCAATCGCCGGAATGATTGTCGCGCGGGCACTTCCAAGAAACAGGTAGACGACGAGAATGACCAGCACGAATGCTTCGCCGATTGTGCGGATGACTTCATCTATCGTGTCGCTTACAAACTCGGACGTGTCATAGACCACGCGCGTCTTAAGGCCCTCAGGAAAGCGCTTCGACATATCTTCTAGCGCTGCCGTGACGCGGGCCGCCGTTTGAACGGAATTGGCGCCAGGAGACAGATAGATTGCGATTGCCACCGCGGGCTTGCCGTTCAATCGCGAACCGACATCGAGATTCTGCGCTCCAAGCTCGGTCCGAGCAACGTCGCGAACGCGCAAGACCGACCCATCCGGATTGGCGCGGACGACGATATTGCCAAACTGCTCCGGCGTTTCGAGACGTCCTTGGGTCTGCACATTCATCTGGAACTGCTGATCATCCAAAGCCGGCTGAGCACCGATCCGCCCGACAGGTGCCTGAACGTTCTGTGCTTCGATGGCCGATACGATATCGGATGGTTGCAAACCGAGGTTCGTTAGACGCTGCGTGTCGAACCAAATGCGCATTGAGTAATTTTGCGTGCTGAAAAGGCTCGCCTGCCCGACGCCTTCGATCCGCTTCAAGCGATCGAGAACATTGATCGTGGCGTAGTTGGTGATAAAGAGCGGATCCTGTTTACCGCTTTCGGAATAGAGAAATATGAATTGAAGAATAGCCGATGACTGCTTCTGCGCGGTGATGCCTTGCTTCTGAACCTCTTGCGGCAGACGCGACAGCGCAGCTTGCACGCGATTGTTGACGTTCACCGTATCTATGTCCGGGTCTGTCCCGAGCGCGAATGACACCGTCAGATTATAGCTGCCGTCGTTGCCGCTGTTCGACTTCATGTAAAGCATCTTGTCGACGCCGACGATCTGGGATTCGAGCGGCTGGGCGACGGCGGCTTCGACAACGCTGGCGGAGGCACCCGGATAGGTCGTCGAAACTTGCACCTGAGGCGGCACAAGGTCAGGGAACTGCGCGACGGGAATACGCGATATTGCAAGCGCGCCCGCTATCGTGATGACAATGGCGATGACGATCGCCAGCCGAGGCCGGTCGACAAAGATTGCTGAGAACATGGCTTATTGACCATTCGCTTTGATTGGATCGGGCCCGGCAGGCTGCGGGGCGACTTTGAGATTGGGGCGAACGCGCTGGATGCCTTCGGTTACGACCTTTTCCCCTTCACTCAGTCCGGCAGAAATCATCGCGACGGCGGCCGTCGACTGGCCAAGTTGAATTCGCCGCTGGGTTACGACATTGTCAGCGCTGATAACGTAAACGTAATCGCCCTGCTGATCGGACAAGACCGCTGACCTTGGAATTGCCAGAGCGACGACCGGCTCGACGCCCTCGACGAGAGCAGTGACGAATTCTCCATCAATCAACGGGCGAAGCGATTCATTTCCAGACTTGCGAAGCGGATTGGGAATGGTTCCCCGTACCGTGACGGTGTCCGTATTGGTTGCGACCGAAGGATCGACGTAATCAAGCTTCCCTTTTTCAGCGTAGAGAGTGCCGTCCGGCAGGCGGATACGAAGAACAACCGCGTCGAAGCCTCCCTTTGACGCGTACATTCGCCCGAGTTCAAGCAACGTCGGCGATGGGACCGGAAATGTCACATACATTGGGTCTTGGCTGACGATGGTGGTCAGCGTGCCCGAAGTCGGTCCCACGATATTTCCGACCGTGACGGCGATGCGTCCAACCTTACCGTCGATTGGCGATCGGATGGTGGTATAGCCGAGGTTGATCTCGGCCGTCTTTTGCTGCGCTTGGGCGCCGAGCATCTGGGCTTCATAAGATTGCTGCTGTGCGAGCGCACTATCGACGCTCGATTGCTGGCCCGCGGGGCTGGACAAAAGTTTTTTATAGCGCTCCGTGGTCAAAACGGCGTTGCGAAGGAGCGCACGGAATTGATCGACAGATGCCTTCGCGCTTTCAACGGCCGCTTCATAGGGCGGCTTTTCTAGCTGATAAAGAATGTCTCCCTTCTTGACTTCTGTGCCCTCCTTGAACGGCGCTTCCTCAAGTTCCGCAGAGACACGCGCGACGACATTCACCTTATTGACGGCTTCGATGCGCCCGATGAACTCCTGTATTTGCGTGACCGGCTTCTTTTCAGCAACGACATAGCCGACGACCGGCGGACCACCCGGGACCTGCGCAAATACAGGGGAAGCGAGAAAAAAGACGAAGCTTGCCGCCGCAAATTGCTTGGCAAACCTCAATGCTATTGCTGACGTCATTCGTGGTCCTCAATTGTTCGTAGACACAGCTAAATCTCGAGCTTTTGTCTGGGAGATGGGTTGTTCTTCAAGACCCGGCGGCGCCTTCATCCATTTAAAACCGAGGCGTCCCGAGCGATAACCGACATCATAGAGTGCTCGCATGTATTTTTGATCGAACGGCGCCGGACTTTTCATTTCGAAGTTTGCGGGGATAGCTGCGAGATTGAAGTCCATGTGATCGCGCTTGGCGGTCGCATAGATGCGGTAGAGATCGCCGAGGCCTTCGTTCTTGATGAGCGTTGAGATCGAGCGCCCCGTAATGGATAGCGTGTTCGCCTCCACGGGTTGCCACTCGGGACTTATCTTGCCATTTCGGATGATGAAAACCCGTCTGGCCAATGGCTTTGATCCTAGTCCGGCACTTTTGAGCGACAAAGAAGGCGGTGCCACAAACACCTGCTGGGTCACGCCACCATCGACATGCATCTCGTCATACGTCCTGCCGTCCGCACGGACTTGAATGTGCACAGGGGGAAAGACGCCGGGAATAGAGGCGGAGGCCAATAAGACATTCCGAAACAAACCAAGAGCTTCAGGATTATCACTCATCGCAATGCGTCCCATGTCCCAAAGCACTGGACGCTGCGCATCGAGGTTCGTTGTTCCGACCAAGAGGATGCGCCCCTTAGCCCGCTCACGGGCAACTTCACGCAGGAACTTCTTGTCGACATATCTGGCGATAAGACGCGCAAGAGGAGAACTGTCAGCTAAAGCCGGGCCCCCAACCAACCCGGATATGACGTTTTTCGTGAAGATGTCCTGTTGCGTATACTTGGTGAAAATATCTTGGAGCTCAGCATCCTTCCGCCGTCCAAGAAATACGAACGGAGCGATCAGCGCCCCTGCGCTCACACCTGTGACGAGATCGAAATCGGGCCTCGTGCCAGCATCACTCCAGCCAACCAAAAGTCCTGCTCCGAATGCACCATCGTCGGCACCGCCTGATATAGCAGCGATATTGATGACAGGACGTTCGCCCTGGCGCGTGCGCGATTGTACGAGGGCTTGCATTTTGGGAGCCTCCGCCCGCACCAGCTGTCGCAGAGCTTCCTCAGACGCATCTCCCCAAATGCGAACACCTTCCATTCCACTTAGATGAGCTTCGTCGACTAGCGTCTCTGGAACGGTGATGCGAGGAAGCGTCGCTGCGCAACCAGCATTGAGAAAAGCAAGAAGCATCGCGGCCAAAAGCAACGTAGCGTGCACTACGAACCTGCTCCGGTCACCTTTGCTCTCCCCCCTCGAAAACATCGCCTACCTCAATCGCAATGGTCTTCGAACTCTGGATGGCAGGACCACGTCCCTTGTCCCATACGCCTTCAAGAACACATCGACACCGGCCTTGGCCCGCCGCCGGATCTCTTGGGATGAGAGGTGAGATTCGACCCCGAAAAGAGCTTTGAGTTCCGTATCCCGACCTACCAGTGCCATAAACTGACCAGCTGCGAGGAAGGGATCGGCCAATTCAAGATTGCCGCTTTGCGCCTGCTCGCGAAGGTATAGCGCCACCGTCTCCTGCGCTCGGAGCGCACCAGCCTCGTAAACGGAAGGACCGAAGTCCGGAAACCGCGTGGTCTCGGTGAGCGTCAAGCGATAGAGGCCAACGAATTTGGGGCGGACCAAGAGATCAAGAGTGTGCTCGGCAAACGCAATTAGTGTCTCGCGAACACTCGTGCGTCGGCTCGACTTTGCCAAAGGCGCCAAGAACTCATCTACGAGATTGTCAATGATGGCGCGAAATAGCGCCTCCTTGCTCTCGAACTGATTGTAGATCGTCTGGCGCGAGACATCAGCCGCCTCAGCGATGATCTCCATGCTAGCGCCGTCGTACCCATACGAGACAAAGAGATCTGCCGCTGCGTCCATGATCGCATCGCGTTTGCTTGCGTGAATTTTTTGTTTTCTGCGCATCTCGGATCAAACCATCAAACAGACGCATGCTTATTTTTTAGATTGGACTGTAAAGTCCAAAATTGTGGCAAAATAGCGAACCCCTTTGCGCCGACGGCCGGCACGTTCAAGCGCGCCGCCATCGGCCACCAGACAATGTGAGCCTCGTTGGAGTGAAGCCGCTAGCGTAGTCCAGAAGCTCCAGCCACAGCGCTTCAACATGTCCTGGACATCGCGGGAAGTGTCCTGCATAGCATCAGGGCGGTACCGCGCGTACAGCAGGCGGGACCTCGACGACCGGTGGATCGGAGCGCCTTATGTAAGGACCGGCGCATAGCGGAATGAGTAGCGCCGTCGCCATTCGCGGATGCCGAGGTTTGCGGAAATTCACAATCGGGAGCACTTGGTGCAGCGACATCTTTCCGCCAGATGCATCTCGAAATATTCCTCGCCGTAATCGTAGGAAAGCTCTTCGCCGGGCGCGATGTCGCGGAGGGCAAAGACATATACGCGACGCTTGTGGATATCGACTTCACAATTCGGCGCACAGGAGTGGTTGATAAAGCGAGCTGTATTCGCCGGTATGTTCCCGTCGATCATGCTCGTCTCGCTCGTCCAGAAAAGGTACTTCCCGCGATTCTCTTTCATCTGTTTGGCAGTGGCAGGGCGTCCGAGATATTCGACGACGCATGATCCTTTAGGTATGCGTTCCTCAGCGAAAAGACCTCTGCCACTCAACGAGCGGCGGATAGCAAGACGAAAGTACGCAGGTATGAAGCGTCGCGTCATGGCGGAGGATGCCCTGCTCTGTTTTCTGGCAAGCAGCGCCATATTCCGAGCGTGGGAGTAGCATCAAGCGGAAAGTTGATGTGCCGCATCAATCCCTTGCTGAATCGGCATTTCTGGATTCGTCGATTTCGATGGCAACGTAGGCGCCAAGACCCATGTTCCGCCGCGCCATCCACGGAGGACACGTATGGGGGATGTCTTGCACACGATGATGAGTTGCAAACCACTGCCGTCCTCGAGGACGCCGAGGATGGTTGCCTTGGTAATGGCATTTGCGGCGAGGCCAAGTAGTTTGGCGGTTCGGGCCTTGACCCACGTGCCGGGTCTGTTGGTGGAGAGGGATTCCTCCTATAGTTATTGATTTTATTTACTTTTTTCCAGCTCCCCGGATTAGTCCACAAATCAGTCCACAAACGAGCGCATGATGCGCACTTATCGCTCCAAATCGAAGGTTGGCCTGTCGCACCGGCATCTCGACATTGCCGCTTTATCCCAAAAGCGGTCATTTTGGTTTCCAAGCAAGTCATCATCACCGGTTACAGCAATGAGGGTACGGGTCTCACCTGGTTCACTATTGGTGTTATGAGATGCGTCGATGAGACTATTCTGCGTGCTCATCACGCCCATGTTTAGTTCTACGCGGCGGACTCGGTGTAGTTTGATGAGCTGAGGAGCGTGCTCGAAAAACAAGGGTATCAGGCACGCTTCGAGAGCCAGTTTTTTTTGGAAAACGTCATATGCTTCGAAGCGACGCTGAAAGCGCCGGCGCCTCCTCGCCATCCTGAACGAAACAAAGGCGATCTCGTAGGAGACGGCGAACATTGATGCGGCGGGAGAAACAAACGCTGGAGTCGACTTCAGCAGGATCTGCTACGAAATCCCGTGCTTCGTGCCAGTCTGATCGGCGCAGCCGTTCCACGCATGCAAACGCTACTGAGGTGTGATCGTTATCGTCAGCGTGTCAGCATAGGGTCCCGCCACCAGTGTTTTGCTGTTGAGCTGGGGGACAACGGACACAGATAGCGTTCCTGACGGAAGGCTCCCGGATGTGGACGCCGGACTGCCTGATTCTTGCGCGCCAGTCGCGGGATTGGTTGCAGTATCGATCGAGGCAGAGGCGCCCGAGAAGCTCGCCGACGCACTGTAATTTATGAAATTCTGGAGACCTGCTGCCGTGCTCGCTGTCGTCACGCCGCCATTCTGTGAGGTGAGCTGCAGTGACGACGGTGTATTGCAGACAGCATTGGCGTAGGACTTGTTGATCACGGCTGTCACCACTTGTCCGCCTGCTGTTATCGGAATCGTGGCGGTGTCTGCAGCGGGGTGAAACACGCCGCCGATAGTGCAGGACTTGGCAACTTGCCCTGTGACGGTGAATGTTTGGCTCGAAACCTGTCCCTGCAAGAGGCCAGCGAGTGTGCTGGAGAAAACGCGAACTGTCAGGTTGTCGAGGTAACTGCCGGCCTGCTGAGGATCGATCGGTTGAGCGAGCGCCCACACTGTTCCTGAGACGGAAAAAGTGGCGATGCTCAAGGTGGACGCGGGAAAATTTAAAAGCAGTGAGTTCGACTGGGCCGGAAGTCCACTGCCGGTGTAAAGCAGACTATTGCCTCCGGAGGACGCCGACTGCAGCGTATACGGCATCGAGGCTAAGCCGCCTGACGTAAGCGCCATCGATGCGGGCAAAGAAGAGCGGTTGAAGGCGACGGCGATCGCGCAGCCGCCGGCGAGGTCTCCCAGTGCGGCGAGATATGTGCCGCTCACAGTGATTGTGAGAGATTGCGGACTTGGCGCATTCGGCGGGGAATACGTTCCCGTGCTGATGCTGAGAGGGCTGACCGAAGAGGAAAGAATTGCGCAGACCGCCTGAGCTTGTTGCGATCCACATGCGCAGGCAATCGCTATCGCGAAGCTAAGAAATGCCGAGCGGGATGTCGCTTTGATTGTCATTTTGGATGGAGCGTTCCCGCTTTGAATAGGCCCTTCGTTCCCGCCGGAACGTCGAGGACAAATGTTGTCGGCGTTCCGTCGGTTTGCATTTCGATAAGCCAGCCTCCAGGCGCTAAACCGTCGGCACCGAAACGTCCGGCCGCATTCGTAAAAATCGTTACGGTTTTCTCGGGGTGATCGAACGATCGCGCGACACCGCTCACCAGCGAAACCGGCTCTCCGTTCGCAAAAACGAGCGTTCCATAGGCCGACACGGAGTAGTCCGAGCCAACTTCGAGGGCGTAACCGGCTTTGAACGGAGCAAATGTATCGAAAGCCGCAGCGCCGAGGCTGTATCCAGCCGGTAAATTATCCGCGTCCACGGGAATGGTGAAAGGCGCATAAGCCGGTAGCGACGTTACCAAGGCCGGTCCCCATTGATCCGCGATCGCCTTGATATTGTCGTTATCGCCGACGGTGATGTCATTGTTCTCTATTGACGGATGAGGATAGACAATCGCGAACGCGTCTCCGGTTATAGGAGCTCCGATAGCGATCTTACCGTCTGCAAAAGCAATCGCCGTACCTACTTGTAAAGATGTTCTCTCTGGTCCCGGCTCAACGTCGAAGTTCGAGTACGAGATGCCTTCAAAGCCGGAATTCTGAATGATCCTTACTTGCCCACGGTTGCCATAATAACCCGCGCTCGCGCTCACGGACGCCTGGGCGTTGTAGTCGCTATGCTGAACATAGACGCTCGTGTCCCAGCGACCGAGGCCGTTGCCCTGGCTGCGATAAGCCGAAACATCAGTCTGTGTATCAATCGAGTCGTAGCCCGCAGTAACACTTGTAAAATCGTCGGGCCTATCAAATAGACGGACGCCGATGCGGAACTCGGGGCTGGGATCGCGCACGCGCTCGAGAGTAGCCAAGAAGGTTTCGTTGGAAACACCGATGGTCAAGCTGCCCGAAAGTGATCGGGTCAGCGGACGGGAGAACGTCACGTCGGCGCCATACCGATCAGTGTTCCAGTCATAGATCGATTGGCCGAATTCTGCGTTGTTGACGAATTGGTAGCGCGCGGAGAGCGCCATGGTCGTCTCGTTGCTGACGGGAGCTGACCACGTCGCGCTGAGGTTCAGCCAATAATTCCATTCGGGAAAGAGAATGCCGGTGTCTGCTGTGTTGATGTCGCCGGGAGAGTGAAAATGAGGACTGCGATACTCGCTCGAGAAGCGAAAGCTTTCACCGCTGGCGGCAAGTAGGCCCGCAAAGTTTACGACGCTCCAGTCCAACCCGAATGCTGCGCCTATTCCGGGCTGTCCTGCCGACATCGCGGTGCGCAGATTTACAAGGCCGATGCTGGTATCGACCAAAGCGCCTGTTCCAGCCATCGCGACGTATTTGTTTGCCTGAATGTCGCCCTCAGCAGTCACTCCGTCGTAGATGCCATAACGAAAATAGCCACTCGCCATGTAAAGGTCTGGAAGGTAATCCCGGCTTTCGTCGCGCAAGTATGATGGTAGCCCTCCTGTGAGGCCCCATTCGCTTTTTCCGCGAGCCAGCAGGCTGGCGTCGAAGAATGCGGTAAATCGTACGGCTCGTTGCAAGCCTGCGTCGTTGGTGATGACGACATCGATATTGTTCGCACCCGTTGCCAATTGAAGATCGCGGAGATTGTACCTTCCTGGGTCCAGGCGGAGCTGTTGTTGAACGATTCCGTTGACGATTATCTCGACTTTGGAGGGCTGATTGATTGTGAAAGAGCCACCTCCTGCTGGTTCCAACGTATCCCCTGGCGTCAGCTTGCGACTGGATTTCTCAAACGAGAAGCCAAGAAGCTCGGGAGACTGCTGAAACCCGATGCCGAGCGGTTCGACATCGCCAAGCTCGGAGCGAATTCGCTCGGCAGGCATATCATAAACCAAGCGGGACATTTGGCGCTTGAAGCCGGGGGTATGCTGATAGGTGCAGATAGCCTGCGTCGGGCAGACGTTGACATCGACAGTTCCCGTCAGCACGCCGCTATTCTCGAACACGAACTGACCAATTCGTACGGCAGAGTTCATTTCTAGCCTGCCGCTTGTATCGGCGCCCTCATGCGCCGGATAGCTCGTCTCCCACTGATGGTCGAGGCTCGCATAGAGATTCACGTAGCCCGACGTGCGAGCCGGCTCGGCAAGCGTCGAGCTCAATGGCGCGCGACGCTGTTTCCCCAAAGAGATATCGGTCGTGGCCAACTGCGCGACGCGCGGTTTGAACTGCAGTTCTTGCAAGGAGCGATCAAAACGAATGTCAAACCCAGCCGCTTCCACATCGGTCAGCGCGATAAAGTACCCCTTAGATGGAATGGCAGCCAAATCTTCGCGGGATTTCCCGTCGAGCAGAGTTGCCAGCATCGACATTATCGCGGAGCGGTTGATCAGCAGCGTGTCATCCGGATTAATTCGTATCGCGATGTCGCCCAGTTCTTTTCCATTGGTCGTGAGCGGCACCTCCATATCGATGGCTTTTCCTGTCGAGTTCAGGAGAGAAGAGATGGGCTTAGCGTATTCTACGGCGCCTGCGGGCGTGGCACTCACGGCGAGCGTACTACTCAGCATCACTACCAGGGTAATCTGCAGGGGCAGCAGCGATACGTACTGAAATATCCTTTGTCTCTTGCCGGTACTCCGCGAGAATGGGGCTGCCGCAGACATGACGCATGCCTAGCGTCGAGGATCGAATTGAAGTCTGCACTGCACTGAGGTCGCGCCTGGTGGCAGGGGAACGGGCAATACGAAGCGTCGCCGATGGCCAGGCTGTACCAAACCGATACCTATGAACTGCGCGAGTTCACCGCTCGATATTGTGTCAGACCAACTCCCACTCGATACTTGGACAACGGATTGCGGAAATAACGCATGGACGTTCGTCGGGTTTTCCACAGTGATGGCGGGATAACGTCGGCCGCCTTTGTCGGTTACGATGCTGTTGCCGACGACATTCAGCGCGGGCTGGCCTCGCGGAGGAGCGACGTTCACCATGACTCCAACGCTGAAAACCAGTTGGACGTCGTGACGGCTCCCCGAGAGTTTGACTGGAATTTGATTGACGTAGAAAAAGTAACTCTCGCTTTTTTCGAGCAGTGGCTCTCCTAACCATTGAAGACGAAAATTTTGCGTGGCGCCGGGAGGGATCAGCGCTTGCGGGGGCATTACAAGAAACTCGTCACCCGCGTTGGAAAGGTGCGGCACGCCACGTGGATCGAGGTTTGCTCTTTTGATGACGATCTCGACGGGAAGCGGAACTTCGCTGTCATTGACGACGGTGATCACGCCGCGGCTTAGCCGTCCGGTCGACGACATTTCGATCTGCATCGGTGTAACCGTCATCGCTAAGGACGGCGGGACCCCGCAGAATAGAAAGAAAAGATAGGCAGCAAAGCGCCGGCCGGGAAATCGCATTGAGTGCGCCCTATCATCGTCGTTCGATTTTTTTACTGAAATGACGCGACTGGAATGCGCTTATTGGGGTGTCAAAAGTACCGTCAGAAGGTCTGAGTATGTCCCGCCAACGAGCGAGGATGAATTGGCTGCTGGATTAATGGTGACTTGGAGGGAGCCGGATCCCGCCGACACGGGTTGTGCCGTCCCGGACTCCGTTCCGTTGGCCGTGGGAATTGTAGCTGTGTCGATGGTCGCCGTCGCGCTGTTCCAGGTCGCTGACGCTTGATAGTCGATAATGTTGGTGTAGCCGGAAGGCGGGGTCGCAGTATTTTTTACGGCACCATTTTGAGACGTCAGTTGGATCGTCGAGGGAGCATTGCAGATTACATTCGCATAGGGCGCGTTAGCCGGAGTGATGGCTCCGGTCACGACATTGCCCGACGCATCAATCGGTATCGTGGCTGTATCGAGAGTGCCGGTCGACGCCCCGTTGATGGTGCAAGCCTTATTGACCGTCGCCGTAATTTGGATTTGCTGTTGCGCGGCCTGGGAAAAGGCCGGGCTAACAGCTGCCATCACCCCAACGGCGAAGACCCAAAATCGGATGGTGAGCATAATTGTCACCTTGAAATGTATAAAAATGCGATTCGATTACCATTAGAGGTTGCGATTGAACGCTTAACGGCGGGTTAATGCCTCTTTTAGGCGGCCCGAAAAGCTATGCCCGACCTTCATATCAACCGCGGTCTTGATGGGATCACAAGTCGTCAAGGGCAGGAGCGGTCTCACGCGATCTGCACTTCATGTCTGCTTTCTCGGCATCACAACGGTATCGATATGACCGCCTTAGGTCAGAAGCGGTAGTTGCCGGAACTCACTGCCACTTCTGCTAATTTTCAGAAGCAGACATAAAGTTCTCGCTCAGGAATTCGTACAATTTCCTAGAAGCGGTTTAGGCCCGTGGGGAGACATGTATGCCAGAGCCGCTTTGCCGCGATAGCGTTCATCGGCGGAGCGCATCAGCAGGTATTTTCGCAGTTTTTGCGGATGTCTGCTTTGGCTAAAGACCGGCCTTCTGCTTCGGTCTCAATGCAAGCAGATTCCCTTGATAGCTGGCCAGGGCACATAGATGGTAGCAAATCCGGCTAGGGCTAAGGCCATGCCAGCTGCGAACCGCACAGGCCATTTGGCGTTTATCGTGCGCAGGAAGGTCAAACCACTCGCGGCAGCAAAGACAGCCGGTAATGTGCCAAGCCCAAATCCGGTCATGAATAGAAATCCGTGAAAGGCAGAGCCTGTCAGCGAAGAAAAGAATAACGCCCCGTAGAGCATTGGACAGGCATTGAGCCCCCACGCGACGCCCAACACGTATGGTCCGGCCGTTCGCCTCGTTCTGAGTGGCGCAGCGATCGTATCAAACCCTTGGGCGAGGTAAGACACTCCGCGTTCCAGGAAAGAAAGACGTGGCATAGCACCGGCAAGAACGAGGCCCATCCAGATTAGAGAGACGGCGGCGGCCCATTGCATGATCTCGAAGCTTATTCCGCCTCGGCGTGCTGCAAGTCCGGCGCCGATCGCGCCTCCGACTGCGCCTAAGGTTGCGTACGTCGTGATGCGGCCAGCCTGCATGATGGCCAATTGCCGATATCGCTCTTTGGGTGTCGGTGCGTCGAGCAGCAGCAACGCGCCGCACGCTATGCCACCGCACATCGCCGCACAATGAAGAGCGCTCGCAAGCCCGAATGCGAACCCCGATATGAGCAGCGAATCAGGCATGGCGGTCCGTAGGTTCTTCCTGCATGGCCGTGTTCGCAGGCTCTCCATCATCCAGGGCGCGCCAACCGGCACCCTCCAGATCTTCGAACTGGCTGTTGCGCAGCGCCCATAAAAAACCGCCAAGTCCCATGAGACCGAGCGTCAATGCTGCCGGTATAAGCCACGCGAGAGATGTCATGCGCTCCTCCTGACTGGCCGCAGACGAAGTTTCTTTGTCCTGAGACGGAGCGCGTTTGTGGTTACGACGATCGACGATGTCGACATAGCGAGCGCAGCGACCAAGGGCGTCACATGTCCGAGCATCGCAATTGGAACGAAGACTGCGTTGTACCCAATCGCGATCGCAAAATTTTGAAAAGCCATTCGGCGTGCCGCCTGCGCAACCTTCAGTGTTTCGATAATCGGGCCCAAGCGATCGCCTTGAAATACGGCATCTGCCGCCGCCTGACTGATATCCATGGCCGAGGCGGGCGACATTGAGGCATATCCCGCCGCCAGTGCGGGGGCATCGTTCAGTCCATCACCAACCATCAGAGTTTTGTGACCATTCGCGCGCAAATCGGCGATGCGCTGAAGCTTCTCGGATGGGCGCAGCGCTCCCTGCCAATCGGTTACTTCGCACGCAGCCGCGGCACGCGCGACGGCTTGCGGCCGGTCGCCTGACAGCAATTCGACGGCATAGCCGGCATCTCGCAGTGTTTTGACCGTCTCACGCGCGTCGGGCCGAATGCGATCGATGAAACGGAAGCCGATCACCGCTTCATCGGCAGACCTATACCAGAGAGAGGCCTCGACATTCTGATTGATAGCGGCGCCGGCCCAATGCGCCGAGCCGAGCCGCTCTTCGTGTCCGTCCCCGACATATGAAAGCCCGGAGCCCGGAACCTCGCGGACGCCCTCGATCGCGTTGATGGCGATCCCGCGGTCACGCGCGGCGCGAACGATGGCTTGCGCATAGGGATGTCGGCTCGCAGCTGCGAGTGAAGCAACGCGAGCCAGAAGGCCAGACTCGATATTCTGGTCGTCGGCCAGCGCGATCTGCTCGAGTGTCAACGTACCCGTCTTGTCGAAGACCACGCTGTCGATTTCGCTCATCCGCTCGAGACCATCGGCCGCTTTCACGATGACGCCGCGACTGAAGAGCCTGCTGATCGCCGCGACCTGAACCGCAGGCACCGCGAGCGCCAACGCGCACGGACACGTTATGATCAACACCGCGATGGCGTGAGTGAGCGAAACTTCCCATCCGCTTCCAAGCATCATCCATATCGTGAACGTCAATAGCCCGAGAACGTGAACGGCTGGTGCGTAGAGCTGAGCCGCCCTGTCGGCGAGCCGCACATAGCGACCGCGGCTTTGCTCGGCCGAGAGCATCAGGCGGCCGATTTCGGCGAGCAACGTGTTCTCATCGGTGACGCTGACACGAATGTGCAAAGTTCCGCCGCCGTTGACGGTGCCGGCGTGAACGTGAGCGCCCAATGTAACGCTCCGGGGTACGGTTTCGCCGGTGATCAAACTCTCGTCGACTTCGCTGACACCTGAGGCAACGATGCCGTCGGCAGGGATACGCTCTCCAGCGGCGACGGCGACGCGCATACCAAGCAAAAGGGTGCGTGCGGGAAGCAAGCGCACCGAGCCGTCTTCGGAAACCACGGTCGCGCTCATGGCACGAAGGCTCAGCAGATTTTCTGCGGCCCCTCTGGCGCGCATGCGCATGCTTTCGTCAAGCGCCCGGCCGATTAAAAGGAAGAAGACGAGTGTCGTCGCGGCATCGAAATAGACCTGGTCGGAGCCGCGTATCGTCTGGAATAGGCTCATCGCCGTCGCGAGGATGATACCGAGAGTGATCGGCACATCCATGTTGAGGCGGCTGGCGCTCAGGGCCGAGAAAGCCGAGCGAAAAAATGGCTGCCCGGCATAAGCGATGGCCGGCAGGGCTATAAGCGCTGATACCCAATGAAAGAGATCGCGGACCGAGCTGTCCATGTCGGACACTTCGCCCGACCAGACAGATACAGACAGCAACATGATATTGGCCGCCGCGAAGCCTGCAACGCCGAGACGGGGAATGAGCTCGCTCGTTCGCCCTCGCGATGCGAATGTTTCGGCGCCTTCGACAAGCTCCGCGGCTGTGTAGCCTACGGCCTTTAACGCCGCGACGAGATCAGGCACATCGGGACTCGAGCCGTCCGTCTGACGGCGGAGAGTGACAGTGACGCGGCGCAGAGCGAGGTTGGCTCGGGACGCTGAAACGCCTCGAACGCTTCTCAGCGCCGTCTCTACGGTGTGGATGCATGTTCCGCAGACGATATCCGGGACAGACAACGTTATCGTCTCGACGTTCGCCGTTGTGTTATCAGCCGGCGCGCGTCGTTGCGGCGATAGTGAATTGATCAGGGCTGCTTCCATAGCCGCACCTTGGATCGATAAACGACGCTACGATGAGCAGCGTCACCCTGGCTGGCGAACAGGGAAATGTCCCAGTTACCTTCGGCCAAATTCGGCAATGTGACCCTGTAGCCTCCCTCCCCCGCCGCGGCGAGAACGAGATTGCGATCCGCGACGTCCGTGGCGGGACGGCCGATGCTTCCGCTGATTTGCAGATCGTCGATGCTGCGTCCCTCGCGATCTTTCAGCGTGACACTGAAGACACCGGTGGCGCTGTCGAATTTTGTTGCTTCCGTCCAACCGAGCTCATCCTGCCGGCGCTCGTCGGCGATGCGCTGGTTGTAACGCAGGCCCGTCCGGTAAGCGTCAGGCGTGTCGCCTCCGAAGGTCGAAATGGCATCGTAGATCATCACGCTGTCGACCGCAGTGACGGTGACAAAGAAGGCGATCATGCCGAAAAGCACGTGCCAGCCATTGATCCCACTTCGTACGGGAAGGGCTTGTTTCATGGCAGCTCGTTTCATGACGGTGGCCCGCTGAACGTCGTTGAACGTGAAGTTGTGTGACCTGTTGCGGTGTCCGTCACAGTAATCGTGATGGGTGTCGAATCTCCTTTGAGTTCTCTCCGTTCCGATGGCTCGATCAAGACGAAGAACTTCACCGCCCGAACCTCCGCGGGTTTGACGTCGATCACTGGGTCCTGTTCGTCGAATTCCACGAACTGGAGCTGGGCTCTCTCAAGACCTAAAACGGAAATTTTGAAATGCCGTGTCGCTTGGAGCTTGTTGGTGATCTTCACCGTATAACCATCGCGCAGACCGCCGTCGCTCAGCGTAACGAACAGCGGATTGCGATCGGGCGCGACGCTTAGCTGTGTATCGGCGCGATTGAGCAGCGACCAGACCATCAGGCCTCCGACTGCAACAATCAGGACCGAATAGAGGATCGTTCGCGGCCGTACGATCCGCCATCCGTCACGAGGACCTTTGGTAGCGTTCGCAAGGTTGGCAGCCGTCGTATAGGCGATCAATCCGCGCGGACGACCCACGCGATCCATGATCTCGTCGCATGCATCTATGCATAGCGCGCATTGAATACACTCGAGCTGCGCACCGTCGCGGATGTCAATGCCCGTCGGACAGACGGCGACGCAAGCCTTGCAGTCGACGCAGTCGCCCCTCCCTTCCCAGCTTTCATCGCGCTTATGTGATCCGCGCGGCTCGCCGCGAACCTCGCGATACGAAATGAAGAGGGAATCGTGATCTAGCATTGCTCCTTGGATGCGTGGCCACGGGCACATGTAGATACAGACCTGCTCCCGCGCAATGCCACCAAGTATATAAGTCGTGAAGGCGAACACGCCGACAAAAGCATATGCTATTGGCGAAGCAGTCCCATGCACGAGCTCGACCGCGAGCGTCGGCGCGTCGCGAAAGTAAAAGACGAAAGCCCCTCCTGTTGCGATAGCAACGAACCCCCAGGTCAGATGCGTCGCCGCTTTCTTCCAGAGCTTTTCGAATGACCAGCCGCTCTGATCGAGACGCAGGCGCGCATTGCGGTCGCCCTGCCAGAACCGCTCGACAGCGATCATCAGATCCGTCCAGACTGTCTGCGGGCAGGCATATCCGCACCACATGCGCCCAGCGATTGCGGTTACAAGAAAAAGCGAGAGGGCCGAGATAACGAGCAGCCCCGTCACATAATAGAATTCCTGCGCCCAGATCTCGATCGGTCCGAACAGCAGGCGCTGATTGGCAAAGTCGAGCAGAAAAGCTTGATTAGGAAGGCCCGGTCCACGATCCCATCTGAACCACGGCAACATGTAATAAACGCCGAGCGTGAGCCCTAAGGCCACCCATTTGATGGCGCGGAAGGTGCCGTGCGCTTCCTTCGGATATATCTTTCGATGTGATGCGTAAGCGCTTGTCTTGGACGCAGCGGCTTTCGCGCCGGACGATCCGTTGTCCGTATCAGCTATGAACTTGTTATGTTCGCCCATCATCGTCATTTGGGCGCCTCATGGCCCTCTTCCTTATGTTCGGCCTCGCCCTCGTCGTCTTTTTTCGGCTCGGGTTTTCCGCCACCGAGCGAATGGGCGTAGAGCGCGACCATCTTGATATCCACGGGATCCAGGCGACCGTTCCACGCGGGCATCATGCCGCCACGGCCGGTCTCGATGCTACGCACGACCGCTTGCTGGCTGCTGCCATAAAGCCAGATAGCATCGGTTAGATTCGGCGCACCGACGTCGGTGTTGCCTTTGCCGTCGGTACCGTGACACGCCGCACAGTTGTCTGCGAATAGCGCAGCACCTCGCGAGGCGGCCGCGGCATCGACATCAAGATGCGAGAGCGAACGAACATAATTGGCGAGGTCGCTGATCTGAGCTGGCTCGAGAATCTTGTCGAGACCGAACCGTGGCATAGCCGTATCGTGGGTTTCGGGATCGCCGGACCTTGCGCCGTGCGTAATCGTCTTTTGGATGCTTTCAAGATCGCCGCCCCACAGCCAATCGTCATCGTTGAGATTGGGATACCCAATGGCGCCTTGCGCACCACGACCGTGGCATGGGGCGCAGTTGTCGCCGAAAATCGCGGCGCCGCCATCGCGAGCAAATTCGAATAGCTCGGAATTCTTCTTTATGTCGGCAATCGGCATCGCGGCGATCGCGGCGCGATATTTATCTTGCGCTGCCTTTGCTGACGCGACGTCTTTTGCGACATCACCGCGCTGGCTGTAACCGAACAACCCCTCCGTATAGCCATTTAGCATCGGCCAAGCCGGATAGACGAGCCAATAACCGAACGCCCAGACGATACACGCGTAGAACGTGTAGAGCCACCACCGGGGTAGCGGCTTGTTGAGCTCCATCAGGTCGCCGTCCCACACGTGTCCCGTGGTTTCGGCGCCGGTTACTTCGTCGATGCGCTTCTCGGTCGCCATGGGCTGTCACTGCTTCTCTAGCTTGTCGTCCTGATCGATTGCTGCTTCCGCCACGTGCTCAAACTTTGCTTTGTTGGACGAGCGAAACGCGTAGACGAAGGCCGCGACGAGAAGAGCCATGAAAATTGCCATCGACACGAGTTGTGAGACGACCTGTGCTTCATCGTAAGTCATGGTCTCACCGCAAGTTGGGCCCGCTGGCGTCAAATTTCGTGAAATCGACAAGCGTGCCGAGCATCTGCAGATAGGCGACGACGGCATCGAGCTCACTCGGCGGAACGTCATCGCCGGGCTGACCGTCGAACCTTCTGACCTGCGCCTTCGGATAGCGTTGAACCAGCGCCTTCGCTCCGCTTGTATCGGGAGAGATCTGAGCGAGGACGTCGGCCTTTGCATTGGCGATCATGTCGTCACTGTAAGGCACCCCGACCTCTTGCAACGTCTTCATGCGGGCGGCGACGTTGTCATAGTTGAGGGGCGTTTTTTCCAGGAACGGATAGCCCGGCATAATGGAAGCGGGAACAACCGAGCGCGGATCTCGCATGTGCTCGACGTGCCAAGCGTCGGAATACTTCCCGCCAACGCGGGCGAGGTCCGGACCGTTACGCTTCGATCCCCATTGGAACGGGTGATCGTACATGCTTTCGGCGGCGAGCGAGTAATGGCCGTAACGCTCGATCTCGTCGCGCAAGGAGCGGATCATCTGGCTGTGGCAGTTATAGCAGCCTTCGCGCACGTAGATATCGCGGCCAGCGAGTTCCAACGGCGAATACGGGCGCATGCCTTCAACCTTTTCGATGGTCGACCGCAACATGAAGAGCGGTGCGATTTCGACGATGCCTCCGATAGAGACAACGACCAGCGCACCAATCAAAAGTATGAGGGAGTTCTTCTCGAAAATAGCGTGGTTCATCGTTTGCTCCCGTCACTCAGCCGGCACGGCGACGACGCCGGGACGAAGTTCGGGAGCGGCCGCCACGCCAGGCTGATCCTTGATATCGACGGGTTTGTCGCCTCTGATCGTGCGCCACATATTGTAAGCCATGATCAGGCCCCCGAGCAGGAAGAGCATTCCCCCCGTTGCACGGATCACGTAAGGCCAATGAAGGGCCTCGACCGTTTCGATGAACGAATATTTGAGGAAGCCGAGGTGATCGTAGGCGCGCCACATCAATCCCTGCGTGATGCCGGCAACCCACATCGACGAGATGTAGAGAACGATGCCGATCATCGCGAGCCAGAAGTGCCATTCGACCAAACGCATCGAATAAAGACCCTCGCGCTTCCATAGCCAGGGAACCATGCAATAGACAGCACCGAATGAGATCATGCCGACCCATCCGAGCGCGCCTGAATGCACGTGTCCGATGGTCCAATCCGTGTAATGAGAAAGCGAGTTCACGGCCTTGATCGACATCAGCGGCCCTTCGAATGTCGACATACCGTAGAACGCGACGGAGACGACGAGCAGCCGGATCACGGCGTCGGTCCTAAGACGATCCCAAGCGCCTGAAAGCGTCATCAGGCCGTTGATCATGCCGCCCCATGACGGCATCCACAGCATGATCGAGAACGTCATGCCCAGCGTCTGCGCCCACTCGGGCAGCGCCGTATAGTGAAGATGATGCGGACCGGCCCAGATATAGAGAAAGATCAGCGACCAGAAGTGTACGATCGATAGCCGATAGGAATAGACAGGCCGCTCGGCGCGCTTCGGAATAAAATAATACATGATGCCGAGGAAGCCCGCCGTCAGCAGGAAGCCGACCGCGTTATGCCCGTACCACCACTGGGTCATTGCGCCTTGAACGCCGGGGAACAGCGGATAGCTTTCCGAACCCAACGGTGAAACCGGCAGCGATAGATTGTTGACAATATGCAGCATCGCAATCGTCACGATGAAGGCGAGATAGAACCAGTTGGCGACGTAGATGTGAGGTTCTTGGCGCTTTCTGAGCGTGCCGAGAAACACGAGCAAGTACGTGACCCATACGATCGTCAGCCAGATATCGGCATACCATTCGGGTTCCGCGTATTCCTTTCCCTGCGTGATGCCGAGCACATAGCCCGAGGCGGCTATCACGATGAAGAGCTGATATCCCCAAACGACGAACCAGGGCGCCCATCGACCGGGAAGCCGCGCGCGGCACGTTCTCTGTACGACATAAAGCGATGTTGCGATCAGCGCGTTGCCGCCGAACGCGAAGATGACGGCGGACGTGTGCACAGGTCTCAGCCGACCAAAATTCGTCCAAGGCAGATCGAGATTGAACGATGGAAAAGCCAGCTGCCATGCAAGGATATCGCCAACGAGAAAGCCTATGACTCCCCAGAACACGCAAGCAATCGTCGCGACACGAATGGGTCCGTCGAAGTAGCCCGATACTTTTTCTTGTCGAGTGGTCGGGTGAGAAAGGACGTAAAGGGCTGCTGCTGCGCTCGCACCTAGGAGAAAAAGCCCATGCAGACGCATACCGCCATCGACACCGGCAATGGCCAAAATCAATCCAACAATCGCAAAGAGCAGAGCCGCTCCAAGAGCCGGCATGTCGTTGACGCTGGATCTTCCTCCGCCCGCCGTGTTCTCCACGGTTATCCTCCCCGCTTCCGGTCCATTGGACGCGGACGTTATTTTTGACTAGCCCATTTGCTTGATCATTCCTGCGGGATTGAGCTTTGACTTGCGTCAAAGGGGGCGGAGCCCGCTGGCAAGCTGCGTCTAAAAACTTCCCTCATTGCTGTCCGTCTAGAAGAATGCGGACAGAGCCCTGCTTCGCATCGTATTTGTGCGGCCCCTTTAGCTCGGGGGGATTGCCGGTCTCCCAGGTGAGCATGGTACCGGTCGGATATTGCTTTATTAGAGAGTCGATCAGCTCTTTTGCATTGTCACGATTCCACACGTATTCGCGCTGAAAAGCGGGCATAAAAAGCTGATGCTCGTCAATCTTTTCGAGCGCTGCGGAAATTTTCACGGTCTTTCCTTCCCCCCAAGAGCTATGCGATGCGATGTCTACCAAAGCAAAATGCTCATTAGCCGCTGACGTATAAAAATGCCATATGCGGGTCGTCGTAAATCCAGGCTAAGTCTTTTCTGATTGCGGTGCTGATTGTAGCGGTTCTGGCACTAAAGGTTTGCAAGCTTTCTTCACTGGCTCAATTGTTTTTTTCAAATCGCCAACGCCGAATTCAATGATGTCGTCGAGCTTGTCTGCACCTTGTCTCGGCATGGCAACAACCGATGTCTTTGCGGCTGTAATTTTATCGAGTGTTTCGCTGGAGATATTGCCAAGGAAGGAGATGCCAAAATCGTGCGCCAGCGGCCGGACGTCAACAGAGCCAATTGACAAACCATCGATCGACAGAACGAGTTTGACAGGTCCGGCCTTCTCGATCTCGGGCAGCACACGTGCAAGAAGTGGGACGTCGATGACGTAGCGTAGGTCGAAAGTGCCGGTTGGACTATCGGGCTTAAACCTGAAGCACCGCAGCTTCAGCTCGCGGCCCTCTTTGCTTGTCCACGCCGAGGTTCGCACAGAGCCATCAATGAACGTGTCTTTGGATTCTTGAATCCAATAATCGTCGTAGTAGGAGCGTTTTGAGCCCATGGAAGGATCGTCGCAACCACCCAGCGCTAGTATCGCGCCGACAAAAAGTAGATTGCCGAGTTTCATTATTCTCTCTCCCCCACTCGTATCCTTGTGTCCACCCGCCGTGTCTTTACCGGCCTAGACCGAACCCAATTCTTTATATTCCGTCTTGACTCTTTCCAGGCGTGCTCCCTTCTGATCGAGCCCCCAGCGACGATCAAAAAAGAACTCAAGAGCTTTGCGGATCTCCACGCGCAAGAATTCTCCGTCAAACCCGTATTCTCGCCGAACCACATCGGCCTGCCGCTCGGAGAGACTAGATTTCGGTCGCAGCCAAATGACTGCCCCCGTATTCCAATCCTCATCTTCAGGCAGAGCGTCGCCTCGCGATCTTTCTTCAAACGTGCTGTCAGCCTCGATCCGGACCGGCAGGTAATTACGGAATTCATTGTGTTTGAAGCTGTAGGCACGCACATGCACCACTTCACCATCCGATATGAAGCGAGTAGGAGCGAGCCACTGACCTCCGTCTGCGCCGGAGGTCATCGATGTGTAACGTACATAAAGAGCGCTCTCTGATTTGATAGCCTGGTAGAGTCGAGCAATCACCTTTGGATCTGCACACCTATTTGGCCGGGGGAGCGCAGACGGAAGCCCCTGCTCTTCATTGTCAAACAGCGCACCGAATGCCTGTGCGAGATTACTCGGCACAAGTGGCACATGTGCGTCCGTTACGAAGTAGGTCTTGCGCACAGGATCATAGATAGGTGGCGTCGTCCGCGACAGGCTAAGGTAGCTCCGGAAATCAAGTGCGGCCTGTGGGTTCGAGATGCCGAAGCGTTCGACAAGATCTTTGCGGTTCGCCATTCCCCGCCAAGTGAGGCATTGGTCGAGAAATATAAGTCGTTCTCTTTGCGCGTGCTTGAGGTCGTCCAGGTTCATGCCTGAATCTTTAACTTGACGAACTTCGTATTGTCCATATAAAAACTATACATGTAAAAAATATATGGTTTTTAAGACATGCGAATTCTCCATACTGCAGACCTGCATTTGGGTCGTAATTTCAATGGGATATCTCTCCAGAACGATCATCAGGCTATTCTCGACCAAATCGTCCGCGCGGTGAATGAGCATCGCGCAGACGTCGTCATCATCGCCGGAGATATCTTCGACAGAGCAGCGCCGCCTGCGACCGCCGTTCGCCAGTTCAATGCCTTTTTGTCTCGCGTCGCATCGGAGACCTCAGCCGTGGTCGTGATGATTGCGGGCAATCACGATTCCGGCGATCGGATCACTTCGATGTCTGTCTTGACCGACGCTAAACGCGCACTCATTCGCGGCGTTGTCAGTGCCGACGAGAGACCGCTTCTTCTAACCGATGAGCACGGCACCGTCGCCTTCTCGGGATTACCCTTCTCATACGAATTTGCCGCCCGTGAGTGCTTCGCCAATGAAGCAATTGCAACGCCGGAAGATGTTCTTGCAGCTCAGATCGCGTCAGCTCGACAGTATGTTCCGGAAGGTGCGCGATGGGTGGTCGTTGCCCACGCCTTTGTCTCCGGCGCACTCGGAAGCGCTAGCGAGCGGCCTCTCGCGCCAGTCGGTGGCATCGAGACTGTCCGGCCCGAAATCTTCGATGGTGCACATTACGTCGCCTTAGGCCATCTGCATCGTCCGCAGTTCATCGAAGCGCCGCACATCCGATATTCCGGATCGCCGCTAGCGTTCGGCTTTGATGAGGCCGGCTCGGAGAAATCGATGAGCCTGATCGACATTGATGCGGCTGGCGGGACGAAGATCGAGGTCATTCCATTCAAGCCGCTTCACGCCGTGCGGGTCGTTACGGGAAAGCACGCAGATCTACTGCTCGCTGAACCTTCAGACGATTTCGTAAAAGCCGCCCTCACTGACGATGCTCCGGTTATAGATGCCATGAAACGCCTGCGTGCGGTGTTTCCGAATGCCTGTGAATTGACGTACCGACGCGACGAGCACGCTCCAGAAATCAAGTCTCTCGCAGGACGGTCCGTCAAGGTTGCCGATCCCATTGATGTTATCAGCGACTTCTTAGGGGTCATCCGAAACGATCCGATCACCGAAACTGAGCAAGCCATCATCGCGTCGGCTTTCCGCGCGATGCAGACCGAGGAGGCCGCATGAGACCTGTACGGCTGACAATGCAGGCGTTCGGCCCCTTTCCTGGTCGCATCGTTATCGACTTCCGGCATGCGGTCGATGCGGGACTATTCGGGATCTACGGCCAAACCGGCTCTGGAAAGTCGACGATCTTCAGCGCCATGACGTTTGCGTTATTTGGCGCACCTGCAAAGCCCGATCAGGACGCGCCGTCGCTGAGATCCGATCTCGCTGACGCGGCAACGATAACGGAGGTCGAGTTCGTCTTCGACATCGGCAGACACCGCTACGTTATCGTCCGCCGACCGGATCAGATGCGCCCCAAGCAGCGCGGCGATGGAGAAACACGTAGTTCGCATGAGGCGTTTCTCTTTGAGGCATCAGGCATAGCCCTTGACCAAATAACGGAGCGTCATCGCGGCAAGATCGTCGCTGAAAAGAAGGTCGGAAAGGTCGACGCCGCCATCGTAGAGATGCTTGGCTATGGAGCCGAGCAATTTCGGCAGATCGTTCTTTTGCCCCAAGGCCGGTTCGAAACGTTCCTCGCAGCAAAAACGAAAGAACGTCTCGAAATTCTGCGCGAGTTGTTCGATGTCACTCTTTATCGCGATCTGGCGGCCCGTTTGAAGACTGAAGCGGACGCAGCTGAGCGCCATGTGCGCGGCGAGCGCGAGGTCTGTGCCCGCCGTCTGAACCACGAAGGCTTCGAGAGTACCGATGCCTTGGCCGTCGGCATCCGCGAAGCCGAGACGCGCCATGCTGAGCTTATCGAAGTCGAGACTACAGCTTCTGGGCTGTCGGCGGCCGCCTCGACCGCTTGGCGCGAAGCCGAAATGGTCGAGGGACAGTTCAAGGCCGCCGACGATTCAGCGACCGCGCTCGCTGCGCTTCTAGATAGTTCTGCCGGGATCGAGTCTCTGTCCGAGCGAGTCGATAAGGCCGAGCGAGCGCGTTTTCTTCTCGATGCCGAAGGTCTCGTGTCGACGGCCGCCGGCGATGTTCGGATCGCTCTGGAAACATTGACGCGCACACAACAGGCAATGACGGTGACTGCGGAACGCGCGAAGGCCGCCCAGGATGCTCTGGATACTGAGAAGACGCGCGCCCCCGAAATAGAAAAGCTCCACCGGGAGCTGGACGACCTTTCTCGTTACAGAGGGATTCTCTCGAGCGCTGAAAGCATCCAAAGCGCTCTTGGTACGTCAGAAACGGCCGAGCGCGGCGCAGCTTCCGCTTTGGAAGATGCGCAGAAATACCTCGCAGTTCTTCACGATGACCGCGGACGCAAGGCGGATAGTCTCAAATCTGCGCGTATGGCCGACGGCCAGCGGCGCGATATTTCCGTCCGGATCGCCTCACTCAAATCATTGGTCTCCGCGGCCGAGACGTTCGAGACAGTCGATTCCGGGGTCCAGTCCGCTCAGATGGATCTCAAACGTCTGACCATCGCGCACGATGATGCCAAGAGGCAGGTCGAGACGGCGCACGCGATCTTCGAGGAGGCCGAACGAAGGCTCTCGGCGTCTCAAGCTCTCCATTTAGCTTCGAAGCTCGCTCCGGACGCCCCTTGTCCGGTATGCGGCGCGACCGAACATCCGGCGCCCGCGACACGCGCGCCTGAGCACGTCGAGAGCGATGCGGAGTTCCGCGCCGCTAAAGACGCATTGCAGAAGGCGGAGAAGGCTGCGCAAGAAGTTGCTCAAAAGCACTCGGCATCCATGAGTATCCTGCGCGAGCGTGAGGACCGTCTTGCCGAATTGGACCGGCCGGAGCAAAGCGCAGCCACCTTTGCCGCCATGCTCCTGAACGCAGAACGCGAACTCGGAAAGCTCGGACCGGAAATCGATATCGCACGATCGGAAGCCGATCTTGACGCACTAGATAGCGAAATATCGGCCTGTGAGAAAGATCGTGACGCACTCCGCGAAGCGCTCGACGAGAAGAAAACCAAGAAGATCGAAGCGCGAGCCCGCCTTGATGAAAGCCTCGCCGCCGTTCCTCTCTCCCTGCGCAGCGATGACGCCATTGCTGCTGCTGAAACGACAGCATCGGTGAAGCTTACGACTCTTGAAACTGCCAAGACGACTGCCGAACAGATCGCGATGACTGCGCGCGATGCGGCTTTCGGCGCACGAAAGGATCAGGAGGCTGCTGAGAATGCATTGACGAAGGCCCGCGAGCGTCATGGGCAAGCTATTGAAGCATTCCAATCACGTCTCGCGCGGACGGGACTGACGGAGGACGTGTATCTCGAATTGAAGCCGTCGTTCGACACCATAGATTCCGATCGCCAGACCATCAAAGCACATCATGACAATCTCGCAATCGCCAAGCATTCTGTAGAAACGACCGCTGAAGCTGTCAGCCAAAAAGTCCGCCCGGATCTTCCCTCGGTCGAAGCAGAGAGGCTGCGCGCCGAAGACGGGCTGAATAAAGCCAAAGACGAACGATTGAGCGCCAAGGGTCGATTGGGGCAACTCCAGAAGCTGCAAGGCGAACTCGCCGATATATTCCGCAAGCTTGACGAGGACGAGGCCGCGACGGGACCACTTCGCAATCTCGCTGTACTTTTCAACGGCGATAATCCGCAGAAGCTAGATCTCGAAACCTTCGCGATCGGCGCGATGTTCGATCAGGTTCTCCAGGCGGCAAATCTGCGCATCGGTCCGATGACAAATAATCGCTACCTGTTAGAGCGCGATCTTGAAAACGGCCGCGGACGTCGCGGCTTGGGCATTCAAGTCTTCGATAGTCACACGGGAAAAGCCCGGCCGACGAGTACACTGTCCGGCGGCGAAACTTTCATCTCCGCGCTCGCACTCGCATTGGGACTTGCCGACGTTGTCGAAAGTGCCAGCGGCAAGATCAGACTCGACACGATTTTCATCGATGAGGGATTCGGCAGTCTCGATACTGAAAACGGCTCGGGCACGCTCGACCAAGTGCTGCAGGTTTTGGGCACGCTCGTCAGTCAGAACCGCGCCGTCGGCATTATCTCTCACGTCCCTCTCGTACAGGAAGCGATCCCGAACGGTTTCTATGTCAGGAAAAATCTGACGGGAAGCACGGTGGAAACTCGCCAACTGACATGATGGGCGACATCATCGCCCACGTTTTCATGTCGTCTCCATGTGGAGAAGTTTGAAGCCAGCTTGAGAATAAATTTACTGCAGCCCACCTTTCAACTATTTGGAGAATAATATTTACCCGAGTGGGTGCAGACATATTGTCAAACAATCTATTTACTGATGGGGGAACGACTTGACTTCAATCGTCGACAGCTCCGCACCAATGGAAGCGACGCCCTCGGCCTCCGCTGAAATTGTATATCAAATCGCACAGAGCTTCACTTACGCGTCTTTCCAAAATGCCGTGCCGGTCATCCGATCTATCGGCGTCAAAAACCCGACTTCAGCCAACATTGAAAATTGCAGACTGGAACTGACATCCAATCCGCCCTTCCTAAGAAGCAAAATTTGGCAGATCGACAGAATTCTCGCAGGAGAATCGGTTGCACTAAGCGACAGGAAAATCGATCTCGACGCCAGATACTTGGCGGGACTGAACGAGGCCGAACGCGGCGAGCTGACGCTTCGACTATCTTCGAACGATAAAATCCTGGCGGAACAGCGCATCATCGTTCGCCTCCTCGCTCGCGACGAATGGGGCGGCGTCGCCGATATGGCTCAACTTCTTCCGGCATTCGTGATGCCGAATGATCTCGCGACAGGTACTATCCTGCGCGAAGCTGCCAGCACCCTTGCGGCCCATGGCCATTCTGCAGCGCTCGACGGCTATCAAAGCGGCACGCCACAAAGAGCATACATGCTGACGGCTGCAATTTATTCGGCCGTAGCAGCGCAATCACTTCTCTACGCTGAGCCTCCAGCAAGTTTCGAATCTCGTGGTCAGAAAGTTCGCCGTCCATCGACAATTGTATCTTCAAAACTTGCCACTTGCCTGGACACGGCTCTCCTGTTTGCGGCCGCGCTAGAGGCGACAGGACTCAATCCCATTATCTTGCTGTTTCAAGGCCATGCGGCAGTTGGCGTATGGCTGGTAAAGAAAACGCTCGCAAATGCGATCGAGCCCGACGCGATGGAGATCCGCAAAGCACTCGCTTCTCAGGAGCTGATCATATTCGAAAGCACATGCGTCAGTTATCGACCTGTTGCCACTTTCGATGCGGCTCAGAGAGCTATTCATCCCCGTATCGACGAAGAAGCCATCTCGGAATTTGTAGCCGCGATAGATGTGAACCGTGCTCGCAGCGGAGGCATAACGCCCCTCGCTTCACACGATCCGACCACCGCGATCGCTGAAGGCGATGCTCTCCCGCCCGTCGCATTGCCCTTGCCTGCGATGGCACCCATCTCGTCCCTCCCAGCGGACGTCGTCGAAGTTAAGCCCACCACGGCTGCGGGACGTATCGACCGATGGCAAAGGAAGCTTCTGGATTTAACACTTCGAAATCGCTTGCTGAACTTTCCTGATACGCGGAAGACGATCCCTTTCCTATGCACCGATGTTGGCTACCTTGAAGATCGCCTGGTCGACGGCGCCGCAATCCGTTTGATCTCCCTTCCTGAACAAAATCCGCTCGGTGAGCGTGACGCCACACTATTTCGAGAAGTGAGAGGCAAAGACCTTCAACGAGGTTTTGCGGCCGACGCGCTGATGCGAGACGAATTGGCATCGCCGCTCGATGCCCGCGAGATGGAAGCGCGGCTGATAGATCTCTACCGTCAGGTGAAAAATGACCTCTCCGAAGGAGGCGCCAACACCCTTTTTCTCGCCGTTGGATTTCTCAGATGGAAGAAAAAGGGCGAAGAGCGCACCTATCGCGCTCCGTTGCTCCTGCTGCCTGTAAAGCTTGATCGCCGAAGCGCGTCCTCAAATTTCACTTTGCGCTATCACGAAGACGAAACCAGATTTAACGCCACATTACTCCAATTCATTGAGCAAGATTTTGGCCTCGAGCTGCGACAGTTTTCGGGCGACCTACCTCGAGATGAGAGCGGGATAGACGTTCCCCGCGTACTTTCATCAATGCGTCATGCCGTCCGCGACGTGCCCGGTATGGAAGTCGTCGACGAGACGGCCCTTTCTACCTTTTCATTTGCCAAATTCCTGATGTGGAAGGATCTCGTCGAGCGAACGGAAGCCCTTCGTGAAAACCGGCTTGTTCGCCACTTGATCGACACGCCCGATAAACCATTCGAAGGCAACGGCGGCCCGTTCGTCAATGAGAACGACATCGACCGGAAATACGTACCGTCCGACATCATATCTCTCCTTCCTGCCGATTCATCCCAGCTCGCGGCCAGTCTTGCAGCAGCGGAAGGCCATGACTTTGTTATCGTAGGCCCACCCGGCACAGGAAAAAGCCAAACCATAGCGAACATGATCGCGCACTGCCTCGCGGTCGGAAAAACAGTACTGTTCGTCGCGGAAAAAACGGCGGCCCTCAACGTCGTCTATCGTCGCCTGCGCGAAAATGGCCTAGATCACTGCTGCCTCGAGCTTCACTCTAACAAAGCCGACCGCCGCCAATTTCTTGCGCAGCTGAAAAAGTCTTGGGAAAATGCAGCGCCGAATGACGTCTCTGAGTGGATCGCAGTCAATGAGCGATTACACCTTCGTCGCGACCAGCTAAATTCTTACGTCAAAGCCCTTCACAAGCGCCATGACAACGGCTTAACAGCTTACAAGGCACTTGGACTCGCACTCAAATACAGAGAGCTGCATGCGCCCAATCTGACGTGGCCGGCGTACGCTAATCATGATGAAAAAACCAGACAGGGCCTGGAGGCAATTGCTCAAGAAGTTGGCCTAGCGTTTCAATCCGTGAAATTTCACCCGGTGCTACGTCAGATTGACGTCGACGATTGGACATCGAACTGGCAGCGCGAATTGTTGAAATCGGCTGCCACCCTGAAAAGCGCAACCCAATCGCTCTGCACCATTCTAGACGAATTCTTGGTCAGTATTGGACTACCTCCAAAAGGGGACACACCTATTGCAGAGCTGGCCGCGCTCAAGAAATTCGCTGAGTGGCTCACACGAAGCGCCGGCTTCCAATTGACAATCGTATTCGACCGCGATTTCGCGATGTGCGCGCCAGCACTCACGGCACTCAACGAGGCAATTCGCGATTACACCTCAGCTCGCGGCACCCTCGCTGCGACTTATGACGATGGAGCTGTTCGGCGCATCCCGGTCGATCAAAGCGAGCTGCAGTGGAAACAAGCAGAGGCTTCATTTTGGCCAAGGAGCGCCATCGGCAAGCGAAAAGTGCAGCGGCTCTTGCAAGGATACGTAATCGAAGGGCGTGCAAACCCCGCATCCGACTTCGCGCCTCTGAGACAAATGCAAAAGGCTGAGCACAGAGCGGAAACTAACCTGCTTGCCACCAAACCTGTGGGTTTTGAAGGACTCAATACCGATACCGGCCATGTCGAACAGATCTTACATCTGGGCGATGAATTCCGCCGGAGACTTCGGGATTTGCGTCGAGATTCCGAGGAAATTGGCGAAATCCTGAGAGCTATTGAACCTGCGTTACACAATGGGGAGAACGACGAGCCTGCGCGCGAGACAGCTTTGGCGTTTCTCTCCGCGTATGCGAACTTTCAAGAGGCAATCGCAATTTTTGGTGCTCTCGCGGGGAAAACGCCCACGCTCAGCTCCGGTACTGCCCCCCTCACTGACTTGCTCGCGACTATAGACGACCTCATAGGCGCCCAGCAGATGCTGCGCGATTGGACATTTTATTGCAGAGCACGCAGGAAGGCCGAAAGCCAGAACCTCGGCGCACTCGTCGACGACATTGAATCTGGATTGGTCCCCGCCCCCGAAGCAGTATCGCGCCTACGCCTCGCATATGCTCGATGGTGGCTGCCGACTGTTCTCGATAATGATTCAGTGCTCCGAGATTTCCGCCGTTTTCAGCATGAACATGCCATATCGGAATTTCGCGAGATCGATGACCTCGTTCGATCGCACGCCAGTACACGCGTGACGAGCGCACTAGCGAGTGATTTGCCCAAAGTGCAAAATGTACCCCGTCAATCTGAACTTGGGCTTTTGCGGCATCAAATGGAGCTTCAACGTCCCAGCCGCTCCATTCGAGACATGATCGGTGCGATGCCAACAAGCTTCCCTAAGTTGGCACCCTGCATGCTCATGTCCCCGCTTTCCATCGCCCAATATCTTCCGCACAATCAGGCGCTGTTTGACGTCGTAATTTTCGACGAAGCCTCTCAGATCACAACGTGGGACGCGATCGGCGCGATCGCGCGGGGAAAGCAGACGATTATTGTGGGCGATCCCAAGCAGCTCCCTCCAACCAATTTCTTTGGACGCAACGACGATGAAGCCGATGAGGGCGTGGCTGAGTATGAAGCGGATTTGGAGAGCATCCTCGACGAGGCGCGGGCATCAGGAGTCCAGGTACGGGACTTGCGTTGGCATTACCGTAGCCGGAATGAATCTCTTATCGCATTTTCCAACCATCACTATTACCAGAACCGATTGATCACGTTCCCATCTCCTACCGTTGAAGATCGGGCCGTGCAGCTGCGCAAGGTATTAGACGGAATTTATGATCGCGGCAAAAGCCGCACCAACCGACGAGAAGCAGAAGCGGTTGTCACCGAAGCTTTAAGCCGGATGCGTCGCTGGCTAAGCTTGGATGAAAAGGATCGCCCTACACTCGCGGTCATTACGTTGAATGCTCAACAACAAAAGCTAATCCAAGATCTTCTGGACCAGGAACGACGCGCCTATCCGGAAATCGAATGGTTTTTCGACGACGATCGCATCGAGCCCACTATCGTGAAGAACCTGGAAAATGTTCAGGGCGACGAACGCGACGTGGTGCTGTTCTCAATAACATTTTCACAAGACGCCGCAGGAAAACGCACGATGGACTTCGGTGCTCTCAATCGCGACGGCGGCGAGAGACGCCTCAACGTTGCGGTGACGCGCGCACGTCAGGAACTCATCGTGTTCTCCGGCTTCACTGCTGATCAGATAGATACAGGTCGAACAAAGGCCATCGGCATACGCGATTTGAAGAGCTTTCTCGATTTTGCCGAGCGTGGCGCCATCGCTCTTCCCTCAATAACCACTCTCGGCAGCGATGGATATGAGTCGCCGTTCGAAGAGGCTGTTGCAGGCGAACTCGAGAAAATGGGCTGGGAATTGATTCCACAGGTTGGCGTCTCCGGCTTCCGAATTGACATTGGGGTTCGCCATCCGGATTCGCCAGGGGCCTATCTTGCTGGTGTGGAATGCGACGGGGCGGCGTACCATCGTTCCGCATCCGCCCGCGACCGCGACAAAGTGCGGGAACAAGTTCTCCGGGGGCTCGGTTGGAACATCATCAGAGTATGGTCCACCGATTGGTGGTTTGACCCCGATGGATGCGCAAAACGGCTACACGACGACTTGTCCGCTTTGCTTGATCGCGATCGCAAAAAAGTCGCAAACCAGGACAGCGAAGCAAGAACGATCCGTTGGGATATGGGACACGAAGTCAGCCCCATCAAATCATCGTCCGCGGAAATGCATTCCTTTGAAGAGCCTCCAGTGGTTAAAAACATATCTTCACCGGTGAAGACTTCGAATGTCGATCGCGTAGCGTCCCCTAGCGTCTTTCCTGATGACAAAACAATCTCGCCCGCGGCCGATGAAGTATTGCCCAGCAATAGCGATCAAGGCGCCAGAACCCACTACTACATCGCCGATCTTTCCCATTTCACCGCCGAGCCTGTCCAGTTCTATGAGCTTTCCTATCGTGGAACGTTGCAAGCAATGATCGACCATGTCGTCGAACAAGAAAGCCCGGTTCGCGAAGACGTTCTCGCTCAACGCATCGCGAGGGCACACGGATGGCTTCGAACCGGCAATAGAATTCGGGACCGCATACAGCAGCATTTGCGAGAGGTCGAAAGAACTGAGGAATCGAGCGGTACATTCGTATGGAGAAAGGGAACGATTGCCGACTTTCTTGCATACAGACCGCCGATAAACGACGACTCACGAAGAACAATCGCAGACATCCCAATCGCGGAACTTGCTCACGTTGTTCTCATGAACAGAGGTCTCTTGGACCAGGCTGATCCGGCGCTCGATTTAGCACGCTTATTGGGTGTCGAACGGCTCGCATCAACATCTCGGCTAAGGCTCGAAGAAGCAATCCGTCGCGTCCGAATTCACCTCGGAGGGATTTAAGAGAACTGGCCGCGGCGGAGAGCGCCTTTACCGTCTTGTCAGAAACCGCGACGCGAATTTTCTTGCGAGAGCCCGCTTGCGGAGGTGACGTGATTCATTGATGCTCCGGTCGAAATGCTTGGGTTAGCGGTGTTTAACTGCGACGTGGCCACGGCCGGCACCAAAGGACTACCCAGACTTGGCTTGCATGACATTTCTCTAGAGGTGGAGACGGAGTCCTCCGCAAAGCGCTTCATTCCCGTGTGTTGGTCTAGCTCTACGAGAAGTCAGAGATTTCGTCCACAAACTCGTCCACAATCTGAATTTTCTGCGATATCCGATGCTGCTGCAATCGAAGGGTTGATGATGGTCTTTGCGAAGAAAGGACTCCTTTTCGACATCGAATTGCCAGCCGAAGTTATGGACGCCATATGCAGGTACGCTCGAATTGATTGCCAATTTCTGAAGGTCGATGAAGCAAGCGGCCGCAACAAAATGAAACGCCAAATGGAATGGCACCTCCAGTATTTTCATCTCATTGTCACAGGTTTGGGCAGCAAACGACGCGACCGAGTCGCTCCCACTCCCGCGCAAATCAGGCATGAGTTGGACAATTTTCAATCGTCGGCCAAGCGACTTATCGCTGAACTACGAAGAATGTCGCCGCAAGCTCGACGTACGATAATGATGCAGTTAAATGTCACGAGTGCCGGGGAAGACGAACTCGTTGTGCTTGACCGTTTCCAGCTCTTTGATGATCTCGACAGCTCGCGGCGCTAACGGCACGCGGTGTTCTTTGCCTGCCTTCATGCGCTCGGCCGGCACGGTCCAGATCTTCTTTCCTAGATCGAACTCGCTCCACTGCGCACCCAGCGCTTCCGTAGTTCGGGCGGCTGTGAGAATGGTGAACTCCAGCGCGCGCGACGTGAGACCCGTTGCAACTCGCAGCTCTGACATGAACGCAGGTAGATCATCGAACGCCATCGCCGCGTGATGCTCGACCTTGGCGACCTTAGACGGTTTGGGAAGCAGGTTCGCGAGGTGGCCACGCCAACGGGCTGGGTTCTCTCCTGAAAAGGCGCCGCGCGCCTTTGCCCAATCAATAACGACCTCTATCCGGCCCCTCACCCGCGAGGCCGTTTCGGGCATCACATGCCAAATAGGTTGTATGGCATCGAGAACCATTTCGGTTGTGACTGACGAGACCCCGATGCCCCCAAACTTCGGATAGAGATAACGCCAGAGCGTGCCGTGCCACTGCTCCCGATGCTTCGCATTCTTCCAGCTCGGCTCGTGCGCAGCCATGTAAGCTTCGGCGCACTCCTTAAAAGTCATCGAGCGCGCTTTGTCGGCGGCGGCTTCCCTTTCCGCCAACCGTTTTGCCTCAATCGGATCCTGGCCGAGATCGAGTTGACGCCGCGCGTCACCGGCCAACGAGCGTGCGGTTGCAAGACTAACCGAAGCCGCCGAACCGAGCCCGAGATACCTCGGCTTGCGATCATGCATGTACCGAAAGATCCAAGAGCGGGCCCCGCTCGGCTTAACCCTCAAATAGAGCCCAGCGCCGTCGGGGTAGAGGCCCGGCTTCTTGATGTTCGAGGCAGAGATTGCATTCAAGCGATGAGTTGTTTTCGGCATCCCTGGGTCCACAAATTGGTCCACAAACGCGAGGCCGATGGTAGGCGATTTGCACCGACGCCAACAGACGCCAGAAACCACTTTTCCTTGATTTCGTTGGGGTTTCAGAAGCGCCAACCGACGTCAGTCGACACTGACAGACGGGGTCTTGGTGGAGAGGGCTCGCCTCGGCCATTCCACTAACTATTTGTTTTCGCCATGAAAAATTTTTTTCTGTGGGCAGATCATCCTAATAGATGCATCCGTTTGCGATCCGTCGCGCTCCCACCGCGATAAGCGATTGAATTTGCAATATCCGTTGGCGCCAAAATCGGCGGACAAACCCTCCACCAAACCACTCAAAATTAGGACCGCCAAAATTCATCCGTTGACGGATTAATCCGTTGCGGCTAGGGCGGATTCCGAGGTGCCACATGGACACCGAAACGGCCACGCGGCGGGGACTACGCCGTGCTTTTAGAGGTGTATGGAGAAACTCAAACTTCTCGATCTTTTCAGCGGTATCGGCGGCTTCAGCCTCGGGCTTGAAGCATCTGGCTATTTCGAAACAGTTGCCTTTTGCGAAACCGAGCCAAAGTGCCATTCAGTCCTTTCGCGACATTGGCCCGGCCTTCCGATTTTTGATGATGTGACTACCCTCACTAGAGAGAGTTTGCGTGCAAGAAACGTTATTCGAGTCGACGCCATCTGCGGCGGGTTCCCGTGCCAAGATATTAGCACGGCAGGAAGTAAGATCGGCCTTAGTGGCGAGCGAAGCGGACTATGGCGAGAGTATGCCCGCCTTATTGGCGAACTTCGACCGGACGTCGTATTCGTGGAGAACGTTTCAGCAATGCTTGAGCGGGGAGCGGGAGCCGTTCTCGGAGACTTGGCCTCGCTCGGGTATGATGCGGAGTGGCACTGCATACCTGCTTCCGCCGCCGGGTCTTTTCAGCCGCGAGACAGGCTCTGGATTGTTGCCTACCCTCACGACGAAGGGCAATCAGTTAGCCCCTTCCATGGTGGCGAAGCACGCCGGATGCAGGCGCTTTGCAGACTTCTTGGGGATCACGAGTGGCCTCCTTTCCCCGACAATAGCGGAATGGATGATGGGATTTCCGGAAGGCTGGACCGCGTCGCAATGCTCGGAAACGCCGTAGTTCCGCAAATTCCACAAATGCTGGGACGAGTTTTTGGGCCACCGGCATTAGAAGCTTTTGAACGCTACGGTTTGTGATCTGGACGAAGAACTCCAATCAGCATTTCAAGCTTTGCGTTGGTCACGCCTTCTTTTTCCGATACAGAATTTATTGCCCCCACAAGCTCATGATGGTTTGTTTCCACTTTGTCTGCGAGCTTGCTCAAGCTTCCTCGTAGTTCCGAAGCGTTGCTGTTCATTTCGCTTCGCACTTCAGACACGCCCGCGTTTATCGCGTTTAAAAAATAGACGCCGACGAAACAAGCTAGCGCGATGAATCCCTGTACGACCAGCGGAGCAATCCAAGACATGGGGGATGGCTGGGGATTCTGCGTCGCTGGTTTGGGCACGGCTACCGTTCCTCTTGGGTCAATTATAGATGTCGGACGCTGGATGGGAATGGTGGACTTGTTAGGAGCATCTAATTTGCGACGCGGAAAAATCAAAATGTTTGAATGCTGCTTGTAGTCGACGCTTGGAAGGGGATTTTGCCCGCGTGGATCAGCCTTCAATTTTTTGGGAAAGAGTTCGTTTTCCCTAGGACTGATCTTCATGACTGCCCCTGAGACGCGCGAAGCTTCTTGATTGAATCAGCATCGAAGTATCCTTGCGAGGTCAGAACATCGAGCATGCGTTCAAAGAAAAGAAATGTATTCAAAAAGCTTTGCATCGACATGATGACCTGAGCGGCAACTTTTTGCGCGGCATCACTTTTGCCGTCCGTCGCGGGATCGAGGCGCGACAGGTAAAACTTAACTACTGCCTCGCTATTCGCGAAGTTCGTCACGCCATCGGAAAAGATGACGGGCGCGTCGGGATACAGGGCGTTCGAATTTGCCGTCTCCTGCTGCGACTGAAGCAATGAAAGAATTTTTGATAAAGCGTCGCTCTCTTCGCTCATAGCTCCCCCTCTAAGAAAAGTAGGAACGCTTATACCGTCAGAGATGATTAGGTTCAAAGCCGCGATGGGCTGGCAGCGGACGGTTACAGTAGCGGGCTCCACCGTTGTGGCCTCTCGCACCTACTAGGTGATTGCATCTCAACGCCTTACGCGCGCCGGCTCACAAAAACGCAAAAATAGCCGCCTCTGAACGAGATTCAGGCTTGGGTCCTAATTTCGGTCCTAATCGTGCAGGCCGTTTGGGGGTGTTTTGGCATTCGCGCAAAATCTCACGAAAGCCTAGGCAAAGCGCAGATTTTAAAGGAGATTTTGAACGTCTACGAACAGGTGCGGATTGGTCGTTGGTGGAGAGGGCTGGATTCGAACCAGCGTAGGCGAAGCCAACGGATTTACAGTCCGTCCCCTTTAGCCACTCGGGCACCTCTCCCCGAAGCCGCGTGCCGCGGCCCAGAAATGAAAGCGCCCTGCCAAACGGGGCAGGGCCTTTCGTCGGGTTATCTTCACGACGGCCGCTCCTGTCAATCGGAAAAGCGCCAATGTGCTCTTGCGCCCCCATCCACGGCCGGGCAAAGAACAGTATTTCCCCAGGCGGAAAGAAACGACCGCCTATAGAGTTGAGGCCAAGCCCTGCAGAAACCACGTTTTAACAAGCCGTGGCGCGACAAGAAGCGCCCCAGTGGGTTTGCCTCGCGCGGACCAAATGCGCCATTTCGCGGCAAACCCCAACGCGCCGATGACCGTACCGGCGACGAAGACTTGCCCATACGCCTCTTTGGCCTCCACGCCGTCGAGGCGGCCCTGAAGAATCCCAATCGTCGCATCCTCCGCCTGCTGCTAACGGAAAACGCCGAGCGCCGGATCCGGGAAGCCATTGGCGAAATTAAACCGCCGATCGAACACGTCAGCCCGCGCGACCTGGACAAGCTCCTTGGCGCCGACACCGTCCATCAGGGCGCCGCGCTGGAAACGGAGCCCCTGCCCGAACCCGATTGGCATGATTTGGCGGCATCGGCCAACGGACGCCCGCTCATTGTCCTGGACCAGGTCACCGATCCGCACAATGTCGGAGCGATCCTGAGGTCGTCGGCCGTCTTCGGCGCCAGCGGTCTCGTTATGACGCGCCGTCATAGCCCGCCGCTAAATGGCGTGCTCGCGAAGTCGGCTTCCGGTGCGCTGGAACTCATTCCCGTGGCGCTCGTTGCCAACCTCGCCCGGGCGCTCGATGAGCTGAAAGAGGCCGGCTTTACCATCGTCGGGCTCGACGGCCAGGGTGAGCAGACCATTGAAGCTCTTGATTGGTCGAACCCCACCGCGCTCGTCATGGGATCTGAAGGCAAAGGCCTACGCGAGTTGACACGCAAGACCTGCGATTGCGTGGCGCGCATCACGACAGACGACGCGCTCGCGAGCTTGAACGTGTCGAATGCTGCCGCCATCGCGCTTCACGCGGCGCTCCTCGCCCGAAAGCCGGCCTGACAATAGCAAAGCCCGGAACAGATGTTCCGGGCGCCGCAACTGTCCTCGTGACGAAACAGCAGACGCTGCTCACCAGTCTCCGCGACGATGGCCGCCGTAATGCCGGCGATGCCATTCGACGTGATAGTACCGGCGGTTCGGCGCGCCCCACGCAGCGTAATAGGGCGGCAGCTGCAGTCGTGAACGGCGGATGATGGGGCGGCCCCACTCACCCGAGTTGTAATAGGGATAGTAGCCGCGCGGTGAATAGAAGTACGAATAGTACTCCTCCAGCGCATCGTTCCGATAATATGGGCGGTCGCGGAGGTCCGGGCTATTGAAAAGATCGAACGCCGACGCCGGCTGCGCAGCCGCAACCCCGGCCGTCGCGATAACGGCGAGCGCCATGAAAGACCTAAAGCGCATTGGCAGAACTCCTGCGTGGTTCCAGTCAGAGCGGAACGATGCCCTGCAAAGGTTCGAGAATCATTGCCAGACATTATCTTAAGATCCCGTACGGGGCATCTTGCGATCGTCACCCGGCATCAAAATCTTCCGAGCCGTTACATCTCTGCCAAGGTGCATGAGTACGGACGCCCGCAGAAATGGCGGCGGCGTGCTCGCCGATTCAAATCTGACGGCTCAATACACCACCAAGCCATAACAAATACCCGCCTCCCGGGGAACTTAAATACCCTTAACGCGTTTAGCTATGTCTTTGGAAAACAGAATACAAACGGAGATTGTCTTGCGCCTTAAAACCATCGCGCTGGTCGCAGCGTTTACCGCAGGCTTGGCCTCGGCTGCATCAGCGATGACTATCACGAAGCCTGCCGGCTTCGCGCCGCTCCCGAACCTGCAACAGGTCGATTACAAGAAAAATAAGCATCACTACGACCGTAGGAAATACCGAGCCGGCCACCGCTATGACAGGGCGCCCTCCAACTGGCATCGTTACAAAAAACGTCCGGGTGATTGGCAGCGTCGTGGCTGCATCATCGTTGGCCCGATCTGGTGGTGCCCCTGAGGCTCCACGGAGCGCGGACTAAACCGCCAAGAGATGCGATTGGGAGGGGAGATAATCTCCGCTCCCTTTTTTCATGCTTTCAGGCCACGACCCTCAGTCTCGCGTGGGTAGCCTTCTGTTCATTGCGGATTTTCGCGCTAAACCCGCTGCTTATATCCGTCGCAGCCGCTTAAGCATGACTGCGCCGGTCGCGGCTGCGCGCATTCCGAAATCATTTGCGCGGTCGAGTGACCAAAAATCAATTGATCTGCAGAACCGCCAGCGGAGGATGTCGAGCATCGCCTCGCCGGTTCTGAGGACGCACGTACATGATCCGGGCCGCCGGTCGCTCCGCCTTCAGTTTGAGGGCCGCTACAAGGGCATCGTCCCCCTCGACGACGACATGCCCAACCTGCCCGTCGTACTTAAAGCCGACTGTGAACTGCATGTGCTCGCCTCCTCTACTTTTGAAAGCCTAGCACGTAAGCGGAGAAGTCGCATCGTCGACTTGCACCCGGCACCCAACCTCCTGTATCAAGCGCCTTCGCTCGGCCTCGTCCGACCTGACAAATACGTGACAAAATCGAGCGTTGAAGTTTCGCTCCGACCTAAATTATTGATTTTCAAACGGCCGCCGGCTTAGCACAGTGGTAGTGCACCTGATTTGTAATCAGGGGGTCGTAGGTTCAAATCCTACAGCCGGCACCATTTATAATCAATGACTTAGCTGCTTCCCAATTTTCATTCTGACTTTCGCGCCTGATAGAACGGCGGCAAAGCGACTTCGGCAGCTTCGCAGACGGACGCTACGCCGAGAAGCGCGAAGGAACTTGCCAGAAGACGGACAGCAAGCAGTTGAATTCACGTCGCTGCTGGCAGCTGGAGCTTTCAGCGTTGAGAACTACGAACGCTGACTGCTGCCGATCAGACTTTCCGGCGGTTCTGCAGATCCCTGATCCTTTTGAAAACCTGCAGCGTGTTGACTTCCACCAACGACTTCCCCGCCGTCATGTTGCCGTCGTGCCGGCGGACGAGGAGGACGTCCTCGGGCAATTCCAGGATGCGCGCACCCACGAGGCGCGCGCGCGCAAACCACTCGGTGTCCTCGCCGAAGCGCAGGGTGGCGTCGAAGGCGCCGGCCTTGTCGAAAGCGCTGCGCCGGTAAAGGCCAGCGCCGATATAGTAGGGGAAGGTCTCCTCCGGCGAGCCGAGATAGGCATCCTCGGCGCCGTAGCGGACGAGCCGGGCGCGGGCATGGACAGCGTCCAGGTCAGGATCTGCGGCGAGCGCGGCGCCCAGCAGGTGAAGTGCGCCTGGCGTCCATAGATCATCAACGTCGAGGAACGCCACATAGTCACCTGCCGCCGCGGCAAGCCCGCGATTGCGAGCGGCTGACGGCCCGGCATTGGCCTGACGCAGAAGGCGAACATCCACCGGCAATGCCTCGAGCGCCGCCCCGACATCCTCCGTTGAACCGTCGTCGACGACGATGATCTCAAGCTTGCCTATATCTTGGGACACGACGTTTCGGATCGCGTCCGGAAGGAAGTGTGTGCCGTTGAAGACGGGGATGATGACGCTGACGAGCGGCAGCGTCGCGCTGGTGTCGATGCGGCGGGGCGGCATGGCGATCTCCTCGGCGAGCAGCGCCTCAATCGCGGCCGGAACAGCGCCGATGTCTCGGCCGAGGCGGATTTCGCAACCGGGAACGGTCTCGACGAGCCGCTCGACGAACGCGTAAGTCTCCCGCCCGGCATGAGGCAATTGCGCGGTCGTCGTAAACACGGCGGCGCGGATCAGCGCGGCCGATGATGTCGGCGCGAAATTCGTCGCGGAGTCGTCGACAAAGCGCGGCGTGAGGATCGCTTTAATCGGCAGGCGACGCACCAGGCGCGACCCGTGCTCGCCGGCGATCGCAACGACCGCCTTCTCTCCCGGCTTGGCCGCGTCCTGCGCCGCGCGGCCGCCGAAGCTGTCGAAGGCGGCGGCCTTTTCGGCGACCAGTTTGGCCGTGCCATAGAGGCTGTAGGCCATCGGCTCCGGATCGAGCCCGACGACAAGATAGTCGTCGCTCACATAGCGCATACCGGCATCGAGACACGACAGTGCCGTCGTGGACTTGCCGACGCCGCCCCGGCCGCAGATAAGGACGGCGCCGTCTTCCTGACCGACGCAAGCGGCGTGGATGAGTTGCTTGCCCTCTGCGAGCATCAGCCAGTGGAACAGGGTGCGCAGCGGCGATGCCTTCGCCCAGTACGGAATCGCGGCAGGATCCTCAACCCAGTAGATCCCTTCGCCGATGGTGGTATCGAGCAAGGCGAGCGCGGATTCGCCCCAGAGGAACGCGCTGCGCACGACGCGGCTGTCATAGCCCCAGATATCGCCACGGTCCGTGAAGGCATCCCGCCCCACGGGCGGCGGCAGCATGCGGAGCCCCGTACCCGCGGAGGTCCACAGGCGCAGCGTGGCGCCGGGCTCGTCGGTGGGCGGGATCTCGAGATGAGCAAGCGCCGGCCACAAGGCATCGTACATCGCATTGCCCGCATAGCGGATGCGCACCGGCAGCCCCGCGACGTCAATGAAGCGCTCGATCACGTCGATCCGCTTCTCGGCTTCTCGCGTCAACGAGCTCACGTCTTCAAAGAACCGCCGCTGCTCCGCCTCGCTGCGGCTGCCGCGGTCGGCGGCATGGTGAAGGCGGGAGGAGACGCCGCTCTCGCCGCTGCTTGCGTGGCTACTCATGCAGAGGCTTCCTCCGCTGGCGTCAACCGGCCCGCTGTCAGGTCGAAGACAGCGTCCGCCGAGCCGATGAGAGCCGAGGCATGGCTGATCGTGAGGACGGCCGTACCGGCCGATTCCCGTCGCAGCGTGTCGATGATGGCGGTCACCGCCATGGGGTCGAGGTGATTGGTAGGCTCGTCGAACACCAGCAGCCGTGGCCGCGCCACCAGTGCCGCCGCGATGGCGAGCCTCTGCCCCTGCCCGCCTGAGATTGTTACGCCGCCTTCGCCCACCAGCGTCTCGAGCCCATTTGGAAGACTGCGGACGAAGTCATCGATACCGGCCTTGCGGAGCGCGTCGTCAACATCTTCCGTCGTCGCTTCCGGACGCCCATAGATGATGTTCTCCAGGAGTGTACCGCCGAAAAAATCAGGCCGCTGTGGCACGAAGCCGATCTTCCGACGCAGCGCGGCCAGATCGAGTTCGTCATAGGGGACGCCGTCTGCGGTCAATCGGCCTTCGCTCGGCTTCAGCAGGCCAAGCACCAACTGCACCAACGTGCTCTTTCCCGCCCCGTTGGCGCCGCGGATCGCCACGTGGCGGCCCGGCCGGATCGTCAGGTCTACGCGCCGCAGTATCGGCCGACTGCCTCGCCGGAACGACACGCCTTCTAGCTCGATGCAGCCCTTGAAGGCCGGCAGCGCGGACCCGGCCCGCAGCGCCGGTGCGCTACGCTGGGGTAACTCGCGCAGGCGATCGACCACGTCGCGGATCATAAACACGTCCGGAATTACTGACGCCAGCCGGATGGACTGGCCACTCAGCATCGCCGCTGCGATGTACAGTGCCACGAAGTCACCGACCTTCAGCATGCCATGCTGAATGGCGATGCCGCCGCTGACCAGCAGCACGATGGCGATGACGCTCGTCGCGACGTTTTGGATCTGGTTGTGGATCTCGAAGCCCCGCGACATGCGGGCGCCGCTTTCACGCAGCCCGGCCAGAATGCTTGTCTGTCGATCTAGTTCCCCTTCCTCGAAGGCGCGAATGCGCGTGAGGTCCATGTGGCGCAGAACGAAGTAGATGCCCTTATTGAAGAGCTCGAACTGTGCCTGGAAGGCCTCGAGGTTGCGCTTCAGAAAGGTGTTCGAGAGACGCGTGGTGAACCAAAGCGGCGGCGCCAAAACCAGCAGAATGCCGGTGACCTGCCAGCTCATGCTGGCCATCATCAGGGTCAGCGTCATCGCTCCCAGAAGAGCCGGCAGCCCGACCGACAGCACCGCCTGCATGTGGTTCTCCAGCTGCTCCGTGTCGTGGACGATCCGCTTCTGCAGCCGCCCGGGCGCGCTGAAGTCGTGGAACTCGCTTGGCTGATCGTAGAGGCCTGCGATGATCGCCCGGCGAATCTCCATCGTCACGCCGCGCGTCACGGTCAACGTCAAATGGCGCGACAGCAATGACAATGCGCCGCCGGCGAACCGTACCGCCAGCAGCAGAAGCGCCAGCCCCACCAGCAGCGCCGTATGACCTTCGGGGATGGCGTGATCGAAAATGAGCCGGACGATGTGCGGCTGGGCCGGCGCCAGCAGGGCCCCGGCCACAGCGACGGACACGATCGCCAGCAGCGCATTCCAGCTCCCCCGATAATAGGAAGCCATCCAGGCGAATTCGGCCCGCACTCCCGTTCCTCGCCATGATCCGCGCGCCGGTATGTGAGCGGCTTGGGTCGTGGACGCCTCCGTTGCCAAGCCACTCATTCCTTTGCCGGACCTGATATGTGGCGGGTCGCCAGTCGCTTCAGGCCGCGCCGCGGATAGCTGGCCAGGTAGGCCAGCAGGTCACGCTTGTGCGGCAAGTCGGCCCGGTAGCGCATATAGTCTGGAAACTGCGCGATGACTTGGCCGAGCGGCCAGATCCGCATCATGCGGGTGTACTCGATGAACTTCACCCAGCGGCGACCGAATGGGTTCTCTGCAATTGTCGTCGAGTCGCCGAGGAACACGGTGTTCTCGATCTTCTCAAGCAGGCTCGGGCGCAGCGCTTCCAGTTGCGTAAAGGCGTCTTCGGGGATGGCGCAATTGAAGCGACGCTTGAGATAGGCGAGCCCTAACGAGAGGCGATGGGTGAGCCGGCGCTCAATGGCGAAGCGCACGAGTTCGTCCCAGTCCACGCCCGGACTCGAGTCGATGAGCCTCGTCGCATCAGCCACCCAGCGCACCGGCGGTTCCGGGTTGGAGCGCAAGCCATGCAGGATCGTGTGCAGCAGCAGGGCCGTAGCGTCGGGCTGGAGCGTCGTGCACGGGCCGACGATCAGCGGTGTGCTCCGCGCCCAGAACCAGTCGTTCGCAGCTTTTGATCCATCCTCGACCAAGCAATGCCAGTGGAGATCCATCTCCTTGCCGGCCGCGTTCCTGAACGGCATGGAGTGCCTGTAGAGCAGGTCCTCGTCGCGGCAATATCCCAGGCGCGTCCAGCCCTGCGCTTCCACAATGGCCACGGCCCTATGCGACATGCTCGGCGGGACTGCAAAATCGAAATCCCGCATCGGCCGCACGGCAGGAGAGCGATAATACGAGAGGGCGAGCGGCACGCCCTTGATCATCATCGTCGGGATACCTGCGGCCTGCAGGTTCGAGAGCATCGACGCCGCCACATGCACGATGCTTTGCGTCTCGTAGAAGGCGAGGCGATAGATCCCCTTCAGGCGGCCCATCAATGGATGGTCGAGATCGAGACTGCGCAGGCGCTCATACACGAGCGGCAGCAGCCGGAACGTGCCCCAGTCGAATTCCTTGTCCAGGTCCGTGGCCGCATTCCATTTCTCGAATGTCGCGACCACGTTTTCCTGCGGCCCCAGAGCGATATCGAGAAGCATTTCCTGGCCCTCGGTAGGCCAGACGAATGAGCGGAGTTTGCCCATCACGGCTTATCCCTTATTGCGTGGCCGCTCGCAGCGCGGCGATCGATCGACGCCTTGAGAGCGCGAAGATAGTCGCCCGTCCGCTGCTTTTCTCTGATCACGGTGTTATCACCATGGATGCGTCGTTCCAGGACGACAGGCTCCACGCATGCAATTCGTGCGCCGCTCTCCGCCGCCCTGGCCACCCAGTCGATGGTTTCGCCAATCCGGAACGCCTCGTTGAATAGGCCGATCCGGTCGAAAAAGTCTCGTCGGATCAGCATTGAGCCGGCCAGCCTGGCCTGCAACGGCTCGCCATGGGGCGCGCGGACCCTTCCGTTCGCAGCGTCGACCGAACGGAACTGGCGCACCGCTCCGTAGACCAGGTCGAGCCTGGGATCCGCCAGGAAGGCTGCGAGCCGGCAGTCTAGGCTCTCGGGGGTCCAAAGGTCGTCGCCGTCGAGGAAGGCGACCAGACCGTCGGTTACGGAGGCAATACCGCTATTGCGAGCCGCCGAGATGCCGCCGTTGCTCCGGCAGACCACACTCAGCCTGCCTCCATGGCGCGCGAGCACAGCCTGAGTATCGTCGGTCGATCCGTCATCGACCACTGTCACCGTGTGGGCCGTCGTTGTTTGGGAGAAAACGCTTGCAAGCGTTTCATCCAGGAACCGTCCGACATTATAGCAGGTCACGATCGCATGGATTGGGGGGCGGCCGCGATCCGAGCTCATCATGCCGTCTCTTTGCGCAGGGGCCATCCCGCTTCGCCGACATCATGGATGGGATCGATGAAAAGAAGATCCTGCATGTCCTCGTAGACCGCGAGCTGCGGCGCCTCATAGGCCTTGGCGATGACGACGAGGCTGGCAATAGCCGATGCCTCTTCGGCTGGCTGCTTGCACCGCTGGATCAGTCCGCGGCGATAGAGATCGTCAACGAAGGCCTCAACGTCTTCGGTCACCTTTGCAAGGTCGTGTTCGAACCGATCAGCGATGACCTGTGCTGTCGTCTCGACAGGAACGCCCGCGGACACCAGGCTCCAAACCGCGGCTCCGACATGATCCGCACTGAAATAGGAACCAGTGGTCAGATCCAGCAGAATAGCCTCGCCGTCGATGACTTCGCTGACAATGCGGCCCTCAGTTGGTTGAAAATAAATTGCCATCGAAAATTCTCCAACTCGCAAATTCAAAGGAGACCATTCTCCTATAGAGTTGGGCAACGCAATAAATCTGTAAGCGGATCAGATTGTCTTTTTATGCTTAAAATGATTAAGACTAAGCGCGGTCCGGTCTTGCAGTTATCTCGTTCTGACTGCGCTTCTAAGCTATTGAATCGTCATTACGAGAACGATGCGCGAATAGTCAGAATGAGCTGCTGATATTGGAGTTGCCCCGAATTTGTAATCAGGGGTCGTAGATTCAAATCCTACAGCCGGCACCAATTCCTCTTGTTCAATAATAGAAAATGCGGAGATGACATTGGTGGCGTTGATCACCTTGGCGCCGCGCTCGCCCAGCGCTTTTTCCAACGCACAAGGCGCAAGAAGCGAACCGTTGACGACGAGTACTCGCTTTCCCGAAAGTATCGCTTGCATGATCCCCTCTCATGCTGATCAGTTCGATGAGGCCTTGGAGACAATGGGGCGTCCAAAATCACGCCCACGTCCCCTGCCCCGCCAGCGGCGACGCCAATAACTCTCAAACGGACGCGCCGGGCGGACGACGTAGTAGTCGAGGCCGCGGGCCTCGGCGAAGGCGATTGCCGCTCTCAGCGACCTGAAGAATCTGCAGCTTCCAGGAATGCCAAAGCCGATGAGCCAAGCGCTATTGCGCTCAATCGCGAGACCCCATCCCTTTCCCATCGGAAAGATCCGACATGAGGGACGGCCAGAAAGCTGTCCCTGCCGAGCGGAGATGCCGGCGCCATGTCCTGTCGCCACCGGCATCACGCTCTCAACGGCCGCAACCGAATGGCCGGAGAATGCAACCGCGCTCATCCCTGCCTCTTAGTGGATGATCTACGCGGCTTTCTTCTCGATGCGCGCCGGCGCGTCGGAACCATTTCCAATCGTGACCGGGATGGACCGAGGCTTCATCGCGTCCGGTAGTTCGCGTTTCAAGGAAATGACGAGCAGCCCATTGTCGAGCTTCGCGCCTGTAACCTCGACGTAATCCGCGAGATCGAATTCGCGGACGAACTGCCGGGCGGCAAGACCTCGGTAAAGGTAAATTTTCTGATCGTCGTTCTTGGCCCCGCCTTTGATCGTCAGGCGATTTTCAGCCTGGACGATCTCAAGATCATCCGCAGAAAAGCCAGACACCGCCATTACGATGCGAAATTCATCGACACCGGCTTTTTCAATGTTGTACGGGGGATATCCATCACCCTGGCGCTGTAACGCCTGGGCCAGAAGATCGGGAATTTGCTCGAACCCGATGCTCGAACGAAACATCGGCGTGAAGTCGAATGTCGCCATAGCTATCCTCCTTCCAGAAGCGACAACCAGAGCAAGGGACAGCCACATCGGGCCCGTCCGAGCGGCGATTTAATTTCGTCGATTGGATCGTTCAAGAGGACAGATAGGAAAATTTTCGAGACTTAGATTGGATGTGCGACCAAGGCGAACCCAACGTTTTGGCCTGCGGCGGAACATTCCTAAGGCCAATCGAATTTAAGTGCGGAGTGATTTCAATGATCTCACCGGATCTTCATTGCGGATGAGAGAAGGGACAATGTCGATCTCTACCGGAAAATTCTTCAAGACGTTGATTTGCGTACTGTCGCTCTGCTTCTTGCAGGTTTCTTTCGGAAGGGCGGCCGAGACAGCAAGCTTGGATGGTCGCTATTTTATGGTGGTATGGGCCTATCAGGGGCCGGACGATGACCTAGTACATGCCCATACATTCATCAGCTTCTATCGCGGAAATGACTTAGCGAAGGACGTGGTCAGCCCGCTGACAATAAGCTGGCTACCTGCCACGAAAAAGGTACAGCCGTTCGGATCTGAGCGAGGCCATAACTTTTCACTTGCCGAAACTTTGCAAATGGCCTGTCACGCCGGCCGACGTGTCAAGTCATGGGGACCCTACGAGATCACTGCGGAATTATTCGAGAGAGCGAAGATGCGTCTTGCCCTCTTGCAGTCCGGCCGCGTCAGTTATTCGATGATCAACTCGCTTCCGAGATCTATGAACTGCATCACCGCGGCAGGAGACATCACGTCGATGCCGCTTGATACGGGAATTTTGTGGGGCGTTGCAGCGAGCGCGAAAGTCGTCAAGCACCTGTCGCCCTATATCGTGCGGAAAGAGGATGACCTCGAAGATCTTGTTGCGAGATCCAAATCCGAGGCCTGCCCCGGACGGGCAACGGAACTAAGCCATGGGACGATTAATAAATCGATCCCCCAGAGTATCGCCGCAGCACTTGGGCATTGAGCACAATAGTTTGGAGGTAAAAGAGATGGCGACCAGCTCTTTGAGCAAACGAAATTCAACACCAGAGCCCGCGCCGAAGTTCGCGTCGTTCGATGAATTCTGGCCTTATTATCTCAAGGCGCATTCCAAGCCTGAGACGCGCGCGATGCATATGATAGGAACGACGCTCGGCCTTCTTGGCGTCGCCGGATGGCTAAAAACCGGCCGAGGTCGATACCTGGCCGCAGGCATAACTGGTTCATACGCTAGTGCCTGGGCAGGCCACTTCGCCTTTGAGCGAAACAACCCTGCCGCTTTTGAAAATCCACTTTGGTCGCTGGAGGCAGATCTGAAGATGTACGGACTCTGGCTGACTGGCGGCTTGGAAGCAGAGATCAGGCGCGTCGCAGGCAGCAAAGAAAAATCCCCTCGCCAATAGCGCATCGCAGATTTCGAAGAGGACCCGGCGCACACCATCACACGCAACCAAAAGCAAGGCGCTGGCGTTGATGCTCTGCAGCATCGAACGAAAGCTCAAGCATGGATAGTGGTACTCCCCTTCCGGGAAGCGTGCTCGTCGATCTTTACATAAGACTTCGAGATGAGATCGACGGTGGCGAACGAAATCTCGATCCAAACCATAAGCAGCGGGCGAGAATTGTGATGACAATCCTCACCGCCTCGGAGTCTGTTTTCGACATGGTCGCTCTTGAGGAACGCGTCCGCGCCTCGCTTGCCGACACGCTCAAGCCTCGGCCCTTGGCGGCATAGGTCGCATTACGACCTAGCCGTTCAAACGCGTCCCGAAGGCCTGCGAAAGTCGCTTGCCGGTCTTAGTATTTCTTGCAATCCAACCAGCCGAACATGCGACGGCCAAACGCCTCCGTGCGATACGCGACGCGTTTAACCATCGTCGTCGTCCCGTCGACCGCAGAGTTGAATTCGGATTTCATGTGCTTGTAACCGAGGCAATGAGCTTCTGAGACTGCAGGCAGCGAGACGAGCGCTGCAGCTCCCATTGCGGCGGCGAATAAGGTACGCTTCGACATGCGGGAACTCCTGTTTGCCTTCAACGATAGGTCGAATCTACGCCGAAAAATCAGGACAACACGTGACAACTGAGCGCTTGGTTAGCGCCGCGTGAAATCATCTCATCCGCCACAAGCGTTAATATCGCGCCGACCACACCGCTCGCGAAAGCACGGCGGGAACTTTGCATTCTTGGCGTTCGTTGGCGGAAAAAGCCGCGCGGATAAAAGCTATGAAGTGGCCGATCTTCATTCTGTCGATCATCATAATCGCTGGGGCTATTTTATATTGGCAGCGCCTTGATCTTTCGACGGCGGATGCTGCCAAGCCCGCACCCGCAGAAGCTAATCACTCGTCCCCAGCAAAGGCAGCGCCTGAGCCATATCCGATCAGCCCGACACCTCCTCCACCCGACGCGACGGTAAACAAGAAGACGCCGTAACATTCCCTATCTCGCGGTGGAACATTCGTTTTCCACCCGGCGTTGCTCGTAGCATGGACGACATGCGTGTGCTCATCGTTATCGTGGTGATATTTGCCGGCATCGCCTTCGATATCGCATTCAATAACGCGGCGGCTCTCAGCTGGGTCGGTGCGCAGCTCGGACTGAATTAAGCTGCAAAAAAGCCGTCCAAACCGCAGCCGGACGGCTTTGTCGATTTTACCGTGAAATCAAATGGCGAGCTTGCCCGCCTTTGCCGCCGCATAGCGATCGCCGACGGCTTTCCAATTTACAACGTTCCACCACGCTTTCAGATATTCAGGGCGCCTGTTCTGATATTTGAGGTAATAGGCGTGCTCCCAAACATCATTTCCCATCAACACGCGGCCGCCGTCCATAAGTGGCGTATCCTGGTTCGGCTTAGAGACAAGTGCGAGTTTTCCGTCCTTGTCGACGGTGACAAAAACCCAACCCGAGCCGAAAACTTTTCCGCCTGCTGCATTGAACTGCGGCTGTAGCTTATCGAGCCCACCGAAATCCCTGTCGATGGCCGCTTTCAGCTCACCATCCGGCCCAGCGCCGCCGGGCGGCCCCATGATCTCCCAAAACATGCTGTGATTGGCATGACCGCCACCGTTATTGCGAACGGTCATGCGAATGTCTTCCGGCACGTCGCTGAGCTTGACGAGAAGCTCTTCCAGAGGAAGCGACGCAAGCTGCGAATGATCCTTCAGCGCCGCATTCAAATTCTTGACGTAGGCCGCATGATGCTTGTCGTGATGCAGCTCCATGGTTTGCGCGTCGATATTCGGCTCTAACGCTCCGAATGCGTAGGGAAGCGGCGGAAGCTTGTACGGTCCACCGGCCCCGGTCGTTTCGGCGAAAGCTTTGACTGTCGCGGATGACGAAACTGCCGCAACAACGGAAACGGCACGCGCCGCCTTAAGAAACGATCGTCGGTCGAGGTTTGTCATGGGAAAATCTCCTGGGCTGATGTCGCTTCGAGGGCATCGCAAGGGATGTAGAGCCGGATTACAAAATCTCCAGTCAGAAGATCGACAAAACGGCGCAGGTTGGCGCTTAGCGGCCGGCTATTGTCGTTCAATAGCCACAAAAAATGGCAGCCGCCTGTGAAGGCGACTGCCATCCGCGATTTCGGTCCCGCTTGGGATCACGAAGATGCAAGGAACTTGCCTCTCCGCGGATCGGGATCGTTTGCTATTTCTGCGCCAACGGCGAGGCGAGCGAATGCCAGAACGCGGCAAGGTTATCGATATCGGCATCGCTCAGAGGCTTTGCCATTTCCGCCATCGTTGGATTGGTGCGCTCTGTGCCGGCTCGATACGCCTTCAGCGCCGAGACGATATAGTCAGTGTCCTGTCCGGCGAGGCTTGGAATGCCCGGGATCTCGCTGATGCCCTTTTCACCATGACACGCCATGCAGACTTCAGCGCGTTTTCGGCCGGCGGCCAGATCGGCAGCCTGTGCGTACGAAGCAGTTTGAACGATCGCGCATGCAGCCACGATATAGCTGAATACGGCGCGCTGTTTAATCAACGCCATTGTATCCTCCGATCCTAAGCGAGAAACGCGTTGCGAAGCCAGATCGCGACGCCATAAACGAAAAACACGCCAATCCACACAACGAGGACAGCGACGGCCGCGGAGCCAAGCCGATCCACCCGCGGTTCTGCGGTATAGACGCCCTCAACCCGCCCTGCACGGTAGAGCAATGTCAGGTAGTACCCGCCCACCAAGCTGCCGACCCCAAGGATCGTCGAGAAGAAGAGGATCGTTGACGGCCAATCTGCGTGCACCGTGTAAGTGTCGGCGTTGTAGCCGAACGGCTTCAGATACGCGACGCGAATGACCTCACGCCAAATCGCAAGCAGAGCGACCATCACGAGGCCGAGACTGAGCATGGTGTAGCCATGAAGGCGCGGATGCCGTTGCGAGGCGAGCCAAGCCAGGATGACGAGACCAGCCGGGATCAACCATCCGAGCGGCTGTGAACGCAGACCGGTCGAAGCCGGAAGGTCAAATTGCCACCAGACGGCAAGAAGCGCCGAAATGATCGCACCGCGCGCCGCGATCTTACGCCCGAGATCGCGAGCGAACTCGAGGTATTCCCGCGTCTTGTCGCGACGCACCGTGAGATATTCGCTATAGGCGAGCAGGAAGAGACCGACGGCAGGCGCCGACAGGCTCATGATGAAGAGATAGCGCGCCCACTCGATTGCGTGCAGCTTCGTGCCGCTTGTATCAACGACGCCACCCGGCGCGTACCACGACATCCACTCAGCGGGCAGGATGGCCTGATAAGCCAGGACGTGCATGATCAAGCCATCGAGCGCGAAAATCGCCAAGCTCATCACAGCATAGAAGCCGACGTATTGCTTTGCGCCGTCGTGGTTCGCCTCATAAAAAACGAACCAAAGACAATAGCCGACGATCAGCGTGAAGATGAACCCGATCACCCAGGCCGCCGAGAGCACGTTGGACGTGTACCACTGCGGATCATAGATGACCTGGGTGAAGAGCAACGGCGAAACGCCGAGCACGATCAGCAGCGAAACGCTGACCTTTGCGACCTTCGTCATCGCCAGCGATAGCTGCTCCCAGAAGGGACCGGTTGCCCGCCTGAAAAACGCATATACGGCGAGCACACCGGTGCCCATCGTCAACATCACGAACGCGATGTGAAACACCCACGTCGCAACGGCAAGAATTTGAAACACGACGGGTGTCGCAGGCACGCCTGCCGGATCCCGCATCGTGTTTATGACTGTGCCGACATCCATGTCTGCTATTCCTTCTTAGTCTCGGGATTAGGCGCGGCGGCTGCAATCGGCGTCGTATCCTCCTTCAAAGGACCGGCCTTTGCATCCACAGTGGCGATGTAATGAGCGATCGCTCCGATCTCGTCGTCGGGAAGATCGATGCGCGGCATGTAAGGAATGCTGCCGTGCCGTAGCGGTCCCTTAAGGAACGCTGCGATCATGTCTTCATCCGTCGAGCGATGGAATATGTCGGGCAAGCTGCGAAGCGGCGCACCCGGATCGAGCGAATGACAATTCGAGCACGCAATCTTGGTCAGCAGTTCGCCGACCTCTAGCTTGTTGCTGTCAGTAATTTTTCGCAGCCGGTCCGGAATGAACGGATGGACTTTCAAGAAGCCCTTTTCCGCGATGGTATCCACTTCTCCGACGATGCCCTTGCCCGGAACATCGCGGGAGATAACCTGGTCGCCATAGATGTACTGCCCGGCCACGTAGGGCTTGCGCATGCTTTCACGCATGCGTTCCTCCGGCCAGACGCCAACAATGGCGATGAACAGGAATAGCGGTACCGCGACCCAAAGCCGAACCATCTGCGGCCAAAGCATCGCCGAGATGAGATAGACGGCCGTGACCGCCGCAACCCCGATCATGGCGTGGGCATAGACCGGCAGAAGATGCGCCTGCAGCATGACATGCGCATTATTCGGCAGCGTCTGCAAATAGTAGAGGAACATGACGACGGAGAAGAGGCCGCCGATGAGCCCAACGGGCGCAATCAAGCGAACGACACTTGCGCGGAGCGCCTTATCCTTGACGCCCGGGACAACCATCAGGCCGACGATAGCTGCCATGACCAGCATCGAACCTGTTCGCACGCCAAGGTGCGCGAAGAAGTTGATGTTGTAGAAGGCGTCGTTCGTCGAGCCAGTCTGATACCAAGTATCGCTTCCCGGCCACATCATGAACGACAGGATGCCGACGATCAGCAGCATCGTCCCCCAGGACGCCAGAGCAAACGACCACGTCAGCTTGAGATGCGAGATCGGATCAATCTTGCCCACAAGGTAGACCAGCGCGTATGCGCCGATGACCTCGACCGTGAAGAAGACCCACTCCGCTGCCCAGACCCAGACGAAGTTATGAATGAGGCCACTGACCCCGCGAGGGCTCGCGACTGTAATCGCGTACCAGATGCCCGGCCCGGTGATCGACCCGATGATGTAGGAGAAGACCAGAAGAAACAGACCGTAACGCTTGATGAAGTCGAGCAATTGCGGCTGCTTGTCCCGATAAGCTTTCGTCTCTAGCAGCGCGAACAAAAATGCTGCGCCGACGGAAGTGTGGGAGGCAACGACGTGAATGACGCCGATGATCCCCATGACCCATGCCGTGCCGATGTAGGGCACGTAAAAGGTCGGATACATGCCAAGCATGCTGTCCATGAGGGTTTCCTGAATCCTTAAGCTAGTGATTGTTGAGCGCTCGCGTACGAGCCACGTTGATGGCCAAGACTGCGAGGGCGCTTCCCTGTGATTGATGGCGCTTCAAATCATGGGTGGCCCTCGCGCGCCCAGCGCTGCGAAGCGCTGCGCTGGCTCGCGAAATGCGACATTCGCAATCGCCAGACGCTCGCCGGCACTTGAGGCCGGCACGAGATCTCTCGCGCCCGGCGGCTGCAACCCAGAGAGCTTGGCGACACAGCACAGCCCGCAGGCATCGCCGTACGCGCCGACATGCCCGTCCCTGTTCGCTGGCGAGCAGATTGGCGGTAGCGATCCATCGGGCAGGGCGTATGCACTTGCATCGATGGGTGGCCGGACAGGATGCGGCTTGGAAACGCTGACCGAGAACACACACGCCAGCGCATACAGCGCCAACAGCACGCTTCTGGTCGTCTGTGTCTCCGCGCGGCGCCCGATGCCTCCGAACGTCATGGCGCGTACGGCCCTTTGGTAAAGAGTGACCAGCCGAAGGCCATTTCGGTGCTGAGCGGAACGGAATAGCGCCGCAGGCTCTGCCACAATGCATCCGCAAAGCTCGCCCGCTCTGGTGGCGAGAGATCGCGCGCAATCTCTTCGCGCTTTCCTCGAACGGAAAATGCGAGACGGCGGCAACCAAAGTCAGGATCATCGGAACGGATAAGCTTCAGGCCATAACACGCAAGCCGAAGCTCGCGGATGGATTTTCCGAAGGCAAAACGGCGAATGTTGACGGCGCCATCTTCAACGACGATTTCCTCCCGCCGCTCCTGCTGGCAAAGCCGAAACGCCTGGATAGCAAGCACCGCTCCCAATAAATCGATGACGGAAAACATCGCAACCGGCCAGTAACCTCGCATGAGAAACGGCACCTGAAAAATAGCGACCGCTCCGCTAAGCGCGCCGTAGAGCATATAAGCCCCGCGATCGCTTAGACTTTGATTTGGAACAACAACAAACGATACGCGCTCCCGCGCGCAGCCCCTCTGTGACTGCGCATGCGCTGTTGCACATGGCGACGACATGACTGCCTCACAAATGCTGAATCCGATGCGACGCAGCTTTGCAGAGTTGAACTCCACGCCGCCGCGGCCTTAGCAATTAGACATCAGGATAAGGAGGCGCCCGCGAACGGAAGTTCGGCGGCCAATCGGTGCCGACATTGGCGCGATAACCATCAGGCCACGCATCAACGACAAAGCGTTGAGCGACAGATAGCAGCCTGTCGTGCTCGTTGATGAGTCCCGGCGCAGCCGACAACAGACATGCTGCACACGCCGAGCAGGCATGCTTACCGCCCGGCACGCCCTTGCCTCCTCCGCAAACGAAAGGAAGCGAGCCATCAGGCAACGCGTACGCGGCGAGGTCGACATTCGACGCAGGCGTGATCGGTTTATGCGCAAAGCCAAACGTCGCCGCTGCGAGCACATAGAGTGCAAACAGCAATCCGCGCGTCAGGTCATTGCGACGAAGCCCGCCCATGACGGCGACGTTCACAACCCGGTGAGGTCTAAGTCAAGCGCTCAAACGTCGCGATTGCACCGTCAATTTGATCGATTTTGCGAATGAAAATAAACTCGAGAGCGCAGCTCGGAATTTGCGAGATCGAAAACGCTAGCCTACGACAATTGTTCGGACAGCAACGGGCCGACATCGCCGCTGTCCGATCGCAAACTTGCCAAGTCACGAAAACTGACACGCGTCAGTATTACTGCGCGTGCTCGTGCTTCATATCAGTGTCGTCCATCTTCATCGTGCCGTCCATTTTCATGGCACCGTGATCTCCGTCACCACTCGTCATTGCACCGATCGATTCCACTTTGTAGGTCACATCGATCGTGCCTGCCTTTTTAAAGGTGAGTGAGCCCTTGATGTTGGGTCCCTGAGCAATCGGCGTCTTCAACCCCGTAAACATGAGATGATAGCCACCAGGGCTGAACTTGACCGTCTCGCCGGGCTTGATCTCCAGACCATCCTTCAGCTGACGCATCAGCATCTTGTCGCCGTCCATCTTCATCTCATGAATTTCGACGTTGCCTGCGCCCTCGAATGTCCCGCCCGTCATCGTGTCGGGTTCTTTGCCGGTGTTGGTGATCGTCAGATAACCGACGCCCACCGCGGCGCCAGGAGCCGTCGCGCGCGTCCACGGATGCTTGATCGCAATGCCGTCCTTTTCGAACTTGTGCGCCATTCCGGGCGTGCTGCACGCAACCACAACCGCCAACGCCATCATCAACCGTTTCATGAGTTCTCCAATGCGAATGTAAATGTTTGAGTTTGGACGCGCTGTATCCGCCAGACCCTTAGGGGCAGCGATACGAGGCCGGCACACTTTGGCGACAGTCTTGCGCGCGTAGTGCTTGATGTCTGCTGAACGCTCGGACGCTCAGGCACGCAGCGGTGGCGGACCGCGATTGAGAAGCCGGTCTGGCCGGCGGTCGAGAACGTGCGCCACTGCCGTCTCCGAGACGACGCGCATTGATGTGGCGCGCAGAGGAACATCGAGACCTGGATCGCTTAAAACGCCAAAGTGTAGCGCCGCCAAGCCTGAGCAGATGGGGCAATGCCTCCGAGGGACCGACTTACCGTCGTCGGACCAGGGGGCTGTCCTGGTTCCACTCTGGCCGCAAATGACGATCGCGCCGCCGTTGGCTCGCATCGACGTCAGCGCGACAGATGTGATGTGGACCGCTAGAACCCACGCGTTCAAAGCAGCGCCCAGGATGGCAAAGGCGCCGACGAGCACTCGAAACCGCTGGATACGTCGTATCGTCATGCCGCTACTAGCAGCATTTGCGCGCCGATTAATCAATGCCTGGAATACGCCGAGCCGAAAAACCGGACGCATCCACCTGCGATCACTTCGCGCTCCGAGCTGGCCGACGGCCGCCACGAGCCATCGCCAAGCTGCCGGCCGATGCTCCAAAGATAAAGCAGCCGAGCAGGATTCCGAGCGGATTGAAGGTCATATCGGCCCACATCGGCATGATGATCTGCGCCGTGTTAAAAGGCTCAAAGCTGTTGCTGCAAATTTCGAGCGCGGTCGCATCTTCCAGCATCGCGAGATTGATCTGGTCAGCTAACGCGTCGGCGTTCGCGCGCGTGTCGTCCGCCCGCTGAAGCCGCTCCAAAAGCAACTTGGTCGCGGCAAGATATGCGTGCGAGCACTCGTTGAACGGGCTGGCCTCGTCGGAAATGCTTCCCGGCACCAAGCCCCAGAGGCAGTACGCCAACTGCAGGTTAACGAAATTCTGGAGCGTTCGAACTTCGAGGCTTGGCCGGACTTGGCGGTTCGCAAGGCTCATGATTGCCGACTGATACCGCGTCAGCACGTGCAACTGTCCGTGCGTAAGATTCGGGATCGAGATACCAGAAGTTTTGTCCGTGCTCTTGCGGGTATGGTGCGCCTCTGCCGGGCAAGTGGCCGCGAGTATCAGACCGACGGTAGCCAAAAAGACGGACAATCCTGCAGCCCACGATCGGGCATACCGCGACGCTTTCGGGAGCGCGCTAACAATGCAACTGGTCTGAACCACGGCCGATGCCACCTCGTTCGCCACCAGCCGATAGCAACACGCGATAGCAAGAAATGCAACGCGGCCAATTTATTAACGGTGGCTCAAGCCTTTACGCTCACTGCGGCTCCGTCGATTGCGCAAGCGCAAGCAAACGGCGAATATAGTCTTCGACGGCCTGCGGCTCATACGGTTTTTTGAGATGCGGCCCCTCTTCGCAAAGCTTTCCGGCCGCAGCGGATGCGCTCTTGGGAGAACCTGCCATTACGATTTTGGTCTGAGGATGGTTGGTCCGCACCCACCGGGTCAACGCGAACCCATCAAACGCCCCCGAAACATCGACGGCACTGAAAATTACGTCAACCCGAATGCGGCTGCGATCAAGCACAAGCAGCGCTTCATCGCTCGTCGACGCCTCAATGACGCGGTATCCGCACTCACGAAGGTATCCCGCAATCGCCATCCGCACGAGCACGGCACCTTCGACGACGAGAACCGTCGCAAGAGTTTCCTGTTTGGTAGCTTGTTCAATCACTCCCCACTAACGATCGTGGGAATGGCCCTGTTCCGTCTCGGGAAGCAACTTTCGAACGCATTGGATCAACTCGACGAAACGCACCGGTTTCGTAAAACAGGCATCGAATTCGACCGGGCTTCCAGCACGAATTTCCGTCGAAATGAGAACGATTTTGATCGAAGGGAACTGACTGCGTGTCCAGTTGGCCAGCGCTATACCATCCACATTGCCAGGCATGCGAATATCGGTCAACAGCAAGCCGATGTCGTCGACGCTCGACAACAGCGTTATCGCCTCATCCCCGCTGGCGGCTTCGATAACGTTGTATCCGGAATCTCGAAGCTCCTCCGCCAGATGCAGCCGGATAAGAACTTCGTCTTCCACGACCAATATCGAACGCTGTGCCAGGACCTGGCCCTTTCCTGCAGGCGCCGGTTCGATTTTGTGTCTCCCTTCCCCCATGCGACACTAAATGGCTCAGGCCCGTATTAGTTCCCGATCCAGGCCGCTGATCTCCGATTATACGTCGCGCTCCGAAGACGCAAGTCCGCGCCCGCCTTCATTCTCCAAACGTCGGCAATGGAAGACGAGAGCATTGGCAGTGCAGCAAATTTCTGCCTGACGGTCAGACGAGTTCGTGCACGCTGAAACGATTGCCTTCGTCGGTCCATACGCGATCTGCCTGCCAGCCGGCACGTACAGCCAGATCGCGAAATTCCGGGACGGTATACTTGTACGAATTTTCGGTGTGAATGCTCTCGCCTTCGCGAAAACGAAACACCCTTCCGCACACGCGAACGTCTTGCGCACGATCGCTGACGACGTGCATCTCGATCCGGCCCGCAGCCGAATTATAGATGGCACGATGCCTAAATGCGCTCAGATCAAACGTGCCACCAAGCTCGCGGTTGATGCGTGACAGCAAATTCAAATTGAAAGCCGCCGTAACGCCCGCGTCGTCGTCGTAAGCGCGAGTTAGCGTCTGCTCATCCTTCTTCAGATCGACGCCGATGATCAGTCGTCCACCCTTGCCCAGAACGCGCTTGAAGCCGGCGAGCAGCCCCTCGGCCTCCTCCGGCGCCAAATTGCCGATCGTCGAGCCTGGGAAAAAACCAACCGCGCGGCGCCCGGAAAGATCGCGTGGCAGACCTTTCATCTCGGAAAAATTTGCCACCAGCGGCCGTACTTCGAGCGACGGATAGCGCAGACCAAGACGCACCACCGCATCTGCCAATGCCGTTTCCGATACGTCGATAGGCACGTAGACGATATCAGCATCGACACGATCCAGCAGGATCTCAGTTTTCAAGCTCGAACCCGAGCCGAATTCGACAAAGAGATTGCCGTCCGAAAAATCGGCCACGAGATCGCAGGCTGCAACTCGGAGAATCTGCGCTTCCGTTCGGGTCGGATAGTATTCGGGAAGACGCGTGATTTCCTCAAACAGCAAGCTCCCCCGCGCGTCGTAGAAATAACGGCACGGAAGCTCCTTTTGAAGGAGCGACAGCCCCTCGATTACCGCATTGGCAAATTCGCCGTCGGTTTTCGAAACGTCTGTCGGCGACCGTTCAAGGGTCGGAATGTAGCGCATCAATCGATCTCCGCTGCCAGGCGCAAGCCGAGGTACTGCCAGCGCTGATGAGGATAAAAGAAATTGCGGTAGGTCGGCCGCGAGTGCCCGGCGGGCGTCACGCAGGACGAGCCGCGCAGCACGTGCTGACCGACCATGAACTTGCCGTTGTACTCACCGATCGCTCCCTCTGGAGGCCGATAGCCGGGATATGCGAGATAAGCACTCGCGGTCCACTGCCAGACCTCACCGAAGAGTTGCCGCGGCGACGATACGCCGTTTCCGACCGGACCCGCCGCACGCGGACGATAGACATCCGCATTTCGCGTCGGCATCTCGGAATGCGCACGCGCAACGGCTTCCCATTCGAACTCGGTCGGCAGTCGCTTGCCGGCCCAGCGCGCAAAAGCATCCGCTTCATAATATGACACATGCGCGACAGGCTCAGCCGGCACGACCGACCGCAACCCCTGCAGCGACATCTGCGCCCAACCTGCATCCGTCTTGTGCCAATAGAGCGGGCTGTCCCACGCCTCGCGATTAACAGTCGTCCACCCGTCGGCAAGCCAGAGCGACGCGGTCTGGTAGCCACCATCTTCGATGAATGCCAGCCATTCGGCATTCGAAACGAGCCGATCCGCGAGCTTGAATGGCCGAACGAGCGCATCATGAGCCGGAAGCTCGTTATCCCAACTATACCCCTCGCCGCCGTGTCCGATCGAAATTATGCCGCCGTCAATGTCGAGCCACCCCAGCGCATCGGGCCCCTTGGTATCGGTTTGCATAGGCCCCGCTTGATAGGCCGGATGCAACGGATTTGCTGCAAAGAGAGCAAGAATATCGGTGAGCAACAACTCCTGATGCTGCTGCTCGTGGTTGATCCCTATTTCGAGAAGTCGGGCAATCTCGCCGCTTTGCGCTTCGTCCCTGGTAAGAAGGCGCCGAAGCGCCTCATCGACGTGCTGGCGATACGCCAGCACGCGCTCAGCAGAAGGTCGGGTCAGCAACCCGCGGCGCGCCCTCGGATGCCTCGGCCCCAGCGCCTCATAATAAGAGTTGAAGCAATAATTGAAGTCGTCGTCAAAGATGCGATAGCCGTCGAGGCGCGGCGCGAGCACGAAGTTTTCGAAGAACCACGTCACGTGCGCCAAATGCCATTTCGTGGGACTGGCGTCGTCCGAAGCCTGAACGGTCATATCCTCCGGCGACAGAGGCTCGGCGAGCTTTAAAGAATGGTTGCGTGTATCGAACAGGCGTTCGGCGAGACTTGTTCCGGTTGCCCCGCTCTCCTGGCCACGCTTCGGCGATGCCGATGCGAAGCCACTGCCTTGACTATCCGGTCGGTCGAAGCTGGCATGGTTCGGCGTGAATGGCATGATGTCCCATCCCCTAGCACATACGTGCGGCCCCTCGTTCCGGATTTGGTCGTCCGAAACGCGTCGCCACACAAATTGGTTCCAAGATTGCAGCGTCAATAGAAGGCTGTCGTTACGAATTGACGCTCACGTATTCCTCTTGCGTTTCTTCTCTTTCTCTTCGCCGTATTTCATGCCCTCGAGCTTAATGCCGTCGGGATCGAGGAAAAAAACGGCATAATAGTCGTCGTAATATACGTCAGCCGGGTCCACGATCGTTACATGGTGGCGCCGCAAATAGTCTTGAAGATCATCGACATCCTTCCGGCTCCTGAGCTCAAACGCATAATGATGGAGACCGACATCTCCCGTCCGGTGCTTATGGGCAGCACCCTTGGCATCCGCTTGTCCGATCCAATACCGAGTTTTTCCGTTGGTCCACCCCATGGCGTCTTCGTATTCGTCGAGCACGTCCAGCCCGAGGAAATCGAACAGCCCGCTATAGAAAGACTTGGAGCGGGCGAAATCGCTCACACGCACCGAAATATGGTCGATCCCGACAAACCGCGCCATTCCGTCATTCCCGCATCGAGAGACCGGACATGCGTCCACCCCCGCTAAACCATGCCTGCTGAACGCGAAAGACACGCTCGGGTTCCAAATAACAACACCACCGTCGCGAATGGCCTGCCTAGCGACCGAAGGCAGGCCCAATTTCCTAAATATTGGGTCTGAACCGTTTCAGCCGACTGCAGAGATCAACCCGGCCAGCACCTTGGACAGAGCTGTTGGGCCCTTCTCTATGCTTAACGGTTTGCCCTCAAACTGGATCCAGCCCTCGTTGAAACCATCGAGCATCTGCATCCGTGGTATCGGGTCCTTCATGCCTTGCGATTTGAAGAGAGGGCCCCATGTCTCTCGCGGCACGGCTTCTGCGCGAACAGGCCGCCCCAGAATGCTCGCAAATGCTGCTGCGACGTCGTCGGGGCTGTAGCGTCGTTCCGCTTCGAGCTCGACAATTCGACGGCCTTCCCAGTGCTCTCGGATGAGCTTCGCCGCCAGCCGGCCGATATCGTCGGTTGCTATCATCGGAACGGGCTTATCGAGTGGTTGCAAAAAGGACTTGAAGACACCCCTGTCTCTCGCCTCGGCGATATCCCAGGCGAAGTTCTCCATGAACCACGCCGGCCGCAGAAAGGTGACAGGCATCGGCAGCGCGCTCAACGCCTCTTCCATCAACGTTCGCTGCGTGAGGAGATTGGGCTGCCGCGCTTGTGCACCGATCGTTGAGAGACAGACGACGCGAGCAGGACGCGCCGCATTCAACGCTTGCATTACGGCAGAGATAACCGCACGCGCCTCGGGAAAGCCGGGAGACGGATCAAACGCGTTGGGCGGCAGAATGAAAACACCTTCCGCACCCATGAAGGCTTTGGCGAGCGCGTCGGCATCTTCCATCGTCGCGATCGCGATATCGCACCCTTTTTCGAGCCACGCAGCACCTTTTTCGGCTTTTCGCACGACGGCCCGAACAGGCTGCCCCGCATCAAGCAACGCTTGCGCCATCGCGCCGCCGACTTGCCCGGTAATTCCGGTGATTGCATACATAGCTCTTGGCTCCAGATCGAATAACCCGCACACAAGATCTCATGCGGTAGGTCGTTGACTGAAGTGCGCTTTTGTCCACATATTGTTGATTGAAAATCAACGGACAGAGGTGACGATGCCGTTCGACGGACGCTTGCTTTCAGGCGTATCGGTCCTGGCCGCAGTCGTCGAAGGCGGTAGCTTCGCCCGCGCAGCAGACGCGCTCGGTATCACAACATCGGGCGTCAGCCGTGCCGTATCGCGCCTTGAAGCGCGCATTGGCGCTCGCCTCCTGGACCGCACGACGCGATCTGTCTCCCTCACTGACGAGGGGCGTCGGTTCTACGAGCAGGTGAAACCGAGCCTCGCCAACATCGAGGACGCAGCCACTAGCGCATCGGGTTCTGCAAACGTCGTGCGCGGCCGCCTGCGCGTGAACATCGATCCCGTCGTTTCGCAGCTCATCTTGCCGGGACGGCTCGGTAAATTCCTCGACTTGTATCCAGAATTGTCGCTCGATTGTGTGACACGCGAACAGATCGGCGATCTCGTTGCCGACGGGATCGATGTTGCGGTTCGCTTCGGAGATCTTCCCGATTCATCTCTAATTGTACGCAAGCTCGTGGACCTTGAGGTGATTACGGTTGCAGCTCCGAGCTATCTGAAACGCCGCGGCCGTCCTCGAACGCCAAGCGATCTTGCTGCTGGCCATGCCTGTATCGACTACCGCGATCCGATCACGCGGCAGCCCTTCGACTGGGAATTTCACAAAGGGCGCAAGATTCAAACCGTGAAAACGAAAAGCCGCTTATTGCTAGGCGATGCATCAACAATGTTGACCGAATGCCTCGCAGGAACCGGCATCGCACAGGTCTTTGCCGTCGTCGCCAAAGATCACATTAAAAGCGGTAAGCTGATCGAACTTTTCCCTGATTGGGCCGATGAGCGCTTTCCGCTAAATGCCTACTACCCCTCTCGCCACCATCCGGCGGCGAAGGTGCGCGCTTTCGTAGACTTTATCGTAAAGGCCGTTCGCTGACGAGACGGCGCTCGTCGTGAAAAGAGCCTTCCGAATGCAACGCCAGTTTAATCGCCGATCGTTTGTCTTCGACGACCCGAACTAATGCCGAAATCTCCGGAGGTGAAGAATGGCACGAATTGCGGCGGACTTTCTGACCGAGACATTGCAGCAGGCCGGCATCAAGCGCGTCTACGGCGTGGTCGGAGATTCCCTCAACGGCTTCACGGATTCTCTCCGCCGCCACGGCACCATCGAATGGGTGCACATGCGCCACGAAGAAGCGGCAGCATTTGCGGCGGGTGCCGAAGCCCAGCTGACGGGTGAGCTCACCGCTTGCTGCGGCAGCTGCGGACCAGGCAACCTGCATCTCATCAACGGCCTCTACGATTGTCATCGCAGCCGCGTACCCGTGCTGGCCATCGCCGCACACCTACCCAGTAGCGAGCTTGGCATCGATTATTTCCAAGCTACGCATCCCGAGATCCTCTTCAGGGAATGCAGCCATTTTGTCGAACTCGTCTCGAACCCGAACCAACTGCCGCAAATTCTCGAACGCGCTATGCGCGTCGCCGTCGCCAAAAAAGGCGTTGCGGTTGTGGTGCTGCCCGGCGACATCGCCCTCATGCCGCTCGCGACACCGGCACCAAAGTGGACCTCACCGAAGCCGCCCGTTGTGCTTCCCAACCCGTCGGATATCGAAAGCCTGGCGAAGCTCCTCAACGGCTCTTCGAAAATCACGCTGCTCTGCGGCGCTGGTTGCGCCGGCGCGCACGACGAAGTTATCCAACTGGCCGAGCGCCTCCAAGCCCCGATCGTGCACGCCCTGCGCGGCAAGGAATACATTGAATACGATAATCCCTACGATGTCGGAATGACCGGCTTCCTCGGCTTCACGTCGGGGTATTTCGCGATGGAAAGCTGCGACACGCTCCTGATGCTCGGCACGGACTTTCCCTACCGCCAGTTCCTCCCTCACCACGCTCGTGTTGCCCAGATCGACATTCGCCCGGAAGCACTCGGCAATCGTACGCCGATCGAAATCGGCATTTTGGGCGACCTCAAGGAAACGATCAAAACGCTGCTCCCGAAGCTCGACGTCCACGACAACCGCCAGCATCTCGATGATGCGCTCGAAAGCTACAAGACGGCCCGTCGCGATCTCGACGCCCTCGCCGACGAAAACGAGAAGAGCACGATTATCCACCCGCAATTCGTGACACGCGTCGTGAGCGAAGTCGCGGCCGACGACGCGATTTTTACCTGCGATGTCGGCACGCCGACCGCTTGGGCCGCACGCTACCTCAAGATGAATGGCAAGCGCCGTCTGTTGGGCTCGTTCAATCATGGCTCGATGGCCAACGCCATGCTGCAAGCCATCGGGGCGCAATCGGCATTCCCGAAGCGCCAGGTTGTATCGCTGTCCGGCGACGGCGGCTACACGATGATGATGGGTGACTTCATCACTCTGATCCAGAGTAAATTGCCGGTAAAAGTCATCGTGCTGAATAACGGCACGCTTGGCTTCGTCGAGATCGAGATGAAAGCCGCGGGCTTTCCCGATACCGGCTGCGATTTGCAGAACCCTGACTTCGCCGCAACCGCACGCGCGATGGGCGTCAAAGGCATCCGCGTCGAGCGCCCGCAGGATTTACGCAGTGCGATAACCGAGGCCTTCAATCATGACGGCCCCGCACTCGTCGATGTCGTCAGCGCTCGTCAGGAAATGATCATGCCGCCAAAGGCGACGCTCGCCGAAGCGACGCACTTCAGCATGTTCATGCTCAAAGCTGTTCTGGACGGCCGCGCCAAGCAGTTGATCGACCTTGCGAAGGTCAACATCACCCGCTAGCCGCTGCCGCCCCAAAACACAGGAAGCGCGTCACGATCAGTATTTCTGACGCGCTTCCTGCCCAAACGACGACAATGGCGCCGATCCCTCGGGCAATGTGATTTCGCCGCGCGCCCGGCGCTCCTTCAGATACGTGAAGCTCTGCATCGTCTGCGCGAAGAGATGCTCGCCCGCCTTGAGCGACTGCTTCTGTGGCACGTCGCCCGCAACATAACGCGGCAGCGGCGCGACGACCGTGTCGTAGTCGGCAGCAAAGAACAGCGGGAACGAATAGCGCTCTGCCGGCACCTTGCGCACGCGGTGCGACGTGGCTGCAAATTCGCCGTTCGTCCAGATCTCCATCATGTCGCCGATGTTCACGACGTAGGCACCCGGAACCGGCGGCGCATCGATCCACTCGCCCTTGCCGTTCATCACCTCAAGGCCGGGACACGTCGCCCGCAGCAGCGTGAAACATTCGTAATCCGTGTGCGCACCGATACCCGGACGATCTTCGGCGCTCGAGTCGAAGGGATAATGGATCAAGCGCAACTGGCTCGGCGGCTTGGTCACGTATTGATCAAAGAACGTCGGCTCCTCGCCGATCGCCATCGCGAACCCGCGCAGCAGCACTCGGCCGAGCGCGAAAACGGCACTGTAGTAATCGTCGACGGCCTTCGCAAAACCCGGCAGTTCGGGCCATTGATTTGGCCCGAGTAGCGGATTTCCGGCGACGTAGTCCGGATCGTCAGAGGGCAAATCGATCGAGAGGTCGTAGGCCTCTTTCTTGTCCTTCGAACCTGAGGCGAAGACTTCTTCGCCTTCAGGAACGTAACCGCGATGATTGCGCGAATTGCCGATATAGACCTTCATCTTCTCTGCGTAAGGCAGCGCGAAGAAGCGCTTGGTCGCATCGAGAACGCTCTCGAAGAGGGCCTCATCTACGCCACCACCGGTGACGTAGACGAAGCCGACGTTGCGGGCCGCATTGCCAAGCTCTTCCGCAACCATCATCTGCTCAGCGGGCGTGCCCGTACGAAGCTTGGTGACATCGACGATCGGAATACTCGAGAAGTTACCTGCCGTGCTCATCTCTTTCCTCTTAAAGCTAGCGACCACGCCAATTATTTTCAGAGCTTCTTGTCAGCCAAAAGCTGCATGTATGTATCGTCGAGCCGCAGCTTGACATTCGATGCATCGCCGAGCGTCTTGCCGGGAAGCGCGATGCCGATCGCGTCCTTCGACTTGGCGCCGGTTCCCATCAGCTGCTGATCGAAACAGAACGTGCGGACAAGGTCCATGGCCTTGACCATATCGGGTGACCGGACCGACGCCGCACCAGCTGCGGGATCGTAATAGAACGCCGTCGTCTCGATCTGCGAATTGAGGCTGTCGACCGTCGTTCCCGAAAGATCAGCCATGAACTTGCGGGCTTCCTTGCTCTTCTCGTCGTTCGCCTTGATGACGGCGAGCGTCTCGAACCACGCCCCCGTCAGCGCCTTCCCGAGTTCGGGATGCTCTTTCAGCGTTTGGGTGTTGACGAGCAGCGCATCGACCAGTTCACCTGGCATCTCTGAAGATTGATAGACGACGCTGACATTCGGCAATTTCTTCAGCTGTATGAAGGCAGGGTTCCATGCGACGACCGCATCCACATCATCGGTCTGGAATGCCGCTACGAAATCGGCATCGGAAATGTTCTGCAGCTTGGCGTCCTTGAGATCCATGCCGTGCGTTTCGAACGCCCGCGCCAGCATGTAGTGCGAAACCGAGTACTGAACGAGATTGATCCGCTTGCCCTTGAGATCGGCGAACGTCTTGTTCGCACCCTTCAACACGATGCCGTCATTGCCGTTCGAATAATCACCGAGGATCGGAATGGTCGTATCGACACCGCCGACCGCTGGGATGGTCAGCGCGTCCATCGTTGTCGCCGCGACGGCGTCGACCTTGCCGCCCGTGTATTGATTGATCGACTCGATATAGTCGTTAACCTGCACCAACTCGATGTTGATGCCGTATTTCTTCGCCCATTTCTGCAAGATCCTAGCGTGCTGTGCGTAGGGCCACGGCATATATCCCGTATAGATCGACCAAGCGACTTTGAATGTCGGCTCGGCAGCGCGTGCCGGGTTCATGGACGCCGCAAAAAGAACAGCGACCGTACAAAGAACGAGTCGAAGCATTGAACGCATGGCCATCAGGCACTCCCTGTCATCGAGCGGAAAATGGAAAGCGCTCCTTCGTCGTGTCCTTGCCCTGGAATATTTTGTTGTTGCGCGCCGACATCGAGGTCGGCAATCGTCCATCGCCGTGCAAACGGCTCACCTGCCGAAGACACGTCGTGAATGGTCAAGCCGCTTCCGTCGCCATAGCCTTCAGGTGCGAGATCGGTGCCGATACGGAACGGCAGACTTGATCGCCCGATCATCCACTTCCCGTCGCGCACGCGGCCGAGCGAAATTTCGCAATCGAGCATCGCCCTGGCAGCATCCGGCGATGACGTCTTGACAAGATCGGTCAGCGAACCACCGTGCGGCAGCACAACCGCGCGGTTTCGCACATACATGAAGATTTCGCCGACCCTGACGAGAAAACCGTCGATGCCGGTTTCATCGCGCATCCGAATGGCGAAGTGCGGATTGAGGTTCGGCGACGTGTGATGCCAATGCTCAATGTAAGGGGTGTCCCGGCCGCGCTCGATCAGAACGCCGTCTGCGAACGAAAGATAGCCAGCGTCTGCCGCGTCGCTCGGGCACTGAAAATCAATCGCACGACGCCATTCGAAGGCGTCGCCTGAAAGGACGAAAATCCCGGCAAATCCTTCCTGCCGTGTAAGCCACTCGAAATGCTGGGCGTCGAGATGATTAAGACAAGAGACGCCGTCAAACGATGGGCGATCGGCCGGCTGCCTGAGATCCGCAAACAACGTCGGTCCCTGGAGCCACGCGACGAACGTGGCGCGATCCTCCCGCCCGTCAGGCCACGCAATGAGCGAGCGCTCCCACAGACCAAGCGTATCTTTGATTTCGACCATCTGCGTATCTCCGATGACAAAAGACTGTCATCGAAGACCGAGCCTCAGAAGCCGTTGAGTGCAGATACGAGCCATAGATTTGATCTATGGCTCTATGCCTCGTCCGAACCATCCGGATCGGCGTCTTTTACGTGCATTTCGATCATGTCGAGAAGCGCCCGCGCGGGCGGGCTGAGGCTTTCGTCCCGGGTCACGAGATAGACCGGATAGGTCGGCAGAACGTCCGGGTGCAGCATCGGCCAAAGCTCGCCCGCCTCGACGGCCTCGGCCGCGACGACCGTCGGTAGAAAGCCGATGCCGATGCCGATCTGAATGAGCCGCTTGACTTCATGCAGCGTTTCGGCGGAACCGCCCGAGCGTTCACCTAAGCGATGGCGTTGGCGGAAGGCGGCAAGTTCGGCCGGCTCATCTTCTCCGGTCAGGACGAACGTCTCGTCGGCAACGCTCTCCGGCGAAACTGGCGCGGCACCGAAGGCTGGATGCGCCTTGCCGCAATAAAGCTGTTGCCATTCGCGCATCAATGGGCGATGGCGCAGCTCCATACCGGTCGCCGCATCGCAGGCAATGCCAATATCGGCGCTGCCATCCTTCACCGACAAAACCACGTCGCGCCACGGTGAAATGTCGAAACGGATTTCGACTTCCGGGTTGACCTGATGGAACGCCACCATCGCCCGATCGAATGCCGGAGCGACGAGATCCGAAATCACGCGCAACGTTACGACGCCTTGCAGTCGACCCGAAGACTGCGCGACGTCACCCGGCATACCGGAAATCAGAATTTCGATCTCTTCTGCGGATTTTAGAAGCGACCGCCCGGCGGGCGTCAGCGCGACACCGCGGGCAGAGCGCACAAAGAGCGGCGCACCGACATGATCTTCAAGCCGCTTCAGCCCGGCGCTGATCGTCGGTTGTTGCTTGTTCAGCGTCCGCGCTGCCGTGCTGATCCCCCCTGAACGCACGATATCGAGAAAGAGCCGCACGAGGTTCCAATCGAGATTGCGCGCGAATTGCTGCCCCTTTCTCGAAATGCGCGCCCCGCTTGCCATCGTCCGTCCTTGCTTACGCCGATGCTTCGTGCCGAAGCGCCAGGACCTTCGCGACATTCCCGCGATGGACGGCCTCATAAGGTTCGAAGAACGTGACGGCTCCGCTAGCAAGCGCTTCAGGAATAAAATCTGACAGTGCGACCGAAGCCAACCGCTCGTCGTCGGGCGCCTGAAGAAGCCGCTCGACATACGTTTGCGTCGCCCCGATCAGGCCCCGATCGTAGCCCTCGCCCATGATCCGCTCCTTCGCGCCATGGTTCGGCAGAATGCGCGAGAAATCCCAGGCCGACATACGCTCCAGATCAGTCAGATGCTGAGCGAGACGATCCGGCTCGACGACATACGTCACCGTGTCTTCCAGCGTATCGCCCACCAGCAAAGTCTTATCGCCGGGCAGGAACATCGCCACTCCGTCGCTGCTATGGATGTCGAGCGCACGTAATTCGATGCCAACGTTGCCGCACGTCAGATCCAAGCCGCCGTAGAAAATCGTTGTCGGCATCACCAGCGGCGCGATCGCCGGCAATCCATCGTGCGTTCCAGCCTCAATAGTTGCCCTATGTTCGGACAACAGACGCGCGGTCTTTGCACACGCTATGATCTCACAATCCTCGAAGACGGCGTTTCCGGCGACATGATCCAGATGCCAGTGGCTCAGCACGATGCGAATGTCCCGAACTCCACGCGCTTCCAGAATGTTGCGAATGTCCCGCGCATGCGCGATCGACAGATGCGTATCGTAAACGACCGCACTCGCCCCATCGACGACGGCATAGCTGCAAATGCCGAGCGCAAACCCGCCGTCATCGAGCCAATTCGGCGCGTCCGAATAATACCTCACGCCCGAAATGCGCCCGTCGTAAAATCCGAGCAAATGTTCGCCGAGATCCAAGACCGAGAGTTTCGTCAATTGTTCCATTGGTACCGCTCGTCCTGCGCCGCTGGAGACTGAAGGGCTGTCCCGACCGTATCTTTCCGCGGGAAAGTGTAGCATCTGGCCGCCGGGCGGCCCGATGCCATCGCGGCGACATAATCACGCTCGCTTTCCCTATGCCAGGGTAGGGCGTGCAAGAGAGGGATGGGCCGTGGTAACGTCCGCGCCGCCAGCGCACTTTCTCTCTTGTGCGATGACAAGGGCGAACGGCGGGAACGGACGCAGCGCAGCCGGAATCGGCGCGGCCCGCGTCTTTCGAGACCGGAGGGTAATATGCCGAACTTTGGAATTCCGCGCCGTGCCGCGGCTAACGATTTGAGGGCGGACACCCCTCCCCCGCTCAACTGGAAACGCGGCCTGTTTCGCGTTTGGATCCTGGTTTCGGCAGGCTGGATTATGGGCTGGACGATCTACCTACTGCTTGAGGGCGTACAAGGCAGCCTCACCACGCGCGGTGATTTCGTCGAAGTTCCGATTTTGCTCTTCGCGCCCCCGATTGCCCTCTGGCTATTCGGCCATGCCGCAGCTTGGGCCATCAAAGGCTTCGAGGCGGAAAGATAAACAGAGTGCCGGACGCCAGCGCGCGCTGCAGCGGGCTATGCTCTCGCGCGTTCGGAAGAGCCGCTCGTCTTCCAGAACCGGTGCGCCCGCTGTTCCTCTTCCCGCGCATTACCCAACGCGATGTGATCGTTGAGTGTCTTGGCGTCCTTGATGACGTCGTTCCAGGTCAGATTGGCCGCTTTCAGCATTTCCGAGGCTTTCGCTGCGGCTGACGCACGCTCGCCTTCATTGGGGGACGCCAGCATGCCACAAAGCTTCATGAAGCGCGGGACATCGAAAGTCACCTGACGCGGCTCGACTGTCTCAGTCGGTTCGCTACGTCGACGCCACTTGGCCATAATACCCTCTGAACTCGTACCCGACGTACTTCTACGCTTTGTTTTGAGATTGCGAAAGCAAACTCCTAGCCGCCCATTTTCACCTAAAATAGGCAATGTCCGATCGCCCGGCCAGCGATCTCGCAGCAATTGCACATTCGACCAAGAACGTGGTTCAGTTGCGGCGAGGTCATACTGGCGACCGCCGCAGCAGCTTATGCCGCAGGCGGTGTGTCCTCGGCAGCCTTGGTCGGAGCCCCCTTGCGAGACTGACGCCACTCTTCGAAGCGCTGGATGACAGCGAACATCGAGGGCACGAACAGCACCGCAAGCAGGGTCGACGCCAGCATGCCGCTGAAGACCGTGATGCCGATCGATTTTCGTGCCGACGCACCAGCGCCGGTCGCAAACACCAGTGGTGCCACACCGAGAATGAAGGCGAACGACGTCATCAGGATGGGACGGAACCGAGCGCGCGCCGCTTCGACGGCAGACACAGCGATGCTCTTGCCCTCTGCGCGCAACTCTCGCGCAACCTCGACGATCAGAATCGCATTTTTGGCCGACAATGCGATCAGCAGCACCAGACCGATCTGGACGTAGAGGTTGTTGTCGATGCCGAGGCCGAGCATGACCGACACCGGCCCGACCAGCGACAGCGGCACCGCAAACAGCACCGAGAGCGGTGAGTACCAGCTCTCATATTGTCCCGCGAGCACCAGATAGACGAGCAGCATGGCGAGCGCGAAGACGTAGTAGATCTGACCGCCGACGATCTTTTCCTGATAGGACAGCGCCGTCCACGAGTAGCCGACGCCCGGCGGCAGCGTTTTTTCCGCGACTTGTTCCATCAGCGACATCGCATCACCCGACGAAAAGCCCTTCGCTGGCACGCCCACGATCGTTGCCGAAGGATAGAGGTTGTAAAGGCTGATGAGCGACGGTCCGACGATCGGCGTAATATTCATCACCGTTCCGAGCGGGATCATGTCGCCGTTCTGATTGCGCACCTTGAGACGCAAAATCTCACTCGGCTCCATGCGGTAATCCGCATCCGCCTGCACGTAGATCTGGAAAATGCGTCCGAACTTGTTGAATTGATCGACGTAACTGGAACCCAGATAACTCGCCAGCGTCTGGAACACCTGGTCCGTCGTCAGCAGCAACGTCTGAATTTTTGCTCGGTCGATTGTGACCTTGTATTGCGGCGCCGTCGCACGGAATGTCGTCGACGCGCGTTGAATGCCCGACTGCGTATTAGCGGCATTCACCACGGCATCCACGGCGCTGCCAAGTTTCACGAGGTCAAAGCTGCTGTCGCGCAGCTCGATCTGCATCGTGAAGCCGCCGGCATTGCCGATACCTTGGATCGGCGGCGGCGGCAGCACCATCACGACGCCATCTTCGATGGCGGCCATCGCCCCGTTGAGCTTCTTATAAAGCGAGGCAAGATCCTCGTCTTTGCCGCGCTTGCTCCAATCCTTCAGCATGATGTACGCAACGCCCGCATTGGCGAGCGATGCGCTGTTATCGAGCGGCGAAATACCGGCGATGGTGATGACACGCTCAACGCCCGGCACCGCGTCGGCAATTTGCTCGACCTGCTGCAACGAGTTTTGCGTACGCCCAAGCGACGCCCCCTCGGGAAGCTGCACCGATGCAATCAGATAGCCCTGGTCTTCGATGGGCAGAAAGCCGGTCGCGACCCGGGTCATGCCATAGACAGCCCCCGAAATAATCAGCAAGGCGATGATGAACATCGCAATGCTGTGGTGAACCATCCAATCGATGACCTTCGTATACCAGTTCTCGAACCGCTGGTAGACGGCGTTGAAACCGCGGAAAAAGAAATTGCGTTCTTCAGGCGGTACCGGTCGCCGCAGCCACAGCGCGCATTGCGTCGGCTTCAGCGTGGCGGCGTTGATGGCGCTGATCATCGCCGTCGCCGCAATGACTAGCGCGAACTGCGCGTACATCTGCCCAGTCAGCCCCGGAAGAAATGATGCCGGCAGAAACACCGCCATCAGAACGAGCGTGATGCCGATGATCGGCCCCATTAACGCATTCATGGCCGCGATGGCCGCGTCGTGGCCAGACATGCCCTTTTCGATGTTATGCGCCGCGCCTTCCACGACCACGATGGCGTCGTCCACGACGATGCCGATGGCGAGCACGATCGCGAACAACGTCGAAAGATTGATCGAAAATCCCATCGCAGCCATCGCCGCAAACGCGCCGATGATCGTCACTGGCACAGTCGTCGCTGGAACAAGCGTTGCCCGCCAATCCTGCAAGAAGACGAGAATAACGATGAGGACCAGCACGGCCGCTTCGATCAGCGTGCGGTAGACCTCATCGATCGCCTGCTGCACGAACAGCGTCGTATCGAACGGGATCTGGTAGATCATGTCCTGGGGAAATTCCTTCGCCAGGACTTTCATCTTGTCCGACACTTCTTTCGCAACGTTGAGCGCGTTGGCGCCCGGCGTCAGAAAGATCGCTAGACCCGCCGCCTGCTTGCCGTCGAGATTGAAATACTGCGCATAGGTCTGCGCCCCGAGGACGACATGTCCAACGTCCTTCACGCGCGTGAGATCACCATTGCTGCCCGTCTTGACGATAACATTCGCAAACTGCTCAGGATCGTCAAAGCGGCTTTGCACGTCGATCGTATATTGAAACGATGGTGATCCGGAAACCGGTGGCATGCCCACCTGCCCGGCCGTCACCTGCTCGCTCTGCTGCTGCAGCGCCTGGATCACATCCTGCGCGTCGAGCCCGCGTGCCTGCATCTTGTCCGGATCGAGCCACACGCGCATCGCGTATTGCCCAGCACCGAAAACATTGACGTTGCCGACGCCCGGCAGGCGCGAAATCTCGTCCTTCAACCGGATGGTCGCATAATTGCTGAGATAAAGACTGTCGTAGGTGCTGTTCGGCGACGTCAACGTCACGATCTGCAGGATCGACGTCGATTTCTTTTGCACGACGACGCCTTGCACCTGAACCGCTTGCGGCAGCGATGCCATCGCCGCCTGCACGCGGTTCTGCACAAGGATCTGCGCCGCGTTGAGATCAGTGCCGATCTGGAACGTGACGGTCAGGTTATACGTACCGTCGGATGCAGCATACGACTGCATGTAGATCATATCTTCGACGCCGTTCACCTGCTGCTCGATCGGCAGGGAAACGTTATCGACGACGGTCCGCGCACTCGCGCCGGGATATCGCGTCGTAACCGACACGGTCGGCGGCACCACGTTCGGGTACTGCGCGACGGGCAGTTCAAACACGCACACGGCACCGATCACGACCATCAGGATCGCAATGACGTTGGCGAGAACCGGCCGTTCGATGAAGAATTTTGAGATCATTGCGCGGTGTCCGCATCCGGCGCCGGGGCGCTGATCGTCTTCATGACGGGTTGGATCTTCTGGCCCGGCACGACCGTCATTAGCCCGGAGATCACCACGCGATCATCAGGAGCAAGCCCCGTCTCGATCACGCGCAGATCGCCCACCTGCTGTCCGAGCACGACCTTGCGCTGCTCGATGATATCATCCTTGTTGGCAACGAAGACGTAGCGACCGGCCTGATCGCTGCCGACGACCCGATCCGGCACCAGCAGCGCATCGTTGTCCTTGCCGCGCGGCACGCGCACCCTGACGAAATACCCTGGCAGCAGCGATTTATTCTCGTTCTGGAAAACGCCGCGTACCAGCAATGTGCCGGTATTTGCAGTGATGGTCGGCGCGGCGTAGTCGAGCGTGCCCTTGTGCGGATACCCCGTCTCGCTCTGCAGCCCGACTTCGATCGGAATTTTCTTCAGCTCCTCCGCGGTTATAGCGCGCGCCCGAATGTTATCGCGGATCGACTGCACATCCGATTCACTGACGTAGAAGTTGACGTAGATCGGCTGCAGCTGAACGATCGTTGCGAGTGTCGTCGGGCTTCCCGCGCCGACAAGTTGTCCGAGCGAAACCTCACGCGCCGTCACGATGCCGTCGAACGGTGCCTTGACCTCGGTATAGCTGAGGTTGAGCTGCGCTTGATCGATATTGACCTGCGATTGCTTTTGCGCCGCGACGGCAGCATCGTAGGTCGCGGTCGCCGCGTCGAGCGTCGCTTGGCTGGAGATGTTTTTGGCGGCAAGATCGACTTGACGCTCATAATCAGCTTTTGACTTCTTAGTTTGCGCCTCCGCGCTCGCCAACCCGGCCTGGGCCTGCTCCAGCGAAAGCTGATAAGGCTGCTGCTCGATGACGAACAGCGTCTTGCCCGCCTTGACGAAGTCGCCGTCGTTATAATCGATGCTCTGGATGAAACCCTGAACACGCGCGACGAGCGTGGTCGTATTGACCGCAGCCGTGTTGCCCGTCGCCATGAGATAGCGCGTCACGGTCTGTTTCAGCGGCGACGCCAGTTCGATTTTCGGCGGGGGTGGCGGGATAAAGGTATTCCTGTCCCCGCATCCCGAGAGGGCCAGCGTCGCGGCAACGGCAAGAATGGGGGCCACCCGAGAAAACTGCCGCGAATTCTGCCACGCGCAGCCAGTTCGCGCCGGGCTCGACATCCCTGCCGGCCACGTTTGAAAATTTTCACCCATTCGAGCGCTCACCCCGACGTATGCGAATGCGGAACATCTAAGAACCATTGAGAGCATAGTAGGTCATCTCTCAATAGCCGTATAGGCGAGGAACATTTCAAATCGTAACTCCGACGCCCGAAAGACGATCTGAAAGCTTCACGAAGGTTACTTTCGCCCGAGTCGATTGCCGACAACTTTTGTGACATTGCTCATGAGATACCCGCGCCGCTTCCCGGCGAATAGGCTGGCCTTGCTATCCGCTCCAGGTTGTATCTCAGCCTAAAGGAGTTCGTTTTCGCGATCCCATCCGAACGGGCTGCCGTACCCCCTACCGCGCATGTGCTCAAAAAAGTGCCTGAACGATGTAACTCCGGCGTCCGCGCGCGCGAATGTCTTTTAAACGACACGTCTATGAGCGCCGTCCGCTCTTTTGCAGCGCGGAAGTTCGGCTGCTCCCTCGGAGTAGACATCAATTGAGAACGGAACAACTTATCACAAGTCTTGTCGCCGACCTCCCGACCTCGCCCGGTTCGGTTGCGCGGATCATTACGGCGAGCCTTTTGCTTTCGATCATCTTTTCGCTGACGGTCATGGTCCTGTGGCTCGGACTCCGGCCAGAACTCGGCACGGCGATGCATTCCGCGCCGTTCTGGATCAAGGCTGGCTACACATTCATGATCGGTACGGCAGGCCTTTTCGCGCTGGAGCGTCTCGGACGGCCCGGCGCGAAAGCGACGTCGTCTTTTGCGTTGCTTTCCGCGATCTTCGCAATCGTCGCGCTGTCAGCGGGCATGGAATTTTTCATGTCTCCGCCAGACGAGCGAAGCCAGCTTTGGCTCGGGAGTTCCTCGTCGTTCTGTCCGTGGGCAATCGTTACGCTTTCGATCCCACTTCTGGTTGCAGCTTTCCTTGCGCTTCGCCAACTCGCCCCGACGCACTACGCCGTCGCCGGCGCGGCAGCTGGTTTCATGGCAGGCGGCTACGGTGCCTGCATTTATTCCCTGCATTGCACGGAATATGGCATCCCGTTTCTGGCCACGTGGTATTCGCTCGGCGTGTTGATCGTGGTCGGCGGCGGAATGCTCCTGTCGGGGCTTTTGCGCTGGTAGAATTGCGCCGATACGCAAAGCGGGCCGGCAATTTGCCGACCCGCTTTCAAAAACTCTCAGTCAACAGCAAACGCGTCCGTCAGTCATTGTACTCTGAGCAGTACGTCGAGGTGCGATTATCGTCGACGTGTTCGCGACAGAACTGACCCGGCGTCTCGTCACGGGCTAGCACTGGATGCGAGGTCAGGTGCATCCCTTCCTGACTCGCAACGTGTTTGGCGTGGACGCGCTGGCAATAGTTTGTTGCGATCCAGTTTCCGCCGACATTTTCGAAATCGCCCGAGCACGTGCCTTGCGCACTCGCGGCACTCGCCGCGGCACCGAGCGCAATGAGCGAAACAACGAGGGCGACAGGAAGTCTGATCATTGCCTTCACCTTTCTCTGGTCAGGGCCACATGGCCGCTTGCAAACCCGAGCCGGAAATCGGCCGTCGCTGATGACGCCCACCAACGCCGCCTTCTCTGTGCAATCGAGTTCGTCTTCGGTGAAAGCTAGATCGGAACCTCCGCACGCGTTATTCCGGCCGGTGCCATCGGGCGACCGCCCGCCGGACTTGCACATCCGTAAAAATACCGATGACTAACGCCGGAGAGAGCGCCGTCGCGAACTTGGAAAATCCCTTGTTTTCCGTGCATCCATGCGCGCACATCAGATGCCGGCCGGCTTTTTCGAACCGATGCGCAGGCGTTCAGGACAACTCAAAGCAGCCGGGCGGCAGAGTCCATCCGGCAACATACCGAGGGATACGATCTGGCGATAAGTCGTCCTGTCAAAGGCGTCGTCCCCCGACCGAGATAGCCACGACGAACCCAATGTAACGCCGGCACGTCGCAGTCCGTAGCTTCTGCACGCAGCGGAAGGTTATGCATCTCGGAGAACGCCTGTGCGCACATTGCAACGGATCCTGTTCGGGGCGGGACTTCTGATCCCCTTCCCTATGTCGCCTGCACCGGCTGCGGTCTCATCGCAGGCGTTTCGGGGTACCGGCATGCCCTACGATGCCTTCGACGAACTCCACGCCACGAAGTTGCATATTGGGGGAGCCACGCAAACGATCGCGTTTGCACCTGGCCCCCTCCGCCTAAGTCACGACCGAATTCTCAAATGGCTGAAGACTTCGGCGAAGGCCGTCACCACTTATTATGGGAAGTTTCCCGTACCCAGCGCGAAGATCTTGATCGTTCCCGTTGAAGGTGAAGGCGTCGAAGGTGGGCAGGCGTTCGGCTATCGCGGCCCTGCCATCCGGCTTCTCGTCGGTGACTTTACAACCGACGACGATCTGATTGCCGATTGGAAAGCCGTGCACGAGATGGTCCATCTCGCCTTACCCGACGTTTCGCAGGACCACCTCTGGCTCGCGGAAGGGCTGGCCGTTTATGTCGAGCCGATTGCCCGCGTCCAGGCCGGAGATCTTAAAGCAGATAAAATCTGGGCCGACATGGTTCGGGACATGCCGAAGGGATTGCCGCAGGAGGGAGACGAAGGCCTCGACCGCACCCACACCTGGGGGCGGACCTATTGGGGCGGCGCCATCTTCTGCCTGCTCGCCGACATCACGTATCGCGAGCGAAGCCACAACAAGGTCGGGTTGCAGCAGGCGATGCGTGGAGTCCTTGCCGCGGGCGGTACCCACGATCAGGACTGGCCCATCGAGCGCATCTTGAAAGTCGCCGACCAGACAGCCGGCTACCCGGTCATGGAAGAGCTTTACGCCAAGATGCGTGACAAACCTTATGCACCCGATCTTGCCAAGCTTTGGAACGATTTGGGCGTAACGCCAGCAGGAAACACGGTGATGTTCTCGCAAACGGCTCCGCTTGCTCATATCCGCGAAGCCATTACAGCGCTGCCGCGCGGAAGCTTATGACACCTCCGCAGGATCCCTTGCGTTTTCCCCCCTGCTCATTACGTCATGCCAAGGAGGCAACGATGACAGAAACCAAAACGGAGGACCGTGTACAGCTTATTCCGGATAGCAAGCATCCAATAACGCTTGAGAAAAATCCGCGCCGCGTCGTCGTCAGGTTCGCGGGAAAGGTCGTCGCCGACACCACGAACGCGATCGTCCTAAAGGAGGCGAGCTACCCTGCCGTCCAATATATCCCTCGGACGGATGTCGATATGCAGTTTCTGCAAAGGTCCACCCACACATCGTATTGCCCGTACAAAGGCGACGCTTCGTATTTCAGTCTCTCCGCTCCCCGCGGTTCATCTGAAAATGCAGTGTGGAGCTATGAGGTGCCCTACGAGGCCGTTGGCGCTATCCAGGATCACGTCGCGTTCTATCCCGATCGCGTCGAGATCTCCGAGCAGGACGCCTAACGCAGCCGCTTCACAGCTACTACTGGAGAGCGGTTGGAGCGGGTGATGGGAATCGAACCCACGTATTCAGCTTGGAAGGCTGCTGCTCTACCATTGAGCTACACCCGCGGCAGTCGCGAAGAAGGCGCTTTGTAGCGAATTTTTTCCCAAGAGCAAACGCCTTTGCGACGGCGCGTGGCGAAGGTCGAATTTCCTGCGGCGCAAGGCCGTGCGATCCCTTCCGGGCAATTGTACCCTGCACGATTTAGGACGGAATTTCCGGGGCTCATCGCGGTGCAATGTTGATTGTGTCGCAGCCGAGGTGCACAAAAGCCGGAAAAACGGTCGCACCAAAGCAGCCAATAAACCTGGGGGAATAAACGCATGACAGTGGCCAGTTCCGCAGACCCGTACGCTCCGGGATTGCTCGATAGAGAAAGAATCATCGCCAAGGCGGGGTTCAACCGTTGGCTGGTGCCACCGGCCGCCCTTGCCATCCATCTCTGCATCGGCATGAGTTATGGCCTAAGCGTGTTCTGGCTCCCGCTGTCGCAAGCGCTCGGCATCACCAAGCCGTTGACATGTCCCGACATGACGCTGGCCCAGGCCCTTATCACGACGACTTGCGATTGGCGCGTCAGCGACCTGCTCGTCACCTTTACACTCGGCATCGTGTTTCTCGGATTATCCGCCGCGGTGTTCGGCGGCTGGCTGGAACGCGCCGGGCCACGCAAGGCCGGACTCGTCGCAGCATTATGCTGGGGTGGCGGCTTCCTGATTTCGGCTCTGGCGGTGCACCTGCACCAGTTGTGGCTTCTCTGGCTCGGCCTGGGCGTGATCGGCGGCATCGGCCTCGGTCTCGGCTATATCTCGCCGGTGTCCACGCTGATCAAATGGTTCCCCGATCGCCGCGGCATGGCAACCGGCATGGCCATCATGGGCTTCGGCGGCGGCGCGATGATCGGCTCGCCGATTGCAATCCTGTTGATGAACCACTTCAAGACCGCTGAATCCGTCGGCGTCCAAGAGGCGATGGCCGTGATCGGCGTCATCTACCTCTTCGCAATGTTATGCGGTGCGTTCGGCTACCGCGTGCCGCCGGATGGCTGGAAGCCCGACGGCTGGACCCCGCCAAGCAGCCAAACCAAAGCCCTGATCACGCACGGCCATGTCCACCTCGATAATGCCCATAAGACCCCGCAGTTCTGGCTGATCTGGATCGTGCTCTGCATGAACGTCTCGGCAGGTATCGGTGTCCTGGCGATGGCCTCACCGATGCTGCAGGAAATCTTTGCCGGCAAGTTGATCGGTCTTAACGACGTCTCCTTCAAGGATTTGACGCCAGCTCAAGCCACGATCATCGCAGGAATTGCAGGCGGCTTCGTCAGCTTGCTATCTCTGTTCAACAGCGGCGGCCGTTTCCTGTGGGCGTCACTTTCCGACATCATCGGCCGGAAGACCACGTACTTCTGCTTCTTCGTCCTCGGCATGGCGCTCTATGCACTGGCGCCGACGCTCGCTCATGCCGGCTCGATCGCGTTGTTCGTCGCGGCGTTCTGCGTGATCCTGACGATGTATGGCGGCGGCTTCGCAACGGTGCCCGCATATCTCGCCGATATCTTCGGCACGCAATTCGTCGGCGCCATCCACGGACGGCTATTGACGGCGTGGTCGACGGCGGGCGTCCTAGGCCCGCTGGTGATCGGCTATCTCCGTGACGCACAGATCTCGGCAGGTGTACCGCGCGCCCTCGTCTACGATCGCACAATGTATATCCTTGCGGGCTTCCTGCTCGTCGGCTTCATCGCCAACGCGCTCATTCGCCCGGTCGCCGACAAATGGATGATGAGCGACGCCGAAGTGGCAAAGCTCCAGGCAGCGAAGTCGACGGCAAACGTCAGCACAGGTTCGCACGGCATCGGCTTCGGCGGTGTGAGCCCAGGCGCCATCGTAGCATGGATCGCGGTCGCGATTCCGTTCTTCTGGGGCGTCTGGAATACGCTCGGCAAAGCTACCGTGCTGTTCCGCTAGGAAAAAACAATTCTCCTGTCGGGGGCTCGCTTGCGGACCTCCGGCAGGCGCCGATCAAAGCATGCTCTGGCGCGATCCTTGAGGCTTGCCTCAGATGAGTTGCTGCACGATGTCCGCGTGCTCGTCGACCAGCTCGCGAGCGGTCTTCCAGACCTCATGCCCGCCGGTCATTTGCGCGCGCACGCTATTGATCCACGATTGCGGCACACCAGCAGCTTCGAAGTATTTCTCGAAGAAGCGATCGGTCTCGGAGCCGATCGCCGTTTCCGGCACGCTACTATCCCTTTTCTTGGAAAAGAAATCGCGAAACGCCACCTCGTGGAACATGAACTCCGCACTCGGCGCCGCGAGACGCAGCTGCCCTTGCAGATAGATCGGCACACACATCGACGCGCAGATGCCGCCGGTGTCTACAAGCGTGACAAGCGCATGCGTCTGTCGGATCCTGCCCAGCAGCCGCACGACGTCAGCGCCCTGATCGAGCGACCCGCCCGGCGATGAAAGCGACAAGATGATCTTATGCGCCTCGCCCTTATGGCGCTCGAATGCCTCCGCAATGCGTGACGCCATCGGAGCATCGATCTTTCCGCGCCAGCTTAGATAGAGCGTGTCGTCGCCTGGAACGACCCGGACATCAAGTTTGCCGACACCTGCGAAATAGATCTCGAAGTGATCCCGCGTCTTGAATGCAAGCACGACGAGAAGAAGGATCATCGCACCCCAGATCAGGCGATTGCGCCAGGGCGACGGCATCAGTGTAGCGCCACCGAGCGACCGTGCCGTCGCGCGAGAGAGGTTCGACGTTTTGAGAGATAGGCAAAATGCGCCATCGAGATTGCGTGGCCGGCCGGATCCGCGAAACGGTGTCGCCAACTCCGCCCAATGGCAGACGCAATCTCTAAGCAAGCCCGCGGCGAGTGGCTGGCTCGCGAAACGCGAGTCGCTCGCCACCAACTCATCAGTGCGTCCAGTTGGTCGTCCGCCCGAACTTGAAATTATCCGCGTACGATTTCTTGATTGGCTTGCGCGGCTTTGGTTCGCTGAGCGTGTAGGCGAGGCCCACGCGCGTCGCGTAGGCAATGGCCTCTTCCTTGGTATCGAACTCGAGCCGAACCTGAGCTTGCATGTCTCGCGAACTCACCCAGCCCATCAACGGATCTATGTCGCGCGCGCTGGCCGGCTCGAATTCGAGCACCCACTCCTTCGTCCGCGCCTCGCCGGACTGCATGGCGGTTTTCGCAGGTTTGAAGATCCGTGCCGTCATGGTGGCTCCGCAATGACGAGAAAGTTCGAACGAAGAACGATCGCAATTTAGATAGGGCGACATGGCTCGAATACGCGACCCTCTGCTCCCAAAGTACGCAGGAAATGAGAAAAATCAACGTGCATTCTGACTGCTAGCAGCCTCTCGCCGGAACAAGCGGCGCTGGAAATGCAGCCGGGCGCGGTTGGCGCGACTCAACATGCTCTTCGGCCTCTTGGGTGCCTCAGGGGCAACGATCGCGGGCCGCGTCTCCGGGATTTCCGGCAAGCGAACGTGCATGGCATAATGACCTGCACGCAGAATGTTTTCGAGGCCGACTAACTCGGGCGGTAGAAATGAAAGTGGACGCGGCCATTTCTGAGACTGCAGCCAGCAGAACGTAGCTGGCGCAAGACGAGTTAAGTATCCTTCCTCTTCATCACGAATGACCGTCGAAAAAGAAGGCAACTGTTTAGCGTCAATCGCTAGCTTCATCTCACTCCAGTGGAGCCTCGCATTGAATCGCCATAGTTCAGGGCTCCATCTGGATGTGTGTCTCCGGTGTGTGATGAGGGGCACATCAATATTCCCCAATGTCGCGCCACGGGCCGCCATCTGTGTCGGAAACCAGTAGTCCCACCAGGTCTCGCCGAGCTGGAAATGACCATCTACAATACCGCGGCTCAGCGCAGTATCAAAAAAGAAGGCATCAAACCCATAGCAATTGCCGATAGACGGAGGGTCGTCGCCGCCGACATCAATGCGCTCGGCGTAGAGCAGGCCGCCTTCCAATTCGTCTGCCAGAACCGCCGCTAAATTCGGATAGGGAAGAATAGCGCAATCGGAATTAATGATCCCCGCGCGTGGGCCAGATCGCTTACGAACGGCCTCGAGAATATCGCCGACAAGCGGCTTGCCCTCGCTGCTGCATGGCTCGATATCAAGATCAAATCCGTAGGCAAGTACCCGTTCAATCTCGGATGGCCCATTGACGGATACCGGCGAAAAGCCTGCGGCTATCCACGAAGCGATAATGCGGTGCTGTTCTTCAAGTTGATCCCCGACTAAATGCGGCGGGACGGACGTAAAAAGGTAGAATGGATGGTCATTCATTATTCAGAATCCGCGAACGGTAGTTTTTTGACCGCGATGCAGTTTTGAAATGCCGCTCTTTTTGGCCGCGTTCCCCATCGCTAACCAGCCATCGAGAGAGATCGTAACGTCACGCCATTTCGGGAGCGGGGGGTGATGGGAACCTTCGGGGCTTATGAGGCGTCCTGGTCGGAGGATCGACGCGACTTTCATAGCCTGCAAGACCGCAGATATACGCGAGCGCTAATGAACTGCTGATCTCGGCCTCAACGGTGGCTGGACACTCGCGTCGTGGCATGATCCCCCCTTGCAAGTATACAGCGCTCTTCATAGCCTAACGCTGGTTTAGGGAGAACCGCTGTTCTCGGCGGGCCTATCGATATCGGTCGATATCGTGGCTGCAGTTGTTTCCCGTCGGCGTCGAACTGGATCAGGGGAAAGGCACCACGCGGCCTGCGACGCTCGATGAGGCTTATGTGCCCTACACGAGGCTCTCGTGGCAGCCGGAGAGCGTCACCCGGCGGGGCTGTATCCCTCTTCTGTTTCGAATGGCACCAGCGCCCGGAGAACGTCCTTGCCGGCCACCTTGCCCAAAGCGATGCGACCGTACGTCAAGCGCACGGAAACCCGGCGCGTGATGTAGCTCGCAAGCGTCACGTTTGGGTCGAAAGTGGAAGCAGTGATGAACGTTCTGAGGCCGAAAGTCAGAATGGCGACGCTGCCGGAAAGTCCGAATGAAAACGCGCGTTCGGCTAACCTACAGAAAGTATTGGTCGGGGCGACATGATTCGAACACGCGACCCTCTGCTCCCAAAGCAGATGCTCTACCAGGCTGAGCTACGCCCCGACTTGCGCTCTCATCTGCCGCTTTCGCTCGTTAAGGTCAAGTCGCCGCTGGTCGGACACACCATCCCTAATAGCCGCGGGCGTCAGGAACCCGAAAAAATTGGATAACGCACCTTGTCGCCGGCCTTGATGCCAAGGCGCGCCGACGCGCCGCCCGGAATTTCGAGCACAGCTAGAACCGGCGCCCCCGATGAGATCACCCGGTCCGACAGCGCCTCGGCGCGCTCCTCGATGCGCGTAATGGTGCCATCGGCGCGAATGAAAAGCATGTCGAGCGGGATGTACGTGTTGTGCATCCACATCTGAAGACCACGCTCGACGGTGTAGGGGAAGAGCATTCCTTGGTTGTCGCTGAGCTCCGTGCGGAACATCAAGCCAAGAGCTTTTTCCTTCTCGGTGGTCGCGACCTCGATCGTAAACGCATGCTCGGCGCCCCCGGCGGAGACGATCCGCAACGTGTCCTGCCGCATTTTCGCATGCGCGGGCGGCACCAGATCGACGAACGCATTCATCCACGGCCACGCTGCCACGAACAGCGGCGGAAAAATAAAAAGGGCCACGCTGATCGCGGCCCCCTTCGTTGAACTCGGCACCATATTCGCCATTTTGCTCGTGTCAGTTACGAGACGGCAGCCCCGTCGGCACACCATCCGGCCTGAGTTCCGCGGCCATGCAGCCCTTCGATCCGTAACCCCAACGAACCTGAACGATCTGCCCTGGACGCAGCTCAGTGAAGCCGAAGCGGCGCAGCGTTTCCATGTGACAGAAGATATCGGGCGTGCCCTCGCCGCGTGTCAAGAAGCCGAAACCGCGAACGCGGTTGAACCATTTGACGTATGCCCGGCACCAATCGCTTTCCGGCTGCACGATGACATGCGTGCGCTGAGGAAGTTGCGACGGATGGATCGCCGAACTCTCATCCATGCTGAGAATGCGGAAAGCCTGCATGCCCTTCGGACGGCGCAACACTTCGCAATGAACGCGCGCACCTTCGTAGGCAGTCTGGAAACCTCCGGCCCGGAGGCAGGTCACGTGAAGAAGGATATCGGGCAGTCCATTGTCCGGCACAATAAAGCCGTAGCCTTTGGAAGCGTCGAACCACTTGATCATTCCGGCAACTTCAAAAACTTCAGCTGCCGCGTCGTCGAGCGCTTCTGGGCTGATACCGCCCACTTCCAAAAATTCAGAAAGCCCGGGACGTTTATTATCCCCCATACTTGCTTACCCCGCATATACTGTGCGTCAAACGATAACTCTTTCGCTGCGCCATGCCGCCGAACATCTCGCTTCTGGAAGAGCCCTCTTCAGAAACGAAACACCGAACATCACCGCGAAACGTGGGAAACCATAACACCGGCTCTGGCTGGAACTAGGGGCAATATTTTGGCGCATCCCCCTTGACCATCGGTTGTGATGCTTGAATCCACATCGTGTTTGCTCGCCTAAGAGCATGATAACACGTCTTTAAAAAGCATCCTGATTCTTCCCCAGCTTCGATCTCGCGCCGATGTCCGGTAAACTTTCCTCCACATGCGTGGATAGCGCCGTGCGCTCCGAATCACCGACAAGTGATTCGTTCATCGGCACTTGATTTTCCGCGTCTTCGATGGTGCTGATCCAAACGGCGGAAACGAAGATCTCCAATGCTCATCCACAGCAGGACGAAATCGCGCATCGCGAGCGAGCGGGCGCTGTAAGACGTTTCAGGACGCACTGTGGCAGAGGTGCAGCATTCGCGTGTGCGGAAGAATTTTTCTCGCGAGCAACACGACCACTAAGACGATCACACAGCAGGCAAAAGGTGAGTGATGCGCTACTTGCACACGATGGTTCGCGTGACCGATATCGCGGCTAGTCTCAAATTCTATTGCGATGCACTCGGGATGAAAGAGATTCGCCGGATGGAAAATGAGAAGGGTCGCTTCACCCTCATCTTTCTCGCGGCCCCGGAAGACGAAGAGCGCGCGCTGAATGAGAAAGCGCCTATGCTCGAACTTACTTACAACTGGGACCCTGAGCCATACGGCACGGGCCGCAACTTCGGGCACCTCGCATTTCTTGTCGATGACATTTACGCCACCTGCGCAAAACTCCAGGCCGCAGGCGTCACGATCAACCGCCCTCCGCGCGATGGTCACATGGCTTTCGTGCGTTCTCCTGACCTGATCTCAATCGAGCTTCTGCAGAAGGGCGCTTCGCTGCCGTCGCAGGAACCGTGGGCCTCGATGGCGAACACGGGAACATGGTGAGCAAAACCGTCGACGCGAAGGACGTCGCCATCATCGGCGCCGGACCCGCAGGCTTGTTTGCCGCCGAGGTCATCGCGAACGCCGGACATCGCGTCTCTATCTATGAAAGGATGCCATCGCCCGCGCGCAAGTTTCTGCTCGCCGGCCGCGGCGGCCTGAACCTGACTCATAGCGAGCCGCTCGAACGGTTCCTGACACGCTATGGCGAAAGCGCCGATGAAGTCCGGATGGCCGTCGAAACTTTTCCGCCTGAGCGGCTCATCGCCTGGGCGAACGATCTCGATGCTCAAACTTTCGTCGGCACGAGCGGTCGCGTCTTTCCGAAGGCGATGAAAGCCTCGCCACTGTTGCGCGCATGGTTACGGCGTCTCGACAGCCTCGGTGTTTCCATTAAACCCCGCCACCGCTGGGTCGGGTTCAACGATACCGGCGCGCTGGTATTTGAAACGACTAATGGCCAACTTACGATCACACCCGATGCGGCGCTCTTCGCGCTTGGCGGTGGCAGTTGGCCGAAGCTCGGCTCCGACGGCGCCTGGGTTGATCAGTTCCGAAACACCGGTGTTGCCATCACACCGCTCGAGCCGGCCAACTGCGGCGTCCGCGTATCGTGGTCTGAGGTTTTCAAATCGCGTTTCGAGGGACTGGCTTTAAAGCGCATTGCGCTCTCTATCGCCTCGACAACGGTCCGGGGTGAAGCCGTCGTAACGGCAAACGGCCTGGAAGGCGGAGCAATCTATGCTCTCGGCCCGCAAATCCGCGCCGCACTTGGCGACGGCAAAAGCGCGACACTTATAGTGGACCTCAAACCGGACCTCACGCAGCCGGCTCTCGCCGAACGTCTCGGCCGCCGCCGCTCCGGCGAAACGCTGACGAACTTTCTGCGCAAGGCAGCCCATCTCGATCCGGTCGCCGTCGCCCTCCTTCGCGAAGGGAATGCAGCGCTACCCGACAGCGCCGACGCCCTTGCCGCGCGCATCAAAGCTCTACCCCTACAGGTTGTAGGGGTGACCGACATCGACAGGGCTATCTCGACCGCTGGCGGCGTCACTTGGACCGCGTTGGACGAGAACCTCATGCTCAAAGACCGCCCCGGCCTGTTTGTCGCAGGCGAAATGCTTGATTGGGAAGCACCCACCGGCGGTTATTTGCTGCAGGGGACCTTCGCAACCGCCGCATCGGCAGCAAATGGCTTGCTCGGATGGCTCGCGCGACGACAATGATTTCCACACGCTGCCGCCGGCGCAGCGAACGCCATTCTCAAGCGCCGCAAGAAAGGAACGCGGCCATTTCGCGATAGTTTGAGAAATAATATCCTATTCTTATTTATAGAAATGCCTTCTCAGGAGAATAGTTTTCCACTATGTAGCGGCACACGGAGGTCCTTCATGACGCTGTTCGAAGCACCGGCATTCGCCCCCGCAGGCCAGCCGACCGATATTCATTCCGCGGCGCAACATGCGCTCGCAGCCGAACTCGACCACAAGCTCGCAGAGCTGACGACGCTCGAAGAGCGCCTGTCGGCAATCCGCGCAGCCGTCGACGGCACCGTCTCCTTCTCCACCAGCCTCGGCATCGAGGATCAGGCGATCACGCACGCCATCGCGGTGAGCGGAACGGATATCGACATCTTTACGCTCGACACCGGCCGGCATTTTCCCGAGACGCTCGACACGCTGTTCGATACCGAAGGCAAGTACGGCATCAAGATCCGTGTGATGTTCCCTGAGTCCGCCGAAGTCGAAGAGCTGGTTGAAAACGACGGCGTCTACGGTTTTCGCTATTCGATCGAAGCGCGCAAAGCTTGCTGCGAAATTCGCAAAGTCCGTCCGCTGAATCGGGCGCTACATGGTGCTGCTGGTTGGGTGACCGGTTTGCGCCGCGAGCAGTCACAGGGCCGCTCGCATGTTCCATTCGCGAGCTACGATCCTGTGCAAAAGCTCATCAAACTCAACCCAATCGCTGACTGGTCTCTTGAAAAACTCGAAGACTACGTTGCAGCCAACAAAATTCCCGTGAATGCTCTGCATGCGAAGGGATTCCCGTCGATTGGATGTCAACCGTGCACACGCGCCATCAAACCGGGTGAAGATATCCGTGCCGGCCGCTGGTGGTGGGAAAACGAGAACGGCAAAGAATGCGGACTTCATACGCAGCCCCAAGACCCTGGTTTCGAACCGAAGGACCGCGCGGCATGACGGCCTCGCCATCGCATCTTGATCTGCTCGAAGCAGAAAGCATCCACATTTTCCGCGAGGCTGCAGCGCAGTTCCGCAAGCCCGTGATGCTCTATTCTATCGGCAAGGATTCGACCGTCCTGCTGCACTTGGCGCGGAAGGCCTTCTTCCCGCAGGCGGTGCCGTTTCCGCTGCTGCACGTCGACACGACGTGGAAGTTCAAGGATATGATCGCTTTTCGCGATCGGACGGCACGTGAACTCGGTCTCGATCTGATCGTTTACACCAATCACGACGGCATCAAGCGCGGCATCAATCCGATTGATCACGCGCCTTCGATCCACACCGACGTGCTGAAAACACAGGCCCTGAAACAAGCGCTCGACAAATACGGCTTCGACGCGGCCTTCGGCGGTGCTCGCCGGGACGAAGAAGCGAGCCGCGCGAAAGAACGCGTTTTCTCGTTCCGTGCCCCCGGCCATCGGTGGGATCCGCGCAAGCAGCGCCCCGAGATGTGGAACCTGTTGAACGGGCGCCTCGGTACCGGCGAAACCGTGCGCGTCTTCCCAATGTCCAATTGGACCGAAAAAGACGTTTGGCGTTACATTCTGCGCGAAAAGCTCGATGTCGTTCCGCTCTACTTCGCGGCCGAGCGGCCGACCATCGTGCGCAACGGGCAAATCCTGATGCAGGATGACGAACGTCTGCAACCGCGGGACGGCGAAAAAGTCGAGATGCGCAAGATCCGCTTCCGCACGCTCGGCGACTACCCGCTCACCGCAGCGGTCGAATCCGAAGCCGAAACGATCGAAGCCGTCGTCGCCGAAACGCTCAACGCGCAGACGTCGGAACGCCAGGGCCGTCTGATCGATCACGACCAAGCCGGCGCAATGGAAAAGAAGAAGCAGGAAGGCTATTTCTAATGTCGGTGCACGCCCTCCATAAAATTCAGCCCGCCGCCAACGAGGCGCCACGCCTGGAAGTCGTGCCGAACCTCGTGCGCGATCTCGGCGGCATTACACACCTGCTGACGTGCGGATCTGTTGACGATGGCAAATCGACGTTGATCGGCCGCATGCTGTGGGATGCTTCCGACCTTTACGAGGATCAGCGCGAGAACGTCCGCAAGTCGGGCCGCAAAGCTGCGGGCACCGATCTCCCCGATTTCTCGATGCTACTCGATGGCCTCGTCGCAGAGCGCGAGCAAGGCATCACGATCGACATTGCGTGGAAATATTTCGACACGCCGACGCGCCGCTTCGTCATCATCGATTCACCTGGCCATGAGCAGTACACACGCAACATGGCGTCGGGCGCATCTCACGCCGACGTCGCGATAGTTCTGGTCGATGCCCGCTCGGGCGTGAAGAAGCAGACCAAGCGACACACGGCCATCCTCGATCTCGTCGGCGTCAAGCACGTCGTGCTCGCCGTTAACAAGATGGACTTGGTCGGCTGGTCGGAAGACGTGTTCCGCAAGATCGAAGCCGACTTCCGCACGCTCTGCTGGAAATTCAATTTCTGGGACGCGACCGCCGTGCCGCTCTCGGCTGTGTTCGGCGACAACGTCACGACCCAATCGAGCAACATGTCCTGGTACACCGGCCCGACGCTCATCCAGCACCTGGAGAAGACGCCGAGCCGCGTCAGCGAAGCCGGCTCCGTGTTCCGCTTCCCCGTGCAGACGGTTCTGCGCGACAGCCAGGATTTCCGCGGCCTCGCAGGCACCGTCACGTCCGGCTCGATCAAGGTCGGCGACGAAGTCATCGACACGCTAAGCAACGCAGGTGGCAAAGTCGTTCGCATCGCCACGATGAATGGCGATCTGCAAAGCGCCTCGGCCGGCCAGGCCGTCGCGCTTCAGCTCGATGTCGATATCGATGTCTCGCGCGGCGCGGTTCTCTCGAAGCGTGATATGCTTCCCGTCGCGGCCCAGACCGTCGAAGCGCGTTTTGTTTGGTTGTCGGAAGATGCCTTCAGCCCCACCGCAGGTTATCTGCTGCGGACATCGACTGATCTCATTCCGATCTCGAACATCGAGGTCAAGGCGCTTCTCGATCTCGAGACTATGGCCTCGCGCCCGGCGCGCAGCTGCGGTGCCAACGACATCGCCATCGCCAAAATCTCATTGGGACGCGCTGCAGCCATCGACGTCTTCACCGAAACGCCTGAAACCGGCACGCTGCTGCTGGTCGATTCCGTAACCGGCGCAACGATGGCTGGTGGCGTCGCGACGGCTGTCAGCGCCAAGGCAGAAGAGCCGACCGAAGGTCACTTCGTCCTGAAGCGTGACATGCTGGCGAACGGCCTCAACCGCGACCTGTCGATGAGTTCGAAAGATCGCGAAGAGTTCATGCGGCGCGCAAACGAAGTGGCGATTATTCTCCGTGCGGCCGGCATCGCCGTCGCCATTGAGCCGCCACCCCCCGTCGACGACGGCATGGATCCTGGGCTTTAGGTTTCATCACGAAGTCATCCTCGGCAGAAAGTCGAGGATGACGGCCCTGCTCACCCCATTTCAACGAAACTCCAAGATTGCAGACGGCGGCGATCTCGCGTAGGTCTGACTGTCACGTTCCCTGCGGAATCCCATGCCGGAATTCGATCTCAGCACTCTCTGGCCCATGGTCGTCGCTGGCGGCTTCGTCGTCGGATTTCTTGTCGGCCTGACAGGCGTTGGCGCCGGCTCGCTGATGACACCATTTCTCATCACGCAGATCGGCGTGCCGCCAACGCTCGCCGTCGGAACGGACCTTCTTTTCGCATCCATCACGAAAGCCTCGGCCGCGTGGCCGCATCATAACTTCGGCAACGTCAACTGGCGCCTTGTCGGATGGCTTGCAGCCGGAAGCGTTCCAGGCTCGCTCGCGATGCTGGTGCTACTGCATCTCCTTGATCCCGACACCACGGCTCTCGGCCTGTTCATCAAGGAAGCGCTGATCGCGGCCCTGATCATCAGTTCCGTCGCCATTCTGATTTATCCGCTTGTCGTCCGCGGTCGCGCACAGGTCGGCGAGCCCCCCGAATTCAAAATCCGCTACTTGCCGACGCTTCTTCTTGGGCTGACGTTGGGCTCGATTGTAACTCTGACGTCGGTCGGAGCAGGCGCGATCGGCGTCGTGGTCCTGACGCTGCTTTATCCGACGCTCAGAACTCGCCGTCTGATCGGGACCGATATCGTCCATGCCGTGCCGCTGACGCTGATATCGGGCCTCGGCCACCTGTCAATCGGCAACGCCAGCTTTGCGCTGCTGGGCCTACTGCTCGTTGGCTCGATCCCCGGCATCGCCATAGGCTCGCGTCTCACAGGCCTGCTGCCTGATTGGCTGCTGCGCGTGTTCCTTGCGCTGATCCTGTGCTTCGCCGCCTATCAGCTCGCACACAAATTATAGCGCACATACCAACAACGTCATCCCGGCGCAGGCTGGGACCCAGTCCAATCCCAACCTTCGTCATATTGAGACTTGCCGGAGTGCCGATCTTCGTCGGCACGAGACAGATCGAAGCGATTTTTTGCGCTTGGCGGCCGGCGCGCGGAACGCGTGTCGCCAAGCGCAAGAAAAGAGTTCAAACCAGCTTCACGTCCGCGTGGAACTGATTGCCTGCCGTCGTCTCTTTCACATAGCCCGACCGGATCGCGAAATCGCCAAAGCGCTCGCCGTCATTCCGCGTCTTTGCGTAATTGATGAAGATCGGCTCAAGCAGTGACACGATCCGCTGCTTGTCGACGTCCTGCGCGTAAAGCTTCGACAGCCGCGAACCGTTGAAGGCCGCACCGAGATAGAGGTTGTAAAGCCCTGGGTTACGCCCGACCAACCCGATTTCGGCCAGATACGGCCGCGCACAGCCATTCGGGCACCCCGTCATGCGGATGACGATATCGTCGTCTTTCAGACCCGCGCGATCGAGGCTCTCCTCAAGCGCGGTTACGAGATCGGGCAGGAACCGCTCGCTCTCCGCCAGAGCAAGACCGCATGTCGGCAACGCCACACACGCCATTGCGTTGCGGCGCAGCCCCGAAGAGACACCGAGTTCAACGCCATGCGACGTCAGAATGCCTTCGATCTTCGCCTTCGATTTTCCCGGCACATTGGCGAGGATGACGTTCTGGTTCGCCGTGCAGACGAAATCACAAATACCGAGATCGGCAATCTCGCGCAGCGCCGTTCTCAGCGTAAAACCTGGCCGATCCTTGATGCGGCCGTTCTCGACGAACAGCGTCAGATGCCAGGGCTTATCGGCGCTCTTCTTGCCGTCGATCGTTTGCCGCCAACCGATCTTGTCGCCCGTGCTCGCAAACTTGAATGGCTTCGGCTTGCCAAGTTTGAACCCTGCCCGCTTTTCCACTTCCTCGCGGAAGTTGTCGAGCCCGCGATCCTCGATCGTGTATTTCAAACGCGCCCGCGCCCGGTTCTCGCGGTTGCCCCAATCGCGCTGCACGGTCACGATCTTTTCGGCGAGCGTAACGGCCTGCTCCGGTGTGCAGAAACCAAGCAGATCGGCGGTGCGCGGAAACGTATTCGGATCGCCGTGCGTCATGCCCATTCCGCCGCCGACCGTCACATTCCAGCCGACAAGCTCGCCCTTCTCGACGATGGCGATGTAACCCAGATCGTGCGCGTAAATATCGACGTCGTTATCTGGCGGCACCGCCACGACGACTTTGAATTTGCGCGGCAGGTAATGGACGCCGTAGATCGGCTCGACATCCTCTTTCGCCGGACCCGATTTATCTTCGACCTTCTCGCCGTCGAGCCAGATCTCGTGATAGGCGCCGGTCTTCGGCAAAAGATGCTCGCTGATCGCTTTGCCGAGATCGTAAGCTTGCCGATGGGCTTTCGACAAATCGGGATTGGCCGCCGTCATGACGTTGCGGTTGACGTCGCCGCAGGCTGCAAGCGTATCGAGGCAGATGTCGTGAAACCCCTGCATCGTCCGCTTCAGGTTCGACTTGATGACGCCGTGAAACTGAAAGGTCTCGCGTGTCGTCAACCGCATCGAACCGTTGGCGTATGTGCTCGCGATGCTGTCGAGGCCGATCCACTGCTTGGCGCCAAGGAAGCCGCCGGGAATGCGCAGTCGGATCATGAAGGCGTAGGCCTTCTCGAGCTTCTTCTTGGATCGCTCGCCGCGCACATCACGGTCGTCTTGAATATACGAACCGTGGAACTTGATAAGCTGCTGATCGTCCTCGGCGATGGCGCCGGTCTCGACCTGCCGCAATCCTTCAGCCAGCGTCCCGCGCAGCTGATGGCTCTTCTCTTTGATGAACTCGTTCTTCGAGCGTTTATCGGTCATTTCGACTGTTCCCGGCATTCCCCTCTCCGATCGCCCCTGTGATGGGGAGAGGGACATTCAATTCTTAATACACGTCCCGTTGATAGCGCCCAGCCTTCGTCAGCTCCTTGAGCTTGGCGCGGCCGGCTTCTTCGTCACCCTTCAGCGGCTCGGCGAGAATCTTGACGAGCATCTGATCGACGTCCTTCGCCATGCCCTTCTCGTCGCCGCAGACATAGATGTGCCCACCCTCTTCGAGCCACGCGCGGAGATCGTCGCGACGCTCCCACAGGCGATGCTGCACGTAAATCTTCTCCGGCTGGTCACGCGAGAAGGCCACGTCGATCCGCGTGAGATCGCCCGACGCCAGATAGTCCTGCCATTCGAGCTGATACAGGAAATCGTTGGTGAAGTTGCGTTCGCCGAAGAACAGCCAGCTCTTGCCCTTTGCACCGTCCGCAACGCGCTCTTCGACAAAGGCGCGATAAGGTGCAACGCCCGTGCCTGCACCAATCATGATGATCGGCGTATGCCCATCGGGCGGCAGACGATAATGCCGGTTCGACTTGACGTAGAGACGCGCCGTCTGTCCGACTTTTCGCCGCTCACCGAGGAACGTCGACGAAACGCCCTTGCGAACACGGCCGTGAGATTCCCAGCGCACCGCACCGACGAGCAGATGCGCTTCACCCGGATGCGCTTTCAGGCTCGACGCCACCGAATAAAGCCGCCCCGGCAATGGCCGCAGCAAGCTCGTCAATTGCTCAGCCGTCAGCTTTTCCGGATAAGCCTGGAAGAAGTCGATGAGCTGCCGATCTGAAGCGAACTTCGGATAGGCCTCGCCTTCAAGCAGCGCCTTCGCGTCAGCGCGTCCCGTCAGCTTGGCGAAGTTCTCGACGAACGAGCGCGACAGCGTCGTGACGTCATAGGATTTCTGCAGCTTCAAAAGCAGCGCCGCGTCTGAACCGAGACCAACCGCCTGCAGCACGTCGTCAACGAGCGCGGGATCGTTCTCCGGGTACATGCCGATCGCGTCGCCAGGCTTGTAGGTGAACGCCGGATCGTCGAATGCGAACTCGGCGTGCCACGTCTCGCGCGTCGAGCCCGTGCCGTTCAAGTTTACAAGAGCGGAAATCTCTGCTTCGAGCGGATGCTCGGCCGTATATTTCGGCTCATCATCATCGGCAAACTGAGCAGCCGCCCCGAAATCGACATGGACGACCGTGCCGCTCGCCGCCTCTTCCTTCGGCGCGAGTTTCGCGAGCGCGTTTTCCGTCCAGTCTGCCGCCTGCTTCACGTAATCGAGATCGAGATCGACCCGATCGAACGACCGTACGCCACCGAGTTCTTCAAGACGGGCATCGATGGCCCGACCGACCGCACAGAACTGCGCATAGGCCGTATCGCCCAGCGCCAGAACCGCGAACCGCACGCCGTCGATGCGTGGCGCCGCGTCGCTCATTAGGGTCTGATAAAAGTCGACCACGCGCGATGGTGGATCGCCTTCGCCCCAGGTTGCAGCAAAAACGACGATGTTCTTCGCCTTGGCCAGCAGCGCCATGTCGGCGTCGGCCATATCGAAAACCTTGGCATCGAGACCGTGCTTCTGGGCGGCCTTCTTGGCCTTGTTCGCCAGTGCTTCGGCGTTGCCGCTCTCGCTGGCATAAAGAATAGTCAGCGGCGCCCGCGGCCTTGCGGCGGGAACTGCCTGCCCTACGCTGCCACCCTGAGCCGCCTCAAAACCTGCGAAGAAACCGGCAAGCCAAGAGCGCTGCTGCGGAGTTGTCCGCGCAACTACTTTGTTCAGCATCTCTATCTCTTCCGGCAGAAACGGCGCGTTACGCGGAAGCAGAGGGGTGGCGGTCACAAAAAGCTCTCCTTAATCAGGGCCTTCAGCCCGAAATCCTTCAGCCCGGACATCAAGATGCGGGCCTAACGCGCCTTTGATCTCAGCGAAAGCCCCATCTTTGTGATCGAACCAATCACTTTGATCGATCATTTAGCCATCAATGGCTAACGGACCATCCAATAACTGGCACCAGCCCGACGCTCGTTTGCATACGTCATTTTGGAACAATTTTCTACATACCTGCGGCATTCCACCCCAAATATAAGAATAATATTCTAACGCACTAGACATTCCACCCGATTTGGATGCGCCTGCGCCGAAATCGCGAAGCTTCTACGGGAGGTGCCAGGCCGCCTCATCCGCTCCGGACGCATTTCCGAGCCGGCAATCATCCTCTCGCACATGCTCACAGAACGTCCTGGATCAGACCCACACGCAGACGTGAAGGGCATTGATTTGAAAAGAAGTCTCGAAACGTGATCTTTTGCGGTTGGTAGCGGTTCGAGCCTTGACTTTGAAAGGCCGATCCGCAGATTGGGCCGGCACAAACATAAGTGCCTGCACCAATCGAGTGGACCCTCGGCGGGGTCTGCTGAGTAGGGAAAGCAGTTCACCGCTTGGAGGAAACACCATGAAGACTTGGACGAAGCCCGAAGTTCGCGAGCAGGAAGTTGGTCTCGAAGTCACGAGCTACCTTCCGGCAGAAATCGACCTCATCTAATCAGATGAAGTCTTCGGTCTCGCAAATCTTGTGAGATACCGGCGCGGCGGTCGATTTTTGGCGAATCGGCCGCCGCAGCCTTATAGCTCTCGAAAAAGGACAGAGAGCGCTGCCGGCTTCGGCGACCCGTCGGCGTAAATCAAAAATCAGCGATGCTTATAAAAGTGCTTGGATCCGCCGCTGGGGGCGGATTCCCGCAATGGAATTGCAACGGCTATCACTCATCGCGAGTGCGCGCCGGAGAAGCGGGATATAAGGCAAGGCTGCAATCCTCTCTCGCTGTCAGTTCTGACGGCGCAAACTGGGTATTGCTCAATGCCTCCCCGGATATTCGTCAGCAGATCAACGAAACGCCCGAGCTTCAGCCGGCGCGCTCCGGTCCGCTGCGAACTTCACCCATTAAGGCCGTCGTCGTCACCAACGCCGACGTCGATCACATCACCGGCCTCTTGAGCCTGCGCGAAGGCCAGCCGTTCTCGATCTACGGCTCCGACCGTGTGCTGGCGACGCTCGCCGCAAATTCGATCTTCGACGTCCTGGCGGCAGATAAGGTCAAACGCATCACCTTCGAACTCGACAAGCCGACCCGCCTCGAAGGTGCAGGCCAGGATCTCGGTCTCGTCGTCGAAGCTTTCGCGGTCCCCGGAAAAATCGCGCTGTTTCTCGAGAAGGGCGACACCAGCAACAATTTCGGCAGTCGCGATGGCGACACGATCGGCCTCAAGATCACCGACGCCAAAACCGGCAAAGCATTCTTTTATATTCCGGGCGTCGCCGAGATCGATCCGCCGTTGGCGGAAAAAATCCGCGGCGCCGAGCTGATCTTTTTGGACGGCACGCTGTTTACCGATGACGAAATGCTGGCCCAGGGGCTGCTGAACAAAACCGGCAAGCGCATGGGTCACATCTCTGTGTCGGGCTCCGATGGCTCGATCGCCGCCTTGAGCAAGCTCAACGTGAAGCGCCGGATTTACGTCCACATCAACAATTCCAACCCAATCCTGGACGAAAATTCAGAAGCCCGTAAAGTCGTCGAAGCATCCGGTTGGGAAGTCGGCTTCGATGGCATGGAGGTCCGCCTATGAACCCGGTTAGTCTTGAAAAGAAAACCGCAGAACGGCTCGGCAACGAGCCGCCGATGTCGACATCCGATTTTGAAGCAGCACTTCGCGCCATCGGCCCCGAGCGCTATCACGACTTGCATCCGTTTCATCACATGCTGCACGGCGGCAAGCTGAATAAGGGCCAAGTGCAGGCCTGGGCGCTGAACCGCTACTGCTATCAGTCAGCAGTGCCGCGAAAGGACGCCGCTCTTGTCAGCCGCGTTTACGACCGCGAACTCCGCCGAGAGTGGACACATCGCATCCTCGATCACGATGGACTGCTGCCGGATGAGCAAGGTGGCATCGAACGCTGGCTGGTGTTGACGGACGGCTTGGGCCTCGACCGAGAATACGTCATTTCGCGTCGTGGCGCGCTTCCCGCTACGGTTTTCGCGGTTGAGTCCTATGTCACGTTCGTTCGCGAACAGCCGCTGACCATCGCCGTGGCCTCGTCCCTCACCGAGCTTTTCGCTCCGAGGATCCATAAAGAACGGATCGTCGGCATGCTCGAAAACTACGATTTCATCGACGATAAGGTGATGGCGTATTTCAAGCGCCGGCTGACGCAAGCGCCGCGCGATGCCGATTTCGCGCTGCAATACGTGCTGAAAAACGCCAAGACACGCGACGAGCAGGAGGCCTGCATCGAAGCTCTGCGCTTCAAGTGCAACGTGCTGTGGGTGCAGCTCGACGCTCTCTATCACGCCTATATCGACGGACACATTCCGCCGGGCGCGTTCCGGCCAGAGGCTTGATTGATGAGCGAAACCACTCGCACACGCGTGATTATAGCGCCGACTTCAAAACCGGCGCTGCCACCCCACATTAAGCTGAGACACGATCCCGGACGCGGTCGCTGGCATGTTTTGGCACCGGAACGCGTATTCGAACCGGACCCGATCGCCATCGAAATCCTGAAGCGCTGCGACGGCGTCACTTCGGTCGAGCAGATCGCGAATGATCTTGCGAAAGACTACAACGCGCCTGTGCAGGAAATTCTGATCGACACGATAGCCATGCTTCAGGAGCTGTCGGACAAGGGCGTGATCAAAGCTGCTTGAGGAAATCCGGGACAGAACGGAGCTGACGTCATGAACGAAATAGCGCCGATGGAGCAATTCTCCGAAAAGCCCGTTGTCGAGGCTTGCGCGCGAGCCCCTGTCGGCCTACTCGCCGAGCTGACGCACCGGTGCCCGCTGCAATGTCCCTATTGCTCAAATCCGCTTGAGCTTGATCGCGTCAACAGCGAGCTGACCACGGAGCAATGGCAGGACGTGATGCGCCAGGCTGCCGAGCTTGGTATCCTGCAAATCCATCTCTCCGGCGGCGAGCCGACAGTTCGCAAGGATCTTGAAGACATCGTCGAGGTCGCGGCCAAGGCTGGCCTGTATACCAATCTCATCACCGCGGGCGTTACGCTGACGCGGGATCGCCTCGCACGCCTGAAGGATTTGGGTCTCGATCACGTTCAGCTCTCGATCCAGGACGTAGACGATGTCAACGCGGAAAAGATCTCCGCTTACAAGAACGGCCTCGCGAAGAAGCGCGAAGTCGGCAAGTGGGTGCGCGAGCTTGAGATGCCTCTCACCATCAACGCGCCGATCCATCGCCTCAATATCGAGAACCTGCCGAATATCATCGACTTCGCCGTCGAGATGGGCGCTGGCCGCATCGAGGTCGCCAATATTCAATATTATGCGTGGGCATTAAAGAATCGCGCCGCGCTGATGCCCACTCGCGCACAAGTTCTGAAAAGCGCCGAAATCGTCGAAGCTGCGAAAGAGCGCCTGAAGGGCGTCATGGTCTTCGACTTCGTCGTGCCGGACTATTACGCCAAAACACCTAAGCCCTGCATGGGCGGCTGGGGTCGCGGCGTGATGAACGTCACACCGCAAGGGCGCGTCCTTCCCTGCCACGCGTCGGAGACCGTCCCGGGACTTATCTTCGATAACGTTAAGGATCGCCGCTTGGCCGATATCTGGCTCAACGGCCAAGCCTTCCAGATGTATCGTGGCACGAGCTGGATGAAGGAGCCCTGCCGCGGCTGTCCGCGCGCAGAAATCGATTTCGGCGGCTGTCGCTGCCAGGCCATGGCTTTCACCGGCGACGCAGCAAATACCGATCCGGCGTGCAAGCTCTCACCCTACCACGAAGCGTTCGTGGCCGCCGCCGAACGAGAAAGCGCCGAGCAAACGCCGCCGCCATTCGTCTATCGGCGCATGAGCCCGGTGAAGGCGCCGGCGGCTGAATAATTTGTAAGAAAACGCCCGCTTGACGTGTGTTTGCGACGCAAAAGACATCCGACTAATTCACTAGTCGGTGCGGCATTCTGTTCGGGCGAAGTTCAGAAATTAAATGCCAATTTCCGGAGACTGAGCTATGAGTTGCAACGTTTCTAAAGTATCGCTCAGGCGAAACGGGAAGGAAAATTCGAAAATGCGCAAGTGGATTCTGGCGATCGCAATGATCGCTGTTGCACCGAGCGCTGGCATGGCCGCTGATGCGGCTGCCGGCGAGAAGGTCTTCGCGAAATGCAAGGCTTGTCACCAAGTCGACAAGAACGGCGTCGGCCCGCACCTCGGCGGCATCGTCGGTCGCAAGGCCGCTTCGGTCGAAGGCTACAACTACTCTGAAGCCCTGAAGAAGTCGGGCATCACGTGGGATGAAGCTGCGCTCGACAAGTGGCTCCAGGGCCCGAGCAAGGACGTTCCCGGCACGAAGATGATCTTCCCGGGCGTCAAGGATGCAACGCAGCGCGCCGACTTGATCGCATATCTCGCGACGCTGAAGTAATTCGCGCTTCGTAACGACTGCAGAAAGCACCGCGGGGAAGGGGTTCTCCGCGGTGCTTTCTTTTTATCAGAGCTTATTGAAGCGGCGTCACATCGCTGGCGTCGAGAGCTTCGATCATGTCATCGAGCGTCTTGCCGCCGATCGTGAGCGCAGGCGCGACGTCCTTGAGCGGCACAACAACGAACGCCCGTTCTGCGATGAACGGATGCGGCACGACAAGATCCGGATCGCAGATCTGACGATCTCGAATCGCCAGAATATCCACGTCGATGACCCGCGGCCCCCAGTGCCTTGTACGCACACGGCCCATATCGTTTTCGATCGCCTGACAGCGCTTCAACAACTCATGCGGCGACAGCGCGGTCTGTACGCCGACGCAGGCGTTCACGAACCAGTCCTGATCCGTGACGCCCCACGGCGCCGTACGATAAAGCTTCGAGCGCGCGACGACGATGATCGAACCGTCGGCTTCCAGTCTGCGCACGGCATCGTCGATGTTCTCGACACGGTTTCCCATGTTCGTGCCGACCGCCAGGATGGCATCAAGCGTCGGCGGCATCCCCTGCACGGCCGCCGAAGCACAATTCGTCTCCGCCATCTCAGGCTCCCATCTCAGGCCCCATGCGCGGATCAATCGTATTTGATGTACGCAAATCGCATATCGCTCTCAGGCGTACCTTCGAGACCCTTGCCTTCCTTGCCCGGCTGCCAATGCACGACCTCTTCGATCTTTTTCGCGAGTTCGAGGTCTTTCGACGTGATGCCCTTGGCCGAATGCGTCATCAGCCGCACTTCCACCCAGGCATACGAACAGGTGATGTCCGGGTGGTGCCACGCGGCCTCTGCCAGATGGCCGATTGTATTAACGACCATGAGCGTGCCTTTCCAGCTCGCCGTCTTGTAGGTGCGCCGGATCCACCCGTCTTCGAGCTTCCAGGCCGGCAAGTTGGCGGCAAGCCATGCCTTGACATCGGCTTCCGCCATCGGTTTTTCGCGTTCTGCACTCATCTTGCCCTCGACCTCCAATTATCGGACAACTCGGTTCCGAAATCCTACCGCCCCCGTAGCCAGGATGGCAAACGGCCTGAACAGGCGGAAATTCAAAAGAAAGGACTGGTTTACGTGAAGCCTATTCCGGCAACTTCTGCCGCGCTCCGCGTTACGGCTCCGGCGCGGCTGCATCTAGGCTTCCTCGACTTGAATGGCGAGATCGGCCGGCGCTACGGCAGCATCGGCATCGCCATCGATCGTCCCAGCACCGACCTCACCATAACCCCGTCGACGGAGAATTCCGCGACCGGCCCCGAAAGCCGGCGTGTCCTCAAGCTGCTGCGCAAATATACCGACGACGGCAAGTCGGGCGCTTATGCCGTCGATATTGCAGATGCCATCCCGGCACACGCGGGCCTGGGCTCCGGCACGCAGCTCGCGCTCGCCGTCGGCGCAGCCATTGCCCGCCTGCAAAGCCGCGATCTTTCCCCCGCCGATCTCGCCTCCTTGGGCGAGCGCGGCGCCCGCTCGGGCATCGGTCTCGAAGCCTTTGCTTCCGGCGGGTTCATCATTGATGGTGGCAAGGGCAAAACCGACCGACCGCCGCCGCTGACACTGCGCACGGATTTCCCCAAGGACTGGCGCGTGATGCTGATCCTCGATCCGAATTTCTCAGGCGTCTCCGGTGAAGCCGAAACGACCGCATTCTCTGGTCTACCGCCCTTCCCGGAACGTCAGGCGGCGCACATTTGCCACCTCGTCCTGATGAAGCTCGTTCCCGGCTTGAAGGAATTGGATATCGAGGCCTTTGGCTCGGCCATCACCGAAATCCAGGAAATCGTCGGCGGCCATTTTGCGTCGAAACAAGGGGGCAGCCCATGGACCAGCCGGGCGGTCGGCGAAATCGCTTCGCGGATGCGGGACATGGGTGCAACCGGCATCGGCCAAAGCTCCTGGGGGCCGACCGGATTCGCCTTCGTCGATAGCCAGAAAGCGGCAGAACGCCTCTATCATTCTTTAGGCGAAGACGCTAAACGCGACGGGCTCGAAATCCTTATCATTCATGGCCGCAACACCGGCGCCAGCATCGAAACGCTGCGCAATTCATAACGAACGGAGCATTAGAACAAATGAGCGACGCAACCCCAATCCTGCACATGCTGGCGCCGCAGAAGCATATGAGCCCCTTCGACGTGAACATGGCAGCCGACGCCGGCTACAAGGTGATCATTCCCTACATCAACGTCGAGCTTGCGGAAGTCACGGGCCTGATCCAGGACGCCATCTTCTCGCGTCCGCCGAACTACGGCGTTCGCACCGGCTTCTTCATGGGCGGTAAGGACGCCATCCTCGCGCTCGACATGCTCGAAGCCGCCAAAAAGGCGATGGTGCCCCCTTTCGAATGCTCGTGCTTCGCCGACCCGGCCGGTTCGTTCACCACGGCCGCCGCGATGGTCGCCTGCGTCGAGAAGGTGCTGAAGGAAAAGTTCGGCAAGACGTGGAAAGGCACGAAGGTTGCCGTATTCGGCGCGACCGGCGTGGTCGGCTTCGCATCCTCGATCATCTCCGCTCTTGAAGGTGCGGAAGTAAAGCTCGTTGCGCATCGCGGTATCGATCGCGTCATCAAGAACGCGAAGATTTCGAAAGAGCGCTTCGGTGTCGATCTCGAACCCGTTCCCGGCGAAACAGAAGAGCAGAAGAGCGAGATCATCGCCAACGCCGAAGTGATCTTCGCAGCTGCCGCCGCTGGCGTCCGCGTCGTCTCGAAAGAGAACATGCACAAGGCCAAGAATCTTTTGGTCATGGCCGACGTTAACGCCGTTCCGCCCCCGGGCGTCGAAGGCATGGAGCTGTTCATGAATGGCGAGAAGCTGCTCGATACCGAAACGCTCGGCGTCGGCCCGCTCGCCATCGGCGACATCAAGTACAAATGTGAATCGGGCCTGTTCAAGCAGATGATCGATTCCGACGTGCCGCTGTCTCTCGACTTCCGTCACGCGTACGAGCTGTCGAAGAAGCTCGTCGGGTTGGCTTGAGATTGACCGGCGACGTTGTCCTGATCGCAGCATTTTCCGGGCGGAGCCTCGCGCAGTCCGCCCGGCGCGCTGGATTTAGGCCGTTCGTCGTCGACGCTTTCGGCGATCTCGATACCCGCGATGCCGCAGAAGGCCTTCGCGTTATCGATGGCGCGATGGAGACGGGCTTCCGCACGAAGCCACTCATTGCGGCTTTAAACGAGCTTTCTCAATCGGCGCCCGCAGCGCCGATTGGCCTCGTGCTCGGCTCGGGCCTTGAAGATAAGCCGCGGCTTGTCGATGCCCTTGCATCGCGCTTTCGCCTGCTTGGCTGCGATGCGCGAACGCTCGCAACCTGCAAAGATCCGAAAAAATTCTTCGCACTTCTCGACGACCTCGCAATCCCGCACCCCGAGACGCAAAGCACACCGCCGGGGGATGCATCGGGCTGGATCTCGAAGCGCATCGGCGGCAGCGGCGGCCGACATATTCGCGATTGCTCAGGTACCCCACACGCAAAACCGCGCCGTTACTTTCAGAAGCGACTGACCGGCACGCGCTATTCCGTCGGCGCATTGTGCGCGGGGGACGGCGCAGCCTCATCGGCATTCGCTGTGAGCCGGCAATGGATATCTCCGTCACCTGCACACCCCTATCGCTTCGGCGGCTGCGTCTCCGCGCCCGCCATCGATGATTCGTTATCGACCGAGATGATCCGCTATGCCCGCGAGCTTTCTGAAAAACTGCAATTGCGCGGCCTCGTATCGTTCGATTTCCTCGCCGCGCAAGGCGTGCCTTATCTGTTGGAAGTGAACCCGCGGCCGGGCGCATCACTTGACGTTCTCGACGATCGCTTCGGCTCTTTGTTCGCAAGACATATCGCCGCCTGCACGCGCAAGCCGGTATCGTCGCAACAAGGCCTTTCTTCCCCTGCCAAAGCCATAGCGATCCTCCACGCTGACCGCGGAGAGACAACGCTTGGTGACATGCCGTGGCCCGCCTGGAGCACTGACCGTGGCACACCCGGCACTTTTGTTCCCCTCGGCGCCCCTCTCGCGACGGCGTTTGCCGAGGCCCCAACAGCCGATGCGGCAGAAGCCCTCGCCCGCGAGCGCTTGGCGGAACTCGAAGACCTGATATACGGACACGCAAAATCCTGACCTGACGGGAGTTTCAAAGATGGTTAAGCAGCCCAGCGTCTCGGCACGCGCCGCCAAGCTTGTAGAGAGCATCGTGAATGACGCCGATGCCCTTCGCATCGACGTGAGCACGGGCAGCGAAGGCGAACGCCTGATCGATATGGGCGCCAAAGTCGTCGGCGGTCTCGAAGCCGGCCGTCGCCTCGGCGAAGTCTGCATGGGCGGCCTGGGTCAGGTGGCGATCACGCAATCGTCCGGGCTTGCGAACTGGCCCCTCGGCGTCGTCGTGACGTCGAATGATCCGGTTATCGCCTGCCTGGGCAGCCAATATGCCGGCTGGTCGATCTCGGATGAGGCGAGCGGCTTCTTCGCGCTCGGCTCCGGTCCTGCCCGCGCCGTCTCACGCGTCGAAGAACTTTTCAAGGAACTGGGCTACGCCGACCGCAATCCTGAGACGACGCTCGTCATCGAGGGCGACAAGGCACCGCCCGCGGCTGCGATCAAAAAGATCTCCGAGAACTGCGGCATCAACCCGACGCGACTGACGATCATCTACGCAACGACGTGGAGCTTCGCAGGCATCGTCCAGATCGCATCGCGCGTTCTCGAAGTCGCGATCCATAAGGCCCACGCTCTGCATTTCCCGCTTGAGAACATTCTCGACGGCATGGGCACCACACCGATCGCGCCGCCCATCCCAGATTTCGTCAAGGCCATGGGTCGCACGAACGACGCCATCATCTATGGCGGCCGCATCCATCTCTTCGTGAAGGGCCCGGACAGCGACGCGAAGCGTCTCGCCGAAAGCCTGCCCGCGAGCAACAGCGAAGCGTACGGCAAGCCGTTCGCTGAAATCTTCGCCGACGTCAAAGGCGACTTCTACAAGATCGACCCGATGCTGTTCTCACCCGCGCAGGTGATGGTGTCGAATGTCGAAACAGGCAATACCTTCCGTGCTGGCGAACTGGCGCCGGGAGTCGTCGATGCGAGCTTCCGCTGAGAAACAGCCTGACACTCTGCCAGGCCTAGGGGATGGACTTCACCTCGCCCTTCTGATCGAAGAGGGGCGAGGCGAATGGCATGCGCGCCGCATCGTCCGTTCGCTCGAAGCGATGGGCGCGCGCGTCACCGTTTCATCGCTTCCCCACTGCGCATTCGATACTGGCCTTGAAAGCGGCATCGACATTCCGGGTTTTCAGGGCCGCTTGCCTGACGGCGTGTTCGTCCGCTCGATTTCAGCCGGAACGCTTGAGCAGATCACATTTCGCTTAGGCCTTCTGCATGCGCTGCGCGAAAGCGGCGTTCGCGTCTGGAACGACGCGCGCGCGATCGAGCGTTGTGTCGACAAATCGCAAACGACGTTTCTTCTGCACAAGAACGGCATTCCGACGCCACGCACGCGCGTTTGCGAGACACTTCCCCATGCCCTCGAATATACCGAGGGCCTCGACCGTCCGCTTGTCCTGAAACCGCTGTTCGGCAGTCAAGGCAAAGGCATCGGCATGATCGCGCAGCAAAGCGAATTGCCGGCCCCCGAGACAGTCGATCAGATGTACTACATGCAGGATTACGTCCCGCCGAAGGATGGCTTCTACGAAGACTGGCGCGTGCTCGCGACTCGCCATCGCGTCGTCGCCGCCATGACGCGCCGGGGCACGACGTGGGTCACGAATATCCATCAGGGCGGCAAAGCGCGGGTCCATCTGCCTGACGACGAGATGGCTCGCATCTCGATGGCCGCCATGCGAGCAGTCGATGCCGACTACGCCGGAATAGATCTTATTCGCTCGGCATCGGGCGAATTGCAGGTACTCGAAGTAAATTCAAATCCGGCATGGCGCGGCCTTCAAGGCGTCGCTGACGTTAATATCGCCTGGGCCATCGCCGAGGACTTTCTGAAAACGGTCGTTGCGCATCGCGCGGCATTGCACGTGCCCGCCGTCGCAGCAGTCTCATGAAAGCCGCCCGAACCGCTGCCGAAATCAGCGCCGCGTTTTTATACGCGTGCAACGCTGAACTCGAAGCGCTGAAGCCGGGCAACGTTCATCGCTACTCCGCCGGTCACGGCATGGAGGTTTTGCATTTCGAACAGGCCGCAAACGCTGCGGCCGGGCCGATCGCAGACCCGCAATTGAGCGTCGGCAAACGCATCCTTCGCGCCACGGAAGCAAGCGTCGCCGCAACGGGCCTCAATACCAACCTCGGCATCGTGCTGCTTTGCGCGCCTCTCGCGAAAGCCGCGAGCGAGACGACCTTCGATATCGGCCTGCGCCGTCGCCTTGGCATGATTCTAATGTCGCTCGATGAGCAGGACGCCGAAGACGCATTCGCCGCCATTCGCGTCGCCAATCCGGCCGGCATGGGCAAGGTCGAACAGGGCGATGTCCATTCGCAACCGCAGCATTTAACGTTGCTCGGCGCCATGCAGCTCGCAGCCGACCGCGACCGCATCGCAAACGCCTACGTAAGCGTGTACGCGGATGTTTTCGATTTTGCCTTGCCGGTATATCGCGAAGCCAAGGCGGTATCTGGTTGCGATGCGACTTTAGCAGTAACGACGTTGCATATGGCGCTGCTTGCGGAATTTCCCGATACGCATATTGCACGCAAATTCGGTGCCGCAATTGCCGCGAAGGTGCAAAACGAAGCACGCGTTTTAAGGCCGCAGTGGTCACCTGCTGCAACTGCGAAATCGCTACCGGCGCTTCAGGAATTCGACGCAAAATTGAAACATGAGGGCCTCAATCCCGGCACCACTGCCGATTTTGTGGTCACGACCCTTTTTGCCGACGCGCTGATCGAGCGGAAACGCACCTGAACGGCGATTGGCCCCAACTTAAGGGCTTGTCTCTCCCGGTGACCTAGGGCAATACAGGCGCCGTGTCCGCGGACTCCGCGGGCCGATCCAACGCGCCGAGGCTGGTACTCATGACAACCTGGGCGCTAAGCGCGTGGATATTCATCGCCAGAGCAGTACAGCGAAGTCCCGACTTCTGACGGGGGAGCGTTGTTGCTCATATCCATATCGTTTCATTCGTGGGAGGAACCCCCCTGATGGCCAAAATCAACAAAGTCATGGTCGGCGAGTCGCTCGTCGGCGACGGCAACGAAGTCGCTCACATCGACCTCATCATCGGACCGCGCGGTTCGGCTGCTGAGACGGCGTTCTGCAACGCCCTGACGAACAACAAGGACGGCTTCACGACTCTTCTCGCCGTCATTGCGCCGAACCTCCCCTGCAAGCCGAACACGATCCTTTACAACAAGGTCACGATCAAGGACGCCCGTCAGGCCGTTCAGATGTTCGGACCGGCTCAGTACGGCGTTGCTAAGGCCGTTCAGGACTCGGTTGCTGAAGGCGTGATCCCGGCTGCTGAAGCTGACGATCTCTACGTCTGCGTTGGCGTGTTCATCCACTGGGAAGCTGCCGACGACGCGAAGATCCAGGACTACAACTATCGCGCTGTTAAGGAATCGATTGCGCGCGCTGTTGCTGGCAAGCCGACGGCTGCCGAAGCGACCGCTCAGCGTAACTCGGTCCAGCATCCGTTCGGTGCGAAGGCTTGAAGCGGAAACCGTCCTCAGCAGGTAGAAAACAAAAATGAGACTGCCCCTCCCATGAAGGGGGGTCTGCTGCAGCGATTGGGTAGACTGCTCTCGGGCCGTTACAGCGGTTAATTCTCGAAAACAAACCTTGGCCGCAACTGGGATTTGTTTTCGGCTGGAGTGGCTCCTGCCAATTCACTGAAACCGGACATTCATCGGCCGGCGATCTCTTTGAGGTCGTCGGCCGAAATCTTTCCGGAATGCAGCGCTGAAGCGATTAACGCTCCCGAAACGCCGATTTTTCGAATTTCATCGAGATCGCCGCGGTCGCGAATACCGCCCGCCGCGTAGACACGCCGTCCCTTGGCTCGTGTCACGATATTGTGCAGCCGATTGAGATCGGGGCCTTCGTTGGCGCCGACCCGATCGAGCGTCATGGCGATTACGCGCGACGGCCACAGCGAAGCATCGTTGAGCATCGCATCCGGCCCCATGAATTCGCCATTGCGAAAATCGAGCGAGAGAACCGTGCGCAACGGCGCTTCCGCGACGATATCCTCCCAGCCGTGCACCGTTTCGATGCTCTCCGTTCCGACGACGAGCGTCGCGACAGGAGCCGCCAGAACCGTGCGCGCCGCGCTGCGTGAGCCCGTCCCGGCGTCGATCCAGATTTCCGCATGCGGCAACGCCTGGCTGAGCACAGGCACGATATGCGTATTACGGCCGCGTCCCTCGATGCCGTCGAGATCGGCCAGGTAAAGCTTCCTGAAAGGAAAGAGCCGCGCCAGCCCACGCGCAACGTCCGCGGGTTCCGACGAGGGCGCAAGCGGGGTTTCGATCGGCTGATATGCGGATCGCACACCCTTCACCGCGCGAACGACCTGCCCGCGCGCGACATCAATAACCGGAATTACGTCCACCGCTTGCCTCCTCACCCCGCGAGTGTATCACGGCTTAAGATAAGGAAGCGAAGGCCCAAATGAGCAAGGTAACCATCGGTCTCGACGTCGGCGGCGCGCACTTGAAGGTCGCGCGCGTCGAAGGCACGCGCCTTGTTGCCGTCCGCCAGATCGCCTGTCCGCTCTGGCAAGGTCTCGACCAGTTGGATCAAGCCATTCGCGAGGCTGCGTCACTGTTAGAGGGTGCCGATGCCTTCGCCATCACGATGACAGCAGAGCTGACCGAGATTTTCGAAAGCCGCGAATCTGGCGTCCTCGCGATTCTCGACCGCCTGCGCGAAAGACTGTCGGGCGAACTTCGAATCTATATGGGACTAAAGGGGCTCGCCCCGCCCAACATCGCGGCGAGCGATCCTTTGTCCGTCGCCTCCGCGAATTTTCTCGCGACAGCAGCCCTCGTCTCGCGCCTGCGCCCGCGATCGCTCCTGATCGACATGGGCTCAACGACGACAGACATCATAGCCTGCGATCGCCCTCTCGGCCTCAGCGATGCCGAGCGCATGCAAACCGGCGAACTCGTCTATACGGGCTTCACGCGGACGGCTGTGCCGTCGGTCGCGACACACGCGCCGCTCGCCGGGCAATGGCAAAGCCTCGCCCGCGACGCCTTCGCCAACATGGCGGACGTGCGCCGTATCCTCGGCACGCTGCCTGAAGATGTCGATCAGCATGCGACGGCCGATGGTCGCGGCAAGACACAAAAGGAAAGTCTCGAACGCTTCGCACGCGGCTTTGGACGCGACGCCGACATCCGCCATCTTTCGACGTGGCAGGTCTCGGCGGTTTACATCGAGGAGCAGCAGCTGAGGTCGATGCACGACGGCGCGCTGCAAGTTCTGTCGCGACCTGGCAGCACTGCCGAAAGCGTCATCGCCGCAGGGATAGGAGCTTCGGCCGCAAAGCAAATCGCCATGCGCCTCGGCCTCCCACCTGAATTTTTGGGCGATCTGATCGAATCATCTGACGACGATCAGAAGCTCTGGGCGACGCGCTGCGCACCGGCTGTCGCGGTCGCGCTCCTGCTCAATGCATAAAAAATCGGCCGCAGCACCACCGCCGCGGCCGACCAAATTCTCAAAAAGCCGACGAGGCTCAGCCGCGTTCGCGCTTCAGACGAACGAGATCAAACGAGCCGGACTCGAGGATCAGATCATAGACATGGCCGTTCTCGCGACGGGCATCGTCGATCTTCCAGTAACCGTCGTTGTCCCAACGGAGCTTGCGCCACTCGACGAAGCCCATGTGATGCAGCCTGTCAACGACGATAGCCGGATCATCTTGAACCACATGACGGTGGCCAGCGCTCGCGGGCACAGCCGTGGCCAGCGCAATGGCGGTCGCGGCACACGCGAGGCGTACGATACGGGAAACTTCAATCATCGAATTCTGCCTTCTCTTGGGTATTGCTCATTCTGGGGGGTGACCGGAAACAAACACAGCTAATCCGGTTCAGTTCCCTTTACATGCTTTCCATGTCAGTGAGCAACAAATGAGGCGAGACCAAAAAGTCCAATACGGCCTATTCGGCATCCTTGAGTTGTGATGCGAGATGATGCGCCGAGAAGCCGATTGTATTCTGCAATGCCCGGAATTGCTGAAGTGCAGCAGAACGATCAACGGTTGCCGACTTGACTGCCGCAATCAGAATATTCTTCGAGGTGTGTTCGGTCGAAACAAATTCAATCAACCGGACCTTGTAGCCCGAGGCTTCAAGCAGCAACGCCCGCGCCGCATCGGTCACGAGATCAGCTTGGCGCTGTTTCAAAAGCGGATATTTGATCAGCCCTTTCAATCCTTCGCCGGTATCTTTGATTTGCGGTGCAATTTCATGCTGGCAGCAAGGCGCCGAAAGGATAAGCCGCGCTCCCGAATGGATTCCGAATGCCATAGCATCGTCGGTTGCGGTATCGCAGGCATGCAGCGCGATCACGATATCAACCACCGGCGATTCGGCCTTCGCCGCTTCTTCCGCAACGAATTTCAAGCCATCGAAATGAAGATCACGCGCGAGGTTGTTGCATAGCGTAACGAGATCGCTGCGCAGCTCGATGCCTGTCATCCGACATTCGCGCTGCAAGATCGTCGTGATGTAGTCGTAGAACGCGAATGTAAGATAGCCTTTGCCCGCGCCAATATCGACAACGGTAATTGGCGTTGATTTTTCGAACGCGCATTCCGGAATGAGATCCGCTGCAATTTCGATGAAGCGGCAAATCTGGCGATATTTACCCTGCATCGTCGGCTTGATGCGGCCATCGCGATCGGCAACCTCCAGCCCTTTGAGATAGGGCCGATTTGCCGGTACGAGATAAGCTTTCTTTCGGTCATGGGCTTGCGGCGCCGATGACGTCATCGTCGGCTTGCCGGTGCTGAGGTGCGGCACACCTTTGCGGCTGTAGTCGAGGCGAACGTCCCGCACGTTCGTAAACAGCGTCGCACTCATATAATCCGCACCGATCAGATCCGCGATGAATTCGACGCCTTGGTCTATGGTGAATGTCTTCGTTTCATCCTTGCGCGGATAGCTGGTGACGAGCTTCAGATGCGGCTTATCCTTGATGAGAACGAGCGTCGCGACCGCCTTACGCGTGTCCCCTTCGCCGCGAAACTTTCCCAGCGCCAGCTTGGCGAACGAACCGTCTTCGGCAGCCGCCGCGAGCGCCGAGATAAATTCGCCCTTCACATCTGTTGCAGAAGTCATGGCGTCTTCTGATCGAAACGCGCTTGCCGCCACGCCGAAACTTTCTCCATCAGCCATTCCCAGGCTTCATCTTCGCGCGGGCCCGCGGTCTTCGAAACCGCAATTTCGAGATACTTCAGCTCGCTCTCGACCTTCTCCGGCGGCAGCATGTGGAGACGCGTCGTCAGTACGGCCAATTCGAGAACGGCAGCCTGCGCACGATTAAAACCTTCCCACGCCTTATGCATTTCTTCGTCGACGATAGTGCACAGAAAGCGCGGACGCTGGTCGTCCTCAACGACCTTCTCGACGTTCAACTCCCAATGCGAAACGCAATCTGCAAGCCGCTCGCCTTTGATCGTTCGGGTCGGCAGGAGCGGCCAGATCTTGCGCCCTGTAACGGCGCCTGCAAACACGCGCACATCGTCCGTGTGGCTCGCAGCCGCGAACGGATTGATGCGCAGGTTTTCAAGCGTCGTTGACGGCCGAAACGGCGCAATCACCCAATGCTCGCCATCGTCGATCAAACCGAGCGGTGCGATATGCGCTTCGCCGTTGGCGTTAAACGTCGTGATGATCGTTTCGACGATCCGGGGCATCAGGCGGTTCCTTCACCAATCAGAAGCGCCGCCAGTGCGGCGTCATCTTCTGGTCCAAAGATAGACCAGCCGAGATCGGCGCGCGCAACAATTTCCGGAAAGACCGGATCAACGATCCCCTCACGCATCAGGTCCATTGCCGACGAAATATCCCTCGCACTGACCGATTTCAAAAGCACGAGGCGCGCTTCAAGCAATTCCGCCAGCCGCGCAGCAAGTGCGTCCGACGTAACGTCCCAACTCTCGGGTATCGTCTTATCGCTGCCGATCATCTGCAACGGCGCCCAGACCGGAATTTGTCCATCCATCACCGCTTCTGAAATGTCGTCCAGCGATCGCGCAACCGTCATGCCGGGCTGCAGCCCCACGATGCATTCCGCCATCTGCTCCATCGCCAGCATGGCGAGACGATGCGCGACAGCATCGTTGAACCGCATTTCCGATTGCAGATTGCGAACCGCATCGGCAAAGGGGCCGCCACCCGGCACGATCACGACAGGAATGCGCGCGCCACCGATCATCGCGAGCACTGGTGCCAGACGCCCCGTCTCGGCTAGGCTGCCGCCGATCTTGATGACGAGCGGCCGAACGCTCATCGCATGGCGCTCAGCCACGGCCAAACTCGCGCGCCGCAGCACGCGTTGCCGGACGAATGATTTCAACGCCGCGCCGGGGTCCACGCTCCAGCTTCTCAAGCGCAACGCGCACGGCAGCGATGCGTGGATCGACAAGCACCTGCGACGCAATCCGTTCGGCGAACGTCTCGACGAGATTGATATGCCCGCCGCGCGCCAAGTCGACGATCATGTCGATGATGTCGGCATAGGACGGCACTTCGGCCATCGCGTCATCGAGGCTGAACACGTCCGGTGCCAGCCGCGCTTCAACGGTGAACCGCACCTTCTGAGTCACGCCCTGCTCTTCGGCATAGACGCCGACATTGCAATCGACGACGAAGTCGTTGACAAAAATGGTATCGCCGATTTCCCGCGCTTTCGCCGTCGCCTTCTTGAGCTTCAGTGCGTTGCTGACATCGGCGGCCTTGGATTTGACCGGCTTTTTCTTGTCTTTCATGCGACGGACGTCTCCCGCGCCAGTGACAGCTTTGCATTATCGAGCGCCCGGCGAACTGAAACCACACGGCTGAGTTCGATGGCGCTTACGCGCCCCTGAGCACACAACGCACCACGAAAACCGAGCAAGTCGGGGCCAAGACCGGCGAGCATATCGATGTCGCTCTCTCGCAACGATCCGGCAAGCCCGACAAAAAGCCGATTGTCCCGCCCCAAACGTACAAATTCCATTAATCGCGCCGCGGACAATACGGTCGTCAGTCTGCCTGCGGACTTACCCGCCGTGTCGATCATCACACCAGCAAATCCCGCGTCCGCCAAATCGGCAACTAGCGCAAAATCCGGGTTCTGGTCAGCCATCAGGACCGCCACCAACTTTGTCGACCTCGCATGCGCCGCCCCTAACGCTGCAATGGCGCGCCGCGGGTCCTCGCTGCCGAAAAAGCCGATCTTGACGATATCGACACCTGTTGCGGCCATATCGGATGCGGCGTTCGTCAGAACATCAGGTTCGGGCGGCAGATCGCCGATGGTTGCGCTGACCGGCAAGCGGCGGCCGACGCCTGCCACGATCTCACGAACCGTCGCGGCGCTAAGCGCTCCCAGCGCCCCGGCTGCCGGATCTTTGCAATCAATGATGTCGGCACCGCCAGCCAGCGCGATCTCCGCCTCGCCCGCGGTCGTCACGCTGGCGAGAAAGGCTGGCGTGCCTCGTCTCAAACCGTCAATCATTTCGTCGTTCCGAGATTGGTCCGCCGACGGCCTTCAGGCCGCGAAGATGCGATTTTGCTCCGCGAGGACGGCAGCCCGGTCGTGTCGCTGCGCCTCGGTCAGGTTGATGGTCACATCCTGCGCCACACTCGCCTTTCCGGGCGCCAAGCGCAAGATGCGCGTTCCGAGCTGAATTGCCTCGGCCCGGTCGTGGGTAACGAAAATGACCGTGGTCGGATGGCGGTGCCAGAGCCCGGTCAACAGCGCCCGCAGGCTGATCGCTGTCGGATCATCCAGCGAGACGAACGGCTCATCCATCAGCAGGATCTGGGGTTCGACGATAAAGCCCCTGGCCAGAGACGCCCGGCGCTGCATCCCGAGCGACAGACGTTCCGGATAGGCATTCATGGCATCCTTCAGCCCGACGCGCTCAAGCATGTCGGGAATTTCTGCGTGGCGCGGATCGCCTTCCGGCAGGACCAGGGCGATATTTTCGTAAACCGTCCGCCAGGGCAGAAGACGTGGCGTCTGGAAAATAAAGGTCAGCTTATCCTTCGCTGCACCAAGATCGACGCTGCCTTCGAAATCCTTGTCGAGCCCGGCAATGACGTTCAGGAGCGTCGACTTTCCGCAGCCCGATGGCCCTGTGATGACAAGGAACGACCGCGGCGCCACCTCGAACGCGATATCCTTGAGCACGGGCTGTGGCGGCCTGTTACCGACGGCCGGAAAAACCTTACTGCGAACTTCGACGCGTATGGGCGAAGACAGATTTACTCCGTTCATCGGCGCCATGCGGTCACCCGTTCCTGCAGCGGCTGCAACACCGCAAACTCGATGATCTGCACCACAAGAATGAACGCCAGCGCATACGCCAGGATCGTGCTAACGTCGAATTCCTGAAACGCGATGCTGAGCCGATAACCGACGCCGCTCGACCGCCCGAAGGCTTCGACCACCAGCACAATCTTCCAAACCAGCGACAGGCCGGATCGCGCCGCCGCCGCGAAAAACGGCGCGAGCTGCGGCAGCGTCACGTGACGCAACGTCTTCCACCAGCCGAATTTGTAGATCTGCGCCATCTCGTCGAGATCTTTCGACAGGCTGCGCGCGCCCTCGCGCATATTTACGGCGACGTTCGGGATCTTGTTCAGTGCAACCGCCGTGATCGCCGCCGCATCCGTCAGCCCGAACCAGATGTAGCAAAGCGTGATTGTGACGAGCGCCGGCAGATTGAGAAACAGGATCAGCCAAGCGTCAAAAAACTTGTCGGCTGTCCGGTAGCGACCGAGAAAAATCCCGATCGTCGTGCCGATGAACATCGAGACGACAAACGCCACCGCGACGCGCGCCAGCGTTGCGGAAGTATCTTTCCAGAGATTGCCGTTCGCGCCTTCGCGCCAGAGCACGTCAAACACGGCGAGCGGCGTCGGCAAATAGCGATTGTTCGCGTACACGGCAATGATCTGCCAGAGAACAGCCAGCGCCAGCAGCGACCCGGCCATCCACGCGAGCCGCTCAAGCGATGCCGTGAAACCCGTCGGCGCCGCCATCAGCCTAGGTGTGGAAGAGATCCTGGTCGAAATGGGTGCCATCACCAACGAGTTCCGTATCGCCAAGTTCAATGAGAAGGTTCGTAAGCTTCTCCGCCGCCGCGGTATCTTCCGGCCCCCACGAGCGCGTGATGCCCGACCGATAGTAGTCTCTGATCGCAACAAGCTCGGCGTCTGAGCTGGGCTTGATCAACGGCCGCAAACGCTCCCAAGCCGCATCCGACGTCGCCAGCACCGCGTCGGCGTCCGAGACAGCCGCCAGAAGCGCGTCAACCGGCACCCCCTTAGCGCGAACCTCCTTTTGCGACCAGATGAATCCGACGAGCGCCGGCGTTGGCGACACATCGAGTCCCTTGATGACGTCCGACATCGCCAGCAATTCTTCGGCGCCGCCAGCCTTGAGACGTGCCGCATAGGTCCAGAAGTTCAGCACCGCATCCAGACGCTTGTTCTTGAATTCTTCCGACACAAGCGGCGCTGCTCCAAACACCGGTTCGGCAAAATCGGCAATGTCCTTGCCAAGTTTCTTGCGCGAATAGGCGCGCAGCAGGATCCAGCTCTTGTCGATGCCCGTTCCCGCGACGCCGATCTTTTTTCCTTCGAGATCCCCAAGCGACTTGATCGGACTATCCTTGGCGACCATTACGCTGCCGAGCGCCGAGGAGTACGGAAAAAACTTCAGATCATCGCCGCGCGCGCGTTGACGAAGCGCCCAGGTCCAATCACTCACGATCATGTCGGCCGCGCCCGACAGCAACGCCACCGGCGCCGCCGGATTGTTCGCCACCTCGACCACATCGAGATCGAGCTTGTGTTTCTTGTCGATCCCTTGTGTGCGGATTGTATCGATCACCCAGCTCAACGAGCCAAATTTAACCGACGTTAGGCGCACTGGAGCGGCCGCGAATGCGAAGCGAGGTATCATGATGGAGGCTGCGAGCGCAGAGCCGGCCGCCAGAATGCCTCGGCGGTTGATCATCGTCATTTTGAGGTCGCCTCGACGTTAAACCGGTTTCTCCAGAGATAACGCACACCGTGCAACCAAAGATCATCGGAGTTGCCGTTGATCGAGGCGGACATCGTTTTCGTCAGTTCGCCCGTCTTCGTGTCGCGGGCCACGATCGCCAGATTGATCAGCGCGCCCGAGACCTTATCGACATAGCCCGTGACAGCAATATCGGCGCCCGCTTCCTTCGCAATCGGCACTTCGCAGCCATTGCACTGATTGAACGGCGCGGCCGTCTCGATTTCCTTCTCTTTCGAAGACAGATCGACGACCTGATATTTGCCGTCCTTCTGCATCAGCGAGCGAAGCTCGTCGGCAATCAGCTTCAGTCGTCGCAAATCGTCCGGGTTGTATTGCGGAATAAGCTGTCCGTCCTGCTCCGCATCGTGAAGATCGAACGGAAAGACCGCCGCTTTCGTGACGGCATAAGCTGCGGGCGTCATCGACAAAGATGCGAAAAAGACGAGAAAAGCGCGCTTGAGCAAGGGCATATACATTCGTTTCCACGTAACTGAGCGGATTCATACAGTAAGAGGAGCATCGCGCCCGGCCGAAGCGCTCTAAGACTGTAGGTGCCCGCTAACCCCCCGCCATTGCAAGAGGTTCACCCGCCGTTTGCATAGAATGACTGGTCACAAACGCGCGAGGCGAAAGCGTCCAGCTTGACAAGGCGGCCAACGGCCCCCTTTTAGCAACACAGTAACACTTTGATGCCCGAGAGCTTCGCTGCCGTGTGCTGCGAGGCGAATTGGAGTTTGATCATTTGCCCATTGCAACTCCCGGCCCTTTTGTCCGCTTGATGCCATCCAAAACAGCTATTTTCGGTCTCTTTTTCACGGGTTTTGCAGCCGGCAGCGTTGCCTTTGCCAATTTTGCTGCAGCGCAAACGGCACCGCAGCCTATCCCGATCCCGACGCAGACATCGCAACCGCAAGGTGCGGTTATCCAGATGCTCTACGTGAAAGAGGACCGGGAAAAGGAGTTGCCTCTTTCGCTCCTCGATCAGCCCAACCCCGATGACGGCATCGCGGGTGCCAAGCTCGGCATCGCCGACGACAACACGACGGGCCGTTTTCTCAACCAAACCTTCAAGCTCGATGTCATCGAGGGCAGCGACATCGACGACCTGATCAAGCAGGCGACCGACAAGGTCGCCGCCGGCAACGCTTTCATCGTCGCCGACATGGGACCCGATTCACTCTTGAAATTTGCCGATGGCATGAAGGGCAAGCCCGCACAGATTTTCAATGTCGGCAACCCGGACGATCGCCTGCGGGAGGAAGACTGCCGCGCCAATATCCTGCATACGGCGCCGACACGCACGATGCTGGCCGATGCACTCGTGCAGTATCTGGTGTGGAAGCGCTGGCCGAACATGCTGATGGTCATCGGCCCGAGCGCCAACGACCAGCTTCTCGCCGATGCCTATCGCCGCTCGGCGAAAAAATTCGGCGCAAAAATCGTCGAGGAGCGCAAGTTCAACGTCGACACTGGCAACCGCCGCGCCGACGGGGGATTCGAGCAGATCCAGCAACAAATCTCGCAATTCATGCAGGGGGCCAAGGACCACGACGTCGTCCTCGTCGTCGACGAAGACCAAGTCTTCGGCGACTACTTTCCCTATCGAACCTGGGTTCCGCGTCCGATCGTCGGCTCGGCGGGTCTCGTTCCCGGAAGCTGGCACCCAGCGCTTGAACAATGGGGCGCGACCCAGTTCCAGAACCGCTTCAAACGTTTGACCGGCCGCATCATGCGACCGCTCGATTACGACGCTTGGATTGCAACACGTGTCGTCGGCGAAGCGGCATCACGGACGCGTTCGACCGACTTCAAAACGCTGAAAGACTTCATTCACTCGCCGAAATTCGACGTTGCCGCCTTCAAAGGAGTCGCTGTGAGCTTTCGCGGCTGGAACGGCCAGCTCCGCGAACCGCTGCTCGTCAGCACCCAGAAGATATTTGTTAGCGTCTCCCCACAACCGGGTTTCCTGCATCAGTTCAGTCTGCTCGATACGCTCGGCATCGATAAGCCGGAGACCAAGTGCAAAGCCTATACGCAATGATCCGCAGTCGTTCGCGCGCCCGTCATTCGGCGCGTATTTCTCAACCGGAGTTTAGAATGTCGCGACTTTCAACGCTCATGCCCGCGCTGGTCACCGCCGCGATTGCATCTTTCGGCGTGACACCTGCCGATGCCTATACGGCTTACGTCACCAACGAAAAAGACAATACCGTCTCGGTCATCGACACCGATAAACTCGAAGTCATCAAGACCGCAAAAGTCGGCCAGCGCCCGCGCGGCATCGTCATGTCGAATGATGGCAAGTGGATCATCATCTGCACGAGCGACGACAACGACGTAAAGGTCTACGACGCAAAAACGCTCCAATACATAAAATCTCTTCCGTCCGGCCCCGACCCGGAATTGCTCACGCTGCACCCCGATGGGCGTCGCCTTTACATCGCCAATGAGGACGACAACCTCGTAACCGTCGTCGACATCCAGACCTCGAAGGTCATCACCGAAATTCCCGTCGGCGTCGAACCCGAGGGCATGGGCATGAGCCCCGACGGCAAAGTGCTCGTCAATACGTCCGAAACGACGAACATGGCGCACTTCATCGACACCACCACGCACAAGCTGTTCGACAACGTCCTCGTCGATAGCCGCCCGCGTGTCGCAATGTTCAATTCGGCCCAGACCCAGCTGTGGGTGTCATCTGAGGTCGGCGGCACGGTGGCGGTAATCAATCCGGCTGATCGTAAGATCATCGCCAAGATCAACTTCTCTATCCCGGGCATCGAGCAGGAAGCGATCCAGCCGGTCGGCATCCGCATCACCAAGGATGACAAGATCGCCTTCGTCGCACTCGGCCCAGCCAACCGCGTGGCCGTCATCGACACGAAGACGTTCAAAGTTTTGAAGTATATTCTGGTTGGCCAGCGCGTCTGGCAGATGTACTTCACCCCCGATGGCAAACTTTTATTCACGACCAACGGCGCTTCGAACGATGTGACCGCCATCGACGTTGCCAACTTGAAGGCGATCAAATCGATCAAGGTCGGTCGCTATCCCTGGGGCGTCGTGGTCTCGCCGAAGTAACGAACGAAAAGGACTGAATACGATTATGGCATCGACTGTCACGGCCGAAGCCGAGCAAACGCCGGCCCTCGTCGTCAACGGCGTGAGCCACAGTTTCGGTGACCGGAAGGTTCTCGATCGCGTCTCGCTCACTGTCGAGCAAGGCGCGTTCGTCGTGCTGTTGGGCCTCAACGGTGCGGGAAAATCGACGCTGTTCTCGTTGATCACGCGCCTCTATGACAACGTCACCGGCGAAATCTTCATTCGCGGGTTCGACGTCCGCAGACGGGCGTCGCAGGCGCTGCAACGCCTCGGCGTCGTCTTCCAGAGCCGCACGCTCGACGTCGATCTGACGCTGATGCAGAACATGAAGTACCATGCCGCCCTGCATGGCTTCGCTGGCCGCGAGGCGACACGGCGCGCGCAACAAGCGCTAGAGCTCGTCGGACTGGCGGATCGCGCCAACGAAAAAGTCCGCGCCCTGTCCGGCGGTCAGGTCCGGCGCGTCGAGATTGCGCGCTCAATGATGCACCGTCCCGATCTGCTGTTGCTCGATGAGGCAACCGTTGGCCTCGACCTCGGCTCGCGCGAAAGCGTCCTGAAGATCGTCCGCGATCTCGTCGCCAAGGAAAAGCTCGGCGTTTTATGGGCGACCCACCTGATGGACGAAGTCTTGCGCACCGATCAGGTCGTCATTCTGCACAAGGGCGTCATTCTCTATAACGGCCCGGTACCGCAGCTCCTGACGCTGACGGGAACGTCCAGCGTCCGCGAAGCGTTTCGCACGGTGACGGGAACCAAAACAACGATCGAAGAGGCCGCCTGATGTCATCGCAAGCGGCGACCACGAGTCCCGATAACATTTCCGCCATGTATCACGGCAGCGAGGATGACGCGCGCCGCCGTCTTGGCATCGCGGGTTACTTCGCCTGCTTCAAGGGCATCGTCTGGCGCGAGATTCTTCGCTATCTGCATCAGCGCGAACGGTTCCTATCGGCCCTCGTTCGACCGTTGATCTGGCTATTCATCTTTGCCGCTGGCTTCCGCCAGACGCTCGGCATTTCGATCATCCCGCCCTACCAGACCTATGTCCTCTATGAAGAGTTCATCGCACCTGGCCTGATCGCGATGATCCTCCTTTTCAATGCCATGCAGTCGTCGCTATCGATGGTCTACGATCGCGAGACGGGTACGATGCGGACATTGCTCGTCAGTCCGTTTCCGCGCTCGTTCCTGTTGCTTTCGAAGCTGCTCGGCGGCGTGTGCGTTGCTCTGCTGCAAGCCTACGCGTTCATGTTGGTTGCGTGGTTCTGGGGCATCGAGCCACCGCCCGTCACCGACCTGAAGCTCTTTACGTTCTACGATCCGCCGACCTGGGCAGGCGGTGTGATTCCGACCATGTCCGATCCCGTTACGACCTCGCTCTTCTCGTTGCCCGACTTCATCCAGCCGTTTGCAGGTTACATAACTGTAATTCCCGCAATCGTGCTGGCGGGTTTAATGCTGGGCTCCCTGGCCCTCCTGATGTCGTCGGTCATCAAGCAACTTGAGAATTTCGCGGGCGTCATGAATTTCGTGATCTTTCCGATGTTCTTTGCGTCGTCCGCGCTCTATCCGCTGTGGCGTATCCGCGAAGCGAGCCCTGCACTTTTCGAGATCTGTCGCCTCAATCCGTTCACGTATGCAGTGGAACTCATCCGCTTTGGGCTGTATGGACAGGTCGATACCGTGTCCCTTGCCATCGTCGTCGGCTGCACGATCGTTTTTCTTGCCGCGGCGGTATTTGCCTATAATCCCTCGAAAGGGTTGATCGCTCGGCGCGGCGGCCCTGGAGGAGCAGCCTGAGGTTTGATTGACAATGAAAATGAACTTTCTCCGTCGCGCCGCCCTGGGGACCGCATTCGTTATGCTGGCACCGCTGACATGGTCGGCCGTATCGCCTGCGTTCGCCGATGAGCAGGACAAGAATGAGTGGCCTTGCGTTTACCGCAAGGTGCCGATGCTGTCGGCAGCCACGATCTGGGATGGCCCCGAAATTAAAGACACCAAGAGCTGGCGGAACGACGAAAAAATCCGCACGCTCTCGCAATATCTGATCTCGCGCCGCATCAAGGAAGATGACGCCGAAGCCGCGATCAAGAAGTATGCTGCCAGCATTCCCGCTGATCAGCGCGACGCGAAGCTGACGGAACTCTTCTCGGCCGTCCTGACCCGCACCAACGAGAACCGCAAGATCGTTATGTCAGGCATTGAACGCTTCCATAAGCGCCAGATGGAGCGCGCAAAGGAAATTGAGGCCGAAGGGCTGGAGCTGCCCCCTGAAAACGAAATGGGCATCACCGACGAGTCGAGCGGACCCGCCGGCGAAATTTCAAAGCTTTCGAACAAGCAGGAAAAATACAAATGGGAAATTCGCACCTTCCAGGAGAAGCAGGCGAACATCCCGATTGCGTGTGAAATTCCCCAGCTGATTGACGAACGCGCCGGCGCTCTCGCTCGTGCCATTCGCGCCGAGATGAAAAGCTAGGGCGCTCGTTTTCAACCATCAACGGCTCTATTCGGGTGGCGCGGCGGGTGACGCGCCGCCCGATTTTTTTATTCACGCTTCATTAGCCTTAACGCGTCCTTAACCAAGGTTGATGCACTGTCAACACATCGGCTCTCGCCGCCGGTTCTGTTCCGGCCCCGAAGCCAACACCGCAAGTGAAACGTGTCGTCATCCCTAGTCTCGCGTTGTGAGGTTGACCATGCACCAAGAACTTGTCTCGCGTGCCCTTGCCTACGTCTCCTGCATTTCGACGATGAGCCTGCTCATGACGTCGATGGCGATCGCCGCCATCAACGTCGGACGAACGTCGCTGTCTTCCTGCGCCCAGCATGCCTGCGTTGCCGGCATCATGGTCACGAAGGACGGACAGTTCGGCGCTCTCACGAGCCCCGCTCAAGTCAATGCGTTGGCTACTGAGCTCTGGTCCGCCAAAGCCTGAAAAACGAATACTCTCGCCAATGCGGATGCAAAAGCCGATCGCGACGGCTCGTGCGGAAACGGCGGCGAGAGGGAAATGCCACGGCCACTACGACTTTGAAGCACTCTTGAAGTCACGACCCGCATAAAAAGCATGCCGTCCGGGCGCACGGACGGAAGTCACTCGATACACGACAAGATCACACGAAGCCTTTTGGTGGTGCTCTGAATCGGCCGGAGCGGAACCAAAAGAGCTAGGCACGTACAGAAGGGCGCGAGCTTCAGGTCTGGCTCGCGGCCTTTTGTGCTTTGACGATGTTGTCGATCGCCTGCAGTTCGGCAATGAGCGCACCGAAGTCTTTGAGCGCAACCATGTTCGGCCCGTCCGACGGCGCCTTATCCGGATCCTGGTGCGTCTCGATAAATAACCCCGCAACGCCAGCGGCAACCGCCGCGCGCGCCAGCACCGGCACGAACCGCCGATCTCCGCCCGACGACGTCCCCTGCCCGCCCGGCTGCTGCACGGCATGCGTCGCATCGAAAATGACCGGAGCACCGGTTTCCGCCATTTGCGGCAGTGCCCGCATGTCGACGACGAGCGTATTGTAGCCGAAACTCGACCCGCGCTCCGTCACCAGAACATTCGGATTGCCCGAGCCCGTTACCTTGGCGACGACATTCTTCATGTCCCAGGGGGCGAGAAATTGCCCTTTCTTGATCTTGACGACACGTCCGGTCTTAGCTGCCGCGATGAGCAGGTCCGTCTGCCGGCACAGGAATGCCGGGATCTGCAGGACGTCGACCACCTCGGCGACAGCCGCGCATTGCGCAACCTCGTGCACGTCGGTCACGACGGGCAGCCCGAACGTCTCGCGGATTTCAGCGAAGACCGGCAAGGCAGCCTTAAGCCCGATGCCGCGCCGCCCTGTCAGTGATGTCCGATTGGCCTTGTCGAAGGACGATTTGTAGACGAGCCCGATTCCGAGCGTCTTTGAGATTTCGCTTAGCGCCGCCGCCATCTCCAGCGCGTGCGCCCGGCTTTCCATCTGGCAAGGCCCGGCGAGCACGGCAATCGGCGCATCATTCGCAAAGCGGACATTTCCGACGCGCACCTCGCGGGCAGGCTTTAGGGTCTCATGCTGTGTCATGGCGAGGGTTATAGCCGCCGACAAGGCCGTCCGCGACCCCCGACACCGAGTTCCCCAAAACAAAAACGGCGACCCAAGGCCGCCGTTTTAGGAACCAAAAGGTTCGAATTCGTTAGATCAGGTCGATCTCAGCCGGAAGGTACGACGTAACTTCCAGACCAACTTCCTGCTCGCGAACTTCCGGCTTCGTCCAGGTCTTCATGGTGTGTCCTCCACGTATTCCGACAGGTTTGTTCCTGTTGCGAACTCACATAGTTAGATAACTGCCAAAATTCCAATCTCTTTTCGCTAACGCCGCTCAAACTTTTCGTGATCACGAAATAGTGACGCGTTATATCATTTCATTCGCTGAGATTTTGAATCTGCATCGATTTCCCGTCACCGATGCAATGCGATTTTGCAACAACCCTGACCTGCAAACGGACTTATTTGAGGTTGTTTGAACGCGTCGCCGATAACCACAGGGAGGCAGCCAAGTGTGCTCCTGGAGCGTCAGCCGGGCCCCTCACAACGCCATTAAAACCCGTTGTCGCCTCAACGGCGCATCAGACATGGTAAGGCTGCACGGCAAGCCGCGACTCGGGAGGCGGCAAAAATAAATAGGTGAGGACTACGAAGATGTTCGAAAAATATCCTTGGCTGGAACCCGTTCTGCTCGGCGCAGTGATCGTATTCATCCTCGATCTCGTGGGGAACTTGGTTTCATTCTCGAACCGCGTGCTGAACGCTCTCGCGACGGCAATCATATTCGCCATCGTTTTCGGCGGCCTGCTCTACACCGGCATCTTGACGCTCGACGTGACGACGGTCACGACCGAGACACCTGCCGCCACCGCTCCGGCTGCGCCAGCCGCTCCGGCAACGACGCCATAACGCGCGTCTGAGAAAACCGATTGTACGACATGCGATCCCGGCGCCGATGCGCCGGGATTTTTGTTTCGCAAGGCAACGCGCGATTACGAAAGATCGGGCGTGACTTCGCTGGCGTCCTTCGCTTTCTTGACGCTACCTTCGAAGTGCGCACCCTCGGCGATCGTCAGCTTTTCCTGCACAATGCTGGCTTCCACCACCGAATGCTCATGCAGAATGACGTTCGAGCCTTTTAGTTCGCCTTTGACGCCGCCCTGAATGGCAATCGTGCGCGCAGTGATGACACCTTTGACGTGTGCGCCATTATCAACCGTCACGGACTCGCCGTGAACGTCGCCCTCGATGTGGCCCTGAATCAGCAGCGAGCCTTTGGTCTTTAAGATAAGCTGCTGCCCGAAGATCGAAATATCCGGCCCAAGGATAGATGTCGGCCGGTCAGGGGACACGGATGAATAGCCTGGACTCGGATTATTCGACACGATTCCCATCGGTCCGGAAAATCGCGGCGGGGCCGCTGGTGTTGCCGTTTGCCGTGCCGTTTCCGCACGCGTATCTGCTCGTGACTCGCGACTGAACATAAAAACCCCCTGGGATTGATCCACTCTGAACATAACAAAAGGGCATGTCCCGCTAGGAAAAGAAGGGCACGCGATTGCAGCGGCACGAGGGCATGAACGGCGCAAATCCACATACGGTGCGAACGATGGGCAGCTTGCGGACCAAAATTCGAAATGCATTCGCGAGCGTGTGCACTGCGGTTGCTTTCGTTGCGCTCTCTCCTGTGCCCTTTAACGCGCACGCCGACGACCTCACGCAGCAGATCGCTGATTACCGGCAGAAGCTGGCAATCTACAAAGCAGCGCGTGCGGCTTATAACGAGTTGGCCGATCCCTATTGGACGGTTGTCGAAAGCAAACGGAAACGGCGCATCGCCAAACAGCGAAACGGCGAGCAACCGACTGCCGCCGATTATGTGCTCGAACAGCCGCCGCTCTATACCGGGCCGCCCAAGCCCATCAATCCTGAAAGCCCGCGCGCCGAAGGCGAATATGTGCCCGTCGCCGCAGACTTCCTGGAACAAGCGCAGACACACTTTGGCTTTATGCCGGACCAACCATCATCTGACGATGCTTACCGCCGCACCTACGCGCGCGCAGCGCGTGCGGCAGGCCTGACGCCAGAGCAGTGCGTGAAAGTCTACGCCTTTGAATCCGGCGGCAACGGCGGCTACGCCGTACAGGCGGGCCTCGAATACGATCGCCCCGGCGCGCGTGCCATCACGACCGCCCTCGGTTACAACCAGCTGCTCACGACCAACAGCATCGAACTGCTTGCGGAAGCGGGCGACAAGATCCTCGCGGCGTTGCGCGCAAAAGTGCGAGATGCCAGCGGCCCGCGCCGGGACAAGCTCGAGGACAAAATCGCCACCCTCAAACGCATGATCGCATTCAGCCGCAGCGTACCGGATCGCTGGTCCGCGCACGCCCGCCTTGCGCGCACGTCGAAGGGGCTAGCCATCCATGCGCTCATTCTCGACGTCGACGTCGGACCGCTGCTGCAGGTCCATAAACTTTTGACGTCGGTGACCTACGCGAGGCGTAAAGGCTATACCGCGCCCCTCACCGCCGCCGAACTTGAGATGATGAACCTGACCGGCGACGGCAACGGCTTCGACATGGTCACGATGTCGGACGCGCTGCGCAAGAAGGTGCCGACGTCGAACTTCTTCCAGCAAGGCGGCTACGAGCGAAACCCCGTTGCCATTCGCAACAACACGGTCGCTAAGCTCTTGGCCGCAACCGATGCTAAGATGGAAAGCGAAGCGCAATTGCCGGGTGCCAAGGCGTTGGCAGAGGCATTTGCAGAGACACGGTAATACCCTGTAGTCATCCTCGGCCGAGCACTTGCGACGGCCGGGGATCCCGCGCAAAGCCACTATCGCAGTATTGAGCCTTCGGCACTCGTCAAGCTGGATTCCCAGTCTTCGACGCCGCTTCGCCGCGCTCGGCTGAGAATGACGAGTGTTGCCGTCCGACCTAAACCAACCGGCTCTGCACCACGGCTGCGCTGATGAAGCTCGCAAAGAGCGGATGCGGTTCAAACGGCCGCGACTTCAGCTCCGGGTGATACTGCACGCCGATGAACCACGGATGGTCCGGGTATTCGACCGTCTCCGGCAGCAATCCATCCGGCGACGTTCCGGCGACGCGCAAGCCCGCCTTCTCCAGATCGGCGCGATACCGCATGTTGACTTCGTAGCGGTGGCGATGCCGTTCCGAGATATCGTTCGACTTGTAAATGCTCGCGATCTTGCTGCCTTCCGCAAGCAACGCCTCGTAGGCGCCAAGCCGCATCGTGCCGCCGAGCTCGCCGCCCTGACGGCGCTGCTCAAGCTCGTTGCCGCGCATCCATTCCGTCATCATCGCAACGACCGGCTCTTTGGTTTCGCCGAATTCCGTCGAGCTTGCATCCTTGATGCCCGCGAGATTACGAGCCGCCTCAATGCATGCCATCTGCATGCCGAAGCAGATGCCGAAATAGGGAACGCGCCGCTCGCGCGCGAACTTCGCCGCTAAAATCTTGCCTTCCGAGCCGCGCTCACCAAAGCCGCCCGGCACCAGAATGCCGTGGACGCCTTCGAGATACGGTGCCGGGTCTTCGCTCTCGAAGATCTCGCTCTCGATCCATTCGAGCTTGACCTTGACGCGATTGGCAATACCGCCGTGCACCAGCGCTTCGTTCAACGATTTGTAGGCGTCCTTGAGGCCAGTGTACTTGCCGACGATGGCAATCGTCACTTGGCCTTCGGGCTGCGCGACGCCGCGGGAGATCGTTTCCCAGCGCGCCAGATCAGGTTTCGGCGCGCCGGTGATGCCGAACGCGTGCAGCACCTCGCGGTCGAGGCCCTCACGGTGATACGCCAGCGGCACGTCGTAAATCGACGCGACGTCGAGCGCCTGAATGACCGCCTCGGGCCGGACGTTACAGAACAGCGCGATCTTCTTCCTCTCACCGACCGGAATATCGCGGTCCGAACGGCAGAGCAGAATATCGGGCTGAATGCCGATCGAGCGCAATTCTTTGACCGAGTGCTGCGTCGGCTTGGTTTTCAGCTCGCCCGCCGACGGGATGTACGGCATCAGCGTCAGATGGATGAAGACGGACGCGCCGCGCGGCAGCTCGTTACCGAGCTGGCGGATGGCTTCGAAGAACGGCAGTCCTTCGATGTCACCGACCGTGCCGCCGATCTCCGTTAAGACGAAGTCGACGTCCTCGTTCCCCGACAGCACGAAATTCTTGATTGCATCGGTGACGTGCGGAATGACCTGCACGGTGCCGCCGAGATAATCGCCGCGCCGCTCTTTCGCGAGAATGTCCTGATAGATCCGCCCGGTCGTGACATTGTCCGACCGCTTCGCCGGCACGCCGGTGAAACGTTCGTAATGACCAAGGTCGAGGTCCGTCTCGGCGCCATCGTCCGTAACGAACACTTCGCCGTGCTGATAGGGGCTCATGGTCCCTGGATCGACATTCAGATAGGGATCAAGTTTCTTGAGCCGAACCGAATAGCCACGCGCCTGAAGAAGCGCGCCGAGAGCGGCGGACGCTAGGCCTTTGCCGAGAGAGGAGACCACGCCGCCGGTGATGAAGATATACCGCTGCATGGGCCTTGGTTGTGGCACACCCTCCCCCGGATTCGGAAGCGGTTTTTTTGCACCTTCACCAATAGAAAAGGTCGCAACGCTCAGAACTGAAACAAACGGGCCACTCTAACTCCGTCCGCACTGCTGGGCGACCTCTTGTGTCGCGGCCGCCTGGACGTCGGGAGGAACGCTCTCGGACGCCAGCTCGGACTTGAGCTGCGCGGCCGTCTCTTTCGAGTTTCGAGCCGCGGGCGCAATTCCATCCCGTCCGTAGGTCACGTCGATCGAAACGACCCGGAGGTCGATCGGCTTGATGTCGATGACCTTGCCTTTGTCGGTCGTCTTTGTTTTTCCGCACTTGAACGTCGTCTGTGGCGGCGTCGCGGTAAACGTCTTCTGGTGCTGCTGGTCGCCGTAATCGGCCGCCGCCGCCATCGCGATCTTGCTTAGCCGGTCGGCGGGCGTGCTCGGCGACCCCGCTGCAGTGATATGCAGGCTCCCGTCCGTGTTCTGCGAGATGCTGTATCCGGCTGGCGCGAAAAGGTTGGCCGCCTGATAATTCGTCACCGAGGCGGTGGTCATATCGCTCAAAGTCGATCCGCACCCGCCCAGAGTAGCGACGACACTCGACGCGGCCGCAAGAATTGCGAAAGGCCGCGCAGCGCGCAGCCCGGCTGACAGCTTGCTTATGCTTGTATCCACCATGATCAAGTCCCCCACACCGCCGCACATTTGCAGGGAACCTCGCGAGGGTCCAGACCCTCGCGATCTATAGGCTCAAGTCACGCACATAAAACGTGCAGAAACCGAACTACTGGTTTTGCGGAACGAGCGGCCCGTGCGGCTGTTCGAGCTTGTCCAGAATGCCGCCGCGGCCCGGCTCGGTCTTGGAGCCGGCAGCAGGCGCCGAGCCGTTCGCAGGCGCCGTCGCACCCGGAACCGAATCGAACACCGATCCACGCGGCGTCGAATGATTAGCGAGCAACGTCAATAGGATGCTGGTCGTGAAGAAGGCCGCCGCAAGACCTGCCGTGGTCCGCGTCAGAAGATTGGCCGTGCCCCGCCCCGTGAGGAAGCCGCCACCGCCGCCACCGCCGATTCCGAGAGCACCGCCCTCCGATTTCTGCAGCAACACCACGCCGACAAGCGTCGCGGCGATCATCAAATGAATGACGAGGAGTACGGTAGCCATGAAATCCGGTTCCAGAAATGTTCGGGTCGAGACCCGATGAGCGACGGGCTATACACCACCCTCGCCCAATCGGCCAGTCCTCAAATCCGCGCCGAAAAGCCGTTCCGGCGCAATTCCAGGATTTGGGGTGTATTGCCTGTCAATTCAATGCGATGCCCAGGGCAAAACCTCGCCCTCCGCGACAGAAGAGCTTGCATTCGTCCCCTTGCTCGAGCCGGCATTCGACTCCTTGTCGTCAGTCTTCTTCGCCTTTGACGATTTCGTCGGTTTGCTTTTGTGAACGGTCTTCTTGACCGCCTTCTTAGGTGCCGTGTCCTTGCTGTCCGCCGCTGCCGCCCCGGGCTTCGGTGGGTCCTTGGCAACAGGCGCCGTCGGATCGGCGTCGGAATTAATTTCGATCCGGGCAGCAGCCTCGCTGGCGCGTTTCGCCTCGGCGGTAACCTTCGCGTCACGGCAGCCGAACTGAACCTGCTCGTCGAGTTCCAGATAGTGCTGGATCTCGCGTAACCGTTCCGCCGACAAGTTGGCTTTACCCCAGGCTGCGCCCTTGCTCATATCGGTAAGAATGCCCGACTGCCGAAACTTGATCTGCTCAAGTCGCAACGAGTTGCAGGTTTCCGGATCGAGCTTCGGCTTCGTTGCCCAAGCGACACTCGGCGCAAGGACCAGCGTGGCAACGAGAATGGTTCGGTGAATAAAGCGCATCAGACGTTCTCATATGCCCGAACTATGGCGAGAAAATCGCTCGCCTTAAGGCTGGCGCCGCCGACGAGCGCGCCATCAACGTTTTCCACCGCCATCAGCGTCGCCGCATTGTCGGGTTTAACCGACCCGCCATAGAGAATGCGCATCGCCTCGCCTTCCACGCCGAACTGCGCGACTAGGCGCGCACGAATCGCTCCATGAACATCTTTCACGTCGTCCGGAGACGGTGTCAGCCCGGTCCCGATGGCCCAGACCGGCTCATAAGCGACGACCGTATTCGCCGCGGTGGACAATTCCGGCATTGATTCTTCGAGTTGCCCACACACAACGGCGAGCGTCGAACCCGCGAGTCGCTCCGCATGCGTCTCCCCGATACAAACGATAGCAACGAGCCCCGCGCGGTGGGCGGCTTCGGCTTTCGCCCTGACGTCTGCGCTTGTCTCGCCATGATCGGTTCGCCGTTCGGAATGCCCAACGATAACGGCCGAAGCCCCAGCATCTTTCAGCATCTCGGCGGCGATATCGCCCGTATGGGCTCCTGACGGCTTCGGGTGACAGTCCTGCCCGGCGAGCAGCACCGGACTGCTCCCCAGCTCCGCCGCAAACCCGGCGATCAGCGTTGCAGGTGGGGCGATCATCACCTCGGCAGGGAGCGACGCGAGCGGCCCTTGAAGGGCGTCCCGCACGGCCATCGCCTCTCCGAGGCTCGCCTTCAGGCCGTTCATTTTCCAGTTTCCCGCAACCAGAGGCCGAATTTCGCGCCCTGTTTTCCCCATGCCGTTCCTCGTTTTGCGGACGCTAACATGCCCTCTTTAGAGGCTCACCCCAGTGAACACTCCGTAACCTCTTCAGAGGCACCCTTGCAATCCGAAACGGGCTGGGCTTCATATCACGCCCATCCAACCCGCGCTTCGCGCGGAAACTGCCATTCGAAGCTTGCTGACCTTACGCCGTTCCGCGCGGCTACGTCACGCTTCCATCAACGGGACGTCATTACCCATGCTCGAAGCTCTCAGACGCGGCGCCCAAACCCGGGTCGCCAAGCTGCTGTTCGGATTGCTCGTCATGAGCTTCGGCATCTGGGGCGTCCATGACGTGTTCAACGGCTGGGGCCGTGGCTTCGTCGCCAAGGTCGGCGGTACCGAAATTTCGGACGAAGAATTCCGCCGCACCTTCCAGAACGAACTCGACCGGTTCTCGCAGCAGGCCGGGCGCCGCATCACGGCCGAACAAGGCCATGCGTTCGGTCTCGACCGCCGCGTGCTGGCACAGCTCATTGCCGGTGCCGCTGTCGAAGCGCACGCCAAACAGCTTGGCCTTGCGATGTCGGACAAAACGCTCGTCGAAGGCATCCAATCAGATCCCGACTTCCAGACCGACGGCAAATTCTCGCGACAGAATTTCGAATCGCTGCTGCAGCAGCTCGGCATGAGTGAACAGGGGTTCCTCGCCTTGCGCCGCAAGGATGAACTGCGCGCGGCAATCATCCGTTCCATGGTCGAAGCTCAGACGGTTCCCAAACCGCTGTTCGATCTGATGCACGCCTATAATCAGGAAAAGCGCGTCATCGAATGGGTCAAGATCGATCCCGAGGCCGTGACCGTTGCCGACCCGACGGAAGCCAAGCTCAAGGAACTCTACGACAAGGACAAGTCGAAATACATGACGCCTGAGTATCGCAAGATCCAGGTGCTCACTCTCGACGTCGACGCGTTGAAAAAACAGATCAACATTACCGACGAAGAGATCGCCAAGGCTTATGAAGCGTCCAAAGCGACTTACGACACCCCCGAAGAGCGGCGCATCCAGCAGATCTCATTCAAAGACAAAGCGACAGCCGAAGCGGCGTTGAAAGCCCTTCGCGACGGCACGAAGACGTTCGGCGACATCGCCAAGGAAACCGGCGCCAAGGACACCGACGTCGATCTCGGCCTCGTCGCGAAGAAGTCGCTGATCGACCCGAAGGTCGCCGACGTCGCTTTCTCGCTCGAAAAGGACAAGTATTCCGACGTCGTCGAAGGCCGCTTTGCGACGGTCATCCTGCGCGTCACCCAGATCGTGCCGGGCGTCACCCGCACCCTCGCCGACGTCAAGGATCAGGTGCGCGACAAGCTCGCCACCGAAAAGGCCAAGGCCGAGTTGCAGGACAAGCACGACGAGATCGAAGACAATCGCATCGCCGGCAAATCTCTGAAGGAGATCGCCGACAGCATGAAGCTGCCGTTCAAGGAAATTCCCGCGACTGATGCCACCGGCCTGGGCCCTGACGGCAAGCCCGTTATGGAGACGCCGAACCTTCGCAAGATCGTCTCGCGCGCCTTCGCTCCCGACAGCAGCAACGACGACGCCGGCATCGAGCTTGGCGACGACGGCTTCGCCTGGGTCAACGTGCTTTCGACCGATGCACCGAAGCAAAAGACTTTCGACGCCGTGAAGGATCAGGTCAAAACCGATTTCATCACGGCCGAACGCCACCGCCTCATCGACGAACTCGCCAAAAAGCTTGCAGACCGCGTCAACGGTGGTGAACCGATGACAGCGATCGAGGCGGAAGCCAAGAACAAGGTCGAAAAGACAGATCCGCTCACGCGCAAGACCATCCCGCCGAGCGTGTCTCAAGGCGTCGTCACGCAGGCGTTCGCTCTGCCGCAAGGCAAGGCAAGCTATGGGCCGTCGCCGGACAACACGACCCAAGTCGTCTTCAAGGTCACCGAGGTCATTCCAGCGCCCCCGGCGTCGCTGACGGAAACCGATGAGCTGAACAAGCAGCTCGATCAGGAACTCGCGAACCAGACGCTGACGGAATACACCGAAACGTTGAAAAAGCAGCTCGGCGCCTCCGTCAACGAGGCTGAGTTGAAGTCGGCAATTGGCGTCAGCGACGAGTGAGAATGACGTGAGCGTCCTTTCGGCCCTGCCCGCAACGGAAATCTGTCCGCCCGCCGATGCGTTCGCGCGCATCTACGATGAGGGTAAACCCCAGGTCGTCTGGACGCGCCTCATCGCCGACCTCGAAACACCCGTTTCAGCTTACTTGAAGCTCGCCGAGCATCGCGCGATGAGCTTCCTGCTGGAATCGATCGAGGGCGGCTCGGCGCGCGGCCGATACTCCGTCATCGGCTTGGCCCCAGACCTGATCTGGAAAGCGAACGGCGACACCGCCGAAATCAATCGCTCGCCCGAAGCCAACCCTGACGCCTTCCAGCGCGACGATCGTCCGACGCTGCAATCGCTGCGCAATCTACTGCAGGAAAGCGCCATCACGTTGCCGGAAGCGCTGCCGCCAATGGCCGCCGGTATTTTCGGCTACATGGGCTACGATACGGTCCGGCTGATCGAGAACCTGCCGGAAATGCTTCCCGACACGCTCGGCGTGCCCGACGCGATCCTCATCCGCCCGACGTTGATGCTGATCTTCGACAACGTCAAAGATGAGATGATCCTGGTTTCACCCGTCCGGCCGCATCCCGACGTCCCAGCGGAAGACGCTTATGCGACGGCACTGAAACGCATCACCGCCGCGATCGATCGTCTCGAAGCGCCCCTCCCGCATTCGACATCAACGACGTCCGCAAGCGCCGCGCTGCAAGAGCCGCAATCGAACACCACTCCCGCCGAATATATGGCGATGGTCGCGAAGGCGAAGGAATACATCAAGGCGGGCGACATCTTTCAGGTCGTCCTCTCGCAGCGGTTCTCCGCACCATTCGATCTGCCGTCGTTCGCGCTCTATCGCGCGCTTCGCCGCCTCAACCCGTCGCCGTTCCTTTTTCATCTTGATTTCGGCGACATGCAGCTCGTCGGCTCGTCGCCCGAAATTCTCGTTCGCGCCCGCGACGGCGTCGTCACCATCCGCCCCATTGCCGGCACGGCCCGCCGCGGCGCCACCGATGCCGAAGACAAGGCTCTCGCATCCGCGTTGCTTGCCGATCCGAAAGAGCGGTCCGAGCATTTGATGCTGCTTGATCTCGGTCGCAACGATGTCGGCCGCGTCTCCGAGCCAGGCACCGTCACCGTCACAGACAAGTTCATTATCGAGCGCTACAGCCATGTGATGCACATCGTCTCGAACGTCATCGGCAAGCTCGACGAAAAAAACCACGATGCCATCGACGCACTGATGGCGGGATTTCCGGCCGGCACCGTATCGGGCGCGCCGAAAGTCCGCGCCATGGAAATCATCGCGGAACTCGAGAAGGGCAAGCGCGGACCTTATGCGGGCTGCGTCGGCTATTTCTCAGCCAACGGCGAGATGGATACCTGCATCGTCTTGCGGACGGCCATTCTGAAGGACGGCATGATCCACGTGCAGTCCGGCGCCGGAATCGTGCACGATAGCGTGCCCGAGAACGAGCAACAGGAATGCATCAATAAAGCCATGGCTGTTGTTCGCGCCGCCGAAGAAGCCGTGCGCTTCGCATCGCGCGCATCGAACGTGCCGTATTCAGGTCGCTGATTTACCCGCCCCGCGCGGCTTTGCATTTGCCTTCCAGCGCTTGGCCCAGGCCCGCTGCCACGGCGACCACTTCGGCCGCCACAGCAGGCTGACGATGCTGTGCCAGAGTGCATAGATCGGAAACCAGAACAGCACGCGGACCGGCAGCACGCCGAACGCGAAAATCCAACGCTGCATCCGCTTCGAAGCTGCCGAGCCGTAGCGCTGCGTCCGGGTCTTAACCCAGCCCCGCACCTTCTCCTGCCCGAGCACGCGCTCGGCCATGCGCAAGCCGATGAATGCGACGACGGCCAGCGGCAGCAGCAGCCACAGCACGATCCATAAAACTTGTACGATCACCCACCAGACAATGCTGGCGATGAGACCCAGGATCCAGAAAAGCGGCGCCAGAAGGTAATCCATTGCTGATGGACCTTGTCATGACGACGGCGCGAATCTATGGCCTATCGCTTAACTGCACGAGCGACCTGCTATAAGGTTTGCTCGTCGCACAACGCCAGCCCAAGGCCGAAATGCTGTCACTCGCCCTCCTGCGCCATGCCAAATCGAGCTGGGACGCCACTGACATCGACGATTTCGATCGGCCTCTGAACGATCGCGGACGGATGGCGGCTCCGTTGATGGGCGCGGCCCTGAAAGAGCTGAATTTTGCTCCCGAGCTTATTCTCTGCTCGTCCGCAAAACGGACCCGCGAGACGCTGGCGCTCATTACCCCCAGCGTTAAAGACGCCGAAGTGACGTTTGACGATCAGTTGTATCTCACCAGCCAGGAAACCCTCTACAGCCGCCTGAAGGCCGTCCCCGCCGGCATCAAACGGGTGCTGATGATCGGCCACAACCCAGGCATGCACGGCCTCGCCCTGTTTCTCACCGGAACCGGCGACGCCAAGTCCATTTCCCGCCTGGAGGACAAGTTCCCCACCTGTGCCCTGGCGGTTTTCACGTTCGAGCAAACAAGCTGGCAGGACCTCCTGCCGGCTTCCGGGCATCTGGAAGCCTTCTTGACACCTCGCGACCGCGCCTGAGCGTCCGCAGACCTGAACGCTGCAAACGTTGAAACGAAGGTCCTGATATCCATATTTTTCCGTGTCGCGCGCATGTCATGGTCTGCTAGAAGGACAGCGCGCACGTCGGATGTCGGCAGACCAAGGGCCAATATGCTGATCCTGATAGATAACTACGATAGCTTTACCTACAATCTCGTCCACTATCTGGGCGAGCTTGGCACCGAAAGCGTCGTCATTCGCAACGACAAGGTTACCGCCGAAGAGGTGTTGGCCCAGAACCCGAAAGCCATCGTGCTGTCGCCCGGTCCCTGCACCCCGAACGAAGCCGGGGTCTGCCTCGACCTCATCAAGAAGGCGGGCGCGACCATTCCGCTGCTCGGCGTCTGCCTCGGTCACCAAGCCATTGGCCAGGCCTATGGCGGCAACGTCGTCCGCGCGCCAAACCCGATGCACGGCAAGCTGTCGGCCATCACCAATACCGGCAAAGGCATCTTCAAGGGCCTACCGGAACGCTTCGAGATCACGCGCTATCACTCACTGATCGTCGACCGGGCGACGCTGCCGGACTGCCTTGAGGTGACGGCCGAAACGGACGACGGCCTGATCATGGGCCTGCAGCACAAGTCGCATCCGGTGCACGGCGTGCAGTTCCATCCGGAGAGCATAGCCTCCGAGCAGGGTCACGCCCTCCTCGCCAACTTCCTCGACCTCGCAGGACTAGCTCCCAAGAGCCGCAAGGCAGCCTGACCCGTGACAGCAACCAGCACCGTCACAAATCCCGCGCGCGAACTGAAGCGCCTAATGAACCGCATCGCCGATGGCGAAACGCTCGGTGACGAAGGCACGCAACAGGCCCTAGACCTGCTGATGTCCGGCATCGCCCCGCCCGTTGCGATGGGCGCCTTTCTGATGGGCCTCCGCGTCCGCGGCGAGACGACGGAAGAGATCACCGGCGCTGCCAAGTTCATGCGCAGCCGCATGACGACCGTCGACGCGCCGCCCGGCGCCATCGACATCGTCGGTACCGGCGGCGACAGCCGCGGCACCTATAACATTTCGACAGCGGCAACGTTTGTTGCGGCCGGTGCGGGCGCGATCGTCGCGAAACACGGCAACCGCGCCGTGACATCCCTTTCCGGTGCCTCCGACGTTCTGGCAGCCCTCGGCGTCAAGCTTGACGTGCCGCCCGTGATGGTCTCGCGCGCCATTGCCGATGCCGGTGTCGGCTTTCTCTGGGCGCCGCTCTATCATCCCTCGTTCAAGGCTTGGGCACCGATCCGCACCGATCTCGGCCTGCGGACGATCTTCAATCTGCTCGGACCGCTGTGCAATCCGGCGCAAGTGACGCGCCAGATCCTCGGCGTCTACGACCGCAAACTCGTCGAACCGATCGCCGAGGTGCTGCGCAAGCTCGGCTCCGTTCATTCCTGGGTCGTACACGGCGCGGACGGCATGGACGAGTTGACGACGACCGGCATCACCCACGTTGCCGAACTCAAGGACGGCGACATCTACGCCTTCGACTTGACGCCGGAAGACGCGGGCCTGAAGCGCAGCACTATCGAAGCGCTGAAAGGCGGTGATGCGGCCACAAATGCTGCCGCTATCCATTCGCTGCTGCAGGGCGAGCCCGGCCCCTATCGCGATATCGTCGTGCTGAATGCCGCCGCCGCGCTCGTCGTCGCCGACAAGGCCGATGGCCTGCCGGACGGCATCGCCAAAGCCGAAGCTTCAATCGACAGCGGTCGCGCGGCTAGAGCGCTCGACCGCCTCGTCGCGGTAACGAACGACCGGATCTAAGCCATGGCCGACATCCTCGACAAAATCACCGCATACAAGGTCGATGAGGTCGCGCGCGCGAAGACCATCAAGCCGCTGCGCGTCATTGCCGAATACGCTCGCTCCGCACCGCATGTGCGCCCGTTTGCCGGCGCGATCGCGGCGAAGCATGCGGAAAAGAAACCGGCGCTCATCGCCGAGGTCAAAAAGGCCTCACCTTCGAAAGGCCTGATCCGTGCCGACTTCGATCCTCCTGCGCTCGCAAAAGCCTATGAGGCCGGCGGCGCGGCTTGCCTCTCAGTGCTGACCGATCGGCCGTCGTTCCAGGGCGCACCCGAATTCCTGACGGCGGCGCGCGAAGCGACCTCGCTTCCCGTTCTGCGCAAGGACTTCATGATCGATACCTATCAGGTCGCCGAAGCCCGCGCCTGGGGCGCCGACTGCATCCTGATCATCCTAGCCGAAGTCGACGACGCGACGGCCCATGATCTCGCCGAAGCGGCGAAAGACTGGGGCATGGATGCCATCGCCGAGGTCCACAACGCCGCCGAGCTTGAACGCGCCTTGAAGCTCGACTGTCGCCTGATCGGCATCAACAATCGCAATCTCAAAACGTTCGAAGTGACGCTGAAAACGACGGAAGATCTGGCGCCACAAGTGCCGGCCGATCGCATTGTCGTAGGCGAAAGCGGCATTTTCACACCGGCTGATCTTGCGCGTCTTTCAAAGGTCGGCGTCAATACCTTCCTGGTGGGCGAAAGCCTGATGCGGCAGTCCGACGTGACGGCCGCGACCAAGACCCTGCTCGCGCCGGCGTCATGAGCAAGCTTTCGCACATCGACGACAAGGGCGACGCCCGCATGGTCGACGTGTCAGATAAGGCTGTCACCGCACGTCACGCCGTCGCCGAGGGCTTCATCGCGATGCGGCCCGAGACGCTCGCTCTCGTCGAAACCGGAACTGCCAAGAAAGGCGACGTCATCGCCGCTGCCCGCATCGCGGGGATCATGGCGGCGAAGCGCACGCATGAGCTGATCCCTCTCTGTCATCCGCTCGCCATCACGAAGGCGACCGTCGATTTCGAAATTTCGCATGCGCCGACCGGCATTCGCGTCACGTCGGAAGTGAAAGTATCCGGCCAGACCGGCGTCGAAATGGAAGCGTTGACGGCTGTTTCCGTCGCCTGCCTCACGCTCTACGACATGCTGAAAGCGGTAGACCGCGGCATGGTCATCAGCGACGTGCGCCTCGTAGAAAAAGCGGGTGGCAAGTCGGGCACCTACAAAGCCGGTCCCCGCCCGGCAGGCGGCTGACGCACATGGCTTTGCTTCCCGTTTCCGTCGCGTTGCAACGCATCCTGGAAAACGCCACGACCCTCAACGCCGAGACGGTCGATCTGCTCCATGCCCACGGTCGCACGCTGGCGAGCCCAGTCATTTCAAAAGTCGACAACCCACCTTTTGACGCTTCCGCTATGGACGGTTACGCCGTCCGCGCGGACGATATCGCGAGCGTTCCCGCTACGCTCAACCTCGTCGGCGAATCGGGTGCAGGGCATCCTTTCGATGGTTCTCTTGGTAAGGGCGAAGCCGTCCGCATTTTTACCGGTGGCCGCGTTCCAGACGACGCCGACGCCGTCGTCATTCAGGAAAACACCACCGCGTCGGGCCCGACCGTCACCGTTCTAGAAACCGCGAAGTGCGGCGCCAACATTCGCCCGAAGGGCCAAGACTTTGCGAAGGACGAGCGCCTTATCGAACGCGGTCGCCTCCTGACCGCGCGCGATGTTTTGATATCGGCGTCTTGTGGCTACGGTGAACTCTCTGTTGTCCGCAAGCCGGTTGTGGCGATCCTTTCCTCAGGCGATGAACTGGTCACTCCGGGAAAACCTTTGGCCCTCGGCCAGATCTCGGGGTCAAACGCATACGGTCTCGCATCCGTCGTCGAAATGGCGGGCGGCAAGGCGCACTTCCTCGGCATCGCGCGCGATTCACTTGCTTCGCTTGAAGAATTCATCTCAGCCGCCGACGATGCCGATGTGCTGGTCACGAGCGGAGGCGCGTCCGTCGGAGACCACGATTTGGTTCGACCGGCACTTGAGAACGCAGGCGCTAAGCTCGACTTCTACAAAATCGCGATGCGCCCGGGAAAGCCACTCTTCTTCGGCTCACGTCACGTCGGCGGTAAATTGCAATACTGCCTCGGTCTCCCCGGCAACCCCGTTGCTGCAATGATCTGCGCACGCGTTTTTCTCGTGCCGCTCATCGGTCGTCTGCTCGGCCTTGAGAAGCCGTTCCAAGCCATCGATGCTGCGCTGACAGGCCCCGTGCCCGCCAACGGCCCACGCGAACACTATATGCGCGGCTTGCTTGATGTTTCGACGTCACCAGCTCGTGTCACGCCGTTCACAAACCAGGACAGCGGCCTCGTCAAATCTCTCCAGCGCGCCAATTGCCTCGTTGTAATCCCTGCGGACGCGCCATCGCTCCATGCCGGAACGACCGTGAAAGTACTGCGGTTAGATATTTGATTGCGTGCTGAGTATCTTCAACGCAAAATAAAACGCGGCGCAAAATCAAACTAAAGTTGGCCGTGTGCGCCGGATTTGTTGGCTGAACACGCCAAACAGCGCATTTTTGCTGGATATTTGTGCAGATCTCCGCCTTTTATTTCGGAACATTCGACTGCTGCATGACGTTTTTTGGCAAACTTGTTTGTCGCGAGGGCGTACGATTATGCTCATTCACGTCGGATACGATATTGGGCTTGAAGTTTCTGCCCCCACGCCACTGCTCCTGCTTCTCGACGTCCACCCCGGCCGCCGTCGCGATATCATCTACGAAGATGCACTCAACGTTCCCGATATCGCTATCGAACGCGGGCTGGATATTTACGGCAACCGCACGCAGCGTCTCGTTGCACCAAAAGGCTTACTGAAGCTCAGCTATCGCGCTGTGGTGCGCGATAGCGGTGAGCTGGAAGAAGCGCCACTTAGCGCCCGCGAAATTCCCGTCGCTGATCTGCCAAATTACGCCATGCACTTCCTCAGCGGCAGCCGCTATTGCGAGACCGATGAGCTGACGCAAATCGCCTGGCAACTCTTCGGCAACGTGCCGCCCGGTTACGCACGTGTGAAAGCGATCTGCGATTTCGTACACAATCATATTCGCTTCGACTATCAACAAGCGCGCTCCACCCGCACGGCGTTCGAAGCTTACAAAGAAGGGACCGGCGTCTGCCGCGACTTCGCGCATCTCGCCATCGCGTTCTGCCGCTGCCTCAACATTCCTGCGGCATACGTCAACGGCTACCTCGGCGATATCGGCGTGCCACCCGATCCGGCTCCGATGGACTTCAGTGCCTGGTTCGAAGCCTACGTCGACCATCGCTGGGTCACGTTCGACGCGCGCCATAATGTTCCGCGCACCGGCCGCATCGTCATCGCGCGCGGCCGCGACGCTGCCGACGTCGCGATGGTGACGTCATTCGGCCAGCACTATCTGGCCGAGTTCAAGGTCATTTGTGAGGAAGTCGCGCCCCAGCGCGCCGAAGAACTCTCGTCACGCGCGGCTTAAAAAAACACGCGCCGAGCGGCCGGCTGCCCGGAGGGGAGTCGCCCGGCGCAAACAAAAACTAATCCTTCGCGCGTTCGACGTACGAACCGTCTTCCGTCATGACGACGACGCGAGTGCCAGCGCCGATGTGCGGCGGTACCATCACGCGTGCGCCGTTCGAAAGCTTCGCGGGCTTATAAGAAGATGACGCCGTTTGGCCTTTGACGACCGGATCGGCTTCGACGATCTCGAACGTCACGCGCTGCGGCAGTTCCACCGAGATCGGATTCCCCTCGTGCAACGACACGAGGCACGTCATGCCTTCCTGCAGCCACTGGCCCTGATCGCCGAGCACATCCTTCGGAATGGTGATCTGGTCGAAGGTTTCGGGCTGCATGAAGTTGTAGCCCATGTCGTCTTCATAGAGGAAATTGAAGTCTTTTTCGTCGAGGTAGGCGCGCTCGACCTGATCCGTCGTACGGTAGCGCTCGGTAACCTTCACGCCATCGGCGATGCGGCGCATCTCGAGGTGCGTGACGGGCGTACCCTTGCCCGGATGGATATTTTCCGCATGCATCACGACGGCAAGCTTGCCATCCAGATCGAGCACATTGCCTTTGCGGACCGAGCTTGCAATAACCTTCACCACGGGTACGTCTCCGTTTTAATCAAAGCGCTGCGGCCGCCTCATGGGCGGCCAGCCGGCGGAAGCCTTCAGGGAATCTGTCGCGTCTCATACCCGCTTAGCCCCTTGCCGCCAAGTGCGGCAACCCTGTCCTGAACGCCCAATTTGCAAGCATGTCGCATCAATCCCCCTGGTGGAGCCCCGAACGCCACGCCGACCGCCGCCCATTTCTGGTTGGGCGGGGCCGTATCAAGGCCGCAATTCGCAATTGGTTCGTGGGCCAAGGCTTTACCGAGGTCGAGCCTAGCATCCTGCAGGTGTCGCCCGGGAACGAAACACACCTCCATGCCTTCCGGACGGATATGATCGGCACGGATCTTTCCCGGCACGAACTTTATCTGCATACATCGCCCGAACTTGCGATGAAGAAACTGCTGGCCGCAGGCGAAACGAAAATCTTCGCTTTCGCACCAGTGTTTCGCAATCGCGAACGCGGCAGCCTGCACAGCCCCGAATTCACCATGCTCGAATGGTATCGTGCCGACGAGCCCTACCAAACGCTCTGGGACGATTGCGCGACGGTCTTGAAAATCGCCTCCGAAGCAGCCGGGCACTTGGAATGGACCTTACGCGGCAAGACCTGCAATCCCGGCGCGGCGTTCCACGCGCTGACGTTGGAACAAGCTTTCCTTCAATTTGCCGGGATGCCGCTGCGCGAAGCGATATCGCAGAACATTCTCAACCGCGCAGCACTTGCCGCCGCCGCGGAAGCTGTCGGCATTCGCATTGCCGCTGACGATACATGGTCGGATATCTTCAGCCGCGTACTCGTCGAGAAGATAGACGACCGCCTCGGGTCGCCTGCGCCGACGATCCTCTATGAATATCCCGTCGCAGAGGCTGCGCTTGCACGCCCCGTATTGAGCGATCCGCAGGTCGCCGAACGCTTCGAGCTTTTCGCCTGCGGCGTCGAACTTGCGAATGGCTTCGGCGAGTTTACCGACGCCGACGAACAACGCCGCCGCTTCGAAATGTGGATGGCTGAGAAACAGCGCATCTACGGCGAGCGTTATCCGATCGACGAGGATTTCCTCGCAGCTCTACGCGTCATGCCGCCATCGTCAGGCTGTGCACTCGGCTTTGATCGTCTCGTCATGCTCGCCACCGGCGCCGAGCGGATTGATCAGGTTTTATGGACGCCCTTTCCGGAAACAGGCAAATAAGCTCAGCCAAAGTCCCCCTCTCCCCATCTAAAGTGCAGGAGAATGGGGAGAGGGAGAACAGACCGATGACCAAAGAGATCCACACCGGCGGTTGCCAATGCGGCGCGGTCCGCTTTCGCGTCGAGGGCGAACTCATCGACGCATCGGTCTGCCATTGCCGCATGTGCCAGAAAGCGTTTGGCAGCTTCTACGCGCCACTCGTCAGCGTGCGCGGCGCCAATCTCGTCTGGACGCGCGGCGAACCGAAAAAATTCCAATCGTCGAACGCGGCTGCGCGTGGCTTTTGCGCCGAGTGCGGCACGCCTCTGACCTACGAAGCGCCGGACGGCGTCGCGATCGCGATCGGCGCTTTCGATCACCCAGAAACAATCGTCCCGAAAATCCAATGGGGCACCGAAGCCAAGCTACCCTATGTCGATTGGGTTGCGGGCCTTCCGCAGCACGAGACGCTCGAAGACCCGAACGCGGCGCCGTTCCTTAAAACGCTCGTCTCCTACCAGCACCCCGATCACGATACGGAGATCTGGCCGCCCAAATGACGCTGCTCGAACGCAAGCTGACATCGATTGACGATCTCATCGACGCGGGCCTCGCCCGCGCCGAAGATCGCGCCGCGCTGCGTGATGTCGCCAAGCGTTACGCCGTTGCGATCACACCCGCCATCGCCAATGCGATCGATCCCTCAGCTACGGACGATCCCGTTGCCCGCCAATTCGTCCCCAGCGCCCACGAACTCGAATTGCATCCGCGTGAGCGCGACGACCCCATCGGTGATCGCATCAAAAGTCCGGCCCCCGGCATCGTTCATCGCTACGCCGATCGCGTCCTACTGAAAATCGCGAGCGTCTGCCCCGTCTACTGCCGTTTCTGTTTCCGCCGCGAGATGGTGGGACCGGACAACGGCGAAGCGCTCTCCGCCGCGGAACTCAGCGCGGCGCTCGACTACATCGCGAAAACGCCGGCAATCTGGGAAGTGATCCTGACCGGCGGCGACCCCTTCGTGCTCTCGCCGCGCCGCGTCCGCGAGATCACGGAGGCGCTTTCAAATATCCCGCACGTTAAAATCCTGCGCTGGCACACCCGCGTACCGATCGTCGATCCCGAGCGCGTGACGGACGATCTCATCTCGGCGCTGAAAGCATCCCGGCTGACGGTATTCGTTGGTTTGCACACAAACCATCCGCAAGAGTTGACCGCTTCGGCACGCAGCGCAATCGCGCGTCTCGTCGATGCGGGCATTCCGCTCGTCAGCCAGACGGTGCTGCTCAAAGGCATCAACGACAACGCTGACACGTTAGAAACTCTGATGCGCAGTCTCATCGAGCTTCGCGTGAGGCCCTATTACCTCCATCACGGCGATCTCGCGCCCGGCACCGCGCACTTCCGGACAACGATCGCCCAAGGTCGCCAGCTAATGCTCGAACTGCGCCGCCGTCTCTCAGGTCTTGCGCTTCCGACTTACGTGCTCGACCTTCCCGGAGCGCACGGCAAGGTCCCGGTCGAGCGCCATTCGAAGACTGCAGCAAACGGCAATGAAATTTTTATCGACCGCAATGGGGGGATGCACGTTTACGAGGACGCCTGCGCCGCTCCCGACGTTCCCTGATCGCGAACTGGAACTAAATCCTGCGCCATGCGCTCGATAGGAAGCGCTCCGGCGGCGGGACACCGTCTTCCAGGTCCAGCGCATCGACGGCATCGAACCATTCATCCCGCAGGCTCTGCGGCAGGTGCGTCCCGCACCACGGGCATCGATCGATCAAGACATACGATGCCGTGCCGTCGTGGATGATCAGCCCGTATTCGTTCATGACCTCATTGTAGACGATCAGCGAATCCGCGCACGCGAAGGGATCCTCATGGTCCTTGCAGTCGAATCGCAATGCATCGACCATTGAGGCGCAACAGTGCTGGACGGACCGACTGGGAGGCGCCCAATCGAGATTCAAGGGCATCCAAAGCACCCGTCGCCCTGGAAATAGCGCCTTCGACATATCCTGCGACCCTTCCCACGCGGTCTTCCCAATTTGTCGTCTTAGCATGCCGGAAAAGCTAGTGAATTCATCTGAAGACAGAAGATGGCGCGCTTTCAGACTTTCGTGCCAATTCAGCCCAATGGCGGGACCACTTTTAATTCCCGCCGACCTCTGAACGCGTTTCCCCCTCTGTCGCCAAAACGCTTTCGCGTTGCGCTCTCCGTCGCTTCGGTGCCAAACTGACGCACGTTAAGAACACGCCTCAAGAATGGGCGGGCTTTCCACGGAGGAAACATGAACGAGCAACCGCAGCGGGAGAAATTCTTCGGCGCCTGCCCCCACGATTGTCCAGACACCTGTGCAATGGTCTACGAGGTCCAGAATGGCCGCCTCGTAGAAGTTCGCGGTAACAAACAGCATCCGATGACCCGCGGCGGCCTGTGTGTGAAGCTCAAGGATTTCGCCGACCATCATCATAATCCAGACCGCCTGCTCTATCCGCTGAAACGCACCGGCCCCAAAGGCTCAAAAGAATTCAAACGCATTTCCTGGGATGAGGCCATTTCCGAGATCGGCGCGCGCTGGCGCGACATCATCGCCGAGCATGGCTCTCAGGCGATCATGCCCTACAGCTATCTGGGCAATATGGGCCTCGTGCAGGGCATCAACTCCGGTGACCCGTTTTTCAATCGCCTGGGCACGACCGTGAACGAAAAGACGTTCTGCGCCTCGGGCTCTTCGACGGCATGGCTTCTGACCGTCGGACCGACCGGCGCGGTTGATCCGGAAAGCTTCGTCCACGCCAAATTCATCGTGATCTGGGCGTCCAATTCGATCTCGACCAATCTGCATCATTGGCCGTTCGTGCTCGAAGCGCAGAAGCGCGGCGCGAAGCTCGTTGTGATCGACGCCTATCGCTCGCGCACGGCAAAAGCCGCGGACTGGCACATCTGCCCCAAGCCCGGCACCGATGGCGCGCTGGCGATGGGCTTCATCAATTCCATCATCGCCCAAGGCTTGGTCGATCAAGACTACGTCGACAAGCACACCTACGGCTTTCCCGAGCTGAAAGAACGCGCCGCCGAATTCACGCCCGAGTACGTTGCACGCACGACCGGCGTGGCCGCCGAGGACATTGAAAAATTCGCTCGCGAGTTTGCGACAGCGCAGCCGTCTGTCATTCGTTTGGGCGTCGCGCTCGAACGCAGTGCCGGCGGCGGCCAAGCGATCCGCGCTGTCTGCAGCCTACCTGCGCTCGTCGGTTCCTGGCGTCACGTCGGCGGCGGCCTGCTGCAGATGCCGCTGTGGGATTTCCCGATCGATTGGGTAAAGGCCGCGCGCCCCGAATGGATCAAGCCCGGCACCCGCGTCGTCAACAACCTGCGTCTCGGCGCGGCGCTCACCGGTGAAATGAAGCTCGATCCGCCGATCAAGAGCCTCTTCGTTTTCTGCACCAATCCGGTCAGTCAGGCGCCCGAGACGAACAAAATTGTCGAAGGCCTACAGCGCGAAGACCTGTTCACGGTCGTCGCCGAACACTTCCTCACCGACACGGCGAAATATGCCGACATCGTCCTGCCTTCGGCGATGGCGGGAGAAGCCGAGGATATGATGTGGTCGTGGGGCCATTTCTATCTGACGTACAATCAGAAGGCCGTCGAGCCGCCAGGCGAATGCAAGCCGACGAGCGATCTCTGGCGAATGCTTGCGAAGGAAATGGGCTTCGACGATCCCGTCTTCAAAATGACCGACAGCGAATTATGCGCCGAGTACATCAACTGGACCGACCCGAAGATGGGCGGCGTCGACATGGAGTATTTTAAGACCCACGGCTACTTCAAGATCGACGTCGGGGCAGCCGACACCCGCACACCGCACGCCAACGGCAACTTCCCGACGCCGTCAGGCAAGGTCGAGTTCCTGTTGCACGACGCCAAAAACTTTGTCGCCGGGCCCTTCCGCGCCATGTACGAGGGCGAGCAATCGGGCGAACCTGTTGATCCCCTTCCCGGCTTCGTGCCGCCGCGCGAAACACCAGAAACGAACCCGGAGCGCGCCAAACTTTACACGCTCAATATTATCTCGCCGAAGAGCCATGCATTCTTGAACTCGTGCTACGCCAACGAGCCGCACAAAGTTAAAATCCAAGGCGACCAGTTCGTGATGATATCACCGGGCGACGCTGAGAGACGTTCGGTGCGCGACGGTGATCCGGTTCGCGTCTACAACGATCGCGGCGACTTTGAAGGTGTCGCGCGCGTGACAGACGATGTCCCCGATGGCGTGGTGGTCGCGACGCTCGGGTATTGGCGGTCGCTCAATCGTTCGGATGGCTCCGTCAATTGCATCTCGTCGGACGCCTGGAGCGGATTAGGCCGCGCCCCGACGTTCTCCGACAACCTCGTCGAAGTTCAGCGCGTGAACTAAGGCGCCATCTGCAAACGGAAATCGGACCTGGGCGGCACCGCGTTGCCCAGGCCGCCTGTTCCCCAGGTGACATTCCAGACAGCCCGGTTACGCTAAAAACCACGAAAGGACGAAGCGAGCGGTGTCTGCCCATCGCCGTCCGGCAGCGATGGAGCTTCATGTCACCCGGTCACGCGGCGCTTGCCGCGATCACCTACCTGCTTGTGAAACATGCCGTCGCGGACTTCATCCTGCAATCGGATGGGATTTTCCGGCAGAAAGGGCACTATGGCGCGCCCGGCGGCCTGCTGCATGCCTTCATCCACATCGTATTGACGGCGCCCGTTTTTTGGCTGTTTCCGGGGGGCGGCCTGCCCCTTGCCGCCGCTCTCCTCGCTGGCGAATTTCTCCTGCACTATCATATCGATTGGCTGAAACAGCGGCTCGTCGCGCGCGAAGGCTGGACGCCGAAAGATACGGGCTTCTGGTGGGCCTTGGGGATTGACCAGCTTCTCCACGGACTGACCTACATCGCCATTCTCTGGCTTTGGCTGCCCGCTAACTAACCCCCAAAGTGCGTTTTTTTGCTTCGTGTCACCTTGCGCAGTTTATGGCATCCCTGCCATATGCGGCGCGGAGTCGAAAAATGCTGTTCGGCGGCAGCAGAAATATTTTCTTCACGATGTAACGTTTGCTCGTCGAGCAGCGAAGACGACGAAGAAGGGCTATTTTGGACCGAAAGGCTCGAGACGCTCAGTGGTCGGCCTTGATGCGCGCGGCGATCGCGGGCAACGAGAACGCTTACCATAAACTCCTGTCCGAACTGTCGATGGTTCTGAGAGGGGTTGTTCGGCGCGGCTTTGCCGGCGTCGGTGTGCCGCGTGATGACGTAGAGGATGTGGTGCAAGACGTTTTGCTTGCCATCCATTTGAAACGGCATACATGGGATCAATCGATGCCGCTAGGCCCCTGGGTCTCGGCGATCTCGCGCAACAAGATGATCGACGACCTGCGCCGTCGCGGCCGACGTCCCGAAGTGGCCGTTGATCTCACCGAATTCGACATCGAAGGCGACGATCAGCAGGCCTCCATCGACGCCCGCGACGTGGATCGCATCCTCGATGGTCTGTCGGAGAAAAACCGCGATATCGTGCGTTCCATAAGTATCGATGGGCATTCCGCACGCGACGTCGCGGAACGCCTTGGAATGACGGAAGTCGCCGTACGCGTCGCATTGCACCGAAGCCTGAAGGCCCTCTCGGAGACCTATCAAGAGAAGAAGATATGAGAACCGAAGATCTGATCAAAGCCCTTGCTGCCGACGCTAAAAGCGTCGAGCCGCCTGTCGCCCAGACCTTGGCGACGGCGGTTGGCGTTGGCACGTTGATCACGGCCCTCGTGTTTTACGGTCTGTTCGGCATTCGCGATCACTTCATGGAACTGGTGACCTCGTCGCCGCGCTTCCTGTTCAAATTCGTTCTGACGCTGAGCGTCGCCATTCCCGCGTTCTTCTTGGTTCGCGGCTTGGCGCGGCCGGACTTTAAGCCGGGCAAAATGATGTGGTGGCTGGCCCTCGCGCCGCTGGTGCTTGCCGTCGGTGTCCTCCTCGAACTTTTCGCGCTGCCGAGCGATGCCTGGCGCGCCAATATGGTCGGACACAACGCCGTCTTCTGCCTGATCGTCATTCCGCTGCTGTCGCTGACGCCGCTGGTCGCCGTGCTTTATGCCTTGCGCAACGGCGCGACGACCCACCCGGTCATTGCCGGTGCCATCGGCGGCCTGCTATCTGCCGGCATATCCGCAACGCTTTATGCAGCGCATTGCCCGGATGACAGCCCGCTGTTTCTGGCGGTCTGGTACTCGATCGGCGTTCTCGTGATGACGGGCCTCGGCGCGTTGCTCGGACCGCGCGTCCTTCGCTGGTAGTTGGCGCTGCTGCGGCGCTTACATCAAATCGCGCATGCGGTAGTAGAGCATCCCGAGCGCCAGCATGTAGTTGCCGAACACGTCGCTCAGCGGCAGCCGCACATGCTTGATCCGCGACATCAGGTCGAACTGCTCTGTCGTACCGCAAATGGCGTCGGAAACGATTTCGGCCATGATGTGCGTAGCGTTGACGCCATGCCCCGAATAACCCTGGAAGTAATAAAGGTTCGGCGATAGTCGCCCGACAGCGGGCACGCGATTGACGACGATCGCGATCGTCCCGCCCCATTTGAATTCCACCCGCGCATTCTTGAGCTGCGGAAACACCTGCACCATTCGCGGATGCATGACCGCAGCGATATCTTTCGGATCGCGGTTGGTATAGTTGCAGCGGCCGCCAAACAGCATGCGGCGATCCGCCGACATCCGGAAATAATCGAGCACCACGTTACTGTCGGCGACCGCGAGATTTTGCGGATCGACGGACGCCGTCTCTGAGCCCGTCAGTGGTTCGGTCGCGATGATGTAGCTGCCCGCGGGCAGCATCAGCCCCTTGAGCCCGGGCTGGCCGAACTTTTCAAAAATCTCGCCGCCGATGATGACGGTTCCAGCTTCGACGCGGCCTCGCTCGGTCTGAACCCAGGGCTTTGCGCCGCCAGACAGATTGACGACCTTCGTTCCCTCGAAAATCTTGACGCCGAGCGAAGCCGCCGCCGCCGCTTCCCCGCGACACAGATTGAGTGGATGCACATGACCGCTGCGCCGGTCGATGTAACCGCCATAGTAGGATTCCGTGCCGAGAACTTCGGGCATCCGATGCTTCTCGACGACCTCGATCTGATCGCCGTCGCCATCTTTCATTCGGCCTTCGACGTAGGCGCGCATATGATCCATATGCTTCGGCCGGGCCGCGACCTCCATCCAGCCGTAAGCCAGATCGCAGGCGATGTTATATTTAGCGACCCGTTCTTCGATAATCTGATGCCCGCGATAGCGCATGTCGCGCACGAGCTTGGCGCCCGCCGAACCAAGCTGCCGCTTGATTGCCTCTTCGCCGCTGATGCCGCCGATCATCTGACCGCCGTTGCGTCCCGACGCGCCCCACCCGATGCGATTGGCTTCGAGCAGAACGACTGACCGTCCGCGCTCCGCCAGCGTCAGCGCCGCCGCCACGCCGGAAAAACCGCCGCCAACGATGCAGACATCGGCTTTAACGGTGCCTTCGAGCACCGGATAGCGCGTCTGGTCATTGGCCGTCGTGGCGTAATAGGAACGTATGTAATCTTGTGCTGTCACGATGGCCCGGTGCTTAGCGCGCTCTGGCGCGAAAGACAAATGCGACTTCTCATCCCCAGCATCGCGCACCGCTCCCTATTCCACGCAATCGGAACCACCCCGCAATGGCATGGAAACAATGCCGCCAAGCGGCCGTTGGGCCGCCCGCTCATCGCAACTCAGCCCGTCGCGCCGAAAGCCTTCCGCCGCTCGCGCTCAGCCCGATCCGTCTGCCGCTTGGTAAAGAACGCCGCCGAAAGGACGCCGACTGTCACGATGCCGATCAGGATCGTTGAGATGGCGTTGATTTCGGGCGTCACGCCAAGTCGGACTTGACTGTAAATTTTCATCGGCAGGGTCGTCGCACCGGGACCTGTTGTGAAACTCGCAATCACGAGATCATCAAGTGAAAGCGTGAACGCAAGCAACCACGCCGATACGACCGATGGCGCAATGATCGGCAGCGTTATTTGAAAGAACGTGCCGACGGGCGTCGCTCCGAGATCCATCGCAGCTTCCTCGACCGACTTGTCGAAGTCCTGCAGACGCGCCTGTACGACGACGGCCGCGTAGCACATCGTGAACGTGATGTGCGCGATCGTGATCGTCCAGAAGCCGCGATCGAAACCCAGCGCCACGAACACCAGCAGAAGCGATAGGCCTGTGATAACATCCGGCATGACAAGCGGCGCGAAGATCATTCCCGAAAAAAGTGTTCGACCATGAAACCGTCCCATGCGGACCAGCGTGATGGCCGCCAGCGTGCCGAGCACCGTCGCGACTGTCGCCGAAACGACGGCGACACGAATGGTCACCCACGCCGCATCTTTGAGACCCTGGTTCTGAAGCAGCGAGCCGTACCACTTCGTCGACCATCCGGCCCATACGGTAACGAGCTTTGACTCGTTGAAGCTGAAGATCACCAACAGCAGGATCGGAATGTAAAGGAACGCAAATCCGAAAGTGATCGAAGTCGCGTTGAACCAGGAAAAGCGTCCCTTCATCGTCCGGCCTCCCGCTGCATTTCCTGCTGCCGCTGGAATAGGACGATCGGAATGATCAGCACCAGCAACAGCAGCACTGCCACCGCCGACGCCAACGGCCAGTCGCGGTTATTGAAGAATTCCGTCCACAGCGTCTTACCGATCATCAGCGTATCCGAGCCGCCAAGCAGGTCCGGGATGACGAACTCACCGACCGCCGGAATGAAAACAAGCAGGCATCCAGCGAATACGCCGGGCATCGACAATGGAAACGTCACTTGCCAGAAGGCGCGCCACGGCTGCGAGCCGAGATCCTGCGCGGCCTCGAGCAACGAGGGATTGATCTTCTCGAGGCTGGCATAGAGCGGCAGGATCATAAAGGGCAGATAGGAATACACGATGCCGATATAGACCGCCGTCGTCGTATTCATGATTTGCAGGGGCTCGCTGATGATGCCGAGCTTCATCAGGAACAATGACAGAAAGCCCTCGGGCTTCAGGATCGCGATCCAGGCATAAATGCGGATCAGAAATGACGTCCAGAACGGTAGGATAACGAGCATCATCAACGTCGGCTGCCAAGACTTCGGCGCCCGCGCCATGCCGTAAGCCATCGGGTACGCGACAAGCAGTGTCAGGATTGTCGAAAAGAACGCGATCTTGAGGCTCGAGAGATACGAATTGATGTAAAGAGAGTCGCTGAAAAGAAACGTGTAGTTCTCGAAATCAAGCTGCGAGAGGAACGTGCCGATCCCCTTCGACCAACTGAACGTTGGCGTGTACGGCGGGATCGCGGTCGCGACATCGGAAAGCGACAGCTTGAAGACGATAAAGAACGGGATGAGGAAGAAAACGAGCAACCAGAGAAACGGCGCGCCGATCACGTACCAGCGTTTCAGATCGGAAGTTTTTGAACGCATATGTGAAACCTCAGCCCGTCAGCACCACGCCAGCATCGACCGGCCAATCGAGCCAGACGCCGTCCTCCCAGGTGATCGATTGCTCGACCGTATGTGCCGCGTTGGCACGCAGCGCCGTTATGCGTTCGCCCGAAGCCGTACGAACGTGATAATGCGAAATTGAGCCAAGGTAGCCGATATCTTCGACTTTGCCAGGAATGGCGTTGACGTCTGATGCGGGCTTCTCACGCCCGATCCGGATTTTCTCAGGCCGCAGCGCCAACCCGACTTTCTGCCCAACGGTCACGGGCTCTGCACTTCTTGTCTTGAACTTGTAGCCATCCGCCGCATCGATTTCGACGCAGCCGTCCGAAACATTCGAAACGGTGCCTTCAAAGACATTCACGTCGCCGATGAAGCCCGCGATATACCGCGTCTTCGGATTCTCATAGATATCGCCCGGCGTCGCGACCTGCTGAAGCAGGCCCTTCTCCATCACGGCGATGCGGCTCGCAACCGTCATCGCCTCTTCCTGATCGTGCGTGACGATGATGAAGGTCGTCCCCGTCGTTTCTTGAATACGCATCAATTCGAACTGAGCCTGCTGCCGCAGCTTCTTGTCGAGCGCGCCGAGCGGCTCGTCGAGCAGAACAAGGCGCGGCTTCTTGGCGATGGCGCGCGCAAGCGCCACGCGCTGCTGCTGGCCGCCGGACAACTGATTGGGCTTGCGTTTCGCGAACTGACGAAGCTCAAGCATCCCCATGGCTTCATCGACGCGCTCTTCGATCTTGTCCTTCGGCATCCCCTCCTGTTTGAGGCCGAAACCGATGTTGCGCTCGACCGTCATATGAGGAAACAGCGCGTACGACTGGAACATCATGTTCACCGGCCGCTCATAGGGAGGCATGTCGGTGATGTCCTGCCCGGCGACGATGATGCGACCCTCTGTCGGCCGCTCGAACCCGGCGAGCATTCGGAGAAGCGTACTCTTTCCGCACCCAGAAGGCCCAAGAAGCGCAAAGAACTCTTTCTCATAAATATCGAGTGTCACATTGTTGACGGCGACAAAGTCATCGAACCGTTTCGTGATGCCTTCGAAGCGAACCATGGGAGGAAGGGCTGGATTCTTCCACGGCGCGAAGCCGGTCTGCGGTGCGGCCGTCCGCGGACCTGCACGTTGCGAGGAACCAGCGTTCGCCTGGGATGGAGCAGTCGCAACAGCCATGATGTGAGTTCCCTTCAACCGATCGAAATTGACCGCCGGGACACCGGCGACAGTGAAGAAAGAAAAAGCCGCGCCAGTATGTTTCTGGCGCGGCTCTGAACTTATTGGCCTGTCGTGATTTTCGTCCACATTCGCGTGGCGACACGTTGGGTTTTATTATCCCACGTCAAGTGGACGAACAATTTCTTCATCGTATCGGCATCCGGATAGACCGCCGGATTATCTAGGACGCTCTTATCGATGAACTTCTGCGAACCGAGGTTGCCGTTCGCATACTGGACGAAGTTTGAAGCCTTCGCCATGACCTCTGGCCGGTTGAGATAATTGATGAAGGTCAGAGCTTCGTCGACATCCTTGGCGTCCGCCGGGATCGCCATCATGTCGAACCACATCTGCGTACCTTCCTTCGGAATATTATACTTGATGACTTGGCCGTTCTTCGCTTCTTCAGCGCGCGACGCGGCCTGAAGAATATCGCCCGACCAGCCAAGCGCCATGCAAGCGTCGCCGTTCGCCAGCGCGTTGATGTATTCGGAGGAATGGAACTTCTTGATATACGGCCTGATCTTCAGCAGCATATCTTCGACTTTTTGTAAGTCTTCCGGATTTTTTGTATTCGGATCGAGGCCGAGGTAATTGAGCGCAACCGGAATGATGTCTTCCGGTGAATCCAGCATATAGATGCCGCAGTCCTTGAACTTCGCGGCAATCTCCGGCTTGAAGATCATGTCAAGTGAGTTGACCGGCGCATCGGCCATGCGTTCTTTGATCTTACCTTCGTTGTAGCCGACGCCCGTGGTGCCCCACATCCAGTTGACGGCGTATTCGTTACCCGGATCGTACTGCGCGATGCGACTATAAACTTCGGGCCATGCGTACTTTAAGTTTGGAAGCTTGGCCTTATCGAGTTTCTGGAACACGCCGGCTTTGATCTGGCGCGAAAGGAAGGACGCTGTCGGCACAACCACGTCATAACCGCTGCCGCCTGCGAGAAGCTTTGTTTCCAGAACTTCGTTGCTGTCGAAGACGTCATAAACGACCTTGATACCGGTTTCCTTCGTGAAATCGGTAAGGATCGAAGGATCGATATAATCCGACCAGTTGTAGACTTTCACGACTCTATCAGCTGCCTGCGCGTGATGGCCAACGAGTCCGACTGTCGCTACAGCCGCAACAATAGAGTACGCGACGCTACGCGCCGCCTTACTGAGCCACAACATCCGAAATCCTCCACGGATCAGTCCCATACCCGGCCACGTTAAACGGCCGGACCACACCCAACGCCGCTCGCACAGCGTTTTGCTAAACACCGACCATACTGCGCATTTAAATTGCGAAGCACAACGGGGCTTGTGGGAGATTTCTTGTTTGCACTGCGACGCGCAACGAAAAACGTCCGTCCAATGGACGATTGCCCGATCTCAAGTCAGCGCGCCGCCCAATTGGGCGACGGCAACGATATTTGGCGATAAGGTATGTCATCGTGGCGGCTATTGAGGTCCCCCCATGTAAAAGGCTAAGTCTCTTCTAGCCTACCGAGCGACGGCTCAATGCGTCTGACCGATGTCTGAACTTAGAGGGCAAGCCCTCCTTATCAAAGCCATGGCTGTCACATGACTTCGACGCTTGGCGATGACGTTCGTGAGACCGAACATAACGCGTCAGCCGACAATATAGTTGAACAATACCTAGGTGCTTCATGAACGCCCCACCAGTACGTCCCATCCACGAGGAAAGTGATTTCGGCGTCGGCTCCACTCCTGAAGGACTTCGGGATTGGCTGCGCGAACATCGCATCGAAGAAATAGATTGTGCAGTGCCCGATATTGCAGGTGTCGCGCGCGGCAAGACCATGCCCGCCGAGAAATTCGTGAAACTCGACGCAGTTCACCTTCCGATATCGATTTTCCATCAGACCATCACCGGCGATTACGTAGGTTTCGAAGAAGACGGTCAGCAGCTTTACGCCGAGAGCGACCTGATGATGGTTCCCGATCTATCAACCATCCGCCCAGCTCCGTGGGCTTCGAGTCCAACCGCGCAGGTCATTCACGACGCCCAATGGCAGAGCGGCGATCCGGTTGAAATCGCACCGCGCAACGTCTTGAAGCGCGTCGTCGATCTCTACGCCAAGGAAGGCTGGGTGCCGGTCGTTGCGCCCGAACTCGAATTCTATCTGACGAAAACCAACCCCGATCCCGACTATCCCTTGGAGCCGCCGACGGGCCGTTCCGGTCGTCCTGGCGCAGGCCGCCAAGCCTACAGCCTTGGCGCTGTCGACGAATATGACAAGATCGTCGATGACATTTACGAATTCGCCGAGCGCCAGTACCTCAAGATCGACACCATCATCCAGGAAGGCGGCGCCGCGCAGCTCGAAATCAATCTCCTTCACGGCGACCCTGTCGACCTCGCCGATCAGGTCTTCCTTTTCAAAAGAACGATCCGCGAAGCCGCCTTCGCGCAAAACTGTTACGCGACCTTCATGGCCAAGCCACTCGCCAACGAGCCCGGCAGCGCCATGCACGTCCATCAAAGCATTGTCGACGCCAAGACGGGACAAAACATCTTTACGCTGGACAACGGCGAACCAAGCAAGCTGTTCTTCAACTTTCTCGCCGGTCAGCAAACGTACCTTCCGGCCGCCATATGCCTGCTTGCGCCCTACGTGAATTCCTATCGACGCCTGGTGCCGAATGGAGCCGCTCCGATCAACGTCGAATGGGGTTTCGACAACCGCTCCGCAGGCTTGCGCGTGCCGGTCGCCAATACCTCGGCCCGTCGCGTCGAAAACCGCCTCGCGGGCGCCGATTCAAACCCCTACCTGGCGCTCGCCGCGAGCCTCGCATGCGGCTACCTCGGAATGAAGAATGCGCTTGAGCCGCGCCAAGCCGTGGTCGGCAACGCTTACCGCAACGATCATCAGTTGCCACGCGGTCTGCTCGAAGCGCTGACCGATTTCGAGGAAAGCACGGCCCTTCACGACATTCTCGGAAAACGTTTCTGCCACGTATATCTGGCTCTGAAGCGCAGCGAATTCGAAGAATTCATGCGCGTCATCAGTCCCTGGGAGCGGGAACATCTGCTGCTGAGCGTCTGAGACGCCGGCTGCACAGCCCCTATCCAATAGCGAGCGCCCGCGTCGGCGCTCGCCGGATCGACAGCGATTTCCTAATTTCCAAAAGATAAAGATACTGTCAGGCCGCCTCGGCTGCATAGGCAGACGTTAACGAGTTCCTTGCTGATCGGCGCCGCCCGCCTTAGCAAAGAATGACCTCTGCCATACGCCGAATTCCATTTTGTATCGCTATGAAAATAGCAGTCAGAAACTATTAAGATTGACTGCCAACATCTCAAATTTTCATTCAATCCGATATTGATTTTGAATATCAGTAGCCAGATTGAATTATCTAGGCACCTATATATATCCAAGGCATGCACGCAAATCAGAAGTCATTTTCACACTTCGCCTCAAGCAAGGCCTCTTGACCATGTCAAACCGCTCAGAGACGAGCGACAAGCAGAACCCCACAATTCTCTTTGTCGACGACGAACCCTTATCGCTGAAATACTTCAAGGCGTCGGTCGGCAAATATGCAAACGTCCGAACGGCCAGCAGTCCGGATGCGGCTATGGAAATCCTCGAGTCCGAGGGCGACGAGATTTCCGTCGTCGTCAGCGACGAACGCATGCCGCGCGACAGCGGCGTTTCGTTTCTCAGCGATGTCCGCAAGTCCTGGCCGTCAACCATCCGCGTACTGACGAGCGCCTACGCCAACATCGACAATCTGCAGCACGCCATCAACGATGCAGCAATCTACCGCTTCGTGCCGAAACCCTGGAACCTCGATGAGCTTTGCGCAGCAATGCAGGACGCGCTGAGCGTCGAACATTCTGCATCCAAGCTTGCAGAACCCGTCGTCGGCCCGATCTCAACCGGCGATGCCAGCGAAGCTAATCTCGCACTGCTGTCTATTCTTGCCGGTGGTTTGGACGCGCCTTTGAAATCCCTTCACAGCGAGGCCCAGCACTTGGCCCATCTCGCTGGACAAGGATCGCTGGAGGCGCCGCAGAATACGAATGCGTACCTCGAATCTTGGTCGGCGCGCCTTCGTCAGTCCAAGATCGCAGCATGCTCGGGGCAAATTTTGCAAGACGTGGAGCAATGCAGGTCCATGGCCAATTCAATCGGGAAACTCGCCCGCGGCCTCGTCCAAGCTTCGGCTGGCCAGTCCTCCTCCATGGCGGATACGCTGCACGAAGTCATCGAGCAAAATGTAAGAGGGCCTGCCAAAGGCCTCTCGCTCGCTACCTCCGGCGACTTCACCTATCGGATGCCGCGCGAGATTATGAAATTCATCCTCGCCAACCTGCTGCGAAACAGCGGCGCCAACGGCCGCCAGTCAACGCCATCGGGTGAAATCGAACTCTTTTGCGGTGCCGCACACAACGAAGTGCGGCTCAGCGTGCCGGCCAAGGATGTGCCTAGCACTCTGGAGGATCATCAGACGTGGCGGACGATCCGCAGCGCCCTTTGGGCCTTCGGCGGCGAACTGCTGACTTCCAGCGATGAAAATTTGTGCAAATCAACGTTCACGGTGTGCCTCCCTAAGGAGGCGTAGCAAAGATGTACCGCCAAGCCATTGATGCTTAGAAATCATCTCAACTGTTTCTAAATCACGCGGCGCAAAACTGAACGATTGTGGTAACCTTACGTTCGCGAAGTCCACATCGTTCAGTTGTAGGAGCACACCCCTTGCGCATCGAGCGAGATATTGATCGCACGGTTTCCTTTAGAAGTAGCCAGGGTACTATTTTCCGGGGCACCCTCAGAAAGCTGTCGCGGCGTAACATTGTTTTTGAGATTTACAATCCATTTTCGCCCGTCCAGACGAGCGAGGTATTGAGCGACCTTAAGGTGCGCCGCGGCAAGAACCTGGTCTACCAGGGAGACGCCGTCGTAACGGGGGTCGTCACAACGAGCATCTTGGTGGTTGTCTCCGCAACGCTTGTTAATCAATGGTCGGCAATCGACACTATTATCTCAGACCCCGCCGGGCTCGGATCGGAAGTCGGGCGCTTTGTCGAAGAATGGGAACGGGTCAACAAGCTCGATCCGAACTACCAGCTGAAAGTCGCCGATCTCCGGTCTTTTCTTAGTGACCTGAGCTTCTGGCTCGATCAGGTCGACTTGGCCATCGAAGGCGAACCCGGCGCAGGCAATACGATGCTCGATGCCGAACGCTTCGAGGAAATCAAGGCGCCGGTGATGCCGCGTATCACCGAACTCTTCCTTGAGCTTGAGAAGGCCTGCCGACAGCTCGAAGCCGACGAAGTCGAAAACCACAAACAGCTCGCCCAGCGCGATCTTCTGCCGTTAATGATGGCTTCGCCTTTCTTCAATCGCGTCTATTCGAAGCCGCTTGGCTATGCGGGCGACTACGAAATGGTCAACATGATGTTCCGCAAGGAGCGCGGCGGCAAGACTACGTACGGCCAGATCATCAACGATTGGCTGCTCAACGGCGGCCCTCCGGAAGCCCATCGCAACCGCATCTATATGCTCGAAAAGATGCTGTCGAAGGCCGCCGAGGACGCGGCAGCCGCCAATAAAGAAGTGCGTGTCCTCAATGTCGGCTGCGGTCCGGTTCAGGAACTCCAGCTGTTCTTTGCCAACAACAAGGAAGCCAAGCGTTTCTCGTTCGACCTGCTCGACTTCAATGCCGAGACGCTTGCCTATGCCCAGAATCAGATCGAGGCGATCACCAACAGTCAGGACGATCCGCCGAAGGTCAGTTACATCCTAAAGACCGTGCAGGAGCTTCTTCGGCAGGCCATCGAGCTGCCCGAAGCTGCCAAAACCTATGACATCATCTACTGCGCCGGCCTCTTTGATTACCTTTCCGATCGCGTCTGCACCAAATTGGTACGCCTGTTCTACCAGTGGTGCGAGCCCGGCGGCCGGGTGATTGTCACAAATGTGCATTCGTCAAACCCTGTGAAAGGATTGATGGAGCACGTTATGGAATGGCACTTGGTCCTGCGCGACGAAGCAGACATGGAAAGACTTGCCCCAGATCTCGGGCCGCTAAAGATTTATACAGACGACACGGGTATCAACGTATTCTTGGAGATCGACAAACCACTCGTCTGACCGCATGGATGACCGCACCGACCTGAGACGCGCCTTCGAGGCTGAGGAGCACGAGCTTCGGCTAAGGCAGTCGAAGGTCGCCTGCATCCTTGGCATCGTCCTCATACCTGCGGGTATCGCGCTCGATCGCATTACCTATGCCGATCAGCTCGGAACGCTGACCGTTATTCGCCTCGTCGCGGCCGGGCTGATCGCAATTCTCTATGCCCTGCATTTCTGGGCAAAATCGGCTGTCTACGTCCGCTATCTGACGATGGCGGGCTTACTGATCGCGGTCGCCTCGATCGCGGTCATCATCGGCATCACAGACGGCGCCAACTCGACCTATTACAACGGCCTGTTCCTTATTCTGTTCGCTGTCGGCGTCTTGGCGCCGATGCAGCCGTTCGAAGCGGCCCTGCTCTGCATTTCTACGCTTGGCATTTACATCATCGCCTGTTCGCGCGTGCCGAGCGCCCACGACACCACCAATACGCTTCTGAACAACCTCTATTTTCTCGTCCTGACCTGCATCATCTCGGTCACGGCCGTTCACTTCAACTACCGGCGGCGCTTCAACGAATTCCGCTTAAAGTACAAGCTGGCGTCCCAGCATCAGGAGCTGTCGGCGCTCGACCGCCTCAAATCCCAGTTCTTCGCTAACGTCAGCCACGAGTTGCGGACACCGCTGACGCTCATTCTCGCACCGGTCGAAAAGCTGAAGTCCGACGCCGCCCGTCTCGGCCCGTCGTCACAGCAGCTCCTGGACGTGATCGAGAACAACGCGCTGCGACTGCTGCGCCTCGTCAACGACATTCTGAGCCTCATTCGCTTGGAGGAAGGTCGGGCCACGCTCGCGAAGAGGCCGATCGACATGGGCCACTTCCTGAAGCACACCGCTGCCTCGATGAAGCATCTCGCAGCGCTAAAAGGCGTTCATCTCGATCTGCAGGAACCGCCGGGCGACCTGCTGATCAACGCCGATCAGGATGCGCTTGAGAAGATCGTCAGCAACGTCATCGCCAACGCCATCAAGTTTACGCCGCCCGAAGGCCGGATCGATATTTCAGCAGTCCGCGAAGAAAACTTCGTGACGGTCAAAGTCTCCGATACCGGCATCGGCATCCCGGCCGAGCAGCTTCCGCATATTTTCGATCGTTTCTATCAGGTCGATGGCTCCGCGACGCGACGCCATCAGGGCCTCGGTCTCGGCTTGGCATTGGTACGCGAGCTGATGACCCGCCACGGTGGCGACGTCACCGCCACCAGCGATACGGGCCACGGCACGACATTCGTTTTACGTTTTCCTCACGCCCTTGAGGGTACGCAATTTGACATGACCAACTCCGAAGAGAAGCCCGATCGCCTCGCTGACGATCCATTGCGGGCCTTCGACCGCAAAGCTTCCGCGCGAGCAATAATGGTTTCCGAGAACCCCAGCTTGACGCCGGATCGGACGGCGTCAAACGCCGCCAATCAGCTCGACGGACGATCCGAGCTTCCCCTCCTTCTCGTCGTTGACGACGAGCCCGACATGCGCCGCTACCTCGTATCGATGCTGCGCGAAAGTTATCGTGTCATTGAAGCACCCGATGGCATCAGCGCGCTGGAAAAAGCCAAGCAGGAAAAACCCGACCTGATCCTGCTTGACGTCATGCTGCCCGGCGTCAGCGGCTTGGAGGTTTGCCGATCTCTGAAAGAGCGCGCGGAAACGCGTGCCATCAAGATCATCGTCTTGACGGCACGCGTCGACGAGGACGCCAAGATCATCGCGCTGAAGCACGGCGCCGACGACTTCCTGATTAAACCGTTCAGCGGACTGGAAGTCCGCTCGCGCATCGCAAACCTCATCCGTGCCGCCCAGCTCGAAAGCGACCTGCACCGAACCAACGCCGAGTTGAAGCAGAGCTTGCAGCAGTTGCGTGAAACCGAGGCTGCCCTCGTCCAGAACGCACGCCTGAGCGCGCTCGGCACGATGGCCGCCGGCTTGCTGCATGAAATCGGCAATCCGCTGAACTTCATGGGCACCGCGCTGCAGCTGGCCGCCCGCGATCCGACGATTCAATCCGATCCCGATACCGCCGACACGTTGAAGGACATTCACGCCGGCTACGATCGCATTCATCGCGTCGTGACCGACCTTCGCGGCTTCACGGCGCCCCACCGCCCGGAGCATCCGCGGCCGTTCCATATCGAGTCCGCTATCGACCACGCGCTCCGCTTTACGGCACACGTTCAGAAAGGAATAACCATAAAGAAAGATATCGCCGCACAGGGTGAAGTCTTTGGATCGCAATCGACAATCGCGCAGGTGCTGGTCAACCTCATCGTCAATGCCGTGGCGGCCGTTCGCACCGTCGAAGAGGAGCGAAAGCCTGAAATCTCGATCACGACAGCCGTCGAAGGCAATGAAATCATCGTTTCCGTCCGCGACAACGGCACCGGCATAGACCCGAAAATCCAAAGCCAGATCTTCGATCCGTTCTTCTCCACCAAGGACGTCGGCGAAGGCATGGGCTTAGGCTTGGCGGTCAGCCACCGGATCATCGCCAACCACGGCGGTTCACTGAGTGTTAAGAGTAGTCTTGGAGAGTGGACCGAGTTCCGTTTCAACTTGCCGATCGCGTCGGAAAGAGAAGACCAGGTCTCCCATGGAGTCGTTTCGTATTGACCAGCCCGTCGAGATTCTCATCGTCGATGATGAACCGCAGGCAGTCAAATACTTCAAAAAGGCGTTTGGCGCGAAGTACGATGTACTGACCGCGACAAGCGCCGACGAAGCCGAAACCTTGATCCTGTCCGGCAATCACAACATCGGACTGGTTATTTCCGATCAGCGTATGCCCGGCCGCAGCGGCGTCAGCCTGCTGAACCGGATCCGCAATGAACGGCCCGACATCATCCGCATGCTAACGACGGCTTACGCCGATCTCGACAGCGCCATTGATGCGGTCAACAAGGGCGAGATCCTCCGTTACATCTCGAAACCCTGGGACCTACGCGTTCTCGAAGCCGAAATCGAGCAGGCGATCACGTTCTATCTGCTGAAGAACGAATACGATATGCTTCTGCGCGACAAGCTCAGCGCGTTGCATCGTACGTTGCTGCGCGATCGCATGAACGATCTTGCGATGCTCTCGGGGCTACTGCCGTATAACAACGCCCCCCTGACGATGTATCACTACCTGAAGGACGCGATCGCCGAGACGTCGTGGCGCCCGTCCGCGCAGAAACTCTGGGCGCAGCTTCGTATTCGCGACCACTGGCGCATTCCTGTCGAGGAAACCCAGCGCGCCATCGATCTTTCTGAAGAATTGTCACGCGAAACGCTGCATGCCGATATCGGTCCGGGCCACGACGCCGACATCGTCTCGATCGTGACGTCGTGCGCGGAAGCAATCAATCGCGAGATTGGCGCACAGCAGATCTTTGTAAATGCCGATAAGCCCGAGATAATCGTCGCCGCCGACCCGACGACGATGCAAAAGATCATGATCCAGCTGATGGAGCCGATGAGCCTCTGGCCGTCGTCCGGCAGTACGGTTCAGGTCAACATCAAGAGCGATACGCGCAACAGCGAAGACGCCAGCGTGGAACTCCACTTCGAACTGCGCAACTGCGAACCTCAGCGTGCGATTCAGGATTGCGTGCTCTTTACGGCGCCACTGCACACCGCGCCGAAGCGCGCCAGCGACTATCTCCGCGCCGCACTCTCGATTGGCCACATCGGCGGCACGATCTCCTCGCCCCCGATGGAGAATGGCTACAAGCAGATCCTCGTGACGCTTCCTGTCCGCACCAATAACGGCGGCAAGAAGATCAACACTGTGCCCAAGCAGTGGCTGCAGGATCTGAGCGATGAGTACGAGAAGTGGGTTCTCGGCACGCTCGACATCGCCGCTTGATCGCTGCGTACCCTGACCGCCATTGCTCGAATAGACTCGTGGTCCCGGACCAGCCGCGTTCCCTTAGCGCGCATTTTTACTGTTGAGCATCGCTCACCAAAGAGTTGCAAATAAAATCTGCAACAATCTCAGAGTGAAGCCGCCGAATTGCTGGCGAGGATCTTATTTACGAAGTTCCGGTGCCGCGCCGGTGGCTGCGCCACTTCGCGCAGGGTAAATTGCCGGCTATCCCGTCCACAAGCATACCGAGCGGCGTTTCAATTAATGCGCGCTTGAGATCGCCACGATCGTATGGTCGTTGGGCATAATCGCACGCGGACGATGCCGAAGGCGAAAGCCCAAAAACTCGTGTCGACGGAGAAACGTAGCGTCCTGAATCGCTATATGTTCTCACCGTCTACATTGGAGACCGATTAATGACTGCTCAATTCCCGGTCAAAGATGACTTCCTGCTGAGCCCGCTGCTGGCGAAGCAGCGAGCCGCGTTCATGCGCGACGGGCCGCCGTCTGCTGCACAGCGCCGAGCCGACCTTCGCAAGCTCAAACGCGCATTGCTCGCGCGCCGCGCTCAATTCGAAGCCGCCATCAGCAAGGATTTCGGCTACCGGTCCGCATACGAAACCCGGATCATGGAAGTCATTCCCATCATCCAGGCCATCAACTTCCTTCGCCGCAACGTCGCAAAATGGATGCGGCCAGAGAAACGGCGCATCTCGCTCCACTTCATTCCCGGTCGCGCCCGCGTCCATTACCAGCCGCTCGGCGTCGTCGGAATCGTGTCGCCGTGGAACTATCCGCTCTCGCTCGCCATCATGCCACTGCTGTCCGCAATTGCGGCTGGCAACCGCGCGATCCTAAAGCCCTCGGAGCTAACGGTCGCGACGAGCGAACTCTTGAAATCGACATTGCGTGATATCTTCCCGGAAGACCAAGTGGCCGTCGTCACCGGCGGCCCCGAGCTTGGCGCCGCCTTCTCGCGTCTGCCCTTCGATCACCTCGTCTTCACCGGCAGCGCGCAGGTCGGCCGCATGGTCATGCGGGAAGCCGCCGAAAACCTCGTTCCGGTCACGTTGGAACTCGGCGGCAAATCACCGACGCTCATCGGGCCAGACGCCGATATCGAGACCGCGGCAAGCAGCGTCGCCTACGGCAAACTTGCGAATGCTGGCCAGACCTGTATTGCTCCCGACTACGTGCTCGTGCACGAGAAAGACGCTGCATCATTCGTCGCCAGCTACGACGCAACGGCAGCAACATTTTATCCCGACGGCGCCGCCGACAAAAACTACTCCGCCATTGCGAGCGCGAGACATTACACCCGTCTCCGCCGTCTGCTCGAAGATGCCGAGAACAAAGGCGCTCGCGTCATCCAGACTGGGCCTCAGACCGCTGTCCTGACGCGAAAGCTTCCTTCAGCGATCGTCCTGAACGTCACCGACGACATGGCGATCATGCGCGAAGAAATCTTCGGACCGATTCTGCCCATCGTGACGTATCGCACGCTCGATGAAGCCATCGCCTACATCAACCACAGACCCCGGCCGCTCGCGCTTTATTATTTCGGCAACAGCAGCGAGGATCGGCTGAAGGTTCTCACACGCACGACCTCAGGCAACGTCACCGTCAACGATACCTTGATGCATTACGTTCAGAACGCGCTGCCGTTCGGCGGCATCGGCATGTCCGGCATGGGCGCCTATCACGGTATCGAAGGGTTTAAATCGCTTAGCCACGCGAAGGGCGTCTTCGAGCAAAGCCGCTGGAACCTTGGGGGTCTGTTGCGCCCGCCTTTCAACCGCACATCCGATTGGGTCATCCGCTATCTGCTGCGCTGACGACGCGGCCCGGCCTTTACATCCATCGGCGAATTTCACACAGAGAAGGCAGTTGCGCGAATAGACGCCCACGCCCATTGCGTGGGATCGACGCGTGCTGAACGATAGATTGAAGGAAGTGCAAAATGCAGGAAACGATCGTGCGGGTCATCTGCGCGATTGGCCAATCGGGCCAACTCGGCCTTCATGGCCAACTCCCCTGGGAGGGTAATACAGATCCGGAATACGTCGCCGATGTCGCGCGCTTTTTCGATATCACCCGCGGCCATGTTTTAATGGCCGGGCCGAAGACCATCGGCGCTGTCCCCGAATTTGCACGTACCGATCGCACGCTCGTTGTCCTGCGTTCCCACATGGACCCAGAAGAGACACTGAAGCAGTTCGCCGGCCGCGTCGTCTTCATCGGCGGCGGCCCGCCTGTCTGGGACATCTACGCCAAATATGTGAGCCATTGGGACGTTACTCGTCTCCCGTACGATGGCCCAGCCGACCGCTGGTTCAATCCGAAATGGTTGACCGCTTCGAGCAGCGCCTGACGATGAAACGCGACAAGGCCGGAGCATCGCTCCGGCCTCGCGCTATGGTCTCCAATAATCACGCTCACACCATCAGTGCTGGCCGCCTTTCCGTCCGGCTTCGGCAGCGCGCTTCGGATCGTGCTTGAAATTGCCGCCGCTCTCGTGGCCGCCTTTGCGGCCGGCGGACACGGCAAGATCGTGATTCTTCGAAAAGCTGCGCTCATGATCGGGAACGCTTGCGCCGCCTTTCCGGGCGATCTCGCGCTGCTTGGCTTCATCCATCGAAGCAAAGCCGCGTTTTGATGTTCTGTCCTCTTGAGCCATCACAACTACCTTTTTGCTTTCGTGTTTCAGGTCGCCTGCTCTGTTTCAGGCCACTGCCGCCGGCCACGCGCCGCGCTTTTCAACACGCAGCTCGACAACTGCTTGGCCAACGGTCCCGCAGTAAGGCGGTTCCGATTTTTCCCGCAAAGCGTGTGTGACGATTTTGTAAGCGCGCGGACGAAGCGAAGCTTAGCCGTCGGCAGGCGGTAGAAATCCGCCGTCCCCAATTTGCGAAGCAACGAAAAGCGCGTCCGCGGATTATTCCAATAAGGACGCGAAACCTGGACTGACCATAATGGCACAAACCAAGAAAAAGCCGGACATCCCGGCCTACCCGGCGGAAAAGGCATCGCAGGGCGAAATCATCTTGAAACAACCCTGGCAGCGCGCCGTCTTCATCGGCGGGATCGCTGCCGCACTTTTGTTGCCGCTCATCGTACTTGCCATCGCACGATGAGCGGAAACGTCAGTTAGCGTACTGAACGTTAGACATCCATGCTGTCGTCATCGGTCCACGTATCGTCGTAGTCGTCATCCTGGGCGTCTTGCATCCGATCGAGCTCGGCGTCATCTGCAGCAAGGTCTTTCTGATCTTGCTTGTCATCGTCGCGAGCGTCTTGCAGTTGATCCTGTAAACTGTCGATGGTCGCTTGATCGTTGGCGTTTGTCCCACCGCCCGAGGCGTAGGCGTTGCCACCACCGAACAGGCTGCGGATTCCATCCGCCACGAAAACGCCACCGGCGACGCCCGCTGCTGTCGATAGAGCTGATGACAGGAAACCGCCGCCCCCTCCGGATTGGGCCGCAGAGCCCCAAGGGCTACGCGACTGCTGCGGAGGCGGCATCGGCTCCGGTCCGCGCTGCGGCTCCGGCGCAGAACCGCCAAGGCCACCAAAGCGGGCACCGGCCGACGGAACCGATCCACCAGAAAGGAAACTGCCGCGACCCGACGCAGATTGCTGCTGACGCGCCGCTGCTTCCTCCAGGTCGCGCATACGGGCTTCCGCCCGCTCGAGCGCCTGCTGCTGAATAATGACCGTCTGGGCTAGGTAGTAAGGGGCATCCGGCGACCTGCGAATGAGATCGTTGACCAATCCCTCGGCTTCCGGATCCTTGCCACCCGAGCCTCCATAGCTGCGCAGGCGGGAAAACAAATCTTCAATTAATTGCTGTTCTTCCCGGTTCATGGGATCGCCTCCGCTGTAATTAGCCGACATCGGCTAAGTATTGTGCAACGCAGGGAGATGTAGGAACGGACTGCACCAGTGACATGGGGGAGCAATTATATATTTCCGTCACTTTTTGTTCCTTCGCAGACATCCCGCGGCGTCCCGTACCTTATCGGCCGGCACATGGCGCTCTGATGAACGCTGCTCTGCAAATTGGTACAATGGCCGCAAAGCGATTATCGGCTATTTGGACTAGGCCGCAGCGACCGCCAAAGGCGCGCTCCTTGATCGCCCAACGCGCTGTAACAGCCGCACTCACGGCACCTGCTGTCACCGAACTTCTCCCCACAGGGACGATCATATAAAGAGGATGCTTCGATATATAACCTATTAGGAGTGCTCATATGGACAAGATCGCCATCACCCTGCTGTTCGTTCTCACCGCCGTCATCTGCCTGACGGTGTTTCACATGGCGGACGGTAAATTCTGAGTGCTTCGTCGCTGTCCAGGGCAGAAAACAAAGAAGCGGCGGACTTTGGGGTCCGCCGCATCGAGTTTCGGGATAGGTCTTAGAGGTACAGTAGTCTAGAACTTCACTTTTACGCCGCCATAGGCTGCGAACGGAATGGCCGGGACGACAGTCCGGGGATTGTTCTCATTGAAGGTGACGCCGGTAGCCGGCGTCAGATCGTTGGCGTCGTCCACGCTGAAATACGTTCCGTAGATATTATAATCTTTGTCGAAGAGGTTCTCGAACAGGCCATATATCTGCACGTGATCCGTGACGTCGTAGGACGTGTGCAGATTGACTTTTGCATAGCCCGCCAGCGGACGATTGAGATTTGCTTCGTCACCGAAGAAAATCTGGTCGCTGGCAGCCACCAAATCCGCCCCGACTTTCCACTTCTGCGTCATCCAGTAATCGACACCGGCTTTGAATGTGTGCGCCGGGACGCCAGGAAGCCGGTCCCCTTTATGAACTAGGAAGCAGTTGCCGGGACCGTCTTCATCATCCCCACCACCAGCTTCGCCGCACGAAACATTGCCCGGCAGCGGATTATTCGGTGATGGGAAGATCGCGCTCGAATCGAACGTGGCGTCCGTATAGGTGTAATTCGCGTAAGCGAAGACACGTTGTGTGCGGTACGCGATATTTGCTTCGACGCCCTGACGCAGCGTTTTGCCGACGTTCTGGAAGTAGCCGTGCCCGACATCGGTCGAGGCAGCATTGAAAATGTCGTCAGTGTTGAGAGTACGGAACAGGCCGATGCCCCAATCCCACTGCGAACGATCCTGCCAGTTCTTGATCGTCCCGCGGAACCCCGTTTCCCAGGTATGGGAGACAACTTGCTTCAGCGGGGGATCGGCCGTCAGGAAGCTTTCGATCAAGCACGGGTTTTCAGGATCCGCACAAGCGAGTTCGGCTGCAGTCGGAGCACGATTGGCTTCCGAGTACCCGCCGTACCAGTTGAGACCCGGCGAGAACTTATAGGTCAAGCCCGCGGATGGATTGAAGCGGTTATACTTGTTGATCCCGTTGAGTTCATCATTTTCCGGACTGCCAGTATTCTCGATTTCAATTCGCGCAAAGTTGTAACGTCCACCCACGGTCAAAGCCAACTGGTCGGTGATGTCGAACGTGTTCGTGAAATAAGCGCCGAAATAATCATTGGTCGTCGTGAGCGAGCGCGGATTGAAATCATCCGTGCCGGTCATGATGATGCCTTGCCCGTCGACGACGAACTTGGGCTCCATGAAGCCAAGTTCGCTCTTCGCCGTATAGGCGACGCGGCCATGATCGTAGCTGACGCCAACGATGAACTGGTTGGTGTGGCCGAAGAGCTTAGCGTTCTCTTGAGCCTGCAGCGTGACACCAGCGGTATCGGCATTTTGCGACGTCTGGTCGATCGAGCCGTAAACGTTATCCGTAAATGGGATCGGATTGCCGTTGGCGGCATTGAGAACCTGATCGTCTCCGGAACATAGCGTCCCAGCTTCGGCGCCGCCGCATTCTTCCGGATCGTCGAACAGGTTACCGTCGAGATGCTTCTGATTGAAATGGCGATAGTAGGTCACGCCAGACAGCGTCAACGTATCGGTCGCCCGCACCTTGCCGTTGACCGAGTACATCTGAAGTGTGTTTTCGGTCGTCTGCGGTGACGTGAATGTCAGGCTGCGGCTGATATCGAGAAGCTGCTCAGGCGCTGCGGCCGTAACGCCGACATTGTTGTCTGCGCCGGTGAAGTTGAAATGAAATTCGGCGTTATCGCCTTTCACGCCGACATCGAAGTAGCCTCGGCGGATTTGCGCATCGGAGAAATCGCGGAACCCATCATCATCGATGGCTTCAAACGCGCCGTATGCCGCCCAATTACCACTCCGGTATCCGGCTTCAGTCGAGACTTGCTTGCGTCCGAACGAGCCGAACATCGTATCGACGTCCCAGCCCTGGTAATTGAAGCCGTCCTTCATATCGACGACGACGGCGCCGCCCAGAGCGTTAAGTCCGAACACCGGATTGCCGACGACAACCGCGACGTTGTTGATCGCGTTCGAGGGCAGGAAGTCCCAGTTGACGATATCGCCGAACGACTCGTTGATGCGGACGCCGTTCTGATAGACCGCAAGTCCCTGCGGGACGCCGTTGACAGGCGACGCTTCAAACCCGCGAAACTGAATGTTGGTCTGGAATTGGTTGCCCTGAAGATCGTTGACGATGAGGCCCGGTATCTGGCTCGTTAGGGCGTCCTGCAGAATGACCTGCTCGCCACGTTTGAGCGCTTCCGAATTCATCTGATAGACGCTGCCCGGCACCTTATCGACCGGGATCGTCCCGCCGACCGGCGACATCTTCACCGTGTTCGATTCAGGCGAAGCAGCAAACTCCTGCGAACTCTCGGTCGCAAATCCCGTCGTATCCGGCGCTGCGGATGGAGCCGTCACCGCCGCCGCGGTGGAGGGTTTGGCCTTCGGCTTGGTGGCCTTCTTTGCTTGCGTCGGCTTCGGCTTAGGCTGTCCCTGAATTACCTCGACCTGCGGAAGCTGCTGACCTTGCTGAGGCGCTGGCTGCCCTGCAGCCGTCCCGCCCGCATCCTGAGCAAAAACAACGGCCGTTCCGCTGGCTGCAAACAGCGCCACAGCCGCGGCCGAAGCCATTAACTGACGCATCATCCCCCGGTTCCCTTTTCTGCGCATCACAATCCCCGCTTCCCTGGCAGCCATTGCAACGCGAACTTCCCCTTTGGTCTCGAGTCGGACCATTTTCCCCAAAGTCAGCAAAATGGATTTTGGTTGGGAGGGTCAATCCGATGCACAGGCTGACTTTTTCCCGGCTGCCGCATTCCCAACCCTCCCGTGGCATTGTGGCAACGGAATTGAAATTTACGGGAAAAAATCCCTCAAAATGCGGGAACTAAGGCTTCTTCCGAGCCTCACGCGAGACATTTCACAGCGACGATAGCGTCAGCTTCCTGCAACCGTTTGCCGGATAGAGAAAAGCCCTTAGCCACCATCGACGTCCGGTCGGGAATAAGTGGGAAAGGGCGATCCCCCCTTGAAAGGCGCCGACAATTGCGTTGCCGCTTTATCGTAGCAAGCGAGTCGCTCGGTATCGCCAACGATTTGAACGCAATCCATAAGCGCCACTTGCCGTTCAGCCGACATGAATTCCGTTAAAGCGATTCCGATCCCGGCAAAGAACAGAATGATCACGCCAAAGAGCATCGCAGCACTCCGCATCTGATCGTCTGTCAGGCCGATGGTCCGCGGCGACCAATCCACAGCGTGAGCGGGCGCATCCTTGAGTTCGCTGTCAGACCACTCCGCACATGCCTCAATGCAAGAAGGCACATCGGACGCCGTCGGGACGCTTTCGAGGTCTTTTTCCATGGCCGCCTCCAGTAGTGGGCGCTTTGCCATCAAACTAGGAACACCGGCATAGGGATTCCATGTGTCTCGACATGGAGAGATATAAAAACGCGATGGGCCTCCCTGCCGACATTTGCAGGAAGACCCATCGTAGGTTGGCGGACGACGCGTCCTCAGATGTCCTTCACGCCCTCACTCGGCGGCAGGAGCCGACTGATGATGCGTCGACACAGAGGCCATTGACTCGAACACGCCGTCACGCCGGACGATCGCGTGATACAGCGCCGCCGCGATATGCAGCAGAACCAGTGCAAAGAAACAAAACGCCAGATAGTAGTGGGCGTTCCAGAGCAGGGTATGAAGACTGTCGCTTTGCGGCAGGATCTGTGGAACCCAGGTGCGCCCAAAGATCACGACAGGATAGTCTGCGGTAAACAACAGCGCCAATCCCAGCAACGGCATCGCGATCATCAGCGCATAGAGTGCGTAGTGAGACAGTTCTGCCGCGAGTTTCATCGGCTCCGGCAAATCCTTCGGCAACGCCGGCGCGCCGTACCGCAACCGTACCGCAAGCCGAATGAGCACGAGCACGAGGATGACGACACCAAGCGATTTGTGCGTCTCCATCAGCGGCAAAAACTTCGGTGTGACGGTCGAGAGCATCCCCACGCCGATGAACAGCATCGCTAGAATGCAAACGGCCATCACCCAATGCAGAAGGCGCTGCAATGGATTGAAACGCGGCGTTTCTCCGGTCATTGCTTTTCTCCAGTCGGGGTGCGGGGATAGTACTTGGATTCAGCCGTACGCAGATCATATGACTTCATATACGCCGCCGACCGCGCGGCCGGGAACGGATCGTCGGATGTCGTAATGCCCGTCGGCAAAACGGTTGGATCGAAGTTGATCTCACGACATGGACCGTCCGCCTCCGGTTCGATTTTCGTAACCGTCAGCGTGCCGACATCGATCTTGCGGCGGTCGGCAGGCCACTCCTTGCTTGGATCTGCTGTCGGATCTCCTGGATTTGCAACGATCACCACCAGCTTCCAGCTTTGAGGCGCAGCCGCAACACGCTTGGCGATATCAACGTCGAGAAAATTCGGCCCGAGCTTTTTCAGGTCATCCTGCGAGACCGTAACGACTCGCGCTTCCGGCACGATTCCCCATCGAACTGTCTTCTGCTCGCCCTCTTTGTTTGTCATCACGAAACTGTTTAGGCTGTTGTAGGGCTCCTCGGCGTAACTCGCTGTCCACGGCGCGCTACCCGCCCACGAAGCAAAATGCGAAAATTCGGGATTGGCCGCTATAAAGTTTTTCATCGCGTCCGCAGCCTTGTCCTTCGATGCTTTCAGCAAATCGTAGAACGCTTGCGGCGTCGAAACCGGGAAGAATGGCGGATCGATCATGGCGCTTCGCCAGACCTGCCCATCCCGAGTTGTTATCTGTAGACCGATGCCGCGAACACGAACAGTAGCGTCATCTACATTAGGGTCCTGAGTACCTAGATTGAAGCGCCCGACGACAGGATACTCCCCCTTCTCGAAAACAACTGCCTTCGAGATTTCGCTGCCCGCGCCGTTCGCTTCGAACTCACCAGTAAAGCAGATGCCTTTGGCGTGGTTACGGCGATGGCCCAGAGCCGGACCCCCAGGCGGGGCAAATGCCTCGACCATTTTCATCGGAGTGAGGCGGTGTGGTGAAAACCAGCCGGCCGTGTAGGCGAACGCTGCCGCGCCGCCTGCGATGACGACGGCGATCAGCGCCAACGAACCAAGTGGCGGTGATCGGTGAGAGTCTGACATTGAGACCTCGCTATTGCTTGCGATGAAAGTATGCAGTGGCTTAGCGCAGCGATATCCTGCAACTGCGACGATAATCTTTCAAAGATCGATCACGACTTGCGAATTCGCACGATTTACCATGCTGGGCAAACGCGAACCCGGTCGAGACACAACAAAACATATCGCCTTGTTCGACGCCCAGTCCACGGCTACCCCGCACCATCTCTAAAAACATAAGCATGCGAAGCGCGAGGCTGCCGTGTCCCCTTCCGAAATCTGGAATTGTGTCTCCCAACATCTCCGGCTTTAGGCGCAAGTGCAAATCGCCTACCTCCCTGCCTAGTTTCAATGGAGGTTGAACATGCTGACGGAGACCGATCGCAGAGTTGCGCTGAAAATTTTTGGAGACGCAGCCGCCACCGCCGGGCTGACATTGCGCGCGAGTGCCGTCAATGCGGGAGACATCGTGACGTCAGGCAATTCCGTTCCTACGAATTCCGTTCATTATAAAACGGTGAAGATTGGCGATGTCGAAGTCTTCTACCGCGAAGCCGGTCCTGCAGATGCGCCAGTCATCCTGCTGCTTCACGGCTATCCGACGAGCAGTCACATGTTCCGTGACCTCATTCCTCAACTCGCAGGCCCATTCCGCCTGATCGCACCGGACCTGCCGGGCTTCGGTCTGACGAAAGCACCCGATCGTGAGCATTACACCTATACGTTCGACAATCTGGCCAAAACCATCGATGGCTTCACTGATGCGTTAGGCCTGAAGAGATATGCACTTTACCTGTTCGATTAAGGCGCACCGACTGGCTTCCGCATTGCCGCCGCGCACCCCGAACGTGTCAGCGCGCTGATCACCCAGAATGGTAACGCCTACGAAGAAGGATTGGGCGACGCATGGAAACCCATCCGGGCGTACTGGAAAGACGCTTCACTTGAAAACCGCAACGCGCTGCGCGCCGTGCTCACTCTGGACGCAACAAAAGACCAGTATCTCCACGGCGCCGATGCGGGCTTGGTGTCTCCGCACGGTTATATGCTCGATTACGCCTATCTTCAGCGGCCGGGCATCGATGAGATTCAGCTCGATCTCTTCTACGATTACCGCAACAACGTTGCGCTCTACCCGGCTTGGCAGAAATACTTACGGCAAAACAAGCCGCCGCTGCTGGCGGTCTGGTGCAAGAACGATCTCTTTTTCATTCCTCCCGGCGACGAAGCATTCAAGCGCGATATTCCTGACGCAGAAATCAAGTTCGTCGACAGCGGCCACTTCGCGACCGCCACGCACAGCACGTTTATCGCCGCCCAGATAACGGATTTCATGCGTCGAAAAGCAAAGTTATAGGCATGCACGGTCCAAGATCGGCCCGCAAAATATAGTGGCGCTCACTTCTTGACCTGAAGCAGGCCCTCGCGAATACAGTCCTCGAGCGAGCCAACGGCGCCTTCGAGATCGTATCGAGATATGCCTTCGCTCCAAGCATCATGGAGACACTTCGCAGCGAGCGCGGGAATGTCCTCGGCGCTCGCGACACGCCCCACGACGTGCCACCGCAGCCAATCCGTCAGAAACTTTGTGGTCCTCGTTGACATCGACGTCCGGCAACGCGCAGAGCTGAGATATCCAACACCCAAGATCGGATCGCGAGCGCACCAAGAAGCGCCGGGCCGCCGCATATCCGAAACAGCACACTGGCCACTATCGTGCGAGTTCGCCCCCCGGCGCGTTTTCGCGTTCTTCTTTGGTGTCGGGCTATGATCCATCCGTAACCTACAGACCGCTGCGAACAGCTGCTGAATCGCAGGATTAATGGCTGATCATCCAGGGGCGGGACGAAGGAAAGCTCTTCATCGCGGTCCCGCCGTCTTGTTTTGGCTTGGCTTTCGTCTTGGAGCAGCAGCCGCATCCCGGCGCATGCCCTTTCGAATTTCGCGGTTCGTGCGATGAGCGCTCGTTCGTCTCGGCTGCAATGCGGCGAGCCCGACTCAGTCCCGCTATTGCGGGTGCTGTTAAAATCGCTCGCGGCGCCTCGGTCCCACAATCCGGACAATCGTGCGGCAACTCGAACTCAGACATCGAACGTAGAACCGAGAACGGTCCGCAACTGGGACAATCATAATCGTAAACCGGCATTATTGGCGGCTCCCTTGAGGTGGGTTGGCCAACACAGCCAACCCAGCTTTCGTGCACGTTCGAATGCGCTTACGCGTCGGGCGCAATCGGCATCTGGATCGATCCGTCAAGGAACTTTGTCGGTCCCGCGGCAGAGGGATTGATATCGAAATCGAAGATCTTGGTCGGCACCCACAGAGTGGCGCAGGCGTTCGGAATGTCGACGACGCCAGAGATATGCCCCTGAACGGGCGCCGTTCCCAGGATCGAGTAAGCCTGCGCGCCCGAATAGCCGAACTTCTTCAGGTATTCGATGGCGTTGAGACACGCCTGACGATACGCGACGTGAACGTCGAGGTAGTGCTGCTTGCCCATCTCGTCGACCGAGATGCCCTCGAAGATCAGATAGTCGTCGTACTTCGGCGTGATGACCGACGGCTTGAAGATCGGATTTTTGATCCCGTACTTCGACATGCCGTCTTTGATCACGTCGACCTTGAGATGCAGCCAACCGGCCATCTCGATCGCGCCGCAGAACGTGATTTCGCCGTCGCCCTGACTGAAGTGAAGGTCGCCCATCGAAAGGCCGCCGCCGGGTACGTAGACCGGGAAGAACACTTTCGAGCCACGCGACAGATCCTTGATATCGCAGTTGCCGCCATGCTCACGCGGCGGAACCGTACGCGCCGCTTCGGCTGCAGCCTTATCCCGCGCATCGCCCTTGAGGCGGCCCATGTGCGCCGTCGGCGCAAAGGGCACCGTGCCGACGGGAGGCACACGATCTTTATTGGCCTCCACGAACGGAATTTCGCGATCGTTCCAGGTCTTGAGCAGTGCAGGATCGGGCAAGCAGCCGATCAGGCCAGGATGGATGAGACCCGGAAAACGCACACCCGGAATGTGGCGTGACCTCGTGAACATGCCCTCAAAGTCCCAGATCGACTTCTGCGCTGAGGGATAATGATCGGTCAGGAAGCCGCCGCCGTTGTTCTTCGAGAAGAAGCCGTTGAAACCCCAGTTGCTCTCCGGCTTCGCCCCGATGTCGAGGATCTCAACAACGAGCAAATCACCCGGCTCGGCGCCCTTGACGCCAACTGGGCCTGAGAGAAAGTGCACGATCGTCAAATCTATATCGCGCACGTCCGACGCATCGTCGTTGTTCTTGATGAAGCCGCCGGTCCAGTCGTACGTCTCGATGATGAAGTCTGAACCAGGCTCGGTCCAGGCGACGATCGGAATGTCCGGATGCCATCGATTGTGAACCATGTCGTTTTCATATGCGGACTTCGACAGGTCGACTTTAATGAGCGTTTCGGTCATTCATACTGCCCCTTCCATTTCTGCAGACACCGAATTCAGACTTAAACTGAGAGATACCTCGCCACTTTCGCCTCATCGACTGATGAACGCGGCTCGTCGTGGACAATCTCGCCGTTCTCGACAACCAGCACACGGTCGGCGACATCGAGCGCAAAACTCAAAACCTGTTCCGACACGATGATCGACAGCCCGCGCTCATCGCGAATGCGCCGAAGCGTCCGCGCCATTTCACGAATGATCGACGGCTGGATGCCTTCCGTAGGCTCATCGAGCAGCAGAACCTTCGGCTTGGTCGCAAGAGCGCGCGCGATCGCGAGCTGCTGCTGCTGGCCGCCAGACAGGTTACCGCCGCGGCGCTTCTTCATTTCGAGCAGAACCGGAAAAAGCTCGTAGATATCGGGCGAAACCTTGCTGCCACCGTGGACCACAAGCCCCGTCTCGATATTCTCTTCGACTGTCATGGTCGAAAAAATCATTCGACCTTGGGGAACGTAGGCCAAACCTTTAGCAACACGCTCATAGCTTTTGAGCTTGGTGATGTCGGCGCCGTTCATCGACACCGAACCCTGCTTCGTTGGCAAGATGCCCATAAGGGCCTTCATCATGGTCGTCTTGCCCATGCCGTTGCGGCCCATGATCGCGACGATCTCATTGGGCGCGATCGACAGATTGAGGCCGTGCAGAACTTCGCTCTGGCCATAGGCGACGTGGAAATCGGAGATATCCAGCATTGTCGATTTCTTCCTTAATGGCCGAGATAGACTTCAATCACTTTGGGATCGTTCTGGACCTTCTCCATCGAGCCTTCCGATAGAATTTTGCCCTGATGGAGCACGATCACCTTGTGCGCGATGTCTTCGACGAACTTCATGTCGTGCTCGATCACCAGCACCGAACGATCCTTGATGATCCGATGCAGAAGCTCAGCGGTCTTTTCGCGCTCGCTGACGCTCATGCCCGCGACGGGTTCATCAAGCATCAAAAGCTCGGGATCCTGGATGAGGAGCATGCCGATCTCGAGCCACTGCTTCTGGCCGTGGCTCAGAAGCTGCGCACTCATGTTGAGCTTGTCTTTCAGGAAGATCATTTCCGCGACTTCTTCGACGCGCTGACGCACGGCAGCGTCGCGCTTGAACGTCAGAGCGCCGAACACGCTGCGTCCGCGCGGATAGGAGATCTCCAAGTTTTCGAAAACCGTCAGATCGTCATAGATCGACGGCGTCTGGAACTTCCGGCCGACGCCCGCATGCACGATGGCGTTCTCGGATAGCTTCGTGAGTTCCTTGCCGCGGAAGGTGATAGACCCGGAAGTCGCTTTGGTCTTCCCGCAGATCAAATCGAGCACTGTCGTCTTACCCGCGCCATTCGGTCCGATGATGACCTGGATCGCGTTCTCATCGACATAGAACGACAGATCGTTGACCGCTTTGAAGCCGTCGAAGGATACCGTTAGCCCACTGACAGCGAGTAGGAAATCCCGAGGTTGTTGACCGATCTCCATATCGCTCTCCTATTCTGCCGGTGCGCCGTCTGCGATCGGCTGGCCGCTCGCAAGAGACTTGCCTTTACTCCGCGAGAAGAGCCGGTCGATCCTCGGCTGCACATAGTCGTTCCAGGCGCCTGCCAGTCCACCTGGGAAGAGCAGCACAACGGCAATGAAGAGCGCTCCGAAGCCCAGCTGCCAGAGTTGCGGGAAGCTTTCGGAAAGGCTCGTCTTCGCATAGTTGACGAGCAGCGTGCCGTAGACCGCACCGAAGATGGACATGCGGCCGCCGACCGCCGCGAAGATTACCATTTCGATCGAGGGAACGATGCCGACGAACGACGGCGACATGAAACCAACTTCAAGCGTAAACAGAGCGCCGCCGATCGACGCGAACACGGCCGACAAACAGAATGCGAAAATCTTGAAGTTGGCGACGCTATAACCCGAGAACCGCACGCGATCCTCTTTCTCGCGCATCGCCACCAGAATGCGCCCGAGCTTCGAATGCTTCACGAACAGCGCCACCAGCAGACAGACGAACAGCACCGCGACTTCAACAAAATAGAGAATGACTTTGGCGCTGTCGGTCCGGATATCCCACCCATGTAGGGTGCGAAGATCTGTGATGCCGTTGATGCCGCCCGTATAGCCCTGCTGCCCGACGATAAGGATCGTCAGAATGGCGGCAATCGCTTGCGTGATGATCGCGAAGTAGACGCCGCTGACACGACGTTTGAACATCGCCGCGCCGATGATAAATGCAAACACCGCCGGCACGACGAATACGGCCAGGATCGCAAACGTTAAACTGTGGAATGGCTCCCAGAAGAAGGGAAGCTGCGTGATCTGGTTCCAGTCCATGAAATCCGGGATACCGGGCGTCGACTGGATTTTCGTGTTGGCGACGCTCGATGCTTCGAGCTTGAGAAACATCGCCATGCAGTAACCGCCGATGCCGAAGAACACCCCCTGCCCCAGGCTCAAAATGCCACCGTATCCCCAGCAGATCACCAACCCGAGCGCAACGAACGAATAGGTCAGATATTTCGCCACGAGGTTCAGGCGGAAATTGTCGAGCGTCATCGGCAGCACGACAACCAGCAGCAATGCCAGGACGGCGAGGCCGACCAACTCGGAACGGGAGAAGAAGCGAGGATTGGCGTTCATGTGAGTGTGCTCTCGCGCTTGGATCTGAAGTCGGCGGCGGCTATTTGCGAACCTTGAGGGCGAACAGTCCTTGTGGACGCAGCATCAGGATGATGACGACCGCAAGAAGCGTGATGACCTGCGCCATCGATCCGGAGGTGAAGAACTCCAGCGTCGAACGCGTCTGCGAGATCGTGAAGGCCGATGCGATCGTTCCAAGCAGGCTGGCTGCGCCGCCGAACACAACGACAAGGAACGTGTCGACGATATAAAGCTGACCCGACGTCGGACCGGTCGAGCCGATCATCGTGAAGGCACTCCCCGCGACGCCGGCAATTCCGCAACCGAGCCCGAAGGTAAAGCGATCCACGCGTTCGGTATTGATGCCGACGGCGCTGGCCATGACGCGGTTCTGCATCACGGCGCGAACCTGACGCCCCCAGCTGGAATAATACATGATGTAGCCGACGATCAGCGTAATGATTAATGTCAGCGCCATCACGAACATGCCGTTGATCGGAATCTGGATGGTGTCCGTCACCTGCCAGGAGCCCATCATCCACTCAGGCAGATCGACGCCGACTTCGCGGCCGCCGAAAACAGAGCGATAAACCTGCTGCAGAATGAGGCTGAGGCCCCACGTCGCCAGCAAGGTATCGAGCGGTCTCTTATAAAGATGTCGGATCAGCGCCCATTCGACGAACATCCCAAGCGCACCAGCCGCTATGAATGCCAGGATCATCGCGACGAAAAAGTATCCGCCGAAAAGCATCGGCAGGTGCGATTTGAAGAACTCCGACGTCATCCAGGTGACGTACGCGCCGAGAATCATGAACTCGCCGTGCGCCATGTTGATCACGCCCATCTGGCCGAAAATGATGGCCAGTCCGAGCGCCATAAGCACGAAGACCGAAAACAGGATCAATCCCGCAAAGCCTTGCATCACGAAGATTGAACCAAGATCGCTGAACGAGTAATCGCCGAACATTGCGCGCTCCGGAGTATCGGACGTTGATGGCTTCGCGCCGCGCATGAGCGTATCGGCGCGAAGCACTCAAGCGATGCGGGCTCCAAAGCCCGCTGGAAAGGGCCTTACTGATAGCCCTTTGGGAACGGATTGGGCTCGATCAGCTCGGGCGTCTCGTAGACCACATCGAACTGACCGTCGGTCCGCGCCCGACCGATACGTGCGCGGCTCCAGAGATGGTGGTTCTCGTGGATCTTGACGTAGCCTTCCGGAGCGCCCTTGAACTCGATGCCCGGCGATGCCGCGGCGATCTTGTCGACGTCGAAGCTGCCTGCCTTCTCGGCTGTGAGCTTCCACAGGTTCGGGCCGAGATAGGCCGCCTGCGTCACGTCGCCGATCACCGTCTTGTCGCCCCACATCTTGTGGAACGCCTTGACGAAGGCTTCGTTGTTCGGGTTCTTCAGCGACTCGAAGTATTTCATCGAGGCGTAGGCGCCCGCGATATTTTCGCCGCCGATGCCGTCGATCTCGTCTTCCGTAACCGAGATCGTCAGCAAAAGCTGCTTGTCGAGATTGATGCCCGCCGCCTTGAGCTGCTTGTAGAAGGCGACATTCGAACCACCGACGACGTCCATGAAGATCACGTCGGGCTTCTTCAACTTGATCTTGTTGATGACCGAGTTGAACTGCGTCGCGCCGAGCGGGAAGTACTCTTCACCGACGACTTTGCAGCCCGTCAGATGGTTTTCGATATGCTTGCGCGCGATCTTGTTGGACGTGCGCGGCCAGATGTAGTCCGAGCCGATCAGGTAGAAGGTCTTGGCGCCCTTCTCCTTGTTGATCCAGTTCAAGCTGGACAGAATCTGCTGCGTCGCCTCCTGGCCGGTGTAGATGACGTTCTTCGACTGCTCCAGGCCTTCGTAGAAGGTTGGATAGTAGAGCATGCCGTTGTACTGCTCGAGAACCGGCAGCACCGCCTTGCGAGACGCTGACGTCCAGCATCCGAAGATCGCCGCGACGTGGTCGTTGACGAGTAGCTTCTTCGCTTTTTCCGCAAATGTCGGCCAATCGCTGGCGCCGTCTTCCTGAATGATCTTGATCTGACGACCTAGCACGCCACCCGCATCGTTGATCTGCTGGATCGCGAGCTTCTCGGCCTCGACCGAACCCGTCTCGCTGATGGCCATCGTGCCTGTGACCGAGTGAAGAATACCGACCGTCACTTCTTTGTCGGTGACCGCCAATCCGGTCGTATTGATCGCCGACGTCGCTGGTGCGTCGGCAAATGCGGCTTTCGGCAACAACCCGGCAAACGGAGCCGCGGCCATACCCATCAACAATTTACGCCGTAGCCGCGATTGAGGTCCGTTATCTTCCGTCGCCATCAAGATCCTCCGTTCGAACTGCCCACCCCGGACATCGCGCGGACATAGGAAACCGATTTTGCGCCGCAGCACATACGTCAGTTAACGTATATGGTGCGCCGCACCCCCTGCGTAGGTTGCCTACGCGCGCCCGCGCGCGTGGCGGACGGCTCGACGAGAACCAACCGCATGATCGAAATAGGTTTGTCTCAGGGAGTGTGAGGGGTAGTTTTCAGCGACAGCCACATTTTTGCGGCGCGGTATGGTTACCGTTCGGGGGAGGCGATTTGAGTGAATGACTAACCGGCTTCGGATCGTTCCTGTTCGCCGCAGCTATAACCAATGGGTCGCCAACGAGACCCTGGAGGACTACGCGCTTCGCTTCACCGCCAAACGTGCGCGCCGGTGGTCCGCTGCGCGCGTTGCGAATACAGCATTCGGAACAGTGTCATTCCTGGCGCTCGAGGCCATCGGCGGCGCCATCACCATAAGTTATGGCTTCTCGAACGCAGTTACGGCCGTTCTGGCCGTCTCGATCCTGATCTTTTTGACGGGCCTTCCGATTGCCTATTATGCCGCACGCGACGGCGTCGACATCGATTTGCTGACCCGCGGTGCCGGTTTCGGCTATATCGGCTCGACGGTCACGTCGCTGATCTATGCCTCCTTCACGTTCATTTTTTTCGCGATCGAAGCCGCCATTATGGCTCTCGCGCTGAGCGTTTGCTTTGGGTTTCCGCTGGCCGTCAGTTACGTAATCAGCGCTATCGTAGTCATCCCAATCGTCACGCACGGCATCACGTGGATCAGCCGGTTCCACCTTTGGACACAGCCGTTCTGGATTCTGCTGCAACTGACCCCGCCCATTATCATTGCATTACAACACCGGGAGAATTTCGACGCCTGGATCGGCTACCGCGGCGATCTTGTGCCGGGCGCGACCTTCAATCTGCTGGGCGTCGGCGCGGCCGGATCCGTTGTTTTTGCTCTCATCGCGCAAATCGGCGAGCAGGTCGACATCCTGCGATTCATGCCGCCGAAGGAGAAAACGGGCCGCGTAGCGTGGTGGACGGCCCTCCTCGTCTCCGGCCCTGGCTGGATCGTCCCCGGCGCCATCAAAATCCTGATCGGATCGTTCCTTGCCGTCCTCTGTCTCCGGCACGGCATCCCCGTTTCACAGGCCGGCGAGCCGATGCAGATGTACTTGGTCGCATTCGGTTACGTGACGAACTCTCCGCAGTTGGCCCTCGCGCTGGCCGGAACGTTTGTCGTACTCTGCCAGATGAAGATCAACGTCACGAACGCCTATGCCGGGTCGATTGCCTGGTCGAATTTCTTTTCACGGCTGACACACGCCCATCCCGGTCGAATCGTATGGCTGTTTTTCAATGTTGCCATCGCACTCCTGCTGATGCAGGCGGGAATATACAAAACGCTTGAGCATACTCTGGGTCTTTATTCGGTCGTCGCAGTGGCGTGGCTCGGCGCTATCGTCGCCGACCTCTGCATCAACAAGCCCCTCGGACTGAGCCCCAAGCGCATCGAGTTCAAGCGCGCCCATCTCTACGACGTTAACCCCGTCGGCGTCGGCGCGATGATCATCGCAACGGCCGCGGCCATGTTCTCGTACAGCGGCACCTTCGGGATCTATGCCCAGTCACTGGCGCCACTGGTCGCCTTGATCGTGGCGCTTATCACGGCGCCTGCCATCGCCTATGCGACCAATGGAAAATACTATCTCGCCCGCAAGCCGCGCGCATCCTGGGGCCAGAAGTCCGCAATCCGTTGCATTGTCTGCGAGCACGAATTCGAACCCGAGGACATGGCGCACTGCCCGGTCTACTCGGGTCCGATTTGTTCGCTCTGCTGCTCGATCGACGCCCGCTGCCGCGACGGCTGCAAGCCGCACGGACGCTATCAGGTGCAGCTCGTCAAGCTCCTGCGCGGCGCGCTGCCCCCACATCTGGTCAAGGGGCTCAATTCTCGAACGGGTCACTTCTTCGGCGTCTTCACGCTGTTCTGCACCATTCTCGGGCTCGTGCTTCTGCTCGTGCATTATCTTGCGGTGACAGCCGTTCCGCACGACGCCGGTGCGATTGCCGGCACGCTCTGGGCAACGTTCCTGATCCTCGCGATCATCGCGGGCGTCGCGAGCTGGCTTTTCGTTCTTGCCCAAGAGAGCCGAAAAATCGCGCAGGACGAATCCGCACGCCAGACGACGCTGCTTACCCGGGAAATCGAAGCCCATAAACGCACGGACCGAGCACTGCATAAGGCGAAAGAAGTCGCAGAAGCCGCCAACCTCGCAAAAAGCCGCTACGTCGTCGCCATCAATCATGAGCTACGCACGCCGCTTAATGCCGTGCTTGGCTATGCGCAGCTTCTCGATGTCGACGACATGCTGCCCGTCAAGGCCCAGAAAGGCGTCCGCGTCATTCGTCGCAGCGCCGAGCACCTCTCCGGCCTGATCGACGGCCTGCTCGACATTTCAAAGGTCGAAGCCGGACGGCTCGAACTTGCCACCAGCGAAGTCCGTATCCGTGACTTTCTCGATCAGCTCGCAGACATGTTCCGCCTGCAAGCCAATTCGAAGGGGATCGAGTTCATCTTCGAAGGCGCGTCGTCGCTTCCGCCCGTGGTGCGCACCGACGAGAAGCGCCTTCGCCAGATCTTGATCAACTTGCTTTCGAACGCCGTCAAATTCACCGATACCGGCAGCGTCGCGCTGCGCGTCACCTATCGCAGTCAAGTTGCCGAATTCGAAATCCAAGATACCGGCATCGGCATCATGCAGACAGATCTGGAACGCGTCTTCGAACCGTTCGAGCGCGGCGAGATCATGCGCGCCAAACTGAGACCCGGAATGGGGCTGGGCCTCACCATTACGAAGCTGCTTGTCGAAATCATGGGGGGCGAAATTTCAGTCAAGAGCACACCTGGCCAGGGGAGCCAGTTTCGCATCAAATTGCTGCTGGCGCACGTCGCCGACTCGCGTGCGCCCGCAAAAGCTCAGGAGCGTATCGTCGGCTATCTCGGCAAGCGTAAGCTGATCTTGATCGTGGACGACGACACCGATCATCGCGAGCTGATCAAGGAAGCTTTGGAGCCGGTCGGATTTTCCATCATCTCTGCGCCGGACGGTCCCTCCGCGCTCACCATTGCTGAAGAGTGCGCACCGGATCTTTTCGTTCTCGATATCTCGATGCCCGGCATGTCCGGCTGGGAGGTGGCAAGACGTCTGCGCGAAATTGGCCACACCGCTCCAATTTTGATGATGTCCGCCAACATCGGCGACCAGGCTCCACGTGGCGATGACGTACCGGATCACGATGCCGCCCTGTCAAAGCCGGTCGACATGCAGACGCTGCTCAATCACATCCGAAAGCTGCTGAACCTCCGAGTGGTCACAGCCACCAGCGCGCCTGAATATTCGGCCCCGCCCCAGGGAATCAAATACGCAAGCCGTCCTGATGCCCGGCATATCGAGGAACTCATGCGGCTTGGCGAAATCGGCTTTGTGTCCGGCATCGAGTCCAAGCTCGATGAGCTGGAGGCTGCCGGCAACGGCTCCATCGTATTCATCAATGCCGCACGAGATCGCATTCGCGCCTTCGACCTTCGCGGCTACATGGCGCTCCTCGCACAGCCCGCCGAGCCCGAGCACGCCGATGACTGACGCTGAAGCGAAAACGATCGTCCTCGTCGTCGACGACAATCCCGATACGCTCGCAATGCTCACAGCCGCCCTCGAGCAAATCGGCGCGCTAGTCCTGATTGCAACTGACGGCGAACGTGCCATGACAACCGTGGCGCGCATTGTCCCCGACATCATCTTGCTCGATGCAGTTATGCCGAACATGGATGGGTTCGAAACATGCCGGCGCATGAAGCGACTGCCGCCGCTCGCGGACGTTCCGATCATATTCATGACGGGGCTTCGCGACACTGACCGCATCATCGAAGGGCTCGAAGCCGGCGGCGTCGACTACGTGACAAAACCCGTCATCATCGAGGAACTTCTTGCACGAATCCGCGTCCATGTCGGTAACGCCCGCATGTCGCGCAGCGCACGCGCTGCCTTGGATACCACTGGACGTTACCTCTTTGCCGCCGATTCCGCCGGACGCCTCTTATGGTCGACACCTCAGGCGAGCAAGCTTCTCGGAACCGCATTTGAAGATTTTGACGAGCGAAGCTTCGCGTTCCCATCCCTAGTGGTCAAATGGCTCGCGGCACGCATCGAAGGTAGCGGCGATCCGTCGTCCAGCACACTCACGATCGGCGCAGAGCAGAAAACACTCAGTCTCTCATTCGTCGGCCGCATGAGCGGCGACGAGCATCTCATGCGTGTTTCCGAAGAAAGTTCATCCACCGACGCAATCCTGCTGAAGGAAAAGCTGGGTCTGACGACGCGTGAAGCCGAGGTACTGTTGTGGATAGCACGCGGCAAATCGAACCGCGATATCGGCCAGATCCTCGGAATGAGTCCGCGCACCGTGAACAAGCATCTCGAACAGGTGTACGTGAAGCTCGGCGTCGAGAACCGCGCCGCCGCGGCCGCAACTGCCGTTCGCCATCTTCCCTGAGGCCAGCGCACGAGATCATTGCTTCGCGTGTCAGTTACCGCGCCGAGTGTTCTCGCGTCACGACACCGAGCGCATCGCCGCCAATGGCGCGATAGACGATCGCGGAAATCATCCAGCTCGCCATGAAAATGCCGACCACGATGAAGCCAAAATTCGTCAGGTTGTCGTTCAACTCGCTGACGACGCCCCAGATCCCGTCCGTGCGCCCAAGCTTGTCCCCGATCAACCCAAGCGCCTCGACACCGCCGATAAAGACGGCCACAACGACCGACGCCGCAGTGATAGTCATGTTGTACCAGAGCTTGCGGATCGGATTGACGAACGCCCAGCCATAGGCTTTCGTCATCAGAATGCTGTCCGTTGTATCCATCAGCGACATTCCGGCCGTAAAGAGTGCCGGAAAAACCAGGATGGCCCAGAACGATAAGCCCTGCGCAGCCTGAGCAGCGGAAATTCCGAGCAATCCAACTTCCGTCGCAGTGTCAAAACCTAGACCGAACAGGAAGCCGACCGGATACATATGCCAGGATCGCGACACGACCCGAAACAGCGGCCGCAGAAATCTCGCAAAGACGCCCTGTCCCGCAAGTAACGTGTCGAGGTCCGCGTCGGTAAGCCTCTCGCCGCGACGTGCGCGCAGAAAGGCCGCCCAGACATTCTTCAGGATTATGAGATTGATGATCCCGATGACGAGCAGAAACAGTGCCGAAACAATTGTTCCGATAATGCCCCCGATGCCGTGAAACTCTTCAAGCGTCCCCTGCATGGCAGCTGCAGTCGCCGCAATGATGATCGAAGCGATAATAACGATGGTCGAGTGCCCGAGAGAGAAGAAGAAGCCGACGGAATAAGGCGTCTTTCCCTCCTGCATCAGCTTACGAACGACGTTGTCGATAGCCGCTATATGGTCGGCATCGAAAGCATGCCGAAGACCGAACACGTAGGCGAGCAGCGCCGTCCCCATCAGCGTCGGCCGATCGGAAAAAGCAGCGAATGCACACACCCATGCACCGATGTTCGAGGCGATCAGCAACGCATACATCGTCACGGCTTTCGCGACACTGCGAGTGGGCTGGTCGTCAAACGGATTGGCCAGCATGCTAATGGCCTAAGGTCGCGATGGGTCTCGTCAGCGGCAAGCCGCCGGAGCGAATGATGAACTCGGCAACCTTGCTCACACCCTTGCCATCCTTGATATTCGTAAACACATACGGCCGTTCTCCGCGCATTCGCTTGGTGTCCTGCTCCATTACTTCAAGGTTCGCGCCCACATACGGCGCGAGATCGATCTTGTTGATCACCAAAAGATCGGAGCGCGTGATTCCTGGACCACCCTTGCGCGGAATTTTTTCGCCTTGCGCAACGTCGATCACGTAGATTGTTATATCGGCCAGCTCCGGTGAGAAGGTCGCGGCCAGATTGTCACCGCCCGACTCGATCAGAACTAGATCGGCATTCGGGAACTTGCCGCGCATTTCCGCTATCGCCATGAGATTGAGCGAGCAGTCCTCGCGAATGGCAGTGTGCGGACAACCACCAGTCTCTACCCCCATGATGCGTTCCGACGGCAGCGCACCGGCACGCGTTAAGATCAACGCATCTTCCTTGGTATAAATGTCATTGGTGATCGCAATGATATCGAGCTCGCTGCGAAACTGTTTACACAGCGCTTCCATCAAGGCCGTCTTTCCGGCGCCGACCGGACCGCCAATGCCGACACGCAGAGGTCCGTGATCTAAGGATGTCATGAGCGAAAGAGCCTTGAATATTGCGTTTCATGCCGAAGGGCGGCGATGTCCGACTGAAACGCGGCGCCACCGATATCGTCAAGGGTAGCAGTTTCTGCCACAAGAACCAGCCGTCCGACCGCGGGAAGCAGCGACGCAATCGCGTGCTGTCCGTCCGTATGCCCGATGACGCTGAGGCGGATCACAGCCGACACCAGATTTTGAACCTGCGCGAGCACGAAGCAGCGCAGCATCTCATGCTGAGAAATCTTATGTGCCGCGCCGGTCAAGCCGACTGCGACCGGATAAGCGACATCTCCTCGTACCGATGCAATCCCCCAATCAAAATCTGGTGCACGCCATGCATCTCGGATAATGGTGACGAAGGCATTACCCTGCGCCGTCGTTTCCAAATACCGCTCTTTCGAACCTGCCATCGCTAGCGCCAGTTCGTTGATCTCAATGAGCGCGCGCGCGTCGCGAAGCATCGCAGCGTGCCACGCGTGCGCGGCAAAGATTGCGTCATTACGCATCCCCCCATGCTCAAGAAGAGCATCGAGCCACGCGATGACTGTAGCGATGTTTCTGACCTGCCCAGCTTGGACCGCCCATTCCAAGCCATGACTGAATGCAAAGCTTCCGACAGGAAACGCAGGAGAAAGCCAAATCAGCAGCTTCGCAGCCGCATCGGATGACTTACCTTCCTTCGAGACCGCCATAGACGCGTCTTGAGACGAAAGCTCGCCGCTTATTTTATGCGGACGCTCGGACACGTCATCCATGGTCGTGATCGTCGCCATGATGGTGGTGATGATGGCCGCCGCCCGCGTACGCGCCGTCTTCCGGATCGAACGCTGCCTCGACCATCGCGACCGAAGCACCAAGAAGCCGGACCATATCTTCGATGACATGATCGCGGCGGATCAGGATGCGATCCGGCAGCAGCATGACCGGCAGATGGCGATTACCGAGATGCCAGGCAACACGCACGAGATCGGCCGCCGATGTCGTCGTGATTTCCGCAAGCTCTTCTTCTGCCGCTATTACCCGAACTCTGCGGCCGTCCTCCAGCAGCAGCGTATCGCCCTGTCGAATCCGATGCGCACGCGGTAGATCGAGCAAAAACTCGAGTCCATCTTTTCCCGTCATCGCCAAACGACGGCGATGCCGATTGTCGAAATCGAGCGTCACCTCATCATCGATCAACCCGTGACGGGCGCCCTGGGACTCGCATGCAATGGCACGAAGCATCGTTCGCCTCAGAACAGAAAATAGCGTTGCGCCATCGGGAGCTCCTTGGCCGGTTCGCAAACAAGAAGCTCGCCGTCTGCCGTCACCCGATAAGTTTCGCTGTCGATCTCGATATGCGGTGTTGCGCCATTGTGAACCATGCTCTTCTTCGAAATCCCCTCTCGCACGTTCTCGACCGGAATGAGCTTCTTTTCGACCTTGAGCCGATCCGCCAAGCCTTTGTCGAGCGACGTTTTCGAAACGAACGTCAGCGAGCTTCGCGTCAGCGATTTGCCGAAGGATGCAAACATCGGCCGGTAGTGGACAGGCTGCGGCGTCGGGATTGAAGCATTCGGATCGCCCATTGCCGCTACGGTAATCGAACCCGCCTTCAAGACAAGATTCGGTTTCACACCGAACAATGCCGGCGACCAGATCACCAAGTCAGCAAGCTTGCCGACCTCGACCGAGCCGATGTGCTGCGATACACCGTGAGCGATGGCCGGATTGATCGTGTACTTGGCGATATAGCGCTTCGCCCGTTGGTTATCGTTCTCGCCATCGCCGGGAAGCGCGCCGCGCTGCTTCTTCATCTTGTCCGCGGTCTGCCACGTGCGAATGATCACCTCGCCGATACGCCCCATGGCTTGGCTATCCGACGACATCATCGAGAGCGCGCCGAGATCATGCAGAATATCTTCCGCTGCAATCGTCTCTTTCCTGATCCGGCTTTCCGCAAATGCCAGATCTTCGGGAATGGACGCATGAAGATGATGGCAAACCATCAGCATATCTAGATGCTCGTCGAGCGTATTGACGGTGAACGGCTTCGTCGGATTGGTCGACGACGGCAAGACGTTCGCGTATCCCGCAACCTTCATGATGTCCGGTGCATGGCCGCCGCCCGCACCTTCGGTATGAAACGCATGAATCGTGCGCCCCTTGAAAGCGGCAATCGTATCTTCCACGAAGCCGCTTTCGTTGAGCGTATCCGAATGGATCATCACCTGCACGTCGTGCTCGTCGGCGACGGACAAGCAGCAGTCGATGGCCGCGAGCGTCGTGCCCCAGTCTTCATGCAGCTTCAGCGCGCACGCACCGGCTTCAACCTGCTCCACCAATCCTTGCGGCAGCGACGCATTGCCCTTGCCCGCAAACCCGAGATTGATCGGAAAAGCGTCAGCTGCTTCGATCATGCGCTGGAGATGCCAAGCACCCGGCGTGCACGTGGTAGCATTGGTTCCGGTCGCAGGCCCCGTGCCGCCGCCGAGCATCGACGTGATGCCAGCCGCCAGCGCTTCGTCGATCTGCTGCGGACAGATGAAATGGATATGCGTATCGAACGCGCCTGCGGTAACGATCTTACCCTCGCCCGCAATCACCTCCGTACCCGGCCCGATGACGATGTCGACGCCCGGCTGAACATCAGGATTACCGGCCTTACCGATGCCTGCAATCAATCCGTCCTTCAGACCGATATCGGCCTTGACGATTCCCCAGTGGTCGATGATCAGAGCATTCGTGATCACCGTATCGACGGCGCCCTGTGAGCGGGACAACTGCGACTGCCCCATGCCGTCGCGAATGACCTTGCCGCCGCCGAACTTCACCTCTTCGCCGTAGATCGTGAAATCCTTCTCGACCTCGACGAAGAGCGACGTATCGGCCAAGCGAACCTTGTCGCCGGTCGTGGGTCCGAACATGTCGGCATAAGCGGCGCGAGAAATGCGGGCGGCCATCAGAGTTTTCCCATCACGTCTTGGCGGAATCCATAAACTGTTCGGGCTCCCGAATAGGGAACCAGCGTTACTTCCCGCGTCTGTCCCGGCTCGAAACGCACGGCCGTACCGGAAGCGATATCGAGGCGCATGCCGCGCGCCATCTCGCGTTCGAATTCGAGCGCCGGATTGGTTTCGAAGAAATGATAATGGCTGCCAACCTGAATCGGACGGTCACCTGTGTTCGCAACTTTCAGCGTCAACGTAGACGCGCCCACGTTGAGTTCAATATCGCCATCGGGCGTAATGAACTCGCCCGCGATGATCGTCGTCGCATCGCTGCCACCCCGGATCGGTTGATGGACGGTGACAAGCTTCGTTCCATCCGGAAACGTCGCCTCGACCTGCACGTCTTCGATCATCTCCGCTATGCCGTCCATCACCTGATCGCGCGTCAGTACACGCGCACCAAGTTGCATCAACTCAGCAACCGAACGGCCGTCGCGTGCGCCCTCCACCACTACATCGGTAATCAGCGCGATCGCTTCCGGATAATTGAGCTTGACGCCGCGCGCGAGCCTGCGCCGCGCCACATCCGCAGCCATCGCGATCAGCAGCTTGTCTTTCTCTCGCGGAGTTAGAAGCATTCGGCCCTCTTAAGCTAAATCGACCAGACACGTGGCAACGGAATTCGCGACAACTGCCGCAAAACCGCCGTGACGACGGCTCGGACATCGAACGGATCGCGACCGGCGAGACGGACGATCAGCATGCCGTTCCAGGCGCTGGCGCCGCCGTCGATCCTGTCAGTCTCGACAATGGACCGAACCATCGGCAAACGCTCTTCCGCATCCGCTGCGAGGAACACGAGCGTCGCGACAGCACATGCGCCGTTACCGACTGCAGCCTTCTCCGCAATTTCTGAAATCGCGCCGGCCAGTCGAACGTCGTCGGCGAACACCAACCCAGCGCCGCGGCGAATACGCCAGCGATCGCGAAACGCCCCCATGCTCAATCTCTCGCCGCGCGCCACGCGACCAAATACTGTGCTTTCGACCGCAAGAACGGAGGCGTTCTCGGCCATCTCTATCGTCAGCGAGCGTTCGAGGCCGCTACCATCGAACAGTATCGTCTCCTGCGGCATCCATACGAGGCTCGCGCCGTCGCCGACGTGAATGTCCGCCGCCAGCACAACGGGCCTGTCTTCCGCGCGATAGATCTTCTCGGCCGATTGTGTGGTGATACAGACGTTGGCGTTACTCTCAGCAACAAAGCTCATCCGCGCTTCATCGCCGCCAGCCAGCCCACCAGCGGTATTCAACACGACAGCCTCGCACCATTCTCCAACCTTCGGAGTTCTGAGGCGCAAGCCACCGGTTTCGAACGTATCGATCAGCTTGGTCGTGCGCTCGGCGCGCGCGAACATGCCGCGCACCTCGGCGCTCGCACGCACATAAGAGGGGATGGCCGGAAGGCTAGACTGAAACGCGTTGGCGAACATCGGGAGATTGCAACTCTGCTTGGCCACCGGATAACACGATAAAGCCTCACTCCATGACTGCAAGCGACGACTACAAGAAAAGCCGCCACTCCGCTCCCGCGCAAATTCGAAGTCCTGCTGACCGCAATGATGGCCATTTCGCCCTTCCTGCGCAAACAAGAAATCACCGGCGGCGGTCGTCCTGCGATTGGCTCACAGAGAACGAATGAAGGGTCTTTATCGTTAAATCACGAAAAAATAAAAGGAGACATGCGAACCTCCCGGGAGAAGGGATGAAGGCGCATGTCTCCTAAGTAGCAGAAGTGTTTTCTTAGAACTGAAGCTGCAGACCGCCTATGAACCGGTCGATATCTCTGTCTCCTGCGTTGTCGACATTCTGCCGGGAATAGAGAGCGGACAGGCGCGCATCGTGGCCTTTGATGATGTAGTTGGTGCCCACCGAATATTCGCTGATGTCCGGACCGTGATCCTGGTCGAACTCTTGGTAGCGGAACACCGGCTGGAATTTGCCCGGCCCAACCTTCTGATTGATGAGATAGCTCGTGAGCAGCATGTAGCTCGTCCCATCCGCCAAGCCATTGCCCGTCGGGAGCGATGTATCGATGCCGCTCGTGTCATAGACGTAATAGGCACCTTCGAGCGTGAAGACGTCCCCGCCCCACACTTTCTTCTGCATCAATGCGTCAATGTTAAAGCCGCCAAAGTCACCAGAGTGCGTTCCGTCGCTCGCCGCGCCATTTTGATACTGCCCAACCACCGCGACTGAGAGAATCTCTTTCTCGCCGTAGTAGTCGCTCGACGTGTAGTAGCCGGACTCTTTGTCCCAGAAGTCATACTGCAACCGGCCCGCGAACAACGGCCCGCTTGCGGTCGGCGTGCTGCAGCTGTTGTCTCCGGCCGTGCAGCCTTGAAATCCGCCAAGCTCATATTTGAATTTGCCGATATCACCCCAAACGGCGCCGCCATTGTCGCGACCGGCGAAGATCGCGGGGTATGCGCTGACAAACGGATATTCCCAGGTTCCCAAATAGTACGGACCGTCAAGGTTGGCGCGATCGCTCGGGGCCAGCATGCGGCCTGCCCAGATGTTGAACGACGGTGTAAACTCGAGGCGCAAAATCGCGTCGAGCGTCCTTATGCGAGAAATGTCCGACGTGTCATCCGGCGCATGGTCGATTTCTGTATTGTAGGTGAAACCGATAATTTTGGTGAACTGCCCGTTGGCGTAGATACGAGCGCTGTTCAATGAAAAGTCATCGGTGTCTTTGGCATCTGGGTTGTAGATGTACTGACCTCTAATGCCAGCACCGAAGCTGATCCAGGAGTCATCGTCCCAAAGCTGAAATTTCTCTCCCGCAGAAGCGGCCGAACCGCTTGCGAGAACCAACGTGCAGACGGCCGCAGCCAATCCCCACCTAGATCGTGTCATCAGAAAATTCCCCCCGGAATTCGACGAGAGCCAAAAGCGTGAAATTCGAAGCAGACGGCAGTGCCAAGCTCGGCACCGTGGAAATCTGCAGCTTCAAGACTCTAGTCACGCTTCCGGAAATTCCGAAATGAATCCAATAGCTTGCGTGCTCGAAATTGGATCAGCGGATGCGTGCTTTTTGAGCACGCCGGGCACTCTCGAAAAGACGGACGAAAAATTTATATATATTAGGCGCTTGAGTGAAAAAAGCTAACATTGAACTTGAAAAATATACGTCAAACGCGATGAAAGTCCGGGCACTCATTTTCTGCCCGACAAAATACCCGATCCAGTAAAACCGAGCACGCCGTTGTGGTTTTGCGACAGATCCAAAAGGTGCGGGTATTGCTCGCTACGAATCTAAGAACCTCGGCGCCAGCATTTGTCAGGTGCACTTAAGTCCAGATGTGCGTCTCAGTGGTGCCGTGCAGCGAGCACACAAATCTCCGGCCACCATCAGGGAGACAAATCACAGTTCCTACTCGATCCCCATGACGGCCTTATGCCGGGCGATCTCCCCGATCAGCCACGCGCGGAAATCGCGGACCGCGGCATGGGAAGACGCCCCTGGTCGCTGAGCAAGACTGTAGCAGTTGGGAATGCGTCGCCGAATGCGAAATGGCTCGACCAGCAGCCCGCGGGCCAACAGATCTTCAGCCATGATATTATCGGCAAGCGCAACGCCACCGCCATTGACGGCCTCTCGAATGGCCAGCGACGGATCGTGAAAAATTGCGCCGGTGTTGGGATCGACACCCTTGGCGCCCTCTCCGACGATCCACTCCTCCCACCACGCCGTCGTGTTTTCGTGCAGCAGTCGATGTTTCGCCAAGTCGCGCGGGTTCCGGAGCGCTTTTCTGCCGGTCATCAGCGACGGCGCACAAACCGGAATGATGATCAGCTTAAGCAGAGGCGTCAGCGCTGGATCGTCAACCTCGTCGCTCGTAAAAAGCACGCGCAGATCGGCCCGCGCATTGCCACCCTTGCCGGCGTCGTCATGTGTCGAAACCTCTAGCTCGCACTCCGGATGCAACGCCCGGAAATGCGGCAGCCGATCCGCGAGCCATAGGTTCATGAACGTCGCATTGATCGACAGCGTCACCCGCTGGCGCTTGCGCCGCCGCGCCGGACCATACGCGCTCACTTCTTCCGTTGAATCCTGAATGATCTTGAACGCCTCGCCGAGACGGCGCGCGTAATGCACGGCCTTTTCCGTCAATTGCACCTGACGGAACCCGCGCTCGAAGAGAGGAACGCCCAGCGCATCTTCCAGCGTACGGATGTGGCGGCTCACAGCCGATGGGCTGAGCTTCAATTCCTCCGCCGCATCCTTGAAGCTCAGCAGCCGGGCCGAGGCCTCGAATGCGCGGATCGCGTTGAGAGAAGGCAATGGCATGCGCGACGGGCCTTCAGATGAGTTTTACTCAACTCATTCCACAGGAAATACCGTTTGTCGCCGCAACGTGCAAGCCGCATCGTTTGCTTCTCATTCATTCGCAATTCCGGTCTTCAACCTTTTCTGGAGGGTGACGTCATGCGTCCGCTCGGCCTGCTCGCATCTTGTGCAATTGCACTTTCTCTGGTCGCAGCTTCGCCTGCAGCGAATGCCATTTCGACCGAAGACAAGAACGTCAACATCTACTTCTGGTACGACTACGTCTCGCCGGACGTGATCAAGGACTTCGAAAAGCAAACCGGCGACAAGGTCGTTTACGACACGTTCGAGTCGACGGAAATGATGACGACAAAGGTCCTGACCGGAAAAACCGGTTACGACATCGTCCTGCCAACCGCCTCGTCGATCGGTCGGCTCATCCAGGCAGGCGCGCTCCAGAAGCTCGACAAGAGCAAGCTCGCCGTACTGAAAGACTTTAATCCCGACATCATGAAGTTCGTCGCGACTGAAGATCCCGGCAATCAATACGGTGTGCCCTACGCTTATGGAACCACCGGCATCATGTATAATCCGGCATTGATCGAGAAGCGCATGAAGAACGCGCCGGTCAACAGCCTGGACATTATCTTCAAGCCCGAGCTTGCAGCGAAATTTCAAGACTGCGGCATCGCCATGATCGACTCGCCTGAAGGCGTCATGTCGATTGCGCTCAACTATCTCGGCTTCGATCCGTTTACGACCGACAAAGCCGAACTCGAAAAGGCGAGCAAGTTGCTCGACTCCATTCGCCCCTATATCCGTCACTTCAAAACCGGCGCAATCATCAACGACCTCGCCCAGGGCGACGTCTGCCTGGCGCTCGGCTGGAGTGGCGACGCTTATATCGCCGCAGGCCGCGCCGCCGACGCCAAGAAAGGCGTCGAGGTGCGCTATTCGATCCCGAAAGAAGGCACCGAAATCTTCGCTGACATGATCACGCTTCCCGCCGACGCGCCGCATCCCGAGAACGCTTATGCGTTCATCAATTTTCTTCTGGCGTCGAAGAACATCGCGACATTCACTAACAACTATTGGTATCCGAACGCAAACACCGCCGCGACGGAGTTCGTCACGGCAGAAATCAAGTCGGATCCGAACATCTATCCGCCCAAGGACATGATGGCCCAGCTCTTTGCCGCCCGCCCCCGCGATCCGAAATCGCTACGCGATGTCAATCGCATCTGGACGCACTTCATGACCGGCGAATAACGCCGACTGCAGCGCCCGGTATTCAACAACCTGCATATCAAGACAGGAGAGAAACAATGTCGAAAACGTCTCACGCTCCGCTCCGCCCGAGGGAAACCGACTCTGCCGTCTTCGCCCCAAACATCATGGGCGGCTCGCACGAACCGATGTACGGCGGCGTGCTGTCATTCATGCGCCGCAAGCTGTCCCGCGATTTGCGCAATGTCGACGTCGCCGTTTGGGGCATCCCCTTCGACGCCGCCGTCTCTAACCGGCCCGGCGCCCGCTTCGGACCGCAAGGCGTGCGCCGTGCATCGGCGATCCTGGAGGGCGACCCGCAATATCCCTTCCACGCCGACCCTTTCGAAACGCTGGCCGTCGTCGATTACGGCGACTGCTCGCTCGATTACGGCCGGCATTTCGACGTACCCGCGCAGATCGAAGGCCAGGCACGAGAGATCGTTCAAGCTGGTGCGACGCTCCTGTCGATCGGCGGCGATCATTACGTCACCTGGCCACTGCTGAAAGCACACGCCGAAAAGCATGGGCCTATGGCGCTGGTGCAATTTGACGCTCACCAGGATACCTGGTTCGACGAGGAGGAACGCATCGACCACGGCTCGTTTGTAGCGCGCGCAGTCCGCGCCGGCATCATAATGCCGGAACGCTCGATCCAGGTCGGCATCAGAACGCACGCGCCAGAGGATTGCGGCATCGAGATCCTTTACGCGCATGACGTCGCCAACCTCGGCGTCTCCGGCGTCCTGAAGCGCATCGCGGCGCGCGTCGGCGACGCCAAGACCTATGTGACGTTCGACATCGATTCTCTCGACCCAGCCTATGCTCCGGGTACAGGAACGCCAGTGGCTGGCGGACTGTCATCGCGCGAAGCGCTGATGATCCTACGCGGCTTAGGCGATCTCGACATCGTCGGCGCGGATGTCGTGGAGGTTGCCCCAGCCTACGACCACGCCGACGTAACGTCGATCGCAGGCGCGGCCGTCCTGCAGCACTATCTCGGGCTGCTCGCCGAAAGAAAAGCAAAGCATGGCAAGAAGGACCTTCTCACGCGGGTCGCCGAACACTCACTCTGAGTTTGAGCCGCGACCGATGCCACGCCGCCTCGGTCGCGGCAACGTTTCAGGGGAGATCGCGATCGGGTTGGTTCACGAAGATCAAGACGGCGAGCACGGAGACATAAAACCGGAATGCCGCCTGCTGACCGTTCCAAGCCGGCGACTCCCACATCGCAAACCACTCGCCGCCCACCACCATGAAGCCGAAGAACCAGATCAGAAACGCGAGCGTGGATGCGGCAACAGCATAGCGTTTCGCGTCATTGAATGTTTCGGCGGAGGCGCGACGCACGCGCCACAACGCCGCCGCCCCCGCAACGAACAAAATACCGGTCAACGCCTCGGTTGTGATGATGGCGGCATACGCGATCTGCCAAAGCAGCGGTTCTGCTATCGCCCGATACTTGAGAGCGCTGGCAGTCGGTGTCGTGTCCATGCTCAGAACGTGCTGCACAAACACGTAATTCGTTTCGTAATCCGTGATGTTGTTGAATGCGACCAGCAGGCAAAACAGGCCCAGCACGAAACACATTATAATTTTCGCGTATCGCGTCGTTAGCATGCGCTCGTCCCCAAAAGTCGCCTCGCCGGCCGTTTCAGGCCGGATTCAAATACGTCAATCCTCTCAGGACCAAAAGACAGACATGCTTAAATAAGTATATATACGGTCAGCAAATCGTCTCCATTCGGATCATTTTTACTGCCGGTTTAATATCTAATTTAGAAAATATGCGATTATTAATTTATATATCGAATGTAACCTTCCACGCAGACAATTTTGCTTGCGTGGGTACCAATGTCCTCCCAACCCGTCGAACGCCGAACCACATTTGCCCGCGGCGCGAAGATCCGCGCCGTACAGCCGCCGCCGTCGGAGCTTCCGAGCGCCGAGCAAACAGACGCCGAGACCTTAGCCGACGATAAATTTACGGCAACCGCTCAACTCGCGTATCTCGAGTCAGTCGTAAACGAATGGCAGGCGCCGAACGCCGCGCCGTCTCCTGCAGCGGATGCGGAGCCACCCGCTGACACGCCTCCGAAGCTGTCATCGCGACCCGCCGTCAGGTCGATGACGCTACTGAAATCTTTCGTTGCCGTCGCCGCCGCGATCGCGCTCGGATGGTTTCCTGTTCAGCGACTTCTTGCCACGACCAGCGCCGAAGCCGTCGTGAACGCCCGCATCATCACGATAAGGGCGCCGATCGAAGGTGAAGTAACGATGGCGCAAAACGGCACGGATATCGGCAGTCCTTTTCGCGCCGATCAGAATATCCTGACGATCCGCAACACCCGCGCCGATTCAGTGCATCTGACGAACCTGCAGCGGGATCGAGACCAACTGCGCACGAACATTGGCGCACTCGAAGCTAAGAAAAATCTGCTTCGCAGCAGCCTGGAAGAGCTCAATGCCCAGCAAGAGCGATTTCGCGTCGGGCGCATCGCTCAGCTTGAGCAGCGCGTGCGGGAAGCAGATGCCAATATCGCTTCGGCACAGGCCCAATACGCGGTTGCTTCCGAAGCGCTCAAACGAGCAGCTGCATTGCGAAAGACCGACGCTGCCAGCCAAGCGTTCCTCGATAAGGCCCAAGGCGAAGCTCATGTAACTGAGCAAGCCATCCAGGCGCAAATCGAGCACAAGAAGGGCATTCTCGTCGAACTTAATGCCGCAAAAAATGGAACCTACGTCGGCGACAGCTATAACGACACACCGCAATCGGCGCAGCGTAAAATGGAAGTTTCCCTTGAACTTTCCGACGTTCAGGCTCGCCTCGATGGTAGTCAAATTCAGCTCGCCGCAATAGACGCTTCGATTGCCGCCGAACAAGCCCGTCAGGCGGAATTGGCGAAAGCCGATATTCACGCCAGCGTCAATGGACGAGTCTGGGAAATGCTCACCGCCCCGGGCGAGCACGTCAACGCTGGACAGGATTTGATGAAGCTCCTCGATTGCGGAAGCGCCATCGTCACGGCCAGCGTCAGCGAGACGGCCTACGAGCGCCTTTCGATCGGCCAACCGGCGACGTTTACGCCCCGCGATGGCGGCCCTGAGTTGCACGGCATCGTGGTCGGCTTGAATGGTCTCGCTGCAGTCGAATCCAATACTGCAATCCAGCAGAGCGCCCTCTCGCGCGAGCCCTATCACGTCAGCCTCAAGTTTCCCGAACTGTCGAAGAGCTTCGATTGCAGGGTTGGCCGCTCCGGCCTCGTGAAATTCGCCGACGGCGGCAGCGTCTTCGCTGGAAGCCTCTACTGACGGACCGCACAATGAGCGCCGCTGCAGGAATGGGATATGCCGACGCGCTGTTACCGGCGCTGATTGTTGCCCTACTGGCGACAGCCATCCTGCCGTGGGTCAATCGCAACAACACGATCATCCGAACCTGCGCCATTCTTTTCGGCATCGCACTTGGCTGGCGATATATGTCATGGCGCATTTTCGATACCCTTCCCTCGGCAGACGATCCCCTCAATTTCACCACCGGCATTATTTTCACAGCCGTCGAAACGCTGACAATGATTGGCGCGACCATCTCCCAATTGTTCCTGACGCGCACGCGCAATCGCTCGCGCGACGCCGATCGCAACATCCCGCGGTTGCTGGCTCAGCGCGATCTGCCTAAAGTCGATGTCCTCATATGCACTTATAATGAAGACGAAAGCATTCTCGAGCGCACCATCATCGGCTCGCTCGCATTGACGTATCCGAATTTCCGCGTCTGGGTCTGCGACGACGGACGCCGCGCCTGGCTGAAAGCGCTCTGCGAGCACCATGGCGTCGGTTACATCACTCGCGAAGAAAATTCCCACGCCAAAGCCGGCAACATCAACTCCGCACTGAAAAAGCTCGCCAAGCTCGACGAAAAGCCCGACTTCGTATCGATTCTGGATGCGGATTTCGTACCACTGCCCTCATTTCTGACACGCGCTGTATCGCTGGCGCTCGATGCCGACGTCGGCGTCGTCCAGACGCCTCAGCATTTCTTCAATCCCGACCCGGTGCAAAGCAATCTCGCGTTGACGCGCGTCTGGCCGGATGAGCAGCGCTTTTTCTTCGATATCGTCATGGCCTCGAAGGACGCCTGGAACGCCGCCTTCTGCTGCGGAACGTCCTCAGTCATTCGCTTCGACGCACTACAACGCATTGGTGGCTTTCCAACTGATTCCGTCACCGAAGATTATCTCCTCTCTCTCCGCCTGCGCGAAAAGGGCTTCCGGACCGTCTACTTGAACGAAGCCCTGTCACTGGGCTTAGCACCCGAGGGGCTCGCCGAATATAGCGGCCAGCGCAGCCGCTGGGCCTTGGGTTTCGTTCAAATCTGCCGCGGCCCGAGCGGACCGCTACGCCTCGGGAACAAATTGCCGATCGTCGATCGCATCATGCTCTGCGAGACGTTCCTGCATTGGTCGGCGACCCACCTCTTTCGACTTCTCGGTGTGATTGTGCCGGCTCTCTATCTGCTGTTTGGGATCGAGGCCGTCCACGCAAACGTCATTGATGCGATCTGGTATCTGGCGCCGTTCCTCGTCGCACAGTGGGCGATCTTCACGTGGTTGACGGAAGGCCGCGTGCTGCCGCTGATGACGGACCTCTATCAGATGCTCTGCTCCATGGACGTCTTGAAAGCGGTCGTCTCCGGCCTCTTGAAGCCGAAAGGCCAGAAATTCAAAGTGACGGCAAAGGGCGGCGATCGAAGTCGGCATTTTGTCCAGTGGCCGCTGCTGCGCATCTTCGGAACCCTCCTCGCCATCACGATGCTCGGCATTGCCAACGCGTTTCTTATGGATCAATCGCGCCCGCTTGCAGAGTCGAGCGCCATCGCACTTTTCTGGAGCTGGTATAACATCGTCGTGCTCACGCTCTGCTGCTACGTCTGTAGCGAGCAGCAACAGCGGCGCGCCGGTCAACGCTTCGAGATGGACCTTCCTGTTCGGTTGTCGGCGAAAACTTCGAGCGCCGTCTATCGCGCATCCGATATATCTGTCAGCGGCATGCATCTTCTCGGCAATGCGCCGCTTCCGATCGGTAGTACTGTCAACGCCCACTTCGCCGGCATCGACGTCGACGCCCACATCCGCCGATCGACGACAAACGGCTTCGGACTGGAATTCGAGCTGACGGAGCAAACGAAAGCTCAGGTCCTTCAGCTCATCTTTTCAGGCAAAGCGTCGACGGCCGTTACCCAAATCAAGCCGCACCTCGTCGCCAAGGCGCTCGCCGCGCGCGTGTTCAGGTAGCGATCAGGTCTTGAAACAGCGCTATCGTCTCCGATAATCGAGACAATTGCGGATAATCGGTGCACAAACGGCATCTTTGCGGCCCCAGGAACTCGTCGCGCCCGCATAGGAGACCTCGGCGACCTTGCCGCCTGAGAAGCGGAACTGGACGCGGCAATAGCCGCTGTTGGGGTCCGAGAGTTGCGCTCCTGCCAGCGGTATGACCGGCTGAACCGTGAAGCCGCCGGTCGCCTGTCCGTGTTCGTACATCCAGATCTTGCCGCCGGGTATGCTGTCCTCGCTCGTCGGATGCCCGGCGCACATCAAAACGTCCCGCTCACGAAGTCCGACCAGTTCCGACTTCCCACGCAAAGCAATGTCGGCGTTTTCGATCGCGCATCCCCACAGCAGCTGACAGAACGCGAGACAAGCTGCGGGAAAAACCAAGCGTCCCCGCATCACGGCTCCCGGCAAAAAAGAATCGACTCAATTCGCCAAGAATAGCAGCACATGGCATCACGCAATTGCGACAAGCCGCACCAGAAAACCTCCCGCAGAGCAGAGGCGAGCAAGATGCAGAACACAGAAGCTCGCCACGGACACAGCAATTGTCCCGGAGGCCTGAAATCATCGCACCGTCGATTGCGAGCGACGCGGGGTCATACCGTCAGTCCATCTGGCGCTCCCGGGTGATACGCAACACGATGCGAGCCTGCCTGCTCTGGATGCCTCAACTGCCGGATAAAGCGCCATCGTGCGGTGCATTCATGCATAACCTAAGCTCCGATCATCCCTCGCCGATCCCGCACTTGCGCCCAACGCGAAAGCCTTTACCGGCGCTGAAATTCCGGACTAGATTTGAAGCGGCTCTACGCTTCCAGGAAGGTTCGGCGCAATGGCAACGCAGGCAATCGTCAAGACAACGTGTCCCCGGGACTGTTACGACGCGTGCGGCATAATCGTAAAAATGGCGAGCGACGGCGAGGTATCGGTTGTCGGCGATCCCAATCACGACATGAGCCGCGGCAAGCTTTGCGGCAAGTGCTCGATTGCCTACAACGGCGTGTGGCGCAGCAAGACGGATCGGCTAACGACTCCGTTGAAGCGCGTCGGCCCGAAAGGATCGGGACAGTTTGCCGAGGTCTCCTGGGATGAGGCCATATCGGAGATCGCGCAACGGCTGCAGAGCATTATCGCGACCGACGGCGGCCAAGCCATCCTGCAGACCCATTACACTGGAACGTGCTCGCTGATCGCCGGGCTGTTTCCGCTGCGTTTCTTCAATCGCATCGGAGCGACTGAAGTCGATCCCGACACCGTCTGCAACAAGGCGGGCCACGTCGCGCTTCAACTCGCGTTCGGGGAATCGACCCGCGGCTTCGACCCGCGCACGGTCAGTTCCAGCAAATGCGTCTTGATCTGGGGGGCGAACCCGTCAGCCTCAGCGCCTCACGTCCATGAGCACTGGTTGGCGCGCAGCGGTGTCCCAACGATCGTCGTCGATCCGATCCGCCACGCTACGGCTGAAGCGGCCGACATTCATCTCCAACTCTTTCCCGGCACCGACGCGGCGCTTGCCTTCGCGATGCTCGCCGTCATCAAATCGGCCGGAAAGCTCGACCGCGATTTTCTTGCACGCCATTGTATCGGCTGGGACGACATCGAACCGCAACTCGACGCTTGCACATTGAGTTGGGCGGAGGCAACGACCGGCGTTCCTGCGGCCCTCATCGAAAAAGCGGCGCTGCTCTACGCTGACGGCCCATCGCTACTATGGATGGGACAAGGCTTCCAGCGCCAGACATTCGGCGGCAACGCCATGCGTTCGGTCGGCCTGCTGCCACCAGCGACAGGCAACATCGGAAAGCTCGGCGCCGGTTTCCTCTATCTCAACGGCTGGGACGCCCGAGGCGTCGACGGCGGTTATCTTTCCGCTTCGCATCTCAACGCCGATCCCCAATCCGTCAGCCATATGGATCTCGCGGCGCGGCTCGAAAGCGGCGAGACGAAAGCGCTCTTCACCTGGAATAACAACATCGCGGCCTCGAGCCCGGAGCAGGCGCGATTGCGCCAGGCGCTTAGGCGCGAGGATCTTCTCCAAGTCACGGTCGATCTATTCCAGACCGATACGGCCGACTACGCGGATTTCGTTCTGCCCGCGGCGAGTTTTCTGGAATTCGACGATGTCGTCATGTCGTATTTTACCCATTCCGTCTCGGCACAGGTCGCAGCCCTTCCGCCGCTAGGAGACGCGCTCCCCAATCAGGAGATCTTCCGGCGCCTTGCGGCTGCAATGGGTCTCACCGATCCTGAACTGCGTGAAACCGATGACGCCATCATCGAAACGATTCTGAGCCAAGCGCGCCCTGGACTCGATTTCAAAACACTTGCAGCCGCAGGCACGATGTACGTGCCGGAAGCCCCGATCGTTCAGTTCGCATCCCACGACTATCGCACGCCGTCAGGAAAGGTCGAAATGACCGGCGCGCAATTTGTCGAGGCCGGATTGCCATCAGCCCCTGCCCCACTATCGGAGCGCCGTCCGGCTCTGGGTGAATACCGCATGCTGTCGCCCGCCTCCGAATGGCTCATGAACAGCAGCTACGCCAATGACGGCAAGATCGCCCGCCGTCTGCAAATGTGCGAAGCTTGGCTCAATCCCTCCGACGCCGAAACGATCGGCGTCAAATCCGGGAACCGGTTGCAGGTGAGCAGCAAGACCGGCTCCATCGAGTTGAGTGTTGGCATTTCATCGGCGGTTCCAGCGGGCGTGCTGCTGGCGCCCAAAGGCCAATGGCCGAAAGCATCAGCCTCCGGAGCCAATATCAACGTCCTCAACCCCGGAGAAAAAGCCGACCTCGCTCAAAGCTGCGCCGTGCACAGCATCAACGTCACGCTGGCGAAGTCCCAGATCGCGACTTGACCCCTGCGCCGAAGGAAAGGAGACGCCCTAGGCGTCTTCTTCCAATGTCGTCTGCGCAATTTCCGTTGCGCCGCCGTTGAAGTAGGCGGCGACGAAGTGCCCTGCCGCCACGGCCAGGATGCAAAGCACGACGGACAACCCAATGTTGACCGCAGCGCGTCCGATAGCGCCCGAGCGGAGGAGATCGAGTGTCTGCAGACTGAATGACGAAAAAGTTGTAAAGCCCCCGCAAATCCCCACCATCACGAACAGGCGGAATTCTTCGCTGACCGGATAACGCCCATGCGCCAGGGTCAGCGTGCCGAAAAAGCCTATGATAAATGACCCGGCAATATTGATAAGGATCGTGCCCCACGGCAGCGTGCCGCTGATCGGAAGGGCAAGATACGACCCGGCATACCGACACAAGGTCCCGATAGCTCCGCCGAACATAACGACCAGACATGTCGTGAAATTCATTTGAGGCTCCTCTTCAGCATTTCAGCCAACGGCCGTCTCCCGTCGGAAACGGCTATCGTAGGAGTCATCAGCCACAATGGCGGTTATCGGGGGAACCCCATCCCCATCGCTTACTCAAGTACACGATTTTCCGGGCGGCCCAAACTAGCTTGTGTGCGTCACGAGTGCATCGGCGTTTGACAACCTCAGCCAAGTCGCGTCGCATCCCGCCAACGCTTGCAAATAATTAAGGTTCTGGCCACCCTCCGGAAATGTGCCTCGCGCCACCCTCGACGAAATGAGGAGCCACACGGCCTTGCGGATGGTTCAAAACCGCAGCTGGGCCGCTGAGGATGCAAAGCAACCGTGATGTGGAATTGTGATGCGGAATGATACGCGCTCGCGCCTGAGCGCGATTTGGCAACTGACGACGCCCTACTTCTTCTCGAAAGATTCGGGTGTCGTTCGCATCAGCTCCCGACTGAAATTCACCGTTGCGGAACGCTGGATCGGCGGCAGCCTTCTCTTGGTCGTCCTCGCCATCGAATTCGGCCAGGTTGGGCTGTCCGTCCTGCTCAACAGCTGGAACGCCGAGTTCTACAACGCGCTTCAGACGAAAAACGTCGGCGCCTTCTGGCACCAGCTCGCCATATTCTCGGTGATCGCCGCGGCCTTCATTATCTCGTCGGTTTATCAGCTCTATCTCAATCAATGGCTGCAGATCCGGTGGCGGCGCTGGATGACCGAGCGCTATGTTCACCGCTGGCTCCAGAACAGCACCCACTACCGCATGCGTCTTCGCGGCGAGGCAGCCGACAACCCCGACCAGCGTATCGCTGAGGACATCGCACTTTATATCGGACGAACGCTCTCTCTCGGCATTGGCTTCCTGTCGTCGATCACGAGCCTCGTTTCATTCAGCATCATACTGTGGGGAATTTCAGCCGAGGTCCCGCTGCAGATCGCAGGATATCACATCGGCGCCCATGGTTATCTCGTCTGGCTCGCAGCCATATTCGCGCTCGTGGCCAGCGTCGGAGCGCATCTCATCGGCCGCACATTGGCGAGCCTCAACTTTAGTCGCCAGCGGCGCGAAGCCGATTTTCGCTTCGGCTTGGTGCACCTTCGCGAAAACTCCGAACAGATCGCATTGCTGCGCGGCGAGAACGCCGAGCGCAATATCCTGCGCGATCGTTTCTCCGATATCGTAACCAACTGGCACGACATCATGCGGCGCCAGAAATTTCTGACATTCTTCACGACTGGATACAATCAGATCGCCGTCGTGCTGCCGTTCCTCATCATGGCCCCGCATTATTTCGCAGGCGCAATTATGCTCGGCGTCATGACGCAAACGGCTGGCGCGTTCGGCCAGGTGCAATCGTCGATGTCGTTCTTCGTCAATTCCTATACCGACCTGGCGGAATGGATCGCCGTCGTCGACCGGCTTTCCGGCTTCTCCGATCAGATGCAGCTCGCCTCGACGGCGAGCGAGACATCCGCCGTCTCGATGGGCACGACGAATGCCAACGGCGTGCTGAGCCTTGCCGGCATTTCGCTTGCAACGCCCGGCGGCAAGAAGCTGTTGAACTCGGTGAATCTCGATATCGAACCGGGCGAGTCGGTGCTCCTGATGGCTCCATCAGGCGCCGGCAAGACAACGTTGCTGCGCACCATTCTGGGCTACTGGCCTCACGCGACGGGTGAGATCCTCACCAGATCCGGCGCCCGCCTCCTCGCGCTCCCGCAAAAGCCCTATTTCCCGCTGGGCTCGCTCCATAGCGTGCTCACCTACCCGGCGACGGAAGCCCAGCCGTCGGACGAAGAAATCTCCGACATCCTAAAACTTACGGGCCTCGAACACCTGAAACCATCTCTTAACGTCGTCGAGCGCTGGAACAATATCCTCTCGGTCGGTGAGCAGCAGCGCATCGCGCTTGCCCGTGCCATTCTGCTCCGTCCGGATATCCTTTTCCTCGATGAGGCAACGTCTGCGCTCGATGAGGCCGCCGAAGCGCGCGTCCTGACCGCGATACGAAACAAGCTGCCCGATACGGCGATTGTTTCCATCGGCCATCGCTCGTCGCTGCTGCCGCTCCACGACCGCGTCGTTCACGTCTCCGCAAGCGCGAGCGACGAGGAGCAGGCGCTAGCGGTGCCGCCAAAGAGTGTTGCCGCCGCGGAATAACCTCATCCCCGAGCCGCGATCCCGAAACTCGGCGCCCCCTCCGAAAGCTGTCCAATCCGTAAGGGCAAAACGCGCACAAGTGCGTGAGGACGCCGTTGCTCGCCAAATGACAGCTCCCATCTCGTAACAGGGTGGCTAAGCGACGCATAGACTTCCATTAGCCACGATGCCCGAATGGGAGAATGACAATGAAACCGACCGGACAAAGCTTTTTCGGCATGTTTGCTGGCGTGTTGCTGTTTTCGCTTCTCTTTACGGAAATCGCGATCGCGGCGGTGCATTGAGGCGGCAACACTTCGCCGCTTCGCATCTGATCGCCCTTTCCTCTCTCCTCCCGCGAACGGCGCAGGCACAAGCGAGCCTGTGCCGTTTTGTTTTGCCGAATGAGCTTTTGGCTCCGCGGCACGACAGCAACTCCGGCATTTATGTTTTCTACATTCGGAGCAATTGCGCGAGTGTTCGTAAATCTTCCTTAGGTTTAAAACTTGGAAACCATCTCCCGCGCATCCTCTCGCCGAGGCTGATCCGGGCGGGGTAACGGCTCATCCATGCACCAATGAAGGAACCCGAGACCGACAACACACATGTGTAGCCGGTCCCGGTACGGTGCTGGTTGACTGCTCCCCGCTGCATAACCAGCGCCGGGCGGCGAGGCGGTGGTCGCCTCGCCCGCTGTGCAGCGGCAAGAGCTTAAACCAAACCATCTTGAGATTTGGTGAGCCTGCCGAGGAAACGTTCCGGTATGCCGCCGACGAACAATCCCATGGGCCATCTGCCCCATATACCTAGAGATTATGGAATGGGCGCCGATCGCACTTACCTCCAATGCATCGCTTTTAACAGCGCCGCCATCCAGTCAGGAATGAAACGGCGCTCGGGTGAATTGGAGATATGAAAATGAAAGTCGCAATCCTCGCAGTGGCGCTTCTGGTCTCTGGTGTTTCGGGCGCATTCGCATCGCCCCATTGCAACGGTGATTTCAAGACCTCCGGCACGGCACAGTGTTTCGTGATCCGGTAAAACCGCAAGATATAAGCCTACAAAAGAAGATGCATCTCGGAGGGGGAGCGCCGAAAGGCGCGCCCCTTTTCTTCATTCTCGCCGACGTAGGCGCAAAACGGGCACGTCATTAAACACACGTATAGCTGGTCTTTCCAAACGTATGGCCAACAGCGCCAAAGGTTAAATAGCTGAGCCGCTGAGTGCTCTTTTATATCTTGGCAAGAGCCGAGATGGAGATGTGGACTATGTTGACCGCAGCCACCGACGTCGTCGCAACCGAGGCGGCGCCCGAAACGATGCACGTAAGGGCGCACGAGACAGCGAAGTCTGAAAGCCTGGTCCCGACGGCAAGGGAAACGATTGCGCCCGCGCCGAGCGCTTTGCCCGATCAAGATCCTGCAAACACGGCTGGAAAATCGCATCATTGGCTCCCCTTCGGTCCGCGACACATTCTTATCGCTGTTGTTGCTGCGGCAGTTATCGGCAGCGGCATTTATGCCGGCTGGAAATATTGGACCGAGTGGCGCTTTGAAGTCTCGACCGACGACGCATACGTGCAAGCTGACGTCGTCGCCATCGCTCCACAAGTATCCGGCGATATCGCCGCTCTGTACGTCGACGATAATCAGCGCGTCAAAGCCGGCCAAGTCCTCGCAATCATTGATCAGCGCGACTACAAAGCGGCCGTCGATCAGGCGAAAGCCGGCGTCAAACAGGCGGAAGCGGCCATTGCCACCGACCAGGCTCAGATCGGAGAGCAGCAAGCCATCGTGAGCGAAGCCGAGGCGACCATCAAGGCTGACGAAGCGACCGAAAAATACGCCCAACAGAACAATCAGCGGTTCGGCACACTCGCAAACGAAGGCTACGGTTCCGTTCAAGACGAGCAACAGGCGGCCTCGCAAATCGGCACGGCACAGGCGACGCTTGCGAAAGATAAGGCGGCACTGGAAGCAGCCAAAAAACAGATTGCGACGTTGACGGCCGAACTCAAGCAAGCACGGGCCATGCTTTCGCAGAACGATGCGACGCTTGAACAGGCGGAGATCAACCTCGGCTACACGACGATTACCTCACCTGTGGATGGCATCATCGGCGATCGCACAGTGCGGGTCGGTCAGTATGCCCAACCCGGAACCGAGCTGCTCGCGGTCGTACCGCTCAACAAGGCTTACGTCATTGCCAACTTCAAGGAAACGGAACTCGCTGATGTCCGCCCAGGGCAGCCGGTCACGATTGCCGTGGACACATTCGACGACAACACCGTGCAGGGTTATGTCGGCAGCATCGCTCCGGCGAGTGGCCAGGAGTTCGCACTTCTCCCACCGGACAACGCCACGGGAAACTTCACGAAAATTGTCCAGCGCATCCCGGTGAAGATCTACATTGACCCGAACGATCCGTTTGCCGACAAGCTGCGTCCCGGCATGTCGGTCATCACAACGATCGACACACGCCACAAAACGCCGGCGTCAAAAACCGCAGCAAAGCAAGCGTCATGAGCGAAGCTCCGACCAGCCCCGACAGCGAGCGGGCCTCCCTACGGACGTGGATCGCGGTCTCTGGATGCATGTTGGGCGCACTTATCGCCGTCCTCGATATCCAGATCGTCAATTCGTCCCTGCCTGAAATCGAAGGCGGCATCGGCACCGGCGTCGACAATGGAACCTGGATCTCGACCTCATATCTGATCGGCGAAATCATCATGATCCCGCTGACGGATTACCTCAGCCGCGTGTTTGGCTTCCGCCGCTTCCTGTTGTCGAACGTCGTGCTGTTCCTCATCTTCTCAGTCGCCTGCGCCTTTGCGGGCAATCTCGGCACCATGATCGTGATGCGCGGCTTCCAGGGCTTCACCGGCGGCGTCATGATCCCGATGGCCTTCACGGCCGTGTTGACAAAGCTACCTGAAAGCCAGCGCCCCATCGGCTTGGCTGCATTCGCGCTCACCGCCACGTTCGGCCCCGCGATCGGCCCGACCATCGGCGGCATTCTCACCGAACAATACGGCTGGCCCTATATCTTCTTCGTCAATCTTGTTCCCGGCGCGGTAATGCTATCACTGCTTTATCCGACGCTCGATCGTCAACCGATGCAGCTTCGCCTTTTGCGAGAAGGCGATTGGTTCGGCATCGCGACAATGGCAATCGGTCTCGCCTGCCTGCAAACCGTCTTGGATGAAGGCAACAAGGACGATTGGTTCGGCTCGCCATTCATCGTGCATCTTGCCATCATCTCGGCGGTCATGCTGACGATCTTCGTCGTCATCGAACTCACCGTCGAGAAGCCCGCCGCGCAACTTCGCCTGCTCACTCGACGGAGTTTCGGCCTCGGAACGTTGGCGAATACGCTCGTCGGCTTCGCGCTGTTCGGATCGATCTACGTGCTTCCCGCGTATCTCGACGAAGTCCAGGGCTACAACGCTCAGCAGATTGGCCTCGTGCTCGCATCGGCCGGACTTCCGCAGCTGCTCATCATTCCATTCGTCCCCTTCCTCTTGAAGCGTTTCGATGCCCGCTTGATCGTTTGCACAGGCCTCAGCATCTTCGCAGTCAGCTGTTTCATGAATACGCATTTGAGTTTCAACGACGCGGGACAGCAGTTTTTCTATACCAACATCGTACGCGCCCTCGGCCAGGCGATCCTACTTTCGCCACTCTCAGTTCTGGCGACGAACAGCGTGGCTCCAAAAGAGTCCGCAGCTGCGTCAGGATTATTCAACATGCTGCGCAGCCTCGGAGGCGCAATCGGCACGGCCGCGCTGGCGACCATCATCACCAAGCGCGAGCAATTTCATTCCAATATCATCGGTCAGTCGGTCACGCCTTACAATCTGACGGATCAATCCTTCCTCACCCGCATGCAGCACTATTTCGAAGCGCACAGCTTGCCGGACCCCGGACGCGCCTACCATCAGGCAGAAATTCTGCTTGGAAATCTCGTCGCCCAACAGTCGCTGATCATGGCCTTCTCCGACGCGTTCTATGTCATGGCCGTCGTCCTTGTGGTAGCGGCGATTGCCGTCGTCTTCATGAAGGCGCCGGAAGTTCACCAACCGGCTCTCACAGCGACCGCCAGCCGATAGCTCTCGGAATATCGAGAGTGACATAAGTTTTTGCCGCAAATTTCGTCAGCGTCAGTTGCGAAAATAACTGCAAGCTTCGCAACAGCCTCGGACGGACCGTGCTGCCGTTTCATGCAACCCCAAAAAGTCTACGGACCGATCAAACAAAAAAGAATCTCGCGCATTCGTATTGCGCTCAAAGCGACAACCCCACATAAATCTCAGCGGGACTTGGGGGAAATGGCATGAGCAAAAGCAAGACCGCGTTGATTTCCGGTGTCACCGGTCAGGACGGCGCCTACCTTGTGCGCTTTCTTCTCGATAAGGGTTACGTCGTCCACGGCATTAAGCGACGATCGTCCTCATTCAACACCCAACGCGTCGACGAAATCTATCAGGATCCTCATGAGGCGAGCACGTCGTTCTTCATGCACTATGGCGACCTGACGGATTCAACCAACGTCATCCGCCTCGTCCAGGAAACCCGGCCCGATGAAATCTATAATCTCGCCGCACAAAGCCACGTCCAGGTAAGTTTCGAGACGCCGGAATACACAGCAAACGCCGACGCCGTCGGCGTGCTGCGTTTCCTCGAAGCGCTCCGCATCCTCAAGCTCGAGAATTCAGTGCGTTTCTATCAGGCCTCCACATCTGAGCTTTACGGTAAAGCCCAGGAAACGCCGCAGAGAGAAACGACGCCATTTTATCCGCGTTCGCCTTATGGCGTGGCCAAACTTTATGCCTACTGGATCACCGTCAACTACCGTGAAGCCTACGGTATGCATGCTTCGAATGGCGTCTTGTTCAACCATGAAAGTCCGCTCCGCGGCGAAACTTTCGTAACCCGAAAGATCACACGCGCCGTTGCCCGCATCGCCGCTGGTTTGCAGTCCGCACTTTATCTCGGCAATCTGGACGCCAAACGCGATTGGGGCCACGCGAAAGACTACGTCGAAGGCATGTGGATGATGGTCCAAAACGAAAAGCCCAGCGACTACGTGCTAGCAACGGGAGAATCCCATTCCGTTCGCGAATTCGTTGAGCTAGCATTTGCCGAAGTCGGCAAGACCATCGCCTGGAAGGGCCGCGGTGTCGATGAGATCGGCTACGATGTCAAAACCGGTGGCGAGTTGGTTCGCATTGATCCGCGCTATTTTCGTCCGACAGAAGTCGATCTCTTGCTCGGAGATCCGAGCAAGGCCCGCAACGAACTAGGCTGGCACCACAAGGTCGGCTTCCAGGAGCTCGTTAAAGAAATGGTCGCCGCCGACCTCGCGCTCCTCGAACGCGAAAGCTGGCGCAATAGCCTCAACGAATAGTAAGTGCGAAGACCATGCGAGGAAGCGATGTCTTTTGATCTCACCAACAAGCGCGTATTCGTCGCCGGCCACCGCGGCATGGTCGGATCAGCGATTCTTCGTCTGCTACAGAACGAAAACTGCATCATCCTGACGGTTGGTCGCGACCAGATCGATCTCCGCGATCAAGCGCGCGTCAGAGAGTGGTTCAATCGCGAAAAGCCGGATGCCGTATTTCTTGCGGCAGCAAAAGTCGGCGGCATTCTCGCAAACGACACCTACCCGGCGGAATTTCTCTACGACAATCTCGCCATCGAAATGAACGTTATCGACGCAGCCTTCCGCAGCGGCGTCGAGAAGCTTTTGTATCTCGGTTCCTCATGCATCTATCCGAAGTTCGCGCCGCAGCCGATCCCGGAACGCGCCCTTCTGACAGGAAGTTTGGAGCCGACGAACGAATGGTACGCCATCGCCAAGATCGCCGGGTTGAAACTCTGCGAAGCCTATCGCCGTCAGTATGGCGCCGATTTCGTCTCGGCGATGCCGACCAATCTCTACGGCCCGGGCGATAACTATGATCCGCTCAAAAGCCATGTCATCCCGGCACTTTTACGCAAAGTACATGACGCGAAGAAGTCCGGCGCCGAGGAAATGACAATCTGGGGCTCGGGTACACCGCGACGCGAATTTCTTCACGTCGATGATGCTGCTAGCGCCGTTGTGCATCTGATGAAAGTCTATTCAGGTGCTGAGCATGTCAATGTAGGCACAGGCGAGGACATCACCATTCTCGACCTGGCGCGCTTGGTATGCGACGTCGTCGGCTTCAACGGCAAGATCGTCACCGATCCGACGAAGCCCGACGGCACGCCGCGCAAGCTGCTCGACGTCTCCAAGCTGAAGGCCACGGGCTGGACGCCGCGCTACGGCCTGCGCGACGGCCTCACCGAAGCCTACAACTGGTTCAAGGACAACGAGGCGACCGCGCGGTTGACGGCCTGATCGCGGCCCGCACCTATTCCGCAGCCGCAGGAACAGCCGTCGGCGTCTGTTTCGCCACGGCGGCACGCGAACCAAACCAAATCGACAGCGCCGGCAGAACGAGCAGTGTCAGCAGCGTTGCGCTCAACAACCCGCCAATGACGACCGTCGCCAGCGGCCGCTGCACTTCCGCCCCCGTTCCCGTTGCAAGCGCCATCGGTAAAAACCCGAGCGACGCGACAAGCGCCGTCATCACGACAGGCCGCAAACGGGCCAGCGCGCCCTGGCGTATTGCTTCCGCCGCCGGCAATCCCGCCGCCATCAGTTGCTTGATGTATGTCAGCATGACGAGCCCGTTGAGAACCGCGACACCCGATAACGCGATAAAGCCGACCGCCGCCGAAACCGAGAACGGCATGTCGCGAAACCAAAGAGCAATGACGCCGCCGGTCAAAGCGAGTGGGACAGCGCTGAATACCAGGATGGCATCTCGCGGCGAGCCGAGGGCGGAATAGAGCAGCAGAAAAATCAGCAGAAAACACGCGGGCACAACGACGGCGAGACGCTGCTGCGCTGCAGCCATATTTTCAAACTGGCCGCCCCAGGCAATGTAATAGCCCGTCGGCAGCTTCACCTCTTCTGTGACCTTCGTTTGTGCCTCCGCGACGACGGACGCGATATCGCGCCCGCGCACGTTTGCCGTCACGACGATGCGCCGCTTGCCATTCTCGCGTGAGACCTGGTTCGGTCCCTCCGTCACGGCAAAGCTCGCAACTTGTTCCAGCGGAATGGTGGCAATGCGCCCTGCGCTGTTCGGCGGTAACGCAACAGGAATGTGCTTCAGCTTTTCGAGATCCGCGCGCATCGCATCCGGCAACCGGACGACAACCGGAAACTGCCGATCGCCTTCGAAAATCACCCCAGCAGAACGCCCGGCCATCGCCGCGCCAATCACCTCTTGCACGGCGAACGCGCTCAACCCGAACCGCGCAATTTCGTTCTTCTTCAGCTTGATCTCAAGGAATGGCAGACCTTGCGCCTGCTCAATGCTTACGTCCGTCGCGCCGTCCGTACCGCGCAGGATTTTGGCAATCGCGTTGGCGCCATCCAGCATCGGGCCGAATTCGTCGCCGAAAACTTTAACGGCGAGATCGCCACGCGAGCCCGCAAGAAGTTCATTGAAGCGCATCTGAATTGGTTGCGAGAACGCAAAGTTATTTCCTAGAAGCTTTTCGAGCTTCTCCTGAATTTGCCCAACGAGCGCTTGCTTGCTAAGCGAAGGATCAGGCCATTCCGATTCCGGCTTCAGAATAATAAACGTATCCGAAACGTTCGGCGGCATCGGATCGGACGCAACCTCGGCAGTGCCCGTCTTGGAATACACAAGCGAAACCTGCGGAAACGAGCTGACGATTTTTTCGACTCTAAGCTGCATATCCTGCGATTGCGTCAGCGACGTACTCGGTATCCGCATCGCATGCATCGAGAGGTTCTTCTCATCAAGCGTTGGGATGAACTCTTGCCCGAGCCGTCCGAACAGCATCAGCGCTCCGGCGAAGAGCGCCACGCCCACCATGATCGGTAGCACAGGCCTGTTGAGCGTCGCGCGAAGCAGCGGCTCATACACACTCTTTATCGCCCGCACAGGCAAGCTCTCGGCCTCGACAACACGCCCGCTGATTGCAACGGCAATGGCCGCTGGAACGAATGTCAGCGACAGAATGAAAGCCGCGATGAGTGCCATGATAACGGTGACCGCCATCGGCTCGAACATTTTACCTTCGACGCCGGAAAACGTCAGCAGCGGCACATAAACTAGAATAATGATTGCCTGACCGTAGACAGACGGCTTGATCATCTCCTCCGCCGACTTGGTCACCGTTTCCAAGCGTTCATCGAGACTGAGCACGCGCTTCAAAACGTGCTGTCGCTCAGAAATCTGTCTCAGCGCATTCTCGACGATGATGACGGCACCGTCGACGATCAGACCGAAATCGAGCGCACCGAGGCTCATCAAGTTGGCGCTGATCTTCGCCTGTACCATCCCGGTCAGCGTCAGCAGCATGGCAATGGGTATGACCAGCGCCGCTATAACCGCCGCACGAATATTCCCGAGCAGAACGAACAGAACAATAACGACGAGAAGCGCACCTTCGAGCAGGTTCTTTGCGACCGTCGAAATGGTGGCATCGACCAGCACGGTCCGGTCAAGCACCGGTCGCAACGCAATGCCCGGTGGCAGCGACTTCGAAAGCTCGCCGATCTTTTTACTAACGGCCGACGACACTGTCCGGCTGTTCTCGCCGATCAGCATTAGCGCCGTGCCGACGACGGCCTCCTCCCCGTTAATGCTTGCGCTGCCGGTGCGCAACTCGCGGCCGATCGTAACCTGCGCGACGTCTTTAATCCTCACCGGCGATCCGCCACGTGTCGTCACGACGACGTTGCCGATATCGGGCATGTTTTCGAGCCGTCCGGTGCTGAGGACCGCAAGCCCCTCGCCGCTTTGCTCGAAAATGCCGGCTCCGCGGTTGACGTTATTTTTCTCAAGCGCTTCGACGATGTCGCCAAACGAAAGATTGAGGGCTGTCAGGCGTGCGGGATCCGCTTGCACGAGATACTGCTTCTCGTATCCACCGATAACGTCGACGCCAGCGATTCCGGGAACGCTCGCGATCTGCGGTTTAATGATCCAATCCTGGACCGTACGCAGATAGGCGCCACGCTCGATATCGTTGGTCAGACGTTGACCCTCGGGCGTCACATAAGAGCCATCGCTTTGAGGCCCGACCTCGCCCATCTGTTCGCTTTTGGACGCGAAAGCCACGGTCCACATATAGATCTCACCAAGACCGGTCGAAATCGGACCAAGGCTCGGCTTAGCATCAGCGGGCAGTCGCTCGTCCACTTCGCGCAAGCGCTCGCTGATTTGCTGGCGCGCGAAATAGATATCGGTGCTTTCGGTAAAGACCGCCGTGACCTGCGAAAAGCCATTGCGACTAAGCGAGCGTGTGTATTCAAGACCCGGTATCCCCGCAAGCGCCGTCTCGATCGGAAATGTCACCTGCTTTTCGATATCGAACGGCGGCAACGATGGCGCGACGGTATTGATCTGAACCTGATTGTTCGTGATGTCGGGAACGGCGTCGATCAGCAGCCGATTGAGCGACCACACGCCGTAGCTTGCGGCGAGCAGCGTCAGGAGAATGACGAGCCAACGACGGCGAACCGAAAATTCAAGCACCTGTGCAATCATCGGAACGTCCTCAATGGGAATGCGTAGCTTCGGATTTGCCGCTCTCGGCCTTAAGCAGGAACGTGTTCGTCGCCGCAACCGTCTCGCCCGGTTCAAGCCCGGCCACGATCTCAACAGACGAGCCATCGGTGCCGCCCACCGTCACTTTGCGCGCTTCGAAGCCGTGTTCGGTGCGGACATAAACAATCGTCTCACCCTTGACTGTCTGCAGCGCGGTTTTCGGAAGCTTCAGCCCAACCGGTTTCGTTCCAAAAAGAATGTCGGCGTTGACGAACGAACCCGGCCGCAGCGCCAGACCCTTATTCTCGACCGACGCGATGACGCGCGCCGTCCGCGTCTCCTCATTGATCATCGGGCTCGTAAAGATGATTTTTCCCGATGTCGTCTCGGCCGGATGGCTGCCACTGACCAGCACACTCTGCCCCTCCTTGATATCGGGAAGGTGACTGATCGAAACGGCAAGCTCGATCCACACCACCGAAAGATCGGCAATGGCATACAGCTCCTTGGCTTCGCCCTCGCGCCCGACGGGTGTTCCGAGATCGACAAGCTGCTCGACAATGCGCCCGCCGATCGGCGCGCGAATTTCGTAACGTTGCAGGTTCGTTGCAGATTGGCCGCGCTGCTTTAACGTTTGGATGTCCGCTTCGCTGACGCCCAGAGCAGCAAGCTTCTGATGCGCGACGCCTAATCGGACTTTCGCTTCGGTATCTGTAGCCTGCGCCCGCAAATAGCGCTGCTCCGCCGAAATCTGCTTCTCGTAGAGCGTTTTTTCACGATCAAAGAGCGTCTCTTGCAGGTTCGCGTTGACGAGCGCGTTGATGTATTCGCTCTTCGCATCGGCCACTTCCCGGCTGTCCAGGACGGCGACGACTTCATTCTTCGCGACGACATCGCCAAGCCGCTTCTTCAACTCCGCGACTGTGCCGACAACCTGCGCTGCAACGCGCCCCACGCGATTGCGGTCTGCGATCACCGTTCCCGGCACTGTCAGGCTCCGATCGAGCGCACCCGCTCCGGCTTCCGTCAACGCAATGCCTTCGGCATCGATCCGATCCTGCGAGACTTCGAGGCCCTCATGATGCTCGTGACCGGCTTCTTCGCCGTGCGCAGCATCCGATCCGTTTTCCTCGTTTACGGCCTCTCCACCGGCGTCATGTGCATGCCCCTCGTCATGCTGATGTCCGGCTTCCGAATGACCCTTGGTCTCCGCCGACGCGTGCGCCTTGGCGTCGCTTGAGATGGTGAAAAACCTGGAAAGGCCAGGTGCGAAAGTAGCCGCGCAAAGCACGGCCAGTGCCAGGACAGCGGCGCACAAGCGCACGCCACCAGCTATCAGCATTCGCTGCATATCGAAACAATCCACGTGTTGCGGAGACCGCTTAGGGCGCCGCGTTGCGATTTTGACGGAGGTTCACGCGATCGCGGCACGCGAAAAGAGAGTGCGCAGCCACGTCATCGCGATTGAAAAGCGCTTTAAAGGCGCGGCGGCTTGAACAGCGGCCCTGGACCATCCAACGGCCCATCGAGCGTTTCCCATGCTGTATAGGTGACCGGCGCCATAGCCTCGGTGCGGGTGGGAACACTCGGTTTCGAAATCAGATGCTGAACGGAAAAACAAAGCACACAATGCTGTCCTGAGAGCCCCTGAGGAACCTCCGAATCTTGCGATGCTTTTTTCGCGTCGATGCCATGGCCCGCACAATTCTCATACCCATGCTCGGCAATCGCATGCGACAGACTGAAGGGACCGCTGAGAGCCATCATGAGTAATGAAAGCAACGCACACACGACCGACCGTCCGCTGCGCGTGACAGCGAGAAACGATTTTGAGGTGTGGTTTGCCGATTGGTGCATTGCAATTAGGTTTATGTCCAAACTCTGCTTAGTCAAGTCCCCGAACCGCCGACAGCGATCCGTCACACGGACTCTGCCTCCCCAATGTTTCGGCCAAATCGAAAAATACTGCGCAGCATCGGGATTGATTTTGTTGCAAGCTCACAACATATCGAAGGATATGTCGCGACGGGATTGCCAATGCGGCATCTTACAAGCACTTTCCAGCGGAAATATGAATTAGAAGATGTTTAGATAGCGCATGCTCACTCGCTTCGTCAGATATTTGATCACATCAGCGGTCCTGCTCGCGACATCCGTCGCAGGCTTGCCGCTGGTTCTGTGTGTGAGCAGCACCCATAGCGTTGCGGTCGAGATCGAGCGTCTTCACCACGACACGCAATCCGGATCGAACGATCACTTCATTCTCTTTTCGAATTCGCACGCGAAAGCCGAATCCGAGCCCTGCACAGATTACCGGCTTCAGCATGCATCGTTTTTCAAGCACCCGCATCAATCCAAGCCGTCTGACAGGAATGGCGAGAATTTAGGTGGTTACGCACCAGCTCTTCTGCCGACGTCCGGCGAGCTGCTTGCCGCGCGCTTTCACTGTGCCATCTCGCACGCAACGTTTGATAATCCACCCCATCTGCGGTCCACGCTTAGCGACCGCAGCACGATCGTTCTCCAGATTTAGAGCGCGGCCCCCAGAGCATTGATTGCGCTCCGCGCCGTTGGCGCGGTCAAATCCATCTTGCTTTATTGGAGAAAAACTCATGCCAATTTTTGTTGGCAGGGAGAGGTCGTGTTCTGCTGTCTTGGCTCGCCAAGCGTCCCAAATCGTAACGACGATCCCAGCCATAACCCCGACAACACTCCTGACCGCGGCGCTAAGCACAGCAATTGCTCTCACCGCAACCGCTGTCGGCTCACCCATGGCACTCGGCGCAACGCCTGATGACGCACCGGCGTCGACAGCGGCTATCGAAACGCAACGCGCGCAACACCTCGCTGACAGGGCAAACCGTGCCTACGGCAGTGGCGAATACAAAACTGCAGTGCAGCTCTATTCCGTGCTTCTTCAGCTCCAACCGAACGACGCACGCGTCTTCTATAATCGGGCGAACAGCTATTCTAAGCTGGACGAATTCGATAGGGCGCTCGCTGACTACACCGCTGCCGTCGCACGCGCGCCGGAGTTCGCACCCGCTCTAGTTAATCGCGGAAGCCTTTATTTTCGAGCCAAGCGCTTCGACGAAGCACTTTCGGATTACGACGCCGCGGCCAAGATAAGACCCGACGATCGCTTCATCGCTTATAATCGCGGCTTGATCCTGGCGCAGCAAGGGCGGCTCAAAGAAGCGAACCAAGCCTTCGACCGCGTGCTTGAGGTATCATCGACCTATGCACCCGCCTACGCCGAAAAAGGCTTTCTCTCTCTGCAACAAGGCGACAGTGACAAAGCCAGAACCCAATTCGAGACCGCGCTTAAATACCAGCCCGCAAACGCACGCGCCGAAGCTGGACTAAAGAGGCTCGATGATAAGACAGCCGCCGATAGTCTCTCGAGAGAGGTTGTACACACCAAACTGGTCGCGGACCTCATTCGGAACATCGACGAGACATGCTTCGCCAACGGCGAGGACGCCCGTGCCTTTGGCCGCGCCGTTGAAGCCGCGCCTTGGCGGGGCCAACCGACAATGACATCAGCTGGACTGAAAACCTGGACCGGCAAAACAAGTTTCGGCAAAGCACGTCTGGTCCTTGCACAATCTGTCCAGCAACTGGGACTGACTGTCTGTTCCATTACGATCGAAGGCATCACGCCTCATCTGTTCCAGGATTTTAGAGCGGCTTTTAACGAACACACCGAGACGGCTGCGACCAAAACCGTCGCTGTAGAGACCGCTGACAGAGCCGATTCAGGACATCTCGAATATTGGACGCCGCATCACGACGGTTGTGACGTCCATGCCGTCATCCTGAACTCTGCCAAAGACAATCGCCTCACGGTGCGCATGACGCATGGAAATAGGCGTCCCACCGAAATGTGAATCCATTTGGATTTCGAAAGGATCTTTGACAATGACACTGAACCACAAACAAAACCGCTCGCTCGCCGCTTGCGCGGCATTGGCATTCATCTTTGCAGGTACGGTATCGGCGGCGGCGAATTCTTACGCTCCGGCATTTTTTGCCGGCGACGAGGCAGCGACCATCAACCCTGTCGATGCGCGCGACTACCGCCATTGCCATCATATGGCGAGACGCGCCTACTGCCATGTCTCCGATAATCTGCCGCGCAATTGGCCGCCGCATTCGGATCGCTCTCCATCCCCGCAGGACAAGCACTCGCATTCCGAGGCCAGCAAAAACCACCTGCAAACGAAGATCCCATATCCGCGCTGATTGCTGCAGCACCGCCTTGACGACAGCTCGTCTTTTCTTGGCGCCCTTGCATCTCAATTTTTACATCGATTGAGACACCTCAAAGACAAAAAGGCCCCGGGCTTCGGGTAAAGCCGGGGCCAAAGTTGAGGTCTGTAGCGTTCGGACTATTAAGCAAACCGGTATCGTATTAAACACCCGGCAAGCCCCTCCGTAGTGCTACGTCGTCAGAACGAGAGCCTTGTCGTGACGATCCAGTTGCTGTCGTAAGTCGGCGTGAGAACCGGCGATGTCGTCTTCGGCGAAACCGCAAACTGATAGCCTGCACCGACGATCAGATTGCTGTCGTCACACAGCTTGAAACGACCAAGAATGAGACCGGGCGTCAAAAAGACTTGGTCTTTGCCGCTTCGCTCGCCGTCGGCCCAATGCGTATAGTTGACTTCGAATTCGGGCCAGAAATATTTCGCAAGATGATATTGAAACGCGACGTTGGTAACGACGGATGTCCCGATTTCACTTTCACGTTCCAACGGAATAGGAACGCTGACCGTCGCCTGAACATCGAAATCACCCCAGCCTTTGCCCGCCGCCAACGTCGGCGTCACGACCCACGCATCGTTTGTAAAAGGATCGTCGCCGGTCGGCGCCTGCACGCCGAAAAACGCCGACACGATGTAATCGCCATTTTCCTTGTTGGCGCTGATAAGCCGCTGCTTGATGGTGACAGCGGGCCAGTCCGCCCAACCGGACGCCTGTTTGGCATGCGTGCGCTCTTCATAGGGTGGCAGGTTGATCAGTACTTCATTGGTCATCGTCGGAATGAATTCGAAACCCTTGCCGCCGTCGTAGACATTCTGATGGGCGCCATTTCCCATCTGCTCAAAAAACTGGTCGGACCGAAACTCTTGCTCCAACCGCGGCGTCACGGTCGCGAGCGGTGTCATCCAATCCGGCTGCGAAGCCTTTGCGGCGTGCGCAATTTCCTGCCAACGTTGAAAGAAGTCCTGAATGGCGTCCCCTGCGTCCTCATCAGACGACGTCGCGCCGAGATAGCTGGGCGCCGGAATATTCAAATCGTGAAGAGATGAACTGGCGTTCGCCGATGTTTGCAGCAAATCGCCTGCAGTGGCCGGAACGACGCCGACTCCCATGAACACGAGCGTCGTTCCGAGCGCTTTAGCTATCCCCATTGCAGTCCCCCAGAGGCATATATCCTTGCAGCTATATCGCGAGAGTCTCGCAACCGTCGCGTCGGGAGCATCACATCAGTAATAGCTGGTCCGTATTCATACGGACCTAGGAAAGCCAGATGCAGGTGGGCAGGAGAGCATTCGTGGGGACTATTCCGGGGCTGTACGGGAATCAATAGCGGCATCCCCTATCGCCACTGCGCTGTCCCGATTGCCAACACGTCGGAGACCGAACGCCATGCTCTTCTCGCGCACATCGATCAGCATATTCGCACTCGTGATAGCGGTATCATCGCTATCGGTAGCGCCATCTGCATGGGCGGCGGACGGCGACCAATGTGCCGATGCGGCGACACCTGCACTGCACATCTTTGCATGCACCGCGACCATCGAGGATAACGCATCGGATTCTGAGAAAGTCGAGATTGCCTATGTCAATCGCGGCCTCGCCTACTTTGCCACGGAGAACTTTTCGAAGGCCATTGCCGATTTCGATCATGCTGTCGCGTTAGCTCCACGGGATCTCAGCGCCTATGAAGCGCGTGCCATCGCCTTCGCCTCGGAGCGCGACTACACCCATGCAATTGCCGATGACCGCAAAGCTATCGATATCGATCCGCTAAGCACACGCGCGTACAATAACCTAGCGAACGCATACAAGGCTGAGGGGCATCTGCAGGACGCGCTGGCAAGCTATGATCGCGCCATTGAGCTGTCCCCAAATGAATCGACCCTTTATTTCAATCGGGGAAATACACTACGCGCGCTCGGTCGCGCGAAGGATGCAATCCACGATTACGATTATGCCATCGCACTTAACGGCAAGTTTTTGAACGCCTACATCGCCCGCGGAAATACGCGCGCCGCCGGCCTCGACTTCAAAAATGCCGAAGCTGACTTCGATCGCGTCCTCGCCATCGATCCGATGAACAATGCAGCGATTGCCAATAAGCTCGCGATCGAAAAATTGCGCGAAAGGCAGTTCCGCGCGCCGCTTGGTCAATCAATCGCGACAATGACGAAATAAATTCAGGTGCGCAAACGTCCTGCAGGCGCATCCACGGCGCCTGCAGGATTTATCGCTCCATTTTCAGTGATCGTGCAAGTGATCGAACGCGGCGAGAACAGCGGGCCTTGCACGCGGCGCAGGAAGATCCTGCTCGAACATCTCCCAGCCACCGCCCAGAGCTTTATAGAGCGCAATGAACGCCGTGGCCGCATCGGCCTTCGCCTGGACATACTGCAGCTGAAGTTCGTCATCCTGCCGCTCGGCATCCAGCACATTGAGCGAGTCCGTTACGCCGCGATCATAACGCTCTGTTGCGAGATCGACCGCGCCTTTGCTCTCTTTGGCAGCGATGGCCAAAGATTTGAGCGTGGCCATCGCCGCGCGATAACGCGACAGCGCAACGTTCGCTTCTTCGACGCTCGAAATAACGACGCGCTTATACGTGAGGAACTGCGAATCCGCCTGCAGCTGCTGAATGTGCACGAGCGAATCGAGCGTCCCGAAGTCGAGCAGCGGCCAATAGACCGAAGGTCCCACCGAATAGATGCTCTTGGTGACCACAGGCACAACACCGATGCCCTGTCCCTGTAAGCCGCCACCTGCCGTAATCTCGACGCGCGGAAAGAGATCCGCGACAGCAACGCCAATCCTCGCCGTCTCGACGGCAAGCTGGCGTTCCGCCGCGCGAACGTCCGGACGACGGCGGATCACGCTCGCCGGCAATCCCGTTTTCAAACGGCTCGGCGTGGTGGGAATCTGCCGGTAAGCACTGAGCTCCTGGCAAACACCGCCGGAATAGGTTCCAAGCAGAACTGCAATACGTGCGCACCCAGCATATTCTTCACTCGCAAGCGGCGCGAGTTCCGCCTTGAGCGTCGCAAGCTGGCGCGATGCGAGCTTGACATCGAGTTCGTTCGTCAGACCCCGATCGAAACGCGTCTTCATCAGATCGAAGATCTTCTGCGCCCGCGCGACGTTCTCTTTCGATACTTTTATCTTGGCTTGGATGCCACGCGTCTCGACATAAGCTCTCGCGACTTCCGCAACGACCGAGACCAGAACCGCACGCCTCTGTTCGATAGCAACATCCGTCGAATATTGGGCTGCTTCGTATGCGCGCCTGTTCTTACCGAAGAGATCCAGCTCCCATGCGGCGTCAAAGCCAGCGACGTGCGTAATCTCTTCGAGCCCGTTGGTGTTCGTCCCGGCGTTCAACGGACCAGCAACGCGTCCCTTCGTCGAATTTGTACCGGTACCTCGGCCTGCCGCGGCATTCGCTTCTACGATCGGCAGCGCCAATCCACGAACTGCGACCTCATTGGCGCGGGCTGCGCGGATGTGATTGGCGGCGATTTCGATATCCGGATTTGCGACAACCGCCTGCTGGATCAGCGTTTCAAGTTGCGGATCCCGAAGCAAAGACCACCACCTGGCAATCGCAGGCGACTGCGATTGCGCCACCGATACAGAACTGCCCGAACTGCCGCCAAGGCTACCGGTCGTAAACATTGCCGGCGCACCGATATGCGGCATCAGATAGTCCGGCCCGACTGCACAACCCGTAAGCCCCCCGGCTAGGATTGGCAGGAGAAATTTCAGCCCCCCCCGTTTGACCATCAGCTTTGGGCCTTCCCGGAACTATTGACCTCGACTTTGTCGCCGTCGGAAATCTGGTTGTTGATGTTGAGTGCCACGTGATCACCGACCTTGATGCCCGATGCCAGTTCAACGCTGTCGCCATCGTCAGTCGCGATGGAGACGTTCTTAAACGCAACCCGCCCGTCTTCGATTACAGCAACCTGCGCGCCCTTGCCCCGGAACGAGATCGCGGCGGCGGGCACAACAACGCTCTTCGACTGCGCAACCTCAAATTCGGCGCGAACATACATCCCGGGTGAAAGCGCATAATCTTTGTTTGGGAGGACGACCTCCACCAGCATTGTGCGCGCATGCGGATCGACCGAACCGGTCGTGCGCACGATCTTGCCCTCATAGGCTCGGCCAGAGCCGTCTGCAGTCATAACTTTCACGGGAGAGCCAATCGTAAGCCGCTCTGCGACGCCCTGCGGAACACGCGAGAAAATACGGATTCGATCGGTTTGTTGAATGACGAAAAGCGGCGATGTATTAGCGGAGCTGCCCGCAGTCACCAGATCGCCGGGATCGACGCGGCGATCCGTGATGATGCCGTCGAACGGCGCTGTCACATTCTTGAATTGCGTGAGCGTCATCAACCCATCAACCTTGGCCTGATCGACCGCCACCTGCGCAATCGCGGCATTGAGCTTCGCGAGACTGCTGTCGTTGGCGGCTTTCTTTTCCTCTCGCTCTTGATCGGAAACGACGCCCTTTGGCGAATCACGCCAGCGATCGTAACTGCTTTTCGCAAAATCAGCATCCGCTTGCCGGACTTTGGCCTCAGCTTTTGCCGCCTCCAGTTCCGCACGCGCCGCAACCAACTGCGAATCGAGATCGGGAGTGTCGATCGTGGCGAGCAACTGCCCCTTCTTCACCTTGTCCCCGATATCGACCTTCCATTCCGCCAGGTAGCCGTTCACGCGCGAATACAGTGTCGTCCGATACCAGGACGCGGTATCGCCTGGGAGAATAAGGGATTTGAATGCTGGTCCCGCCTGGGCGACAGCGACGTCGACCAGAGGAAGCATCGCGACGTTCTTTTGTGTTTCCTGCGCTAGGTTCTCAGCTTCCTGAGCCTTAATTCGGTTAACCTCGACAAAGCCCGCAGTCAGTCCGAGCCCGATGACGATGGCGATCGTCGTCATCCAGCGCCCTGTTGATTTCGGATAGTCTTCTTTCGCGACGTCGCCGAGCCCTTCCTTCGCTGGAAAGTCCGAAGGTGCGAGCGGATCAGCCTCGCAAGGCTCCGTCTGCAGGGCGTTCGCGTCAGTCTCACTCTTCTTAAGCATGCGCAAGGGGCATCCTCCCGTCTACGGTTTTCCGAGAAGTGTCACGGCGCAAAAGCCGATACATCGTCGGGACAAAAATAAGCGTAGCGACTGTTGCCAGCAAAAGGCCGCCGATGACCGCCCGAGCCAAAGGCGCATTCTGCTCGCCGCCTTCGCCGACACCCAAAGCCATCGGAATCATGCCTAGGATCATCGCGCCCGCAGTCATCAAAACTGGCCGAAGTCGCGTGTAGCCCGCTTCGATCGCCGCATGCATCGGATCAATCCCAAGCGCAACCTGCTGATTAGCAAATGTCAGAACAAGAATGCCGTTCGCGGTCGTCAAACCGATACACATCAGGCTGCCCATCAGCGCTGGAACACTGATGTGCGTTCCGGTGATAAAGAGCATCCAGACGATGCCAGCGAGAGCGAAAGGTACCGCCAACAAGATGATGATCGGATCGAGCCAGCTTTGGAAATTGATGACCAGCAGCAGAAATACCAGGACGACTGCGAGGCCCATGCCGCCGAACAATCCTGCGAAGCTCTGACGCATCGTTTCGATCTGTCCGCTGAGCTTCACCTTGATCCCGCTGGTGACAGGCGGACTATCTTTCGCAAGCACCTTGTCGATTGCGTCAGCGGCCGATGCGAGATCCCGTCCTTGAACGTCGGCGTCGACGTCGAACACCGGCGCGATATTCAACTGCGACACCACCATCGGCACTTTCGTTCGGCCGAACTTGGCGACATTCATCAAAAGCTGGGAATGCTTGCCGTTCGGCGCCGTGACGGGAAGCGTCCACAAATCCTTCGTTGATTTGACGCGATATGTCGGCGTTTGCACGACCAACGGATAGCTGACGTTATTATGCGGATTGAGCCAGAAATTCGGAGAGACCTGCGCGCTGGAATTGAGCGTGACAAGCACGTCGTTTGCCAGACCATGCTGATCGAGATCGAGATCCCTCGCCTTCGTGCGATCGACGTCCACCTTGATGGCAGGCGCATCGGGCACCTGGAAAACATGCGAATCGACGATGCCCGGCACTGACTTCAAATCGTGCGCAATCTTGGATGCGAGCGCGTACGCCTTATCCGCGTCACGGCTGGAAATACGAACGTCGATCGGCGCAGGCTGGCCGAAATTCAAGACCTGATTGACGATATCAGCTGGCTGGAAAAAGAACTGAAGCTCAGGGAACATCCGCGGCAACTTACGGCGAAGTTCTGCAATATGAGCAGGTGTCGAAGTATGCTTCTCCTTCAGCGACACGAGAATTTCGCCATCCATCGGACCGACAGTAGCCGTATCGCTGAGGGCGATATTGATGCCGCTGTACGGCAGGCCGATGTTGTCGAGAATGACATCGATCTGATCGTTGCCGACGATCTTGCGGATCGCCTGCTCGACTTCGCTGAAGTCCTTCTGCGTGTCCTCGATGCGCGTACCAGGCGGTGCGCGAACATGCAGTCGCATCTGTCCGGCATCGATCTGCGGGAAGAAATCCATCCCGAGGTTCATTAATGGCAGAACGGTCGCGCCGAGCAGAACCACGAAAAAAACGATCGTCGGAATGGGATGGCTCACCGACCACGACACCGCATTGCGATACCGTTCGCGGAAGGCACTGAAACCGTTTTCGAAGCCGCGATGAATCAGGCTGAACGGATTGAAGCGCGACGGCTTGTGCTCTTCGCCGTGTCCTGCGCCATGCTTTCCGACCTGCGACCGCATCAAATACATGAAGAGCACGGGCACGAGCGTAAACGACAGGAGCAAGCTCGCAAACAACGAAAGGATCACCGACAGCGAGAGTGGTGAAAACAGATACTTGGCGGTACCGGTCAAAAGGAAAACCGGAACGAAGACGACGCTGATCGACAGCGTAGATAGCATTGTCGGAATGCCGACTTCTGAAGTGCCGTTGAGAATTGCCTCTTCAATCTCCTCACCCAAGCCCACGTGGCGCTCAATGTTCTCAATCACGACGGTTGCGTTGTCGACGAGAATACCGACTGCCAATGCGAAACCGCCGAGCGTCATGGTGTTGAGCGTCTGCCCGGCGATGTAAAGCATTAGCAGAGCGGTGATGATGGATAATGGAATCGACGCCAGAATGATGATGGTCAGCCGCCAGTTGCCGAGGAACAGCAGAATCATCAGCGCCGTCAGTCCGGCCGCCATCAAGCCGCCCATCACGACGCTATTCAGCGCCGCCTTGACGAAAATGGATTGATCAAAGATCGCCTTGATAGTCACGCCCTTCGGCATCATCCGCTGCAGCCCCGGCAAAGCCGCTTTGACGCCGTTGATAACGTCCAGCGTCGATGTTCCACCCGTTTTTCGCACGAGCATCAGCGCACCCGGCGCGCCATTTTGGCTGACCGAATTTGTCTGCACCTGACTTCCATCGTGGACGTGCGCGACGTCGCGTACGAAGATCGTTTTGCCGTCGATTTGCTTCAACGGAAAATTCTCGATCGTCGCGATGGCGTTCGGCGTGTTGTTCATCGCGACCGGATAGTCGTTCTGGCCGACTTTTACGTCGCCTGATGGAACGATGATGTTCTGCTTCGCCAGCGCATCGGAAACTTCCGCCGGCGTCAGTCCACGCGCCTGCAGCGCATGGGGATCGAGATCGACCATGATGACGCGGATTTTGCCACCATACGGATAGGGAACCTGTGCGCCATGCACGACCGCAAGATTGGGCCTGAGCACCTGCTGACCGAGATCGGTAAGGCGCGAGTCGGGCAGATATTTACTCGCGAGGCTGAGCTGAATCACCGAAACGTCCGTCGCACTATAACGGACAATGAGCGGCGGCGTGATGTTGCGCGGCATGCTCTTGAGCACGGTCTGCGCGCAACTCGACAGCTGCGTGATGGCGCGGCTGACGTCGGCTCCCTCGTGCAGATAGACCTTAATGACGCCGACGCCGGTATAGCTGTTGGCTTCGATCCGGTCGATATCATCAACGAGCGATGCCATCTGCCGCTCATGCTTGATGAGAATGCGGTCCTGCATTTCTTCCGCACTCATTCCGCTGTACGTCCACACGACGCTGACAACAGGAATGTTAATCTCCGGAAATATGTCCGTCGGCATGCGCGACACCGCGCCGAACCCGAGCAGACAAATAAGAATGATGATCGCCGCCACCGAATGCGGATGAGTTAAGGAAAATTTTGGCAGCGACATGCGTTCTATGTTCCTAGGCGGCTCGTTCCGCGGTTACCTGATCAGTGCGATCTGCCGCGTCGAACGCAACGGCCAATGCTGCACTCTCCGAGTTTCGCGGACCGGCTTTGCTCAACTTCGGCGCCCCTCTCCCGCACTCTACAAAAGCTTCAGCGTCGATAAGACGGACGTGATTTTTTCCTCTCGATCGTCAGCACTCGTTTTGATTACAGCAATGTCATGTTGCGATGCGCCGCATGAAATGCGCCGCGACAACAGCCTATATTCGAGCCATTATCACAGAGGCAAATTCCGGCCGTGCGCTTGCGTGGCGCACCGTCCGTGACTAAGCCTCCGTTCCCGTACGGAGTGGCGGGACGCTAGGCAGCGTAGGAAAAGAACGATGTCGCAAGTAGTGGTGACAGAAAGAACGCATGCGAATCGTATGGCTCGAATGCAAGCTGCCCCGATTTGGCTGATTGGCCCCGCCTACATCATTGCCTACGTCGTACTGGAATGGCTGAGCATCATCTCATCCACGCCATCGTTCGATATCGTCCCGTGGAGCCCCGCGATAGGCCTAGCGTTCGCGACATTTCTCATGTTCGGGCGACGATTCTGGCCTTACCTCTTACTCGCCGTTGCTGCCTCCAACGTGATTCTGCGCCGCGACCTCCCGCTTCTTGCGCAACTTCTCTCGCCGATCATCGTGGGAGGAGGTTATGCGGTCGCACTGAACTGGGTCCAGCATTCGCGCTGGCAATTCGACATTAAGCTCGGAACGCTGCGCGACGTTTTGCTTCTCGAAGGCACCGCGATCATCAGTTCAGTTCTTGTGGCGACAGCCTCCGTAATACTCCTTTATGCGTCGGGAGTACTGACGGTTAATGCCGTTCCTTACAATATTTTTAGGTACGCCGTCGGCGACCTTATCGGTGTCTCGATCATCACGCCGTTTATTCTGATGGTGGCAGGCAGCGGCGGAATTCCCAAGCCCAATTTGGAGACTTGCATCCAAGGACTGGCAATCGTCGCCGCGCTCGTCTTTGCATTCGGCTTCAGCAGCCTTCCCCATTTTCGGCTCTTCAACGTGATGTTCTTCCCCATCATCTGGATTGCGCTCCGCCACGGCCTGAAAGGCGCAACCTACGCCCTTGTGGTGACAGAGGTCGGCCTGATCATTGCGCTTCTGATTTCAGGACCGCAGGTTGCGGGCGTGACAACGTATCAGTCGCTGATGCTTGTCCTGGCCTTTACTGGACTGGCCATCGGCGGTCTCGTGACCGACCGTCGCCGCTTCGAACAGGACTTGCGCCTCAACCAGGATTCGGTTTCGCAGATCTTCCGTCTTGGCAGCGCCGGAGAAGTCACGACTGCCATCGCCCATGAAATCAACCAGCCTTTGACCGCCATTTCGAACTATACTCAGCTGGTGCAGGAATACCTCGTAAAGGGCGAAGGCGATCGGAAGATCGCTATCGAAGCCGCTTCGAAAGTCGCAAGCCAGGTGGACCGCACCGCAGCCGTCGTCCGCAACCTCCGCGATTTCATCCGGCTGGGACGCAGGCAGATCGGAGAGCAATCTCCGCATCTTTTAATACGAGAAGCACTCGATCTTTTGGAACCCAATCTTCAACGGACCGGCGCCTCGGTAAAGGTCACCGTTGCACGCAATATCCGCAACGCCGCCGTTGATCGTCTGCAGATTGAGCAGGTCCTTATGAATATCATTTCTAACGCTATCGACGCGATGAGCGAAAACGATCCGTCGAAAGATCGACTGATCAGTATCAGCGCCAACAACATCGACGGAAACCGCATTGAAATTCAGGTTCGCGATAGCGGACCCGGCTTCCCCCCAGGCTTCAATCTGAAAAAATCCGGAATTCGTTCGTCCAGCAAGAAAGATGGCCTCGGAGTTGGCCTTTCGCTCAGTCAAACCATCGTCGAAGGACACGGAGGCGAGCTCATCCTCGAAAACGTAGGCAAAGGTGCCCTCGTTCGTATTCGATTAAATTCATTCCCAAGGGGTACTGTATCATGACACTCGCATCAGCAGTCGCGATTATCGATGACGACGAACCCGTCCGAGATTCTTTGTCTCTGATGCTCAGCAATCACGGCTTTGGCGTATGCTCGTTCGCATCGGCCGAACAGTTTCTCTCTGCCTTGCAAGCGAATGAGATTCCTTCGTGCATCGTCTGCGACATCCGCATGCCGGGAATGTCCGGTCTGGAACTTCAGAAAGAACTCGCAAAAAAGTGGCCCATGATTCCGCTGGTGCTCATTACCGGGCACGGCGACGTGGCGATGGCGGTCGCAGCGCTTAAAGCGGGTGCCCGCGATTTCATTGAAAAGCCGTTCTCACCCGACCGCCTGATCGCAAGCATTTCGTCGGCAATTAATGAAACCGAAAATCAGCGCAACCACGACCAGGAGGCCGTCAAGCTCGCGACGCGCGTCAACGAACTGTCGGACCGTCAACGGCAAGTGATGGATCTTGCGGTCAAGGGCCTTTCGAACAAGGAAATCGCTCTCACACTAAAAATTAGCCCACGTACTGTCGAAACATATCGCGCCTGGGTGATGGAAAAGACGGGCGCTCGCAACATCGCCGATCTCGTGCGGATTGCCGTGCGCCTCGAAGAGATGTTGCTTCCGATCCGAGCCGAAAAAAATCGGCATCAGGGCGACACCGAAAGCGCCTGATCCTTACGACGCGACTGAATGCTTCAGCATGACCGGCGCCGTTAGCGACTGCAAACAGCGCCGGCGATGCGCTCCGGACGGGGTTAGTCGTTGTAGCTGGAGCAATAGGTATCGGTCTCGATTTGACCGTTGTGCCACCGGCAGAACTCCTCCGGCGTCTCGTCGCGCGAACTCACCGTATGATGGGTGATATGCGTGTGCTCAGCTCTCGCGACATGCTCAGCTTCCGCTCGTTGGCAATATCGCGTTGCGATCCAATTGCCATTGATAAATTGAAAATCGCCGTCGCACTGGGCATGAGCGCTCGCTGCCGTGGCGAAACCAAGCGCAAGCAAAGAAACAGAGACTGCGAGTGAGAATTTATGCATTGCGAACTCTCCATTCGGGAGTTTGAAGTTCGGTGCTCGCAAGCCGCAAATGCATGAGCGCGAACGTAGCCACCGCCGCAATTCGATTGCGTGCAAACAAATTTAGTTTGATCGCCGATGGAGCGTTATTCCGCTCGTTGCCGTCCGACAGATGACGAACGCAGACGTACGTCCGCGAAAATACTGACGGCGTGTGTTCTCCCAAACATCCACGAGCAGCAGGGCGTTTTCGCGCTTGGGAAGATGACGTGCGCCCCAGCACCTCAAAAAAAAGGCGCTGCCGAAGCAGCGCCTGGAGTGTGGAGACGGTGAGTGTCTTTACTGGAAGGGATAGTAGCGGAACGATCCGAGCACGATCATGTCATCGGTCGTCGGCGCGCCGCCATCTGTGCTATCGAAAGCTTCACGCTTGATGTACTCGGCCTGCGCACCAACAGCCGCACGCCCGAACGAGCCCTTATAGATATCCTGCCAGACGCCGCCCGTGACTTCCCAGAGGCGTTTCGTTTGCGCTTGGCACGTTCCCCCTTCGATATCGCAACCTGAGTTGTTGACCGTATCGAGACCATAGCCGACGTTGCCATCGACCTTCTTGAAGTTCTGCTCGAGGCCGCCATAGGCATACATGGTGTCACCCTTGAACGGATGCGCAACCAGACCCGTCAGCAATTGCACCGCAGGAATTGCGACGAAGTCTCCATCGCTATTGAAGGTGACGTCCGGCTGCTGTCCCGAACCGTAGCGCCCGATGCCGTTTCCGGCCATGAAGCTCGCCTGCAGTTCCAGCGCCTTCGGAATGATGGGCAGCGATGCTGAAGCGCCGCCACCGCCAGCAAGGATCGTGTTGTTGCTATGGTTCACGCGATCAGTAAAACCACGCACAATACCCTTGATTTCGTAGTGGCCCCAGCCGGGATCAAACGCCAACTTACCGACAACGTCAGGCATGACGTCGTTGCTGTAGTTCGCCGTGCTGTTGAGCAGCGATCCGCCCGGATGGTTTGCATCGACGCCCGATGGAGGGGAACCGGCGATTTGCGTCGACGGGCTTTCGATAGAAACGCCGGCCGCAAGCCACGGAGCAAGATCCTTCACCACGCGGAACTGCGGATTTCGTGTCCAATTGAACCCGACGACGTACTGCGCATCGATCGTCAGCGGGATGTCTTCGTTGCGCGCTTGAATTCCCTTCGTATTCGTCGTCAGCAGGCTCCACGTCTGACCAGCGAGAACGTGCCAGCCCGTCAGGTCGTTGTCGTAGGCACCGTAGAAATGGCGAATGCGGGGCGTATAGCTGTTGCTCTCGTTGGAGTTTGACGTCGTCCCGGCGGCCAGGAAGTCCGACTCCACATACATCGACAGATGCGTGTACTGATCGAGATCACCTGTGGCTAACGCAGACACCCGGCTTTGGCGGGCGCTGAAGCGTGTTTCATGCTCGTGCGCCAACGGACTATTACCGAATGGAATTCCGCCGAACGAGCTACCGACGTCTGCCGTTTCGTTGCGAGAGCGCCAGAACGTTGCGAATTCGCTGAAGCCCCCGAACTTCAGTTTGATCGCACCAAGACGAATGGTGCCGTTCGGCATGACCGTCACGACCTGCTCGTCATCGGGAACGTTCGGAATTGAAAGATCCGCGGCGAAGGCACCAGTCGATGCACAAACCGCAGTACCAAACATAGTGCAAAGAGCCAATTGCGCTCTGCCGATGCGGTAGCTCATAAGTTGAATTCTCCCCTGAAGAAACCCCCTCACCGCGCTCAGCAGCGCGGCCCCGGTTGTCGAAGCGAGCAAGACAGCAGTGTGCTGACGTGCATCCTTGTTCGATTGCCCGGTACGAGCAGGTCATCAGTGGGCGTTAACAGGCGTGTAACGATAAGACCCCGGTTGGACACCTCCGTAGAAACACTGAGGACGCCAGCGCTCGTTCAACGGCGCTTATCGACTCTTCGGAAAATCCATTGTGGATCGGCACGCCGCGCGCTCTCCGCCTCATGCTGCGATACGCGTGAGGCACTCAGCACCTGATGCATAGAAGGCAACGATGCATGAAGATAACAATGGACGGATGCTTCCCGCGGCCGGTGCCTTGGGCCCAGCGCACCTAATGCCCGAACAAAGAATTTGTTGCAGGCTTGGAAATGAGCCGCACGAAAACTTGACGCTCTTTATTCATCAGGTCGGCGTCTGTCCCAACGCCAACAGAAAAGGCTATCCCGTCGGACTGATCGCACGAGCGATCATCATCTCATTTTCCTTGCCGACGGACTCCTATCAAGCGGCCGACGAAGAGGCCGCAAGGCCTAAGTCGTTGCCGTCCTGCACTTGCGAAATTCGCATACCGTTGACTTCGCAGATGCAACAAACCCTCGCTGACGCCCGCTCAATAAAACATCTTGCTCAAATACCGAGCACGTCATTGCAGCGCACGCGACGTAACATTTTGATTTTGGCTAAAGTTGCTTGGTGCTCTGCGGCACGAATATGCGCATCGCAGCATCGAATATTTGTTTCTTATCACGAAAAAATATTGACGAAACGCTGCCCCCCTGCGCCACTTATGTCGCAGGGAGCAACGCTCAAATCGCAACGTCTGGGAGAGCGCGCCAAGCCTTGCACCCGAGCAGCACTCTGAGGCGAAGGGAGAAAAAATGCAAAAAACGAATTCAGACCCTCGTATTACCGGGAAATTCTCCGGCGATCGCATGTGGTCTCTGTCCGCGATTATCGTGCTCTGGCTTCTCTACGCATTCGTCTTTTACGAGATCAAAGACTACGCGGGCTCATCGGAAGTGGTCGGCGCGCTCCTTGTCGCGGGGGCGTTGGTCATCCTTTTCAATACCGCGGCCATCCTCGCGATGCTCTTCCACCTGAGCGAAGAGCGCGACGAGATCTACGGTCTCGACCTGCACTACCTCGACCTCAAGAAAAAATAACAAATTCGAATTGATAGGTGGAAACGTGGCCAACTCACACTACGAGCCTCCGAAGCAATCTGCGTTCGGCCAGCTCGTCGACAGTCTGTTTCTTCTCGTGCTCGTTCTCGCGGCATTGTTCGCGCCGCTCTATCTGAAACTTGCCGGCGGCGGAAAGATTGATCTCCCCGTTGCCGACAAATCGACATGGGCCGGACTCGGCCAGAATGCCGTGCAGCAGGCTCAATGGGAAAAGTTGGGCTTCACGCCTGACACAGCGGCCTCGCTCATCACATCGCGCTTCGACTACAGCTTCAACACCGCCGAGCTTGCCATCACCGCCGTCGTAATCATCGGATATTTCGTCCTGCTCTTCATTTTCTCACGGACCGAATACCGCGACGTCATCGAAGAACGCTTCGGCAAAAAGTGAGGCACCTCATGAATAGTTTCGTACTTTTGGAATACGCGGCCTGGGCTCTGTCTGCGATCCTCGGGCTATGGATGCTCTTCGACATGATCCGCACCGACAGGTCCTACGACGAAGAGCTTCTGACCTCATCCAGAGAAGGTGAAATCGACGACACGCTTGTCATTGATCCGCCGCACCAAGGGGGCCATCGATGACACAGTCTACTGCGGTTCACGGCGAGAAAATCTCTCTGCTGCGTGTGCTCGGCCCAGGCCATGTCTGGGCACTTGGCGTCGGCATCGTGTTGGTCGGCGAATACATGGGTTGGAACTTCGCCGTCGGCAAGGGCGGCATGATCGCGGCGCTTATCGCATGCTGGGTTGCCGGCTTGCTTTACACCTGCGTCGCGATGATCGATTCCGAAGTGACATCGACTGTCGCGGCAGCCGGCGGCCAGTACGCCCAGGCAAAACATATCGTTGGACCGCTTATGGCGTTCAACGTCGGCCTTTATCTGGTGTTTGCCTACACGATGCTCGAAGCGGCGAACGCTATTACCCTCGGGTATCTCGTGCAGACCGTCGGGACGATGGCCGGCTTTACCGACGTGCACGATAAACCCTTCATCGTGCTGACGATCATGTTCCTCGCATGGCTCAACTATCGCGGCGTTTACGCGACGCTGACCGTGAACTTGGTGCTGACCGCCGTGGCCTTCATCGCGATCCTGATCTTGTTTACAGCGGTGAAGCCTTGGACAAACGACCTGCTGCATCATCAGGACCTGTTGAACGGTTTGCCTTACGGCTGGCTTGGCGTCATCGCATCGCTGCACTTTGGTTTGTGGTATTACCTCGGCATCGAAGGAACCTGTCAGGCCGCAGAGGAGGTTCGCTCACCGGCGCGCTCATTGCCTCTCGGCACCATGACCGGAATCATCACGCTCCTGATCGCGGCAACGATGACGTGGTACATCTGCTCCGGCTTGATGCCGTGGGAATATCTCGGCCAAGCCGTCACGCCGTTGTTCGATGCTGCACGGCTTACAAGCTCGATGCCGCTGATGGTGCTGCTGTTCGTCGGAACCGTATTTTCGACGCTCGCTTCGGCGAACGGCTGCATCAACGACGCATCCCGCGCGTGGTTCTCGATGGGGCGCGATCGCTATCTTCCGACCTGGTTTGGTGCCGTACATCCGAAGAACCGGACACCCTATCGATCGATCGTGTTCCTCGTTCCGGTAGCATTGGTGTTTGCCTACTTCGCACCGCTCGACCAAGTCATCACGTTCTCGATCCTGTCGGGCCTACTTGGTTACACGTACATGTCGCTCAACGTGATCCTGTTCCGCAGGAAATGGCCGCTCGGAACGATCAAGCGGGGCTACATCCATCCATTCCACCCATTGCCCGCATTGGTGTTGCTGATCCTATGCTCGGCAACATATTTCGCGGTGTTCCTCGGATATGGAACCCAGCTCGTCGCGATGCTCGTCTTCTTCATGGTCGCGTCGCTCTGGTTCCACTTCCACCGCTATCAATATGTGCGGCGTGGAGATCAGTTCACGATGCAATGGCCCCGACCACAGGGCTATTGAAGGTGAAAAAGGGAATGGCGGTCGGCGCCGCCATTCTCTTTCAGGCTGGAGACATTCCTTGACCTTATCTCTGACATTCGCCCTCATCGGCCTCGTGGTCATCGTCAACGTCGCGATGCGGGAGCACCGAAGGATTATCGCGGCCCGACGTCCGCTGCTGGACGGTTGTGCTTCGGCGCTATCCGATCCGAAGATCACACACGGCGGCGACGGCTTCCCGACGCTTGAAGGACTTCACCGCGGACACTATCTCCGCGCCGAGTTGGTCCCCGATACGATGACCATTCGTCGATTGCCTCAGTTGTGGCTGAAATTGACGCGGATCGAACCCCGCCCGCATTTTCCGGAATTTTCATTGCTCATTCGACCTTGCGGCACCGAATTCTATTCGCTGACGGCTGCGCATGCCGTCGTCCTCGATCCGCCGACCGGCATCGCCGCTGAAATTCTCGCAAAGGGCAGCGCTCACGCGTCGCAAAATTCGCTCGACGGTTCGGCGCCTGCGCTTCGGCGCATTTTCGCCGATCCTCGGATGAAAGAAGCAGCTGTGACAGCCCGGGGACTTCGCCTCATCTGGCAGGCCGCCGAAGGCGCGCGCGGCGAACATCTGCTCTTTCGCCAATGCCGCTTTGAGAGCTCCGGCGTCGATCCCATGATCTTCGAGAGCCTCCTCTCAGCTCTGGGCGATCTCAGTTCTTCGTTAGACACACCAGATGAGGCGCAGGCCGCATGATTGCTGCGATCGAGCGTCGACCGCTTAACCCCTATCTTGTGTTGGCTCTTGCGATCCTAGCACCGGGCGCTGGTCACGTTGCAATCGGCGAACCGCAACGAGGATTGCGCTTTGCCTTCTTCACACTGCTGCTCGCGGCTCTGACGTGGCATTTCTCGACGCCAACTCAATCATTCGTTGGTCGCGCGGCGGCAGGGCTTTTCGTCTGGGCTTTGTCGATCCCCGACGCCTACAAGCTTGCACGAATAAAAAGTGAAATCTGGAAGACGAAGACGGCGAGCAAGCTAGAGCTTTAATCAAAGGCAACGAGGCAAGTTTCCTCCGCCCCAGTCACCGCCACCTAAAAACAGCGCGGCCGGAAAGTCTCCGGCCGCGCTCCAAGTACGCTTGGCATCCGAGGGAAGCGCCGAGCGATTTTCGTTATGGTTTCAGCGTAAAAACCGTAATCGTCGGGTTTCCGCCCTCGATGGCGGGCGCCAACTGATGATAATAGCCGCCCACAAAACCTGAGACGACGCCGACGTATTGTTTGCCGCTAACCGCATAACTTACGACGCCGCCTGCAGCAGGGCCGCCGAGATCGTGCTTGAACAGGACTTTGCCGTCCCTGGCGTCGAAGGCCAGGAAATCACCTGTCAGCTCGCCAACAAAAACCAGATCGCCACCTGTCGCGGCAACGCTGGCAATCACCGGCTTCGCAGATTGATACTGCCAGAGCTTTTTGCCCGTCGCATCGTCAAAAGCACCGACCCAGCCTCGCGCTTTGTCCCATGGCTCAAACTCGAACTTTCCGCCGAAGAACTGACCTTGCTTGTTTTGGCCTTTGGGACTCGGCGCCTCCTTATCCGGAACGATGTGGTTGCACCAGTCGGTGGCCGGCATGAACAAGGCATGCAGACGTGGACTATAGGCGCCGCCATTCCATTCATGGCCACCAAGAAGGCCCGGACAAACGCGTCCAAGTTCGGGCTTCAAGTCACCCTCGGCATTCTCGCGCGTGGTGAACGGCACACTGTAGACAATCTTGCGCGTGTCGCGATCCAACCCGCGCAGCAGACCATCCTTGCCGTTGAGAGCCAGGAGCGTGTGCGCCTTGCCATCAATGTTCGTCGTGAAAACCGGCGACGCGTGACTTAGATCGTAGTCACGCACGTCATGCGGGACCGCCTGATAATACCAGGCAAGTTTCCCGGTGTGGACATCCAACGCAACGACCGAGCCGGTATAGAGATTGTCGCCCGGACGATGCCGATCGAAAAAATCCGGCGCCGGGTTGCCGACGGGGACATAAAGCCAGCCCTTCTCGACATCCAGCGACATCGGAGTCCAAAGATTGCCGCCGCCGTGCTTCAATATGCTTGGATCCGGTCCCCACGTTTCGGCACCGGGTTCGCCCGGATCCGGCACATTGTTGAATTTCCAAACTTGCTCGCCATCGCTCAGCTTGAACGCACCGACCCAGCCCTTGCTGGCAAATTCGGAACCTGCGGGACCGATGAGTACGAGGTCGTCATAAATCAGCGGCGGCATGCTGAAGAAATAGCCGTCGGTCGGTTTGACGACCTGCCGGACCCAGACTTCCTTGCCGGTTCCTGCGTCTAACGCGATGAGATAGCCATCCGCCGTGCCGCGCACGATCTTGCCGTCTTTGATCGCAGCACCACGCTGCGTGACGAATGTCTCGTGATCGCGCGGCTTCCACTGATACTGCCAGATCGACTTGCAAGTCGCGCCATCGAGCGCCACCGTGTAGTGTGCCGTCGTTGCGAAGATGACGCCGTTATACACGATGGGCGCAGTCTGCGCGGGCATCTTCTCAGGTAAGCTGTAGCTGCAGACCTGAGCCAAGTCCGGGGCATTTTTCGTATTGATCTGACCGAGCGGCGAATACCGATGGCCGCGATAGTCATGGTCAGCATAGAGCCAATTGGCTCCGTCATTCTCCGCGTTGTTCAGCTGTTCTTGCGTTGGACCCGCAGCGTAGGCGGAACCGACCATCAGATAGAGACCGCAAACGCTACTTAAGAAAACTGCTTTGGCGCTCATTAAACCTCCATGAGGGTTGCCAATCGCCCGCGATCGCGCGCCGCGACGGCGAACGTTATTTGAATGTTGGTACTGCTGACTTGATCTGGCCGGTGATTCCCGTTTCCACGCCACGGCTCATTATTCGATAGCCGCGTGTCTCATCGCGTCTTCAGGTCCATCTGCGTCTTGTTCGGCAGATACTGCCCGCGATGTGCAGCCGATCGCCCTCATCTTGGAATGAGTGATTGACGTCACATTGTTGGTTCGTCGATTTTTGGGATATTGTCTCCAATCTAAAGCTTCCTCCAATTGCGCGCATTGATTAAGCCGGATTTCGACCCTATCGACAGCACACAACGCTCAACGATGGACCTCTTAGCGATGATCGTTTCTCCATGACAAGTACGCACAAAAAAGTAAGGTCCCTTGCGCGCCGCAATACGGTTGCCCCAACGGATAATGCTTCGCGCACTGCCGAAGATGCGCTGAGGGCGATTGATGGCCGCTGGAAGCTACGCATCCTTTTCAACCTCAACGCCACTCCTGTGATGCGCTTCTCGGAACTCGAACGCGCAATTCCCGAGGTCACCCAGAAGATGCTCGCTCAACAGTTGCGGGAACTCGAGCGCGACGGTCTGGTCGCGCGAACGATTCACCAGGAAGTCCCACCTAAAGTCGAATACGCGCTGACGCAGTGGGGGCAAGATCTTTGCCCGGCGCTAGACGCCTTGAGAGCATGGGCTTCACTCGGAAGTCGGCCCGCAACAAAGTGAAACGGACGATCGCCTCGGCGAGACCTGTTGCAACGGATCTCTTTAGGTTGCCTCCGGCATGTCCAACCTGCGGAGGTCTAAACTCTGGGCCGAGAGCCATTGTCTCAATGATCTCATGAAGGGTCCGAGCTTCACAGCCGGTTAATCTTTGCAACGGTCGCGTCGCGAATTCGTTTGACGCCCGCCGTTCCCAGCGCTCTCCTGCCGCTACACGAAAATGGTCTGCCATTAGCTATCGGATCCATCTGACGAAAGGCCTCTGTCATGTCGCCTAACAAGATTGATCGTCGCGATTTCATGACCCATTCGATTGCCCTCGCCGGCACCTCTGCAATCGTCGCCAGCGACGCTGTCGCGGCCGCTTCTGAAGAAACTGCGAAGACTGTTGGCTCAAACTCGGAAACCGTTTTCACGGGCGAGTCCATCCAAGGCAAGAAAGTTGTCAGTCGGCTGAACGTCGACGACCTCGAACCGGGCCAAAAGCATTTTCTCTATTTCCAAGGCGTTGAGACGCCTGGCGGCCAGCACTGGTACGTCTCCGTCGTCATTGCCAAGGGCGTTCGGCCAGGCAAGCGCTTCACCCTGACCAGTGGCGTGCATGGCGACGAGATGAGTTCGATCCAGACGGTCCAGACGGTGATCGACCGGCTCGATCCGACGCAGATGTCTGGCACGGTCATGGCCGTCTTAGACATTGCGCGCCCGGCCGTCGAAAGCATGCAGCGCCGGTGGCCAAATTCGGGGCGCGGGACCGATCTCATCGACATGAACCGGGAATGGCCGGGAGACGAGAACGGCGCAAGCGCCACAAGCCGTCACGCCGGCCTTTTGTTCAATCGCCTCCTGAAACCAAACTCCGACTTGGCGATTGACTTCCACACCGGCACGACCGGCCTGGAAGTCGCTGCTTTCCTCATCGGGGATCGCCACCTCCCCGACGTGAAGACCATGGCCGACCTCTATCCCGTCGGCTTGATGTGGGATGACGCGGCTTATCCGGGCGTCTTGCACAACGCGTTCGTCGATGTCGGCATCCCGTGCTTCACGCCCGAAGTCGGAGCGGCGCGCGTGCTCGATCGGGATATGATCGCCCTGTTCGTCGAAGGGACATTGAACGTCCTCAAACATTATGGCGTCGTTAGCGGGCCTATCGGCCGAACTGCGGCAGACGCAAAAATGCTCATTGGCAACGCCGCGTTTCCAATCATTGCCACGCATGGGGGCTTAGTCGAATTTCACGCAAAGCTCGACGAGGACGTCAAAGCTGGTCAGACCATCGCCGTGCAGCGGAATATGTTTGGCGAAGTAGTCGCCGAATATACCACCGCGGTGAATGGCAAATTGGCCGCCTGTCGCACCGACGCCTCGTCAGATCCCGGCAACGTGCTGGCGTTCATCCTTTTTAGTCAGCCGGGCGCACCACAGCACGAAGGCGTTCATGCCGACACTGAAAAATCCTATCCCGAGTAACGGTGCCACCAGCCAGCAGACGACTTGTACTCAAGATTTTTGTAGTCGCGCGCCAACGCAAAACCGACGCTTCAAGATTGAGATTTGGAGCCTGACTACTGACGACGCATCGAAGGGCTAGAAGTAGTCTCATTCGGCGAATGGGATTAAAGGTTGGACATCCCGATGCCAAAGGTCTACTGTGACTTTGATATATGGCGCACGAGCTTCAACAGCGCCTTAAGCATTGGCATTATTCTGCTCCGTCCCGAATTCGGGCCTCTGCCAATGCCGCCTCTCTCAGGCTGACAACTATTGGCTTGAATCGCTTTGATCATTAGCCCGTTCCGGATTGTTTGTTCCGGAGCGCGTAAGGAGCCCTGCTATGAAAAATGATTTTATTCGCGTCACGCGACGCAGTGACGGCGCTTGGGCAGTGTTTCGCGGCTCTCAGGGTCTCGCGTTCTTGCATTCAGAGTGAAAGCCCACGCGGTAGCTTACGCACGTGCGATTTCGTTTTCGCGCAAGCTGACGCTTTTTGTCGACGATAAATTTGGAATTGGAGTTCGGCAGTCGTATCCAAGTCTCACGTACCCGAGAATTCTCAACTAGCAGATTGAATTCAGACACCGTGCATTTCGCCGTCATATGCACGTCATTCCAACGCCGGCGAGAGGTAACGAATATGCTCCCAAGTCACGTCGTCACAAGATCCGCCCTGCAGACTAAGCGCGGGACAAAGCAGACTTGCGGAAACGAAACCTGTGGCAGCCGATACTATGATCTGATGAGCCTGCAGCCCGCTTGTCCGCACTGCGGCACGATTTCCAACACCTCGTCGATCGTTCGGGTCGACTTCGAGACGCTCGGGAAACAGCGGCCAGTTAGGTTCAAACGTCCACCAGAGCCAACAAAACCTCAGGCCAAAATCCCAATAAACGACGTCGATGAGACCGGGATGGCCGATGAGAGCGCCGAGAAGGAATCGGAAATTCCGTCGCCTTCTGAAGATCTTTTAATTGAGATCGAAGATGACGATGAGGTGGAAGCACCAAAAGCCTCCACCGACGATATGGCTTAGCTCAAGAAATTTTGGAGCGCTAAAATGCCGGATATCAGCAGTTGTTTAGCATCCTTCGCACGGCTTTCCAGCGAAGAGCGGGAGCGCAGCGTTCGCCTCATCAGAGCATACAATGATGCAGTTGTAGAAACCCGATCGACAAATGTCACGGCATCGAAACCCTCTCAGCTCTTCAGTTGGGAGGAAGTCGAGGATCTGGTCAAAGACTATCGTGCTGATCGCCTGTCCGACATCAGACCTGCGATGGAGCACTACCTGTCGCTTTTGGACCGTGGCTATCGGTGGCCCCTCCTCGGTTAAGTTAACCCATATGATTTTTTCTCAAAACCGGTGTGGAACGAAATGCCCAAAGGTCAGCGAAGAAGCAATCGCGAAATCAGGAAACCGAAGGCGGACAAACCGAAGTCAGGTCCGGGCGTACCGCAGTTCCAGAGCGCCACACTGGGCTCGACAATGAGCGCCAGCGGCGGAAAGAGAAAAACCTGATTTCTCTTGCGACCGCAATTGTGTTCGCAAGGGCCGCCAGTCGACCACGCCGCCTGTGTGCAACCACCAAATCTGTCAACTAGAACGTCGTTGCTCTTCTAAGGATTGTCGAAATATGGAGCTGGCACCGATGGTCTACGTATTCACGAGCGGGAATTCCGGCGTGCTTGGCTTTTCGCTCCAAAAGTGTGGATCAGATCTGCCGCCAGCCGCATCGTATCAAGAGAACTGGAGCCGCGCCTATGAAGTTCGAATGTCGGATGTCGCGCTAGATGTTTTCCGCATCGATTCAATGACAGCACTCTCGGACTTGAGGTCCTGCGGCTATCACGTTGCTCGCCCGGTCGAAGATACTCGAACTTTGCCGAAGCATCACCGAGGATCCAGCTAACCACAACCAGTTGGGGCCAATCCTACGTCGCCATCACGTTTTGATTGGGTCACGAAGCACATCGAAAGGCAGATTGCTAAATGGCGCTTCCTTCCTACACGCTTACAATAGACGGTCGCGAAGTGTCGTTTGATATCGAGGCCGAGGCGTTCGCGATGGCGGCAAGCGAATTTGATGTACGCGGCGAGAAGCTGGAAATTAGCATAGCGATGGGCGACTGTGTCTACATAGGCCCACTTCAGATGCGGCATTGGTGGAAAATGAAACGGGAGGGGGTGTATTACCGCGATATTCCTTATTGATGGCGCGGTTATCTTATTGACTTCTTCTTATTGGTCGGGGCGGTGGCCTCTCGCGCCAATCGCTCTGCACGGAGACGTTCCGTTTTCGCCCGTACAGCGAGCCGCTCCGCTTCATGGTCCTTCATCGCCTTCGACGCTTCTTGAGCCCGGCGCAACTTTGTAGCGGCAGTATTAATCGGAAATCTCGGCGTCGTTGCCATTCAGCTGGGCTCCTGCGCGCTCGGCAAAAACAAAAAACCCGCAACTGACGGCTAAGCCAGGCGCGGGTCCATTCGATCGAGCTTATCGCCAGTACATCCGTGGTCGAGCCCGATCTATTTCTTCGGCATGCCGTTACACGGCGCGAAGGTTATCTGCGGAAGACTTGCCGCTACGGCGATCGGCAACAACGTCAAAAGAGACTTTTTGCCCTTCGCTTAGGTTTCCCAGACCTGCACGCTCTACCGCGCTGATATGGACGAATACGTCGTTGCCGCCGTCTTCAGGTTGGATGAAGCCAAAGCCCTTTTGGCTATTGAACCACTTCACGGTTCCAGTTTGCATAGATAGGATTTCTCATTAGATGAATGCGTTTGCTCCCCGACGAAGTCAGGCAGAGTTGGTCGAACTCTTTTGGAAGGTCGTCGGTCAAGCACGCTCCGCGGGCGAGGCCAAGTCGGTTTCAGCGAAGCTCGGTCAATACAATGTAAGCAGTAATCATCGCATAACAAGATCGAAAAATAATACGTTGCCCAAGTCGGCTGAGACTTGCAAGTTGCAGCTGATATTCCATCTGCACTCTGATAAACGAAACCATCGGCAGTTACATCAAGGCTCTGCTGACTGAGAGTGATTATCGATACGCTCCCCCTTTCAACTGCACGGGAGTGTTGTCGTGAAGCTCGCTTGCTCCCGACTGATAAGCGGCGATCTCGAGACGATCGAACTCAAGGCCGCAATACGGCTCGCGTGTTCCGAACTTATCGAAATACACCGTGTCGAAGATGAAGAGCTTGCGTCACTTTTCGAAGTTATCGCTCAAGCAATTATCGATGACTACAATGCGGGCCATCGCGATACGTCGGTGTTGGGGCAACACGCCGCCATGAAAGCACTCATGTTCCTTGGCCGCCGTCTGCACTAATGCAAAAATGTAATCGAGATGCGCTCCCAAGGATATTTCCAGCGGTCGGTTCATTGCGGCAACAGGCTTTAAAAGTGCCGGATGCCGGAGGCGCCAAGGCCCGAGGGTAAATGGCGGCTTTATGATGAGCGTGGCGTAACTCGGCATGGCTTCATCCGCCATGCGCGCGAATTGGGGTTCGAAGTCGATGTGATCGCGAACTGCTGAATCTTTCTGGGCGGCCGCAGAAATCGTGCGCCAAGGTGGATGCGCTGGCAAGCGAGCACCTGAAAGCCGTGGCAAACCGCGTTGCGCGGCTGCAGGCCTTGAAGAAAGAGCGGGTGACGATGATGCGTAGCTGCGCGAAGCGTCGTATAATCGAGTGCTATCGCAACATAAGCATTGCGTCAGCAAAAGCCACCGAACGGCCTCACTCCCCTTATTGCGGCGCACGACGAGGTATGGCACTCTGCACCCCATGAGGATGCGTCTGTTTCAGCGCTGGTTTGGGATTCTCGGTATGCTTGCCATACTGAGCGCTCTCATTGCCATGCCGCTTACGGCGACCTATGCCTTCGCCATCTCAAGCGGTGCGACAGCCTCTGCCGACACGACGATGTCCGGTCAATCTGACGCGATGCCTTGCCACAAAACCGGCAAGTCCTGCCCTCATTGCCCGCAGAAGTTCTGCCCCGAGATGGCGAACTGCCTCGTTAAATGTTTTCAGCCGTTGTCGGCACCGATTTCTGATGCCCATTTTCATCGTGATGTTGTCAGCCGCGGAGTGGCGCCTGCGCCTACGCCGGTCACCGCTGGTTCTCAAATCCCGCCCTTACTTCGACCTCCGAGCGTCTGAGCCCACGCAGTCAGCGTGATTGTGCGGTCGCGGCTCGTCGCCGTGCCCCTCATACGCATGGCCATGACGGCCTGTGCGGGCTCAATGACAATCGGAGACAACCAATATGCAACGTCATTCATTGCGTGCGGCTGCCCTCGGCGTCGCGCTTCTCATGGGCATGGCCGCTTCGGCCCTTGCCGACACTAAGGACTACGAATTCCAGCTCCTGGACAAGGAAGTGAAGCAGGGCGCTGCCGTCATTTCGGTGAAGCTCGTGCACAAGCCGTCTGGCCGCGCAGTCGCTGACGCTGTGATCTTTGCCAAGCGTATCGATATGGGTCCTGACGGTATGGAAGCGATGACCGCGCCAATCGAGGCGGTTTCGTCGACGGAACCCGGTGTCTACAAGTTCAAGACCGATCTCGGCATGGCCGGCCAATGGGCGCTCTCACTTGGCGCGAAGGTGCAAGGCGAGACTGGCACGGTCGAAAACAAGCTCATCGTCAAGGCCGTCCAATGAACGTCTTGATAAGGGGAACGGCGACCGTCGCAGCGCTAGCGGCTGCGACGGGAGCTGGTATTTGGGCGGGTCAAACAGACCTGCTCAAACTTCCGCTGACTCCCGCAGCGGTCATTACCGAAGCGCGCGCCGAGGAATCGCGGCCTGTCATTTATTACCGCGATCCCGACGGCAAGCCGCTCTATTCGCCGACACCCAAAACGACCGATGACGGCAGGCCTTACATTGCTGTTCATGTCGGTGAAGACGGGACATCGTCTTCACCGACAGCAAAGCTGGAAACGAAACCTGTCGTTGACAGCAGCGGCACCAGGAAAATCAAATTCTACCGCAACCCCATGGGCCTGCCGGACACATCGCCCGTGCCGAAAAAGGATTCGATGGGGATGGACTACATTCCCGTCTACGAAGGCGAGGATAGCGACGACGACTCTATCAAGGTTTCACCCGCCAAAATTCAACGTACCGGCGTTGAAACCGTCGCGGTAACGAGGCGACCGCTGGTCAGGACCATCCAGGCACCTGGCGTGGTGCAGCTTGATGAGCAACGCATTGCCGTGTTGGCGCCGCGGTTCGACGGGTACGTCGTGTCGGTTGGACCGGTAACGACAGGCACACATGTCATGAAAGGTGATGTGTTGGCTAAGGTGTTCGGCCAAGAAGTCTTGAACCAAGCCGCGCGCCTGTTGATCGAGCAGACTTGGACGAAAATTGACGAAGCATCCGAGCTCCCAGGACTCAAAGGACCTGCCGGCGTCGTCGGAGCCACACGTCGACTGCAGAATCTCGGCGTGCCGGAAGAGTTCATGGACGAGGTGAAGCGTGAGCGGAGCGTACCAGACACATTCACGTATCGCTCCCCCATTGACGGATATGTCCTCGAACGGAACTGGAGCGATGGACAAGGCTTCAAAGCCGGCGATGTTGGCTTCCGGATCGCCGATGTTTCGGTCGTGTGGATGATGGCTGATGTTGCCGAAGGCGACATAAACGGCGTGAAGCCAGGAGAACCCGTGACGGTCACGACGCGCGCGCGTCCAGGCCGCACATTCAAAGGCAAAGTCACAGTCATCTATCCGCAATTGAACAAGGAGACGCGTACAATTCCGGTGCGGATCGAACTGCCAAACTCGGACCTGGCACTGCTTCCGGATATGTACGGAGATGTCGATATCTCCACCGGTAATGCTACCATGCTAACCGTGCCGTCGAGTGCCGTGATCGACAGCGGAAATCGACAGGTCGTCCTCGTTGATCTCGGCAACGGTCGCTATGAGCCCCGAGAAGTGAAGCTCGGCCGGCGAGGCGACGGCTACATCGAGATCATGAGCGGCGTTGCAGAAGGTGATCGTGTCGTCTCCAACGGCAATTTCCTCATCGATGCCGAAAGTAATCTGCAATCGGCATTGAAGGGCTTCGAGACGCGCCAAACGACGGAGGCTAGCCAATGATCGCGCGCCTCATCGCCTGGTCGGCGAAGAACCTTATGTTGGTGTTCATCGCAGCCACATTTGCCGTGGTGGCAGGGATCTGGGCGGTAAAGACACTTCCGCTTGACGCCATCCCCGACCTCTCGGATGCGCAGGTCATCGTCTATACCGAGTTCCCGGGCCAAGCGCCGCAAGTGGTCGAGGATCAGGTCACCTACCCTCTGACAACTGCAATGCTGACTGTTCCGCGTTCCAAAGTGGTGCGAGGTTTTTCCTTCTTCGGCGTCTCGTTCGTCTACGTCATTTTCGAAGACGGTACCGACATCTATTGGGCACGTTCGCGTGTCCTTGAATACCTGAATACCGCCGCAAAGAGTCTGCCGAGCGGCGTCACTCCGACGCTCGGGCCGGATGCAACCGGGGTTGGCTGGGTCTATCAGTATGCCTTGCAATCCAAGAACAAGTCGCTCGCAGATTTGCGCTCGATGCAGGATTGGGAAGTTCGCTACGGATTGTCGAAGGCTGAAGGAGTCGCCGAGGTCGCAAGTGTCGGTGGCTTCGTCAAGCAATATAGCGTTGTCGTCGATCCAAACCGGCTCAGAAGCTTCAACATCCCTTTGGACAAGGTTCGCGATGCCATTCGAGACAACAACATGGATGTCGGCGGACGCACGTTGGAGTTGGCCGAGCACGAGTTCATGGTGCGCGGGCGCGGCTATCTTAAAGGCGTCAAAGACCTTCAGAACATCGTCGTCAAATCCGACGGCGGAACGCCTGTTCTCTTGAAGGAAGTCGCGCACATTGAAACCACCGGCGACGAACGCCGCGGCATTGCCGAACTTAACGGCAACGGCGAGGTGGCAAGCGGAATCGCCTTGCAACGCTATGGTGCCAATGCGCTCACCGTTATCGACAATATCAAAGAGCGACTGAAGGAGATCGCGCCTTCTCTACCGGCAGGAACGAAAGTTGTGCCGGTCTACGACCGTTCCGAGCTTATCCACCGGGCCATCGAAACGCTCAAACATACGCTTTTCGAAGAAAGTCTCGTCGTCGCGGCCGTATGCATCGTGTTCCTGCTTCATTTTCGAAGTGCACTAGTCGCCATTCTGATGTTGCCGGTCGGCATCCTCATGGCGTTTGTCGCGATGCGCGTGCTCGGCATCGGCTCCAACATCATGAGTCTTGGCGGTATCGCCATTGCCATCGGGGCGATGATCGATGCAGCGATCGTCATGATCGAGAATGCCCACAAGCATTTGGAACGAGCGCCAAAGGACAAGCCGCGAATTCAGATCCTTACCGAGGCAGCTGCCGAGGTGGGACCGGCCTTGTTTTTCTCGCTGCTGATCATCACAGTCTCATTCCTTCCGATCTTCACGCTTGAAGCACAGGAAGGGCGGATGTTCGGGCCGCTAGCCTTCACCAAAACTTTTGCGATGGCATCTGCTGCGCTGCTGTCGGTGACGTTGGTGCCGGCGTTGATGGTCATCTTCGTACGCGGCCGGATCATTCCCGAAGAAAAGAACCCCATCAACCGCGCACTGATCGCAGTCTATCGTCCCGTCATCAAGGGTGTGCTGAAGGCGAAGACGCTGACCATTGCGCTGGCGGCAATCCTTCTCGCGGTCTCGATATGGCCGCTGACCAGGCTCGGCACCGAATTCATGCCGAATCTCAATGAAGGAACGCTGCTCTACATGCCGACGACATTACCGGGTCTCTCGATCACGAAGTCGGCTGATTTGTTGCAGACGCAGGATCGTATCATCAAGTCCTTTCCAGAAGTGGCGTCTGTTTATGGCAAGGCGGGTCGCGCGCAAACGGCCACCGATCCCGCACCGACGGAGATGTTCGAGACCATCATCAACCTCAAGCCAAAGGAAGAATGGCGACCGGGTGTCACGACGGACAGCCTCGTATCTGAAATGGACAAAGCACTGCAGTTTCCCGGCGTCTCCAATGCCTGGACGATGCCGATCAAGGCGCGGATCGATATGCTCTCGACCGGCATTCGCACGCCGGTCGGGATTAAGGTGATCGGCAATAATCTCGACGAAATCGACAACGTTGCAAGACAGGTCGAAGCGGCCGTCAAGTCGGTGCCAGGCACTTCAAGTGCCTATGCCGAGCGCACGTTGGGCGGCTATTACCTGGAGATCATTCCGAACCGAGAGCGGCTCGCCCGTTATGGTTTGATGGTCGCCGATGTGCAGAATGTCGTAGCGATGGCGCTTGGCGCCGAGCCAATAACGACAACGGTCGAGGGCCGCGAGCGCTATACGGTTGCGATACGCTACCCGCGCGATCTGCGCTCCGATCCGCAGGCGATCGCGAAGGATGTCGTGGTCTCGTTGCCTGGCGGCAATGGTACGGTTCCGTTAGGGGAAGTCGCCGATATTAAACTTACCCGCGGCCCCACCACGATCCGCACCGAGAACGCCAAGCTCGCAACCTACGTTTACGTCGACATCCGCGACCGAGACCTCGGCGGCTACATCGCCGATGCTAAGAAGGCGGTGGACGCACAGGTGAAGATGCCGCCCGGCACCTATCTCGTGTGGTCGGGACAGTTTGAATACCTGGAGCGCGCCGAAGCACGCTTGCAGATGGTCGTGCCGGTAACACTGATGATCATCTTCTTACTTCTTTATCTGAACTTTCAGCGACTGACCGAAACGCTCATCGTCATGCTGTCTCTGCCGTTCGCACTCGCCGGCGGCTTCTGGCTGATATGGTGGCTGGGCTTCAATCTTTCGGTAGCAGTGGCCGTTGGCTTCATCGCGCTTGCCGGCGTCGCGGCCGAGACCGGCGTCGTGATGCTGATTTATCTCGATAACGCCAAGCGCGAGATCCAGGCGGAATGTCTGCTTCAGGGACAGCAATTCACGCGTGAAGATCTCTACCATGCCATCATGGTCGGCGCAGTTGAACGCGTCCGACCGAAGATGATGACGGTTGTTGCTATCATGGCTGGATTGCTGCCCATCATGTGGAGCACCGGTACAGGTTCTGAGGTCATGCAGCGTATCGCCGTGCCAATGATCGGCGGCATGGTCTCGTCCACGCTGCTGACGCTGATTGTTATCCCGGCAATCTATGGATTGGCGAAAGGTTGGCGACTGCCCACAAAAGCGCAGAACCATGCGCAGATTGGAGTTGGAGTTACAGACACTGCATATCTCAGGTGAGCGATAGGCGACGTCCGCTTAGGGTCAAAATCGTCGCCCGGTAACCGCGCCAAGGAGGAATTGGGCCCCCGCCACTCGTGATTTAAAAGCAGGGTGCCCAATTCATATGGTGGGTGATGAAGGACTCGAACCTTCGACCCGCTGATTAAAAGACAACCCAATTTCCAATGAAATCGATAGTGTTTTACACTTCATTGTCGTCAATGGTCTTCATCTAAGGTCGGCACTAAGCACGTCGATTGAGCTTCACCCCGCCAATGGCCGCGACATTCAATCCTAGGGCGGACCTATTGCGTCACATAGCAGCGGTTGCGAAATAGATGTCTTCGATGGACCCGACCTCCGGGTGGCTTGGCCCGGCGCCTATCCCCGGGATAACGCGCCTTTCTGCGCTACACCAAATTAGGTTCTAATGTCATCTTTAAACGCGTTGGCCAGAGAGTGGCTGGCGCAGCCCCGTGCCGACATTCTGGCAGGCATCGTAGTCGCGCTCGCGCTTATTCCCGAAGCCATAGGTTTTTCTATCATAGCCGGCGTTGATCCAAAGATTGGACTATACGCGTCCGTCTCAATTGCCATCGTCGTCGCTTTTACCGGCGGTCGTCCTGCGATGATATCCGCTGCAACAGCGGCAGTTGCGGTCGTTGTGATTCCCCTCGTACGCGAACACGGCGTCGAATATCTGTTCGCGGCGACGGTCCTAATGGGATTGCTCCAGATCGCCGCAGGACTGCTTCGGCTTGATCTGTTGATGCAGTTTGTTTCGCGGTCTGTAATCACGGGCTTTGTGAATGCACTCGCTATCCTGATCTTTACGGCCCAACTGCCGCAGCTGACTCATGTCGGCTGGCAGACATATGCGATGGTGGCCGCTGGTCTTGCCATCATCTATGGCTTGCCGCGTTGGACGAAGACGGTACCGTCGCCGCTCGTTGCTATCATTGTGCTGACGGCGTTTAGCATCGCCACGGACGCACCTGTGAACACGGTAGGAGGCATGGGCAAGCTTCCAGAAGGCCTCCCTTCATTCGCATTCCCTCATGTGCCCCTCACGCTCGAGACACTTCGTATTATCTTGCCGTATTCGCTGACAATGGCGGCGGTGGGGCTCCTCGAATCCATGCTCACAGCTCAGATCGTTGACGACATGACCGGCACCGAGAGCGACAAGCGCCGCGAGTGCGCGGGGCAGGGAGGCGCGAACATCGTTGCGGCCTTATTTGGTGGCATGGCGGGTTGCGCGATGATCGGACAGTCGGTGATCAACGTAACGTCAGGTGGGCGTGGACGTCTGTCGACCTTTACGGCTGGCGCATTTCTTCTATTTCTGCTTGCAGTCCTCGGCCCCCTCGTCGGACGAATTCCGATGCCTGCTCTGGTCGCCGTTATGATCATGGTTTCAATCGGCACGTTCAGCTGGAATTCCCTTCCGAATTTGCGCCGCCATCCGCTGACATCGTCGATCGTCATGGTAAGCACGGTGGTTGTCGTCGTCGCGACGCATGATCTCGCGAAAGGTGTGGTCGTCGGCGTTCTGCTGTCCGGAATATTCTTCGCCGGAAAAGTGAGGCGCATGTTCCGGGTGGAACGCAGAGAAACGCCGGACGGGCGATCCGCCACCTACTACGTTACAGGACAGATCTTCTTCGCTTCGGTTGATCGCTTTGCACATGCGTTCCAAAGCGAGCGAGAAGCCACGAAGATAACGATAGACGTCTCGGCGGCTCATTTCTGGGACATCTCAGGGGTTGGTGCCCTGGACAAAATCGTCGCTCGCCTTCGTCGCGATGGCCGGGAAGTAGAGGTAATTGGAAATAATCAGGCCAGTGCCGACCTGTTGGACAAGTTCGCGCTGTTCGACAAGACTGGTGTCGAGATGGGGTTGACGCCACGCTGATTTGCGCGGTCTTTCCCATTTCGGTCCTGTCGTTCTCGAAATTCGTGGCCACGGCCTCGACACTTAAACTTTTTGACTTGGCATCCGAGTGGCGTTCCAAGTGATGCGCAAGCAAAGTGGCAAGCGCGACCACCGCCACCGCATTGCACATGACTGCGTTTGCAGTGGACTAGAAATCTGGAAATTGTGCGGGAAGCTTCGCTGGAATTTCACGGTCAGCTGGAAATGCAAACCGACCGCGAAAATCTCTTCGGGTTTTCTGAGATTTGGTGGGTGATGAAGGACTCGAACCTTCGACCCGCTGATTAAGAGTCAGCTGCTCTACCAACTGAGCTAATCACCCGTACCAACACCGCCTGCATATCGGAGGCGCGAGCCTCCAAGGACGGCGAAGGGGCCCGAACGGGCCCCGAGACCGGAGCGCATAGCATCGCTGGCGGGCTCTGTCCACCCCCCTCCCTCACATTCGCCACGCGATTGAGAAAATAGGGCTTTTTGACCGCCCGCCAGACGACCGGACGGGCAAGGTCTGCCGCTTTCAGCGCCGTCCGTCACGCCCGTGCACATAGGCCGACATGGCAATGCCGAGCCCGATCATCAGCGTCGTCATCGACGTGCCGCCGTAAGACACGAGCGGCAGTGGAATGCCGACGACCGGCACGAGCCCCGTCACCATCGCCAGATTGATAAAGACGTATATGAAGAACGTCATCGCCGAGCCTGCGATGGCCAAGCGCGCAAAACGGTTATCGCACCGGCGCGCCATCAGCATCATCATCAGAATGAGCGCCGCATAGATGGCGATGAGCAGCATCATGCCCGTGAAACCCCACTCCTCGCCGATGATACTGGCGATGAAATCCGTGTGCTTCTCCGGCACGAAATCGAGCTGACTCTGCGTCCCGTGCATGAAGCCCGAGCCTGCGATCCCGCCTGCGCCAAGTGCGATTTTCGACTGCATGATGTGATAGCCGGCGCCGAGTGGGTCCATGCCTGGATTGAGAAAGACCTCGATGCGACGCTTCTGATAGCCGTGCATGCCCGACCAGATCGCCGGCATCGCCGCAACGGCCAGGATCGCGCCCAGCGCGAAATAGCGCAGCGGCACACCTGCGAGAAACATCAGCGACAGCCCCAGCACCAGAAACAACGCTGCCGAGCCGAGATCCGGCTGCTGCAGCGTCAGCAGCACCGGAATGCCGATCATGGCCAGAGGAATGAGAATATAACGCACGCGGCGCACGTCTTCCTGCGGTAGCCACATGTAGTAGCGCGCCAGCGCCGCCACCAAAGCGAGCTTCATCAACTCGGAGGGTTGAAACGAGATCGCGCCCGCCCCGATCCAACGTTTCGCGCCGAGCGCCTCGACACCGACGAACGGCACGAGGGCCAGCGTCAGCAAGGCCACCGCATAAACCGGATAGGCGAGCTTCATCCAGACTTCGAGGCGCACAGTCGCCATGATGACGACGACGGCGAGCATGACGAGGAAACGCAGCGTGTGCCGCTCCGCCCACGGGACAAACGAGCCGCCCGACACCGAATAAAGCGTCGCCGTTCCGATTCCCGCGAGCAGACACACCGTGGCAATCACGGGCCAATGGATACGCAACAGCTTGGCGCCGATGCGCAGCGGCTGGCCGGTATTCCACGCGGTATAGATCGTCTCCATTACCCCGCCTCCTCCGCGCGCTTACTCAACGGCGGAACCTCGCTGCCATCGGCACCCGATTTGCTGCGATCGTGATCGTCACGGTCAATGACAAGCGCAAGGACATCGCGCGCTAGCACCGCGGCTACCGCGCCGTCACTGGCATGCTCGATGACGGCCGCAAGCGCATAACGCGGCGCATTCTCGGGCTCGTAGCCGACGAACAACGCATGATTTCGTCTCGACCGATCAGCGCTGTCCGTCCCACGCGCGCCGACCTCGGAAACCCCTGACTTACCCGCAACGGGCCCCTTACCCCCACCGAGACGCGCCGCCGTCGCCGAACCCTTCGCGTCGTTGACGGCGGCCGACATGCCGCGGCGCACCGCGTCAAAATCTGCGGATCGGAAAGGCAGGTCGGCAAACGCAACCGCTTGCGTCGTCGCCGGATTGTCAGGCCTGCGCAGAACCGGAACGACGGTGCGTCCGCTCGCCATCCGTGCCGCGACGACGGCAAGTTGCAGCGGCGTGACTTGCAGATAACCGCGACCGATGCCTGTCAGCAGCGTCTCACCGCCGAGCCAACCAGCATTGAGATTGCCGCGCTTCCAATCGCGATCCGGAACGATGCCGGGCTTTTCATCCGGCAGTCCGATGTTGTTCGTCGCGCCCAAACCCATCGCACGCGCTGCACGCGCGATGCGCTTGATGCCGAGCCGCGCCGACATCTCGCAAAAGAACACCTCGCACGACGCACTGATGGCCTCCTGCAAGGTGATCTTGCCGTGGCCGTTCGGATTGGAACAACGAAAGATTTGTCCGCCATATTCGTATCGACCGCTGCATGACACGTGCTCGTCGAGTGAAACGACGCCGGCTTCGAGCGCCGCCAAAGCCGTTACGATCAGGAACGTAGAACCCGGCGTATAAAGACCGGCGACCGCCCGGTTGAGCAGCGGCTTGTCGTCCGACGCTGAAAGCTTCGTCCAATCGGCTTCCGAGATGCCGCCTGCGATTTGCGCCGGATCAAAGCCCGGCACCGAGGCCATGATCGGGATCGCACCCGTTGCGATGTCGAGCACGACGACAGAAGCCAGTCCATCGCGCTGCATGCGATCGACGACGCGCCGCTGCAATTCGCTGTCGAGCGTAAGATGCAGATCGCTCCCGGCAACCGGATCGACAGTCTCGATATTCCGCACCACACGCCCGCGCGCATCGACTTCGGATTTCTGCGTACCTGCCGTGCCGCGAAGATCAGCGTCGAAACCAAGCTCTGCGCCGCTCTTGCCGATGCGAATATCCGGAATGCGGATCACGGCGTCATCATCGATGCCGAAGCGCTCGACGCTGCCGACGAAGCCGACGACATGGCTCAGTGCCGCACCGTCGCGATAGCGCCTGCGCCAGGCGAAATCGGTCTTGATGCCGGGAAGGCTCGGCGCATAAAGGTTGATCTTCGCCACCTGATCGAATGACAAATCCGACGCGACGGTTGTCGGCAGATTGCGGTTTTGCTTGCGCGCGCGGGCAATGATCCGCGCGATACGATCGTCCGTCAGCGGCACGATCTGTCCGACGCGCTGCAGGACGGCGCCGACGTCCTTCGCCAGCGCCGGCGTGATCGTCACGCGAAACAGTTCTTCGTTGTCGGCCAGCACGCGTCCGAATGCATCGAGAATACGACCGCGTTTCGGCGTCAGCACCTGCACGTTAAGGCGATTTTCTTCCGCCATCGGCGCGTAGCGGCGCGCATTCGCCACCTGCAAGTCATAGAGACGCCAGCCGATCAACCCAAATCCCGCCGCCTGCCCGCAGCCAAGCAGCACCGACCGCCGCGTGAACTGGTTCTTTCGCCTCAGATCGTCGTCAGGCTTGTCCGCCATCAGTCCCCCCGCGTCAGTCGAACGGGACGGGCGGGTGCTCCGGCGGATCGGGCAACGCGGCGCAACAGCGTGATAAGAGCGGCAGCAAGCACCGCGACACCGGCGCCGCGCACATAGGGTTCAGCATCGAGAAACGCCATGAAATACGCCGACGCGGCAAGCCACGCGAAGAGCGTTACGGTGATGATCGCGCCGGTGAAAAGAGCCAGCCTCTGCGCCGTGGTATCGACCTCGAAGCGCGAGCAGTAAACCGCAATGACATAAGCGACGAGATAGACAAGCGCCCAATAGCCGAGCGGCCCCTGCGTCAACACATCGAGCAGCAGACCTGCCAGGAAGATGCTCCATTCCGGCAGCCATGCGTCGCGATCGAGCGTCCAATAATAAATGGCGACGACGGGCAGCAGCGGCAGCACGAAGCGATCCACCGTCGGCATTCCCCAAGGCAGGATCGCAACGATCGTCAGCGCTGCGACGGAAGCGACCGGCATCAGGAACCGCAGCCACCTCATGGACCCGCTCTCTCGGAAGATTGAGGAGTTGTCCCCGCGGCGTCGCTCGCGCCCTTGCCGCCCATGAGATCGTCGGTCAGATGCGCGGACGGATCATCGTAGAAAAGCACGCTGACGTAATCGAGCCTGTCGAGATTGGCGCGCAGTGCGACTCGCGGCTTCGCACCCTCAGCAACGACGCCGAGACGCAGCCCAATTGGAAATAGCCCGCCCTGCCCCGACGTGGAAACATCATCGCCTGGCGAAATCTTCGCGCCGTCCGGAATGTAGATCAGCCGCGGCCGCGAGCTGTTGTCGCCCGCCATGATCGCGCGCACCGCCTTTGGCCCAACCACAACGGGAATACGGCTGTTGAGATCCGTCGCCAGCAGAACGCGCGCCGCATTGGGGCCGATATCGACGACGCGTCCGATCAGCCCGTCGGCATTGACGACCGGATAGCCGCATTTCACTTTGCGCACGCGCCCGGCGTCGATGGTGACGTTATGCACGAACGCGCCGCTCGAGTCGGCGATCACCCGGCTGGTGATGAAATCGAGCTTCTGCTCCGGGACAACTTTCGCAATGGCTTCGAGACCGGCAAGCTTCGCTTCAAGCTGGCGCGCCCGCCACTCCCAACTGCCGAGTTTCTGGTTGTCTTTCCGCAGCCGGTCGACTTCGTCTTGCAGCGACACTTGCGTCGAGATCGCGTGCCCCATCTCGCGGATCGGCTCGACCGGTATCATCGCGGTCTTGAACACGGGCGTCATCCACGACGCGATCTGCCAGCGCACATCGCCGAGCATGCTGTGATCGAGCCGGCTCAGCAGCATCAATGCCGTTGAAACGAAAACGAGCAAAAGCAGCAGCGGACGCAAACGCCGTCGCGACGCCGTGCCATCGCCGCGCCCGAAGTAAACATGACCTTCCTTGAGGCGCGTCATAAGGGTTTCCGCTGCTCTCAAATTCGAACGTCGATCAAACTCAAGGCTTGATCAAAAGATGCTCGCGCTCCTTGAGCGCTTCCAGAATAGCGGCCGATCCGGAGATCACACACTGCTCCGGCTGTTCGGGTACATGAACTTTGACGCCGATCCGCCGTTCGAGTTCCTGATCGAGCTTTGCAAGCTTCGATCCGCCTCCCGACAGGTGAATACCGCGCTCGCAAATGTCGGTCGAAATCTCGGGCGGAAGATCCTCGATTGTGTGTTGTATGAACTCGGCAATTTTCTCGATCGGCGGCTCCAGCGCCTCCGCGATATCTTGCGGGCTCAGCGTGACCGTCTTGGGCTTGCCCTCGCGAATCTCGCGGCCGCGAATGACGATCTCAGCCGTCTCGCCGTTGACAACGCGCGACGCCGACCCTGCCTCGATCTTGATGCGCTCGGCGTTCGCTTCGCCAATCAGCAGTTGATGACGGCGACGGACATAGCGCACGATGGCTTCGTCCATCGCGTTGCCGCCGCAGCGGATCGAGCTGGCCTGCACGACTCCACCCAGCGACAGCACTGCAACGTCCGTCGTACCGCCGCCGATATCGACGACCATCGAGCCCTTCGGCTCGTCGATCGGCAGCCCAGCGCCGATGGCCGCCGCCACAGGTTCTTCGACCAGATAGACCTTCCGCGCCCCCGCCAGCATCGCGGTTTCATAGACCGCCCGCCGCTCTACGGGCGTCGCGCCGGCAGGCACGCAAATCAGAATGCGCGGCCGAATGAACTCGACGAGGGATTTCGTGCGGCCGATGAACTGCCGCAGCATTTCTTCCGTGGCGACGAAATCGGCGATGACGCCATCGCGCAGCGGCCGAATCGTCTCGATGCTTTCCGGCGTCCGCCCAAGCATCTGTTTCGCCTTCTCGCCGACTGCCAGAACTTCGCGAACGCCGCCGCGCGAGCGAATGGCGACCACTGACGGCTCGTTCAGGATCACACCGCGTCCGGCAACGAAAACGAGCGTGTTGGCCGTGCCGAGATCGATGGCAATGCTGTCGGAGAAAGCTCTTTTGACACCTAAACCAAACATCCCGTGAATCCGGCCCACTTCATGTCGCCCAGCTTATGGGACGTACGGCGTTTATCAAGGTCACCCGCCATCGAGGCGAGTTGAGTGCCCGAATGGTTACCGGTCACGGCATGTTCATACACAGACAAACGCCGGCGGGGTAGCATGCTACGAATGTGGCACGCTGCCCCGACCAAAGTCCGACGAAATTCGGGCTTTTTACTTAGAACGCCTGCTGTGCCTGCGCCGTTTTCTGGCGTTTGACGACGAGCTTGTTAAGCGCAGCCACGTAAGCCCGCGCCGAGGCGACGAGCGTGTCGGGATCGGCCGACCGCCCCGTTACAGCCCGGCCCTCTTCTTCGAGCCGCACCGAAACTTCAGCTTGGGCGTCCGTGCCCTCGGTCACCGCGTGCACCTGATACAGTGCCAAGCGCGCGTTATTCGGCAACAGTTGCTTGATGGCGTTGAAAGTTGCATCAACAGGTCCATTGCCGACAGCCTGCACCGTCTTCGACTGGCCGTCGATATCGAGCGTCAGCGTCGCCGTCTGGGGTCCCATCGTTCCGGCAATGACCGTCAACGCCGTCACCTTCACGGCATCGTTCATGTGCGCGACGCCCTCATCGACCAGCGCTTCGATGTCCTCGTCGTAGATGTGCTTTTTTCGGTCGGCGAGCGCCTTGAAGCGATTGAAGGCGTCTTCCATGGCGTTATCGCCGAGATTGTAGCCCAGTTCCTTGAGCTTCGACTTGAACGCTGCGCGGCCCGAGTGCTTGCCCATGACGAGCGACGACTTCATGACGCCGACGGACTCGGGCGTCATGATTTCATACGTCTCGGTATTTTTCAAAACGCCATCCTGATGGATGCCGCTCTCGTGCGCGAAGGCGTTCCGGCCGACGATGGCCTTGTTGTACTGCACCGGGAAATTCGTGACTGCCGACACGAGCTTCGAGGCCCGCGACAGCATCTCCGACTTGATGCCGGTGTGATAGGAGAGCAGATCGTGGCGCGTGCGGATCGCCATGACGATCTCTTCCAGCGCCGCGTTGCCTGCACGCTCGCCGAGACCGTTGATCGTGCACTCGATCTGTCGCGCACCCGCGCGAATACCTGCCAGCGAGTTCGCCACCGCGAGGCCGAGGTCGTCGTGGCAATGGGTCGAGATCACAACCTTGTCCATGCCCGGAACGCGCGTCTTCAGCATCGTGATGAGGTCGAAATATTCCTCCGGCAGCGCGTAGCCGACAGTGTCGGGAATGTTGATCGTCGTCGCACCGGCTTTGATCGCTGCTTCGACCACACGGCACAGATAATCGTGCTCGGTCCGCGTGGCGTCCATCGCGCTCCACTCGACGTCGTCGGTGTAGCCGCGCGCCCGCGTCACCGAAGCGACGACGCGCTCATAGACCTGTTCTTGGCTGAGCTGGAGTTGGTGCTGGCGATGCAGCGGCGACGTGCCGATGAAGGTGTGAATGCGGCCACGCTTCGCTGGCTTGATCGCTTCGCCCGCCCGATCGATGTCGTTGAAGTTCGCTCGCGCCAGGCCACAGATGACCGACTGCTTGGCAAGCTTGGCGATTTCCGTCACCGCCTCGAAGTCGCCTTCCGACGCGATCGGAAAGCCCGCTTCGATGATGTCGACACCCATGGAATCGAGAAGCTCGGCGACTTGCAGCTTCTCCTCGAACGTCATCGTAGCGCCGGGGCACTGCTCACCGTCGCGCAGAGTTGTATCAAAAATGATGATCTTGTCGTCATCGCGCTGCTGTTCGGGCGCAGCGCCTTTGCTTGGGGACGTCATTGTATTCATCCTTTGCCGGGCGACCTCTGGGGCTCGCCACTGATCGCTCTCAATCTCGAAGTCCTGGCCGTCCAATCCCCTGGGCACCAACCCGGCGGACAGCCGGGCGTCATGCGGCCCAGGGGCCGGTAAGGAGAAGCGAAAGCAGGAGCTTGGGCGCAAAAGATCCGCCGCGCGTGCTCGAAAGCGGCGCAAAAGAAACGGCGATGTCGGTCGCGCAAGCCATAACGGCAATTAATCCAAGAAAACCGGCCAAAGGTCCAGTCCGGCGTCAATAGCCGATCTGCCCCCCCAAAATCAAGCTGCCCTACCGTCGCGCCGCTGAGGGACGCCAAACGGACGCCGAGACGGATTTTGCCGGCTTTGCCGTTTCATAACCTCAAGCCATCCAATTTTGAAACGTTGCCAACATTGATCAGCCTCAATTCGGCCCGAGCGCTTATATGCCGGTGTAGTCCAACAGGTTTCGTGGAGAATTTTTCGTGACCGTCGCCACAAATTCATCTGTCAACTCTAGCAGCTACCCTCCGACAGCGATCGCACTGCACTGGATCATGGCAGTCTTGATCGCGGCTGTATTCACCGCCATCGAACTGAAGGGCTACTATCCGAAGGGCAGCGAGACACGAGCTCTTCTTGCTTCAATTCATATGATGCTAGGCATCACGGTGTTGCTGCTGGTCATCATCCGCATCGGCATTCGCTCGCACAACGGCACGCCGCCGATCATTCCTCGCCCGGCAGTATGGCAGACCGCCATCGCACACCTGACCCATTTGATCCTCTACGCCGCAATGATCGGCATGCCTCTGCTTGGCTGGATTATGGTAAGCGCGGCCGGTCACTCCGTGCCCTTCTACGGGCTTTCACTTCCGCCAATAGTCGGTGAGGATAAAGCCCTCTCCCACAATCTGGAAGAAATCCACGAGTTCATCGGCAACGCTCTTTACTATGTAATCGGCCTCCACGCCGTTGGCGCGCTGTTCCACCACTACGTGCTGAGGGACAACACACTGATCCGCATGGTGCGGACGAGCCGCTGATGTAATCTTCTATCCCGCTGGGGAGAGGAGATTGCGATGGCAGGTATCGCCGCCCATCACTGTCATCCTCGGGCTTGTCCCGAGGATCCCTCGGGCATCGCCACCCCCATCAAAATGGTCCTCGGCATAAAGCCGAGGATGACAAGGCGCTCAGAGCTTGAGCACGCCCTCGGCCACGCGCACCGCGTAGCCGCCAATGCGAACGCCATCGAGCTTGCCACGCGCAATCGACATCGTCAGCGAAATGGCGCTTGGCCGGCCCATCTCGAAGCCCTGCTCGATCGGGCGCTTGTGCATGCCGTCGGGAAGCGCGTCGAAGCCTTGGACAACATAGGCAAAGCTTGCAGCCGCCGACCCCGTCGCCGGATCTTCCGGCACGCCGATGTCCGGCGCGAACATCCGCGCATGAAACGCCGATTGCGTACGCACGCACTGCCGCGTGTATAGGTAGACGCCCAAAATCCCTCGATCGCCGAACGCCCGCGCCCAGTGCTGCGGCGCGACGCGAACCTTCGCCATTGCTTCGAGATTGGCGACGGGAATGTAGGCAAACGCCGGAACGCCACGGATTAGCGTCGGCTTGTGATTTTCAAACCCGATCTCCGCCGGAATGAGCCCGACCGATGCCGCGATCTGCTCCGGTTCGGAAAGCGACTCGATCGGGTTCGTCATCTTCGGCGCGTCGAACTCGCCGAACGACGCCCCACCGCCCCGCATCCGCACGCCGACGCGAATGCTGCCGACTTCCTCTTCGAGCGCGATGATCGCATCGCCATGGCCGTTGCCGAGCGGCGCACGCAACTCGGCCAACAGGATCGCCGTTCCGATCGTCGGATGACCGGCGAACGGCAGCTCACGCGTCGGCGTAAAGATGCGAATGCGCGCCGTGTGACCGGGACTCGTCGAGCTCAAAACGAAGACCGTTTCGGAGAGATTGAACTCGCGCGCAATGGTCTGCATTTCCGTGGCGCTCAAATGATCGGCGCCAAGAACCACCGCAACCGGATTGCCGCCGAACGGCCGCTCCGTGAAAACATCAAGAACGTGATAGTTAAGCGCCACGCGCCGGTCTCCCCGCTGTCGGCTGCGCAGCCAAACCCCGCGCGAGCGGCGGCACCATGCGGCAAGGTTTTGCCTGCGCCAAGCCCTTTTTTCCCATTCGAAAGCTCTTTAGCGCGCGACCAAAAGTGCTTCGAGTAACGCACGCGCATGCGGAAGAACCTTGAGATTTGCGAGATCGTCGAGGTGGCCGACCGGAATGACGCTCTCGATTTCGGGATCATCCGTCGTCGCATTGTGGCGCGCAACCTGCGAGACAAACTCTTCCGACGTCATCGGAAGATAGAACGGCACCGCAAAGCACAGGTGTACGCCTGCCCGCGCAACGATGAAGCCTTCTTCGCGCTTCAAGCTGCTTCCGGCTTCCCCGATTTCCTCATCGACCTCGCGCTCGACGCTGCGGCCTATATCAATCGTTCCATCGGGAAGAACGTCGTTCTGATCGATGAAGCCCGACGGCAGATAGGCGAATCCGTGATTGACGTTCCCCGGCCGCTGCATGATCAGCATGAAATTCCCGTCGGACGAGCGAATCAGCGCCGAACCAAAGCCGTCGATAACGCCGGATTCTGGAAATCCTTGCCCGCGCCAATAGAGATAGCTTTTGAAATCGGTCCGAATGAGCGTGGCGTGAATTTCGCTGCCGACAGAGCGAGCGTCTTTCGTCAGGTAGACGATGCCGTTGAAATAATTTGAATTGAAGGCTTTCGCCTTTTCCCAATTGGCCTCGATCTCCGCTGCATACTCTTCGGCAAATGGCCAAGGCGCGTCGATCACCTTCAGCATGCAATTCGATACGACTTTCACGCCATTTTCGTGCGGAAAGCCGCCTTCGGACATATCTTGCATTCTCACCTTCATCATAGGCAGCGCGGAGAAAAATCCCCGCCGCATCAGCCACAATTAAGTCTCGGTTTGATTAAAACCGAAAATCGCCAGCACCGTGCAAATTCAAATGCTCAACATGCCGATATTCGGATCGATTTCGGCTCCGGACTCTTTTCGCAGATTTTCACGTCAGCCTTTTGTTGAGCCAAGTTTGGTCATGACGCGGCCAAGATTCGACAGCCATATACCGTTAACGACAGCGTCGCTGGGGGGCGACAGTCAAGATCTCCCAGCACCTCTGAGCCGGTTTCAAATCCTGGTGTTGCGCCAGGGTTGTAGAGCGCGATGAGGTGCCAATGGGATCATCTGCCGCCCGATGGAAACTCCATCGGGCTCACGCAGCGGTCGCGCTGCGTTAGAGCCCCTTCAAATCCGAAGATGCCGTGTATGCGGCAGTATTCGGAAACGGGCGGCAGAGGTCCCCGCTCCTCTGCCGCCCGCGTTAGTCCCGGCCTGCGCCCGCAAGGGCCAAGGCTGGAAATGACGTGGACCGCCCGCGCTGCCGCACGTAAACCCTCCCCAAGAGCGCGGCAGTGCGGGTTGGTTCCGCGTTATCGCTGACAGTCTCCCTCTATCCCTGTACTTTGGACTAACGTCATCGGCGGCGCAGCCGGGATGCAGCCGCATGGTAGCTCTCCCGAGATCACGCCGCGGCCCGCTCGACGAATTGCTGGCGGCCGCAAGCTTTGCCGCTCAATGGAAACGGACGCTTGGGCCGAGCCCCAGGATGACACTTTCACCTGAAATCAAATGCACAACAAAAAACGCGGTAGCCAAGACGGCCACCGCGCTTTTTTGAAACCTTCCTGCGCGCCCAAGCGCATGGCGGATCAGTTTTTGCCCTTGTCCACAAACTTGTTCTTGCCGATCCAAGGCATCCTGCCACGCAGCTTCGCGCCGACTCCCTCGATTTGTGTGCGTCGTGCAAGAGGCAAAACCCGCGATGTATACTCAATATTTGTAGGTCAGGCTGGTCGTAATCGTACGGGCCTCCCCGATGAAGCAGTCGCCGCGCGCGAGGCACGTGCTGTAATACAGCTTGTTTTCGAGGTTCTTGCCGTTGAGCTGCCAGCGCCAATGTTCGGTTTCATAAGCGATCATGGCATCAAAGAGCGTCACATCCGGAACTTGTATCGTGTTCGTTTCATCCCACGAAGCGCCGATGTAACGAACACCGCCGCCCATGGACCAGCCTTTAAGACCAGGCTGATCGAAATCCCAGACCGCCCAAAGCGACGCAACGTTTTTGGGGATCGATTCGATCTGGTTGCCCGCGTACTCGTAATCGCCAGCGTATTCAGCTTGCGTATACGAATAGCCAAGAACGCTCTTGAGATTTTTCGTCAGCCTACCAACCAACTCGATTTCGAAGCCTTTGACTTCGGCCTCGCCGATCTGAGCAGAATAGTTCGGATTGATTGGGTCCGCGACCAGACGGCCGGTATCGTTGATGTCGTAGATCGCGCTATTGATGGAAAAATATGAACCGACTGGCTGATACTTGAAGCCGACCTCATATTGGCGGCCCTCTTGCGGATTGAATGCAGCGCCTGTTCGGGCAAAGCCAACGACCGGTATGAATGACTCCGCATAGCTGAAATATGGCGTGAAGCCATTCGAAAACTCATACATCAGCCCGGCACGATATGTCGTCGCCTCGTCCGCTTGGCTTGAGCCGTTTGTCGTGTTGTCCACCCAGTCGTGGCGCAAACCAAGCACCGCGAGCCAGTTACCGAGACGAATTTGGTCCTGACCATAGAGCCCGGTCTGGACAACCGACTGCCGGTCGCAAGCTGGTGTCTTAGGCGCGGCCGTAAAAGCATACGACTGCCCCGCACAACTGCTTCCTACCCAATTCGCGTCTCCGTAGACCGGGTGATAAATATTGAACGGCCTCTGGGAAAAATCGGGATTCGCATCGTACGCATAGTCCCAGCCCTGGGTCGCATGGAAGTGTGTGAAGTCGATGCCAGCCAGCACTTTATGCTCCAGCGGACCGGTTCCGAACTTGGCTTCGAGGTTGGTATCCTGGTTGAAGACCTGAGTATCGGTGATCGACATCCAGCGATACCGCGATAGCTCCTCCTGCGCCGCATCGAGATAATCCCAATTAACGGCGACGGCGCTGTAGTCATTGTGGATATCGGCGTAACGCGAGGCATGCTGCAACTTCAGCCACGAGTTAAACTTGTGCTCGACGAGCACTGTGCCCGCCATAGCGTCGGTGTCGTAGTGATCGCCCGGCTCCCCAGCAAACGTGTCCCACGTGATGCGCTTACCATTCACGTTGGGGAAGATCGTGCCTATATGCGGAAAGAATTGCGCGGTCGAACCCGTGCGATCGCGCTGGAAGTCGCCAATGACCGTGATCGTAGTGTTATTATCCGGACGGTAGCTGATCGCCGGAGCCAGAGCATAGCGGTCGTTAGGAACGTACTTCACCTGGGTATCAGCATCGCGTGCAACGCCGGTTAATCGATACGACCACTTGCCGTCCGTGGTCATTGGTCCGGTCAGATCGAAATTGACCTGCTTGAAGTCGAACGAGCCATATTGCACGCCGATCTCGCCTGCGGTTTCAGACTGCGGTCGCTTCGAGACGGAATTGATGATGCCGCCGACCGCCGCTTGTCCGTAAAGCACGGATGCCGGGCCTCGAAGCACTTCAATGCGTTCGAGGAAATAAGGCTCAAGCCGGTAATTGTAGGTGTAATAGCCGAAGGTGCGGCGCAAGCCATCTAGATATTCGGGAACTTCGGTGCTGCCGCGGATAATGGGACCGTCGGTGCGGCTATCGAGGCCGTAGCCATCTGCCACCACGCCGGGAACATAGCGCAAGGCGTCCTGCACGCTTTGGGCATCCTGATCCCGGATCTGTTCGGCACCCACCACTGAAATCGATTGCGGTATTTCGTTAAGCGGCGTGTCGGTCTTCATGCCGGTTTCGGTAGCCGCAGCAAGATAATCTGTGACAGGGCCGTACGGTGTATTCCGTCCGGCTCTTGAATTGATGATGCCCGCTGGCTTTGGGGCGGTAGATGGCTGTGACGTCGTCACCGCCTGTACCGGCTTGGCCTTCGCTTTGGCTTTCGAAACCTTTTTCTTCTGCACCTTTCCCTCTACGACCATGCTCGGCAGCACGTCCGGGGTCGGAGGCGAATCGGAAGGGGGACTATCAGGCGTGCCGACTGAAGGCGATCCGGCAGCGGCTGAAGGATCGGTTTCCGCCGTCTGTGCAAAGATCGGCGATGAAGAAGCGACGGAGCTGAAAACGACGGACGCGGCAACACCCACGTACTTCGATCGAGACATATAAGTATCCTGTAGTCTGCAAGACTATGGCGTCAGCCGGTGCATCTCCCGCGAAAACAAGCCCCGGAGTCGCACAATTATATACCAAATCGGTATAGAACAAACCGTCATCGCCGCATCATGGGCACTCCATCGTCACGAAGTGACACATAAGCGACAGTTGTGATGCACGGCGCTCGCCTGCTCAGACCATGAGGATCTCAGAACAGCAAAAAAAACGGCGGCCTCGAAGGCCGCCGTGTGTCTGTCGAACGAAACCGCCGCCAAACGCGCCAAAGCGCGTCGCGGATCAGTTCTTGCCTTTGTCGACAAGCTTGTTCTTGCCGATCCAAGGCATCATACCGCGCAGCTTCGCGCCGACTTCCTCGATCTGGTGCGCGTCGTTGATACGGCGCGTCGCCTTGAAGTTCGGCTGCCCCGCCTTGCATTCGAGCATCCAGTCGCGCACGAAACGGCCCGTCTGAATGTCGGCGAGCACGCGCTTCATCTCCGCCTTCGTCTCCGGCGTAACGATCCGCGGACCAGTCTTGTATTCACCGTACTCGGCCGTGTTCGAGATCGAGTAGTTCATGTTGGCGATGCCGCCCTCGTAGATGAGGTCGACGATCAGCTTCACTTCGTGCAAGCACTCGAAATACGCCATCTCCGGCGCATAGCCCGCTTCGACCAGCGTTTCGAAACCGGCGCGGATCATCTCGACGAGACCGCCGCACAGCACGGCCTGCTCACCGAACAAGTCCGTTTCGCATTCTTCCTTGAAGGTCGTCTCGATCACGCCCGAACGGCCGCCGCCGATCGCCGACGCATACGAGAGGAACAGGTCGAGCGCGTTCCCGCTCTTGTCCTGATGCACCGCGACGAGGCACGGCACGCCGCCGCCCTTCTGGTATTCGCCGCGCACCGTGTGGCCGGGACCCTTCGGCGCAACCATGCCGACGTCGAGGTCTTCGCGCGGCTCGATCAGGTTGAAGTGAACGTTGAGGCCGTGGGCGAACAGCATCGCTGCGCCCTTCTTCATGTTGGCTTCAAGATGCTCTTTGTAGATATCAGCCTGCAATTCGTCGGGCGTCAGCATCATGATGACGTCTGCCCACTTCGCAGCGTCCGCGACTTCCATGACCTTGAGACCGGCCTGCTCTGCCTTCTTTGCCGAAGGCGAGCCCTTGCGCAGCGCGATGACGATGTCTTTCACGCCGGAGTCTTTGAGGTTCAGCGCGTGCGCATGGCCCTGGCTGCCATAGCCGACAATAGCGACCTTCTTTGATTTGATGAGGTTGATGTCGGCATCACGATCGTAATAGACGCGCATGGGCGGCCTCTCGGGTTCCCCGGTCGAAATCGACGTTCGGGCTGGGTTGAAAGCAATGGCGGCCCGGATGGTTGTGAAACCGGGCGCCCTGAAATCTGGGCGGAACCTACAGACATCGGATCGAGGATTCAACGGCCCGCGGACACTGCCGGCAGGCCGAAACTCGGATATTTCACCGCAGCCTTTCGCCCATGCTGCATAGCGAAATTAACCCAAAATGCGTCCTCGAACCTTCAGATCATCTCCTTCACGATAGGCCATAGCGACGCGACGAGCGCGACCGCCATGACGACGTTGAAAATGCGCATTGACCGCTCATCCTTGAGAAGCGGACGCAGCGACGTGCCGAAGAACGCCCAGCTCGACGCCGAAACGGTCGACACGATGGTAATGACGGTCGCAAGCGTCGCGATATCCGCCCAGAGGTTATCCGGCGTGATGTAATTGGCTGCAATGCTAAGGCAAACCATCCATCCTTTCGGATTGACCCATTGAAATAAGGCCGCCTCCAGAAAGGTCATAGGCCGCGCATCCCCGCTGGCGATCGGATCAGTCGCGCCGGCGGTTCCAATACGCCAAGCCAGCCAGAGAAGATAAGCAACGCTAATGATGCGAAGAACGGAATAAAGCCCGGGAACCAGAACGAGCAACCGCCCCACGCCGAGCGCAATCGCCAGCAGCAGAACGGTAAAGCCGATTACGACGCCGAGAATGTGCGCGCGCGTTCGGAAAAAACCGAAGTTCACACCGGACGCGAGCAACATCGTATTGTTCGGTCCCGGCGTCATCGCCGATACGAACGCAAACGCAACGAGTGAGAGGAAAAGTTCGTGAGACATGTCTCTTCACCAGCACGGTGAACCGGCTGCGCGTCCCAATCCAGAAAGGAAACTGCCGCCGAAGAAAAGAACTCAGCTTGCGGCGCCACGGCCGATCGCTGCGATGCCGGTACGGGAAACCTCGACGAGGCCCAGCTCCGACATCAGTTGAATGAACGTCTCGATTTTCGAGGACTTGCCGGTGACCTCGAAAACGAAATGCTCAGTCGACGTATCGACGACCTTCGCCCGGAAAATCTCGGCCAGCCGCAGCGCCTCGATGCGCTTCTCGCCTTTGCCGCCGACTTTTACGAGTGCCAGCTCGCGCTCGATCGAAGCGCCCTCTTCCGTCAGATCGCGGACGCGATGCACCGGCACGAGGCGTTCAAGCTGCGTTTTGATCTGCTGGATCACCGCCGGCGTGCCGTTGGTCACGATGGTGATGCGCGACAGATGCCGCTCATGCTCGACCTCGGTCACCGTCAGCGACTCGATATTGTAGCCCCGCCCAGCGAACAGACCGATGACGCGCGCCAGCACGCCCGGCTCGTTGTCGACGACGACGGACAGTGTCCGCGACACGATCTCCTGCGAACGGGAGGGGCTCGGATAGTGCGACTGCTTCAAAGGTTCGGACATCGTCGGTCTCTGCGTTCTCAAACAAAACTTTCAACGAGGGTGTGGCCGGCAGCATAATCGGGAATGCTCCACGGCTCGGCGAGGGCGGCGTCGCGCCAGGCAGCGAACGATAGATGCGCCAGCACCGCATCCATATACGTTCGCGTCGCTTCGCGGACGGGAATTTGATAACTATCGAAGCGCGTGACGACCGGCGCATACATGGCGTCCGCCGCCGAGAACGCTCCGTAGAGGAACGGTTGTCCGCCACCGAAGCGATTGCGCGCTTCCGACCAGATGTCTTCGACGCGATCGATCGCCGCCTGCAGCGGCTCGGTGATCTGCGGCGTTGCGAAGCGTGCGCCGAGGTGCATCGGACACGCTTGCCGCAAGGCCTGAAAACCCGAGTGCATCTCATTGGAAACCGCACGTGCATGCGCCCGTGCGTTGCCGTTCTGCGGCCAGATCGCAAACTCCGGAAATTTCTCCGCGACATACTCGATGATCGCGAGGCTTTCCCAGACAGTCACATCGCCGTCGATAAGCGCCGGGACTTTCCCCGAGGGCGAAAACTCCAGCATCCGCCCGCGGCTCTCCGGCGTCCGCAGCGGAATGATCTCTTCCTCGAACGGAATGTCAAAGTGGGACAGCACAAGCCACGGCCTGAGCGACCACGACGAATAGAGCTTATTGCCAATGACGAGCTTCAACATCGTTATTTGCCGTTGCCCGTCGCGTCGTCGCTGTCGGCTTCGCCGGGCTTTCTCGGCGGAAACACAGCCTTCAGAAAGATCGGCATGCCGTCCTTGTCGATCATCTTCTTGAGAGCCTCGGCTTGCTTCGTCGAAATCTTGTATTGCCGGAACGCCGCGACGAAGCGGGCGCCCATACCGCGCGCAATGTCTTCCGGCGCCGGAGTTCCCATGCGCACGCGGTCCGCTTGCGGAATGCGCGCATAGATTTGCGCCAGCACCTGGCTGTGCATGTAGTCCTGCGCCAAGCACGACTCGAGCCCCGGCGAATACTCGCTGGCAAGCATCTGCGTCCGGTAGCAGGCGTCAAGAAACTTCAGAACGCCTGCCGAGCCTTCACGCTGATGCAGCGCCCCGAGACGCCGCGCTGCATCTTTGATGTTGGCGACGTGGTCCCAGGTTTGTTTGGCGGCCAACGTCCCCGGCATGGCGACGAGCGTCATCGCGAAAACCGCGATGACGGCACCAAAAATTCCGAAACCTGTTCCCCCGTGCTTTGTCAAACCAGCACCTTTCCTGCTTCGCCGATCGCATTCTCGACTTCGTCGTCCGTGATGTTCTCGCCGAGAAGCATTTCGTTGTGGGCCTTCCCCGATGGGATCATCGGGAAACAGTTCGCAAGCTTGGCGACCCGGCAATCGAAGATCACGGGGCCTTTCGTGTTGATCATCTCGTTTATAGCATCATCGAGATCGGCGGGATGCTCGCAACGCATGCCTGTCCACCCGTAGGCTTCGGCGAGCTTCACGAAATCCGGCAAGGCTTCGGTGTAGCTTTCCGAGAGGCGATTGCCGTGCAGAAGCTGCTGCCACTGCCGCACCATGCCCATGTACTCGTTGTTCATGATGAACACCTTGACCGGCAAACGGTACTGCACCGCCGTCGAGCACTCCTGAATGTTCATCAGGATCGACGCGTCACCCGCAACGTCAATGACGAGCGATTTCGGATGCGCAAGCTGTACGCCGATCGCGGCGGGCAATCCATAGCCCATCGTACCGAGGCCTCCCGACGTCATCCAGTGGTTCGGCTCATCGAAGTGGAGGAACTGCGCCGCCCACATCTGATGCTGCCCGACCTCCGTCGTGAAATAGGTGTCGCGATTCTTCGTCAGTTCGTTGAGCCGCTGACACGCATATTGCGGCATGATGATGTCTTTGGAGTTCTTATAAGACAGCGATTTTTTCGTCCGCCACCCGTCGATCTGCTTCCACCATGCCTTGTGCGCAGCCTTGTCGAGGATCGGCGCCTTCGCCTTCCACACGCGTAGCATGTCTTCGAGCACGTAAGCGCAGTCGCCGATGATCGGAATATCGACCATGATGTTCTTGTTGATCGACGACGGATCGATATCGACATGAATCTTCTTCGAGTTCGGCGAAAACGCATCGACGCGTCCCGTGATCCGATCATCGAAGCGCGCGCCGATGTTGATCATCACGTCGCAATCATGCATCGCGAGGTTGGCTTCGTAGGTGCCGTGCATGCCGAGCATGCCGAGCCACTGCTTATCCGAGGCCGGATAAGCGCCAAGCCCCATCAGCGTCGACGTGATCGGATACCCGGTCAGCCGCACGAACTCGCGCAACAGCTGACTCGCCTTCGGCCCGGAGTTGATAACGCCGCCGCCGGTATAGAACACCGGGCGCTTCGCATTCGCGATCAGATCGACCGCTTCGCGCACCGCCTGCTGCTCCGGCTTCAGCTTCGGCCGGTAGGTCTTATGCTGGATGTTGGAGGGCCCAACGTAGTTGCCCGTCGCAAATTGCACATCCTTCGGGATATCGACCACCACCGGACCCGGACGGCCCGTGCGCGCGATGTGGAAGGCTTCGTGCAGAACACGAGCGAGGTCGTTGATGTTCTTCACCAACACGTTGTGCTTCGTGCACGGACGCGTAATGCCGACCGTATCGCATTCCTGGAACGCATCATTGCCGATGAGGTGCGTCGGCACCTGCCCGGTGATGCAGACGAGCGGAATCGAATCCATCAGCGCATCGGCAAGGCCCGTCACCGCATTGGTTGCGCCAGGCCCCGACGTCACGAGGCAGACGCCGACCTTCCCCGTTGAGCGCGCATAGCCTTCAGCCGCATGCAGCGCACCACCTTCCTGGCGGACCAGGATGTGCCGGACCTTCTCCTGCTGGAAAAGCTCATCATAGATCGGAAGAACGGCGCCGCCCGGATACCCGAAAACGAACTCGACGCCTTGGTCAGCCAGCGCAGTCAACACCATTTCCGCGCCGGTCATCGTGCGTGCCATCGTCAAACTCCTCTACAGGCTTGCCGCCTGCCAACATTTCGAAATTGCGGGGAACCTAGGCGCACGATCCTATTTGGTCAACGCTAACGGTGAATAAATGCGAAAATTTCACGCAGTGAACTTTCCATATATTTCGTTTGAACAGGAATCCAAGAAATCATATGACTTTTTAGCCAAGTTTCCTGCCGTTTGATGTACTGACGAGTCTCCGCCTGCGATGCCGCCACCGCCTCCCCGACGCTGATCTCGCCCCGTCCAACTCCGATCAGCGGCCGAACGCCGATTGCCCGCATCGCCGGTAACCCGGCATCGAGTTGCATCTCGGACAAAGCATGAGCCTCATCGCCCGCCCCTTCGCGCATCATCGCGGCGAAACGCGCATCCGCACGAGCGTGAAGCTCAGCCCGGTCGACGCGAACTACCAGACGCACAGTCTCCGCTTCGTTCAAGACGGGCGCGCCCTTAAGGGTTTGCCACTCGGCCAGCGACCGCCCCGTCGATTCCAGAACTTCAAGCGCGCGTACGATCCGCTGCGTATCCGCGGATTGAAGCCGCCCCGCCATGACTTCATCCCGCGCCGCAAGCTCTACATGCATCGCCTCTGCACCGCGCCGTGCCGCCTCCGCTCGCCAATGCGCGCGCACGTCGTCATCGATCTCGGGAACAGGTGAGAGCCCTTCGAGGAGTGCCTTGAAGTAAAGCCCGGTGCCCCCGACGACGATAGGCCGCCGTCCTTGCGCCTGGGCGCTTGCAATCGCCTCTGCCGCATCGCGGACGAAACGGCCCGCCGAATACGCTTCTTGCGCCGGCACGAAGCCATAGAGCGCATGCGGCACCCGCGCTTCGTCGGCCGGCGTCGGACGTGCCGTCAGGATGCGCAGCTCGCGATAGACCTGCATGCTGTCGGCATTGACGATCGTGCCGCCAACCTGCTCCGCAATCGCCATTGCGAGCGCCGACTTGCCGCTGGCCGTCGGGCCGGCAATCAAAATGGGGCGCAGGTCTGTTTCTGTGCTGCTCATGAAAAGGCCTCCTAGCGCTGTGGCACTAGGAGGCGCAAGTCAGACGGTAGAAGTCAGATTAATAATTGAGCGTCGTCCGGACGCCGAACACGGCCGCATCTTTCTCCGGCACGGCCGGATTGTTCTCGCTCGGCACCCGGCCGCCTGGGTTCCAGATATACTGGAAATCAGGAGCAACAGAGAAGCCGGGCGAGATCTTTGCAGTATAGTTCAGTTCGACCACGGACTCGTAGTCGGAGATGACCGTCTGACCATCATCGATCTGAGCCTGCTGCAGCTTGTCCGAGACATGGCCATAGGCAAAGGCGGCGCCGAATGAATCATCCTTGCGCCCCGGCACGAAGCCAGTGAACACGATGCCGGTATCGACGTAGGTGTTGATCAGATTCTGCTTATCCGGCGAGCCACCGAGGCGAACGAACGCGCTAACCGCTTCATCATGCGCGCCCTTCCAGATCTGCTGGTCGATGATGCCATAGATGCCGGAGCTGGTATCCAGCTCGTTCGGATTGAGAAATTCCGGCGCGTAATGATTGAACTGCTTCCAGCCGCCGAACTTGAACGTGCCGGGCAGGCCGATGTTGTATTTATACTGCGCTTCGACCATCAGCAGCGGCGCATCCTGCAGACGGAAGTTCACGCCATGCGGGTTGTCGGCCTGCGGATCATCCGCAAACGGATCCGCCGGGCTGCCGTTGAACACCGCAGCGAGAATGTTGAGATTATCCGTCGGCTGATACTGAACACGCACGCCGAGCGACGCCAGCGGATATCCTGGACCACCGGCAGCCATGTTGTTGGCTGTCGCGGCCGACCAGCCGAACGTGCTGTTGAGAAATACAGCAGCCGTATCGCTGATAAAGAATTCGCTATCGGCTGCCAGCGAACCGATACGCACCTTCACCTTGTCATCCAGCAGCGACTGCTCGAACCACAACTCGAACAAGCGCAACCGCTCGTCGCCTTCGATGTTGCTCGGTGGGAAAATGTTGCCGATGCGCTGCGTCGCCGGACCGACACCGTTCAGGTAATAGGCGCTGGCGTGAATAGCCCCGCCCTTCCAGCCGAACATCTTATCGAGATCGAAATCCGTAAACGCGGAAACCAAGCCGTCGTAGTTCGAGCCCTGCGAGTTGCCGCCCTTGGCGACATTCCAGTACTCGCCGATGTACCCCACACCGTAGAGGATGCCCTGCTTCGCCAATGAGGCCCGCATCGGATCATCCCAATCGCGAGCAATCGAATCCTCCGGCACGCCGTTGGCAGAAGCGTCGTCAGCCTTTGCGGCGACGGTGGACACGAGAGTGCCCAGCGCAAAGACCGGCAAGATGCCGGCCACGAGTTTCGATCCCATCGTCATTCCCCCAAACGCCGGACACCGCACCTCGACGTCCCGGCCATTGAACCCGTTGCCTCCCGGCCCAATGAAATGAACAGAAGATACTTGACGCGACCAGTCAACATTGGAGTTCAAAAACGCTATCCTTCCCCCATTGCCTGCTGGGGGCTGTTGCCATTTTGCAATCATTGGCGACGCCGATCAGGTTCGACATGTCGCAGAGCGGGACCATTTCGATCCGTCAGTGGGCGTTTCATCTCCCGGCGGGCAGGCGAGGCCCGAATCACTTCGAAGAAAGATCAGCGCTCCTGCGCGCCGCATCAGAAAAGGGCAGCTCCCGCCCCGTCCATCGCCGCCAGACTGCCGCAACGCGCGGACGTGCCGCGGCCCAGACCTTCCGAACCTCCGCCATCGTCCGCGCTTTGACGACGCGACCGTAGCGCCAGACCCACGATGCCCGGATCTGCGCATAAAGGGCATCCTTCCACGGCACGAACCAGTTGAAGAGCGCAGCAAACCAGCCGATCCGCATCAGCGCGGGTTTCACCAACAGAAAGACGCGCGCGATAAGCGCCGTCGACGCGATCTTGGCCCCGACCAACAGCAAGGTCGCCGACAGAAAATGCTCATTCGCAAGCAACCAGATCGCCACGAACTTCAGCGGCAGCAACAGCGAGGTTGGCAAGGCCAGCGCAATGAGCGCCGCATAAGGCGGCAGACGTGCCAGCAACCGCTCGATCGCCGCAATCGGCGCGAACGCTGCCAGCCGCCCGAGCAGGTTCGAAAGCGGCCGCCATCCCCACTCTTCGAAAAGGATGATCAGCGCTGCAGTAATATTAAGCGCCGTTATCAGCGGCCCGCGCACGATGCTCCAGGCTGTCCGCAGAAGCTCGCGAAGCGTCCAGATCGCAATGACCGCACCGCGCCAGAGTGCGCCGAGAACCGTTTTAACCGTCTGACGAAATCGATCCGTACTCAACCGCTTCTCGCTCTTTCAAAACCATGCTGCCGACCGAAGCGGATTGTATCATCCGCTGCTGAACCGGGGATAAGTGTTTCCGAACTGCGAGTCCCGCGCGCCGTCTCTTAGACAACACCCAACGCACCTTCCGGCCGGCTCCGCGCCGCGGAGGCGGAAGGCGCAACACAAAAGCGCGGCAAAACGGCGCTTGAGAAGCCGGCGATCCTATTCTATACGTTTTTCGTAAACAAAAAGCCGGGGTGAGGAAACACATGAAGCTGACCCATCAAATTTTGATGGCGGGAGCCATTACCCTGGTTACCGTCTCCGCTCCGCATGTCGCCAGCGCTGCCGAGCACATCATCGAAATGCGCAACAAGGACGACGCCGGCAATCTCATGGTCTTCGTTCCAGGCTTTGTGAAGGCCGAAGTCGGCGACACCATTAAGTTCGTCCCGACCGACAAGGGCCACAACGCTCAGAGCGTGCCGAACATCTGGCCGGCAGACGTACCGGAAGTGAAAGGCCCGTTTAGCAAGGAAGTCGTCTTCAAGGCCGAGAAAGATGGCCTCTACATTTTTAAATGCCTGCCCCACTACGGCATGGGCATGGTCGCCCTCGTCCAGGTCGGCAAGCCCGTCAACCTCGACGCGGTGAAGTCATTCGTCGCAACGGGCAAGGCGAAACAGCGTCTCGACGCCGAAGTCGCGAAGGTAACGCCGTAACGGAATCGAGTAGAGCCCGAGGTTGTCCTGGAAGGGCCGAAGGCTAAGCTCGTGCTAACCCCGAGATGGGTCTCCCGGCCCCAGATCTCGGGGTTAGCTTTTTCATTTCAGGGTCTCGCAATGATCAAACGCAACGCGACTTTTGCAGGCTTTGCGTTATTCTGCCTCTGCTGAAACGCGAGGATGATTGTCCATGGCTTATTTGCTTGAAGAGAAGCGGCGCGACTTGGTCGCGTCGGGCAATCGCCACACCTATCTCGGGAACGGCGACGTCTTCGTTGGCCGCCCGCTCGCCATCCGTTTCGCAACCCGCGACGAAGCCGAAACGAAACGCGCCAAACTCCCCAACCCCGACAACTGGATCATCGTCGAAGACTGATGATGCTTGCGCCGGGATGCCAGTTCGCAGTCCGCAGTATTTAGAACACTGATCAGAATTCATCATGCCGCAAACCGATCGGATTGGATGGTTGCAGATTGCAAACATCTCTGCACAAATTAATTGTGCTCAACCGTGCGTATCGGGGCCGTCGTGAAAATTGTCCTTGGTTTCTTGGCTATTCTCGCTTCCTGCGGCATTTGCGATGCCGGTCCTGTTTGCACGCCCAAAGACAGCAACGCGCGTATTCTTAGTGCGCCATCGCCGATGGCAATCGATCCGCAATGGACAGGGGAAAGCCACATTGGCACCGGCTGGTCTTTTGACGTGACCGAACGAGTTAACTCCGCAACCGGTGCTTTCGCTAAGGGCAATTTGCATGGAACGCGAGGCGGCATCGCACAAAGGGATGTCTACGTTTTACTTTCCGAGTGGGCCTGCAATGAAGCGCACCCTGATTTCGTCGAGCGCGTAGATGGCGATGTTCCGCTCGACCCTCTCCCCAAAACTTTCTGGGTGCGAACGGAGAGCGGAAGGCTTGTCAAGCTCGTCATTACGAGTCACGGGCGGATTGTGCCCATGAGCAAAAATTTCACCGGAGTAAAAACAAAAGACACTGAGAACCAGAACGTTCGCAGCTATCACCTCAACTACAAAATAGTGCCAGTCGATAAAGTTGTGAAAGAAGATGGCCTTATCGTCGGATATGAACTGCTTATTCCGCCGCTGCGGCGAAGGGAGGCTCTCATAGTCACCTACGCGACGCAAAGGCCGTTCGAAGTTGCCGAAGGAGGTACGGGCTACGAAGACATAACATTTACCTGGAAATACAATCACGCCGATTCTGGCCGGACACGCGTGCTCTTTTCCGAGTTCAACGGTCCGCAGGAGATGAATCACCTGGGCACATGGCAGACGGATCTAGTGGTGAACGGCAATGTTCTCGTTTCTCGCCACTTCACACTGCTCGACGCTACTGGCAAAGACCATTCGAAGGACGGGCTGGAGAACACCTCCGCAAACGCAAATCCCTTCGAAGATTTTATCGGCACCTGGGCGCACACAGTCGACGATTGCAAAATTCAGTCTGCTGAAGGTCTAGATAATGTCACACGGCGCCAATCCGGAATGGTCGGAATTTGTGGCAACGAGGTCGACCTGCTTTACGAGGCCTTTCGCTGTACGGCTGAAAATATCAATAACAATGGACAGCTCATGGATGTGGACTTCTCCTGCCAAACCAAGGACTACGATCCAGAGAAACAGCACGTTCAGCTGAAGGCCAGCAACACAAACGCGCTACAATTCATGACCGCAAATTTCGGCATTGTTGGCAATTATGTGCGTTGCGCGCAGACTTACTCATGCGATCGGTGAAGGTACCTGAACTTCCAGCGCCCGGCATCGACTTGAAGGCGGCCATCCAAGGAACGAGCGACTACTCCTGCTCGGCGCGCTCCAGCAGCGACGCGTCGCTCGAGCCAATCCGCGGCGGCAGCTCGCCGGCTTCTTCCAGCGCATGCGCGAGATCCTCGCGCGCCTTCTCCGCTTGCCGCTGACGCGCCCAGAGGCTCGCGTAAAGCCCATTCTTCGCAATCAGCTCAGCGTGCGTCCCCTGCTCGGCGACGCGCCCATCTTCGAACACCAAAATCATGTCCGCATGCACGATGGTCGATAGCCGGTGCGCGATGACGACCGTCGTCCGATCCTTCGACACACGGTCGAGCGCGTCCTGAATTTCCTTTTCCGTATGACTATCGAGCGCGCTCGTTGCCTCGTCCAGCAGCAGGATCGGCGGCGACTTCAGAATCGTCCGCGCAATCGCAACGCGCTGCTTCTCGCCGCCCGAGAGCTTCAGCCCGCGCTCGCCGACCATCGTGTCGTAGCCGTCGGGAAGCGCCCGCACGAAATCGTCGATCTGCGCTAGCTTCGCCGCTGCGTAAACTCCTTCGTCCGTGGCGTCGGCACGGCCATACTTGATGTTGTAGAAAATCGTATCGTTGAACAACACCGTATCCTGCGGCACGACGCCGATGGCCGATCGCAGCGAGGCTTGCGTAACGTCGCGCAAATCCTGCCCGTCGATCAGAATGCGACCACTCGTGACATCATAAAATCGCAGCAAGAGGCGCCCGACCGTCGACTTGCCCGCACCCGACGGTCCGACGATAGCGACCATCTTTCCCGCCGGCACTTCGAACGACACGTCCTTCAGAATAACGCGCTCAGGATCGTAGCCGAAGCGAACGTGATCGAACCGGATGGCACCGCCCGAGACATCGAGCCGCTTCGCGCCCGGTCGATCCGCGACTTCCGGATTCTGTTCCAGCACCTCCATCATGCGCTCGATGTCGGTCAGACCCTGCTTGATCTCGCGATAGACCATGCCCATGAAGTTCAGCGGCATGAAGAGCTGCAGCATCAGCAGGTTCACCATCGCGAAATGCCCGACGGTGTCTTTGCCCGCCACGACATCATTCGCCGCCATCACGAGACAGATCGTCAGCGCAATCGTGAAGATGACCGCCTGCCCCGAGTTCAAGACCGCAAGCGACGTATAGGTCTTGATGCTCGCCTTCTCGTAAGACGCCATCGACTTATCGTAGCGCGCGGCTTCCCGGCCCTCGGCGCCGAAATATTTGACGGTCTCATAATTCAGCAGACTGTCGATCGCCTTGGTGTTGGCATCGGTGTCGCTTTCGTTCATCGCGCGCCGGATCGACAGCCGCCAGTCGGTCGCCCGGATCGTGAACCAGAGATACGCCGCGATCATGCCGACGATGGTCACGATGTAGCGCCAGTCGAACTCGTAGGCGCACACGGCGATGATCATGAGAAACTCGACAATGGTCGGGATCAGCGTCATCAGCGCCATGCGGCTGATGTTCTCGATGCCCGTCCGCCCGCGTTCCAGAACGCGCGTCAGTCCGCCGGTCTTGCGTTCGAGATGAAACCGCAGCGACAGCCGGTGCATGTGCTCGAATGTCGACAAGGCGAGCTTGCGTACCGCGTGCATTGCGACGCGCGCGAACATGCCTTCACGGACCTGCACCAACAGCGCCATCACGATACGGGCGATGCCGTAGAACAGCACAGCCAGCACCGGCGCGCCGACGAGCCACGGCAGCGTCTGGCTCGATGCGACATGGCCGCCGGACGCAGCGACCAGAGCGTCCGTCGCCCATTTCAACGTAAACGGTACGCCGACCGTCACCGCTTTTGCGATAACGACGATGACGAACGACCACACCACCGTGCGCCGCAGATCCGGGCGGTCCTGCGGCCAGACATAGGGCCACAAGGCCCTCAAAACCCGAGATGTTTCGGTGGACGGAATAAGGCGCGCCAAAAGCCCGCTTCTGGGCGCGCGCATGCTGACGGAAGTTCTTTGCATTCGGCCTGAAATAGGATCAACCGGCCGGAAAGTCCATCACCCCCGCTTTCGCGGCAGATAAATGGTCTGGCACGGATAGATCCGGTTCGGATTGCGAATCGTGTCGCGATTGGCGCGATAGACGCGGATGTAATAGAGGCCGTTGCGGTAATGGCGGAGCGCGATCCGCCACAGCGTATCGCCGCGCGCGACGACGTAACGGCCCGGCACGAACGCCTTGCGCCCGGCATATCGGCATTGGCCCGGCGCTGCACGGCGGACGTGCGCACGACGCACCCAGCGCTTGACGACCGGACCATGCGCAACGTGCGTATTGCGGGCCTCGCGAATGACATGCGCCTTGGACGTCTTCGTCTGGACGGCCGGTTTTTGACGATCAGCAACCGGCGGCTCCGCCACAGCGGCCTTCTGCTCGGCAGCTTTTGCTGCGGCCACTTTCGCGGCCTCCTCTTCAGCGATGCGCTGACGGTCCGCCGCTTCCTTTGCCGCAGTCTCTTGCTCGGCCTTGTCCTCGGCACCCTTGGCAGCAGCAGCTTTTGCAGCCTCTTCCTCAGCGAGACGCTGCTGTTCCGCAGCCGCTTTGGCAGCAGCCGCCTTGGCCGCTTCTTCGTCAGCGAGCCGTTGCTTTTCCATCTCGGCTTCCTGCCGAGCCTTGTCTTCAGCCGCTTTTGCTGCGGCCTCCTGTTGAGCCTTTTCTTCTGCCGCTTTTGCGGCAGCAGCTTTGGCCGCAGCTTCTTCTTGGGCGAGGCGCTGCTTCTCGGCGGCTTCCTTTGCGGCAGCTTCCGCCTGAGCTTTTTCCTCGGCCTCTTTCGCGATGCGCGCTTTCTGCGCTTCCTCTTCCGCAACGCGCTGCCTTTCGGCGGCGGCACGGGCGGCGGCTTCCTGCTTGGCTTTCTCCTCCGCAGCCTTCGCAGACGCGGCCTCGGCCAAAGCACGCTGATGCTCTTCTTCCTCACGACGGCGCTGCTCGTCGGCGAGTTCGCGGGCTTTCGCTTCCTGAGCCTGACGCTCAGCTTCGGCTTTCGCAGCCGCCTCGCGCGCCGCAGCTTCGTCGGCGGCCTTCTTCTCGGCGGCCTTCTTCTCGGCGGCGGCTTTTTCCTCGGCGTCATGCTGCGCCTGCGCCGCCAGACGCGCCGCTTCGAGACGCTTCTGCTCGTCGGCCTTGCGCTGCTCTTCCGCCTGTCGCTGTTGGTCCTCGATACGTTTTGCTTCGGCCTCGAGACGCTCGCTCTCGCGACGCCGCTCCTCGGCCTGCGCCGCCGCTTTGCGTTTCGCTGCCTCGTCCTCGGCCTTCAGTTCAGCCTCGGCTGCGTCAGCCTTGCGTTTCGCTTCGTCCGCCAGCTCCTGGCTATGCTTGATGTCGGCTGCCCGCTTCGCCTGTGCCGCGAGGATGGCCTCCTCTGCATGCTGCCGCGCCGTTTCGGCGTCTTCCTCTTTTACCTGTTCCAGCTTGCGCGCGATGTCGTCGCCGCCCCCGCCCGGAGGCGCGACCGACAATCGCCGGATGATGACGCCCTGAAACTCACGATTGGCACGCGCCAGCCAATCCTGCAGGCGATCGACCAATCCTAGCTCGCGCGTTTGCCACGGCGTTTGCTTGTCGCTCGGATCAGGCTGCGCCGGAGTGTCCGCCTGGGCCTGAGCCTCATCCGGAGCATCCTGCGACACCACGCGCTGCGCGGCCTGCGCCGCCTCCAGCGTGTCCTCGTCATTAAGAGCGACCACAGCGCGAAAATTTCGGTCGATAATCGGCAGCGATAGCCCCCGCTCCGCGTCGGGCCGGTCACTGGCAGCATCGAGCGGCAACGCCAGCAGCGCCGCCGAGACGAGAAGGCCCGCAGCAGCGCCAGTTCGAGCGTAACGAAACGCCGTTTTCACTGCCGTTTCTGAAGGTTCCCCGTCCTTCATAACATCGCCTTGTAGCCCCTATATTAAGGGACCTAAGCACACGTCTTGTAGCGGCGCCATGCTTCCCGGCTTAAAGACCGTGGATTGATTCGGAAGCGTGACCGGATGCTCACAACGGTCACATGAGACATCTGAGGGTGACACCTTCCGGCGCACCTGGGCAGGGCCGTGCGGCGACACTAAATAATGCAGACAGATCGTCTGAGATCGGAATACTTATGAACGAAATGACAAAAATGCCGGTCACGAAACCGGCCGGCGGCAAGACCAACCAAAATTCAACTCTGAAATCTGAAACGCCCGCCAGGATTGAAGGCGTTTGCGTCTACTGCGGCTCGGGCAAGGGCCTCGATCCCGCCTACACCATCGCAGCGCGAAAGCTCGGCAAGACGCTCGCCGATAACGGCATCCGCTTGATCTATGGCGGCGGCAGTCTCGGCCTGATGGGCGAAGTCGCGCGCGCCGCGCTCGGAGCGGGCGGCAAGGTGACGGGCATCATCCCGGAATTTCTCGGCAACCGCGAACACATGCTGAAGGACATCGACGAATTGATAGTCGTCGAAAACATGCACGTCCGTAAGCAGCTGATGTTCGACCGCGCCGACGCGTTCGTCGCGCTCCCCGGCGGCGTCGGCACGCTTGAAGAACTCGTCGAGCAATTGACCTGGTCGCAGCTCGGACGCCATTCCAAGCCCATCGTCGTTGCCAACATCAACGGCTTCTGGAACCCATTCCTAAACCTGCTCGATCACATGAAGGCCGAAACCTTCATTCGCGCCGGATTGGATGTCCATTTCTCCGTCGTCGATACGGCGGAAGAGATCTTGCCCACCATCTTCGGCAAGGCCGCCCCGACGTCCGAGAGCAAAGAGCAGGAGGTGATCCATAGGTTTTGAATACGCACTCTACGAGTGAGCACCATCCGAGAATATTTCATTGAATAGAGGTGCCAGCTCCGCCACTCCAGTGGGCGAAAGATGCGCGTCGTCGGAGTACATCGGTTTGCCATCAACGCGATACGGGCAGGTCGTGCCGTGACACAAAATCGTATGGGGATAGACGACCCGGACTTTCGGAATAGCGTCCAAGCGTGAGAGCAGCGATAAGACCTGTCGCTGCTCCTCCGTGAAATCGTGAAACGTCAGTGGAGAGGGCAGCGGTACGCCCCACGCGATGTGTTTTGCAACCGCGGGCGCGACCTCGAATGATTGGGCTGGTATCGGCCCGATGATGACGACTTCCCGGCCCTGCGTCACCAATTGATGCACGACAGCGTCGAGAGCTGATTCCAGACCGGAGCCATCGCCGCCCTCGCTATTACCGTAAACGGTGGGACGTCCATGGGCATCCCGGACAACAGTCTTCGCGAAAACGGACCAGCGAGCGACAAGAACGACACGACGAATTTTCGACTCGCCAATGTGTTTCAGAATATTCGTGTTACGTGACGTACAGACTTCGCCGCCGCCGCGCTCATGGAACGTCACCCCGGCGAGCGGCGGACAGCCGGCCAGTGCCGATATAATCACGTCATGCCCCGTCTTTTGGTCGTAATCGACGAAGCCTGGAGCCAGCGCTTCGGCAAAACTATCTCCCCACAGGATCGTATCCGGAACACCGCCCGACTGCCCCGTTGAATACGTCCCGGATGCCCATCCTGCAGCGCGCGAGAGCCCGAGAGCTTTCACGGGGATCGCCCGCTTGAATTGCATGGCGTCGATCTCCGGCGCCCAGTTCTGCAACCAACTCGGACGGACAATCGAGACGGAAGCCACCGCGGCGATTGCCAGGGTTACGGTCGCTCCCGCCGCAAACACGGTTTTCTGGCTTACGGCCTTCGCACGGCGGAAAGGCCTCTCGATGAAAGCCCATGATAACGCGCCGATGCACAGGCTCGCGGCTGCGAGCAAAATGTGCGCTGTCTTCGCGTGGGCAGCACCCGCTCCGAAAATATCCGTAAAGCGATAAACGCTGAGCACAAGCAGCGGCCAGTGCCAAAGGTAGACGGAATACGAGATCAGTCCGACGGCTACCATCGGCGAGACCGATAAAACACGCGCTACGATCGTCCGGTCAGGCCCCGTTCCGGAATGAATAATCATTGCGGCCCCAAGGCAGAGGGGCAACGCGGCAAGTCCCGGAAATGGCGTTGCATCGCTATAGAATGCATAAGCGTATGCAATTAGCAGAAGGCCTATTGCCGCTTCGATCTCACGGCCCCAACGTTTCGAAATGGTTGGCAAGATTCCGAACGCAACCAACACGCCGATGCCAAGTTCCCACGCCCGGCCGATCGTCGAGAAGAACGCTTTTTCCGGCGCATGATTGACGGAATAGCAACCGTAGACAAATGACAGGATCGCGACCGCTCCCAACACATAGAGCACGCTTCCCCGCCAGAACCGGAACAAAAGCATCAGTGTTAGCGGGAAGACGACGTAGAACTGCTCCTCGACGCCTAACGACCATGTGTGCAGCAGCGGCTTCTCTATCGCTGCATCGTCAAAGTACCCGGTTCGGTGCATGAAAAAGAAATTCGACGTCGATGTTGCCGCGGCGAGGACCGTCCGTCCGAAATTCTGGAAGTCGCGTGGAAACAAAATAACCGACGCCGCTGCCGTCGTGACCAACAGACACGCCGCCAGCGCCGGCAAGATCCTGCGGATCCGCCGGACATAAAAATTCGCGAGCGAAAAAGTGCCGGCCTCAAGCTCGGCTTTGATGATGCCTGCGATCAGAAAGCCCGAGATTACGAAGAAGACGTCGACGCCACCGTAGCCGCCAGGAACACCCAGGCCGAAATGGTAGGCAAGCACGCCCAAGACGGCGACAGCGCGCAATCCGTCGATATCGGCACGATACTGAGATGCCGACCCCGCATGTGCCGGTGCGGCTGCCCGGCTGACGTTTAACACCCGTCTCACTCCCCCATTCCCCGTTGGAAGCGAACGTTGCATAGGACGTCCGGGAATGCACGCCCCGGCCTGTGGAGGAAGCGCACTACCGCCCGCCAAAACATCCTAACCGTTGCCTTCCGGCCGCTTCCCTCTTATCAGCGCTTATGGCCAAGACGACCGCAGAACCACCTCCCCCAGCCGCCCGCATCAGCGACGCCGATATCGCCGGTTACGTTAACCGCATGCGGGCCGGCGAGCGTCGCGCCATTGCGACCGTAATCACCGAGCTCGAACGCCTGTCGGCAGCCGCGCCGGGCCTGCTTCAGGCTTTGCAGCCGCACCTCGGCCACGCCCTCGTCGTCGGCTTCACCGGACCGCCGGGCGCCGGCAAATCGACCCTGGTCAACGCCGTCATCGCCCACCTGAGACAGCAGGGCCGCAGCGTCGGCGTCATCGCCGTCGATCCGTCGAGCCCGATCTCGGGTGGCGCCATTCTCGGCGACCGCATCCGCATGACCGCTGCGCTCGACGACGACGGCGTCTTCGTGCGCTCGCTCGCCTCACGCGGCTATCTCGGCGGCCTGTCGCCGGCCGCGGTCCGTATCGTCGACGCCCTCGACGGCGCTGGCTTCGACATCGTACTTCTTGAAACCGTCGGCACCGGCCAGAACGAAATCGACGTCGCGGAGGTCGCCGACATTCGCGTCGTCATCGCAGCGCCAGGCCTGGGCGACGATATCCAGGCGATGAAGTCGGGCCTGCTCGAAATCGCCGACATCATCGTCGTCAACAAGGCCGACCGCCCAGGCGCCGAACAGACGATGCAGCAGTTGATCGGCGCGTTGTCGATCCGCGCGATGCCAAACGAGAAGGTGCCGGTGCTGAAAACGAGCGCCATCAACGGCGACGGAGTCGGCCAGCTTGTCGACGCCTTCGATACCATCGGCAAGCGCGTCGTTGCGGGTGGCGCGCTGCATCGCCGCCGCCGCCGCGCGCGTTACCTCATCGCCCGCGCCGCTGCCGACATCGTCGCGGCCCGTATCAAGTCCGGCGGCAAGGACGGCCTAGACCCGCTCGCTGATGCCGTACTCTCCGGCACCATGTCCCCCGACAAAGCCGCTCGGCGCTTGCTCGAGTCCTAGCTCACGCTGCCAGCACACCTGTTGCTCACAAGTCTACAAACACTCCGTCATCCCGGCGCAGTCCTGGATCCAGCCAACTCTCGACAATGAAAATTTGGATGCTTGTCTGGTGCCGACCTGCGTCGGCATGACGGTGTTGATAATGCTGTGCCCCGATAGGCGGCTCGCGCGCGGACGCGTATCGCCGCTGTCCATGCTTAAGGACGACGCAACACACCCGGCGCTTCCGGCCGGCTCCGCGAAGCGTACTGGGAAGCGCCAATCATTAAAGCCACCTGCGCCGCTTGAAGTAGAGGTACGGCAGGATCGCTGAGACGACCATCATCGCCAGCGCCCACGGATACCCGAACAGCCACTTCAATTCCGGCATATCCTCGAAGTTCATGCCGTAGATTGACGCGACGAGCGTCGGCGGCAGGAACACGACAGCCGCGACCGAGAAAATCTTGATAATCTGGTTCTGCTGCAGGTTGATCAGCCCGAGCGTCGCATCGAGCAGGAAGTTCACCTTGCTCGACAGAAACGTGGCCTGATCGGTCAACGCGACGACGTCGCGATACAGCACTTTAGTGCGTGCCTTCGCTTCCTTCGTCACCTTCTTGTCGACCTGCTGATCGACATTGGTGTGATACGTCAGCACGCGGTTGATGCTGACGAGACTTTCGCGAACCTTCGTCAGCAGGTCGCCGTCCTGGCCGATGCGCTCGATCGCGAGCTGCAGATCGTCGCTCGACGGCGCCGCCTTCATCTTGCCTTTGCGGAAGACCTGCCGCGAAACCTGATCGATATTCGTGCCGACCCGTTCCAGCGCGTCGGCCATGCGGTCGAGCAGCGCCTCAATCAGGCCCATCATGATCTGCTCACCGCTGGCAACCGGCACGTTGTTGGGACGCTGTGCGCGCGTCACGAAATTGGCGAACGCCTTGGGCTCGGCGTAGCGCATCGTCACCAGCGTGCTGCCCTTCAGCACGAACGTGATCGGCGACGTCATCGGCTCGTCGGTTTCGAGCTGCGACGCGGCCGTCAGCGTCATGAACTCCGCGCCGTCCTCCTGATAGAGACGCGCCGAAACCTCGATCTCCTGCATCTCCTCGCGCGTCGGCAGATCGATCGACAAAAGCTGCTCGACGAAGCGATTGTCCTGCGGTGCGGGATTGTAAAGATCGATCCAGACCGCTTGCCCTGGAATAGGAGCCACGTCATCGGCCGGAATACCTTCGTGCTGCAGGACGATGTGTGAGTTTTCGCGGCGATAGCTGCGCAGCATCGGGCTCTCTTTCGGTTGACGGCCACCGCGCAGCCGACCGAGCCACCTATGCCATCAGGTGCGCCTGGAGGATGCTGGCGAAAGCGAAGCGTCACTGCGACTGTCGCAGTCCATTGTCGATTGTCCTTGATATCGGCCCGGGCGGCACGAAACGGCCTCCCGGCAGCCGAGTCGGCGCGACCCTAACCCCGGCGCCGACGTTTTTCCAGTCGGCGCCGCCTGCGGCGGAAGGGTTTTTATATGACTATTCGATGACGCCTTAACCCTATGCTGCCGCGAGGCGGCTGTGCTTGATCGAATAGACGAAGTAGATGATCAGACCCAGCGCCAGCCAAACGATAAAGCGTAGGTGCGTTTCAAATGGCAGGAACGCGATCAGCGCTCCGCATGACAGCACGCCCATGACCGGCAGAATAATGCCGCCCGGCATCTTGAACGGACGATGCAAATCCGGATGCGTCTTTCGCAGCGCGATCACGCCGGCGCATACCAGTACGAAGGCCGCGAGTGTGCCGATATTTACAAGTTCGGCCAAGACACCGAGCGGAATGAAGCCCGACATGATGGCCATGCCCAAGCCTGTAATGACCGTCGTCCGCACGGGCGTGTGGGTCTTCTCGTTGACGACCGAAAAATACGGCGGCAGTAGACCGTCACGCGACACCCCCACAATGATGCGGGTCAGCGCGTAGTAGAGCACCAGCATCACCGTCGTCAGGCCCGCGATCACACCGGCCGCGACCAGCGCCGACGCCCAGTTGAAACCGATCTTCTGCAGCGCGAACGCCACCGGCGAAGACACATTGAGCTCAGTATAGTTGACGATGCCCGTCAGCACGCCCGACACCACGATGTAGATGATGGTGCAGAAGATCAGCGATCCAATCAGCCCGCGTGGGACGTCGCGTTGCGGGTCTCGCGCTTCTTCCACCGCTGTCGATACGGCGTCGAAGCCGACGTAAGCGAAAAACACGAGCGACGCGCCCGCGAGAATGCCGACCGGCTTGCCATCCACATGCTCAAACCAGCCGAACGGCGCAAACGGCGTCCAGTTCGCAGGGTGAATGTTGAACAGCCCAACGGCTAGAAAAATCGCGATCGTCGCGAGCTTCACTGCCACCATGGCGGCGTTGATACGCGCCGTCTCCCGCACGCCCATGATCAGCAGCAGCATCAGAATGATGACGATCCCGAATGCCGGCAGATTGACGATCCCGCCCGCGAATGGCCCCTTCGTTAATTCTTCCGGCAGCCCCAGCCCGATCGCCGTCAGCGCGTTGTTGAAATAGCCCGACCAGCCGTTGGCGACTGCCGCGACCGAGACGCCGTATTCCAGGATCAGGTCCCAGGCGATGATCCAGGCAATCAATTCGCCGAACGCCGCATAGCTGTAGCCGTATGCGCTACCGCAGCCGCCGACGCTCGAGGCCAGCTCGGCATAGGACAGCGCCGCAAACCCGCATGCAAAACCCGCGACGACGAAGGACAGAACGACCGCAGGCCCCGATTGAGTTGCCGCAGCAACGCCCGTCAGCACGAAAATACCGGTGCCGATGATCGCACCAATGCCGAGCAGCGTCAGATCGAGCGCGCTCAAGACGCGCTTCAGGCCGAACTCGGCGTCGTCGTAGCCGACAGCTTTCTTCCGGAAGAGATCGGACATGCGAAATGGTCCCCTCATGTGAACGTCCCCCGCGCCAGTCGAGGTCCGGGCTGCAATTGCGTTGCTCCCATCGTGAAAACCCCTCGCCGCCCGCCAAGCTGCCAAGCCGCCCCGCTTGTCCGGTCGAATGAGATCTCCCCGCCGGCGCCGAGCTTCGCCCAGCCATTGACTGTTGTCCACCGCCGGGCTGCCGAATAATTTTGCCCGCCCAGATGATAGGCAGCGCCGACGACCGATGTCAGAAATTCAGCCTATTCCGCGTCCAGCTGTAGCCTTGCCCCGCACGCCCAAACCTTATAGCGAGTCTAAACTTCGAACGAGCCAGGGGGCTTGAGCCCCCGAGCCAATAATGGAGCATGCCATGTCCGACGAGGCCGTCGTCGCCCAAACGAGTCCTTTCCAAGTCGAGCTGACGGAAGGGCAGGAATATTGGTATTGCCGTTGCGGCCGCTCGAAGACGCAGCCGTTCTGCGACGGCTCGCACGAGGGGACGTCTTTCGAGCCCTTGCGTTTCGTCCCGGACCGGACCGGCACATTCAATCTCTGCGGCTGCAAGGCCACCGACGACGAACCCTATTGCGACGGCACGCATAACGTCCTGTGATCTCAGCATCTTTTAGCTGACGGGCCGTCTTCTTGCAGGCGCAGACCGCTGCGGTATCACCGCAATCACGGAGGCCTGGTAGTGACGCTCGACGATCTCGGACCCCGCATCTGCATCATGGGTCCGTCCAACAGCGGCAAGTCCTCCCTCACGGCCGCGATCGCGCGAGCGCGCGGCCTTGTCCCCGTCCATCTGGATCAGCTTCGCCATCTGCCCCAAACGGATTGGCAGGAGCGGCCCGACGAGGAATTCAAAGTCCTGCATGACGCCGCCATCCTGCAGGAGCGTTGGGTCGTCGATGGCAACTATTCCCGCTTGCTGCCGCAGCGCCTCGCGCGGGCGACAGGCGTCATCCAGCTCGACGCCTCCACCCTCACGAGCCTGTTTCGCTACTTGCGCCGCTCATGGTTCGAGCGCGAACGCGTGGGAGCGCTGGAGGGCAGCCAGGACAGCGTGAAATGGGAGATGATCCGCCATATCGCGGTCACCACCCGAAAGAACCGCCAACGCAACCGCGCGACGTTCGATGCTATCGACCTGCCGAAGATCAGGCTGGCATCGCCCGAGGGCCTTGCCCACTTTTATCGAACGGAAGGGCTCGGCCACCGTCGGGACCGCGCCGCGGCCAAGGTCAGCCCGCAAAAGGAGCCATAAGAAAAGAGGCCGCCTCACGCGAACACTCGCGCCAGTCAGCCTCGATCATTTCCAAATGTATTGACCAAATGAAATTGAGAGCAGGTTCTCTCGGACCTGCGATGCGACGTCCCTCACCGGCCTTGCGAGGCCAGCATGCATTCCGTCATGAAGCGCCTTTCGAGCTTCTTCAATTCGTCCGGAACGGCACGACCTGAATCCCGGAATTCGCTAATTCTCTCTTTGACAAGCGCATAGCACTGGCGCGGATCGTCTTCCGATTGCTCCATCTGATGGACCAATTCAGCAAGATCCCCGCTGCCCATCTGTTCCGACATATCCGTTTAGTCTCCCGCTTTTGATTCTTTCCGAAGCGCATGGGGCTTTTCCAATCCGCCTGAAAACGCCTCGACTCATTACTTCCTTGGGCCTTCGAATGTAGGCGCACCCATCTGCGAAAAGAACGGCAGATTCGAACGTGCACCGACGATTTCAGCGAGTGTGACTAATCTGCCCTGAATACAGCCTGAACAAGAAACAGAATTGCCACCCTCGTAATCCGTCGATTAGCCCAGCAATTCGTGGCGGCACGCAGGCGACTTTTGGATAACTCTTCACGAATTGTTGCAAAGCGTTAGCTGCGAAGCAGCACGCGAGATCTCAGCATGAATCGCGCGGCCCTCACCCCCAGACGGGGGCATTGGGCAGCCTTGAGATTGATGCGCCGTTGCACGTCTGCTACGCCTCCCGCGTTGCATCAAGGATTTAGCTCAATGATTCCCCGCTACTCCCGCCCCGAGATGACCCGCATCTGGGAGCCCGAAACCCGTTTCCGTATCTGGTTCGAAATCGAGGCCCACGCCGCGACCGCCAGCGCCAAGCTCGGCATCATTCCCGAGGCCGCGGCAAAAAAAATCTGGGAAAAAGGTTCGGCCGCCGTCTTCGACGTGAAGCGCATCGACGAAATCGAAGCGGTCACGAAACATGACGTGATCGCCTTCCTGACCCATCTCGCCGAGCACGTCGGCCCGGAAGCCCGGTTTGTGCACCAGGGCATGACGTCGTCGGACGTCCTCGACACCTGCCTCAACGTGCAATTGGTCCGCGCCGCCGATCTGCTGCTCGCCGATCTCGACCGGCTGCTCGCTGCGCTGAAGACCCGCGCCTTCGAACACAAGAACACGATCACGATCGGCCGCAGCCACGGCATCCACGCCGAGCCGACCACATTCGGCATCAAGCTCGCCTTCGCCTATGCGGAATTTCAGCGCGCGCGCGAACGCCTCGTCGGCGCCCGGAAGGAAGTCGCGACCTGCGCCATCTCCGGCGCCGTCGGTACCTTCGCCAACGTCGATCCGCGCATCGAGGAATACGTGGCCGAGCAGATGGGCCTCGTTCCAGAGCCCGTCTCGACGCAGATCATCCCGCGCGACCGCCACGCGATGTATTTCGCCACCCTCGGCGTCATTGCCTCCAGCATGGAGCGCCTCGCTATCGAAATCCGGCATCTGCAGCGCACCGAGGTGCTGGAAGCCGAAGAATATTTCTCGCCGGGCCAGAAGGGCTCGTCGGCCATGCCCCACAAGCGCAATCCGGTGTTGTCGGAAAATCTGACGGGTCTTGCCCGCATGGTCCGCGCCTACGCCATTCCGGCAATGGAGAACGTCGCCCTCTGGCACGAGCGCGACATCTCGCATTCGAGCGTCGAACGTATGATTGGCCCCGACGCAACGGTGACGCTCGACTTCGCGCTCGCCCGTTTGGCCGGCGTCATCGAGAAGCTCGTCGTCTATCCCGAGAACATGAAGAAGAATCTCGACAAGCTCGGCGGCCTACACAATTCGCAGCGCGTGCTGCTGGCCCTGACGCAGGCTGGCCTCAGCCGAGAAGACTCCTACGCCCTCGTTCAGCGCAACGCCATGAAGACCTGGGAGCAGGGCAAGGACTTCCTGGCCGAGTTGAAGGCGGACAAGGACGTGACGGCGAAAATCCCGCCCGCCGACCTCGATGCCATGTTCGACCTCGACTACCACACCGCCCACGTCGACACGATCTTCAAGCGCGTGTTCGGATCGGCTTGAAGTGGCAAGAAAAGCACCTCTCCCTAATAGGGGAGAGGTGATCTGAGATACGGCGAGCCGCGCATTTGCCATTGTCACCAATCCGTAATCAAACCGACATGCCTCTGACACGCCGACTGATAACGGTACCCGCAGTTTTGGGGGAACGTCAGGACCGTCGGGGATGTGGGCGCCAAATTTTGCGTTCGATTGGCATGAGCGTGGCGATGATAGTGACGAAACCGTTGCCCGGCCGCCCGTAACGGCAACGGCTATGCTCCGCGGCGCGCTGACGATCGGCGCACTCGCGATGATACTGTTCGTATTCGCACCCGATATCGATCTCGTCGTCGCTCGCTTATTCTACGTCGGCGATCGCCACTTCATCGGCAATGAGCTCGACGTGTTTCTGCTACTCCGCATGGGGTTTCAGATCTTCTTCTATCTGGTTTGCACACTGACGGTCGTCGGCCTGGTGATGGCCGCTCGCTATGCCAGACCGTGGCTTGACCTTTCAATGCGGAACTGGCTGTTCGTCGCGCTCTGCCTGGTCACCGGACCGCTTGTCGTCACCAATCTGGGCTTCAAGGATCATTGGGGCCGCGCCCGCCCGCGCCAGATCATTGAGTTTGCCGGCTCGAAGGCCTTCACGCCGCCGTTCCCGTCCTCTGGTCAATGTGACTATAACTGCTCGTTCGTCTCGGGAGAGGCCTCCGCGATCTACATCGTCATGTTCGCTGCCGCCCTTCTGTTCAAATCGCGTTCGCGAAAATTTGTCACGTTGGGCATCGTCTTTGGCAGTCTCTCCGGCCTGACGCGAATGGCACAAGGCGGCCATTTCCTGTCCGACGTCGTCTTCGCCGGCGTTCTAATGGCGATCACAGCCGCCTGTGTTCAAATCGTTTTCGAGGCGCTCGACGCTGAACGCCTACGACCGATCGAGCAAGGCACGGCCTAGGCCAATTCGCCTTTGAAACGCTTCTGCGTGACATCTTGAGACCGAAAGTCTAAGCGAACCTCTGACGGAGGGGCGGGGAACCCGATGAGGACCATGACAGCACAATCCGGATTAGGACGACAGGAGCGAGACGCCCACGGCAATATCGTCTCCATCCTGTTCTGGGGTGCGCTGATCGTCGCCACCGTAGCGGGTCTGCTGTTTTGCCTGTACCCGCAGCTCGATCTCGCGACATCCGGATATTTTTACCTCGGCAACGGCGTCTTTTCCGGCAAGGGCGGCGGTGTCTTCGCCGGTGGCGCACCCAGGACTTTGGCCGACTACGTCCGCCTCACCCTCTATTTTTCCTTTATCGCCGTCTGCGTCGTGAACGTGATCGGCTTGATCGCCTCCTCCGTTCTGAAGTCTGACGTGTTTGGCCTCGGCTTCGTGCGATGGCTTTTCCTCGCCGCCTGCCTCGCGCTCGGACCGGGCCTCGTCGGCAATGTAATGCTGAAGGATGGCTGGGGCCGCGCTCGCCCCGTTCAAATCAAAGAGTTCGGCGGCTCGAAAAAGTATTCCCTGCCGATCGTTCGGTCGGATCAATGCCGCCGCAATTGCTCGTTCGTCGCGGGCGAAGCATCGATGATGTACGCAACATTCTTCGCTTCCGCCTTTCTTTTTCCTGCTATCGGCGGTGCCCTCGTCGCAGCCGGCGTCGGTTTCGGACTGCTTGCGGGCTTCATTCGCATCTCGCAAGGCGCACATTTTCTGTCCGACGTGATCTTCGCCGGCGTAACGATGGCGCTGACGGTAGCAGCCATTTATCTTGTCTTTCGGACGATCGCACGAAAGCGCGACGCCCGGCGCGGCGAGAAAATACCAGATCCTTTGACGGGACAGCGCCTGTGGTGATGACTGAAGCGCAGACAGAACGCCCACTCCGCGCAGCGAATTTGCCCGCGCGCCTACAGCTGTCGGTCGTTGTGCCGACATACTGCGAAGCCGGCAATATCGCGTCGATGATTTCGGCGCTCGATGCCGCGCTCGCCGGCATCAACTGGGAAGTCATCTTCGTCGACGATGACAGTCCCGACGGTACGATGAGCACCATCCGCTCAATCGGCGCCCACGATGGCCGCGTCCGCGCGCTGCGTCGCGTCGGCCGCCGAGGACTGGCGGGTGCGGTGATCGAAGGCATGCTGGCGTCCGGCGCCGACATCGTAGCCGTGGTCGATGCCGACCTTCAACATGACGAAAAGCTCCTGCCTGAGATGCTGCGCGATATCGAGACGGGCAAATCCGACATCGTCATCGGCACACGCTATGATCAGACCGGCGATGCCAGCGAAGGCTTCTCGGCGACGCGTCGCGTATCGAGCATGCTCGCGACGACGCTGACAAACATGCTGCTCAAGACCAACGTCAGCGACCCGATGAGCGGCTTCTTCATGTTGAAGCGGAGCCTTATCGATACCATCGCCCCTAAACTCTCTCCCGGCGGCTTCAAGCTGCTGCTCGATATTCTGGCGTCCGCTCCCTCAGGCGTGCGCGTCTCCGAAAAGCCCTACGTGTTCCGTCCGCGCAAGGTCGGCCAGTCGAAGCTCGATGGTCTCGTCATCGCCGACTTCCTTGGTCTTCTGCTCACGAAAACGACCGGCAACCTCGTTCCCCCGCGCTTCTTCCTGTTCGCGCTGGTCGGCGCAACGGGCCTCATCATTCATCTCGCGGCGCTGCGCAGCGCTATCGTCTTGGCCCATGCCTCATTCAATGAGGCGCAGATCTTCGCCGCGTTCGTTGCCATGACCTTCAACTTCTTCTTGAACAATGCCCTGACGTTCCGTGATCGCCGCCTTTCAGGTGTCGACATAATAAGCGGCCTGCTGACGTTCTATGTCGTTTGCAGCGTCGGCACGCTGGCGAACATTGGCGTCGCCGATCTCGTCTACAATCACGATCCGAACTGGTGGCGCGCAGGCATCGCCGGTGCACTGATGGCCGCCGTCTTCAATTACGCAGCAAGCTCAGCGCTTACGTGGCGGCGCTGATGGACGTCGCGGCCTCGCCAGCGCCGAGCAGAATTCATCCGGCCGCAGGACCGCGCAACGGTCTCGCCGCGAACAATGTCCTGCTGGCCGTCCTGCTCAGCTTGACGGCGGTGCGCTTCGCTATCGCAAGCTTCACGGGCCTCGTCGACGATGAGGCCTACTATCGGATCTGGTCGCTCGCCCCGTCGCTCTCTTATCTCGATCACCCGCCGATGATCGCCTGGGTCATCGGGGCAGGACGCGCCATCGCAGGCGACAGCACGTTGGGTGTCCGCCTGCTCGCACCGATCATCCTGCTTCTGGGCACCGCGGTTCTCTGGCGAACGGCCTATCTTCTCTACGGCCCCGACATCGCCCGCCGCGCCGTCTGGTTCCTGCTCGCGATGCCCCTGCTCGCCGTCGGCGGCATCATCGTCACGCCGGATTTGCCCAGCGTCCTTTTCGCCGGTCTCGTCGTCTGGGGGTTAGCCGAACTCGACCGCAGTCGTAACGCCAGGTGGTGGCTTGCCATCGGCCTGTTCGCCGGACTTGGCCTTGTCTCGAAATACACCAACCTCTTTCTCGGCGCGACGATCCTGCTCTGGCTTCTCGTTACGCCCGACAATCGGAAATGGTTTCGTGCGCCCGAACTTTGGATCGGCGGCATCATCGCGGCACTGATCGCGAGCCCGGTCGTGGTCTGGAACGCCGAGCACGGCTGGGTCTCCTTCATCAAGCAGTTCGGCCGCGTCGGCCGCGAAGGTAAAGCGGGTGTCGGCTACCTCGTCGAACTGATCGGCGGATTCGCGCTGCTGGAAAGCCCGCTGATCGCTCTCCTCGCTCTCGTCGGCTTCGTCGGCGTCATGCGCCGAGCGATATCGGAACGCGGCCGAAGCGATGTTCTGCTGGCCGCGGCCATCGTGCCGATGCTCCTTTATTTTTGCATTCACGCGCTGCACGACCGTGTGCAGGGCAATTGGCCCGGACCGCTCTATCCATCATTCGCCATCTGCGCGGCGCTCGGTGTGGCGGCGCTTCCCGTCGCGTGGCGCCGCACCGCGTTTGTCTCAGCACTCGCGCTCGGTTTTGCGATGACCGCCGTGATCTACGTGCACGCGCTGCACCCGTTATTCAGTTCTCCGAAAGACCCGACGGAACAGATGCGCGGCTGGCCCGCGCTCGCTGAAGCCATCGAAAAGAAACGCGAGGAAACCGGCGCAGCGTGGCTGGCAACATCCAGCTACGCCACGACAGGCCAACTCATGTCCGCCATCAAGAGCCGCAGTCCCGTCGCGCAGCTCGACGAGCGCATCCGCTACGCCTTTCTACCTTCGCTACCCGAAACCGTCGTCAACCGGCCCGCGCTCTACGTCGAGCTTGAACGCCGCGTCGATCTTCCGCTGCTCAAGAGCAAGTTCGGTAAGATCGAGAAGATCGGCACGCTGACCCGCCACAACGGCAGCGGCGGCGCGACCTACGTTCTCTATCTCGTCTCCGACCCCATCGCGCCGCCGCTCGCCATGGACGATAAGTTCTGACCTCTCGCGTTCCATCGCGGTTGGGGTAACGCTATCGCTCCCGTCACGTCAGGAGCACAAATGACCGATCCCCGACAAAACAAGGCAACCGCGATTGCGTTCTATGAATTGATGTTCAACGCGTGCGAGCCGCGCGAAGCGATCGCGCGTTTTTCCGGCGCCGAATACATCCAGCACAATCCGCATGTGACTACGGGCAAGCAGGGCTTCATTGATTATTTCGAACGCATGGCGCACGAATGGCCCGGGAAGCACGTTGAGATAAAACGCGCCGTGGCTGAAGGTGATCTCGTCGTCTTGCATTGCTTCCAGCACTGGCCAGGAAGCGCCGACTACGCGGGCATCGACATCTTCCGCTTCGACGCCGACGGTAAAATCGTCGAGCACTGGGACGTGCTCCAGGTCATGCCCGAATTGTCCGCCAATTCCAACGGCATGTTTTGAACTTCGACATCAGCGCCTACGCTTTCGTCTCCGCTCGGGGAACATAAGAAAAGCCTCTCCCCGAAGAGAGAGGCTGATCCAGTACGACGTCGGAAAAGAATTTACGCCGCTTCCTTGTTGAGTTTGCTTTCGGCAAGCTTCGTCAGCTTGTCGTCGGCTGCATATTCTTCCTTCAGCGTTTTTTCGAGAATGGTTGCGAGATCTTTGTGGCCGAGCAGCTTCGCCCACGACACGAGCGTGCCATAGCGCGTGATCTCGTAATGCTCCGCCGCCTGCCCCGCCGCGATCATCGCCGCGTCGCGCGTATCGGCATCCTTGATCTCCGACATCAGCTCCTCGCCCTCCGCCAGAATACCCTTGATCGCCGGACACTCCGTCGCCTTCGGCTTGCGGCCGAGCTTCGTGAACACCTCTTCCAGACGCGTGACATGCTCTTTCGTCTCTTCGAGATGTCCCATGAAGGCTTTGGCAAGCTGCGCCGAATCCGCTGCCTTGGCCATCTTCGGCAGCGCCTTCACCAGCTTCGTTTCGGCGAAGTAAATGTCTTCGAGCGTATGATTGAATAGGTCTTCGAGGTTTTCGACTTTCATGGGGGCGTCTCCTCACGGTACGGATTATGTGTCCCCGGGCAACGTCATGCCTGCCGTCCGGTTCCCAGCGCGAGTGCCTTCCGATTGCCCGATCACGCGGAAAAAATTCCGCGCATTCCCGCTGCACCGCGGGAACCCGTTTTCGGCCTCTCCGCCACTCTTCCCTCCGGCGGCGCTCTCGGTTAATCAGAGCCGCCCATGAAAACATCAGAAATCGACATTCTCATCGTACCCGGCTGGCAGGATTCCGGCCCCGATCACTGGCAAAGCCGTTGGGAGCGCAATCTCAAGACGGCGCGACGCGTCATCCAACATGACTGGGAGAACCCGGACGTCGAAAGCTGGGGTGACAGGATCGCGAAATTCGCTGGCGGCGCCACGCAGCCGGTTGTCGTTGTTGCCCATTCCGTGGGTGTGCCGGCCGTCGTCTTTGCAGCCGACAAGCTCAGAAAGAACGGCGTCATCGGCGCCTTTCTGGTGGCGCCCGCCGACATCGATCACGCCGATTTCTGGCCCGACACCGGCGGCAAGCGCTGGCCGCCGGAAAAAGGCACGCGCGGCTTCGAGACGATGCCCGAACGGAAATTACCGTTTCCCGCGCACGTCGTCGTTGCCAACAACGATCTCTATTGCAGCTACGCCCGCGCCGAGTACCTCGCGAACAAATGGGGCGCAACCATCAGCGATGCGGGCGAAAGCGGTCACATCAACATCGCCTCCGGCCATGGCCCCTGGCCGGAAGGTCTTTTGCAGTTCGGACAATTCTTGAAAAAGCTAGGCTAGCATCCGCGCCCGGCGGCCGGCTTACGGAACGGGAGTCGCCGGGCGCAAACTAAGACTTCAACCCTTCGCCGACTCGAGATCGGAAACAGCTTTCGCCAAAGCCTCCGACATCATCGAGCGAAGCTCTGTGTCGTCGACCGCGATGCCCTTCGCCGTAAGGTCAGCCTTGACCTTGCGGAAGACATCGTCGTCGCCTTTCTCGAGAAGGTCGGCCTTGCGCACTTCTTTGACGTACGCGTCGAGCGCATCACCGGTCAGACCGAGCTTCGCGCCCGCCCATTCAGCGACGGCGCGATTGCGGCGCGCTTCCGCCTTGAAGCGCAGCTCTTCGTCGTAAGCGAATTTGTTCTCGAAGCCCTTTTCGCGCTCGTTGAAGGTCGTCATGTCCGTTTGCTCCCTGATCTCCCGAGCGCCCCGCGGCGCCTGACCCTTGGTTGTATTAACTCTATTTCCACAAGCACTACGAGCATTTCTGCTGCCCGCAAAACGCATATCTACGGCAGCGTTACCGTGCGCCCTGAGCTAAATCAACGGCTTGGCGTTTAGTCACCATAAGCACCGCTGCGGCTCATGGTCTACATTGTGTCGCCCCCCTCGTTCGGCTAGTGTCCGCCCAAGACATCCGAGCGCGAAAAAGGTTCGCCCTTCCTTTCCCGACATGAAGAAAACACGTTGGAAAATCAAGGCGTCAGCGTCAGCGTACGAACTCGTGAGAAGATCTGTATACCGCAATGAGTGAGAGCAATCTGTTGATCCTCAGAGGTCCAGGAATGAACAAGCGTCGGCGCATCTACGAGGGCAAGGCGAAGGTCCTTTACGAAGGTCCGGAGCCCGGCACCCTTATTCAACATTTCAAGGACGACGCAACGGCCTTCAATGCGAAGAAGCACGCATTGATCGAAGGCAAAGGCGTACTCAACAATCGTATCTCCGAATACATCTTCATGAAGCTCGGTGAGATCGGCGTGCCGACGCATTTCATCAAGCGCCTCAACATGCGCGAGCAGTTGATCCGCGAAGTTGAAATCGTGCCGCTCGAAGTTGTCGTGCGCAACGTTGCAGCCGGTTCGCTGGCAACGCGCCTCGGTCTCGAAGAAGGCACGCAGCTGCCGCGCTCGATCATCGAGTTCTACTTCAAAAAGGACGAATTGAACGACCCGATGGTCTCGGAAGAGCACATCACGGCGTTCGGGTGGGCGACGCCGCAGGAAATCGACGAGATCATGCAGCTCGCGCTGCGCATCAATGATTTCCTCGTCGGCCTCTTCCTCGGCATCGGCATCCGCCTCGTCGACTTCAAGGTTGAGTTCGGCCGCTTCTACGACAACGAGCAGGTGCGGATCGTTCTTGCCGACGAGATCAGTCCCGATTGCTGCCGCCTCTGGGATGCCCAGTCGGGCGACAAGCTCGACAAGGATCGCTTCCGTCGCGATCTCGGCGGCGTTCTCGAAGCCTATCAGGAAGTTGCCCGCCGCCTCGGCGTTCTGACCGAAACGCCACGTCCGCGTGGTGCAGGCCCCGTGCTTGTCGCCTCGAACGCAACGTCGAACGGCCCGGTCGCGCCCATCAACGGCAAGCCGAACTAAACACCTGTCATCCCGGACGGCCGAAAGGCCGATCCGGGAGCCACGCTCACTCAAAATGTGCGAGAGTTCATCGTCTGGGTCCCGGCTCTTCGCTACGCTCGGCCGGGATGACAATTTGGAACAACGATGAAAGCCAAAATCAAAATCACACTGAAGAACGGCGTGCTCGATCCCCAGGGCAAAGCCATCGAAGGCGCCATCAAGGGCCTCGGCATCTCCGGCGTCGGCGACGTGCGCCAGGGCAAGTATATCGAAGTCGATCTGTCCGAGACCGACCCTGCCAAGGCGAAAGCCCTCGTCGAGCAGATGTGCAAGGACCTGCTCGCCAACACGGTCATCGAAAACTACAGCTACGAAATCGGCTGACGATGCGGGCAACGCTCGGGATCGCGCTGGCCATCGCAGCGCTCGGGTCCAGCCCGGCGCTCTCTCAGCCTGCGGCCGCACCCGATCTCGATTGCCAAACGGGCTTCAAGGCGCTGCGCAACTGGTCAGCATGGCTGCCGGGCGCCAAACAGGAAGCCGCCAATCCGAATGTCGTCACGGTCGAGAACCCGGACGTCTGGCGTGTCGAAATCACCTTCACAGAACCCGGCCAGCCCGCGCACCCCGCCATCGTCCTGCGCAAGTTCGTAAAACAGGTCACCGGCGTCTGGACGGCGCAAAGCAAGGAATGCGGCTACGGCAATCAGGTCGAGTTCATGGCCCTTGTCGATGCGATGAAAGCCGAAGACACGCGGCTGACCAACGCTTCCCGCGCCGAAGTCGAAAAGCAAAAGCGTGAGCAGTCGCCGCTCGGCGGCCCTTAAGCGCCTTAAGGGCTGTGACAGCCCCGCAAGTGGACTTGCGGCCGGAGTCGCATTACTTCACTGCTGTCAATCATTGACACCTATCAGCGATCGAAATCGCCAACCGAGGCTATCCAGGATGCTCCGCGCTTCCGTCATCGTCTTTCCCGGCTCCAACTGCGACCGCGACGTCGAAACCGCGATCACGCGGGTTACGGGCTTTGCGCCGAAGATGGTCTGGCATGGCGACGCCAGCGTGCCCTCATCGGACGTCATCGTGCTGCCGGGCGGCTTCTCTTACGGCGACTACCTACGCTGCGGCGCGATGGCGGCCCACTCTCCAATCATGAAGGACGTCGTCGCGAAAGCGAACGCCGGAACGCCCGTCATCGGCATCTGCAACGGCTTCCAGATCCTGTGCGAGTCGGGCCTGCTTCCTGGCGCCCTCCTGCGCAACGCATCGTTGCACTTCATCTGCCGCGACGTGTTCCTGAAGGTCGAGAACGACACCTCGTTTTTCACCAAGTGCTACCGCGAGGGCGAAGTCATCAAGGTTCCGGTCGCGCACGGCGAGGGCAACTATTTCGCCGACAGCGAGACGCTGGACCGCCTCGAAGGCGAAGGCCGCGTCGCTTTCCGCTATTCCGATGGCGAAGGAACCGTCAGCGCCGAGACCTGCCCGAACGGCGCCCAGCGCAACATCGCCGGCATCACCAACGAAACCGGCCGCGTGCTCGGCATGATGCCCCACCCGGAGCGTCTTTACGAAAGCGCTCTCGGCGGCACCGATGGCCGCCGCGTGTTCGAAAGCATCCTGCTCTCGACCCTCGAAGCCGCGTAATTTTCTGGGTATCATGCTCGGGCTTGTCCCGAGCGTCCACCAATGCACAGAGCTAACTGATGGAGAAGCGCACTCTCCATCCCAAACGTCATCCCGGCGCAGGCCGGGATCCAGCCAAGCTGCAGCACAGAAAATTTTGGACGATGCCGCAGAGGCCGGACAAACTTGAACCGCAGACCTGCGGATTATGAGATCGCAGCTCTAACGGCGCCGACGGAACTGGTAGCCGCGCTACCTTGAGGTGGTAGCGCGGCTACCGTGCGAGCCAACTAATCGCAGACGCGGACGCGCGACCAGCGCCACCTGCCCTCATAGTCATCCCAGTAGCGGCGACCACGTTCCCAATGGCACGGACCGCCATAACCACCGCCGTAGTAATATGCTGGCGGCGGAGGCGGCGGATCGTAGTAATAGGGCCGCGCCGTCGAGCCGATGATGGCCCCGGCTGCGAGACCACCAAAAAGCCCGGCAGCAAAGTCACCACCACCGGCGTGTGCGGGAGCCACCAGCCCCGTCATCGCGACCGCGGCAACAGCCGCGCCAAAAAAGCGTTTCATGATCGAAGTTCCCCTTCGTCCCTCGAAGCGCAATTCTGATCTTCGATCAATGAACCGCGCTTGAACGGCTTGTAAGCCAGCTTCGGGGTAATTCTGTGATCCTAAACAATTTGCGAATAAGTTAAAAACTCAACGATTTCTGGCAGCGGGCGAGCTTCAGGCCGACATCGCAAGATATGCTGAAACAGTTAGAACAGAGATCAGGGTCGAAACGAGAATCACGCGCGACGTAACGGCTGCCTCGCGCGCATAAAATTCTGCGAGCATGAAAGGCCCGGTTCCCGTCGGCAGCGCAGCGAGCAAAACGACGGTTCGCGTCAGCGTCGGTGACAGATGAAAGACCATGCTCGCCAAGACCCACGCAATGATCGGATGCAGCACAAGCTTCAATCCGACGAGCATTGCGGTCGAGCGCGTTACGTCGGCTTCCTGCTCGGTCTTGGCGGCGAGGAACAAGCCGAGCGCCACCAGCGCACACGGCGACGCCGCGCCTCCGAGCATCTTCAGGAACGTTTCGACGGGCACCGGCACCGTCAATCCGCTCGCGGGAAAAAGCGCGCCGAGCGCCGGCGCCACCAGCAGCGGATTGCGCATCAACGACAGGCCGACCTTGCGCGCGAGATGCAGAGCCCGCGCCTCACTCTGCAGCCCGACCTCGATCAGCACGATCGCAATGGCGAACACCACGCAGACCGTAATGATCGACGCAATCGTCGTCGGCGCCAGCGCCTGCTGGCCGAGCACTGCAAGCGTGATCGGAAAGCCCATGTAGGCCGTATTCGCATATCCGGCATTGAGCCCATCGATCGCGGCGTCGGCCAGATGCCGCGGCGAGCGCAGACGCGCGGCAACCGTCACGGTAAAGATCAGCAGCGTGCTGATCCCGAACACTGCGATGAAGCCAGGCTGCCAGAGATCGCTCCAATGGGCGTGGCTCGTGATGTCGAACAGCAGTGCAGGCAACGCCAGATAGACGACAAACCTATTGAGCTCCGTCGTCGCGTTGGGCCCGAGCACGCCGATCCGCCGCGCGAGCCACCCGGCGAACACGAGCGCAAAAATCGGCAGCACGACAAGAAGCGTAGACAACATGAAACGCTCGCCAAGAAGGGGTAGGTCGCCATTCCTATGGTTGCGCCAGGACCTAATCCAATGCGGTTTATTGGACCTGTTCCAAGATTTCGGCGCCTAGCGCAGGCCGATTGTGATCTTTCGGTGGCATTTAAAGGCGGCCACTTGCGCCGCGTACAAGCGCACCTAGATCATTAGAGATTGCGGGGCCGGGCCCCTCTGGCATGCACCAAAATGGTGCTGCGATGTCGGACCGCATCGGGTGTGCCCGGTGCTTCGACTTTTTCACCGGACATACCTCCAACATTCCGAACCGGAGGAAAATTATGTCCCGTCGCTTCTTGGTCCTTCTCGAACGTGCCGCCCGCATTCGCGAGCTGATCGACCGAGAGCAGCAGTCGACGTCACCAAACGCCATTCGACTGATGCGCATGAAGCAGGTCTATCTGACAATCTCACGCCGGCTCAGGAGCCTGACGGAAAAACGGATCGTCGCGATGGCCTCGGCCCCTCGCCTGCACCCCGACGTGGTCTTCCGCAACGTCCGCTCCGCACCCGCACTCTCGGGCCACTGGTGAGATACCGAGCCCGTGCTCGGCGGCCGGTGCGGAACGCGTGTCGCCGAGCACCTCCGAAAAACTTCGGCCGGCTCCCCGCAGGGGAGTCGCCTGGGCTCAGCAACGGCTTTCGCAACATCCCCGTGCGCGACGGCCGGCTCGCGGAACGCGAGTCGTTGCGCACAAACAAAAAAGGGGCCCTCTGGCCCCTTTTCCGTGCAGTCAAACAGTCCGCTCGATTAGCGGCTGTTCCCGCGCCGCTGGTTTTTGCGCGTCGGCTGAGAGCCGAACGACAGCGAGTTGAACACAGCGAACACGATGGCCTTCATAGTATCACCTGTTTTGAGCTAGCCGGCGGGAGAACCCCGCCTAACTCCCGGGATTAGCCCCCGGGTCGCTTTCTTCTACAGTGTAGATAGGTGATCCGTGTGCGTTGCGCCAGGGGGGCGCCGAGCAGCTCTATCATGCGCGCCCAGCAGCGCGGCTCTGTCGCGGGGGGGTGTCGAAAAAACTCAACGATTACAGTAACTAAAGTGCGAATAAAAAAAGGGAGAGAGTTGTAACTCCCTCCCTTCGCTCGAACGACTTGCAAGCGTGGACTTGGAAGCGTCGAAGCAAACCCGCTGCCGGATTTCGCAACCGCGAAGGCGCTACTCTGCGAACGAACCCTCAATTCCTTCCGACGACCCTGAACTGCGAGTTCGCGGGCCGTCGGCATTGATCGATGTTCAAGTCCGCACTACGGCTGATGGACGTAGCGCCACGTTTCACGGAATTACATAACCATCTGAGCTGATTAGAAAAATACCCCATACCCGCAAGTCCGTGTTGCGCCTTTTGCAGCGCGAAACGGTCACAGTACGAACGGGTAGGACGGAAAGTGCCAACCTGCACCATAACTGGGCAACGGACCTTCGCCGAAGGCTGATTTGCGACGCAAAACCGTCCGCCAGCCCACAAATGCCCCGAGCCGGCAAAAACGCCGCACGATTCCACGTGACGAAATCGCTCAAGCGGCCTGACGATAACGCCGGATGTCGGCTGCCCGTCCGGGCTCACCAGCAACACTTGCCTCAGAGGCAAAAGGCTGCCCCGGCGCCGCAAAGCGTGATGCGTGCGCGATTTCGAGCGCCGACGGATGCTCCCCATGACCGCCGAGTTGGTGATACCTGGCAGCGCGCCAAACATCCGCGAACGAAACACCCGCGAGCAACGATGCGCGCCTCTCGAACTTCCCCGACGACATGAGTGTAGACCTTCTGACCCATCATATGCGCAGCTGAGGGAGATCCAGTCGCTCCCTGCACTGCCGATTTGACGAGCATATAGGATGCAGAATCTGCCAAATAAAATGGCATCTCGCCGCAATACTGAAATGCGCCGTCAGCAGCGCTGAGCCGCCGCGGCATAGGGTGCAGCCGGTTCATATCGCATTCAGAAATTTTGAAGCGATCCGCACGGAGCATTTCTCGAAGCCGGCGGCCGCGACAACACCGCGATGCGCCGCTATAGAGTGCGTCCGACTACGACAGTTATTTTATCGCCGGGCACGCCCATATTCGGCTCGACCGTCAATCCAAACGAGGAGGACACTTACCCCGTGAAAACCATTGCCGGACTGCTATGCCTCGGTTTCTTCCTCATGACGCCTGCCATGGCGGAAGACATGGACATGAAGTCCATGGATCACATGAACACGGGCGGCCAAATGAAGATGGACATGGGCACGTCCGCCGACGCTGCGCCGTCGTCCAAGGCTTTCGAGGCTGCAATGCAGAAGATGCATCAGGGTATGATGGTCGGCTACACCGGCAACGCCGATGTTGACTTTGTGAAGGGCATGATCCCGCACCACCAGGGTGCCGTCGACATGGCCAAGATTGAGCTTCAGTACGGCAAGGACCCCGAGCTTCGAAAGCTGGCAGGGGACATCATCAAAGCCCAGGAAACCGAAATCGCGTTCATGAAAACCTGGCTCGCCAAGAACGCGAAGTGAACCCTATGGCAATTGTCATACCGGCCGGGGCGTAGCGAAGAGCTGGCCCCAGGGCCATACCGAGGCCAAACATTCTAAGTCTCGGGTCGTGCTCCAGGGCTCGCAACCGCCCGCCAGCGAAGAAAGAAGCCACAAACCCGCGACTTGTGGCGGGCTCCGCGAAGCGGAGTCGCAAGGCGCCAACCAAAGGGCGACAAACCGGCCTCGACCCCATATAAGCGGTCGCAAATCAAGCGCGCCCCAAGAGATTTGCCCGAGATCCTGAATGACCGAGACGACCACCATCCGCAAGATCACCCCGCAAATCGTTGCCGAGCACGGCCTGAAGCCCGACGAATACGAGCGGCTACTGGAAATCCTCGGCCGCGAGCCGTCGATCTGTGAACTCGGCATCTTCTCGGTCATGTGGAGCGAGCACTGCTCGTACAAATCTTCCCGCGTGTGGCTGAAAACGCTGCCGACGTCCGGCCCCCAGGTCATCCAGGGACCGGGCGAGAACGCGGGCGTGGTTGACCTCGGAGACGGCGACGCCGTCGTCTTCAAGATGGAGAGCCACAACCACCCCTCCTACATCGAGCCATTCCAGGGCGCGGCGACCGGCGTCGGCGGCATCATGCGCGACGTCTTCACGATGGGCGCACGCCCCGTCGCCAACATGAACGCGCTGCGCTTCGGCGCCCCCGATCATGCCAAGACCCGCCACCTGGTTTCAGGCGTCGTCGCCGGCATCGCGCATTACGGGAACTGCACCGGCGTGCCGACCATCGGCGGCGAAACGAATTTTGACGAAGGCTACAACAACAACATCCTCGTTAACGCCATGTGCGTCGGCCTCGCGAGGACGGACAAGATTTTCTATTCCGCCGCCAAGGGCGTCGGCCTCCCCGTCGTCTATGTCGGATCGAAAACGGGCCGCGACGGCATCCACGGCGCAACGATGGCGTCGGCCGAGTTCGACGAGAAGTCCGATGAGAAACGCCCGACCGTGCAGGTCGGCGATCCTTTCACCGAAAAGCTCCTGATCGAAGCCTGCCTCGAACTGATGGCGACGGACTCGATCATCGCCATTCAGGACATGGGCGCGGCGGGCCTCACCTCATCGACCTCGGAAATGGCCGACAAGGGCGGCGTCGGCATCGAACTGAACCTCGACCTCGTGCCCCAGCGCGAAACCGGCATGACCGCTTACGAGATGATGCTCTCGGAAAGCCAGGAACGCATGCTGATGATCCTGAAGCCCGAGCGCGAGGCCGACGCGAAAGCGATCTTCGAGAAATGGGGCCTCGACTTCGCCGTCATCGGTCACACGACCGATACCCAGCGCATGATCATCAAGCACAAGGGTGAGGTCGAAGCCGATCTGCCCGTGCCGGTGCTCGCCAACTCCGCGCCGATGTACACGCGCCCGCATGTCGAGCCGAAGAAGCCCGCGAAGATTTTGCCCGAATGGGTGCCCGCGCCGAACGCAATCCTCGGCACGCTGAAGGATCTGATGGCAGGCCATCACCTCGCGTCGCGCCGCTGGATCTGGGAACAATACGATCACATGGTCATGGGCGACACCGTCGGTCGCCCCGGTGGCGACGCGGGCGTCGTGCGCGTCCACGGCACGAAGAAAGCCATTGCGGTTGCCTGCGATGTGACGCCCCGCTACGTCACCGCCGATCCGGAAGAAGGCACCAAGCAGGCCGTCGTCGAAACCTGGCGCAATCTGACCGCCGTCGGCGCCGATCCGCTCGCCATCACTGACAATATGAACTTCGCCAATCCCGAACGCCCCGAGATCATGGGGCAGTTCGTTGCAAGCTGCCGCGGCATGGCGGAAGCCTGCAACGCGCTCAGCTATCCGGTCGTCTCCGGTAACGTCTCGCTTTACAATGAGACGAACGGCGTCGGCATTCCGCCCACGCCTGCTATCGGCGGCGTCGGCCTCGTGCCCGATTCAGCGAAGCTCGCCGATCTTCGCCTCAAGAACGAAGGCAACGTGCTGATCGTCATCGGCCGGGAGGAAGGCCACCTCGGTCAGTCGCTCTATCAGCAATACGCGTCTGGGAAGTTCGAAGGCGCGCCCCCGCCGGTCAACCTCGAAGATGAGATTAAGGCCGGACGTTTGATCCGCTCGCTGATCCGCGAAGGCCGCGCACTCGCGGTGCACGACTGCGCCGACGGCGGACTGCTCGTCGCCATCGCCGAAATGGCGCTTGCGGGCGGCAAGAACGGTCTGTCGCGCGAAGCATCAGGCCTCGGCGTCGAACTGTTCGCCTATGAGGGCAAACTTCCCGCGCACGCCGTCTGGTTCGGCGAGGATCAGGGCCGCTACGTTGTCGAGGTTACGCCGCAGAAGGCCGAGGAAGTTCTGGAACGCGCGCGCCTGCTCGAATTGCCGGCCCGCATCATCGGCCGCGTCGGCGGCAACGCCATTGCGCTGAAGGGTGAAGGCGCATTGCCGCTGTCCGAACTCCGCACCGCCAACGAAGGCTTCCTGCCGAAGCTAATGCAGGGTGAGTTGGCTAGCTGACACGGTAGGAAAGTACGGACCATGGCGACCGGCGATAACCCGCAATCCCAGCAGGAACTCAGCGAAATCAAGGGCGCCCTCGACGTACTCTTTACGCTGCGCGAAGAGTTCGCAACATGGGTCGAGGAAGCCCAGGACGGCGTGCGCAAAGAAGAACTCGACAACGTCTATCAGCACGTCCTCGCCATGGAGGAAGAATACCAGCGGCGCCTCGCCGAACTGCAGAAAAAAGTCGCACCATCACCCTGAACGCCGAACGCCGAACGCCATCATTTCGGTGCAGGCATCCGTCTGAGACACGAGAGCAAAAATCACCGTCATGCCGGCGAAGGCCGGCACCCAGACAAACAGCAGCGTTTCGGATGTCGAGGCTCTGCTGGATTCCGCCCTCGCGCCGAGATGACGAAAAAACCAAAGACGAGCGCCAGCAAAAAGGGCGCCGCACCCATAGAGGAACCAACATGCGCTACGCCCGCTTCCCCACCATGATGGCCATCGCCGCAACGCTCGCTATCGTGAGCGCCATCCTTCCCAACAACCATGCAATCGCACAAACGCAAGGATCGAAAATGACCACCACACCTTCCGGCCTTCAGTACGAAGACACCGTCGTCGGCACCGGCGCGACGCCCGAGACCGGGCAGATCTGCGTCATGCACTACACCGGCTGGCTCTATGTCGACGGCAAGAAAGGCTCGAAGTTCGACTCGTCTGTCGATCGCGGCCAGCCGTTCGAATTCCCGATCGGAACCGGCCGTGTCATCAAGGGCTGGGACGAAGGCGTTGCCGGAATGAAAGTCGGCGGCAAGCGCACGCTCATCATTCCGCCGCAGCTCGGCTACGGCGCACGCGGCGCTGGCGGTGTCATCCCTCCGAACGCCACGCTGATCTTCGACGTCGAATTGCTCGGCGTGAAATAACCTTATGCGGCGGAGGTCGCCAACACCGGGGCCTCCGCCGGATATTGATGCCGGGCCACCCGCGAAACGACGCCGGAAAGGTCCGAGCAGCGCGGCCGGTGGAAGCGTTCGATGTTGGTCAGAAAGCGCTCCTGCGTGACCATATTCGGATGCTCTGATCCACGCGCCTGCCGTTCTTCCGGGCTCATCTTGGTCTTGATCTGCATCTTGCGGGAAATGCCCTTCTCGTTGAGCACTGCATAGCCGTAATAGAAGATCGCCAGATCGCCGAGCGTCGGCATCTGATACCAATGCCGCCCGCCCTCGCGCGCATACGCGACGGGGTAATTGTGGATGCTGCGGCTGGCCCGCAGTCCGAAATTCAGCTTATCGCACGGACGCGGATCCGTTTCGTAATAGCCAAAGCGCACCTGCTCGTGCAGCGGCCTGCTGTGATCGAGCGGCGCCGGATAGCCGCCCTGCGGTTGGACGAAAACATAGTTGCCGATGAAGTGCTGCGCCGGCACCGTGATTTTATCGAGCTGCGCCACGTTGCCATAGAGGAATTCGGTTACGTTCAGCGCCATCCGCCAACCGCTGCAGGTCCGCTCGTAGTCTTCCACTTCGCGGTCAATGCAGGCGCTGTCGAAGTAAGCATTCCGCGTCGGATAAATCTCCCACTCCGGACACATCTTCTTGATGATGTCTCGGCTCGCATCTGTCGAATTGTAGTCGATCATGATGCCGTGATCGAAAATCCGCCGATGGTGGGCGAGCCACCAAGGCAGCAGATATTCCTCGTTGAAGAAGTGGCAAACAACCGTCCGCATCTCAGCCCCCAAGCGAACAAGCACCGCCCGCGCTGCGGCATCCACAGCCATCAGGCGCCATGCGTTTGATCCCGGTGGAAAGATATGCTGCGATTCGATCAATCGCTGAAGCAGACAGACTGGCTCACGTTCACTTGATCTAGGCCAACGTCGTCGTCGCAAAGCCCAGCAGGCGCCGTCTCTTGTCGGCGTAGCCGCGATACTTGTAGATCAGCCCCGGCGGGACGATGAATTCGCCGTCCTTCAGGGCCGCATCGTCGAATTGACCGTTGCTGAGGCGCGGCGCAACGCCCGAATAGGCAAAACGCCGCCCGAACTCATCCAACACGAATTCCGAAAAATCGCGCCCATCGAGCCGGCCGATCACCGGACCTTCCGGTGTCGTGTTGTGAAGCACGGAATATTCCAGGATATGCGCGTGATGCCTCATCGCGTGCATGGAACAAGGCCTTCCTGCTAATAGCGAATGCCATCGAGCTGTTGCGTCGGCGCGGCGTTGGAAACGGTCTCGTCAGGTTCGCTGTTGGCAGCGATGATAATTCCGAGCGCCGCACAAGCGCCGATCAGAAGCGCAAGAATAAGCGGTCCTTCGCTTTTTTCGCGCTTCTTGGCCGGGACCGTCTGTACCGCTTGCCCGATGCGCTGTTTGGATTTGAGTAAATCGCTGGACATGGTTCTAACCGTTTCTGTGTGCGTTATCGGCACACAACAGAAACGTAAGCACCTACCCATAAAGTTTCGACGGGAGACCCGGCGCAAAGATATAGCCGTCCCATAAGGACTGCATGGCGCGACGGAAGCTTAAGGTTGTCGCAATCGGCATTCTGCTTTCTGCCGCTTCCGCTTAGCAACCTCAGGCGGTATGCGGCCGAGCCGGTTTACGTATCGCCACCTCCCCCAAAAAAATATTTCGCCCTGCGGGTGGAACATTCAAGATTGCGCGCAATCGTCATGAAACACGCCCGCGCGAAGGCAACCGGAGGTGCACATCAGCGTTTAAAATTTGAGATTACGCTCGCGAACGCGTGAAGACGTTCCCAAACAACCCCGTAAACGGGAACGACGACCGTCAGCACGCAGCTGGGGTCGTCGCTCCCATGGAAATTTGAATGTAGACCGAACGTTATTTATGAGCGCCGGCGTTCTGCTCCATTTCAGCGCCAGCAAGAGAGCCGTCATCGGGCTTGGCATTCGGCGTCGCCGTCTTGCCGGTTCTATCGCTGTTGACGCCTGGCTGGCGCTGCATCTGGGCTTCGGACAGGCTGCCGGAATTCGGCTTGGCCGTCGGCGAAGAAGTCGAACCGCCATGCGTGCCGGGAAGATCTTTCATCGCTTTAGTGGTGATATTGCCGTCCTCTGCGAGCGCAACCGAACCGGAAAGGGCCAACAGCAAAGCTGCAAAAATCGTCGTTTTCATCGTACAAGCTCCTGATCTAAAAAGTTAAAAATTGTTCAGTCCAGAGCGCGACCGGAACGCAGTACGGTGTAACGCTCGACCGCCGCATCGAGCTGCGACTGTTTCTCGCTCTTGCATGAACGGTACGTCGGGCTTTTGAGGTTCGTTTCAGGCGCTGGCGGAGAAAGTTTCAGCGAAAGTCTGGGCGAAAGTTTCCGCGGCGGACATTAAGGAATGTGAGGAGCCCACGACCGTGCCGATAGCCGTTTCGATCATTGTGTTCCGGGAGGAACTTCCGGTTCGGATGATCCAGGGCACAACGGCAGCAACATCGCTTATCCAGAGCAAACCTGATCTTACGAAAAGGATCTTGTCATGCGGATCATAAAATTGATTGCCCCTGCCGCGATCGCCCTGTCGCTGGCGCCGGCGACGTTCGTCAACGCATTTGCCGGCTCCGATCCGGTCGGCGTCTGGATGGACGACACCGGCCGCGGCGCCGTCGAGATCAAGCCGTGCGGCAACGCGCTGTGCGGCAACGTTGTTTGGGTGAAATCGTCGACGGATAATGATGGCTGCGGCAAGCAGATCATCGGCAACGTCACGCCCGCGGGCAGCGGCCACTGGGACAACGGCTGGATCTACTCGCCGGAAAAGGGCCGCAAGTACGATGTCGAGCTGACGCCGCTTTCCAACGGCAATCTCAAAGTTGTCGGCTATGCCGGCCTCAAATTCCTGTCGCGGACGATGATCTGGACGCCAGCGCCGACCGACCTTCAGCTTTGCACCGACACATCGCCGAACAATGCCGACAACAGCGGCGCGAACAACGCATCCGTCCCACCTACGATCACCCCGAACGCCAATACTTCAGGCAAGAACGCGGTGCCGTCACCAGGCGCAGGCAACGACGCCAACGCCGCTGCTCCGGCGACCAACGCAACAGCCAAGGCAAAAGAACCTTCGGCAACACCCGATCAGGGAAAGACACCGCCCAAGGAAACTGCCAAGGCTGACGAGCCGCCGCCCGCCAAAGACAGCGACGGAAGCGGCAACGACCTCGGCAAAATGAAGATCGGCGGCACGGAACTGGACAAGGTCTTCACGAAGACGAAGGACGGCAAATGCAAGCTCGACCTTCCGTGGGTGAAGGTCACGCTCGACTGCGATCGCTGATCGAAGAAAGTTCGCTTGCGCCGAGGCCTCCCCCCGTTCTCGGCGTTTCAGAGACGCTCGCTGCACCTGCAGGTGGCGAGCGTCTCACCCCTTTTGAAAGCCCCGAGAAGCCAACAAAAGAAAACGCGGCGGCAGGGTTTCTGCCACCGCGTCCGAATTCAAATCGCGTCAATCGACTTAGATGAGGTCGATCTCAGCCGGAAGGTACGACGTCACTTCGAGGCCGACTTCCTGCTCGCGAACTTCAGGCTTTGTCCAGGTCTTCATGGTGTCCTCCATTAGACTTTTAGGGAGTTTCTCACTCCACGTAACGTATGAGATAGGCCCGATCTCCGATAACGTCCAATCGCAATCACGTGAGAATTCCATAAGATTGCCTGATCGAAGGCCTTGCCGGAGCTGATCGGAAGCGCCATAGATCAGAAAACCCTCCAGATCATGATCAAAACCGGGAGTTCACCACCAATGCCGATGGCCGCGGCCGATATCGAGAAGATGATCAAAGCCCGTTTTCCCGACGCCGAAATCCACTTGAAGGATCTCGCGGGCGACAACGACCACTGGGCGGCGCACGTCGTCTCGGCGGCCTTTAAGGGCAAGAGTCGCGTCCAGCAGCATCAGATGGTCTACGACGCGCTTGGCGGCCGCATGGGTGGCGTTCTGCATGCCCTGCAGCTGACAACCGCCCTGCCGGCCGAATGACCGTCGCGCCCGCTAAAGCGCCCGATTGACTATCGGACAACTCTCGCCCACATCTCAACCTTTCACGGGTGCGCCGCTACGGCCGCCCCGGCACGATAGGAGCCCCGGAATGGCCTCTGACACCACCACCGCCAATGACGTGATTGCCAAGACGATCGCCGACAACGACGTCGTTCTGTTTATGAAGGGAACGAAGCAGTTCCCGCAGTGCGGTTTCTCCGCCACCGCCGTGAAGATCCTTGAGCACCTCGGCGTGCCGTTCAAAGATGTGAACGTGCTCGAAGACCAAGGCATCCGCGAAGGCATCAAGACGTTTTCGAACTGGCCGACGATCCCGCAGCTTTACGTCAAAGGCGAATTCGTCGGCGGTTGCGATATCATGCGCGAGATGTATTCCGCAGGCGAACTGCACGACCTCATCTGCGAAAAAGGCATCGCCCACAGCCACCACCACGGCTGAGTTTCGCAATCAGATATGAAATTCCAAGCGGGGCTGTTTCAGCTCTGCTTTTGTTTTTTACGGTCCCGACATCCTCGTCGAACGTCTCCAAAAACAAAACACACACTCCATCATGCCGGCGGAGGCCGGCACCCAGACAAGCATCGGTACAGAAACTGTTTCTGTCTGACTGGATCCCGGCCTGCGCCGGGATGACGATGCGAGACGAATGGACACTCGCTCCCCTTACCGCGGCGGGAAGGACTGGGGCTGCGAACAAATTCAAACATCCGTCCACGATGCAAACGTCGCCGCCTGCCCGCGATTTGCCCCGTCGGCGTCGATCAACTGCCACACGATCCCGTCGTCGATCCAGAACCGGCGCCCCGACTTTGAAATCCGCACGCCGCGATAGCCGCGCACGAACCCGTCGCGCGCAACAGCTTCCAAAATCCGCGCGCGCTCCTCGCGATTCGGCGCTTCCGCCGACAGCCGCGACGGCAACGTGATGAACTCGTCCCACGGATATTCGAAACACGCCTGCGCCCGCTTGTTTGCATAGACGAAGCGCGGATCGGCATCCGTGTTATGCGCCACGACGACGAATGGCGCGTCCTCGTAAAGCCATTGCGCGTTTGCGCCCTCCGGCACCAGCGGCGCGCCGACGAGCCGCGCATAACTGCCCGTCAGCAGTTCGAAGAACGCTGGATCGCTCCGCAAATCCGAACTCATCCGACGACCAGCGTCTTCAGCTTCTCGGTGTCGATCGCCTTGACGACGCGACCGTGCTTGCCCGTCGTCGTCTCGGCCGCGAGCATCGCATTCAACACCGCTTCCTCCACGCTTTCGACCACGGCCAAATAAACCGCATCGAGATCGTCGTTGCTGACGGCCGTGAACGTCAACGCGGCAGGTTCCGGCAATTGCCCCGGATCGTTCGCCGTCGAAAATGCCATGAAGATATCGCCCGACGAATTGCCCGACGGCGTGCCGCCGCGTCCGATGCCGATCGACGCCCGCCGCGCCAGGCGTTCGAGTTGCCCCGGCAGCAGCGGCGCATCCGTCGCGATGATGACGATGATCGAGCCCCGCTCGTTTTCATAAACGCGCTCGCCCGGCAGCAGATCGCCGACCGGCTTCCCGCACACCGTCAGCCACGGTTTGATGCCGTGGTTCGCCTGCACCAGCACGCCGATGGTGTGTTCGCCGAGCCGCGTCTTCGCGATCCGCGACGCCGTCCCCGTCCCGCCCTTGAATTCGTAGGCAATCATGCCCGTGCCGCCGCCGACGCAGCCTTCTGCCACCGGCCCTGGCTGCGCGCCATCAATCGCCGCCATCACATGCGCTTCGGTGACATGAAACCCCGAGATGTCGCTCAGAAATCCGTCGTAGGTTTCGGCTGCGACCGGCAACGCCCAAAGATCCTCCCCCAGCGCCGAGAAGCGCTTGGCCATCCACTTCAGCGTCGCGTGATGCGCAAGCCCGACCGAGAATGTATTCGTGATCGTGATCGGCCCGGTAAACCAGCCCGCATCGCGGATCCAGTGCGCGCCCGTCATCTCGCCGTTGCCATTCATCGAAAACACGCCCGACCACAGCGGATGCGCCAGGTTTTCCGGCGCGCGCGGCAGGATCGCCGTCACACCCGTGTGCACGTTTCCGCCGTCATTGCGGAGCGTCGTGAAGCCGACAGTCACGCCGCCGACGTCTGTGATCGCGTTCAACGGCCCCGTTACACCCGGCATCGGCAATCCGAGCCCCCGCGCCCGCGGCTTGCCTGTGGAACCGAATTTCGCGGGATCGCTCGTCGTGCTGCTGTCCGTCATGCTCTCACCTGTTCTGCTCTCCCCTCCCTAGCCTCCAAATGCGCTTGCGACTTGACCCGCAGTGTCTCAATTTTGCCCTAACCGGATGGTGCCTCGATGGCATGGCAGAGCATGGCCCGCTTCGCCGCGAAAGGAGACCGATCGTGCAGGTCATGTGGCTGAGCGGCAGGCGCTTCTTTCTTTCGCTGACCATCCTGACAGCCAGCGTCTGCCTCGCGCTCGGCATCACGCTGCCGATCCTGAAACTGACAAGCTTCGGCATCTGGACGACCGAGCATTCGCTGCTCTCGACCGTCGACGTGTTGCTGAAGGACAACCAGACCTTCCTCGGCCTCATCGTACTCGTCTTCTCGATCCTCCTGCCCGTCACCAAGCTGCTTTACCTGCTGCTCGTCTCGACATTGCCGCCCGCCGAAATCGTCCGCCACCAGACACGGCTGCGCGCCCTCGAATGGCTCGGCAAATGGTCGATGCATGACGTACTCGTGCTGGCGCTGACGATCTTCTTCATCAAGAGCCAGGAGGTCTACGACGCATCGAGCCTCAACGGCGTCTATTTCTTCACCGCCGCCGTCGTGCTGATGATCCTCGCCTATGCCTGGATTAGAACAGACGGCATGGCCGCCGCGCCCGAGCTTGTCCCCGTGCTGCCGCAGCCCGACGTCGGCCAGAAGGAAACGCGGCCCGCGTGGCGCAACTTCGCGCTGAGCTTCTTGATTATTCTCGCAACGGTGTTCTTCGCGCTCGGCCTGATCATGCCGTCGATCCGCTTCACGACCGTCTACGTCTGGACCAACGAGCACTCAATCCTGACGATCATCTACGCGCTGTTCGAGAACAACGAATACTTCCTCTGCTCGGTCGTGTTTGCGGTGTCGGTGTTCTTCCCATTCCTGAAGCTCTTCTATCTGTTGACGCTCATCACCGCGCACGACATGCCGCAGGAGTTTCGGCGCAAATCGTTCGCGACGATGGAATGGATCGGCCGCTATTCGATGACCGACGTCATGGTGCTGGCGCTGATGATCTTCTACGTGAACTCATCGGGCTACACCGAAGCCCGCGTGCTGCCGGGCGTCTATTTCTTCGCCGCGTCCGCGCTGATGACGATGCTCGCCTACGCCTGGGCCAACGCTGAAACACCGTCACGACGCCGAAGCAAACGCGGCGACGGCGGCGGCCCGGCCATCACGCCCAACCCCGGCATCTCGATTTCCCCAAGCCCTAAAACTCGACGCCGCAGAGCCGCCTAACGCAACCTGCCGTCATCCCGGCGCAGGCCGGGATCCAGACAATCGGCAACCGAGAGTTTGCTAAAGCTTGACGGGGCCGACCTCCGTCGGCATGACGGAACTATGAGCAGCAAAAAAGGCCGCCTCGGAGCAGCCTTTTCGAAATCCAAAATCCACTTCGCCCAAAGACCGACGTCGTGCAGCAAGTCCGGCGCTGGCGGCCGGCTCCCCGCAGGGGAGTCGCCAGCGCCAAACAAAAACTACCGCGAATAGAATTCGACGACGAGGTTCGGTTCCATCTGAACCGGATACGGTACGTCGGACAGCGCCGGAACGCGCGTCAAAGACGCCGTCAACTTGCCATGGTCGGCGTTGACGTAATCGGGAACATCACGCTCAGCGCTCTTGATCGCTTCGAGCACGAGCGTCATCTGCTTCGCCTTCTCGCGAACTTCGATGACGTCGCCAACCTTCAGGCGGTAGCTCGGAACGGTGACGCGCTGGCCGTTGACCGAAACATGGCCGTGGCTCACGAACTGGCGCGCAGCAAACACGGTCGGCACGAACTTCGCGCGATAGACGAGCGCATCGAGACGGCGCTCCAGGAGGCCGATCAGGTGCTCGGACGTCGAGCCCTTGAGGCGCGAAGCCTCATCGTAAGCGGCGCGGAACTGGCGCTCGGAGATCGAAGCGTAATAACCTTTGAGCTTCTGCTTGGCTTTGAGCTGCTGGCCGAAGTCGGACAGCTTGCCCGAACGGCGCTCGCCGTGCTGGCCCGGACGGCTCTCGCGGCGGTTGAGCGGGCTCTTCGGACGGCCCCAGATGTTCTCTCCAAGGCGGCGGTCGATCTTATGCTTGGCGCGAATGCGCTTCGTCATCTTCTAGCACTCCATGAGTTATGGCCCGGCCGAAGGAGCCGGAGCCGATTGGAGCGCCCCCTCCTCTAACCCCTCTCGGGTTTGACAGGCATGGACCTTCGACAGTCCCGCCACGGGTGCGCAGAAATCAAACGCGGGCCCGAAGGCCCGCGAAGGTTGTGCTTGATAACGGTCATCGAGAGCCGCGTCAACCGCCCCGAACCGCCTCGAAAGCCTATTTCTTCTCGACCGTCGTCTCGCTGACGGACGTCGACCCGGTCGAAACGGGCGCACCGGCTGCAGGAGGAGCCCCGGCCGGCGGCTTCTGGCCCGCCTGAGCAAAATTCGGCGGCGGACTGCTGGCGACGTACGCCTCGATCAGCTCCTTAACCTTTTCCTTTTGCTCGGGCGTACACGTCTGCGGCGGCGATTTCTTTTCGTCGACAACGACTTGCTTGTCGCCTTCCTGCTCGACCAGCTTGATACGGCCGGTCATCAGCATCAGCGTCGTCAGATGTAACTGGCTGATGTAAACGAGTTGCTGCTGCGTCCACTTCCGTGTCGCCTCTTCCCGGCGCATCAGCGCACGGTGGTTCTGAACCTGCTCGTCGCGCAAGTCGCAAATCTGAGCATGGGCCGAAAGGCGGCCAGCCATAATCACCCGGCGCGCAACATCGAGCGGGACCTCGACCTGCGCCTTCTTGTTCTTGTCGATAACGATGACCGACCCATCCGGCTTGGAGAACTGCTGCGGGGTAAGCGACCACGCATACTCCATGAACGATCTTACGGCATGCTCACTGAGTTCCTGCGCGCCAGCCGACACTGTGGATCCCCACAGCGACAGCGCTGCCACGCCCGCCAACACAACCCCCGCCCTCGTGTTCATCCACATCTCCAGTTGAGCCTCTGCGTTTTTTATCTCGTTGCAAAAATACGTTTCGGGCGCGACCCAATGGGCAGCCGCGTTGCATATCGCGAGTATGCCTCTCGGCTTGGCATCGCTCGGCCCAAAACTTGGCCATATGAAGGCGCTTAATCCCCCCCTTTTCGGGCCTTTCCTTTGCCCTGTGCGAGCGTTGCAACTATGCCACGAAGGGTGCGGACTTCTTGCTCCGTCGCGTTCATTCTGGTCAGCAGTGTGCGAAGATTTTGCGACACGACCGTCTTGCGGTGGGCTGGATTGAAAAAACCGTTCGCTTCCAGCTCCCGTTCTAAATGTTCAAATAGGCCAATGAGTTCCTCTTTCGTCGCCGGCCTGTCCCGGCCCATGTAGAGGCCCTCGGTAAGAGGCTTCTCGTACGTTGTGACACGGCCGAGACTTCGCCCAGAATCCCCCCGCATCCACTCGTATCCCGTTAGCAGCACAGCCTGGGCAAGGTTAAGGGACGCAAACCGGGAATTGACAGGAATCATGATCAGAGCGTCTGCATGGGCAACTTCGCTGGTCTCCAGCCCATTACGCTCACGCCCGAACAAAATCCCGCACCGCTCCCCTCGGCCGATCCGGGTGCGCATCTCGGCGATCGCCTGCTCCGGCGTCAGGACCGGCTTGCGCAGATCCCGTTGCCGCGCCGTCGTCGCCGCGATCCAGTTGAGATCCGAAATGCTCTCGTCGAGATTGGAATAGGCGCGCGCATCGTCAATGATGTAATTGGCGCCCGAGGCCGCAATGCGTGCTTTCTCGTTCGGCCAGCCGTCGCGCGGACTGACGAGCCGGAGATCGTCGAGACCGAAATTCGCGCAGGCGCGCGCCACCATCCCGATGTTGTCGGCAAGCTGCGGCTCCATGAGAATGACCGATGGCGTCTCGCCCTCGCCCGCCACCGGCTCGCCGCGCATATTTGCCCGCCGCAAACCGTGACGCAGCTTGCGAATGACACGCCGCGCCCAGAACCAATAATTCTCACCTGACCATTGCTTGGCGAGCGTTTCGAGACAAGGCGTCGAGACGGTTTCCGTCCCCTCGCCCTTCAGGCGCACGCGCCCATCTCCGACGATCACTTCTTTCTTGCTGAGAACGAATTGATCGAGCGTCTCGATGCCCTGAACTTCCGTGCGCCGCTTGCAGCCCGGACACGTCACCTCGTCCGAGATGCACGTGAGGCTGGCGCAGTATTGCAAGATGGGTTCGAGCGTATCGCGCGTCAGCCCTGGAATGGCGAGCTTTTCAAGCCCTTGATCGATCGAGCCGGCGTGACAGGCGTGAACGACTTCGCAAACGCGCGTCGCCCGCGGTCCGAGCACAGGCTCGCCGCTGCCGACCATGATGCGGAGCGCATCGCCTGCCGAAGTCTCAGTCTCGACGTTCAATCGTTTCCTCCAGGTGGGTCTCGGTACCTCGACCGGCGTCCCATCGTCCATATGCCAGGACAGGGTGTCATTACGGAGCGCACGTCAAGGGCCCAGCGCGACACGCCTGCGGACAGGCAAGAACGCTCCGGCGTCCTCCGGCACAAACCACGCCGCGCAGGTGGAACGACCTTGGCGCCGCCGAGCAAGACTTGAAACGCGTCTTGATCTGACGCACCACTTCGCCGAAGGTTCTCTTCGCAAGTGCGTGATGAGCGATTAAGCTTTGCGCACCTGCGTCATAGAACAAGATCCACCGTCCTCAAATCGCTCCGCGAGACATCCAATGCAGAAAATCAAAGTTGAAGGCACCGTCGTTGAACTCGACGGCGACGAGATGACCCGCATCATCTGGAAGCTGATCAAGGACAAGCTGATTCATCCCTACCTCGACGTTAACCTGGAATACTACGACCTGAGCGTCGAAAATCGCGACAAGACCGCGGACCAAGTGACGATCGACGCCGGCAACGCCATCAAGAAGCATGGCGTCGGCATCAAGTGCGCAACGATCACGCCCGACGAAGCGCGCGTCAAAGAATTCAATTTGAAGGAAATGTGGAAAAGCCCGAACGGCACCATCCGCAACATCCTCGGCGGCGTCATCTTCCGCGAACCGATCATTTGCAAAAACGTCCCCCGCCTCGTCCCTGGCTGGACGCAGCCCATCATCGTCGGTCGCCATGCCTTCGGCGACCAGTATAAGGCGACCGATTTCAAGTTCCCCGGCAAGGGCGTGCTGACGATCAAGTTCGTCGGTGAAGACGGCAATGTCATCGAGAAGGAAGTGTACAAAGCCCCCGGCGCCGGTGTCGCGATGGCGATGTATAACCTCGATGAATCAATCCGCGAATTCGCACGCGCCTCGCTGAACTACGGCCTTTCGCGCAATTATCCCGTTTATCTCTCCACCAAGAACACGATCCTGAAGGCCTATGACGGCCGCTTTAAGGATCTTTTTCAGGAAGTTTACGACGCTGAGTTCAAGGAAGAATTTCAGAAGCGCAAGCTGACCTACGAGCACCGCTTGATCGACGACATGGTCGCTTCCGCACTCAAATGGTCGGGCGGTTACGTTTGGGCCTGCAAGAATTACGACGGCGACGTTCAGTCGGATACGGTTGCGCAGGGCTTCGGCTCGCTTGGCCTGATGACCAGCGTTCTAATGACGCCGGACGGCAAGACGGTTGAAGCCGAAGCCGCGCACGGAACGGTCACGCGCCATTACCGCGAACATCAGAAGGGTAAGGAGACATCGACGAACTCGATCGCGTCGATCTTTGCGTGGACGCGCGGCCTCGGCCATCGCGCCAAGCTTGACGACAACGATGCTCTTCTGAAATTCTGTCAGACGCTCGAGAAGGTCTGCATCGCAACGGTCGAAGCAGGCTACATGACGAAAGACCTGGCGCTTCTCGTCGGACCGGAGCAGAAATGGTTGTCGACGACGGGCTTCCTCGACAAGGTCGATGAAAACCTGAAGGCAGCGATGGCAAAGTCAACATAATGGTAACGCGCGAGATACGATGATGCGTCGAAAAGGAGGAGAGCAAAGTGGCCGGCGTCCGCTCGTTTCTCTCGTCCGTGTTCACGCTGCTCGCCGGACATGGAGCTTCCGCGGCTGTTCCCGACTACGCAGAGGCCTTCACCCGCGCCTTCGACGCGACGTACCGCTTGACGGTCGACGAGGCCGATGAAGGTAAGCCGCCACGTCTTCATCCGACGTCCTTTCGCACCCTCGAACTCGGCAATCTAAAGATCGTGAGCGGCCGGATCGCCGCTTGCGATCCGTTCGTTTCGATCGACGCGCGGCTGCCGTTTTCCGAGCTGGTGCCGAACGGGTCGTTTCCGGTCCGCCTCGCGATCGCGGTCGGCGGCATTAACGATGGCCGCATCGCATTCGCTCGCATCGACTTCGCAGACACTCCGGCAGTGAAATGGAAAATGGCCGTGACCGACGGCCAAGACGCGTCCACGCTCGCTGGCGGCGAAATCTTCGGCTATCCGGTCGATGCCGGAACCGGCGCCTTCTACGATCCAAAAGCCGCCGAGACGCTGACATCCGTCCTTAAAGCGAACCCCGACGCCTGGGAGGAGTGGCAGGAGAAGGGCGAGGCCAACGGTAAGGCCGCGCACCTCAAACCGAACTTCTTCCTGATGCTCCCGGCCGGCGAGACGAACGTTGCGATGTTCGCCAGCGGCTGGGGCGACGGCTTTTACGCGTCCTATTTCGGCTACGACAAAGACGGGCGCGTCGTCGCCCTCATCACCGACTTCGCCATTATCGACTGGGAAAAGGTGAAACGCTGACGACGCCATTGGAGAAACATCCAACGCCATGACGTCAGACGCGGCGAACATCATCGCTCTTTACGAAAGACACGCCCACACCTGGGACGAGGTCCGATCGCGAAGCCTGCTCGAAAGGGAATGGCTCGACCGCTTCCTTGCGTCGATCGCTGCCGGCGGCTCCATTCTCGACATCGGCTGCGGATCAGGCGAACCGATCGCAGGCTTCTTCGTTCGCGCAGGCTATCGCGTTCACGGCGTCGACAGTTCGCAGGCGATGATCGCGCGCTGCAAAGCCCGCTTTCCGCAAAGCGACTGGCTCGTTGCGGACATGCGCACCCTCGCGCTCGGCCAAACGTTCGACGGTATTCTTGCTTGGGACAGTTTTTTCCATCTGACCCAGGACGATCAACGCCGCATGTTCGCGATTTTCCGCGCGCACGCAGCACCGGGTGCGGCTCTGATGTTCACGAGCGGAACGGAGAACGGCGTGGCGATGGGCACCTTCGGCGGTGAACCGCTCTATCACGCGAGCCTCGCGCCGGAGGAATACCGTGCTTTACTCGTTGCACAGGGGTTCGAGGTCGTCACTTACGTTGAGAAAGACCCGACTGCCGGCGGCCACACGATCTGGCTCGCCCGCAGCAAGTAAACACTCACCGCGCTCGGCGGCCGGCTCCCCGCTGGGGAGTCGCCGAGTGCAAACGTAAAAATTTAGCGCGCGCGGAACGCGTGTCGCCAAGCAGAAACGTAAAACTATTTCTTCTGCCCGGCGATCTGCTGATCGACCTGCGCCTGCATCTGCGCGTTCATCACGTTGAAGTCGTTCTGAAGTTTCGCGCAGGCATCACCGTTCCCATCGCAGACGACTTTCATCGCGATCACGAGGTTGTCGCCCTTGTGTTCGACCTTGCGGCAGACGGCGGCGGGATAAGCCGGATTCTTCTTGGTCGTAAACGTGTACATCACCGTGGCGTTCTTCGGATCGTCCGAATACGCGAGATACTGATCGCTCTCGTACACTTTCTGCAGGCCAGCCTTCGACGTGTAGCGCGAAATCAGCTCTTCCGCCTTGCCTGACGCGTCGCCGCAGAATTCCTGCGCGGCCGTCATCGTCGGTCCGGCCGAAGGCGCTGGCGTTGCCGGAAGCTTTACGATGGAATCGTCGGCTAAGACCGGAGAAGCAGCGATGAAAAGAGCGGCGAAAGCCAGCGAACCCATGCGAAACATTTCAAAATTCCTCGTTGGCGAAAGCGGGCCGTATATACCCAATTTTCCCGACGGTCATTAGTGAATTGCCTGCAAGGTAACGGGAAAAAGCTTCCGCACCGCAACATGGGCCGACACCGTCATCCCGGCGCAGGCTGGGACCCAGACAAATTTCAACACCTAGAAGTATGGGTGCTCGTCTGAGTGCCGAGCTGCGTCGCCATCGTGGACTTAGGAACGGCCAGAGTAGTTCGCAGTCGTCAGCTCGCGAGCCGTTCTTCGATGGCCTTCAGCGCATCGCCCGCTTTGGCGCCGTCCGGTCCGCCCGCCTGCGCCATGTCGGGACGCCCGCCGCCGCCCTTGCCGCCGAGCGCTTCCGCACCGGCCTTGACGAGATCGACCGCGCTCCACGTCTTGACGAGATCGTCCGTGACGCCGACCGCGAGGCCCGCCTTGCCGTCCTCCGTCACGCCAACGACGGCAACGATGCCCGAGCCGACCTGCTTCTTGCCGTCATCAATGAGGCCGCGCAGGTCCTTCGGATTGAGCCCCTGCACCGTACGCGCGAGCAGCTTGACGTTGCCGACGTTGCGGATCGCTTCGCCATTCGTTGCCGCGCCATCCGCACCCGCACCGCCGCCAAGCGCGATCTGGCGCTTCGCATCGGCAAGCTGCTTTTCGAGACTGCGGCGCTCTTCCACGAGATGCTTCAAGCGATCGACGAGATCTTCCGGTCGCGTCTTGAGCACGCTCGCCGCTTCCTTTACGCGTGCATCCTGCTCGTCGAGATAGGCGCGCGCACCCTCACCCGTCAGCGCTTCAAGACGGCGGACGCCCGCCGAGCTGCCGCTTTCGGCGACGACGCGAATGAGACCGATATCGCCCGTGCGCGACACATGCGTGCCGCCGCACAATTCGACCGACCACGCCTTGTTGGCGCCGGGCCGCGTCGACCCCATCGACACGACGCGCACTTCATCGCCATACTTCTCGCCGAACAGCGCCATCGCGCCCGTCGCGCGCGCATCGTCAAGCGCCATCAGCCGCGTGACGACCGGCGTGTTTTCGAGCAGCACGGCGTTCGCTATGTCCTCGACCTGCTTGATCTCGTCCGCCGACATCGGCTTCGTATGTGAGAAGTCGAAGCGCAGACGATCGGGCGAAACGAGCGAGCCCTTCTGCGCGACGTGTGTGCCGAGCACCTGCCGCAGCGCCTCATGCAGAAGATGCGTCGCGGAATGGTTGGCGCGCGTCGCCGAGCGCCGCCCATGATCGACTTCGAGCTCGACCGCTTCGCCGACCTTGAACGCTCCGCTCTCGACCTTGCCGAAATGCACGAACAGATCGCCGAGCTTCTTCTGCGTATCGGTCACGCGGAACAGCGTGCCTTTCGGACCTTTGATGACGCCCTGGTCCCCGACCTGACCGCCGCTCTCGCCGTAAAACGGCGTTTGGTTGACGATTATCGCGCCTTCCTCACCGGCTTTGAGTTCGGAGGCCTCTCTGCCACCCGCCACGACGGCCGTGACGATGCCTTCCGCACTCTCTGTGTCATAGCCGAGGAACTCGGTCGCGCCGGTCTTGTCCTTGATTTCGAACCAGAGGCCTTCTGTCGCCGCTTCACCCGAACCCTTCCAGGCGGCCTTGGCGGCATCCTTCTGCTTCTTCATCGCCGCATCGAACGCACCGGTATCGACGGCAATGCCGCGCGGCTTCAGCGCGTCTTCCGTGAGATCGAGCGGGAAGCCGTACGTGTCGTAGAGCTTGAACGCGACGTCGCCGGGGAATACCGCGCCATTCGTGAGACCAGCCGAGCTTTCGCCCAACAGCTTTAGGCCGTTGTCGAGCGTGCGCTTGAACTTCGTCTCTTCGAGCTTCAGCGTCTCGGTGATGAGCGGCTGCGCGCGCACGAGTTCCGGATAGGCGTCACCCATCTCGCGCACGAGCGACGGGACGAGCAGATACATCAGCGGATCGGTGCAGCCCATCTGGTGCGCATAGCGCATGGCGCGGCGCATGATGCGGCGAAGCACGTAGCCGCGGCCTTCGTTCGACGGCAGCACGCCGTCGGCGATCAGGAAGCTCGTCGAGCGCAAATGATCAGCGATGACGCGCCGCGCGACGTGATCGAAATCCTTCGTCGCCGCGCTTTCCTTCGCGCCGACTTTCCCCGCCTCCTGGCGGATCGCCTGGATGAGATGCTGAAACAGATCGATGTCGTAGTTGTCGTGCTTGCCCTGCAGCACCGCCGCGATGCGCTCAAGCCCCATGCCGGTGTCGATCGACGGCCGCGGCAGGTCAACGCGATCCCCCGGAGCGCGTTGCTCGAACTGCATGAACACGAGGTTCCAGATTTCGATGAAGCGGTCGCCGTCCGCATCCGCCGAGCCCGGAGGGCCGCCCGGAATCTTGTCGCCATGATCGTAGAAAATCTCCGAGCATGGACCGCACGGCCCCGTGTCGCCCATCTGCCAGAAGTTATCCGACGTCGCGATGCGAATGATCTTGTCGTCGGAGAAGCCGGAGATCTTCTTCCAGATGCGATAGGCTTCGTCGTCGGTGTGATAGATCGTGACGAGCAGCTTGTCTTGTCTGAGCCCGAAGTCCTTCGTCAGCAGGTTCCAGGCCAGCTCAATCGCGCGCTCTTTGAAGTAGTCGCCGAACGAGAAGTTGCCGAGCATCTCAAAGAACGTATGGTGGCGCGCCGTATAGCCGACGTTATCGAGGTCGTTGTGCTTACCGCCCGCGCGGACGCACTTCTGCGACGTCGTCGCCCGCGGAATAGCCCGCGTCTCCTGCCCCGTGAAAACGTTCTTGAACTGCACCATTCCCGCGTTCGTGAACATCAGCGTCGGGTCGTTGCGCGGAACGAGCGACGACGACGGCACGATCTCGTGTCCGTTCTTGCCAAAGAAATCGAGAAACGAAGCGCGGATTTCGCTGACGCCAGCCATGTGGTGCTTTCGGCCTGATCTGGATAAAAAACATGTTCCGGGACACAGCCCCGAAACGGGTTAAGGCCGCCGTTGTAGCGGCGGCCCTGAGGCATGTCTAGGAAGGGGCGGTCCTTGCGGCAGGCCGTCCGCCTGCGGCGGAACGACAGGCGCTGGCGGCCTCCATCTGCACCATCCGGCCGGCTTCCCGAAGGGAAGTCGGATGGCGCCACTCAAAGCCCTACCGCTTCGCCTTGGCGACTTTCTTCCCCGATTCGTCGGGGAGAACCCCGTCCTCGTCGGGTTCTTCGCCATCATCCTCGCCGGCTTCCGGATTGGCCAGCATCTTCTCGACGATGAGGCCGGCATTGGCCCGGATCGCCCGCTCGATCTCCGCCGCGACGCGGGGATTTTCCTTCAGGTACGTCTTAGCGTTTTCCCGGCCCTGGCCGATGCGGTCGCCATTATAGGACAGCCACGCACCCGACTTCTCGACCAGCCCTGCCTTGACGCCGAGATCGATCAGCTCACCGACCTTCGAGATGCCTTCGCCGTACATAATATCGAATTCGACCTGCTTGAAGGGCGGCGCCACCTTGTTCTTGACGACCTTGACGCGGGTCTGGTTGCCGACCGTCTCTTCGCGCTCCTTGATCTGGCCGATGCGGCGAATATCGAGGCGAACGGAGGCATAGAACTTCAGCGCGTTGCCGCCCGTCGTCGTCTCAGGGTTGCCGAACATGATGCCGATCTTCATGCGGATCTGGTTGATGAAGATCACCATCGTATTGGACTTCGAGATCGAGCCCGTGAGCTTCCGGAGTGCCTGGCTCATCAAGCGGGCCTGCAGGCCCGGCAGACTGTCGCCCATCTCGCCTTCGAGTTCGGCCTTCGGCGTCAGTGCGGCGACCGAGTCAACCACGAGCACATCGACGGCGCCCGAACGCACCAGCGTGTCAGCGATTTCCAGTGCCTGTTCGCCGGTATCCGGCTGCGAAATCAGGAGATCCTCGACCTTGACGCCAAGCTTCTTGGCGTAGCCCGGATCAATCGCATGCTCGGCATCGACGAACGCACACGTGCCGCCCTTCTTCTGCGCTTCCGCCACAACTTGTAGCGCCAACGTCGTCTTGCCCGAGGATTCAGGTCCATAGACTTCGATGATGCGTCCCTTCGGCAATCCCCCGATGCCGAGCGCAATATCGAGTCCGAGCGATCCCGTGGAGATCGCTTCGATATCCAGCTTTTCGTTGGCGCCGAGCCGCATGATCGACCCCTTGCCAAAGGTCTTGTCGATCTGCGCGAGTGCCTGCTCCAGCGCCTGCTTCTTGTCCATCTTGCCCCCTTCGAGCACAGTCAAGTCCGGCCGTTCCATGTCGTCACCCTCAATCCCTTATGGCAAGCGCCGCGCGCCATCAATTAAGGATAAACGTACACTTTTTGTTCCGCTTCTGTCAATCACGTTTTGTTCTCGTTGTGGAGTCCCCGCGCCGAATTTTCTCACTCTTGCGCACATGTTTCCTTAGGGACAGCGCGTCGCGGCCTCTCGCGGCACTCTCCTGGCAACCCAAGCCGAAGGAGACAGCCCGTGTCCAAGTTGCTCGCAGTTCTGATTTCCATCGCCGTCGTCGCCGCGTCGTTCACATCAGCCGCCGAAGCCGGCCCCGGCCGCCGCCTCGGATTCTTTCTTGGCGGCATGGCGGCCGCCAGCATGCTCGCGCACGCCGCCGAAGAGCGCCGTCGTGAGGAAGCCTACGAGAGAATGCGCGCCCGCCGGGAAATCGCCGCCCGCGAACGAGCCCGCCAGCGCGCCATCGCCGCCGCGGCCGCCAAACGCGAACGCGCCCGCCAGATCGCGCTGCAGAAGCAGAAAGCGGCCCAGATCGCCGCTGCCGAGACTGCATCCCAATCCACGACGAGCGACGACAAGCCCGCGCTCAAAAAGGGCGACCGGCTGACCTCGGGCGACAGTACGCCTGCATCCACAACGGCCGACAGCTCAGCGCAGACGACGACGGTTGAAAAGACACCGTCGAACGCTATCGAAACGTCATCGACGACACCGAGCGCTCCGGCCGCCACGACCGTCACCTGCCGCAAATATTCGGCAGCTGCCGATAGTGTGATCGAGGCGCCCTGCCAGTAATTCTCATTCGCCCTTCACTCAAAAAACGCGGCTCGCCGTCCTTCGGCCGGGCCGCGTTTTTATGTTCAACACCCCAGCACGATTTGCAGACGTGTTCCGTCCGAAACAGCGGGAAAAATCGCGCTACTCCAAGATGCCTCCATCGCAAATTCGTGGGAGGCACCCATGCTCAAGATCTCGACCCTCATCGCCGTTCTGGTCGTCGCCAGCACCGTCGCATCGAACGCGGAAGCACACGGCATGGGCTCGTTCTACGCCAGCCCGTTCTTCCGCAACCAGGGCCGCCAGCCGGCCCAGCCCTGCGAGAAGGACAAGCGCCGCAATCTCGAAGAAGCCTTTGCGAGAGCGCGTGAAAAGCGGCTCGCCGAATTACGCGCCGAACGCGCACAGGCTGCGGCCCTTGCCTCAAAACGCGCCCGTCTCGCAGCGCTCGCCAAAAAGAAAGCTGCAGCCGCAAAGCAGGCTCAGACGCTTGCAGCCACACGAACGAAAACGATCGCGCAGCAAACGGCATCGACGGGCACCACAAACATCGCCAAGAAAAGCGATCTGCTGCCTGTCTCGACGGCCTCAAACGCAACCGCGACCGCAACGAAAACAGCAGCAGCCGCACCGCAAGTCTGCCGCCGCTATTCCGCCGCCACCGACAGCGTCATTGAAATTCCCTGCGACTAGCGCGTGCGATTGCCCCCCATCGCATCGCGACCGTGAGACGCGCCATAACCAGAACTTATGGCGCGTCTCTGGCCACTCTGGTTTAAGCCCACCCCGTGCGTCGGCTTCGGCGCTCAATTGATAACCGAGCACAAGGTGGTGACATATGAGCATTGCATCGCGCCCGTCGGGGCGTTTTGGCATTCGCGTCGGCGAAGCCCTCGTCGCAGGCGGCCCTCCGGGAACGGCAGCGGAACCCGAAGTCGCGATCGGCGAAATGGACGGCCCCTTCGGCACCGCCTTCGCGACGCTTCTCGGCGACCAGGTAAAGGGCCACAGCCGCGTGCTGTCGCTTCTGAACACCGACGTGATGGTGCGTCCGCCAACGCTGTGCGTCAGCAAGGTGACGGTCGACAACGAGCGCTACACCAACATTCTGATGGGCACAGTGCAATATGCGACCGCGATGGGCGTCCTCGACGCCGTACGCGCCGGCGACCTGCCGAAAGACAAAGTCGATGATCTCGGCATCATCGTTTCGGTGTGGCTGAACCCCGTCGTCTCGACGATCGACAAGCTCGATCACAAGATCCTATTCGACATCCATCGCAAGGCGACCGCGCTCGCCATTCACAAGGCGATGAACTTCAAGCCCGACATCGACTGGCTGCTCGAAAACCAGGACAAGATCATTCACAAATACTTCGAGAAGGGCCTCAAGGGCGAGGTGTGATCCAAGCCTCGCGCCGGGCGGCCGGCTCTCCGGAGGCGAGTCGCCCGGCGCAATCAAAACCTACTTCGCGAGTTCTTCCTTCACCTTCGCGGCGAGCTGCGGCAGCGAGAATGGCTTCGGCAGGAACGCGAAGTCGTCCGAGCCCATCGACTCGCGGAACGCTTCGTTTGGATAGCCGGAAACGAAGATCACCTTGATCGACGGATTGCGCTTGCGCAGCTCCTTGAAGAGCGACGGCCCATCCATCTCCGGCATGACAACGTCGGACACCACGATGTCGATCATGCCTTCGTTCTCGGCCATGATCTCCAGCGCCTCGACGCCATCGGTCGCTTCCAGCACCTGATAGCCCTGGCGCCTCAGTGCGCGAACGGCAAACTGGCGAACTTCGACTTCGTCCTCGACGAGCAGCACGCGTCCGGTGCCGGTCAGGTCGGTTGCCTTGAGCTGCTTCTTCGCGGCAGCAATCGACTCCGGCATCGCGTTCGCGACTTCCTCGCCTTCTTCCACGAAATGCCGCGGCAGGAAAATTTTGAAGGCCGTGCCTTTGCCGATCTCGCTTTCCGGTTGGATGAAGCCGCCCGACTGCTTGACGATACCGTAGACAGACGCGAGACCAAGACCCGTGCCCTTGCCGACGCCCTTCGTCGTGAAGAACGGTTCGAAGATCTTGGCCATAACTTCCGGGCTCATGCCGGTGCCGGTATCGGCCACTTCGACCAACACGTATTCGCCCGGCGTAAAGCCGACGACGTCGCGCATCTTCTGGCTTTCGCGTTCCGTGACGTTGCGCGTGTTGATCGTCAGCTTGCCGCCGTTCGGCATGGCGTCGCGCGCGTTGCGGACCAGATTGAGAATGACCTGGTAAAGCTGGTCGCTGTCGGCCCGCACGTACCACAGGTCGCGCTCGGAATGCGTCTTGAGCTCGATCTTCTCGCCGCACTGCGTTTTCAGCACCGGCAGCATGTCGGACGTCAATTCGCCGACATTGAAGACCGAGACCCGCTGCGTCTGCTTGCGCGAGAAACCGAGCAGCCCCTTGACCAGACCAGCCGCGCGATTGGCCGCCGACTGAATGTTCTTGATGTCGCGATAAGCCGGATCGCTCGGGCGATGCGTCTGCAGCAGCAAATCCGAGAACCCGATGATCGCCGTCAGCACGTTGTTGAAGTCGTGCGCGATGCCGCCCGCAAGGTTGCCGACCGCTTCCATCTTCTGCGCTTGCGCCACGCGGCTTTCGAGCGTCTTCTGCTCGGTCGCGTCCATCACATAGAGCGCAGCAGCGGCACCGCCTTGCACCGCTGCCAGCGGCGACATGTAAAGGCGGCGCGTGAACTGTTTGTTGTCGCCCGCCGTGATCTCGATCGGCTGAATGTTGCCGCGTCCGGCGAGAACCTCCGCGAGACCCGCTTCGATCTTGTAGCGCTCATCCGCCTCCGCCGTGCGGCTCAAGGCTTCCGATGCCAGCACGTCCTGCGCTGGCTTGCCGTCGAGCACCATCTGCATGAAGGCGGTGTTGCAGTTGGCGATGCGGCCCTCCGCGTCGAGCGCTGCAATGCCGAACGGAGCCGACTGGAAGAATTGCGATGCTCTGACGTCCTGGTGACCACGCTCGACGAGCCCGGTCGTCTGCCGATTGATCGCCGTGATCGTAAAGCCCTGCTCAGCGTTTCCAGCGACGGGCTCGACGAGGAGTGTCAGCGCCACAATGCGGCTGTCCTTGCGAGTCAAATCGAGATCGATGATGCGCTGATCGGCTTCAGGAATAGCCGCCATATGCTTCAACAGGCGCAGGCCTTCCGCGCCGGCGAGTTCGGCAAGCCCGAGCGACCGCGCTCTCAACGCGCCGGCCGGATAGCCAAGCCACTGCTCAAACGCGGCGTTGACGTGCACGATCGCGCCCTCGCCCGAGACCCACATGAAACCGGCGGGCATGGCGTCGAATGCGGCAAGCGATGCTTCGAGCCGGCCGATGCGTTCGGCCTCCTGGCTCTTCTCATTCGTAACGTCGACGATCTGCCACGAGACGAGCCGCGATTGCCGCAAGCCACCTTCCAGCAAGCCTTCCGGACCAGCGAACGGCCGCACCGTGATCCGCGCCCAGGAAACGTTGCGATCCGACCCGAGCCGCAACCGCACATCTTCCGATCTCGGCTCGCCGCGCTCGGCCGCCTTCGTCAGGCGGAAGAACGCTTGCGTGCCCTCCGAGTCGCCTGCAAGCGACGCTTCGAGAGCTGAGAATGGCCCCGCCTCGTGCTGGCCCAGAACTTTATCCACAGCCGCGTTGGCGTACAAAATCGTGCCGTCATCCTCGGCGATGATCTGCGGCTCATCGTCGGAATCCAGAGACGCCTTGAGAAGATCCCCCGGCACGACGCGAGCACCAAAGCGCAGATGCCCGGCAGCAATCGCAAAGAGCATAAAGGCGCCGAACATGGCGAGCAGCGCGATAACGGTCAAAAGCAAAGGCTCGCCGGATCCGCTCGCGAGCAGCCCGAACAAAACTGCGCCGCCCGCAGCCGCGATTATGATCATGGGGAGGAGGCCGCCGAACCCTTCCGCTGAGTTCAGCGGATCGATCGGGGCGGCATCGATCCTCAACGCCTCGCGATCCTTCATGGGCCGAGAATCTAGCTGATTCTCGAAAATCGAAGCGGGGGATTGGGGCATGGATGTGGAACTCAAACGCAACTGCAACTGTGCCGCAACGGTGCGGCGAGACTCGATTGGATAAGACTTCGCTTAAGAGAGTTAACATGCAGTCAACTCGAAGCTATCGATTGGTTGACGTGCGAGAGTTATCGGCACAGCCGGCAAGTCCGGCCGCGGGGAAAACATGGAAAGCTATTTCTTCTGGACCTTCATGCTGGCCGTACTGGCAGTCCTGAGTGCCGGCGCCGTCGTATTCGTGCGGGCCTATTTGACCGGCACGTCGCCGTCCGCCCTTCTTTTTAAGCCCAAGGGCGAGCGTCGCCTCGAAGTCATCGACCACGCCAGCATCGATAGCCGCCGAAAACTGATCCTCATCAGACGCGACGACGTCGAGCACCTGCTGCTGACGGGCGGCCCGGTCGATGTCGTGGTCGAAACGGGAATAAAGGCGACCGCCGCGCGCCCAGTCCCTGTAGTGCAGAACGAAGTCCCGCCGCCCGTCCGCCGCGCGCCGGTGTTCGGTCACGGCCCCGAGGTAGCGCCTGCCCTCGTCCCGCGCGAGCGTAACGTTTAAAAGCGCTGCGTTCAGCTCACGCACAAAAACAAATTGGGAAGCTTGCGAGGCTGACCGAGCAAGGCCGCAATGCCTAGCGTTCGACGTCGCCGAAATCGGCCAATGTCAGCTTGCTGAGATCGAGTTGCCGCGTCGCGCTGGCAACCTCAGCCGAAGGCCGTAGCAAACGGCGGCGTTGCGCCGCCGCGGCAGAAGCCGGTTTCGCCTGATTATACGTGAAGCCGGTGTGCACGAAGCCCGCGCGGTTGAGCATCTCGGAGCTGCTCTCGCGGCTGCCAAATCCGACGGCAGCGACGGCAATACATGCCAATCCGAAAAAATGTGCTCCAACTCTCACGACGGGACCCTCGTCAGCGACGCCGATAGGCGAACGCACGAGAGTGTCGGAGCAAAATCTTAAGAAGCAATGAAGGGCTGTCCCGGAACGCGCCTAAGGCAACGCATCCCGGAAAGCCAAAGCGTGTCTTACTCCTCGCGATAGACGCGTTCGCGACGCTCGTGACGCTCCTGCGCTTCGACCGACAGGGTTGCGATGGGTCGGGCATCGAGCCGCTTCAGACCGATCGGCTCGCCGGTGTCTTCGCAGTATCCGTAGGAGCCGTCTTCGATCCGGCCCAGCGCCGCGTCGATCTTGGCAATCAACTTGCGCTGACGGTCACGCGTTCTCAGCTCCGTCGCGCGGTCAGTTTCGGACGTCGCACGATCGGCGAGATCGGCATGTTGCGCAGAATCTTCGTGCAGGATCGCCAGCGTCTCACGCGTCTGGCGCAGGATCTCATCCTTCCAATCCAGAAGACGCTTGCGGAAATAAGCCTTGTGCATGTCGTTCATGAAAGGCTCGTTTTCCGAAGGCTTATAATCCGGCGGAAGAACGATATCTGCAATCTTTACGCGGGCAGCCATCTTCTTAATCGTACCCTCTGACTTTTTCGACGCTGTCGACTTTGCAACAGCCAATGTTCGCGCCGGTACTTTCGCCGGAGTAGCTTTCTGCGGCAGTACCTTGCCAACGGCCGCCTTATGAACGATCTGGCCGATCTTCCCCGTCGCGGCTTTCGTCGGCGTACCCTTTGTAGCGGTCTTTGCCACCTTAATTTTTGCTGCAGCCGGCTTTGCGGCCTTGGCAGGCGTGGACACGCCGGCTGGAGAAGCCTTGTTCTTGGCCCCATTCTTGGGCGGCCCGCTGCTCTTGGCGGCGGATTTCTTTGCGGCCGCTTTCGACTTCGCGGCCCTCGTTCCGATTGCCTTGCTCATCGTCCGCCTCTCCAGAGGCTGCGTTCGCTCGAGCCGATCATCCTCCGCCGAAGGTCTGACCTGAGTCGGCCTCATCCGGCCGACCCTTATCTATGCGCGAAGGCCTCCGAGTCAAGCACGAGACGAAGCCTTGATAAATTTTGATATGTCCGACTTTTTCAAGTAAAAACATATTGTTACGTCACATCAGTAGACGCCCGACTGTCACCCGCTCCCCACAGTCCGATGCCGAGGAGTGCGCTTCGGTCACCTTGCCCGCGCGCCCGAACCCCGCCAAGACAGGATCATGAACTTCGAAGGCACCTCCGCATACGTCGCAACGCCCGACCTCAAGGTCGCCGTCAACGCCGCCATCCGTCTCGAACGGCCCCTCCTCATCAAGGGCGAACCGGGGACGGGCAAATCGGTGCTCGCCGCCGAAGTCGCGCAGGCGCTCGATGCGCCGCTGATCGAGTGGCACATCAAATCGACAACGAAAGCCCAGCAGGGCCTTTACGAATACGACGCTGTTTCGCGCCTGCGCGATGGTCAGCTCGGTGACGAACGCGTCAAGGACATCGCCAACTACATCAAGCGCGGCAAGCTCTGGGACGCGTTCGCTGCGCCGAAGCGGTCCGTGCTGCTGATTGATGAAATCGACAAGGCCGATATCGAGTTCCCTAACGATCTCCTGCAGGAACTCGATCGCATGGAGTTCTTCGTCTACGAGACGGGCCAAACGGTGAAGGCTGAAACCCGCCCGGTCGTGCTCATCACGTCGAACAACGAGAAAGAGCTTCCCGACGCCTTCCTGCGCCGCTGCTTCTTCCACTTCATCAAATTCCCCGACGCCGATACCATGCGCCAGATCGTGGAGGTGCATTTTCCGGGGCTGAAAAACCAACTCGTCAACGATGCGCTACGCGTTTTCTACGAACTGCGCGACGTCCCGGGCCTGAAGAAAAAGCCGTCGACGTCGGAGCTTCTCGACTGGCTGAAGTTGCTTCTGCACGAGGACATTGACCCGTCCCTGCTGCGCGAAAGCGATCCTAGAAAGCTCGTGCCGCCTCTGGCCGGAGCGCTGATAAAGAACGAGCAAGACGCGCACCTGCTCGAACGTCTGGCGTTCATGCCCCGCCGCCGCGGCGAATAACTCCCAATGATCAGAAATTTTTCGGCCATCGCAGCGGTGAACACATAGCGGACAGTGTTTCGTGCAACCCTGACGCGCTCCGGCTAACCATGAACCACGATCACGGAGCAACATGAACGGACGATAGTTGGAAAAAGCAGTGTATCTGCTGCACAAATCGCGCGGGACAAATTGCAACCGCCGCTTTCTTTCACCCCACGGCCTGTATGCTAACACTTCGCATTAGGCCGCCTAGCCTAGGAAAGTCTCGCGACGCGCGTATTTGTCGCGAATGGTAACCACCATTGAGCACCGGACTGGCAATATAGCTTCCGGCGCGGCAACTGATTAACGTCGGCGCCTTAGAATTGCAGCGCGTCTTCCGATCCGGCGGTTTGGGATAACGCGAAGATCCCTATATCTGCCCGACGGCAGCAGCAAGCCGCCAGACCATCTGCAGGACCTTGGACCATCCCATGTGTGGCATTTTCGGAATTATCGACCTCAAGAGCCGACGCTCGGTACCGCTATCGGTATTGAAGCGCGCCGCCGATGCCATGCTGCATCGTGGCCCGGACGAAGACGGTTATCTTCAGCGCCCCGGCTTCGGGTTCGCCTCGCGCCGCTTGAGCATCGTCGGCCTCGCCGACGGCCAGCAGCCTGTCTTCAACGAAGACAAATCCATCGCTGCCGTCTTCAACGGCGAAATCTTCGACCATGATGATTGGCGCCAGCAGCTTCGCAGTCTCGGCCACACGCTGACGACCCACTGCGATACCGAACTCTTCCCGCACATGTGGGAGCAGTACGGTGAGGACATGTTCGAGAAGTTCAACGGACAGTTCGCCGTCGCGCTGTTCGACGAGCGAAAGCAGAAGTTTATTCTCGCCCGCGATCGTTTCGGTATTTGCCCCCTCTATTGGACACGCACGACGCGCTTCGGCACCGATTGGCTTGTCTTCGGTTCCGAAATCAAAACAATTCTTGCCACCGGCCTCGTCGAGCCGAAGCCCGACCCGCGCGGGATCGATGCCCTTTTCAACTATCTCGCCATCCCGGGACCGGCGAGCTGCTTCGAAGGCATCAACATACTGCCGCCGGGAAAGTTCCTGACAATTTCGCGCGGCCGCGTCGGCGAAGAGTCGACGATTGATGAGCGCACCTACTGGCGGATGGACTTCCCCGACATGGGGAAAGAAACGCGTTTTGCCGATGAGGAAAAGCTCGTCAACGATTTCGAACGCGTCCTCTACGATGCGGTCAAGCGCCGTCTCCGTGCCGATGTTCCGGTCGCCTCGTATCTTTCAGGCGGCGTCGACTCGAGCACTGTCGTCGCGATGGCGAAAGACATTCTCGGCGCCGCACCTACGACGTTCACCGTCAAGATCCGCGACCCGAAGCTCGACGAAACCGAACAAGCCGCCATCATCTCGAAACATCTCTCCGCCGATCCTTACGTCGTCGCCTGCGGATCGGAAGAGATCGTTTCGAACTATCAGCGCCTGCTCGTCGCGACCGAAGCACCGGTCACCGATACGTCGTGCACCGCCCTGATGATGCTCGCAGCGAAAGTGAAAGACACCGGCTTCAAGGTCGCGCTGACGGGCGAAGGCTCCGACGAATGGCTCGCGGGTTACCCATGGTATAAATTCCAGCGCATCATCGAGATGATGGGCAGCGTTTCGGGTGGCAAACTTCCTCCGAAGATGACGCGTTATTTTCATCGTTGGCTCGGCTGCGACGACGATGCTGTCGCCTACCTCGACAAGTGCGCCGAGAGCGCAGGCGGCATGCACGCCTTCCAGCGCTTCTACGATCTTCTCGGAGCATCGCGTTTCCGCTTCTACAGCCCCGGAATGATGTCCGGTCTCAGCAGCCACGACCCGTATTTGTCGATTGATCCGGACGCCGGCCGCTCGGCCAAATGGCACCCCGTTAATCGCAGTGTGTACTGGGCGGGTAAGATCCATCTTCCCGGCCAGCTCCTGAGCCTCAAGGGCGACCGCATCGCGATGAGCCAGTCGGTCGAAATGCGCTATCCGTTCCTCGACAACAACGTCTTCGACTTCCTTGCGGGCATCGATCCGAAATGGAAGCTCAAAGGCCTGACGGAGAAATATCTGCTCCGCCGCGTCGCCGAGAAGTGGTTGCCGAAGTCCGTCGCATGGCGGCCGAAGGGCATGTTCCGCGCCCCGCTCGATGGCTTCTTCCTCGAACAGCGCCTGCCCTACGTCGATGAGCTGCTCAGCGATGAGTCGATCAAGAAGGCCGGATACTTCGATCCGAAAGCCGTCGCGAAGTGGCGCAACGAATACAAGGATCTCTCCTGGTGGGGCTACCAGCGTCAGTCAGGTGAGCTCGGGCTCGTCGCCGTTCTCGCGACTCAGCTTTGGCATCACACCTATATCGACCCGACGCTCGCCAACCTTCCCGACTGGCGCTCGATCGCGGGCGTACCGTCGGAATGGAGCGATCTGGATTTCGCCGAGATGAGCGGAGTTGAAGAAAGCGTCGCGTGAAGCGGCGGTCGCTCCGCCTCTTCCACCGTGGGCCTCAGTCAAATTAGTTACGCGGCGTTGTTTGCCGCGTAACCCTTCATAAACAGTGCCACGCCAGACGCGACGTTCTTCTCGACTTCCTCGATCGCCGGCGGTTCTTTCAGCACGCCGTACAGCCGCGCCTTGAACAGCGAACCTGGGATCACTTCAAGAAGCTGCGCCGCAGCAAGCCGCGTGTCAGGAATGTCCAGATGACCGGCTTTGACGTGATGATCGAAGTAATCTGCCAACGCTCCGATGACGCGCACCGGACCGGCCTCATAGAATTCCGATCCAATTTCCGGCATCCGTTCCGCCACGCCGATCACGATACGGTGTGCGGCGACGACAAACGGCTGGGACATCGTCGTCAGAATTTCCACGCCAAATCGGTGCAGCACGGCGACGATCGGTAGATTGACGTCAAGCAGAGCAATCTTCTCCGCGATCTTGCGATCACGTTGCTCCGCGCAAATCGCGGTGAAGAGGTGTTCCTTGTCCTGGAAATAGACGTACAGCGTCGCCTTTGACACCTTCGCCTCGCGCGCAACGTCGCTCATGCTCGTCGCATCGAACCCGAGTTCCGAAAAGATCCGCCCCGCGCCCTCCAGAATCTGCCGACGCTTCGCCGGATCGGTTCCCGCTGCAGGACGGCCGCCGCGCCGTTCCTCTTTCCGTTCTGACCCTGTGAACTGAGAGCCTTCCATCGCCATCACCCCTGCTCAAACCGAACCGCAAGTTCAGTAAATTTATATTAACAAACGAACCAAACGGTTCGGTTTGTCCTTGCTATCCACTTTTGAACGCTGTATGTCAAGTGCAAAGTGAACCATACGGTTCAGTATAATAGCAATTGCTCCTGGAACGAGGCGGGCGTTATGGGCAGGAATAATTTGAACAGCGTTTTGACCATTCAGCGTGAGTTTCCCGAACACGCGGAGTCCACGACAACCGTTGACGAGCAGAGTCAAACACCAGTGCCTAGCGTTCAGAACCGGACCGCGCCGAAACCGGCGATCGCAGAAAAATCCGAGCAGACGCCATTCGAGCGTTCCGCCGAAGCACCTGCCGCTCGCGAGAAAGGCTCTGAGGCCCCGGCCAAAGGTGCAGCACCGACCAAAAGCTCGCGCCGCAAGCCAATCTTCATGGGGCTAGGCGCGGTTGCTCTGCTGGCCGCTGCCTACTTCGCATATCAATACATCACCGTCGGTCGTTTCATGATCTCGACCGACGACGCCTACGTCGGCGCCTACATGTCGATCATCTCGCCGAAGGTCTCCGCCATCGTTACCGAGGTCCCCGTCGTCGACAATGAGGCGGTGAAGGAAGGCCAAGTGCTCGTCCACCTCGATGAAGGTGACTATCAGCTTGCCCTCGATCAGGCGCAATCGAAGCTCGCCACACAGATGGCTGTCATTAAGACTTTCGACGCACAGATCAAAGCAGCCGAAGCCAACGCCGCGCAAGAGCGCGCCCAGCTCGACGCCGCGAAAGCCAACGTCATCAAGACCAAGGCAGACTATGAGCGCACTCAGGCCCTGACCGCCAAGGACTACGCAACGCAAGCCGCACTCGACGCCGCTATCGCATCGCGCGATTCGGCTATCGCACAGGTGAAGGCGAACGAAGCTGCGATCCAGTCGGCGGATGCCAACGTGGCTCTGCTGCACGCCCAGCGCATACAAGCAGAAAAGACGGCGAAAGAACTTCAGGTCGCAGTCGATCAGGCCAAGCGCGATCTCTCGTTCACCACCATCCGCGCCCCGTTTGACGGCGTCATCGGCAATCGCGGCGGCGTACAGGTCGGCGACTACGTCACGCCCGGCAAGCGGCTGATGGCCGTCGTGCCTCTCGACAAGGTCTTCGTTGACGCGAACTACAAAGAAACCCAGTTGCCGCCGATCGCAGCCGGCCAGACGGCGACGATCTCCGTTGATGCGCTCGATGGCGAAGACTTGAAGGGCACGGTGCAAAGCGTGTCGCCCGCATCAGGATCACAGTTCTCTCTGCTCCCCCCGGAGAACGCCACGGGCAACTTCACGAAGATCGTGCAGCGCGTGCCGGTCCGCATCGCGATCCCTGCCTCCGAAGCAAGAGGCAGATTGCGCCCCGGCCTCTCGGTCGTCGTCAGCATCGATGCGCGCACGACACCCAAGACCGAGAAGACGGCGCAGAAATAGCGCCGTCCGCAAACCTATTCGGAAGCAATCCGGCAATCGCTCATGACCGACGCAACCACATTTGCGGATGAACCGCAGAAGCTCGAATGGATCGGCGTTACGCCGCGCCAACTCGCGGGCTTCATCGCCATGGTCTTCGGCATGTTCATGGCGATTCTCGACATTCAGATCGTGTCGGCATCGCTGCAGGAAATCCAGGCCGGCATCTCTGCGAGTTCCGACGAAATCCCGTGGGTTCAGACGTCTTATCTAATCGCCGAAGTCGTGATGATCCCGCTGTCGGGCTTCCTCGGCCGGGTGTTCTCGACGCGTGCGTTGTTTTTCTCAGCAGCCGTCGGCTTCACGGCCGCAAGCGCGCTGTGTGCCACCGCGACGACCATCAACGAGATGATCGTCTACCGCGCCATTCAAGGCTTCATCGGTGGCGGCATGATCCCCAGCGTCTTCGCAGTCGCGTTCTCGCTCTTTCCGCGCTCGAAGCAGAACATCGTCTCGCCGATCATCGGCCTTGTCGCCACGCTCGCGCCGACCATCGGCCCGACCGTGGGCGGGTACCTGACGGACACCTATTCCTGGCACTGGCTGTTCCTGATCAACGTCGTGCCCGGCATCATGGTCGCGACGGCGGTGTTCTTCCTCGTCGATTTCGACAAGCCGAATTACGCCCTGCTCAATCACTTCGATTTCATGGGTCTGTTCGGCATGGCTATGTTCTTGGGCTCGCTCGAATACGTGCTCGAAGAAGGCCCGCGCTACGATTGGCTCGACGACCAGACCATCGCGACGTTCGCCGTGCTGACTGTCGTCGGCGCCGTCATCTTCTTTCTGCGCGCCGCCTTCGCGAAAGAACCAATCGTCCAGCTCCGCGCATTCAAAGACCGGAACTTCGCATTCGGCTCGGCCTTCAGCTTCACGATGGGCATCGGCCTCTACGGTTTGACCTACGTCTATCCGGTCTACCTCGGACAGGTGCGCGGCTACGACTCCTTGATGATCGGCCAGACGATGTTCGTCACCGGCGTCGCGATGTTCTTGACCGCGCCGATCAGTGGCCGTCTCGCCGGCATTCTCGATCCGCGCGTCATGATGTTCACCGGCTTCATGGGTTTCGCGCTCGGCACCTATATCGCGTCCTACATCACCCCAGATTGGGATTTCTGGGAGCTTCTCGTTCCGCAGATCCTGCGCGGTTCGTCGCTGATGCTGTGCATGATTCCGATTACGAACCTGTCGCTCGGAACGCTCCCCCCGGAGCAGATCAAGAATGCTTCCGGCCTTTTCAATCTCACGCGCAACCTCGGCGGTGCTGTCGGCCTCGCGATGATCAACACGCTGCTGAACAAGCGGCTCGACTTGCATCTCGCACGTTTGCACGAACAGGTCGCCTGGGGGCATCAGGCCGCCGAAGAACAATTGGCGATGATGCAGCAGAGCTTTTCACAGGCCATGCATTCGGACGGCGACATGGCAGCATTGAAAAAGCTGGCGATGATCGTCCGCAATCAAGCGAACGTGCTGTCGTTCGCCGATCTCTTCCTCGCACTGACGGTGCTGTTCGTCACCGCCGGGTTCTTCACGCTTCTGATGCGCAAGCCCGCTCCCGTTCCTGCTGGTGCCGGCGGCCACTAAACGGCGACGCAAATCGTTCATAAATTTCGCGTCGCAAGTTACGAGACGTTTAGCAAGATCGAACATTCGCCCCCTTGCCTTTGGGGCCAATCTACTGCATTGCAACAGGGCCTGAAGAATACTCGAGGTCTCAGAACCTCTCCGTCTCCATAGCCACCCCAAGCTTGGTAGATAGAAGACATGGCCCAGCCCAACGGTAGCGCGGCAAAGAGCACTGAAAAGACCGTGCTCGTATTACAAGGCGGCGGCGCCCTCGGCGCTTATCAGGGCGGAGCATTCGAAGCGCTGTGTGCCGCCGGACTCGAGCCCGACTGGGTCGCTGGCATTTCGATCGGCGCCATCAACTCTGCGATTATCGCAGGAAATCCTCCTGAACGCCGCGTGAAGCGGCTTCGCGAATTCTGGGACCGGGTTTCGAGCCATCTTCTGCTGCCACCCCTCGCAACGGACAACGCCTCGCGCAAGATCTTCAACGAGACCGCCGCCGCGCTCGTTGCATCGACCGGCGCGCCGGGCTTCTTTGATCCGCGCTATCCGCCCGCTGTCATCATGCCGCCCGGCACGGTGCAGGCGATCAGCATCTACGACACCAGCCCGCTGAAGAAAACGCTTCTCGAACTTGTCGACTTCGACCTGCTGAACTCAGGAAAAATGCGCATCAGCGTCGGTGCGGTCGAGGTCGCAACCGGAAATCAGGTCTATTTCGACAGCGCCACCACGAAAATCATTCCCGAGCACATCATGGCAAGCGGCGCGCTGCCGCCAGGATTCCCGCCCGTCTCTATTGACGGCACGCTCTATTGGGACGGCGGCATCGTCTCGAACACGCCTCTGCAATACGTTCTCGACGGCAGCCTCCCGCGCTCCGACATGTGCATTTTCCAGGTCGATCTATTCAGCGCCCAGGGTACCGTCCCCGATACGCTCTTTGACGTTCAGACCCGCGAAAAGGAAATCCGCTATTCGAGCCGGACACGTTTGAACACTGACTATTCGAAGCTTCTGCAAGAGCTGCGACGCGCCGTACGGCGTCTCGATGGCGTTCTGCCAGACGACATCAAATCGACGTTCGACTGGAAGCTTTTGACGCGCCACAGCTGCAACGCCGCGATCACCATCGTCCATCTCATTCATCGCCGCGCCGTCTATTCCACGCAGTCGAACGACTACGAGTTCTCGCGCTACACCGTGAACGAGCATTGGCGCGCCGGCATCGACGACGTCGAGCGCACGCTCAGCAACCCCGCTTGGATCAATCGGGAAAAACCCGAAGACGGCGTGATGGTGCTCGATCTTACGAAAGAACTCAGCCCGCCACCGCCTTCGGAGACACACAGATGAAAATTGCGGACGTCAAGAAACGCGCCTTTGCGATGCCTTTGACAAGTCCTGCCTTCCCTCCCGGCCCCTATCGTTTCATCAATCGCGAATATCTCATCATCACCTACCGCACCGACCGCGAAGCCCTCGAAAAGGTCGTACCCGAGCCCCTGACCTTCGACGAACCCATCGTTAAATACGAATTCATCCGCATGCCGGACTCGACCGGCTTCGGCGACTACACCGAATCCGGCCAGGTCATTCCGGTCAAATTCAACGGCGTCGAAGGCGGTTATACGCACGCCATGTTCCTGAACGACGGCCCCCCGATCTATGGCGGCCGCGAGCTGTGGGGCTTCCCGAAGAAATTCGCCAAGCCCACGCTCGGTCCCGACATCGACACGCTCGTCGGCACGCTCGACTACGGCAGCGTTCGCATCGCGACGGGTACGATGGGCTTCAAGCACAAAGCGCTCGATCCCGCCGCCGTCGCGAAATCGCTCGCCGTGCCGAACTATCTTTTGAAAATCATTCCGCACGTCGACGGCAGCCCTCGCATTCTCGAACTCGTCGATTACCGCCTCGAAGACGTGACCATCAAAGGCGCATGGAGCGGCCCCGGCGCGCTCGATCTGCGCCCCCACGCCCTCGCGCCGATTGCGGACCTGCCTGTGCGCGAAATCATATCCGCGACACACATCCTCGCCGACCTGACCCTCGGCCTTGGCAAGGTCGTCTACGACTACCTCGAAGAGAAATAAGGAGACGCCCCCAATGAAACTTGACGGCAAAGTCGCGCTCATCACGGGCGCCGCAAGCGGCATCGGCCATCAGATCGCCCGGCGTTACGTCGAAGCGGGCGGCCGCGTCGCCATCGCTGACTTGAACCTCGATGCTGCCACTGCCGCCGCGAAGGAACTCGGCGGCGAGAAGGAAGCCATCGCAGTCGCCATGGACGTCTCGAACGAAGATCAGGTGAACGCCGGCGCCGAGAAAACGGCGAAAGCCTTCGGCACTATCGACATTCTCGTCTCCAACGCCGGCATCCAGATCGTGCACCCGATCGAGGAATTCCCGTTCGCCGATTGGAAGAAGATCATGGCCATCCACGTCGATGGCGCGTTCCTCACGACTAAAGCCTGTGTGAAATACATGTATCCGCAGAAGTCCGGCGCGCTGATCTACATGGGCTCGGTCCACAGTCACGAGGCCTCGCCCCTGAAGTCGGCCTACGTTGCGGCCAAGCACGCCATCCTCGGCCTCGGCCGCGTCATGGCAAAAGAAGGCGCGCAGCACGGCGTCCGCTCGAACGTCATCTGCCCCGGCTTCGTGCGCACGCCGCTCGTCGACAAGCAGATCCCGCAGCAGGCGCATGAGCTTGGCATCACGGAAGAACGTGTCATCAAGGAAGTGATGCTCGGCGAAACCGTCGACAAGGAATTCACGATGGTGACCGACATCGCCGAGGTCGCCCTCTTCCTCGCCGCCTTCAAGACCAACGCCATGACCGGCGAAAGCATCATCGTCAGCCACGGCTGGCACATGAACTGATCCGACGAAAAAACGCACAATGACGTCATCCCGGCGCAGGCCGGGATCCAGACATTCCGCAACATTGCATGTGTGGATTGTTGTCTGGGTGCCGACCTCCGTCGGCATGACTGTCTTGTGCTACTCCCCTGGCGCGGCCTGTGGTAGATGACGCCGGACGTGCTGACCGTGTTTGGGGTCGGTTACCACCGAAATCACCCAGAACACCATCCCGCCGACGGCAAGCACCGCGCCGACCCAGCCGGTCGAACTCCAGCCGTACCCGTACGAGATCGCCAACCCTCCAAGCCACGGCCCGATCGCATTCGCCGTGTTGAACGCACTGTGATTGAGCGATGCCGCAAGCGTCTGAGCATCGTCGGCGACATCCATCAGCCGCGTCTGCAGCGGAACGCCGAGCGCACCGCCGCAGCCGATCATAAACACGACGAACGAAACGGCGTAGATATTCCCCGTGGCGAACGGAAAGACCGCCAGCCAGAACGCACTCCACACCAGCAGGCCACCCGCCGTCGCCATCAGCGCTCTGTCTGCGAGCCACGCGGCGACGAACGTCCCGATCGTCATACCAAGCCCGAAGACCATCAGCACGATCGGCACGACGCCGGGCTCGACGTGCGTCACGTCAACCAGCGTGGTTGCCAGATACGAGTAGACTGCGAACATGCCGCCAAAGCCAATCGCACCGATCCCGAGCGTCAGCCAGACCTGCGGCCGTTTCAGCGCGCCGAGTTCTCGCATCATGCTCGCGCCCACGATCGGCTCATCGCGCGGTACGAAGATTGAGACGAGCAGCACCGTCAGCAGCGCCAACACACCGACGATCCCGAAGCCGACGCGCCATCCGAGTGCCTGCCCCATCCAGGTCGCAACCGGCACGCCGATGATCGTCGCAATCGTCAGGCCTATCAGCACGCGTGACGCCGCCTGCGCCCGCGCATTGGGCGGCACGAGCGAAGCAGCAACCAGCATCGCCACGCCGAAATAAGCGCCGTGCGGCAGGCCGCTCAGAAAGCGGAACACGACCATCATTCCGTAGTTCGGCGAAAGCGCCGTCATGACATTGAAGACGGCAAAGCAAGCCATCAGCGCCAGCAACAGTTTCCGCCGCGGCCACTTCGCCGCCAGCACCGCGATCACCGGCGCCCCGACGACAACCCCGAGCGCATAGGAACTGATCGCATGCCCAGCCATCGGCTCGGTAATGCCGAACGTGGCGGCGAAATACGGCAATAGGCTCATCGCCGCGAATTCGGTCGTCCCGATCGCAAAGCCGCCCATCGCCAGCGCGAACAGCACGAGGCGCACCTGTCCGCGCGTCAACGTCGCCGGAGCGGCATTCAAATTGTCGAATCCGTTGGCGTTTGCCTCCACGCGGAAGCCTCCCGTCTCGCTTCGCTGCATCGCGCAACGTGCGCTGCAGCAACTGGAGTAACCGCGTATCTTACGGAAATCGTTCCAAGTCGAGATGTCACGCGCCCCGATTTTGCAAGTGCGAACTGTCTCACGCACATAGCTCGCGGCTCAGCGCCGATACTTCGGGCTTTTTGCGCGTGCTGCGGCCGAACGCCCCCCTTCGAGCACGCCAGGCTGTTCCCCAGGGAACAGCCGCGATGGACGGCCGGATCGACAAACGCTCACGAACCCGCCGCCGGCCCGGGCTTCTCCTGCCAAAGAGATGGAGACGGTCATGCAAACGAAGCGACCGACGGTTCTCATCCTTCTTTTCGCAATTCTATCGACGGCCGCAATCGTTCAGCCCGCGTGGGCCGATTGCCCGCCGCCGGACATTCAGCGCTCGGCCCTAGCGCCGGCATAGAAAAAGTCTGCTCATGACACTTCTACCAATCAACAAGCCTGAACTCCGCCTCGGCCTCCCGCGCTCTTCCCCAGCCCTGCCCGTCGAGATCCTGTCGATTGCCACGGCCAATCCGTCGCGGCGCTACGCTCAGGAGGATGTACTCGCCAACGCCGCCGAGGTCTTTCCGCAGTTCGCGCGCCTGAACAGCCTCTTCGCTCATACCGGCGTCGCATACCGCTACATGTGCCAGCCGATGTCCTGGTATCGCGAGCGGCATTCGTGGGAAGAACGCACCGCTGCTTATCAACGCAGTGCACTCGACCTCATGGAGCGCGTGGCTCTCGAAGCGATTTCTCGCGCCGGTCTGAAGCTTTCCGACATCGACGCCCTTGTGACCAACACGATCACGGGCCTGGCGATCCCGAGCCTCGACGCATTGCTGATGAACCGGCTGGACTTTTCTCCCGCGGTCGAACGTTTGCCGATCTTCGGTCTTGGCTGCGGCGGCGGCGTTGCCGGACTTTCGCGCGCGGCCCGCCTCGCGCAAGCTCAACCCGGCCGCAACGTCCTTTTCATCACTGTCGATCTCTGCAGCCTGTGCATCCGCCCGAACGACGCCAGCGCGACGATGTTCGTTGCCTCAGCGCTATTCGGCGATGGCGCCGCAGCGGTCGTTTTGCGCGCATCCGCCGACGGAAGTTGCGCACCCTCGGCTCGAACAGGTATGCAGCGACCCACGCTCATTGCATCCGGCGAACATCTCTGGCGCGGCACGCGCCACATCATGGGCTGGGACGTGAAAGAGGATGGTTTTGGCGTGGTGCTGAGCCCCGAACTGCCCGCGCTGATGCGCGCGAACCTCGCGCTCGTCGCGAACGCCTTCCTTGAACGCCACGACCTGAAACTCTCCGATCTCAAAGGCTATCTGTTTCATCCCGGCGGCCGGAAGGTTCTCGAAACGGCGGAAGACGTGCTGAACCTCGACCGATCCGATCTTGCTCATTCCTGGGCCGTGCTCCGCGACTTCGGCAATATGTCGTCGGCAACCGCGCTCTTCATTCTCGCTCGCGCGATCCGCCAGAACGACAAAGGCTTGCATCTTCTCGCCGCGTTCGGACCCGGCTTCTCCGCTTATTTCGCAGCGCTTGACCTCTAGCTTTTCGTTCGGAGAATTTCGTCATGATCATCGACACTCTCGGCTGGCCGCAGATCGCTGCGCTGCTTCTGCTCGCCCAGCGCGGTCTGGAAGAACTTTATTCGCAGCGAAACACCAGCCGATTACTCTCCGCCGGTGCACGCGAAATCGGCCGATCCTATTATCCCGTCGTGGCGACGACGCATTTGGCCTGGATTGCAGCTATATTCTTCCTGATTGCGCCGAACGCGGAAATCCATATCTCGCTCGCAATTCTCTACGGCATTCTGCAAATTATCCGATATTGGGTCATCGGCTCGCTTGGCCGATATTGGACCCACCGAATCATCACGCTCGACAATGCCCCCGTCATCGACCGCGGACCCTACCGGCTGATCCGGCACCCGAATTACGCCGTGACGATCGCCGAGACGTTCCTTTTGCCGATCGTGTTCGACCAATTGGCCTTGGGCGTCATTATCGGCGCGATCTGGTATTCTGTGCTGATTTACAAGATCGAGCTTGAGGAACAGGGCCTGGTCGATCGACGTCGGCAGTCCCGGATGGGTGGCGGCCAAACCCCTATCGCCCGGCTTAGCGCCCCGGTCCGCAGCCATCCCCGCACCGTCCGACTTTCGTGAATCAATTCTTTACTTTTGTCCTGCCGCCGGCACTAACAACTTCTGAATCTGGTAATTTGCGTAAGAACTTTATCCGCACGCGGAATTACAATCCCGCCCTTGACCTAAAATTAATCAAAAAGCCTCAGCCTGACCGCAAGTCGGGTGATAAGGGACGGGATTGTCTTTGTTTTACAGTTGACAACTCTGTCTCCAATGCAATTCCGGAAAAATTGGAAAAACTGGAATAGGCGGACCTTGGTCCGTTGGGGAACGAAAGCATTTCTGATGTCGGTTAGCGGGGTCCGGACATTCTCTCCATTGAGAACTCTGCGTATCGAAGACAGCGAAGGCCTCGTCAACGCCGCTGCCGTAGCTGTCATCTTCGGAATCGTCGCTTATCTTTCGGCTGCCTTCACCCAGGATAGCAATGGCGTCGCCACCATCTGGCCTGCGAACGGCATCGTACTTGCCGCGCTCATTCTTGCGAAACGTCCATGGCGACGCCGCCAGATTTTATCGGCCGTCCTTGTCGCAAATATCATCGCGAACTACTTCGCTCAACGCGGACTCGCGGCCAATATCGGCTTTGCACTGACGAATACCATCGAACTCTGTACGGCTTTCTACGTTCTGCGGCTGCGAGAGGCAGAACCCTTTGAGTTCCGCAGCGTCCGCTTCCTGATCTCCTTCTCGATCGCCACCGCTACAGGCGCGCTGATTTCATCAACCGCAGCCTCAATCGTCGCGACGTTGACGACGGGAACCATAAGCTGGCGCGTCTTCAGCTCCTGGCTGTTTGCCGACCTTCTTGGCCTGCTGCTGGTCACCCCGGCCCTGGTCCGCATGCACCAGAAAAACCACGCGCCTCCGTCTTCCAAAGCCGCATGGGAAACTTACGCTCTGTTTACTGCGCTTGCCGTGGCAACGATTATCGTCATTGCGGTGAGGCCACTCAGCTTTGTGGTCCTACCCATACTGGTCCTAATCGCCTGCCGACTGGGTGCGAGTGCGACCTCAGCGGCTGCACTGATAATGTCGGCGATACTCTTCGTCGCCACGGCGTCCGGATTTCACGTCGGGATCCGTTTCGAAGGCGTGCCGTGGCTGACCGATGTTCAGCTTATGCAGCTCAGAATGTTGACGGTCTTCATGATCGTGATGCTGCTTTCAGAAGCAATTGAGTCTCATTCGCGCCTGCAGGAACGGCTTTCCGCGGAAATCGCCCTGCGCGACGAACTGAACGACCACCTGCGAGCCCAGGAGCACGCGATGTCGGCCCAAAAGGCCGAACTCGAGAAGGCACACCACCGGCTTAAGGAAGCAATTGATATCCTCCCCGAAGGCATCGTCATCCTGGACGCCGAGAACCGCTACGTCGCCTGGAATAAGCGCTACGCGGAAATTTACCAACGAGCTCGCGACACCATTGCCGTCGGCCGCAGCCTGGAGGAAGCGCTGCGGATCGGCATGGAACGGCAAATGTATCCAGAAGCCTTCGGTCGCGAGGAAGCTTGGCTCGCCGAGCGCATTAAAAATCTCGAAACGCCCGCCGCCTCGCACGAACAGCTGCTGGACAACGGCCGCTGTTATCTGATCGAAGAATGCCGCACGAGCGAAGGCGGCTTAATCAGCTTGCGCATCGACATCACGGAGATGAAGCAGCGCGAGGCCTCGATCCGCCTGTTGTTCGAAAACAACCCGCTCCCGATGTTCGTCGTCAGCCGCGATACCCGGGCGATCCTCGCTGTCAACACCGCCGCCATTGCCCACTACGGATATTCTCGCAAGGATTTCTCGCTGCTATCGCTGCGAGACATCCAAAACGGAGATCTGAACCTGCCGTTTGACCACGGCGACCAGCAAATTTTACCGACAAATGAAGCGCAGCTTTTCAAACACTATCGCCGTGACGGCCGCTCAATCGAAGTTGAGGTCTACGTCCGCCCGCTTATTCACGAAGGCGAAGACGCGCTCCTGATCGCCGCCATCGACGTCACGGAGCGACGCAAAGCCGACCGAAAGGCCGCCTACATGGCGCGCCACGACGCGCTGACGTCGCTTCCCAATCGCCACCTGCTCGCTGAACGCATGCAGCTTGCAATGGCGCGTGCAAAACGCGGCGATCGGATGGCGCTTCTGCTTCTCGATCTTGACAACTTCAAGGTCGTCAACGACACGCTGGGCCACGCGGCGGGTGACGAACTCTTGCAGGTCGTCGCCGACCGCTTGACCGGCGCATTGCGCGAAAGCGATACCGTGGCCCGCCTCGGCGGCGATGAATTTGCCGTCCTCGTTACGGATCTCGACCATCCCGCGAGCGCAACCAAGCTCGCGCAACGCCTGATCTCCATTCTAAACGAACCGGTCAGGCTGGGTCGCAAGGACGTTATCTGCGGCGGCAGCATCGGCATCGCGACGGCTCCCGATGATAGCTGCGATCCCAACGAACTTTTCCGGCTCGCCGACCTTGCGCTCTATGCCGCCAAGGAAGATCAGCGCGGAACTTTTCGCCTGTTCGAGCGAGAACTCGATGCCAAGGTGAAGGCGCGTACGTTGCTGGAGGCCGAGATCCGCGAGGCCATCACCAACGACGAATTCGAGCTGCACTATCAGCCGATCTACGGCTTAGATACGATGACACCAATCGGGGCCGAAGCGCTGCTTCGCTGGCAGCACCCGCGTCTTGGGCTCGCCTCGCCCGCCGACTTCATCCCGATTGCCGAGGAAATCGGCATGATCGCCGATCTCGGCGCGAAAGTGCTACGCCAAGCGTGCATCGAAGCCATGTCCTGGCCCGAGCATATGAGCGTGTCCATCAACATCAGCGCGGTCGAACTCGAAGCCGTAAGCTTCGTCGACACCGTCAAGGCCGCGCTGGCGGAATCCGGGCTGCCCAGCCACCGCCTGACCATCGAAGTCACGGAATCGATGATCATGAAGGATATCCAGCTCGCAACTCACGTCCTCCATCAGGTCTGCGATCTCGGCGTCGAAATCGCGATGGACGATTTCGGCACGGGCTATTCATCTCTCAGTTCGCTAACGAAAGTGCCGTTCCATAAAATTAAGATCGACCGTTCGTTCGTGCGCGACCTCGCCGTCTCGATGGAGGCCCGAGCCATCTTGAGTACGATCGTCGATCTCGCCCGAACGCTCGGCATGCTCACCACCGCCGAAGGCGTCGAAACCAACGAGCAGCTAGACATCGTCAAAGAATACGGCTGCACGTCCGTGCAGGGTTTCCTCTTCAATCGCCCCGAACCTGCCGACGTCATTCGCAAAATCCTGAACGGTCCAGACCACGCCAGCCGTACGGCCGCCTGACCTCCAAGGACGTCACTAAACGGCGATCAAATTCGCACTGCGCACAAAATAAAGACTGCACACTGATTAATTGGTGGACTTCCGGTAACGATCAGACAAAAGTTTCTTTCTCATTATTCAAACGGGTGATGCAGGCCAGCGCAGCACCGTTTGAGAATTGCTGCATTGCAGCCACCTATTGATTTCTAGCGTTTATGTTTTCATTACGGGGGGGGGCCTTTGGTAGAGGTCGATTGCGCTACTACTCGCGCCCCCCTCAATTTCCTCAACAACATCTACGATTGTTCGATGGACCCGAGCCGCTGGGCCACCGCCCTCGGCAGCGCCGCGCGATTGATCCGCGGCTGCGCGGCCGCAATCGTCGCCCAAACCCCAGGCGAGAGTGCGCGCGTGGAAGCGAGCTGGAAGGTCAGCACAAGTCTTGAACGGGCAATAGTCGCCACGGCACCCTTGAGCCCTGGGCTTCCCGCCGTCTGGCTGCTTGGCGTCGCCAGGGCATTTACGACGAACGCGCTCTTCGGCAGCAAGGAGGTGCGCAACTCGCTCTGGCACAAAAGAGTCCTTCGACCCGAAGGCCTCGATGACGTCGCTATCGTCACGATCTCGAAGTCCGCCAGATCGTTCTCCATGCTGATGATTGCGCGTCCGCACACCGCCGGCCCCTACGTCCCGCAGGACATCGCAAAACTGTCCGCCCTCGCGCCGTACATTCGCCGCGCAACCGCAATCGCACAGCTTCTCGATTACATGCCGCTCGCGCACCATTGTACGTCGGCGGCATTCGACCCGATGCGCGTCGGCATCATCCTCACAAACCCCTCCGGCAAAATCCTGCACGCGAACACCGCGGGAGAGAAATTACTCGACGGCTGCGCCCTGCTTTGTCTCGAAGACGAACTCGCCGCCCGCGAAAATCACGGCAACAGCCTGCTGCGCCAAGCCATAGCCGATGCCGGCCGCGGCCGCTCGACCTGTTCGCGCCGCGGGCCTCCGATCATCATCAAGGGGTGCGGAACGAAATCTTTGGCCGTGTGGGTTGCGCATATCGACGAGCGCGTAAGGCTGCCGGTCGGCCTCTCCCGTTGCGCGCGCGTTGCAGTCTTCGTCAAAGCGTTCGATACAGCGGAACGCTCACCAGCCGAAACGCTCCTGCGTCATCATCCGGTGAGCATAGCCGAGAGTTGGCTGCTCTCGTTGCTGGCGCAAGGTCTCTCGCTTGACCGCGCAGCCCAAGCGCTTGCCATCTCGATGCCGGCTGCGCGCGTCGGTCTAGCTCGCATCCTGCGGCGGACGGATATTCACGACGAAGCCGAACTCATTGCGCGCCTAACCGGCAGGCCGGCTTTGATCGCTGCATGAAGCCGACGATCGAGCTCTCATTGCTTGATTGGAGACGCGCTGCTGAGCGTGACGGCGGCAGGATCGACCTCGATCCGGCGCGTGCTGCAGTTGGCCTTCGCGATGTAGACGCTCACACCGTCGGGTCTGATACCGGCTACAGCGTCTCCGGACGCCACCGCCGCCTCGACCTGCTCGCACGCGTTGCGCGACATCCAATGCGTCTGGATTTCGCCGTTCGCCAGCGTCGCGACAAGCAAGGAATTGTTGTCGAGTGCTATCGGGATGTTTTGAGGCTTGAGCGCGTCCGGCGCGGACGTGCTGACTCCCGCGATACCGCTGGCGGACGCCAGAACAACGAACGCGGACGCGACCAACTTCGTGCTAAACATAACGCAACCTCCCACAACTGCGGGCAACCCAGCATAAGGCGGGACCTTAGGCCAACGTCGACAGCCACGAAGTCCACATAAATCGAGTATTGCACAGCCAGGCTGTGCAAAACCCGGCGTCAAGAAGCTGGCTAAAGCGCCTGATGGCAGCAGTCGGGCAAAAAGAAGCCCCGGCCTTGGACGGTCCGGGGCATTACGTCTGAGCGGCAATACCGAGACTTTAGTAGCAGTAGCGGCGGCCGTGACGCCAATAGCAGTCATCATAAGCACTTGCCGCAGCAGCACCGGCAATCGCCGCACCGACGCCGAGTGCAATCCAGCGCCCGTTATGCCAATACCCGCGTCCGCGATGCCAATGGCGGCCATAGCCACGTCCGTAGCGGCCATGCCAGCCGTGGTGATAGCCGCCATGATAATGACGGCCGCCTGCGTCAGCGCTGGTCGCGAACGTCATGAGCGGCAGAGCCGAAACCAACGCGGCGGCAAGCCCGATATATTTTCTCATTTCTTCCTCCTTCGGCGGGTGGCCCGCCGTCTTCTGAACGCAGAACGCAGACACCCCGGAATTTGTTTCACTCGGGCGCCGCGGCGCTTTCATTTCGTAAATTGTGCGGTGTGAATGAAATGCTATGAGACCGTGCGCCGCCGCGGCACGAACCAGTTTCGCTGCCTTACATTCATCGCATGTTCATCGCGGCCGTATTGCGGATTGCCACCTCTCTCGACTTGCCGACACACCGCTTCGAACGTCATCGCGACGCGCAGCTTGCAGCCGACATCCACAAAGGAAAAAGCGCCCGCCGAAGCGAGCGCTCATCATCGAAAGTGCGAGCCGCAAAGGCCAAGCCTCACTCAGCGATAACCTCGCCCGAGCCGCCGAACTCCTTCGGGAAATCCTTGAGCTTGGGAAGCCCGTCCTTCATCGGCAAAACCGTCTCAGCATAGTTCACATGAACTTCGGGTTTGAAAGCCAACGTCGGCAGTATCGCCGCGTAAACGTCGACAAGCCCAAGCGGGGGATGATTAGTCATCACGTGCCCGCCGCATTTCGTACAGTACTGCCGCTGGCTCACCGGTGTCTTCTGATACATGCCGATGAATTCGGCGCCTTCCGTCACCTGGACCGCATCCGGCTTCCACAGCGTGAATGCATTGACGGGCCCCGCCGACCACGCGCGGCACGAATTGCAATGGCAATAGCCCATCGCATCAGGCGCGCCTGTCGCCTCTACCTTTACAGCTCCGCAAAAACACTCACCTTTGTATGTTGGCATTTCCTCAACCTCATTTCCGCTTGGGCAGGACAATGCCGGACATATATCTCAGCGAGGAAAATTCAGTTCGGCTTTTTTGTAGTCCCTAGTTTGCAAGAAGCTGAAGTGCCGCTGCGCCGAAATCGGATTTTAAATCCGCGCCCCTTGCGAGCAAAACCGGCAGCCCCCGTAAGGTCGCGGCGCCTCAGCTCGATTGCCCATTACAAAGCCCTATCATCCGGGGACTCCGCGTGGCACCCACTGCCCACCTTCCTTGACGTACATGCGCTTCACCGCCGCCCAAGCTACGCGGAAAGCCCGCTCCTCATCGCCGCCGTATTCGTCGAAAGCCGAATTGAAAGCGGCGCGAAAAATGTCTTGCGCATGGTCCGGTAGATGATCGCGCACCGACGGCGGCAGATCGTCATTCACGGCATAGGGCATGGGTGCCTCATAAAAATGAAACCGCACCAGAAAGCCTTGCTGGCAGGAAAAGCTTCCCCAGCAAGGCTGACGTCCATTGACGCCTTTCACGCCGTCGGCGCAAGGCGTTCGTGCCGAGTAAGGGCTATGAGAAAATCAAAAAGCCATTAGGCCAACGTATTGCACGTCGCCGGTCACTTCGTGACTAATCCTTTCGCGCAACCCGCCTTGAACTCTTCCCAGTTGATCGCGCCGTTGTGGTCAACGTCAACCTGATCGAAACTTGCGATAAAAGGTTTCGCAGTGTCTGCCGTGAGATCAACTCCGCCTGCTGCCTTCCAAGTCGCTTCGCAATCGGCGTCGCTCAATGGCGTTTGCGCCTGCGCTGAAGCTGCAACGAACAAAGTGGCGAATGACAAAATGAAAATGCTACGACGCATGAAACTCTCTCCCTAGTAAGAAACAAACGCACAGCATGTATATCGACGCACCATTCTTGAGTGGATGTCGTCGATGAATGATCGTGCATTTCGTATGGCAGGGCGCAATCAAGTTTTCGTCGAATACCAGACATTATGCCGGTTCAGCGCAATTTCCTTCGCAAATTTCGATTTTGCATTGCACACAGAGCAAGGGCTGGAACCCCGCCAGCGACGACACGTTGATCCTCCGTATCCAAATAAAAACGATGGAGGAAAACATGGCTCTGTGGTCAGACCCGCGCTTTTCCGACACTGAGAAGCGCAATCAGCAACAGCGAATAGAAGATCCGTTCGATAAAGCCGGTATCGGTCCGGGCTTCATGATGTTCGCAGGTGCCGCATTCGGCGTCGTCCTTTTGGCAACCCTCATCAGCCTGGGACATCCCGAACGCCCGACGACGCTGGCCGACCGTTCGCTGGATCAGCCGATACAATCGCAACCGGCGCATCAAGGCCCGCAGGCGCCCCGCGAATGACGGCGTTTGAGCCGGGCGACGATCGCGTCGTCCGGCTGCTTTAATCTACAAGTTGAAAATTCGATTTGCGCCGCAGCGCCATCACTAGCGATTTAGGCGGCCTTGCGAAGCACCGACGCCCGCAGCTTTTCCGGATCGCGCTCGCCGTGATCGGCCAAGTCGAACAGGCGCTCGATGATTTCTTCGACATCAGGGCTGTCCGGCGACGCCTGAGCCTCAGCGATGATCTCCTGGAGGATGCGCTGAACCTCGGCAAGTTCATCGGAACTGTACGTGCAAAGTGCCATAACGCTATACGCGCATCTCGCGCGGCCTCATGAAATTTAAGCGGCGGGTCATGCAGCGCGGCCCGCAAGTTGTCCATGCACGCGATTGCATGGCTGATCTCACGGGAATGCGGCCCAAGACAGGACTGCCGGTAAACGTTCGTCGGCCCAGCCGACCAACTCAGACGACAAGCCGAGCGTCGCTTTTCGCCACCCGCAGATGCTAATTGACTGGTCCACATTGCATTTGTCGGTTGGTCCGAACCTTACCGAACTGACGACAACTGATTAAAATTGTGCGCTAACCGCTCGCAAACGCGCATGCTCAAACAGGCAGTTTGTCGACTATCGCTGAGCACGCGTGTGCTTTCGCCGCGATGAGAAACTTGCTTCCTTTTCCTTTACCAACGCTCTGAATGGAGCACGTCCGCTGGCGCGCGGCTTCCTTGACTGGCCTGGAAAACCAATCAGACTGCGTCTTTTCAAATAAAAAATATTGGGAGCGATCATGCCAGTACGAAAACCCGGTACAATCTCCGCCAGCCTCATAATTGTTATCCTCGTCGCGACGGCTATCGGCGCGCTCATAGGTTTGGTGCTGAGCGGCACAGAATTGAGTTCACGCACAATCGCGATCATTGCCGGCTTGGTTGCAACCACCGTGGCCAGCATCATCCGCTATAAAGTGATTTTTCTTGGCGCCGGATTTGGTGCTGACGACACGCGCGTGCCGGGTCTTGTCGTCACGTATTCGGCCATAGCGTCAATTGCCGGAAGCCTGGCGGCACACGACCTTTATGGCGACGTTCTTGGCCAAATGCCCGTTTTGCTCGGCGCGCTGGCGGGACTCTTTTCGGCCATCATCATGGCCATGCTGATGATCACCTATCATACGAACACGCATTATAACCAATAGGGTGTGAGCGTCATGTCATTCTCAAACAAGGACGAAAGAAGCCTTCTGAGCCACGACGAATATGAAGTCGTTAAGTCGTCACATCACCCGGCAATTTATGATCTCGACAAAGACGGGCTTCGGAACTTGGCCCAGCGACTTGAAGGATTTCGCGACAAAGAAAAAACTTTCACGCGCCAAAAGCGTCGCGAGACAAAGGGTACCGCGGATAAGCGCGGCAAGAGCTTTCCAGGTACCGCGGAACATCCCGCAAGACGAAAGCAGGTCTTCGCCCATGCTCTGAAGCGCGTGAAAAAAGAGCGCGCCCTTATCTATGCGCTAGAAGTCAAAGCCGACCACGTCGAAGCGGCACATCGGGCGCTGGCGCTTCACCGGGAAAACAAATTTGCTCACCATCCCTCTGGCGGACAAACGGCGGGTGCCGGTCAAAAGGACAAGGGCGGCGCGCCAAAACGTGTTCGCACGCCCGGCGCCAAGATCGGCAGCATCCTCAAAGCGAATGCCAGAGCGCAGGCCAAACGCGATCAACGGCCAAACTAGCCAAACGAATGAAGAGCGTCGGCCATTGGTCCGGTCGGCCGACGCCTCAACACGTCCTCACCATCCCACATATAGCGAGTCATACGGACGCCCATACCTGACGGCGCCATAGGGTGGGTAGACGGCAGGGCCAGGATAGTAGCGAGGGCCAGGGTAATAGACGACGGGAGGCGCATACGCGACCGGCGGCGGCGGCGCGTAATAGTAGGGCCCGTAAGCAGGATAAGCCGGATAAGATGGATAGTATGCGTAATAGCCGGGATACCAGTAGCGGCGATGGGTGACCTTCATCGCGACACTCTGATGTTTAGGCATCGGCGCCACGAAATCCGCAGCCGCAACAGAACTGACCGAAGCGAAACTTCCAAGAGCAGTAAGGACGCCAGCAAACACACTTGCTGCCAAGATCACTTTACGCATGGAACACTCCCAGACGTTATGGGTCCCCGTCCAGCGCGCACTAACAATCTGCCACTCGCGATTTTCTGTCAAAGGGTTTGCGCGCCGCAAATAGACGAGCGGCGCCTAGGGGCAAAGTGATTGTAATACCGGGGGACTTGGGGGCGTCGGCCTTCGGGGGGGACGGCCGACGCCTGAGCTGGTGGCACGGGGGGAGTGCGAAACCAGCTTTCGCGTCTGAGGGAATGGACGAGACGCGCCATCCTATTAATCTTTATACTGAAGACTTCCCTAAAAATTGTCCGATTGCGTCACGCAACATTCCAGCCGCGCCTTCCGCGCAGGCAATTCAGCCACCGGACTGCGCTGAGATCGATCAGCACGAACGAGGCCGCGCGTAATGGTGTTCGATCATTCGGATCGACCGGCAGCCGGCACTTCTCCGGCAAATTTTCCGAGCGGAAGACGCGTCCGAAACATCACGACCGCGATGACGTATGCGAGCCCCGAGCAACCGATAGCAGCAGCCAGCGCGGCGATGTCCGCGAAATGCCCCGGAACAAGGGTGGCACCAATTCGAGCGCCTAACCACGCGCCTCCTCCGGCCGCCACAGCCGCTAACAGTGCAGGCCCCAGCGCTCTGACGAAAATCTCTTCGATCGCTAACAATGCGCGGCTCCGGCCAAGCCATGTGAGTATGGCGACATTCATCCAAGCGCCTAACGCGGTTCCAAGCGCGACGCCTGCCACGCCGAGATCGAAGCCCCAGACAAACACGACCTTGAGGATGATATTGAGCACGATCGACGTCACGGTTGCTCGCGCAGGCGTAAGCGTGTCGTGCCGCGCATAAAAAGTCGAAGACACGATGCGCACGAGTGCCATTGCCGGAAGCCCGGCGCCGTATGCGGCGAGCGCGGATCCCGCAAGCTCCGCCGACCGCGTGTCGAACGCCCCATGCGCGAACACCGCTCGCATGATGGTATCGGGGATCGCGATGAACACAAATGCGAACGGCAAGGTCAGCAGCAACGTTAGCGCGGCAGAACGATTTTGAGCATTGTCGGATCCGGCACGGTCGTTTCGCGCCAATCGCACCGACATTTCGGGCAGCAGGACGGTCCCGAGAGCGATGCCGAGAACACCGAGCGGCAACTGATTGATACGATCCGCATAATAAAGGGCAGTCCGGCTTCCTGTCGCGAGATAGCTGGCGATGACGAAGTCGATAAGCGGCGCCACAACCACGCTGGCCGCCCCGACCGTGACGATCCCGAGAGCCTTGAAGAATTCAGCGACCTCCGGCGTCCATCGCGGTATCGCGAGCCTGACGGAAAGCCCGTCCCGTCTCGCCGCCCAGAGAATGAACACGAGCTGGCAAAGCCCGCCGATCAGAACGCCCCACGCTGCAGCGTACGCGGCATTAGGAAACCAGCTCGATGCGAGCAGTGTCGCGATCATCGATAGGTTCAGGAAGTTCGACCATGCTGCAGCCGCCCAGAACTTTCCGATCGCGTTGAGCATCGCCGATAGCTGAATCGCGACGACCGTCAGAATGAGGTATGGAAAGGTGATGCGCGCGAGACTGGCCGTCAGCGCAAGCTGTTCGGTTGTATAACCAGGCACAAGGAAGTGCACGAGCAGTGGCATGGCAACGAGCGCGCCTACCAGCAGCACCGCCTGAGCAGCGATCTGCCACGTGAAGACTTGATTTGCGAAACGCTGAGCCGCGTTCAAGTCGCCTTTTGCGTGAAGCGCTGCATAGCGCGGAAGGAAAGCAGGATTGAGCGTCCCTTCTCCAAAAATGGCGCGGAAATAATTCGGAAAAAGAAACGCGAACAGGAACGCATCCGAGAGCATGCCTTTGCCCAGGATCCACGCCATGAGCACGTCGCGCGCGAACCCGGTCATGCGCGACAGAAGCGTAAACCCGCTGACCGAAAGCAGCTTTCTCAGCATTGTAGCCCGACATGCTGCGAGGCTAGGTTGGGCACAGCCCCGGATTTGCGAAACAAGCGATTACTGTCGCTGTAGCACTCTTGATACGGCGGCCCCTCGGATCTGCCCCTGGATCGCACTCGCCTCGAAAAGACTAACCCATTGATTCTGGTGGTGAGCCCGGTTGGGATCGAACCAACGACCCTCTGATTAAAAGTCAGATGCTCTACCGCTGAGCTACGGGCCCTTTATCACACCAAACCAATGACTTAGACAGAATGCACTGCCAAGCTTGATCCCGGCCCTAAGCCACACCGCATCCACCGCATGGGGATGGGCACGTCGCGCGCCGAAGCGTGCTTATAGAAACGACCTTCGGAACCCGCAACCCTCATTCTATCAGCCCTTCTGGCGGATGGTCGCAGCCCCGCAAGAAACGCGGGTGGCTCCCGCAGTTGCGGCGCGCTATATCACCGACGAACTGGGCGCCTGAGATGCGCGCCACCTCTAACGATTGGAAATGACTATGGCAGACACCAAGACCCTTGCCGAAATTGAGCAGCGCATCGCCATCCTCCGCGACAACCTTCGCGAACTCGTCGAGCAGGCTGCCGGATTCTCTGGAGCGGCCAACGAAGAACTGACTGCCGACCGCATCAATGAGCAGCAAGCCGAACTCGACGAACTGCTCAAAAAACGCGATGCAATGACCAAGTCCTAACGGGCATCGCATAAGCCACGCTTTCCCTGCGTCCGCCAACGCGCTGACGCAGGGCCTCGAACACGGAACCGAATGATGGCGCTCGCCGGTTGCCCGGCGTGGCTGAGCCGCGCACACTTTATCGCAGAAGCAATCTTCCGATGCCCGATCGCCTGAAGGCCATCCTCCTCGTCTGCGCCGGGGTCATCCTGTTCTCGGTTCTCGATACGACCGCGAAGTACCTCGGCACGCGGCTCGGCGTCCCGGTTTCGCAGATCGTATGGATGCGCTTCTTCAGCCAGATCTTCTGGATCACCGCTCTGCTCGGCCCCGCGGGAATGCTGAGCCTCTTCAAAACAGCGAGTGTAAAGCTTCAGCTCACCCGTTCGACCTTGATGGTGCTGACGACGCTTTTGAACTTCGTGGCCGTGAAATACCTGCGCCTCGACCAGACGCTGTCGATCACGTTCCTGACGCCGCTCGTCGTTGCGGCATTGGCGGTGCCGTTGCTCGGCGAGCATGTCGGCTGGCGCCGCATGATGGCGATTGCGGTCGGCTTCATCGGCATCCTGATCGTCGTGCGTCCCGGCTTCACCACGATCCAGCCGGCATTCGCTTTCGCGTTCGGGTCGATGTTTGCCTATTCGCTGCTTTTGATCGTCACGCGCAAGCTTTCGATGTTCGACCCGCCTCTGGTCACGCTCAACTACGGCTCGATCGTCGGCCTCGTGGCCGCAGCTCCGTTCGCCTTTCACGACTGGATCTGGTTCCCGAGTATCGAGATATGGACGATGCTGCTCCTGCTCGGCGCACTTGGCGGCGGCGGTCACTTCCTGCTGATCCAAGCCTACCGGTTCGCGCCGGTCTCGGCGGTGACGCCCTTCATCTACGTCGAGCTCATCAGCATGATCGCACTGAGTTACCTCGTGTTCGGCGATAAGCCCGACCAATGGAGTTTCATCGGCTCGCTCGTCATTGTCGGCTCAGGGCTTTACCTGATCCATCGCGAGCGCATCGCGCATAAGGAAAACCTCATGGCGCTGGAGCCGATTGAGGAGAGGCGATGATCCGCGCCTTCGTCTCTGTCGCCCAGTCATCGAAGCGCCCTTCGGCGATTGCCGCGCGCATCGCGGCCATCAGGTCCTGATAGAACACTGTGTTGACCCATGACAGGATCATCGCGCCAAGAAATTCGCCCGACTTGATCAGATGGTGGACATAGGCACGCGAAAAATCCTTCGCTGCCGGACACGAACTGAACTCATCGAGCGGCGCCATATCCTCCGCAAACTTCGCATTCCGAAGGTTAAGCGGACCGCCCCAGGTGAAGGCGTAGCCGTGCCGCCCGTTCCGCGTCGGCATCACGCAATCGAACATATCAACGCCGAGCCGCACGCTTTCGATCAGATCGAGGGGCGTGCCGACGCCCATCAGGTAGCGCGGCTTCTCAGACGGCAGATGCGGCAGCGTTTCGCCGAGCGTCGCAATCATCGCCTCATGCCCCTCGCCGACCGCGAGACCACCGACTGCGTAACCCGGAAAATCCATCGCGACGAGCGCATCCGCCGAGCGATGGCGAAGCGGAATATCGGTGCCGCCCTGCACGATCGCGAACAGCGCCTGCCCCGGCCCCGCACCGCCCGACGAAAGTTGCATCTCGAAGGCGCGCTTTGAGCGCTCGGCCCAGCGCAGCGACAGTTCCATCGCGCGCTCGACTTCTTTGCGCTCGGCCGGAAGCTCGATGCATTCGTCGAACTGCATCTGAATGTCGGAACCGAGCAGACACTGGATCTCGATCGAACGCTCCGGCGACAGCATGTGCCGCGAGCCGTCGATATGCGATTGGAACGCCACGCCCTCTTCCGTGATCTTGCGGATCTTGCCGAGGCTCATCACCTGGAAACCACCCGAGTCCGTCAGGATCGGCTTCTCCCAGCGCATGAACTTGTGCAGTCCGCCGAGCTTCGCCACGCGCTCCGCGCCCGGCCGCAGCATCAGGTGATACGTGTTGCCGAGCAGAATGTCGGCGCCCGCATCGCGCACCTGCTCGGGGTACAGCGCCTTCACAGTCGCGACCGTGCCCACCGGCATGAACGCCGGTGTGCGGATCACACCCCGCGGCGTATGGATCTCACCGAGCCGCGCCTTGCCGTCTTGCGCCAGCTTCCGGAATTCGAAAGCCGAAGGGCCTTCCGACACCTTGGAAGATGGCGTATCAACTTTAGTCGTTTGCATTCAAATCTCTTCATGCGCCGGCTCTCGTCCGGCCGCTTTTATTTTCCGATTTTTTCGACGACGGCCTTGCCCGGCTCAACGACGATAGTGCTGATATTCGGAGCCGCATCGCTGTGTGCAAGGTCCGATGTCGGCGCGCCGGTCTTGATGAAAGAATCGATATCCTTCGCCACCGTCTCCGAAGCCGACCATTGAATGTTGTGACCGATGTCGCTCTCCTGCGCCCCTGAAGCAGGCAGCGGCAGCTTACCGTATTCCTTCCAATAGAAGGTCAAACCGGTCTTCGCAGCGGCATCCTTGAGCGACGCTTTGATCTCGTCCTGGTCTTTCGCAAGGTAGATGCTGTCTTGCGTCGCCCACAACACGAGTGTCGGCACCGACATGCTCTTCAGGCGCTCGGTATTATCCTGCGCCAGTAGCCCGCGCGTTGCACCAATCCACGTCCCCAGACGGGTCTTCGCCGTCTCTGGCGTATAGGGTTTAAGAAACGCGGGCTGAGCCGCCGGATCGAGCGTCCAGTTGGCCGCGATCCATTCCATGGCTTTGGGATCGGCGTCGAGCGGCGTCAACTCGTAGACGCCGGCGGGAAATGCCAATCCTTTCGCTTCCAGAGCTTTTTTCCACGCGCCTTCGACCGTCTGCTTCAGCACGAAATCGCTGAGCGCCGCATTGCCGACGCTCTTCGCTCCGGTCGCGACAAGAATGGCATGCCCCACCATCTCCGGATGGCTGAGCGCGATTTCCTGGACGACGAACGATCCCATCGAATGCCCGGCCATATCGGCCTTGGCAATTCCCTTCGCCTTCATGAAAGCAACGACATCGCCTGCCAGATCCGATATGCGATAGCATTTTTCAGGATCGGGCGCGCACGCTTTGGCGTCCGGCATGCTGCTTTGGCCATGCCCGCGCAAATCAACGGCGATGATGTGAAAGCTAGGGTCGATCTTGTGAAGATCATCCATCGACAGTGACCACGAACGGACACTATCGGTCAGTCCGTGAATGAGAAGAACAGGTTTGCCATCCGCGGGGCCGACTTCGATGTAGGCCATGTCGATCCCCGTCGGCAGCTTCTCGACGCAGCGCGGCGTATCGACGGACGTACATGCCGCGCTTTCCGCCCGAGCGTTTTCGCCGGCGCACGGGAACATGCCCGTCGTCAGAATTGCGATCGCGCTAAGTCGGAGCAGAAGGGCACGCATATGAGATGTCATCGAGGCTCACAGGAACGAGGCGGATTGCCGGGATTAGCACTCCCAAGTTTAGCAATGCGATTTGTGCAAGAGAAGTAGCGCCGACGATGCAATATTAACCGCCCGTGTCGCGAAACAGCAGGCTCGCGTCGCCGTAGGAATAGAACCGGTAGCCAGACTGGATCGCGTGTCCGTAGGCTGCGCGCATCGTGCCGAGGCCGGAGAATGCTGAGACCAGCATGAACAACGTCGAACGCGGCAGATGGAAGTTCGTCATCAGCACGTCAATCGCCTTGAAGCGATAGCCGGGCGTAATGAAGATCGCGGTCTCGCCCGACCACGGCATGATCGTGCCATCCTCGCGCGCCGCGCTCTCGAGCAACCGAAGCGATGTCGTGCCGACCGCCACGATTCGCCCGCCCCGCGCACGCACTTCATTCAACGCAGCCGCAGTCTCAGGCGAAACCTCGCCCCACTCCGAATGCATCTTATGGCCATCGGTATCGTCCGCCTTCACCGGCAGGAACGTGCCCGCGCCGACATGCAGCGTCACGAAATGGCGCGAGACGCCACGCGCATCGAGTGCTGCAAAAAGCTCCGGCGTGAAATGCAGACCGGCGGTCGGCGCCGCGACCGCGCCGTCCTTGTCAGCATAGATCGTCTGATAGGTGTCGCGATCGCGCGCATCGGGCTCACGCTTCAGCGCAATGTAGGGCGGCAACGGCATCGCACCGATGGCCGCAATCGCCTCATCGAGTACCGCGCCGGACAGATCGAACGCCAGCTCGACTTCGCCCGCATCGCCTTTCGCTGCAACCGTGGCATCTAACGCACCGAGCATGCACGTATCTTCGCCATGCCCGAAGCGAACCCGGTCGCCGGCTTCGAGACGTTTCGCCGGCCGCGCAAACGCACGCCACGTGTTGTCGCTCACACGCTTCGTCAGATTGAAATCGACCTTGGCGCGAACATCGCCGCGCACCCGCACCCCTGACAGCGCCGCCGGGATGACCTTCGTATCGTTGAAGACGAGCGCATCGCCCGGCTGCAACAGGCTCGGCAGATCGCGAATGGTTTTGTCTTCGAGGTTGGCGTCGTCGCGCGCGCAACTGCCCTTCACCGGATGCACGACGAGCAGCCGCGCGCTATCCCGCGGCTCGGCCGGATACAGCGCGATTGAGCTGTCTGGTAAGACGAAATCGAAAAGATCGGTACGCATGCGCGGGACTTACCCGATCATCGGCCCTGGCGGAAGGCGCGAAACACTCCACCATTAATATCGGGTCCACGAAGGTCGCGGGCGACCATTATCCCTGCAACGTCATCCCGGCGCAGGCCGGGATCCAGCCAAACAGAAACAGGTCATTGGCTGACCATTGCCTCGATGCCGACCTTCGTCGGCATGACGGTGTTGAAGGCGACAGCCTATCCTTGCGTGGCATCCTCGGGCTTGTCCCGAGGATCCATCAGGCAGCGACACCTGAGGGAACAAGTTATTTGCTCTCTCAGTCTCTCCCTTGAGGAGAGCACGCGCGCATCAATTCCGCCCGCGGCTGCAAAAGCCCGCAACGGCGACGAGCACCCAGCTCAGGATCATTCCCGAGCCGCCGATTGGCGCCAGGAACCGGAACGACGCGTTGTCTGTAAACGTGTGAAACGCGATCTCGCCGGTAAACACCGAGGCCGCAAGTAGCATCAGCAGCGCCGCCGCCGACCAAAGCTTCGGACATGCGCTACGAATGGCGACCGCAAAAATCCCGACTGCCGCCGCCGCGTGAAGCGTCAGAACCGTCGCGGCCGTCGCCAGCGCAGGGCTATCGACCTTATGCGCCGCCGCGGCCGAAAGCGCGACGCCCGCAGCGCCCGCGAGCCCGGCCCATACCGGAATGAGAAAAGGCGCACCCGCTGGCGCGCCTTTGCCGTTATCGCCGGGCGCCGCCATCAGGCAGCATCCGCCGCGACGCGGACCTTAATCATCTTGTCCGGGCTCTTGGGCGGCTCGCCCTTGTTGATCTGATCGACATTATCCATGCCCTCGATCACCTTGCCCCAGACGGTGTACTGCTTGTCGAGGAAGCGCGCGTCATCGAAGCAGATGAAGAACTGGCTGTTGGCCGAATTCGGGTTCGAAGCCCGCGCCATCGAGCAGACGCCACGCACATGCGGCTCAGCATTGAACTCTGCGGGCAGGTTCTCATACGACGATCCGCCGGTGCCGCGACCCTGCGGGCAACCCGTCTGCGCCATGAACCCATCGATCACGCGATGAAACACGATCCCGTCATAGAACCCCTCACGCGCCAGAGTCTTGATGCGCTCGACGTGCTTCGGCGCCAAGTCCGGACGAAGCTCGATGACGACAGGCCCCTTGCTCGTCTCGATCAGAAGCGTGTTTTCGGGATCTTTGTATTCGGCCATTTCGGAAAGTTCCTTTCTTTTCTTCCCCTCTCCCGTCCAAGGCGAGAGGGCTAAGCTGAGGGGTGGCAGCGACACGAAATAACGAGCCGCCCCTCGTCAATCTGCCAAGTGGCAATAGGGAGAAGGCGATTCAACTACTGAACGTAGACCTTCTGCATCACGTCGGGATTGGTCACTGTGCCCGAGCCAGGCTCACCGCGCTTGATCATGTCGACATACTGCATGCCCTCGATGACCTGCCCGAAGATCGTATACTGGCCCTTCAGACCCGCGCAGCCAATGCTGTTGAAGCAGATGAAAAACTGACTGTTTGCAGAGTTCGGATCCGACGACCGGGCCATCGCAACCGTGCCGCGCTTGAATTCCTCATCGGAAAATTCCGCCGGAAGATCGGGAAGCTTCGAGCCGCCCATGCCCGTGCCGGTCGGATCGCCGGTCTGCGCCATGAAGTCGTCGATGACGCGATGCCATTTGATGCCGTTATAGAAGCCCTGGTTGGCGAGCGTCTTGATCTGTTCGACCGTCTTGGGCGCAAGATCCGGCCGAAGCTGAATGACCACCTTGCCGTTCTTGAGCTCGATGACGAGCTTGTCGCCGTCGGCGCGTGCCGTCGAGCCTGTAAACACGCTCGCCATCAGCAGCGAAGCGAGAACGAACGATAAAAACCGAACCATGGCGTTCCTCGTGGATGAATGATTTCGCCAGGCTTTTTCCGGGCCAATCCCGGCCGCCTAGCGCCGCGGCGGGCAGTGTTGCCGCCCTTATGGCGATTTGACGGCTAAGCCGCAACCCACAAGGCGGAATTACGTATTCGACGCCTCTCCAACAAGGCGAAGGCCGGGATGCTGGTAAACCGAAATATCGGTCATGTTGGCCGTTGTCTGGGTGCCGACCTCCGTCGGCATGACGGTGGTTGGGAGCAACCGCGCTTTTCCCGTCATCCTCGGGACGAGCCCGAGAACGATAAATTTGCGCAATACACCAAACGTCATCCCGGCGCAGGCCGGGATCCAGACAAGCTTCCGCAGAGCATTCTTACGCTGCTTGGGTGCCGGCGCCGGTGCCTAGCCTTAAGGCCGATCTTTCATGCCGCGCGAACGCCCGCCCATCTTCGACGGCTCTTCAGGTGCCTTTGCAAGCAAAGACTCGTCGTCGAACCCCGAGATCATGTGCCGTTCGAGATCCTGGACTATTCCGGCCGGCGAAACCGTCACGCCCTCTCGCACCAGCCGCGCAAACTGCTGATCGCGATGCGGTCCGCGCCCGATGGCGCCGCCTTTGGCGACCACGCGATGCCAAGGCACAAGATCGCGTTCGTCTTCGGAAAGCTGCCCCATGAGCGTGACGACGAGTGGTGCGGGAACTCCGAGTTCACTCGCAAGCCTGTCGGATGAGGCAACTCGGCCAAGCGGAATTTTTCGCAACAATTTCAAAAGTTCGGCTTTAACGGGGAGCACCATATGAGTGCCTTAGCGAGGTTTGGCGGCCTTCGCCTTGAGGCGCTTCAGCACGCCTTTCGAAACGAACGGCGAGGGATCGCCGCCCATCGTCGCCACAGCCCGCACGAGGTTCGCCGCGATGTGCCGCACGGCAGGAGACGCCGCAACATAGACCGTCTGGATTTCCGGCGCCATTTCGCCGTTCATCCCAGCCATCTGCATTTCATAATCGAAGTCGGTGCCGTCGCGCAGACCGCGAATGATGATCGACGCCTTGTGCGTCCGCGCCGCATCGACCGCCAGCCCCGAAAACGTCACGACCACAATCTCGGTCTTAGTCGCCTCGACGATTGGCTGCACTTCTTCTTCCAGCATCGCAACGCGTTCGCTGTCGTCAAACATCGGCGCTTTGCCCGGATTGACGCCGATGCCGATGACGAGCCTGTCGAGCAACCCCGCGGCCCGCCGGATGACGTCAGTATGCCCAAGCGTCACGGGATCAAACGAGCCGGAATAAAAACCAATGCGAGCCATATGCGCCTTCACCATTCAGGAATGTCCTGAATAGCCTCTGCCCCTCCCCTTGCCCAGAGGGCCAGACGACGTTTCACCAATAGGATGAATAAATCCGCGTGGCATTTCGCAGGACTTAAACGGCGGAGGTGGCCCCGCGATCACATTCGCGCGGAGCCACATCGCCAAAGGACCGGCACGTTCGAAAACGCGCCGGCCAAGTTGCTCGCAGCCTATGACGTTTCTGTCACGGAGGAAGCGCTAAGGCAGCGAGAAGACAGTCAGAGAACCGCCGAGGTTGGTGTAGTCCGACAGGCCCGAGTAGCCACCGACGGCACCGAGCCCATCGGTCGGGTTCGTCAAGCCGGCAGCGAGACCGATACCGGCCCAGCCACCAACGCCCGAAAGCACAGCAACGTACTGCTTGCCATCGTGCATGTAGGTCATCGCGTTACCGATAATGCCCGACGGCGTCTTGAACTTGTAAAGCAGCTTGCCGGTCTTCTGGTCGACGGCCTTGAAGTAGCCTTCGAGCGTGCCGTAGAAGGCAACGCCGCCGGCCGTCGTCAGAGCACCTGACCACACCGAGAACTGCTCCGGATCCGACCAGACGATCTTACCCTTAGCGCCATCCCACGCGATGAAGTTACCCATGCGCTCCGGCTTATCCGGGCCAGGGAACATCGAAAGCGTGGCGCCGACGTAAGGCTGACCGGCCGTGTACGAAACCTTGAACGGTTCGTAGTCCATGCAGACGTGGTTCGTCGGCACATAGAACAGGTGAGTCAGCTCCGAATAGGAAGCCGGCTGCTGATCTTTCGTTCCGAGAGCCGCAGGGCAGATGCCCTTCGTGTTAAAATCCGTACCGTTCGCGAACGTCGAGTACTTCTTCACGCGGATCGGACGGCCGTAGTTCGGGCTCGACTTGTCGAGATCGATGCCGGTCGCCCAGTTGACGATCGGATCATACTTCTCGGCAACGAGCGGCTCACCCGTGACGCGATCGATCGTATAAGCAAAGCCGTTACGGTCGAAGTGCGTCAGCGTCTTGTGCTCCTTGCCCTTGATGTTCATCGTCGCGAGCAGAGACTCGTTGATACCGTCATAGTCCCACTCGTCGAACGGCGTCATCTGGTAGGCCCACTTGGCGATACCGGTGTCGACGTCGCGCGCGAAGTAGGTCATCGACCACTTCTGATCGATCGGCTTGCCATCCGGTCCCGCACGCTGAGCCGCGTTCCAGGTCGAAGGGTTACCCGTGCCGTAGTAGATCAGGTTTAGTGCCGGATCGTAGGACATGTAGCCCCAGGTCGAACCGCCACCGATCTTCCACTCATCGCCGTTCCAGGTCTTGAGCGAGGAGTCTTTGCCGACCGGCTTGCCGAGCGACATGGTCTTCTCCGGATCGACGAGGATGTCGGAGTCGGGACCCATCGAGTAGGCGCGCCACACCTTCTTACCGGTGTTGATGTCGTAAGCGGTCAGATGGCAGCGAACGCCGAATTCGGCGCCCGAGATGCCGATGATGACCTTATCCTTGACGACAAGCGGAGCACCCGTGCCCGTCTCGCCCTTCTTCGGATCGCCGTCGACGACCTTCCACAGTTCCTTACCCGTCTTCGCGTCGAGAGCGACGAGGGCGGTGTCGGCCTGATGGAGGAAGATCTTGCCTTCAGCGTATTGCACGCCACGGTTGACCGTGTCGCAGCACATGACCGGAATAACCGACGGGTCCTGCTTCGGCACGTACTTCCAGATGATCTTCTGTTCGTGCGCGAGATCCAAGGCATAGACGATGTTCGGAAATGCCGTGTGAACGTACATGACATCGCCGACGACGAGCGGACCGCCTTCATGGCCGCGAAGCACACCGGTCGAGAACGTCCAAGCCACTTTGAGTTGGCCGACGTTTCCGGTGTTGATCTGGTCGAGCTTGGAATAGCGATGACCGCTGTAATCGCCCGACTGAATGGCCCAATTGTTGGGGTCTTGCGAGAGTTTAATCACGTCCTCGTTGGCCCAGGCCGGCGACGAAATTGCCAGCAGAGCAACGGCGGCCGTGGAGCTAGCCCACTTCCTCATTACTTCCTCCATGTGCTAGCGTCGCTTATCGCGACGCAGCTGAGCCCACTCGGCCGTCGCCGGGAGGATGAAGGAGTTTCAGAAGAGAGGGGTTGCAAGCGTGGAAAGCTCAACCACTCGACTGTCTCCTCCATCCCCCCGACTTCTGAGTTGATGAAAGAGACACGCCTCTCCCGTGGCAGGAAAATAGAAACGATCCTACCGCGGCCTCACTCAAAGAATGAGGACATCAACGCAGTAGGAATCATCAGCCATCGGGGCGGTTTTACGGGAGATTCCATTCCCAGGCCGGGAACATTGAGCAATGCAATCACGAAGTCAATGCAAATTGTCACGTCTGCGCGAACATTCGTGATTGACAGTGAGGCCGGCTGGGCCACAGCGCAAATACGACTGGGCGCAAATCAGATGCTGCGGACCGCAAGAATTAAGCAGGCCGAATTCACCGCCAACGGATTAAATTCATTCTCACCGCGCGCAAGTTCACTTCGGATTGCTCTTCAGAAAATCGATGATCTGCTTGCGCGTCGCCGCGTCGCCGACGCCGCTGAACGGCTTCATGTTGTTATTGGGAACGACCGCATTCGGGTTGGTGATGAACTTATCGAGCGTCGCCTCATCCCATGTGATGCCTGACGACTTCATCGCATTCGAATAATTGAACCCCTCAGCCGTTCCTGCTTTGCGACCGATAATGCCGTGCAAGGTCGGGCCGAGGCGATTGTCGCCCTCCTTCCACGAATGGCAGGTCCGGCAATTGTTATTGAACGCTTCCGGCCCAACCTCTTCCGCCGCAAACGTCGTCTCGATCAGCATCGGCGACAATGCAATTGCACAGCCAGCGAATATCGCGCGCATCACAGTCCTCCCTCCGGCGCTGCGCCGGATGTTTTGCTTTTTGCAACTTGTTCCTGCTTCGCCAACGCAGTGAACGAAATGCCGTTCCGCGTGAAAAGCCGAGGCCTTCAGCCGTCGCGAAAAACGCCCGCAGGCGGCCTGTGGAGGCGTGGGCCGCGTAGTCTTCAGCGCACCGATTCTGCCACCATTCCACGCCGTTCGCCGCGATCTCGCCAGCGCTTCACGGCGGCAATCGCAACACGCCCAAACATGACTCCATAACCATTTGATATGAAAGAGATTTTCTAAATTCTGTGGAGCCGTGGCACGACGCCGCGCAGGTGGCATTCGGTTTCCGTTTCGGCTACAGTATAAGCACTGGTTTCCCGTCGGCCGCTGGTGCGTATCACCCCCGCCGATCTCATCCCGGAAAGAGCTGACTTTGACCGACAATAACGACGAAGAAAATCCGTCCGGCCGCGAGCCGAGCGACATCCGCCCGATCTCCATCTCGGACGAGATGAAACGCTCCTATCTCGACTACGCGATGAGCGTCATCATTTCCCGCGCGCTCCCTGACGTGCGCGATGGCTTAAAGCCCGTCCACCGCCGCATTCTCTTCGCGATGAACGAACTCGGGCTCGACTGGAACAAAAAATACGTCAAGTCGGCGCGCATCGTCGGCGAAGTGATGGGCAAATATCACCCGCACGGCAACCTTGCGATCTACGACGCGCTCGTGCGCCTCGCGCAGGATTTCTCTATGCGCGTGCCCCTCGTCGACGGCCAAGGCAACTTCGGCTCCATCGACGGCGATCCGCCTGCAGCCGAACGCTACACGGAATCGCGTCTCGCCAAAGTCGCGGGCTTCATGCTCGATGACCTCGACAACGACACCGTCGATTATCGCGACAACTACGACGGTACGATTCAAGAGCCAACCGTCCTGCCCTCGAAATTCCCGAACCTGCTCGTCAACGGCGCAGGCGGCATCGCGGTCGGCATGGCAACCAACATCCCGCCGCACAACCTGGGCGAAGTCATCGATGCCTGCATCGCCGACCTCGACAATCCCGAGGTCAGTCTCGAAGACCTGACCCAGATCATCCAGGGCCCGGACTTCCCGACGGCTGGCATCATCCTCGGCCGCGGCGGCATTCTCAATGCCTACCACAAGGGCCGCGGCTCGATCATCATGCGCGCCCGCGTCAAGGTCGAGAACATCCGCAAGGATCGTGAGGCGCTCGTCGTCACCGAGATTCCGTATCAGGTCAACAAGCGCACGCTGATCGAAAAGATCGCCGATCTCGTGCGCGACAAGAAGATCGAAGGCATCTCCGATCTTTGGGATGAATCAAACCGCGAAGGTATCCGCATCGTCATCGAATTGAAGCGCGATGCCGTCGCCGACGTGGTGCTCAACAACCTCTACAAATATTCCGACCTGCAGACGACGTTCGGCGCCAACATGCTGGCGATCAACGGGGGCCGCCCGGAAAGCCTGAACCTCAAGGACTTCATCTCGGCCTTCACGAGCTTCCGCCAGGAAGTCGTGACGCGCCGCATCAAGCACTTGTTGAACAAGGCCCGCGCCCGCGCTCACGTCCTCGTCGGCCTGGCCATCGCCGTCGCCAACATCGACGAAGTCATCAAGCTCATCCGTTATTCGGCATCTCCCGCCGAAGCCAAAGAGCAGTTGATGGCGCGCGACTGGCCCGCGAAAGATATGACGCCGCTGATCGAGTTGATCGCTGATCCGCGCCACAAGGTTTCGGCCGAAGGCACGTATCGCCTCTCGGAAGAGCAGGCCAAGTCGATCCTCGAACTGCGCCTCGCCCGCCTCACCGCCCTCGGCAGAGACGAAATTTCCGACGAGTTGAACAAGATCGCGATCGAGATCAAAGAATACCTCGCGATCCTCGCTTCGCGCGCCCGCGTCGTCGACATCGTCAAGGGCGAGCTGCAGTCGATCAAGGACGAATTCGCGACACCGCGCAAAACCGAGATCATGGATTTCGACGGCGACGTCGAAGACGAAGACCTCATTCAGCGCGAAGACTGCGTCGTGACTGTCAGCCACAAGGGCTACATCAAGCGCGTGCCGCTCGCCGCCTATCGCGCCCAGCGCCGCGGCGGCAAAGGCCGCTCCGGCATGTCGACGCGCGACGAGGATTTCGTCACGCAGTTGTTCGTTACCTCGACGCACACGCCCGTGCTGTTCTTCTCCTCGCGCGGCATGTGCTATCGCATGAAGGTTTGGCGCCTGCCGGCTGCATCGCCGCAATCTCCGGGCAAGGCGCTCGTCAACCTGCTGCCGCTGGAAGAAGGCGAAGCCATCACCTCGATCCTGCCGCTGCCGGAGGATTCCTCCACCTGGGGCGACCTTGAGCTGATCTTCGCCACCCGCTCCGGCAACGTCCGCCGCAACGCTCTGGCCGACTTCGAGAACATCAATCGAAACGGCAAGATCGCGATGAAGCTCGACGAGGGCGACCGCATCGTGCAGGTCGCCATCTCGACACCGAACCAGGACGTGCTGCTGACCAGCGCGGAAGGCCAGTGCATCCGCTTCCTGATCTCGGACGAGATCCGCCTCTTCAAAGGGCGTGACTCGACCGGCGTTCGCGGCATCAGGCTCGACGACGGCGACGAAGTGATCTCGATGGCGATCCTCAATCATTTTGAGGCGCCCGCCGAAGAACGCGCCGCCTATCTGAAGCAGGCGAACGCACTTCGCCGATCGGAAGATGCCGAGGACGCCGAAACCGTTCCGGCAGAGAGCGACGGCGAGGAAGCCAGCGGCGACGCCATCACACTCACGCCGGAGCGCTTCGCAGAAATGCAGGCTGCCGAGCAGTTCGTGTTGACGGTGTCGAACAGGGGCTTCGGCAAGCGCTCGTCGTCATACGAGTTCCGCACCTCGGGCCGCGGCGGCAAAGGCATCGTCGCGATGGTCGCGAACGAGCGCAACGGCCGCCTGCTGGCCTCGTTCCCGATCGGTGAAAACGACCAGATCATGCTGGTGACGGACGGCGGCCAGCTGATCCGCTGCCCGGTGCACGACATCCGCATCGCCGGCCGCAACACGCAGGGCGTCCGCATCTTCAAGACCGACGCGGATGAAAAGGTCGTCTCGGTCGAGCGCATCACCGAGGAAGAGGCCGAAGAATCGCAGGAAGCCGTCAGCGAGTAATCGCTTCACGCCACAAATGTCATGCTCGGGCTTGTCCCGAGCATGACTGAGCGGAAGCGCAACGACACCTCAGGCACGACGTCGCCCCGGCGAAGTCCGTCGTAGACGGCCGCCTCCGCGGCCATGACGATTTTGGAAGTGGAACGCCTTCCACATCGGTCATCTCAGCCAGCAACCAAAGACGACAATCATCGCGTTGCTGAAAGAAAGCTCGTCAGCGGATAACCGGCAACCGCCCATTGCCATGAGCGGCGACGATGGCTTCGCTCATCGGGCAGCGGTCCATCAGCGCCCGCCAGTCGCGCACGACGATCTGGAAGCGTCCACGGCGCTCGATGATCCGCGCCGTGTTGAAAGCCGAGAACGTCCGCGAAATCGTATCGGCATTGAGCGACAGGTAGTCGGCGATGCTATAACGCGACAGCGGCAGCTCATACGCGATCATACCACCCGACGAAATACCCAGCCGCGTCCCCGCCTCGATCAGAAACGCCGCGACGCGCTCTTCTGAATTGAGAATAGACATCTCCGCAGCGTGCATCTGCGCCCGCGCATTCTGATCGTTGATGCGCGCAAAGATCGTCTGCCAAAGCTGACTGTCGCGCGCCGCCTCCTCGGCGAATGCTGAAGCCGTCAGCTTCCAGAACTCCGCCGGCCGCTGCGAGACCAGCGCCAAATTCGACAATGGCGGCTGCATCTCGGGAACGAGAACGTCCCCCGGATAGAGTAACGCGGTAATGACGCGTACATCCGATCCTGGCGCACCGCCTTCCATGCCGGCAACACCTTTCGCCGCCACGTAGACATTTCCCGATCCGAGAGAGGAAAGCGCATATCGATTGCCAAGGCGAACGAACTGCGCGCGGCTTCGAAGCCTGCCAATCCCCGCTAATCCCGGTTCCAACTGCACGCGGTCTTCACTGCGTGGCGTCAATCGTGAGGCAACGTCATATGTCATGGGAGCATGTGGCCCGACTCGCGCCGGCATATCCGGCCATTCGGTTAGTGTTATCCAACCGTCACGAGACGTAGCATTTGATGTGAATCAATAAATGCCGTGTCGCTCGTGTCACAGCGAACCCAATCACGCCGCCGCTCTGACTCCCATCAGGAGAGAGGCTTAGAGCGCTCTGTGCCTTCCTCCGCAACGCAACGATAACTCGAAAGGGAGCCATCGAGTCGAACGCGACTTTGCGATGGCAGGAAAATTTGAAGAAGGGGAATTGAGAATGCGGCGGCTTGGGATAGGGACGTTGACGGTGCTTGCGTTGATATCGGCGTCGGCATCGGCGCGGGCTGGCGACTACAGCGGCGACACTTTGGTTCGTGTCGAGGGCTCTGTTGTCGTTCCGGACTCCGGCGCGCACGTCTATAGCGGCGGCACCACATTGTCGGGCGCCGACGCCGAGATCAGCACGGAAACGATCCCGTCACTCACGATCACCCATTTCTTTACCAAGAACATCGCGGCTGAACTTTTCTGTTGCTTCGCCAAGTTCAGCGCCGAGGGCAAGGGCGCCATCAACGGCACCAACCTCGGAAACTTCTGGGCTTTCCCGCCAGTGGTCACGCTGCAATACCATATGGACCCGATCATGGGCTTCAAGCCATATGGTGGCGTTGGTTTTCAATACATCCATTACTTCAATACCAATAGTGGCGAGCTCGGCGGCAATCTACACCTGAGCGACTCCTTCGGCTTCGCCCTCCAGGGCGGCGTCGACTATGAAATCGGAAACGGCTGGTATTTAAACGCCGACGTCAAAAAGATCTGGCTGGATACCGATGCAAATTGGCGCGGAACGGGCATCACCGCCAAGGTCGACGTCGATCCCCTCATCGTCTCGGCCGGCGTTGGCTATCGCTTCAACCTTGCCGATCTCCTCAGCGGCCGCAGCAGCGAATCCGTGCCGCTGAAATAAACGCCCGACCAGAACCGGCAGCGAGACCAATAAAGGCCCGGAGTTTTCCGGGCCTTTATGCTTAAATCCTAACGTATCTTAAGGGATATTCCGCACCGGCTTAATGCGCCTTTCAGCATTTTCGGCCTATCCCTCAATCCCATCTTTGGGATTGCAGAATGTCGAACTTACCCTGGGATTTGGTCTTTCAGGCAAATGAGCCGGATCGGTCCGCACAGGATCGGCCGACACTCCGAATTTTCTGGGCCCGTGCTGCCAGACCGTCTTGGTGGCTCATCGGACTGACAACAATCATCCTCGTCGCCGGCTGTACGATCGGACCGTTCAAATACGGCGACTGGGTCGTGACACTCAATCGCCTGGCATTTGTCGTCGTCTTCCTTGGAGGGGCCATTTCGCTCAGCAACCGCGGATATCTGCGGTCTGCCCTCGCTTTTGAAAGCGTGGCGGTCACTCTTGCCGTGGCGTTCACCATCCCTGGGCTTTCGACAATGGCTGCATCGCTCGACATGCCCTATCAGGATGCTGCCCTTCTGGCCGCGGACCGAACGTTGGGCTTCGATTGGCGCGCGATCGTGGAATGGACGCGCGACCGGCCGGATCTGTCTGTCACCTTGTCCTACGTTTATAAAAGCTTGCTGTGGCAGCCGCTGATCCTTTTTCCGCTGCTAGCCCGCTATAACCCTGAACGCCTGCGGCGCGTTCTCGGCACGTCGACCGTCGCGCTGCTCATCACGATCGCGGTCTTCACGTTCGTTCCGGCGCAAACGGGATATGTGTATCTCGGTTATACGCATGCCGATTTTCCGGACATGCGAACGAATACGGCATGGGGCGTGGCGCACATTCTCAACGCCATCCGCGCCGGAGAGCGCCAACTGTCGCTAAATGGCTTGGTCACCTTCCCAAGCTATCACGCGGTCGGCGCAATGCTGCTCGCTTACGGCTGGTTGGCCATACCAGCGCTTCGCTGGATTTTTGTTCCGGTCAATATCCTGATGCTCTTTTCGTGTGTGCCCATCGGATCGCATTACGTGGTCGACGTGTTTGGCGGGATGGCGCTCGCGCTGGTGTGTTACCCGGCAGTCAGCCGATATTTCGCAACCACCGACGCCGGCACAACGTCCTGGCCATCGCGGCATCTAACTGCGACCGCCAATACGCCCCTCCCTGCCGAAAGGTCCCTGCCTCAAGTCGTCTAGTTCCGGCCATCGCTGCTAACGCTACGCTCAATCATCGAGACGCTGGCCTAGAGCGGGTGGACGCGCTCCCTGTCGATCGGGTACGCATAGCCGAACATCATCGAGGGAGACCAGAAGCGTGGACACCGGCGGATCGAAAGCCGTTATCGTCGTTGCATTTGCCTGTAACCTAGGCATTGCCGCCGCAAAATTCGTGGCGGCGGCGTGGACGCAATCTTCTGCGATGCTCTCAGAAGCCATTCACTCGCTCGTCGATACGTCCAACCAGCTTCTGCTGTTTCTAGGGATCAAGCGCGCCGCAATGCCTGCCGACGCTCAACATCCATTCGGTTACGGCAAGGAAATCTATTTCTGGAGCTTCATCGTCGCGATGGTGCTGTTCGCGCTCGGCGCCGGCGTTGCGATCTACGAAGGCATCGAAAAGATGCTCCATCCGCACCCGATACACGACGTCTACGTCGTCTACATCGTGCTGCTCGTCGCGATGGCCCTCGAAGGTTTTTCGACGTGGAAGGCCGTCGGAGAATTCAATACGCGACGCGGCCCGTCGGGCCTCGGGTTCATCGCAGCGCTCAGGGCATCGAAAGACCCTTCGCTGTTTGCGATCGTGCTTGAAGATAGCGCCGCGATGGTCGGCCTGACGATTGCGTTGATCGGCACATTCGCGGCTGACTTCGGCGGCTACGAGCAGGCTGACGGCATCGCCTCGATTTTGATCGGCTGCGTGCTGGGCTTCGTTGCCATTTTCATGTCGGGCGAAATTCGCTCGTTAATCGTCGGCGAGTCGGCGTCGCGCGCAGTCCAAGCCGGGTTGAATGAAATCATCGCCAAGGAAATCGGACGTGACAAACCGATCCGCACCATCAACGAAATCCGCACGATGCATCTGGGACCGCAAGACGTGCTGGTCACGGCCAGCGTCGACTTCGAAGACTGGGTGAGTGCCCGAACCGTCGAAGACGTGACCGGCCGTTTGCAGACCGCGATCAAGGCTCGTTACCCGGAAGTGCAGCACCTCTTCATCGAGGTGCAGTCGGAGAAAGCCTTCCAGTTCAACAAGACCAAGGCGCCAATCGCAGCGGGCGTTGCTCATTAGGCGCTTTCTGCTTTCTGGGGGCTTAGCAGTTCCGCGCCATCCGGTCGGCTCCCTGGAGAGAGTTGGCAGACGCGTCGAACGAGGGTCATCCTCGGGCCGGGGCCGTGGATGACCGTGTTTGGCGCGATACCATCCCCAAACGTCATCCCGGCGAAGGCCGGGATCCAGCCATGCCTCGACACCGAACATATTGATATCTGCCTGGGTGCCGACCTCCGTCGGCATGACGGTGGTGATGGGACCGCGCGACCACAACGGAAAAGCTATCAGTCTTCTTCAGAAAACGCGGGCCGGTGTTCTCACCTCCGACGTCATCCCGGCGCCCTTGCGCGGCCAGCGGCGCGAAGGCGTCGGAAACGACAACTCAGGAACTTCCGTGCGAGACGGCCGGCTCGCGGAACGCGTGGCGCCACGCGAAGCTAGAAGACTGCCTCACCAAGCCCATTGCTTCCGGCCGGCTCCGCCAAGCGGAGTCGGAAGCGACCATCAGAAGGGTATCTCATCGTCGAGCGCTTTGTCGAAGCTCGGCTTCGAACCGCCGCTCCTGGAACCCGACGCGCGCCGGGGTTCACCACCCGAACTCGAACCGAAACCGCCGTCTGACGCGTAATCCGGACCGCTCTCTTGCATACCAATCGACGCGCCGCGTCCGCCGCCTGCGCCATCAAGCATCGTCAGCGTGCCGTTGTAGCCCTGGATGACGACCTCGGTCGAATACTTCTCCGCGCCAGACTGATCCGTCCACTTACGCGTCTGCAGTGCGCCTTCGATGTAGAGCTTCGCGCCCTTCTTCACGTACTGCTCGATGATCTTGCACAACGGCTCACTGAAGACGACGACGCGATGCCACTCGGTCTTTTCCTTGCGCTCACCCGTCTGCTTGTCGCGCCAGGTATCGCTCGTCGCGATGCTCAAGTTGGCGATCGGGCGGCCATCCTGCGTGCGGCGGATCTCCGGATCCTTGCCGACATTGCCGACCAGAATAACTTTGTTGACCGACCCTGCCATTTCACTCGTCTCCTTGACTGAACGTGACTGAACGCGAGGAACGCAACCGCGTTCCCTCGCGACGACCGGCGGCATGCTCGCCAGCCGGCATGAATAGTTGCATAGACGCGCCATTCGGATAGCGCGGAATCGTTCTGACTTTAAAGGCTCTCCCCGCCACCTTCTTCACTTCATTTATCGTTCTCCACGGCCTAATCGACCGGGCGGGGACAGCAATGTTCTCTCATTGTTCTATATAGCGCCCGCCCCACTAGGCGCAAGCAAATTAACTCATCGCGCCACGGTCTCACCGGAATGTCGCGTTCGCCGCGAATGCCGTCTTGACTGCCGCGCCGCATGATCTAAGGCCGTTACCCAGAGGATGGCGTGCGCACGCGGGAGCACCAAAGCCGCAATGGCTCAGTACAATTGTTTGAATTGCCCAGGATACTGCTGTTCGTATCCGGTCATTGCGCTGAACAAGCGCGACGTGGAACGCCTCGCCAAGCATTTCGACCTGAAATACGAAACCGCGAAGCGGCGCTTTACGCGCGAAGCCCACGGCCACAAGTACATCATGCGCCGCCAGCGCGATAAGCACTACGGCCGCATCTGCCAGTTCTTCGACACCAAGAAGCGCTGCTGCACGATCTATAAGGCGCGCCCCGCCGCCTGCCGCGCATACCCGGGCTCCGGTCGCTGCGGCTACTACGACTTCCTGATGCACGAACGCCGTGCCCAGAACGACGACAAATTCGTCGCGATCACGAACCACAAGGATTAGGGTTTCGACATCGCTGCCGCTTCGGCATTCTCAATCTTGATGCGGGATGACGATGAGCTCTCCGACTGACGGTCCCGCCGTAGTTCCGGGCGCCTATTATGCCGATCTTGGATCGGCGATTGATTGGCTGGTATCGGCGCTCGGCTTTCGCGTCGTCGCATCCTACGATGGTCCCAACGGTAAAGTCGTGTTCGCAGAACTTGCCTGGCGGAACGGAATGATTTTCGTCTCCACGATTCCAGCCGACGGGGCATGGTCGAGGGTCGGGAAAACCTGCATCTGCCTCGTTGCGGAAAACGTCGACGCGGTCGAAAATTATCATCGCTTGGCGTTAAAAGCCGAAGCGAAGCTCCTTCGCCCTCTTCGCAGGACGAGTTCGCCGGCATTTCCCGACGGAGTGATGGGGTTCGATCTTGAAGATCCCGAAGGAAATCTTTGGACAGTCAGCGAATACCAACCGGCACCCTAGCGGCCCGTCGCTTTCGGCCGGCTCCGCGAAGCGGAGTCGGAAGCGACAACAAAAAACTTCGCCAACAATAAAAAACTAACCCCGCCGAATCCTCGGATTCGCGCGGGGCTGTGTTTTTTACCTTCGATGGTTCGCCCAGACTAAAACCGGGCCTTTGAATGCGAGGCTCTAGCGGCCGCACGGACCGCCTCCCTCGTGTGAGATATCCAAATTGTAGCAGCGAGTGCAGCTGAGCCAAGCGTGGCCACAATCTCGAGAGCGCTTGTCAAGCTGCTGACCCCGTGAACAAGTCTCGAGGTCCTGATTGATAACCCGGTGGAGTCATCTCCTCTCCTCGATCTGTTTCAACGTCACGCCTACCACGTTCCACATGCGCCTCACGGGACCCATACGCACCACGTGAAGCCCTTGCGGCTCGCGTCTCCATTCCGCAGCTCATCGACCCCTCGGCCGAGACGCAATTACCGGAACAGCTAGCGAGAGCGGCACCGTCACAAAAAGAAATGTGTGCCTCAAAACCCCGGTCGTCAAGTTGTCATCAGGGAGAAAGCGATCACAATTCTCATCGGTAATGTTTGAAATTCGCGCAATATCAGTGATTTTACTGCGAGCCGCATCGCCGTTCGAAGGATATTCGTTGCTAATGACCGTTCACGCCACAGGAAGCTGCCATTGCCGAGGTGTCCGCTATGAAATCGGCGGCGAACTCAACCCGATCCTCGCGTGTCACTGTTCGATATGCGCGAAGACGAGTGGAAATTACGCTGCGATGACGAGCTGCGCCGCCGCAGACATAAAATTGCTGAACGACGAGACGCTGCGCTGGTACCCGTCGTCGGATGCCGGCAACCGCGGCTTCTGCATGCGCTGCGGTAGCAATCTCTTTTGGCAGTCCCCCGGCAGCGAAGAAATCTATGTCACCGCCGGAACGCTCGACAGACCGACGGGCCTCAAGATCAAGGAGCACATCTTTGTCGGCTCGAAGTCCGATTACTACGACATCGCCGACGGCCTGCCGCAGAAGGACGAATGGTGAAACATCCGTCGCTTCCGGCCGGCTCCGCGAAGCGGAGTTCGAAGCGACAATCAAAAACTGCCGTGCTCGGCGGTCAGCGCGCGGAACGCGTGTCGCCGAGCACTATCAAAAAACTCTCCGCGCCTTCCTGCCGGCTCCCCGGAGGGGAGTCGGAAGTCGCTACTTTATAGGACACGCCTTATCGCAAGGCACACTCGCGCTTTTCTCGACGGAGCCGCGGAAAATCGAAACGGTTTCGCGCGTGCACTGTCCGCCGGATTGCACGACGCGAATGATGTTGTCGCCCGACTTCGCCTGGCACAGCACCGTCACATCCTGCGCAACATTGAACGGCACGTCCCGCCGTGCGGCTTCATCCGCCATCGCGCGCGATACGATCAAGTCCCACAAGCTTGCCGTTTTCGAAACAGGCTTCGGCAACTGATCGAATGCAATCCATTCGTAGTTGACCTGACCGTCCGCGCTCTTCACGCGGATCGAGATGTCACCGGTCTTCGCACACGATCCGACCTCAACCTGCGCATTGCCCTGCGTCGTCAGCGAACGATACGCGATCCGGCAGTCGAAATTCTTCTCCAGCAACGCTGCCTGCGCCAGGCGATGATCGACCTGACTGAACGGCACGTCGTTCTTCCAGGAGAAATACAAGTTGCGCGCGGTCGGCACGGCCGCGGCGACGGATACCGCAAGCACCAGCAGCTTGACCACCGTCAGCGTCCGGTTCACCGGATGAGCCGGATGTGAAAAGTTGAGAAGAGACGGCGCGTCGCTCACGTGATGCCCCCATCGATAACGATCCGCGGTTCATTTCCGCGACGCTTACCCTGCCGTCAAGGCTGAATGCTGACGGCATCCTGACAACCACGTGAATATCACCGCATGAACACCGTTCCCCGCGGGGCGGGTGTCCTCATTGTAATCGCGCGGGCTGATCAACCACCGTCATGCCGACGAAGGTCGGCACCCAGGCAAGTATCCGTATCTTCGGTGTCGAGGTTTGACTGGATCCCGGCCTGCGCCGGGATGACGTTTGGGGGGACGGGCGTCGCGGAAACACCGTCCTCCCCGAGGCAAAGCCAAGATGAACAGGGGAACCCACGAAGCCGCACCCTTGGCATCAGAACCTGGTCCCTAAAACCAACTCCCTCATCTTTGAAATCTCCCGCCTAAATTCCCGCGGGGCTTGATTGTTTCGCCTTGAGCCGGGCAAACTGAGGAACGGCCTTCAGGAGGTGCCGCATCTGGAATGGCCCACGATACCCCGCTCATCGCTACGATCGTCGTCGGCCTATCGCTGGCCTTCATTTTCGGAGCCATCGCCCAGAGATTTCGCATCTCTCCTATCGTCGGCTACCTGCTTGCCGGCGTCGCCGTCGGCCCCTTCACGCCGGGTTTCGTTGCCGACCAGGGCCTCGCTAACGAACTCGCGGAAATCGGCATCATCCTTTTGATGTTCGGCGTCGGGCTGCATTTCTCCATGTCGGAGCTGCTGGCGGTGCGCGCCATCGCCGTGCCCGGCGCCCTCGTCCAGATCGCCGTCGCGACCGCGATGGGCGTCGGCCTCGCGACGACATTCGGATGGTCGTTGGGTGCAGGCCTCGTCTTCGGTCTCGCACTCTCTGTCGCCAGCACGGTCGTGCTGCTGCGTGCGCTCCAGGAACGACGTCTCGTCAAATCCGATCAGGGCCGCATCGCGGTCGGCTGGCTGATCGTCGAGGACCTCGTCATGGTCCTGACACTCGTGATCCTGCCCGCCATTGCCCCGCTGCTGAGCACCGAGAGCGCCAACGCGGCGGGAGCTCACTCGCCGAACGAATTGGCGATGACGCTCGCCGTCACGCTTTTGAAAGTCGCCGCATTCGTCGCCGTCATGCTGCTCGGCGGCCGCAGGCTCATTCCGGCGATCCTGCACCACATTGCGCACACAGGTTCGCGCGAACTGTTCCGCCTCGGCGTGCTGACGATCGCGCTCGGCGTCGCTTTTGCAGCGGCCAAGCTGTTCGGAGTCTCGCTGGCGCTCGGCGCCTTCTTCGCCGGCATGATCTTGAGTGAATCTGAATTGAGTCAGCGCGCAGCCAATGAAACGCTGCCGCTGCGCGACGCCTTCGCGGTCCTGTTCTTCGTGTCGGTCGGGATGCTGTTTTATCCCAATATCATCGTCGAAAATCCGCTGCGCGTCGTGGCCGTCATCGCGATTATCATTGTCGGCAAATCACTTGCCGCATGGCTGATCGTCCTCGCCTTCGGCCACGGCATGCGCACTGCGCTGCTGATTGCCGCCAGCCTCGCCCAGATCGGCGAATTCTCGTTCATTCTCGCCGGACTCGGCGTGACGCTGAAGTTGCTCCCTGTCGAGGGGCGTGAACTGATCCTGGCGGGCGCGCTGCTCTCGATCATGCTCAACCCGCTGCTGTTCCTCGCCGTCGAACGCTACGGCCCGGCTCTGTCGGCCGAACCTCCGAAGCCGAAAGAACCGGCGCCCGCGGGGCAAGTCCCAGGACAAGTCGCAGGGCAAGCTCCCGGTCAGGCGCCCAGCGCCGCTGAGCCCCAGACAGCCAAACCGGCATCAGAGCTGGCCCATGTCACGTCGAAAACCGGCCACACCGTCCTGGTCGGCTTCGGCCGGGTCGGAAGCGTGATCGGCGAGAAACTGATCGAACGCGGCATCCCGCTGTTCGTCATGGACGACCGGGACGACACCGCCCAAACGCTGAAAGCTCGCGGTCTTGACGCCGTGGCCGCCAACGCCGTCACCGATCTGGCGTCGGCCAATCTGAAGGACGCCCGCGCGCTGATCGTCGCCATTCCCGACTGCTTCGAGGCTGGCCAGATCGTCGCCCAGGGCCGCGCCGCCAATCCCGGCCTGCAGATCATCGCCCGTGCCCATTCGGACGCCGAGGAAGCCTACCTGAAGCAATACGGAGCCTCCGACGTCGTCCAGGGCTCACGGGAAACGGCTGGAGCCATGATCGTCGCTCTCGACACGCCCTCGCCTGCCCCTATCGTCGACCCGGACCCGGCCCGCACGCCGGACAATCCCCCAGACGCCGGCTAGGACGCCACCGAATAACCAGCCGGACAGCCAAGCGTCACGGTCGCGGGACTGTTTTATGCCGCACCCCGCCCCCATATTGCCCCCGCGCCGTCGGGTTCCATTGCCAGTCCCGCCACCCCTCGGCTAGACGGTTCTCATGGCCAAATCGACAAAACCCAATTCCCGCCCCGCCTCCGAGCTGATGAAGACCATCCACGTCCGGGGTGCGCGCGAACACAACCTCAAAAACGTCGACATCGAAATCCCGCGCGACGCGCTCGTCGTATTCACGGGATTGTCGGGGTCGGGCAAATCGTCCCTCGCCTTCGATACGATCTACGCCGAGGGTCAGCGCCGCTACGTCGAGAGCTTGTCGGCATACGCCCGCCAGTTCTTGGAGATGATGCAGAAGCCGGACGTCGATCACATCGACGGCCTGTCGCCCGCCATCTCCATCGAACAAAAGACGACGAGCAAGAACCCGCGCTCCACCGTCGGCACCGTGACGGAGATCTACGACTACCTCCGCCTGCTGTTCGCCCGTGTCGGCGTTCCTTATTCGCCCGCGACCGGCCTGCCGATCGAAAGCCAGACCGTCGCGCAGATGGTCGATCGCGTGCTTGCGCTGCCCGACGGCACGCGCCTGCTTCTGCTTGCTCCCGTCGTGCGCGGCCGCAAAGGCGAGTACCGCAAGGAAATCGCCGAGTGGCAGAAGAAGGGCTACCAGCGCCTCAAGATCAATGGCACCGTCTACGCGATTGAAGACGCGCCGAAGCTCGACAAGAAATACAAACACGACATCGACGTCGTCATTGACCGCATCGTCGTGAAGAAAGACATCGGCACCCGCCTCGCGGACTCATTCGAACAGGCGCTGAAACTGTCCGACGGCCTCGCCATCGCCGAATACGTCGACAAGCCGCTGTCGAAAGCCGAAACCGAAGGCGCCAACAAGTCGAAGAACGACACACACGAGCGCATCCTATTCTCGTCCCGCTTCGCGTGCCCCGTGTCGGGCTTCACGATCGACGAGATCGAGCCGCGCCTGTTCTCGTTCAACGCTCCCGCAGGAGCCTGCCCGGTCTGCGACGGCCTCGGCTCCGAACTCCGCTTCGAGCCCGACCTCGTCGTGCCCGACGGCGCGCTCTCGCTCGAAAAAGGCGCGATCTTCCCGTGGGCGAAAACCGGCGTCTCATCGCCCTATTACGAGCAGACGCTCGAAAGCCTCGCCAAGCACTACAAGATCTCGATGAAGACGCCGTGGGAGAAGCTGCCGAAGCACGTCCAGCTCGCGCTTCTGTTCGGCTCCGGCGACGAGGACGTGACGTTCACCTACTGGGACGGCACGCGCAATTACTCCACCGAAAAGCCGTTCGAAGGCGTCATCGGCAACATCGCCCGCCGCTTCAAGGAAACCGACAGCGATTGGGTCCGCGAGGAACTCTCGCGCTATCAGGCCGCGCACCCGTGCGAAGGCTGCAAGGGCTTCCGCCTGAAACCGCAAGCTCTCGCCGTCAAAGTCGGCGGCAAACACATCGGCGAGGTCTGCGATCTCTCGATCAAGGCCGCCAACGTCTGGTTCAGCGAGATCCCGAAAACCTTCACCAAGCAGCAGTCGGAAATCGCGACGCGCATCCTGAAGGAAATCCGCGACCGCCTGAAGTTCCTGAACGACGTCGGCCTCGAATACCTCACCCTCTCGCGCTCCTCGGGAACGCTGAGCGGCGGTGAATCGCAGCGCATCCGCCTCGCCTCGCAGATCGGCTCAGGGCTAACCGGCGTGCTCTACGTGCTCGACGAGCCGTCGATCGGCCTGCACCAGAAAGACAACGACCGCCTGCTCGAGACGCTGAAACACCTGCGCGACATCGGCAACACCGTCATCGTCGTCGAGCACGACGAGGACGCGATCATGACCGCCGACCACGTCGTCGACATCGGCCCCGGCGCGGGCGTCCACGGCGGCAAGGTCATCGCGCAAGGCACGCCGCAAGACATTATGGACTCACCCCAAAGCATCACCGGCGAATACCTGTCCGGCACACGCTTTGTCCCCGTCCCGAAAAACCGCCGCGCGCCCGACCCCAAACGCATGCTCACCGTCACCGGCGCGCGCGAGAACAACCTGAAGAACGTCACCGCGTCCGTCCCCGTCGGCCTCTTCACCTGCATCACGGGTGTCAGCGGCGGCGGAAAATCGACGCTGCTGATCGACACGCTCTTCAAGGCCGTCGCGCGCAAGCTGAACAACGCCAAAGACCACCCCGGCGAGCACGACAAGATCACCGGCATCGAGCACTTCGACAAGATCATCGACATCGACCAGTCGCCGATCGGCCGCACGCCGCGCTCCAACCCCGCGACCTACACCGGCGCCTTCACGCCGATCCGCGAATGGTTCGCCGGCCTGCCCGAAGCCAAAACGCGCGGCTACGAACCGGGTCGCTTTTCGTTCAACGTGAAAGGCGGCCGCTGCGAGGTCTGCCAGGGCGACGGCGTCATCAAGATCGAGATGCACTTCCTGCCCGACGTCTACGTCACGTGCGAGGAATGCAAGGGCAAGCGCTACAATCGCGAAACGCTCGCCGTCACCTTCAAGGAGAAGTCGATCGCCGACGTTCTCGACATGACGGTCGAGGAAGGCGCCGACTTCTTCAAGGCCGTGCCGTCGATCCGCGACAAGCTCGAAACGCTCGCGCGCGTCGGCTTGGGCTACATCCACATCGGCCAGCAGGCGACGACGCTCTCGGGCGGCGAGGCGCAGCGCATCAAGCTGTCGAAGGAATTGAGCCGCCGCGCGACCGGCCGCACGCTCTACATCCTGGATGAGCCGACGACGGGCCTGCACTTCCACGACGTCGCGAAACTGCTCGAGGTGCTGCACGAGCTGGCGGACGCGGGCAACACCGTCGTCGTCATCGAGCACAATCTCGAAGTCATCAAGACCGCCGACTGGATCATCGACCTCGGCCCCGAAGGCGGCGACGGCGGCGGCACGATCGTTGCTGCCGGCACGCCCGAAGACATCGTAAAGGTCAAGGAAAGCTACACCGGGCAGTACCTGAAGCCGGTGCTGGCGCGGAGCGCGGCTTCCGGCCGGCGCGCCGGAGGCGTGTCGGAAGCCGCAAACAAAAGAGCGAGCAAGAAGCAGGCGGCGGAGTAACTCTCTTCCCTCTCCCCGCTCGCGGGGAGAGGGTTAGGGTGAGGGGCTGACGGAGAGTACTTTGGCCGACGACGAAGCAAACCCGCCGCTCGCGATCAAAGCCGAGGACGCGCCCCTTCGCACCAAACCGTCGAACTATCCGGAGCCCTTCTTCAGCCGCATGGGCAAGCGCGAGAAGCGCCCGCTCGGCGACATCTTCGGTCTGAAGAACTTCGGCGTGAACCTGACGCGGCTTCTGCCGGGCGGCGAGTCCGCGCTGCTGCATCGCCACAGCAAGCAGGACGAGTTCGTCTATATTCTCGAAGGCACGCCGACGCTCGTCACCGACACGGGCGAGATCGATATGGAGCCCGGGATGTGCGCGGGCTTCTCCGCGGCAGGCATCGCCCATCACCTTGTGAACCGGACGACGCGCGACGTCGTCTATCTCGAGATCGGCGACCGCACCCCCGGCGACGAAGGCAGCTATCCGAGCGACGACCTCAAAGCCTCACTCGGCCCGGACGGAAAGTGGCAGTTTACGCGGAAGGATGGGAGTGGGTACTGACAGCCTAGGAGCGGCACCGATCAACGCTTGGCTGTATCGCAAATTCCATCCCGCCAATACCATTCCTCCAATTAGACTTTCGTGAGGGCAGAGTCCGCTAGTCCCACGCTCTTGGTTGCTTTAGACATTACAGCCTCGACGACCCGATTGACCGCATATCCGGATTCAGAGCAGCCGATATTGTGAATTTAGAAGATCGACAAGAATTGAGGGAGAAAATTATAGAATGAAAATAAAGAGATTCAAAATACTGAACTACAGCAGCTTTGAGAACTCCGGCTGGATAAATCTTGATCCCGGAATAAATCTATTTATTGGACAGAACAACTCGGGCAAGACGGCGCTATTGCGAGCATTATCGGGGCTATTTGACGGAAACCCTCACCGCACACTCGAAAATTACCTTGAGGTTCGCTTGCAGTCACCCCTGCTCTACGTCGATTTGGAACTTACCGGAGCTGAACTCGAAACGGCATTTCTTCAAGGAGGCCAAGACGTTTACTGGGGACCTCCGGACAACGCTTTACCGATAGATCAGTCGGCGATCTTTAGTTTCCATCTAAAGAGAAAGCCTCAGAATAGGCTTGAACACGTTGACGATAACACCAGATTGCTATCCAGGCTCCGGGTATCCGACGGGACATTGAAATTTTCCGGAAGATACGAAAAATCCCAAAACGCCAATGAGTCCATCTCTCCCTATTTTGATCAAAAGTTATTTTACTTTGACTCTCAACGCTTCTCGATCGGACGGTGCGACGTAAAAGAGAATCCATATCGACTGCATTTTCAAACAAGAAATTTACCTGCTGTTGTCAATGAAATGCAGGGTAGATACAAAGACAAATTCGAAACATTATGCAGATATCTGCGTTCGATATTCCCAACTGTTCACTCAATATCAGTGAGCACCGCTCCGGGAAATCAAAATGAATTTGTAATTTGGATATGGCCGACGAAAAACCAGTCGCAGCCCGAGTTCGCATTCGAACTCAACAGCTGCGGAACCGGAGTCGCCCAAGTTATTGCAATCCTGACGGTATTGCTCGTGCTTGACAATGCAGTGATCGTGATCGACGAGATCAGTGCTTTTCTACACCCACTGGCTATAAAATCGCTACTGCGCATTATCAACTCATATTACCCGGAACACCAATACTTAATTTCCGGCCATTCAACCGATGTTCTCGCACATTCGTCGCCGTCAACCGTTCACCTTATCCGCCGGCACGGATTCAACTCAACGGTCGAAAGTCTCAATCTAAACGAAGTCGCATCGCTGCGTTCGGCGGCCCAGGAACTCGGCATTTCTATGTCTGACGTATTTGGTGCCGATGGGATAATTTGGGTGGAGGGTCCCACCGAAGCAAATTGCTTTCCATTCATTTATACGGAACTTATTGGCGAAATTCCCCAGGGAACCACCTTCTCGCCGGTTGCTTCGACCAGCGACTTCAGTGCCAAAGGCGTAAAGGCATCGAGGATCATAAACATCTACGAGACGATCTCGAAGCACACCAGCCCGCTAATCAATGCCATTGCATTTAGTTTAGATCGCGAGCAGTTAAAGCCTGAGCAGATAATAGAAATAGAAAAAAAGGCCAACGGCCGATTATTATTTCTTCCTCGTCGCTGCTTCGAATGTTACTTAATCGATCCAGATGCGATATGTGCGCTCATTACTTTGCATATGCCGGACCTGATAGGCACTATAACTCCAGAGAAAGTGCTCGAAGTTCTTTTCAAACTCGGAGAATCGTCTGAGTTTTCTAGCGAAAAATCCTGGTCCGAAGATATCTATGATGAAGTGTGGCTCACCCAAGTGGATGGAGCCCGGCTTATCGCCAAGGCAATCACCTCACTAACAGATGCAAAGCTGAGCTTTGATAAAGTTCGCGACACAATCACGTTGAGCCGGCACATAGTTCAGCACCGCCCGTCTGCGTTCAACGATCTAAAATCATACCTTTCAAAGTTGATGTCGAAAGTATGCAGCGAATGACGCCTTTTTTATCGGCGCATCGCGCCTTCCTTCATCGAGCCGGCCGCCCGCGCACTCAAAAAAACTTATCCCCGCCCTCTCCGCCTGCACGATAATCCCCTCACCCATCCGGCAAGGGCATCGCGCGAGGCGTCGCGCGGCGCTCGGGTGGGACAGCCCGACCCGCTCGCCTCACGCGCGCGATGCGGACAAGGCGGAAGGCAGGTCCGCACGGGGTGAGAAACCCGTGTGCGGAGCACCCCGCTTCATTAAGTGACCTGTCCAGAACCCTGTTCTCGGTCTCGTCACGAAGCGGACCGGTTCCGAGACTGCTCATTGCGAAGACCACGCCGCGGAACCCGTCCGCTTCGTGCTTTATTGCTTGCACACGGCGACTCCCCTCCGGGGAGCCGGCCGCCGTGTGCATTTGCTGCGTCACGCCGGCCGTTGGCGCATGCCTATGTCTTCGTCCTTCGCACTTGCGTTCGAGCAAGCCCGCGCCTTCCGGCCGGCGCGCCGCCGGCGTGTCGGAAGGCGCAAAAGAAAAGCAGTCGCCATGCGCAAATCAAAAGGCGTGTCGCCTCGGCGCAATCAAGAAAAAGCGCATCTATGATGTCGGAACGGGAATGCCGAGACCGTCTTAAGAAAGCACCGGTCGCGCAGCATCAGTCGCGGCTTCCGGCCGGCTCCGCGAAGCGGAGTCGGAAGCCGCAAACAAAAAGGAGCCCAAGTCATGTCCAAGAGCCGGATCTGCGTCTGGTACGACAAGGAGGCCGAAGCCGCCGCCCGCTTCTACGCGAGCGTGTTCCCGGACAGCTCCCTCGACGCCGTCATCCGCGCGCCGGGCGACTATCCCTCAGGCCATGAGGGCGACGTCATCGTCGTCGAATTCACCGTCGTCGGCATTCCGTGCATGGGCCTCAACGGCGGACCGGGGATCAAGCACAGCGAAGCGTTCTCGTTTTCGATCTCAACCGAAGATCAGGAAGAAACCGACCGCTATTGGAACGCCATCGTCGGCAACGGCGGCCGCGAGAGCGAATGCGGCTGGTGCAAGGACAAATGGGGCGTCAACTGGCAGATCACCCCGCGCGTGCTGACCGACGCGCTCGCAGCCGGCGGCGATGAGGCCAAGCGCGCATTCTCAGCCATGATGACGATGAAGAAGATCGACGTCGCGGCCATCGAGAAAGCGCGACGGGGGTAACTCCGCGCAGGCTGCCGCTCGACGAAGGAGCGTCGGCCAGCGCATAACATCCCCGCGCTTTGAGGCCGGCGCGCGGAACGCGTGTCGCAAAGCGCCAACAAAAGCAGAGTCTCCGGGCGCCTACCACGCCAGCGACATTGCCACCTCGCCGGGCATCCCGCCGGGAAAACTTATGATTTCCGCACGGAGCTTGTACCCCAGGGGGCGTAGCTCCGTATCGTAGAATTCATACGCATCTTTTGCGAAACCCGTAAGCGTCGTCGGCCATTCCGGATCGGCAATGTTGATGCGGCGGCCGCCGTCACTGCAGTAGCTCGACGGGAACGTGATGACCTGCAGATGGTGCTGGCCATTTTGAGCGGCAATTCGGATGGCATTATTGACGCGATCAATCGCCAGGGCTTTTTCTGCGACTTTGCGCGACATGAACGCTTCGCGCAGCTCCTTATCCTGCTGCGCTTTCTTTTTCTTGAGGTCTCGCTCTCGATTGTATTCTTCCGTTTCCGCATCGAGCGAAATCATCTTCAGGTCTTCGGGTCGCAAGAGCCCAGGCATTGTTTTTCTCCTTGGATCTTTTCAATTCCCCCCGACTTCAATGGCGTTTCGAACATCCGGTGCTTTTTGGATTCATGCTCGTGTTAGCGAGCGCTTCTTTGACTGAGAACGTCAAGAAATATGCAGCAACTCAGGAAAAGATCAGTCTGCACACTATGTTCGTTCAGGATATTCCGACGCCGAAGAAAATCAAGATTGGAAACCGGAGCAGCATACGGATCGCCCGCTCGCTGCAAGAAACTTTTAACGCCAATCTATCATCGCGCACTTGACGGCAATCAAGGACTTCGCAACGGCACAGCACACCTATTGCAGCAAAATTTGAGCGGCGTACCTTATCCCGGCAGCGCATGCTCAGTCTGCATATGGGGCCTTGAATGACCGTTGACCCCACGGCGACACGAAGCCCGACCCAACGCCCGGTCTTGCGCCCCCAAATGGCAGGTGATCGCGGCGCAGCGGAGCGTTGGCTTCCGGGCCTGAATACGCTTAAGCACTATCAGCCGAGCTGGATAAAGCATGATGTGGTTGCGGGCTTGGTTCTTGCGACGATGCTTGTACCGGCGGGGATCGCATATGCAGTCGCGTCGGGTTTGCCGGGGATTTACGGCCTCTACGCGACGATTGTGCCGTTGATCGTCTATGCCCTTTTCGGTCCGAGCCGCATCCTTGTTCTTGGTCCGGATTCATCCCTTGCTGCCGTCATCCTCGCTGTAGTGTAGCCCCTCTCGGGCGGCGATCCAATGCGGGCAGTGGCGCTCGCAGGAGCAATGGCGATCGTATCCGGCGTCGTCTGCGTCGCAGCAGGCCTTGCGAAGTTAGGCTTCGTCACCGAACTTTTGTCGAAGCCCATCCGCTATGGCTACATGAACGGCATCGCCCTGACGGTATTGCTGAGCCAAGTGCCGAAGCTGCTCGGATTTTCGATTGAAAGCCAGGGCCCCCTGCGCGACATCATTGCGATCGGTAATGGTGTTACCAGCGGCAAGACGAATTGGACCGCGTTCGCGATCGGCGCTGCAACGTTGGCTGTCATCCTGCTTCTCAAGCGCAGCAAGGTTGTTCCGGGCATCTTGATAGCAGTCATTGGGGCTACCGCCGTCGTCGGCATGCTGGGTCTGGCGCAGAGTGCCGGCGTTTCAGTCCTCGGGCCGCTACCCGAGGGTTTGCCGTCGTTTCGCATTCCCTGGATTTATTCGACAGATTTCGCGACGGTCCTGTCGGGTGGCCTCGCCGTGGCCTTGATCTCCTTCGCCGACACGAGTGTTCTTTCGCGGGCATATGCTGCCCGAACGAGGACATATGTCGATCCTAACCAAGAACTTGTCGGATTAGGCGCGGCCAATCTCGCGGCGGGATTTTTTCAGGGCTTTCCGATCAGCAGTAGCTCATCGCGGACCCCCGTCGCGGAGGCCGCAGGCGCCAGGTCCCAGATGACGGGTATCACTGGCGCGCTTGCAGTTGCCTTACTTATCATCGCCGCACCCAATTTATTGCAGAACTTGCCCACGAGCACGCTTGCGGCCGTCGTCATAGCTTCGGCAATCGGGCTGTTTGAAATTCAAGACCTGATGCGCATCTATCGGATGCAGAAGTGGGAATTCTGGCTTTCTATCGTATGCTTCGCCGGTGTCGCCGTGTTTGGCGCAATTCAGGGCATCGCGCTCGCGGTCATCATCGCCCTCGGGCAATTCCTCTGGGATGCATGGCGGCCTCATTATGCGGTTCTCGGCCGCGCCGAAGGCATCAAAGGCTATCACGACATCAGCCGATATCCCGATGCGCGCCGCATTCCGGGGCTTGTGCTTTTCCGTTGGGACGCGCCTCTTTTTTTTGCGAATGCAGAGCTGTTCCAGGACTGCGTGATCACGGCGGTTGAAACCGCACCAACGCCAGCGCGATGGGTTGTCGTCGCCTCCGAACCTATAACGAACGTCGACGTCACCGCAGCCGACACGGTGGCGGAACTCGACCGCACGCTACAGAAAGCAGGAATCGCACTGTGCTTCGCCGAGTTGAAAGACCCGGTAAAAGATAAGTTGAAGCGCTTCGGTCTGGTGAAACAACTCGGCGAACAAGCGTTTTTTCCGACGATCGGCGCAGCCGTCAGCGCCTATCTGAAAGAAATCCCGGTCGATTGGGTCGACTGGGAAGATAGGCTGCCATAGCGCGCGCGGCATCAGGAGAAAGCGATGTGGAATTGGCTGCTGTGCTTCGCCCCTGTCGCTGTGGCGCTTGAGTATCTCGCCCCAAATCAGCACACATATATATTTCTCGCGTCCGCCGTCGCCATTCTGCCGCTAGCAGCCTGGCTCGGACGAGCGACAGAACAACTCGCAGACCGCGCCGGCGAAGGTGTCGGCGGCCTGCTCAATGCGACTTTCGGCAACGCCGCGGAACTGATCATCGCCCTCGCAGCGTTGCGCGCCGGATTGCACGATATCGTAAAAGCCACCATCGTCGGCTCGATCGTCGGCAACATTCTTCTCGTGCTCGGCGCCGCTATGCTGGCCGGCGGTTTGCGCCATCATGAGCAGCACTTCAACGCTGCGGGAGCGCGAGCGCAAGCGACCATGCTGACACTGGCGGCTATTGCGCTCGTCATTCCCGCTGCTTACAGCGCGCTTGTCGGTGAACGCTATAGCGGAGGCGAGAGCACACTGAGCATCGCTATTTCTATTGTGCTTCTCGTTCTCTATGGGCTTTTTCTCATTTTTTCCGTGCGTACTCACCCCAACTTCTTTCTGGCCTTGACCGCACCAAACAATAGCGAACACAGAAAAAACTGGCCGCTCGGCCAGGCGATTGGGGTTCTTGCAGCGTGTACCGTGGCAATTGCCTGGCTCAGCGAAATCCTGGTCGGCGCGATCGAGCCAACGGCACATGCGTTCGGTTTCAGCGATCTCTTCGTCGGCGTGTTCGTGGTCGCCATTCTGGGCAATGCTGCCGAGCACGCGACTGCGGTGACGGCCGCCTTGAAGGACCGAATGGATCTCAGCCTATCGATTGCCATCGGGTCGAGCGTTCAGGTCGCGTTGTTTGTCGCTCCCGTCCTGGTTCTTTTAAGCTTTTTCGTCGGCGCCTCCCCTATGAACTTGCTGTTCGGAAAGGGCTTGGTGCTCGCGGTGTTCCTCGCAGTCGTCGTAACAGGGCAAGTTGCCGGAGACGGCCGCTCGGATTGGTTGAAGGGCGTTCAACTTTTAGCCGTCTACTTCATACTGGGGATCGCTTTCTTCCTGACTCCGCAAGTCTAGTTTGCGCTTCCGCGGAGTTCAGTCGTTCGCATCGCAATAACGAATTTACTCAGATAGACCGTATTCGGATCTTTCTAACGCAGGCAATATCGGCAACAGTGGGCGGCACATTGCATTAAGGACGGCGGGGCACGCGGTTTGCTGAGGCAATGACATGGAAGACAGTAAGAGCGCTGACGCTCCCACCTTGGAAAGCGAACGACCCAGAAATCACAACAAGCTGAAACGCAAGGATTACGAGCGCGAACTGAAGCGTCTGCATACCGAACTCGTCAAACTACAGGAATGGGTTCGCCACGAGCAGAAAAAAATTTGCATCGTATTCGAAGGCAGGGACGGTGCCGGGAAAGGCGGCACGATCAAAGCCATTACGGCGCGTGTCAGCCCGCGCATCTTCCGCGTCATTGCGCTTCCGGCTCCGACCGAACGCGAAAAATCTCAAATGTATATTCAGCGCTATCTGCCCCATCTTCCGGCGGGCGGCGAGATCGTGATCTTCGATCGCAGCTGGTACAATCGTGCAGGCGTCGAGCGCGTCATGGGCTTTTGCTCGGAAAAGCAGGTCGAACGCTTTCTCAGAATCGTGCCTTCGGTTGAGAAGGCCATCATCGATTCCGGCGTAATTCTGATCAAATACTGGCTCGAGGTCAGTCCCGATGAGCAAACGCGTCGCCTTGAGGCGCGCATCGACGATGGCCGTAAGATCTGGAAGCTCTCGAATATGGATCTGAAGTCCTACACCCGCTGGGATGACTATACGCACGCGCGCGACGAGATGTTTTCAGCCTCCGACACCGCATGGGCGCCCTGGTATGTGGCGTACTCGGACGACAAGCGGAAGGCACGGCTCAATATCATCGAGCACCTTCTCAGTCTTATTCCCTACGAGGACATCAAGCGCGACAGGATCAAGCTGCCGAAAAGAGAAGTGAGCAAACCCAAGAAGCATAGCGCCCCCGCGTTCAAGCTCGTCCCTGAACCGCATTGACGACATGAACCAGGAGGCCGAAATGCGCCTTGCTTCGTTCGCCATCCTTGCGCTCTTCGTTGCACCGCCTCTGGCCCTCGCTCAACAGGCTGAGGCACCGAAAATTTCCGTCGGCGTCGTTCGTGCCGATCTTAAGCCGATCTCCAATGCTCTCGATTTCGTCGGCCGAGTGGAGGCGATCGAACGGGTTGACGTCCGCGCCCGGGTCACGGGCTTTCTAGACGCGATCGAATTCAAGGAAGGCGAGATGGTCCCCGCCGGCGCTCCGCTCTTTCGAATCGAAGACGGCCTCTTCAAAGCAGCCGTCAGCGAAGCGCAAGGCGCATTGGAGCGCAGCAAATCCGCGAAAGTGCTGACCGAGGTCCAGCTCGATCGCGCAAAAGATCTGCTTGAACGCAACGTGGGTACCGCTGTCGCCCGCGATCAGGCTCTTGCCGCGGATGAGCAAGCCAAGGGCACGATACTCATCAACGAAGCCAGCCTGCAGACGGCAAAGATCAACCTCGGATATACCGTTATTACTGCTCCGATAGCAGGAAAGGTCGGGCGGTCGACTATCACTAAAGGCAATGTCGTCGGTCCAGACACCGGGCCGCTGACCGTTATCGTTAGCCAGGACCCGATGTACGTGACATTTCCCGTCAGCCAGCGGGAATTTCTGCGTCTGCAAAAAAGCGGGCAATCTCTTGACCTAACGAAACTCAAGGCGACGCTGCGATTTGCGGATCAGAGCGTCTACGATCAAATCGGTACGATCAACTTCGTCGACGTCACGGTCAACCGATCGACCGATACCGTTCTTGTGCGCGCGAGTTTCCCCAATCCGAATGGTGCTTTGATCGACGGGCAATTCGTGCGCGTTGGCGTCGAGACTGGAACGCCCCAAGATAAAGTCGTCGTTCCGCAAGCTGCGCTCATTGCCGATCAGGAGGGCGTTTACGTCTTCGTCGTCGATGATGGAAAGGCAGCGGTTCGAAGGATCAAAACCGGCGGAGATTTCGGAAACGGCGTCGTCGTCGAAGATGGCCTTTCCGCAGGCGAACAGGTCATCGTCGAAGGATTGCAGGGGGTCCGGCCGGGAGCTCCGGTGATCGCAACGCCCGTGCCATCCACGACGGATCGGAGCTGATCAATGCTCTCAGCCATTTTCGTCGACCGGCCGAGGCTCGCAATCGTCATCGCCATCGTCACGACGATTGCGGGTGCGCTCGCGCTCTATGCGATCCCGTTGGCGCAATACCCCGACATCGTTCCCCCGCAGGTGCAGGTTACGACGACCTATCCCGGTGCGAATTCCGCGGTAGTCGATGCGACCGTCGCGCAGCCCATCGAGGCGCAGGTCGTCGGCGTCGACAAGATGATCTACATGAAGAGCGTCAGCGGCGACGATGGCAGCTATACGCTCATCTGCTCGTTCGAACTCGGCACAAATCCTGACATTAACACGGTCAACGTCAACAACAGAGTCCAGGTCGCATTGTCGAGCCTGCCGCCGGAAGTGCAGCGACAGGGCGTATCGGTGAAAAAGAAATCGTCAGCGTTGCTGGGCGTCATCGCACTTTACTCGCCGAAGCACACGCACGATCCGCTCTTTCTCTCCAATTACGTGACGATCAACCTTCTAGATCAAATCAAAAGTACGCCGGGCGTCGGCGACGCGACGTTGTGGGGACCGCAGGACTACGCCATGCGCGCCTGGATCCGGACCGATCGGCTCACAGGGCTCAACCTCACGACGGGCGACATTATCAACGCGATCCAAGCGCAGAACATTCAAGCCGCCGTGGGGCGCATAGGCGCTCGACCAATTTCGAACGAGCAGCAGTTGCAGCTCAATCTCACAACGAAAGGCCGCCTCAACAACGTCGCCGATTTCGAAAAGATCGTTCTGCGGACGAACTCCGATGGTTCCATTCTGCGCCTTGGCGACGTGGCGCGTCTTGAGCTTGGTGCGGCCAATCTCGACCGCGAAACGCTTTTTAATGGTGGCCCCGCAGCTGTCGTCGCGATCTATCAGGCTCCCGGCGCCAACGCGATCGCGACTTTGAACGAAGTGAAAGGCAAGCTCGCAGCGGCAGAGAAGCGGTTCCCGAAGGATCTTGCCTGGAAAGTGACCTACGATCCGACTGAGTTCGTCACCGATACCATTCACGAAGTTCAAAAGACGCTCATAGAAGCTTTCATTCTCGTCGTTATCGTTGTCTATCTCTTCCTCGGCAGCGTTCGCGCGACGTTGATCCCGACACTTGCCGTTCCAGTCAGTCTCATAGGCACTTTCGTCGTGCTGCTCGCCATCGGCTATTCGGCGAATACAGTATCGCTACTCGCAATCGTTTTGGCGATCGGCATCGTGGTCGACGACGCCATCGTCGTGGTCGAAAATGTCGAGCGCGTGATGGAGGAGCGGCCGGACCTATCTCCCGCCGAGGCGACCAAACTCGCCATGCAGGAAATTACCGCGCCGATCATCGCCATTACCCTGGTTCTTCTCTCTGTGTTCGTGCCGGTCGCGTTTATCCCTGGAATTTCGGGAGAACTGTTTCGCCAGTTTGCCGTTACCATCGCAGTGTCGATGTTCCTCTCTGCCATCAACGCGCTTACGCTTTCCCCTGCTCTGTGCGGCATTTTTCTGAAACCGCACCATGGACCGCGCAGAGGATTGATTGGCATCATTATGAGAAGCATCGATTACATTCGGGACGCCTACGGCGCCGCGGTGGCGCGGATGCTTCGGTTCTCGTTGGTCGGCCTCGCTCTCGTGGCAATCTCCGGCGTCGGAATCTGTGCGCTGTCAAAAGTCACGCCGACTGGTTTCCTACCGGAAGACGATCAGGGCGCGCTGTTCGTTATCGCGCAGCTTCCGGGAGGTGCATCCGTCGTGCGCACCACCAATGTCGTGAAGCAGGCCGAGGAAATTTTGAAAGGCGAGTCTGCCGTCCAGGATGTTACGTCCGTCATCGGCCTCAATTTCATCGATAACTATTCCCAGGCCAACGGCGCGTTCATGGTTGTGACGCTGAAACCTTTCGCGGAGAGGAAGGACCGCTCGCAAGGTGTCAATGCATTGATCTCGCGGCTGGGGCCAAAGTTCCGCGAAATCGTGGGCGGAATTGTCGTACCGTTGGCGCCACCGCCGATCATCGGTCTCGGATCGGGTGGCGGTTTCGCATACGTTCTGAAAGATCTCCGCGGCGGCGATCCAAAAGCCCTGGCACAGGTATTACGAGGGCTTCTCGTTGCCGCCAACCAGGACCCGAAGCTCTCGCGCGTCTTCAGCACGTATTCCGCGACGAACCCTTCCATCTATCTCGATATCGATCGTGACAAGGTTCAGGTTCTTGGCGTGAAGCTCAACGACGTGTTTCAAGCATTGCAGGCATCCCTCGGCGGATATTTCGTCAACAACATGAATCTTTTCGGCCGGACGTGGCAGGTCCAAGTGCAGGCCGACGCTGCCGATCGCACGAGCGTGGACGATATCTTTCGGATCAATGTGCGAAACGACAAAGGCGAGATGATTTCGTTGCGGAGCTTGGTGGAAGTGCGGCCTGTCATCGGTCCATCGGCGATCATTCGCTATAACAATCTCCGCGCGGTGACCATTCAAGGCAGCCCGGCGGCCGGTGTGTCCTCCGGTCAAGCTCTCAACTCGATGGAAGCCGTCGCCGCACGCACGCTGCCTGACGGATACGCGGGCGAATGGACGGATACGGCCTTTCAGGAAAAGCGCGCCGAAGGCAAGACGGCGATCATCTTGGGATTTGCCCTACTCTTCGCCTATCTGTTCCTCGTCGCACTCTATGAGAGCTGGACCATTCCGGTCCCCGTTCTGTTGTCGGTCAGCGTCGGCGTGTTCGGCGCATTCGCGGCCATCGTGCTGGGCGGCCTGACGCTCGACCTTTATGGCCAAATCGGCATGGTCGTGCTGATCGGTCTCGCGGCGAAGAACGGCATTCTCATTGTCGAATTTGCCAAAGAGCAGCGTGAGCGCGGTATCGAATTGCATGAAGCAGCGACCGAAGGCAGCCGATTGCGATTCCGACCGGTGATGATGACGTCGTTCGCTTTCATCCTCGGATTATTGCCGCTTGTCATTGCCGTTGGAGCTGCCGAACTCGCGCGCCGGAATGTCGGCACGCCTGTATTCGGCGGAATGATTTTCGCGTCGTTCATCGGGATATTCGCAATCCCGTCACTATACGTGACGTTCCAGGCGCTTCGCGAACGCTTGAGACCATCCGTCAGGCGGCGGGCGAACGCTATATCTGGCAGCCAGAGCCCTACGGCATCGAAAAGCTAAGCATCGCCATGAGGCTTGGTTGTCGCCAACCGACATTTCCGAGCCCACGCGCATGGCGGCCTGCTCCCTGCTGGGGACTTGTTGTGCGCCATCAAAAGACGCCGACGAAAGACAAATCCCGCGCCCTGCCACTCAGCGACAATACGCAGCCGGTGCTGTCACGGTCCGTACGCAAAACCCTGCAAGTGATGCGCGATTGACTCCCTCTCCGTTCCGAGACAGGGTCGGAGCTAGAGGAGCCGTCATTAGCACATGCGCTATTCGCTGGTTATTTTCGATCTCGACGGCACCCTCGCCGACAGCTTTCCCTGGTTCATCGGCAGCCTGAACGACGTGGCGGATGCGTTCCGCCTGCGCCGCGTCAGCGAAGACGAGATCGAACCGTTGCGCCGTGCCGACGTCCCCGAGATTCTGAAACACCTCGGCGTACCGCGCTGGAAATTGCCGATGATCGCCCGCTACATGCGCAAGCTGAAATCGACGCAGCTCGAGACTATCTCGCTCTTTCCCGGCGCAGGCGACATGCTGCACACGCTGAAGAGCGGAGGCGTCACGCTGACGCTCGTCTCATCCGACAACGAGGAGAACGCGAAAGTCGTTCTCGGTCCCGAGAACACTGCCCTCTTCTCAGATTACAATTGCAGCGCGGCGCTCTTCGGCAAGTCCGGAAAATTCCGCCGCGTAATGAAACGCGCGGGCGTCGCCCCGCATCAGGTTCTGGCGATCGGCGATGAAGCCCGCGACCTTAATGCCGCCCGCGCTGCCGGCATTGACTTCGCCGCCGTGACCTGGGGCTACACCGCACCCGAAAAACTACGCACGCTCCAACCTGATATGATATTCGAGCGTATCGAGGACATCGGTGCGCACCTGCTCACGAGCTAGACCAATCCAAAATGTCATCCGCGCTCGGCTCTCCGCCTCCCGGGCACGGAAGGCGCCGAGAGAACTCGCATAAAAAAAAGAGCCGGACGGACGCCCGGCTCTTCCACAAAAAAACGCAGTCGATCATAGAGACGCAAAGGTCTCTTATGGGCACATCCAAACCGGTCCGATGATCACACAACCGCGCGAACGCCAGTTCCACGGACGGCGATGATAGCGATGCCAACCACGATAGCGATTGTGCCGCCAGTGACGCCGATGATGCCAATTCTTGTGGCGATAATGGCGATTGCGTTTCCAATGTCCGCGTTTATGCCGAACAAGCTCTACGCCGCTCTGCGCTTTTCCGACGCCGGCAAGGCTGGTCGATGCAGGCGCGGCTGATACTGCCGTGCCGCCGATGGTCGTTCCGATTGCCATTAAACAAATAAGTGCGAAACGTTTCATCCCGAAGTCTCTCCTTTGTTTTGATTGCGAATGACGCGGCTTGACACCCACCAAGCCGCTGCAATTGCACGGCGATACAGAGATACTCGCCGCATACGTTTTGAAACGATCTCACAGGAAATATCCGCCGCAAGAAAACAGCCTCAAAAGCCTATATTTTAAGTGCTGTGGGCGGAACTTTTTGGGGACGTGCTTGCAGGCAGGCGCCGGTTGGCTCCATCAACGGTTGCCCCCGCATTTTGCAAATGCGTGCAAGGCGTCGCAGGATTATCCACCCGCTCGCCTCGCGCGCTTAGAGATTCGATCGTCAGCGATCAGTAACCGTAAACGCCGACGCCACCAGGGCCAACATAAACACTCACGCCACCGGGGCCATCATCGTAATAGCCATCATCGTAATAGCGATAGCGTCCACGCCAACCGTAGTCATCGTTGCTACCGTAACGGCGAAGATGCTCACGGTCGCTGCGATTGAGATAGCGGCCCTGGCGCTCTTTGGCGCGGGCGCCTTCGACACCACTAATGGAATCCGCGTGCGCAATCGGCGCCGCAAACGCCGCGATGGAAACCGCGCCGATGATAGCGACAAATGTCCTCTTCATCGAAGTCCTCCATGTCCTGGGCGCGCTGGCAGTTTTTTTGCGCGTCCTCAACTACAAAGGGCAACGCGTCCACATGCGGGGCTGTTCCACGCCGATCGGCGACCCAAGGCTACGGCCGCCTTCTGCTTACGGATGAAGCGCTAAAAAAAACGTCGTCTAGTTACCTTTTTTCGTTGGCTTTTAGGCTATTGAGGTAGGCGATGATCCACCCAATCTGGTCCGGATCGAAGCTGAACTCGGGCATATCGGGATGACCCGACATAATGCCTTCCGCCAGCGATTCCTCGAGATCCTCGACAGGATAGCGATGGACGATATCGCGAAACGGCGGCGCTTGAGCGTGCGGGCTGTTTTCCGTCAATCCCAGCGCATGACAACGCGCGCAGTTCTTTTGCAGGATCGCCAAGCCCTTAGCCGCTTCTTGCTCATCCCCGTTTGCGCTTGCGTTACTCGACACTAAGAAGACGAAGCCTAGCGCCAGCATCAATGCACGACAATCCACGCTCAAATAAATCATCTCTACCCACCCGGCCAATTTGCGCTTCGTCAATTCATGACCTAGCGCACCGATGTCACAATTGTATTGATTTCGAACAATGGATTTTGAGGGGTTAGATGACGGCAAAATTGGCGATACGTGCGACGTGTACGTTTGCGACGAATGCTTTGGCATTTGCGGTCATTGCATTTGGCTGTACGGCTCCGTTGCCGGTTTCAGCTTTGGCGCAGCAGATGGATGCGCCGCCGAACTTGAAAGAAGAGCCGGGCAAAGCAGAATCTAAACATCCTGACCTCGAGAACGGAAACAATCTCGCACGCAAGCTGTGCACGTCCTGTCATCTGATTGGAGAACCGGCGAACGCTCCGGTCCCTAGCGATGTTCCGACGTTTGCCGGCATCGCCAACCAACCGGGACAAACGCTGGACCATCTTGCTACGTGGCTTACGCGGCCACACCCGCCGATGCCCAATCTAAATCTGACGCGCATCGAGATCCGAGATCTCGCCGGCTACATCATGTCACTTCGAACCGAGAAATAAGAGAACATGGACGGAGGAGAAGCCGCATGCATCAGTTGCATTCCAAAACGATGCGAGGGCTCGCCACGGCTGCAATGCTCGCCGCCGTCTCAACGCCATCGGCCGTCGACAGCCAGGAGATTGGCGACGCACGACAGGGATACAATTTCGCCGCGAAACACTGCGCTGAGTGTCATGCGATAGACTTCGGAAATCCGAAATCACCCAATGCCGATGCTCCCTCCTTCACAAGTGTCGCTCAAACGTCTGGCATGAGCGGACGTGCACTCGCTGTGTGGCTGGACACATCTCATCCCACGATGCCGAATTTCGTGCTGCATGCGGACGACCGTAACGACGTTATCGCCTACATCATGAGTCTCAAAAATCGCCCGCCGCCTAAATAGAGATCGGACAGCGATCTTGATACTATGTCTGCATTCGGTGAGACGTATCGGCGCAACGCACGTCATCACGCCCGCGCAAGACCGCGGACAAGGCTGAAACGCGAATAGATCAAATACGCGATGATGAAGGCCAACCACGATACGATCGCAAGCCAATCGTGCCATGCCTGCTTCTCGGTGGATATCGTCATCCACACGCCGAAAATGCAGAACGAAAGCATGGCAATCCACGAGGCGATAATCTGTACGCGCAGTGCCCGGCGGACGCCGGTTTCTTTGTCTGCAGGTAATAAATAGCCGCGCCCTCGTCGAGCAAAGGGAAATACCAGGGTGTCGCCAGATGCATCATTGGCAAAATGCCGATCCAAACAAAGGCGATCGAAAAATTCTGTTATTGCAATCATCCGCATTCCAAAATCATGTCGCCGAACTGAGGCAACTGAAACCATCGGCGAATTAGAGTTGTACCATCCGCCCGGTAAGTACGTGGGCGGCCAAAAATTTAACGGCAGCTCAACCAAATCCGTCACTAACAGCCGGCCGTTGAGACACTTCGTCCTGAAACGGGCTATGCTTCACCGAAAGCTGGAGTGCCCTAATGCGTATGCCGTTCGTCTTTCTCGCTGCCTCCCTTCTGTTTGCAGCAACCGCCCGCGCCGAGATTTCACTCAATACGCTGCTAGACCCGATCCGTACAAAACATGCACTCCCGTCGCTCGCGGCGGCGGTCGTTAAAGATGGAAAGCTCGTAGCAGTTGGCGCGGTAGGCGTGCGTGTGGCGGGAACGACAATTCCGGTCACGGTCGATGACCGCTATCACCTCGGATCCGACACCAAGGCCATGACCGCAACCCTCGCGGCGATGATGGTAGAAGAAGGCAAACTGAGTTGGAATTCGACCATTGGAGAGGTTTTGGGCTCCGATCTTCCCAATCTCAGGCCGAAGTTCGCCGCCATCACGCTGAAAGAGTTGCTCTCGCATACGAGCGGCATACCGACCGACAATGAAGAAATTGGCAAACTTTATTTCAGCGCTGACGCCTACGAGCATACGCTCAAGGACTGGCGTCTACACATGATCGAGGCCTGGGGTTCGAAGCACGACCCGAGCTTTCCGGCATCCGGCAAGTTTCAATATTCGAACCTCGGCTACATCACCGCCGGAGCGATGATCGAAAAAGCGGCGGACAAACCTTGGGAGCGTCTGATGTATGAGCGGATTTACGAACCGCTCGGGCTGGCGACGGCGGGCCTCGGCGCTCAAGCAACATTTGGTCTCTACGACGCACCTGTTGGCCATCGCATCGAGGCTGATGGCAAGATCACACCGATGGCATGGGGCGAAAGCGCAGATCTGCCGGCTTCCCTCGGTCCAGCCGGGCTGGCACATATGAGCATCAAGGACTTCGCAACCTGGGCTGGATGGATTGCAGGCGGCGGCAAGCGCGGCCCGGCCCTGGTGACACCCGAGACGCTGAAAATCTTGGAGGCGCCGGCCGTTTCGATGGAGATAAAGAATCCAAAGCCCGGCACGCCGAAATCTGGAGCCTACGCGCTCGGCTGGGGACTTTCAAAATTCAACTGGACGGAAAAACCGATCCTCACGCACAATGGCTCGAACGGTCTGAACTTCGCGTCCATCGCAGTCGACCCAGATCACGATCTCGCCATCGTGGTGACGAGCAATATCGGCGGCCAGAAAGTGGACGAGGTCACGCTGGAAGTCATGAAAGCACTTTACGAAGAATTCGAGAAATAGCGATCCGCAGCAGTTTGAGAACCGCCCATGTCTCTCTTTCTTCCCTTCTGGCAACGCCTGCTCGTCACGATCGTCGCCATGCTGGTGGCGAGTTGGGTCGCTGGTTTGATCTGGCAAGCCGTCTTCCGCTTCCCGCTGCCGAGCTATGTCGGCGGCATGGTCGGGGGGCTAGCGGCGCTCCCGCTTTGGGATCTCCTGAAACGCATCCGTCCGAGCGGCGGACCCTGACACCGTGTCAGGTCGCGCGACACTCGACAGCGTCAGAAAAATTTGCAGCGCGCGGCGGCTGGGGCGCAGGCCGCATGTCACCGCGCGCCAATGAAGCTAGATCGGCAGAACCGAACGGATCTGGTCTTCGTACTGCTTGACCGCTTCCAACGCCCGCTTCTTCATCGCCGGATCGACGTCCACATGCGATGTAAAGCCCTCGATTGCCTCGCGGGCGTTGCCGACGATCTGCGTCGCAGCATTCTGCGGACTCATCTCGCGGCTCACGATCTTCTGCAGAAGCTGCGTAAGAATAACGCCCGTGGCGAGCGACAATCCCGAAAGCTCGGCGATTTCGCGTTTCAGTTCGGCGATTGCCGCGTTCGTATCCGTCGTCTCCGCCATTAGCCCATTCTCCCTTCGAGCGCCGACTTTACGGCCGTTTGCTAATACCGCATCGGAAAGAGCGCAAGAGGACGTCGGTGGCAACGCCGCGCGCTGCCACATGAGTTGCCGCCGCCGCGGACGCAAGATACCTTTGCCCGGTGCGAAAAAGCCTGAAATTCGCCGAAAATATCCGTCAGGCTGATGCCAGCGGGAGTTGTGTCGGCTACGGACGGGTACAAGTTTTATGCGTGACCTCAAGACGACCACCAGCGTCGGCCGCACACTCACTATTCCGCGCACCGCCACCATCGAAGGTGGCATCGACTATCCCGGCCCCCTCGTCATCGAGGGCACGGTCCTGGGCGAAGTCAATTGCCTCTCTCTCACGGTCGCCGCGCGCGGCGTGATCGAAGGCCGGATCAAATCGGAAACCGTCACTGTCGTGGGCGAAGTCACCGGCGAGATTTTTGCCAACGATTTGACGCTGAAATCCGCCTGCGTGGTCAACGCCAACATCGTTCATAAGAAACTGCTGCTCGAAACTGGCTCCTTTTTTGAAGGCAAATCCCGCAGACATCCTAATCCGCTGGAATTGGCTTAGACGCGAGACTAAAGTCCCATAAAAACAGAGAAGCTGCCTCAAATCGCCGATAATAAACGAGAATTTGCTCTTGTTTTGGACGTGTCCATTTAAGCATTCCCCAGTTAGATTCGGTCGTCGATATCTGGGAGGCTTTGATGCTGTCGCGCCGTCATTTTTGTTGCAGTAGCGCCTTAGCCGCCGGTCTGCTGGCAGTCGATCGGGCTTTCGCCGCCGATCAGTGCTCCGTCATGACCTCCGAGCGCCAGTCCGCGACCAGCCCGGACGACGCTTTGGCTAAGCTCAAGGCCGGAAACGAACGCTTCGCCACACAGAACATGCGCAATTGCGATCTGATCGAACAGGTCCGCGCGACAGCGGGCGGCCAGTTTCCCTCGGCGGTCGTGATCGGGTGCATTGACGCCCGCGTGCCGCCCGAACTCGTTTTCGATCAACGTATCGGCGACATATTCAGCGCCCGCGTGGCCGGCAACGTCATCAACGACGATATTGCCGGGAGCGCTGAATTCGCAACGAAGCTGGCAGGCGCCAAGCTTATCGTGGTGCTCGGCCATAGCGAATGCGGCGCTATCAAAGGCGCCGTCGACGATGTCGAGTTCGGTCTGCTGACCGGCGTCCTGGCGCGGATCAAGCCCGCTGTGGCCGAAGCAAGCAAAGACTTTCCGGACGATCGCACGTCGAAGAACAAGGCTTTCGTTCAGGCCGTCGCAACAGCCAATGCCCACCTAGGCGCGGAGCGGCTGACCGCCCTCAGCAGCGTCCTCCGCGATCTCGTCTCAGCCCAACAGCTGAAGATCGTCTCGGCTATGCACGACGTCGCGACCGGACGCGTTACCTTCCTCGACTAGTTCCAGCCCAATCGCAACCGCCTCAGGGAGTCGGCCGCATCACGACGCCCCTGTGAGCCGGCGGGAACACAGGACTTGTCGTTTCGCGGCCGACACCGCGACGCGGCGTCGTGGGGAATAGATTAACCGGCGCCGCTCCCACCTCGCTGTTCCCCAGGGAACAGCCCGGCCTCGATTCAACGCCGGCAGTCGCGTAAAACGCCGACAACAACAATTCGCGGAGCCCCTGCCCCATGCCAAGAGTTCTCGTCACCGGGACGTCGTCCGGCTTCGGACTAGCCATAACGGTCGAACTCGCAAAGCAGGGCTGGGACGTCGTCGCCACGATGCGCGACCTCACCAAGCGCGGAGAACTCGACCGGGCGCTAGTCGCGGCAGGCGTGCACCAAGCGGTAACGGTCGGACAGCTCGACGTAACCGATCCAACGTCGATCGAACGCGCCGTCGCCGAATTGGATCTTCCCAATCGGCAACTCGATGCCGTCGTGCACAATGCGGGCGTCGCGGCAGGCGGTGCCTTCGAAGATCTCCCCGAGACAGACGTCCGCCGGATCATGGAGGTCAATTACTTCGGCGTCTTGGCGCTGACGAAATGCCTGCTGCCGACTTTTCGCGCGCAGCGCCGAGGACGTATCGTCATCATCTCAAGCGAATCGGCATTTGCTGGCCAGCCCGCCAATTCGCCTTACTGCGCCTCGAAATGGGCCGTGGAAGGATGGGCCGAATCACTCGCCTACGAGGTCGAGCACTTCGGCATCGACATTATCCTAATCGAACCCGGCCCCTACCGCACGAGCATCTGGGAGAACTCGCCGCGCATCCTCCCGAAAGATAGCGTCTACCTGCCGCTACTGAGGCATCTCGAGGTGACGGTCGAGGCCCTTGTCGCCAAGTCAGCGGGCGATCCTGCAGATGTCGGCAAGGCCGTCGCGAAAGCCCTGGCGGCGCGGCACCCTCGGTTCCGCTATGCAGTTGGCCCGACGGCCAAGTTCAACCACTTCGCGCGCGGCAAGCTGCCAAGCACCGTCGTCAGAAAGCTGATCGGCCGGTATCTGGGACTTGGCCGCGTCCGCTGGTGACGAAGAGGCGGACCAAAAGAAAACCCGCCACCGCAAGATGCAGCGACGGGCGCAAAGCTTGTTCGAAAGACGCCCGCAGCGCGAGCAAAATTACTTGCCGTGCTCGCGGTGATATTGGTCGATATCAGCCTGCGTAACTTCGCTCGAATGTCCAAGCGCATGGATGCACGAGTCGGTCAACATCTTGCGATGCTCGCGCATGCAGGACCTTGCTGCCTGCGTACCGACTTTGTGCTGACTGCAATACGCAGCGTAATCGGCGCTGCATGCATCTTTCACGGCCTGACTGACCGCGAATGCACAACCCGACGAAAAGGCAAGCGCCACCGCAGCCAAAACCGCGACCCTCTTCATATCCGTGTTCCTTCTAAGTGATATCCCGTCCCCAAACGCAAATGCAGCGGCGTTGTTCCCTGGTCAAGAGCGACAAACACAAACGCAACATGGCAAGAGAGATGTCGCACGAACCTCGTGCCAGCCTTGCATATCAGGAAGCTGATCGTGCATGAGCTCGAAGATGCCTAATCCGTGCATTTTCGAAATGCTCTTGCCGACAACTTTAGTGCGCGAAGAGCCCGCGCTCAGCCATTCCGACGAATTCGACGAACTGCATCCGCGGCGCCACTTGGTTGCGACCGTTTCGCTTCGCCGAATAAAGCGCCGCATCTGCCGCAGCGATTACCTGACCCACGCGAATATCTCGACTCAGGACCACCGACGCGACACCCATACTGACCGTCACGACCTCTCCTAGGTCAAGCGCCGGATGCGGGATCGATGCATCCTCCACTGCTTTTCGAATCCGCTCCGAAATCCTGATCGCCCTCGGCAGATCGACGCCATGCAACAGGACGACGAACTCCTCGCCGCCGAAGCGGAAAACATCGTCGGAATAGTCCCGCAACTCGCTCTGCACGATCCCCGCAACGCGCTTCAGGCAGACGTCTCCGGCCTGATGACCGGCCGTATCGTTGAACGATTTGAAATGATCGATATCGAGCAGAATGACCGCCAACTCTTTGTCAACGCCATCCGCACGGTCACAGTCCTCGATCGCTTCGTCGAGAGAGAGCCGGTTGCGAAGCCCTGTCAGCGCGTCCCGGCGGCTCTTGGCATCGAGATCCTGGCGCTGCAATCGCCCTCTGAGCGACAACAGATAATTCATCCGCGTTTCGCGCTCCAGCACATATGAGGCGAAAAGGGTCAGAACGACGGCGCATCCAAACACGGTGTTGGCCGAAACCTGGAACTCGAACGTGGATGCGGGTAGCAACGACAATCCGACGGCGTGCATCGCAAAACAAGCCAGACACGCGGCCATGGCCCACCAAAACCGCACCCGCTGCACCATCGTTATGAAGAGTATGATGAGAATGAGCGACTGGTGCTGCGCGTCCCCTGGCCCACCTTCGCCGACGAGCATGAGATAGAGAATGCTGCCTGCGCCGAGCACAACGCCACCGGCCGCCACCAGGAATTCGCGGATCGCCACCGGCGGATTGAGGTAGAGCGACGCGATCATAAGCAACGCGATTGGCGTCACCACACCGAGGCGCACCCAGAGGGACGTTACAAACGTCTGCGGGGAAACCAGCCAGTCGGGGATGAGAAACAAGTCGTAAAGCAAGATCCCAAACAACCCGCCAAACGCGAGCTGTCGGCACCGCTGAACCGCAACTTCTTGTTCAAAGGCCGCTTCGAGCTGCTGAGGAAATTTCAGCAGCGGAAAGCCAGACGCAATTGCATTTTCAAGCGTCGAGCGTTCGACGCCGGCCGGAATGGATTCGCCCGTCACTCGTTCCATCACAAGCATTTACCCCGCTCCTCATGAGCGGAGGCTACGGCCCGGACGCTACTATCGGCCTCCTTAATGCGAGGTACACAGACCGCGTGAAGATAAAAGCAATTATTCTCGTCGAGAAAATAATCAGCTGTTTTCCATCTGCGCCGCGCAGACCGCGGGCAACTCGGCACGCAAAAAATATCCAAAGCAGATCAGCACTTTACCAAACAGCCAATTAGCAGCCTTAGCGTGTCGCTTAAGGTGCACGATCATACTTTGTGAGAATCCCAATTAAATTTGAAAGCATGCTTGCCTGAACATTAAGATTTGCCCGTTTCAAATCATGCCGGTCAAAGCGGCTTCCGGACGGGCTGAGATTCGCCAGGCTTTTTTGCACCATCCGCGTCAAGCCCAACACGGAACAAGCTCGACGTTTCCGGCGTTGCTCCCGCGTTCACATGCGTATCCAGACAATCGCAATCGACCACGGGAGATGATCATGAAAGTCGTCGCGCTTGGAATATGCATCGCCGCTCTTGCGCTCGGCGCTTGCCGCAGGGAAACGCCGGAATATGCGCCAATGAAGCTCGGAGGCACGAATACGGCTTCCGATGCCGTGCAGCAGCAATAAGTGTCCGTCCCCTCCTCCGAAACACGTAACGAAAAGAAGCTCTGCAGCGTCGCGGCCACTCTCAGCGGGTGTCGGTGACGCTGCTTCACTTTGGCTATTGTGGCCGAGCCTGAGTCGAACTTAGCCTGTTGAGAACGTCATAAGAAACTTCTTCGGGATCGCCCAGGACCGCACGATTGGCAGTTTGTCTGCCATCGCAACAACCTGTTGGAGCGATCATGAGCGAGAAGACCGACGTGACCTTCCTCTTAGCTCTCCTCATCCTGACGGTCGTCGGACTTGTCATTTCATCGGCTACGCACGCCGAAGAGCTGCTTGCCGCGACGCTGCCTGCCTGATTTCGCGTAATACCAAGGCAGCGGACAAATTCCGCAGGTCTGTCGCGAAGTCGAGTTCGGCGACCTCAATCGTAGATGTAAGTCACGATGAAGGTGCGGTCGGCCTCATTAGAGCCCGCCGGCGGAATAGGATAGCTCGTCTGCTTGGCTGCAAAGACCACATCCTGATTAAGCGATGGATCCTTGGATCCAGCGAGCATTTTTACGAAAATCACGTTGCCGCTGTCGGACAGAAAAATTCGAACGGTCACACGGCCGAGCGTATTCGAGAGCTGCGGCATGGTCTGCTGAAGCGCCCTGATCACCGCCCTCGCGAAAGCATCGTTGAGGCCCGAGCGCGTGATGCCCGGAGGGCGCTGGAATGCAGCCGCGCCACCGCCGCCGCTAAAACTCGGAGCCAGGGCCTGCGTCGATAAATCGAGCGCAGCCACCTTCTTCTGAGCCTTCGACGAAGATTTTTTCGCAGCCTTACTCGTGCTCGGCTTCTTGCTGGCCCGCTTCGTGTCTTCCTTAGGTTGCGGTTTCGGCTTCGGCTCGTTCGCGCTCTGCAGTTTCGATGGATCCTGATCGTCGAGCGAGAAGAGGTCCGGCGGCTGGCTGTCTGGGCTCGTATCGTCTTGTTTGGCGACCTGATCCGGTTTGGCCGGGTCCGTCTCCTGAGGAACGTCCGGTTGCGGCTGATCCGGCGGCTGCGGCGTATCTTGAGCCTGTGGCTCCGGCGGAGGCTGCTGGGGTTCGGGCGGCTGCGGCTCTTGCTTAGCCTGCTCCTGCTGAGGCGGCGTCGGCTGTTGTTGTTTCTCCGGCGGCTGCTGAGGCTCAGGCTTGGCCTTCTGCTCCTGCTGCGTCGGCGCGATCGGCCCAGGCGGTGGCGAAACTTCGTCGGCGACAGTCGCCCGGCTCTTGAGATCCTGCTCGGTGACCAGAGAAACGCTGATCGCGTCATCCGCTCCATTTTCGGCGCCAAGGCGCTTGGCGCCTCCGCTGCTAACCGCGCTGATCAAAAACGAAGCGTGCAGAAGAAGCGCAACGGCCAGCGCGATATAAAAATTCCGCTCGCGCTTCGACGCGCCCGCACCCCAAGGTACGAAGCCCGCAATGGAAAGACCGGCCGTTTGCCCCACGTTCTCGGCAGTCATGTGCCTAATGCTGATCCCAACGGCGCAAGATTACAACGCTTGCCCCAAGCGCTGTCACCAATGATAAATGATCGGCGAAAAAACGCCGAGATGCCGTGCCCGCGATTATCCGTGCATGCGCCCCGAGGTCGCGGGAAAAACAAGAACTTGCCCAGAATTATGGCGATTCGCTGAACACGGCGATTCTGTCCTCGAATATGGAAGGCCTGTCATGGCGCGCAAAGCCGAAACTGCCCGCAGCGGCACGATCCGGGCCGGCATCGGCGGCTGGACATTCGAGCCCTGGCGCGGCGTTTTCTATCCCGAAGGCTTGGCGCACGCGAAAGAACTGGAATACGCCAGCCGCCATCTCGCCACGATCGAAGTGAACGGCACATACTATCGGACGCAGAAACCCTCGACGTTCGCAAGCTGGGCAAAGGCGACGCCGCCCGACTTCATTTTCACATTGAAGGGTCCGCGTTACGCTACGAATCGGCGCATTCTTGCGGAAGCTGGAGATTCGGTTTCTCGTTTCATCGATTCCGGCGTCGCCGAGTTGGGAGACAAGCTCGGGCCGCTCCTTTGGCAGTTTGCGCCGACAAAGAAATTCGAGGAAGGCGACTTCGGCACCTTCCTCGAGCTTTTACCGAAGAAAGTCGGCAAGCGACCACTGAAGCACGCCGTCGAAGTGCGGCATGCATCGTTTTGCACGCCGTCGTTCGTTGCCTTGACCCGCGAGCATGCGGTCGCCATCGTCTTCGCCGATCACGCGATTTATCCGGCCATCGCCGACGTGACGGCCGACTTCGTTTATGCGCGGCTTCAGACGGGACAAGACACGGTGCCCACCGCCTATAAGCCGAAAGCTCTCGATCAGTGGGCGGCCCGCGCAAAAATATGGGCCGACGGTGGCACACCCGACGACCTGCCGGTCATGGCGCCAAAGGATAAGGCTCCGAAAACGCCACGCGACGTGTTTGTCTATTTCATTCACGAGGGAAAGATACGCGCTCCCGCTGCCGCGATGGCTTTTCAGAAGCGCGTGACGCCGGACGGCAAGTCCTGACAGCCTGTCTAGCACGCGAGTCGTCTTAAAAAGGCTCACTACTTACTTTCGGGCTTCGGTGCCTCTTCATCGAGATTGAGGCAAACCGAATTGATGCAATAGCGCTTGCCGCTATCCGTCGGACCGTCGTCGAAAACGTGACCAAGGTGCGATCCGCACCGCGCACATGTGATCTCGGTGCGCACCATCCCGTGAGATGTATCGGTGTGATATTCGATAGCGCCCGGCAGCGCCTCATCAAACGAAGGCCAGCCTGAACCGGAATCGAACTTGGCATCGGAGGAAAATAGCGGATTGCCGCAAGCCGCGCAGGTGAACGTTCCATCGCTCTCGGAATGCAGGTACTCACCGGTGAAGGGCGGTTCAGTGCCCTTTTCGCGCAAGATCCGATATTGCTCCGGCGTCAAGAGTTTCCGCCACTCGGCCTCGTCGGCTGGCATCGATTTTTTATCCATGCCGCATATATCGGCCAACTGCGGCCGCCCTTCAAGACCACCGCTCAGTCGTAATAGCGATCGCGATAGCGTTCTCGTAACCAGAGCCGGCGCAGATCAATCCGGCGGGGCGGCGGCGGCCCGTACTGTGGGTAAAAGCCGCTGGGCGCACCGTAGCGTCTCAACTGCTCCATATCGTACCGGCTGGCGACGCCGGCACGGTACATGGCGCGCGCATGTTCGACATCGAAGATCGATTGCGCTTTCGCCTCGGTGGCGACGAATGCCAATGGCGACAGAGCGATAAGAACAGCACGCGCAAGCGGTTTCATGTAACTTCTAAATGCTCCTGCGGTCGGCAGTTAAGCCGCCGACTCATTCGGACAATTTGGGCACCACGGCCTGAAGTATCAATAACCTGGACAGATGCGCGCGCGATACCTGCGGCTGTAGTAGCAGGTCGGATAATCCGGATAGTAGTAATCATCGTAATAATAGTCGTCATAATACGGGTAATAGCCGCCATAGTAGGGATACCCGCCGTAGAAGCCGTAACCCCAGCCCCTACCGCGCCAGTATCCACCGTGCCAGTGGCGGCCGCCGCCCGCCCAGTGACCTCCACCACCCCAATGACCTCCGCCACCCCAATGGACACCTCCGCCCCAGTGACCTCCGCCGCCACCGCCCCAGTGACCGCCACCTCCGCCGTGCGTCAGGACAAGACCGCTTGGCTTGCCAAACGCGACCGCACCTAAACCGCCAGGCGCCGCGGTCGCGGTACCCGACATACCGACGATTGCCGCCAGCAAAGCGCTGGCAAGCAAATGTACGAAGCGAAGCATGAACGCTCTCCGATCTGGAACCGCGCCTTAAATCCGCCGGTCCCGTTCATCGCTAGCCGCAGCATATGCGACGTCCGTCCAGTATATCCCGGCTTCACTGAACGCTGTTGCCGAAGCTGCGAACATAGTGATCAAGTTGCTTTGAGAGATCGGGCACCGGAAAAGCTCGCCTCGTTGATAAGTCAATGAGGTGCGAACGCCTCGCCCCTGCCACGTTGCCGATGCGAATCTGATAGAAAGGGAGAATAAATCCGGGGCTCCGTGGCGATCGCCGTGCCCCTTCGCCTAAGCAATACGGGAGCAAACCATGTCGGACCGGACGCAACTCGCTATTGGCCGCAATTCCATATCCGTACCACGGCTGACCAAACGTCTGGTCGAAGCCGTTATCGCCACCGCCTTGACGTCGCTCGTCGCGTTCGTAGTTCTCGTTCTCAATAATGTCCTGACGAACCGCGGCGGATGGATTGAAGGCTTCAACGTCTGGCAGTCCTTCATGCGCCAGCCCGCTATTCTCGGCACCATGCTGCTGACGTCGCTCGTAACGGTGCTGTTTCTGTCGTGGCAGCGCGAGCGCGAAATGAAACGCTGAGACGGGGCTCTCCGAAACGAAAAACGGCGAGATGAAAATCTCGCCGTTGTCAGGTCTGCAGCAGATCAGGCAAAGTTACTTCTTCAGGGCCGCATTGCACTGGCTGTAGTAACCGCCGCCCTTTTGAATCCACTTGAGGCCGCCGTTGCCGCCGTTCGCCTTGTTGGCCTTGTACTGATCGAGGCACGTATGCATCCGAGCACGGCCCGCGCTCTCCTTGGCATACTTCGTATCGACCGCCTTCGGGAAAATGGCGCCGGAAGCAGCTTTCGTCGTCTCGACTTTTGCGGCCGGCTTTTCTTCCGTCGTCGTCGCAGCTCCAGCGCATTCCGTTTTGCGGAATTCCGCCCAGGTTTGTCCGTTCAACGTTCCAGCGGACTTCGCAGCCTGATATTTCACGCTGCATTCCTTGGTCGAAAGAGCGAAGCTTGGGCTGGCGCCGGTGACAGCGAGAGCGGCAAACGCAGCCGCATATAAAGCAATGCGTGAGGTCATGTGATGTCTCTCTCCTAGGGACGGCGCACGGGCAAGCTCAACCCATAATACGATGATATCGCCGCCAGCCGGCAAGCTCAAAGACAGGATAGCGCCTTCGATCGCCAATTGCGAAGATAGGGTATATGAGGTTGATGGATTTGCTGAAATGCAAATCGCTTCGACTTACAAAAAAGTATATGCATTTGATGGCATTCTTCGCATCGTTGCCAGCGTAGACTTACATCCGGCACCATCAGCACGCGCTGCAATTCGGACGATAAGTTGCTGAAGCAATCAACGCAACCTAGGAGTACCCCGATGGGCTTGAGGCGGCCAAAAAGCCTTTCTATGCTGCCCTTTCTGGCTCTGGCCGGACTGCTGGCCGACGATAACGCTGCCACGGCAGCTGATCCGCCCAAGGATCTTCTGACGGCCACGCGCACCGCCATCGCCGCCACCAATCTGACGCCTTACGACATTGGTTCCCGCTATGCCCAGGCCCGAGGCGCATCTGAAACCTGCCCCGGCGGCAAGCTGACGGACAAAGCGGCCGTTCTTCCGTCGGTTTACAAGGGCCCCGAACTCGATGTTTTCAACGCCCAGGAAAAGAAGATTTACGACGCCTGGATGCGTGCCAAGCACTGCGCCCAAGATGATCCCTCGAACCAATGCAAGCTGGTCATCGACGAAAGCTGCGCCGCTGCGGTTTCCGAAATCGGCCCATCGGGATCAGCCTTCCCTGGCCTGTTCGAAATCACCCATCCCTAGCGCCTAACCGCCGCGCCGCGTTCCCGCTGCCACGTCCGTGCCAGCAGGGCGAAGACTTCGACTACGGCCCAGACGATCAGCACGGCCGTCAGGATCAGGAATGCGATCTGCCCAAGGCTCGCGGTCAGCAACAAATCCGTGAGCAGTGGACCAAAGTCGATGCCATGCGCTGTGCAGGGTTCCATCGCAGCATCATTGATCTCGCAGCCGAGCGTCGAGGCCAAAAGCGCCGCCGCCGCAATTCCTGAAAACGGCGCAAGAGCGAGAACAATTGAAAACGCGATCATGAACGAGCGAAAGCGAAGCAGCACGCAGCCATCCTGAATATCGTCTGAATGACTCTACGGAGTCGAACGTCATAATCAGCTAGACGTGCTCCTGCGTCTTTGGGCAGCGCGTTCCGAAAAGCTGGTTAATGCTAGCCCTGTTTACGAGCTGCACCAATCCTATTGATCATTCGAGCGACGCCCCTTAATGGCCGTTCCAGACGAGAAGGAGCGTAACGGATGGCCGATCTTTCGCAGTTGCGCGCTGGACTAAGCGGTACGGCAAGCATGCTTGTCACTGATGAGCGCCTCGCAACGCGTGTCGGAAGTGGAAATGTGCCTGTCTTCGCGAGCCCGATGCTGATCGCCGCGATCGAAGCGGCAGCGGTCGACTGCCTTGATGGTTTCCTGCCGCAAGGCCACGAAAGCCTCGGCGTGCACCTGGATGTGACACACACTTCGCCGACGCCGATTGGCTATACGGTAACCGCGACCGCAACGGTCAAATCTATCGATGGCCGAAAAATCACGTTCGACGTTTCGGCAACCGATGGCATTGATCGAATAGGATCGGGAACGCACACTCGGATTATCGTTGACACCGCCCGGTTCATGGCGCGCATTGCCGCAAAATCTGCGTCACGACCGTAACAAAGGCTTCTGCTCGTTTGCGCAAGACCGACGATCGCCCGGCACTGGCGACTGATATTGGAGCTGCAAAGCCATGCGATCGACGCTTGCATTCATTGCCATGATGGCGGCATTGCTGACAACCGCGCCGCGCGCAGTGGCCGCAACCTGCACGGCAAATGACTTCGCTGCAGCCGTCGATCAGTCAGGCGCAAGTCTGCGAACTTTGACGCTCGAAGTGCAACCCAAGCTGCAGGAGCGCCTCAAACGCTATAAGCAGGCGTTGCAGTTGCCCGACACCGATGACGAGGATCTGGCTCTCAACGCCATCGACGACCCGAAGCTCGAAGAATTCGACAAGAAGAGCAGCCAGCTGCTGCTTACCGTAGACTCTCTCGGCCGCATACCCGACGGCGAAGAACCCGACTGCGCCAAGCTCGAAGAACTGAAAATGGCGGCGGCCGAACTCAATACCGTCATCAAGGCGAAATCGGATTATATGCTGAAGCGCCTCGATGAGAAGATCGCCGCAGCAAAGCGCAACGCTCCGCCACCGGCGACAGCGCAGGCCGCCCCTCCCGTTCCAGCGCCCTCTCCCGCAACGCCGCCGGCGGCATCCGCCGCAAAGAAACCGTCCCCGCCTGCCGTTGTGGCGGCCAAGAAGCCGGCCGCCAAAGCCACGCCACACCCATCTCAAGGCTGGGCCACGCGCACACACCCGGATGAGGCTGCGCCGCCGCCGGCTGTTGCAATGCGAGAGCCGCCCCCCATTCCCAATCTACCGCCACCGGAAGAGGAAGGCTATTCGATCGAAGAAATCCGCGACGTCACGCGCGGGTTCTTCGGATCGATTTCGACAAACTTGGCAGCCGTCATCGAGCATGCCTTCAAACAGTCGGGACGCCCGACGGCCTACGTCCTCGGCGTCGAAGGCGGCGGCGCGTTTCTCGCAGGTCTTCGCTTCGGCAAAGGCACTTTGTTTATGCGTTCCCAGCCTGGAACGCGGGAAGTTTATTGGCACGGGCCTTCGGTGGGCACCGATTTAGGCGCCTCTGGCTCGCGCACACTTTTCCTCATCTACCGCATGGATAATGCGAACGATATCTATCGCAATTTCACAGGCATCGACGGATCGGCATATTTTGTCGGCGGCGTCGGTGTGACCTTGCTGAAGGGCGGCCCCGTTATCATGGCGCCAATTCGATCAGGCGTTGGCATGCGTCTGGGCGCCAATATCGGCTACCTTCGGTTCACCGAACAGCCGACTTGGAACCCGTTCTGATCGCCGACAACAAAAAAGGCCCGCAAATCGCGGGCCTTTTCAATCATGGAACGGTTTCACGTATCAGTTTGCGCCGTAGGCGTAGCCCGAATACTTCTTCCCTTTCGGCCTCTTGTAGTAATACGTGCCGTCCTTCGCCTGATAGACCTTCGTGCGAACGCCATCGATATAGACATAGCGTGTTTTCTTGCCGTTCGCCTTGGCGGACTGCGGACCGCCAAAGATGTTGCCCCAGAACGAGCTGCTGCCGCCATTGCTCGCGTAATCATCGTCATCGTGCGAGTCGCGACGCGCGACGGCGTTATCACCCCAATTCGGGCGTCCATGCACGCTGACGCGCGTGCGCATCATTCCGTGGCGCTGAACAAGATCGTAGAAAATTTTGGCATTCGACGGCGCTAAGCGAATGCAGCCGTGCGACGCCGGACGGCCGAGCGCAGCCATATGATATGTTCCATGAACGGCAACGCCACCGTTGATAAAAACAGCGTTCGGCATGGGCGCATTGTCGTATTTCTTCGAATACCACATTCGCGACGTCCATTGCGGGTAGAAGTTGCCCGTCGGCGTCGCATACTGCTGTGTCCCGGACGAGATACGCCAGCGATAGCGCGGCTCGCCATTGACCGAAACGCTCATCGTCTGCCGAGAAAGATCAATGGATGCGGTGAGTGTCGGCGGAAGCGGCCGCGGCTTGGCGACCGGCTCCTTCTTCGCCTCGACGGTCACAGGCTCTTTCGCTCCTTCGGCCTTGCCAAAGTATGTCGTCGTGCCCGACTGCGTCTCGGTGGTCGTCGATGCCCCGTTCGCCGGTGCTTCACTCGGCTCGGCCATAGCCGCAACCGACGGAACGGCAAACAAAATTGCCGCCAACATCATCCTACGCAACATGATAGCTCCCTACGCAATACGCTTATTGCCCGCATAGTACGGCGAAAACGCCCCAACGTTAATGGGAATTACCAATAAATCGCCCCCCGCAGAGGACTGCGGCTCATCTAGCTTACGAAACGGTTTCGAGGTTCGTCGTGAGCATTTCAAAATCACGCACCTGCAAAGCTTCTCTTCAAGGATTCATGTGCAACGACGTTAAATGTCGGAAGTCGCCTCGTATTTTCAACCTCGCTTACTCGATTTCACGCGGTCATACGCCGTCAGCGCGCGAGCGCGCGCCTCTTTATGGTCCATGATCGGCAACGGATAATTTTTCCCGATAACGACTCCCGCTCGTTTCAGCGTCGTCGCATCGGCCGCCCATGGCTTGTGAATATCGGCAGACGGTAACCGTTGAAGCTCCGGAACCCAGCGGCGAACATAGTCGCCATCAGGATCGAATTTCTCACCCTGCAACACAGGATTGAAAATACGGAAGTAAGGCGCGGCATCTGCACCGCAACCGGCAACCCACTGCCAATTCGCAGCGTTATTTGCGAGATCGGCGTCGACGAGCGTGTCCCAGAACCATGCCTCGCCTGACGTCCACGGCAGAAGCAGATGCTTCGTCAAAAAAGACGCCGCAATCATCCGCGCCCGATTGTGCATATATCCGGTGGCCCAAAGTTCGCGCATTCCGGCATCGACGACGGGATATCCCGTTAAACCGCGCTGCCACGCCTTGAGGTTAGCCGACTTCGCCCAGGGAAACGCCGCAAACTCATCGCGCAACGGTTCATTCGGCATTTGCGGAAATTGAAAGAGCAGCGCGTAACTGAACTCGCGCCATGCAAGCTCTTTCATAAATGTTTCGACGGCGCGATCGCTGCCGTGCGTTTGATGCAATGCGTCCACTGCTGCACGCCAGCACGCCGCCGGAGAAATTTCACCGAATGCAAGGTGCGGCGAAAGTCGCGACGTCCCCTCCACATTGAGCCGATCGCGTCCGTCATCGTAATTTGCAAGACCCTCGCTGACGAAATTTTTTAGACGCAACTGCGCGCCACGCTCGCCGGGCCGCCACGCCTTAGCCAAACCTCCCGACCAATTCGGTTTCGTCGGCGCGAGCTTCCAGTCTGAAATATCGTCCGATGCAATCGCGTCCGGCACCGAGCCAAGATGACGTGGCGCCGCTAGTGCTTTCGGCGCTGAAAACTCTTTCCTGAAGGCGCGCCAGAACGGCGTGAAGACCTGATATGCAGCGCCGGACGATGTGCGCAAATCTTCCGGTTCCCTCAGCAAACGACCGCCGAAGCGTTTGAAGACCACACCCAATCCACCGAACGACTTATGGAGCTTTTCCTCCAACCCCGTGGCCCAGGGCTCATAACTACGAGTGACGTAAATTGCCGTTGCACCGCTCTCATCGACGAGACGTTTCAAAATACTTTCCGTATCGCCTCGACGCAAAATCAGGCGTGCGCCACGCTGCGCAATGTCGTGGCTCAACGCTTCCAGACTTTTCGCCAGCCACCACCGCGATGCACCGCCCAGCTTCCAACGCCCCGCAGCCGCATCATCGAGAATGAACAGCGCAATGACCGGTCCACCCCGCTTTACCGCAGCGGTCAACGCGGGGTGATCATGAAGCCGGAGATCATTGCGAAACCAGACGATCGTCGCGCTCTCGGTCATCACCAGCATTCCGATTGAGTCGCCGTTATTGCGGCGACGCGCTGAATATTAGAACCCGAAGAGCAACTGGAAGAAAGATTTCGGCTTGGAGCGTCTCTGCTGCCGCTCCGCTCGCGCCCCGTCGGCGTACGTCTGATCGCGACTGCCGACAACCGCAGCATTCACCGGATGAAGTTGATATTCGTCGGTGACGCCATCCACGCTTGCGATCTGCAGACGATCGCCATCCCACGTCCACGACGCGACGCGCGGACCCTGCCGATGCGGCTCGATTGCCAAAACCTTGCCGCCGGCGATATAGATGATCGCGGCAAGTTCGGTGTCTTCCGGGCCGTTTTTCCCGTGAACCGTGCCGCCTGAAAAACGCAGTATGCCGTATCCCGCGTAAGGCGGCTTTTGCACTTCCCACGACAACAGCTTCGGCAGCCCTTCGCCTGTCATCTCCAGCGGCACGCGTATTTGCGGATAGTCGACGCTGGTCGCAAAATAATCTTTGCCGTGCAGCACGACATGCCATTTATCGATATCGAGCGGTGGCACCGGCTTGTCCTCGACATCGTCCGGCGCCGCACCTAGTCGCTGCAGCGCATCCGACGCGAATTGCCAGCTCGGACGAAGCTGCAAGGCGTGGCGCAAATCCGTAATGGCCGTATCGGCCTGGCCATTGGCTTCTTCGATTTCGCCACGCGCCCACAGCGCTTCAGGCGAATTGGGATCGAGTTTGATTGCCGTCTCGACGTCCTTGGCGCCGATATCCGGCTGGCCGTTCTGCTTATAGATGTACGCCCGGAACGCGAACGCCACCGGCGAGCGCGGATCGAGTTCGATCGCGCGATTGAGGTCAGAATTCGCGTCGTCAAAGGCTTCCGCCACACCGTTGGCAAGCCCGCGCCCTTCGTATCCCGCGCTCGATTTGGGATCGAGTTCGATGGCGCGCGAAAAATCCTTGATGGCCGACGCCGGATTGCCGCTGATCAGATAAGCGTATCCGCGCACCACATAAAGCTCGCCATTATTAGGATCGAAGGCGATGGCACGAGACAGATCTTCGATCGCATCATCACGTTGCCCAACGGCCATGCGCGCCTCTGCCCGATTGCGATAGGCCGACGCAAAACGCGCATCGGCGCTGACGGCGCGCGAAAAATCGCGAATGGCAGCGTGTGGCTTGCCGACGGCGAGATAGGCAAGTCCGCGTCCCGATAGCGGCGGCGCGCTCGCGGGCATCAGCTCGATCGCCTTGGTGAAATCCGCCAGCGCCGCAGCCGACTGGCCGAGCTTCATCTTCGCATTGCCGCGGTTCGAATAGGCGGCGGCAAAGCTCGGCGCCAGAAGCAGAGCGCGATCGAAATCCTTCATCGCTTCTTTCAACTGGCCGAGCGCCAGAAGAAGATTGCCTCGGTTGTTGTATGCAACCGGATACTCGGGAAAAAGCTCAACGGCGCGATTGTAGTCCTCAAGCGCCGCCTTGGTCTCGCCAAGACGCACGTTGGCGACAGCGCGATCATTGAGAATCGTCGCGCGCCGGTCGTTGGGCAGCCCCGTGTCCTTGAGCGCTGCCGTATAAGTTGCAACAGCCTTCTCCGCGTCGCCCCGAATGAGCAACGTCGCGCCTTCCTCGACCGGCGAAGGCGCGGTGATGGCATCAGCCGCGAGCGCAGGCGCCCCCGCCAGAGGCGAAGCCATGAGCAGCCACACCGGAAATGCCCGAAAGCTTTTCATGCGCCGAGCCAAACCCTCTTTGGTTCGTCAGATTCGCGATTCATAATTGCACAGGCGATATCGTGCCATTGTGGCCCGCCGACGGGCAATCGCCAAATGAGATCGCGGCAGACCGCGCAATTGACGTATAGGTAAAGGCTGCTTAGGTCTCAATGCCTACATTTCGGAAAACCGGCGCATGAACCTTTGGTTCAGACTGATATGGGTCCTAATGACGGCACGCCGCCGAGGACCTCTCTCGCTGCCCAGCGAAACATCCAAGTTGTGGTTTCGCGTCTGGCCGCACGATCTCGATATTTCGATCCATATGAACAACGGCCGCTATCTGACGCTGATGGATCTCGGTCGCCTTGATGTGCTCGTCCGGTCCGGCCTTTGGCGGCTGGTTTTGCGCCATCGTTGGACCCCGATCGCCAGCGCGATCACCATCCGCTTTCAACGCGAGCTGCGGCCTTTTCAAAAATTCCGCCTCGAAACGCGGCTTCTCTGCTGGGACGCGGCGCTTGTCGTCATGGAGCAGGTCTTCGTCATCCATGGCGGCCCGCGCGACGGACAGCCCGCAACGCGCGCCTTATTCAAAGGCGGCCTTTACGACCGCAGAGAAAAGAAGTTCGTCGAGATCTCCCGGCTGATGTCCCTCCTCGGCGTCTCGGAGGTCAGCCCACCCGCAACGCCGGAAGTCGAAGCATTCCTACACGCCGACGATCAGCTCAAGCAGGCCGGACGAACCGCCATGAGTTCCAGCGCCTGACGCAACCGATCCGGTCAGACGCGCTCCGTAAACAATCGCTGCAGCACCTTCGGCAGAACGTCGGGCAAGTCCTCAGCGATCAAGCCCATGCCAAACGCATTGGCTGCCTCTCCGTGCAGCCAGACGGCAGCACAGGCGGCTTCGAAAGGTGGCATGTGCTGTGCCAAAAGCCCCGTCACGAGGCCACCGAGAACGTCACCGGATCCGGCCGTGGCGAGCCAAGGCGGCGCGTTGGAATTGACGGCGGCGCGACCGTCCGGCGCGGCGATGACGGTATCGGCGCCTTTCAGAATGATGAACGCGCCTGAGAGCTTCACCGCTTCGCGAGCGCGATCGATCTTCGAACCAGGTAGCTCTCCGAACAAACGCTTGAATTCACCCTCATGCGGCGTCATCGCGACAGGCGCCGGCCGCTTCTTGATTGCGGCAAACAGCGTCTCACGACCATGCGGATTATCGCCGTTCCGTGCCAGAAATCCCATGCTGGCTTCGCTGCGCGGCTTTTCTCCTGTATCCGAGAATGAGGTCAGCGCGTCCGCATCGAGCACGACTGAAGCCGATGATCGAAGCACGGCCAAAACGTCATCTGCCGTCTCTGGCCCAACAGACGCGCCTGGACCGATCAACGCCGCGTTGCGACGCGTATCGCGAAGAAATTCCGACAAAGCCGTGGCGCCTGAAACCGATCGCACCATGATCGAGGTGATCTGCGTCGCGATGATTGCCGTTGCGGCAGCGTTGCCGACGAGCGTGACGAGCCCAGCGCCGACCCGCAGCGCCGCGCGCGCACCAAGACGCGCTGCTCCCGTTTGCAACGCCGGTCCCGAGACGACGACCGCATGTCCACGGTCGTACTTATGGCCGCCATCCTTCGGCCAGTTGAAATGATCGACCCAAAGCGGCAGGCCGTTCTCGTGCAGCTTCGGCTTCAACGTTTCGAGCACGCGCTCCGGAATGCCGATATCCGCGACGATAACCTCACCGCAGAGCTGCCGCCCCGGCATCAGCACATGCCCCGGCTTCTTGCGGAAGAACGTCACAGTCCGGCGCGCTTGAACAGCAACGCCGCGCACCTCACCGCTCGTCCCTTCGAGCCCGCTCGGTACGTCGACGGAAAGGACAGGCAGACCGCTGGCGTTGACGGCGCGCACGAGTTCCGCCGCCTCCCCTTCAAGAGGCCTCGACAGACCCGCGCCAAAGAGGGCGTCGATGACCAAATGCATGCTTTGCAGGGCATCCGGGGTTGCCGGGCGAACGACGAGCGGCCAACGCCGAGCCATCTCGGCCGCGTCACCTTTGAGCGCATCTCTGTCCCCGAGCAGAAAAAGCCGGACGTCCCAACCCTTGTCACGTAGGTGCCGGGCCGCAACGAACCCGTCACCGCCATTGTTTCCCGGGCCGCAAAGCACCGCCACGCGCCGGTCCGGACCCCAGACCATGTCAAGCGCCGCCTCGGCCACCGCCTGCCCTGCACGCTCCATGAGGCTGATCGTGGCGACACCGGCCTCGGCCGCCAGACGGTCGGCTAGTCCCGCCTCCGACGTCGTCAGCAATTCATTCATATCCGCTACCTGAACCCCTACTGTTGCTCCGCCTCCGGCGACTGCCTGGAAATTCAGCGCCTAAAAGCCACTCACCGTCGTTGAGAAAAATCAGCATAAAAAATGTGCAACCGGCATGCATTTAAGGCTTACTAAACAGCGGCCGACCATCTAAGAAGCCATCACGACACGCTAAGCCAATGACATATGTAATGTTTCTCGCGAACGTCGCAGGTGGCACGGCCTCTGCTAGCCTTCGGGCCGCTGGGCAAGCGTGGGGTACGACCGACATGCTGTCCAAGATCTAAGGGGCGAAAATGAAAAAGATTGAAGCGATTATAAAGCCCTTCAAGCTCGATGAAGTAAAAGAAGCGCTACAAGAAATCGGCTTGCAAGGCATCACAGTTATCGAGGCGAAGGGCTTCGGACGGCAGAAGGGTCACACCGAGCTGTATCGAGGGGCGGAATACGTGGTCGACTTCCTGCCCAAAGTGAAGATCGAAGTCGTCTTGAGCGACGACATGCTGGAAAAGGCCATCGAGTCCATTCAAAAGGCCGCGAAGACCGGCCGGATCGGTGACGGCAAGATCTTTATCTCGTCCATCGAAGACGCTATTCGCATCCGCACCGGGGAATCCGGTCGCGATGCCATTTGATCGATAAAACGAACTATAAAAAGACTGTCACGCTTGAACCGGCCTAAACCGGCTAAATGACTTGGCACGCGTGAACTTTAACGGAATGCCTAGGCATGGGAGTGTCTATGAAAAATGCAAATGACGTCCTGAAATTCATCAAGGACAAGGAAGCCAAGTTCGTGGATTTCCGATTCACGGACACCAAGGGCAAGATGCAGCACGTCACGGCCGACGTCAGCTGCGTTGACGAAGCCGTCTTCTCCGACGGCTACGCCTTCGACGGGTCTTCGATCGCCGGGTGGAAATCGATCGAAGCCTCCGACATGACGCTGATGCCAGACCCGGTAACAGCCCACGTCGACCCGTTCTTCGCCCAGACGACCGTCGCGATCTTCTGCGACGTTCTCGAACCCTCGACCGGCCAACCCTACGAGCGCGACCCGCGTTCGGTCGCCAAGAAGGCCGAGGCCTACATGATGTCGCTCGGCATCGGCGACAAAGTCTATTTCGGGCCTGAAGCCGAATTCTTTATCTTCGACGATGTCCGCTTCACCACTGACATGTATTCGATGGGCTATCAGATCGACTCTAGCGAGCTGCCCTCGAACACCGGTACGATTGTTGAATCCGGCAACCTCGGCCATCGTCCGCGCGTGAAGGGCGGCTATTTCCCGGTCCCGCCGATCGACAGCGCTCAAGACATCCGTTCCGAAATGCTCTCAGTCCTTTCGGAAATGGGCGTCACCGTCGAAAAGCACCACCACGAAGTCGCTGCTGCCCAGCATGAGCTCGGCGTAAAATTCGGCCCGATGATCACGATGGCCGATCACATGCAGATCTATAAGTACGTCGTGCACAACGTCGCCCAGGCCTACGGCAAAACGGCGACGTTCATGCCGAAGCCAGTCTTCGGCGACAACGGCTCCGGCATGCACGTTCACCAGTCGATCTGGAAGGGCGGCCAGCCGATGTTCGCCGGCGACAAGTACGCCGACCTCTCGCAGATGTGCCTCAACTACATCGGCGGTATCCTGAAGCACGCGAAAGCGATCAACGCTTTCACCAATCCGCTGACCAACTCATACAAGCGCTTGGTGCCGGGCTTCGAGGCGCCTGTGTTGCTGGCCTATTCGGCGCGCAACCGTTCGGCTTCGTGCCGCATTCCGCACGTTTCAAGCCCCAAGGCCAAGCGCATCGAAATCCGCTTCCCGGATCCGGGCGCCAATCCTTACCTTGCCTTTACGGCGATGCTGATGGCTGGCCTCGACGGCATCCAGAACAAGATCGATCCGGGTCCCGCCATGGACAAGAACCTCTACGATCTGCCGCCGGCTGAGCTGGCGAAGATCCCGACAGTATCGGCTTCGCTCCGCGAAGCGCTCGACAGCCTCGACAAGGACCGCGACTTCCTGAAAGCGGGCGGGGTCATGAACGACGACATGATCGACGCCTACATCGCGCTGCGCATGGAAGAGAATATGCGTTACGAGATGACGCCGCATCCGGTCGAGTTCGACATGTACTACTCGGTCTGAGGATCGAGCCACATTTCAATGCTTCGAGAGGCGGTCCGTCGGGCCGCCTCTTTGCATTTTGAACTCAATAGAAAACCAGAACGCCCGCGCAGATCGCGATGAGCGCATAGTAGAAGAACTTTTGCTCGCGGATCAAAAACCATGTCACGATCCGGCGCGGGATATCCGACCAGTTGAAGCGGCCGATAGCGCCGAGCGTCAAGCCCAGACCCAGACCGACGGCCAAAGATCCAAATTGCAGACCTTCGGTCAGCGAACGCACGCTGTCGGGAACATGGGCCGACAGCCAAGGCGTCAACGCAAAAAAGGCCGCCGCGGCCATGACGCCGAAGGCAAGCACGGAAAAGAACGACAGGACGGATCGCACGAACATGGGCAATCTCGCTAAAAACGCATGATTGTGAAGCTTGAGCGAGACTAGCGTCAGTACGCAAACAAACAATTAACCATGATCGCGGTGCGTCGCTCATCGCGCTCGCCGCTGCTCCCATCGATCAAATACGAGTACCAGCGCACCAGAGACAACCGTCAGACCAACAACCGTCGCGACGAAGCCGTGGACCGGCTTCTCCGTCATCGCGATCCCGGAAATGATCGGCCCCACAAGCGCCCCGGCCTGATACATCACGATGAAGGCCGCGTTGACGGCCGCGAGATCCGCAGGACCGATCCGCTCGCCGACGATGGCGAGACCCAGCGCATAAAAGCCCAGGATCATCCCACCAATAAGAAACATCACGATCATCGACGCGACCGCATCTCCGAGCGCCCATGGCAGCATCAAAGAGAACAATATGAAAAGGAAACCGGTGCAGATGACCAAATTGATGCGACACATCTTATCGGATAGCCACCCCAGCGGGTATTGAAGCAAAATCCCGCCTATCGTCATGACTGTCAGAAGTCCGAGCGCGGCGTCTTGCGACCAGCCAGCCGCCAACGCGACGTTGGGGATAAGTGAAAGATTGGTGATCTCGGCGAAGCCGCCCATAAAGGCAGCCATCATCGCCGCCGGGGCAAGCCGCATCGCCCAAAGGAAGCTCTGCGTTCCGTCATGATGCAGCGGAGGCGCCAAGTGCCGACCCAGCACGATGGGTACTCCCGAAAGCACGGTAATGGCCGCTGCCGCACCAAACGGCGCTAATCCCGATATTCCGAGTTGGCGCAACAACATCGGTCCAACAGCGTAGCCAGAGAAAAAGGCAATCGCGTAGACAGCGATAACGCGCCCGCGCATATCTTCACGGGCAACCGCGTTGATCCAGGTCTCGCCTGCCAACCAAGGTAATGCAAATCCGGCGCTCATCAGCAGTCGAATGACGACCCACGCATTTGGCGATGGAAACATATAGAGTGCCAAGAAGCCGATCGAGCCAATGACACAACCGCTTCCGATCGCTCGCACTGCGCCGACTTTCGTCATCAATCGCGAAAGCAGGGGCAAAGCGATAAACACGGCAAGTGCCGGCGCGGCGCCCGCCAGCCCGATCATCCATTTCGGTTGGTGCCAGTCTTCGAAGGTCAGCGCGGTGAGCGGAAAGCCGATACCGAAAGAAATCCCCACGCCGAAAGACGTCGAGATGACCGCAGCCAGACTGAGCATCCTTTCGCGCTCGTTGAACTCGCGCTCAGCCATGACCGCCATGTTCGTCCCTCGTTATTTCAACAGTGTTGGAATAGCGCTTGACGACCGCATTCGCAAGGGGCAATTTCAACACTGATGAAAACAAGGCATACCCGCGGGCAAAGAGGGCTCATCGCAGCCGATTTGGTCCAAGCTGCGCTTTTAGAAATCGAGCGAGCTGGTCTTGAGGGCTTCAGCCTTCGCTGCGCCGCGCGTGCAGTAGGCTGCGACGTCGCGACCTTGAGCTACCATTTCGGCTCCAAGGAAGGTCTCGAACGCGCCGTCGCCGACCGCCTTCAAGGCAGTGTCGAGGCACCAGAACGAGAACTCCCCTGGCAAACCCGCTTCATCGAAACGGCAAAGGCCTATCGCAAACTTGCGCGACAATATCCAAATGCGTTCCCCCTGCTTTTGAGATTTTGGACCAGTGGGCCGATCGATCTGCAATTGGCCGAGGAATGCTACCAAATCCTCCTCGATGCCGGCGTCCCTGAAGCAGAAATTCCGGCCCTAAGCTTCGCCACCTACGCCGCAATTCTCGGCATTTGCGCCGGCGAGATCGGAGGCCTTTTGCAAAAGCCTAGCGCCGAGGCGCTGCGCGAAGTCGAAGAGCAAAGTGGTTTGCCGTTAACGAAAAAACTGCTGCCCATATTCGCGCGTTTGAAAGACGACGATGTCTTCGATGCAGCAATATCCAATTTAATATTTGGCATCGAAGCGCAGGTCGCAAAACAATGGACACCGTCATCCGCAGTCCCCCAGGATTAAGGGCAGCGCTCGTCCCTATGCGTGCACACCCATGAGCACATCAGCGAGGGCACCTGCAAAAATATCGAGATCTTCGTCTCGCCCGCACGAAATGCGGATGAACGGATCGAGCCCCTTCGCGACAGGTTTGCGAACGAAGACGTCCCGCTCCAGAAGTCCGTTCAAGACGCGCGTCGCAAAGGCGCCATCGCCGCCACAGTCGATGGCGACGAAACTCGCTGCCGACGCCACCGGTCTCAAGCCATTTTCGATAGCGATCGCGGCGATCCGCTCGCGGGCCGCAGCAATCTGCGAGACCGCTGTCCTGAGATAGTCCTGATCGAGCAGTGCAGCCCGCGCGCCAAGCTGTCCGACGCGATTGATACCATAGTGATTTCGCACTTTGTCGAACGCTTCGATGGTGCTGCGCTCACCGAGGGCATACCCGATCCGCGCACCTGCAAGCCCGTACGCCTTCGAAAACGTCCGATACCGCACGACCTGCGGATTGGAGACATCGATGGCCGGTGCTGTTCCGATCGGCGCGGTATCGCAATAAGCTTCATCAAGAACGAGCAACGTCCGTGGCGGCAACTCCTTGATAAACGCGTCGATCTGATCCGCCGTCCACCATGTTCCCATCGGACTATTCGGATTGGACACATAAATCAGCGTCGCCGCGATCTCCGCCGCCGTCTCGATCAGGCGCGGAACATCTTCGCGAAAGTCGCGCATGGGAAGGACGTGCACGTTGCCGCCATGTGCTTTGACGTGAAAGTTGAACGTCGGGTACGCACCATCCGTCGTAACGACATTGCTGCCGGGCGTCAGGAACAGCGAACATGTCAGGCCAAGCAGCCCGTCGATGCCCTCGCCGACCACGACACACTCGATCGGGACGCCGTGATACGCCGCAATGGCGGCACGTAATTCGTAGTTCTCGGGATCGGCATACATCCAGTTTCCAGCCGCCGCCTCGCGCATGACGGCAATGGCCTTTGGCGACGGCCCGAAAATGCTCTCATTAGCGCCAAGGCGCGCCTTGAACGGCCGCCCTCGCGCCCGTTCCATCGCTTCCGGCCCGACGAACGGCACGAGCTTCGGTAGAACTTCGATTGTCGGTGTAAACGGAGGACGGGACATGGATCGCTCGAATAATTTCCGCGTTCAAATCAATCCGAGATCGGCAAGCTTTTTGCGCATCTCGGCAGGCATCGCCGCAATCTGATCCTTCTTGCCTTTGCGAAGATCAGGCGGAGCATCGGCAGAATCAAGATAACGCCAACCTTGAAACGCGCGCCGTGGCGTGGGTCGCACCGGAACGAGTGTCCGGTCCAGCATCAACGTACAGCAAGCCGATCCGTCCTCCTTCGTTCCTTCTTCGAAACCGACGAGCTTCTGGCGAACCATGATGATGCCGCGGATAACCCAATAGATCGAGCCACCGTCGAGCAGCTCGGCCTGCCTCTTCGGTGTTTGGAATGTCCGGTGATAGGCGCAATCGACGCCGTCCTGGCTCTTGCGGCGTCGGTGCTCGGTCTGCCAGGCCGCAAGATCTTCGATCGCCGAAACGCCAACACACAGCTTGACGAGGTTCAATGTCATGGCGAGCCTTTTGCCTTAGCCCAACGGCAAGAGCAATTGAGCCGTCCACATGGCTCAGGGCTTAGGAACACATTCACCGGCATACTGTGCAAACACAGGCTGTCCGAAGAGCCCGAAATGCCGTGAATGTATGGCCGGATATTTGCCCGTCGCCGGATCCAAATCATAGATCGTCGTGAGGTTCAGGAACCCCTCGTTGACCACTTCGATGAAATGGTTGGCGTTGATCGCGCGCACGACTTTCAGGTCTTTGGCGGGCTTACCGCCGAGAATGAGCGACGCCGTCTGATGTTCGAGGTCGATACGCGCCACTTCGAAAGCGAGATCGGCGGGCGGAGCGGCTTTGTATTTTCCGGCTTCATAAGTCCACGCATAACCTTGGTTGAAATCGCAGACAAAATGCGTCGGAAAATCCTCCTGGGCCAGAGCCGCTTGCGTGCCAAGAACGGCGGCGATGAGAATAACCCATTTTCGAATATCCAGCATTGCAACGCCCCGCCTGGCAACGGAGGCACCCGCGCCTCCCAACCCCGACCCGCGAAGCAACACGACGCCCTGGCCGCCGTCAATGCCGCCCGTTGGTCCGGGTACCTGGAGTTTGCCTTGAGGCTGCCCAGGAAATGATATGTTTTTCAGATCGAACCCCTGCGAGGCACGATGCGATCATTTGTTCTCATTCTCCTTATCGGCCTAGCCGTCGCCGTGCCTTCTGGTGCCGACGCCAAGAAAAAGAAGCCGGACACGCCCGAGGATAAGCTGAACTGCAAGCAGCTAACCGGACGCATACAGATAAAAATCATGGAAATGCGCGGCTTCAGCGACCGCAAACAAGCATCGGCGCTGGCACGCGGCATTCAATCGGGCTTTTCGGCGACGCTCGGCAACCTCTCGCACGGTGTCGATCCCAATGGCGAATATCAGGGCGAGCTCAACACGCTCCAACAGTACAATCAGCGCCTGGTGACGCTGGGCTGCAAGAGCTACGACCTCGAGGCCGAGCTTAACAAACGCGACATCGACGATGTCCCGGCCCCAACGATACCGCCGCCGAAAAAAGCCAAGGCAAAGAACTGATTCACCGAGCTGACCGCCTCGCTATTTGGCGATAGTCTCCCCGAATGATCGACGAGACACACAACTCTCTCCCCTCGACGCCAGCGACACGGTTTCCTTGGCCGCCGGTGCTGTTCGCACTCGCCATTGCGGCCGCTTGGCTGCTGACGGTATTCGCCCCCATTCCCTGGCCCGGTCTTGACGATAGGGCGGGCCATTGGGTGGGCGCCGCATTCGGCGTCTTCGGCTTGCTTTTGATCGTGTCGGGCTTTGCGACGCTTGCCTGGCACCGGACGACCTACCTGCCGCACAAAGCGTCGACCAAGCTCGTCACGTCAGGACCGTTCATCCGCTTCCGAAACCCGATTTACCTTGGCGAAGTCATGCTTCTTCTCTATGGAGCGGAAATCACCAAGTCGGTCTGGTTCGTCGCGGCAGCATTGCTTTTTGGCCTTCTTGTCACAATTCTGCAGATCATTCCCGAGGAGCGGCACCTGGAAGCGGTCTTCGGGGACGAATATCTGGCTTACAAGGCTCGCTCACGCCGCTGGATCTGATATCAGATCGCCATGAGTTCCGCTTACGCCGAAAAAGAACGCGAATTCGTCGCCAATCTCGCCGAAGACACGGGCCGCGATCTCACGGGCTGGATGACCGCAATTGTCCAGAGCGGACACACCGAGCGCAACGACATCATCGACTGGCTGCGCCTGCAAGGCTTCCAGTTCGCGTGGGCGTCCTGGCTTGAACGCATCCATCATAACGGCGGCCGCCTCATTTACGCTGGCGATCTTCCCGCCGTGCAGACCGACGAGCCGCCCCCGCGCGCGCCGAAGCTTCGTCCGCCGATTCAGCCGCCGCCCAAGACGTCCCCAACCGATATTCAGTCTCTGCTGCGTGAAGCCAAAGGGCTGCGACCGCTGGCCGAGCACATTCTCCGCGAAGTCGGGCGCGCCGTCCCTGCGACCGTGTTTGCAACTTCCGGGCAGCTGGTTACGATGTCTGCACCGCAGCCCTACGCTGCGCTCCACCCTTCGCCGAGAAAGTTACGGCTTTACGCTAATTTCGGAATGGCCGGCGGCAATCGCAGCAAGCCGGCGGAGGCGCTAAACAAAAGCGCGCCGCCGTTCGCCGAGATGCTCGTCCTCGATGACGCCCGCAGCATCGACGAAGACTTTTACCGCCTGATCCGCGCCGCAGCCGCCCGCTAACCCCGCGATAACCTCCTGTCGGCATAAATTGCATCAACCACATCAGCCCAGCACCATTGATTTGCCGGATTTTTCATCGCCATTGTCGCGCCGGAGGCGCTATGTCGGTTGAGCGGAGGCCCTGTTTCGTTGTGAAATCGGCCGGGTATCTTGCACTTATTGTTCTGCTGGGATTTTCCAGCGGCGCTCACGCACAAGCGGCCAAACGCGACGCGATCGCCGACTGGCTGAAATCCGTCGAAGGCAAAACCGCCGCCGAGGGTGCCACGGACGCTCTCGATCCAACAAAAAAGCCATCGAAGCCCAGCGCCGCCGAAGAAGCTGCCAAGGCCGCAGCCTCCGACCCGCGCGATGGCGATCCGCAATACGAGCAGGCCAAATCGCTGATGGCCGCCATCGACAACGTCTTGCGAGATGCAGCCGACACGCGCGCAGGCGCCGAAAAGCTGCCGAGCCGCGACGACTACATTATTCCCCCATTCTGGAAGGAAACCCGCGAGGACCGCAGCACCAAGGTCCGCGGCCTGCTCGATGCCGCGCTCGGCATCGTAACGAATGCGCCGGTCGTTGAAATGCAGAAGCGGGTCGAACTTCTCCGCCACAACATTCGCGAGCTTGAAGACGCGAACGTAAAGATCAAGGAAAAGCAGCTCCTCGCGCCGAAAGACGCTGACTTCCCCGGCATCCTGACCGATACCGTCTCGTCGCTCCAGGATCAGATCACCGAGAACAACAAGCGCATCGAGGCGAACCGCACCGAAATCAAAAGCGTGAAGGCCGAAATCGCAGCCGCGTTGAAAGCCGCAGGCGTGGAGTTGTCGCAAGAACAGGTCGATCTGCTTCTCGATAGCGTGCTCTCCGGCGATCTCGTCCGGCTCGTCGCCGTGTTCAATGCCGCCAAGTTGATTGACGGGCAGCTTGCCAAGCTCATTGGCACCACGGGCGACAACATGGAAGCTGCGCGCCGCTACTTTGCGATGCATGCGGCTCTGTTTGCGATGCTGGTACAGGCCCAGGATGCGACCATCGCCAAGATCGATACGCAATACCTGCCGAAACTCGACGCCATCATCGCCGACATCGCCGCCGCCCGTAAGCGCACGTCCGAACTGCTTAAGGCCGACAATCGGCCCGATCAGACACGTGCGCTGCAATCAAATCGCGACAGCCAGCAGGTCGCCGACGAAGCAGCAAAGGCGTATCGCCGCTATCTTCAGCAACAGCGCGAACAGATTGCCGGTGCCCGTCTCAAAGCGACTCACGATCTGAAGATCGCGGACAACACTTACGAGACTGTCGAAGCCAGCGTCCAGCTTCGCAATTTGATTCGCGAAAGCTCGACATCCTTCGAAGCGATCCAGAAACTCGAAGCACCGAGCTTCGAGCAGATCTTCAAAAGCGATGAGTTGCGTAGAGAATTCGAAGATCTCACCAGGAAACTTGATGTTCCTGCCGGCTGATCGCGTGTGTGACATCTGTGCAAGGCTTCTGTTTCCTTGCCGCATCGACTATGTTTCTGCTCGGACTATTAACGTAGTCCCATGAGCAGGTTTTCGATGGTATTTTCGGGACGTATCAGAGAGAGCGCAGCTGCGACCAAAACTTTCGGTTCGCTGCGCATTGACCGCCGCGTGCTATCGACGCCGACGCGCACGATCGCCATCGCCAATATCGCGACGGTCAGCACGGGCACGCATGTCGCGCACCGGCCGACCGCAATCTATTGGCTGTTGACGCTTCTATTTGTGCTGATGGCGTTGGGTTCCATGCGGCCGGACTTCACATGGGGGCCGCTGGCTCCTAATGGCGGCACGGTCTTGCTCGGCTTTCTGGCCGTCGTCTTTGCCGCGCTTGCGCTGCGCCCCGACGACAAGACGCATTACCTGCTGATCTCTTCGACGGATGGCGTGTTATCTCGCTTCTCCGCTCCGGACCGAACGATTCTCGAAGAGGTCCGCACGATTCTCACCGACAAGATCAATCGCGGCGACGAGTCGATGACGTTCAACGTCAACTTCGATCGTGGGCACATTGAGAATCTCGGCGGCGCGATGCAGCCCGCAGCTCTTCCCGCGCCCGATCATACCTCGCAACATGCCGGCCCATCCACTCGCCCCGCCAATGTCGGCGCGTCCGATCGCAGTCCTCAGACGGCAGGCGGCAGGCCGCGCCAAAACCCGGCCGAAAACACCGTGCCGCCATCACGCCAGCATCCGCAGCAACGCATGCAGCCGACATTGTCGGGAGCGATGAATGGCGCCGCTTCACCCAGTGCGGCACCGACCGAAAGCTTTGTCGATTATAGCGGCGTGCTACCGGCCATCGTCGAAATGCATCGGTTCTATGCGCGCCAATCCGGCACGCAGCATTTGGAGCAACGCTTGTCGGAACTCGAACTTCTGATGCGCGCCGGGACGCCCACGATCTCGCAAAAGACCCGCTTGCGCGAACTCTCCGGCGAAATGTCCCAGATCCTCGGAGCCTATCCGCAGGCGGTCGAGCTTTTCGATCACATCAACAGTCTGGTCTAGACGCGCGGTTTCCTGCCTGCTTGGAGAGCGGCACAGGAGCGAACACGCGCCGATCGACAGCTCATCGCCGATACTGCACGAACTCCGTGAGCGTTCCGATGCGATCGTAGAGTTTACGTGCCGTCGCATTGTGATCCTGCGTCGCCCAATAGGTCCGCCCAGCGTCGCGACGATCCGCTTCCGCGTAGACGGCTTCAATGAGCGCCCGCCCGACGCCCAGTCCGCGCGCCTCCGGTGCGACGAATAGGTCTTCAAGATAACAATACCAGCTCGATGCCCATGTCGAACGGTGGAAGACCAGCGTGGCGATTCCGAGCATGTTTCCGCTATCGTCGACGGCAGCCAGCGCCATCATGTTGTCTTCCTGATTAAGAAGTCGGCGCCACGTCAGTGCGATGATCTCGTCCGGCACGCTGGCTTTGTAGAAAACGATATAATCCCGAAAGAGTTTGAGCCACGCATCTTCGTCGCTCGCAACCACCGGCCTGACACTGACCATCGATCGTTCCACCTCCCGATCTTGAAAGGGTTGCTCTATGACGCAATTCACGGGGGTTGTCAGCGGTCTCCAACGCATCGCCCCTCAGCCCGAAATCGCGCTCGCAAGGTCAGATCGTCAGCATTCGTTCATATTTGGCTTTACAAAAACGTAAGAAATACAGCCAAAAGCGGCACTTCAGTAACAGCGCGCCGAGGATCGGCGGAGGATAATCGCCGTTGCTTGATCATTCATATTCGCCCTCATAATAGTCCGCTTCGGCTCCCTGAACGAAGCGAGAGAGATGCGGTACGTTTCCGTCTATATCCTGGCTGTTGCGTCGCTGTTGGCATTTGCTACGCACGATCCGCTGTCGGCCGAAATCGAGCCCGGCGCCGCCGTCAAGGCTGACGCATGCGCAGGCGACACCACCAAGCTTGGCGTGTCGCGTATCGTCGAAATCGATACCGCGGGTGGCGGTGACATCGGCGGCGATAAATCCGGCGCTAAGCAATTTCTCAACGATGGCGAAGTCGTCCTGACATTCGACGACGGCCCGCTAAAGTCTGTCACCGGACCAATTCTCAAGGCGCTTGCCGATCAATGCACGAAGGCGACGTTCTTCATGGTCGGTCAGATGGCGCTTGCCAACCCCGATATGGTGAAGGAAGTCGCGGCGGGCGGCAACACCGTCGGCACGCACACGTGGTCTCACAAGAACATCCGCGCCATCTCGTTTGAAAAGGCGAAGCAGGAGATCGAAGCTGCGGTCTCGACCGTCTCGAAAGCCAACGGAACCCCGGCCGCGCCGCTTTTTCGCTTTCCCTATCTCAACGCCACCAAACAGACGGAAGCCTATCTGAAATCGCGCAATATCGGCGCGGTCTGGATCGACGTCGACTCCAAAGACTATCGGACGCGCAGCCCAAAGGTCGTCGAACAGAACATTCTTTCGCAGCTCGCCAAGCACAAGAAGGGCATCATCCTGATGCACGACATTCATCCCTGGACGGCGGCACAGCTTCCTGACCTGCTGAAAGAACTGCACGACCGCGGGTATAAGGTCGTTCACCTCGTGCCGAAGAGTCAGGTCGACACAATCGCCTCCTATGACGCCGCGGCCGAGAAGGCGCTGGCCGCCAAAGCCGCAGCAAAAGCGGCCAACCCCTTGGTCGCCCGCTCGATCGTGTGGCCGATGGCAACTGCACCGGGAACGGGAAATGCAAACGCGTCGGCAGCAGCGCCGCGCCGCAAATCGCCCTCCCGTTATAAAAGGGTCGCAACCAAACCTACGCTCATCGATGGTGTGGTGGAGGATAGCCGGCCCGTTAAAATCCCGGCATCGAAATATAGGAAAGGCGCCAAACCCAAGGATGAGGACGTCACCTCGCCCTGGAGCATCTTCAACTAGGAAGTCTGCCGACTCCTCGTGGTACTTCAGTTACTCCGCGCAAACAAATACGCCGCCCGAAGAGACCCGGACGGCGCATCATGAATTTCTACTAACCAGGATGCCAGCAATGCAGGCGTACTGCCGGCTGGTCAGGCTGCCGGAGGCTGCGCTGCTGCCATCGCTGGAGCGTGCGTTGCGATCGCATCGCGCAGGGCCTGTTCCTTTGTATTATCTAGAGACGTCTTGAGTACGACGCCGCCAGTGCCCTTGATCGCTTCGAACACCTTGTCTTCCGTCATCTTCTTGATCTCGACGAACAGCGCAGCGCTTCCAGGCTGCAGGCTTTCCGAGAGGTCCTTCATGAAATCATCGTTGATGCCGTAATCCGAAAGTGCGCCGCCGAGCGCGCCAGACGCCGCGCCCACAGCAGCACCAAGCAGCGGCATCAGGAAAATCATGCCGACCAGCGTGCCCCAGAAGCCGCCCGAAAGCGCACCGGCCGCGGTCGTGTTGATGAGCTGATTGAGCTTCACCTTGCCGTCGTCGTGCTTGACCGCAATCACGGCATCCTTGATCTCGATCAGATACTCTTTTTGAAGATCGAACAGCTTCGTGCGCATTTCCTCGGCCTTTGCCTCGGACGGATAGACGATGACAACGAGATCAGACATGGGGGCTCACTCCACCTGTGGGGTTCCTGGCAGCCCTTCATCGGGCATCGCAGCATATTTGCCAATGAAATAGATCAAATTGACGAATGCTCGAGCGCGGGAAATCTCGAAGCGGTAAATGCCCGGTTAGAACCACCGCTTCGACCACAAACGGATTAGTGCGACGACCGCTTGGATGTGCGAGCCTTGCGCGGCTTATCCGCCATCAGCCGGCGAATTTTAGTGGCGTCGCCTTGCAGCGTGATCCGTAGATAGGTCGGCAATCCACCATGTCCATCCGCACCGTCTGCGATCGAGCTGACGAAATCCCCGATCGTCAACGGCCTGTCGAAATGGCGCGTAACGATGTCGTGATCCGGATAAACCGCCGCCGCTTCGTCGACGTCAGCCAGAATGATCGGATCGTGCTCGGCTGCTTCGTTGTACGAATAAACTCGATTTGCCATTGCCGTCTCTCCTGAGCGTCCGCCGCTGCGGACGACGCCTGTATGGGTTTGAAACTAGCGGCTCTGCAGGGTCGCTTTCTTTCTCAAACGATCTGAAATTGTCCGATTGCACGATATAGAGCGCATTTTGCCGGAACAATTGCGCCGAATGGAATAGGGCTTTTACTTTCTGATTTTTAAGCCATTGGACGGATTCCGGAAAGCTTGGCTTTGGCACATTCGCGTCAACCCCAGCCCGGGGCCAGTGCCGATCCCGCGCACTGCACCTCGTAAAATCAGGAAGACTACGAATGGATGAGACCAACATGAACGCGCCGCAACATTCGGGTGCCGGCCGCGTGATTGCGCGCCACAAAGCGAAATTGGCAGCCTGCGCCGCAATGATTGCCGTTCTCGGCGCTGGCGCTGTTTTCGCGGCAGAGAAACCCGCCCCGAATTCTTTGCTGACGCCGGTCGCAGACGTCAGCACATCAAATGCGCCGCAACAGGCCGTTCCGAGCTTTGCGAATCTGGTCGAGCGCGTGAAACCAGCCGTTGTTTCCGTATTCGTGAAAGCTGAAGAAGTCGATCAGGTCGCCGACTCCGGCCAGCCCGGACAAGGCCAGAACCCCTTTGAAGGCACGCCTTTCCAGGGCCTTCCGTTCCAGTTCGGACCGCAGTCTCAAGATAGCGGAAAACCACACCTGATGCAGGCACAGGGTTCAGGCTTCTTTATCTCGGCAGACGGCTACCTGATCACCAACAACCACGTTGTTGATCACGCCAAGAGCGTCGAGATCATGACCACGGACGGCAAGCGCTACAAAGCCAAGGTCGCCGGCACGGATCCCAAGACCGACCTCGCGCTTCTCAAGGTCGATAGCTCCGGAGACTTCCCCTACGTCCGCCTCGCGACGCAATCTCCGCGAATCGGCGACTGGGTCGTCGCGATGGGCAACCCGTTCGGCCTCGGCGGCACGGTCACGGCGGGTATCGTCTCGGCAAACGGACGTGACATCGGCTCCGGCCCTTACGACGATTTCATTCAGATCGACGCCCCTATCAACAAGGGCAACTCTGGCGGCCCGACGTTCAATCAGAACGGCGAAGTCGTCGGCGTGAACACGGCGATCTTTTCGCCGTCCGGCGGGTCGGTCGGCATCGCATTCGACATTCCCGCCGACACGGTGAAATACGTTGCCGAGCAACTTCGCTCGAGCGGTCACGTTACACGCGGCTGGATCGGCGTCTCCATTCAGCCTGTCACGGCCGATATAGCCGACAGTCTGGGCCTGAAGGAAGCCAAAGGCGCCCTCGTCGATGAACCGCAAGATGGCGGCCCAGCGGCTCGCGCCGGATTGAAGTCGCAAGACGTGATTGTTTCCGTCAACGATCACGAGATCAAAGATGGCCGCGATCTCGCTCGGACCATCGCTGCGGTATCGCCAGGCTCGCAGATCAAGATCGCCTACATCCGAAACGGCGAAAAGCACAGCGTCGACCTGCACGTCGGCAAGTACCCGGATGGCAAGACCGCCAAGAACGACCAAGGCTCCGAGAGCGACTTCAAACTCGGCATGACGCTGGCTCCGGCCGATCAGGTGGACGGCGCCGGTACGCATGGTGCGGTCGTGATGAATGTCGATCCGGAAGGCAAGGCCGCCGAGAAAGGCATCCAGCAGGGTGACGTCATCCTGTCCGTTGGGGGCAAGTCGGTCTCCGGGCCGGCCGATGTCAAGGAAGCCCTGCGTGCGGCTAGGAACGCCAACAAGCGCGCCGTTCTCATGCAGTTAAAGACGGCACAGGGCGATCGCTTCGTCGCCGTTCCGACCACAAGCCAGGGCTAAGAGCTCAAAATGCAATCGGCAGCGGATAGAGATATCCGCTGCCGATTGAGCATGAAGCATCAGGAGTGACGTACAATCAGTGGCGCGTGGGTTCGCTGTCCCGCCCGAGGGCCTTATCGATGCATTGAATCATAGCGCCACCGTCAAATGGCTTGCTTAAAAAGCCGATCGCGCCGGCAGCATTTACGCGCTGCCGTGTCCGCTCTTCCGGAAAGGCCGTAATAAAGATCATCGGCACATTATGGCCCTGCGCCTGAAGATGCGACTGTAATTCCACGCCGGTCATGCCCGGCATGTTGACATCGGTGATGACGCACGAAATTTCCGGCAATCGGGCCGAGTTCAAGAATTCTTCCGCTGAAGCGAACGTAGTTGCCCCGAAGCCGAGAGACCGCACAAGGCTCTCGGTTGCCACGCGAACCGCCTCATCGTCATCGATGATGCTGATCAGGGGATTTTTGGACACTTCGGCAGTCCTTTCGAAAGATTAACGCGGATTGAACCGCATTTGCCAACTCAACCTGCCGCTTTTGCGCTCGGTTTTAAATTATACGCTGGTTTGTAACGGATCGGCCTTTCGGACTGCGCCCTCGAAACGAAAAGCGCGCCGGCTGCGTTCAGGCCGGCGCGCTTGGGCGTCAGAACATCTTCCGGGGGGGTGGGGACAGCCCCGTGGGGGAAACGGGGCAGAGATGCTTCTGACAAACCCTCTAATTAAGCGGTTAACGAGAATTGGGGCCCAGGGCGACCCTGACGCGACCAACATTGCCATCGTCGCGACAAAGAATATTCCCTCTCCGCACAATAGATTCCTAAAATGCACGACCCCGCCTCGACGCTAAAAGCCTTTGCCCCAACAAAAGCGCGAGGAAGCTCCAGCATGCGGCGAGCGCGGTTCGCACTAAACTCCCAACCGCAATATCCATACGAAAGTATGAGCCGACTAATCTGACGATGTAGGATCCCAAACGCTCGTAGAATGGAGCGCCACAGCTCGCTTCCGTACCTTCCCATCACGCTAGGCCAGACACGGATCAGCATTGATCCAAGTCACGCCGGCCACCGAAGCGGTTAGAAAATGGGAAGGCCTCACGCGATGTCGCTCCAATTGACCTCACACTTCCACGGCAACACAGCACAGCATCACCACGTCGACCCGGCCATTTTGGATCGCTTGGCCAAGGCATTGGTGGAAGCCGGCGTCAATCCCGAGAAGCTCGACCGTCACGCCGAAAATGAAAAGCGCCTGGCGATCGTCGCGCGCCTCTTCGAACTTCCGATCTCGCCTATCGCCAAATCAGAGCAGGAACAGCCAACTCGTAGGGCGCCGTCGGCACTCCCGAAGTGGCGCATGAAGCGTGTGGTTGAGTACGTCGACTCGCACATCTCGGAGCAGATCACGCTGGCCGACCTCGCCTCGGCGGCGGGGATGAGCCGCATGTACTTTGCCAGCCAGTTCCGCGTCGCAACCGGCATGCGACCGCACGACTACGTGCTGCACAAGCGCATCGAACGTGCGCAGCACCTGTTGTGCACAACATCAGAATCGCTCGTCGAAATCGCTCTCAGCGTCGGCTTCCAGACGCAGGCGCATTTCACGACGATCTTCAAGAAAATCGCTGGCAACACGCCGCTTCGCTGGCGGCGCGAACAGCAGGCCTGAGCGGTGATCCCGCTCAGGTAGTCCTCATGGCGCGGTTCAGAAAACCCATCGGCTTATCCGAGTTAAACCGCGAGATCTTTCCTCGCAGCTAGCCGGAGCACATTGGGCCGATTGGCCCACCCGCGCGGATTACCCATTTCTATTTCTGATTTTGAGTACCGGCGCCCTGGTCGGGCACACGTGTGCTCATATTCCCTGTCGCAGGCAGTTTGCCTTCATCGCCCATCGTGTGAGAGCCGGACGTTCCGCTGCTCGCTCCGGTTCCTGCGCCCATTTCTGGAACGCGGGTCGTTGCGGAGTTGGTCGCTGGAAGTTTTCCTTCATCGCCCATTCTGTGTCGCGTAGGATCGTTTGAAGGCTGCTGATCTTCGGAGAATGCAGGAAGAGGGGCGAGAGCGAGGACGAAAGCGGAAAAAGCCGCTGCCAAAATAACTTTCATCACATTGAACTCCTTGGTTACAGCCGTTTTTGCCCCCAAAGTGTCCCAGACCCGTATGCGGACTATAGCAAGAGTTCATGTCGAATGCACAAAATGTGCAGGCGATTTTTCGATAGCAATTCGAACGCGTCGATTGAAGATGAGACTTCCCTTCACAAATTCTGCGTCTTTTCCAGCGGCGCCAAGCCTTTGGCGACGCAAAATTTGGCGAAATAATCAATTAAATTGCGGTGTTCGATCCGCGAATGCGACGAGATGCAATTGGCCTCAAGAAGCACCCCACCATCCGTAGACTGAATGAAATTCTGAGGCAGGTCGCTCCTGCTTACTTGCGAAGCGATATCGCTTTCAAGAATCTCGCTCCATCCATTCCTGTCTATGACATGATCGTTGACCAGGAGGCTGCCTTCCGCACAAGCTTCAACGAAAGCTAGCAACTCATTCACGTTAACTGCCGAACGCCTCGGCTTCGGCACGAGAATTGTGGGACGAATTAAAACCGGTTCACCACTTACGACCATGGTGGGGTGCAATGCCGACCAGCAATGTTTTCGAACGTGATCCGGTGCTTGTAGATCTTGCGCTTCAGGGCGGCGGATCCCATGGCGCATTCACTTGGGGCGTTCTCGATCGCTTACTGGAAGAGCCCTGGCTCCGGATCGATGGCGTGTCGGGCACATCGGCTGGCGCAATGAACGCCGCCATTCTCGTCTATGGTCATCATAAAGGCGGCGCGCTCGGCGCACGTGAAGCACTTGCACAGTTTTGGCGGCGCGTGGCCGAGGCAGCGCGCTTCAGCCCATTTCAACGAGGACCGCTTGACGTTCTCCTCGGCCGCTGGACGCTCGATTCCTCGCCCATGTACATCGCCATGGATCTGATGTCGCGGCTTGTATCACCTTATGACGTTAATCCGCACGGCGCCAATCCGCTTCGCGACATCCTTGCCGAGGTCATCGATTTTGATGTGCTGGCAGAGGCGCCGATTCATCTTTTCGTCACCGCAACCAACGTGCGCACCGGCCGCGGCAAGGTTTTCAAGAATGCCGCTGTGACACCCGACGTTCTACTCGCCTCTGCCTGTCTGCCAACGTTGTTTCAAGCGATTGAAATAGATGGTGAAGCCTATTGGGACGGCGGCTACTCAGGCAACCCGACGCTCTCGACGTTGGTGCAAGAGTGCGAATCCGAGGACACGATCCTTGTCCCGATCAACCCTATCGAACGTCCTGGAGTGCCCCGCTCGGCCAGCGACATTCTTAACCGTTTGAACGAAATTTCATTCAATTCGGCAGCGCTCAAGGAGTTGAAGATGATGGCGCTCCTCCGCAAGGTTGCCGATCCCGGTGACGGGGAGGGCCAGCGATGGGCGCGCATGCGGCTGCACGTTGTCCGCAATGACATCATGGCTGAGCTGGGTGCCTCTTCCAAACTCAACGCCGAATGGGCTTTCTTCGAATATCTTCGCGAGGAAGGACGCAAAGCGGCGCAAACCTTCCTTGAAGCCCATGTGCACGATCTCGGTCGTCGCTCGACGCTCAACCTCGACATCCTGCTCGAAGGAATTTGAAACATGGGGCTGCTTGGCATCCTGATCGCGCTAGGGCTACTGATCTACCTCGCCTATCGCGGCTGGAGCATCTTGCTGCTTGCCCCCGCTGCCGCAATCATTGCTGCCGGCCTTTCCGGAGAACCGCTGTTGGCGCACTGGACGCAGACCTTTATGCGCAGCGCAGCACAGTTCGTAATGCAGTTCTTTCCAATTTTTCTTCTCGGCGCCTTATTCGGAAAATTGATGGAAGATAGCGGTTCGGTATCCGCAATTGCGGACTTTATGACGGAACGATTGGGTGCCAAACGGGCCATCCTCGCCGTCGTTCTGGCGGGCGCGCTCGTCACCTACGGCGGCGTCAGCCTGTTCGTTGCTTTCTTCGTGCTCGCGCCGATGGCGCACGCTCTTTTTCGCGCCGCCGCCATCCCGAAGCGGCTCATGCCCGCCGCGATCGCGCTCGGAACGTCCACGTTCACCATGTCGATGCTGCCCGGAACGCCCGCCATCCAGAACGCCATTCCTATGCCGTTCTTTGGCACAACGCCGTTCGCTGCGCCTGGACTTGGAATCCTCGCCTCGGCGATCACGCTCGGCTTCGGCTTATGGTGGCTCACTTTGGTCGAAGCCCGCGCGCGCAAGAACGGCGAAGATTATGAAGGTAATGCGGTGGCGGCCACGGTAGCAGCAAACGACGAGAAGATCCGCGAACGCGCTACGACTTCGGGCACTTTCGATCCCGTCGAGGTCGAGCACGGCGCGCAAAGCGCCGATGCGCCGCCGATTACCATCGCGGTCTTGCCGTTGGCCATCGTCGTCGGCGTCAATCTTCTGATGTCGACGCTTGTGCTGCCGCGCCTCGACACCTCCTATCTCGCCGAACCCGGGTGGGGGTCGACCTCGTTATCCGCAGTAGGTGGCATTTGGGCCGTCGTTACCGCACTCACCGTCGCCATCGCGGTTCTCATAGCCCTGAATCTGAAACGTTTGCCGAAGCTGCGCGAAACCATGGACGCCGGCGCGAATGCCTCAGCGCTGCCCGTACTCAGCGTCGCCAGTTTGGTCGGCTTTGGCGCCGTTGTTGCGGCGCTGCCTGCTTTCGCGGTGGTGCGCGACTGGGTGCTCGGGATCGAAGGCGGCCCCCTCGTCTCGCTTGCTGTAGCGACCAACGTCCTGGCCTCGCTGACCGGATCAGCATCGGGCGGCCTCACCATCGCGCTCGACGCCTTAGGGATGACATATCTCAAGATCGCTCATGAGCAAGGCATCAACCCGGACCTTCTGCATCGTGTCGCCGTCATCGGCGCCGGCACACTCGACAGCCTGCCCCACAACGGCGCAGTCGTCACGTTGCTCGCCGTTTGCGGATCGACGCATAAGGAAAGCTATCTGGATATCGTGATGGTAGCGATTGTCGGCGCGCTCATTGCGTTGGTGGCCGTGATTGTTCTCGGCACGGCGTTCGGATCTTTCTAGACCGCGGCCTCACGCTCGGGCTCTTTGATGCCGAACCAAGCAACGTAGAGCGCCGGCAAAACGATCAATGTGAGCATTGTCGCCACAAACAAACCGCCCATGATCGCAAAAGCCATTGGGCCCCAGAAAACGGTCGGCGCAATCGGTATGAAACCGAGAACCGTGGAAATCGCTGTCAACATGATGGGCCGGAAGCGGGAGACCGTCCCCTGCACGACCGCGTCCCAGGTGTCGCGCCCGCCCGCACGTTCCGTTTCGATTTGCTCGATGAGGATGACGGCATTGCGAGCGATCATGCCCATCAACGCCAAGATCCCGAGGATCGCGACAAAGCCGAGCGGCCGCCCCGACATGAGAAGCGCGGCGACGATGCCGATCAGCCCCATCGGGACAATGCACAAAACCAGAATCAGGCGACTGAAACTATGTAGCTGCGCCATTAAGAACAACAGCATCAGGAACAGCATCAACGGCACCTTGGCAAAGACCGAGGCTTGCGAGTTCGCGCTTTCCTCTACAGTGCCGCCCACATCGACCCGATATCCCCTCGGAAGGGCATCACTAAGTTTTTTGACGGCCGGAGCCAAAGCCGCAACGGCCGCTTCCGGTGTCGCGCTTGACGCCACATCCGCCTGAACTGTGAGCGTCGGCAGACGCTGTCGCCGCCAGATCAAGGGATATTCTTGCTCGAAATCAAAAGTAGCGACCTGTCCAAGCGGCACGGTTCTCCCGTTGGCGACCGGCAACTGCAATGCGCGCAATGTTGATAGCGACACCCGTTGCTCATCAATGGCTCGAGTGACGACGTTGACGAGATATATGTCGTCTCGCAGCTGGGTGATCGGCGTGCCGGTCGTGACCGTATTCAAGACTTCAGCCAAAGTCTGCGAGCTGAGACCCAGAAGCCGGGCTTGATCCTGATCGATCTGGATGCGCACCTTTCTCGCAGGCTCCATCCAATCGAAATTGATGTGCCGCACATTCGGGTCGTCTCCCATGATCTCGCCGAGTTGCAAAGCGGCCGTGCGAACCTTTTCGACGTCGGGACCGGTCACGCGATATTGAACCGGCCAGCCGACGGGCGGCCCCAGTTCCAGCGGCGAGACGCGAGCCACCACACTCGGCAATTGTTCCGCGAGTTTCTTTTCGAGCATGGCCTGGAGACGCTCCCTCGCCGGCACATCTTTGGCGATGACGACAGCCTGAGAAAAGAAGTCGTTGGCCAATTGCACGTCGAGCGGCAGATAGAAGCGGACGGCTCCGCGCCCGATATAGAGGCTCCAGCTCGCAACGTCCGGATCGCCTTTGAGGATCGCCTCCAGTTTCGTCGCAGCCTGCTCGCTGGCAAAGATCGACGCGTTTTGCGGGAGTGCCAGATCGACGACAAGTTCCGGCCGGTCCGATGCCGGAAAGAACTGACGGGGTACCAGCGGAAGCGCCAGCAGGGAGAGGACAAAGCATACCAGCGTCGCCCCGATCGTCAGCCAGCGTCTGCGCATAGCGCCGATGAGGACGTCGTGGAAAATGCGAAGAACCATGCTTTGCTTTTTGGACGCATTCGGATCTGGCTTTTTCAAAAGCCAGACGCCAAGCAATGGTGCAAACAGAACCGCGACGAACCATGATACGATCAGCGCGATCGTCACGACCGCGAAGATCGAAAACGTATATTCTCCTGCCGCGCTTTGAGCGAAGCCGATCGGCACGAACCCCGCAGCCGTGACGAACGAGCCCGTCAGCATTGGAAATGCCAGCGACTTGTACGCAAACGTCGCAGACTGCTCTTTACTGTCCCCGGCAGCCAGACGGGAAGTCATGACGTCGACCGTCGTCATCGCATCGTCGACGAGAAGGCCCAAAGCAATGATCAGAGCACCAAGCGAAATTCGTTGCAGATCAATGCTGAGCCATTCCATAATCGGAAAGACGATCGCCATGGTCAGGGGTATCGACAGCGCGACGACCGCGCCGGGGCGAAAGCCGAGGCTGATAATGCTGACCGCCATAATGATGGCGATGGCCTGCCACAGCGATTCCGTGAATTCGTTGATGGCCGTTTTCACCACCATCGGCTGATCGGAAACAAGCGTCGCATCGATCCCGATCGGCAGATCGGCCATGCTCTCTGCGACCGCTTTTTTGACGTTTGTTCCGAGGTTCAGAATATCGCCGCCATCGCGCATGGCGATCGCAAGCCCGATCGCAGGCTTGCCGTTGACGCGAAATATCGGCTGCGGCGGATCGGAATAGGCGCGCCGCACTTCCGCAATGTCGCGCAACCGGATCAGCCGCCCGTTGGCGTAGAAATTGACGTTCAGAATGTCCTTTTCCGACCGGAAAGACCCTGACACCCGTAAAATGAGCTTCTCGTTTCCGGTTTGAAGAACGCCCGCCGGACTGACCGAATTTTGTGCTTGCAGAGCCGCGATCAGAGCCGCCCTGTCGATCCCGAGCCCTGCGAGTTGCTGCGTTGAAAACTCGACATAGATCTGCTCGTCCTGCGCACCGAGGACGTCGATTTTCGAGACATCCGGAACCTGCAGCAAGCGCGAGCGGATATCTTCGACGTAATCGCGCAACTCGCGGTGACTGAACCCATCGGCCGTGAAGCCGTAGATCAGCCCGAAAGTGTCGCCGAAATCATCATTGAATCCAGGCCCCACGACCCCCGCCGGCAACGTATGGCGAATATCACCAATGTTCTTTCTCACCTGATACCAGATGTCAGGAACGTCCGCGGGCTTCGTCGAGCCTTTCAGCGTAACGAAAATCGTCGTTACGCCGGGCTTTGTGTAGCTACGAAGAAAATCGAGGTCGCGCGTCTCTTGAAGCTTGCGTTCGAGACGTTCGGTAATCTGTTGTAGCGTGTCCTCCATCGTGGCGCCGGGCCATGACGCCTGTACGATCATCGTCCTGAAAGTAAAAGGCGGGTCCTCGGCCCGCCCCAACCGGAGATACGACGAAAGGCCCGCGAACGTCACCGCAATCATGATGAATACGGTGAAGGAGCGATGCTTCAGTGCCCATTCGGACAGGTTGAGTCCACTCACGAAGATGCTCCGAGCAGCCTGACCTTTTGGTCGGGGTGCAACGCCTGAACACCCGCCGTCACCACGATGTCACCCGCACTCAGTCCATTCGATACGACCACTGTTGCAGGATCGAAGCGCTGAACCTCGATATTCCGCAGCGATACAGTAAATTTCGCAGGATCGACGATCCAGACCGCAGGCTGGCCATTGCTGCGGGTCAGCGCACTCGCCGGTATCGTCATACCGGGAGAAGCCTTCTGGCGCATGCTCCCCGTGACGGTTGCACCGAGGCGCATCGTGGCCGGAGGATCAACGAGACTGACTCTGACCCGAAACGTGCGCGTCACCGGATCGGCCTGCGGATCGACTTGCCGCACCCATCCTTTCACTTTCACAGACGGGTTGTCCGTCAACCCCACCGTAATCTCGGGATCGGGCGGCGCAGAGTGAATGACTTGCGCTGGAACATCGAAAACCGCGTCCCGACCCTCGATGCGCGCAACTTGAAAGACCGCTTGGCCAGCCTGTACGACCTCACCCGCTTCGGCAGACCGCGAGGTAATAGTCCCCGTGACATTCGCCTTGAGTTGAGTGAAACTGACGCGATCCTGCGCGATTTCCAACTGCGCCTGGGCGTCGTCCTCTCGCGACTGTGCGGTGCGTAAATTCTGCTGCGCCTGATCGAATAGCACCCGCGTGGTATGCCCGCGGGTTAAAAGCTGAGTCTGACGATCATAATTGTTCCGCGCCTCAACGAGTTGGCCCTCGGCCGCAGAAAGAGCGGCCCTCGCCGATCTAAGTGCGTTGAGTTCGTCCTGAGGATCGAGCTTTGCCAGGACCTGATCAGGCACGACATGGTCGCCCACGCCGGCCAACCTCTCGATAATCCTGCCGCCGATCCGAAAGGAAAGAGCAGCCTCGTTTTCGGCCTGAACCTGGCCGGTCAACGTAACAAGTTCACCCAGTTCACTCTTTTCAACGGTCACTGTTCGAACGGGGCGTGGCTGCTGATCTTCAACCTTCGCCTGTTCCGCACACCCGGTAACCAGAACAGCACACGCTGACAGACAGATCATCATGCCGAGCAAGCTGCGTCGTGCTGCATCCATGGCAATGACCCCGGGGATCTAAATGTTCGTCCCTCAGCGAAATCGATATAGTCGAAAAGCAAATGCGCGAATTAAATCGCCACGAAGAATTTCAGCATACATACTACTCAACGAAGTCAAAATTGAACAAATCGACGAAAAAGGGAGATGGCTAATGCAAAGGAAATGGCTTTTTGCAATTTCATTGTGCATTGCGATGACCGGGCTCATCGGCATTGCGACGCCACGGGCAAACGCTGGCGCGCTCGTTTCCAGCGTTCAGATTATCAAGCCCTCAAAATCGAGCATCGTTGAGAATGCGCGTTATCGGTGCTGGTGGCGCAACGGACGCAGACACTGCCGTTGGGTCGGCGGATGGCGCGGTCCCCGCCACTGCTGGTGGCGGAATGGTCGTCGCATTTGCCGTTGGTAGGCACTGCGACGCCTCGCGTCTTTTCTCCACAAGAATGACGAATGCGCCGGGGCCGTTGCTCCGGCGTAGAGGACAGCAATAGCGCTTCGTCCTCATCTCGATGGTGGACGATCGAGAAATACGACGCAGAGTTTCAAATCGCCAAGGAGCGAAACTCGCCCTGACCAGCGCTCAAGCTCAAGGCCGCTCAGAAGCGGAAATAGTTGAACTTCATTGGCGCAGCTTCAGAGCGATCAAACTCGAACCGGAAATTGCCGCACCGGGGTGACGTGCCCGCTTCACGCAAACAAAAATGGTGTAGGTTCGAGGACTTCCTCGAACCGGAACCCGCGCGATGGGTTGGCGGGCAGCATCGCGCAAATAAAAATGGTGCGGTTGAGAGGACTCGAACCTCCACGCCGTTTCCAGCGCTACCACCTCAAGGTAGTGCGTCTACCAATTCCGCCACAACCGCAGTCCAGACCTGAAATCTGGGAAATCGCGAAAGGCATTGGCGCTGCCCAAATCCGCGAAGACGCCGACGTATCAGAGCCCCTGCCGGAACGCAAGCGGCAGATTGGCCTGAAAAGCACTGAAGGCGCAAATGTCGAGACTCATTATTATATATGCGGCATGGCGAACAGAATGCCGCAAGGTTGCTGGACCTACTTGAAAGCCTAGCGCGGCACGCACGACTTGACGGTCACAGGCGGTCAACAGTGAAGACGCTCACATCGAAACTTCCGAATGCCGGCACGCCTGCCCCAGTCGAGTGGGCCATCACCGAAGGCTACGTCGATTACGATTCTGCTCTGGAGGTCATGCGCCGACGCACGAGCGAAATCCGCGATGGAACAGCTAGGGAGCTTGTTTGGCTTCTTGAGCATCCCCCGCTCTACACCGCCGGCACCAGCGCTAAAGATGAAGACCTGCTGAACCCGAATGCTTTGCCGGTGTTCCGCACCGCCCGAGGTGGCCAGTTCACGTATCACGGACCGGGCCAGCGCGTGGCTTACGTCATGCTCGACCTCGAAACGCGCGGTCGCGACATTCGCGATTTCATCGCCCGCCTGGAATTGTGGCTGATCAACGCCCTCGCGGAATTCAACGTCACCGGCGAAATTCGGCGCGATCGAGTCGGGATCTGGGTTCGCCGATCGTCGAAAGGGGAACAGGTCGAGGACAAGATCGCCGCCATGGGTCTTCGCGTCAGCCGTTGGGTGTCGAGCCATGGCGTCGCCCTCAACGTCGACCCCGACCTCTCGCAGTTCGGCGGCATCGTCCCGTGCGGCATCCGCGATCACGGCGTGACGAGCCTCGCTGACTTGGGCCTTCCGGTCTCCATGTACGATGTGGACGTCGCGCTTCGAACCAGTTTTCAGAAAATCTTCGGACCGACGAAGGTCATCGATCTGCCTGTCATCTCACCCCAGCCCGGGACCGGCACAAACGTCGGCTGAACGTCCGGCAAACTAAAAAGGCGCCTGCATCCGAGGGGGATACAAGCGCCCGATTACCGTTGCCGCAACCTTATCTCTACGTCATTTTCCTTGCCGCTCGTCCGAGGCGCTGCCAACCGGCGGCGCGCCCCCATTTGCGGGTGAATCGTAGTAGAGAAGACCCCCTTCGACAGAAACGCTTTCCGAACCATCGAGTTCGTACTCGTCATTCGCATTGTCGTTGAGGCGGATGATACAGCTCTTCTGACAGACCCCGCCGACCACCTTACCTACTGGGAGAACTTCGTCCTTGATCGACGTGTCCTCGGTGATGGTGAGCTTGACCTCTCTGTCACCTCGGTTGGCAATCGTGGCTGCTGGAGCAGCCGAGGTCATAAGAAGAACTGCGATCGCGCCTGCCGCTATAACCAAAAGGTCGAAACGGCCGCTCCTGCGATCGCGGCAGAAAGTCATTACTTCTTCTTCTTCGCTGCCTTTTTGGCAGGGGCCTTCTTGGCGGCTTTCTTTGCAGCTTTAGCCATTTTCGATCGTCCTTCCGTTTGAACGTTGACAGACACAAGAATCTGTCGACCAGACTTCAAGTCAGGTCGTTTTCGACATTGATGAAATTCAAAGCGATGCACAAACGAAATTTGACGTTTGGTGATATCGGAAATTTCGATAGATGAGTTTCACACCTCATCGATGAGGATCTCAACGGATGGATGTCAATCTCGCGCGTACTTTCCTCGTTGTTGCCGAGACGGGAAGCTTCGTCGACACGGCTCGCAAGCTCAACATCACCCAATCGACAGTCTCCGCACGCATCAAAGGCCTCGAAGATTTGCTCGGCCGACCGCTCTTCACGCGTTCGAAATCAGGAGCAGAACTGACGGGAGCGGGCGAACTCTTCCAGAAACACGCCCTCGCCATGGTGCGCGTCTGGCAACAAGCGCAGCTCCAGGTTTCGCTCGCCGATCAGCATCCCGAACACATTTCTGTTGGTGCGCCGCTCAGTCTTTGGAGCGGTTTTCTGCTGAAATGGGCCGCCGGTCTGCGCGTTCAGATCCCGGGAATCGCCGTCTCGGCAACAGCTGGAGCTTCCCCAGTGTTGGGCCAGCGGCTGATCGAAGGCACGCTCGATCTTGCAATCATGTATCGCCCCTCCCCGCCTCCGGGCCTGACGATCGAACATTTGTTCGACGAAGAGTTCGTGCTCGTTTCCTCAGCCAAGCCCTCAGCTAGGCGTGGCGTGAACGATTATCTGCTCATCGATTGGGGGACGGATTTTGTTCAGGATCACGCCGCCGCGTTTCCCGAGCACGCCAATCCGGCGCTCAGTCTCGACCTTGGCCCGATGGGCCTCGACTATCTTCTGGCAAACGAATGCTCCGGCTATTTCCCCGCGCGTATGGTGCGGGGACTGATCAGCCGTGGGCGGGTGAGAGAGCCGAAGCGGGCCCGGAAATTCGTCTATCCGGTCTATATGGTCTATCCGGAGACGCGCAACGAAGAGGCTTACGAGCCAATTCTGCGAGGTCTGAGGCGGGCGGCGGCGAAGCTCGGCTGAGGCCGGTTCACAAACGTAACGGCTTATTTCAGCGCCGCCCGCGTCTTTGATCTTAAGCGAACTCGATGATCACTGCGTCGACGGCGAGGCTATCGCCGGGCTTGGCCGCGATCTTCTTGACCTTGCCGTCACGCTCGGCTCGCAAGATGTTTTCCATCTTCATGGCTTCGACGACCGCCAAGTTATCTCCGGCTTTGACGTCCTGCCCCTCGGTCACGTTCACTGCCTTGACCAGCCCCGGCATCGGGCAAAGCAGGAACTTCGACATGTCGGCCGGAACCTTCACAGGCATCAGCGCCGCAAGCTCAGCCTCCCGCTGCGTGTAAACATACGTCTGGGCCTGGATACCGCGATACGACAGCGTCATGCCATTCGGAATTGGACGGACCTGGACCGCAACGTCGGCTCCATCGACCGTTCCGATCCAAACCGGCTCGCCCGGCCACCATTCCGATGTGATCTCCATCGTCTTCGAGGGGTGTCCGTCCTTGTCGAGGATCGACACGTAATAGGGTCCGGGAATGACGCCCAGCGCCTCCAACTCCACTGTCGCCGAGCCGATTTTAACGATTCGCCGCTTGGCAAAGCTCACGGCCTGCCCCGACATCTGATGGGTGATGTCCCGACGGCGCGCATTGCTCAGATGGTCGATGGCGCCGGCCACGGCGGCCAACGTGATGAGATCCTTCCCCTCGGGTTCGCGTGGGACGAAACCTTCGGGGAACTCTTCCTTGATGAAGCCGGTCGAAAGGTTGCCTTCCCGCCAGCGCGGATGCTGCATCACGGCCGAAACGAACGGCACGTTGTGTTGAATGCCGTCGATATAGAACGCGTCGAGCGCCGTCGACTGTGCGTCGATGGCTTCGAGACGGGTCGGCGCATGAGTGACGAGCTTGGCGATCATCGGATCGTAATACATCGAGATCTCGCCGCCTTCGAAGACGCCGGTATCGTTGCGCACCGTCACGCCGTCCTTCGTGCCTTCCTCTGGCGGGCGATACTTAACGAGACGGCCGATCGACGGCAGGAAGTTCCGGTACGGATCTTCGGCATAGACGCGGCTTTCGACCGACCATCCCGTCAGCTTGATGTCCGACTGCTTGAACGGCAGCTTCTCGCCCGCCGCTACGCGGATCATCTGTTCGACAAGGTCGATGCCGGTCACGAGTTCCGTCACCGGATGCTCGACCTGCAGACGCGTGTTCATTTCGAGGAAGTAGAACGAGCGGTCCTGTCCGGCAACGAATTCCACCGTGCCGGCGCTGTCGTAACCAACCGCCTTGGCCAACGCGACCGACTGCTCACCCATCGCCTTGCGGGTCTTCTCATCGAGCAGCGGCGACGGCGCTTCTTCCAGAACCTTCTGGTTGCGCCGCTGAATGGAGCATTCGCGCTCGCCGAGATAGACGACGTTGCCGTGCTTGTCGCCCAGCACCTGGATTTCGATGTGGCGCGGATTTTCGATGAACTTTTCGACGAAGCAGCGGTCGTCGCCGAACGACGACTTGGCTTCCGACCGGGCAAGCTCGAAGCCCTCAGCCGCTTCCCGGGCGTTATAGGCAATGCGCATGCCCTTGCCGCCGCCGCCGGCCGACGCCTTGATCATGACCGGATAGCCGATCTCGTCGGCGATCTTGACGGCATGCTTGGCGTCGCTGATTTCACCCATGTAGCCCGGAACGGTCGAAACCTTCGCCGCAGCTGCCGCCTTCTTGCTCTCGATCTTGTCGCCCATGGCGGCAATCGCCTTGGGATTCGGACCAATGAAGACGATGCCGTTCTTCTGGAGCGCCAGCGGGAACGCCTCGCGCTCGGACAGGAAGCCATACCCCGGATGGACCGCCTCGGCGCCCGTCGCCTTGCAGGCCTCGATGATCTTATCCATAACCAGATAGGACTCAGCCGCCGGCGCTGCGCCGATGTAGACAGCCTCATCCGCCATCTCGACGTGGAGCGCATCCCGGTCGGCGTCGGAATAGACGGCAACGGTCTTGATGCCCATCTTGCGAGCCGTCTTGATCACGCGGCACGCGATTTCACCGCGGTTGGCAATCAGAATTTTCTTGAACATCAGCGCTTCCCGGTCCTTCCCGTGAATATTTTGGCTGCCTCAGCTTGTCGCAAGACAACACGCCGTTCTAGAGCGTGTGCAACGCCGCGTAAACACGCCGTTGGCACCCCGAATGCCAGGACCTGTGCGATCCGCTGCCGCATAGCAAAACCGCCGGCGAGAGGGCTCACCGGCGGTCCCGAAGTAACTATGGGGGACCGGGCTGTTAGGCGGCCTCCCCCAACCGGCAGACGGCTTCGGTAAAGGTCGGGTGGATCCGCGGATTTTCGTGATTAAGGTAGGAGACGAGCGCCCGCTCGCTCGGCGTCAGGCGACCGTCGCGGCCGAGGCGACCCACGAGCCACGACGGATCGGCTTCTGCGATCTTCTCGTTGGTAATGATCTCGATGCGCTGATGCTCCAGCCGCGCAAGCGCCCGCTCTTCCACGCTCTGGTCGTGATAGGAATCCTGCATCGACGACAGATTCGCGTGCACCATCGACAGCAGCGAGAACAGAATTGACGTCTGCTCGTCGTCATCTTCGTCGAGCTTCGCCTCCTGCCGCAGCGCCTCCTCACGTGATGGGACCGCGTAACCGGATGCCGACATCATCACATTGGCGATGGCTTTGACGAAAAGGTCCGTCCAGACCGCATTCGGCGGCGAACCCGCGACCGCTTCGTCGATATCGAACAGAATGTCGGCCTCGGCGCGCGTCACAGCCACATGCCCATCGCCGCCAAAGGCATAAAGAATGCGGCGAAGGAGATCGACTTCGCTCTCGCTGATCTTGCCCGCAGCCAGCGACTTGCCTCGACGCAGCGGGCCGCCACCGGTCAGCACCGCGTGCTTGACCTGTTCGAGTGCAAACTTGGAAAGGCTTGCAGGCGCCCAGCGGGCCTTTTCGAGCACGTTCAGAACAAGATCGAGTTCCGTCTTGGACCGGATCTTGCCTTCACGCGAAACCCTGCTTATCAGCCAATTCGCGTTGGCGGCCGTCAGATAGCCGCGCGGCTGTTCCTGAATGATGAGGTAATCGGCAATGGCCTCGACAAAAAAATCCGGCCAATCGGCATGCTGCACCGAGCATCCCTGCTGCAGCGAAAACAACAGATTTGCTTCATCCGACGAGACGACGCCGTCCTCATAGAAGACGCGCTTCAAAAGGAGAATGTCGTCAAACTCGATCGTTTGCCGCTCCAGAATGTCGTCAATCGGCAGCGACCTTAACCCACCCATCGAAAGCCCCCACGCCACGACCTATGCTCATGAAGCGTAAGCAACGATGTTTAATCGCGTCTTAAGCGGCGTCGGAAAATGGAAGGGAAATGCCTGCGATTTCTGCGGCGTGGGCTCCGCGCGCCGCATCAGGCTGTCATAAAACTATCGGGACCGCAGTTCGCACTGCGGTCCCGTTAATTCCCACCGTACTCCCGCATGCACAGTGAGAAAGACAATAACGCTTTTAATAGTTGTCTACGCATCAGCATGAACGGTTGCTGAAGAAAAGGGTTTTTCTCTCCTGAACGGCGGCAAGTCCGAAACTTTCCGAATCCTGATGCAAGAGAGCCCGTTCGGAGGGGGGATCCGAACGGGCGGTCGCGAGCCGGGCGGGCGGTGTGGGTCGCACGCGAGGCCAGTTGCAGGGCACCCCGGGCTGACCAATGGAGAAAGAAGCCCGGCGATGCACTCATGGCTGGGGGTCAAAACGAAAGCTCTTCCGTTTGCCCGCAGTCGATAAGAGGAACGACCACACTGCAGGCATTCCGTCGCTCCCACCGCGCAAATCCGCATTAAAAAACCGAAGGATTTCGAATTCTAGGCCGCGAGCTGCGCCACAAGCCGCATGCGCGACGCTGGCAATGTCTGTCCTTTCGGCAGCAACAGATGCTTTTCTATGAAATGCCCAGTCAGCGCAAAACCGAGATGGACGTCTTGCGCCGTTACCGGGCTCGATCGCTGCTTCGTCAAAAATTGCGGCAGCGCCAGCAGCTTGTCGCGATAAGGCTCACCTGCCGACGCCGAAACGGCGCGGCCCGATTTCGGCGACACGTAAATCAGCTGATCGTTCGCACCCGTCGCCGCACACTGGCTAAGATCCAAACCGAAACCGAGTTCATCGAGCAGCGCCAGCTCCCACCTGACGAGCAGAGCCGGCCATACGGTGGGATCATTCAGGAAGCCGAGAACGAACAGCGTGATCTCATAGAGATTGGGATGCGGATCGCGCTCGGGCAGCAGCGCTGTCAGCGTCGTGATAGATGATAGCGCCATCAGCGCTTGGCTGTCGTCCATCGTCTCCGCCGCAAAGGCGCGCCGCATCTCGACGCTCATCGAGCCGAGCTGATCGGCAAGCCGCGCCTTCCAAATGGCATCGACGTGATTGCCGGGTTGAAGAATGGGACGCAGCCGCCGCGAACGGCCGCCATGGACCAGCCCCATATGCCGTCCGTGGGCACGCGTCCAAAGATCGACGACCGCCGCCGTTTCGCCATGCGGCCTTACCGATAGAACGATGCCTTCATCCGTCCACTGCATCGGGCTTCATAGCAGGCTGCTCAGGATTTGGGAAAAGGCAGGCCCATTTCCCGGTAGCGCTCCGGATCGCTTTCCCAGTTCTCGCGCACCTTGACGAACAGGAACAAATGAATGCGATGCCCAGCCATTTCCTCGATTCCGTGCCGCGCTGCGCTCGAAATCTTCTTGATCGTCTCGCCGCCCTTGCCGAGCACAATCTTTTTCTGCCCATCGCGCTCGACGTAGATCGTCTGCTCGACGCGCGCCGAACCGTCCTTCAGCGTCTTCCAATCCGTCGTTTCAACGGTCGTCGTGTAGGGCAGTTCCTGATGCAGGAAGCGGTAGATACTCTCGCGCGTCATCTCGGCGGCCTGCGTCCGCATCGGCACGTCGGTGACATCGTCTTCCGAATAATGCCACGGTCCTTTCGGCACGACGCCCGCGAGATAGGTCAGCAGATCCTTGACGCCCTTTCCTTCTAGCGCGGAAATCATAAAGATCCGATCCGGCGACAAACGCTCATCGAGCGTTTTTGCAAGCTCCAGCAGCTTCGGCTTGTCCTCGACCCTGTCGATCTTGTTCAACACGACGATCTTTGGCATCCGCACGGACTTGAGCCGCTCGACGATGCCTTCAACGTCCTCTCCGAGACTCGCCGCGGCGTCGAGCACCAGAAGCACCGCATCGGCGTCTTCGAGACCGCCCCACGCTGCGTCAACCATGGCACGGTCGAGCCGCCGCTTCGGGTTGAAAATGCCCGCCGTATCTATGAAGACGATCTGGCTGTCGCCTTCCATCGCGATGCCACGGATCGGGGCGCGCGTGGTTTGCACCTTGTGTGAGACGATGGCGACCTTCGCCCCCACCAATGCATTGACGAGGGTCGACTTGCCCGCGTTCGTCGGACCGAGGATGGCAACAAAGCCGCACCGCCGACCGGCCTCTGTCGATACGTTGTTCTCAGACATCTCCGACACGCGCTCCCACGCCTTCGCGCGTCAGAAGCGCGCTGGCAGCCGCCTGCTCCGCAATTCGCTTAGACGCGCCCTCACCCTGCGCCGGAGCGCGCCCTGCAATCAAGACCTCAGCTGTGAAACGCGGCGCGTGATCCGGACCGTTGCGCGCCACCACGGTGTAACGCGGCAGCGCAAGCCCCTGCCCCTGCGCCCATTCCTGCAGAGCAGACTTGGCATCGACCGTCACTTCCGGCACCGGCTCGGATTGATCCTGCCAGAGCTTGGTGACGACGGCACGCGCCTTGTCAAAACCACCGTCAATAAAGACTGCGCCGAGCAGCGCCTCGGCCGCATCGGCCAAAATCGTTGTCTTGTTGCGACCACCGCTATCGGCCTCGCTCTCGGACAGAATGAGATGAACGCCGAGATCGATGCTGCGTGCGACCTTGGCGCAAGCCTCGCCGCGAACGAGCCGGTTGTAGCGACGGGCAAGCTCGCCTTCGTTCGCTTCCGGATATTGCTTGTTCAGGGCTTCCGCGATGGCAAGACCGAGTACCCGGTCACCAATGAATTCCAGGCGCTCGTTATCGGAGCGGGCGACCTTGCCGCCACGCACGCTGGCATGTGTAAGTGCGCGCTCAAGAAGGCCGGGGTCCTTGAATTTATACCCCAGCTTCGTTTCCAGTTCTTTGAACTTGCGTGGTCTCAACATGGCGCAAATGCCGCTTCGCGGTCACCGCACGAGAGTGAAGAACCTGTTCCAGCGAATGTCAAACGGCCAGTTCCAGGGTGCCCACCAATGCATGGCGTCCGGCCCGTCGACCTTCGCAGAGAAGAAAATGATCTCGGCGCGCCCAATGAAATTCTCATAGGGAACGAAGCCGACGGCGCTCCGGACGCGACTGTCCGTAGAGTTGTCGCGATTATCGCCCATCATGAAATAATGACCCGGCGGAACTTTGTAGACCCCGGTATTGTCGTACGGGCCATCCGGATCGCTATCGAGGACCTTGTACTTCACCCCGTTGGGAAGCGTTTCCTGAAAGACTGAGATTGTCCGTTCCCGGCCATCTTCCCAAGTCGTGAAAGATCCGGCAGGCTCCTTGGGCACACCCTGCCCATTGATGAATACCTGCCCGTTCCGCATCTGGATTTCGTCGCCCGGCAGACCGATCACGCGTTTGATGTAGTCGGTCGAGTTATCACGCGGCAGCTTGAACACCGCGACGTCGCCGCGCTTCGGCTCAGCGCCCCAAATGCGACCTGAAAAAAGGTTCGGGCTGAAGGGGAACGAGAAGCGGCTGTATCCGTACGAAAGCTTCGAGACGAACAGATAGTCGCCGATCAGAAGCGTTTCTTTCATCGAGCCGGATGGAATGTTGAAGGGCTGATAAAAGAAAATCCGCACGAACATCGCAATAGCGAGTGCTTCGACGACGATGATGAGGGTTTCCGACCAGCTCGATCTCGACGTCTTCGTACCAACGCTCATTCAAAGGGCTCCCTTTGCGCCGCCGAGCGGCATTGGCCGGGGCTCGCTTCGTTTTAGCGGACCGCTATAGCGAGTTTGGTCTAACGCCGCAATGACGGGCGCTAATCTGACTAAAAGGTAAGGAAAACAGCGACTCGATGTCGTTTGGCATCAGCAAAATCGCCGTTGGACAACCAATCTGCCGCAACCCAAAAGCTCAGCCTGGAAGATCGATACCTTCCGGCACAGCCGAAATGATGACGATCGCCTCCGCCATCGGATACTCGTCGGTGAGCGTAACGTCGATCCGGGCCTTGAAACCGGCCGGAATGAGATGGGCCAGACGGCGCGCCGCTCCGCCCGTCAGCGCCAGCGTCGGCCGTCCCGACGGAGCATTCACGACCCCGATATCTTTGAGGTAGACCCCGGCGCGAAACCCCGTGCCGAGCGCCTTGCTGGCCGCTTCCTTGGCCGCAAAGCGTTTGGCGAACGTACGCGCGGCATGTGCCCGCGAAAAAGCTTTGCGACGCTCTTCCGCCGTGAAGACCCGCTCAATGAAACGGTCGCCGAAACGCGCGAGCGTCTTCTCGACCCGACGAATGTCACAAAGATCGTTGCCGATGCCGATAATCATTTCGCGCGCCGTGCTTGGGGCGCTGTTGTCATCGCCTCTCGTGCCTCGTCCATCAGCACGCGCATTCGCCGGACTGCCATCGACAGGCCGCCAAAGATGGCTTCCCCGATCAGGAAGTGACCGATATTGAGCTCGACGATCTCAGGCAGCGCCGCAATCGGCTTGACGGTGTTGTAGGTCAGTCCGTGTCCGGCATGCACTTCAAGACCGGCTGCAGAAGCCGCAGCGGCGGCTTTCCGGTGACGCTCCAATTCGCGCGCCATACCGGTCGCATCGTGATCGAGCGCCAGATGGCAATATCGGCCGGTGTGCAACTCAACGATATCGGCACCGACGCTCGCCGCGGACTCGATCGTCTTCAAGTCGGGCTCAATAAACAGGGAGACCCGGATACCTGCATCCTTGAGCTTGGCGATAAACGGCTTCAGCGTCTTCGCCGCTCCGACGACATCCAATCCACCCTCGGTCGTGCGCTCTTCGCGCCGCTCAGGCACGAGACAGCACGCGTTCGGCACGTGCCGCAACGCAATCTGCTGCATTTCTTTCGTCGCGGCCATTTCGAGATTGAGCGGTCGCGTCAGCTCGTTCTTGAGCCGCGTGATATCGGAATCGGAGATATGGCGGCGGTCTTCCCGCAAATGCGCAGTGATACCGTCGGCACCACCTTCGATCGCCAGATGAGCGGCGCGCAAGGGATCAGGATGAATGCCGCCACGTGCATTCCTGAGCGTCGCGACGTGATCGATATTGACGCCCAGGCGCAGGGCGCGGACCGGCATCATAGCTTTATTGGTGTCAGAGGCTTTGCGTGTCGTTGCCACGGGCTGTGCCACCGATTGTTGGGAATTGGCCTAGGACGGGAAGAAGAGCTGCGATCCACCTAACTGACGCTGCGATGACGCTGAAAAACGCGGACCGCGCGACGCGTAGGGTAATAGCTGAAGATAGCTGCAATCAAGCCGACGAGAAGTCCCCCGACTACCATCGGCTCCGCGATCGGCAAGAGATTATCGATGGCGGCGTCAAACGTCTGCAGCGAAGGCGTCATCAAGGTTGCGCCGAGCACGTTGGCCGTTTCACCCAGATGGTTGGCGGCATAGGTCGGATCTTGTCCCAGAAGCAGAGCGCCTGAGACATACGAGGCGGTCCAGATTGCCGGCCAGCTTAGCGGGTTGCCGACGAACGTCCCAAGGAGTGCCGCCGGCATGCTGACGCGCAGCACCAACGCCAGCGCGCAGGCAAGAATCGTCTGGACGCCAAGGAAGGGCGTGCACGCTGTGAATACGCCGATGGCAAATCCCAGCGCCACCTCATGGGGCGTTGCGCGCAGCCGAAGAACCTGCCGCCAGAAATAACGCAGACGCGACCAGAGCCGCGTGGAATTCCACCACGACGTTGCGCGGTCCGCCAATGCCAGTTGCTTTGCGTTCAAACGATTATGTTCCTAGGCGCCATTATGCGACCCATTCCGTGCGCACATTAGCTCACTCGAAAAGCCGTTCCACCTTTGCGACGGATGACTTCGCTCTGAGCCCGGCAATGATGTGGTTTAAATGCACCAAATCAAAAACCTCAAGCTCGATGTGCATCACCGTAAAGTCTGCCGCGCGGCGAGCCATTTTGATATTGTCGATATTGCCGCCCGTCTCGCCGATCACCTTGGCAATCTCGGCAAGCGACCCGGGAGCATTAACCGCTGTAACGCTGATTCGCGCGGGAAAACGTTGCGGCCGATCAGGATCGACGTCCCATGTGACATCAATCCAGTGCTCTTCCTCGTATTCCTTAAGACGAGGCGAATGGATCTGAAAAACGCGAATCCCCTCGCCTGGCGCCATCACACCGACAATCCGGTCACCGGGCACCGCGCCGCCCGGCTCGAATGCGACCGGCAGCTCCTGGCTCGGCCCTCCGATCGAAATAGCCGTCATGCTGTCGATTTCTGTCGTTCGGAACTTGAGGCTGTTTACCTTGTCGATATTGAACCAGCCGTCCTGCTCACGGGCGCGTCCAAACCGCCGCGTTGGTTTATAGCCATCGCCGAGGGTCTGGCCTTGCGGGAGCACGGCCGAAAGAACATCGGGCAATTGCACATCGTTGCGCCCGACGGCAGCAAGCAGTTCGTCTGCAGTCTTGAAGCCGATTTTCGGAGCGGCCGCCCTGACTTTCTCATCCGAATAATCGACCTCGACACCGGCCAGCGTCGATTGCACGAGCTGCCGCCCGAGTTCGACGAAACGCTTGCGCTCCGCTTCACGCGCCGCTCGCCTTATCGCAGCCCGCGCCCGCCCGGTGACGGCAAACGCTTCCCACGCCGCAGGGCGAACATGCCCCTTCTGAGTCTCGATCACGACTTCGTCGCCGTTGCGCAGGTGCGTATCAATCGGAACATGGCGCCCGTTGATATAGGCGGCGACCGCTTCATTACCGATATCCGTGTGAACGGCATAAGCGAAGTCGAGCGGCGTCGCCCCACGCGGCAGCGCAATGAGACGCCCCTTCGGCGTGAAGCAAAAGACCTGATCGTGAAACAACTCGAGCTTGGTATGCTCAAGAAACTCTTCCGGATTTGCCGCTTCGAGAAGCGACGTGATCATCGTCCGCAGCCGTCCATACGGGCTGTCGTCGACTTCTTCGCCCTCACCGACGGCATGCCCATTCATGTGGCCGCTCTGCTGAGCCTTGTAGAGCGCATGAGCCGCAATGCCGTATTCGGCGATATGCTGCATCTCGCGCGTCCGGATCTGCAGTTCCACGCGCTGGTGCCGCGGTCCGTAAACCGTGGTGTGAATGGACTGATAGTTGTTTCGCTTCGGAGCTGAAATGTAGTCCTTGAAACGTCCAGGCACCGTGCTCCAAGTCGTATGCACTATGCCAAGCACGCGGTAGCAGTCCTCGATCGTGTCGACCATCACGCGGAATGCGTAGATGTCGGAAAGCTGTTCGAGGCTGATCTGCTTGTGCTCCATCTTGCTCCAGATGGAATACGGCTTCTTCTCGCGTCCGAACGTGTCCGCCTTGATCCCGGCATCCGCGCATTTTCGTGCGATGGCCTGCCGAATTTCTTCGACAAGACCCTCGTTTCGCTCGCGCATATCTGCGAGCCGCTCCGTCAGCGCTTCGTACGCTTCCGGATGCAGCCAGCGAAAAGCATGATCTTCCAGTTCTTCGCGAAGCGCCTGCATGCCCATCATGCCGGCCAGAGGCGCATAAATATCGAGCGTTTCTTCCGAGTTCCGCTTGCGGCTCTCTGGCTTCATGTGCTCCAGCGTCCGCATGTTGTGTAAGCGGTCGGCGAGCTTGACGAGCAGCACCCGGATGTCGCTGGAAATGGCGATCAGAAGTTTGCGGAAATTTTCCGCCTGCTCGGCTTTCTTGGAAACGAGGTCGAGCCGCTTGATCTTCGTCAGCCCGTCGACGAGACCGCCGATTTCCGGCCCGAACATCTGGTCGATTTCGGAGCGTGTCGCATCCGTATCCTCGATCACGTCATGCAGCAGCGCAGTCGCGATCGTAGCGTCGTCGAGCTTGAGATCAGTGAGAATGGCCGCGACTTCCAGCGGATGCGAGAAATATGGCGCACCCGACGCACGTTTCTGGTTGCCGTGCGCCTTCATCGCATAGACGTAGGCGCGATTGAGCAGAGCCTCGTCCGCACTAGGATCGTATTTGAGAACCCGCTCGACGAGTTCGTACTGCCGCATCATGACCCGCCGCACTCCTTCTGGGCGCAAGCGTAACCGAAGACGCAGGACGGATTAAAGTTGAATGACGCGAGCCTGTTGTCGCGAGCAGGCTTTCCTGGCCGGCTCAGCGGCCGCGGTCGCGCGGATCGCGATCCCGCTCGCGCGGCCCCGAACCCGAGCCGATGTTGGCCGACGGCTCGAGCGGCGTCATGCTTTCCAGGCCGCGGAGAAGCTGCTCTTCCGTCATGACGTCGACTTGTGTGTCGGACGAAAGGTCATCGCGACCGAGCATCGGCGCGCGGCGCTCCGGCGGGAGCAACGGTGCTGCGACCGCTTCCGGCTCGTCGACTTCGGTATTCTTCTGGATTGAAGAGATCAGCGTCTCGCGCATGTCGTCGGGAGAAAGCGTGCGCTCTGCAATCTCACGCAGGGCAATGACCGGGTTCTTGTCATCATCGGGTGCAATCGTAATCGCGCTTCCGTTCGTGATCGCGCGAGCCCGGTGAGCGGCGAGAAGCACCAGCTCAAATCGGTTAGGAATTTTGTCGACGCAATCTTCGACGGTGACGCGAGCCATGGGGCAAACCTTCCCTTGGTGAAATTCAGCCGCACTCTTTCGGGCGTTAATGGGCGCAAACAGCCGTTCGAGACAGCCTTCCGGCGCCACGCTGATGCCTCTGTGCCACGTCGAAAAGAATTAATCAAGCGCTGACGAAGAAAAAACCGCTGCCGAACGTTCTATAGGCACGTCAAAGGAATTACGTGCTCTTTAATAGACTATTTGTCACAATTGTTGACTGCTGCGCACTTCTGTTAGTCCTAGCGACGATAGTATTCTACGCCGTAGAAACTTGTGGACTTCGAGCCTTCGGTCAAGTCCCGATGCTCCACAGTCAAGTCCCTGTAGCCTATAGCGAAGTAGAAAATCCCAACGTTATTTTTTAACATTGTTTAGTTGGGAATTTTACTCAGGATTCGCCAATGCATTTTTACCCCACCGAACGTATCGCTCTTTTCATTGATGGCGCAAATCTTTACGCCACTGCAAAGTCACTGGGGTTCGACATCGACTACAAGCGTTTGCTGGGATTTTTCCGGCAAAAAGGACACCTTGTCCGTGCACTCTATTATACGGCCCTGGCCGAGGAGCAGGAATACTCTTCGATCCGGCCGCTCATCGACTGGCTTGACTATAACGGCTTCTCGATGGTGACGAAGCCGACCAAAGAATTCACCGACGCGACCGGCCGCCGTAAAGTCAAAGGCAACATGGACATCGAGCTGGCCGTCGACGCTATGCGTCTGGCCGATAACCTCGATCACATCGTCATTTTCTCAGGCGACGGTGATTTCCGCAGTCTCGTTGCTGCTCTTCAGCAGAAGGGTAAGCGCGTCAGCGTCGTCTCGACGCTGCAGACCCAGCCGCCGATGGTCGCCGACGAATTGCGCCGTCAGGCCGATCAATTTATTGACCTCGCCGACCTCGAAGAACAGGTCGGCCGCTCACAGACCGGTGGCGGCTCCAACGGCGGCCGTACGCCTCGCGAAGGCGGACGTAGCCCGTCTGCACGCGGACAGGCTTCGTCTCCGCGCGACACCAATTACCTGGGCGACGACGACTTCGCTGAAGAGGAAGTCTAAGCGACAGACGATAATTGAGCGAAGGTAAGATGGGCGCGGCCTTAGTCGAAGCGGCATTGGGCCCCGAAGCTCCGCCTAAATGCACGCGCTGCCCGCGCCTCGTTGCCTACAGAGCTGAAAACGAGCGCCATGAGCCGAACTGGTTCAACGGCGCGGTCGCTTCATTCGGAACGCCAAACTGCAGCCTCCTGATCGTCGGCCTGGCGCCAGGTCGCAACGGCGCCAATCGCACAGGACGGCCGTTTACCGGCGATTACGCCGGCGATCTGCTTTATGGCACGCTGATCCGCTATGGCTTCGCGACCGGCGAGTATCACGCTCGCGTCGATGACGGTCTTCGCCTGCGCAACTGCATGATCACCAACGCCGTACGCTGCGTGCCACCCCAGAACAAGCCTGAGCCGTTAGAAATTGCAAACTGCCGTCCCTACTTTGCAGCGCGGCTTGAAAGTCTGCCGAAACTGAAAGTCATCCTCGCCCTAGGCCGGATCGCGCACGATCAGACACTCACCACGCTTGCAAAAAGAAAGGCGCTTTTTCCGTTCGCACACGGCGCCCGCCACGAACTCGCGCCGGGCCTCGCCCTTTACGACAGCTTCCACTGCTCACGCTACAATACCAACACCGGCCGGCTAACGACGGAGATGTTTCACGCTGTCTTCGATGCGATCAGGCACGAACTGCCGTAAGAGACTCCAGTAGCGTCCGCGCGTGCCCAGCGGGGTTGGTGACCGGATAGATCACTCGATAAATGATGCCGTCACGGACGATCATCGTCAGCCGCGAAAGATAAACGACGCCGCCGGTTTCAAAGCGTGGCAGATCGAGCGCATCGGCAAACGCCAGCTTCTCATCGCTCAGCAGCAGATACGGAATACCGGCGCGCGCAGCGAAAGCGTGCTGCGCCTCCGAAGATTGCCCGCTCACGCCGAACACCTCGTAACCGGCCAGCTCGAATTCTGCATAAGCGTCACGAAACCCTTCGGCTTCAGGTGTCGAACCGTGCGCACCGGGAATCGTATCCCAGTCCGGCGGATTGGGAACGCCCGGCGTCCCCGTCATCGGATAGACGAATACAATCGCTTTCTCTTGAAAGCGCGCGAGATTGACCATCGCACCACGCGTGGCAGGCAGTGCCACATCCGGAAGGCGCGTTCCCGCGATCAGATGTTTCGCCGCGCCATCATCGACCGGCGTGGGCCAGGGTGAATGTGTTTCCATAACGCGTTTCCCCTTCGCTAGCGCGAGCGAAGCGGCCCGCATTCCAGCCGCTCACACGATCAGCCCTTTTCGCGCATGAGGCGCGCTTTTTGCCGGTTCCAATCGCGTTTCGCAGCGTCCTGCCGCTTGTCCGCGTGGTTCTTGCCCTGCGCTAAGCCCAGCTTGATCTTGGCGCGGCCTTTCTCGTTGAAATAAAGCTCCAAGGGCACCAGCGTCATGCCCTTGCGCTCGATCGCAATGCCGATCTTATGAATTTCGGTGGCATGCATCAGCAGTCGGCGCTTGCGCCGTGGCTCATGCGGGAACAGCGCTGCGCCCGGATATTCAGCGATATAGCTGTTGATCAGCCAGATCCCGCCGTCCTCGACCGAGGCATAGCTTTCCGCGATATTCGATTGGCCACGCCGCAGCGACTTCACCTCGGAGCCGAGAAGCTCGATACCCGCTTCCCAGCTATCGGTGATGAAGTACTCATGCCGCGCCTTGCGATTTTCGGCGACAAGCGTGGTGCCGTCGTCGCGTTTGGATGCCATGACTTAGCGCTTTCCGACAGTCGTCACTCGGCCGCTTTCGCGCTCACGAGGTCGAGGTCGCTCAGCACCTGATCGATCGCCCGCTTCGACGCGTCGGTGAGCGGCACCATCGGCAAACGCATGTCCGCCGTGCCGAAACCGAGCCGCGAGACAGCATATTTGACCGGCGCCGGATTGGTCTCGATGAACATCACTTCGTGCAGCGGCGTAAGCCGGTCCTGGATGGCAAGAGCCTTCTTGAAGTCGCCCGCCATGCACGCGTTCTGGAGATCCGCGCATAGCCGCGGCGCCACGTTCGACGCGACCGAGATGCAGCCCGCGCCGCCATGAGCCATGAAGCCCAGCGCCGTCGCGTCTTCGCCCGAGAGCTGACAGAAATCCGGCCCAAGCACTGACCGCACCTGCGAGGGACGCGCAAGATTGGCAGTCGCATCCTTGACGCCGACGACATTCTTCAACTCGTAGCAGCGCGCCATCGTCGCGACCGACATGTCGACGACCGAACGGCCCGGAATGTTGTAGATAACGATCGGAATATTGATGGCGTCGTTGATCGCCTTGAAGTGCTGATAAAGCCCTTCCTGGTTCGGCTTGTTGTAATACGGTGTCACGATCAGCACCGCATCCGCGCCGGTTTTCTCAGCGTATTGCGACAGCTCGACCGCTTCATCGGTCGAATTCGAACCCGTGCCTGCGATCACAGGAACGCGCTTCTTGGCGGTCCCGACCGCAAGCTCGATGACGCGCTTGTGTTCGTCATAGTCGAGGGTCGGGCTCTCGCCCGTCGTTCCGACGGGGACCAGACCATGCGTGCCTTCGGAAATCTGCCACTCGATGAACCGCGTAAAGGCGGCTTCATCCACCTTGCCATTGCGGAACGGCGTAACGAGCGCCGTAATTGAACCTCTGAACATGCGTTCGCCTTAGATTGAAAAAACCGAGACCGGCACCCTGCGGTGCAGCACCCCTGTCTCGATCAGGAATTCAACGTCATTAGGGACTCGAGCCATACGGCCAGGGGCCACGGTCTTGCCGTACGTATGTGCCATGCGTCCGGCCTGAACCGCTTGCCTCAGCATGCATAATTCCGCTTAATACGGTGTATCGTTGCTAGCGACGCAAGCGCTGTAACATTAGGCGCTCGTAAAGCTTGCCGCAAGGTCGGGGCGAGTAGGGCGTTTTACCCAATGGGGAGCAATGCGACTAAGCCTCAAATCCAGAACGCGAATTCGCTCCCTCACCCGCGTTCTCTGCGGTCTGTCGCCGTCCCTTTTCTTGGTTGGCGTCACGTTAACGGGCGCGCCTTCCCCCGCCGAATCTGCGGTGAAGGCGGTTCCCGCGCCGCAACTGCTGCCGTCCGAGAAGGCGCAAGAGCGCAAACTTGATTCGGCGCTGAGCCCTTTGCTGTCGCTCTCGCCTGATCCTGGCGACCTGTCCGCCCTACGCGATGCGGCCTCGGCCATCCGGTCGAAGAACCTCGACGACTTTGCGACGGCGAAAAGCAAGATCAGCGACCCCATCGGCCGAACGCTGGTCGTCTGGATGCGCCTGCGCGCCGGTCTTGGCGACCCGCAGGAATTTCGCGATTTCCTCCGCGAGCATCCCAATTGGCCGGATCGCTCGACGATCCGGGAGGGCTTCGAAGAAGCCGTGTTCATGAATGGCGGCAGCGCCGACGCCATCAAGGCCTACTTCGCCAACAACCCACCCGAGACCGGCGCAGGCTATGCCGCTCTCGCCTCGGCCGAGTTGGCCGAGGGCAACACGACGGCGGCACGCAAGTACGCCTCCAAAGCCTGGCGCGAGATGTCCATTCCGCCGACGCTCGAAAATGGCTTTCTCGATCGCTTCGGCAACCTGCTGACGCCAGCCGATCACAAATGGCGCTTCGACCGCCTCATCACCGATGACGTGCGCTACGCCGGAAACCGCAAGGACCGCGCCGCGCTGGCGAAGCGTCTCATCCCGCTTCTACCAGCAAGCGAACGCAAGAGAGCCGTCGCGCGTCTCGCCGTCTTCAACAAGGCCTCTAACGCCCAGGCCCTGATGAGCGCGCTCGCACCGGGCGGCCGCGACGACGTCGGCCTCGCTTTTCATCGTGAGCAGCTGCTGCGCAAAGCCGGAAAGATCGAGCAGGCCGCCGACATCATTCTGTCCATCCCGCCCGATCCGAAGAAGGTCGCGGCGCTGGACGAGTGGTGGGCAGAGCGACGCGAACTGGCCTACGGAGCACTCAAGCTCGATAAGCCGAAGCTTGCCTACGAACTCGTCAAGGACGCCGGTCCCCTCTCCGTCAATCCGCGCAAAGACCAGACGTTCATGGCCGGATGGATCGCATTCCGATATCTCAAAAAGACCACCGCCGCCGAACGCCACTTCCGCGATATGATCGCCGCTTCGGACGGGCCGTTGAGCAGCGCCAAGGCACATTATTGGCTGGGACGCGTCCTGGCTGCGCGTGGGGACAAGGCGGCCGCGGCCCAGCAGTACCGTGAGGCAGCCAAGTATTCCGATACGTTCCATGGTCTCCTGGCAATGCAGACGCTGGACCCCGGCCGCACCCATCTCGAAATCACCCCGCCCGCTTATCCGACAGCCGCGCAAATTCGCAAGCTGAACGCCTCCGATCAGGCGCATGCGCTGGTGCTTGCGCAAAAGGCGGGCCTCTCTCGCGAAATTACCCGCACGCTCCTGGCAGGCTTGAGAAACGCTGCGCCGTCCGAGGCGGAAGTCGGTATGGTCGCCTTTCTCGCGGAAGAACTGGGCGACCCACAAATGTCCCTGCGCATCGCCAAGATCGCCATCGCGCGTGGACAGAACTTGCTGATCTATGCCTATCCGCTGAAGCCGTTCCCCGGCTACACACCGCTGCGCGCCCCGCCCGAGCTTCCGCTCCTTCTCGGCCTCGCGCGGCAAGAGACGGAATTCAACGCTCAGATCGTCTCGGGCGCCGGCGCCAAAGGTCTGCTGCAAGTCATGACTGGAACCGCGCGCCACGTATGCCGCGACTACAAGATTAAATGCCAGATTGATCGTTTACTCTCCGATCCTCGCTATAACGCGATGATCGGTTCGGCCTACGTCGCGGACCGGATGGATGACTTCAACGGCTCCTATGTGCTTGGACTTGCCGGCTACAACGCCGGCCCGGGCCGGGCACGCCAATGGATGAACGAGTTCGGCGACCCGAGAGACGCAAACGTCGATCCGATCGACTGGATCGAACGCATCCCGATTCCTGAAACCCGCAATTACGTCACCAAGGTTCTGTCGAACATCCAGATCTATCGCGCGCGCATGGGCATGAAAAACCCGCTGCGTCTTCGACAAGACCTCTGGCGCGGCCGTAGCGATACACGGATGCCGAAAGACGACGATTCAGGTAGCGGCATCGCCGACAACAACAGCGACGGTTGAGCAAACCCAAAACGAGGCGCGATATCCCAATGGTGGCGGTGCAGGAATTCGAAGACATTCACTTCACTAGCCGCGATGGGCTGCGCCTCTACGGCCGCCATTATCGGCCCAAGGTCGCGTCCGACGCGCGGCCGGTCGTTTGCCTCGCCGGATTGACGCGCAATAGCCGCGACTTCCACGACGTCGCGGTGGCATTGAGCCAGGGCGCGAAGGCGCGCGACGTGTTCACGCTCGATACGCGCGGCCGCGGCCTGTCCGAATACGATTCTGACTGGAAGAACTACGCCGTGCCGATCGAAATGCAGGACGCGATCGACTTCATGATGATGCTCGGGCTGCGCAACGCCGGCATCATCGGAACGTCTCGCGGCGGCCTCATCTCAATGGTTCTGGCAGCTGCGCAACCCTCACTGATGGGAGCGGTGGTTCTGAACGACATCGGTCCGGTGATCGAACAAGACGGGCTCGCACGCATCGCGGGCTATGTCGGTCGCATTCCCCAGCCGAAGAACTGGGCCGACGCGGCGCGCATCATCGGCGATCTCTTCCGCCGCGATTTTCCGCAAATGACTGATGACGATTTTGCCGCCATCGCCCGCCAGATGTTCAATGACAAGGACGGCAAGCCGGTCGGCGCTTACGACCCGAAGCTGGCGAGATGCTTGTCCGTCCTCGATGGCCCGATCCCGAAACTCTGGCCGCAGTTTGAAGCTATGAAACGCATTCCGGTGCTCGTGCTGCGCGGCGAGAACTCTGACCTTCTATCGGAGAAGACCGTCGAGGAAATGCGCCAGCGCCATCCGAAACTGTCGTCATTCACGGTGTCCGCCCAAGGGCACGCGCCGCTGCTACGTGACGAGCAGACGATCTCAGCAGTCGCCTCGTTCTTTGCCGAAACCGACGAGCAGAATGACGGTACGCGCTACGGAATCCTGTCCCGCAGCGATTTCGGTCACGTCTCGCGGCTGGTATCGACCTCGCCCCTGTCGACCCGGCGCGAAAACTCCGTATAGCCGCCGCTCGCCAGAATGCGCGCCTGCTCAACCCAGCTCTCGCGCTCGATCCGGCCCTTGAATTCCAGCATGCGGCTGACACGGTCGATGTCGCCGCTGGTCCAGTTCGCGATCTGATCGTAGCGGCGAACGCCCATGGCATTGAGGCGCTTCTCGATCAGGACACCTATACCGCGAATGCGCTTTAAATCGTCGGAAGGACCTTCGGCCGTGGCCTCCGGCAATGGCGCATTGTCTTTCGTGATTTCGACGGTCGCCGTGCCCGTTCCCTTTTCCCGGATCGCGTCCGTGATCCGCGCCGGCATCGAAATCTTCGGATCGACCTTCGACAACGGCGAAATCGGCTCGATCGGTTTGAGCCCGCGCGTCACGCTTGCCGACGAAGCAGCAATCGCCGCTGCAGCCGCCGCCGCCATTTCGGCAACCGAACGTCCCTGACTTGCAGCCGCGACGCCGGAAAGCCCCTCGCGCTGCGAGGTTGTCCCTGTGACGGACTGCAACGGCGCCGGCGCTGCTGAATCGTCCCGTGACGTCGTCTGTCCCCCAGTCGGACTTGGCTCCGTTTTCGCTTCGCTTGCGGTCTCTGCTTTGGCCTTAAGCATCGCCTTGCGGTTTCGCGAGTAATAAGTCTCGCCACCTTTCGCCAGGATCTGCGCCTGCTCGACCCACTGCTCTCTATCGATCCGGCCGGGCATTTCGAGTTCCTGGCCGATCCGCCGGACATCGGATGCGCTCCAGCCCGCGATGTGCTCGAAATATACGATGCCGCGCGTCTTGAGCTTCTGCTCGATATCGCTGTCGATGGCACGAATACGTTGAAAATCGTCGCCGTCTTCGATCAGCGCCGCAGGCACGACGGGCGCAGACACCACGGGTTCCGGCTCGGGCTCACGCGTCGGTTCTTGTTCAAGCTCAGGCTCCGGTTCAAGCGCGGGTTCGATCTCCGGCTCAAGCTCCGATGGCGTTTCGTCATCTGATTGTGATTGAGAATCGGCCTCCGGCTCGGCCTCAGACGCTGGCTCCGGCGCCTGTTCCTCTTCAGCCACAAACGTCTCTTCCTCTGCCACAACAGACGGCGGCTCGGCTGCGGCAGCCACGATCTCTTCCGAGGGTTCCACCGCTTCATCGCGATCCGCGTCCGGAGCTTCAGCCTGCGCCGGTTCCGTCATCACCGGTTCCGCACTCGCCTCCTCGATGGAAGGCCGCGTTTCCTCAACGGGCGGTTCTTTCACCGGTTCGCGCCGCGACAACCCCATGCCCGGCATCGCGACCGACGCTGCAGCCGCGGCTTTGGCGGCTGCAACGGCCCCGGCGGCCGCCGCAGTGGTCGCATCACGCAACCGCGCAGCCAACCCACCCGTACGCGGCTCCCGCTCCGGCGCAGGTTCGGGCACCGGTTCTGGCTCCGGCTCCGGCTCCGGTTCCTGTGCTTCCTCGGGAATGTCTTCGATGTCCGGCACTTCGGGCGGAAGTTCTTCGACAGGCGGCGGAGGCGGCAACTCCGGAGGCGCAGGCTGATAGATATCCGTCACCGGCGGCAGCACTGCAGGGCAAATTTCAATAATCGCGATACGCGGAACGCCTTCGTTGAAATGCGGACCGGTCAACGCGCGCTCAAAGCGCGACGGATCGAGCACGGCCGGCGCCGGACGCGGTTCCGGGCGCCGGAGAACTTCGATTTTCGGCTGAACCGGATCAATTGTCCGCGGCGTGACCGGCGGCATCGGTTGCGCCGCACGCGGACGCACCGGTTGCGGCGGGATGACGATCGGAGGTCCGACCGGCACGTCGGCCTGCACCGGCGCAAGCACGCGCTCAGGTGCTTCATCCCGCGAACCGAACAGAGCGCGTTTCACCGTGCACGCGACGAACGCGCCGAGAAAATACGACGCGAGCAACAGCAGGAATGTTTGCAGCAGTAGATACGTCATTTCCTACCTAATCAGATGCCCGAGGGCGGCCGGATAATCTCGGCTGCGCGTCATCTCTTTTTTTCACGGCACGAGACCCAACCAACAACAAGCCCCAGCGCGAACGCCGCTGCGATCCACCAGATCAACTTCATGAACAGATAGTCCATTTGCGGTCTTCCTCCGTTCCCCTCAGTTGACCTTGACCGTAAATTCGATGCGGCGGTTCTTGGCCCGCCCTTCCGCCGTCGCGTTATCGGCGATGGGTTTCGTCGCGCCGTATCCGACCGTCGTCATGCGCCGCGGATCGACGCCGTTCTGGGCCAGGAAGTCGGCGACAGCTTGCGCCCGCCGGTTGGAAAGCCGCTGGTTGCGCTCATCCGTGCCTTCCGAATCCGTATGGCCTTCGATTTGAATTTTGAAACTCGGACATTCGTTGGCGATCTGAGCCAGATCTCTCAGCGTCTGCGCACTGTCCGCCGTCAAATCCGCCTTGGCGCGCGCAAAGTTGATCGTCCCATTGGCCGACGCTTGCCGCATCAGCGTCTGACAGCTGTCAGCCGCCTTCTCTTCCTGGGACATGACCGTGATCTCGTCCCGGCTCTTGAAGCCCGGCGGCAGATCCGTCGAGAGAACGCTGCGGATATCGTTCGCGACCCGATCGCTCTCCGCCGCGCCCTTGATTACGAATTCCTTACCCGCAATCGAGACTTCGCCGTTCTTAAGACGCGCCATCTCCTCAAGTCCGAGATGTGCCGCCGACGACCAGGGCTCGGACGACGCACCGACGATTTTCATGTTGTCGGTCACGCTGGAACCGGCAAAAATCTGCTGCGCGATCTCAACGATACGCAGGCGCGACGCGTCGTCAGGCGCCTCACCCTCGATTGTCACCATGCCGTTTGGCTCACGCGCGGCTTTCCACGTGAGATCGGTCTTCATCTTGCCGGTGAACGCGATGTTCGTCGTCGTTTCGCAGGTCTGCCCGGCGGCCGCCTTCACATCCCCCGGCACCGACTGCGACGCGGCGTAATCATCCGTATCGCCCGACACCTCAAGTTTGTGGTCGGTCAGAACTGACTTGCCCTTTTTGAGCCGCGGCAGCGACGACAAACCTGCAACGACGCATTGCTGCCAGCCATCGGGGGCTCCCGGCGCAACCTGCGATTTGTCGTTGACCTGTTTGCCGGGGAACCGCGCCTTGATCGCATCGAGCAGTGCGCCACGAGCCGCCTCGCTCGGAACCATGCCGACCAGAGACAGCGACGCCCCATCATTTACGATGCCCATGACATAGCCGCTCGGTGGCAGCTTGATCTCCGGCTTTGGGAAGCGGATGTGTTCGACGATCCGGAAATTCTGCGGCACATCGAGCTTCAACGTTCTCTTGACGGCGGTCGCCGTCTGCTCGTCCGGTGCTTCGCCAGAGAAAGCCAGATCGCGATCCGTAAACGCGACGTCGCCGGTGCGAAGCTGCGCAAGCTGTTCAAGCGCCACACTCGTCGCTTTGTTCCAGCCCTGCGGCGCCCCGTCGCCGATATCCGAATTGTCGGTAATCGTCATCGCCCGGAACAATGATTTGGCGCGCGCCTTCAACCGCTCGCGGTCGTCGTCGCTCGGCGCAAAGCCCGAAATCTCGATGCCCGCACCGCTCTTCTTGATGCCCCAGACGAACGGCCGGACGAGCGGCGGCGTAATCGCCTCGCGAGCCAAAGCAAGCCCTGCCGGCCGCTTCTCGGACAGCGCCTCACGAACGTCGCGATAGGCATCTGCAGTCTTGGCTTCGCCTGCGATCGACAGATCCAGCATGGAGAGCGACGCTTGTCCGCGCTTCAACTCGGCCAGATTTTTCATGCTGAAGATTGCAGCAGAGAGCCACGCGTTGCGATTGATACTTCCCCGCGCCAGCCGCGTCTCATCCTGAATCTTAGCGCCGGAGAAAGCTTTGCGAGCAGCGTCCAGCAGCGCGCGGCGCGCGTCTTCCGATGGCACGTCACCCGCAATCCGCACGCGCCCATCGTCGGACGACGTCACCGACCAATGATAGTTGGCGACACTCTCAAGCAGCGCAGCCCTGTCGGCAACGACGCGCACGCCCCAAACGTTCTCGACACTCGCGAGAGCCCGCCCCGGATCCCGCTCATCCGGCGCACGTCCCGTCAGCACCGCATCGCGGCCGACGACATGCAGCTTGGCCCAATCGAGTCCCGAACGCCGCAGCGCTTCGCCTGCACGGCGTGACAGATCGAACTCGATGCCGCCCTGTTCGAAGTGCACGGCAACCCAAGTCAAAAGCGCGATCGGGACGAGTCCCAAAAGCCAATATGATGGATTGCAGCGCATGCGCACGCGACTCCGAATGCTTACCGACGTCTCGCTGTCGCGGAACGACAAAAAACCAACCATGAGGGAAGCGATGCGCTAACCCCCGCCCAGCGTGACAATCTTTGATCCGAGCGGATCCCCCGATCCGAAGTATAGACAAGAGGAAAGACCATTCCAAGCAGGCGAGAGCCACAGCACCGCGCCATAACCGGCTGAAAAAGAAAGATTTTATTCCGTCTTCGCCGAACCGGCTACACCCTGTTGCTCCAGTGCCGCTCAGGCCCGTTGCTCGCACCCCTTCACGGCAACCACATGGCAAAAAAGGTAAAAATCGCTTCTTGTCACCATCGGGCATCGCCTTGGCGGCATCTGTCACGATGACAGCACAACCACCGATATGCCGGCGGCTCGAAGTGCCTCCAGCTCTTGCCCGCCGCCTCGTCTACCCGCATCCGCGTTGAGCCTGAGGCGCACAACTTGGCGGCCGCTCTTTGCCGACGCGACAACGGCCGATGTGTCGCCGCCTTGGGTGCTCGCGATCGGATGACGGCGCGCCTCGCGCCGGGCGAAGTCCAACACAGCGGCCAGAACATCGTCGTCGTAGAAAATATCGTCCGCACCCCGCAACGCTCTCACGGCTCCAAGCGTCAGCATGTCCGCGTCATTTCCAACCCCGATAACCGTCACCGCCTCCGGCGTGCGCGCTTCCGGTTCGCCAGCGATCAACTGCGCAATGTCGTCGGCTCCCGGCCCCCGGTCGAGATGGCGAAGAGCGAAATCGGTAAACCGCCGCCAGAAGCGTCGCTTTTGTTCTGGCGTCTCTCCTAAGCGATCGCTCTCCCTGCGAAGATCGCGCGCTGCGGCTGCCCAGAGCCGGAAACTTTCAGGCAGCAAGCTTTCGACCAGCGAGCGAATGGCCTGTCCGAAAACCGGCGCCGCTCCGTCCGTCGAAATCCCCACGACGAGTGGCGAACGATTGACGATCGCGCCGAACTGAAAATCGCAAAGCGCCGGTCGATCGACCACGTTGACCGGTACGCCGGCAGCGCGAGCTGCAGCCGCAAACGTCGCCGCTTCCGCTTCGTCGGCAAAGGAGCCGACGGCCAGCGCTGCGTTCGCCAAATCCTCCGGCGACCATCCTCGCTGAACAAGAAGAATTTGCCCGCGCGGCGGCGCTTCGGCCAACGCGAAAAATTCCTCGGCAAACGCTTCGGCAAAAACTTCTACCAGCGCGCCCGTCGCCGCCAACAGCTCCGCCTTCCAGAGCGCCGGTTCGCCGCCGCCGATGAGCACGACGCGTTTGCCGTCGAGCTTAAAGAAGACAGGCAGCGTTGCGAGGGGCCCGATACGGGCGCCCTGACGTGTTGAAACCGTCTCTTGGTTGGCGTTCGACATCGATAGAGGCTCGTTTCCGTGCCGCAGCTTCAATGCGGCGACTCTACGAGCTTCGTAACGATCCGAGCCGGAGCGAACAAGCGCCTTCCTGCCAAGATTTGATACGTCAATTGGATTGAAAAGCCCTCAGCGGGAGCAAAAAACTCCCGCTGAATTCGTTAACGTGGCAGGCGGCTTACTGCGAAGCCTGCTTGCTGATGCTCCTGACTTCGTCGGCGGTGATGCGCGACTTCTCGGCTCCGAACCGCGCGGTGATGTAGTTCGACACCGCTGCGATTTCTTCGTCCGTATAGGCGGCGCCGAAGGCGGGCATCTTCACAACCCCGTCCGGCGTGTGCCGCGTCACGCCCCAGACGATCGCCTGAGCGACGTTCCTTGCCGTCGGATCGTTGACCGTCCGGCCGCCGATGAAGTCGGCGTAGGAAAGTACGGCGCTCTTGCCGGTCCAGTTGTGGCACGCAGCGCATGCTCCAGCGAAGACCATGGAACCCCGTTGGTTCTCGCTCATTTCATGGTCGCTTGGGAATGCGGACGCCAGCATCGTCTTCGGAACAGGCAATGAGGTATCGGCGATCGCCGGGATCGTCTTCAGATAGACGACGAGCGCATTGATATCTTCAGGCGCCATATGCCGAAGGCTCATATCGATGGCTTCGCCCATCGGCCCCGAAGCGGTGCCCAAGCCTTCGACGTGGCCATGCGCCAGGAAGTTCGCCGTCGTCTTGATATCCCAGCTGCCGATGCCGGTCGTCTTGTCCTGTGTGATGTTGTAGGCACGCCAGCCCGCAGTCACAGCTCCGGCAAACTTCTTCTTGTTGTCGACGGCTTGCAGCAGATTGCGCGGTGTATGGCATTCGCCGCAGTGCCCGAGCGCCTCCGCAAGATAAGCGCCGCGGTTCCATTCCGCGCTCTGGCCCGGATTCGGGCGATACCGCTGGTCGCTGTTGTAGAACAACGACCAGAACATCATGCCCCAGCGCTGATTGAACGGAAACATCAGCGTGTTTTCCGGCGTCGGTTGATGCACCGGCTTAAGGCTGAACAGATAAGCCTTGATCGCCAGCGCGTCGTCGTCCGTCAGCAGCGTGTAGGACGGATACGGAAACGCCGGATAGAAACGCGAGCCATCCGGCGCAATGCCCTTGTGCAGCGCATTGATGAAGTTGGCGTCCGTCCAGTTACCGATGCCGGTTTCCTTGTCGGGCGTGATATTCGGCGAGTAAAGCGTGCCGAACGGCAGCTTGAACGCTAAGCCGCCCGCGTAAGGCACGCCGCCCTTGGACGTATGGCACGCTTCGCAGTCGGCAGCACGCGTCAGGTATTCGCCGCGCGTGATGATGTCGGCCTTCCCGAGGCTAGGCGGCACGCCCGTCGGATTTGTGTCCTTGTAGTCGGCCAGCGCGACTGTGCTGCCACCCGCAAACGCTGTCGGACCCGGCACATAGATGATTATGCCGGCGACGATGCACGCGACGGCCGCGAGCGCCAGTAGAACCCAGTAAATGCGTTTCATACAGGCTTTCTCCCGGCCAGCGCCTTGCGATCGATCGGAAGCCGCGTCAGCCGCACGCCCGTTGCTGAAAACAGCGCGTTGACGAGGGAGGCTTGCACGGATGCCGTTCCCGGTTCACCGATCCCGCCCGGATGTTCGGTGCTCGGAATGAGATGCACCTCTATCTTCGGCGCTTCGTTGATGCGCAACATGCGATAGTCGTTGAAGTTGCCTTGCTGCACCCGACCGTTCGCAATCGTGATCTCGCCGAAAAGCGCTGCGGTCAGACCGAAAATCATGCCGCCTTGCAGCTGGGCGACGATCGTATCCGGGTTGACGGGAATGCCCGTATCGACAGCCGTGACGAGCCGATGAACGCGGACCTCTCCGCTCTCATCGACCTCCGCTTCGCAGATGGTGGCAAGGTAGGTGCCCCACGCATTCTGCACCGCAACACCTCGGCCCATCCGCGGCGACAAGGGCGCCCCCCAGTTACCCTTTTCGGCAGCGAGCTGAAGCGCAGCTTTAGCGCGCGGATTGTGATCGAGATGCTTTAGCCGAAATGCGACCGGATCGACCTTCTCCTTGAAGGCAATATCGTCGACGAAACTTTCGATCGTGAAGATATTGTTGTTCGGTCCGACACCGCGCCAGAAGCCGGTCGGTACGGCAGGTGGCTCGGCGCGGATATATTCCACCTTGAAATTCGGGAAGTCGTAGGGCTGATCGATCGCCGCATCTACCGCGTCGATATCGACGCCGTTCTTAAACGCCGGCGGAAGCCAACGCGCGATAACGGCAGATCCTGTAATGCGATGTGACCAGCCGACGATCGTGCCGTCCTTGACGGTAGCCGAAACCGCATTGTGGTAGACGGGCCGATAGACATCGTGCTGCGTATCTTCTTCACGGCTCCATGTCACCTTGACCGGACCGTCAACGTGGACCGCGACGCGCGCCGCCCTGACGGCCATGTCTTGGTCGAGTCTCCGCCCAAAACCGCCGCCAACATAGAAGTTATGCGCTGTTACTTTCTCGACCGGGAGCCCGACGGCCTTGGCGACGTCTTCCTGCACACGGCCGATGACCTGCGTTCCGATCCAGACTTCGCATGCGTCTTTCGTGTAGTGGACCGTGCAGTTCAGCGGCTCCATCGTCGCATGCGCGAGGAAGGGCAATTCGTAAACACCGTCGTAGCGCGTTCCGTCCGACAGCGCGGACTTCACGTCACCTACGTCCTTCGCGACTGCGCCGTGTCCTGTGCTGGCGGCCCTCAGGGCCTCCCAGATTTGTTCCGAATTGACGTTCGCGTTCGGTCCTTCGTCCCACTTGATGTCGAGCGCATCGAGCGCCTGTATCGCGGCCCAAGTCGTATCCGCGACCGCCGCGACAAAATCATCCTCGGCAACGAATTGCCGAAAGCCCTTGATCTCTTTCGCCTTCGCATCGTCGACGTTTCCGACCTTTCCGCCGAACACCGGGCACTGCGCGATAGCCGCAAACTTGACGCCTGCCGGCATCGCATCGATACCGTACTTCGAGGCGCCAGTTGTCTTGTCCGGCGTGTCTTTGCGCTTCACCGGCTTGCCGATAAGCGTGTAATCCTTGGCATCCTTGAGCTTCGGATCTGTAACAGGCTTCATCGTAGCCGCCTGCGCCGCGATCGCGCCATAACTGACCTTGCGGTTGCCGGCGTCGTGAATGACTTCGTTGTTCGACGTCCGGCATGACGAAGGGTCGACACCCCATTGTTGCGCAGCCGCTTCGACCAGCATGCCACGCGCCGAGGCGCCCGCTTTGCGCAGCGGATCCCAGAAGGCCCGAACCGACGTCGATCCGCCGGTGGCCTGCACGCCGAAAATTGGATTGATATAGGCTTTATCGGGCGGCGCGTGCTGCAAAACGACTTTGTTGAAGTCGGCATCCATCTCGTCTGCCAGGATCATGGCGACAGTCGTGTAAATGCCCTGCCCCATCTCAACCTGGGGCATAACGAGCGTCACGACATCGTCGTCACCAACGCGAATGAACGCGTTGGGTGCAAACGAGCCGCTCGCCGCACGGGCGACGGGCATCCTGAAGCTGACAAGGACAAAACCAGCGGCACCGGCCTTCAACAGGTCGCGCCGCGAAAGGCCGGGTGTCTCGGCCATGACATTTGTTCGCATGAACGCCTCCCTTACGCCGCAGCGGCTTTTTTGATGGCAGCTCGAATGCGGACATAGGTGCCACAGCGGCAAATATTGCCGGCCATCGCCGCATCGATATCGTCGTCAGTCGGGTTCGGCTTGTGCGCCAGAAGCGCAGCCGCAGACATAATCTGTCCGGACTGGCAATAGCCGCATTGAATGACTTCAAGGTCGAGCCATGCCTTCTGAATTTTAGCACCTGTTTCCGTCGCGCTGACGCCCTCGATGGTCGTGATCGGGCGATCACCGACCGATCCGACCGACAATTGGCATGAGCGAACCGCCTGACCGTCGAGATGGACTGTGCAGGCACCGCATTGCGCGATACCGCAACCGAATTTCGTTCCGGTCATGCCGAGCACATCGCGCAAGGCCCACAGCAATGGCGTTTCGGGCGAAACGTCCACCTCGTGCGACTGACCATTAACTTGAAGGGTGATCATCGAGAGCTCCCGGCACAAAATGATCGACGTTAGACCGACGACCTCTATCGCAGTCTGAGAAGGCTCTTATATTACTTCTATCATTCCTTCGTTCAATGTCGCGGGAATGTCGGAATTCATGCGATTTCCGACATGCGATATAGTCAAACAACTATATAGAATTGCCGTTTCAGTCCGAATCTCCGATTGCCATCGCAGTCGTCGCTCCGCGATCCGCTCGAGAAAGATATGAGACAATCGCACGCATCACCGGCGGTGCGAACAAGATGTTTCGATGACCGAAACCCTGAAACGGCAGCAACTCCGCTGCGGCGACGTTATTGGCGATCTCTTCAGCCGCCTCGAACGTGACGTCACGGTCATCCCGATCGTGGACGACGAGCGCTTTCGCGCCGATAGCCGGCAAAAGCTTAGTGATCGCGAAACAGCGAAGCGCACGGCCGCCGACGCGTTCCAGCCGATGCTCGAAGGCCTGTTGCCCGCCAAGTGTCAGGCCCCAATGCGCGGAAAAATCGGCGGTGACTTGCAATAGACGGTTCGGACAGGCAATCAACACGAAACGCGAAATATCGAGCTTGCAGGGCATCGGCATGCGCCCCTCCGCCGCAACGAGCGAGATCATGCCGCCGAAGGAATGTGCGACGACCGCGCTGATCGGACCAAAATGCGCGGCCACTGCCGCCGTTGCGCGCGCGCAGTCGATCAGGTTCGTCGAATGAGCGCCGCTCAAGCCATGCGCCGGCAAATCGAGCAGGACCACGCGATATCCCGCTCGGCGAATCGGCTCTGCAATCGCGGTCATGAAAGAGGCTTCGGCCGTCCAGCCGTGAACGACGAGAATCGTGCCCCTCGGCACATCGGTGTCTGGATCGAACGTGTACGTTTGAATATTGGCGACCGGCGTCGGAATACGAGCCCAAGACGCATTGCGCAAATGAAACCGCGCCCGCTCGACGAGCTGATAATGATTTGACGCACGATATTGCGATAATACCGGCGTACAAAAAATCCTGAATGCCGTATCACCCGCAATTCCCGGAGGAAGCGCGGAAAGTCGCTGCCCATTCAGCAATGTCTTGGGAATCCAAATCATCGGTTATCTCTGAATTCCGATATTCAATTCCGCAAGGCGCAGCCTGCGACGATGGTTGATGCACCGTTTATTGCGCCACGTTTGCGCCAAGTCCGCAATTAAGAACCACGAGTTCGATTATCTTGCCAGCCAAGAGATATACGGAAATGCCGCCTATTGCATTTCGCTGGATGGTGCCGCCGCGAACGGACGGGCCGCCGACCGACGTGAACAATGCAATCCACTCCCGCGAGTTCGATTGACATTAAAATGACAGCACAATTAGTGGTGCTGACGGGCGTTGCGTCTTTGCTGCGCCGTCACAGAGAGGGATACGCTTGCTTTCTCCAGAACAGCTCCATCACCTGTTCCAAACCTATGGCGTCTGGACAGTTGCCTTGATCGTCGCACTCGAAAGCCTAGGTATCCCGCTGCCCGGCGAAGCCGTGCTGATCCTGGCGTCGGTCTATGCCGCAACCCATGACGGCAATATCGCGATGGTCATCGCCGCGGCCACGATCGGCGCTATCGTTGGCGACAACATCGGCTACATGATCGGCCGTGAATTCGGCTATCGCCTCGTTCTGAAATTCGGTGCTTACCTCGGGTTGACCGAAGGACGCATCAAACTCGGACAATACCTTTTCCAGAAGTATGGCGGTACGGTCGTTTTCTTCGGCCGCTTCTTTGCCGTGTTGCGATTTCTTGCCGCGTTCCTCGCCGGCGTCAATCAATTGGCGTGGCCGCGTTTTCTTGTCGCCAACGCTTTGGGAGCACTCGTCTGGGCGAGCATTGTCGGCATCTCTGCCTACACGTTCGGACGGAGCATACACGCGGTTCAGGGGCCGGCAGGAATCATCGGCATCACGATCGCTCTGGTCATCCTGTTTGCGATCTTTATCTATTTGAAACGCCATGAAGCGGAACTTCAGGCCCGGGCGGAAGCTTCTCTTCCAGGACATCTTCCCGGCTTTGAACCCCGCGATTGAGTTGCGTCACCATCTGAGCAAGATCGCCATCTGCTGGCCCTCTTCAATAAGTGGCAATGGAAACGTCTTCGTTTGGATTGAACCGGCGGTGTAAAAACATGCTGATCGCAGTTTTCGCTGCCAATTTGTCCGCCGTTGCCATACTTAAGCCGCGTCGAGGGCGGTCATGCCGCTGATGCAAGTTTGCTCGGGTTCTGCCCCTAACAATTATCGTCGTATCTCAAAGGCTTATATCTGATGAGAGGATTTCTCCGGGCAGTCGTGGATCAAGTGAAATTGGCGCTCGCCATTCGCTCGCTTTTGCCACCCCGCCCCGAAGACATGGAAGCCCGCGCCGCGGCGCGGGAAGCCAGGTTTCGCAAACTCCTGAACTACGCCAACGAAAACTCACCGTACTATCGCAAGCGGTTTCAGGGCATCGACTTGAATACCTGCGCCATCACAGATCTGCCCACCCTCACGAAGGCGCAGATGATGGAGAACCTCGACGATATCCTGACCGATCGGGCCGTTCGGCGCGAAGGTCTGGAACGCTTCATGTCCGATCCTTCAAACGTCGGCTCGTATTACAAAGACAATTACGCCGTCTGCCATACATCCGGCAGTCAGGGACAGCCGGCAATTATCGTCCAGGACAAACCCGCGATCTTGACGACCTTCGCAGCGCAATTTGCGCGTGGCACACCGGTTTCGCGGCGCTTTCTGCCGTTCCTGCAGAAGCTCTTCAATCCGGCCCGATTTGCGATCATCACGCAGAAACCCGGTTTCTATCCGAGCAGCACGTTCTTCAACTATTTCCCCGAGCGTGCGCGCCGGTACATCAAGTTGCAGCGCCTTTCCGTTTTCGATCCGCCAGAGGTGCTGGTCGAAAAGCTGAATAGCTTTCAGCCGAACTTCATCACCGGCTACACGAGCGCGCTCGAAACGATCACGCATGAACTCCACGCCGGCCGCTTGAAGCTCAACGGCGATCTCCAGCAGATGACGAACATCAGCGAGCCATTGCCGGAAGCCATCGCCCAGCGCGTCGAGAAAGCCTTCGGCGTTCACATCACCAACGTCTACAGCATGGCGGAATGCATGGCTCTGACATGCGGCTGCCAAGCCACGCACGGCAGCCACCTGAACGACGAGCTGGCCTTCCTTGAGATCGTCGATGCTAACAACCGTCCGGTCCCCAAAGGGACCGCGGGAAGCAAAGTGCTGCTTACGAACCTCTACAATCTCGCCCAGCCGATCATCCGCTATGAGATCGACGACGTCGTCACGATCAGCGCAGAGCCTTGCGAATGCGGCAGCCTGCTGCCCTTGGTCAAGGCTGTCGAAGGCCGCGCCAAAGATCAGTTCTGGGTCGACGTCAATGGCGAGATCCGCGACTTGCCGTATTATGTGTTCCTGCTCGCACTCCATACCGAGACCGATCTCGCTGAGCATCAGTTTCTGCAAACCGGCGTCAACAAGTTCGTCTTGCGAGCCGCGCCGCTCGCTGGCCGCACGTTATCCGCCGAAAAACTGCGCGAACTCATTCAGCGGTCGGTGACGGCTGAGGGCCTTGCCGACGTGATTACGTTCGACATCGAAATTGTCGATAAAATTACGCCGGAACAGTCGGGCAAAGTGCGCCGCGCCAAGAACGTTTTCGGCCCACCGCCATCGGCGCCCAACCCGGCGCACGAACTAGCAAGCGAGCCCTGAGCCGCAGCGAAACCGCACAAATCGAGAATGCCATCTGACCGGAATGAACGACGTCACTACACGTCGTTCATTCCCGACGTACGGCATTCTCCTGCCGCCGCCACCAAGCTCATCAAATTCGACCCAGATATCCGGCAGACATATTGAATTAAGCCTACTCATCAGAAGTCATAAATTTTCCTAATCAATTCAAGCGTCCGTGGACTACCATTTGTCCCATGGCGCATCGAATAGGGCGCGTGCTTACCACTTACGGCGAGCCGCGTTGCACGAACGTCGAATGCGGCCGCACCGAGAGCGCCGGGCTACTTTCGGAAAGCCTGCATAAGACGAGTACGGACCGAATGTTGAAAAATACAAACTTGCCTTCCACTATGCAGTCAAATTCCCATCTCAATTCCACACTTGCCCTTCTCGGCGCGACGGCGATTTTTCTGATCGATACATTCACGCCGCTCGATATCGCGGTCGCGGTGCTCTACGTGGCCGTCATCATGCTGTCGGCGACATTCCTCAGCCGCACAGGACTGCTCGCCATCGCTGCCACATGCGTGTTCCTGACGATCTCATCGTTTATTATCGCGCACTGGTCTGATCTGGAATCCAGCGCTCTCATCCGTTGCCTTGTTAGCCTGAGCGCAATCATCGTCACGACGCTGCTGGCGCTTAAAAACAATCAGGCGACCCACGATCTACGCGATCAAGCTGCCCTCCTCGATCTCACCCACGACGCGATCTACGTGCGCGACAACCACGACGTCATCACGTATTGGAACGCTGGCGCGGAACAGCTCTATGGCTGGCCCCGCGAAGACGCGATCGGCAAGGTCGCTATCGACCTGCTGAAATCGAAGTTTCCCAAACCGCTAGCGGAAATCACGAGAGACCTTACGGCCGAAGGTCGTTGGCAGGGCGAAATCACCCATACCAAGCGTGACGGCAGCAGCGTGGTTGTCGCCAGCCGCTGGTCGCAGCAGCGCGACGATAAAGGCCGGCCCGTCGCCACGATGGTCACGAACAACGACATAACCGATCAGCAGCTTGCCGAAACGGCGTTGCACAAAGCACAGTCCGAACTTGCCCATGTCACACGCTTGACGACGCTCGGCGAACTGATGGCCTCGATCGCCCACGAAGTGAACCAGCCACTCGCAGCGGTCGTCACGAACGGCGAAGCGGCATTGCGCTGGTTGAAGCGTGATGTCCCTGATCTCACTGAGGTCAATAACTCGCTCGAACGAATGATCAGCAACGGCCGTCGGGCGAGTGACGTCATTGCGCGGCTGCGGGCGCTGACGCGAAAAACCGATCTCATCCGCGCGCCGCTCGACGCCAACGAATTGTTGGAGGATGTCCTGCTCCTCGTTGAACGGGAACTCATCGCCCGGGACGTTGCCCTGCGGCTGGACCTCGCGGCGACCTCGTTGCCGCTACTCGGAGACCGCGTTCAGCTCCAGCAGGCCGTCATCAATCTCGCATTGAATGCCGTCCAGGCGATGTCGTCTGTCACCGATCGGCCGCGCACCCTCCGCATCTCGACCAGGCTCGAACAGGACGACAAGGCAGAACCGCCGCAGAAAAACGCGATTATCGAAATTGCCGACAACGGCCCCGGCATCGATCCGGCTGTTATTAGCAAGCTTTTCACGGCATTCTACACGACGAAGTCCGAAGGCATGGGTATGGGACTATCTATTTGCCGTTCGATCATTGAAAGCCACGGTGGCACGATCGTCGCGACGTCCGAACTCGGACATGGCGCGACGTTCACGATCCACTTGCCAGTCCGGGAGGACGCAGCGTGAAAAGCAACCCTACTTCAGATCGTTCGACCGGCGGCCGCGCCGTCTACGTCGTCGACGACGATCCCGCGCTTCGCGATGCGCTCAGCAGCTTGTTCAGATCCGTCGGCCTGCAAGTTGAGGTGTTCGGCTCCGCCGCAGAATTCCTGGAAAAGAAGCTGCCGGAAATTCCGAGCTGCCTCGTTCTCGATATCCGCTTGCCCGGCGTCAGCGGCTTGGATTTCCAGGCCCAGCTCGCGAAGGCCGGCATTCGGATGCCCGTGATATTCATGACCGGGCATGGTGATATTCCAATGTCCGTCCGCGCCATGAAGGCCGGCGCCATCGACTTCCTGACCAAACCCTTCCGCGACCAGGATATGCTCGACGCCGTCTTTTCGGCGCTGGAGACTGACCGCAAGCAGCTCGAATCCGATCAAAGCATCGCGGATTTATCGGCTCACTACGAAAGCCTGACGGCCCGCGAGAAAGAAGTCATGGCCTACGTCACGAAGGGGCTCATGAATAAACAGATCGCGGGCGAGATGGGTCTAAGCGAGATCACCGTCAAAATCCATCGCGGTCATGTGATGCGCAAAATGGCTGTAAGGTCTCTCGCCGATCTCGTGCGCGCGGCCGAGAAACTGGGGCTCTCAAGCGTCAGCGCCTGACCGCACCGATTGCACAAATCATCTGTCTTCAAAATAGGGGGCGGCGCCTCGAAGACGGGAGTATTCGAAGGCCTTCGGGGACCAAGGGGGATTGGCTCCGCAGACGACTCGCCGCCCGCCCATAGTTCGTCTAGCCCAAGAAAACGCTTATCGAACCGCGAATTTAGAAGGTCTGCCAAGCATCCCGGACATCCCGCCGGCCATTGAAATTCTGCGCACCGTCACGCCATGCCAAATAGTATAAGAGCATCCCGAAGCGATCGATGCTCGGCCCCTTGGAGCTCATGCTTTGCGCATTCGAACGCGCGGAAACGAAACGGCTACACTATCAGCATTTGATATGAAGCTGATAGGTGCGCTCGGCACTCCCAAACAGATCCGATCCGGAATGGACGACGAACTCTTTGACGATCTGCGGCGCCTCGCATTGATTTTTCAGCGCCAGCAGCGCCATACGATCACGGGCCAACTGATTATCGGCGTTGATGCCTAAATCCTTCCCGTTCTTGATCGTGACGAGATAGTCGTATTCAGGCGATGGCGATCGCTCGACGCGGAAATTTTCCGACATCGGAAGTCCCGTCTTCACGACGCCGTTGTTGGATGTGCCCGTGCTGGCGCAAGCGGATAGCCCGGCGGAAACAACGAGTGAGCTTAGCTTGATCCAGTCCATAATACGCCCACGCAGGCTCGACGCGTCTCGCCTGATCTGACAAATCCATTCTTGTGGCAGCCCCGACCCAAGGCGCCGGAGCGACGCTCCGGCCTGTCCCGAAGCTAGCCCCCTGAGCTTCACGATCTGGAACGCCATTGTGAACAAAAAACGGAAACGCCGTCGTCCATCCACGATGGCATCAAGTTCCGGTGCCTGTGCACTGTCTGTTATCTCGGGGTGGGGTGAAGCAAGGGTACTGGCGGAGACGGAGTAAAAATTAGGTACATCCGTTAGCATCCGTTGATGTACGATTTAGCTCGACCCATCAACGGCTTAGTCTCCGGTTTTGTCCGTTACCGTCCACATGCAACCATCCGAATGACAGGCCGAAATTAGGCCGAGAATTATGCCAGCTTTCCGGTTTGGACGCGTGCGGATGCGGGTTGGAATCTTGCCCCTCTCCCCAAAGTTTTCGGTTATACGCAACCCATATGCGCCTACCCAATAGCGACCAGCATGAGGCGCATGCTAGACGTTGAGACCGTCCGCAAACATCAAACAGACGCCACTCATGCATTTCCGGGTCAAGATTAAAGGCTTCCGAGCTTTCCGTGAGACCGGCTGGGTACGCGTGCGCCCAATCACCCTTCTGATTGGTGAAAATAGCACAGGGAAAACATCCTTTCTAGCAGCCCTCCGCTATATGCTGAAGGCGCTAGGCTCAACCCAATCCTCTTCATTCAACCAGGAGCCATTTTATCTGGGCGCTTACGATCAAATCGCCCACTATCGAAAAGGCGCGGCGGGGCGGGCGAGATGCTTTCAATTTGGCATTGAATTCGAAAACCAAAATTTTCTGCATCGTAAGGAACCGTTAGAGAAACCTGTTTCGCTTGTGATGGAGTTTAAATCGAAATCGGGTCAACCGGTAAATACGCAGATCGAAGCCAGATGGAATCACGCATCCGTACACGCCGAGCTCGGCGACGTGGGCACCGTCGAGATAAACGATGATGGTCGGGCCTATAAGCTATCAAACACTAATGACGCGATTGCTCCCGGCGTCTTCCGAAATCTCTCACTCGATACTCTCAGATTTGTTTTGACGATGGCTCCCTATTTTGATGCCAAAGAGGGCCGCCATGCACCATTTGTTCGCAAAGCTGAGCAATTGGGCCGCCTGCTCACCGACCTCGGTCATGCCTTAGATGGTCGAGTAAAAACGAGTTCTCCAGTTCGGACACGACCAGAAAGGACGTACCAACCAATTGAAGTTTTAGAGAGCGCCGAAGGAAGCGACACGCCATTGCTCCTGGCGCGGATGAACGCGACAGACAAGGCTGGCTGGGCGAGAATCGAAGAAGGCATATCTACATACGGCAAGGCATCGGGACTATTTGAAAACATCTCAATTAAGAGGCTTGGGCGCTCAGCCAGCGACCCGTTTCAAATTATAGTCAAAGGGCTAGGGGCTCCGGCGAATCTCATCGATGTGGGGTATGGCGTAAGCCAAATTCTTCCTCTTCTCACAGATCTTTTAGCGAGCACCGGCCCCACAGTTTTTCTTCACCAGCAACCTGAGATTCACTTACATCCCACGGCGCAAGCAGCGCTAGGTAGTTTGTTTGGAGCAGTGGTGAAAGAACGTCATCATACAATCGTTGCCGAAACACATAGTGATTACATTCTCGATCGACTCCGAATGGATATACGGGATAAAAAAACCATCGCGCCGGGGGATATGATGATCCTTTATTTTAGCCGAAACAATTCCGAGACGGAAATACATGAAATAGAGATTGATGAAAATGGAATGCTAATTGGTACCCCGCCGGGATACCGAGAATTTTTTATCCGAGAACAGATGCGCTCACTTTGGGAATAGCGCATGTGCATAATAATAGATGCAAACACATCGCCCCATTTTAAAGGTAAAACTCCCGAAGCCCAATTCGTTGTGAATTGGATAATCGATGGCAAGGGGACCTTAGAGACCGGCGGCCGTAACCTTGATGAGATTAGGGCGTGCCCCCTCAGAAACTTACTCCAGCAGTTTCTGCTTGCTGGACGCGTCAGATTATACCGACATCAAGATGTCATCCAATATCAACGGGGCTTAGATCAAACCAAAATGGAATCAGATGATCCGCATATTCTAGCCCTGGCTCTGGTGTCTGGCTGCCGGTTGTTATTCTCTCATGACAAGAATTTGCATAAAGACTTCACCGGGAAACATTTCCTCTCGCCTCGCGGAAAGGTATTTCAAGATTTGGACAAGCATAAAAAACTCTTGAAAGGCGCCAAAAAGGTCAGAGCGAATTAGACATGATCACGTTCCAAAAAACTTTGGCCGAAATCTACTTGTTGACCCGGAAAGGGCGCGGCCGGGGGCATGTCTTCCGGCAGCAATTGAAGGACGATGAGCCCGTTGACCTTGGTTCGTCCCACCTCGCGAAAGCCCGCGCGGCGATAGCACTCGCCTGGCGCACTCCGCTTCGAGCGGCGTGATGCCGTCTTCGCCTCATTGATGAAAGTCACCATGCCAAGCACAGGCGGATCGCCGTAGTGGGCTCGAGTCGCTGCAACCGCCTGGCGGATCAAATCACTCGACAGGCCAGCACCCTCATTACGGAAAAGCGAATTGATCCATGCCCCGGCCCATGCGTGTCGCGTCCATTCCGCCAATGGCCAGCTTGTGACCCACAAAGCGCGGCCACAGGCGGAATGCAGCACAAGGCATGATCCGGTCGGCACGAATTGCGGCGAACCGACTTTTTGCCGGTTGTAGTGCCGATCTGCGATCTCGCGGCTATCGCTGCGGGCGCGAGTGGAAAGTTCCCAAATCACGTACACTCTAAAGCACGGCGTCGTCCCCGCCGCGTGGCGAATCCGGTGGCCTAACGGACACCTCCGTTGCGCCCTATCGACATCCGTTAGTCAGTACAAGGATTAATTCGAGTTGGCATAATTTCGGCGCGGAAAATCAGCGCGATTCAAGCGAATTTGGCGATTGGATTTTCTGTAGCCAGCAAGTGGATGATAGCCGTCAATCCACAAGTTTTGAACGCAAGCGTCCGCCCCTAATTAGGCCGGCGCAAAATAAAATCGTTTTATTTCAATGACTTAGAAGACTTCTGGCGGAGACGGAGGGATTCGAACCCGGCAATGGCGACCCCGCAGTGCGTTGTTTTAAATGCGTTTTTCGGGATGGCGTTTTTAATATGTCAGACAAAATGACCTGCAATTTGTCAGACCAACTGAACAGTGCAAAACCAGCGTACTACCACGCCGCCTTAACCCGCATACCGCCGCGCCCGTGATCAATGGCCACGCGCAACACAAAATCACGTGTCATCCCCGCAGGCAGCGGTCCGAGATCACCTTCATAACCCAGATATCCATAGAACCTTAACCGAAACCGCAGCCGTCCATTATGCGCGTCCAGCATCATTCTGTGCTCGCCCTCGTCGCGCGACGGCGGGAAATCGTCCGGCCACAGCCATGTCGTCCACCGCGACCTCAGCCCCAGAAACCCGCACCTGTGCATGACCTCCGCGTCGGCGCCGACATCCAGGATCTCGCCCCGCAATTCATCGAAGGCCTTATCACGCGCCGTTTCGGCCCCGCAGCTGTACGCCACCAGATTAAGCCCTGTTTTCAGCACGCAGCGGTAAACAAGCGGCAGCCGAATTTGCACCGGCACGTGAACCGCCTGCTCGTCGGCGCTGTACCGCCGTTGTGGCAGCAATTGAGGCGCCACACTCAAACGGTCAAAGAAGTTTGCCGCGTCTTCCGCATCGGCCGCCCTGAGATAAAGACGCCCGCGATCGTCCAGCGCCAATCTTCGCGTGATCGCCCGCACTGTGCCGTCCCGGTCGTTAAATGTAGCGCCACGCGCAAGCGCCCGCAGCCATATGCCTTCCGGCGCACTCGCCTCAACGCTTGATTCAACAACATGCTTGCGCGTCGCCGCGTCAAGCACGATCGTCGTTGTTTTGTACCAGCCCAGTCCGCTCCCCGTCGGCTCCGTCAGCACAAACCGCCCCGAACCGACCGACTCCGTCACCGCTTTCTCCAGCGCCGCGCCCTCTTCAGCGTTCGCCGCCACCATCACGACGCCTGTACCGCTCTCGACGATTTGCGGCCGGAAATAGAAATCCCCCGGAAACGCAAAACCCGCCTCATACACCAGCGGATCATCGCCCTGCACCAGGTAGAGCTCATCGACCTCCATCGCCTGTGCGCGCGCATCACCTCCGGACGAACGCCCGCGCGGCCCGCTGAAATTCCGCATCATCGCCTCGACCGCGCTGCCCGCCCAGTGCGATTCAAACTTTGACAGGATGCCGTTGCAAACCCCGCATACCGTCTGCAAGAGCGTCCAGTTTTCGCCGCGGCCGCAAAAAGCGCGCGTCAGCACGTGCTCCTTGGAAAATTCCCCGGGCGCCTTCTCCTTCAAACAATAGATACAGACTGGCATCATCCCTCATGTCCGCATGATCCCATGTTGCCATGGGATCATGCCTGTTCCCGCTACGTCACGCCCATGTAGCGCTTCCACATCGTCAGAAAGAGCTCACTCTTCGCGCCCTTGCCGCTGCCCGAGCGCACCGCCTCGATGCTAAAGCCCTCCCACACCGACTCCGGAACCCAAACCTGCAACGGCTTGAGCAGCTCCGTCTTCTCGCGCGGCGGCTTCTCGATATTCCGCGGCGCTTCCTCAATCGGCGGCGGCGCGCCCTTGCCTCTCAGTTTGCCCACGTCCGTCATGCCACCGCCCTCTCCTTCTCGCGGGCCGCCGCAGCCGCATCGACGATGCTCTGCGCCAGTTCTTCCGCCCGCCGGTTCAGCGTCCTGAAATTCGTCTCGCTCAGCGCCCTGCCTTCGTCCGACGCCTTCCCGTAAGCCGTGCGGAACGGCACGTCGCCCTTGAGCACATTGTAGCCTGAGCGCTCCAGATAGACGCGCGCCGCGCGCTGCTCCGGTCCGCTATCTGAAATCTTCCAGAGCGCGATCGCGACCTTGCTCATCGGAATCCCTTCCTTGCGAAGGTCGTGCGCCAACAGCACCGTCGGATAAAGATCGTCAACCGCCTGCCCCGTCGGGATCACGATCAGGTCCGCCGCCTTGGCGATCTCCCGCGTCTCGCGCGAGGCATGCGGCGCGCCGTCGATGATGAAGACATCGAACTGCCCCGCTTCCGCGAGCGCCGTCTTGACGCTCTGGAACGTCTCGATCCGCACCTCCGGCTCGAGCTTTGCTTCCGCCCGCCGCTTCGCCCAGTGGTAGCTCGTCGCCTGCTGGATATCGAGATCCGCGATCTTGACCCGCAGACCTCCCGCCGCCATTTCCCGCCCCAGCAGACGCGCGATCGTCGACTTGCCGACGCCGCCCTTCTGCGAGACCACGCCAATCACAAATGTCATTGCTTTCTCCGCTGTTGATGGTTCCGTCCAGAATAGGACGTGTACGGATAATCTACCATGCGCGCATGCCGCCCTCAAGCCATGCGTCCATGCTGTCCCCATCCCATGACGCCATGCCGCCCTCACGCCATGGCGTCATGACCGCATGCGCCTGCCGGCCCGCATTACGCGCCGCACGCAGCGGGTGCCTTGCCCATGCTCCCATGCAAAAATGCCGCCATGGAACCATGACGGCGTATCCTTCAGCGCCATGGCGTCATGACCCCATGCGATCATGCGACCATGGCCGCGCGCGCGTTCTTTCGTCCCATAGTTGCACGTGAAACATAGCATTCCATAAGGCACGCCGGAGCTGATCTTTGCGCCGTCATCCGCGCTGAAAGGAATTCCCGTTCCTTCGTCCTTGCTCCGGCGCTCACCAAAAGCAGGCGCGCCTGCTTCACAGCCGCCCTCCAAGGCGCGCGAAGGTGCGGCAGCACCGCCCGGCTATGCGTCAACCCCCGGCTAAAGCCTCTCCCCGAAGGCGGGGAGGGGTTTGACGCGCCGGGACGGGCCGCCGCCCATCCCTTCGCCGCGACGGGCGGCTCCGAAAGCAGGCGAAAAAACCGGGCTCTTCAAACACGATCGGAAGGCCGCGCCGCCACCGGTCGCCGGATACCGCCGTCGCTTCCCGCCGGCCTCCTTTGTTCCATCGCTTCCTGAAGCCGGGCCACCAGCGCCGCCGCCTGGTCCGAGGCTGCAAGCGGCATTTCCGCGACAACGACGCGGCGCTCGCCATACTGCATCACCACCGCCACGACAGGGCGGGAAGAAACCGCGCCCTCAAGCCGGAACGCCATCGGCACGCGCCGGTCATAGCTTTTGCGGAAGAGGCCGCGCCGGATCTCGACGCGCTCCGGCCATACCCTGATATCGACCAGCTTTCCGAGGACGTTCGTAATCGAGCCTTTCCACAGCACGCCGTAAAGAAGCGTCATCGCCACGCCCCAGACGAGGGCGGCAACCAGGTTCCCGGTTCCCGCGAGCACCATGAAGCTGAACGCCAGCACCAGCGCCCCGTACAGCAGCGGGGACAATGCCGCGAGCCACGGCTGGACGTAGCTGCCGCTGATCCGCGTCCCGCCGCCCGCGATGGTGCGGGTGCGCGGCCAGCTCGCTTTCGCGTTTTCATAATGCGTCATCGCATCATCTCCTTTGGCCGGGTTTGGGAAGGGCAGGGCCCGCAGGCGGGGCTTTAAGCGCCTTCACCCCGCGCCCCGGCGCCTCCGCCCAGACCTGTTTCGCGTCGACGAGGTACGCCGCCTCGCCGCAGCAATCGTGGCAGCGGAAATACTCCGCCCCGCCCGCAAGCTTGATCGTCCGGCCCGTGCAGATGTTATCGCCGCACCGGCATTTGACGACCCACGAGTCGACGCTGCAATAAGGGCAGCGCCAGCCGCTGTGATCGAAATCGCCCGACTGATAAGCCTGCTGCGCACAGGCGCCTTGCGATCCCGCATCCTGGCCTCGCGCCGCGTCGGTTTCGACGGCCGCGATACGGAACCGCTCCTCCGCCGCGCCGCGCTTGTACACGACCGCGAATTTTCGCCCCGTGACGGCGCAGGCAAAGCGCATCACGCGCCGCTCTTCCTTCGCAGCCGCCAGCTCCTTCCGCATGCCGTCGAGCTGCTTTGCCACCTCGCTCTTGCGCGAAACGGCGAGCGCGCGCTGCACGGCGTCCTGCAATTGCCTGTTCTCGCTCATGACCAACCCTTTCGTTTCCTGATCAGCATGCTTGCCGCATTCACCTCCGCCGCACGGTCGTTCGGACCCGCGACGTCCGGATGCAAATCCTTCATTAGCGCGCGATAGCGCGCCTTGAAGACCGCCTCGCTGAACGCACCGTCCGCCGGCAGGCCCATCGCTTCGCAGGCCGCCGCGAACGCCTCGCGCGGCGCAGGCGCGCTCTCCTGCGACCCCTGGTCGCCAGCGTACATCCGTGCCGCCAGCGCCGCCTTGAACTCACGGTAGCTCGCGAAAGCCTCGCGGAACTCAGCGCGGTAAACCCGCCAGAGAGTCCAGTCTTCGCGCCAGGCCCGCCACAGCGCCACCGCATACCGGGCCGCACCGGCCACCCGCCGCCACGCCCCGGCCACCGGCGAAAAATCAAGTTCCCGCGCCCATGCGATCGCCGCACGAACACCGCGCGTTATCCGCGACACCGGCGCCGCCAGCGGCAGCAGGGCCAGTCGCAATCCCATCCAATAAGGGGCCGCGATCCGCCCGATCACCGCCATCACCGGCATCATCATCGCCGCGATCGCGCGCCACGCGATCCCGGCGGCCGCCAGCGCGAAAGCCGCCAACCTCTTGCCCAGCCACGGAACCACAGCGCGAAGCAGGCGCGGCAGGCGCAGGCAAACCAGCAGCGCCGCGCCCCACAGCAAGGCGCTCACCGCAAGCCGTTGCCAGAACGGCAACCCCGCGATGAAATCCCGCACCACGCCGAGACCGGCCAGCTCCAGCGCCATCGCGATGGCCGCGATGGCGGCCAGCAGCCCGGCGGGCGGGGCGAGCCCAAGAACCGACTTCCCGATGGCGCTGATCTTGCTCATGGCCCGGACTATGAGGACGATCCGCCCCGATGTCTTGGCCACAAGCTGGCCACACGGGCGAAGAGGGGGCCGCCGCGTCCCACGCCATCATCCGCCTCAGCCCGCCCCGGCGCGCTGACGAGCTGGGGGGGGTTCGGCCTGTATCTCATCACATGGTTCGATCTCGGTGCGCGCTGGCTTGGCTCGGCCGGCGAAATATTCGGTGAGATCGCAGCGATCGACAGCGCGCCGCCCAAGCATCTAAGCGCGCGCGCACTGTTGCGTAACTTCGATGCCCGGGGCGACTTTTTTGCAGACGCTCGAATCAGAACCTCTCGTGGCGCTGCATGTCCTGAAACATTTGGCCGTCAAGATCCGGGAGCTGACGCAGCGCGCCTACGAATTCAGCAGTCTCGACGTCGCTAGCAGGACGCGTGCCGAGCTACTGCGGTTGGCACGGTTCTCACCGCGCCTCGGAAAGAGGGTCAGCATTGCACCTGTTCCGACCCATGCGGAAATCGCGAGCCGTATCAGTACACACCGCGAAGCGGTAACGCGCGAGATAAGCCGGCTTTCGAAGCTCGGCATAGTACAGTGCGAAGGCAGCGCGCTTGTTGGCAATCGCTTCGATTACGTCGCTGGTCATCTCCTCCCGGGTTGCGTGTGGCATCATCGCTAAACCGATGCGCTTACCATAGATCTTCATGCACGTTCCCCAGTGATTTGACGTTGTGTTTTAAAGTGGAAGTCACTGGCGTCGTGACGTTCGCGGAGCTGCTCGGAAGGGTCTCCGCTCGTGCGATTGACCATGCACCCCCGCTCAACGGCGGGGCGCGCGAGTATGGCGTCGGCCCAGCGTTGGACGTTCTTATAATCCTGCACGGACAGAAATTCGGCGGCGCCATAGTGCGCACCCTTGGCAAGGCTGCCGTACCAAGGAAAGATCGCAATATCGGCGATCGTGTAGTTGCCCCCGGCAATGTATTCGCGCTCGGCTAGGCAACGATCCAAAACGTCTAGCTGACGCTTCATCTCCATCGCGAAGCGGTTTATCGCGTATTCGATTTTGATTGGAGCATAGGCATAAAAATGGCCGAAGCCGCCGCCGAGATAAGGAGCGCTTCCCACCTGCCAGAAGAGCCAATTCAGTGTTTCCGTCCGACCCACGGCATCATTGGAAAGAAAGGCACCAAACTTCTCCGCTAGATACAGCAAGATCGAGCCGGATTCGAATATGCGAATCGCCTTCTGTTCGCTGCGATCCAACAAGGCTGGGATCTTCGAGTTCGGGTTCACCCCAACGAAGCCACTGCCGAATTGATCGCCGGCGCCGATGTCGATTAGCCATGCATCATACTCGGCTCCCCCATGGCCGAGCGCCAACAACTCCTCTAGCATGATGGTAATCTTCTGGCCGTTCGGGGTGCCCTGCGAGTAGAGCTGCAGTGGATGACGGCCGAACGGTAGTTCCTTCTCATGCGTCGGGCCAGCGATCGGCCGGTTGAGGCTGCCAGACGCGCCACTCGGCTTGGTCCATATTTTCGGGGGTATGTATGCAAGGGAACCCGTCATTTTCGTCTCCACAGCTGTTTGCGACCCGATTGCGCCACTTGAAAAAGACTGAACGTGGACAACGCGCCTTCGGTCTCTTCGTCGTTGGACTGTTTGAATGGATGGTCCTGCCGACGTCACGTGCGCCAATATTCGGTCGCGCATTGACTGTCTTGCAAAGTCCTTATTTTATTGCAGGGCGCCGATTACGATGACTTGGCCAAACCTCTCGGCGCAGGCTCCGAAACATCCCTCAACAACAAGCGGTTTTTGATACCAGGAACTCTCGCTTCTGGAGTTCGTTGAAGTATTTCGGAACATCGAAGTATTCCTCGGGCGCCCACACGCCGGGCTTCATGGGAGCCGAAAGAATGAGCTGGGCAGCGATGGATGCGTTCATCGATGTGCAGGCGTCAACGTAGGGAGCGTACATGGCGTTCGGCTTGACGACCACTTCCGCTTTCAGTGCTTTCTCAACGCCGTCCTTGCGCCCGGTGCCGATTGCAAAGTGGACGTCATAGCTGTTCCGCACTGGAATCCGATTGGCGTTTTTCTTGATGTTGCGATCGATGACCTTGTTCAAAACATCGAGGGGCCTAACTATCGCACCGTTGATCTCTACCGTGTCGTTGAAATCACCGAAGCCCGCCTTTACCAGGCCAACCCAAATCTCATGTTCCCGATGAGGCAAGTGCAGTTTCCACGAAAATTCCTTGATACCCTTCTCCTTAAAACCGTCCGCGAGCGGCACAGTGAGCTGTTCCGAGTGAGACGAGTGCATGAACTCGCATCGACCCCACGGTTCAGGCAGTTCAAGGATCTCGCGGCCGCTCATCGGTGCGCAGGTTACGTGCTGGCCATTGTAGAATTGCGTGCTCTCGTGTGCGTATTCAGCCAACACGGTCGATACACTATAGGGCGGTATTAGAACCGGAGATTCCTCGCCGAGAAATTCCGCGGCCCAATAGAGTTTGATCGAGTCGATTTCATCGAATTCGTCGGCCACGGCGCGGCAAAGGACATTCGACATCCCTGGATCAGCACCGACGCCGATGACCGCAGTGACGCCCGCAGCCTTAAAGCGCTCATGCTCTGCTAACTGCTTGACCGTGTAGGTTCCAAGGCCGCCGAGATCTATGTAAGGAACTTTAGCAGCAAGTGCAGCCTCGAATATGGTCATCTGAAAGCCGAGCAGCGTCGGCACACAATTTATGCACATGTCCGAACCCGAAATCGCCGCCTTTAGCCCTTCAGCATCGGCTGCATCGAGATCGACCAACGAAATGCGCACATCTTTGAGGTCGTCTGACAGTTGCTCCATTCGCTCACGCGCGGAATCGCAAATCCTAATAGCCGCGATATCTATGATCGCGCGATCCGAGAGCAAGTCGCGTACGATGCCGGCGCCCATCAATCCAGCGCCACCCAAAAGCGTGATAATCATTCGGACTGTCCTGTTTTGCTGCCTAACGGTCTGAGGCGCCTTGAATGCGCTCAAGCATGCTTTCGTCCGCCGGCGTCGTAGAACCAATCGTCGGGGTAGGGATACCACCAATCCTGGCGTACCGGCTCGTGATCGATAATCACCATTTTGGATCGACGGAATGCGTCGAGACCGAAGCGCGAGAGCTCACGGCCGATGCCGGATCTTTTCCAGCCGCCGAAAGGGAGCGCGTCATTGTCGATCAGAGGATTGTTGATCCAAACCATGCCCGCCTCAAGCATTTCAGCAGCTCGCATGGCTTCGTCCAGGGAAGTGGTGAAAACCGAAGCGCCAAGGCCGAACTCGCTATCGTTCGCCATGGTGATTGCCTCGTCGAAGTCCTTCACGCGGCGAACGGCGGCAACCGGACCAAAACATTCCTCCTGCATGACAGCCATTTCAAGCGTGCAGCGCGTAAGAATGGTTGGCTCATAGAACCAACCGACCGGCGTGCTATCGGGGATTTTGCCGCCTAGCACCGCGACCGCGCCTTTGGCTTTGGCATCCTCGACCAGGCGGATGACTTTGTCGCGCGCTGATTTTGAGACAAGCGGCCCGATCTCCGCCTTCGAGAGACCGGTTCCGATTCTGAGCTTTCTCGTCTCTGAGACGAACTGCTCGATGAAGCGATCATGGACGGAATCGACGACGAATATGCGCTCCGCCGAGGTGCAGACCTGTCCCGACATGTGAAAGGCCGCAGTTGCGGCGCCTGCGGCTGCCACCGAAATCGGAGCATGTTCCGAAATAATCATGGGATCGGAACCGCCAGCCTCGATGACCGCAGGCTTCATCTGGGCGGCCGCGGCGACGGCGACGGCTTTCCCGGCCTCAACGGATCCTGTGAAAGCCACCGCATGGGTTTTCGGCGACTGAATGAGCTCTCGCGCTGTAGCCGCTCCGCCCGGCAGACACGCGATCAATCCGTCAGGCAGGTCCGCAAAGACCTCCATGAAAATGAGCGTTGAAAGCGTCGTCTCGAGCGCTGGCTTGATGATGCAGCCGTTGCCGCTCGCGAGTGATGCCGCCACCGTCCAGCACATCAGAAGGATCGGAAAATTGAACGGCATGATATGGACGGAAACTCCAAGCGGCTCGTAGCGGACATACTGGAAGGAGCCGCGCTGCGTCGTCCCAGCCACCTTTCCTGCTTCATCCCGCGCCATTTCGGCAAAGTAGCGAAACGCCCCCGCGCAGTTGGCCAATTCGCCGATTGCTTCAGGATATGGTTTTCCCATCTCTCGCGACATGGTTTCGGCGCATCGGCGCATATCGGTCGTTTCGATGCGGCCTGCGATGCGATGAAGAATTTTCGATCGCGACTTTGCGTCGAGTTTCGCCCAGACTTTCTGCGCACTGATCGCCATGTCCAGCACGCTCTCTCGTTCCTGTGCCGTCGTCTCAGCAGCCGCGCCGACGTCTTGCAATGTGGCGGGATCAATGATTTTGCGGACTGCGCCGGCAGCGTCACGGTAGGCGCCGCCGGCGAAATACACCGGATGGTACATATCGAACTGTTTCATCTCGTGGCTTCTTTCCGAACATTCGCACTGCCCCCAAGCGGGCGCGGACGGTGCGTCGACCAACCAGGAAGATATTTGTCCATGAGGCTGCGGATTTCGCGAAGCTCTGCCTGATCGAGCGCATCGACGAGTTGGTGTTGAACTCGAGGGATATACGCGAGATATCCGTGCTTTCCGTCGCGCTTCGATAAACGTTCGAAGTTTCCGAGTATTTTCGTATGACGATGAGCGGCAAGCAGCCGGTAATCGGCCAGCCAATTTGCTCGATCGTGATTCGGCCGTTTGCTGAGGTAGCGATCGATCAAAGCGTCTTCGAGACCCGGTGCTAAGTCTCTTCGCGCGTCTTGCGTCAGCGACACGAGATCGTAGGCTGTAGAGCCGATGAGAGCGTCTTGGAAATCGAGTAGGCCGCACGCGGCAACGCCCGATCTGCCGTTTATCACCATCAGATTATCGACGTGAAAATCACGCAATACGAGCGTGTCGCGCCGGGCCGAGACCTGTTGCAATACCCGCCGCCATTCCGAGAGAAAAGCACACTCAAAGTCTTCGTTGTTGTCGATGTTTGTGTGACATTGCGGCGCATACCAGCGAGTGAACATCTGCAATTCTTCAGAAAGCGGCCCCCAATCGTAAGAGGGCAAATCCGGGCAGCGGGGATCTACACTTTCGTGCAAGTGCGCAAGGGCATCGACCGCAAGTGCGTAGAGCCGATCTTCGGCATGCCCTTCGGCAATAAGCCGCGTGAAAGTCTGAACGCCAAAATCCTCAACGAGCGCCAAACCATCGTCGAAGCTGCTTACCCGAACGTGCGGTGCCGAAAGACCGATTGCTCTCAGATAACAGCTAATTTCGGTGAACCGCTGGAGGTTGGGACTGCCTGGAACCTCTTCCATCAGCAGGAGCCCATGATCCGCCAGGCGCCAATAGCGTCGGCTCGAAGCGTCGCCGGCCAGAGGTCGCGCGACATCCGGGTTATAACTGTGCCTCAACAGAAAAGAGGTGCGCCGGTGAACCGTCGTGTCGGTCATGGAAGGATCGAACGACGCCATCAGCGGATCATGTAGACCTTGCGTACCGCCTCGTGGACGGTGCAGACGCCCTTCCAGTCCTGCGGGAAGAAAGCGGCCGTGTCCGGCTCGATCTCAATCACCTCGCCGGTCTCGTGCACGTAGGTGCAGCGCCCGGCCAGGAAGTGACAGAACTCGTCGCGGGTGACGTGGCACTCCCACATCCCCGGCGTGCAGGTCCAGATGCCGCATTCCGAGCGGCCTTCCGGGCCCTTGTGCAGCAGCTTGCCGGCTGTCCGCGACTCTCCCTCGATCATGGTCGGGATGACGCCCCAGTCGACGAGGCCGGTCACGTCGAGGGATTTGCGGATAACTGGAGTGGTCATTGCGTGTTGTCCTTTTTGTCTTCTTTGTCTTCTTTGTCTTCTTCGCTCTCCGGTCAGGAGAGCATGTAGACGTTGCGCATGGTTTCGAGGACAGTGCATTCGCCGGTCCATCCGGCCGGGAACAGCACCACGGTGCCGGGCTCGATCTGGATCGTCTCGCCGGCCTCGCTGAGGTAGGTCGCGCGACCGGCGACGAAGTGGCAAAGCTCGTCACGCGGGATCGAGAGCCGCCAGCGTCCCGGCGTGCACACCCAGATGCCGCATTCGGGCCGATTGTCCGGCCCCTTGTGAAAGAGCCGTCCGCTCGAACGCGATGTGCCTTCGAGCGCGTCCGGCTGGACACCCCAGTCGACGAGATCGGTGCGCGTCGACGCCTGGTAGAGGCGCGGCGCCGACTGCGAATTCGCCTCAGGCATCGTAACGGCCCTTCTCCAGTAAGGTGTTGAGGATGCCGGCGGCCTTCTCAGGCCCGTTGCGCGCCTGCATGTGCGCGCTGGTCGCCACGAGCTTCGCCTTGATCGCCGGATCGTTGATGCAGGCATCGAGCTTCGCCGCGAGATCGGAATCCGACCAGTCGTAGCGTGGCATCTTGAAGCCGTGCCCCGTCTCCTCGATGCGCGTCGCGTTGTCGTGCCCGTCCCACACGTAGGGCATGATGATCGCCGGCTTGCCGAAATAGAGGCACTCCGTGAACGAGTTATTGCCCCCGTGATGGATGACGGCATCGACCTGCGGAATGACCGAGGGTTGTGGGAACCACGGCTCGATGATGACGTTCGGCGGGGCGTCCGAATACTGCTCCTTGTAGCCGCCGACGTTGACGAGCGCCTTATAGGGCAGCTTCGCCACCGTCGCGATGATGCGCTTCAGGAGATCGGTGTCGCCGGCGCCAAGGCTGCCGAATGAGACGTAAAGCAGCGGCTTGTCGTTGTTGGCGGCGAACGTCGGCACCTCGTACGGTTTCTCTTTGCGCACGCACCCTTCGAGATACTGGAACAGGCTCGGTGAGAGCGGGTGGGCACGGTTGAACTTCGCCGGCTCTGGATAGAGCAGGAGGTTCATATAGGGCGAGGCCTCGAAGAACTGGCCGATCGGATAAGGCGCCTCGCCGGCTGTGGCGAGGAACGCATTGAAGTCGTCGTGAATCGGCTTGATCACTTCGTTGAAGCGGTCGCGGAAACGCGCATGACAGGCGGTGTCAATCTCCCCGCAGCCGGAGAGATGCGGCGGAATGGCCGAATCCTCGATCTCGTTCTCCGAGCACGAGATGATGCGTACCCAGGGCTTGCCGAGCTGCTTGATGGCCGGAAAGAGAATGACGTTATCGACGCAGATGAGATCGGGCTGAATCTTGCCAAGAACTACGGGCAGATCCTGTTGCGCCCACTTGGCGCTGTCCACGATCGCCGTCCAGCAATCTTTCACGTAGTTGTCGATCTGATCGTAGGGCGACTTCCTGAAGTTCGGGATGTGCCCGTTGATGAAGTCCTCCCAGAACTTAGCCATCTGCTCGGGCGGCATAGGCTGGGAAAGGTTCACCGGATGCGCCTCGAAGCCATACTCCTGGTAGACCTCGACGAAGCCGGGATCGGACAGAAACACGGCCTTGTGCCCGAGCGCCTCGACGGCCTGTGCGATGCCGACCGAGTTCAACGCGGGGCCGTAGGCCGCTTCAGGAAAGAAGGCTATCGTCTTCGACATTTCCATTCCCTCGTATCTTCGACCGCGCGTTGCTCTCAACGGTAGCGGTCATGCGCATGGAGCCGATGAGCGCCGCGAACGAGGCCTCCCAACAGCAGGGCGACCTCAGTTCCGCGCCACACTCCGGTTTGATCGCCTTTTTTGCGCGGCGCCTTGCGCGAATTCGGACATTCACTGCCCCGTGGAATTGGAAAAGACGTTCACCGTTATGACACCAGCTGCGATGAGAGCGATCCCGATCATCGCCGGAAAATCCAGGCGTTGACCAAACCAAAGCCAACCTATCGCGGATATCAAAACGACACCGATGCCGGCCCACAGTGCATATGCGATGCCGACCGGCACCGTACGCATCGTTACCGAGAGAAGATAGAATGCGATTGCGTAGCCAAAGAGCGAAATGACGCTTGGCAGCAACCGTGTCATCGAATTCGAAGCCTTCAACGCGGACGTTGCTACGACCTCGATTGCCACCGCAAGCAACAGCACAGCGTAAGTCTGCAAGGTAGACATGTTCATGCACTCTCACGACTGCCACGGCTGTCCCCCGCGGTGTCTCGCAAAAGGGGGACTGAGTTAGGCATCGCATCGTCACCGATCTTTTGAAGATCCTTGAGCGCCATCGGCGCTCCGCCTCCGGGCAACCCTCGGAGGGTACGGGACGACGTTTGACAAAGCACTTTCGGCTGTCTCACTCTGCCGAATGGCAATGTGGTCGGTGCTTTCAAGAAGCGATTCTAGAAACATCGTAAAAAGCTCGCGTTCGGTCGTAATGTCGAGCTTGAAGTAAAGCCTTTTTCGATGGTTTTTTACGGTCCCCGTACCGATGCCAAGCCGCTTTGCCACCGCCTCGTTGGTAAATCCAGCCATAATCAATTTGAAGATCTGCGACTCCCGTTTCGTCAGCCGACCCGCGCAGAATTTATCCACCGCGACATCGAACCTCTGGCGGACCGGATCGAGGCCTCCTTGCTCAATGGTAAAGAGCGTGCCTGCCGGCGCGAGCGGAAAGTCGACCGGAAGTATGTCCGCCTGAAGAATTGTCCCGGCGCCGAGCGAGACTTGCTGCCGTCGACCGCTCTCAATTTCGGCAAACGCATTCTTCAATTCGTGATGGCTCGTTTCGAACCGCTTCCAGGCTTCCGTTTCGTATACGCGCCGGCCGGAGCGATCGACCAACAGCAGACAGGGCGCGAGCTTAACGCGGTCGAGACCTCCGTCTTGCATCCCAAGCGAAGCAAACACCTGTGCGACGTGAGCTCGATGAAGGCCGGCCAACACGGGGTAGACCGATTGAATCACTGAGAGTTCCTTCTCGGTGAAGCGACCGCGCGCTCGTTCCACGAACAGAGCTATGGAAGAGCGGCCAACGGCGGGCAGAAAAACGGCGATTTCGTCTGCGATTCGCGCTTGCCGGAGGAAGAATTGCCAAAATGCACCGCTGCGTCGCGCGAAGGGATTGCAAGCTTCCAGAGTGCAGACGCCAACCTGTTCGCGCTCCCGCCAATAACCATAGAACGGGTCGAACCGGTAGTAACCGGAAAGCCAAAGTTCTATAACGGCGTCCGAGTAGTTGCGGTAGGTTAGGCACTGTGGGGCTGAGTAGCGCGAATACCGCACCACCATGCACTTGTCGTTAGAGACGACACCGGCGACGACGTCTAGCAGCCGCTCGTAAAACTGATCCGTGCCGACCGCCGAGGTCGCGCTACCGATATCATTGATCCATTGCGGATTCCCAAATCGATTTATTGCGCTCACGACGCCTGTCTCCTTTTAAGAACTTGACACAGCAACAGCACGAGAAGAGAAGCGATAACGCACGAGACCAGAACAATCGCAGCTACTGCGATGAGCGGCGTGCCCGCCGATCGAAGCGACAACCACATGAGCACCGGCAGAGTTTGTGTGTCACGCGTCGTCAGAAATAACGCCATGACGAATTCGTTGAGAGAAATCACGAATGCGAACACCGTGCTCGACGCGAGGCCGGTCGCTACCAATGGGAGAGTCATTTCGAAGAACGTTCTTATCGGCGAAGCGCCAAGATCGGCAGAAGCTTCTAAGATGCGCCGGTCCAACATCTGGAACACTGACTCCATAACCAAGAACACCAGTGGTGTGCCCCACAACGAGTGGGCCAGAATCAGCAAGAGCCGTGACCCGTGCAATCTGAACCCCAGAAGTTCAACCTGCCCGACACTGATGGCAATCCCCAGAGCTAGCACTACACCCGGCATGAACAGCGGCAGCAACAACAGCATGTACCAAATTCGCGCCGGCCTTATCAGCACGAAGGCATAGGCCACCAAGGTCCCTGAGATCGTCGATACGATCGCAGCCCCGCACGCAATCAGCAGGCTGTTGACGAGTGCCTGCGTCCAGGCCGGACTATCCAAGAATTCAGCAAACCACCGAACCGAAAACGCTTCGATCGGAAAGCTCAAAAAGTCTCCGTCGTTGAACCCCATGATGACGGTCAGAACGACTGGGATCGCAATGAAGATAACGACCGTCGCCACGACGGCAGCGTTCAGGCTGCCGAGCGGTTCAGCCTGCCATCTAGCGAAAGCCGTCCATTGAGTGTTACGCATGGTATTTTCCCTGCCGCGGGCCGGCCACGCGAAGCAGCAGCATGATTGCAGTAATCGAAGACGCCAGCAGGAATGTCAGGGCGGAAGCGAAAGGCCAGTTTTGCCATGAGTTCATCTGACGATATGTTTCGAGGCCGATAGTCCACAACCAATCCGGGCCAAGCGCGCTCGGCGTCGCGTAAGTCCCCATCGCCCAAATGAAGGCTTGCGCGAAGGCAACGAGGATGCCTCCCTTGGTAAGAGGCAACAATACTTCGCGAAATGTCATTGCAGGCGGGGCGCCGAGATCTGCACTGGCTTCGATGAGCCGCCGATCGAGACGGTCGAGCGTACTGACCAGGATCCAGATGGCAAATGGAAGAGTGATGTAGGTCACTCCGAGTACGGCGGCCGTGAAAGTGAACATCAAGCTGAATCGGCCTTGCGCGATGCCGAGGCCGCTCAAGAGGGCCGACAGAAAGCCGCTTCGGGGAAAGAATAGCTGCCAGCCGACAATTGTCGAGACTTCGGATATCAGTAGCGGCAGAAGCGCCAGGCCCATCAGCAATACGCGCCGCGTCGAGCCACTACGCCAAATACAAAGGCTGTATGGATAGGCCAGGACAACCGTAACGACTGCGACCGTGGCCGCAAGAACGCTCGTGTAAGCGATCGACGAGACGTAGAAGGGATCGGAGATCAGCCGGACGTAATTTGCAAGTGTCCAATCCGGAATATAGATCCGTCCGTCGGCGTGGCGATTGAAGCTCATACGCAGCATGACGAGCGCTGGCATAGCAAAGAATACACCTATGATGGACGCCGCCGGTGCCGCGAGCATGAGGGGCCCAATGTTTGGGGATTGGATCTTCAGCCGCGTGCGAACTTCGTCGGCACTTGAAGGTGAGCTAGTAGATTCGAGCATCTTCGCACCTCCAGCCGATAGTGACTTCGGCGCCGATGGGGTAATCGAAGTCGTCATGGACGTCTGCGAACAAGCGCTGTCCGGCGACATCGAGGTGCGCCCTGCGGTGCTCCCCTAAGAACTCGACCTCCGCCAGACGCCCTGCAATGCGGTTGCTACAGCACTGCCCATCCTCGCCGACGCGAAGCTTGCTGGGACGAAGGTAGATGCAGAAGGATTGCTTTCCTGGAGGCCTGGAAAGCTCGACCGCAACGGCCTGACCCTCGGGCCCGACGTAGCCGCCAGAATGCCCGTTCAGAGTCAAACAGCATGCTTCGCCCAGAGACCTGAAGACGAACGCGCTGGCGGGCGATCGAAATAGCGATTCGGGTGTATCGATCTGCTCGACAGCTCCTTTATTCAGAACCGCGATGCGATCCGACAAGGCCATCGCCTCGCTTTGATCGTGAGTGACAAAGACCGCTGTAAATCCGAGTTCTTTGTGCAGTCTCTTGATCTCGGTACGCAACTGCAGCCTGAGACTCAGATCCAGAGCGCTTAATGGTTCGTCGAACAGCAGCACCGCTGGTTCGATCACAAGCGCGCGGGCCAGCGCTATCCGCTGCTTTTGACCGCCTGAAAGTTCATGCGGATAGCGGTTTTGAAGGTTATCCAGGCTGACGAGCGAAAGAGCTTTAGCGATACGAGCTTCTATCTCGGACTTGGCAACACCTCGGACACGCATGCCATAGGCAAGATTTCCGGCTACGGTCTTGTGCGGAAATAATGCGCCGGTCTGAAAGACCGTAGCCGTATCGCGCATGTAAGCCGGTACAAGATTGACGACATGGCCATCGATCTTGATCAGGCCTCTCTCCGGTACTTCAAACCCTCCGATCAAGCGCTGGAGCGTGGTCTTACCCGAACCGCTTGGCCCGAGAAGCGTGAGGAACTCTCCCTTTTTTACGTCCAGCGTGACATTATCGACGGCGGTGAAACTCCCAAACCGCTTGGTCACATTGAGAAGTGAAAGGCAGGGAGGAGTATCTACGACCATTGCCATTGCCAGCACGCGTTTGGAATTACCGACTTTGGGATGTTCTAATCACCGTTTCCTTGAAACGCCGATCAAGGGCTTCCCAATTCGCCAAAAGCTTGTCCCATCCACCGATGGTCAGCAACTTGATCTTACGATTGAAATCGTCGGACGTGTGCGGATAGTCGTTCCAGTGCTGTGGAACAGTGACGTCTGGACGTGAGACAAACTGAAGGGATCCCTGAAGGAACCGGTTTTGCACTTCAACCGAGAGAATATAGTTCAAGAAGAGATCGGCGAGATCTGCGTGGTGCGTACCTCTGACCTTGAAGAACCAGTCAGTCCAGCCCGGAGCCCCCTCTTTCGCGGCCGTCAGCGAAAAGCGGTTTCCGGCTTTATTGACTAAAGCCAACGCATCCGTCGTGTAGACCATCGCCATGAGCGCCTCTTCCTCAAGCATGAGGTAGGTCTGCTCGGCGCCGTCTTTATACCACTTTGCCACTTTCAGGTGATCGAGGTCCTCAAACAGCGCTTCGGATTGCGTCGGATCGTACAATTCCTGCACGTCCGCGCGCTTGTCCGACACCATTGCAGCAATCGCCAGCGTGAACCACCAACCGGCCGAATCGAGGGTAATTTTCCGCTGCACCTCTGGCCGCCAGAAATCGCGCCAGCTCGCGGGCTCTAATCCAAGCGACTTATTCGTCAGAATGGCAAGGTTGCCCCCACCGAAGGGCACCCCAAACGGCTTCGCATGCGGAGTGCGCTGTTCGTAAAACCAGGGATGGACGCGTTCGAGATTGGGCAATTTCTCGTGGTGGGCTTCAAGGTAGATCTTCTCGGCTAACCCCTGTGCGGACAGCGCTTCCTCGGCGATGACGACGTCGAACGGAGGATTATCGGCTGGCGCCGCAACGATTTGCGAAACCGATTGATCCCAAATCCCCACCGTATCTAGCTTTGTCCCGTATTGCGCGTTGAAGGGTTTGATGATCGCTTCACGGAACAAGCGGTCGTAGTTGCCTGACCAGGTCGCCACGATCATGGATTCCCCGGTAAAGCTGGTTTGAGCCGTCGCTGGAGATGCAGCACCCATGATGCGAGGCATGACCGCTAAGGCCGCACCCCCGATGACGGCCTTTCCGGCGCCTTGCAGCACGCGGCGACGGTCTTGATTAGGACAAGCCTCCGATTTGTCGGCCTTCTTGCTGGTCATGAGGTTCATCCTTTCGCGCGTGAGGGCGGTTGATCAGCGAGCACCTGCGAGGCACAAACCTGCGGATCGGAAAATCGAAACCAAGACACGCGCGATTCGAGGAAGACGTGCCGTTCGACGCTTTCTGAATGACCTGGATGTCCCCCGTCCAATGTACCCACCGAGTACCAAGTAAACTGAGGGGTACGATCATCTTCAATCAGCAAGTGACTGCCGCAAGTACGGCAGAAGTAGCGGCGCACATCCCGCGAACTCGCAAATTCCGTCAGAAACTCGCGTCCGGCCGTTATGTCGACAGCATCCCGTGGCACAGATGCGAAGGACGCGAACACCGCGCCGTGGATGCGGCGGCAGATGGTGCAATGACAATGCAGGATTTCACGCGCCGGCATCGCAATGGAGTAGCGGATGCTGCCACAAGCGCAGCGTCCGTTGAGAGTGCAATCCATGAGATGAGAAGTAATCGTCATTCATAGAATGAAATCACGAGGCGCAGGTCTCGACAATGGTCCCTAAAGAGACCATTGCTCAGTCAGCAGATGTGCAGCTTTTTGTGGTCGGCCTTAGTGCACAAATCCGAGGTGCGCACGCTGAGCCAGGTGTCCGCCGTCAGGGTATGTGGGACAGTTGAGGGTTTAATCCAAGAGAGTTTTCGGCTCATCAGGTTGAAGGTTATGCTGCTGCGTTGAAGTGCTGTCGGCGTCTCTGTTTGATGGTGCGCCGCTTGATGTCGTCACGTCGTTTGAGGATGCGAGGTCCTCGTCCGAAGTAGACGTCAGTCGGGGTCAGATTGTCCGGTCGCGGATGTGCGTGTGGTTGCGGTGAGCGCGGGAAGAATTATTTTAGAAGGCGCACCCGCCCCGCGTTTCTACAATCCCTTGGGAACCATCCATGGGTGTGGCTCGCAGCGCTCCTCGACACCACAACGGCTTACGCCGTCCAGGCTCGTTGATGACGCATTTGGCACGTAGTCAACGTTGCCACGGAGGCGGGTTCGTCCCATTAGCTGCCGTATGGTTCTGATCGGGCGACACGTTGAGCGCCGCCGCCCACGTCCGATATCGGTGGTAGAGCGTCAGTCGCTCAGATATCGATCTTCTCAGCGATTTCGATCGCGTCGTCGGCCCGAGATACCTGACCGTGCTTTCAATCTTGGAATGCCCAAGCGGGAGTTGGACCGCACGGAGATTTCCTGTTCGCCGGTAGTTGAGCACGCCTTCGTTCGCCGCAGCGAATGCGGGCAAAATTTTGCCAGATCGAGACCAATGCTCGCGACCCCCTTCAGTACCAGCCGCGCGTACTGTCGCGTTGTCAGCCCGCCTCTGTCGCCACGCCCGGCGAAGAGGAACTCGCCCGGCTTGCCCTCCGTCAGACGCATATACTCGATAGTCTGTCGAGTCTGATCGGTCAGCTCGAAGCGAACTGGCCGCTCTGTCTTCCTCTGGCGGATGGTTGCTCGATCCATCGAGTAGGGAATAGGACCGCTTTTGGAGCATGCCGTCGATGATGGTGGTGATCTGAATACGCTCAACGGAATCCAGGCTTTATCAAGATTGAGATCTCGGCCGCTAAGGGGACGGCAAAAAGCTCAGATGTGCTCGTCCCTTGGAGGGACGACTCCTGCGGTAGTGAGGTCTCGCGGATCGATCATGCAAAAGAATATCGGGACCGCATGCGAATCTAACAAACGCGCGAATCAGATATTCTCCCTCGTCGCGATCACCACAAAAGTTATTCAAAAATTCAAAAAAACAATTTTTGCGTGCCACAACATTGTCTTGTGGACGCCAAAGGATGCTTGCAATGAATGCTCCTTTCACCGAGGAAATATCAAGATACAGCCCGCTCGATGTTCTACTGACGGACATTGCAGTTCGCGTGCAGCTGAGCCCAACAGAATATCTGACAGCCGTCGAGCATTACCGGGTCATGAGCGAGTGGATTGATCGGGTCGACAGTCCGTTGCACGGATATGTAGATGAGTTCTACCCGCAGGGCGGATTTTCAACCGGCTCGACTGTCGCAGGTCATTCTGGAAAGTCAGACTTCGATCTTGATGCAATGGCTTGTATCCGCTGGCCGCGATCCATAGATCCTGAAACAGCCCTTGCGACGTTACATAGGGCGATCGCGGGAGAGGACGGAAGCCGTTATCACGACAAATCCGAGCGCATGACCCGTTGTACTCAAATCACTTACGATGGCATGCACCTCGATGTGACGCCTTCCATCCGTCTCGCCGAATTCGGCCCCAAAACGAGTCTCATCTTCCATTCGAAGCCGAGCGATCCCTCGGTCGCGAAGAGAAGCCTGCTGGCCAATCCTCACGGTTTGGCGACGTGGTTCAATGGACGCGTCCAGTCCGACGATGCTTTCGGCCAGTTCTTCGAAAAGCGTTCGCTTGATTACGATAGAGGTCTGCCCCGTTTGAAAGCGGACTCGGCTCCGGTCCCTGAGCAGCTCCCGATATACCGAAAGTCAAGGCAGGTAATTTGCCTCCAACTCATCAAACGTTGGCGCAATGTTGCCTACGACAGACGACATAAGTCGTTACGTTTGCCGCCGTCGGTCTTGATGACTTTTTTTATTGGGCTTCACACAGGCCACCGCCGCAGCCTGACTGACGAACTCATTTATCAGATTGACGCCATTGTTTCGCGACTTGAAAATGTCGCCGCTGCGAAACAACTCATTCACGAAGTAAATCCAACGTGCGAGAACGACATTCTAACAGACCGATGGCCCGGCAATCTCGGAAATCAGCAAGTTTTCATTTACGAATTGCGGGAATTTGCTCGCGAACTCTCTCAGCTTAAATCTGGACTGCCATTGGCAGAAATGCGCGGTGTACTAGAGAAGCTGTTCGGCGAGAAACCAGCCAGTGACGCGATAACGGCATATGTGGACCGTTTCCGCCAGGACGGTCTCGAGAATAAGGCGTCTTACCTCCCCGGCACAGGCACAGTCCCAGCATTGGGCACTTTGGCGACACCGGCCATCGCACGAGCGATTCCCAAGAGCACGCCCTATGGGGACTGACCGTGGCCTATTTGAGCGTTAGGGACCAAGACGAGCGCATGAAGCTCGTCTTCCCTGCCTTTAGATTGATATTTGATCTGGGCTGGTGGGCGGTTTGGGAAGGGCCGCTTACGCCAATCTGCCAAACCTATCGCATCCGTATTCAACTGGTAACGCGCAAATACTTCGACAATTTTATGCTCGGACACCGCTACGATGAAATTACGGTCCAAAATCCGGCGATTGGTTCTGATCCGCGCGGAACGGGCGAGCCGCCTCAGCATGTATATCGTTGGGGGCATCCCGAAGCTTTTCCAAGGCTATGCGTATACGATCCGTTTCAAGATGAATGGACGCCCGAACTTTCGATCGCCGATGTCTTGATTCCGATGATCATCAAATGGCTCATCTATCATGAAGATTGGGTAGATGGAGGAATCTGGCGCGGCGGCGGCAGACATCCACAACCACCTGAGGGGGAGACCCAATGCAAACAGGTGAGCTCAAACCCGGAGGACCTCGCTCTGCAGGCTCGATCCCACAACGCCGCATTCCACAGCCTTGGCCGAGCACTCGGCGTTTTCGGATCTTATCTCTGGATGGCGGAGGGATTAGAGGCATTTTTCCCGCAACCATCTTGGCAGAGCTTGAGCGTCGCTTCGGACAGGGCTACCGATTGGCGCAATACTTCGACCTCATCGCCGGAACGTCAACCGGGGGAATCCTGGCGCTTGGGCTGGGCGCAGGGCTGTCCGCTGACGATCTTAGGCGGCTCTACGTCGAAAAAGGATCGGAGATTTTCCCAGCGCGAGATCAATCTCTGGCCGGCCGGATACGGTCTCTCGGACGCAGCACGCGTCACTGGTTTGCATATCTCTACGACAGAGAAGCACTAGAAAGTCTTTTGTCTGCACGGTTGGGGGAAAAGCTTTTTGGGGACTCCCAATCCCGTCTTTGCATCCCAGCGTTTGACGGAAAGCACAGCGAAGTCTTCGTATACAAGACACCCCATCATAGGGATTATAAGTATGATCGCTTCGAAAGGATGGTGGTCGTTGGTCTAGCGACTTCTGCCGCCCCGACCTATTTCCAGCCCTTTCGTCATGGTGGCTACCAGCTAGTGGACGGGGGAGTTTGGGCAAACAATCCAATCATGCTCGCCGTCATTGAAGTGCTGACATGCTTCACAGTCACCACCGAACAAATCGATGTGCTCAGTATCAGTTGCGGGGAAGACCCATACATCGTCTCCACACGCCATATTTTCGGTGGCAAGCTGGCGTGGGCAGATTCAATTTTTGCGGCGATGCGTCTTCAATCACTAGCCGCCACGAACCAAGCTCGATTGTTGCTTGGACCGCCGGCCGTAACTCGTCTGCAGCCAAGACAATATCAACCGCCAATTCCGCTGGACGACTTTTCCCGGGCCATATTCGAATTGCCTAAGGATGCCATCGAGGTTGTTGATTCACATGCAGATGCCGTGAGAGCTAAGTTCTTTGGCGAGATCGCCAACCCGTACGTGCCTGTACCCCTTGAGGCGTGAGGTCAGAAGCTCATCAGACACGGTACTAAACGATATGTTACCCATCAATGCGTCCTTGTAGGAGCGTCTTTCCATACGCGACAGCCCATACCTCATCGCGAACTCGCTTCTGCCTCAAAGGGCAAAGCACCAAGGTCCGTTTATCTTAGGAATGTGTTGCAGAACTCCCGTTGAGATCGCTGGCGAACCGTGATTCCGTTGTCCACTCAGCAGTATCGGCGGGGGCATGCGATGATGGGGCGAGGCAAGTCCGGGCAAGGCCAGTTCTTCTACGCGTTCAATCTCGACGGCGTGGTGCCGCCGGACCACCTCGTGCGCAAGATCGACGCCTTGCTCGACCTCGGCTGGATCCGTAAAGAACTGGCGCCGTATTACTCGCACACGGGTCGCCCATCGCTCGATCCCGAGCTGATGATGCGGATGCTCATCGTGGGCTACGTGTTCGCCATTCGGTCCGAGCGCATGCTCTGTCGCGAGGTGCAGGTGAACCTCGCCTACCGCTGGTATTGCAGGCTGGGCATCGAGGACAAGATACCCGATCATTCTGCCTTCTCACGCGCCAGGCATGAGCGCTTCCGCCAGAGCGATGCCCTGCGCCGCGTGTTCGAGCGGGTGGTGACGATCTGCATCGTGGCGGGCCTCGTCGGCGGCGAGGCGTTCTCGATCGACGCCAGCCTCATCAAGGCCGACGTCGACAAGCACAAGCGGCTTCCTGGAGACCAGCCGATCAACTGGCCGGCGCCGGAAGAAGCCTCCCGCGCGGTGCGTGCGTATCTGGCGGCCCTCGATGCTGCAAATAGCGATGATGAGGGGAATGGTGGAGATGGCGGCGGCTCGAGCGGTGGCAGCAGAGCCAAACTGCCGAAGGAAGTATCGCTGACTGATCCGCAGGCGGCATGGGTATCGCGCAAGGGCGTGGATCCGCTCTTCGCCTACGACGCGAACTATCTCATCGACAACAAGCTCGGCATCATCGTCGACGCCGAGGGAACTCGCGCCAACCGCTCGGACGAGATCGCCGTCACCGAGACCATGATCGATCGCGTCGAGCGCCGCTTCGGCCTGGTGCCTCGGCGACTCGCCGGCGACACCGCCTATGGCGCGGCAAAGCTTCTGAAGTGGCTTTGGGATCGCGGCATCGCTCCGCACGTGCCCGTCTGGGACAAGTCCAAGCAGACCGGCGGCCGCTTCACGAAGGAGGAGTTCGTGTTCGAACGCGAAAGGAATGTCTACATCTGTCCGGCCGGCGCCGAGCTGACGCATTCAGGCATCGTCGATCAAGGGCGCATTCTCCCCTACCGGGCGAGCAAGAACGATTGCTCCTTCTGTGAGCTCAAGCCCCAATGTACGACGGCTGTCGCCCGCAAGGTCTCTCGCGACATCGACGAGGATGTGCGCGACCAGGTCCGCGCGCTGGCCAACACCGAAGCCTTCGAGGTCTCGCGCCGGGAGCGCAAAAAGGTCGAGATGCGGTTCGCCCACATGAAGCGCATCCACCGGCTCGATCGGCTGCGTCTGCGGGGGCTGTCGGGTGCGAAGGACGAGGTGCTGCTCACGGCGACAGCACAGAACCTGAGGCGGCTCACGAAGCTGCTCTGCCGATCTCCGCCGCATGCCGCTGGAGCGTGTACAGCGTAGCGTCGGGTAGCGTCGGGTAGCGTCAGGGCGTCGGCGCCGCTGCGTTGAAGCTGCCCCCCGAAATGAGGGGCACACCAGAACGGTCGATCAAAAATCAACGTGCAGAGGTTGGGTCTAGGCCACGCGGGTTTTGCAACACATTCCTTAGAACTCCGGACGTGGTCGCCTGGCAAGTGAGCTAGCGTTTGAGTGGCCCTGCCGACTTCCGCTTTCTCGGGAGGCTGTGTGAAAACGCGCCTATTCTGACGAACCGATGTACGATTCTCGCGAGCTAGAGCGGGAGGGACGAATGGGGAGGTTCATTGAGGGTGCGGATCGCACGCAGGCGACGCTTCTGCCGGATACGATCGACGACTACGTCAACGAAGACAATCCAGTTCGCGTGGTCGACGCTTTCGTCGATGCGCTCGATCTCGCAGCACTCGGCTTCGATGGTATTGTTCCGGAAGAGACGGGCCGACCGAGCTACCATCCGGCGACGATCCTCAAGATCTATATATACGGCTACCTCAACCAGGTGCAGTCCTCACGCGGCCTCGAGCGCGAGTGCCGGAGGAACCTGGAGCTGATCTGGCTTACGGGTCGTCTGGCGCCCGATTTCAAGACCATCGCCGACTTCCGGCGCGACAATGGTCAAGCCATCCGCCAGGTATGCCAACAGTTCGTTGCCCTTTGCCGGGGCCTCGATCTTTTGGACGCCAGCATCGTCGCGATCGATGGGAGCAAGTTCAAAGCCGTCAATGCGAAAACCAGGAACTTCACGCGGGAAAAGCTCAGGCGGCGCCTTGGCGAGATAGACGTGCTCATCGACAGGTATCTCGTCGAACTCGACCGTGCCGACGAAGTGGCGAGCAAGACCGGAATGTCGATTCCCGAAGCTCGCCTCGCTCGCGCAGTCAAGAAGTTGGCTTACTGCCGGCGAGAGTCTAATGCCTTGAAGGCGATCGAACGGCGCATGGACGTCAGCGGCGAGACGCAGGTCTCGCTGACCGATTCCGATGCGCGTGCGATGGCGACTACGAGCAGAAAGCCCCGCGTGGTTGGCTACAATGTGCAAACTGCCGTCGAGACGAAGCATCACCTTATCGTCGCGCATGAAGTGACGAACCTCGGCTACGATCGCGACGCCCTGGCGATGATGGCACGGGCAGCGCGTGAACAGATGTCCAGCGATGAAATCGAAGCGATTGCAGACAAGGGCTATTACAAAGGTGAGGAGATCGTTGCGTGCGAAGAGGCCGGTATCCCGGTCACCGTACCCAAGCCGCACACCTCCAATGCCGCAGCCCATGGGCGCTTCGATCGTGCCGACTTCACTTACATGGCTCGCGAGAATGCCTATGTCTGCCCGGCCGGCGAGCGACTGACGTACCGATTCACGAACGCCGAGGCCGGAAAAACGCTGCACTCGTACTGGACTGATGCCTGCGGAAGCTGCCCCATCAAAGGCCGCTGCACCCCCAGCAAGGAACGCCGCGTCCGTCGCTGGGAGCACGAAGGCATCATCGAGCGCGTCCAACAGCGGCTCGACGATGATCCCAACAGAATGTCGTTACGGTGCCAGACCGTCGAGCACCCGTTCGGGACGATCAAGGCGTGGATGGGTGCCACACACTTCAAAATGAAGACACTGAAGCACGTTGCCACCGAGATGGCATTGCACGTCCTGGCATATAATCTGAAGCGGGTGATGGCGATTGTCGGTGTGCCGATGCTGCTCGATGAAATGTGAAACAGGTGACTGGGACGGACTTCTTATAAGATAGCTGGCCGCTTCTTCGTTCTCACACAGCCTCTCGGCCTAGCGGACCATCTGTACAATGACAACTTTAGTACAATCGGATGTTCATACGGCAATCCCTTGATGAAATCCCGCACCACGCCGAGACCGGACAGCTCCAGCGCCATCGCGCTGCCCGCCGTCGCGGCCAGCAGCCCGGCGAGTGGGGGCGAGCCCAAGAACCGATTTTCCCCGATTGCGCTGATCTTGTTCATGGCCCGGACTATGAGGACGATCCGCCCCCGATGTCCTGGCCACACGGGCGACCAGGGGGCCGCGGCGTCCCGCGCCATCATCCGCCTCAGCCCGCCCCGGCTCGCGACGGCGAGCTGACGAGCTGGGGGAGTTCGGCCTGTATACCTCTCATCACATGGTTCGATCTCGGTGCGCGCTGGCGTGGCTCCAGTCAAAGCCCGTTGCGACCTCGGTCATTGTCGGCGCCAAGCGTCTGAACCAACTCGCGGACAATATCTCGGCGATCGACGTCAGGCTGAGCGGGGAAGAGATTCGCAAACTCGATGAGGTCAGCGAACCGCCTCCGGAATATCCCGGCTCTATGCTCGCGACTCACAGCGCGACAGTTTGGGTCCTGTCTATCTGTGGAGTGACAATATCTTCTCGTCCTAATCCCACATCAAAAATGCCTAGCACGAAGGCGTTGCCGGCGCGCGCCGAAATAGGCCGGCGGCCACCAGCATCGCGAACGCCGCCCCGGAAAACTGCGCGACGATGAAAGGCGCGACATCCGCAGGGCGAATGCCCGCAAACGTGTCGGAGAACGCGCGCGCGATGGTGACGGCTGGATTTGCGAACGAGGTTGAGGCGGTGAACCAATAGGCAGCCGCGATGTAGAGCCCAACGTTCGCTGCTACGGCCGCAGGACTCACCTGCAGCGTACCGAGAATCGTCAGCAAAAGCCCGAACGTGGCGACGCCTTCCGCGAGCCATTGCCCGGTGCCGGACCTTACCTTGCTCCCCAGTTGTACTAACGGCATGTCGAACATCGCATGTGCGGCGACCACGCCAGCCAGGGCACCAAACAGTTGCGCGAAGACGTAGACTAGCGCGACGCGTGAGGCGATCTCTCCACGCAGCCAGAACACGCCGGATACTGCCGGATTGAGGTGCGCACCGGAAACAGGGCCAAAGACCATGATCAGCACCACGAGCATGGCGCCGGTCGACAGCGTGTTACCGAGCAGCGCCAGCGCCTCGTTTCCGGCCGAGAGCCTGGCGCCCATGATGCCGGACCCGATGACGGCGGCGAGCAGAAGCGCCGTGCCCAAGAATTCAGCCGCCACGCGTCGGGACGTCGAATAGGCCACCGGATCACGCCTTCTCGCGCGTGACATCGCTCCTTGACCGCCCGATGTCGTCGAGATGGGTTTGCAAGCTCAGCTTGTCCAACGACGAGAGCGGGAGGCTCGTGAAAGTGCTGATGCGGTTGTTGAGCATGCGATAAGTATCGGCGAAGGCAAGGGCTCTCTCGACTTCCGAGCCCTCGACTGCCACGGGGTCTGGCAGGCCCCAATGGGCGGTCATCGGCTGTCCCGGCCAGACCGGGCATGCCTCATTGGCAGCGTTGTCGCAAACCGTGAACACGAAATCCAACGCCGGCGCAGCGGGCGCGGCGAACTCTTCCCACGACTTCGAGCGCAGCGCGCTGGTGTCGTAGTTGAGCTTCTTCAGCAGGTTGATGGTCATCGGGTGGACGTCACCCTTCGGCATGCTGCCGGCGCTGTAGCCTTTGAAACTACCGGCGCCGACGCGATTTATGATGGCCTCGCCCATGATGGAGCGGGCGGAATTGCCGGTGCAGAGAAAGAGGACGTTGAAGAGGCGCTCTCCGGTCATTTTGTCTCTCCCTTACACAACTTTCGCGCTTTGGTAATTGTCGAGCCGCAAAGCTCCGGCCGCCCTCGACAGCAGTCTTCGGTGAGGAAGTTCAGCAGCTGCCGCATGCCCTCGAAATGCGCCGCATAGCGAATGTACCGTCCGGCTCGCGTGGCATGGATCAGTCCCGCGCGGTCCAATTCCTTGAGGTGGAAGGAAGCGCCTGTCGGCGTCGCACCGACCGCCTCGGCAATCTCGCCGGCGGGCAAGCCCGAAGGGCCTACGCGCACCAACAGTCGAAAGATGGCGAGGCGCTGATCATGCGCCAGCGCTGCAAGTCGGGTCACGGCATCTTTATTATTCATGCCGCGATACTACAATAATTCTTGTACTAATCAAGTGGAGCACGCTGGTCTTCTGGTAGGGGTCACTCTCTGGGTACTCCGTGCCGGTCGTGCTTGATGGAGTACGGCTCGGGCCAGACGTAGCAAATACGGTGCATGCACGTCGTGCAGCGCAGTTGCCGGGCAAGCGTCAGCAGCGGGGTTTCCATCGGCACACCGTGCTCGTGAGCATAGACGGCCGGCCAGACGACCTTCTCGCGCCGGCAGCCGTGGCAGGCGATGATCAGCCGGAGATCCTGTTCGAGAAGATGGGAAAGCGTCACCTGCTTCCAGGCGTCGTCTTTCGGCCGCCGATGGTAGAAGCGATCGATGTCGGCTTCGGTTTTGAAGTGCTCAGGAATGAACGGCATGGGCAGGCCTCTCGCAAGATGGCTGCCGTTCCCTTGTCCCCGGCGCCCCGTCTACACGAGGTGGCTGACCTGGTTCCAGTCACGAATGGTTTCGATCGGCACGGGCGCCGGCGACATGGTCCGGTTCCGGGGGCGCTTGTTGTGCGTCGCCGACGGTCGAAGATTTCAAGTTTCGGGGGCGAGAAAACTTAGTGCGATACGAACGCCATCAGTCTCGACATCGCGCGTGAATTGGCCTTTGAGTTGGGCGTCCACGACAAGGCCGATGAGGCGAGACCCAAACCCTCCGTCCTGCCCGGTGTTGGCAGGGGCAGTGGCGGCAATCTTCTCCTTCCAAACGACCTGAAATGTGTCATTCGATCGAAAGCAACGAACCTTTAGAATTCCATCGGGCGCACTTAGCGCACCGTATTTCGCGGCGTTCGTTGCCAGTTCATGGAACACCAAGGCAAAAGGCGTCACTTTGTCCGATTCGAGGAGAATATCGTCTCCCTCGACCACGATGCGTTCGGCCGCCGTGGCGTTGTCATAGGGAGCAACTAACTTCCTGATCAAATTTTGCAGCGAATGCCTGCCCGGCGTGCCGGCCACCTTATTAGCTGTCCGGACCAGGCCGTGCGACTCATGCAGGGCGGCCAGTCGGCCCCTCAGTCGATCGGCGAATGCCGCCACACTAAGGTTTTCGCGAGCGGTTATGGTGACGAGACTCTGGGCCAGTGCGAAAAAATTCTTGAGGCGATGATCGAGTTCTTGGGAAACTAGTTCGCGTTCGGCCTCCAACTGCTTGGCTTCATGGATATCGGTCAATGTGCCGATCCAAGACGTGAGGAGCCCATACGTGTTGTGTATCGGAACAGCGATGGCGCGCATCCATCGATAGTCGCCTGACCGGGATTGGACTCGGACGCTGGTGTCGAATTTTGCCTGCCTTACTATTGCATGGCGCAAATTTGCTAGTGCGATGGTTTTGTCATCCGGGTGAACATAGCCTTCCCAAGCCAAGGCGAGCGGATCATCCTCATCACGTCCTGTGATCTCGTACCACCTTTGATTCGCATACGTCGGGTTGCCTTCCCGGTCCCAGCTGAAAATGACATGGGGCAGGGTTTCCGCATATGCTCGGAACCGCTTCTCGCTAAGTGACAAAGCGGCTGCGGTTTCGATTTGCTCTGTCACGTCGACAGCGGTCCCGATAAAGGAACGGGCCGTGCCGTCGGTTTCATAGCGGAAGCGTCCTGAACAAATAATCCAGCGGATACCCTCGGGACCAACGACCCGATGCTGGCAACGGTATGTCCCGTCGATCATTCCCTGCTGAAAGGCGCTTTTCACGAAAGCGGCATCATCCGGGTGGATGCCCGCTGTGAAAAGTGCATCGTCGGCACCGCTCTTGGCGAGCTCTGGGTCCACCCCATGGAGCCGTGCAAAGCGCTCATCCGAATGGACGATGTCCGTCGCGAGGTCGAGGTCCCAGGCACCCACGATACCTCCGGACTCGAGCGCAAGCTCAAGCCTTTCTCGGGCGTTTCGTAGATCAATGAGGGCCTGGACACGTGCAGTGGTTTCTATGCTGACCAGCAGGACGCCGAGCACCTGCCGGTTAACGTCTACAATCGGCGTAAGGTCGAGATCGAACCAAGCTTTGTGCTGCTCGCCCCCTCGCTGAAGGTTAAGCGGAACGTCGTGAAAGCTCGACGAGCGACCGGCAAAGCTGCTTGCCAGTGCCTCTACGTAGAATCTGGCAGCTTGGGGAAGGGCTTCGACGACCGGCTTGCCCAGAGCAGATTCGAACGTATGTCCGAAAATCCCGCGCACCGCGTCGTTAAAAAGGCAAACGCCGTCGCGTCCCAACAGCACCGACATTGGTGTTGAAGAAAGCAAGACTGTGCGGCAGAGACTGCGCAATTCTTCCGGCCAGTTCTCGATGGCTCCGACAGATGTGGAAGCCCAGTCGAAGCTCACAACTCGTTGTAGCATTAAGTTGGTGGCCGCAACCATCTTACCATCGTCATCGCCGCGGAAAAGCTCGACTGGCATTGGGTCTTCCCGAATAAGGCAATCAGTAATTCTGCGTCCTTCCTGGCAATACAGGAAAGTCAGTAGGCTGCATATGTCACGAAACCTGATAGGGTTTATGGCGTCAACTCCGTCCGCTCGTCTTACCGCTCGTCGATTGACTTTGTTCCCTCCATGATGCGAGCACGTCATTTTAGCTCGAGCAGGAAGTGGCGATCGCCCGCGGACGCCCCCGGCGTTCATCTCGAGCGGCTACAAATTCTGCTTGGCCAGCACCACAGAAACACCAATAAAACTGCCGATGCTATGCAATTCCGACCCGTCGTTCCGCCTCGGAATGCACGCGGAACATCCCGAGCTTTGGTTCGCCGTAGCTCGCTGGCGCTCGGCCATTCTGGCGCCCGCGCCTCGGCTCGCTTGAGCCTCGCTCTTCCGGTTTCCCATGAGTATGCGGGGTAGATCGCCTCGCACTTTCTTTCGCGCTCCCGCCGCATCGCGACGGTCCTTCCGTTCTGCCGCCGTCTGCGCCTTACGTTGAACATCTGCAACGGTCTTCTCCGCGTGAGCCAGATCGTGCCGGGCCGCCTCCAACTCGACGGCTTTGCGCGCGCGATATGTGCTCCAATTGCCACCATAACGCGTAGCGCCGAGCGACGTCAGCTCCACGATGGCATCCATGTGCTCGAGGAGTTCGCGGTCATGGCTGACGACGACCGCGCCGGCGCGCCAATGGGAAAGGAGCTCAATTATCGCCTCGCGCCCGGCTCGATCGAGATTATTCGTGGGCTCGTCCAGCAATAGGAAATCCGGATTCGCGAAGGCCGCTGCTGCGAGGCGGGCGCGTGTACCTTGACCGCCGGAAAGCTCCACCAAGCGTGTCTCTGGCTGGGCGTCGAGGTCGACCCGCGCGAGCGCTGCCACGATACGCTCTTCGATCGCCCAGTCAGCATCAACGAGCTGCTCGGCCGTCGCCTCTCCCGCTTCCGCGCGGCGCAGGAGTGCCAGCGCGTCCGTAACACCGAATAAATCGGCGATCGTTTCGTTCGGCGTGACCAGGGGGTTCTGGCGCACGACACCGAGAGCGCCGCCGATTGCGATCGTGCCGGACTGCGGGGCAAGCTCGCCTGAGATCAGCCTCAGGAGTGTCGTCTTGCCGACACCGTTGCGGCCGATGAGCCCCGTACGCTCCGGCGCGAAGCTCAGGTCCAGGTTGGAAAGAAACGCACGACCGTCAGGCGCGGACAATCTGACATTGGACAGGACGATTGATGCAGGCATGATAACGGATCTCCCCGATGACAACGAAGACAGGTGTTGCTGTCGTTGAGAGATCCATGGCTGCGCACATTCCCGCTCGGATTGACGATTTCCCTATCTAAGCTCGCGCGACTGTTCGATCAAGCGGCAAGGGCGTGACAGACGATCATGGTGAGCGACGTCTTAGATGCGGGCTAAGCACTGGGTGGAGTTAGCTTAAAGTTGCCAATAGCCTTGCGGCGAAACTGAGGTCTGACGTGCAGGCCGTGGTTGATCGGTGGCGACGTCGACTATGGGACATTTGCCGACCAATGCTGCCAAGGCGACGAGGCGGCACGCACCGCCGCGTCACATTTTGCTCGTTCACATCGCCGCCGTACCGAGATGCCGGCGAAGCCCATGGTTGATCTGCTCCAGCGCCGCTTCGGTGGAGGGCACGCGGCGCAGGGCATTGAGCAGTACGAAATCATGAATCGTTCCATTGTACCGGACTGCCGCGACCTCCACGCCGGCCTCTTTCAGCTTCCGCGCATAGGCCTCGCCCTCGTCGCGCAGCGGATCGTTCTCGGCGGTGACAACGAGCGCCGGCGGAAGTCCCTTCAGCTCCTCACTGCTCGCCCGAAGCGGCGACACATAGGGGTTGTCACGCGTCTTCGCATCGGGAGCGTAAAGGTCCCAGCCATACTTCATGAAGGCGCGCGCTAGGAAACGGCCCGTTCCGAACTCGCGGTAGGATTCCGTATCGACGCTTGCATCGGTCGCCGGGATCATCAGCACTTGGTAACTGATCTTCGGTCCCTTGCGATCTTTTGCCATGAGCGTCAGCGCCGCCGTCATGTTGCCGCCGACTGAGTTGCCTGCGATCGCAATTCTGCTGCCGTCGGCGCCGAAGTCGCCAGCGTGCTCCGCCACCCACTTTAGCGCTGCATAGGACTCTTCTAGCTGCGTCGGAAATTTTGCAGCTGGCAAAGAAGTATATTCGACGAACACGCCGAGCTGCCCTGATCCGACGACTAGATCACGCAACAGGCGCTGATGGTTCTGGAAGTTGCCCACGATCCAGACGCCGCCGTGAATGAAAAGCAGCACACCCGGCTTTCCGCTCACGCGCTCGGGCTTCATGATGTACAGCTTTACGCTGTGCCCATCTTGCGTGATGGTCCGCTCGGTCGTCGTGACGCCTGACATGTCGACGTCGGTTTTTGACTGAAGCCCCGTGAGAATGTCCTGCGGTTTCGGCTGGGGCAGCTCCCAGAATGCGCTGCTGTCCTTGTTAATTTCAGCCAAAAACGACCGGACTTGAGGATCAATCCGAGGGTCGGTGGCGGCGCCTTCCGCCGCTGCTGCAATTTTGGGCATCTGAGTCATCAGGCTTGCTCCAATAATAATGAGGGTTACCAGTTTAAGGGGGAGTGTCATGGGGATGGTCCATCTCCTGGTTGCGAAATGAGCCTTGACCGCAGCCGACGGCAGCCGCGGACGCCGAAAGCCTTCCCTACCTTTCCATTGACAGCGGATGCCGTTCCGAACGACCGTACGTGTGCAGATCTTCCGATTTTAATGCGCGTTCGAACGCACCCTTAGTGTTCGCAACCGATCGGTGATCGAATGGCCGTGGTTGACCCCCCAGGCAAGTTAGCCCGACGCGCCCTGCCCGCGGGACGCTGCGTCCTTCACGGGGTCGAAGTCGTGCGCGAAGGGCGGGTCGAGCCATTCGTGCACGCGCACCCAACGCTAACGAGTGCTGCAGCGGATTGGGCGGGGCTTGCTTTGGAGGGTTATTCTATCCCGTCGTGCGTGATACCGCGGCACGAACATGTCGAGCACTTTGTTCATGTGGTACTGCACGGCTCGGTCAAATATGAAGTGCTGACCCGAGGCAAGACGCTTCAATTCACGGCAACCCCCGGCACGACATTCCTCCTGCCGCGGGGCACAATCGACGAGGTGAGATGGATGGGCGCGACGCACCGCGTCGCTGCGGCCATTCACCCGAGCCTGTTCGTCAATGCTCTCGATGAAACCTCTTGCGACACCGATATAGAACTAACCGAACACTGGAATTTGATGGATTCGCATATTTTGGCTGTGATGCGCGCCATGGCGACGGATTTGACCGAAGGCTCTCCTGCGGGGCGGCTCTATGGTGAGACGTTGGCAAACGCGCTGGCTATCTATCTGCTCAAAAGATTTGCGGTCCGGCGCCGCACACCGGTCGCCTACAAAGGAGGCCTCCCTGGGTATCGCCTCAGGAGCGTGCTCGACTATATCGGAGACAATTTAGCAGACGACCTCAGGCTCTCGGAGCTCGCCGGTGTCGCCGGCATGAGCCCACACTATTTCTGCGAGCTATTCCGGAAGAGTACGGGTCACTCCCCCCATCGTTACGTGCTGCTTCAGAGAATTGAGCACGCCAAGCAAAGCCTCTGCGAGCGCGAGACCAGCGTCATCGAAGCGGCGTTGGCCGCCGGTTTTGAGAACCCGAGTCATTTTGCCCGCGTCTTTCGAAAATTCGTAGGCACAAGCCCGTCAAGATTTCAGTCCGAGATGGCGCGCGGCAGGCGATGAAGCCGCCCTTATGATACTGAAGCCATCGCGCAGGACCCGCGCCCAGCACCGTCCAGCTCGTCCATGATCGCCTGGACGAATTTCGGGCGCAGGACCCGCGCCCAGCACCGTCCAGCTCGTCCATGATCGCCTGGACGAATTTCGCCTCATCTGTCGTCAAGAAATCCCAATAACCCAGCTCTGACTCCCTCATCCCGTCACCGGCGCTCCACGCCGAACATGCTGAGTTCATCGAGCATGCGCGCGAGAGACGCGTACTGCCACAGCAGCGAATCCGTATCGTCGTAGAACCTGTATTGCCCGGACCCGCAATCCCGCACGACGCGCTGCAAATCGTGATGCACATGGCCGACAACGTGACAGGGCTCCAGATTCGCCGCTTTCCGCTCCTTGATCGTCGCGCCTACCAGAGAGAATGCCTCCGCGCGCGAGCCCAACGGATAGAGCAGGAGCCGGTTGCACGACACGCCGTTCGCGCCCTTCAGCAGTACGGCATAATCCGAAGGCAACGCCGCGCAGCCATGCGCCGCCAGCTCCGCATTCGCGCGCTCGATTGCGCCGCCGCCTGGCGGTTTTGCCAACGCGCCGCCGCGCAGGATCAAATTCTTCAGAGCCAGCCGCAGTCCCGCATTCATCGCTAAACCCTTCCCAACCGCACCGCGGCTGTAGAATAGCCTACCATACCACACCGGCGGCCTTACGCGCCCGGCAGCCGTTGCTCCCATGGGGCCATGCCCCCATGCGAACATCGAAATCCCTGCGATACCTTGATAGCGCACAACTTAAAATTGACAGCATGCGGACGGATTCCGTAAAGTAAGTATAGGGAATTCAACAGGGGAACCGCCGGGTAAAGACCAAAGACACCCGAAGCACGCGCTTCCGAGCGTCTTGACCGCGTCCCGCCGCTCACAGACACTCACCACGCAAACTTCATTGCATTTCCGCATTGGAGACCAACCATGAAACTCATGCCCCTCACATGCTTCGCGCTTTTCGCCGCCATCGCTCCGGCCTGCGCCCAGGACCCCACGCCATCCGCCGAAGAGTGCGCGGCTCTTGCGGCCGCCCGCGTCCACAAAGATCCTAACGCCATCGCCGATCCCCGCGACAGCGCCTGCATGAAGGCGCGTCTCGATGCTGCCCGCCAAGCAGCCGCCGACAGGCTTGCCAAATCGCAGGCCGAACTCGAAGCCATGAAACAGAATGCCGCGCGGCTTCCTCCCGCCACGGATTAGCGCGAAGCTCCCGTCTCCAGAATTCATCGACGCTTGCGTGCCCACTCAACCGCGCGCAAGTGAACCGCGCCCCCGCTGACATCCCTGATAGCGCCTGCCCTCTGAAAAACGAAAGAATCTTTCGCCGCAATTTCTCGCATTCGTCAGCCTACGGATGTTATGAATTGCAGATGACAAGCAACACCGATGATACTTCACCGTTCCAAAGACGCTCGCGGGCCCAATCCGTAGCCGACAGGCACCGTCTCGCAAGCGATCCGGCCGCGCTTCTCGACCGCGCCGCCGCGCTCTATCAAGCTTTCGAGAACGCCCGCGACCAAGCCGCAAAATCCGCGACCAGATCCGACCGCGCCCGCGCCCGCAGCGCCCTCATGGAATTTCAGCAGTTCCGCCGCGACCTCACCGACGACATCCTCTTCCCGGAACTCTCCCGCCGCCACGCCAGCGGCAGGCCAGCGCCGGCAGCGAAGTAGGGCGGCCTCACTCTTTTCCCTGCCGCCGCAGCTTGCGGCGATTGACGGCCCTAATCTCCGCATTTCATGCGGCGAATATTCTTGCCTTTGCGGCGAATAACCGGCATAATCTCCGCAGGAGATGCGGAGATTATGCCCACTTACATCCATCAACTGCCCGGTTGGCCCAAATTCACCTGGGATCACAAGGCCCTAGAGGAGCCGCTCGCCGCCGTGCGTCACCGCCAGGGCCGCCTGTTCGGGCGCATGGAAGGGCTCGGCCTGCCGCTTCGCAGCGAAGCCGTGCTCCAGACCCTCACCGAGGACGTCATCAAGTCGAGCGAGATCGAAGGCGAGCGCCTCAACCGCGACCAGGTCCGCTCCTCGCTCGCCCGCCGCCTTGGCATGAACATCGGCGCGCTCGCACCCGCCGACCGCAACGTCGAGGGCGTCGTCGAGATGATGCTCGACGCCACCCAGACCTATAACGAACCGCTGACCGCCGAGCGCCTGTTCGGCTGGCACGCCGCCCTGTTTCCGACGGGGCACAGCGGCATCCACAAGGTCATCACCGTCGGCTGGCGCGACGACCGCGACGGCCCGATGCAGGTCGTCTCCGGCCCGGTCGGCCGGGAGCATGTGCATTTCGAGGCGGTGACGGCTGCGAAGATCGACGAGCACATGAAAGCGTTCCTCGCCTGGTTCAACTCCGCCCCCGACACCGATCCGGTGCTCAAGGCCGCCATCGCTCACCTGTGGTTCGTCACCATCCACCCGTTCGAGGATGGCAACGGCCGCATCGCACGCGCCATCGCCGACATGGCGCTCGCGCGTTCGGAAGGCAGCCCGCAGCGCTTCTACAGCATGTCGGCGCAGATCCGCCTCGAGCGCGGCGCCTACTACGACATCCTCGAAGCGACGCAGAAGGGCGATCTCGACATCACCGCCTGGCTGACCTGGTTCCTTGCCTGCCTCGGCCGCGCCTTCGGCGGCGCCGAAGATACCCTCTCCGGCGTGCTCAGAAGCGCGCGCTTCTGGGAGCAGCATGCCGGCGCCGCCTTCAACGAGCGCCAGCGCGACATGCTGAACCGCCTGCTCGGCAACTTCGACGGCAAGCTCACCTCATCCAAGTGGGCCAAGATCGAGAAGTGCTCGCCGGACACCGCCCTGCGCGATATCAGGGACCTCGTCGATCGCGGCATCCTGAAAAACGACGAAGGGGGCGGGCGCAGTACCAGCTACACGCTCGCCGCGCCGGACCAAAGCCCATGACCCCGCGCACCATCTACTTCGATGAGTCGGGTTTCACCGGCTCCAACCTGCTCGACCCGGCACAGCCGGTTTTCGCCATCGCGAGCGCGGCGATCGAAGAGCAGCGCGCCGCCGACATCCTTGCCGAGGCCTTCCCGAATTATCAGGGCCCTGAATACAAGTTCGCAAACATCTGGAACGGAACACAGCGCAGCGGACTGCTTCGCTTGGCTGCACACCTCTGCGCGTTCGAACATCTCGCCTTCATCTACGCCATCGACAAGCGCTTCGCCGTGCTCACAAAGATCGCCGACTTCCTGATCGAACCCTGCTTCACAGACGCCGGCTACGATTTCTACGACGAAGGATTCTGCTGGAAATATACCAACTACATCCACTTCGGGCTCACCACGTTCGCGCCACCCACACTGCTGACCACGCTGGTCGCGAACTATCAGCGCTTCAGCCGGAACCCTTCCGAACAGACGCTCGCGGCGCTCGCCGACCAGCTCGGGCTCATGCGGCGAAGCGTTGAAAAGGAGCTCACGATCTTCTTCGAGCAGATGGAGCTCGGTGCCCGCCTGTTCACCAAATACAACGACCTCGCCACATTCAAACAATCGAACGAGCTGCAAAGCACGACGATGGCCGCGATCATCGCGCACTGGCGCCAGCGTTTCTCTGAAGATTTCGCCGTCGTGCACGACGCGTCCTCCAACTTCCTGCGCGGCAAAGACATCTGGGACCGCATCACCAACAGCAATGTGCCAAAGCAGATGCACCGCCTCGGCGACGGCAGCTATGTTGAATTCCCGCTGCGCGTCGTCTCGACGACGCCGATGAATTCGCTCGACAGCCGCGCCGTCCAGTTCTGCGATATCCTTGCCGGCGTCGGCGCCAAATACTTCGACCCGCGCACCGCCGCGAACGATAGGGAGTTCATGAACAGCCTGATCGAGGCGGGCATCAGCAACATCCCGTACAACGGCATCCGCCCGCAGCCGGTCTTTCCCGACCGTATTCCGCCGAAGCGCCTGACGGGCCCCGATACCGTCGACCAAATGACCCGCATCATCTTCGGTCGCCACAACGACAAGCGCTGAACGAGTGCGTACGCCTAGGCCTCAGGGGTGGTCCTGATGTCGCGCACCTTCGCGCGTGCCCCGTCTCGCGGCGAGGGTCAACGCGACGAAGGAGGCAACCCATGGACCTGCATTTCAACTGGACCGCCCTGCAGCGCGCGTTCGAGGAACTCGACACCGCTCAAACCGCGCGCCCGCTTTACGACCGCGACACCGGCAAGGGCCTCTGGCTCGTCGGCGATCACGGCGTTTACCTGATGCCCAACACCGTCGACGGCTGCCACCATGCCTCGGCCGGCGGCCGCGTCGTCGTCTATGCCGACGAATGCAATCCGTCCGCGCTCGATTTCGATACCTGGTGGACAAACAAGCGCGCCAGCTTCGGCGGCGACGACGGCTGCGAATTCATCGACATCGCGCCCATCCGCGCGCTCGCGGCAAACCCGCCCAAGCCTCGCTTCGCCGTCGCTCACCTCATCATCGCGCTGAGCCCGGCCGATCTCGCGCTTTCCCTCGCATGGCACCCGCCCGCGCGGTCCTGACCGCATGCTGTCCTGGACACCGCCTGTGAGGCGCGCTAGCAACAGCTAGCAAGCGGCACAGGCAGCGCCATGCGGACCATCGTTCTTGCCGCCTCCAAAGGCGGCGTCGGCAAGACCACCCTCACGGCGGCGCTCGCCGCCGTCGCCGCCCAGAGCGAGAAGGTCGCCGTCATCGACCTCGACCCGCAGCAATCGCTCGCCCGCTGGATCGAGCTGCGCCAACACTATCCCGGCAAGGCCAAGTCGCCCGTCCTGTTCAAGGACTTCGAAGACCTCGCCGCCGCCGTCGAGAAAATCCGCGCCCAGGGTTACGACTGGCTTTTCATCGACACGCCGCCGGCGCTGATGACCCACATCCTTCCGGCGATCCGTACCGCCGACCTCGTCCTCATCCCCGCCACGCCGTCGCCGCTCGACGTCGAAGCCGTCGAGCCCATCATCGAGATGTGCCGCGACTACAAGAAAAACTTCGAATTCATCCTCAACATGGTGGCCGGGCAGGGCGCCGTTGCCGCCGGCGCGATCAAGTATCTGCGCCATGAAGGCAAGGTCCTCGCCGACCTCATCGCCAGCCGCCAGATTTATTCGACCGCGATGAGCAGGGGCCGCACCGCCCCCGAAGCCGACAGGACCGGAAAGGCCACCGACGAAATCAAGAAGCTGTGGAAGACGGTGAAGGCCGACGCGAGGCGCGCCAAAGACACCGTCCTCGCCAAGACGCGGAAACGGGCATGAAAGACGACGATTTCGACGAGGCCGACCTCGAGGCGCTGCGCTCCATCAAGCGCCAGGCCCGCGGCGCGTCCTACACCGAACGCATGGAAGACGAAAAGCGCGCCCTCGAGAAATTCGACGGCCGGCGGCTGCGGAGCGGGGCGCCCGGACAGCCGCCCCGCGCCTACCAGATGAACGTGCGCGTGCGTCAGGAAGTTAAGGAAATGGCGCACCAGATCGCGCGCAAGCACCGCTATACGATTACAGAAGTCATCGAGCTTTCCATCGAACAGTTCCACGCCAAAACCATGAAGGCGTGAGCCGCCGTGAAATACCTCGTCACCTTCATCGGCGTCCTCGTCGCCCTTGCCTTCATGGCGCTCTCCGCCGCCATCAACTGGCGCTACGGCTCCAGCATGGGCCGCGACCCGACCGACCAGCTCATCTATGCTTCCGTCAGCCTTGCCGCCGATCTCGCCAAAGCGATCACGCCGTTCTTTTTCTGGTTCGCCCTCAAACACCGCAACTGGGGCCCGGCCGTTGCGTCGGCCTTGTTCTGGCTCGCCTGCACCGGCTATTCGCTCGCCTCGGCCGCAGGCTTTGCGGAACTGAGCCGCTCCGCCCAGACCGGCACGCTCACCACCAAGAAGGCGAGCTATCACGATCTCAAGGCCGAACTCGAGCGCAAGCAAACCCAGCTCGCCGCCCTTGGCGCCTACCAGCCGCCGACCGTCATCGCCGGGCGCATCGACGCGCTCAAGCAAAATCCTCGTTACAGTTCCTCCCGCCAGTGCACCGACACCACCACCTCGCAGAGCAGGGCGCTGTGCGCCGACATCGCAACGCTGGAATCCGAACGCCAGAAAGGCCTCAACGCCGCGCGCCTTGAAACCGAGATCGACGCGCTCCGCACGCGTGTTCTCGAGCTTGCGCCTGCATCCGGCATCGAAGGCGGGGACCCGCGCGCCGGCTTCCTCACCCGCATTTTCGGTTGGGACATCCTCAAAGTGCAGACGGGTTTTGCCTTGCTCTTCATCGCCGTGCTCGAACTCGGCTCCGGCCTCGGGCTTTTCATCGCCCTCGCGCACGGCGAGCTCGCCAGCGCCATCAAGACCGGCCATCTGCCCGCCGAACAGCCCGCAGCCCCGCGCGCAAAATCAAAGCGCGAACCTTTCTGGAAGCGCGCGCCCAAAGCGCCCGCGCCGCCGCCCGAACCGATCGCGCGGCCGCCGCCGCAGCAAAGCGCAGCGCCCGCACCTGCAGAACCGTTCGCAGCACCAACCGCGCCCGTTCCCGCCGCGCCGGGCAGGGCTGCGCCTGACCCTCGCCCCGCCGGCAACATCGCGAAATTCGCCCGCGCGCGCCTGACCGCCGAAGACGGCGCGAAAGTCTCCTTCGCCGATCTTTATGCCGCCTACGAAACCTGGTGCGCCGCCGAGACCGTCCGGGCGCTACCGCGCCCCGACTTCGTCGCCGGCTTCACCAAACTGTGCGATCAGGTCGGCTTCCAGTACGAAGCCACCGGCTGCGACGGCCACTGCCTGCATGTCAAGATTGCAGCCTGAGCCGTCTATCCGCACACTGAGTGATAATGTTCATTACGGAAAACAAGCTGCCTCCCGCAGGCCGATTTCCTTGCTTCGTTCTCGCCCATTCAGAAAGCGTTATGCCCAATTGCCCGGGAGCAGCGCGCAAGCGTGTTCACGCATCTCCGCGAGTTCATCACGCCGCCTGCAACCACTGTTGATTGCTCTATAGGAACGCCGGAAGGCTTCGCCGGCTCGGTGCACAACGCGAGCATCACCGCCAGTTCGCTAGACAGCTCGATAGCGAAGCCGGCGGCGGACGGAGAAAGGATAGCTTTTTCAACGAGACTCCGCGCTATTTCGGAGGCTTCACGATGATTTCTTCCTGCTTGAAGGAGCCTTCAACCTCTTAGTTCTCCTCGAGGATAGAATCCATATTTCGAGTCGAACCACCTCAGCGGCAGTCGATCACAAGACAGTCTTCTCCGGCAGCTCGACTGTGCCAGGACGCCGCCACCAATAAGTGGGTCGCCTCTTCACACGGAGAGCGGCATCGGCCCTGTCTACCGATCCTTGGTTGGGATTTCCAAGCTTTAAACTAGAAACAGCAATCCCTCAGCTGATACTTGTAGGTATCTTCATGACTTTTGAGGGCATCAAGTATTCCCTTACTAGAAAATACTCTCACGTCATACTGGCAGAGACTCATTATTGGGAAACGATGACCAAGAGTGTTATTATATTCCAACTCGAACTCATATATTTGCTGTTCACTCCAGTCGACGGATAACGCCCATTCCATATCACCGACGAGCCGCAACTTGTTTTTACCAGAGTATGTCGACTTAAGAAACATATCTTCCAGTTGATCGAGCATTTCTGCCTTATTTCTTTTGAGCTCTGGAAAAACTAGCTGGCCCTCTTTAATAGCTTCGCTCACGCCGGGATAGACTTCGCGCAATACTTTAAGAATATGAACTTTGGAACGCTGGGTGGCATTCAGAAAGCATATGTCCCCCGCCATTAGACCCTCTCTGAACAGTGGCACAGAGAGCTTAAGCCGGCCGGCAGACCGGCCATAAATCGCACAAATATGATCGTGGTATTCTAGGTCCATTCCTGAGAGTCGAGTTTTCGTCGCGTTCTTAACAGAGTCCGGTCGATCCATGCCCGATGATGAGCTGGCGCCCTCCCGAGGCAAGCTGATGAAGGCGACAAGATCTTCGCGCCGAAACCGCCGCGCCCGCTGAGCCCCGACACGATAGCAAGGCAGCGTTCCCGAATCCGTCCACCGTCGAAGTGACGCCTCGCTTACGTTGAGAAGACTCGCGGACTGTTTGATGTCCAACAGCTCGCTTTCGTTAGGCTCGGTGGCAGGTAATTTTTCTTTGCTCATCCGCTTCTTCCTCGCAACCCCTTCTGGGCCCGACGCCGAGCCGTCGAGACTATTATATTTAGGTCATTCATCAGAATAGCGCAACGCTGCGCAACACCACCATGACAGAAGCGCGGCACACGGCGATCGCCGACGTGTGGAGTCAAAACGGTTGTTTTTGCTGCCCTGTTGAGGGGCAGGCCAGTCTACAGAAGAGACAATCCGATTCCCGTGAATGACAACTAATTAGTACCATACATATGCAAAGCTACAACAGCGCTTGACAGATATGAGTAGCTTTGTATAGAGGAATGGCCGCCGACATCTGGATCGCGACAATCCGTCAAGCCAAGTACCCGATGCGGTGAGCCAACTCAGTAAGGGAGGATTACATGAATCCGAATCCAACAAACATTCACATCGGGAAGACGTTACGCCTACTTTATCATCCTGGGTCCCAGCCATGCCGCGCGGCACATCAATTCATGTTTGAGCTTAATGTTCCTTTCGAGGAAGAGATCGTGGACATCTCCACGGATATTAATGAGAGGCAAGAGTTCAGGGATAAATACAACCCGACAGGGCAGGTCCCGATTCTCGTCGATGGTGAGTTCACCGTTTGGGAGAATGTAGCTATTGCGCGCTATGTGAACGAAAAGTTCGCCGGTACCGGAAACTGGTTCGGACGCGACGCGCAAGAGAGGGCACACATCAACCAGTTTCTGCAATGGTATGCTTATACTCTGCGCCTTGGAGGCGGGGCGTTCCACTGGAACATCTTCGGTTGTTTGATCTATGGCGAGAAGCCGTACAGCCCGAAATTTAGTGCGGAGCAAAATAAAGGGCGCGCCCTTTTGTACGAATCCATGGGGACGCTTGAGAATTACTGGCTGCGGGACCGCGAATATGTTTGCGGTGACGAAATCAGTTATGCGGATTTGGCCGCTTTCCATGAGTTCGTGTCGCATGACGCCGGCAAAATCATTCCGGACCAAGTCTGGCAGGGATTCCCTAAAATTGCGGCATGGTTCAAGAAACTATCTGCCCGGCCTCACGCGAAGACGGTGAGTGCGTGGCAGTACCAGAACGTCGCCAAAATAATTCGCGGTGAGCTAACGGCGAGCATGTTCAAGCGCAAGACGGCTGTGTTGAAGGGGACGGAGGTCTTCAGCGGACACAACCATGGAATTCCTTACAACAACGAGAAGATAGAGGATTACCTCAAGCAAGTTGAGAAAGAGGGCGCAAAAGTCGCGTAGCTCGGCTCCGTTTGCCCGTGTACGCGCTTTGCCCGTTTGCGCGCTTGCACTCCTGAGCGTCGGCAAGCGATCGGAGCAAAATCCGATCCTTGCCGGCGATCCGGAAATCAGAGTGCTTCTATGCGTTTTGGCATCGCATTCCTTCGATAAACCCGAGAAGGCCGGGTCACCTACTCCACGACCAGCTCGCCCTATCTTCGAAATCTGTAGACTGTAGATGCTGTTTCGCGACGGCAAGGTCTCTACTCGCCGTCATCATAGCGATAACAACGCGCGCATCGTGCTCAAGCTTGAACCCGCTCCAAAGGCCAAGTGGTATTGCAAAATGGCGTCGAATGGCTCGCCCAGCAGTGGGCAACTTACTTACCTTGCGACGTCCGTAGTGTCCTCGCTCTATCGCAACGGCAAGGTCTTTACGCGACGCGACCCCGCCGGCAACGATGATGGGTACCATGGGGCCGTAATGGAACATCGGCAGGTCGTCATCAATGACGCACGACAGCACGACCTCGATCAATCTAGGCAACAGCTCAATGTACGCGGTTTCGAACTGCTCTATCGGCCACTGCAGCGACCTGAAACTCCGTTCTTTGACAGCCGAAAGGTCGTTGAAGAGTACTACCCTGAGTGTGCGGACATTGTAAAGCAGACCACGAATGCGGCACAGGTATTCGCCTTTGATCACAATGTTCGCTTGGCCCAAGAAATAAAAGGCACGAAGCAAATTGCCGGTGGCCAGGGGATACAGAAACCGATCCACGTCGTGCATGGCGATTACACCCTCACGAGTGCATCGCAGCGCCTTCGTGATCTAGCCCGCCCGCCAGGCGTCAACGACACGCTGCGGGTCATGCTCGGTAAGGGTCAATCGCTGCTGAACCAGGAAATCGTGTCTCGCACTTTGGACGAGGGCAAGCGGTTTGCCTTGATCAACGTTTGGCGCAGCATTGATCTGTCGCCCGTCACGAGCGATCCCTTAGCGCTATGCGATGGGCGCAACGTTGATCCCAATGACCTGGTAGTTTTCGAAATTCTCTATCACGACCGCATCGGTGAGAATTATTTCGCGAAGTTCGGGCCGCAACATGACTGGTGGTATTATCCGCTCATGACCCGGGACGAAGTAATATTGATCAAACAATGGGATTCTGCTGGGAGATTTGCTCAATCAAATGGTTTGCACGCTGATTCCGATGCGGTCGATGGTGATGCCCCCTGCACGTTCAGTCTTCACTCGGCGTTCAGCGATCCCAGTACCCCGGCTGACGCGCCCAAAAGGCAAAGCATCGAAGTAAGGTGTGTGGCCTTTTTTTAACTGATGTCGAGATCGAGAATAGGCCCATGAGACTCAGAAGGTAACTCAACGGCAAACGCGCTTCATAATGCTAGGCGTAGCTGCTGCAGTCCTCTGTTCCTCCCCTGTCGCGGGTGGGTTGCTGCTTGGCCAATTCCTAGGGGATTGGGATGCGGAGGTTAGGTTATCGAGTCGAAAGGCTTGGTGTCGAACGATAGGCCCTTCGCCAAGCGCCACGAGCTTGCCGATCCACCCATAAGGCCGCTCGCGCTGATCGCTTAATTATATCGATCACGGTTGACTGTCAGACGAAGGACGTCGTTTCGGGCGTAGTGACCTGCAGGATCGAGCTTGAGGTGTTCGCCCATGACAATTTCCACGTCGACGTCAGCATACAAGATCTTTTCCTCTCCGATAACCGGTCCAGCGACTATCAAGCCGTCGGGTGCAACAATCATCGAGCCGCCGTCGTTTATTATGAGTCGATCTGCTACAATATGTTCCCTGAGTGGAAACGCCTCGGGTATGTCGGTAGCGCGCAGCAGGCCTGAGGCCGAGACTACATAGACTCGACCCTCCATTGCTATAAACTGCGAGATGTTTTGAACCACAGCTAGATCTCCAGGCCAGACAGCGACATGGAGTTGCTCGCCTTGGGCGTAGAAGGCTTGGCGCGCAAGTGGCAACCAGTTCTCGTAACAGTTTAGAGCGCCAGTCTTCAGTCCTTTGAAGTCGTGCACCTCGAGCCCACGACCATCGCCGTCGCTCCAGATCAAACGCTCATGGAATGTAGGTTTGAGTTTGCGGTGCACCCCAACAATTCCTTTGTCGGGGTGGATAGCAGCTAGGGAGGCGTATACCGAGCCGCCAGAGGCCGTCTTTTCAACGAAACCGATGTACACAAAGACACCGTGCTTTGCGGCCTCGCTCCAGATCGCCGCCAGCTCAGGTCCGTTAGCGGCGATGGCGCTGCGCAGATAGGCGATGTGGCCGACCTTCAGCAGCTCGTCATTCGTAGCGATCGCCGGGATCCGTAGCCAGAAAGGATATCCGGCAATGAACACCTCCGGAAAGGCGATCAACTCCGCACCGCCACGTGCAGCTTGATTCAAAAATTTCAAAACTTTGTCCGTCGTCGCGGCCGCGTCAAGAAACACTGGCGCCGCCTGGATTGCCGCAACTCTCATTCTGTTCCTCGCCTCTGCGTAAGTGATCTACCCTCGCCGCAAGAGACCCCTACTCGTTCATGGGTGACGACCAATCGAGATTGATCGGCGTCTGTCATCCTTAACGGCGGCCGATCGGTTTTGGGGCAAGGTGCGGGAGCGTTTGTTAAACAGTTAGGGGTGAGTGCTCGCGTTTACCGTCTTGGTAAAACTTGGCCTCGTAAAAAGATCGAGGACTGTGGTTCGCCCGTTTGGCCAGTACATTGGCCACTCTTTGATCCTGCCTTCCCCCCATGACCGGTTTCTTCAAGTGGGCCTGTCCTTCTCCGCAGATTAGCCTACCTAACTTGGCTAGCGTGCCGGACGAGGACCCAACGCCCATGCATAGGCGTTGACATCACAACGCTCCCGATATGTACAAATTTTTACAGCAATGTGAAGCGGTTTGAAGGCGATCGTCCGGATTTCGGTTTGCAACATTGTCCGTAGCCGCCGAAAGCTCCCGCGAGAGAAATCCGCTCTGCTGGTGACTTTCTTTGCCGCAATCAAAGTAGCTCTCACACATCCGCGAAGGCGCACGATTATCGAGAAGGCGATCTTTGTTCCAGCCGGAACGGTTCTCAACCTCAATCGCCACGAATTAATCCTCACAAAGGCTTTGAGTTTAATGGTCTGGCTCAGATGGGCCGGAGCTATCTCGCTATGTATCTCGACCTTCATGGAGGCTCGCGGGTCCCCGAACTGTCGCAAGACGGAACGTCATTCGGCCCGCCGAGGATTTCACTGTGACCAACTGAAAATGACTTGTGGGCCACACCCAAAAACATTTGCAAGTGCGGCGTGTTGACATTCTTTGTTGAGCTATGCCTAATGTTGATCATATAAGCATATCCAAATATAGATTTTGTTTTCAGCGTTCGAACAAACTTTATAACCGCGGGTGGTAGCCGCAGTCCGCCTGGCTGGCCCGGCTCCTCACCTAACGGGGACCCGGTCAGCTTGGGCTAGGTCAAACAACTCATAACAATATCGTGGGGGACGAAAATGTCAGGACAAATCAGTTTGCGAGGAGTTGAAAGTCGGGTCGCTTTGTCAGTGATTGGGGCGACGATGCTACTTGGAGCCGGCACAGGCGTTGCCGATCCTGTAAGCCCTGCCGGATGGACTTCGAATATTCAACTTGGATTTCCGCTGCCGGAGGGCGTGTACTTTATCGATACCGCCTATTACATGAAGCGATCAGGATCGACCCTTGCGCCAGGGCTAAAGGAGATTGACGGGATTGTGAATATTCCGACCGTCGCTTGGTCAACGCCCGCTACTGTTCTGGGAGGGCGGCTCGAGTTCATTGGCTTTGCTGCACAGGCTGGGGTCGGAATCAACCCAGGTTCAGTTGATGGATCTTCCAGCTGGCATAGAGATTTCTACAATCCGGCGCTGCTCGGAGGACTTGTTTGGGACTTGGGTGATGGTTGGAGTGTCGGAGAATTTGTAGGCGGCTTCGCACCGGTCGATACTGATATCGGAAACAACCTTGGCCTGGGTGGCAATTTCTGGACCTTCGCCAACGTTTTCGGCGTTGCCTACAATAAGGACGGGTGGAGCCTCAGTGCCAATCTTATTTATTTGAACAGTGGCGACGATCTCGATACCGGTGTGAACGTCCAGCCCGATACGGTCGACGTTGATTTTGCAGCCGTCAAACACATTAACAAGTCGGAAATCGGGTTAGTTGGTAGCGCGTCTGCAGACGTTAGCGACGCCCTTCGCAACAATTGGGGCGACAAGGAGTTCAGTCAGTTTTCGCTAGGCGGCTTGGTTGGGCACAGCTTCGGATCCGTGACCGCGGAAATTTTTGCGACCAGGAGTCTTGTGGCCAACAACCAGGTTGGTGGCGGGAAAGACACGCGGCTGTGGACCCGAATCCTCATTCCCCTGTCGGCCCAATAATAAGCTGAACCGCAATACCGGCGTTGCATATTGAAGTCTCAATGTTCCACTGGAGCCAACTTTTTGCAATTCTCGCCGGGGCGGCCGGCGGGGCGATCGCCATAGCGAGTATGGCAATGTTCGCGGCCAGCGCAGCATTCCCGTTGGCCGCGATTCCGTTTGCGACCTCGATCGTCGCGGTATTTGGCTCTCCTAAGTCAGACCCAGCGCAGCCGCGTGCGCTGGTCGGTGGCCATGTGGTGGCCACGCTCGTGGGCCTGGTAATTGTTAAGCTGTGCGGACCAACGGCCTGGGCCGCCGCAGTGGCGGTCGGTCTAGCGATGGTCGCAATGCATCTAACCAAGACGTTTCACCCACCCGCCGGAATTGATCCGTTGCTGGTCGTGGTCAATGATATGTCGTGGAGTTTTCTCATTGCACCAATCGCCGTCGGTTGCCTCTTGCTCGTAACGTTTGCATTTGCCTGGCATAATCTCGTCGCAAGGGGACCTAATCGAGGGGACACCTGGCCAGTGCGCTGGTGGTGAACGCAGCGCCGAACTGCTTCCAGTTTGGGTCATAAGCACAAATGTCTCGGCGGCTGCGCGTCCGCGATAAATTCACCTCCGGGGAAGAGCGCGAGAAAGACTTACCGATCAAGTTCGGCTACCTCGAATTCCGCAACAGGCTGGCGGCGGGCGATCCTGCGCTCGAAGCCAAAGCCACCCGCACCTCTCTCGAACATCTCTTTCAGCAAATTCCTGCGATCGTCCATTACCAGGATGCGTTCGCCGTCGAAACCAGCCTGACAGGCATAGCCTGCTCGACAACCCGCGCGCGGTCAGAACCGGGGAAATCCTCGTCGCGCTGACGGCGCGAGCCGCGCCAGGAACGCGCGATCATCTGCTGTTCCGCGCCAAAACTGTCGTCGACCGCAAACTATTAAGCACCGAACTCGCCAAACGCGAACAATCCGAAAGCCGCGAGCTGCCCGCGCGCGTCGACCGCGTCAGCGCATAGCTGCGCCAGGCGCGCTTTGCCAAGAAAATTGAAGCCGAAGAACACGGTAACCGCCGTACCAAGGACCACGACAAGAGCCGATAACCATACACCGAGGACCGGAGATCGCCGGCGCGCCATCTGTCCGGACCCAATCACCCCGGTCCGCCGGGATAAGGATTCGCCGGCACCGATTTCTCTTTTCTCCGCGCGCCAGTCTCGCGCCGCGGATAGCGCTCGAGCGCCTCGCGCAGCATCTTCAGGTCCGCGCTCGAATAGCCGCTCTCGACCGCCGCGACCGGATCGCTCAGCACCTTATAGATGTCCTCGCGCGTTAAAACCGTATCCGTCAATCGCCGCAGCTCCGTCTGCCCGTTCGCCCCCGGCCAGACCTGCGTGATCCGCGGCTTTGAAATCTCCATCCGGAGAAATGTTTCCGAGCCCCATTTCTCCCATCCTTTCGCTTCTTTAAAATAATCTTCCATCGCAATACCCCCCGATTTGCGAATACACAAACAATGACTATTGTTTGAGTTTTACACGCAACTCGTAAACGCGAAATGAAGACATACCCCCGCGCGATGGCGCGCTATCTCCAAGAAAAAAAGCTGGGGCACCCCGTAAGGCCGCCCCAGCTTTTCTTAGTGGCGCACCTTCCCACAGCAAGCTGCGCGCCGTTACTCCAACCGAAGACGACTCTTAAATAGAAAATCGCCTGAGCAATATCCCTGTTCTTGAAAGTCGATTTCGAAATCGAATGCCCAATTCGGGCCTCGAAATCGTTTTTCGATAATAATTCACACACCTCTCATAATGCCAGAATTAAAAATAGGATCATATTCCTTCAAGCGACTGCACCCGAAGCGCGCCCTGACCGCGCCCGCACAGCCGCGACGGCGCGCCCCGCGCCGATATCAAAGTGAAGAGTCTCCGCAGCCGCCTTACGGCGGCTGCGCCTCAGATCCGGGGCTGGACGCCGTCCGCGATCTCGCTCCCGGCCCTGGCGGATTCCTTCCGGTCCTTTTCAGTGCCTCGGCTGCCGGGCGAGGCGCTTCAAGGCCCGCTTTCGCGGCGCAGCCGCAAGGGTCCGCCGCCTGACCTGGCGTATGGGCACCGTCCGAGCACAGCTCTACCGGCTGCGCCGCCCGCGCCGCTGCGCGTCGCGCTTGGCACCCTCACTCAGATACACAGCAAAATCCAGATACACATTCGGGCGTCTCCGGCTTGCGCCGGCCGGGCTCTAGGCAAGCCCCGAGCTCCCTGCCGGGATCTCGTCCGCACGCGGTCACGATCCCTGACGCGGCAGGCGGCTGTCGCGCCCGCCACACCCACACGCGCTGGCTTTGCGCCGCGTGCAAGACTAAGCTTTCCAAGTTGGAGGTCTGCTCCCGTGAGTGAACATTGGACCGAAGAAGAACAGGCGATTTTCGATACCGTCGCCGCGTGGCCGCAAGTCGCCACCATCCTTCAGATCCTCGCCGACGAACACGGTTACGACCGGCAGGCCACCGAACAGGCAAAGCGCATCCTCGTCGCCTGCTTCGCAGGACTTCTCGCCGACCCCGAGCACGACGACGCAACACCTCACCCCAATACCATCCGCCATTACCTCTCCGATCTTACACCTGGCTATGGCTGCTGGCTCGATGAAATCCGCGCTGCGATCGACAACGCCGCCATCCCCGACGAAGAACGCGCCTTCTTGCAGGGTGCCCTCTACATGGCGGCCAAATTCGTCTACGCCCTGCACCGGGACAAAAACGGCTACGCTTAAAAAGTCCCGCTCAGCTCATGCGCGGCGTAAATTTTCTCGCCTCACCCGCCGCCACCTTCGCGTCCTCACGGTGCGCGCGCCGCACCATCCCCGCGAAACTCCCGTGTCCAGCCTTGGCGTGACCTTCTTCCGTCGCCGCCGCGCGGAAATACAAAATCACGAACACGCGGATCGCCGCCGTCAAAGCCATTTCCGGCTTTTTCTTTTCATCGACCAGCGAACAGATATCGTGGATCCCGCAGCCTTCGCGCTTCGCGATCTCCTTCAGGCTCCCCCACATCGCCGGCTCCAGCCGCACCGATGTCCTGCGCCCGCGCACCCTGACATTGCGATTGATCAGCGTGCTCCTGCTTCTTCCCGGCTCTTCTTCAACGTCACTCATGCTTCCTGATTGCACCCCCTCATACGCCAGCAACCCGTCCGTACGCGCATCATCATATAGCCGATGCCCGAATACAACTTTTAGGTGCGCGCCGCATACGCGCGCATGACCACGCCGGAAGCCGCCACGCCCGCGCGTGTTTTGGGCGCTTTTTTCTTCCCTTCGGCGACGCCGCCGTGAGACGATTCTAATTAGGAGGTATGCACCATGTCAGACGACGAACAGCCTAAACAGAACGCTTCAAGACGTACACGCTATCCCAGACCGAAAGGCGCGGGACCTGCAGGACGGCCCCAACGGACCGCTGCACCTCAGTCCGAACACGAGACCGAACGCCCGGCCAAACCGGATACGAGCGGCGGCATCAAGGTCAAGCTCCGCGGCGGAACCGAAGAAGGCGGCCTTCTCTCCGCAGCCGAACTCCGCCAGGAGCTCAACGAGCTTGCCGACAGGATCGACCAGTACCCGCAAGGTACGCTCTTCAAGTGGGCGACGTTCTACGCAACGCCCGTCGATCAGGCCGGCAACAGCATCAAGCTCGACGGCGTGCCCAAGAACCAGACGATCACGCCGTACAAATCAGCGGCCGACGAGTTCAAGTTCTAGACCGTCCACGCTCATCCCAAGCAACGCGCCCCCCGCACACAGGGGGCGCGTTTTCTTTTGCGCGCGCATTCCCTGAATGGCCGGCGCCGATCAGGGTTTTCCTTTCAAAGGGGTCCGGGTGCTCGCGCAACCCCTTTGAAAGGAGAAAACCCCCAATGACCAATCCAGCTACCGGCCCGGCCCAGAAAGCCGCCACCCGCAAAGCAACGCTGCTCGCCGCGCTCGCCGCCGCCGGCATCGCCCGCGCTGAAATCGACTATGACGGCGAAGGCGACGAAGGCCAGATCAACTGCATCACCGCTTTCGACGCGAACAACACCGCAGTCGTTATCACCGCCGCCCATCGCAACGTCATCGAAACCATCGCCTGGGATTTTCTTACCGACCTTCATGGCGGCTTTCAGGACAACGACGGCGCCTACGGCACGATCTACATCGATGTCGCCGCCGCGACGATCGCGCTCGACCACTACGCCCGCTTCACCGACGCCTTCCACACCCGCACGGAGATCTGATCATGGCGCACCCTTATCACCACGCGCTCTCGAGCGTCCGCAAATGGGGCGGCACGCCTGAAGACTATCTGCGCCTGCACGCCTGGTTCGATGAATCAAAGCAGATCATCGCCGACTACCGCCACCGCGCCCTGCGCCACCACGCCGAGGGCATCTTCATGCTCGAGACGATCTTCGGCCCCACCATCACGCTCTCGACCGGCCGCATTATCCCGACAAGATGGGTCGGCGAGCAGCACGTGCGCGAAGATCTCGGCCGTATCCCGTCATTCGCCGACTGGGTGCGCGCCATCCGCCCCGAGCCGTGGATGGGCCGCGCCGAAAAGCTGAGCCTCGAAGACCCGCCGCCGTGAGCTGCCGCACCGCATCGCCTCCTCCTTCAAAGGGCTACGTTCTGCAAACCCTTTGAAGGAGGAAACAATGCCAAAAGTGCTCAATCAGCAGCTCCACGGCCGGCCCCGCGGCGCCGTTTATATCGGACGGCCGAGCAAATGGGGCAATCCGTTCGTGATCGGCCGCGACGGCACGCGCGCGCAGGTGATCGCGAAATACCGCGCTCACCTTCTGGCAAGCCCCACGCTGATGGCGGCGCTGCCCGAACTGAGCGGCAGGAATCTCGTGTGCTGGTGCGCGCCGTGCCCCTGCCACGGCGACGTTCTCGTCGCGCTCGCCAATGACCAAACCGTCCGCGCATAATGCACTGCGCGCTCCGCGCCCGGTCGCGCGTTTTTTGATAATCATATTTTATAGTATAATACATCAACACGCACTGCTCCGAGCGATTCTCTCGCCTTAGCAAACAGGATGGCCCGCATGACCGCATTCAAGCTAAAAAGCTTCTCCGCCCCCTCGCTCCAAGGCGCGTGCGAAAAGGCCTTGGCATTCACGATCGCGAACAACATCGATTTCCTTGACGGCACCGCTTTCATTGTCCAGGTCCGTCACCCGACCAAAACGCGCACCGCCGCCATCACGATCTGCTACCACACCGCGCTTGCCGCCGCCGCGCCCTCCGACCAAGCACTGCTCAAAATCTCCTGATCCCGCCTCCTTTCAATCGGGTCCGAGACTTCGCGAAACCCGATTGAAAGGAGTCTCCTATGCCCGACACGACCTCATGCCCTGCCGCCGAACGCCAGCGCCGCCGCGCGTCAAATGACGGCGCCGGCGCAACACGCCCGCACCCTCGCTAAATATTCCGTATACGGATCGCCGCAACACCCTTTTTCCGGACTTTCATCGTGCGTCCGCAGCCGCGCGTCCTTCCAGCCCGTTTCTCCATGCCCGCCGCGCCGTCGGCGCACGACACTTCCTTCTCAAAAACGGGTCCGACCGGGCGAAACCCGTTTTTGAGAAGGAAGCCATAAATGCCCTGCTACACCACACGCGCCCGCGCCAGCTACACCTACGAGATCGCGGACGGCGTTCTCGCGCTCACCGACTGCAACGGCCCGCGCAGCCTGACCAACGACGTCGAAAACGTCCTCGCCGACCTTCGCGACACGCTCGGCCTCCCGCTGCCCGCCACCATCGTTTACCGCGACACTCAGGGCGCCTGGGACGGCATAGCCCATGTCGACGGTATATTTAGCGGCTTCTATTTCCTCGGCACACGCGACCGCGATACCGCCATCGCTAAAGCAAAATCACCGACTCCCGAGCGCGCAATATGATACGCACCGCCAACGCCCAGCACCTTGAATGCTGCTCGCGCGGCCGCAGGCGCCCATCGCGCCTTTGCCGCCTGCCTCGCCGTCTGTCGACTGCGTGACTTGATTGCCTTCGCTCCAATCCTCTTCTCCACGAAAGCAGCAGCGGCGCATTACGCCTGTGCCCTGTTTCCTCCTCTGTTCCTGTTCGGCTCCCGCCGCCTGCGCCTGCCCTCGTACCGCTCGTCGCGCGGGCCGGCTTCGCCGCCCGTACAGCTTGCCGGGCGCGCGCTCCGAGAAGCGCCGTTGCGGACAGCCCTCCGTGCAGCACCGCTGTTCGAGAACGACGATAAAACACCCTCGTCTCATTGCTGCAGATCAGAGGCGGCCCGGAATTCCGCAGAGCCTTTTACAGGACCTATCTCGCGTTTCCTTTCCCGTCGCCATCGACATTACACCTCCTTTTCACAAGCGGTCGTTTCAATGTGATCGCCAAACCTGATCGAGCGCGCATCCCAGTCAAAACCGAACAGGGGCCCCTGCCCCATTACGGCAAGGGGGCTAGCGCCCCTTTGTGACAGGCACGCTTCTCCGCCCGATCTTTCGGGTGGCGTTCGAAACAACCATGCAAAAGGAGAAAATGTCATGGCCACTAAGAAGAAGAAGAAAGAAAACGCAGGCCCCGTCGAGAGGCTCCGCAGCTTTCCGCTGCAGGCCGCCATCTGGCGCAACGAGACCGAGAACCGGGTGTTCCATTCGGTTACGTTCTCGCGGTCCTACAAGGAGGGCAAAGAGTACCGCAACGTCGACAGCTTCTCGGGCGCGCAGCTCCTGCAGCTCGCACATCTGGCCCAGCAGGCCTACGATCGCTGCGACGAGCTCGATAACGAGGCCAACGGCTTCGGCGAGTCGGAAGCCGATCAGGACGAAACAGAGGAGGAGGGCGCGTAAGCGCCCTTTTTCCTTTCAAGGAGAAACGATCATGATACGCATCTATGCCGATCACATCGACTTCGATCCTGACGCCGACGCGCAGCGCGAGGTCCTCGACCTTCTCGCGGACCGCTGCGACCCGGCCTTCTGGCTCGACGCCTACTTCGACACCTTCGAAGAAAGCGAACCGCGTTCCTAAACCGTCGCGCCGCCCCGGCTCACCGCCGGGGCGGCGCTTTTATTTCACCGCATCGTTTCTTCGCTCTCGGCCGGTCCAGCCGAGAGCCCGCCGAACGCCGCCACAAGCGCCTCGAGCGACGACATCATCCACGTCGCTTCGCCTGAAGAAGCGCGGCGCCAATTCTATGCAAACTCCGCATTGTGCCAATCAATTCGCCGAATGCAAATCGCTTAAACCTTCCCGGCGATTTGCATATATCTGCTAAGTCCCTGATATATCCAGATTTAATATTAATTTATATCTTAACCTGCTAGAATTGCATGAATGGCGTCGATATTATTACGCCGGAAAGAAAAGGATTTGATGCGGCACGTATTTCTTCTAGCTCTTTTCTATTTTGTTGCGGCCCCGCAAACGGCGCGGGCGCAGGATCCTAAGCCGGTAATCGCGGCTCCCGATCGGGTTCAGGTCATTGAAGATGACGAGGCCGGAAAGCTTCGCATCGTCATCGACGGCAAGGAGGTCGGGTGGTTCGACGCAGACGGCTTGAGACTTTCGGGCACTGTTAAGACAAACGACGTCGACGTGGGCGCGGCTGCTGCCTCGGAAGAGAGCGGGCGATGATGCGCTCGATCGGCGGCATAAGGCATTTCGCTATCGCGTTTGTATTGACGGTATTGCTGTCGGGTTTGGCGTGGGCGCAGCCTGTGGAGATGGGGGTGGCAGGCACGGCTGGCATTAAGATCGGCGAGGCGGCCGTACCGTGTACGCCCGGCATAAAAGGTGCGATTCGCTTCGTCGACGCGGATGATCGTATCGAGCTGTGCGGTGACAGTTCGTGGGTTGCCGTCGGCGGCGACGCCACCAGCATCGCCACCTGTTCGCTGACACCTTGGACGCCGGCGTCGTCAGTGCCAGCGTCGGGTTGGCGGGCGATAGCTTACGGCGCCAACAAGTTTGTGACCTTGTCCTCCGGCGCCCCGCGTGTTGCAACCTCGCCAGACGGCGACGTCTGGACATCATATACCGGCCCCTCAATAACCGCCTCGTGGGATAGCATCGCATACGGCAACGGCACCTTCGTCGCCGTTGCCTCCTCTTCGGATGCACAGCAGGTCATGACCTCGCTCGACGGCATCACCTGGACACCCCGAAACGCGGCCGTCAACAGCTACTGGCTATCCGTCACTTACGGCAACGGGCTCTTCGTCGCCGTCGCACAAAGCGGCGCCGGCAACCGCATCATGACTTCCCCCGACGGCATCGCCTGGACGGGCCGCACGGTTTCCGAAGCCAATGCCTGGATGTCCGTCACTTACGGCGACGGGCTCTTCGTCGCCGTCGCGCGCACCGGCACCAACCGCATCATGACGTCGCCCGACGGGATCAACTGGACCGTCCGGGCGGCGCCCGAGGCAAACGGCTGGTACGCGGTTACGTACGCGGACGGGAAATTCGTAGCGGTAGCAGGTGAAGGCAACGCCAACCGGGCCATGACCTCTCCGAACGGCATCAACTGGACCGCGCATGCCGTGCCGGAGCTCAATGACTGGAGAGCCGTTGCATACGGCAACGGCATGTTCGTGACCGTGTCCACACAAGTCACCGCCGAAGGCCCAAACCGCATGATGACCTCACCCGACGGCGCAACATGGACGATTGCGCCGGGTATGACAGGCAACGGCTGGTCCAGGGCCATATTCGCGCGCGACACCTTCATCGTGGGCGGCGCCGCACCCTATTTCACCAGATCTTCCTGCCCCGCCACCAGCGACAACCTCGGCAATCACACCGCCGTAAAGGCCCTTGTCATGGACGGCTACGACATCATCGGCGCCGGCCATGTTTCCTCGGTCGGCTTTTCAGGCGCGGGCGCCGGATTGACCGCCCTGAACGCCAGCAATCTTGCGACCGGAACGGTGACGAGCGCGCGCCTTGGAACGGGCACGGCGGATAACACGACGTTCCTGCGCGGCGACGGCACGTGGGCAGCGCCCGCTGCCGCGGAGACCGACCCGCAGGTCGGCACGACGACGGCGAATAACTTCTGCCGCGCGAATGCAGGCGGCACCGGCATCGATTGTGCGACCGCGACGGTGGATCTCGCCGCGCAGGTCAGCGGCAACCTCGCCGTCGCGCGCCTTAACGGCGGCACCGGCGCATCCGGCACGACCTTCTGGCGCGGCGACGGCACTTGGGCAGCGCCCACTGCCGCAGAGACCGACCCACAGGTCGGCACGACAACGGCGAATAACTTCTGCCGTGCGAATGCAGGCGGCACCGGCATCGATTGTGCAACCGCGACGGTGGATCTCGCCGCACAGGTCAGCGGCAACCTCGGCGTCGCGAGCCTCAACGGCGGCACCGGCGCATCCGGCACCACCTTCTGGCGCGGCGACGGCACGTGGGCGGCGCCTGCTGCCGAGGCCGACCCGCAGGTCGGCACGACGACCGCGAATAACTTCTGCCGTGCGAATGCAGGCGGCACCGGCATCGACTGTGCGACGGCGACGGTGGATCTCGCCGCGCAGGTCAGCGGCAACCTTGGCGTCGCACGCCTTAACAGCGGCATCGGCGCATCCGGCACGACCTTCTGGCGCGGCGACGGCACCTGGGCGAGCGTCGCCGCCGACAATCTCGGCAACCACACTGCGACGCAAGCCCTCAACATGGGGCAGTTCGCGATCAACAGCGCGGCTTCTCTCGCACTTAATCCGGCCGCTGCGGGATCCGCCTCGATCGAGGCCGGCGCCGGCGCGACGGCGAACAAATTCGCGTATCTCGATCTTGTCGGCGATACGACCTACACGGACTACGGCCTGCGCCTGATCCGTAACAACACCGGCGCGAACGCGACCAACCAGCTGATGGCGCGCGGCACGAGCGGGCTTGACCTGATTGCACAGGACGCCGGCCCGATCACGCTACGCACTTCGAATACGACGCGCGTGACGATCGACAGCACCGGCGACGTAACGGCGACAGGCGAGGTAACCGCGGCCTCCTTTGCAGGCGTCGGCACATCCCTGACGGCGCTCAACGCGGCGAATATCACGAGCGGCAACCTTGCTGTTACACGGCTCAACGGCGGCACCGGCGCATCCGGCACAACCTTCTGGCGTGGTGATGGCACGTGGGCGAGCGTCGCCGGCGATAATCTTGGCAACCACACGGCAACGACGGCGCTCAACCTCAATAGCCAGCAGTTGCAGAACGCCGCGTATCTTTACTTGAACGCCCAGGATGGAACGAACGAGGGCGGCGAACTCCAGTTGAAAGGCGCGGGATCGTACGGAAACATCCAGATCGACAATTATCAGGGCAACGCCCGCATTCACACCCTCGCGGCCGGTAAAACTTTACAACTGGTCGGCGGCGGCTTCACGGTAGCCGGCGTTCCCGTCGTCGACGGCACCGGCCGCGTCCAGACCGGCGCGCTTGGCTCCGGCACCGCCAACAACGCGACAATCTTGCGCGGCGATAACACATGGTCCGCTGAAGCCGATCCGCAAGTCGGGGCCATGACCAACGCCAGATGGTGCCGCTCCGACGGCACGCAGATCATTTGCGACCAGCTGCCCCCAACGGGCGCGGGCGGCGATGACATGAAAGCAACCTCGGCCACGCGCAACGGTCTTTTTTCTAACATCGCCGGCGCCGTCACGGGCTACCATGGCATGCAGCTTTTCATCGAAGCCAACGGCTGCGCCGGCTACCGCGTATGCACCGATGCGGATGTCCAGCACTGGTATCGTACAGGCCACTCTTCTCCGGTCGCCAACGCCGGCTATTACTGGGTTCTCGGCGGCGGCGGCAACGATACATGCGTTGGCTGGACCTCTAATGCCAGCGGTAACGACGGCTCCAGCTGGTACGACGCGTTGAAGCAAACGGTCACTTCCACCTGCAGCACCGCACGCGCCGTTATGTGCTGCAGATAGCTCGGCCCAACCAGCTTAATCCCTGTGCCGCGTCCTCCTTCCGAAAAGAACAAGCGTCGCGTTACGCCTGAGCCCCTATTTCCTCCTCTGGTCCTGCCCGGCTCCCGCCGCCTGCGCCTGCCCTCGTACCGCTCGTCGCGCGGGCCGGCTTCGCCGCCCGTACAGCTTGCCGGGCGCGCGCTCCGAGAAGCGCCGTTGCGGACAGCCCTCCGCATAGCACCGCAATTCGAGAACGACGATAAAACACCCTCGTCTCATTGCTGCAGATCAGAGGCGGCCCCGGAATTCCGCAGAGCCTTTTACAGGACCTATCTCGCGTTCTCTTTCCCGTCGCCATCGACATTACACCTCCTTTTCGCAAGCGGTCGTTTCAATGTGATCGCCAAACCTGATCGAGCGCGCATCCCAGTCAAAACCGAACAGGGGCCCCTGCCCCATTACGGCAAGGGGGCTAGCGCCCCTTTGTGACAGGCACGCTTCTCCGCCCGATCTTTCGGGTGGCGTTCGAAACAACCATGCAAAAGGAGAAAATGTCATGGCCACTAAGAAGAAGAAGAAAGAAAACGCAGGCCCCGTCGAGAGGCTCCGCAGCTTTCCGCTGCAGGCCGCCATCTGGCGCAACGAGACCGAGAACCGGGTGTTCCATTCGGTTACGTTCTCGCGGTCCTACAAGGAGGGCAAAGAGTACCGCAACGTCGACAGCTTCTCGGGCGCGCAGCTCCTGCAGCTCGCCCACCTGGCCCAGCAGGCCTACGATCGCTGCGACGAGCTCGATAACGAAGCCAACGGCTTCGGCGAGACGGAACCCAAACAGGAAAAAACAGAGGAGGACGAAATCCCCTTCTAAACTAGGGCGCATACGCGCCCTTTCTTTTTTCGACTAGAAACGGTCCGCGCCCGCCCCGGCCATGCCAGGGCGGGCGCTTTATTTTTACCGCATCGTTTCTTCGGTCTCGGCCGGTCCGGCCGAGACCCCGCCGAACGCCGCCGCAAGCGCCTCGAATTTGAACACCACGACCTGAAGCCGCAGCGTCAGCGCCGTCGCTTTTTCGATCTCGCGCGGCGCCATCGCCGCCACAACAGCGCGCTGATCGACGTAGCGAATGACCACTTCCGACGCCCCTCTGTAATGCGCGCCGTTCGTCACCTTGACGCCGCGCTCGAACAGCTGCCCTTTTTGATGCTGCTCCCTCAGGATCTCGAGTCCGTCGCTACGCGGCAACGTCTGCTTGCGCCATCGCCGCTCGACGACCACGTTCTTCTTCGTGACGACAACCCGCACCGTTCCGCCGTGCAGCCATTTCATCAAAGGCTTCCACGCCGCGAAATAAAACACCGTCAAGACTGCCGCCTCGACGCCCAGCCAAAACCACGGCACGACCATCATCCCCCTTGTGTCCGGCCACAGTATCGCCGTCCAGAAGAATACGTTTCCGGCGAGCATTATGAACCAAGCCGGGTGCAGCTCGTACGACCCCGCCGGCTCATACAGTCCCGTAATCAAGAACTCTTCCTTTTCAGCATCGAACTGCGTACGCGGCCATTCCGCCCAGCCCGATAAACTGACATCGACCGCCGCCATCTACGCCGCTCCGGCCGCCGCGAACCGCGCCCGGATCTCCTTGTTCACCGCTTGTCCCATTTACCCGCGAACATTTCGTGCCGGTCGTATTTCACGCGCTGCACGACCATCGGCCGCCCGCCGCTGCGGATGACCAGCGCCCGCTGCTGTCGGTCATCCCGACCGAAGAACCGGCTCGCCTCCTCCGCCGTAAGCACCTCGCGCACCTCGAGCGACCATGACCGCCCGAGATTTCCGCTCTCGACCATCGCCTTGACCGTTGCCTCGCTCTTGCGTTCGACGATCAGCGATGTCTGGCCGCACCGCTTGCTGATGAACTCAAGCGTCGTCAGATCGCTATTCCCAAAAAAGACCAGTATCCCGGCGTTGCCAAGGAACGTCTCCCACCCTTCCTTGTAGTGGCGCTTGAGCTGCGTAAGATCCTGCAAGACCACAAGCAGCTTCATCCCGAAGCCCGCCACCAGGCCCGCCGCGACCTCGAGCTGGCGCATGGTGCCAAGAACATGAAACTCTTCCAGCACCGCCAGCACAGGAATCTTCGGCTTGCTCGGCTCGCGCTCCATCGCCTCGAGCGCGAGGTTCACGAACAGCCGGAACCAGCGCGCGCATGTCGCCATCCGCCCGGCCGGCAGGCATAGATAGATCGTAAGCCCCTTCGGCGCTGTCTTAAGATCAGTCAGCTCAAACCCGTGCGACGACAGCGACGCCCGGATCGGCGGATAGTCCAGAAACTTTGTATGCCGCCGCGCCGTCGATAACACCGACCCGCGCTCGTTGACCGGCCGGTCGAAGAAATCGTTCGCCGCCCCGTCAACCGCCTCGGCAAGATCAGGGCGAGACCCAGCGAGAATGTCCCCGTTCGCCGAGAGCTCCATATGCAGCCCTTCCATGCCTTCGAGCCGCTTGCCGCCATATTCGTGGACCACGCCGCGCATCAGCAAGTCGCGCAGCGTCGCGAGGTTGCGCCGCTTTTCGTAACCTGGCCACGTCGCAATATGCAGGAGCAGCCCCTCGATCAGCGTCCGGGCGGAATCATCCCAGTGCGGATCGCGGCCTTCGCCCGGAACGAAGGCATCCGCGATCAGCCCCGCGTCCTCGATAAGCGTTGCGCTGTCGGTCTTAAGGAGCGTGAGCGGATTAAAGCCCGCGCGCAGCTTTTCGAGACGCTTTGCGGTGATTCCGAACGGATCGACGATGCACACGCGCTGGCCCATCTCGCCGCGCCGGCGGGCGGTAATGTCGGCAAGCTCCCCTTTGGGATCGAGCGCCAGTACCGACCCGCCCCACTCGAGCAGCGTCGGCACGATGCAGCTGCGACCCTTGCCCGCGCGCGACCCGGCGCATACGACCGCATGCCGGTCATCGCCGATCCCGACCGCGCTGCCGCCGGTGACGTAATGCTCCTTGCCGCTGTCGTGCACTTTGCCGTCCAGCACGCCCAGCAGGATTTTCCCACCGTCAAACCGGTACGCCGCCGCCTTCACCACCTGCGCCGGGTCAGCAAAGGCCGACGACGGCATCTGGTGCTGGTCTATCTCCCGGGATGACACTCCGCGGGGCAGGTCATCGAGCACGCCCATGGCATCCGTTCCGGTCTGCTAGCTCTAGCTAGAAGAAGCGGTAGATCCTCACCGCCTGCTACGTGCTGCTAGATGCAGCTAGCGCCAGGCGGCAGATCCGCACACACCGCACAGAGATAGCATGCCCCCGCGTGCTCCCGTCTTCCTTTTTCATTATTTGAGAAAATGCCGGTGCCGCAAGGCACCGTCCTAACGACACACGACGCACCCCCGGACAACCGACAGGTTGTACACCGAACATTAACCCTAAGGAGGTGATCATAGGGGGTAGGAAGTGTGGCGTAGCAAGATATGTTTTTTTGCCATAAAAACCCCTGCGGGGTTGGCAAAAGAAACAGATCTTGCCAGCGTCATGTCGCTGGACCTCGTGGGCCTGTGCTTGGCGTTTCCAACGCCGGCGCAAACGGCCCAAGCAAGTCCCGCCTGCCAAAGAAGGCACGCGGGCAAAGAAAGGAGCCCTGTCCATGGCCCGCCCTAAAAAAGCGGACACCGAACGCCACAGCCACACGCTCCGCTTTACCGTCCGCCCATCAGAATACGTCCGTATTCATCACGGGGCTATTCGTTCCGGCCTCACCATCTCGCAATATCTGCGAGATGTCGTGCTCGGCCGGCCGATCACCATCACCCAAACCCGAGGCTTGGACCCGGACCTGTTTGAAGAATTACGCCGAGTCGGCGTCAACCTCAACCAGGCCGTCAAATACATGCACACGCATGAAACCGTCCCCCCCGAACTTCTGAGCGCTGCCGCCGCGATCGAACGCTTCCTCAAGGAGAACCTCGACCATGGTGCCGAAGGTCGCGGGTAAAGGCTCCAGCTTCAAGGGCGCCGCTCTTTATTACCTCCACGACAAGGGCGCGCTGTCGAAAGATCGAATCGCTTTCGCGATCACCGAAAACCTCCCGACCAACGACCCCGAATTCGCGGTGGCGCTGATGATCCGCACCGCCGAGAACCAACAGAAGATCAAACAGCGCGCCGGCACCAGCGCCCGCGGCCGCAAGCTCCAGCACCCCGTCTATACCTACAGCCTCTCCTGGGCCCCCGACGAGCAGCCCACACGCGAACAGATGCTCACGGCCGCCCGCGACAGCCTTGCCGCCCTCGGCCTGCAGGGCCACGAAACCCTGCTCATCGCCCACAACGACGAACCTCACCCCCACATCCATATCATCGTCAACCGTGTCCATCCCGAGACCGGCATCGCCGCCAAGCTCGACAACGACCACCTGAAGCTTTCGACATGGGCCGAGGCCTACGAAAAAGCCCAGGGCCAAATCCGCTGCGAGCAACGCGTCGAGAACAACAAGCGCCGCCGCAACGAATACGTGAAAGACCAGAGCAACGACAACAGCGCCGCATTCCACGACTGGCGACGCGACCGCGTACGCGAGCAATTCACGCGCCAGCAAGACGATCAAAAAGCCTTGTCCGCCGCCCACCGCGCGCAGCGCCAAGCGCTTTTCGCCGCCAAGGAGCAGCGGATCCGGCTCGCGCGCAACCAGATCCGCGCCGATCACAAGCACCTCTGGGTCGCACATTTCCAGACTGAAAAGGCGCAGCGCACGCACTACGAATTCGACCGGCGCCAGTCCGCCGCCCAGCTCCGTCAATTCCTCAAAACCAGCGGCAAGGGCTTCTTCCACGCCGAACGCCAAGAACGCTCCGGCCATCTCTCGCAAGCCTTCGGCGATATCGTCCGCGCTCCCGAGCGCAAAGCCGCCCTCGACGCCGCCCACCGCAAAAACCGCACCGCCCTTGCGGCGAAGGTCGCGCGCAAACAGCGCGACGCCTTCAAGACAATCAACGACCAGTACCGCAAGGATCTCGACGAGCTGAAAGACCGTCAGCGCACCGAGCAGCGCGATTTCTCACTCCGACAGTCTGAGCGAAGCCAACAAGCCGCAAGAGACATCAAGACCAACGCCGACCTTCCGCTGTTCCGCCAAGCTCAATCGGCGAAACGCTACGCCGACATTGCCGAGAACGCCCGCGACATTACGGCCGACCGCACGCGCACCGCGCGAACCTTCGCCAAGTCAGCCAGGGACCGCAAACGCGCCGGCCGCGAATTCGAAAAGACAGCAGGCACCGCCAAGGCCGCGCAGGCTCCTGCCACCCGTCAAAGCCTCACCGCCGCCCGCTACGAACAGATCGCCGAGACCAAGCGCGAGATCACCCGCGCTCGGCCACGCGCCGCGAAAGCCTTCGGCGACGCCGCCAAGGACCGGCCGCGCGCCGCGCACGATTTCGCCAAAGCGGCCGGCTCAGCCAACAGCACGCAGGCCTCCGCCAAAGAATCCCGCGACACCGCCACCCAACGCGACTCCGCCACGCGGCGCAAACGCACTGCGGACCGCTATCAACATATCGCGGAAAACAAACAGGACATCACCGCCGAGAAGGAAGCCTCGTCCTCCAGACGCTCCACGCGTCAAGACCGTGCCCTACGCCTGCACGACCAGTTCCGCGAACAGGCCGAAGAGATCACCCGTGACACCCGCGGCCGCGGCCGCGAGCTTACCTTGCCGCGCAAGCCCGATGATCCCAAACCCCGCTGACCGCTGCCTGCTGACGCGCCATGCCGTCGATGCTGCTATCCGCGTTTCATCGCTCGCGCCCCTTGTCCAGATCGGGCCCTCGGTCCCTTTCCTCTCTCAGACGTGCAGCGAGCCGCTCGCGCCGCGACATCCCCCCGCCCTCTTTGCGCTCGCTTTCTTCCTGAGCGATTTCACGCGACAGCCTCACTATCTCGACGTGCTGCCGCCCTTTCAGATTTTCGAGCTCACACGACTGCAGCGCTCTCACCCCTTCGGTCGTCGCCTCGTCGTGATAACCAGACCAATCCTCGTGCTCTCTCATCACCAGATCAAAACTATGCTTGGCCAGCAACTCGGCATCTTCTTTCATATGCACGGCCGCGACGCGCTCCGCGACCGCCGCATCTTCGTGCAGCCGCGGCCCAAGCGCAGCGATTTCCTCCTTCAGGAAAACCTTTTCAAGATCGGCCACCCGCTGCCTGACGTGCAGATCCAAATTGTACCGCATCTCCGTGCGTTGCCAATCGAGCTCCCGGCGCAACTCCGCCCTGTCAAGGGGATCGGCTTCCTCAAGCTCGCTTCGATCGCAAGCGGCCATGTCCTTTTCGATCTCGTCGTGCTCCTTCTTGAAATACTCTTCGACCTCCCGCCGGATGACGGCGTGCGGCGTCAATCCCTCCCTATTCGCCTGATCCCAGATGTGAGACCACAGCTCCTTGTCGCTCGGCTTGCGCTCTTCCGCCATGTTGCGCTCCTCGCCCCGCAAGCTATCGCCCCTGGCGCCCTCGTCAACCCCGCTGCCCCTCAAACCCGTCCTTCCCGACGGGAAGCGCCTGAACCCGCGATTTTCCGTACCGATATAGCATTTGCGCCATTAATCGCGAGAAAAGCCGCAACCACAACAAAAACCCATATAAGCCAAAATATTCAATGGATTACACAATATCTATTCGCCATGGACCTAATCCAATTATTCGATATTAAATTCCAATTAATTATTGCTCATATATAATTTGAATAACGCCTATTTAATTCCTTTATTTCTTCGGCCAATTATAAAAAACAAATTGCGGGGACGACAGTGAATCATGAAATACGCTTTATCTCATCGTTATTCGTAACAACTGTCTTCCTTGGCGCCACTAGCCTATCTGCGCCAACGATAGCGCGCGCCGACAACTGCATCGGCATGCACGGCGATTGCCTCGTGACCGGCTATCCAGCTCCTTACGAGCCCCCGCCCCGAATTAAAGCCCTGCAAAACAAAACCAACGCCGGAAACCCGCCGCGCCCCGCAAAAGCCGCGTCCCCTCCAAAAAGCAAACCGCCGTACCAAAAATCCATCCCGATCATTCCCGATCGCACACAAGATCCCATACAAAGATCAATCCCGATCATCCCCGATCAGACCACCACAGGCAGTATCGGCGAGGAAGACTACACCCACGACAAGAATCTTATAGAAAAAGGTCAGGACGGCCTAATCTGCGATGCAGACGACGACGCGGAAAAAGACGCCACAAAGAAAATCAAGACCGAAAAGGGCAAAGATGGAAAGCCGCAAGACAGCCCGCAAGAATGGAATACTGAAAGAGCCCTCGCGGAGCAATTGACAGTCCGCGATACCGCGACGCTCGACCAGCTCGAACAACAACAAAAAGCCCTCAGCGAGTTCTGGGATAAGCAGATCCAGGCCAACCCCGAAGTTGCGACGCCAGCTGATAAGCAAAGAGCTCTGAACGATCTCGCCCAGAAAAAGGCCGACTACCAAAAGAACGCCGCCGCGCTGCAGGACGGAAAAGCCAAGCAGCCCGACGCCCAAAAAGCCCTCGCCAAGGTCGAAGACCAGAAGAAACAACTGCTCAATAACAAAGCTCTCAAGGACGCTTTGCTCGCGCAGGGGATCGATCTCGACAAAAAACTAAACGCACACTGCCCTCTCCTTGGCATGGGCTCGGCAATGCACGGCGCCGAAGGTGAAATGACCAACGCGCTGTCTCAGCTCGCCAAAGCCACGACACCGCAAGAAGTCGAGGATATCGCCAAGCAGCTCGAAAAAGGCAACAAGCACGCGCGCGATGGCGCATGCGCCGTTTACGGCCTGATCAATAAAGTGCCCGCATGGTGCAAAGGCAAAACCAACAGTGTCGCTTCCACCGGCGGCGAAAATAACAGCCCCGCGCAACAGCTCGCTTCCGGAATGGTGCCTGGCGGCGCCTATACCGGCAATGAAACCACCGGTCCCGTACAGCACGGTCAGCTCGGTTCGCTCCTCGACGGATCTCCGCTCGGTTCCCTCTTTAGCGGTGATCAAGGCAGCGGCCGCGAACAAGCCGGCTGGCCCTTTGCCGGACATCCCATCTGGAAAGGACCCGATCCGATATCCGCGGGTTTCAAGCCGGACCCGCTTGTCGGCTATTACATGCAGCAGATCGGCGGCAAACCTCTCAGCGGCTGGTACACCGACGCACAGGGTAACAGCGTTTACGTCGAAGTAACGCAATAAAATCTGCCCTTCCAGGGCGGCCCGTCCGAAACAGTCACTTCCACGGCACCTTTCCGCGCGCTGTCTCGCAAGAGAAAGAGACAGGCTGCGGCGCCAAGCGCCGCAACACGCGTTCGCGAGAGCGAGTCTTTGCGGCGTCCAGCAACAACGACAAAGGATGCCACCGTGACCATTACGCCTTCGCTTGCCCCCCAGCGCCCCGCTCCCGACCAGAGCCACGCCGCCCGCCTCATCGCCGCGGCAACCAGCCTTCTCGCCCACCTCGAGCATGGCCAGAGCCTCGACGCCCGCATCCTTCGCGAGGCCATGACCGCCGCGTTTGAAGCCAGCGATGCCGAAGGCGCCTGGCTTTGGAAAGACGCCTATGAAGCCTGCGAAGCAGCGCAGATTCTTTTCCTGCAGCGCCACCTCGGCGCCATGCGCGCAAGCGCCGCCGAAAGCGCCGACCTTCTCGCGATGCTCACGCGGCTCGCCGAACTCATGCCCACACACACCAAGCGTTCCGAGCAAAGCCAGCAGCTCCAACAATTCTCGACCCCGCTCGCCCTCGCTTACGTCGCCGTTCAGGCCGCCGCGCTTGCACCCGGCGACCTGCTCCTTGAGCCTTCCGCTGGAACCGGCCAGCTCGCCATCCATGCCGCCGCCATCGTCTCCCGCGTCGCCCTCAACGAAATCGCTCCCGTTCGCGCCGAGCTTCTCTCGGCACTCTTTCCCGGCGCCGTCATCTCGCGATTCAACGCCGAGCAAATACACGACTACCTCCCGCCTGATATTATTCCCACCGCGGTTCTGATGAATCCGCCGTTCTCCGCCTCGCCCCATGTCAAAGGCGCGCTCGCCGGCACCGACCTGCGCCATCTGCGCTCTGCCCTCGCCCGCCTCGCACCCGGCGGACGTCTTGTCGCCATCACAAGCGCTGCCCTTACACCCGCAACGCCGAAATACGCTTCCGCCTTCGCCGACATCGCGCAAACCGCGCGCCTTGTCTTCACAGCTTCCCTCGACGGCGATCTCTACCGCCGTCACGGCACCACCATTGAAACGCGCCTCTCCGTCATCGACAAAATCCCGGCTGAAAATCACGATAAAGCCCCTTCGTTCCATGCAACTTCGCCCGAACAACTCCTCGCACTGATCGAAGCTCACGTTCCGCCCCGCCCGGCCGCCGACATCCCGCACTCTGCGCCCTCGCAACTGTCGCTATTCGCCGGCAGGTCTGTCACGGCACCCAAGGGCGCGCCGCCCGAAGTCCAGGCGCCGCCGCCGCCGGAACCCGCTCTCGAGCTTTCCTATTCCACCGTCGACGAAGCCATCACGCCCGCCGCGCAAATCTCGGATTCACTTTACGAACCCTACCGCGCCGAAACCATCCGCATCCCCAGCGCCCAGCCGCATCCGACAACGCTCGTTCAGTCCGCCGCCATGGCATCGGTGCGGCCACCCAAACCGGCATACAGACCGCATCTTCCGCCGCGCATCATCTCCGAAGGCATCCTCTCCGACGCCCAGCTTGAAACCGTCATCTATGCCGGTGAAGCACACGCCGGGTTTCTCTCCGGATCCTGGACGGTCAATGAAAGCCGTGACGTTATCTCACGAGCCCCCGACGACGCTCTACATTCCGTATCCTTCCGCCGCGGCTATTTCCTCGGCGACGGCACCGGCGCCGGCAAGGGCCGCCAGGTCGCGGGCATCATCCTCGACAACTGGCTCAAAGGCCGCCGCCGCGCCCTCTGGATCTCAAAATCCGACAAGCTCATCGAAGACGCGCAGCGCGACTGGTCCGCGCTCGGCCGCGAAAAACTCCAGATCGTATCCCAGGGCCGCTTCCGTCAGGGAAAGCCGATCCCGCTCGAAGAAGCGATCCTGTTCACAACATACGCGACGCTGCGCTCCGCTGAGCGCGAAGGCAAAGCCTCGCGCCTTCAGCAGATCATCGACTGGGTCGGCCACGATTTCGACGGCGTCATCGTCTTCGACGAAGCGCACGCCATGGCCAACGCCGCCCCCGGCAAGACCGATCGCGGCAAGGTTGCCGGTTCCCAGCAAGGTGTCGCTGGCCTGCGCCTGCAACACGCCCTCCCGCGCGCCCGCGTCGTTTACGTCTCCGCCACCGGCGCTACCACTGTTGAAAATCTCGCCTATACCCAGCGCCTCGGCCTGTGGGGCGGTGAAGATTTCCCGTTCGACACCCGCTCCGATTTTGTCGCCGCCATCCAGCAGGGCGGCATCGCAGCGATGGAAGTCCTCGCGCGCGATCTCAAGGCCCTTGGCCTCTACGCCTCGCGCTCACTTTCCTACGAAGGTGTCGAAGTCGACATCCTCGAACACACGCTCTCGCCCGCGCAAATCGCCATATACAATGAATATGCGCGCGCCTTTCAGATCATCCATCGCAATCTTGACGCTGCGCTCAAGGCCGCGAACATCACCTCGGAAACCGGCACCCTCAATGCCCAGGCCAAGGCCGCCGCCCGCAGCGCCTTTGAATCCAACAAGCAGCGCTTCTTCAACCACCTCATCACGGCGATGAAAACCCCGACGCTCCTCGCCTCCATCGCCGCCGACGTCGCGCGCGGCGATGCCCCGATCGTCCAGCTCGTCTCGACCTCGGAAGCCCTGATGGAGCGCCGCCTCGCCGAAATTCCCACGACCGAATGGGGCGATCTCTCCGTCGACATAACCCCGCGCGAATACGTCCTCGACTATCTCGCGCACGGCTTCCCCACGCAGCTTTTCGAAACCTACACCGACGATGAAGGCAAACTGCAATCGCGCCCCGCCATGCTTGACGGTTCCCCCGTCCATTCGCGCGAAGCCCAGGAGCGCCGCGACGCCATGATCGAGCACCTCGCAGCCTTGCCGCCCGTGCAAAGCGCCCTCGACCAGCTGATCCAGCATTTCGGAACCGACTCCGTCGCCGAAATCACCGGCCGCTCGCGCCGCATCGTCCGCAAGACCCGGCCCGGCGGCTCCGTTCTCGCCGCTGAAAACCGCCCGGCCTCCGCATCCATCGGCGACACCCAGGCCTTTATGGACGACCGCAAACAAATCCTCGTCTTCTCCGACGCTGGCGGCACCGGCCGCAGCTACCACGCCGATCTCGCCGCCCGCAACCAGCGCCGCCGCGTCCATTATCTTCTTGAAGCGGGCTGGAAAGCCGACACTGCGATCCAGGGCCTCGGCCGCTCCAACCGCACCAATCAGAAGCAGCCGCCGCTCTTCCGCCCGGTCGCCACCGACGTTCGCGGCGAAAAGCGCTTCCTTTCGACGATCGCCCGCCGCCTCGACACCCTGGGCGCCATCACACGCGGCCAACGCCAGACCGGCGGCCAAGGCATGTTCCGGCCAGAAGATAATCTTGAAAGCAACTACGCGAGAGCCGCTTTGCGCGCTCTCTACCACAAGCTCGTCCGCGGCGAGATCCCTGAATGCAGCCTGCGCCGCTTCGAGGACGCGACCGGTCTCTCGCTTCTCGACGAAGACGGCACGTTACGCGAAGACCTGCCGCAGATCAGCACGTTTCTCAACCGCGTCCTAGCGCTCGAAATCCAACTGCAGAACGAGCTTTTCGCGCACTTCGACGCGATCCTGTCCGCCAATATCGAGGGCGCCATCGCCGCCGGCACCTACGAAATCGGTCTTGAAACCATCCGCGCCGAAAGTCTCGCCATTCTTGCGCGGCACGTTATCGCCACGCACCCGGCGACCGGCGCGCAAACCCTGCTGTTCGAGGTGCAGCGCAAGGACCGCAACTCGCCGCTCATTCTTGAAGATGCCCTATCCCTGGCTTCCGAAAACCCGAAAGCCGCCCTCGTCCTTAACGAGCAATCCCAGCGCGTCGCCATCCGTCTTCCCGCACCTGCACTCACTCTTGAAGACGGCACGCCGGTCCGCCGCATAAAACTCGTCCGCCCCGCCGACAGCTTCTCATTCAGCGACGCTGACTTCGAACACACAAGCTGGACCGTCACCGACCGCGAAACATTCTCCGGCCTCTGGAGCAAAGAATGCGCGGCGATCCCCGAATTCGCAACCCGCCGCTTTTACGTCGCGACAGGCCTGCTGCTGCCGATCTGGCGCCTGCTTCCCGACGACAGCCCGCGCGTCTATCGCTTCCAGACGGACGACGGCGAACGCGTCATCGGCCGCCTTGTCCCCGCGGAATATCTATCCGCGCTCGGCGCACGCCCGGCGCAGCCGCAGTCGCCGGATGACATCCTCGCGCTCCTCGACTCCGGAAATCCCGTTGCGCTGACCGGCGGCATGCTCCTGACCCGCCGCATGGTCATGCACGCCCCACGCTACGAGCTCACAGGCTTCGCCGCTTCCGCAGTGCCTAATCTCAAAGCTATGGGGATCACATCGGAAATCATGAGCTACAAGCTGCGCCTCTTCGTCCCGACGGGTGAAACTGCAGCCGAAATCCTAGCACGCCTCACAGAGCGATATCCCGTTTCTGCGTGACATTCGCAAAGACATTCTCCTGATCCGTGCCGCGCGCACGGCCTTTCAGAGGGCGATGAGGCCAGATCCGCCGGCCTTGGAGGCGCAAGCCCTAACGGGCTCCTCCGCTCACGCTACGGCCTCCGGTGCGCCCGGCCGCCGGGCTCTGGCAGGGTCGCCACGAAAGGCCGCGAACGGCGCGGCCCACAACAACAATCAGGAGAACCTTCATGTCTGCAAGAACATCCCACCGCCACAGCGTTCCGTCGCAAACCGCGCGCGTTATCGAAGCCCTGCAACTTTACGGCTTCCATCCGCACGACGACGAGCCCGATCCCCGGCCGCTCCCTGAAGCTGAAGCCATCGAAACCGCCATCACCGCGCTGTTCGACACGCTCGCGACAGCCTTCGAGAACACACGTCTCGAACCGGACCTTTCCGATATCCTTTGGTCCGCGACCGACCTCTTTCACCGCAAGGCTGAACGCGTCCAGCGCGCGCTCGACGAGAACGAGCTCCGCCAACGCGATTCGCAGAACGACCAGGACGGCTCGGAAGTCCGCGACGTCGAGCTTCAGCGTCTCGTCGCTCAAGGCCAAACCATCCTTGAACGCCGCTCCGTCTTCGAAATGATGCGCGATCTCGCGGCCGAGCATTTCGAGGCTCGCACCGGCTCCGCATGGCGTCCGCGCGCCGGATCGATGGTCAATCACCGCAAGATGACGGCAACGCTCATCGAAAGCCGTGATTTCCTCGCCGCCAAACGCATCGCCGAAACCGAAGTCCTGCTGCCACCCGGCACCCGCATCCTCTTTTCCGGCGGCGTCGATTTCACCGATCACAAGCTGATCTGGGACAAGCTCGATCTGCTCCACAAGCGCTATCCCGACATGGTTCTCATCCACGGCGGCACCACGCGCGGCGCTGAGAAAATCGCCGCCTGCTGGGCAGACGCTCGCAAGGTGACGCAAATCCGCTTCAAGCCCGACTTCGCCAACGACGGTAAAGCCGCTCCGTTCAAGCGCAACGACCGCATGATCGAGACCGACCCCGCCGGTCTCATCGTCTTCAAGGGCGCGGGCGTCACCGACAACCTCACCGACAAGGCCCGCAAAGCCGGCATCCCCGTCTCCGACTACCGCAAGAGCGGCGCGTAAGCGCCGCTTCTCTTCTCGGTTCCAAAGAGAAAGAGGCCAGCGGCCTCTTATCTCGAACCCGACGGGTTCGAGAGAGAGCGCTGTGCTCTCTTCTCTCTCATCCATCAAAGGAGCCGCCATGCTGACCGCCCGGTCCACATCCACTGCCGTCTCAACACGTCCGAAATACTTTCCCTGGACGAACCCGTGCGCCTACGACGACGGCCAAAAGGCTGCCTTCCACCGCGAAGCTGCAAAGCGCCTGCGCCAGCTCGCCAAAATAATGGCGCTGGATAAGGCCGATTACGCCATCCGCAGCAACAAGGCAGGCCCCGCCGTCTCTGGCGAAATCACGCTCCACCACGAACGCATCTATATCCAGATCTCCCAGTTCGGCCATGCCGACGGCATCCTCTACCGCTCCTGCCGCGGCCGCGCCGATTTCGCCGGCGGCGCGAATAACTTTGCCGCCCTTCCACTGCTGGACGATCTCCCGTCCCTTGCCCGCCGCATCGCCCCGCTTCTCAACACCACCATCGCGGAGTCGCCATGACCAGTCTCATCCCCTCGCGCGCCGAAACGCTCGGCGTCAAACCCAAGGTCATCCTCGCGCTGACAAAAAAGCAGCTCGCCTTCCATCGCGAACGCCTTACCAGCCTCGCCGCTCCTTACGCCGACGTCGACAATTCCGTCCACGGCGCTCTCGCCGAACTCCTGCACGCCTTCGATGAATTCGAAGCCCATGTCACCGACACAGCAGCATGGCTTTACCGCGAACCGGGCACTTAATCCGCCCGATCGCCACGCCGTAACCCCAACCCAAGGCCCGCCCCTCCGCGGGCCTTTTGCCTTTCAAGGAGACCGCACATGACCTGGAACCCGCAACGCATAACGATCCTTCAAAGCCTCTGGGCCGAAGGCCGCTCCGCATCGGAAATCGCCGCATCTCTCGGCGGCGTCACACGCAATGCCGTCATCGGCAAGATCTACCGCCTTCGCCTGCCGCCCAAACTGCGCGTCCGCCGCAGGCGCCGGCGCTCCGCGTTCCCTTCGCCGCGCCGCGCGCCCAGCCTCTGCACGCAAGCGCGCATTCCCGACCTCGCGCCGCCGCCGCCAGTCCACCCGCTCCTGCGCGATCTCAACGCGCTCCACTGCCGCTGGCCCGAAGGCGATCCGAAAACGGACACCTTTCATTTCTGCGGCCGCCCCCCGCTCGCGGGCAAACCCTATTGCCCGCACCACCAGGCGCGCGCGTTCACGCCGCCGCCGCGCCGCAAACGGCGCACGGCCGCGCAGCCTCAAACCCCCGACCTGCCGTCTTCGTCAAACCCGATTCAAGGAGATCACCATGCAACCGCCTGTCTTCGATGATCGCGACCAAGAGATCAAAAATTTCCTGCTCGCCTACTGGAACTCCATCCTCGGCCCGCGCGTCGGCGACTTCGTCCAAACCGAGGACGGCACGCTGCACCGCTTTACCCAGGACTGGGACGACCGACTCCAGATCACCTCTTCGCTCGATCCCGCAGGCGGCAGCTTTTACTTCGCGCTCGGCTACTGCAGCTATTCCGGCGGACTCGATCCCTCCATTCCCAAAAGCCGCCTGTACGACACCGGCGCTGTGAAAGACGGCAACGTCTGGTTCTTCCACCACGACATCGCGCGCGCCCACAACGGCGTCACCACCGCCATTCCCTGCCGCGTCTACCGCGTCCTGCCGGCGCAGACGGCCACGGCAAACTGATTTTTTCCATCACCCCAACCCTAAAGGAGACTCTCATGACCGACACAAACCGCCTCACCGCACAAGACATCTACGACCGCGTCCCCCTCGGCGCACGCCTCGCTTATTCCGACGGCGAGCCCGAGCCGCCCAAACGCTTCACCCGCAAGCACGCCGACTGGCGCCGCAACAACGGCACCGGCATGCTTATTTCCAAAGCCCCGCCGCAAACGATGCCTTCCTATCATCTCCCCGGACGCTTCACGCTCCACGAAGGCAACTTCGGCGGCACCTCCGGGCCGCTCATCGTCCTCCACCGCACGTATCTGTTCACCACGTCTCTCCACTTCCACATCATTTCCAACCCGCCCGCCGGGTCCGTACAGATCCTGCAGCCGCTCGGCGACACCCCCGAACTTCTCCACCTCGCCACCAACGAGAACGAAGCACGGGCATGGCTCGCGGCTAACCGTTACAGCGACGCCTACACCGTTCAGGTCCCCGAAGCGGCCTGACGGCCGCAGAGCAAGAGCCTGCGCGGCCCCCGGGCGAAGCCGGGGCCGGCACGAAAGACGAGTGCTTCCCCGATCACAACACCGACCATCACAAGGAGAACCGACTATGACCAAAGCAAAAGCAAAATCTACCCGCAAACAACCCGCCGAACAGATCGCCATCGCGAGCGCCATCATGATCCCGCTCGACAAGCTCGATTTGTCCGACGACAACGTCCGCCAGATCAAAGCCGGAGTATCGATCGACACCCTTGCCGACGACATCGCCTCGCGCGGTCTGCTCCAATCGCTGAGTGTGCGCCCCCAGCTCGACGATAATGGCGAGCCGACCGGCCGCTACGCCGTGCAAGCCGGTGGCCGACGCCTCCGCGCCCTCCAGCTCAACGTCAAGAAGAAGCGCCTTGCGCCTGACGCGCTCATCCCTTGCATCCCAAAACTGACCGGCCTTGCCACCGACGACAGCCTCGCAGAAAATACATTCCGCGAATCCCTTCACCCGCTCGACCAGTTCCGCGCCTTCGCCGCGCTGCGCGCGCAGAACAAGAGCGACGCGGACATCGCCGCCACCTACCACGTCACGCCTGCCGTCGTTCGCGCGCGCCTGAAGCTCGCCGCCGCAAGCCCGGTTCTTCTTGACGCTTACGCCAAAGACGAAATCAACCTCGACGTCCTTATGGCCTTCTGCGTCACAGGCGATCACATCCGCCAGCAGCAAGTCTACGATGCGCTCGTCAACGGTCACGAAATCACCGCCTGGCAGGTTCGCCGCATGCTCACCGAAACCTCCATCGAAGCTTCCGATCCGCGCGCCCTGTTCGTCGGCCTTGAAACCTACAAGGCCGCCGGCGGCCCTATCATGGAGGACCTCTTCAAGGAAGACAGCGGCCCCTGGCTCGAAAACCCCGACCTTCTTTACAAACTCGCCGACGAAAGGCTCCAGACCGTCCGCGCCGACCTTCTCGCCAAAGGCTACAAGTGGGCGCAAATCTCTCTTGACGACAACCTCTACGATCTGAAGCGCAACCTGCGCCGGCTGGATACGCCCTCCGCCCTCACCAAAGACGACAAGCACCTCTACGACAAGCTCTCGACCGAATGCGAAGAACTCGTCGAAAAACGCGAATATGGCTCCGAAGAAGATCCCTTCACCGACGCCGACCGCGCGCGCCTCGATGAAATCGAAACCGCTATCGCCGATCTCGACAACCGCGCCCCGCGTCTCGCCAAAAAGAATATCGCGCGCTCCGGCGTTCTCATCAGCCTGTCCGACTCCGGCAAACTCTGTCTCGAATACGGCTTCCTGAAACCCGAAGACTGCAAACCCGACAAAGACGCAGACGCAGACGCCCCCGCAACCTTCGGCTCCGATGACGAAGACTTCGGCGATGACGATGGCGGCTATGTCGACCCCGACAACGCCGGCGCAATCATTGCCGACAAACCCCTATCCGACAGCCTGGTGCGCGATCTCTCGTCCTACCGCACCGTCGCCCTGCAGAACGCGCTCGCGCAGGACTTCAACACTGCGTTTCTCGCAGCCCTCCACGCCATGTGCTGCCGCCTCTTCCCCCGCGGCGCTAATGATTCCTGCATCGAGCTCTCGCCCTCCCGCCAGTATTTCCGCGGCGTCGCGGGCCTTGAGGACAGCAAACCTTACAAGGCGATCGAAGCGCGGCACGATGACTGGGAACAGCGCCTGCCGCGGGAACGCCATGCCCTCTGGGCCGCGCTCAACGCCCTCTCGATGCAGGACCGCGCCGACCTGTTCGCCCACTGCGTCAGCCTTACCCTCGATGCCGTGCACGGCAACCAGAGCCGCGGCAATGCCGCCACGCACACCGACCAGCTCGCCTGCGCTCTCTCCCTCGACATGAAAACCGCAGGCTGGACCTCCACGGCCGACAACTACTTCGGACGCATCAGCAAACCGCAGATCATCGAGGCCGTTAAGGAAGCCAAAGGCGCCCACACCGCCGCGCTGATCGACCACCTGAAGAAGCCCGTGATGGCCAAGGAAGCACAGCGCATCATCGCCGACACTGACTGGCTCCCGCCGCTCCTGCGCTACCCGGCCGGCGCGGCCGAGCCGACGCAAGCCGCCGAACCAGCTTCGAAAAAGCCTGCTACTTCCCTACCGAAATTCCTTGCCGGCCCTCGCAGCGATGCAAAGCCGGCCGCGCCAGCAAACGACGCCGCGTCCTCTCCTGGCGCAGCGCCACAAGCCGCCGAATAGCCACGGCCGCTTTACCTCGGCCGCACCCCCAAATGGGTGCGGCCGCCTTTTCCTATATAAATCCTATCCCGCCTTCAGCCCCCGTGACCAACCTGCTAAACTGTCCCGCAAACCTATTCAGCTCCGCCCTGCCGCCAAACAGACGGACAACCAATGCCTGCCGCCCGCGACCAGCCACACTATTTCTGGCGCCAGACCGATGATCCCTTCGAGGCCAATCTATACCGCGGCGACTCCCTCATCGCCGAAACCAACTTTTTGACAAACACCGCTAAGCTCATCAATCGCCCTGCAGAGCAGTCTTCCGCTCATAACCTTCCTGAGAGACTCACCGCCCCACACTCCCAAACGATCTTCCACGCCGTCGAACAGCACCTACGTATCGATCGTGTCGACGACATGCGTTTCTCCGACAACGAACCTGATTTCCTCAACACACGCATGGAGCAAGAACAGAGGGCCGCGGAATTCGCCCGACAGCACCCCGGCGACCACGAGCCGCTTCACTACATTCGTGAGACGCTAAACTCGATAGATTCTGCCGAATACTACAACAGAACACTTTTTCGCCTGCCGATAAGCGCCCACCTCATCAATGCCCGCGACGAACTCCAGCGAACCCTCCGTGAGTTTACCACCCACCATCAATGGACTCCTGCCGCAAAAGACAGTCTTCTCCGCGCTATCAAATCCACCACCGCATCCAAGGAAGCCGCCAAGGATCACGAGAAAAGTTTCGAACACGACACCAGCTTTTACCTTAACTGCGAAAAAGCCGCCGCTTGCATTGGTCTAGATTATCACCAATCTCTCCAATCCACTCAAACCGCAACCTCCTCGCGCGTCTCGCGCCTTCAGCGCCTCTATGACACCCGCGACAATCAAAAAGACAACGACCGCGAACGCGACCGCTGACCTCTCTATTGCCCCCTTGACCCTAAGACCTTTTCAATTTCGCCCACCGATCGCTCCACAACATCCGCGATCTGGTAGCTGTTCTTGCCCTCGCGCTGCAGCCGCCTGACCATCGCCTTTTCCTTTTTCGACCACGGACGCCCCTCACGCAGCGGCCGCCCGTTCGCCAGCCGCTCCACATAATCGAGACGCCGCCCGAACCGTAACTCATCGCGCGCGCGGTCCTTCACATCGGCGCGCGCTTCATACCCCGCGAAAGCCTGCGCGTTCGCCAGTGTCGCGCCCCGGCACAGGAACAACTCGATCCAGAAAACTTCCGCCATCATCGCGGCGCGTTTGCCGTCGCACTTTTCCAGCCTGATGAAAACCGGCTCGCCGCCCGCCGCAGCGATCTGCCGAACCCGCAGACCCGCAATCGTCTCACCGCCCTTCGCATGCTGCGCGCATCGCAAATCAAATCGCGATGTATGCCCGATATAGAAAATCCCCGCGTCACGCGGATCCATAATTCCGTAAACGACAAACTCCACCCGCCGATTCTAGCGCGCCCCCGCCGCCCTCGCCAGCCGCATACGATCGCAACCACGTCGTGCCTCTCGCTTCCGCTTGCTCTCCTTTGCCGCTGTCCGCTCATCCCGGCCGCTTGTAGCCGGGCGCGCCTTGCCGTCAACGGCTTCGCCTTACCACCGGCCTCAAGGCCGGGGACGGCGGCGGCTTGCTCGCCCGGCTCGACTTCGCGGCGCGCGGACAACCATCAGCAAAGGAGAACCATCATGCCTGCCAACGAAAACCGCCCCGACGTGTACACCCGCATCACCGACAAGATCGTCACCGCCCTCGAACAAGGCGCGCGCCCCTGGACACAGCCCTGGAACGCCGAACACCTCGCCGGGCGCATCACGCGCCCGCGGCGCGCGACCGGCGAAGCCTATCGCGGTATCAACGTCATCATGCTCTGGATGGAAGCCTACGAGCGCGGATATGCCGCTCCGGTCTGGATGACCTTCCGTCAAGCACTCGCGCTCGAAGCCCATGTCCGCAAGGGCGAGAAAGGCTCCCTTGTCGTCTACGCCAACAAAATCACGCGCACCGAACAGGACGCCAACGGCGATGATTACGAACTCGAAATCCCGTTCCTCAAGGGCTACACCGTTTTCAATGTCGAGCAGATCGAAGGCCTGCCCGCTCATTACTACGCAAAGCAGGAGCCCGCCGCGCCCATCACCGCCGTCGACCGCGTCGCTCATGCGGACACTTTCCTCGAGTCGACCGGCGCCAGCGTCGTCCACGGCGGTAACGTAGCGTCCTATAACGTCGGCACCGACCTGATCCGCATGCCGCCGATCGACACCTTCCGCGACGCGCCGAGCTACTACGCCGTCCGCGCCCACGAAACGATCCACTGGACTCGTCACAAATCGCGACTTGACCGCTCCTTCGGCCGCGAGAAATGGGGCGACGAAGGCTACGCCCGCGAAGAGCTCGTCGCCGAGCTCGGCTCCGCCTTCATCTGCGCCGACCTTGATCTCACGCCTGAAATCCGTGACGACCACGCCGCCTATATCGCCTCCTGGATCAAGGTCCTGCAGAATGACAAGCGCGCCGTCTTCCAGGCCGCCGCCCACGCTCAGCGCGCGGCCGATTACCTGCACAACCTGCAGCCCGGCGCCGCCGCAAAAGCCGCCTAGCCGTTCTCCCGCGACCTTCAGGCGGGATAATTCCCGCCTTAGCCCTGCGATAATCACGATGACTGCTAGATTCAGGCAATGCAGCCGCCGCCTTGCTGTCGCGCAGCGCGCCATATCAGTGACTAAGCCAATTTCCTTTGCAAATTGTGCACCCCCCTCTATAATAAATTTGTAGCTGAAGGGCAGGGTATCTCAACTCCCTATCCCTCGCCACAAACACGGAAAGGCTCCTGGCTAAGCACAGGCCTTCCGCATTTCTTAGGGACACGGAAGGCTCCTGGCTAAGCGCAGGCCTTCCGTGTTTATTTTTCCCTGCCGCCCGTTCAAAATACCCCCGCTTCCGCCGTGCTGCGCCCGATGCCCGCGCACGGCCGCACCCTCCTGCTCTTAAGCGTCGCCAACCAGCGGACGAATGCCGCGCCCACAGCGCCAACTCTCGCGCCGTAATCTTATGACGGCATAATTCCCAACCTTATCCACTAGCGCCATCCTATATACGCCGAGTCCTCGAAGTCATCCGGCCTTTACGTGGACTCCCTGCAACCGGCTGCGCGCGCCGTCGCCGCGTAAGCGCGCAGCACCGCCGCCCTTGCGGGGCGGCGGTGCGGATTCACCAGGGATTGCGCGTGAACTTTTCAAGGCGCTCCCGGCGCTCGTTCTGGACCGCGTCGATGCAGGCCATCACTCTGCACCAGTCCGCGCTGAACGGCTTGGTGCGTAACAACGCCTTGTTGAACAGGTCGTGCAGCACACCGAGTTCGGTTGAGCTGCGGCGAACAAGATCTCCGCGTGACAGTGTTTTCATTGGTTTCCTCCTCTTTTTTGCGAGGCACGGACCATCCGGGCCTTCATGCCCGAAACACCGCACGATCACAGGGCGAAGGACCCGGTGGCCGTGCCACCATGGAAAAAAGAGGACCGATGAAATCACCTGGCGCGCGAGATCCGCCGCGCGAGACCAGACACTCCCGTGTGACGACCTGTTTTCTCAACAAGCAAAGCCGTTCACGCCGGCAGTGTGCACCCTGCAGCGTCCTACTCCTGTCGCGGTCAGCGAGCGCCATTCCCTCCAGCGCCCACAAGCAATCCCGCCCGCACCGCCAATCGCCCCGCGCAAACCAAGGCGGCGGCGACTCTGGCCTTCGGTTCAGGTTCCCTCTCCGTGCGAAGGAAACCCGAACCGAAGGAGATTCTGAAATGTCGCTTATCGACCACGCCATCCGCGCCCGGCGCATCGCGCTTAATGCGCGTTCTGCCCTTGCAGCCCTCGCAAGACGATATGCCCCCACGACGCGCGCGAGCCGCGCCTCCTTCACGCTCGACGAAACCGTTACCGCCTTGTGCATCTGGGAATATGTCGATCATGCCAGCGTGACAGAGCCGCGCCATCCGCTGCTGACGAGCCTGCGTCAAAACATCGGCACCTGCGCCCTGCGCGAGCAATGCGCTCTCATCGCCCCCTATTGCGAGCGCGTCTTCGCTCTATTGCCGCCGCATACCGCTGACGATCATCCCTACGACTGGGAGATCGTGCCGCTCATCGTCGACCAGCTGTCCTGGGACGATGCGCCCCTGCCGCCCGAAGCCGCCACGGCCGCATCCGTCGCCGCGATCCTCGCCGGCAGGCCTTCATAAACCCCCGCGCATACATCCGTATGACATCGCCCGCGCGCTTGACGCCGCGCGCGGCGAACCGATACCATTACGGTATCCAACGCAACGACTCTGTCTTGATTTTACACCCGGCCGCGCGCCGGGTTTTTCATTTTGAAAGGCAACTCTTATGACATTTACGAAAGTGACGGACCGCCTCTCCTATGGCGGCCTTGATACCTGCTGCCGCAAAGCAGCCCACGACCGCGCCATCATCCACGCCTGCAAGGAACCATGCCACCGCGCCGCCCTCGGCTACGCGCAAAAGAGCCTGCCGCGCACTCATGCCGCCTATCTCGCGCATGAAACGCCCGGGCATCTCTATCTCAATATGATCGACCCGCCGCTGCCGCTCTTCCAGCTCGATAGCTTCCGCCGCGTCCTCGCCTTCTACGACAGCCTGCAGCCGGACCAGCCCTTACACATCCACTGCAACCAGGGCCGCTCGCGCGCCCCCTCTCTCGCCCTGCTCATCATGGCAAAGCGCCTCGGCCTTCTCCCAGCCGAAAGCTACCGCGCGGCGCGCGCCGCCTTCCCGCACCCTTACGCGCCGGGCGAAGGCATCGCGCAGTTCCTCACACTCAATTGGACTGATATTTCTTAAAGTGCGGCCGCGCTCACTCGTTCACCGAAACGCGCTGCTTCTGCGGCTTGCGCTCTTGCGCGCTGGCGCTGCGTTCCTCGACCCAGGCATAGCACCCTTCCCGGAACGACTGCGATTTACCGCCGCAATCTTCGCGGACAGCGATCTCTTTCTTTATCGCCCATTCATACCCCGCCTTGTGCCCCGAACAATCCTTCCTGCACGGATACCCGCGAAACTCATCCGCGGCCGCCCCGCCGCCCATCAGCCAAACGGCCAAACCCATTATGATCGCATAACGCCCAGACATCCGTTTTCCCATTTCTCCATGCCCGTCAATCCCTTCCTCAATAGCAAATATTCCGTATACAGATCAATAGGCGAACGCTTGCCGTTCACATGAGTCCCTTCGATCGGGTTCCGCAGCCTCGGTGTCGAAACCCGAACGAAGGAGACTCCTACATGCACTCAGGACCGAAAACGCTCTGCGCCGACGATCTCGCTCACTTCACCGGCACCGAACACTGGTATCGACACCCGCTCGTCCCCTCCGTCACCTATACCGACGGCGCCCGTTACGTCGCCCAGGCCGGCGGCGCTTACTGGCTTCTCGACGAGATCGCCTTCGCACAGCGCTTCAACAAGCTTGTCGCCGCCGCGCCGTTCCAGCTCTGGCGTCTTACGGTCGATCTCGACCGGCAATCCGCTGTCCTCATCTGCGAGGACGGCAACAACCGGCCCATCGCCGCCAAGGAAATCACCTTTACCGACTTCCCGCTCGCGGAGATCCGCTTCTACGTCACCGACAACGTCATCCTGCTGCCGAGCGAATATTGACGCGCCTTCAGGCCCGCGGCCGACCGACACTTTCTCCATTGCAAGTGGGTCCAAAGCTTCGCGAAACCCACTTGCAATGGAGAAACCAAATGGCTGCACAAGACCTCGAATCCACCCCGCATCACCGTCTGCTTTACATCGAGGACGCCGCCCACGGCTGGCTCCAAGTGCCGCGCACACTTCTCGGCAGCCTAGGCATTGCCGACGGCATCACATCCTACAGCTATCAGCGCGACGGCATGGTCTACCTCGAAGAAGATCTCGACATGACAACTTTCTGGAACGCCTACGAAGCACACTACGGCATCGCTCCCGTCTTCGAACGCTACTACGTCCCGCGCTGGCCGGGCCGCCATTACGACACCTACAAGCCTGCGCCCGGTATCCCCTGAAATCGCCATCGAGCCCCGCTCCGGAAGCCCGCGGCCTTAAACAGCCGCGGCTTCTTTCGCGAGAATATAGTCTGCCAACTCTTCGCTCACACGGCACTGCGCTGCCACCACCGTCGGCAGACGACCGAAGCCGTCTGCCACGAACGCCGCACCGGCCTCCTCGACCAGGTACTTCGCCATCGGCAAATCGTTCATCGCCACCGCAAGGTGCAGCGCCGTCAGACCTTCGGCCTGCCGCGCCGCGATATCAGCGCCCGCCTCGATGGCCGTTCGCACCGCCGCGATATCCCCGCCCGCCGCCCCGGCCAGCAAACGCGTATCCAGTTTTTCCCTGTCCGCGACATCGCTCACGGCACGCCGGCTCCCGAATACTCAAAATGAAGCCGCTCACTCAGCAGCAACTCGCCCTCCGCTCCTGTCACCGGCGCACACTGACACTCGCTCCATAACACCGACTCGTGCCGCGCAAAGAAATGCACGCGCGGTTTTCGTGTCGCCGTGCTCCGCATCACCCCAACCTCGAAACTATCAAACCTCACCAGAACCCCCTCGAACGCTTCGCCGCGCTCCTTATGATCATAAGGCAGTCCTGGCCGTGCCGACGGCGGCAGCGGCGGCGCGAGCCTGCGCTCCGCCATATGCGTCCGCGCCGCCGTCGTCGTCACCGTCAGAAAGCCCGCCGCAATCCGGCTGAACAGATCCTTCTCGTGTGCCGGCGGCGACCCCGCATAAGCCTGATACGCGCCGTCACACATCGCCGCGCTCTGACGCGGCGCCACCGTCGCAGAACCTTCGTTGAAGAACCTCGAAAGCCCGGCCGCAAGCTCCGCCAACTCATCCTTCCCTGGCGGCAAGCCGAGCGCGAACTCGTAAAATACACGCACGGAAGCGTCGTTGGTCCGCGTATCATTGGCAAGAAACCGCTGCACCGTTTTCTGAGGGATGTACTGCGCTTCGCGCTTCACCGCCTTGGCCATATGAACGATCAACGTCGGCACGCCGATCCGGTGCTCTTCCATATAGCGAAACAGCGCCGCTCTGATCCGCTCGCGCTCCAGCTCGTCGAAACCGCTCTTCCGCGACGGCTCACCGCCCGAACTCTGTTCCTGTGCGATCATTAAACCGGCCTCTGGCCAGATGCGCCGATACCCCTGCTTCCCGCCGGGCATATGACGCCGCACTCTCGCATCGATCGCGCCGGACTGTCTACGTCCCGATCTCCGTCCGGACCCCTGCAACGATCTCGCCGCGCAATCTCACGGCCTAAATCCTCGCACGAACCTCACGCTCAACCCGCGCACCCGGCTCCGCCGTTATACAGCTGCCCGATCTCGCCGTCTGACAACGCGCGGCTATAGACGCGTGTATCGTCAATCGAACCATGGAAATAAGCTTCCTCACCCCCGGCGCAACCGCCGTCGGCCCCGATCAATGTCGGGCACGATCCGAAATTCATGGCCCCCGCATAGGTCCCCGTGCTGTTCGCATTCAACACGCCGTTAATGAGAAGCTGCACGGTACTCCCGCTGCGCCGCACTGCAAGATGCGTCCACGTATTGAGCGGAATCAGCGCCCCTGTCGTGAACAGAACTTCCTCGATCCACACATAACCCTTATTCCCGTCCGCTATATACAGCTCGAAATGATCGCCGCTGTTTCCCGCATTACAGATTACGCAATCCCAGCCCACACCTGCGCTCGTCCGCACCCATGTCGAATACGTGAAATCCCCGGTCGGAAGTCCCGGGTTGTCAACGCGCACATGATCATTGTTGCCGTCGAAGTCGAGCGCACCGCCGAGCTTGCCCGCCACCCAATCGGAAGCCGGCGTCATGTTTACGAGCGTCCCTGTTTGGCCGCTGCCCGACGCATCCGTCGCCACCGTCGAACCGCTCGCTTCATCGAACCTATAGTACGCCCCGAGTCCCGACGTAGAAACACCGCACGCGTCTACGCCGCCGCCTCCTCCGCCCGGACCGCCGCTCGGCGTCTGACACACCGAAGTATAGATCTTCCCAATTGCACCGTTACCGCTCGAAACCGCCACAGCCTTTTTGCCGTTCGCGCTGAGCGCTATTTTGTTCCACGGCACATTCATACCGCGCGCCTGCCAGCTCTCGCCGCTGTCCGACGACACATAAATGGGCCCCCCGTAAACAGTTGCGGCCAAACGCGTTCCGTCCGCCGATGACGCAACCGCGACCCACGGCGCCTCTACGTCATGCGCCGTCCAGCTTGTTCCGCTATCCCTCGACATCAATATCCTGTTGCCGACATTAGTCGCCGCCAACGTGCTGCCGTCCGCTGACGAAGCCACGCCGTACGCCTCCGTGCCCGCCCGGATTGACCACGCAACCCCACTATTCGTCGAAATGTAAACCGCCCCGCCGTCCGTTGCCCCGATCAGCTTCGTCCCATCGGCCGAAGAGGCAACATCCGTCCACAATCTGTTTGCGCTATCGCGCTGCGTCCACGCCCCGCCATTCTCCGAAGTAAAAACCCGGCCATTGTAAACTGTACCAACAAGCTTCAGCCCATCCGCTGACGATGCAACCGCCGTCCAATTGCGATTTCCGCTATCCTGCTGCGCCCACGTCTCCCCGCTATCGGTCGAAACATACGGTCTCCCGTTCGCCACGACAGCCACGAGCTTTGTGCCGTCAGCGGAAGACGCCACATCGACCCAGGCCCGGCTGCTCGCGCGCTGCGTCCACGTGGCTCCGCTATCGCTCGATGTATAAATGAAACCGTTATTAACACTCGCGACCAGTTTGGTCCCGTCATCCGACGATGCTAACCCACTCCAGTCGCGATCATTCTCGTGGGCCTCCCACTCGCCGAAACAACCTTCGCCGCCAAAAGACAACAAGCGCCACTCCGTGCCGTCGCAATACTGCAGCACCCCGTAATCCGTATTCTTGATGATCGCACCGTTCGGCCGGCTCCCGCTTGGCTCCAGAGCGCAGTCAGCACGCGCCCCACTCGCACCGAGCCCTAGCACCAGGCCCAAACCCATCACTAAAGCGCCGATCCTCATCATGGCGCCCCCACTTTCGCTGTCGGCGACGCCGGCAACCCCTGTCCGTGTACATTTTCGGTAACAATACCCCGCTTGCCCTCGACCAAGCCCTCCATGTGAAGACCATCGGCATCGATATGCCCGACCTCTTTGCCGTCGATCACAAACCGGATGATGCCCGCCGCATCGTCCTCGACGATACGCACGCGGCCCTCACCCCCATCAATCGACGCTCGCTCTTCAGCCCGCGCCGCTACCGCGATCAAACAAAAACAACCTACGAGAAAAATCGCATTACGCATCAACTCCCCTTCTTTCCGTCGTCAAAAAAATCTCGTCTCCAATACTAAAATCCATATCCATCTTTCAGGCCATTCCCGCTAAACCCAATTACGGATCGACGAAGCACAAAAGATGAAAGTCGTCGTCGCATGTTCCGGTTGCTACCGCCCATCGGGTGTTCCCGCCATCCGATGTGTTGGCGCGGCCGGTCATCCCGCTTTGACCGCCTGCGGACGAGGCCCAAGCGTTGCAACGGGACGCATGTGATGTCGAAGGCCAGAGCGTGGTGCCGGTTTGAGCGCGGCCACTCCAATAAGAGGGGATCTCATCACCACCGGTTAACCGCGTCGCTTGCCCCCAGAGGTCGCTGTTATTGGGGCCTTGGCCGGAGGCGTTGGTCGTAAAGGAATCGCCGCCGCCGATGGCATCTAAAGCGGTGGCAAAAAAATACTTGGTATTGGGTTGGCCGTTTTGACAAGTCGTGCCGTCGCAGAGAAATGCGCGGACTTTGCCTGATACGAGCTGGCCGTTGGCAGAAGCGACAGCTTTGTTTTTCCACGCCGTCGCCGTGAGAGCCGAAAGGCACTTTGCGTTGGCGCCGCTGAGTCCGCCGAGATTGCCGTTCCAGAAGTTACTGGTAAGAACAAAGTAGCCGTCGGCTGCGGTGGGAACCGCAGGAGCAACCAGCGATCCCGTCACCCCAAGAATATTCACGCCGCTGGCGATATTCGCGGCAACCAGCTGCGGATCGCCGCTGTCGCGGTCGGCGTCGAGCGTACACGTTGCCGTAGCGTCGTTCGTGCAGTCCGGTGCGCCGCCCGTCAGCATACCGGTCACGCCAAGAATATTCACCCCGCTCGCGACGTTCGCAGCAATGAATTCCGGATCGCCGATACCGCGGTCGGCGTCGAGCATGCACCTCGAAGTAGAGTCGTTCGCGCAATCCGGCACTCCGCCGCTGCTCACGCCGTTACAGAACGAGGTGTAAATCTTCCCTGTTTCCCCGTTGCCGCTTGAAACAGCCACCGCCTTCTTACCGTCGGCGCTCATCGCTATATCGCGCCACGCCACATTCATACCGCGCGCCTGCCAGTTCGCGCCGCCGTCCAACGAAACATAAACAGGCCCCTTCCTGGCGCCGTCCCACTCGTAATCAATCGCTACCAGACGTGTCCCATCCGCCGATGACGCAATGCCCGCCCACGCCGCCTCTACGTCGCGAAGCGTCCAGCTCGTCCCGCTGTCCGCCGACACCACGATCCTGCTACTGAAGTTGACTCCCGCCAATACGCTGCCGTCAGCCGACGACGCCACCTCAAACGCGATGGTGCCCGCGCGCGGAACCCACGTGACCCCGCTGTCAGAGGATGTGTAAATCACGCCGCCATCCGTCCCGCCAACCAGCTTCACCCCATCCGCGGAAGACGCGACATCCGACCATGCACGGTCTGCGCTATCCTGTTGTTGCCAAGTCCCGCCGCCGTTTGCCGACGTGTAAACGCGCCCACTGCCAACGACACCGACAAGCTTCATACCGTCGGCCGACGATGCCACCGCCCTCCAGTTGCGGTTCACCGTGTCCTGTTGCACCCACGTAGCGCCGCTGTCGGTCGACGCATACGGTCTGCCGTTCGCCACGACGGCGACGAGTTTCGTGCCATCCGCCGAGGACGCAACATCCACCCAGTTCCGGCTGCTCGCGCGCTCCGCCCACGTTGCGCCGCCGTCCGCCGATACATAGATAAAGCCGTTAGCCACCGTCGCGACCAGCTTCATCCCGTCGTCCGACGATGCTACCCCGCTCCAGTTGCGATCACTCTCGCGCGCCTCCCACTCGCCGAAGCAGCCTTCGCCGCCCAAATTCCAGGCGATCGCCTTCCATGCAGTGCCGTCACAATATTGCAAAACGTTGTGATCGCTATTGAATACGATAGCCCCTTTCGGCCGCGTCCCGCTCGGCTCGATCTCGCACCCCTGCGGCGCTGCGAGTGCCGGCGCGCCGCTCACGAAGAAAGCCAAGCATACCAAGATGACGGTGAGCCGCTTCATCATCGCCCACCGCCACTTTCAGGCGCCGGCTGTCCTGCAACCGCGGGCAAAATTTCCGCTTTCGACGAAAGCGCTTCGCACACAAACTTCTCCTCGACGCTTCCACAACGCGCCACCTTCAACCCGCCGAGAAAGACGAGCAGCACCCCTTTGCCGTCATCCTCTACGATGATAACTTCACCCAGATCCCGTAACGCGACGGCCTCTCGCTTTTCTGCTTCCAAAGCATGCGCGAGCCCCGCCCCAATCAAGACAAAAACACTTATTACGAGAAAAAGCACATACCGCATCAAATCCTTTTCTTTCCGCCGCAATAAACACGGCCGCATTTCCACAATAATTTAATAGTTTAATACCGCGATTATCTCGCTTGCCAACAACCTTTCACTTCTCAATTCGCGCGACCGACACAGCTACCAAATAAAACTTATTGCCTCCCGCGAAAAAAAGCTCGATCGAAGTCATATTCCCGCGTCTTCAATCCAGCCACGTAACCCGCACGCGTCCATCGCCGCCGACATTCGCGCAGTTCGCGCCCGCAGCGCCCGCGCCGGCCGTGAAGCCGCCGCCGGTTGCGCCCGCGCCGCCCGCGCCCGCCGTGCCGCTGGTGCCGTTCGTGACCGTGCCGCCAAAACCGGTGCCGCGCACGCCGACTGCGCCGTTGTTCGAAGCGCCCGTGCCGCCGCCCGCACCGCCGGACGTCGACGTGCCGCCTGCGCCGGAACCCGCGTTGCCGCCGCCGCCGCCATAGGTGGACGAACCGCCGTTGCCGTTGACCGCGCCACCGCCGCCGCCGAAACCCGGCGCGGCAACGTTTGCCGCGGCGACACCGACAGCAGCGCCTGCCGTGCCGTTATACGCGCCGCCCGCGCCGTTCGCCCCGGCGCTGCAGCTGCTCTGGCCGCCCGCGCCGACATAGATATTCAGCGACTCGCCGCTCGTTACAGCGACATTGTTTGCGATCACATAGCCGCCGCCGCCGCCGCCGTTATCCGTGCCGGCCGCCGCGCCCGATCCGCCGCCGCCGCCGCCGCCCGCCGCGAGAACCGTTCCGCCGCGCGCAACGCCCGAACCGCCGCCGCCGCCGCCGGAACGGCGATCGGTGATAGCCGTCGCGCCGAACCCGCCGCCGCCGCCCGCGCCCCATGCCTCGATCGTCGCTTTGGTGCAGCCGCTCGGAACGCTCGTCGTCGTCGTGCCGGTGGCAATAAAGTTATCGGCGGGCGCCGTGCAGGGAATATCGGTTCTGACCGTCCATACGTCGCTCGCCGTCCCGACCGTGATGCTGGCGCTGACATCAGTATCCATGCTCGACGAGCTGGTAAGGCGGAGCTGGAGATACTGGTTGCCGAGCATCGGCGTCGGCAGCGACGTCCAGTCCTGGACGACCGATGAGCACGAGATGTTCGAGCACACGCGGTATTGTGGGTTGCCGCTGCCGGTGATCGAGACGTTGGCGACGGAAAGGCTGCTGATCTTCAGGATGCTCGATGCCGTGACTGTCGACGTATTTGGCGTCTGCGCCGTGGTGAAATCGAAGCTTGCGGGAATATTGTCGCCATACCCCGACGACGAGCAGAGAGCAAAGCCCTTCGGGCTATCGTCTTGGCCCCCCGTGAATACATATCCGTTCTTGATAAAATAACTTCCGGTGTACTGGCCCCCTGTTGGCAGGTTGCCTTTATAAATGAAACTGGAACCGTCAAAGGTGTAAATAAGGGTTCTGCCCCAGCTCGCAGCGTAAAGATAGCCGCCGCTGCCGGCCAGGCTGCCGACACCGTCCCGTATTACCTGGTCCCGTAAGGCAATCCGGCTGAAACTGGAGCCGTCGTACGAGAGCGCGGAGAGGCCGCCGCCGAGCGTATAGATGTACGTTCCGTCGCCGTATATTCCATAGACGCCGCCGGAGCCCGGGACCGGAAAGCTGATCCCGGCAGTCAAACTGCTGCCGTCGAAAGTCGCGGTTCTGATCCTCCCGGGCGAGCCCGTTTCGCCGAAAAACAGCGTGCTGCCATTGCCCCATACATACTTGACCTGCCGTCCCGAAGTGGCGGCGAGCGTGGATACCAGGGTCCAGTTCGGATCGCTGAATGTCAGGGCGCGCAATCCGTTTGCATTGCCCGCGACGAAAATCGGGGTGCCGCTTGTGCCGTTGCTCCAGATCGATGAGCCGCCCCCGATATCGAGGCTGCCCTTCACCGCGAAGCTTGTGCCGTCGAATGTCAGCGCCCGGATGAAATTGCCGTCCAGCACATAGATATACGAATTGTCGCCCCAGACATAATTGACGTTCGATACCCCAACAGCGCTCGTATCCGCGAGGGTACCGTTCGCGTTGGTATCCCAGTTGACCCAATCCCAGTTTCCCGCGTTGAGGGCGGTGCCTGAGGCCGCAAAAACATAAGTGCCGTCGCTCCAGATCGTCCCGCTGCTCCAACCGGCTGTGGTAGGCCCGTAATCGATCAGCGGGCATTCCGGCCCGATACCGGAATTGCCGCCGCCGCTTTTCAGCACCATCACCTTCCACTCCGTGCCCGCGCAGTACTGCACGACGTTATGATTGGCGTTGAAAACGATTGCGCCTGGCGGCCGCGTTTCACCGATCGACAGCAGATCGCAGTCCGCAAACGCGGGGCCTCCTGCCAGCACGACCGCGAGAACCATTCCCGCTATCAGCCGGCGCGCGCCCTTCACGGCGCGCCTTTCCCCGGCTTAACCGGCACGATTGCGGGGTCACGAATGACGGGAAGCACAAAAGAATTCTCCGACGATACCTTGCCGGGAACGTGAAATCCCTCCGCATCCAAACGCGCGGCCAACTTCCCATCGATAAGAAACCGAATTTCACCAGCCTCGTCGTCCTCGACGATCTGCACCCGATCAACTGCAGCCGCGCGCCGCCCGGTTTCCTCTGCTTCCACCCTCGGAACCAAGCCGATACAAAGCGCCACTACCAAAAAAACATAACGCATAAAACCCTTCTTTCCAGCGCAATAGAATTCCAATCACCAATCATTAACAATTCTAAGGCGCAAATCCCTAATAATCCATTATTTTGTTGTTTTTCATATGCTTATATCCCCGCACGGATCGCCGCTTTATCCCCGTTTTATCGACCTTAATTCCGCTCGGCAATTATTGCCTCCCGCAAAAAAAGCTCGATCGAAGTCATATTCCCACGTCTTCAATCCAGCCACGTAACCCGCACGCGTCCATCGCCGCCGACGTTTGCACAATTCGCGCCCGCAGCGCCCGCGCCGGCCGTGAAGCCGCCGCCGGTTGCGCCCGCGCCGCCTGCGCCCGCCGTGCCGTTGACGCCGTTCGTGACCGTGCCGCCAAAACCGGTGCCGCGCACGCCGACTGCGCCGTTGTTCGAAGCGCCCGTGCCGCCGCCCGCACCGCCGGACGTCGACGTGCCGCCCGCGCCGGAACCCGCGTTGCCGCCGCCGCCGCCATAGGTTGAATTGCCGCCGTTGCCGTTGACCGCGCCGCCGCCGCCGCCGAAACCCGGCGCGGCAACGTTTGCCGCGGCGACACCGACAGCAGCGCCTGCCGTGCCGTTATACGCGCCGCCCGCGCCGTTCGCCCCGGCGCTGCAGCTGCTCTGGCCGCCCGCGCCGACATAGATATTCAGCGACTCGCCGCTCGTTACAGCGACATTGTTTGCGATCACATAGCCGCCGCCGCCGCCGCCGTTATCCGTGCCGGCCGCCGCGCCCGATCCGCCGCCGCCGCCGCCGCCCGCCGCGAGAACCGTTCCGCCGCGCGCAACGCCCGAACCGCCGCCGCCGCCGCCGGAACGGCGATCGGTGATAGCCGTCGCGCCGAACCCGCCGCCGCCGCCCGCGCCCCATGCCTCGATCGTCGCCTTCGCGCAGCCCGACGGAACGCTTGTCGTCGTTGTGCCGACCGAAATAAAGTTATCGGCGGGCGCCGTGCACGGCTCGTCCGTCGTCACCGTCCACCCGGCATTGACGGTGCCGACGCTAACGGTGGCGGCCGTGCCGACGCCGTAGGAAGCCGCGCTCGTGACGCGCAGCTGAAGATACTGGTTGATGAATATATTCGAAGCCGAACCGCTCCAGTCGCGCAGCACCGCATTGCAGCCGGGGTCCAGGCAGATACGAAATTGCGGACTGCCGCTTCCGCTTATCGACACGGCGGTCGCGCCGCTGACCCCAGTGATCTGCACGATGGCGCTCGAGACAGCAGCCGAAAGCGAACCCGTCGTCTGGTTGGGAAATACCGGCGTCGCCGGGGTATTGTCGGTGCTCCCTGTCCCGCAAAACGGAAAGGCCTGCACCGCACCGAAGCCTTGAATGGCGTATAGATAATTGCCGTCGGATGTGATCCCCTCGACGCCGTTCCCGCCGCCGGGATACATGCCGACGATGCTCGCCACACCGTTCGCATATTCGTAAACGCGGATATCATTGTCCGAAATGTAAATATAATCGCCGGATACAACCGCTCTCACGCCACTATACGACAAAGACGCCGGGGTCAGATTCGTGAAACTCGTACCGTTGAAGGACAGAAGATAGCTCGGCGTCCAGTCTCCCAGCGCGGCAATTCTGCTGCCGTCCGCGTTTGAAGCTATGCGGACAGTCGGATTACTAAAAGTCGCCAGAGAGCTCCAGGCCGTGCCGTTGAAATTAAGCGCCCGCACCCCTGAAGCACCGTCAGCAACGAACACGTTCGTTCCGTCGCCCGCGAGCGCGTTCGCGACCCCCGGCGTATTGTACGTGTCCGCCGCGACCGGCACGCTCCACGCCGTCCCGTTGAACGTCATCGCGCGGACGCCGGTGGTGCCAAGCGCGAGATAGATGTACCCGCCCTGGGCCAAAATACCGCTGACCGTTACTCCGGCATTGTAAGCCGCGATACTCGTAAATGACGTGCCGTTGAAGCTCAGAGCGTAGACGCGCGTTCCCTCATCGGCGAGGTAGAGGTATGTGCCGTCGCTCCCGACGGTCCCTCCTGTTTGCGATCCCCCGGCGGGCAACATGAACTCCGCAGGACGATCGAGATCCGTTCCATCGAAAGTGAACGCGTAAATATCCGGTTCGCTCGTCGTCGTTTGCCCGCGCACGCCAAAAATAAAAGGGCCCGCCGGCAACGTAACCGCCAGGATATCCCAGCCGGCGGTGTTCTCGATGTCGTTCACCCCGATGGGATGCGAAGGGCGTAGACAGGTCGGGACTGAGAATGTCGACGGATCGGCCGCGGCCGGCTCCGCCGGCCCCGTCACCAGCACCTTCCACTGCGTATCGTCGCAGTAGAGCACATGGCCTGTTACCATCTCGCGAACCACCGCCCCCGGCGGCCGCAGCTCGCCGTTTTGGGTGAGCGTGCAGTCGGCGCGTGCCGCACTGAAGGTCGCCGCGAGCGCCGCCACGAAACAGAAAAATGCTAGAAAATACCCATGACGCATTAAAACCTTTCTTTCCACCGCAATCAAATCGTAAACGCAATAATCAAAACTCGAACCACCAACCGCAAACATTCGAAATACAGCCAGTACGCCTCACCGTCTCATACACCTCACCCGCAACGGTGCAGTCTTACCATTGCCGCTCTGGCCCCCACTGGCGAAATCCTGGATCGACGAAACGTTATTGTTATTTTCCGAAGACGACCAGTAAGAGAAGTCCTGAAAATTAGTTATGTTGCCTCCTGCTTCGATCATTTCATGCACACCCCACAAATAATACATCTCAAAACGCCCGGGCAGATACCAGTCGCTATGACCGCCCGTTCCTAAATCCTTGCAGAGTTTAAACGCCGGGAACGCCGTACTGTTCGGCACCTGATTGCTGTTCGCCCACCCGTCATAGGTTGAATCAGTGGCGATATCGTTCGTGCCGGCCGATGTTTTCCATGTGCTTGTCGTGCCTTGATCGGTGGTGGGAATAAACAACTGTTCCTGCGTAACCGGATGAAAGCCCGCAAACACCGTGCCGTCCGCGCAAAGCGCTCCGATAGTCGCACACCCCGCCGGCCCCGACAGCCCCCCCGCCAGCGTCCCGGTGACCCCTAAAATATTCACGCCGTCCGCTATATTCCCAGCAACGAGTTGAGGATCGCCACTGTCGCGATCCGCGTCCAGCGTACACGTCGCCGTAGCATCGTCTGTGCAGTCGGGCGCGCCGCCGCTGCCGAATCCTGCGGGCGTATAGACGATGACGATTCCGCCGGATCCCCCCATGCCCCCGTTTGCAGCGCCGCCGCCGCCGCCGCCGCCAAAAGACCCGCCGGCCCCTCCGACGGGCGCGCCTCCGAGCCCGCCGCCTCCGGCGCCATACAGCCCGCCGATTTCCGTTCCGTTTGTGCCGGGAGCAGATGCGTCAGCACCTGGTGAACCACTCGCACCCGCACCATTCGGGCCGCCCGCCCCACCGCCTTTGCCCCAATCGTTATTGCCGCCGCTCCCGCCGGGTATGCTGCCTGCGCCGCCTGTGCCACCGGCACCTCCGGCACCCCCATCACCATAGTTAAATGCGCGCTTGCCACCGATGGCGATCACGGCGTTTGAATTGAATGTTGTGTTGCCGCCGTCGGTCGCATCAGATGTGCCGCTAATTCCCCCGATGCCGCCAGCCCCGATGGAGTATGAAATATTGTCCCCGGGCGTTACGCTAAAATTGATAAGCTTGCGATATTCGCCACCGCCGCCACCGGCGCCGGCGTCACGCTCTCCGCCGCCACCGGCCCCAAAGATGTGAATCGTGTTGTTGGCGGAGTTCCAGTCAGCAGGCACGGTCCATGTCGTGCCGGTAGTAAGGACGCTGATCTGTTCTGCGGCTACACCGCTCGCCCCGCCATACCCCATCGCGATCCAGTCGTCGCCGTCGCAATATTGAAGAACGTGATAATCGTAGTTATAGACCATCACGCTTTCCGGCGCCGTCGGGCTCGAGCAACCCGCGCCGCCCGCGCCGGGATTCAGCTCGCCGATCGCGATCCAGTCCGAACCGTTGCAATACTGGAAAACATTCTCGTCCTGATTATAGACCATCACCGCTTCCGGCGCCGGCGGGTCAACACAATCCGCCGCGAAAGCGCCCGCGGACCAAATCGCCGCGAGACAACAAAACCAGACAATCCAAAAACGCCTTACGCTCATAACAATTATTCTTCTTCCGCTTTCACCAAACTAACCCAATACCTGAACTCCTCATCGCCTCATGCACCTCAGCCGAATAGCAGCGTTCTTCGCAGAGACGTGGTTGCCGTCGGGGAATCCCTGATACCGTACGGCGCCATTATCCTGCTCCGTAGACGTCCAATAATAATTCCCGTCCAGAAAATCGGTGACCTTGCCGCCCGCCACAAGCGCCGCTCGCGTAACCATTAAATGATACATCTCTAGCTGGCTCGGCACGTACCAATCGCTATGCCCGCCGGCCCTTAGATCCTTACATAATTTGAAAGCAGGGAACGTCGCGCTGTTCGCCACCTGATCGCTATTCACGCGCCCGTCGGTGACCGAATCCGTCGCGATATCGTTTGCGCCGGCTGACGTCTTCCACTGCATCGTCGTCCCTTGATTGGTCGACGGAATGAAAAGTTGAACCTGCGTGTGTGGATGCCGCCCCGCATACACCGTGCCGTCCCGGCACACACTCCCGATCGTCGTGCACCCGGCCTGTCCCGTCCCGGCGTCGCCGACATTTGCCGCAACGTCCTGCGGGCCACCGCTATCGCGCTCCGCATCGACACCGCACGCCCCGCCATTATCCTCCGTACAGCGAGCCGCGCCGCTACCCGCGCACTGCGATGTATAAAGCTGCCCACCGCTCGCTACCGCCGCGACCGTCCCTCCGTCCGCGGACACGACAATATCCGTCCAGACTCGGTCGAATTCTCTCGCAGACCAGGCCGACCCGCCGTCCCTCGAAAAATAAAGCTGCCCTGCCTGCCTTCCATCCACGGCTCCAACGCCTGCGACGATTGTCCCGCCGTCATCCGAAACGGCAATGCCGTTCCAATAGCGCGCGCCGCCTCCTGTCCGTGCCGTCCAGCTCACACCGCTATCGACTGAAGTATAAATGAACCCTCCATGATCCGTTGCAGCCAGCTTCGTGCCATCCGCTGAAGACGCAACGTACCGCCAATTCCGCTCACTCTCGGCCGCCCGCCATGTCACCCCGCTGTCTGACGATGTGTAAAGCCGTCCCCCGAAAACAGCCGCCGCGAGTTTTGTACCGTCAGCTGAAGACGTGACCGCGGCCCACTCGCGATTGCTCGCGCGCGCCTTCCAGGTAACACCGCTGTCGGCCGAGGTATAAAGCCGCCCGCTGTTAGCCACCGCCGCGACAAGCTTCGTCCCATCAGCGGACGAAGCAATGTCTGCCCATTTCCGCTTCGCGGCGCGCGCCGTCCATGTTGCACCGCTGTCTCCCGAGATATAGATCCGGCCTCCGTCATCAATCGCCGCGAGCTTCACCCCGTCTGAGGACGACGCAACATTCACCCACTGCCGGTTACTCTCGCGCGCCGACCAGCTCGCCCCGCTGTCCGCCGACGTATATATCCGTCCGCCGAAAGCCGCTGCAGCGAGCTTCCTGCCATCTGCCGATGACCCAAGCCCGCGCCAATCGCGTACGCTTTGGGTTGCCGTCCAGTTCTTAAAGCACGTCCCTCCCGACGCGAAAACGCGTCCGGGCGCGATAGCCGCCAAACAACAAAACAGGACAATATAAAAACGGCTTGCGCGCATCAAAAGTTTATTCCATTTGTGATATAAATGGGAAATTACCCAACAATTAATATTTTAATGCCACAATTAATAACAATCCATTACTTTATTGTTTTACATAGGCTTAGCGACCGTATTCGATATATTGCAACAATAAGATGCGCTTAGGCTCCGGCCATTTCACTGCCCCGCGTGAACCCATGCTCCGCCATTGCAATATTGAAGAACGTGAATATCGCCATTATAAAAAAGCGCTCCCGGCCCTCCGGCGGGGCCGCTGCACCAGACAGAAACAGGCTCTTCGCTTTGCTGCGCTCCACTGCCGAGCTGCCCCCGGGTTTTATGTCCCCAGCACCACGCCGCTCCCTCGTCGTCGAGACCGCAAGTGAATCCTTCCCGGCCTCCGCCCGCCGCCGAAACCGCAACGAAACTATGATCACCTGTAACCTCAACCGGCACATTGCTGCTCGTCGTCGTTCCATCGCCAAGCTGGCCATAGACATTGTCACCCCAACACCACATAGACTCGTCCGCGCGTAGCCCGCAGCCGTGCGCTCCGAGCGAGCTGTGCCCGACGATGCTGACATCCGTCCAGTCGCTGAACAGCGTCCCGGTTCCAGCCGTGCCGACACGCACAGGGATCGCGCTCGTCGCCGTCGCGCCGTTCCCAAGCGCCCCGAAAGCGCCATATCCCCAGCACCAAAGCGCGCTGTCCGTGGCGACCCCGCATACCGCGCTCCCGCCGCCGGACAACTTGCTAAATTGATGACCGCCGCTGACCGCCGCCGGCGCGCTGCTGTTCACCCCGATATTGTTGTTGCCGAGCTGGCCGTAGTTATTTTGCCCCCAGCACCAGGCGCTCCCATCGCTTTCAAGTCCGCAAACGGCCGTGCCTGACCCGGCGAGCGATGTGAACACATGCCCGCCCGTAACCGCGACATAGGCCCCAGTACTGTCGACCGTCGTACCGTCGCCGAGCTGGCCTGCCCCGTTCGTGCCTAGGCACCACGCGCTCCCGTCTGCCTTGAGACCGCACGACGGCTTATCGCTTCCCTCACCCCCCGCGATCGACGTGAAAGTTTGCCCGTATGAACGGTCGGCCGGCACCCATCCCCAGCACCAGGTCTTGCCCGTATTGTCCAGCCCGCAGCCGCGCCGCATACCCGGGTTCGCGTCGAGAGCCGTAAAAACATGACCTCCCACCACCTGCGCCGGGCTGTAGAACGCGCTACCGTCTGACTGCCCCGCGCCACCTACGGCATTGTCACCCCAGCACCACGCTTCCCCGTTTATCTTCAGAGCGCATGTCGTATAGGTCTGCGACACGAGGCTCGTGAACACATGACCGCCGGCAACAGCCACAGGTTCGATTTCCCAACCCACGGCATTCGTACCGAGCTGCCCGGCCTCATTAGCGCCCCAGCAGCGCACGGCACCTTTATCCGTCACACCGCACACGAAGTTACCGTCGGTATCGACGTCCGTGAAATTGCTCCCCGCCTGCGCCAGCACGGGAGCATTCGCATTGATGGTCGTACCGTCTCCGAGCTGGCCGTAGCCGTTATCTCCCCAGCACCAGACTTCACCGCCGCTGTCGAGCCCGCAACCGCCGTTCCATCCGGCACTTACTGCGGCGAACACATGGCTACCTGATACCGCGAGCGGCAAATTCCCACCCGGAGCCGGACCGTTGCCGACTTTCCCGGAAGCATCGTAACCCCAGCAATAGCCTGCGCCCGTGGTGGTAACACCGCAGGTATGCTGCTGGCCGGACTTCAGCGCTTGCCAACTCTGCCCGATCCCCGCGGCCACCGGCACGCTGCTATTCGTATTCGTTCCGTCGCCGAAATTGCCGTCATTGCCGCGTCCCCAGCACCACGCGCTGCCGTCGGCTTTAATCCCGCAATTTGCCGCCCAATACATCGCATGCTGGGCAAGACTGACAAATACATGCCCCCCGGAAACCGCCACGGGCACGGCGCTGTTCGTGCCCGGTCCGGACGTGCCATTGCCGAGCTGTCCGTAGTCATTTGCTCCCCAGCACCAAGCGGCCCCGGCGCTGTCAAGCAGACAACTCCCCGTCACGATATCGATCACCGTGTGGTCGCCCGCTACAGCGGTCGGCGTATTGCGGACGTTGTTTGTGGTGCCATCACCGACTTGCCCGTGCCCGTTCGCACCCCAGCACCAGCCTTTGCCCGCATCGTCAATCGCGCAAGCGCCTTCATGCGAAACAGAAAGCTTCACGAATATGTGGTCGCCGGAGACTTTCACCGGCACCGGATTGTCGGTAGCAGGCCCGGATGAGCCGTTGCCAAGCTGCCCCGCATTGTTCTTGCCCCAGCACCACGCCTCGCCCGTAGCGTTCAGCGCGCACGCAAAACTCTCCCCGAGATCGACGCTGACAAAGTTGCCGCCCTCCACACCCTCTCGGCCCATCGCAACCCAGTTCTCGCCATCGCAATACTGCGGAACGCGAACATCTCCATTATATATCACGCGCCCGGCGATGCCGGGCGGATCAACGCAGCCGCCATCACCCGCTCCCGGATTCGATGGCCCGAGCGCAACCCAATCTGTTCCCGTGCACACCTGCAGAACGTTATAGTCCGCGTTAAAAACGATAGCGCCTTCCAAAAGATCGGGATCCGTGCAATCCGCTCGCACAACCGGCGCGGCGCACAATGTCACGAAAAAAACAACGACTCTCAGAACCCTGTAAATGCCTACGCCGAAATGCACAAATTCCCCTATTCACTTCCAACGAAAAAATCCCATATCAAAATACCATGAATTATAATTCCGCAATCAACAGCGGTACATTGCTTTCTTGTTTTACATAGCAATACAAAACTTATCCGACAGAACGCCGATCCTCCCCTCCATTTTGCGCGCGCCATCGAATAACCGAATCCTGCTTGCGGATAACTTTTCAGCTTTCAATTGACCGATCATCCGCCGCTCGGGCACGATTCAGATATGACGAATCTCCCGGATAAAATCATAACCGCGCGCCTTCCCGCGCAGCGTTTGCCGCCCGCGCCCGCAAAGACCGCGCAATATGATTTATTCGCGACGTTTTTCGGAAATCCCCGCGATCTTTCCAATACGATCGAGCTATGGGATGCCATTCCCAAATATTCCGTGACGCCGCGTATTCAATCGCAAATGCGCGATAAAAGCGGACGCCTTCCCGTCTATAAGCGCGTCTTTGAATATCACCCCGCGCCGAAAGCCGATAACCCGACCTTCTCCTGCACGATCAAGCTGCAGCCCGCCAGCATCGAAACCGAATCCGGCTATGTCGACTTCTACCCCAGCGCCGACGAGGAAATCGTCGAGGAAGTCATCAAGAAAATCTTCTCCGATCATGCCTACGGCATCCACGACGCCGCCAAGGGCGAGAGCTGGGTCAGGTTCACCCTGCACGCCATCCGCAAGGAGCTCGCGAGCCGCGGCAAGACGCGCTCGATACCCGAAATCAAACGCTCGCTCGAAATCCTCTCCAAGACCGTTCTCGACGTGTCGATCGAAGGCAACAACCGCCGCAAGACCGTCTACACCAACCCGATCCTCAACGATCTCACGCGCGTTACCCGTTCCGATTATCTCGACGACCCGAACGCCATGTGGGCCGCGCGCCTGCCGGGCCTGGTCAGCGTCAGCGTCAACAACCTCTCCTACCGCCAGTTCAACTACGGCGTCCTCATGTCCTTATCCTCGCAGCTCGCCCGCTGGCTGCATAAGCGCATGAGCCACGAATACACCAACGCTTCTCTTATGCACCCCTACAAGATGCTCTTCTCGACCATCCAGCGCGACAGCGGCCTCCTCCACCACGCACGCCCTTCCTCCAATATCGACACAGTCCAGCGCGCGCTCGACGAGCTCGCCGAGTCCAAGGTTCTTCTCAGCTATACCGCCGACAAGCGCCACAACGGCCGCGCCATCGCCGACGTCCTCTACACCCTCACCCCTCATCCCGATTTCGTCACCGGCATCAAAGCCGCCAATGCCCGCGCCAGCGACGCGCGCGGCAAGCTCGCCGCCCCCGCCCCGCTGCTCGAGCGCGCCGACACGCCCCGGTAGGCAGACGGTGCAATACCCCGGTATTCACCTGAATGCGATGGTAGGCGGGCGATGCAATACCCCCGATTCTCAAGGAGGCGCACGGTGCTCAAACAGGTAGGCGCACGCTGCAGATACCGTTTTCGCCGCCTGCGATACCCCCCGTCTCCCCTGTCAAGCCCGGTAGGCGGACGGTGCAGCGCTTCGCTTTTGCAGTAGGCGCGCGGTGCAACCGCGCTATTTGCCCCGCCTACAGCTGCCATCACCCGGTAGGCGCACGCTGCAATAGGGGCCGACCTGGTAGGCGCAAGCTGCAACGCACTCGCCGCGACTCGCCGCATTCAGGCGATTCCCGCCGTTTTTGCCCTCCCCTATCCTTTTCCTTCTTTCATCCTTTCTTCCTTCCCTTTTTTTGTTTTCCCGATTCCAGCCGCAGACTCTTGCCGAGCCGTTACCGCTTGCCTTCACCTGCCAAAGGGGCTTGCCGGGGCGCGCCTGTGGCTGCCGCTGCGCCTAGGCCGCACGCATGGCGCTTCTGGCCAGACAATGACCAGCACAAACGCCTGCGCCTGCGCCATATCATCCGTATGAAACGCCCGGCCGCACATCCTGTCATTATCCCTGCACCCCGCGACCGCGCCCGCGAGGAGCACATCGCCCGCATCGAGCGGGCCCTCGTCCTCGCGGCTTACATCGTTCTGCGCCACGGCGACGTCTACGCCCCCTACATCAACCGCCTCGAAAAAGAACTCGCTGCCGCGCGCGCCGACGATCCCGCCGCGCGCGCCCGCCGCATTCTCGAAGATCATGCGAAACCCATCGCCGCAGCGCCGCCGCAGCGCGGCTCCGGAACAGCCCGTCCGGCGCTTGCGCCGCCCCGCCAGGGCCCCCGCGCCTAAATCCTGCGCGGCGCCTTGAACGCGATCTTCAAAAGCCATTCCCGCTTCTGCGCCAGCGAAGGTCCCTCGCCATAGAGCGGACGATACCATTTATGCCCCATCAGCGACGCCGTCACCTTCTCCGGCGCTTCCACCGCCGTCAGCCGGTCCTCGAACGTGTGCCGCAGCGAATAAAGCGACTGCCCGTCCTCGCCGCGAAGCCCTCTTGCCGTCATCGCCTGGTTCACCAGCGCCGATAGCGAATCCGCCTTGTCCCGATAGCGCGGGAACCCGTCCGGCTGCGCCCGCATGGCCTTGAGCGCCACGCCCACCAGCGGAATATCCCGCTCCGACTGCTCCGTCTTCATCTCCCGCTCGTCGGCGCGCACCCGGACGTGCGGCACCGGATCATTCAGCCTGATCGTCTTCGCATTCAGATTGCACGCTTCCGACAGCCGCAGCCCGGTCTCGACCACGAGATAAATGACCCGGCGCGCTTCCTCGTTCAGCTCATCGAACATCCCCTCAGCGAGGACCCGCTTCTGCACGAGCGCCGGCGCGAACGCCACACGCCGCTTCTTCACGCCGCCGGGGATTCGCAGCCTTGCAAATATCGGCGGCAGGTCCAGCTGCAGGTAATCGCTGATCGTCCGGTACATGCTGCTCACCCGGCCGATATATTTGTTCGCCGTCTCGATCTCGATTCCCCCGGCGAGGATCTTGCCTTCCCAGAACGACCGCAACGTCAGCGCGTCGGCGCGCGTCAACTCCGCCAGCACCTTGTCCTCTCCCAGCGCCTCGATAAAGCGCGCCTGCGCGCTCTGCCGCTCGACCGTCCACTTCTTCCGCTGCCGTTCCGATTTCTTCTTGATCGAGACCGCCATGATGCGCTCGAACTCCGCCGCCATGCCGCTCACCATCAGCTTTGGCTTCTTCACGCCGCCCAGCACCGCCGCGACATGGTCCGCATCGTCCGCCTTGTCCTTGCGCCGCAGCGTCTCGAACCGCTTCAGCACGTTATCCAGCGGCAGCTGGCTTCCCGCCTCCTCCGCCTCCACGTATAAAAACCCCATACCCTGCGCCGCCGCCCGCACCCGCGCATAGCGCTCTTCGACGGCCACGTTCCGCCCCGCCTTGCTCAGCTCCCAAAAACGCTGCAGCTCGGCATCGAGCTTTTCAACAACGCCGCGCGCCCGGTGACCGCGCGGATCGTCCGCGAGCCTGATCCCCGTCGCGACATACACCGTGCCCCGCTTGTCGACCGCCTCGAACTCAAGCGGCACCCGCCGCGACAGATACCAGTACCCCCTCCTGCGGAGCGGTCTTGCGTCCTCGCGTCGACGCCCCATGGCGGAACTCCTTCAGCTTGCCAGCGCCCGATATGTCAGACCATTCGTCAGACACCAAAGCCTATCACGAACCCTTGTTTGCACAAGAATTATCGCAATTGCTGGGCTTTCGGAGCGTTTATTTTGCGAGCGTTGGCGGAGACGGAGGGATTCGAACCCTCGATACGCCTTTAAAGCGTATGACGATTTAGCAAACCGTTGCCTTCAGCCACTCGGCCACGTCTCCCCAAATCAATGGGCAATGGCCCCCTATAGAGGGCACGCCACGGCAATGCAAGACGCGTTGGATGAAGCAGCAAAAGGATACGGCCTTGTCTGGCTACTGCCGCAAAGTCGTCCTAGTCTCTTGGGAGCAATATTGCTCCATCGAAACGGGTACTGGCTGTGAATTATCGGCCATATTTTCTGACGGGCATGGCCCTCCTGGCGCTTTCAGCCGCAGCATCGGCGGGGGCGACGGAACTCTGCGTCAAATGCACCGGCCCCGACGCGAACTACGCTTGCGTTGTAGGCAACACTTCGAACCCGACACTCGACACCGTATCGAAATTCTATTGCATCACGAGCCTCGCTAAAGCTGGCTCGCATGCAAGTTGCGCGATCGATCGTAACGTGACTGCGCCCTGCCCTGGCGAGCGCCGGAACTTGCCGATTCCGGCTTTCCTCAATGGCGGCGACGATGGCGCTCCACCGGGCGACGTTCCCGCAGCGAAGCAGGATCACTCCAGCTTACAGACCCAAGACGCAGCCGCTACCCCGCCGGTCGCCCCGGATGGCGCCGCAGGCGTACCGCCCAAGCCGCCTGTAGAGGAAGCGCCCGCCCAGGAAGCGCCGCCGAAGACGGTGCAGGAAATGGTGGAAAAAAGCGGCCTGTCGGCGAGCAACGGCCTCAGCCAGACACAAAAAACTGCTGGCGAAGCCGCAAAATCCGCAAGCACGGCGCTCGAAAAAGCTGGCTCTGCCGTCGGCGGCGCCGCCAAGAGCTCGTGGAAATGCCTCTCGTCGTTTTTCTCAAAGTGCTGAAGCCGATCATAGTGGCTGCGCACGGCGCCCGTGAAATGGCCTCAGTGCACTGAAGCCAACCACTCGCGCGCCAACCGCTGCGCCCGCATGATCTCGGCCTTGCTCATGTCGCCAGCAAGTTCCGACCGATAGCGCTTTGCATCGTCGTTGCCGCGGATCGCTGCGATGTTGAACCACTTATGAGCCTGAACGAGATCGATCACTCCGTCACGTCCCGAGCAATAGCTGAGACCGAGTTCGAAAAGAGCGTCCGACTGCTCACCTTGAGCGGCGTACTCCGCAGTCTGGCGGAACAACACGTCCACACGTGCCATAACTGAATACTCCTAAACCTGACCGCCCAAACGGACTTGATGTCGAAGCACGGCCTGTTACGTGCGCCTTCAAATCGCTGACATAAGGCGCAATCGAACAATCTCAGTCCTTGGATGAAATCTCGTAAAAACCCGCACAAAATTACTGTAAATGCCGGGTAAACTTGCTTTATTTCGAGTTATGCGCCGTCACGCGGTGACCCATTTTTTCCACAACATTACGGTCGGTGACAGGGCGTTAAGCCGGGTTGCCATCATTTGCTAACCATGCTTGAAAAAAGCCCTCTGACGGCCGGTTACGCGAACGGGGCGCAACGGCGTTCAGATGGGGTTCAGCGAAATGCTGGTAACCATAATAACCGGGCCGTAACCGTGCCCGGACAGCAGGAGGGTTCAAGCTGCCAGGCGGCTTGATGAGGGATAATGGATCACGCGATGGTCTGCCGCGTGCTGGCGGCGACAGCATTGTTGGCGCTCGCGGGTTGCGCCCAGGAAGGCGCGCGCCCGTCTTATCTCGGCCTGTCGGATCTTGCCGGGAACAGCCCTACTTTGAAGCAGCCGTCGCCCTCGACCGGCGACGTGCCGGATATCCTTCGTCACGTTCAATCGAACAAAGTCCTCGGGGCCATGGCGTTCCAACGCATGACGGGCCGGACAGTCGATCCTGACAGCCTCGTCCGCGGCGACAGCGAGTAAAAAGCTCGCAGTAACAGGCCATCTGAACTGACGAGATTTAGGGCTTCTTGACTGCAAGACCTTTGATCACCGCCGGCCGTGCCTCGATATCGGCGATCCACCGCGCAAGGTTCGCAAACTTGCTGATGTCCTGGTCGAGTGTCTTCCAGTTGTGCATCCATGGAAAACACGCGATGTCGGCGATCGAATACTCGCCCGCGAGATACGGCCTATCGGCGAGCCGTTTGTTCATCACCGAAAACAGCCGCTCGACCTCTTTCTGATAGCGATTGATCGCGTAAGGAATTTTCTCCGGGGCGTAGTGGGCAAAGTGATTGTATTGTCCCGCCATCGGACTAAGACCGCCAACCTGCCAGAACAGCCATTCGTCCACGTCCGCCTTGACGCGCTCGTTCGCGGGATAAAACGCATCGAACTTGCGCGCGAGGTGACGCAGGATGGCGCCCGATTCAAAAATCGCGAGCGGATTGCCGTCCGGTCCATCGGGATCGACGATGGCCGGAATCTTGTTGTTCGGCGAAATAGCGAGAAACCCCGGCTCGAACTGCTCGCCCTTGGTCAGATCGACAAACCGCACGTCATACGGCACGCCGAGTTCTTCGAGCATAATCGAAATTTTATATCCATTCGGCGTCGTCCAGAAATAGAGAATGATCGGCTCGTCTTCGAGATCGTCCAGCATCTTCCTCCTCAGGGAACGAGAATGACCGAGCCCGTCGTTCTTCGAGCCTCAAGATCGCGATGAGCATCGGCAGCACGAGCGAGCGGATATCGATGGTTGATCGAGATCCGAATTTTTCCGCTCAGCACCATCTCGAATACGTCTGCGGCGTTTTCTTCCAAATCCTGAGTTGTCGCCGTATAGGCTAAAATCGACGGTCGCGTGGCGAACAGCGAACCTTTAAGCGCCGTGAGCTCAAAAGGGGGTACCGGTCCCGACGCATTGCCGAACGAGGCCCACAAGCCTCTCGGCCTGAGGCAATCGAGTGATCGCGGGAACGTATCCTTGCCGATGGAATCGTAAACGACGTCGCATCCCTTTCCCGCCGTTAACTCTCGAACGCGCTCGACGAAGTCTTCGCGGGCGGTGTTGATCACGTGCGTACAGCCGTTTTCGCGGGCCAGTTCCGCTTTCTCATCGCTGCCCACCGTGCCGATCATCGTCGCGCCGAGCGATCGAACCCATTGGCAGGCGATGAGGCCGACGCCTCCTGCCGCAGCGTGAAACAACAGTGTCGTGCTTGCATCGACCCGATAGACGTCGCGCAGCAGGCAACGTACCGTCATCCCTCGAAGCAGCATCCCCGCTGCCGTCTCGTAGTCGATCCCGTCCGGAATTTTGACGAGGCGGTCGGCCCGCACGGTGCGCACCTCCGCGTAGCCGCCGATCGCCCCCGCATAGGCGACACGATCGCCGACCTTCAATCGCGCCACTTCGGGCCCCAAGGCGATCACCTCGCCCGCGCCTTCCGAGCCGATCGTCATCGGATATTCAGGAAGCTTGTAGAGACCACTCCGATGATAGATATCGATGAAATTGACGCCGATGGCGTGCTGACGAAGAAGCACCTCGCCTCGTCCCGGGACCGGCATTGCGACTTCTTCGTAAACAAGAGCCTCGGGACCTCCGATAGAATGCACGCGGACCGAATGTGGCATCGAATGTTCCTTCCGATCGAACTTGTGGACCAAGTGATGCCGTTTCACAGCGAATCCCGCTAGTGGCTTGGCAAGGGTCACATCTTAGACTGCCCTCTGCCACGAGCCTGCCACGCTGACTTTCTACCCGCAGGGGGCAACGACAACGGAATATATCTTGCGAAGCCCGCCGACTGTGCAGCGCCCCGAAAAGCCGCGTACCGCCTTGATGCTCGTCTTGGCGTCGTTGGCCGTTGGCGGCTGCGCGGGCAACCAGGCCGCTCTCGGCGATCCGGCGCGCGGCCTGAAATGTGTTGATGACAGCCACGTCTGCATCAGCCAACGCAAGATGGTCTACGATTCCTACATGGCGGATTCGACCCGCTCTTGGATCAATCAGCCCGCAGGTCCCCACGAATACGCATCCGGCGTACGCCTCATGGCCCTCAGCAAGAAGCGCAAGGAACTCTCCTGCGCCGAGTTGCAACACGGCAAAGAAGAGGCAGACCGTGGGCCAACCGTGTTGACGGGAGGCGCCTATGTCGGGATTACGTCAACTCAGGTCGCGCGCGGCGCGATGCTGTCCCGTGAAGTCTCGAAAGAACTCGCGAAGGAAATTGCGCGCCGATGCAGGTGAGGCTTGACGCGGCGCGTCGGCTCCCCATTTTGCCGTGATGGCGTTTTCGCCGTGCACGCCGACAAACAATAATAACACCAGCGCGAAAGCTTCAGAATGAGCGTGCATGACTTCGTCGATGCAATCGTCACTTTCGTAAGAGCGAACGAAAACTGGGCCGTGCCCGTCGCGTTCGCCGTAGCCTTTCTCGAAAGCTTCTGCTTTCTGTCCATTCTCTGGCCCGGCACCGCAATTCTCGTTGGAATTTCCGCGCTGCTCGCCAAAAGCGGTGTGGAATTAAGCGTGCTTTGGCCGGCCATCGTGGCAGCAGCAGTGGGCGGATCGTTTGGCTACGCGCTCTCCTATTGGATTGGCCTCTATTTCAAAGATGGCATCCGCGAGATGTGGCCCTTCAATCGCAACCCCGCGATGGTCGAGAGCGGACAGGCGTTCTTCGATAAGTGGGGTGCGCTAAGCGTGTTCTTCGGCCACTTCTTCGGGCCGATCCGGGCGGTCATTCCTGTCGTGGCCGGCATGTACGCTTTGCCGCAGTGGCAATTTCAACTCGCCAATATTGTATCAGCGTTCATTTGGGCGGCCGGCATTATTGCCCCATCCTATTTCGGCTTTGGCTATCTTCTAGGCACAGAATCCCCGCCCCCGGCCCCATAACGCAGCCCGAGCTTGCGCGACGCAGCGCGATCCCTTAGAGGAACGCCCAATGCTGCGCTTCGATGCGCGGCCTTCTCATCCACCCCTTTCCTGGCATCGAGGCCGTTTTTCATGTCTAAGACGTCGTTGAAGAATATTCAGAAGCAGAAGAAGAAAGCCCGCCGCACCATCGACCGTCCGGCTCAGTCGCGGATCCAGGGCAACACGGCCGCCGCTCGCAAGCGCCTCAAGAAGCTTTCCGGCATCGCCCGCGCGAAAAAGGCAGTGGCCGCCTAGACATCGGGCCGCCACTACCTAGCTATTACTCCGTCAACGCCGGCGCATCGTGACGACGTGAGCAAGCCTTATGACACCTGCGCTCTATCCGCCGACGGTGACACCGCCGGCGCAGCCTTTGCCGCTGCTTCCTTTCCTGAGGCGTTTCATCCGCAACCCGCTGCGGGCGATTCCTCAGGCGGTCTATGAAGAGCCGGTCGTTACCTATGGCAAGAAGCGTCCGCTGCTTGCCTGGGTGACAAACCCGGCGCTCATCGAAAACATTCTCGTCAAAAACGCCGAGCAGTTCCCCAAGACGCGCCTCGATCTGCGCGTCCTGCGGCCCATCGTCGGCGACGGCCTGCTGACCGCCCAGAACGAGAGCTGGCGCTGGCAGCGTAAGATTGCGAGCCCGCCGTTCCGTCACGCCGAGCTTTTGACGTATGTGCCGACGATGGTCGACGCGGCCGACGAATGCATCGCGCAATGGCGTCAGCGCGGTTCTGCGCCGTTCACGACCGACGTCGAAGCCGCCATGACCGATGCGACGTTCGCCGTCGTAGCGCGCACCGTCCTCGCCGGCATCAACACCGCCGAGGGCGATCGCATCAAGGCTTCGAGCCGTTCCTATCTCGATCCGATATCGTGGGAAGTTGCCGCGTCGATGCTGCAATATCCCGAAACCTATTGGCATCCCGGCAAAGCCCGCATGCGTCGTTCCGCAGACGAGCTGAGGGCAATCATGCGCCGCCTCGTCGCGCATCGCCGTAGTGGCGGAGCATCAGGCAACGATCTTGTCGCCCGCATGCTGGCTGCAAAAGATCCCGACACCGGCCAACCGATGTCCGACGACATGCTCGCCGACAATCTGGCAACCTTCCTGTTTGCCGGCCATGAGACGACCGCGAAGGCCCTCACCTGGACCCTCTATCTTCTCGCCCGTGCAACGGAATGGCAGGACCGTCTGCGCGACGAAATTTCAGCCATCGCAGGTTCGGCGCCGATCACGCCCGAAACCGTCACCAAATTGCTGACGGTGTCGCGCGTGCTGAAAGAGGCGATGCGCCTCTATCCGCCGGCTCCCGTCATGACGCGCGTCACGGCAGCGGAGATGGATATTGGCGGCAAGACGCTGCCGAAATCGACACTGATCGTCATGCCGATCTTTATCATCCATCGCCATCACGCATTGTGGGAAGACCCCAATCGCTTCGATCCGGATCGCTTTCTTCCCGAGAAGGAAGCTCGGTACGCGCGCACCCAATTCATGCCCTTTGGCTATGGCCAGCGCATTTGCATCGGCTCGTCGTTCGCCATCCTCGAAGCGACCGCCATCCTGGCAACGCTTCTACGCCACGCCCGTTTCGAATGGGACGGCAGGCTCGCGCCGGAACCCGTCAGCCGCGTAACGCTCCGGCCGAAAGGCGGCATGCCGCTGACCGTCCGCCCACTGTGAAGTTGCTCCACGCGCGCACCGGCGACGTTAGGAAAGCATTTACGCCGCGTTAGCGAAGTCCAAATTTTACTGTCGCAATTGCAGGCTTGGCGTGAGCGCGGCTGAAAACAGTCAGTGCTATGATTTGTCGCATCATAAGAACCGCCTCCAAGGAGAGGCCAATGACGATGACAAAAATAGCCTACCTGATCGCAGCAATCGCACCGGGCGGACTGATCCTACTGGCGTGCCTCGGCATCGCTCACGTCGCAATGACCGGCCTGAAAGACAGAAGGGCCAGACTGGCCCTTCAAAGGGTGCCGGTCAAAGCCGGACGTTAAATCCCGAGCTTGCCTTTCAGGATCTCGTTGACAGCGGCCGGGTTCGCCTTGCCGCCAGTCGACTTCATCACCTGACCGACGAACCAGCCGAGCATCGAGGGCTTTGCCTTCGCCTGCTCAACCTTGTCGGGGTTGGCTGCAATGATGGCATCGACGGCCTTCTCGATGGCGCCCGTGTCCGTCACCTGCTTCATGCCACGCTTTTCGACGATCTCCGCCGGATCGCCACCCTCGGTCCATACGATCTCGAACAAATCCTTCGCGATCTTGCCCGAGATGGCGTTGGAGCCGATCAAATCGACGATGCCGCCGAGTTGCGCCGCCGAAACGGGGCTTTCCTCGATCGGCTTGCCTTCCTTGTTCAAGCGCCCGAACAACTCATTGATAACCCAGTTGGCAGCGAGCTTGCCGTCGCGGCCCTTGGCAACCGTCTCGAAGTAATCGGCCGATGACCGCTCGGCGACGAGCACGTCCGCGTCGTAGCCCGACAATCCGAAGCTCTTCATGAAGCGCGTACGCTTCTCATCCGGAAGCTCCGGCAGCCCCGACTTCAAATCGTCGACGAAGCCCTGCGTCAGTTCAAGCGGCAGAAGATCGGGATCGGGGAAGTAGCGATAGTCGTGTGCTTCTTCCTTCGAACGCATCGACCGCGTTTCACCTTTGCCGGAATCGAACAGCCGAGTCTCCTGGTCGATCTTACCGCCATCTTCGATGATGTCGATCTGACGGCGCGCTTCGTACTCGATCGCCTGTCCGATGAAGCGGATCGAGTTGACGTTCTTGATCTCGCAGCGTGTGCCGAGTACGTCGCCCGGCTTCCTTACCGACACGTTGACGTCGGCGCGCAGGTTGCCCTTCTCCATGTCGCCGTCGGACGTGCCGAGGTAACGCAGAATGGTACGCAGCTTCGTGATGTAAGCCTGCGCCTGCTTCGACGAACGAAGATCTGGCCGCGAGACGATCTCCATCAGCGCGACGCCTGAGCGGTTGAGATCGACGTAGGAATAATCCGGATGCTGGTCGTGCAGCGACTTGCCCGCATCCTGTTCGAGATGCAGACGCTCAACTCCGATCTTCAGCATCTCGCCATCCACTTCGATCTCGATCTCTCCTTCGCCAACGATCGGCTGCTTGAACTGCGAGATCTGATAGCCCTGCGGCAAATCCGGATAGAAGTAGTTCTTGCGGTCGAACACGCTCTTCAGATTGATCTGAGCCTTGAGACCCAATCCCGTGCGGATCGCCTGCGCCACGCATTCGCGATTGATGACCGGCAGCATGCCGGGCATCGCCGCATCGACGAGCGACACATGGCTGTTCGGATCCGCGCCGAAGCCGGTCGAAGCGCCAGAAAACAGTTTCGACTTTGAGGCGACCTGGGCGTGGACTTCCATGCCGATCACCACTTCCCAGTCGCCGGTCGCGCCTGCGATGAAGTTTTTCGCCTTCGGCTTTTCAGCGACCTTCTGAGAACTCATTTTCCGCCTCCAGTCCGGGCCTTCATGGCGTAGCCGATAGCTGCATAGATAAAGCCGAAAATAAGGGACACGATGAACACACCCGCCGCAGCCCGGCCCAGGTTTGGCGCGTCCCAGATGCGCAGCAACGTCACGATGTAAAGCAGTGCCGCGCCGGCCGCCGCGCCGCCAAATCCGGCGATCAAAATCTTGGATTTATCATCAGCGCGCTGGCCGAGCATATACGCCACGATGATCGTTGCCGGATTGAAGATGCCGTAAAGCAGAACCTCTGTCAGCGGCACGTCCGGCTGAAAGTCAGGCCCCACCGTTTGCCCCCGGCTTGTCACTGCTGTCTTGCACCTGACGAAGCTTCTCTTCCTCGTACTGCACGAACCAACCGATCATGTTGCGCCACTGGGCGCCGACCATCTCGATCATCTCAGGCGGCATCCCCTTTTCGGCGGCCCGCGCTTTGACCCGATCGATGACCTGTTGAATGCGCCACTGAACGACGGCGCCTTCCCGCGTCGACATCTTGAGTTGCCACGCCCTGTCGACGTAGCCGTAGCGCTCGGTGATCAGATCGACGAGCGCATTATCGATCCGATCAATCTCGCTGCGCACCTGGGACATGTCTGCGCATTCCCACGGACGTTTTGGGTCCATGATCTTAGCCCTTCATCCACCATGCGTCCGGCACGGCAAACCGTCCGGCAGCGTCTTCAATAACCTGTGCGGTCCGAAAAAGCGTTTCCTCGTCGAACGGCTTGCCGATGAGCTGCAGCCCAAGCGGCGTGCCCTGCGAGGAAAGTCCGCCCGGAATGGACATGCCCGGCAGACCGGCCATGTTCACCGTCACAGTAAATATGTCCTCTAGATACATCGCCAAGGGATCGCCAGACTTTTCGCCGAATGCGAACGCGGGCGACGGCGTCGTCGGCGTCAGCACGACATCGACCGAATTCCAAGCGTCGTCGAAGTCCTTCTTGATGAGAGTGCGGACCTTCTGCGCCTTGAGATAATAGGCGTCGTAATAGCCCGCAGAGAGCACATACGTGCCGATCAGGATGCGACGGCGCACTTCCTTGCCGAAACCGGCAGCGCGCGTCTTCTCGTACGTGTCGATCAGATTGTCGCCGCTAACGCGCAGGCCGTACCGCATGCCGTCATAGCGCGCGAGGTTCGACGAACATTCCGCAGGCGCTACGATGTAATATGCGGGAAGCGCATATTTCGTGTGCGGCAGCGAGATGTCATGGATCGTCGCTCCGGCCGATTTCAGCCACGCGATGCCATCGTCCCAGAGCTTCTGAATTTCGGCCGACATGCCATCGACGCGATACTCTTTCGGAATGCCGACGCGCAGGCCTTTGACGCCCTTGCCAAGCGCCGCCTCGTAATCGGGAACCGGCGCATCGACCGACGTCGTATCCTTCGGATCGTGGCTCGCCATGGCTTTTAGCATCATAGCACTGTCGCGAACTGTCTTTGCGATCGGCCCGGCCTGATCGAGCGACGAGGCAAACGCCACGATGCCCCAGCGCGAGCAGCGGCCGTACGTCGGCTTGATACCCACCGTACCCGTCAGCGCTGCGGGCTGGCGGATCGAGCCGCCCGTATCCGTTGCCGTCGCCGCCAGGCAAAGGTTGGCCGCAACCGCCGACGACGAACCGCCCGACGAGCCGCCGGGAACAAGTTTGTCGGCCGACGTTTTGCCGTCCGAGCCTTTGCGCCGCCACGGGTTGACGACGTTGCCGAACGCGCTCGTCTCGTTCGACGATCCCATCGCGAACTCGTCGTTGTTGAGCTTGCCGAGCATGACCGCACCGGCGTCCCACAAATTCTGCCCGACCGTCGACTCATACGTCGGCTTGAAATCGTCGAGGATCTTCGAGCACGCCGTGGTGCGGATGCCGTTCGTGCAGAACAGATCCTTGTTGCCGATCGGCAAGCCTTCAAGCGGACGCGCATTGCCTGCTGCGATCCGCTTGTCGCTTTCTTTCGCCTGTGCGCGCGCGTGTTCCGGCGTCGGCAAGACGTAAGCATTCAGGGCGCCATTACCCTTGTCGATTGCCGACAGAAAGGCGTCCGTCAGCTCAAGTGCCGTGAATGACTTCTTCTGAAGCCCGTCCCGGGCTTCAGCCATGGTGAGTTTGGTAAGATCGGTCACCGCTCGACTTTCCCTTTTAAACCTTTGCAGCGCTCATAAACCAGCGCCTCCGTTCCGCTTCTGACCTCGATGCGGTCGGCATCCAGACGCGTGAACGTCACCGTCTGTGCGTATTCCTCTGCGCCTTCTGAGCACTGCATCTTGCCCTCGAAGACGTTCGACTTCACTTCGCGTAGCGCTGCAAAATTGCAGCCGCCTTCCCAACTTCCCGTTCCTTCACGCGTCAACGTCAGCGGATAGGTCGCGATGTTCGGCGCATCCTTGCCGTTCTGGATATCCTCAAGTTTCTTGCATCCGGTTGTCGGCGAGTACGTCCCGTCGCCGACGAACGCGGCGTCAAGCTTCGTTTCCTCAGCCTGCGCCATCCCGGAAGCCAGCATCACTGCTGCAACAGCAAGCAACGCGTGAAACATTCGGTCACTCCACGACCTTGGGCACCACGAAGAAATTGTCTTCCGCCATCGGCGCATTCGCCGTGATCTGGTCGGCGATCTCGCCGTCCGTCACGACGTCGTCCCGCATCTTGAGCTTTTGATCGACGACCCGCGTCATCGGCTCGACCGCCGACGTATCGACCTCATCGAGTTGCTTGACCCAGTCGAGAATGCCGGAAAGCTCTTTCTCGAGACCCTTGGCCTCCTCGTCGCTCACCTTGATACGGGCGAGGCGCGCGATACGGCGAACGGTCGCTTCATCGACCTGCATGAAAAGTCCCTTCAAGAAATCGGGGGATTGCGCCGCTCTCATAACCGGGCGAACGCCACCAATGCAACCAGCGGCGGCATTCCGCAAGGGGTTCAAGTCACGGAAACGGACCGGGAAAGCCGGATAAGGCCCATTGGCGATGCCAATTTGTCGCCGGACCTGCTAGAGCGTCGCGTCATGCCCCCTTTGCAGCCGAGATTAGGCGCCCTGTGACACAACCCACCGTTTCCCCGCCGTCGGGACTAACCACCGAAGATCACCATCACTTTCGCGTCGCCACGACCGGCGCGGGCCGGCTGATCGGGATCGACGCCGGAACGAAGACGCTCGGCCTTGCCCTGTCTGACGTACGGCGCACGATAGCGTCCCCCCTCGAAACGATCCGCAGGACAAAGTTCACGGCTGATGCGGCACGACTGTTCGCCATCGTCGCCGAGCACGGCGTCTCGGGGTTTGTGCTTGGCCTGCCGCGAAATCTCGACGGCACTGAAGGCCCACGCGCCCAGGCCACCCGTGCGCTTGCCCGCAACCTCAACAAGTTGTCGCCGCTGCCGATTCTGCTCTGGGACGAACGCCTGACGACCGCCGAAGCCGAACGCATGCTAATTGACGCCGATCAGACCCGCAAACGCCGCGCCGAGGTCATCGACAAGCTCGCTGCCACCATAATCCTGCAAAGCGCCCTCGACCGCCTGAAGCAGGACAACTGAGCGGCAATCGCCCAAATGTCGTCCTCGGGCTTGTCCTGAGGATGACAAAAGGCACAGCTGGTGACCCCGTCGAACGGTGCGCCACACTCGCCTTGTCCCCGACTTTCGGTCACACGAACCGTGGCATTTCAGGCTCCGTTAAGAGGTTTGCGATTGATGTCGCGCCCCGACCTTGCGGCCCCGCAAGACTCCCCCTATAGAAGCGCCTTTAATGACAACGAAATCGAATTCCAACGCGCTGAAGGTTTTTCCGCGCCGCCATTTGCTGACCTGCGAAGGTTTGTCAGCCAATGAGATCAATTTTCTTCTCGATCTCGCGGACCGGAACGCTGATCACATCCGCAACAATGGCCGCAAGCGGCAGGTCCTCGCGGGCCGAACGCTGATCAATCTCTTCTTTGAATCGTCGACACGCACGCAGTCGTCATTCGAGATGGCGGGTAAGCGCTTGAGCGCCGACGTCATGAACATGAATGTCGCGACGTCGTCCGTCACGAAGGGTGAAACGCTCGTCGACACGGCCGTGACGCTCAACGCCATGCGGCCGGATATCATCGTCGTGCGCCATCACGCGGCTGGCGCAGTCGAACTTTTGTCTCAGAAAGTCGATTGCTCGGTCATCAACGCTGGCGACGGCGCACATCAGCATCCGACGCAAGCCCTTCTCGACGCGCTGACGATCCGTCGCGCAAAAGGCCGCGTCGCCGGACTGACGGTCGCGATCTGCGGCGACATTCTCCATTCGCGCGTCGCGCGCTCCAACATCAACGTCTTGAACGCGCTCGGCGCTCACGTCCGCCTCATTGCCCCGACGACGCTTCTACCCTCCTCGCCCGAACGGCTCGGCTGCGAAGTTTTCACCGACATGTGGAAAGGCATCGAAGGCGTCGATATCGTCATGATGCTGCGTCTGCAGCGCGAACGGATGGAAGCATCCTACGTTCCCTCCAGCCGCGAATTCTTTCACTTCTTTGGCCTCGATCACGAAAAGCTCGCTCGCGCGAAGCCCGATGCGCTTGTCATGCATCCAGGGCCGATGAACCGCGGCGTCGAGATTGCCTCGACCGTTGCCGATCATTCCAGAAGCGTCATCCGCGAACAGGTAGAAATGGGCGTTGCAGTTCGCATGGCCGTTCTTGAAGCCTTGTCTGCGCACCTTCCCGGCTTCGCGGAGGATGCGCCATGAGAAAACCGATCGAAAAGCCGAAGAGCGTCGGCCCCGCAACCGTCTTCATCAATGCTCGCCTGATCGACCCGGCATCGAACCGCGATGAGCCCGGCGGCCTTCTGGTCAAGGACGGCTTGATCGCCGATCTCGGCAGCCATCTGCGCCGCAACGCACCGGAAGGCGCGTCGGTCATCGACTGCAAAGGTCACGTCCTGGCCCCTGGTTTGATCGACGCACAGGTCTTCACCGGCGAACCGGGTTACGAACATCGCGAAACGCTGAAAACCGCGAGCCATGCAGCCGCCGCAGGCGGCGTTACGACCATCGTCGTCATGCCGGACACGAATCCGGTGATTGATCAGGTCGCACTCGTCGATTTCATTCAGCGTCGCGCCCGCGACAACGCCCTCGTACACGTCCACACCATGGCCGCGATGACGAAAGGCCTGCAGGGCGAGGAAATGACCGAAATCGGTCTGTTGAAACGCGCCGGCGCCATTGCCTTCTCGAACGGCAAAGCGAGCGTGGTCAACACCCGCGTGATGCGCAACGTCCTGAGCTACTCCAAAGACTTCAACGCCCTCGTCGTGCATCACACTGAAGACCCGTATCTCTCGACAGGCGCCATGAACTCGGGCGAAGTCGCGGCACGTCTCGGCCTCTCCGGCGTTTCTAAGATCTCCGAGACCATCGCCCTCGAACGCGACGTTCGCCTCGTCGAAATGACGGGCGGGCGCTATCACGCCGCAACGATCAGCTGCCAGGAAAGTCTCGACGTCATCAAGGCCGCCAAGGCAAAAAAACTGCCTGTCAGCTGCGGTGTCTCGATCAATCATCTGACGCTAAACGAGAACGACATCGGCCCGTACCGCACGTTCTTCAAGGTGCGTCCGCCTCTGCGGCGCGAGGAAGACCGCGTCGCCATGGTCCAAGGTGTCGCCAACGGCGATATCGACATCATGGTATCGAGCCACGACCCACAGGACGCCGACACCAAGCGGCGACCATTTTCGGAAGCCGCCGACGGCGCCGTAGGCCTCGAAACGCTGCTCTCTGCCGCGCTCCGGCTCGTTCACTCCGGCGACATGACGCTGTCGGCCATGCTGAAAGCGCTGACCATCAACCCCGCGCGACTGCTCGGTCTGCACTCCGGCCGACTTGCGAAGGGCTCCATTGCCGACCTCGTCCTGTTCGACCCCGGCGAACCCTGGGTCGTAAACAAGGATCTCCTGCGTTCGCGCTCCAAGAATACGCCCTTCGATGAGGCCAAGATGCAAGGCCGCGTCTTGAGGACGATGGTCGCGGGCCAGACCGTTTATGAATACGCTGGCGTCGAACGCACCTAAGCATTACCTCTCTCGGCGACGCTCCATTTCGCACACGAGAGATTCCACTCATGAGCTTGTTGTCACCCTTGGCTTTGCTGACGGACAACGGCTCATGGCAGCCGCACGCTGTGGCGGCACTTCTAGGTTATCTGCTCGGCTCCATTCCGTTCGGCCTACTGCTGACACGCGCCGCCGGATTGGGCGACATCCGCAGCATCGGCTCGGGCAACATCGGTGCGACCAACGTCCTCCGGACGGGCAATAAAAAGCTCGCCGCCGCGACGCTTCTGCTTGATGCCGCCAAAGGCGCCGCCGCCGTCCTGATCGCACGCGCCTGGCTCGGCGAAACCGCCGCGATGGTGGCCGGTCTCGCAGCCTTCCTCGGACACATCTATCCGGTTTGGCTTGGCTTCAAAGGCGGCAAGGGCGTCGCGACGTACCTCGGCGTTCTCATTGCCCTCGCTTGGCAACTCGCACTGCTTTTTGCCGTGCTTTGGCTTGCAGTTGCGAAAGTCGGCAAGATATCCTCGCTTGCGGCCATCGTTGCGACGATTGCCGTTCCCGTTGCCGCCTGGATTTGGGGAGAACGCGCGCTCGCCATCACCGTCACGTTGATGAGCATCGTGGTGCTCATCAAACATCGCGCCAATATCGAACGTCTGATGGCTGGGAAGGAGCCGCGGATTGGCTCCAAAACCTGATCAGCCCGAGCTTTTCATTCCCGCGCCGCCGCCTGCCGGGCTCTCCGACGAAGAACGGATTGCCTGCCTGCGCCTGATCCGCTCGGAGAACGTCGGGCCTGTTACCTTTCGCGATCTGATCAATTACTATGGTGGCGCAGCAAAAGCGCTGGAGATCCTGCCGACGCTGTCACGGCGTGGCGGCTCAGGGCGGCCGATCCGAATTTGCCCAAAAGCCGACGCCGAACGCGAACTCGCGACTGCTGCACGCATCGGCGCAATGCCGTTCTTCACCGTGGAGCGCGACTATCCGCAGGTTCTGGCGGGCATCGAAGCTCCCCCGCCTATGCTTTATGTGAAAGGTGATCTGGACCTGTTGAAACGGCCGTCCATAGCGATCGTTGGCTCGCGCCAATCCTCAGCGGCAGGCATGCAACTAACCAGATTGTTTGCGAGCCAATTGGCGGAAGCAGGCTTCGTCATCGTGTCCGGCCTTGCCCGCGGCATCGACAAAGCCGCGCACGAAGCGTCTTTGGGCAGCGGAACGATCGCTGTGGTCGCCGGAGGCATCGACTGGGTCTATCCGCCGGAACACGCCGAGCTTCAAGCCCGCATCGGTACGGAAGGCTGCCTCGTCACGGAACGCCCTCCCGGATTGAAACCCCGCGATAAGGACTTCCCCCGGCGCAATCGCATCATTGCGGGCCTCGTCTACGGCGTCGTCATCGTCGAAGCCGCCGCCCGCTCGGGCACGCTGGTCACTGCGCGCTACGCGAACGAGCTCGGCCGCGAGGTCTTCGCGGTCCCCGGCCACCCACTCGACCCGCGCGCTGAAGGCACTAACCGCCTGATTAAGCAGGGCGCCACTCTGGTGACGGACGTCTCGGACATTATTGAGGTCTTGAGGCCGATCCTTGGTGTCGAAGAACGCCGGTTCGATTTCACTGACCGAGAGCCACAACCGACCGCCCTCCCATCACCTCCCGCGCCCGAGATGGCATCGGAAGATGTTCTGAATGCCGTTCTGACGGCTCTAGGACCTGCGCCCGTCGCCACTGACGCCATCGCCCGCCAAACGGGCCTTAACGTCCAAGCCGTCCAGGTTGCCCTCCTGGAACTCGATCTGGCGGGGCGCATCGAGCGGCAGGGGCAAAGCCTGGTCGCCCTGAAGGCGACTGCGATTTGAGCCCTACGACCGCTCCTTGCGCTCGTTAGGAGCCTCGCCTGAGCGTCTCGCGCTGTGCCTCGGCGTGCGATATCGCGAGCATGCGAGACAGCTTCCGGCACCCATGCTGGTCCGCCATTTGCTGCAATTGTCCCAGCAAATCAGCGAGATACTCAAGCCGTTCCCGCCGGTCATCCCTCGAACCGCCGGAAAGCCGATTATGATGCAAATCGTCCATTGTGCTTGCGATCATTCCCACCACCATCCATATCCGGAGTACATCTTACTCTCCGAATGATTGCAATATAAATAAATACACAATTTAAAATTGAAAATCGGCCGATTTGACAGCGCCGCGGCGATCAACCATGTTCCCGGCCCGCCGGGCGGCCGAGATGAAGCCCGCAGATCCGCAGCATTTGCGGGTTGAACGGCGTGAGGAGCGAAATCGCCAGATGAACGTCGTCATCGTCGAATCCGCCGCTAAGGCCAAGACGATCAATAAATATTTGGGTTCGGGGTACAAGGTCATCGCGTCCTACGGGCACGTGCGCGACCTGCCGGCCAAAGATGGCTCTGTGGAGCCCGATCATGATTTCAACATGCACTGGGAAGTCGATACGAAATCCCAGAAGATCATGCGCGAAATCGCCGAAGCGGTAAAAAAAGCCGACAAGCTGATCCTCGCGACCGACCCTGATCGCGAAGGCGAAGCCATCTCCTGGCACATCCTGCAAATTCTCAATCAGAAGAAGGCGCTCGGCAAAGACACCGAAGTCGAGCGCGTGGCGTTCAATGCCATTACCAAGCAGTCGATCCTCGCCGCGCTGAAAGAGCCGCGCAAGATCGACGAACCGCTGGTTGACGCCTACCTCGCCCGCCGGGCGCTGGATTATCTCGTTGGTTTTACGCTGTCTCCCGTCCTATGGCGCAAGCTTCCGGGCTCGCGTTCGGCGGGCCGCGTCCAATCGGTGGCGCTTCGCTTGGTTTGCGACCGCGAGGCCGAGATCGAGGCGTTCAAGACCGAAGAATACTGGACGATCGAGGCGCTCCTTTCGACCGCCAAGAACGAAGACGTCCGCTCACGCCTCGTCGCCATCGACGGCACGGTGCTGAAGAAGCTCGATATTAAAGACGAGGCGACCGCGACGGCGATCCGCAAGGCGCTGCTCGGCCAGGATTTCCGCATCGCGTCCGTTGAGAAGAAGGCCACGAAGCGCAATCCGTTTCCGCCGTTCACGACGTCCACGCTCCAGATGGACGCCTCCCGCAAGCTCGGGTTCTCGGCCAAGCAGACGATGCAGATCGCCCAGCGCCTCTACGAAGGTGTCGACATCGGGGGCGAGACGGTCGGCCTCATTACTTACATGCGAACCGACGGCGTCCAGATCGTGCCGGAAGCCGTCAGCCAGATCCGCGACGTGATCTCGGCCGAATACGGCAAGAACTACACGCCGTTCGCACGCGAATACAAAACCAAGGCCAAGAACGCCCAAGAAGCGCACGAAGCCATCCGCCCGACCGATCCGCGCCGCAAGCCGGACCAGGTCCGCAAGCACCTCGAAAAGGATCAGGCGGCACTTTACGACCTGATCTGGAAGCGCACCATCGCCAGCCAAATGGCCGCCGCCGACATCGAGCAGACGACGGCAGAAATCGACGTCAAAGGTTCTGACGGCAAAGCTTATGGCCTCCGCGCCAACGGCTCGGTTCTGATGTTCGACGGCTTCCTCAAGGTCTACGAGGAAGGCCGCGACGACCGCGTTCGCACCATCGAAAAAGGCAAGGACGACACCGCCGACGAGGACGACGACAGCCGTCGCTTGCCGCCGCTCGCGGTCGGCGATCGCCTGAAAGACAAAGAGATCAGCGCCGACCAGCATTTCACGCAGCCGCCGCCGCGCTTCTCCGAAGCGACGCTGGTGAAGCGCATGGAAGAGCTCGGCATCGGCCGACCGTCAACGTATGCCTCGACGATGGCCGTGCTCGTCGACCGCGATTACGTTCGCATCGAAAAGAAGCGCCTGATCCCGGAAGACAAGGGCCGTCTTGTCATCGCGTTCCTCGAAAGCTTCTTCAAGCGCTACGTTGAATACGATTTCACGGCGGACCTTGAGGAAAAGCTCGACCTCATTTCGAACGACGAGCTGGAATACAAACAGGTGTTGCGCGATTTTTGGCGCGACTTCATGGCGGCCGTCGGCGAGATCAAGGATCTTCGCGTCGGCGATGTCCTGGAAGCGCTGAACGAAATGCTTGGACCGCACGTCTTCCCCGATAAGGGCGACGGTAGCGATCCGCGCCTCTGTCCGAAGTGCGGCACAGGACGCCTGAGCCTGAAAATCTCAGGTAAATACGGCGCCTTCATCGGCTGCGGAAATTACCCTGAGTGCAACTATACCCGTCAGTTGACGCAAAGCTCCGACGGCGACGCCGCCGCGCTCGACGGCAAAATCCTCGGCTACAACGATGACGGTCTTGCCGTCACGATGAAGACGGGCCGCTTCGGACCTTACATCCAGCTCGGCGAAGCCGAAGGCGACGAGAAGCCGAAGCGCTCGAGCATTCCGCGCGGCATCGACGCTGCGACCCTCGATTTCGAACGCGCGATGCAGCTTCTGTCGCTGCCGCGCGATGTTGGCGAGCATCCCGACGAAGGCGGCATGATTACAGCCGGTCTCGGCCGTTTTGGGCCGTTCATCGTACATGAGAAGGACGGCGCGAAAACGTACGTCAACCTCGAAAGCCTGGAAGACGTCTTCACGATTGGCCTCAATCGCGCTGTCACGCTCATCGCTGAAAAGCGCGCAGGCGGCGGCAAGAGCCGCTTCCAGCGTAACGCACCGAAGGTCGTTAAGGACCTCGGCGTGCACCCGAGCGAAGGCGGAGCAGTGCAGGTGCTCGAAGGCCGTTATGGTCCCTACGTCACGCACAACAAAGTCAACGCCACCGTTCCCAAGGCGAAGAACCCCGCCGAGCTGACGATGGACGAAGCCGTCGCTCTCATCAACGAGCGCATCGCCAACGGCGGTGGCAAGAAGGGCAAGCCCGCGCGCGGTGCCAAGGCAAAAGCCGCGAAGGACGACAAACCCGCGAAAGCGCCAAAAGCTGACAAGGCCGCACCGAAAGCCGCGAAGAAGCCAGCTGCGACGAAAACCGCAGCGGCCAAAGCCGAAAAAGCGCCAGCCAAGAAAGCGCCGGCAACGGCCGCTGGAGCCAAGAAACTCGCGAGGGCAAAGGCCTGACCGCAAAACGACGAGGCGCAAAGGTGGCCCGCAAATCGAGCCCGGCGCGAGCCCCGGCCGATGGCGGTCTGCCGAGCAAGGAGCAGATTCTCGAATTCCTGAATTCCGCTCCGGGCAAAGCCGGCAAGCGCGAGATCGCTCGCGCCTTCGGCGTATCAGGCGGCGCGAAGATTGCGTTGAAGCGCCTGCTCGCCGAAATGACGGACGAAGGCGCCCTCTCAGGCGACAAGAAGCACCTGCGCGAAAAAGGCAAGCTGCCGCCCGTCACGACGCTTGAAGTCACCGGCCGCGATGACGACGGCGACCTTCTTGCTAAACCTCTTCAGTGGGAAGAGTCCGACGGCAAGCGCCCAGTCGTTCGCGTTGTCGCGACCCGCGATGGACGCGACGCGGAGATCGGCATCGGCGATCACATTCTGGCGCGCCTACAAAAGTTGCCCCGCGGCAGCGGGCAGGCGTCTTACGAAGCGACGCCGATCAAGAAGCTGCCACGCGAGAAGCGCCGGCTGCTCGGCATCTTTCGTGCTGCCAAGCGCGGCGGCGGAACCATTGAACCGATCGACCGCAAGGAATTGAAGAGCTGGCCGATCCTGCCCGACGACATGGGTAGCGCGGAAGACGGCGACCTCGTGCGCTTCCAGCTCAATCGCCGCGGCCGCTTCGCAACGCCGCGCGCAGAGATCGTCGAAAGCCTGGGCAATCCGGACGATCAACGCAAGATTTCGCTCATCGCCATTCACGCCCACGGCATCCCAGAGGACTTTCCTGAATCCGTCCTGCAAGAGTGCGAGACGCTCCCGCCTCCGACGATGGACAGGCGCACGGACCTCAGAAACGTCCCGCTGTTGACGATCGACCCCATCGACGCCCGCGACCATGACGACGCCGTCCATGCCGAGCCCGACACCGATCCGAAAAATTCCGGTGGCTTCATCGTCACCGTCGCCATCGCTGATGTCGCCCACTACATTCGTCCTGGCTCGAAGCTCGACCGCGAGGCGCAACTGCGCGGCAACTCGGTCTACTTCCCAGATCGCGTCGTGCCGATGCTGCCGGAGAAAATCTCGAACGATCTGTGTTCGCTACGTGAGCTTGAGGAACGCCCCTGCCTCGCCGTTCGCATGATCTTCGACAAGCATGGCGAGAAGCGAAAGCACACGTTCCTTCGCGCCATGATGAAGTCGGCTGCGAAGCTCTCCTACCAGGAAGCGCAGGCCGCCATCGATGGTAAACCCTCCGACAAATGCCAACCGCTAATGGAGCGCGCGCTGCTCCCGCTGTGGGCTGCCTATCGCGCCGTCGCGAAAGCCCGCGAAAACCGCGGCCCGCTCGACCTCGATCTGCCCGAGCGCCGTATCGTGCTCGACGAGGAAGGCAAGGTTGCGCGCGTCGTCACACCGGAACGACTCGAAGCCCATCGCCTGATCGAAGAGTTCATGATCCAGGCGAACGTCGCTGCCGCCGAGACGCTCGAAGAAAAGCGCCTGCCGCTCGTCTATCGCGTTCACGATCAGCCCAGCCCCGAGAAGCTCAAAGGCCTGCGCGACTTCCTCGAAACGCTCGATATGAAAATTCCGCACGCGGGCGCACTGAAGCCGGAAGCCTTCAATCGCGTGCTTGAGCAGGCGAAAGACCTTCCCGTACCGGATCTCATCAGCGAAGTGATCCTGCGTTCGCAATCGCAAGCCGAATACAATCCGAAGAACATCGGCCACTTCGGCCTGAACCTCGTCCGCTATGCACACTTCACGTCGCCGATCCGCCGCTACGCCGACTTGATCGTCCATCGCGCGCTGATCCGCGCATTGAGCCTCGGCCCCGACGGATTGACCGATGATGAAATTCCGCGTCTCGCGAGCGTCGCCAAGGCCATCTCAGATACCGAGCGCCGCGCCATGTCCGCCGAGCGCGAGACGACCGACCGTCTGATCGCCGCTCACTTGGCCGATCGCATCGGAGTGACGTTCACGGCGCGCATCGCGGGCGTGACGCGCTCGGGTCTTTTCGTGCGCTTGAAGGACACCGGCGCCGACGGCTACATCCCGATTAGCAGCCTCGGCAACGACTACTATCACCACGTTGAAGCTGCCCACGCGCTGATCGGCGCCCGATCCGGCGAAGGCTATCGCCTCGGCGACACCGTCGAGGTCCGCCTGCTTGAAGCCATCCCATCGGCGGGGGCATTGCGCTTCGAAATGCTGACGGAGCCCTCACCCGGCAATTTCGGCTCGGGAAAGACATTGCGGCGCAACACGGGTGGCAAACGAAAATTCGGAAAGTTCCGCAGGCAACGACGCTGACGCCGCAGGCCGGCGCCTGATCTTGACCTGAAAGATGAGAGGCCCCATCACGGAGTCATGGCAAATTTGGCCGACAAGATCATCGATGCTGATGCCCAGACGGACCGTAATGTCTGGCAGGCCATGAGGCGCGGCTGGCGACAGCGCTGCCCGAGCTGCGAGACCGGCCGGATCTACGGCAAATATCTCAAAGTCAACGATGTCTGCTCCGATTGCGGCACGGAACTGTTTCATCAGCGCGCCGACGACGCCCCACCCTACTTCGTCATGACGATCACCGCACACGTCATCGTCGCCGGCATTCTCATCACCGAACAGCTCTATTCTCCGCCAACCTGGGTTCAGCTTTCGATCTGGATGCCGGCGCTGGTGATCTTAAGCCTCTGGCTGCTGCCGCGCGTCAAAGGCGCATTAATAGGGTATCAGTGGGCGCTGCGGATGCACGGCTTCGGTGATCCGAGCCTCGACGAGCCTGAGAAATGGCCGCCGCCTCCGGCCGAGACGGACACGCGGTAACGAGCCGTGTCCGCGGAACCTCTCGAAAATTCTACGTCCGATGTTCCCGTTCGCGACGCCGCGTGCCTACTCGTCGCCGACCTCAGCAACGCTGAACCCAAACTGCTGATGGGACGCCGTCATTCCAATCAAGTCTTCCTGCCCAACAAATGGGTCTTCCCCGGTGGCCGCGTCGAAGACGAAGATCGCCACTTCGCAAAGCAGTTCTCAGGACAATTCTCGCCTGCCGATCTGGCCGATGAGATCAAACCTTTTGCGCTTGCAGGCATCCGCGAGCTTTTCGAGGAGACAGGGCTGCTGATCGGCAAAGAAGGCGCGCTGCCCGAAACATTGCCTGCCTGGCAGACGTTTGCCGCATCAGGGCACGCCCCTGCTCCCGCGAACCTTATTCCGTTTGCGCGCGCGATAACGCCGCCTGGCCGCGTTCGCCGTTACGACACCTGGTTCTTCCTTGCAGTTTCCGAAGCGGTCTCTGCCGATCGCTCTGCGACGGACGACGAGCTGCTCGATCTTGGGTGGTTTACGTTATCGGAAGCCGCGGCGCTCGATTTGCCAAACATCACGCGGCTTGTGCTTAATGACGTGGCCGAACTTCTCGAAGCCGCGCCGGTATTTCGCAACAGCGCCGAACGCCTGCCTTTCTATTATTCCGCAGGCTCATCCTTCCACCGCGACCTGATATCGTGTAAAGTCGCACCTCCGATGCCTTGACACGGCAAAGTTGACGCGTATGTTGCGCGCTCCCTGGCCAAGGTTTCTTGGCATTTTTCACTTAAGGCCACGATCCATGGCAAAGCCAGTCACGCAGAAAATCAAATTGTTGTCGTCCGCCGGAACCGGTTTCTTCTACGTCACGAAGAAAAATCCGCGCACGGCAACCGAAAAGCTTGTTTTCAAGAAGTACGACCCCGTTGCGCGTAAGCACGTGGAATTCAAAGAAACAAAAATTAAATAAACCGTGCTGCTGCTCAGCCGATTACGGCTGAACTTGACGGATATCAATCGTGTTGAGGAAGCTCTGGCTGATGATGTGGCCAGGGCTTAAAGCAAACTCGGCAGCGGGGTAAATCGTTCCGAGACAGCTTCGCAACCCTGGCCACGACCGGGCGAGGTTCAAAGAGGGCGTTGTTCCCCACCCAGCTTCGCGATCGATCCTCCGCAACCGTTCGAGGAGGCCACTCGTGTGGTCGCTTGGTTCGATCATACCCACTCTACCAGGCTTTGCGGCGGGCCCGATAGCGCGGGATTTTATAGGCGTCACCTAGCGGCGAGTGCACGCAAGGCCGACGTCAAAATCGTAAGAATTCCTATTTATCCCCACTTAGACGCGTAGATTGGTGCCAGATTACGACGCGGAAAGCAACAACTGCTTTACTGTGTCGCCGGCGCTACGATTCACGCAAGCTTGCTTGTATGGCGTTCACGACTAACCGCCAGAAAAGCATAGCTATTTTCTGACATCTGCGTGACGGTTGCGTTGTTCTCAAATTGCGGCTTGCCCGCAAGCAACGTGACTTTCGGCTAAAGTCTCATTTACGCGGCGTCGACCACAACGCGGTTCCGGCCGCGTCTCTTGGCGATGTAAAGGGCGCTATCCGCCCGCTTGAACATCGTCTCCGGCGTGTCGTCTGCCGTCTCCAACGTGCCGATCCCGACGCTCGCCGTCACCCGGATATTCTGACCATCACCGATCCGGAATTCATCGGAGGCAACGCATGCGCGCAGGCGCTCGCCGACCTGATAAGCGTGCGTTAGATCAGTGTCCGGCATAATGATCACGAACTCCTCGCCGCCGAACCGGCAGGCAAGATCGATCCCGCGCGTATTGCGCCGCAAGCGCACGGAAAACTCCCTCAGCACTTCATCACCGACATCGTGCCCGTAGGTATCGTTGACGTTCTTGAAGTGATCGATGTCGGCGACCAGCATCGACAGGCTGCGCCCGGTCCGGACCGCTTCCGAAACAAGCGTCCGCAAATGGCCTTCCATGTAGCGACGGTTATGTAGCCCAGTCAGCGAATCCGTAATCGACAGCTCGACGCTTTCCGCGAGCCGATGGCGAAGAAAATCCGAATGCCGCTTCCGCTTGATCTGGGTTTTGACACGCGCCAGCAGTTCATGGCGATCGATCGGCCGCATCAGGTAGTCGTTGACGCCCATATCGAGGCCGCGCAGCAGGCGCGCTTCATCGCCAGGCTCGACCAGCATGATGACCGGTAGATGCCGCGTCCGTTCGAGCGATCTGACCTGCGAGCAAAGCCGCAAGCCGTCCGAGCCGCTCAATGAAAGACTGACGATGAGCAGATCAAATCCGCCCTCCGCGAGCCGAACGAGCGCGGTCTGCGCATCCCGTTCGAGATGCGCGTCGTTCGCGCGCGACAGCACTTCGAGCAGACGCGTCGCCGACCGCTCATGATCGTCGACCAGCAGAACACGCCCCGTCCTCGCCGACAGAGCCCGCGCGAGCGAACCGTCGTCGGGAATGCCCATAGTACGGCCCGTCGACGCGCGCATCATCATTTCGTCGTTGAGCATTTTGAGGCGTGCAAGGTTCCGCACGCGCGTCACGAGCGCGATGTCGTCGACCGGCTTGGTGAGGAAATCGTCCGCACCGCTCTCCAGCCCGAGCACCTTGTCGGACGGCTGATCGAGGGCGGTGACCATGACGACGGGAATGTGGTGCGTGAGATGACTGCCTTTGATGCGTCGGCACGTTTCGAAGCCATCCATGCCCGGCATCATGACGTCGAGAAGCACGACGTCAACGCTCTCATGCTCAAGGATATCCAGCGCCTGCTGCCCGCTGTTCGCCGTGAGAACTTCGAAATATTCCGCCTGAAGCCTCGCTTCGAGAAGCTTCACGTTTGCCAGAATATCGTCGACGACGAGAACGCGCGCGGTCATGAGCTGAAAAATCTTTGAAGAATACTAGGCCTTCGATGCACCGATGAACTTCCGGACGGTTTCGAGGAAAGACGTGACGGAGATCGGTTTCGAGATGTACGCTTCGCAACCGCCTGAACGGATGCGTTCTTCATCGCCTTTCATCGCGAAGGCCGTGACCGCGACGATGGGAATTTGGCAAAGCGTATCGTCGTCCTTTAGCCAGCGCGTGACCTCTAGCCCGGATACCTCCGGCAGCTGAATGTCCATCAAGATGAGATCGGGACGATGCTTGCGCGCAAGTTCGAGAGCCTCGAAACCATTGCGCGTCTGAATTGTCTGATAACCGTGCGCAACAAGGAGATCGTTGAAGAGCTTCATATTGAGCTCGTTGTCTTCAACGATCAGGACAGATTGCGCACCGAGCCGCGGCTCGGGCGAACGACGCTCGACGCTCATTCCCGTTTCCTGATACGTCATAGCAACCGCCTAGGCTCCTTGCGGCCGTTGTGCACCGATTCTCGGTTGAATTGGCGCTCGACTTTGCCCCTGAAAGCGGTAACCAACAGTTAACGACACCTCGACGATTAGGTAACCATATGTTCCGATCGAAGCCCGCGCGATTGACCGAGGAACGAGCAGAAGCACTCGCGTTGCAGATACTGACGTACGTGCTCGCCGACCCCAAGCAGATTTCGCGCTTTCTGGCGCTGACCGGAAGCGACCCGCACGACCTTCGCAACATCGCCTCTTCGCGCGAGATGCAGCTGGCGACGCTCGAGTTTCTATTGTCCGATGAAGGGCTTCTTCTGGCATTTTGCCAGGAGAACGGGATTGACCCGGCGCTGATTGCACCGGCCCATCAGCTACTCGCCAGCCCGATCGACGACTGAAGTAAATTTATTTCGTCGGCGCCGCCGTGGCGGGGCACTTACCGGGTTCAAGGAAAGTCAGCTCCTTGAGATCGCCCCTGATCGAAAACTCACCGTAATCGATCTTGAGATCGCTCGTCACGCCATTCTCGAAATAGCGGAACGACAGCTCGTAAGCGGGCGTCTGATCTTCGTGCTCTTTGCCGGCGTCGAAATAGCTGATCGTCATCGGCCAGGATTCGACCTTCGCCAGCTGATCGGCACCCTTGAACGTGCCGACAGACGCATCCGGACCAGTCCCGAACTTTTTGCCGATGATCGTGTTGGTTAGGTAGTATTTCTCGCCCTTCTCCGAACCGTCGTAGAGATTGGCGGTGAACATCTTGACGCCGCTCTTGGCGGCTTGAACCAAGGTCGAAGCGTGCTGCATAGGGAAATAAATGTCGGTCGGCAGCGATAACCGCTTCTTGGCGGGCTTCACGAGATCGACACCGACGACCGGCGTCGCGCCCTTCGTCCTTAGCGCATCACCTTGGCTCGAATCCGCTAGCTCATCATTCTGATATTGCGTCGATGAAAAACGGAGCTTCTTGGCGTCCGCCTCTTCCCAGCTGGAATTTCTAAGATCGCTGACCGTCTCGACGCCGTCCTGGTTCGTCATCACAGTGACGAAGCGCATGTTCTGCGTATAACCCTCGCACGGCGAGCCCTTCAGCTCATAAACCATCCGGCCGACGATTCCGGTCACGCCCGAGCCAGCCGAAGCATCGCCCAACGATAGATCGTATACGGCGCGATGCGGCGAAAACGGCACAAGCTCTGCAGCTGCCGCAGAATGGCTCGCCATTCCCGATGCAAGGCCCGCTACCAGGGTCGAAAGCGCTACCAAAGCGTAGCCAAAACGCGTCGTCATCGAACTTAGCTCGCTCTCCGGGCAGAAAAGGCTATAGGTACCGCAAACAAGATGGCAGATAAAGCATTTACAAAAGGGCGTTGCGACGGCCACAAGCTACTGAACAACCTAAACATCGAGTAATCTTTCAATGACCTCCATCGAACAGCGGCTGGCCGAATTGGGCTTAAAACTCCCCGAGGCTCCGCAACCCGTCGCCAACTACGTGCCGTTTCTTCTTTCGGGCGATCAACTCTTCATTTCAGGCCAGGTCGCCAAGGACGGCGCCGGCCGCATTCTCACGGGAACGCTCGGCGCCGGTGTCTTGATCGAGGAAGGCCAGGATGCCGCTCGCCACTGCGCACTCAACCTGCTGGCGCAAGCCAAGGCCGCCCTCGGCGATCTCGGCCGCATCGTGCAGGTCCTGCGGCTCACAGGCTTCGTCGCCTCCGCGCCCAACTTCTATGACCAGCCGAAAGTCATCAACGGCGCATCCGACTTGATGGTCGCCGCCCTTGGCGATGCAGGCCGCCACACCCGTTCCGCCGTTGGAGTCGCGAGCCTGCCGTTGAACGCCTGCGTCGAGATCGACGCCATCTTCAAGGTGCGCTGACGTCATGGCCGATCATGCCGCGTTTTTCCGGCCCGTCGCGCACCGTGGGCTGCACGACAGCAAACGCGGCATCATCGAAAACACCTGCCCCGCATTCGAAGCGGCCATTGCTGCCGGTTACGGCATCGAATGCGATATCCGTCCGATCAAACGCGGCGTTCCGGTCGTTTTTCATGACGAGACATTGCAAAGGCTCGTCGGGGGCCGCGGCCTCGTCGCCGACCTGAAGGAAAGCGACCTCAAAACGCTGCGCCACCGCGACAGCAACGCACCCATTCTCACGCTCGCCGCACTGCTCGATCTGGTCGCCGGACGCGTGCCACTTCTGATCGAGATCAAAAGCGAGTGGGAGCCGCCGAACAAAACGTTCATCGCCAATATCGCAGCGGCAGTCGCGGCGTACCCAGGCCCCATCGCGTTGATGTCATTCGACCCCGCCGTGATGGTCGCGATAAGGACGGCCGCCCCTGAGATCCTGCGCGGTATGGTCTCCGGCAGCTATGAGGGACCGAGCTGGTGGCCGCGCAAAATCAGCAAGTCCCGGGCCAAAGATCTTCGCGATCTGCTCGAATCGGGCGCCGTCGCACCTGATTTCTACGCCTACGAAGTCGATGCGCTGCCAACGCCCGTCACCCAATTCGCGCGCCGGACGTTAGGTCTTCCCGTTTTCACCTGGACGGTCCGTACCGCCAAACAGCGCCGCATCGCCGAAACATGGGCAGATGCCATGATCTTCGAGGGTTTCCGACCCGAGTAGCCGCAGCCCGCGACATTGCGTGCCTCCCGCGCCGCGCCCGACAGCCCTGCCGTGTAATCGCTTTGATCCTATATCAAGGCGTTGCAGAGACTTTGCGCAGGCGCGACAAACGACCGAATGCCGATATTTTCCGACACCGCCGTCCATCTCGTTCCTTCGATCGCGACGCTCGACGCCGCGCAGTGGGACGCATGCGCCAACCCCGATCCCGCAACCTTCAACCCGTTCGTCAGTCACGCCTTCCTGAGAGCATTAGAAGACTCCCATACTGTTGGCCGGCAGACCGGCTGGCTGCCGCGCCACCTCGTCATCAATGACGATGATGGAAACATCGCTGCCGTTGCCCCTGCCTACGTCAAATCCCACAGTCAGGGCGAATACGTTTTCGATCACGGCTGGGCCGATGCTTATGAGCGCGCAGGCGGGCGCTACTATCCAAAGCTTCAGATTGCCGTCCCGTTTACGCCGGTTCCCGGCCCGCGCCTTCTCGTCAAACCAGGCGAAAAAGCGCGGGCCGACGAACAAGTGCTGGCAGCCGCCGCAATTGAAGTCGCGCGCCAGGGCGGACTGTCATCCGTACACCTGACCTTCCTGAATGCCGAAACGGCCGAACGTTTGAAAGACCTCGGCTTCCTAACGCGTGTCGGCCAACAGTTCCATTGGCAGAACGACGGCTACGTATCATTCGATGATTTTCTGGCGTCGCTCGCCTCGCGCAAACGCAAGGCCGTAAAAAAGGAACGGCAGGCCGCCCTGGCACCCGGTATCGAGATCGAGCAGATCTCGGGCAAAGACATCACCGAAGACCATTGGGACGCGATGTTCACGTTCTACATGGACACCGGCAATCGCAAATGGGGCCGCCCCTACCTCAACCGCACGTTCTTTTCGCTGCTGGGCGAGACGATGGCCGAACACTGCCTCCTCGTATTCGCCAAGCGCGACGGGCGCTACATCGCAGGCGCTCTCAACATGATCGGCGGCGATTGTTTGTACGGCCGCTACTGGGGCGCCACGGAGCACCATCCTGCCCTGCATTTCGAGGTCTGCTATTACCAGGCAATCGATTATGCCATCGCCAACAAGCTGCCGCGCGTCGAAGCGGGCGCCCAGGGCGAGCATAAGCTCGCGCGCGGCTACCTGCCGGTCGAAACCTATTCGGCCCACTGGATCGCCGACCCGTCGTTTCGCCGCGCCGTCGAGCGTTTCCTGACGCAAGAACGTGAGGCCGTCGCCCAGATGAATGCCGACTTGACCGAAATGGGTCCCTATCGCAAAGACGAGGCCTGAAGCGGCCCCGGCCGGGTGCCGCGATACCGGGCCGAGCGAACACCATGTCCTACGACAATTCCAATATCTTCGCGAAAATCCTGCGCGGCGAAATCCCGTGCCACAAAGTCTATGAGGATGCTGACGCCATCGTCTTTATGGACGTGATGCCCCAGACGTCGGGCCACACGCTCGTTGTGCCGAAAAGGCCGTCGCGCAACCTGCTCGATGCCGATCCGGCTGTGCTCGCAAAGATCATCCCGCTGGTGCAGAAGGTCGCCATCGCCGCCAAAGCCGCCTTCAACGCCGACGGCATCAGCATCGCCCAATTCAATGAACCGGCTGGCGGACAGACAGTGTTTCACCTGCATTTCCACGTCATGCCGCGCTTCGAGGGCAAACCCCTTCAGCTGCATGCGCGCCAAATGGAAGATGCCGCCATTCTTGCAGCCAACGCCGAGAAGCTGAAAGCAGCGCTGGCGTAACCTAACTAGGTGACGAGCCGGGCGTGCTCCCCTTCACGGCACGCCCTCGGAAGCCCACTTCTACACTCCATAAGGAGGTGCGCCTTGTCCGTTGTCCTTATTATCGGCGCTAGCAGCGGGATCGGCTACGAAACTGTGAAAGCCGCTCTCTCTGCTGGTCACGAAGTTCGCGCATTCTCGCGCTCAGCAAAGAACATATCGATTAGCCACCCTAAACTCGTGAAGCTCAACGGTGATGCGCGCTCGAGCGCAGATGTCAGTGCCGCGATGCAAGGCGTGGACGCTGTCATTCAATCACTTGGCGTCAAAACGCTAACCGAGCTTGCCTTTGGCACAACGATCTTTTCCGAAGCAACGTGCATCATGGTCGAGCGGATGCAGCAGACTGGCGTTCACCGCCTTATCATGGTGACTGGTATCGGCGCCGGGAACAGCCGCGGCAGAACCAACTTCCTCTACGACTACATGCTGTTCCCATTGTTTCTGCAGCGCGTCTATTCCGACAAAGACATCGCCGAAGATATCGTTCAGAAAAGCAACCTCGACTGGACTATCGTCCGGCCGGGATTGCTGACAAATGCGCCGGCCAAGAAGCGCTATAAGGTTCTAAATGACATGAAAGATTGGCGCGGAGGCGCAATATCCCGCGCCGATGTCGCGGACTTCATGGTCAAGAGCCTCGCTGATCCAACCACGTACGGCAAGACGCCGATCCTCGTCGACTGACTTTGCTCCAAACAAAAAAGCACGGGAGTTTACTCCCGTGCTTTTGTATTTCTTCGCGGCAGGAGCTGCGATTACTCGTCCTTCTTCTTCCGCGGCACGCTCGGCACCGCACCCGATCCGTTGGGCTTGTCACCCTTCTCCTTCGGACCGGGAAGTGCCTTCTTTGGCGTCGCGTCGGCCAGGACCGGCTGCGGGCCATCGTCTTCGTCGGTTTCTTCGTCGTCCGGCGTCTTCACCTTCTTCGAAGGATCGAGCGGCAGGAAGTCGAACGTCAGCGTCCGATCCGGCCCTTTGCCGGCGACCAGCACCTTCACCGTGCCGCCGTTTTCGAGCTTGCCGAACAGCAACTCTTCTGCCAGCGGCTTCTTGATGTACTCCTGGATGACGCGCGCCAGCGGACGAGCACCGAACTTCTCGTCGTAACCCTTCTCCGCAAGCCAGCGCGTCGCCTCATCCGACAGCTCGATCGAAACGCCGCGATCCGCGAGCTGCGCTTCGAGCTGGAAGATGAACTTCTCGACGACCTGCGCGATGATCTCGGGCGGCAACCCGGCGAACGGCACGACGGCATCAAGACGGTTGCGGAACTCAGGCGTGAACAGCTTGGCCACGGCTTCCGTGTCCTCGCCTTCGCGCTTCGTTCGATTGAAGCCCATCGGCGGCTTGGCCATGTCGGACGCACCCGCGTTCGTCGTCATGATCAGCACGACGTTGCGGAAATCGACCGACTTACCATTATGGTCCGTCAGCTTACCGTGATCCATGACCTGCAACAGAATGTTGAACAGGTCCGGATGCGCCTTCTCGATCTCATCGAGCAGCAGCACGCAGTGCGGATGCTGATCGATGCCATCAGTCAGAAGGCCACCCTGATCGAAACCGACATAGCCCGGAGGGGCGCCGATCAAACGGGAAACCGTATGCTTCTCCATGTATTCCGACATGTCGAAGCGCAGCAGTTCGACGCCCATCAGGTTCGCAAGCTGCTTGGCAACTTCCGTCTTGCCGACGCCAGTCGGACCGGAGAACAGGTAGCAGCCGATCGGCTTCTCGGGCTCGCGCAAACCGGCACGCGCCAGCTTGATCGCGCTCGAAAGCGCTTCGATCGCCTTGTCCTGACCGAACACCAGCCGCTTCAGGTCGCGCCCGATGTGCGCAATGACTTCAGCGTCGCTCTTCGTGACGGTCTTCGGCGGAATGCGCGCCATCGTTGCGACTGTCGCTTCGATCTCCTTAGTGGTGATCTTTTTCTTCCGCTTGCTTTCGGGAAGCAGCATCTGCGACGCGCCGGTTTCGTCGATCACGTCGATCGCCTTGTCCGGCAGCTTACGGTCGTGGATGTACTTCGCCGACAGTTCGACCGCGGCCTTAATGGCCTCGTTCGTGTACTTGATCTTGTGATAGTCCTCGAAGACCGACTTCAGACCCTTCAAGATCTCGATGGCATCCTCGACGGACGGCTCCTTGACGTCGATTTTCTGGAATCGACGGACGAGAGCGCGATCCTTCTCGAAGTGCTGGCGATACTCCTTGTAGGTCGTCGAGCCGATGCAACGCAGCGCGCCCGACTGAAGCGCCGGCTTCAGCAAGTTCGAAGCATCCATCGCGCCGCCCGACGTCGCACCCGCACCGATAACGGTGTGGATCTCGTCGATGAACAGCACGGCTCCCGGGAAAGCTTCGACCTCCTTCATCACGGCTTTGAGCCGCTCTTCGAAGTCGCCGCGATAGCGCGTGCCGGCAAGCAACGCGCCCATATCGAGCGAGAAGATCGTCGCGCCCTTGAGAACGTCGGGAACTTGCCCCTGCACGATCTTGCGCGCCAAGCCTTCAGCGATGGCCGTCTTGCCGACGCCCGGATCGCCAACCAGCAGCGGGTTGTTCTTCTGCCGGCGGCAGAGAACCTGAATCGTGCGCAGCACCTCTTGCTCGCGCCCGATCAGCGGATCGATCTTGCCGTCACGGGCCTTTTTATTGAGGTTGACGCAGTAAGTATTGAGCGCGTCGCCGGGCTTCTTCTCTTCGCTCTCTGTCGAATTGACTTCCTCGTCGACGCCGCGAACCGTCCGCGGCTCGAACATGCCCGGCCGCTTCGCGATGCCATGTGCGATATACTGCACCGCATCGAAGCGCGTCATTTCCTGCTCCTGAAGGAAGTAGGCGGCATGGCTTTCGCGCTCCGAGAAAATCCCGACCAGAACGTTCGCGCCCGTCACCTCTTCGCGTCCGGATGTCTGCACATGCACGATCGCCCGCTGAACGACGCGCTGGAACGAATTCGTCGGATGCGCATCCCTGGCCGACTTGGATACGATCGGCTTCAGTTCCGTATCCAGATATTCGATCAGGCGCGCCCTGAGCTGCTCGAGATCAACCGAGCAGGCACGCATCACGGCGGCCGCATCTCGGTCGTCAACGAGCGCTAGAAGCAGGTGCTCCAGCGTCGCAAATTCGTGGTGACGGACGTTTGCATACTGCACCGCCCGGTGCAGCGAGGCTTCAAGATTTTTGGAGAGCGATGTCAATCGAGTCCTACTCTTTCTCCATGGTGCATTGAAGAGGATGGCCATGCTGCCGCGAGAAGTCCATGACCTGCGTCACCTTGGTTTCAGCAACCTCGTACGTATACACGCCGCAAATACCGACACCTTTATGGTGGACATGAAGCATGATGCGGGTGGCATCTTCCTGTCCCTTGTTGAAGAAACGCTGCAGCACGAGAACGACGAACTCCATCGGAGTGAAGTCGTCGTTCAGCAGAAGAACTTTATATAGGTTCGGCTTCTTCGTTTTGGGACGGGTCTTCGTGACAATACCCGTCTTGGAGTCACCATCGCCGTCATCACGGCGCGGACCATCGGGCGGCTCATTCGCTGCCATGCGGGCAGCGTGCACCAGGGAGTGGATGTCCACCTTCTTCATCGCGTGCCTCGGGCAAACCCCGAATCCATCGGATCTCCTAAAGCTATCCCGCAACCTTCAACCGTTGGAGGCAGAAAAGTTACGCTTTCACTGCAAACGCATGCCCGCAGGGACAACTGTCTCTCTCGCCAAATGTTCAAGCTAAACACCCGTGTTCATCAAGCCTGTAATATAGGCACGCTGACGAGCAAAAAATAGAACGAGCCATGCGGCGCTTCAGACAGGCTAGAAGCATGGGACAATGTCGTTTCAACAGATGCTCGCCACCCTCATGCCCCCCTCTTGGCCCTTCCGCAGATGCCGCGGCGGCCAACAGTCCGGTCTCGCCCCGCGCGTCGTCATGCGGGCCATAATCAAGACCTTAGCGCCCAATAATGGGACATCCAAAGGGGTAAATTTTACCTTGCCCCTTAACGCTAACGAAGTCCTTCAGCTCCTACAGTGACGCTGGCACCTGGAAAGCGCCGAAAGCCTCTTTGACGCCAAAAAGGTGCCCAAAAACAATGCTCTTCTTGCCGATATCGGCGGGTGGGGCGCCAGTGGGAGCCGGTCGGCAATCCCACGAACAGGGTGTCAGTCATTGCCGCTTTTCGAGGGCGGCCAGAGGGATAGAGCGTCGTGTTGCGACGAGTATTTGCGTACGCATCAGCTTTTCTCATCGTTTTCGCCGTTGGCCTGACGAGCGCGGAAGCTCGGGGCAACCGCCACGCTGCGTTCATCCTGGACGCCAACACCGGCGCTGTTCTCCACAATGAAGACGGCGACGCGCCGCGTCATCCCGCGTCTCTCACCAAGATGATGACGCTGTATCTGACATTTGCGACGCTCCAGACCGGGCGTCTGCGTATGTCCGACAGGATTACGATCTCCGAGCATGCTGCCGATCAGGCGCCCTCGAAGCTCGACCTCAAACCGGGCGATCAGATCACAGTCGAAAACGCCATCAAGGCGATCGTCACCAAGTCCGCCAACGACATCGCCGTGGCGCTTGCAGAAAAAATCGGCGGCTCCGAAACCAATTTTGCCCGTCTGATGAATGCCCGCGCCCGCGCATTCGGCATGTCAGGTACCCACTACGAGAACGCCTCGGGCCTCCCGAACGACGAGCAGATTACCACGGCACGCGACATGGCGACCCTCGCGCTGCGCCTGCAGGACGATTTTCCGCAGTACTACCCGTTCTTTTCCACCCGGGTATTTTCGTATGGCGGCAAGTCCTACCGCAACCACAACACCATGCTGAACACCTTCGCAGGTATCGACGGCATCAAAACCGGATACACGCGCGCTTCCGGCTTCAACCTCGTGACGTCGCTTCATCGCGGCGAGAAACATTTGGTCGGCGTTGTCTTCGGCGGCCGCACCGCGGCGACGCGCAATGCCGAGATGCGCGCGCTGCTGACGCGGATGCTGTCGCGCGCCTCCCGCAACAAAACCCGCAAGCCGCTGCTGCTCGCCCGTCTAAGAAGCGAGCCGAAGATCGCACAACGTCCCATAAAGCGCGCGCCGGCCCGCACGGAAGCTCCACAACCGGCTGTCCAGGCCGACGCCGATGAAACGCCGGTCCGTATCTTCAAAGTCCGTGCGGTGCCGATCTCGACGAAGGCCCGCGCGCCCTCGTCCGACGACACGACCGATATGGAAGACACAAGCCCCGAGGAAGCCCCGGCCCGAGCCGTTCCGCCAATCCAGACAACGCCCGGCTACACGCGCGTCGGCAACGCTTCCCCGGTGACGGGAGCCCAGGTTGCGCCAATTCGCCCATTCGCTCCGGCGAACCTTGCCAGCTCCAGCACCTCGTCGATAACCGCGCCACCTCGCCCTCAGCAGCGCGTCGCGGCCTATGAACCGCCGCCGCCAGCGCTTGCCCCACGGCCGCAGCGGCGTCAGCAGCCGCAAGAGACCGAATTGCACGACCCGCCGGTTATCCGTGGCATGCCGCCGTCTACGCTCGGCGCCCAAGCCCGCGCGTTAGGTGACGCGTCAGGCGATCGGTTTGAACCGCGCCGGGACACGGCTCGGACGGCAAATGGCGGTCGCTATGCCGTTCAGATCGGCGCCTATAGCTCCATCGACGACGCCCAGCGCGCCTTGAGCAACGTCCAGGATCGTGCCGGACGCCTTCTCGCCGGCGTTTCCTCCGTCACCAACCCGGCGATGAAGAACGGCCACCAGATCTTCCGGGCCCGCTTCACCGGCTTCAACGCCAATCGTGCCGCCTCGACGTGCAACGCACTGCGTCGCCAGGCGGTCGATTGCTTCGTCATGGCGGGCGAGTAACGCCTTGCACTGGAAAGCAGCGCAGACGTAGCATCGCAGCCCAGCTTGCAATGTAAGGCCCGCCCGTGACCGCCAACAGCGAAATTCCCAAGCTCGTCGTCTTCCAAGGCGTCCTTCCGCCCGGCGACGTTTATCACCCAGCAGCCGATCGCATCGTCTCCGGGAACCCGGTGCAGTGCGCACAAAACCTGTTTCAAAGCCCCGATGGCCATTTCAGCTCGGGCATCTGGAGCGGCGATCCAGGAGCATGGCGCGTCGTCTTCACCGAAACCGAGTTCTGCTACATCTTGGAGGGCCTCATCGTCGTCCGCGGCGATGATGGTTCCGAGGCGACCTTCCGCGCTGGAGACGCCTTCCTGACGCCCGCAGGCTTCACCGGAACCTGGGAAGTCATCGAACCCGCCAAGAAGTTCTACGCGGTTTATGAGTGACGAAGCCTCCTAACTCTTCCCACTCAGCAGTGTGTAATTGCCGCCGGTCGCGGTGATATCGGTCGAACGCGTCCGCTCGGTCGCAAAGCGCGCAAGATAGTTCGGTCCGCCAGCTTTCGGTCCGGTGCCGGAAAGCCCCTCGCCGCCGAACGGCTGGACGCCGACGACCGCCCCGATCTGATTGCGGTTGACGTAGAGATTACCGACGTGGGCGTTCTCCGCCACGTAATCGGCGACGCTCTCGATGCGGCTGTGCAGCCCAAGCGTCAGGCCGTACCCAGTCGCATTGAGCGCAGCAACGACCTTGTCGATATGCCCGCGCTCATAGCGAACCATGTGAAGGATCGGCCCGAACACTTCATGATCGAGCCTGTCGAGCCGGTCGATCTCGTAAAGCGCCGGTGTGACATAGGTCCCGGCCCGGCAGGCTTCCGGCATCGCAAGATCGATGATCTCGCGTCCCTCACGCTGCATCAAGACCTTGTGGCTTTCGAGATTGTCCTGCGCCGCTTCGTCGATCACCGGGCCGATATCGGTCGCGTAATCCAGCGGGTCCCCGACATCAAGCGCTTCGATGGCGCCAGCGAGCAGCGCACGGATACGCGGCGCATTATCGTCTTGAACGAAGAGAATGCGAGCCGCCGAGCAGCGCTGACCGGCGCTATCGTAGGCCGACCGCACAGCATCGCGCACTACCTGCTCAGGCAACGCCGATGAATCCGCGATCATCGCGTTGATTCCGCCCGTCTCGGCGATGAAGGGCACGATGGCCGAACGCCGATCCGCCAGCGCCCGCTGAATGGCCCAGGCTGTTTCGTTCGATCCCGTGAATGCAATTCCTTGCAGGCGCGCATCTTTCACCATCGCTTCGCCGAGCTTGCCGCCGCCCGTCACGAGTTGCAGCGCCTCGCGCGGGACGCCCGCTTCATGCAGCAGCCTGACGGCCAAAAAGCCTGAGATCGGCGATTGCTCGGCAGGCTTTGCAATGACGGCATTCCCCGCCGCCAGTGCTGCCGCCACCTGGCCGGTGAAAATTGCAATCGGAAAGTTCCACGGCGAAATGCAGCCGAACACACCGCGCCCGCGCAGCGTCAGCGTGTTTTCCTCGCCCGTCGGGCCCCGGAGTACGACCGGATCGGAAAAAAGCCGCCGCGCTTCGACGGCGTAATAGCGCAGGTAATCGACAGCTTCCCGCACCTCGGCCTGCGCCGCTTCGATGGTCTTCCCGGCCTCGCGGATCAGCGCCGCCATCAGCGCTGCACGATCTCGCTCGAACAGGTCCGCAGCAACTTCGAGAATGCGCGCACGCTCGGCAGCGTCGGTTTTTTCCCATAACGGCGCTGCGTTTTTCGCCGACGCAATCGCGTCTTCGAGGTGCTGCGGCGTTGCAAGCCGCACCGTTCCGATCCGATCGCGATGGTCGTGCGGTGACGCGACAACGCCTGCTGCCTCGCCCCCCGCCGTCACAACGCCGTTGATGATCGGCCCCGCCGCGAATGGCGTTTTCAGGACTTTCGCGATCTCGGTTTGCAGCGCCTCGCGCACGCCGGTCTCGGTCAGTGCCAACCCAGCGCTGTTCTTGCGTTCGGGCAGAAAAATATCGCGCGGGCGCGCAATCAGCTTCGGCCGCTCGCCCGAGCTGAATTCCCGATCCGCGATCTCGACCGGATCGGCGATGATCTCGGAAATCGGCGTTTCTTCATCGCCCAACCGATTAACAAACGACGTGTTGGCTCCGTTTTCGAGCAGTCTCCGCACGAGATAGCCGAGCAGATCCTCATGCCCGCCGACCGGCGCATAGACGCGGCAGGCGCGATTGAACTTACCTTCGCCGACAACCTGCTCGTAAAGCGCTTCGCCCATGCCGTGCAGGCGCTGATATTCGAATTCGACGGCTCCTCCCGCCACGGCCGCCGCCGCAATCGTATGCGCGTTATGCGTCGCAATCTGCGGATAGAATGCGACGGGGTCGGAAATCAGCAGCCGCATCGCTGCGAGATAGGAAACATCCGTGTGCAGCTTGCGCGAGAATACCGGGTAATCTTCCAGACCACGCTCTTGCGCCCATTTGATCTCGCTGTCCCAGTACGCGCCTTTGACGAGCCGCACCGGAATGCGCTTCCCCGTCTGCTCACTCAGCCGCCGGAGCCAGCGAAGCATCGGAATCGCGCGCTTCCCATAGGCTTGCACGGCTATCCCAAGCCCATTCCAGCCTTCGAGCTGTGAACTGACGAATGTGTCGCCGAAAAGCTGCGCCGTGAGATCGAGTCTGTCCTGTTCTTCGGCATCGACCGTCAGCCCGAGACCCTTCGCCCGCGCCGCGCGCGCCAGCGTCAACAGTCGGGGGCCGAGTTCCGCACGCAGTCGTTTCTCTTTCCCCGGCTCGAACCGCGGATGCAGCGCTGAGAGCTTCACCGAGATCGAAGGGCGCCCAAAGATCGCGTCGGCATGCTGCGTCGTGAATGGCCGGGCATCCGCCCCGACGGCATCGATCGCCGCCATGTAGCGCTGGAAATAGCGCTCAGCATCCTGTTCCGACCGCGCCGTCTCGCCCAGCATGTCGTAGGAAAACCGGTAGCCCTTCTCCTCATAAAAGCGCGCTCGCGCCAATGAGCTCTCGATCGTCGAGCCCAGCACGAATTGCTCGCCGAGCAGCTTCACGGCATGGCGGATGGCCAGCCGGATCGTCCCCTCGCCCGAACGCGCGACAAGCCGCTTCATCGCCTGAAACGGATTGGCGCCTTTCGCTTCCTTGAGCCGCATGATGCGGCCGGTCAGCATCAGGCCCCAGGTCGAGGCGTTGACGAACAGATTATCGGAATGGCCGCGATGCTTCTCCCAAGCGCCCCCGGAAATCTTGTCGGCAATGAAGGCGTTGGCCGTTTCGGCATCCGGGATGCGCAGCAGCGCCTCAGCGAGGCACATCAGGATGACGCCCTCATCGGTCGCCAGCCCATACTCGTGCATGAAAGCATCAATGCCCGCATGGCTTGCTTTGTCGGCGCGTGCGGTATGAACGAGGCGGCGCGCGATGTCGGCCGTGCGCCGGCGTTCGTCTTCAGTGAAAAACGCCCGCTCGATCAAAGCCCCGACGAGACGCGGCTCGTCCATAAGATACTGGGCGGCGAATTCGTCCCGTGGTGGGAGAGCCCGCTGTGTCACGCTGTCCTCACGCCGCAATGTCGCGACCATGTCCTACCCGCTGATATAGGGCGGCCGATGCGATTCGCCCGTTAAGGAATACTAGCAGATCGTTAAACCGCCGCCTCCCCCGGCTGTCGGCCGCCCACCGTGTCCCCTTGACGGTTCGCCTCTATTCCCGGCACCTCTGGCCGAAATTTAAGCTCGGGGGGCTTCGCCTGTGTCCGATAAAATCAAGATCGTCCGCACCGTCCACGACCTCAGAAAGGCGGTCGCCAAATGGCGCGGCCGCGACCAGACGGTTGGCCTTGTACCGACGATGGGCGCTCTCCACGCCGGGCATATTTCCCTGGTGAAACTGGCGAAAAAGAAAGCCGACAAGGCCGTCGTCTCGATTTTCGTCAACCCCACGCAGTTCGCCGCCAACGAAGACCTGTCGCGTTACCCGCGCGATGAAGCGGGCGACCTCGCCAAGCTCGCTGCTGCCGACGCCGACCTCGTCTGGTCACCTGGTGTTGAAGAGATGTACCCAGACGGTTTTTCCACAGGCGTCCGCGCCGGGAGCGCTGCCAAGGACCTGGAGGGCGCATTTCGTCCCGGTCATTTCGATGGCGTCGCAACCGTGTGCGCCAAGCTTTTCAATCAGGTGACGCCCGACATCGCAGTTTTCGGCGAAAAGGATTTTCAGCAGCTTGCCGTGCTGCGCCAGATGGTCCGCGACCTGAACATGCCGCTGAAATTGATCGGCTCACCGACGAAACGCGACGCCGACGGACTGGCGCTTTCTTCGCGCAATGCCTATCTCTCGGAAGCCGAACGCAAGATCGCGCCGGCTCTTTACGCAGCAATTTCCGCACTTGCCAAAGATGTCGCCAACGGGGCCGACATTCCGGCGGGCGTGGCTGATGCCAAACGCAAAGTCACCGCGGCAGGCTTCACGAAAATCGACTATATCGAGGTCCGGGATGCCGAAACACTCGAACCGGCATCAACCGCAAGTGGGCGGCCGATGCGCGTTCTCGCCGCCTGCTGGCTGGGCAAAACCCGGCTGATCGATAACGTCGCAGCCTGATCCAGCCCGCGAGTTGCTGGACCGACACAGAACCGAAACGCCATGGTAGCCCCGGCCCGGCTCGGGCTATAAGAAGCTCTCTGAGATTCGCTTCAGCGGCCCAGCTGTCAGGCGTCCCCGCCGCTTCTTTCCGAATGCGTGGTTATGCCATGGCACGATTGGGGGCCGCTAATGAGCCGATCGCAAACTGACCTTTTTCCGGAATTCGAAAGCGAAATGACTGAGAAATCGTCGCGTGCCCGCAAGCCTGTCGAAAGCGCCTATAGCGAACAGGACATCGAGGTCCTTGAGGGTCTGGAGCCCGTGCGCCGCCGCCCCGGCATGTATATCGGCGGCACCGACGAAAAGGCCATGCATCACCTTTTCGCCGAGGTCATCGACAACTCCATGGACGAGGCCGTTGCAGGCCACGCCACCTGGATCGAGGTCGAGCTCTCGGCAGACGGCTTTCTGACGGTCACCGACAATGGCCGCGGCATTCCGATCGGCCCGCATCCCAAGTACAAGAATAAGAGCGCGCTCGAAGTCGTGATGACCGTTCTGCACGCGGGCGGCAAATTCGACTCCAAGGCCTACAACACCTCGGGCGGCTTGCACGGCGTCGGCGTGTCCGTCGTCAACGCGCTGTCCGAAACGCTCGAAGTCCAGGTCGCACGCGACCAGCAGCTTTATCGCATGGTGTTCTCGCGCGGCGAGCCGCAGACCAAGCTCGAAAAGCTCGGGTCCATCATGAACCGGCGCGGCACGAAAACGCGCTTCAAGCCAGACGAGAAAATCTTCGGCAAAGGCGCTGCGTTCAAGCCTGCGCGCCTGATGAAAATGGCCCGCTCGAAGGCCTACCTGTTTGGCGGCGTCGAAATCCGCTGGAAGTGTGCACCGGAGCTCATCAAAGACGACACGCCCGCCGAAGCGACTTTCCACTTCCCCGGCGGCTTGAGCGACTATCTCACGTCATCGATCGACGGCCGCACCCGCGTCACCAAGGAAATCTTTTCAGGTCGCGTCGAGAAGGACGAAGGCCACGGTTCAGTTGAATGGGCCGTCGCCTGGATCTCCGACGAAGACGGTTTCTCATCGTCCTACTGCAACACGATCCCGACGCCAGAAGGCGGCACGCACGAAAACGGCCTGCGCCAAGCGCTCTATAAGGCGCTCCGCGCCTATGGCGAACTCGTCGGCGTAAAGAAAGCCCAGCAGATCACGTCCGAAGACGTGATGGGAACGGCCGCTTCGATGCTGTCCGTCTTCATTCGAGAGCCGGAATTCCAGGGCCAGACCAAAGACAAGCTCGCGACCGTCGAGGCGACGAAGATCGTCGAAACCGCTGTGCGCGACGCCTTCGATCATTGGCTGGCAGACTCTCCGCAGCAGGCAACGAAACTGCTCGAATGGACGATCGACCAGTCCGAAGAACGCCTGAAGCGTCGCCGCGAAAAAGAGGTCGGCCGCCAATCGGCAACGCGCAAGCTGCGTCTTCCCGGCAAACTTGCCGACTGTTCGATCCAGCAGGCCGCCGGCACCGAAATCTTCATCGTCGAGGGCGACTCGGCCGGCGGCAGCGCCAAGAGCGCCCGCGACCGCGAAACCCAGGCAGTGCTGCCTTTGCGCGGCAAGATCCTGAACGTCGCCAACGCCTCGTCGGCGAAGCTGTCGCAGAACCAGCTTCTAGCCGATTTGATCCAGGCGCTCGGCGTGGGCACCGGCACCAAGTATCGCGACGACGACCTGCGCTACGAGCGCGTAATCGTCATGACCGACGCCGACGTCGACGGCGCGCACATTGCCTCGCTGCTGATCACGTTCTTCTATCAGGAAATGCCGGAACTGGTCGAAAACGGCCACCTCTTCCTGGCGGTGCCGCCGCTCTACAAGATCTCCGACAAGAGCGACGTTGCCTACGCCCGCAACGAGGCGCACCGCGACGAGCTGCTCGCGACGCATTTCAAGAACAAGAAACCGAAGGTCACACGCTTCAAAGGCCTCGGCGAGATGGACTTCAAAGACCTCAAAGAGACGACGATGGACAAGAAGCGCCGCACGCTTCTCCGCGTCGCCATCGATGAAGCCGCGCGCGACGGCCTGTCAGAAGTGGTCAACGCTCTGATGGGTTCGAAGCCTGAAGCGCGCTTCCGTTTCATTCAGGAGAACGCTGCCTTCGCGAAGGACCTAGATATTTAAGGCCTTCGCTCGGCTCAACCTGAAAGCATTCCATTTGCCATCCTCGGGACAAACTCCGAGGATGACAAAATTCACCGATTACTCCCCGCGCGACGAGGCTTCGTTCTCGCGCTGGATGGCCGCCGCATTGCTGACCTTGGCGTATTCGAGCGTATCCGTATCGACGTAAACTTCGCCATCCGGCTTCGGCGCATACTTCTCGCCCAGAACCTCAATCACTGTCGGATTGCGCTCCGGGGTCTCACCATGAGGCGAGTTGAAGTACCCTTCGACGACGATGCCCTCCGCGCGATACTTCGGATCATCCAGCAACAGCTCGTGCAGGTCCTTGAGCTTGTAATGCGGAACCGACGCGTAGATGTGGTGCGGCAAGTGATAGTCCATGCCGAACGGAAACACCGCATAGCGAATGAACGGATTGACCAGGAACACGCGCGTGTTCGTATAGCGCCCGCGATCGGCATTCCCGTGCTGCACCCACTGCCGCATAATCATGAACAACGGGAAAGCGGTGAATAGCGGCAAGATCCACAGCAGGCCGTAATAGCTCCAAGCCGGTCCCCAGCCTGCCACTTCGACTGCTGTCAAAGCCGTGTAGACGATCGCCATGTAAATGATGCGGCTGATGTTGGTCGCCCGATGCGAAATCACCGTCTCGACGTGCGCGTGCGGCAGCTTGTTTTCATCGAGAAAATAGAAATACGCGACGACACTTGCCGTCATCACGCCGAGCGCCGCAAAGGCCCAGGGGCCGTGGCCCATCTTGATGAGCGTTATAGCTGCAATCGGCGCAGTAACGGCATAGATGACACCGGCCAGCGTCGGCAGCCGTTCGCCCTTTCGCTCCCGGTCCATGTACGGATTATTGTCCGTCCCGAGCGCGCTGTAACGCGCACGCACGATCATGTAGCGGAAGAGGTTCGGCAGCCAGAGTTGCTTTGCCAGCTCTTTCAGCATGTCGACGTGCGTGATCGGAAAATCAAGATCGTGGCCGCTCTCATTCAACTGCGCCCAATCGGGATCGCGCAGCGGATCGTTGATGAACTGATGATGCGCTAAGTGGTGCAACCGATACTGGAACGTCGATGTGTAAATCGGAAAGCCGCCCAGCCAATCGGACACGGCTTCATTCATGAATTTGTTTTCGAAGAGCGTGAAGTGCGTGCCCTCGTGAATGACGCCGCCGAATTGATGCTGCGAGGCGCCGACCGTCGCAATGCACAGCAGCGTCATCGGGATGTTCCACCACCAGCCAAGACCGGCAGCCGCGACGGCGCTATAGCTCCAGATCGTCAAGCCAATCGCGGTGGCAATCACCAGGTAGACAAACCCGATGTGTGCGAAATTCGTATAATTATCCCGCTTCTTCAATTCGCGTATGACATCGCCACGACGAATGCCGCGTGGCCGGGCTTCTGCGGTTACCGCCGGGGTTTCGCGTGCGGCCACGCCGCCAACCGCAGAACCAGCATCGATTGTCATTGCTCGACATCCTTGCGAGGTCGCGAGACGGTTCTCGCGTTCAAAATGGCACACGCGAAACGCCACGCAACAGAGCGCTCTTAACACCGCCCCTATACCCAGACCGTGACAGGCGCCGCCTCGCCGATATCTACGGCACTAAATATCCGCTAAAAAGGCAATTTCGTTGATACGACAAATAAGCTCCTCGGAGCTTGTGGAGGTTCGTTAAGATTTTTTCAACAGGCACGGCAAAAAAGCGCTCGCCGCAATGCCGACCATGTTGCACGGATGCCCCTGTTTCGAATGCTGATTCGCATTCATCATGCCAACGTACGGCGGCAGAATCTGAGCGACCTCAGAATACGGCGCCGGGGGGGGAAATATTATGAATATAAGAGCCTTGGCTGCCGAGACATTCGGCACATTTATGCTGATGTCGTCCATTCTTGGATCGGCGTTCTATTCGTTTGGAGCACCGTCCGGCGCGGCGGGCATACTTGGCGTCGCGTTTTGTATCGGCATTACCGTCATGGTGACGGCCTTCGCGATCGGCCACGTCTCCGGTGGGCACTATAATCCCGCTGTCACTCTAGGCTTGGTTGCCGGCGGCCGCTTCGAGTTCGGTCCCGCCATTCTCTACATCATCGCCCAGCTTGTCGGCGCTTGTGCCGCCTGTGGAATCTTCTCCCTCGTCGGCCATACGAGCCCCACGTTCGCCGCCAACGGCTACGGCGACCTCTCGATGCTGAAAGCGACCCTGGGTGAAGTTTTCATCCTGGAAACGGTCCTGACTGCATTTTTCCTTGTGGTCATCATGGGCGTCACGCGGGCGAACCACCCCTCAATGATGGCGCCCATCGCTATCGGCCTCGCCCTGACTGCAATCCACATCATGTCGATCCCGATTTCCAACACCTCGGTTAACCCGGCCCGCAGCTTCGGCCCGGCGATCTATGCCGGTGGCGAGCCGCTGTCGCAGGTCTGGGTGTTTTTCGTCGCGCCGATCCTCGGCGGCATCATCGGCGGCCTGTTCGGCCGTTGGCTGCTTGAAGACTAAACTTGGAGTTTAGGGTTTCTAAGGCCGCTTTTGGCGGCCCTAGAGCCGCCTGTGACACAAGCCCGCGGCTTACGGGCTCAAAACTAGTGGGTTTTCCTTGCGATTTTCCGAGATGTATGCGAGCACGCGATCGTGCCGGAGCGCAGGGGATCGATTTGCGCATTTTTTAATGCTTTTTTGATCCGCACTCCTATTTCGGCTTAGGTCCTTTCGGCACCCGTCCCCCCTGCGCTCTCTTCAAAGACCGTCTGACGCCCTCGCGCCGGACAGCCAGATCCTGTGCAGATGGAGATACCTGCTTTTGGAAACCAAGACGTTCGCTGACCTGGGGCTCTCGCCCAAGGTTCAAGCCGCCATCGCGGCTGCGGGTTACGTCGCGCCAACCCCGATTCAAGCCGCTGCTATTCCCGTCGCAGTTACCGGCCGAGACGTTCTCGGCATTGCTCAGACGGGCACCGGCAAGACCGCCTCCTTCACCCTACCGATGATCACTCGCCTCGAAACGGGCCGCGCACGCGCGCGAATGCCCCGCTCATTGATCCTCGCGCCGACACGAGAGCTCGCCGCTCAGGTCGCGCAGAGCTTCGAGAAATACGGCGTCAATCACAAGCTGTCGCTCGCACTGCTGATCGGCGGCGTCTCGATGGACGACCAGGTGAAGAAGCTCGACCGCGGCGTTGACGTTCTCATCGCCACACCCGGCCGGTTGCTCGACCATTTCGGCCGCGGCCGCGTCATGCTGATGGGCGTCGAAATTCTCGTCATCGACGAAGCCGATCGCATGCTCGACATGGGCTTCATTCCCGACATCGAGAAGATCTGCAAGCTGCTGCCGCCGCGCCGCCAGACGCTCTTCTTCTCGGCGACGATGCCGCCCGAGATCACGCGCCTCGTCAATCAGTTCCTGAACAATCCCGAACGCATCGAAGTCGCCAAGCCGGCAACAACGGCAAAGACGATCACGCAGCGGTTCGTCTATTGCCAGAACGGCGAAGACTGGGCCAAACGCGAAGTCCTGCGCGATATGATCCGCGACGGTAACGTCAAGAACGCGATCATCTTCTGCAACCGCAAGCGCGATGTCGCGGTGCTCCATAAATCGCTGACCAAGCACGGCTTCAACGCTGGCGCACTTCATGGCGACATGGACCAGACGAGCCGCATGGAGACGCTCGACAAGTTCCGCAACGGCGAGATCATGCTGCTGGCAGCGTCCGACGTTGCGGCGCGCGGTCTCGATATTCCGGAGGTCTCGCATGTCTTCAACTTCGATCTGCCGTGGGCAGCCGATGACTACGTGCATCGCATCGGCCGCACCGGCCGCGCCGGACACGAAGGACATTCCATTTCCCTCGTCAGTCCGGATGATTTGAAGTTCGTGAAAGACATCGAAAAGATCACAGGTGAAACGGCCGTCTGGCTTGGCGAACCTCCATCGGAGGAAGACATCGCCGGAGCCGGAAAGCGCCGCCGCGGTCGCGGTGGACGCGGCCAAGCCTCAGGCGGCCGCGAGAAATCGACCAAGCCGCACCGTGGTTCTGAGCACGGCCGCCGCGAGCAGAAGCCAGCGGCGGACAAGCAGTCGAGAAGCCATGCACCGTCGCGCGACAGCGAAGCCCCGCGTGCTCATGGGCGCGGAGAGCAACCGCCGTCGCCAAGCCGTCAGCATGCGCAGCCGCGCCGCGAACATCCTCAGCGCTCAGCTCATCGCAACGAGCAGCCGACGGTCGATGCCTGGACAGATGAGCCGAAAGCGCCGCGTCGCGCCGAGCGTGCGCCCGAGAAGCGGCAAGCGGCGCAAGAGCAGCCGCGGAGCAAGGCTCCGCCTCCGCAGAAGGGTGGCGAGCGCCTCGGCTTCGCTGAAAACATGCCGGCGTTCATGCGCAAGCCCGCCCGCCCAATAAAGGTCCCGGGCCGCGGCTGATTGGTCTTACCTCTCCCTTTGAGAGGGCCACAGAGCGAGGGGACCAGCCACTGGCTTGCTTCCTCGCCAGTCATGCTCGGTCTCGTCCCTAGGATCTACCGGCCAGATCCTCAGCAGAAAAACAATCCTCGGCTTTGTGCCGAGGATGACGTTCAACGGGATGATCGGGCGGCCGATTTTGTCTTTCGCGCTGCTTTGGGCTTTGCGGTTGTCGGCTTCCGCGGTTTGCTAGCAGCAAACTGATGCGCGGCATCAATGGATGCATGCGCCCAATCCCTCAATTCATCGACGTCGTCGAGCAGGCGCTCCGGCAGCCGCCAATAAGACGTAAGCTGCGTTCGCCCACTTTTGGTCTGATAGGAGAACGGCTGCGAGCGCTCCGCCTCGAACCGCGCTCGCATTCCTTCAGAGGTCTTCAAATAGATCGTGCCGCCAGTGATGATGGCGAAGAACGTGCCGTCGAAATAAACACCGACGCCCCCGAACATGTGCCCACCGCGTACGAAACCTTCGCGTTCCAGAGCATCTTTCAGGATTTGAAGCAGATCATCATTCGCGGAGGACATGCAAGGGTCCCAAACACGTGCCCGCGGTTTGCGTCAGCCGACCGGTGCAAACCCTTCCGGCGTAGCTGGTTCGAGGTTGACGCTCTCGCCGCAACCACAAGCGCTCTTCTGGTTCGGATTGTTGAAGACGAACTGCGACGACAGCTTGTCGGTCTTGTAGTCCATCTCCGTGCCGATCAGATACATGATCGCTGCCGGATCGATGAGCACGACCGCGCCTTTGTCTTCGATAACCTCGTCGAACTTCCCGATCTCTTCAGCCCAGGTCATGGTGTATTCCATGCCCGCGCAGCCGCCCTTCTTGATCCCGATCTTCAACGCCTTGACGCCCGGCTTCTGCGCGAGCAGAGCAGAAACGCGCGCCGCGGCGGTGTCGGTCAAGGTCATGACTTTTGGCATCATTCTAAGCGAGGGCACGCTGGCCTCCGTGGGTCGTTGCTTCACTGCAAGTATATGGGTATTCGCCGTCCAAAACGATACCCACGTCAGAACATTCCAACCGCAAGCCGCGCTTCGTCCGACATCCGGCTTTGATCCCAGGGCGGATCGAACACGATATTGACCCTGGTTCCAGCGACGCCCGGCACGGCATTCACGGCGTTTTCAACCCAGATCGGCATTTCGCCTGCGACCGGACAGCCCGGCGCCGTCAACGTCATGTTGACCACGACGTTGCGGTCGTCATCGACCTCGACCTTGTAGATCAAGCCCAGCTCGTAAATGTCAGCCGGAATTTCCGGATCGTAAACCGTCTTGAGCGCGGCGACGATGTCGTTCGTCAGCCGCTCGATCTCTTCCGGCGGCAGTGCCGATGCATTGCCGCCACCCTTGGGGGCCCCATCCGCCGATACGACACCAGCTACCGGATCCGGCGCAACGCCACCGTCCGGCGGCGACGTCGGCGGCGCGTCGAGCGCCTCGACCGCCGTCTTCAACGCCTCGCGGTCTTCGATTTGCTTCCCATCCATTCGGAAGCTCCTTTACGCGAAAAGATCATGCGCCTTGGTGAGCGCGGTAACCAGCGCATCAGCCTCGGCTTTTGTGTTGTACAACGCGAAGGACGCGCGGCAAGTTGCAGTCACTCCCAGGCGCTCCATCAAGGGCTGCGCGCAGTGATGCCCCGCCCGGATTGCCACACCCGAACGGTCGATGATGGTCGACACGTCGTGCGGGTGCAGCCCATCCATCGTGAACGAGAAGATCGCGCCTTTGCCCGGCGCCGTGCCGTAAAGTTTGAGCCACGGCAGCTCCGCCAGCCGCTCAGCAGCGTAAGCGCCAAGCTCGGCTTCGTAGCGCGCGATTTTCTCGCGCCCGATCTGCATCATGTAATTCAGCGCTGCCGCCAGCCCAATCGCTTCGACGATCATCGGCGTGCCGGCCTCGAACCGGTGCGGCGGTTCGTTATATGTGACGTTATCGAGCGTTACACTTTCGATCATGTCGCCGCCACCTTCGTACGGCGGCATGGACTGCAACAACTGGCGCTTTCCATACAGGACGCCGATCCCCGACGGGCCATAGGTCTTGTGCCCCGTGAAGACGTAGAAATCCGCATCGAGATCGCGCACGTCGACACCCATGTGCACAGCCGCCTGGCTGCCGTCGATCAGCACCGGCACGCCCTTGGCGTGCGCGATACGAATGATCTCCTTCACCGGATTGATCGTGCCGAGCACGTTCGACATATGCGTCACGGCAACAAGCTTCGTGCGCGGGTTAATAAGCGCCTCGAGCTTGTCGATTATCAGCTCGCCGCGATCCGTCATCGGCGCCCATTTCAGCACAGCACCGTTGCGCGCGCGCAGGAAGTGCCACGGCACGATGTTGGCGTGATGCTCCATGATCGTGATGACGATCTCGTCGCCCTGCCCGATTCTGGGCTCACCGAATGACCGCGACACGAGATTGATCGCGCTCGTCGCATTGCGCGTAAAGATAATCTCGTCCGCATGCTCGGCGTTGAGAAACCGGCGCACCGTCTCACGCGCGGCTTCGTATTTGTCGGTCGCCGTATTCGAGAGGAAATGCAGCCCGCGGTGCACGTTGGCATATTCGTAGCGATAGGCATGATCCATCGCCTCGATGACGGACAGCGGCTTCTGCGCCGACGCTCCATTGTCGAGATAGACGAGAGGCTTGTCGTTCACTTCCCGAAACAGGATCGGAAAATCCGCCCGAATGCGCTCGACATCGTAAGGCGCGCCGGTGAGCCCCGCCTGCGACGCGGCGCTTCGGGAAGCGGCAATGCTGGTTTCATGTCCCATATGTTATCCGCCCAGACTTTCGGCCCTAAACTATCGGCCCGCCGAGCGCCCGAGCCACTGCGTAGCGTAAGCCGCTAGCGCGCCTCGAAGCTGCTCGTTTTCAACCTTCTCGATAGCTTCACCAATAAAGGATTCGATCATCAGCGCCCGCGCCTCTTTCTCCGGAATGCCGCGCGAACGGCAATAAAAGAGAAGATCGGGATCGAGTTCCGCCGCCGTCGTGCCGTGGCCGCAGACGACGTCGTCGGCGTAAATCTCGAGCTCAGGCTTCGAATCGAATTCGGCATCTTCCGACAGCATCAGCGCTTGCGACATCTGCTTACCGTCAGTCTTCTGCGCATCAGGGCGAACAATGATCTTGCCTTGGAACACGCCACGGCCGTGATCTTCCAGCACGCCTTTGAATAGTTCGCGGCTCTCGCAGCGCGGCACCGCATGATCGACGACAAGCGTCGTATCGATATGCTCCGCCCGCCGCGCGAGATAGGCGCCGGAAAGATCGATCTTGCTGCCCTCACCTTCGAAAATGACGTTGAGGCCGTTGCGCGCCAGGCCGAGCCCAGCCGAAAACTGAAAGCTGCGATAGGTTGCATCAGCGTCGAGCGTCACATCGCAATTCGACAGATGCAGAGCCTTACCTTCGTCGACCGCGACCTTTGCATGATGCAGCGTCGCGCCTTTGCCAAGGACAACATCCGTCAGCGCATTGAGCTGCACGTCCTGCGTCGCGCCCGGCAGAACGACGTGCGCTTCGATCACGCTCGCCGACGCACCGGCTTCAACCGTCACGAAATTGCGCACGGCAACTGAGGAAGCCTCGGCACCTGCTCGAACGAAAACGATCATCAGTGGCTTTGCGACTGACGCGCCTTCCGTCACGCGCACGACGGCGCCGTCGGTCATGAAGGCCGTATTGAGCGTTTCAATCGCATCGCCGCCCTCCGGAGTGGAAACGAGAGCCGCACTCACGTCTTCCGTCGCCGTTGCCAACAACTCGCCAAGCGCCGCAACCTCGATGCCCGCCGCGTCGGCAAAATCGCTAAGCCCTGCTCGATGGTGACCATTCACGAAAACGATCCGATGCGCATCGACGTGGGCCAACGGCCCGAGCGCCACGATCAATTCCGCGATCGTCAACGGCGTTGCGTCGTCGGGCGCAGCGGGAAAGATGTCTTTCACGTTGGCGCGAAGATCGGTGTATTTCCATTCCTCGATGCGCCGATGAGGCAGGCCAAGGCCACTGAAAGCCCCTATCGCTTGCGCGCGCCGCTCACGCACGACATCGGTTCCCGGCAGCTTTCCGGCCGCAGCCTCGAAACTTTCCGAAATGGCCTGTTCGGCCTTCGTCTTCATCACTGCAACGTTCATATTAAGCCGCCTTGTGCGTGTATTCCGCGTAGCCGGACTTCTCGAGTTCAAGCGCCAGCTCTTTACCGCCCGTCTTCTGGATGCGGCCATCGGCAAGGACGTGCACCTTATCCGGCACGATATAGTTCAACAGCCGCTGATAGTGCGTAATGACGACGAACGCGCGGTCCTTGTCGCGCAGCGCGTTGACGCCCTCAGAGACGATGCGCAGCGCATCGATATCGAGACCGGAATCGGTTTCATCGAGCACGCACAGCGTCGGCTCCAACAGCGCCATCTGCAGGATTTCCGAGCGCTTCTTCTCGCCGCCTGAGAAGCCCACGTTGACAGGGCGCTTCAACATATCGACGTCGATGTTGAGCTTCGCGCCCTTTTCCTTTACGAGCTTCAGGAACGCAGGCGTCGTGAGTTCCGCTTCACCGCGCTTCTTCCGAACGGAATTGAGCGCCGTGCGCAGGAACGTCAACCCGGCGACGCCAGGAATTTCCATCGGATACTGGAACGCGAGGAAGACGCCCTTCGCAGCTCGCTCATCGGGTTCCATGTCGATGATCGACTCGCCGTTCCAGAGAATGTCGCCGTCGGTGACCTCGTAGCCGTCGCGGCCAGCAAGAACATAGGCAAGCGTCGACTTGCCCGATCCGTTCGGCCCCATGATCGCGTGCACTTCGCCCTTCGGCACGGTGAGCGACAGGCCTTTGAGAATCTCGCGATCTTCATCCGCGAGCTTCACGTGCAGGTTTTTGATTTCAAGCATTTCAATAACCGTTTCCACAAAACTTGAATTCTGATTTCATCACAGCTGCGCGGGCGGTGACCCACGGCAACGATCAGCCAACCGAACCTTCCAGCGAGATGCCGATCAGTTTCTGGCTTTCGGCCATGAACTCCATCGGCAACTGCTGCAGCACGTCACGCACGAAGCCGTTGACGACGAGCGCCACCGCTTCTTCCGACGAAAGCCCGCGCTGGCGGCAATAGAACAGCATGTCGTCCGAGATCTTCGACGTCGTCGCTTCGTGTTCGAAGTGCGCGCTCGAATTCTTGGCCTCGATGTAAGGCACCGTATGTGCACCGCACTTGTCGCCGATCAGCAGCGAGTCGCAGTTCGTGAAGTTGCGCACGTTCGTTGCTTTCCGATGCGCCGAGACAAGACCGCGATACGTGTTCTGCGAGAACCCCGCCGCAATGCCCTTCGAAATGATCCGGCTCGACGAGTTCTTGCCGAGGTGGATCATCTTCGTGCCGCTATCGACCTGCTGATAGCCGTTCGACACCGCGATCGAATAGAACTCGCCGCGCGAATAGTCACCGCGCAGAATGCAGCTCGGGTACTTCCACGTAATCGCGGAACCCGTCTCGACCTGCGTCCACGAGATCTTCGAGTGATGACCGCGGCAATCGCCGCGCTTCGTCACGAAGTTATAGACGCCGCCCTTGCCCTGCGCGTCGCCCGGATACCAGTTCTGGACCGTCGAATACTTTATCTCGGCTTCATCGAGCGCGACCAGTTCGACGACCGCTGCGTGCAGCTGATGCTCATCACGCATCGGCGCCGTGCAGCCTTCCAGATAAGAGACGTAAGCGCCCTTGTCGGCGATGATCAGCGTGCGCTCGAACTGACCCGTCTGCTTCGCATTGATGCGGAAGTACGTCGAAAGCTCCATCGGGCAGCGAACGCCCGGCGGCACATAGACGAACGAGCCATCGGAGAACACCGCCGAGTTGAGCGCTGCATAGAAATTGTCCGACTGCGGCACGACCGAGCCCAGATACTTCTTCACCAACTCGGGATGCTCGCGCACCGCTTCCGAGATCGAGCAGAAGACCACGCCAGCTTTCTTCAGTTCATCCTTGAACGTCGTGACGACCGACACGCTGTCGAACACGGCGTCGACCGCAACGCGCGAACCCTGCACGCCAGCCAGCACTTCCTGCTCTTTCAGCGGAATGCCGAGCTTCTTGTAAGTCTCCAGCAATTCCGGATCGACCTCGGCAAGGCTCTTCGGGCCCTCTGTCGATTTCGGCGCGGAATAATAATAGAGGTCCTGAAAGTCGATCTTCGGATAATGGACCTTCGCCCACGTCGGCTCCGTCATCGCCTTCCATCGCGTGAACGCTTCGAGCCTCCAGTTCAACAGCCACTCCGGCTCGCCCTTCTTGGCTGAGATGAAGCGCACCGTCGATTCATCGAGCCCTTTCGGCGCCGTGATGCTATCGATCAGCGTCTCGAAACCATACTTGTACTGGTCGACATCGATCTTGCGAACTTGATCGATCGTCTCCTGAACAGCAGCCATTTCTTCGTCTCTCTATTTACGCACCGCCTCGCGACGGCACTTGAAATCTGATCTTTACGCAGCGAGCGCCGGTGTGCCCGCGATTGCCTTCCAGGCGGCTAGAAACGCCGCGATATCATCTTCAGTCGTCGTCGGGCCGAGGCTGACGCGGATCGTGCCTGCCGCGATGTCCGGCCCCAATCCCATCGCCTCCAGAACATGGCTCGCGCCGACTTTGCCCGATGAGCACGCCGACCCCGCACTTACCGCAATGCCTGCAAGATCGAGCCGAATAACGAGCGTTTCCGCGAGCTTTCCGGGAAGCGCCACCGCTGTCGTATTGGCGAGACGCAGTGCACCTTCACCGACGATGACCACATTCGGGCTAACCCGCTTCAATTCGGCTTCGAGCTTGTCTCGCAACCCGCCGACCACATCGATCGAAGCCAGACTGCGAAGCGCAACTTCGGCAGCAGCCCCGAAGCCTGCAATCGCTGCAACGTTCTCCGTCCCAGCGCGACGGCGACGTTCCTGCCCGCCGCCCCTGATAACAGGCACAAGGTCCACATGGTCACGATTGACGAGTGCGCCAACCCCTTTCGGGCCACCAAATTTGTGTGCGGAAATCGCCAGCGTATCGACATCGAGTGCGGTAAAATCAATCGGAATCCGGCCCGCAGCCTGCACCGCGTCGATGTGCATTTTGATACCGTGTGCCCGGGCGAGTTCGGCAATCTCGGCGATCGGCTGGACCACGCCGGTTTCGTTGTTGGCCATCTGAACGGCAATGACTGCCGGGCCAGCGAAACTGCGCGACGCGAGCAGCGCAGCGATCTCCTCGACTTTGAGCCTGCCATCCGTGCCGATCGGCAGCATCACAAGCTCGGCGTTTGAAGCCCGCGCAGGCGCAAGCACCGAATCGTGCTCGATGCCGCTCGTCAAAATCGTCGCCCAGGGCTGTGACAGCGCCCAGGTGTTGGCTTCGCTCGCACCGCTCGTAAACACGATCTCGGACGACTTCGCGCCGACCAAACGCGCTACGCTCTCGCGCGCCGCTTCGATGACAGCGCGTGCACGACGGCCTTCCGCGTGCACCGACGACGGATTGCCTGCAACATCGAGCGCCTCGATCATAGCGGCCTTAGCCTCCGGCAGCAGCGGCGCCGTCGCGTTGTAGTCGAGATAGGTTCGCGGACCGTCCGCGCGTGCAAACGCCAATCCGCGGCTGGCAACCGGACGCGCTGACATTCGGCCGCCTGCTACGACGTCAGCAAGTTTGACCGAACTCAAAAACTTCCCCGTCGCGTCGCTCAGCGCACTCCACAGCCCATGCGTCACGCACGGCGTCGCAACCGAGCAGCGCGGATCGTTATGCGAGCAGCGGGTGAAACGCGTGTCTTCCTCGACCGCGTCCATCACATCGGCGACGGAAATCTCATTTGCAGGCTTGGCGAGGCGATAGCCGCCAGAGCGCCCGCGGGCGCTCTCAACTAGCCCAGCGCGGCGCAACGGCACAAAAAGCTGTTCAAGATAGGAAAGCGGCAGGCTCTGGCGCTCAGCCACGACCGACAGCGCTGTAGCACCTTCATCGGCATGCCCGGCAAGGTCAGCCATGGCCATGACCGCATAACGGCCTTTGGTCGTTAATTCCACGTATCAATCCCCGGACTATCGTCGCCCCAAGCGGCGGCGGAATCCTTCACCACGCATCCTTAGCTTGCATCCGGCACCCCGGACTGTGCTAAGAGACCCGCCCTATCGGAAGGGCCCTGCGTTTTTGAACGCCAGCCCCTACATTTCGAACGGTTCTAAGGTTATGGAAATCCTGAGCGCTGGAGTCAAGGATTGAGAATTCGAGCCACAAGGATTTGAACGCCAAAACGCCGCAGGTCATCCTGGCGGCGGCATCCAGCCTCCGAATGCAGCCCAATTTCACACGAGCGAGACCGAGTAACGAATGCCCGAACTCATAATAAATGGCCCAGGCGGACGCCTTGAGGCCCGCTACCACCACGAGAGCAACGCGGATAGCCCGATCGCGCTCATCCTGCACCCCCACCCACAGTTCGGGGGCACCATGAACAACCAGGTGGTCTACAATCTCTACCACACGTTCGCAGCGCGGGGCTTTTCCGTGCTTCGCTTCAACTTCCGCGGCGTCGGCCGCAGCCAGGGCGTTTGGGACGGCGGCCCCGGCGAACTCGCCGACGCAGCCTCCGCGCTCGACTGGCTGCAGCTCGTCAAGCCCGACGCCAAGACCTGCTGGATCGCCGGCGTGTCGTTCGGCACCTGGATCGCGATGCAGCTGCTGATGCGCCGCCCGGAAGTCGACGGCTTCATCTGCGTCGCGCCGCCGTCGAACCTGTATGACTTCTCGTTCCTCGCGCCGTGCCCCTCGTCGGGCCTCATTATCAACGGCGATATGGACCGCGTCGTCCCGACCGCTTCGGTCGCCGAAATGGCAGCGAAGGTGAAAGTGCAGAAGGGCATCAAGATCACGCACGAGGTCGTGCCCGGCGCCAACCACTTCTTTGAGAACAAGACGGAAGAACTCGGCAACATCGTCGGCAGCTATCTCGACGAGCGCATGGTTCAGTTCGAACTCGATCGCGAGCGCAACAAGGAACGCGAGCGTGAGCGTGAGCGCGAACGTCAGCGCCAGCGCGAACTTGAACGGCTCGAATCCCAGAGCGCACCCGCTGCCGGCGCAGGCGGCGACGAAGAAAGCGACGACGAATAACGCCGTCTTATGTAGCCTAGTGAATGACGTGAGCGGTGGGATCAGCCCTGAGCCCGCCGCTCATTGGTTCTGGAACGCCCGTCGTGCCCGGAAACGTGATCGGCAGTCCGAGCGTCGAACGAACAGCCAGATAGGCCCACGCCTCCGCTTCGAGGCTATCGCCATCAAGGCCGATTGCTTCCGCCGGAACGACGGCATGATGCACCTGCTCCGCCAGCATCCCCATAATGGTCTTGTTGCGCCGGCCACCGCCTGCAACGACCCACAACTCCGGTTCGCTCGGCATGTGCTCCCGCGCCTTCGCAATCGAGCGCGCAGTGAAAGCCGTCAACGTCGCTGCTCCGTCTTCGATGCTCAAGTGCTGGACGGCATCGAGCGCAAAGGCATTGCGATCGAGCGACTTCGGCGGCGTCTCGGCGAAATACCCGTCGCTCAGCAAGGAAATGATCGCATCTTCGTCGACCTGCCCCTGCCCCGCAGTAACGCCGCCGGAATCGAGATAGGCGCCGGTCTTGCGCAACATCCAGTCATTGATCAACGCATTGCCGGGTCCAGTATCGAAAGCCAGCAGAGAGCCGTCGCGCCCGATCCACGTCAGGTTCGCGACGCCCCCGATATTGACGATCGCGACTGGCCGCTGCGGCAGCTTTGCCGTCAACGCCCGGTGATAGGCCGGAACGAGCGGCGCACCCTCTCCGCCCGCATCGACATCGGCCGCACGCAAATCATAGACGACCGGACAGCGCGTAAAGTTCGCCAGCAGATCGCCAAGCCCGAGTTGCACCGTCAGGCCAATCTCCGGCCTGTGCAGCACCGTCTGGCCATGAAAGCCGATCACGTCGACCGAAGAGCGTTCGATGCCTGCCTCTTGAAAAAACTGCGCGACCGCAATGCCGTGGGCTTCGGTCAGCGCCCGTTCCGCATCCGCCAAAGAATACGGTCGCGCATCGCGGACATGCAGATCCCGCGCATCCGCTATGGCGTTGACCAGCACGCGGCGCATGTCATCGTCATAGGGAAACGTCATCGCCGGACCGCGGATTACGTGATCTTCCCCATCCGTATCGATCAACGCCACATCGATGCCGTCGAGCGATGTTCCGCTCATCAGCCCCACCGCTCTCATCAACTTGCTCATCGCGACCTTCCCGTGCATGGTGCCGCCCCGCGGCGCCGGCCGCAAATCATCAAGTGGCGCAGCCGCAAATAGAAAGCGGCCACGCCGCATACTAAAAAGCGGCACAGCTCAAAACATAGCCCGCGACGACTGAAGTGAAAGCCTGAATTGCAATGACGACACCGAATTCCGAATTTCTTAAGACTATGACCGAGCGCGGATTTTTCCACCAGTGCTCCGATATCGAGGGCCTGGACAAGCTCTCGGCCGATGGCCGTATTGTCGCTTACGTCGGATACGATTGCACGGCGCCGTCTCTCCATGTCGGCTCGCTGATCTCGATCATGATGCTGACCTGGTTGCAAAAGCTCGGCGGCAAGCCCATCGCCCTGATGGGTGGCGGCACGACCCGCGTCGGCGATCCATCCGGCAAGGACGAAACGCGCCAGATGCGCACCATCGATGAGATCGAAACCAACAAGAACGGCATCAAGCAGGTTTTCGAGAAGTTCCTGAAGTTCGGCGATCAGGGCTCCGACGCCATGATGGTCGACAACGCCGAATGGCTCGCACCACTCAACTACATCGACTTCCTGCGCGATGTCGGCCGTCACTTCTCAGTCAACCGCATGCTGACGATGGACTCGGCCAAACTCCGCCTCGAACGCGAACAGGAGCTGTCGTTCATCGAGTTCAACTACATGCTGCTTCAGGCCTATGACTTCGTCGAGCTGAACCGTCGCTATGGCTGCAATCTGCAAATGGGCGGTTCGGATCAGTGGGGCAACATCGTCACCGGCATCGACCTTGGCCGCCGCATGGGCGTGAAGGATCAACTTTATGCGCTGACCTGCCCGCTGCTGACGACGGCGTCGGGCGCCAAAATGGGCAAGACCGCTGCGGGCGCCATCTGGCTCAACGAGGCGCAGCTTTCCGCTTACGACTACTGGCAGTTCTGGCGCAACACCGAGGACGCCGACGTTGCCCGCTTCCTGAAGCTCTTCACGTTCCTGCCGCTCGATGAAATTGCCAGGCTCGAAAAACTGTCGGGCTCCGAGATCAACGAAGCAAAGAAGGTGCTGGCGACCGAAGCCACCGCGCTGTTGCACGGTCGCGACAAAGCCGAAGCTGCCGCTGAGACCGCGCGCAAGACCTTTGAGCAGGGCACGCTCGCGTCCGATCTGCCGACCATCGAAATCCCGCGAAGCGAACTCGATGCCGGCATCGGCATTCTGGTGGCGTTCGTGAAAGCCGGGCTCGTTTCGTCGAACAGCGAAGCGCGCCGGCAGATTCACGGCGGCGGCCTGAAGGTCAACGATGTAGCCGTCACAAGCGACAAAGCCAGCCTCACCCCAGCCGATGCGAGTGCATCAGGCTTTATCAAGCTGTCGCTCGGCAAGAAGAAACACATTTTGCTGCGACCGGTCTAAAGGACTGGTCTAGTGGCTGGTCGTCGTCGATGACCAGCCATCGACCTGCGCCTCGGCCTTCGGCGCTTTTTTCTTGGCCTTCGACTTTGATTTCTTCGTCTCGGAAGATGGGCTGGGTGACACGACCGGAACCTGCCGCTTGGCGGCATCGCGAACCTGGATGGTCGGGTCCATCGACGTCATCTGGAAGATGTCGCGGAAGATGCCCGGCGCAACCAGCGAGAATGGGTTGACGATGACTTGCGGGGCATTCGTTTGCCCTTGCACCGCGAAGGTCATGCCAAGAACACCTTCACCCTGCGTGCCTGACAGGATCTGTCCGATCACCGGAATGTCGCCGAGCGCACCGTTGATGCCTTGCAGCGGAATATACGTGCCGCCGATGCTAACCCGCTTCGTCCGGAAATCGACCTTGCCGCGCAGCGTCGCGCCGAGCAGCGGCCCTTTCAGATAGGCTTCCTGCAACACGAATTGTCCGTAGCCGACAGAAAACGGCGCGCGCATTCTATTGAAATCGAACACTTCGCGAACAACGTGATCATTGCTGCCGATGGCAGGGCGGCCGCTGTCGGCGCTGCTTGCGAGTTCCGTAATGACGGGATCGCCCAAAATCCTGAAATTATCGACAACGAGAAGGCCGGTCTTTTCCGCCGGTCCCGAACCGTCAAGCGCCACGTCGAGACGCATGCGCCCGCCCTGCATGTTCGGATAGAAGTTGACGAGCTTCATCACCTGCCCGGCATCGCTCGACGTCACGATCAGATGTCGCGAGCCCGTGCTTTTATCAAGTGTCGCAACGAAATTGCCCCCGCCATCGAGCGTTCCCCTGGCGTCCAGGCTCGACAGGTTGCCGTTCCGCATTTCGGCTTCCAGCTTGAGATTGCGCAGCGATACATCCGAACTGCCGATCACGTTGGTCAGCGTGATCGAAGCATGCGAGCCGCCCGAAGCAGTCTTTGCCGTGCGATCCGGTCCGTCCCCGACGCTGAAGAGCGATTTGAAGAAATTGCGGCCATCGTAATTCGAGCCGTTGATGTTGACCGTCCAGAAGTCGTCCTTGCTGCGCGTCCCGTTGATATCGAGTTTCGAAATGACGTTGAGGTTGAGATCGGGAAACTCGAATTCCTTGATTTTGTTATCGGGGCCGAACACGACCTTGCCGTCGGCCGCGATGTTGTCGCTCAGCACCTTGAAATTCTGCAGCTCCGTGTCGCCGTCAGGCGTCTTCACGACATCCATATCGAGCGACGCCGTCCGGCCGGGCGCCTTGCGCCACTGAAGCTTGTCGAGCGTCATCTCGGCGCCGGTCAGATCCGCATGCACCTTGATTGCAGGCTCCGGCCGATCGCCCTTCTGGTACGTCACCTCGACGGGTACGACACCGTGCACCATGTTGTTGACGTCGAGCCCGAGTTGCGTCCGGTCTGCCTCGTCAAGCTTGGCGACGATCTTGAGCGGTGGCTGGTCATCGGCATCCGGACCGAGCAGCCGCTGTCCCACGACTTTTGCCGGAACACCATTGACCAGAAGATCGCCCTTCGCATCGAGCGACGTTGCCGTGAGATTGAGGTCGAGCGAAAAGTTCTGCACGTCGAAGCGTCCGGCAACCTTGCCGAAACGCCCATCCGTAATGCGCGCCTTTCCGGTAATGGCCATGTCGTCGCCGCTGACGCCGTCATAGAATGGCATTTTAATCAGGAACTGCGCATTGACCTTGCCTTCGCCGGCTTTCGGCAACGGTGAAGCATCGCGAACGGCTTTGATCGGAAGCTGCTCAAGCGCTTCGATGAAGGGACCGAGATCACCGGTCGCTGTGAGCGCGATCTCGCCGTTCGGACGCGGCGACAAAATATTGTCCGTCGTCAGGCTTCCATCTTTGAGCGGTACCTGCTTCCCGTCCGGCAGTGTCAGTGTTCCTTCTGGAACGGCAACCGACAGGACATTGTTTTCCAGATGGATCGAAGCCTTGGGAGCCGCGATAGGCGGGATGCCAGGCAGCGTCGTAAGGACGACGTTCTCCGCCTCGAAATCCGCATTGGCCCGTTCTGTTGCGGTCTGGACAGTGCCGGGCTCGATGCCACCGACGTCACCGTTCGAAAACTTCAGCGTCCCGCCTTTGAAATCGACGGACTTCACATTCTCGCCGAACCACTCGCGCGGCCCGGTCGCCACCGCCCGCGGCCATAGCGCCTTGAGCGTGTTGAGCGGCATCGGCGAAACATGGAACTCCGCCGACATGCTCTGGCCCTGTGGCCCAGCTTGCATCTTCGCTTTGACCGTCGCCTCGCCGCCGCCGCCCGCGAGTTGGAATTCGCTTAGATCGACGGAACCGCGCCGCGGAACGATCGTACCGGTCGCGTTCCACTTGTCGATGGTGACGGGGGGGACCTTGAACTCCGGCGCTTCAAAGACACCATTCTTGCCGTCGAGATTGAACTGCCATGTCGGCGGTTCCCCGCTCTTGGCGACATCCGCCATGTTGCCTGTGAACATGATCGTGCCGTCGGCCCATTTGACCGGGCTCGGCTTCAGTTCCCAGCGCTTCTGCTTGCCGTCATAGGCAAGCTTGAAGATACCGGCCGTAACGTCCATCGGCTGAACCATATAGGGCAGCCGCGCCCGGCCCTTGCCGACTTCGACAGAAAGGTCCGCGGCTTCGATATTGCCGACCGTCGAAAGATCTACGGTCGCATCGCCCGAAACCGGAAATTCAAAGTTGCCCAGAAGTGCGAGAGGTGGCGCCGCAGACGCCAGCGTCGACGGCACCAGACCGCGCACGGTCGCTTTGACCTCGAGCCGGCCCGTCTGTTCGCTTTCGTCCGTCAGGAACGAGAGCGACCACGGCCCGCGCGCAGACGCGACGGTGGCGCGCCCCGAAATCACGCTGCGCCTGGCCGCATGATCGAAATCGACACTGGCCTCGTCGATCCGCCAGGAGCTGCGTTGTCCTTCGTAATCGACGACGACGGTGGCGTTCGAGATGCCGAATTCCGTCAAGTAGGACGTCGCATCGAGACGTTGCCGCGCCCGCCGCGAAGACTCGGTCAGCATTTTCGCGAGATTGACTTTCGTACCCTTCGCGCCGTGCTGCGGCACAATCGTTGTGCCCGAGACCGCGGCAGGTGCCTCGCCCGTCGCTGGCTGCACTCCCGCGTCAGTTCCGGGATGCAGCGGCATCGGTTTGGGAATGGCTCGCTCGAACACAAACCCGGATTGCTCCGAATAGGCGAGCGCAATAATCGGATCGATCAACTCGATGCGGGCCGGCACGATGCGGCCCCGCATCAACGCCCCCATCGAGATATTCACGGCCGCGAGCGGCGACGACAGCACCACATCGCCGCCCTTTTCGAGCACACTGACATCCCGCAGACGGAATTCGAGTTCTCCCGTCGGCCCGAGCCGCAGCTCCGCGCCATCGATCTTCACCGAGCTGGTAACGAGTTCAGCGTTGATGCCCTGCTCAATCGGAGCGACGACAAAATCGAACGCGATTGGGCCATGGCGCAAGCGCACATACAAGACACCAATAGCGATCGCCGCGAGCAGCGTAAGCGGCATCACGAGATAGAACATGACGCGGCACCCACGAAAGAAATGCTTGGCGCCCTTCGCCATCGCAGTGTCTTTCCGCGGCATGGGCGGCGGCGAGGCCGAGACCTCGCGCTGCGGGATGGCCGACAGGCGTTGCGAAGCGTTTTGCTGCGCGTTTTGGTCAGCGCCGCGCCGAACAGCAGCGCGCCCGCCGGTTACCGGTCTCGTCAACTCCGCTCCTCAAAACCCCCAACCGGCCAGTTGCGGGCCGGTCACCCGTACTGTAGCTCGGAACGAACAGAAAATGCTTTCAATAGAAGGTCTAAACTCTCTGGCCCCCTCTCAGGCAGAAAGCCAGCTACAAGGGTCAAAAACGACAAAAGAAAGGCACTTTCAAGATGATCGAGGATGGCAAAAAGGCGCCCGACTTCACGCTTCCCGACGACACCGGGAAAAAGGTCCGCCTCTCGAAGCTCAAGGGCCACCCGGTGGTCGTTTATTTCTATCCCAAGGATGACACCTCGGGCTGCACACAGGAGGCCAAGGACTTCACCTGCCTCGCCGACGATTTCGCCGCGGCCGGAGCAGAGCTGCTCGGCATTTCACCCGACAGCCCGACCAAACACCAGAAGTTCAAGGCGAAACACGAATTGTCCATCCGCCTGCTCGCCGACGAGCAGAAAGAGGTCGCTCAAGCCTATGGCGTCTGGGTCGAAAAATCGATGTACGGGCGCAAATATATGGGGATCGAGCGTTCGACGTTCCTCATCGACGGCAGCGGTAAGGTCGTCAAAAGCTGGCGCAAGGTGAAGATACCTGGACATGCCGAAGAAGTTCTGGCTGCCGTGCGCGCGCTTAAAATATAACCATACTGGGCATAATCGTCGCGACCGTTGATCTTCCGCCACACTTCTCACTCAAGAGAGTGCCTCGGAACGTCGCGCCGGGGAATTTCCAGTGGAAAGCCTCCGGCGACACGGTGGACCAACGTTGGAAAAGTGCTACGCGAATCAAACGCGCTCGTCGCAAAGCGATTATGTGATGCGTTGAGTCGTTTCGGGTGCGGATTGTTGCTTAAGTTGTGTCAGAGGGAAGTCCGAGCATGTTGCCAAATTTCCGCCGTTCCGAGCCTGAGTTGTCGAAGTCCCCGACGCTGGCATCCGCTACATCTGAAACGGCCGCGCCGACGCCTCCCGCCCCGGTGTTTCAGCCCCGTCCATTCCTGACCGTTCCCCGCGCCGCTGCCGAGGGTCCGAAATCGGTCTCGGTGATGGGCGCCGACCTCACCATCACCGGCAATCTCATCTGCAAAGGTGAAGTCCAAGTCGACGGTATCGTCGAAGGCGACATCGAAGGTAGCAATGTCGTCATCGGCGAGGAAGCCACGATAACAGGCAGCATCACCGGTGATGAAGTCATCGTCCGCGGCCACGTCGTCGGAACCGTCCGCGGCAAGCGCGTGATGCTGCAGACCACCAGCCAAGTTGAAGGCGACATTTTCCATCAGTCGCTGTCGATCGAACAGGGCGCCTTGTTCGAAGGCAAGTCGCGCCGCACCAAGGACGATCCGCGCACGGCAGAAATCAAGGCGGAGCCAATCGGCTTTGTCATCCCGGCGCAGCCGCCTGAATTGCCGAACTGAAAGATCACAAAAGTTTACACGACCGCAAACCCCCAGAGGCCCTTCCCCCAGAGGGCTTAACTTCACCTTTCCGGCCGCCTGTTTGTACCGCTTAGTCGGCGGCCGGAAAGGCTTTCAAATCCCATTTTTCAGAAGCTGCGCGCCAAGAAGACGAGGCTACCGTCCGGCCCGGTCCGCTCGATCTCCTCAAAGCCGTTCCGATTGTAGAAGCTGACGTTCGCAGACCCTGCGCTCGTCACGACGTGCACACCCGGCGCACCCGCCGCCTGGGCATCGACGATAAAACAACTAATCAGCCGCCCCCCAATCCCTCGATTGCGAAACTCGGGGCTGATGTTGACGTGGAGATGCGCCGGATAGCGCTTCGTCTGCGCGCCGAGCACCGCGAAATACGGAATATCGGCAAACCGCGGCGTCTTCGCCGGATCGTCAATCGAGCCGACGAGATAGCCGACGATCCTGCCACCGCCATCTCGCGCCAAATATGCAAACGCCGGATCGTGGACCAGATAACGCCCCAGCCACCGCTCGCGGAACGCAGCTCTCGCCGCGTCGCTCGGAAACGTTTTCGTGTTGCTCGATTCAAAAAAGATGCGGTCGATCTCGGCCACCCTCTCAGGCGTCAGATCGACATTGCGGTATCGGCAAATCGAGACGGTCTCGGACATCCCCGCGCCTTAGCACATGGCGCGAAAGTCCACATCCCAATCAACCGGCAGCGTCGACCGCCGCCACGAGCTGTCTGCGGAACGTCGGCGGCAGGTCATACGGAATAGCTTGCTTGAACGGCGGCACATCGTTCGACGCCTTGACCGTCGGGTTCGGCGAAATCGTGCTCGCCGGATTTGCCCCGCCGTAGTTCGGGCTGAACGGCTGGCTCGGATCGTCCGGCAATTGCCGGATCGTTGCCGCAGGTGCGGCCTGCACCGGCAAACCATCGCTCTCCATCTGCACGGCCGGTCCCTGCGCAACGTAAGCCGTCGGCGTCGTGCTCGCGGAATAGCTGTTGCCTGTATTGGCGCATCCGCCCGCCGAAAGCGCTGCCGCTCCGGCTACAAAAGATGCAAACACCGCGCGCACGGACGGAGCTGCCGGACGGTGAAAGGAAAACGCGGACATCACATACGCCTTCGTCAACGCAACAAACGCTACGCAAGTTCAACAGTTGTCCGGGATTGAAACAGCCAGGCGTTAAAGGCGCCCTAACGGCCGGCAGCTTTTGAAGCCGCTTAGGTTGCCGAGGTCTCTAAGAAAGCTTGGCTGCGGCCGGGATCAGCCCCGACGCCAGGATGCCATTGAACAGCGCCTGCACCGCGATCGCCGCTAGCAGAATTCCGAACACGCGAATGAGCACCCGTTGCGCCGTGATACCGAGGACATGGTTGAGTTGATTGGCCATCATCAGCAGAACCAGCGTGATGATCATCACCACGGCAAGGGTGATGGCGACGACAGCCAACCCCAGCGGCTCGCCGTGGACGTTGGCGGCCAGCAGGATACCTGCGCTCATTGCGCCAGGTCCTGCGAGCAACGGCGTCGCCAGAGGAAAAACCGCAACGTCATCGCGCGATTGTGCTTCCGCACCTTCCGGAGCCGTAAGTTTTATCGATCCGCCCGGCCGCGCAAAAATCATGTCGAGCGCAATCAAGAGCAGGATCACGCCGCCCGCCGCCTGCAGCGCCGCCAGTGACACGCCGAGCTGGCTGAGGATCGGACCGCCCAGCAGCGTAAAGAACGCCAGAATCCCGGAGGCGATCAGCGTCGCCCGCACCGCAATCGCCTGACGCTCGGCGTAGGCCATCTTTGGCGTCAGCGTTGCAAACAACACCGCGGCTTCGATTGGACCGACCGTCGCAAAGAACGTCGTGAAACTTTTGAGGGCGATCTCAAGCATCCGGCGACGCTACCTTCCAATAGAAACAGCCATCGGCACAGCCGTTGACGCACATCCAGTCAGCGGTCCGCACAGCACTTCGGCAGAAATCGCCAGCACTCGAATAATGCGTTTGCTAACAATGTATTTTCGCACATCTTCGCAATGGACAAGGAACGAATCTCACTTGATCATCATCATTCTAGGGAGGGCGCCCAATCACCTAATTCAAAGGAGATTGCTACGTGACCGAACGGGAAATGTCTTGCGATAATGGTTTCCGGGCTCAACTTGCAGGGTTCAGCCTGACGACCGCCGAAATTCTCTACCGTCTTCCAGACCATCCTTCGCTGCTGCAAAGCTATATCTGGCAGGAATACGACGCCGCCCCGCGTTTTCCGAAACTCAAATCGTTCCTCGACTTCTGGGTCACAAAGCTCGAAGGCAAACTTTATCGCGTGACCGTTGCCCATTCCGAATTGATACGGCCGTGCGAATTACGGCTCATCGGAGCGGAATTGAAGCTGCATTGAGTCTCGGCGTTCGCGAGTGCGAGAGAGAGCGTTTTATATCTATGGCAGAACGCTGAACGAAAGCGGTCTGCCTTTCCGACTGCCACAATGAGCGCGTGATTCTTCGCCTCTGCAAGCAGATCAAAATCGACTTTACAAAAGGGTAAGTACCTCCTCCTTACCGCTTCGGTTTAGCTTCGCGCCGTCGCACGAAATATCTCATTGGGTGGGACTAGATCGCAGCCGACATACACTTGGATATGCGTTGGCGAGGCATCTCGCAAACGGTGCGCTCCAGGCTGTCTCGACGGGATCAATCGAGGAGAAAATCATGAAGTTTTTGCTGGCAGTCGCCACAGTGGCGACACTCGCTCTCGGCTCTCAAATCGCAAATGCCGCTCCGAGCGTCGCTGCGCTCGACGGCGTTCACGGCTCAAGCCTCGTTCAGAAGACGGGCTACTATCATCGCCATCGTCATTGCGTATGGCGCCACGGCCACCGCCACTGCTGGTGGCGCTGAGCTTCGGTCGCCCCGAAACTCAGTTCTTGAGGCGGCGCGCAAGCGCTGCCTCTTTTTTTTGGAATTTTCATTTCTCTGTTTTGACAGGAATGACGACGACCACGGCCATGCCCGGCGACATCGGCTCGAACGAAAGATCGCCATTGAGCTGAGCCGCGAGCATGCCCATCAGACGATTGCCGATGCCGCCGTTCGTGACGGTTTCGCTTCCAACGCCATTGTCCGCGATGGTGAGCCTGTACTGCAATCCGACGCGTTGAAAATGGACCGTAATATGTCCTTGGCGCTGTTCTGGAAACGCATGTTTGGAAGCGTTAGTAACAGACTCGTTGATGATCAGCCCAAGCGGCACAGCCTTTTCCAGACTGATCGAATGGCTTTCGACCTCGCAATCGAGCGCGATGGGCCGCATCGCGAGCCGCGAAAGGCGAAGATCTGCACAAAGCTCGCCGATATATGCCCTGGTATCTACGACGACCCGATCGTTATGAAGCTCCAGTCGGCGATGTACCCGCGCAATTGTCTGAACACGTTCAGCCGCCGATGCCAGCGCCTCGCGCGCCTCAGGGTTGGCGGACCGAGACTGAAGATTGAGCAACGTCACGACATTGGCAAAATCATTGCGCGTACGATGCGCAAGCTCGTTCAAAAGCAGATCGCGGTCCCGGACGGTGTCGCGCGCCTCCTCTTTTTCCGCCGCTAAAGCCGCAAGGCCGTTGTGCAGAGCCTCAACGACAAACGAAATCGCAAAACCGATAACGATAAAAAGGATCAACGCAGCTTGATCGCCGGTCTCAACAACGTCGAGTGAGTGGCGCGTTGGAAGAAGAAAGTATGCACAGGCTGCCGCGCTCAGCACGGTGGCAAGAAATCCGTTCCCGCGGTCGAACAGCGTGCCGCAAACGAATACGACGGGGATAAATATCAGAAAGGGATATCGATCGACCATTGTGCCTTCGAACGCGACCTGCACTGAAATTGTCAGCGCAACGAGAAGCACAGTGATCGTATAGCGTAGCGCCTTCGGCACGGAGCGGGCAGCAAGAGCAGCCCGGTGAATAGTAGCGACCCAAGTATCCATGCCGATCAATACGCTCCCGCCGCCAAAATCGTTCAAGTTGTCATATAGGACGTTCCAAGGCCCGTCTCGCAATGCAACCGAGAGCGGTTCACCTACGTTAACAAGCGTCAGCGTCAAGATTTCCTCCCTGTTGGCATAACTTTTTTGACGCCAGCCACGATGGGCGTTAAGTCGGGTCCGTCCGCAGCGTGACGCGCGACGAGGGAGGGGAAATGCATCTGTGGTTGCGACTATTGGCACTCATCGGCTTGATTACGCCGGCATCCGCAGCGTCCATGGATAAGACGCTGATGAAGCTCGAACCTGAAGAGCGTGCGCATCAGGCGTGCATTCTGCGCGGCATGGACACGCTCAAGCGCGCCAAAAAACTGAAAAAGATCGACCGGCTGAAAACGAGCATTCTTTCCCGAGCGACATTCGACGGCGCCACCGTAGTCGCCAAGGGCGCGGCCGTTCGGGCCGACGGCCACTGGTATCGGCTCAAGTTCACCTGCACTGTTGGCGAAAACCAGATGACAGCCACATCCTTCACCTACGATCTCGGGACCGAAATTCCGGAAGACCGCTACGAAGACCTGGGCCTCTGGAAATAATGGCAATCGCCGATCTGTACGAGGCTATTGAGTAATCGTTTGCACATTTGGCAAATTCGCGAACGAGCTTCGTATCGCTGCCTTCACGAGAAATGCCATGTTCACGACGCTGCGATATGTTTAACGGACGCGGTCTGCGGATCGCTCTCCGAATGGAGTAGCACGCCGCAAGCTTTCGGAACGTATACACCGTAATTAGTCTTTTCGGCGGAATGTCGAGGGCCCGAATCTTGCGCTAACCTTCAAGGCGGCCGCAAAAGCCAAATTCCGGGGGCCTTTCATGCGCGCCCACATATATCCGCTTGATGCAGTCCGCTTTTTTGCAGCGCTCTGCGTCATGCTCTTTCATCTGAGCTTTTACGATTGGGCATCGACGAACTCCGTCGTCGGCCAAATGTTCGCAAACGCGACGTCCTTTACGCAGGCTGCGCCCTTTACATCGTTCGGCTGGGTCGGCGTCGAGATATTCTTCGTCATTTCCGGCTTTGTAATCGCCAATTCTGCCAACAATTCATCGCCCATTGCGTTCCTCAAAAGCCGGGTGCTCAGACTCTATCCGGCCGCATGGATTTGCATTTGCTTCACAGTTGCAGCGTGGCTTCTCGCGGGCGGCGTGTCGGGACGTCATCTTAGCGGAGAATTCTTGCGCTCCATCACGCTTTGGATTTTCGGACCATGGGTCGATGGCATCTACTGGTCGCTCGCTGTGGAATTGGTGTTTTACGCGATCATCTTTTTCCTTCTACTCAGCAGCCGGTTCGATTGTCTGACGCATGTGGCGTGGGCGTTGACGACGATCTCAGGGGCATTTCTGATCTCCGTCAGTTTTGTCCCGAGCGCCCACAAATCCCATCTTGGCTGGCAGATCGTGGCGTATTCGGACGTACTGCAGCTCCGATATGGATGTTTTTTCGCTTTCGGAATCTGGATGTGGCTTTTTTCGAGGCGCACGCTGGGAGCAGTCAACGTGTTCGGCATGGTTTCTGCGTTTGCGATCTGTATTCTCGAAATCGTAAGCCGCTCACACGATATGGCGAAATGGGAAGTGCACCCCGGTGTTCCTGTTTCCCAGGTCCTGCCAGCCGCTGTGTGGATCGGCACGATCATGTTTATGCTGGTGATCGTCCGAGACGACAAGCGCTTCACACCAGAGTCGCCCAGGCTGCAAAATGCCTTCAAAAACCTGGGGCTGACGACGTATCCGCTTTATCTCATTCATTCCGTCGTCGGGGCCTTCTTGATCCGAGTGATGGTGCGATCCGGAATAAATCCTTGGATTGCTTTGACGATCGCTGTTCTGTCGATGCTGTCGATAGCTTACGAAGTTTCGCTCTATGGCGAGCCGCCCGTTCGCAGACTGTTGCGCGCAGCATGGGAGCGTGGCGAAGCCAGCCTTCGGAGTGTGCAATCGGCGGCGTTCCTGTTCAGATCCGGCGGCCGTATCGCGACGTAGAAACCTACGCACGTGAACCCGGAGCCGGGACACACGATGCGCTACGAGAATAAATTTTTACCTGGGAATATTGGCGGCCGATCGCGCCGCCTCGCTAACCAAAGGCTTTGAAACCCATCGCGGCCTGCCGCGCGCTTTGATTTAAGATCGACAAATCGCCCCTCGATGGACGCAGCAGTACGGTGACACGGACAACGACCATAATTCTCATCCTGCTCCCGACGCTATTTGCTTGCGCAGCGTCGGCTGGAGAAGTGGCCTACACGTGCAATTATCAGCTTGGCTCCGAAGCGGAAGCGACCCGAAGAAAAATCGGATCCGCCATCATCGGCATCAACATTGCCGCCAAAACCGCCAGGGTCGATTTCGGCAAGGGCTGGTTCAAGACGATGTCACTTTTGGTTGACGGCACGGACGTTAAGGAAACGTCTCCGCCAGCAAGCGGCGATGAACTCGGTTTTTTCTATTTCGACTTGGCAGCCAACAGCGGCGGCTTTTCGGGTGGCGGTAAAAATCGCGAATTTTTCGACTCGTGCGTGCGCACCAAAATCGCTGACATCGTCGCCCAATCGAACCGAGCCTCGGAAACCCCACAACGATCCGAGCCAGTTCCAGGCCAGACGGCATCGCCGCCTACTCAGAAGGCCGAGCCGAACATCGAACCAAAGCTCGCCGCTAAACCTGCGCCGAACGAAGCTCAACCACCACCGCTGTCAACGACGCCAAACATGTCTTCCGCACCTGCGGCGACGGACGACGCTAGGGTTGAAGCGAAAGGCGGCAAAAACCTTGCGGCAGGCGCGCCCGGCCCGCTGCCTGAACCCAATCCCGTCCCCGAACCGGAGAAAAATGCGGCCGAGCCGCTCTCCGCCGCGCCTCCGGCAAGTCTGACCACTGCGCCTCCGTCATCGGCACAGCCGACGAACGGCGATACCCTCAGCGCAGCGAAGGCATCCGAGCCACCGCCGGAACCACGTTCCGTCGAATCGCCCCAAAGCGCGCCTGGGCCGGCGCCCGCCGCGCCGCCGTCAAGCGTACCCGCCTCACCTCCGGCCGACGCCCAGGCCGCAACCGACTATTCCGGCAACATCAGCGATTCTGCGAAAACGCCGACCGCACGATCCGAACCGAGTGCGACCGTCGAACCCCGAAAAAATGCGCAGGTGTCGACACCCCACACACCGCCGTCAAGCACCTCGACGGCAACTGCTGACGCCGCGCAAGCTCCTGCAGCAAGTACCGGCACAGAAGAAAGACCGTTGCTACACGCCCCACCGTCACCGAGCGCGTCCACCGAACCCGCTGTGACCGTTCAGACCCCAGCGTCAAACCCTGGAGCGGAGGAAAAACCATCGGCACCCCGCACTCCTCCGCCATCCGCCGCGTCGACCGTCGCCGTCGTGCCTGCCGTGGAACCCTGCCGTCAAACGCTCGATAGCGAAATCCATGGCGCAGCGATCACGTTCGCGAACGCTAGCGCAATCCTCTCGAACGATAGCGTCGCCGAACTCAGAAAAATTGCCGAGATCGCCCGCAGTTGCACGAATGTAGCAATAGAGGTTGGCGGTCACACCGACACTTTCGGCACCCGCCTCGGCAATCGTGAGTTGTCGCAACATCGAGCCGATGCCGTAGTCGGCGTCCTCGTTAGCGAGGGCGTCCCAGCCGAGAAATTGCGCGCCGTCGGGTACGGGCAGGATCAACCGATCGCATCCAACGCTACTGCCGCAGGTCGCCGTCTGAACCGCCGCGTCGAATTCCACATCACGCCTGCCAAGTCATCAGGCTGAACGTCAATCTGGGCACAGCATCCAACGTAGCGCAAAAGCTTCCATTTGCTGTGGGCCCAACAACGGAATATGCGGTTCTTCCGTTCGCGGCATCAGGTCCACGAGACCCGGATTGTTCCTCACCTCGACCACCTAATCGTTAAAATCGCGATCGTCGCGCCGGCGAACTCCTCAGATCCTTGGCTTCGCGACGTCCGACTGAAAACACGTTTTCGCGCGCTGCGCCGATTGCGCTTGCATAGGAGCAGCATTTTTTCTATTGTTTATCCGTTCGAGCTTCGCTGATAACGACTTGGCCTCGCCCGCGAAGTGCGCGCCTGACCGACGACCTTCCCAACAAATCTCGACTGTCAGTCCCGGCATTGTCGGGAATAAACGCGCATAAACTAAGGATTTTACCTATGCAGACTGGTACCGTGAAATGGTTCAACGGCCAAAAAGGCTACGGCTTCATCCAGCCGGATGATGGCGGCAACGACGTTTTCGTGCACATCAGCGCCGTCGAGCGTGCGGGCTTGAACGGCCTTAACGAAGGCCAGAAGGTCTCGTTCGATGTCGTCGCAGACCGCCGCAGCGGCAAGTCGTCGGCCGATAACCTGCGCGCCGCTTAAATCTCGCGATAAAAATCGAGATCGGCCGGCGCCGACTGGCCACCAACAGGATGAACGAACCCGCGTCTGCTCGGCCAGCCGCGGGTTTTTGTTTGCCGTCACACGTAAGGAGCGATTGCATGGCTATGCCCCCGAAGGACCTGTCGAGTGCGGCTGCGCTCAAGCTGCGGAAGGCTCAGGAAGCATCGCAAGCGATGAAGGAACACGAGGCCGAACGCCAAGCCGTTCGCGCCAAAACCGAACGGCTTCGCGCCGAGCGGCTCGCCCGGGAAGCAGCCAATCCCCCCGCGACCAAAAAGAAACGCTGACGACGTTCTTCAAAAACGCCATAAACATCCCGACGGCACTCTCCGAATTGTACTTGCTCTCAGCGCTGCTGACAGCAATGCTACCCCTGCTCATCACGTCGATGGCTTATTTCCTGCAGGATCAGCCGTAGGGAACATACCGGATGCCATTCCTCGACAAGGACGGCATTGCCCTGCATTACGAAAGCATCGCGGGCGCGGCGCAACCGATCGTCTTCATCCATGGCTGGTGTTGTGATCACACGTTCTTCAAACCGCAAGCCGCGCATTTCGCTGCCCTCGGACACCACATAATTTCCCCCGACCTGCGCGGCCACGGCGAAAGCGATAAACCCGAACAATCGTATCCGATCGCTGCCTTTTCCGACGACGTCGTCTGGCTGTGTCGCGAGCTGAACGTGAATCGCCCGATCCTCATCGGCCACAGCATGGGTGGCATCATCGCGTTCGACATCGCGACGCGCTATCCCGATTTTCCGGCGGCCATTGTGATGCTGGATGCAGCAATCGTGTTGCCGGATACCGCGCGTGCAGTCATCCCTGCATTTCTGGAAAGTTTAGAGGGTCCAGACCACGCGAACGCACTGCGCGACTTCGTGGGCTCGGTTTTCTTCATCCCGACCGACGATCCGGATCGGAAACGCCGTATCCTGGACGTTATGGCGAAGGCCCCGCAGTACGTCATGGTGTCGGCCTATCGGGGACTTGCAGATTATGCTGCGGAAAAAACGCCGAGCCGCGTCGCCGTTCCCTCGCTCTATATCGTCGCCGACGAGCCCTCGGCGCGAACCGACATGGCGCGCCTCCAAATGCTCATTCCCGATTTACATATCGGCCGGACGGTCGGATCAGGCCATTTCTGCCAGCTCGAAGTGCCCGATGAAGTCAACGCCATGCTGTCACGTTTCATCGCGACAGCGGTGCTCCCCGACTGAGCTGCTCAACGCAACAGCCAACGCCATCGGCGGCCGGCTCCGCGTAGCGGAGTCGCCGATGGCATACCAAAGCCCCATCGGCGGCCGGCTGAAACTGGCATGCGCCGACGGCCGGCTCTGCGGAGCAGAGTCGGAGGCGCCAACAACCAAGGGCCAGGGCGGCGGGGCCTCGCTCTCATATCTTGTTGTACTTCGGATGCAGCCTTCGCCGCCCCGGGACAGTGCCAAGTCTTGTTCATGCACCCAGCGGCGGCCGAACCGGCATTCCGGGGCACTCGCAACCTGAAAGGAAGCGAGCTTCCTTTCGAGCCGTGAACCCACCATCCTCCCGTGCATCTCGAGTTGGAGCGGGAGTTGAACCGCGATACCACGCCATGGTGGTCCGCTCGCGGCCGGCAGGGATCCCCAGGCGCGCCGATATCGCTGGCGGCCCGGCACGCTCCCATCCGCACGCAAAACCCCATGCTCGAGTTTCGCGCCCTTGCAAGTCGCGGCGGGAGGAGAGGGAGTATGCGGGAGCGCGAGAGAGCGGGGATAAGTTTGATCGCAAATTATTTCCGCTCAGCGTAAAGACGATTGCCCGGACGTCGCGTATCGTGCCGCAAACCAAGGGAGCGCCCGCCATGGACCTCACGCACTGGATCTGGCTCGCGACTGGCGCCTACGGCGTCCACGCTTTCGAGGAATTCGAGCTCGACTGGCGCAACTGGGCGCGCGCCGTCATCAAGCTGCCGGTCGAATGGCACGACTTCTACGTCGTCAATTTCCTTGTGATCGTGCTCGGCATCGTCGCGGCGGAACTCGCGACCGCGATGCCGGGCGTGGCGCTCGCGTTCCCGGCGCTGATGCTGATCAACGCCGTCTTCTTCCACATCGCGCCCTACGTCGTGACGAGAGGACGCTTCTCGCCGGGACTGATCACCGCCGTGCTGCTGTTTCTGCCGATCGGAACGATCTGCTACGTCGTCGCGAACGATGCGGGCGTGCTCGACACCACCAACCTCATCGGATCGTTCGTGCTCGCAGCACTCCTGATGGCCATGCCGATCGTGCTCCTGCACATCAAGTCGCTGGCATATTTTCGGCAGGACCGACCGTGAGCTGAGCGACAGCCGGTTAGTTGCGTGCGCGCCCTTGCAAGTCGCGGCGGGACGAGAGGGAGTATGCGGGAGCGTGAGAGAGCGGGGATAAGTTTTTTTACCCGTCACCGCTCCAACAAAGGAATTTGCGGCGCGGCCGTTCGCGGCAGCAGGCCAGCGAGGCGCGGATCGTTCTCCACCTCGACCATAAAGGCATAGGGCCAAAAGCCGGACCGCCGATAGAACGCCAATGCGTCCGGATGATCGAAGCTGCAGGTGTGCAGCCACAGCCTGCGAATGGGATGCGCCCACGCCGTGTCGATTGCGAAATCCATCATGAACCGGCCCGCGCCTTTGCCGATCGCATCTTTGACAACGCCGAACCACGTAATCTCGCACTCTTGATCTTCACGAAAATCCAATTCGAGCAGACCGATGCGCGCGTCGCCGTCGTGCAGGACAAAAACTTCGATGCCCGGATCGCTGAGGACGGCCGCCAACGCCTCATCAGTCAGCCGGAGGCGCGACCACCACAACCAATCTTCACCGACGGCCCGGAACAGTGCGCGATACGCATCGAGATCGGGAGATCTCCACCGCGATATCGCAAGCGATGACGAGCCATTCGTGGCGCGCGGGGGCGTCGGCCGCTCGCACATCTCGACGAATGTCACAGCATTGACCAGCTTCCCCGCCGGTATCGGCGAATAGCCGTCTGGAAGGTGCGGATTAGGAGTTTCCATCGCGGGAGGGTATGGCGGAACGCGAAGCCGCAGGCAACGCGTCCAGCAGTCTCGGCAGGCGGCGGGTCCAAAGCGCCCGCGAGTCGAGCGGGCGGCGTCTTGGCGACAACCGCGCGCGTCTTGCGATCACTACTCGTTCTTACCCTTTTCGCCCGTGCTCGCACCCAATGTTCCGCTGTCAGGCGCAGCTGGACCGGTATTGACGACAGCGGGAGGCGTCCAGCTGCCGTACATCGGCGGCAGGATCGACGGCGGCGTTTCCTTCGGCCAATACATTCGCATCATGAGCAGGAACTCGCCCTTCGGCGACGGCAGCCAATTCGCTACCTTGTCGCTCCCCGGCGACGCATGCTGGAAGTACAGCGTCAACGAACCGTCATCATTGAACTTCGGATTGTCACGCATACTGACCGTGAACTTGTTGAGCGGGTTCGGGTAGAACCAATAACCGCCGTCGTCGTAGTACATCGTGATTGACCAGAAGCCATCGACCGGCGGAGTTTGTCCCTTGGGGAAGGTCACCGTATAGGCGTTGGCGCCATTCAAAGGCTGGCCGTCACCGTCCATTTTCGCGACCGGATAGATGGCATCTTTGGATAGATTGGCCGGCCAACCGACAGCGGCGATCAAGGCGCGTTGGGCGTAATTGGTCCCATATGACCCGGCAGACGCTGGGATAAGCCAGCCGTTCTCTATTTTACCGCCCGTCTTCTGCAGGGCCATGATTTGGTCGTAGCTGATCTTCGGTACATCCGTCAGCGCTGCCTGCACGGCCGGATCGAGCTTTGAAATGTCGAATGGTTGACCTGGCACGAGACCGATTTTCGCCATCTCAGCGACGATGGCCTTATCCTCGGGCAGCGGCGGCGCTGCGCCTCCCATCAGCGTTGCCATCATGTTGAAGTAGGTCGAGACGTCCATTGCATTGATGACGTCCTGAGGCTTGTCAGTCATGCTGAAGCCCGGGTTGGAATCCACTTTTCCCGGAGGCGGCGTGTACGGCTTTCCGAATGAACTCAGAGGAACCAGCGAGTACTGCTCCTGCAAAGCGTTGACCGCTTTGTAATCCTCCTCGGTTCCATCAGCGTAAGTGCGCCCGAGGATCACCAGATAGCGCGTCGGCGATTTTATCTCAGTCATGTTCGCCGGCACGGTGCCGCTCCAGCCCGGGCCGGTGATCAGATAATTTGCAGCCTTCCCGCCGGCCGTCCGCGCGCCGGGCGACTCAATCACCGGCATCCACAGACTGTACATGGGGAAGAGATAGTATCGCTTGCCCATGTCGGGGTGCGAAAAGACCATCGGCTCGGCGCCGACGTCGGCCCAAGCAAGTGAATAGAGAGTATCAGCATTGGGAGCTGAAACGCCGCGATAGTCGCCGGGCGGGTAACGTTTTACGTTCGTAAAGTGTCCCATCGGAGCGCGAAGCTCTTTTGCTTCGGCAACGTTGGTCATTTGTACGCGCGTGACTTCAGTGGTGATCAGCGAATATCCGTAAATATATGCGTCTGTCGCGATCGCGCGAGCCTGTTCCGGGGTAAGAGGTTCAGCCGCGCGTGCTGAAGTTCCACCGAAGAGCAAACAAAAAGCAGCCACGGCGGCCAAGCAATTTGCGAAGCGGTATGCGACTCTCTCGTATTTTGACATTGAATTTTCCTATCTGAAAAACCGGCGTTATTCCGCCAAGCGAAGCGGAATTTCGGCGTGGAGTATGCTTCGCCGATGACCGCGTCGCGGTGATCGGCATATGGGGAAATCTCAGTCGTCGAATTTGGAAAGTGTCGGCAGATCGCCTAGCCGCCCGAGCAGGCAGCGGGATCAATATCGATAGTTATGTGATTGGGTGGAGATCGCGGATCAAAATGCAGCACGGGCCGAGGAACGCCTCGGCCGAAATGACAACCCATCCCAACCTCCCGTCGGATAGGGTAGCGCCGCACCCATATCAACTTTAGCATATGATTTTCGCAAGATCAGCCGACGGATGAAAAAAAATTGCTTTGGCAAAATCGATGCGAAGTTAGGGCTGCCTTGGGTCATAAGAGGACATTCATCAACACGAATTACCCCATCCCCCACCACACGCCCCCACTCCACACACCCACCTCCTCGCCGCCCACATCCCCGGCCACCGCCAGTTCCACCAGCTCCGCATAAACAGCGCGCGTGCACAGCGCCTCCAGCCTCCCGCGCACGAGCACGTACGGCTTCAACCCACCATCGGGTCCGCTCGGCGCGAACCGCAACGGATGCTCCGCATCGACCGTCACGACGTCATCGAGATTGGTGCGGAACGTCAGCCGCTGCGCTTGCCCCTCGCCCTCGACTGCCATCTCGACGGCAAGGAACGGCGCGTCCTCGACTTGAACGTCGACCTTCTCCGCAGGCGTCACGAGATACGTTCGTCCGTCATCGTCCTTTCTCAGGATCGATGCGAACAGCTTGACGAGCGCGATGCGTCCGATCGGGCTCCCCTGATAGTGCCACGTCCCGTCGCGGCGGATCGCCATGCCGATGTCGCCGCAGTACGGCGGATCCCACTTTTCCACCGGTCTTATGCTCGACGCGCCACCTTCTGACGCCGCCCGCAAAAGCGCATCCAATCCACCCGGTCGTGCGTCAGAATTTCCATTCCCGGACGCAACTTGCAGTTTTTCATTCGGCATTTCTGCCCGCGCCCTCAAGGTGCCTTCAGATGCACCTCATCCTAACGTAACATTCACTTGACCCTATGAGGGCTGGGCAGGATCGTCTAGGCTGATGCTTAAGGCCGAGTACGCAGCCGCTCGGCCATTGTTTTGTAAGGCGAATTCGCCCCTAAGAATGACAAGAAGCAGCTGCGCGAGGCCCCCTTTATGAGCACTGTCGTCGAAACGCATACCGATATCGTGCCCCGGCTCGAAGCCGCCGCCGAGCGCGTACAGCGCGCCCACAAAGCGGCAGCCAGCGTCATATTCGGTCAGGATCAGGTGATCGAGCGGACGCTCATCACGATTTTGTCTGGCGGGCACGGCCTTCTGATCGGTGTTCCGGGTCTCGCCAAGACGCTGCTCGTCGAAACGCTCGGCCGCGTGCTGGGCCTCGACGCCAAGCGCATTCAGTTCACTCCGGACTTGATGCCGTCCGACATCATCGGCTCCGAAGTCCTCGAAGATGAGCCGGGCCGCGGCCGCGCCTTCCGCTTCATCAAAGGTCCGATCTTCACGCAGCTTCTGATGGCGGACGAAATCAACCGCGCTTCGCCGAAGACGCAGTCGGCGCTGCTGCAGGCGATGCAGGAGCATCACGTCACGGTCGCCGGTCAGCGCCACGATACGCCCGCGCCGTTCCACGTGCTCGCCACGCAGAACCCGCTGGAGCAGGAAGGCACTTATCCGCTGCCCGAAGCCCAGCTCGACCGCTTCCTGCTGCAGATCGACGTGACGTATCCCGATCTCGTCGCCGAGCGGCGCATGCTCTACGCTACGACCGGCACGGAAACGCCGAAGCTTGAAACCGTCATCTCGGCACAGGAACTGATGGCGACGCAGCGCCTCGTCCGCCAGATCCCGGTGCCCGATAAAGTTGTCGAGGCCATTCTGAAACTCGTGCGCTCGGCACGTCCGGGCACCGGCGCGAACGCCGACACGGATAAGTTCGTCGCCTGGGGCCCCGGCCCGCGCGCCAGCCAGGCGCTGATGCTCGCCGTCCGCGCCAAGGCGCTGATCGACGGCCGCCTCGCCCCGTCCGTCGATGACGTCATCGCGCTCGCGGAACCGATCCTGAAACACCGCATGGCGCTGACATTCGCCGCCCGCGCCGAAGGCGAAGATCTGAACCATATCATCGCGCGTCTCGCGGCGGCTGTGGAGTAGGTGCGGGATGGCGAGCCCAATAGGGCGGACAGGAACGTCAGGCGAAGGCAACAGCTCCGAAAGGCGGCGCGTCCTCACGCTTGAGCGCGAAGCCGTTACGCTTGTCGACCGGATGCCGGAACTGCTGATGGAAGCGGCGCGCATCGCCTCGACCGTGGCGCAGGGCATTCACGGACGGCGCCGCGCCGGACCCGGCGAAACGTTCTGGCAGTTCCGCCAATATCAGTCGGGCGAGAATGCGAGCCTCGTCGATTGGCGCCGCTCGGCAAGCTCCGATCATCTCTTCGTTCGCGAACGCGAGTGGGAAGCCGCGCACACGCTCTATCTCTGGCCCGACATTTCGCCGTCGATGGACTTCAAGAGCCATCTCGCGCCAGTCACCAAGCGCGACCGCGCGCTGGTGCTGACACTCGCCGCCGCCGAGATGCTTGTTCGCGGTGGTGAGCGCGTTGCATTGCTCGCGCAGATGCTGCCGACAGCCAGCCGCAACGCCGCGACGCGTATTGCCGAAACGATTGCCGCCAACGCCAATTCCGAAACGACGCAGAAAAGCCTGCCGCCCAACGCCGGCCTCAACCGCTTTTCCGGCCTGATCCTGTTCAGCGATTTTCTCGCCCCCGTGCATGCCATCCGCGAACGCCTCGAAGGCTACGCGGGCAACGGCGTCGGCGGTCATCTCGTGCAAGTCATCGACCCTGCGGAAGAGACGCTGCCTTATCATGGCCGCACCGAATTTCTGACGCCATCCGGCAGCCAGCGTTGGGTTGCCGATCGCGTTGAATCGCTCCGTCCGAAATATCAGGAACGTTTCGCCGCGCATCGCGCTGAAGTCGCAGAGATGGCGAAACGCTTCGGCTGGTCGCTGCTGACCCACCACACGGATCGCCCGGCCTCCGAGCCGCTGCTGTCGCTATTGATGCGTCTCAACGGTTCGGCCCAGGGCTACCGTTGGATGTCGTCCAGCTCCGACGCCGTCAGCTCCGACGATAAGGAGCGCGCCTGATGAGCTTCGGCCCGCTCGCCTTCCTCAATCCCTGGCTGCTCGCCGCGCTCGTCACGCTGCCGCTGATCTATTGGCTGCTGCGCGCGGTGCCGCCGCGCCCGACGCAGATCGAATTTCCCCCGACCCGCATTCTCGTCGGCATCGAGAACGACGAAAAGACCGCAGAGAAGACGCCGTGGTGGCTGACGCTCCTGCGCCTCATCGCGGCGACGCTCGTCATTCTCGCGCTCGCCGACCCGATGCTCAATCCCTCGAAGGAAAAAGGCCTGACCGGCACCGGCCCCGTTGTCATTTTCGTCGATAACGGCTGGGCGGCAGCATCGCGCTGGCCTGAGCGCGCCAACATCATGCAACGCCTCATCAGCGAAGCGGAAAGCGGCGGCCGCCCTGTCATGCTGGTGCCGACCGCCGCCGCCACGAAGCTGCCCGCGATCAAGATCGAGCCGCCCGGCGAAGCGCGCAGCACGGCAGCGGCAATCGAACCGCAACCATTCGAACCTGATCGCGAAGCCGCCGTCGCCGCCCTGCAAACGGCGCTGTCTGACGCCGCCGTGAAAAATTCCTCGATCGTCTGGATCGAAGACGGCATCGATCACAGAGGCAAAGTCAGCGACGTCGCAACGAAACTGCAGAATCTAGCTGGTGGCGGTACGCTTTCCGTCATCGATGAAACCAAAGGTCGCGAAGCCTTGGGCCTCGTCGCCGACCTCGCCGAGCGCGGCAAGCTCGAAGCAACGGTGCTCTCGACCGGTGGCCCGGCGCGCGAAGGTGTGGTCAACGCCTTTTCGGCTCGCGGCGAACGTCTCGGTGAAGCGCCCTTCAAGCTCGGTCCCGGCGCAACATCCGCGAAAGCTAAATTCGAAATGCCGCTCGAACTGCGCAACCAAGTCGCTCGCATCGAAATCGCAGGCGAACGCTCAGCGGGCGCCGTCAGCCTGATCGACGCCATGACGCAATGGCACCGCGTGGGTCTTCTCTCAGGCGAAAGCCGCGAGGAAGCTCAGCCGCTGCTCGCGCCACTCTACTACATCGAGAAGGCGCTGAAGCCTTACGCCGACGTCGTCGCTGCCAAAAACGCCAACCTCGTGGAAGGCCTCGACGCCGTCCTGAAGCAGAACATCTCCGTTCTGGTTCTCGCCGACATCGGCACGATCAGCGGCGAAGCCGAAGAAAAGGTCGACGAGTTCGTCAAACATGGCGGCCTGCTCGTGCGCTTCGCAGGACCGCGCCTCGAAAAGGCCGGCGACAATCTGCTGCCCGTCGTACTGCGCAGCGGCGGCCGCTCGCTCGGTGGCGCGCTCTCGTGGTCGTCACCTCAGGCGCTTGCACCGTTCGATGAGAACAGTCCGTTCGCCGGTCTGACCGTGCCGAAAGATGTCACCGTTACGCGCCAGGTACTGGCCGACCCGGCCGAGCTGACTCCTGACGTCGAGATCTGGGCGCGGCTGCAGGACGGCACGCCCCTCGTCACCTCCGCGAAACGCGGCAACGGCCGCCTCGTGCTCTTCCACGTCACCGCCAATTCCGACTGGTCGAACCTGCCGATGTCCGGGCTATTCGTCGAAATGCTTCGCCGCCTCTCGACCATGGGAACGGTCGGCGCTGCAGCATCGGCGGAACCGCAGTCGGATACGGCCGCAGCCGATACCGCAACGAAAGCCAATACCGTGTCGGCAAGCGTGCTTGCACCTCTGAAGACGCTGAGCGGCGTCGGAACGCTCGTCTCACCACCGCCGACTGCCGAACCTCTGAAGGCTGCCGAGATCGGCGCGATCCGGCCGAACTTCGAGCATCCGCCGGGCTACTACGGCCAGGCCGCGGCACCTCGCGCCGTCAACGTGTTGACCGTGAAGAGCACGCTTGCGCCGTTCCCGGAACTGCCCGCGAGCATCGAGAGGTTGACGTATGACAACGCTGCCAGCACTTCGCTGAAGCCTGCGCTGTTAGCATTGGCGCTCGGCCTGCTGTTCCTCGACATCATCGCCGTCATGATCCTCCAGGCGGGCGGCGTCGCCGGTCTCTTTTCACGCCGGCCCGGCTCGCGGCGCCGCGCCGCGACGGCTTCCACGATCGTGCTCGGTCTCCTTGCCTTGGGCGCAGGCGTCATCGCCGTCGGCACCGATGCCAAGGCGCAGGAATTTCCGTCCGAGTTTCGCGACGCCATTCCTCAGTTCGATGGCTTCAGTCCGGTAAGCCCGTCCCAGCAGCAAGGCCCGGTGATCGTACGCCCTCCTGCATCGCCCGCCGATAATGCCGCCATCGACGCAACGAGTAAGGTCACGCTCGCCTACGTGTTGAGCGGCGATCGAGAAACCGACGACACAAGCCGCGCGGGCTTGAAAGGCCTCGGCCGCGTGCTGCAAACCCGCACTGCTGTCGAGCCCGGCGAACCCGCAGCCGTCGACATCACGAAAGACGAGATCGCGTTCTATCCGGTGCTCTATTGGCCGGTGCTGAAGACGGCAAAGGCGTTGCCCGACGCAATCATCGCCAAGATCGACGCATATATGAAAGAAGGTGGCCTCATCATCTTCGACACCCGCGACTATGGCGACGGCGGCGCCGACATGCTGCCGATGGCAGGCCAGGGTGGCACCGCCATCCAGCGGCTGTTGAGCAAACTCGACGTTCCTCCGCTCGAACCTGTTCCCGAAAATCACGTCGTGACGAAATCGTTCTATCTGCTGCGCTCCTTCCCTGGCCGCTGGGACGGCGGCCAGCTTTGGGTCGAAGCGACACCGAAAGACGAAAACGAATCCCACAAGGCTCGCGTTTCAGATGGCGTGACCTCGATCATGATCACGTCGAACGATCTTGCTGCTGCCTGGGCGCTCGATGACCGCGGTCGCCCGCTTTATCCGGTCGTGCCCGGCGGCGAGATGCAGCGCGAGATGGCGTTCCGCGGCGGCATCAACATCGTCATGCACGCGTTGACCGGCAACTACAAAGCCGATCAGGTCCACGTTCCCGCGCTGCTTGAGCGGCTCGGTCAGTAGAGGCATTAGGTTTTGAACTGGTCGATTACCTTCGCGCCCCTGATTCCGATGCCGATCCTGATCGGCCTGTCGGTACTGGCGGCCGCGCTGATCCTCATTCTTCTGTTCCGCCGTTCACGTGGCGCTTTTCTGCGCGCTGGTGCGCTGGCGGCGTTGATCGCCGCGCTGTTCAATCCGATCCTGAAGGAAGAGCAGCGCGAAAGCCTCGCTAACGTCGCGATCGTCGTCCTCGACGAAAGCCCGAGCCAGAAGCTCGCCGACCGCAACAAGCAGATGGACGAGATCCGCGCCAATCTTGAAGCCAAGTTCGCCAAGATCCCGAACCTCGACATCAAATGGGTGACGGGCGGCGTGCCGTCCGATTCAGCGCCGCCAGGAACAAACCTTTTCACGGACTTGAATACAGCGCTGAACGACACCGCGCCGGATCGCATCGCGGGCGTCATCTTCGTCACCGACGGCGAAGTCCACGACGTGCCGAAGTCCGCCGCATCGCTCGGCTTTGACGCCCCCGTTCACACGCTGCTGACCGGCAAGCGCGATGAATTCGACCGCCGCATCGAGGTGATCGAAGCTCCGCGTTACGGTCTCGTTGGCCAGTCACGCGAAATCGAAGTTGCCGTCCGCCAGACCGGTACCGCCCCATCCGCGAACTCTGGCGCTGCGACGCTGAAAGTTCGCCGCGAAGGCCAACCCGACGAAACGATCCGCACCGAGGTCAACCGCAACGTCAAGATCGACATGCCGATCCCGCATACCGGGACGAACATCGTCGAAATCGAATTGCAACCTGTCGACGGCGAGTTGACGACGGCAAACAATCGCGCCGTCGTTGCGGCCGAAGGCGTGCGCGAAAACTTGCGCGTGCTGCTCGTCTCGGGCGAGCCGCACCCAGGCGAACGCACATGGCGCAACCTGCTGAAATCCGACGCCGCCGTCGATCTCGTCCACTTCACAATTTTGCGTCCGCCCGAGAAGCAGGACGGCACACCGATCAATCAGCTCTCGCTCATCGCATTCCCGACGCGCGAGCTGTTCTCGGAGAAGATCAACGAGTTCGACCTGATCATCTTCGATCGGTACGAGCACCGCGGAATTCTGCAGCTTCTCTACTACGACAACATTGCCCGCTACGTGAACGAGCACGGCGGCGCGCTGCTGGTTGCCGCGGGCGACGATTATGCAGGCCCCTACAGCATCTATAATACGCCGCTCGCGCCGGTGCTTCCTGCGGCACCGACTGGCCGCGTCCTCGAAATGCCTTTCAAAGCGAAGGTGACGGCCGAAGGCCAGAAGCACCCTGTCACGCGCAACCTTCCTGGCTGGAACGGCGCGCAGGTTGCCGACAATTCTCCGCAGCCGTCGTGGGGCAAGTGGTTCCGTCAGGCCGAGGTGACGCCGCTGCGCGGTCGCGTGCTGATGAATGGCGCCGAAGACAAGCCTCTTCTGATCCTCGACCGCAAAGGCAAAGGCCGCGTTGCGCTGCTAACGTCCGACCACTCCTGGCTCTGGGCGCGCGGCTACGACGGCGGCGGCCCGCACACCGACCTGCTCCGCCGCCTGTCGCACTGGCTGATGAAAGAGCCGGACCTTGAAGAAGAGCGCGTCATCGCGTCCGCTAAAGGTCTAAAGCTCACGATCGAGCGCCGCTCGATGGAAGACAAAATTCCGCCTGTGAAGGTGCTGGGTCCCGGCGGCGACACGTCTACGGTCACGCTTCAGCCTGTGCCCGTCGAGCCTGGTGTCTGGCGCTCGGCCATCGATGTCAAAATGCCGGGCCTCTACAAAGTCGAAACCGATGGCCCCAACGGCCAGCTGACCGCCGTCGCCAATGCCGGCGTCGAAGACCCTCGCGAAATGAGCGAAGTCACTGCGACAGACCAGAAAATGAAGCCCATCGCCGACGCGACCGGCGGCGGTATCTTCTGGACGAAGCCGTCAGGCCTCCTCGCGACTGCAACCGATATCGACGTGCCGCGTATCTCTATGATGTCAGCGGCCAAGGTGATGGCGGGCTCAGACTGGCTCGGTCTGAAAGATCGGCAAGCGTTTCTGACCCGCGGCGTCAAGCTGACGCCGATGTTTACGGGATTTGCGGCGCTTTCGCTGCTACTCGCTCTCATCGCCTTGGCGTGGTGGCGTGAGGGACGATAATGAGAGGGCACACAACCCCATGGGCAGCGCTTCGAATACCCGGCCAATCGGCGTCATAGGCAACGACGAATTTGGAACGGCAATTGCCGAACGCCTCGCCGCCTGCCGCATTCCAACACTTTACGCAGCTCTGCCGGGTGCCTCACCCGCCATTTACGGCGAGCATCTGGAGCCAGTCTCGCCGACCTCGAACGGCATGGCGGACTGTCCAGTCATCCTCATCGCCATCGAGGACACCGAAGCGTTCCGCGGCCTGCTGATAGGCCGCGACGCGTCCGATCTCGATTTTGCTCCGCTGTCGGGCGCTGTCATCGTCGATCTCGGTGCGCGGACGCCGCGTGAACTCGATGCGCTGCTCGAACTCCTTGAGCCGCGAGGCGTTTCGCTGACGGACGCGGCGCTGATCGGCGGCGGCGCCGCTGCTGCCGAAGGCCGAGCCAAAGTTCTTCTCGGCGGCGCCGAAATTGCGACCGAGATGGCAGCCAGCATCGTCTCGCTGTTCGGCACCGTCGAGCGTACTGGCCCGCTCGGGAGTGCGCACGCAGCCGCAGCCCTCATGGGCTACATCGAGGCCGCCCATGCCGTCGCCCGCGAGGAAGCCATGGCCCTTGGCGCCGCCTGCGGCCTGACGCCGGACATGATCGCCCGCGTCCTGTCCGAACGCGCGCCCCCGCACGGAATGAACATCGTGCAGATCGCCCGCCGCGCCGATCTCGCCCGCCGCATCGCCCGCGACCGCAATGCGGGAGCCGACATCATCGACCTTGCGGCTGAAAAACAGGCGCGCTCCAAGCGCGAAAACCGTTGATGACCTGCGGCGTCCCTGCCGCACGGATCGAGCGACAGCCCCGACTCGCGTAAGCATCTTGCACTTTCGTCGCGAGACTTCACCGCGAGCCCGTTCACCGCGAGCACTGGGGCCTCAAATGTCGCCGCTCTTTCGAATTGTGTATGCTACGCATGCCAACGGCACTCATCACAAGCTGGCGCTCGATGCGCTGGAAGCGATGACGCGCCCAGACAGCGCCGATTGGACCCGCCTGTTTCTGAAACACGTCGAGCGCTATCTCGAGGGCTCGAAAGCCCCTGACGTCACCTTCAAGGATTTCAAAAACCACGTCCTGCACGTATCCGAGAACTACTGGGGCGGCGCGCCGGAGAAGACGCAGGAGTGGTACAATCGCACCGTCTTCGAACTCAAAGCCGGTAATTGGCCGGAAGCCGTCTACGCCGCGGGCGTACTGAGCCACTACTTCACCGATCCGGTGATGCCGTTCCACACCGGCCAGACGGAAGCCGAGAATGCCATCCACCGCGCCACGGAATGGAGCATCAATCGCTCCTACAATACGCTGCGCGCACTCGGCGAAAAGCGCTTCGGGCGCTTGAGCATCGCCGTTCCTTCCGGCCAGAAATGGCTGCCTAAATTCGTCTGCGATGGCGCCGAGTTCTCGCACCGCTACTACGAGAAGCTCATCGCCCATTACGATATTCACAAAGGCGCTTCTCGTCCCGAGGAAGGCCTCGACGACATTGCCAAAACCGTCGTCGCGGAACTGCTGATCTATGCCTCCACGAGCTTCGGCAAGGTGCTCGACAGAGCCATCGCCGAATCCGGCATGTCCGCGCCTGAAGTGACGCTGACGGCGGAAACTTTCCTCGCTATGACGCAGATCCCGAGGAAGTTCATCGAAAAGCGGCTCTCGAACGAAGAAGACCGCAAGCTCGTCGCTGCCATCTACGACGAATTGAAGACCACCGGCCGCGTCGACAAATCTCTGTCCGAAGACGATCGCACGATCCGCGATCTTCACAACGCCGAAGTCCTGGCGCCGAAGCTCGCCGAGCGCAAAGCCGCCCGCGCCGCCCGCATCAACGGCCCCGACGACACGCCGCTCGAACTTGCCGTCGCGAAGTCGGCCGCGACCAAAATGGACATTTCCGAAACGCCGCCGACGATCCCGCTGTCGAAAACACCGCCGCCGATGCCACGTGCCGCGCCGAGCATTGCCGCGCGCATGGAGCCGCTCTGGACGCCCTCGCAACAACGCGCGGCGACAGTACCGCCAGCAGCGACGCCCCCAGCGGCATACACGCCCGCTCCGGCACCCGCCGCGGCAGCCGCGCCGATTTCAATCTCGCGGCCGTCCCCTGATCGTCCGTCGGAAACGCGCGTGTATCTGCGCGAAGGCGACGACCTCGAAGCGGCACCCTCCATCGGACCGAAAATCGCCGATCGCTTCGCGGCGATCGATATTCACACGGTCGCAGATTTCCTGAAGCAGGATCCCGAGCAGCTCGCGGAAAAACTCGACGACCCGCATTTCGATGCCGAGACACTTCTCGAATGGCAGGATCAGGCAAAACTCGTCATGGCCGTACCGGGCCTCCGCGGCACGCATGCACAGTTGCTTGTCGGGGCGGGCTACAAGACGGCCGAAGCCGTCGCCGAAGCCGATCCGCTCGCACTGTCCGCTAGCGTCCTGAAATTCGCGACCACATCGGCCGGCAAGCGTGTCCTGCGCGAAGGCCGCCCACCCGACATCGAAAAAATCAAAAGCTGGGTCGAGTTCGCCAAGCAGGCAGCAGCGGCCTAGCGCCATTCGGCTACGCCGAAAGATGTCATCCCTGGGCTTGTCCGAGGATCATCGGGCCACACTTGCCAAGCGCACCCCATCCGCGCAAGAATGTGCCCGTTTCCGAGGGGCGCCGGTTGTCCGGCTGAGATCGCGTAAGAAAGCGCGAGCACCCTTCGAACCTGATCCGGGTTATGCCGGCGAAGGGACGGGGCATTCCGCGGCAGAGCCGCATTCCGCACCTTTCCGGTCAACGCAATTCTGCGCGTGCGCGTGCAGCCATGGTGGAACACTCCCTTACCCAGGGAGTGGCCGAGAGGAGCAACGTCATGAACAAGCCAACCCGCACCGCCGACATCCAGACGCCGAAAGTCACTGTCGGCCCGATCAGCGCTTCGACAAAAGTCTATTCCTCGCCCGAAGGCCATTACGACGTCCGCGTACCATTCCGCGAGATCGCGCTTACGGATGTGAACGAGCCGTCGTTCCGCGTTTATGACTCGTCCGGCCCCTACACCGATCCGACCGTAACGATCGACGTGGCGACCGGTCTCCCGCGAATCCGCGACGCTTGGGTTGCCGAGCGCGGCGGCACGGAAGCCTATGACGGCCGCACGATCAAACCGGAAGACAACGGCAACGTGACGGGCGCCCACGCTGCGCGCGTGTTTCCGACCGTTTATCAACCGCGCTGTGCCACGTCTTCCGCTCCCCTCACCCAATTCGAATACGCGCGCGCAGGCATCATCACCAAAGAGATGATCTACGTCACCCATCGCGAAAACCTCGGTCGTGCGGCGGCGCTCGCGCGCGCCAAGGAAGCGCTCGCCGACGGCGAAAGTTTCGGCGCCGACATCCCCGAGCACATCACGCCGGAGTTTGTGCGTTCCGAAATCGCCCGCGGCCGCGCCATCATTCCGGCGAACATCAACCACGGCGAGCTTGAGCCGATGATCATCGGCCGGAACTTCCTCGTGAAGATCAACGCCAACATCGGCAATTCCGCCGTGACGTCGTCGGTCGAAGAGGAAGTCGAAAAGATGGTGTGGGCGATCCGCTGGGGCGCGGACACCGTCATGGATCTTTCGACGGGCCGCAACATCCACACCACGCGTGAATGGATCATCCGCAATTCGCCCGTGCCCATCGGCACCGTGCCGATCTATCAGGCGCTCGAAAAGTGCGGCGGCGATCCTGTGAAGCTCACATGGGAACTGTATCGCGACACGCTGATCGAGCAGTGCGAGCAAGGCGTCGATTACTTCACCATTCACGCCGGCGTGCGCCTGCCGTTCGTGCCGCTAACCGCCAATCGCGTCACGGGCATCGTTTCACGCGGCGGCTCGATCATGGCGAAGTGGTGCCTTGCTCACCACAAGGAAAGCTTCCTTTACGAACGCTTCGACGAGATCTGCGATCTGATGCGGAAGTATGACGTATCGTTCTCTCTCGGCGACGGCCTGCGGCCGGGCTCCATCGCCGATGCCAACGATCGCGCGCAATTCGCTGAGCTTGAAACGCTTGGCGAATTGACCAAGATCGCGTGGGACAAGGGCTGCCAGGTCATGATCGAAGGCCCAGGTCACGTGCCGATGCACAAGATCAAAGCCAACATGGACAAGCAGTTGAAGGCTTGCGGCGAGGCTCCGTTCTATACGCTCGGACCTCTGACGACCGACATCGCGCCAGGCTACGATCACATCACGTCCGGCATCGGCGCCGCGATGATTGGCTGGTTCGGAACCTCGATGCTCTGCTACGTCACGCCGAAGGAGCATCTGGGCCTGCCGAACCGCGACGATGTGAAGGTCGGCGTCATCACCTACAAGATCGCAGCACACGCCGCCGATCTCGCGAAAGGTCACCCCGCCGCGCAGCTTCGCGATGATGCGCTCTCGCGCGCCCGTTTCGAATTCCGCTGGCAGGATCAGTTCAATCTGTCGCTCGATCCCGACACAGCGATGTCGTTCCACGACGAGACGCTACCGAAGGACGCCCACAAGGTCGCGCACTTCTGTTCGATGTGCGGCCCGAAGTTCTGCTCGATGAAGATCACGCAGGACGTCCGCGACTACGCAGCAACCCTGAACGACCAGCAAGTCGGCATGGTCGAGATGAGCGCGAAGTTCAAGGAACTGGGGAACAACCTGTATATTGAGCCCAGCCCGAAGTGACGAGCGCACTATTTAAAAGTGAGATTTATGCGGATTTCCGACCTTTTTTGCTTGTGCACATTCTCGTCAGAAGGTACTGGCGAAAAAATAATTCTTCGATTTTGCGCCGGGCTCCGGAATGCCATTCGATTTGAATATTCCAGATGCACTGACCCAGTATTTGAACGCCCAAGCGTTAAACGAAACACGCATTCGTCTTGAGAGCTATGCTGCCGACTTGTTGCAAGAAGCTAGCCGTCTAGAAACGACGTCCAGCGCAGGAAACGGCGAGCCGCAGATTACCAGTTCTATGATCGCTGATGCAGACTTGTTGCTCCGACGCGGCTATCGGCAAGGCAGGCCCAACTACTGGCTGATTGCTGGTAAGATAATTTCCCCTATTGGAGCCCTTGCTACGGGCTTCTTCACTGACGCGGAGAAGCTCAAGCAGCCCCTCATGCTCGCGGCCTTTATCATTCTGCTAATCGTCACAGTCACCGCAACCGTCTTGGTAGTGGTAAAGGAATAGCCTCCATGGTCACCGACAATTTCTCGGAGAAACTAACTCCAGCGGCGAGGCAAACCCTCGAGGAAATTCTGAGTGACTACCGTGACGAAATTTTAGTGTCCGCCGCATACGAAGCGGCACGAATGACCGGAGAAATGCGCGAAATTTCCGTTCAGGACATAGTCAACGGCGCGCAACGGATGGCTCGAAAAAGCCGCATGCCACCGCGATCGGCAATCGACAAAATCCTCCCGCTGTATGCGGTACTAGGAATTCTTAGTTCGATGGCTGGATTCGGCATCTATGCTTTACGCCAATTAGCAAACAACATTGATGCGAGCCAACAACTTCCCCTGGTCATTGTATTTGTAGGTGTCATAATGACCGCGGCCAGTATTGCGCTAATTTATTTGAGAAAGACCGGAGTTCTCACACCTGAATTTCGCGACATATCGCGAAACGAGGACAATGAACTGTTCGCGAAATATTTGGTCACGTGGCGCAATATAGAGGTTGCGATGCGAAACCTCGCATCCTCTAAGCTTGGAGAATCTGTGGCACAAGAGCCAATCGCCTTTTTGATCGAGCGACTACAAAAAAAAGATGTCCTATCCGTTGACGAAGCTCGGGCTTTCAAAAAGCTGCTTAGCACTAGAAATTCAGTTGTGCATGGCGAACAGTCACCGGCAACGACTGAATTGCTAAAATCACTCGATCAAGCTCGAACATTACTTTATCGAATTCAGCACGCGCTTTGACGGTGACGGTTGGCAGGTCGCCCCTTGCCCTCGAAAAACCATAGTCAGCAAACGCCCTTTTGCTAGGATCGCGGTTGGCGGGATGGTGCGGAGAAGCACCGCCCCCAACGACAGCCGCGGGGGAAAGCGATGGGGTTCAAGACGTATCAGCTCGGTGAATTGTTCGGGATCATTCTGCTGCTCGGATCGACAGCGATGCAGATGTTCTATCTCGATCCATTGAAGCGCGAGATCGAATGGCGCCTTGCCGCGTTCAGCACGCAGCAATCGGCACAGATCCAGATCAAAGCCATTTACGACAATCGCATCGAGATGCTGCAAGCTCTCAATGCGCCCGCGGAAAAAATCACAGGGGCACGAACCGCACGCGACGAGACCCTGAACCGCTTCAAGTCGTCGGATGCCGATATCTCCGATTTCATGATCGCGAAGGAAGGCGTCGAGGATAACCTCCAATACGTCGTGCTGGCGTTATTTGCCGTGGGCACACTGCTTGCTGGGTTTGGCCGTGCCATGGAAATGCGTTCGCATAGATCTTAGACTTAAGGGTTCGTGCGATGCTCACGCTCTACTCTTACCCGACGCTGTTCGGCGTCGCCGACAACAACGGCTACGGCCTGAAAGTCTATGCCTTCCTGAAACTGGCAGGCGTACCGTTCGTGCACGAACACATCTTCGACGCCTCGTCCGCGCCGCGCGGTCAGCTTCCCTACATCGTCGACAATGGCGAAACGATCGGCGACAGCGGCGCGATCATCGCGCACGTCACGCGCAAGTACGGCGTGACGATGGATGACGCGCTGACACCCGCCCAGCGCGACACCGATCTCCTCGTCACGCGCCTGCTCGACGATCTTTATTGGGTCATGTCCTATTCACGCTGGAAGGACGAGCGCTATTGGAAGCAATTCCGCGATGCGTTGCTGCGCGAACATCCGCAACTGACGGAAGAGGGCCTCGCCGCTGCGAAAGAATTCAACGCCAAGCGCTATTACTATCAAGGGATCGGACGCTACGAGCCGGATCAGGCCATGGCGCGCGGCCTCGCAGACTTGCGGGTTCTGGCCAACCTCATCCCGGCCGAGGGCTTTGTTCACGGCCCCAAACCATCAACGATAGACGCCGGCATCTATGGCTTTATCGCCAACATCTATTTCTATGACATCGACACACCGCTGAAGAAATTCGTCGTCGCGCATGACAACATGGTGCACCACTGCCGCGCCATCCACGACGCCGTCAGCGGCTCTACATGAACGGCGTTGTTGGGGGAGAAACTTCCCGACATTGCAACGACCCTGGAATTGACGCAGGCGCCGTCTGACTATGGTCATATCTGCACGCTAGCCGTTCCGGAAAACCATCAAGGATGTGCTGCATGCGAAGTTCGCTGTTTCTGCTCGCCCTGTTCTGCACTTGGCCGGGATATGCTATCGCCGACGATACGGCCAAGCCCCCAAGCAGCCCATCCGCGCCGATCGTCATCTCGCCGATCTTTGGGAAGCTCGTGATGTTCACGCTGCCCGCAGACTTCACCACCGTTTATGAGCAGCCGACCGCCGACAACTATATTCGCGAAGCCGTGCTGAAAGGCGAGACAGCCGAGAAGTGGTCGCAGATGATCACTGTGACCGGCGCGAAAGCCGCCCCGACACATCCCGACCTCTCCGCACAATACTTCGCGGCGCAGATCGCGGCCGGATTTCAGAAGGCCTGCCCGAAAACATTCTCGGTAAAGCCGCTCGGCCAGACCGAGATCAGCGGCGAAGACGCATTCGTGGCCGTCGCGAATTGCGGCAAGATCGATGCGAGCGGCGGCGACGACAGCGAAACTGCCCTCGTCGTTGCAATCAAATCCGCGTCCGCCGTTTACACGGTGCAATGGGCCGAACGCACAGCCGCGAATGCCGAGAACCTGACGATCGACGAGAGCAAATGGAAAGACCGGCTGGCGAAGCTCACACCGATCCGCCTCTGCGCAATCAGACCGGACGAGAAACCGCCCTATCCGAGTTGCCTCAACAAATAACGCGAACCAGACTTAACAAAGCGTCATAAAACAAAGGCTTTTCAAAGCGCGCGAACAGTGTCAGCTTATCTCATCTTTCAACAACAGAGAGGAGGTGATCCGATGTCGAGTGGGATCTTGAGGCGGTCGATGTCGAGGTCGCTCGGGCTTGCACACGGAACTCTCCTGGAGTGCGCCTGACACCTAAGCGGCAGACATTGCAACTCCGCTTTCAGACGATGATCTCACGGGGCCGCTCTCACGAGCGGCCCTTCTCTTTGCGTAGTTCCCTCCGAAAGCAGCTATCCACAAGACTATAGTCTGAGTACTGAATATTCATTTTGTTGTATCCAATACGCCACACGATTTTGGATTCGAGCAAAACTGATTCGTTTTCTGTGGAAGCCCCCGTCAAGGTCCAATAGCGTCCCTCTCGTGGGCAGTCGATCGGGGGGTCGATTGGGGGACCAAGCCCACATGATGCCGGAAACGCTACGTCTCTGATTATCAGCGTCAGACCGTGGTGAACGCCCAAGAACTTGCCGTCGCGCTGTTGTGCGCTCGGGCAGAAAGCTTGGTTTGCGGCGGGCCCGGGGGGCCTTACAGGGCGTCCAAAATGAAATGGGTGGCAAACCCTGCCACCCATTTCATTTTTGTCGGCACTATTCGCCGAACCAGAACTGCCACGTCTCTTTCAGCTTCTCGGATATCGATTTCGGTGGCTCGCCCGGATGCGCGGGCTCAAGCGCGTCGACCTTCTTTGGCTCATCTATATGCGCTGTCCCCGAAACCGTCTTCACCGGTGAGGTCTCGGCCGCCGCGACAACGCTCACGGGCTTTGCCGCGCCGTCGACTGTCTCCGACACAGTCGCCACCGGAGATTTGACCTCCTGAGGCGCGGACTCCGCCGAAGATTGCTTTCCCGGAGCGGGCGCCGCTTCAGGAACGGATTGTGGAGCGGGCGGCGTCGCCGGAAAAGCCGGAAGCGGCGCAGCAGCCGGAGCGGACGACGCGGCTTCAGGCGATGGCGGCGCCGGCAACCCTTCCGGCTCGCCATTTTCCGATGAAGATGGCGCTTCGCTTGGCGGCGGCGTTCCACCAACCGTCTTGACGATACTCGAAAGCGGCTTCTCGGCGCCGACTTGCGGCAGGCCCTTCGCTTCCTTCTCGATGGCTTGATCGTATTCCGCGACCGTCGTCACTGGAGACTTCGCGGTCATATGAACGATCTTGTAGCCCTTGGCCTTGAGCTGCGCGAGCAGCATCGGCACGGCCTTGGCGGTCGTTTTATGAATATCATGCATCAAGAGGATGCCCTTGCCCCTCTTGTCGAGCTTCTGCATCAGCGACTTGACGAGATGATCAGCCGTTTGCGGCTTGTAGTCGACGCTGTCGATGTCGGTCGAAAAGATCGCGATGTTGCGCTTGCCGAGATACGCGACGGCCTCCTGCGTATCGACGAGCGTTGGAAACCGGAAGAAGGGTGCTATGGGACCACCGACCGCGCGGTGCACGGCGCTGACCCCGCGCTCGATCTCATCCTTGCCCGCATCGAACGTTTTGAGCTTGGCAAGCGCCTTGTGGCTCCACGTGTGCGTTCCGACCGTATGTCCGGCCTTCGCCACCTCGCGAATGATCTCCGGATAGCCCAGCGCCATTTTCCCGATCGAGAAGAACGTCGCCTTGACGCATTCGTCATTCAGCGCCTTGAGGACCGCTTCGGTCGTGTACTTTTGCGGACCGTCGTCGAATGTCAGGACGACTTCCTTGTCCTGTAGGAAGTCGTACGCCTTGTAGTGCTCCATTCCGAAGCCCGGCCCGCCGGTCGTATCGATCTCGACGGTGCGGGAAACGCCAAGCGTACCCGGACGCGGACACGCCGCTTCATCTGCCGCCGACGCCGGGCCATGCCCGAGAAGCGCCGTTAGGATAATGGCGAGCCCCACTCGGTGAATGACCATGACGACCTCCCCTTTTTGTTAACGAATCTAGCAGACTCCCGCGCTGTCGGAAGCCCAGACCCGCAGATTCTGCAGGGTACGTCGCATTAAGGCGTCAGGGATTGGATCGCGCCGAGCAAAAGAGGCAGCCGTTCAGCCAATTGCCGCATGGAAAAATGCGAACCAAAAGCTCACTTCGTCAGTTTTGAAAGCGTAGCAACAGAAACGAGAAGAGTATTGTCATGACGGCATTTTCCCGTTCCCTCATCGCAGTCACGGCAGCGCTGGCTTCGATGCTGGCGGTCTCCGTAACAGCCAACGCCTTCCCGGCTGCAAAGCCCGGCGCGGCCGATGCGCCGTCCAACCTGATCAAGGTCCATGACCGGTACGACCGGAATGGCCGCCCGATTTATCACCGTCACTATCACCGGGGCCGTAATGTTGTGCATGCGCCCTTCACGCGCGTCGAAAGCGGACGCCGGACAGTCGTCGATGCACCGTTCGCACACGTCTACAGTGATCGCCACGGCAGAACGCACGTCGTCGCGCCGTTCGTGAATTACTGGGACTGATCCCCGACACGAATTCACGATGGGAAATCCAGGGCGGGCCTCGCCAAACGCGATGGCCCGTTTCTCTTTTGATCAAGCGTCTTAACGATTGCTGCCCCGGCCCGCCGAATTCTGCGCCGCGGCGAAACAATCCTGGCGCCAGTGCTGACTTGGACATAATGTACCCAAACTAGCGTGATGCTGTGCCTCAGCGGGAAGGGCGACAGCAGTTCTTTTTTGTTTGGGGGTAGACCGATGTTCAACCGCGTAGCGACGCCGGAACCACGCGTCGCAGAGCCAGCCAAGACACTCACGCCACACGCTTCATCGATCCCATCGATGGCACCCAAGACCCCGGCACCGCCGCTTTTCGGCTCGCCGATCCAGCAGACCGCCAATCACTCTCACACACACGCCATCGACGCGCCGACATCGGTCCTCGGACAAGACATCACCATCTCGGGCCAGCAGCTCGTAATCAAGACGAAGGGCTCGCTGCTCATCGCCGGGCACATCCAGGGCGATGTTCATGGCGAAGCTGTCACCGTCGGTGAAACGGGTAGCGTTGCCGGCACCATCACGGCTCGCACCATCACCGTTCAGGGTGAAGTCAGCGGCGCCCTCAAAGGCTCGTCCGTGAACCTCAACGCCACCTCGCGCGTTGACGGCGACATCGTCAAGCAGACGCTTTCGATCGACGAAGGCGCCCAGTTCGACGGCAGCGTCCGCCGCGCCAAGGACATCAGCGAAGTGACGCCAGATCTCGGCTGAGACCTGACGTTTTTTCGATGCCATCCCGGTGATGATCGTACCAAGCGATCATCACCTTTTTTGTGCCTGGTGGCCTACGATAACGGCATCAGTAAAATCCGCGCCCCGGAACCGGCGTTACCTCGCTACAGGTCTCTTTGATCCGGATATCCTGGCCGATGAAACGGCAAAGACGCTGCTTGAACATCGGGTTGTTGCGAACCTCCGCCGCTGTCGCCTTAAACCCATATTCATGGGCTACCTGGGCAACCAGTGCGTCCTGGCAGTAGGGCGTGGAAAGCCAAGAGCCTTGCACTAGCTGAAAGCCGTTCTTGCACTGAATTCCTCCGGCGCCAGCCGACGTCGCCAATCCGCAAAACAGAATTCCGGCCACACCAGAAACGATCGTCAATCGCGGAGACATGGAAGCCGCTCCAATTAAAGATGCATTCGTCATATCGGACTCGCGACCGCCGGGCAAAGCCCGAAACGCCGACGGCCAGAACAAGCTCGGCCGTTCGGCGGGCTTGTTCGGCCCGGAGGCGCCGTGGAATGGCTGCGCCGCGAGCTTGAGGCCTATCGACGGCGTTCTAGCATCCACGCCGCACGCATTTCACAGCAAGGTTGAAATCAATGATAACGGTCTATGACGCCCTCGGCGGCAAATTGATCAAGCGCACAGAGCCGGGCGATCTTACGTCGAGCGTGTGGATCGACCTGATTAATCCCGGCGAAAACGAAGACAAGGGTATCGAAGACGCTCTCGGCATCGAAATCCCGACCCGCTCCGAAATGCGCGAGATCGAAGCGTCGAACCGCTTCTATTCGGAGAACGGCGCCTACTACATGACCAGCATTATCCTGCATCACAACGCACAGGATATGCCGATGACGTCGGTCATCACGTTCATTCTGTCCGGCAACCACCTCGTCACCGTGCGCTACGCCGAGCCGAAGGCCTTTCCGGTTTACGTCACCCGCGCCGCGAAAGGCGACGCCGATTGCGTGACGGGCGCGGGCGTCATGATCGGCCTGCTCGAAATGCTGATCGAGCGCGAAGCTGACCTGATCGAACGCGTTCAAGATGAAATCGAACGTATCGCCCCAGTCGTCTTTGCCCAAAAGGGACAGGCTGCGCACAACCGGCGACTGGACGTTTTACTCAGGACGGTCGGCAAGGAAGGCGACATTACCGCGAGAGCGCAGGAAAGCGCCATGTCGCTTCACCGCCTGTCGCTCTATTTCGCCAATGCCGCTCGCGAACGCCAAGACGACACGCGCGTGCTCAGTCGCATCGAAGCCGCCAACCACGACATCCTATCGCTGATGGAAAGCATGCGCTTTCTCTCGGCCCGCACCAGCTTCCTGCTCGACGCGGCGCTTGGCATGATCTCGACGGAGCAGAACCAGATCATCAAGCTGTTCTCGGTCATGGCCGTGATGCTGATGCCACCGACCCTCGTCGCCTCGATCTACGGCATGAATTTCAAAGTCATGCCGGAGCTTGATTTCCCGTTCGGGTATCCGATGGCCCTCGTCTTGATGTTCATCTCCGGCCTGATCCCGTTCCTCTATTTCAAGAAGAAGGGTTGGCTCTGACGTCACATCGCCCAAGCCAGCAGCAACGATGCCAAGGCTGAAACGCCGAGCGTCGTTACGATTCCGAGGCGAAAAACGAACAGCAGCACGGCGGCAAGAACCGCCAACCCGACAGCCCGGGCATCGACGCTGGCGAGCAAGGGCACGTCGAGCCGCGCCGGCCCAAACCCCACTTCAGCCTGCACCCTGAAAAACACATGCAACGCAAACCAGAGCGACAGATTGAAGATGACGCCGACGACAGCCGCCGTGATCATTGATAAGGCCGCTTTCAGCTTCGGCGACGCCTTCAGCCACTCGATGTACGGCGCACCGGCGAAGACATAGAGAAAGCACGGCGCAAACGTCGCCCACAACGTAACGACAGCGCCGAGCACTCCGAACAGCAAAGCTGGCCCGCCGCCATGTCGCGCCGCCGCAAGGTAGCCGACGAACTCGGTAACGAGGATCAACGGTCCCGGCGTCGTCTCGGCGAGACCCAGTCCGTCCAGCATTTCGCCAGGCCTGAGCCACCCGTATTTTTCGACGACATCCTGAGCCATGTAGGCGAGCACGGCATAAGCGCCGCCAAACGTCACGACCGCCAGCTTCGAAAAAAAGAGGGCAAGCCGCGCCAGTACATGATCGAACCCGAAAACCAGCGCCACGGCCAGCAGCGGCAGGAGCCACACTGCCAGCCAAAGCCCGACCGTGTTAAGTGTCGATGCGATCGGCACAACCAAAGTTGACGCCGCTGCTGCCGATGCGGAATTGCCGCCGCCGGAAGCCAGTGTCCGGCCCCAGCCCGCCAGCGCCGCCGCCAGCACGATGACCGGAAACGGCACCTTGAACAGAAAGATCCCAATGAACGATGCCGTAGCGACCAGCCATTCCGTCCGGCTTGTCAGCGCGCGCCGTGCGATCCGCCACAGCGCTTCGGCGACGATTGCCAGCACCGCCGCCTTGATCCCCTCGAACAGGGTGGCAACGATCGGCACCTGCCCGAAGTTGCCGTAGAGAATGGAGATCGCAAGGATCAGCAGGGCGCCCGGCAGAACGAACAGCAGCCCAGCCGTCAGACCGCCACGCACACCATGCATCCGCCATCCTGCATAGGTCGCGAGTTGCATCGCCTCCGGACCGGGTAGCAATGTGCAGAAGTTCAGCGCCAGCAGGAACGTCCCCTCGTCCAACCATCGCTTCTGATCGACGAGGACCTTGTGCATCAGAGCGATCTGTCCGGCGGGACCGCCAAACGACATCAGCCCAATACGCAACCAAACCGCGCGTGCCTCAGCGAATGATGGCGTCGGCACCGGCTGATCGTGCTGCTGTCGCCGGACATCCGCCATCGCATTCGATCCATCTCATCGCGCTAGTCTCTCGCGCATGGAGGGCCAATAACATGCGCGGACATCTCGCGACACGGCAGCCGACGAGAGCTCGGCAACGCGATTTAAAAGTGCATTTTCGAAAACGGGTAATCGGCGCATACGGAGCGTCCGGCCTGGCCGATCGAGATAGGCTTTTGATTGGTAAACGAAATATGACGAATGGCCCGTTAAGATTTTTGTTCCGTGAAAGATTGTTAAATTCTGCGACCTGGCGTCGCGCAACCTAAAGATGCAGTTAAAATAAATGATATATTTCCGACAGTTACCAATTATGGTTAAAAAGTGTTAGCAGCAACGGGTTGACCGCGGGAGCCAGTCGGTGCTCGTTGGCCGCTGCCAGGACGGGGGTAACCCCAGTCAACAAGCACGGGCAGCAGTACGAACTGGGTTCTGGAGTTCAGTAACGGGTCACACGGGGTTTTCCGAGACAGGGGCAACTTTCTCCCAACATACACGGACGGTGCCGCCACCGAGGCGGTTGACCCGTGATCGCTGAAGGAAGCGGATCACGGGCGGGGGAAACCGCCCATTCGACCCGAAACCACTGCTGCTCCTGATGAAGGAGTGCATTATGCGTTCAACTATCGCGGTAGCCGCGTTCACGTTGGCGGGAATCACAGCGGCAGCCATGCCCGCAAACGCGGCCTGGAAGTGCGAAGGCGCAGCCTATGTCTGCGGGCATTCTCACAAGAAAGCCGTCTATCGCAAGTCGTCGTATAAATCCTACCACAAGTCTTCTAAGTCGCGGTATGCCCGCAAAGTATCTCGCAAGCACTATGCACAGGGTTCGTCGCGTAAGCGCCACTACGCTTCTGGCGGCGGCGGCGGTATGGCGTCGTACTACTGGCAGGGCCAGCGCACGGCTTCGGGCGCGCGCTTCAACCCGGACGGTCTGACCGCGGCGCATCGCTCGCTTCCTTTCGGCACCCGCGTGCGCGTCACGAACCAGTCGAACGGCCAGTCCGTCGTCGTTACCATCAACGATCGCGGACCGTTTGTCGGCGGTCGCGTCATCGACCTGTCGCGCGGCGCAGCCCGTGCCATCAACATGACCGGTGCCGGCGTGGCCCGTGTCTCATTGCAGGTCTTGAACTAAAGACGCTTATGCTCTGACTATAACGACGGGAGGCGTTGGATAACCTGCGCCTCCCGACGTTTTTCCGCCATTAGAATCGTCATAATCACAGTGATTCGGGGATGTTCCGGGGGGAATGTGCGTGCGCCGAAGCACTCGTGTGGCTTATGTTGCCGTTTTAGTGAGTTCAGCCGTTTTCGCTGGAAGCGGCTCATCACAGGCTCAATCGCTTTCAGAAGCTCTGTCGGGGCCGGCAAGCAACGCCGTCGTCGCAACGTCGGCGGCCACAACATCGGCCGCGACCGCATCCGTCGGCGTCTGGGCCACGAACACCCAGCCCGAGCCTGATCCGCCGAAACCGCCCGCCATCAAATTCGATCACTGGCGAGCCAAGATCACACTGAACAAGCCGGCGATCAAACGCGTTAAGGCGACCGCCACAGTGGCTACCCCGCCGTTCGGCCTGCACGGTCCGATTACCGAGGGCACCGCTAAGCCCCATGCCATGAAGGGCATCGCGTCGTATTACGGCTCGGGCAAGAAGACTGCTTCCGGCGAAGCGTTCGATCCGAACGCCCTTACCGCCGCCCACCGAACGCTGCCCTTCGGAACCCGTGTCCGCATTACGCGGGTCGACACCGGGCAAAGCGTCATCGTTCGCATCAACGACCGCGGCCCATTCAAACCAGGCCGCGTCATTGATTTGTCTCGCAGGGCCGCCGAAGACCTCTCGATGACGGATAAGGGCCTGACCGCCGTGAAACTCGAAGTCGTCGACCGGCAGGATCCGCCCCACGTCGTCGAAAACCTCGATCAACGTTCGGTGCGCCGGTAAACCTGCTCAAGGCGCGCCTCCAGCACGCTGATCTGATCGAGATACGCACCTTTGATGCATTCCGTATCGCGCCCACACGCGTCGCGCGCATCGAGAAATTGCCGCTGATAGGCTTTGAGACCGTTACGCTGGTAGCGGGTGCCGTAAGCGGCCTTCAAATCCCGATAGAGTTCGTTCATCCGCTCATCGAGCGCCGACAGCCGGCCGCTGCCGCAGATGGTCATCTCGGATGCGAATTCGGCGTTCCGGCAATCGAACTCCTGCGCCGCGGCCGGCCGAACGCTGCCCGCCATGATGGCGAGCGCCAGCAGCGAGCCCATGGAAATCGCCGCCGCCAATTTTGAAGTAACCGTGTCCGACATGGTGTCCATCTCCTCGGGTTGCGCGCCGAAGCGGCGCACCGCGTCACCCCGGCGGTGACGACGCGAGAAGAATGCCGAATACATCGCGGAAACATGAGCCCGTCCGGCCCCAGTAAGCAGCAACGGGAAGAAGCCTGGAATTGACGTCCGATTCCGATTGCTTCCAGGCGGAAAAAATCGGTATTTTCCGGCAACGGCGGCGTCCCGTCGCCACGCATCGAAACTCGTGGGCCATGAAAAAAGTCGCCGACCAGATTGCGCCCGCCACCACTCGCACCGAGGCGCTCGACCGCATCAAGACGGCGATGGTCGAAAAGAAGCTAACGCAAGCCGAGCTCGCCGATGCTGCCGACTGCCACGAAAAGACGATCCAGAATTTGCTCGGCGGCCGCTCGGTCAGAGACCAGACGCTGTTTGACGTCTGCATGGTGCTCGGCCTCGATTTCCACGGCCTGCGGGACGCTTGGCACGGTGAAACGGTCGCCGTCGAAAGCGCCAGCGGTCCGCTCGAATTTGCTCGCAACGGCGGCGGCATCGCGCCGATCTACATGGGCGCCTACACACAAGCCGCCGTCGATCACTACATCGGCAGCTACCTGACGCTTCGCCGCTCCTTCTCGCTGCCAGATACCATCGTCGCCTACCGCACCGACATCAGTTGGGACCCGGAATGGCCGAGCCTGCTCTTCCAGGAGCGTGACCGGCCGGACGCTCCGTATGCCCATCGCGGCCGCCTCTACATTCCGGCATCATCGAGCTTCATCCACCTCGTCTCGCTGACGAAAGGCGCGATGCGCATGGTCGTCGTCTCCCAGCTCGATCGCGCGGGAGAGATGCGCGGCATCATCACGACTCTGAACAAACAGCGCGCGACCTTCATCCCGGTCGCAACGCCCATTCTGTATTCCCACCGCCAAAACTTCGACGGCGACACCTTCGGCGAAGTAACACCGAAAAACAAAGCTTATGCGGAATACAAACGCCTGCTTGATGAAACCGTCGCTGAAGGCTACGCCAAACTCGTCGGATGATCTTGCCGCCCACTCGTTGTCATCTTCCCCAAAAAACAAATGGCCGCGAAAGGCGGCCATCTACGCAAAATTATAGGTTCCTCACCGAAGACGGCGGCACCTGCGCTAAGACTTCCGTTCAAAGAAGTAATTGTCGAGCAGGTATTTCAGACTGCGTGACCACGATTCATCCGTGTTGCCGCGAATATCGACGCTCTTGATGAACGTATATTTGTCTGTCGTCACGTCGGCGATGTAGACATTCATATTCAGGATCAGGTTTGAAACTTTCTGCACCGTGATCCACGCGACGCGATCGGCTTTCAGTGTCTTGCCGTAATCGGCCTCGCAGCCACCGCAATGCCCAACGGACTGTCCGCGCGCGATCTCGGCGCGAATATCGTCTGTCAACGGTACGATTTTATAGTCGCCGGACGTCACCAGCGCATCGGTGAACTGCTTACCGATCGCCGCCATGCGCTTGCGCTCCGCATCGGTCGTCGGCTCCAAGCCTTCGTTGTCGTTTTGGATGCGCACGCCGAGGAAAGCCAAGCGCTGCGGCGCGGCCTCGGCAATTGAAATCGGCAACGATGGCAGCAATAACGCCGCCATCAACGTCACAAAGAGAGTTCTGCAATTGATCATTGCTCGTATTCCTTCGAATTCCGAAAGGAATACCGCCGCGAGACCAATTTGTTGCAGGCAAATCCCACGATTGTGACCGGGAGATTTGCCCGACGAAGCTACTTCGCGCGTTTAACGCCACCGCCGAGGCCGCGACGCCCGGTGTGACGCTTTGGCGTGGCAACCGTGCGGAACTGCACGCCATCTTCGACTGGTGGAAAGAAATAGTTCGCGAGGTCCACGGTTTCGAGCCGGCCGACGGCAGAACGAGCGACGTCCATCCACTTCTCCGCATGGTCGCGCCCGGCGCCGTGCAGATACGTGATGACATCCCAATCGGGCTGCATCGTCGTCTCGGGATTGAGCGTGCCCGTGATCGGACCACCGTCGATCAAATGAAAGCGATGTCGGCAGATCGGCGCCAAACGGCCCTTTGCCATGAGCGGCCCGGACGTTTCGCGCACCGCTGTCACGACTTCGATATCGCGCAACAGCGGCGCATTGAACGTCAGCCGGTTGGCGTGATTGGAAATATCGCGCGCCGTCGTGGGCAGATGTTCATTCACGCGCGGCGACACCATCACCAGCAGCGTATCGGGAACCGGGCTTTCGCTCGCCAGCGTCACGATATCGGGATTGGCCGAAAAGCCGCCGTCCCAATAGGCCGCGCCTTCGATTTCTACGGCGTGATGCATGACCGGGAGACAGGCGGACGCCAATACCGCGTCGACGGTGATCTCATCTTCGCGGAAAAGACGTGCGCGGCCCGTTGCAACATGCGTCGCAGCAATCAGCAGCTCGACCGGCGAGCGCGTGCGGATCAGATCGAAATCGACATGCTCGGTAATCAGCCGGCGGAGCGGATCGAAGCCCAGCGGATTGAATTCGTATGGCGACAGCATCGTCGCGAGATGCGTCGTCAACTGCGTCGGACGAACCAATCCGTTCAGAAACGGATTGAGACGCGTGAGATCCGGCACACCGGCTTGATGGATCGCATGCCAGATCTTGTAGAGCTTCTCGCGCGCTTTGGCACGAGAGCCTTCAGCCAGACCGGCTGCCAGCGCTACCGCATTGACGGCACCAGCACTCGTTGCGCTGATCCATCCGAACTGTAGCGTTTCATCCTCCAACAGACGGTCGAGAACGCCCCACGTGAAGGCGCCGTGTGCTCCACCGCCCTGAAGGGCGAGATTGATTTCGACAGGTTTAGGCAAATTGCAGTGCTCCCCGCAGGCCACCTAAAAATGAAAGCCAGCGCGTCTTCATATCATGACCGCTCGCGGCGAGCTTGTGTCAATGGCGCCGCGTCAGAACGACAGGCTTTCACCCAGATTATGCACTAGCGCGTAAATATAACACACGCGCTGCACGCCTTTCCTGCCCATCGTATGGCCAGCCACGCTGTCATACTTGCTCAGAACACAAGCATACCTGCGCTGCATGGAGAGAAGACGCGTCACGACGAGGCATCGCAACGCTGCTTTCATTTGCGCGTGGCATATGGCCGCGACACGAAAATGGGCTGCCAGAAATTTATGCCGGCGCCTTCAATACCGTTTCGCTGATCTTCCTGACCGCGCTTTCCGGCCCATCGATACCGCGCACGATATGACGAATGCGCAATCCCTTTTCGTTTTTAAAGAACGTGAAGAGATTGTAGTTCGCTGGCGGCTCTTCGCCATGCGCGATCGCTGCTGACGCCGATGCTGCGCCGATGATCGGAACGGCTTTGCCGCGCGAATGTAGCCAATCGAGCCGCGGTTGATGATTGTGTCCATAGAGCACGAGTTCAGCATTCCCGCGTTCGAGCAAATGCGAAAGATGCGCCGCATCGCTCAATGCCCGTCGTGTCGGCGCGAGATCCGGCAATGGCGGATGATGGATCAGCACAACGCGAATGACGCCTTCTTGGCCAAGCGCATCAAGAAGCTCGCTGGCAATTTCGAGTTGATGGCGACCAAGTTTGCCGCCGGCATAAAACGGCGGTGTCTCGACGGCCGAGTTCAAGCCGACGAGCGCGAGCGGCCCGACGCGGCGGACGAACGGAAATGCCAGCGTGTCGTCTTCATCGCCCATATACTGCGCCCACCGACCAATTCCGGCATGACCATGCAGGCTTGAATAAATGTCGTGATTGCCGGGAACGACCGTCACGTCCCGAGGCGCCCCGACGGTCCTCAGCCAACAGAGCGCCGCCTCGTACTCTCCCGGCAACCCCAGATTGATAAGGTCGCCCGTGATGGCGATATGATCGGGCCTCAACGCTTTCGCGTCCGCCACTAATCTGTCGGCGACCGAACGCACGTGAACACGCCGCCGCTTGCGCATCCAATTGGCGTACCCGAGCAGACGTTTTGCATTCCAAAAAGGCCACGCCGCCCGCACGGTAGACGGCAGGTGCACGTCGGAAAAATGCGCGAGCGTGAAAGCTTCGGTCATTGGCGGCGGGAACGATATATAGAGAAACGCACGTCTAGATCACCCTGCGGATGGGAAATGTCCAGCGACGGGCATTGCCGAAGGAGAGTTTGCCGTTGAAAGAAGACATTCCGCTGCTCGGTCGATGGATTGCCCGCGTGTTTCAAAAGTATTGGCGGGTAGCGCGTGGGCTGAACCTCTCCGTCGAAGCCTGTGTCATCGACGAAGCGGGGCGCACTCTTATGGTCCAAAACGAAAGTGGCAGCACCTGGGAATTGCCGGTGGGATTGGTTCATAACAGCGAAAATCTTGAAGCGGCCCTCCGCCGCGTCCTGCGCGAGGTCGCCGGCATCGAGGTTAACGGCCAACCGGATCTGTCGTTCTTCTATGCCAGGGGGAAAAATGAGCAAACGGGAGTGTACCTCGTTCGCCGTTGGCGGCGTGTAACCGCGCTCTCCACCCGCGAGGTGGGTTTTTTCCCGATCGAATCCCTTCCGCCGGACACGGGCGCTCAGACGGCCGAGCGAATTCGCCGCTCCCTCGAGGATCGCATGGCGCCGGAAGTGTGATAGAAGCCGCGGCTGCATTCCTTCGGCCTCCAGCTTTCTGTGTTCGCGCATGTCCCCGTCCCTGACCATCCGCCCCGCGCTTCCCGACGATATCGCCGAGATATCCAAGTTGCATGCGCGCGTGTTCGGTCCGGGACGCTTTGCCCGCTCCGCCTATCGCGTGCGCGAGGGCAAGGGGCACCTGTCGCGGTTTTGCCTTGTCGCCTGTCTCGGCAAAACGGTTATTGCCTCGATCCGCACGACTGAGATCGCCATTGGCGGCAAGACGGGTGCGGTCCTGCTCGGACCGATCGCCGTTGACAACGAACACCGCAGCCTTGGCCTCGGCAGTAAGCTGATCGCGGCAGCACTGGAAGCTGCGCGCAACGGCGGCGCCCGCCTTATCGTGCTCGTCGGCGATCATCCCTATTACGGCCGCTTCGGCTTCAATCCCGTGCCGATGGGCCAGATCGTTTTTCCCGGCCCGGTCAATCCGCAGCGCATCCTGGCCTACGAACTCGCGGCCGATGCCCTCGCCGAGTATCGCGGTCTTGTGGTTGCAGAACCCCCTGCTCGAAAACCCGCCTGATTGGACCAAGGCCGTCTGCGATCGTAACGCCCTCGTAACCGAATCGCCGGAGGATTCCGCGCGGGCATCATCACACGAGTTGTATCAAGTATCGAAACGCGCCAGGGGCAGGCCCACGCAAGCTGCCTCGGCGACAGTCCCCTCGATGCAAGCCACGGAATGGGAAAGCCGGCGATGACCTCAACGTATCTCCTCTATCAGAGCTACGCAGCCGACCTCTCCAAAACGCTTGCCCGCATCAGTTCTCAGTCGGACGTTTCCACTGCCGCACAGTATTATCAAGACAACATCGGCAAGGTGAAGTCCGTCGATGATTTCCTGAACAACCAGCGCCTGTTCTCATATGCGATGACGGCTTACGGGCTAAGCGACATGGCCTACGCCAAGGCCTTCATGAAAAAGGTGCTGACCAGCGACCTGAGCGACAGCAGTAGCTTCGTCAACAAGCTCACCGATCCGCGCTTTCTCACCTTCGCCAAGGCCTATCAATTCTCGACCGACGGCACCGTCGCTCAGCAGGCAGTGACCGCGCAGAATACCAACGACGAAGACGATACGATTGATCTCTACACGCAGGCGCAGGTCAACAAAGCGACCTCAGCCCAAACCGAAGCGACGTACTATCAGGCCAACATCGGCAACATCACGTCCGTCGATCAGCTGATGGCAAACCCTCGCCTATACGATGTCGCGGTCAGATCCTATGGCATCGATCCAGATCTTATTTCGAAATCGACGATCCGCGCGGTCCTAACGAGCGATCTGTCCGATCCCAACAGTGTCGCGAACACGCTGAACAATTCGAATTATAAAACGCTGGCTGCAGCCTTTAATTTCAATACCGACGGCACCGTCAACGGCACAGCCCAATCGGCAGCGAACACGGCCACAACCGTCTATCAATATTTCAACGCGACTGGCACGAACGCCAGCCAGCAGGCCGCCGACTACAAAACGCAATACTACAAATCGACTATCGGCACGGTGTCCAACGTTGATGATTTCCTCGCCAACAACGCCCTCGTCGATGTTGCACTGACAGCCTTTGGGCTCACCCCCAGCCTCACATCCAGAACGCTGCTTAAGCAGGTGCTGACGAGCGATCTTTCCGATCCCAACAGCGTCGCCAATCAGCAAACCAATACCGCCTACAAAAAGCTCGCCCAGGCCTTCAACTTCAACACTGACGGCTCCATCAACGGCTCGATCCAAACGACAGATCAGCTCAACAACGTGGTCAATCTTTATTCGAACACCTTCGATGACAACCTGCAGGCCTCGAACGATCGCGCCATTACCGCGTATAAGAGCACGGTCGAAGGCATCACGACCGTCAGCGATCTCTTGAGCGGCACCGCATACTCTTTCATCATGGCCGCCTACGGACTCAATTCCGATACGACGTCGAAATATACGCTGACCAAGATACTGACGAGCGATCCCAACGATCCGCACAGCTTTGCGAACCAGTCGCACAACGTCGCCTACATCAAGCTGGCGCAGGATTTCAATTTCGACGCCGATGGCAATGCGAAAACGGCCAACGTTGCGCAAACCAACACCAATCTCGCGACAACGGTAACGGCATACACGAGACACAACGGTGGCGCGGTCGCCTCCGGCGCGACAGCCACACAGCAGCAGACATTGGCTACAGCCGAAAGCAATTACTACACATCGACGATCGGCTCGATCACGAATGTCGACGACTTCCTGAAGGACCAGCGCCTCGTCAACTACGCGCTCGATGCCTACAATTTAAAGGACGCCAATCTTACCACTACGGATTTGCGCAAAATCCTAACCAGCGATCCGACCGACCCGACCAGCTACATCAACAAGCCTGAAAATGCGCAGTATCGCGCTCTCGACGTCGCCTTCAATTTCGGGACAGACGGCAATACGCTCAGCGTGCCGATCAATCAGGTCCAGGATCGCAGCCAGATCGTCACTACCAAGGACGGTTACGTCGAGCAGACGATGGAAACGCAAGCGGGCGACCAGAGCACCGGCGTGCAGCTCGCTCTTTATTTCTTGAAAAAGGCTCCGACCATCACGTCAGCTTACCAGATCCTGGGCGACAAAGCGCTTCTGCAATTCACCCAGACCGCCCTTGGCCTGTCGAGCTATATGTCGAACGCCGATATCGATACCCAGGCCACGATGATCACTAAGAAGCTCAACCTCACAGACCTCCAAGACCCGCAAAAGCTGACCAAGCTCATCGCACAATTCTCAGCACTTTATGACATCAACAATTCTGACGTGACCTCGACTTCTCCGGTCCTCCAGATCCTGCAGGGAAGCTCCAACTCTTCAAACGGCATTATCACCATCGACCCGATCACAGTCCCGACCAGCTCCTGATCCTCGCAATTGCGGGGGGCCATTTAACGGATTTGCGTCGTTCCGCATGTAATGTGAAGCCGCCTGCACTGCGTGAACTCTGGGGTCAGCGCCCATTTTCTCGCGTGGTTCAAGGCTCTTTGTCCCGCTTGTGCCCTTTAAGCAGCAGCCGAGAGGATACGGTCGGATGGTCTTTCCGTCTCCGGCGCCAGAGATTAATCTAGCGATTGATCTTTGGCCGGATGTGCCACGCTCTCGCAGAGGACAGCCAGATGAGACCCCTCGCCATCTCCAGTGCCGCCGCGGCCTTGCTGGCCCTGTCGGTTGGTGCGGCCGGCGCGGAACCCCGTTCAGGTTCAGGGCCGCGCGGCCCAGCCGGAGACGTTCCGGTGGCGCCCGTCGATCGCTTAGGCCCAACGTTGCCGCCCGACACCATGCTCGGCCCCGATTCTGGCTGGAACGGCAGCAACAGCGGCGGTGCAGCCGGTCCCAACTATAATCTCGTGCAGCCGCTGTTCGGACCGCCCTTGCCGACGCTACCGAAACCGCGCCGCAAGCCGCGCATCATCCTGGGCCAATAACCGGCCGGTCCTCACCTCACCAACCGCCGAACCTCAGGCGGCCGGGCATGTTCTCGTCACGGCTCTTGCCGCCGCGGACCCCGCCATACCAAGCCGCCGCGAGGCCGATCAGCAGACCGATACCTGTCAGCAGCCCGGACAGCTCGGTGGCCTTCTTCGCTTTGTCGAGAGCTGCGACTGCATCCGCATAAGCCACATCGACTCTCGTCTCGGCATCGCTCAACGGAATACCGGCTTTTGCCGCGACGATGTTTGCCACGAACGATTTATCCTTCGGCGCCATTCCGCTACTGCCGACCGATTTCAGAAAAACGCCTTCGATGGTGCGCGTCTCGTCGGCCGTGAACAGCGGCACCGCCGCCGTCACCGGCTTACCTTCGGGTGGCGCCGACAGCGTCGACACTATTGCCGACAGCGGGCTTGACGATGTTCGATCCGAGAATTTGGCGACGGCCGACGTCGCGTGCAGGGCAAGACCGCTCGCGCCGACTGCGATCAGTCCCGCAAACAACACGCACACTGCCCACGCGACGAACCCTTGCACGCCGTCGCGAAATTCGACTTCGTCCGCAGGTACATCTGCAACACGCGGCCGCACGCGCGCCGCAACAAATCCGGCAATCAGGAACGAAGCGATCGTCGCGATCAAACTCCAAGCTGCCGCTACGCTTGCCGCCAATCCAGTGTGCGACTGACCCGGCCACGGCGACAGCAGCGACAAGCCACCCGCAAGTCCAAGGGAAATAAGTACCAGAGAAAACGCTGAACCTGCTGCCGCCCCGGCGAGAATACCTCGCCAGCTCAGGAAGGATTCAGCTGGGGTCGTCGCCTCGATTTCGATGACATCGGCCATCTGCGCATCTCCTTCGATCATCTAAAACCCAGAAGGCTCAGAAGAAACGAGATGACCACGATTAGTCCGATCAGATAGATGATCTCGTGCACTGCACACGTCTCCTCGCCAAGATTCGAGGTTTCAACAGTGTCGCGGCGTGATTGTTCCAGCCGAAAATACCGAAAGCGCACTGGGTCGTCCGTGTGCGCCGCACTCGTCAAGCGAACGGCGCTAGCACGACTGCGCGGCGGCGCGGTTCAAGGACCGGGAAAAATCGCCGAGCTTCGACCCGTGACCCAATAGGCGACGAGCCCAATCCATTCCTTGACGGCCAGATCCGTGCGCTGCAATCCCGCCGCGAAGCTGTCGAACGGACGGAACGCATCGTCCCAGTCGCGCGTGCGGAAATCGACAGGATACGGCACAACGTCGAAGCCGACCTTGCGAAACACGCCGATCGAACGGGGCATGTGATAGGCCGACGTCACGAGCAGCCAGCGATCTTGCTGAACGGGCCTTAGCAGCGCCTTCGTGAAGACGGCGTTCTGATAGGTATTGCGCGAGTCGTTTTCGATGATGATGCGGTCGGGCGCGATTCCTGCGTCGATGAAGAACTGCTTCACCGCATCCGCGATGCCATTGTCGCCGAACAGCGCCCCGCTGCCGCCGGTAAAAACGACCTTGGCCTCGGGCAGTTCATGAGCGAGCCGAAGCGTCTCGGTCAAACGCTCAGCGGCTTCGTTGAGCGCCAATCCGCCGCGCGCCCGCGTGATGGAAATATCCTCGAAGCCACCCAGCAGAATAATGCCGCTGATCTTCTCGTGCGGCACAGCCGGAACGCGCGAGGCGAAGCGCTCTTCGAGTGGCAGGACCAGAATGTTCCCGCCAGGCAGATAGCCGAACAGCACGATACCGGCGAGACCGACATAGAGCAGCCGCCGCCCCCACTTTGGAGACCAGCCGAGAAGCAGCGTGCCACCGAGCAGCGCAAAGAACACCAGGTTCGAAGGCTGAATGCAGAAGAAAATAACTTTCGACGCGACGAAAAACATCAGCTTCGCTCCCCCTCGCGCCGAAACTCGTCAGATCAGATAAATGGGTCCTTCATCAGGATCGTGTCGTCGCGCTCGGGGCTCGTCGAGAGTAGCGTGACCGGACATTCGATCAACTCTTCGACGCGGCGAACGTATTTCACCGCCTGTGCCGGCAGATCGGCCCAGCGCCGCGCACCGTAGGTCGATTCCGACCAGCCCTCGAACTCTTCATAGATCGGTTCGATCTCGGCCTGTGCCGTGGCGCTTGCAGGCAGCCGGTCGAGCCGCTCGCCGCGAAGCTTATAACCGACGCAAATGCGGATCGTGTCGAAGCCGTCGAGCACGTCGAGCTTCGTCAGCGCAATGCCGTCAATGCCGGACACCTTGGCCACCTGCCGGACGAGGACGCTGTCGAACCAGCCGCAGCGGCGCTTGCGTCCCGTCACGGTACCGAACTCTCGGCCGCGCTCACCGATCTTCTCGCCGATGGCATCCGTCAGCTCCGACGGAAACGGACCCGAGCCAACACGCGTCGTATAGGCCTTCGCGATCCCGAGCACGTAGCCGACGTGGCGCGGACCGATACCGGAGCCGGTCGCAGCCTGCGCCGCAACGGTGTTCGACGAGGTAACGAACGGATACGTGCCATGATCGACATCGAGCAGCGCGCCCTGCGCACCCTCGAACAGAATGCGCTTTCCCTGCCGCCACGCATCGTCGAGGAATTCCCAGGTCACGTCCGAGTAAGGCAGAACCTTCGGCGCGATCGTGACGAGATCATCGATCAGCTTCGCCTTCGAAATCTCTTCCTGACCAAGCCCGCGCCGCAACGCGTTGTGATGCGCCAGCAAACGATCGACCTTCGGCCCGAGCGTCTCGGGCGTCGCCAAATCCTGGAATCGGATCGCCCGGCGGCCGACCTTGTCTTCATAGGCCGGACCGATGCCCCTGCCCGTCGTACCGATCTTCTCCGTGCCGGCTGCGGCTTCGCGCACGACGTCGAGTTCGCGATGCAGGGGCAGGATCAGCGCCGCGTTCTCGGCGATGCGCAGATTATCCGGCGTGATCGAAATCCCCTGCTCCCTTAGCCGCTCGATCTCGCTCACGAGCGCCCACGGATCAATGACGACGCCGTTGCCGATCACCGACATCTTGTCCGGCCGCACCACGCCCGACGGCAGAAGCGACAGCTTGAACGTCTTGTCGCCGATCACCAGCGTATGCCCGGCGTTATGCCCACCTTGAAAACGCACGACGACGTCGGCGCGCTCCGAGAGCCAGTCCACGATTTTGCCTTTGCCCTCGTCGCCCCACTGGGCTCCGATCACGACGACATTCGCCATAAGTCTTAAACCTTCTCAGCCTTCTCATGAATTGGCCCCGGCTCGAGCCAGGGCCATGCGGCACACCCGCTTGTTAAACCTGGGACTTGAAGCGCCCGCCTCAAGGCCCGTAAACGACCGACTTCGACGCAGGCCACGAAACCCGATAGCCATACTCGAGGATTTTCTCCTCGTCCGGCTCCAGCTTCGCCTGGAAGGCGATGACGCCGCGCTTGTCATCGACGTTGGTCGTAGTGGGCGACGCCTTGCCCGTCATCTCGACCTTGATGTCGTCGTTCTGCGAGACCGGAACGCGATCGAGAATCGTTACGTCGATCGGCCGCTCATGCATGTTCTTGACGTTGACCTGGAAATTCCGGCTATCGACATGCGACGTCGAAATCAGCCCGGTCTCGCCGCGCTTATCTTCCAGCACCGCATGCTTGACTTTCACCTGATCGTCAACGCCGAAACCGATATCGTGGTCTTCTCCGGGGCGCAAAAGTGGTAAATTTCCGGTTCCGACGAACGTCCCATCCCGGAAAAGATAGACGGTGCCCGGCAGCATGGGGCTCCCCTTGGCCACATTGATCCGGGCGTAGAGGTAGGCGTTAGTATCAACCTTCGGGACTGAGCGGCAGCCAAGCGTCGGCTCGCTACTTTCGGACGCGATCAAGACGCGCTTGGGCTCGCCGTTCGCCGCCACGGTCACCCGCCCCGGAACCCCAAACGTCGCATCGAACGGCGCACTTTTGAGCTGTGCAACGGCTTCTTCAGCCGCGACGGGGGCGTTAGCCTCCGCACCCGCACCGAGTGTAGCGTCAAGCTCCGCATCCATCTTACGACGCGCCATCAGCGTCGGAGCGGGTGGCGGAGCCGGCATTGCCGCTACAGGCTTTGGCTCCGGCTCGAAATCGACGAACTGCGTCTCAATATCCGGCGCCGCAGATCCATCCGACGGACGCGCCGTCGAAAGTTCCATTGAAACGCCGTTCCAGTCCTCGCCTGTCACCTGCGAAATGGCAGCCCGCCGGTCGATCGAAAGCTTCGGCGGCTCGGTTTTGGTGCCCGTCGAAAGGCGCGCATCATAAAGCGGCGTCCAATGTGCATCCGGCACCTGATAGTGAATGCTCAAATCGACATCGAGCGGGCTCTGCGCGATCACATGAATGCGCACTTCCGTCTGCCGCGTACGCGCCGGAGCAAGCGACGACATCTGCGCCTTGGCGTCGGCGATCTGCCGGTCGATGTCTCGTGTCTTCTGCTCGGCATCGAGCGCGAGCTTGCCCGCATCGGTCGTTCCCTGCGCGATGAGCGCCAGAACCTTTGTCCAGTCATCGAGCGCCGTCGCAGGCTCGCCCTGCGGGGCGGGCCGCGTCGGCAATTGCGCCAGGTTGGCGATCAGCTTCTGCTGCGTCTTTGCCGCCAGCGCCTGGGCCTCGATAGTTTTCCGCTGATCCTTCAGCGTCTGTATCTTGTCTTCGAGAATTTTACGCTGCGCATCCGCCGCTTCGCTTTCAGCACGCTGCAGCATTTTCTGCGCCGTATCGACAGAACCGATATCGAGCTTACCGGACGCCCGCCCTTCGACGCGGATCGACCCGGGAATAGCGCTCGCCGGCAGGTCGCCGACGACAATGGTGTGCTCGCCCTTATCGAGATGCACCTTCGCCAGTCGCGTCACTTCTGCCCCCGACAGGAACACCGTCACCGCATCAACGGCCGACGTTGCCGGAACCTGAGCCGCAAATGCCGGTGCGGACAAGGCGGAAAACCAGACAGCCGCCCAAACAGCCGCTAAGACAAAGCGCATCGCGTTGAGACCTCTCGTTGATCGTTTCTGACACGTGGGGAAGACCGCACCCTAGCGCGCTGGTGAGCCCAGCCGATTATGACCGATGGTATGCGCGAGAAAAAGGCATTGACACGACCAGTTTTAACCAGTTTGCGAGCGGCATCGGCTCATTTTTAGGCCGCAATGACGGCACGGGCCTCCGCATAGGCCCAATCGAGCCAGGGCAGAAGCGCGGCGATGTCTTGCGTTTCGACCGTCGCGCCGCACCAGATCCGCAGACCCGCGGGCATTCCACGATAAGCCGCGATATCGAACGCCGCCGCTTCGGCTTCGAGTAACTGCACCATCGCGCGCATGACATCAGCGCGCACGCTCTCCGAGGCAGCAGCAAGTTGCGGTTCTACAAAGCGCATCGCGACCGACGTGTGCGACCGCGTCTGCGGATCGACGGCCAAGGGCGCAATCCAATCCGTCCGCTCGATCCAATCGTAAAGCAGCGCTGCGTTAGCGTCGGCACGCGCGATCGTCGCTTCTAGTCCGCCAATCTCTGTGGCCCAGGCGAGTGCATCGAGATAGTCCTCGACGCATAGCATCGACGGCGTATTGAGCGTCACACCTTCGAACACGTCGCGCAGGACGCCGTCGGCATTCCATAGCCGGAAAAGCTTCGGCACCGGCCAAGGCGGCCGATGCGTTTCCAGCCGTTCGAGCGCGCGCGGCGACAGGATCAGCATGCCGTGCGCGCCCTCGCCGCCAAGCACCTTCTGCCAGGAATACGTCAGCACATCGATCTTGCGGAAGTCGATCTCTTCTGCGAGCAGCGCCGACGTCGCGTCGCACATGACGAGGCCATCGCGATCCGATGCGATCCAGTTCGCATCCGGCACACGCACACCCGTCGTCGTCCCATTCCAGGTGAAAAGAACGTCGCGCGAAAAATCGACCTGACCGAGATCAGGTAAATGCCCGGGTTCGGCCTCGAACGTTCTGAGATCGGCAAGCTTCAATTCTGTCGTCGCGTCACGAAGCCAATTGCGACCGAACACGTCCCAGGCAAGAACATCGACGCCGCGTTGCCCGAGTAAATTCCACATCGCCATTTCGAACGCACCGGTGTCCGATCCCGGAACGATGGCCACTTCATAACCGGGCGGCAATCGCAGAAGCTCATGCGTGCGCGTGACGGCAAGCTTCAATCGCTCCCGACCCTCCGCCGAGCGGTGCGAGCGCCCGACCAGCGCATTGCTGAGTGCATCCGGCCGCCACCCCAGCCGCTTGGCGCAGGGCCCGGACGAAAAGAACGGCCTTTCAGGAGTGGTTTTGGGCTTCAAAATCTTCGGCATGGGGGCCTCTTAGCATGGCCTCCCCCCAAAGAAAAAGGCGGCCGCGAACGGCCGCCTTTCGGCACCAAAGCAACACAAGGGTGCACGCTTTCTAATCAAACTTGATGCGAATGCCCGAGCGGAACTGCTGCAGGATTGAATCTTTGAAGGTCAGGCGATTATTGCCGGAAATCGAATCGCCATCGATTGAGATGCCGCCACTCTCCCACAGCATCTGCCAGCCATTGTCCCAAACGATCGAGTCCGTGAGGTCTGTCGAAACGCCCGCCTGAACCGCTGCGGCAAAATTGATCTGGTTCTTGGAACTCGAGCCGGACGTACTCGAAGATGGCGGCGATCCAGGATTGCAACTAATGCCGGGAAAATCGAAGGTATCGGCACAGCTCGCATTCTCGGTATAGCTGCGCTCCAAACGCCGCCACGTCAATCCGAAGCCGCCACCGAGATAAGGCGTGAAGCGCGTTCCAGTCGGAATATCGTAAAGCAGATTGAAGAGCGCTGTCGTTCGCGAGAGCTTCACAGTGTCATTGCGAAATACACCGTACTGTTGCGTCTCGATAGCCGTGCCAGGCTCACCAAACGTTCGATACTTAACCTGCCCGTCGATCAAGTTGGTATTGGGGGTATAATCGACTGCAATTTCCCAACGTAGCGACGGTGTGATGTAGCGGCCGAAAGTCAGTCCAAATGTCGGGGACGAAGCAATATCATTGCCGTCCTTGACTGGCATGTTGGGATCGGAATCTTTAATCGTAGCGTCCGTCAGCAGATTTCCGCCAAGCGACAGCCCGATATACCAATCGCTGTCCGCATCATATGTCGGGACCGGTGCAGGAGCAGGCACCGGGATCGGCACGCCGCCGCCCATGTCTTTGACGCCTCCCCAATCGGCTGCCATCGCAGGCGCCGCACCGGAAGCCATCACAAATATCGTCGCAATCCACGCAATGGTAGATTTCATCGCCCCACCCTTTGAAGTCGGCGCTCAAGACAAAACGCACGCCACTAGTGACTCTGCTCGACGCTACGCTTGCGCTAACAAAGCCAAGGGAGGGAAAAACGGTCTTCGGACGGTGTCCTGTGCGCTTCCCTTAAAGGGAAGCGCACGACGCAACAACGTGGACACACGTACGCGAAACACCGCAGTACAAACCGCACCTGTTGGCATTCCAAGCAGACGCAGCCCCCCGCGTCTGCCTACTCATTTACTTGGCGGACAAAACGCGTCCGCCCCCCTAATTCAGGTCGTAACGCACACCGATACGAAACTGGTGCGCGGTGATTTCTTTGAGCTTCTCGGCCGCCGTCGTGCCGTCGGCATCGAATGCCACAGTCTTGGCGTCGCCGAGGTAGAGAAAGCGGTATCCGAAATCGAGATAGACCGCGTGCCCCGTATTGACCTCGACGGGATCGGCATCTTTCGTGCTGCCCGAAACATACATCGTCCGGCCGCCCCACAGGCGCCACGAGATGCCGGCCATCGCTGCAGCTGCGAAGTTATCGGTCGATTGTCCGCCGTATGACGATGTGCCCGCCGCCGTCGTGACCGTTCCCGAATTCGTTTCGTTATGCGCCCAGCCGATGCCGCCGCCGATATAAGGCACGAAGCGCCCGCCGCGATTGAATTCGTAATAGAGGTTCGCAAGCACGACCGTGCTGTTGAAATCGAGTTGCGAGGAACCGAAATCGAAATCGGTTTCGTTCTTGGCGTCGAACATATGATCGACGGTGATGTCGCCGCGGAAGCCCCAGGCGTAATACTGACCGATGCCGCCGCCGACGGTCCATGCGCCTTCCGACTTCGTATAGTGCGTGTCGAAATCGCTGAAAGACATGCCCGGCGTCGGATACCACGTGTACCCGCCATCGGCGCGCAAGTACCATTTCCACGTGAATTGCTGAGGCATCGGCGCCATCGTCGGCGCAGTGTCGAGATCGGGCGACCCGAGATCGGCCGCAGACGCCCCAACGGCGCCTCCGAACAGAAGCGCAGCGCTGACAAACGGAACTGTGCGCGCAAAAAACATACGGGTTCCCTAGGAACCGGTCCGCGCGATTCGCCCGAACCGGATTTAAAATCGAACCCGAATATTGCCGAGAGTGTTTAAGGGAGCCTTAATCGCCGTCGAATTGTGGCACGCCTAGCCGTGGCCATAGTCCTAACGAAAGGTAAATGCCGCACGCTGACTTGTGGCCGTGCAGCCCTGTGCCTGCACCTAAGTCTATTACCATCGAGAACGAACCCGAGGATGCCAGGACAAACGTCCCACTAAGCCGCGGCTGCTGCCGACTTCACGGCATCGACGATGTCGCCCACGATGCTGGATACGATTTTCTCATCGTCGCCTTCCGCCATCACGCGAATGACAGGCTCCGTGCCCGATGGCCGGATGACGAGGCGCCCGTTCTCGCCAAGCTTTGCTTTCGCGCCTTCGATCGCCTTGACCACGCGCGTGTCCTCGAGCGGCTGCCCGTTTGAATAGCGCACGTTCTGCAAAATCTGCGGCAACGGGCGAAAGCGATTGCAGACTTCCGATACTGTCTTTCCGGTCGCCACGACGCAGGCGAGAATCTGCAGCGCAGAAACCAGTCCATCACCCGTCGTCGTGAAATCCGACAACACGATATGGCCCGACTGCTCGCCTCCGACGTTGAAACCGTGTTTCCGCATGTATTCGGTCACATAACGGTCGCCAACCGGCGTGCGCGCCAGGGAGAGACCAATAGACCGCAAGTACCGCTCAAGCCCGAGATTGCTCATCACCGTCGCGACGATACCGCCACCCGCGAGCTTGCCGGTGCGATGCCAGCTTTCGGCGATCACTGCCATCAGCTGATCGCCATCGACGATATCGCCCTTCTCATCGACGATCACGACTCGGTCGGCGTCGCCGTCAAGCGCGATGCCAATGTCGGCGCGCAACTCCTTGACCTTGTCGACCAGCGTCTGCGGCGAAGTCGAACCGCAGTTCAAATTGATGTTGAGACCGTTTGGCTCGACGCCAATCTTAATGACTTCCGCACCAAGCTCCCACAACGCTTCCGGCGCGACCTTGTAGGCAGCGCCGTTGGCGCAGTCGATGACGATCCGGAGCCCTGCGAGGCGCAGCTGCTTCGGCATCGTCCGCTTGGCGAATTCGATATAGCGTTCCTGCGCGCTCTCGACCCGGGTTGCCCGTCCGATCCGATCGGCATCGACAAGCAGCGTCCGGCTGTCCGCGTCGATCAGATCCTCGATCTGCTGTTCCATGTCGTCGGACAGCTTGTAACCGTCAGGGTCGAACAGCTTGATGCCGTTATCGTGCGATGGGTTATGCGATGCCGATAGCATCACGCCGAGATCGGCGCGCAGCGACCGCGTCAGCATGGCGACCGCCGGCGTCGGCATGGGCCCAAGCAGAAACACATCCATGCCGACAGCGGTGAAGCCCGACATCAGTGCGGCTTCGAGCATATAGCCTGAGAGCCGCGTGTCCTTGCCGATGACGACGCGATGGCGATGCGTACCGGACCGGAAAACGGTTCCGGCCGCCATGCCGACCTTCAACGCCAGTTCCGACGTCATCGGGTGACGATTGGCGAGACCGCGAATGCCGTCCGTCCCGAAATACCGCCGTGCCATGCTATCCTCCCGTAGAGCCGGAACGCTTGCAGCCGGCCTTTTTGGCCCCGGCGAAGCAATCCGGAATTGGCGGAGAAACGCGTGTCGCACCGAGACGACCTGCTTCCCCCTCACCCCTCGCCATCATAGATGCCCGAGAGCTGTTCCGCATTCCATCCCCATGGTTGAATGAAACAAAATTTTGCACGGAATTCCACTGAGGGTTGAAAACAGCGCTAATAAAGCCGCACCTGCCGAGCGTCCTCGCGCGGGGTGGCGAAGCGACATGGAATCGGCCCATAGCTCGGCTATTGATGAATCGCGCGCCTCAGAGGACTGAATTGGCGTGCGCGATCTGAGAGGTAACGCAATTATGGCAGTCTTTCTTGCGGTCGCAAACCGAAAGGGCGGCGTCGGCAAATCCACGGTTTCGGTGATGCTCGCGCACGGCCTGGCGGTCTATGGCAACAAGCGCGTCCTTCTGATCGACCTCGACTCCCAGTGCAACGCTTCCCTGATCCTGATGGGCGGCCAGGGCTGGAATGAATCTCGCAAGGCCGGCAAGACGATCGCCGACTATTTCTACGATCTTTTCGACGGCATACCGGCGAATGCGCGCGACTATGTCGCCAAGAACGTCGGCGACGTCTCTGCGGCAAACGGCAAGCCCGCGCCGATCTCGCTCGTGCCGGGATCTCTTCTGCTCGAGGATATCCAGGGCGAGCTGTACCTGAAGCAGGCGAACCAGAGCAACGTGCCCGAGGTCGTCGCCAACCGTGTACGCGGCCGCATGGAAAGCCTCATCCGCCGCTTCGAAGGCGACTATGACGTCGTCATTCTCGATTGTGCGCCAGGCCTCTCGTTCGCGGCGCTCGCGGCGCTCAAGACGGCTGACAAGGTGATAGTGCCATTCCGCCCCGACTACGTCTCGCAGCTTGCCGTCGACCGCGTCGCCATGCTGATCGAGGACATGCGCAACCTCGACGATCTGGCCGAGATGCCGCCGGAAGACCGCCGTTACGTCTGCCTCGCAAACTACGTGCGCAACGACGACCGCGACTATATGATGATCGAAGAAATTAGCCTCGTGCATCCTGTGCTCGAGACGTTCCTGCCGCAGCGCAACGGCATCGCCAACGCTTTCGACTATCTTGGCAAGCTCCGCCCGATCGACGCCAAATACGCCGATGCTGCCGGTGACGTGAAAGAGCTTCACCAGGAAATCGCGCGACTGGTCGAAACGGTCGCCGCGAAAAAGAAAGCCGCAGTCGCTGTTTCTTAACCGTTGAGAGCGAAAAGACGTCGATCATGAGCAAAGGCAAACAGCTCTGGCCCGGCGATGAGATGCTCAACTTCTTTCGTGCCCACATCCGGCGCGAAACGTCTCTCGATGCGGAAACAGCCGAAAAACTTGCAGCCGCGCTGACGAAGTCCGTCAATCGCATGCTGGTGTGGGAGGTCCCTGCCGACCTGCCGGAAGCTGCCGCGACGCCTCCTCCGCCACCAAAGATCGAAAGCGAGATCGCCGTTCAGGAGCGGCACGACCGCGCCGAGAACTTTAATCCATACCTGTTCTCCGCGCTTGTCGCCTTGGCGAAGCATGGCCGCGACGGCCTGATGCTGCGGCTGAAAGATATCAAGTCGGCCGAAAATCTACGTGCCTTCGCCGAAGCGCAACATGTCCCGGTTGACGCGTCGCTGAAACGAACCGACGATATCCGCAAGGCCATCGTGGCAGGCGTCGAACGCCGGCTCACGGATCGCAAAGCCGCCGCAAGCTAACCGGCCGCAATCCTTAAACCGGGAGAAGCCTATTGGTGACCGACAGTGTGAGCGACGGACCCCCTCATCTCCGCCGCTCCGTCGGGCCGACTCAGCTTGCACTCTATGCGCTCGGCAGCATGGTCGGCTCAGGTATCTACGGCCTGATCGGCAAGGCTGCAGGCGAAGCCGGCTCCGCTGTCTGGCTGTCATTCCTGGCCGCGCTCGTTGCGGCGCTGCTGACGTCGCTGTCTTATGCCTCTCTCGGCTCACGGTACCCGCGCGCGGGCGGCGCCGCCTACGTCACCGACCGCGCCTTCGGCATTCCAGTTCTGAGCTTCACCATTGGTTTGGCGCTCGTTGCCTCCGGGCTGACGTCGGTCGCGACGCAATCAAAAATCTTCGCCGCCATCGTCGCCGATCTGGCTGGCTGGGAAGCCTCGTCGCCGAACATCATCGCCATCGGCTTCCTTCTCATTCTTTCCGGCATCGTCTTCCGCGGCATTCGCGAAAGCATGTGGGTGAACGTCGTCTGCACGTTGATGGAAGTCTCGGGCCTCCTCCTCGTCATCGCCTCCGGCCTCTCGTACTGGGGCACCGTCGACTATTTCCAAATCCCGCCCGAGCGCGCCGATCTCGGCCTCGGGGTCGTCGTCTTGCAGGCTTCCGTGCTCGCCTTCTTCGCGTTCATCGGCTTCGAGGATGCCGTGAACGTCGCGGAAGAATGCAAAGATCCCGAGCGCACGATCCCGCGCGGCTTGATCGTGGCCACCCTCGCCGCAGCGGTGCTGTACGTCGCCGTCTCGATCACGGCCGTTTCCGTCGTGCCGTGGCAGGAACTCGCCGCTGCGCCGAGCCCGCTGACGGCCGTCCTCGAAAAGAGTGCGCCGAGCATCCCGGCGGAACTAATGACGCTCATCGCGCTTTTCTCGGTCGCCAACACCGCGCTCGTCAATTACGTGACAGCCTCGCGCCTCATCTACGGCATGTCGGGACAAGGCCTGTTGCCGAGCTTTATCGGCCGCGTGCATGAGACCCGCCGGACACCGCACATCGCCATCGCAGCGCTGCTCGGACTGCTCCTGCTATTGGTCGTCGCCGGCCAGATTGCCGACCTCGCTGCGGCCACGGTCCTGCTACTGCTGGTGATCTTCATTGCGGTGAATGCGGCGCTCGTCGTTCTGAAGCGCCGCCCCGGTGAAGCGCGGGGCCGCTTCGAAATCCCGATTGCGCTACCGATTGCCGGTATCGGCGTCTGCAGCGTGTTGCTGATCACCCGTCTCGCGAGCGCAGACTGGCGCGCGCCGGCACTCGCCGCCGCGCTCCTCGCCGGCATTCTCGCGCTCTACGCAATATTGCGGCTGACGAAGGCAAGCCAGCGCTGATCAGTGCGCGGCGGCGGCAAGTTCGTCTTGCAGGCGCTGGTTTTCAGCCTCCAGATCGGCGATGCGGGACTGCAACCGGCCGATCGCGTCTTTCACTTCGTCGAACGGCAGCATGCGTGGAATATGCTGCGGGCAATTCAGATCCCACGCTTCGAGTGTGAAGACGATCGCCCGCTCCGGCCTGCCGCGGTAGCCCGGATCGCTGAGCTGCGACAGCAGCGCGTCGTCACCCTCGACCACCTTTGCGGTGCCCCAGAGTTTGGCGCGGCGCAGGTTCACATAGTCCATGATGAATATGAACGCCTTCGCGTTCTCACCCAGATTGCCGACGGTGATGTATTGCTTGTTGCCGCCGAAATCCGCGAACGCCAGCGTCTTCTCGTCGAGAACCTTGACAAACCCCGCTGGGCCGCCGCGATGCTGCACATAAGGCTGCCCGTCGGCGCTCGCCGTCGCCAAATAGAACGAACGCGTTTCCGCAATCCGTTCCGCGAGATCTTCAGTGATCGTCGTCGGCCAGCCCCTGAGCCGCTCCATGCGCTCGTATTGCTGGCGCGACCCATGCCGAGCCTGCTCGGCCTTCACCGCAGGCGTAAACGCAATGTCAGACGCGACACGATCCACAGCACATACCTTTCGTCAAAGACCCGGCATACCGATGAAGCTAGGAAGTTTCTTGATGCGCTCGACCCAAGCAGCAATTGCCGGATATGGGTCGAGCGGTACGCCACCCTCCCAACCGAGCGCGACATAAGGCATGCACGCGATGTCTGCGACCGTAGGCCTATCGAGAACCAGCCACTCCCGCTTTTCAAGATGCCGATCCATGATCGTCAGAATGCGCGCCGCCTTCTCTCGCGCCGCCGCGATGTCGATATTCATTTTGAACTTGTCATGCAGGCGCGCATCACCCGGCCCGCGTGCGATTTCGTTCTCCGCCACCATGAGCCACTGCATGACCCGCGCCATCGACTCCGCGTCGGTGGGCAGCCAAGCCTCCCCGCCCCACTTACGAGCGACGTAAACGAGGATCGCCTGACTATCTCTGAGGATAACATCGCCGTCTTCAAGGACGGGCACCTGGGCAAACGCATTGAGATCGATAACGGGACTGCGTTTATGCGCGCCGCCCATAAAGTCGACTGGGATTAGCTCGACCGTGACGCCGAGCAGCGAACAAAGCAGTCGGACCTTGTAGCAATTTCCGGAAACATCGAGATCGTATAATTTCATCGCCTTTGCCCTCTCTCACCGTCTCTGGAAACCGGAGATAGGGCATGCTAGCCGGCGGCGGCAGTCCGGATTTCCAGCAAGGACCTTCTCGAAAAATGAGAGGGAGGATCGGCCACCGTGCCGCTCAGTCCAGTCCTTTCTCCGTTCCTGCCGAGCACGCCCGCCAGACCTCGACGGCCTGCTTCGTTTCCGCCACGTCGTGCACGCGAACCATCTGAACGCCTGCCGCAACGCCCGCGATGGCGCAGGCCAGAGAACCCGGCACTCGGTTCTTGGCACCATCCACGTTGCAGAGCTGACCGATCATCTTCTTACGGCTCGCGCCGAGAAGCAGCGGCACGCCGAGCCCATGATAGAGCGACAACCCTGCCATCACCGCCACGTTGTGATGCAGATGCTTGCCGAAGCCGATGCCCGGATCGGCGACGATTTTCGACTTCGGAATCCCGGCCGCGATGCACGCCTGCACGCGGCTCTCCAGATAATCAAACACGTCGAGCACGACGTCGTCATACTGCGGATCGTCGTTCATCGTTTTCGGATCGCCCTGCGCGTGCATGATAATGACCGGCAGCCCCGTCTCGGCAGCAACCTCCAGCGCGTCCGGTTCGTGCGTGAAGGCCGAAACGTCATTCAGAATATCAGCTCCCGCCGCCGCCGCGCGCTTCATGACTTCAGACTTGCGCGTATCGACCGAAATGACGGCATCCGTCTTTGCTCGCAGCCCTTCGATCACGGGAATGACGCGTCGTAGCTCTTCTTCGACAGCGACATAGTCAGCCTGCGGTCGCGTGCTCTCGCCGCCAATATCGAGAATGTCGGCACCCTGTTCGATCAAACGCAGACCGTGTTCGACCGCATCGCGCGTCGAAGCAAACTCGCCGCCATCGGAAAAGCTATCGGGCGTAACATTGATGATGCCCATGATGCGCGGCCGGTCGAGTGACATACCGGCAAGCCGCGCCCGCGGTTCCGAAAGCTCCTGCAGAATATCGGCAGCAGCCAGCGCTTCCCGCCCCCAATCGCCGCTGAAGGCATCGCCGAGCACGACCGTCCGCCGCTTGGTGCTTGACGAGCCACGCGTCAGCACGTCGAGCGCGGCGAACGACAGCCGACCGCCAGCCAGCGGCAAGCCCTTCCACTCAGGCACATCCGCTTCGTCAACGGCGCGCCGCTCGCTCCGGTCCCAGAAGATGGCGGTGGGTTGCAGATAGATTGAGCGTTTCATTCCGGTGTGTGCCTGCCCGTGCGCGCATAACTCATGAAAAAGCGGCCGCGAAACAATCGCGGCCGCTTGGAAATTATTGGCCGACCATCGACCTCGCCACTTACTGCGGCTGAGGCTCAGGTCCGATGTCGATGCCGCCCTGCGGTTCTCCGCGCGGACGCGGCGGCTGACGACCGGCCGAGGGAACAGCCGAACCGGCGGGCCCCTTCGTACCGTCATCATCCGTCGGACGAGAGATCTTCTCGCCGCGCATGATCGTCTGGCACTCATCGCCCGAGATCGTCTCGTATTCCATCAGCGCCTGCGCCATCAGCTCCAGTTCGCCCTTGTGCTTCGTCAGCACTTCCCAAGCCGTGGTCTGGCCGGTGGTCACGATGCGGCGAACTTCTTCGTCGATGAGCTTGGCGGTCTCATCGCTCATGTTCTTCTGCTGCGTGATCGAATGGCCGAGGAACACTTCCTGCTGGTTCTCGGAATAGAGCAGCGGACCGAGCTTCTCGCTCATGCCCCACTCAGTCACCATCTTCTTGGCGATGTTCGTCGCCTGGCTGATGTCGCTCGATGCGCCGGTATTCAAGTGCTCACGGCCATAAATCAGCTGCTCCGCGACACGACCGCCGAACGCCATCGCGATCTTGCCCTCGCACCACTGCTTCGAATAGCTGAGGCGATCACGCTCCGGCAAACTCATCGTCACGCCCAGCGCCCGGCCGCGCGGAATGATCGTTACTTTGTGCAGCGGATCGTTGCCCGGCACGACAAGATTGACGATCGCATGGCCTGCTTCGTGGTAAGCGGTCGCGAGCTTCTCTTCCTCGGTCATGGCCATGGTCTTGCGCTCGGCGCCCATCATGACCTTGTCTTTGGAATCTTCGAATTCGGCCTGCGTTACGAGCCGTTTGTTACGGCGCGCAGCAAGCAAGGCCGCTTCGTTGACGAGGTTCGCGAGATCGGCGCCAGAGAAGCCGGGCGTACCGCGCGCGATCACCTTCGGATCGACGTCCGGCGCGAGCGGAACTTTCTTCATATGGACGCGCAGGATCTTCTCGCGTCCCATGACGTCCGGGTTCGGAACGACGATCTGGCGGTCGAAACGGCCCGGACGCAGCAAAGCGGGATCGAGCACGTCGGGACGGTTCGTCGCCGCGATGATGATGATGCCTTCGTTAGCCTCGAAGCCGTCCATCTCGACCAGCAACTGGTTGAGCGTCTGCTCGCGCTCGTCGTTGCCGCCGCCAAGACCGGCGCCACGATGGCGGCCGACAGCGTCGATTTCGTCGATGAAAATGATGCATGGCGCATTCTTCTTCGCCTGCTCGAACATATCGCGGACGCGGCTCGCGCCGACGCCGACGAACATCTCGACGAAGTCGGAACCGGAGATTGTGAAGAACGGCACGTTGGCTTCACCGGCCACGGCGCGCGCAATTAGCGTCTTACCGGTGCCGGGAGGACCGACGAGCAGACAGCCGCGCGGAATGCGTCCGCCGAGGCGCTGGAACTTCTGCGGGTCGCGCAGAAACTCGACGATTTCCTCAAGATCGGCCTTCGCCTCATCGACGCCGGCCACGTCTTCGAACGTGACGCGCCCGTGGCGCTCCGTCAAAAGCTTGGCGCGTGACTTACCGAAGCCCATGGCTCGACCGGAGCCGGACTGCATTTGACGCATGAAAAAGATCCACACGCCGATGAGCAACAGCATCGGGAACCAGCTCAGAAGAATGCTCGTAATCGATTGCACTTCATCCTCGGCGGGTCGCGCTTTGAATTTTACACCCTTCTCGCGCAAAAGCTTTACGAGGTTGGGGTCTTCCGGGGCGTAAGTCGAGAACGAAACGTCTCCGCTGCTCGCATCGCGCTTCGTACCCGTGATCCGATTACCTGCAATCACGGCCTCGGTTACGTTACCCTTATCGACGGCATCAAGAAATTCCGAATATTGAATTTCGTTGGTCCGGCGCGTCGTGCTCGGATTGCTGACGAGATTGTAGAGGGCAAGCAACAGGACGAACAGTGCCGCCCAAATCGCAAGTTTCTGATAATTCGGGTTCATATTTTTCCTTGATGGTGCCACCGGCACCAAATCGGCGCGTGCTCGGCGGCACTGCTGCCCCCAAAGTTAGACCCTAACATAGGTGCCAGCGTAACGCCGCACAAGTTCGGCCATTTACCAACCTTTGGCCTCCGACCGTACGGTCAATTCCTTAAGATCTGGCAGCGGCAGCCAGGGGCTGATCTCGTATGCCTTTGGATCGAGCGGCGCTGCATCGAATAACGCGAATGGGGCAAGAGAAGGGGCCGCAAGGAACCTGTCCCCGATCCAAAATGACGGCAGCGCCTGTGCCGCACGGGTCGGCGGCCGACGGGTCGGCGCAAGGCGCGGCACGATGGCCGCATAGCCCTTTTCGCCCAAAGGCTTAACCGTGACGGCATCGGTCATATCGGCCTGATCCGGCGCAAACCGCACGACGAAACGCTGATCCCAGACGGTCGACTCACCGACGGACAGCATGATCTCGGCTTGTCCGAGCCGCCCCACCTCACGCCAGACGCGCACGAAGCGCGAGCCGCTCGATACTACCACTCCACCCAGTGTTGCCGCTGAGGCAGCATCGCGTTGCATACGCGCCACCAAGTCCTCAACCTCGAAAAGTTGCGGTGACGGACTTGCGCCGCCGTATCGCGCGATAAGCCGCGCGAGAACTTTCTGTCGCAGGAATGCCGGGCCAGCCTCGAATGCCCGGCGATCGAGCTTCGCGAAAACGTCGTTGCCGTATGACAGATCAAGCGATGCCACGAAGTGCGCTTCGGCGTAGGCCAAGGCCTCGCGAGCTTCGCCTAGGCGCCGGGCGGACGTTGCAATGGCCTCGGACGACAGACCGGCCTCTTCCATCTGCTCCAGCGCCGAGCGAACGCGCGCCCGCTCATAGCGCCGGTCGCGGTTCGTCGGATCTTCGGCATAGCTGATGCCGCGCTGAGCGACCGTCGCCAACAGCCGCGCTTTCGGAAAAGCCAACAGCGGCCGCATCAGTACGATCGGCGCGCCATCGCGCAGCGGCCGTTCACTACGCATGCTGGCAAGACCATCCAGTCCCGCCCCGCGCGCAAGCCGCATCGCAAACGTCTCGGCCTGATCGTCACGATGATGCGCCGTGACGATTGCGATGTTGGCCGCAACAATCGTTTTCGCGTGCGTTTCGAGCAGACGATAGCGCGCCTCCCGTGCGGCGGCCGACAGACCCGAGGTCGGCTTTTCTCCGTCCCAACTCAGAATAGCGTGCGGCAAACCGTGGCGCCGCGCTTCGGCGCCGACCATCTCGGCTTCACGACGCGACTCGGTGCGTAGACCATGATCGACGGTGGCGACGGAGACGTTTGGCTTTAGCTCTTCGAAACGGGCACGCCATTCAGCTGCGAGCGCCATCAACGCCATGCTGTCCGGACCGCCGGATACCGCAAGCACGACATGATCGAAACGCGCGAGCACCGCCAGCGCGGCATCCGCTTCCACATTGCTGATCGGCGATTGCAAATCTCTACGCACGGGCAAACTCTCAGCCGGCAAACGCCCTAAAGGCCGGCGAACACAGATTTATTGGCAGCCGATCCGCTGACGCTCGCTCTGCGCCCGGCCTTTGACGCTCTGCGGGGCGGTCGGAAATTTCGCGGCGAGCTCCGAGAACGATGAGCAGGCTGCCTCTTTCTGACCCAGCCTGTCCAGCGACATCGCGAGCTTCAACAGACTGTCGGGCGCCTTACCGCTCTGCCCATAAGTCTGATACCCCTTGAGAAACGCGCCCGCCGCCGCCTTGTATTGACCGCGCACAAAATACGTCTCGCCGAGCCAGTATTGGGCGTTCCCCGCGAGCGAGTCGTTGGGATACTTCTTCAGGAAATCATTGAAGGACGCTTCCGCCGAACCATAATCGCGCTGCAGCAGATAGCCATACGCCGTCTCGTAGGCTTGCTTGGGATCGCCCGGCGCTTCGCTTGTGGGCGGCAGAGCCGCCGTCGAAACGCCCGCGCCGGGTGGAGACGACCAGCCGTTGGCCTGCCCTTGCTGATCCTGCTTGTTCAGAAGCCCGCCGATGGCATCGTTGCCGCCATTCCCCGGCGAAACTGTCGTCGAGCCGAAACCTGGAATAGCCGCGGGCTCGGCTTGCGGCGTTCCGTTGCCACTCCCGAGCGAAGCCGTGTCAGGTCCGCCCGGAAGGTCGGTTCGATGTTGCACGCCGCCCTGCGCTTGGATCTGTTCCGTGAGCTGCTGAACCTGTGCCGTCAACGCCCGGACCTGCGTTTCGAGGCTTTCGATCCGCGCGGTATCAGCACCGCTTCCGGCCGATGGGAAAGGTTGCGATACAGCTCCGCCGCCACCGCCGCCGTTCTTGGCAAGTGTCTCCAAAGTCCCGACGACGACCTGCATGTCGACAAGCTGCTCTTCCAGGGCATCAACGCGCGCTTTGAGAGCCGCGTCAGGAGAAGCATTCGCCACCGCGCCGCCCTTCGTCCCGCGCGCATCGTTCGCCTGCGCCATGGCTGGGCGAGACAAAAGCGGACCGGACGAGAGAGCCAGAACCGCAATCAAGGCGACGGCCTGAAAGGCGCCCATGCCAGCGTTCACGCCAGTGCTGTAGATTTGCGCAAGCTTGGCCATCCCCGGCTGTGCCCCTCGGATCAGTTGATGCGACACGTGCCGGAACAGGATTCTCCCGCCAGCCGGCTGCGGGAGCTTACCCCAGGTGTTCCCGCGTCTCCACCTACGCCGGGTCGCACTCCGCCATCAACCACCTTTCCCAACAACCTATTGAGAAATCTGATCGCCCGAATCGCGCAATTGCCGGCTTGCCGTTCCGGACGTGGAATTTGCCAAACCGGAACGCCGCGCACCGGCTTGCCAGCCGGAATAGACGTGCCAGTAGTTGATCAGGACCTCGGCATTGCGATTCTGCGCCCGGCAAAGGGCGTTGTCGCAGATCGCAACCTGGTCCAGATCTCCGGCGGCTTTGATCTCGATGCGATTCAGCGGCAGACCAGCCACCACGAGACGATCGCGAACCGCCTGGGCACGTTGCAGCGAGAGATCGCGAGCCGCCTTGCTGTCGCCTTCACCATCGGCCCGGCCGATGACCATGATAGACAGATCCGGCCGCACACTCAGCCAGCGCGCCTGCTGCTCGATAAGGCTGCGCGCCCGACCGCCAAGCGCGGCGCTGTTCTCAGCAAAAAAGACGCGATCGCCAACATCCAGCAGGAAAGCATGCCGATATTCCGACGTCCGTTCGGCCTCATCGGCTTTCAGCCGTTGGCGCGCTTCCGGATCGAGTTCGCCACGCTCGAGCGAGGCGAGCGCTCGCTTGGCGCGCGACGCGGCAGCCGTGCCGGGATATTCGTCGATAACGCGATTAAGGAGCCGGCGGCCCGAATCTTCTGCGCGGTCGGACAAGGCATCCAGACCGTCTTCGAGAAGTTCGGCTGCCCGAATGCCATCGGGATCGCTGTCTTGCGCACCGACATGCGATGCCAAGGCGCCCATCAGGCCCAGGACGCAACAAATCACGCCAGCCGCAACAATTGAAGTCCGCGAAATCCGCATTGAATAAGGGCGCCGCAACTAAAAATAACGTGGCGTCCTTATGCGAGGCCAATTGGGCCAAACTTTGCTGATAGCAAATGACGTTAAAGGTTTATTAACGTGTTGCCGAATTGAGCCACCCGGCAACTGCTATCAAACGAGACCGCTCAGGCATCGACTCGACGGGACCGAGCACGTGGCGGCGGGCGAAACGACGCCCAACCGATCCCCCGCGGTTGATGCCCAGCGCTAACGCTGGCTGACGACGCCGCCGCTGTTGAGCACGGTCTGCGCGCGCCGGTTCTGCGACCAGCAGGAAATATCGTTGCAAACCGCAACCGGACGCTCCTTGCCGTACGAGATCGTACGGATGCGAGCGCCGTTGATACCATGCTGCGAAAGGAAGTTGCGCACGGCCGTCGCGCGGCGCGCACCGAGCGCGATGTTGTATTCGCGCGTACCGCGTTCGTCGGCGTGACCTTCGATGGTGATCGTGTACTGCGGGTACTGCTGCAGCCATTGGGATTGCTTCACGAGCGTTTGCTGCGCTTCCGGCGTCAGATCCACCGAGTCGGTCGAGAAGTAGACGATGTCCCCGACATTCTGGGTGAAGTCGCGCTGCGAACCGGGTGTTGCATTGCCATACTTGCTGGCGAGCGAGTCGGGCTGCATGTCTTTGTTGGCACATGCGCCGAGCGTCGCGGCAAGAATCGAAACGGCGGCAAGGCGCAGGCCCAAGCTCCGCGCAAACGTGGCCATCATTCCGCTAATCCCCTTCGTATCGATCTCGTCCCTTGCGCGAGTCGCACCGCGTACCGTCCGCCAAGAGATAGTGTTTGTCCCTTATGCCGATAGCGGAGCGTTCAGCCGAAAATATGGCCGATTCCGCAGCGGTAGCTCCCCGATCCGTCGTATTTCGAACTGGCAATCTGGGCTTTCCGCAGCAGCCTCTCACCGGATCTATTACCATCGGGTTTAGAGGTGTGTGTGCGACTAATTTGAATTACGACCACTTTTCTTTGTGTTTTCCCGGAATTATTGCGCGAGAGCACCAAAGAACTTGAGACTCACTTGTTCTGATCTTTTGTCAGCACAGTGACGACGCCTTGAACGACAGGCCTAAAAAACTCAAGACCGAGTTGTTGACGGAAACCCGCCCACAACTCGGTCTTGAAGATCAATAATGAAAAACGCAGTACTAAGAAGTCAGGGTGCGCTTAGTGCGCAACCTGCTCCGAAGCGACGGGCCCGCCAAGTTTCAGCGGCGTCGTTTCTGCTTCACGGCGGCAAGCACCGAGAGCAACAGCAACCAAAACTGTAGCGAGAACGATTGCGCTCTTCATTGTAGTCTCCTTAAAGTTCCTGATTACGCGCTAAATTAGCGAGCAACCGAGTCGCTGGCGACCGGGCCGCCAAGCTTCAGAGGAACATGCTCAGCTTCGCGACGGCAAGCGCCGAGAGCGATAGCCGCAACAACTGCTGACAAAAGGATCAGCCCCTTCACACCCTGCATGGTCATATCTCCTGATACGATTCCGGCAAAAGCCGTACTCTGGGGTACCGGGAGGGCGGTCTTGGATCAAGAACGGAGGCGGCAAATCCCAAGTTTTCCAACCCCATAGATGCGAAAATGCAACGGGGCTTAGTGGGCAAAATTCAACACTTTTGCCAGCCGCGTTAAGATACGCAACCCGTTGGCATCGCGTATCTTTTCGAGGCCATTTGCCATCGCCGTTAATATTTGTGACGACGCATTCGTAAACGCGATCTTAATTCAGCAGCGGCGACCACGCAGGGTCGGATGCAAACGACGGCGTCTTCACTTCGCGCTCGTTGTAACCGGTGATGTCGACCGAATAGATTCGAGGTCCACCCGACTCGCCGTTGCTGACGTCACGGAAGAACATCAACACCCGGCCGTTGGGCGCCCACGTCGGCCCCTCGTTGTGGAAGCCCGACGTCAATTGCCGCTCGCCCGAGCCGTCCGGCTTCATCACGCCGATGATGAACTGGCCGCCCGCCTGCTTGGTGAAGGCGATGTAGTCGCCACGCGGCGACCAGACAGGCGTCGAATAGGTGCCATCGCCCCCAGAGATCGGATGCTGGTTGGAGCCATCCGAATTCATGACCCATAGCTGCTGCCGGCCGCCGCGATCGCTTTCGAACACGATCTGACTGCCGTCGGGCGAGTAGCTGGGGCTGGTGTCGATGCCGTTCGACTGCGTGAGTCGCCGCGGCTGCCGCGACCTCAGATCCATCTCGTAGATGTCGGAGCCGCCGTCCGGTCTGCCGAGACTCATGATCACGCGCTGGCCGTCGGGCGAGAATCGCGGCGCGAACGTCATGTTCGGAAAATCGCCGACCAGTTCCCGCTGTCCCGTCTCAAGGTTCATGATGAAAACCTTGGGCTGGCCATCGGCCATGTAGGCCATGTAGGTGATTTCCTGGTTCGTCGGCGAGAACCGCGGCGTCAGCACGAGTTCGTTGCCTTGCGTCAGCAAGCGAACATTGGCGCCGTCCTGATCCATGATCGCGAGCCGCTTGATGCGACGTTCCTTCGGTCCCGTCTCGTCAACGAAGACGATTCGCGTATCGAAGTAGCCTTTTTCGCCCGTCAGGCGCTCGTAGATGCTGTCGGCGATCATATGACCGATGCGGCGCCAGTTTCGGGACGCCGTTGAGAATCGCTGCCCGGTGAGCTGCTTTCCGCCTGCCACGTCCCAGACCCGGAATTCGGCGCCGACTCGCCCGTCGCCGCTATTGACGACGCGCCCCACGACTAGGGCGTCGGCCTGGATCGACCTCCAGTCGTTGAACCGCGGCAGCGCGTTGACGTCGCGCACCTGCTCCAGAAAAGACCCGTGATCGAGCGGCCGGAACAAACCCGAATTCCCGAGATCTGCTTCGACCACGCCGGAGATTTGCTGCGCGAGTTGCTGATCGTCGCCAAGGAATGTCGGGATTGCGATCGGGATCGGCGCAATCGTGCCTTCCGTCTGCGTACCTTTGAGCTGCGCCATGGCGGGCGTCGTCGCCAACCCTGGAGCGAGCCCTATGGCGGCAGCGACGAACGTAGCGACAGAAAACAGCCGTTTCAGGCGGACTTTCAGAATCATTCAGGCTCTCTCATGCGTCACTGCCGGCAAACCGGGAGTTCAAAGATTGTCTCGCTTCGCGGTCGATTGAAGCAACTTTTAGGCGTTTACAACATTTGTCGCGGATCGAAAGTCCAGTCGATGATCTTCCAGCCCCCTTCGTACTTGTCCGGCGGCAGATGGAAAGGCGCACAGGTCCGAACGGCCCGAAGCGCCGCCTCGGCATAAACCTGCCCCGCCGTCGTGTTCGGTGCTGACGTCACTTGCGGCTCGCCTGCGAGTGTGCCGTCGGGATTGAGTTCCCAATGCAGCGCGACGACCGGCACTTCCTCGCCGCCGCCCGTTCCCGGCGGCCGCCAGCAGCCGTTGAGCTGTTGTTTCAGCATGCCCTTGAGCAGATCCTGCTCGCGGGCCGAAAGCACCGTATCGGTGCCCGTCGCCGTACCGGCTTCCTTGCCCGTGTCGAACGCGTCGTTCTTTGAGCCAGATGCCTGCTGACCCTTCTTCCGCTTGTCCTTGTCGAGCAACGCTTTCGGCGTCGCGTCGTCCGGCGACTTGTCAAGTAACGCGGCAATCTTGCTCGGATCGAACTGCTTCTTGGCAGCCTCGGCCTTCTTGCGCGCCTCTTCTTGCCGCTTCTTCTTCAGTGCAGCGAGCTTCTTTTTCTTTGCCTCTTCCGCAGCCTTCTTCTTGGCTTCGGCGAGCGCTTTTTTCTTCGCTTCCTCCGCTGCTTTCTTCTTGGCTTCCTCTTCGGCCTTTTTCTTTGCCTCTTCTTCGGCTTTCCTTTTAGCTTCTTCCTCGACCTTCTTTTTTGCTGCTTCTGCGGCCTGTTTTTCTTCTTCGGCCTTCTTTTCTTCAGGCGTCGGACCAGGCTCGGGCGGCGGAGGCGGCGCGTTCGCAGCCGGAGGCGGCGGCGTCTCCTGCAGCTTCTTCGCGATCGGATCGGGCTCGGACTTCGAGGCCTCGGGCGGAGGTGGAGGCGGCGGAGGCTCTGCGGCGTCCGGCGGTTCGGGCTCCGGCGGCGGCTCCGTTTTCGCGACCTGCTCCTCGGCCGGGGGCGGCGGAGGCGGCGGCGCATTGGCGGGCTTTTGCGTATCGTTCTTGCTGTCGTCCGGCGTCGGCTTGTCGTTCGCCTTGGTTTCGAGATGCTTGGCGTCTTCGCTGCCCTGCTTCAGGCGCAGGAACTCCGACGGCGTGATGAGTTCAGCCGAAATCGCGGGTGTATCCGGGGTCAGCGGCGGCGAGGAATGCAAGCCGTAAAGCGCCCACCCGAGAAGGGCGGCATGAAAAAGAAGGGACAGAACAAGTCCGAAGGGCACGGTTCAGCACCCACAATCAACATAAGGCGGCGCGTCCGGCCGCCGATACTCACCAAACTGCGGCCCAAGAAGCGGTCCGAACTGCGACGGGAACCGGCCGCAGACCGAAGCCTTCGCTGCCGACAGGCCTCGCGACGAACCGGTCTTGAGAGGGCGCTGACGCGCATCCATGTTCGTCATACGTATCGTCCTTTAGCGATTACGGGCGCTAAGTGCCTCCCTTCTCCCCGTTGAGAACGAACGACAACTTCTTGAAGCCGCCCTGATTGATGCGGCTCATGACTTCCATCACCGTACCGTAGTTCACACCCTTGTCGCCGCGCACGAAGATCGTCTCGTCGTAGCCGTTCTGCGCGATGGCCTTGAGCTTCGTCGCCAGATCATCGAGCGGAACCTGCGAATCGCCGATGTAAACATCGCCGTTAGCCTTCACCGTGACCGCCAGCGGATCTTTCTTCGGCGTCGGAATTTGCTGCCCCTTGGCTTCCGGCAGATTGACGTCGATGCCGGTCTGCAGCAGCGGCGCGGCGACCATGAAAATGATGAGCAGCACGAGCATCACGTCGACCATTGGCGTGACGTTGATCTCGCTCATCGGCATATGCTTGCCGCGACGCCGACCGCGTCCACCGCCTCCGCCCGCCTTGACGCTCATTCCCATCGGCTAAGCCCTCACGTCGATCTGCCGCGAGACGATCGCTGCAAATTCATCCGAAAATGCATAGAGACGCTGCGAGATCGCAGCCGAATCCGCCGAGAACTTGTTGTAGAAAATAACGGCAGGAATAGCGGCCATCAGGCCGAGGGCGGTTGCAAAAAGCGCTTCCGCGATACCCGGCGCCACAACCGACAGCGACGTATTCTTGGAAACCGCGATCGACTGGAAGCTCGTCATGATGCCCCAGACCGTGCCGAACAGACCCACGAACGGCGCCGTCGAGCCGACCGTTGCGAGGAAAAGCAGGCGTCGATCGAGCCGTTCCATCTCACGGCTGATCGTAACGTCCATCACCTTCTCGACGCGAAGCTGAATGCCGCCGAGGGCGCGAATGTTGCCTTCGACAGAGCGCTTCCACTCCCGCATGGCCGCCACGAACAGAGCCGCCATCGTGATCGTCCGCCCACGCGACAGATTGGTGTAGAGCTCGTCGAGCGACTGGCCGGACCAGAAAAGCTGCTCGAAACGATCGCTTTCGACGCGTGCTTTGCGGAACGCCAGAAGCTTTTCGAAAATGATCGCCCAAGACCAGATCGAGGCGAGCCCCAACCCGCCCATGATGAGCTGCACCACGATGCTTGCGTGCAGAAAAAGTTCGAGAAAGGAAAAACCACCCGCTGAGACCGGTGCAACGGCGCTTTGGGCGACATCCGCGGGATTCATTTCACCATCCATGTCGTAGAACTGCGATACCCGTGCGCAATCGCACGAGCCTTGGAATTTCGGTAGCACCGGGAAACGCTCAAGGCGAACCCAATGATATGAGACGCGCCGAGCATCGGCCCGTTGAAGAAAGTGTATGACGGCCTAATGACGTCCACCCCGGCAGCAAGCGCCCCCGCCCCATGCGCATATGGAGCGGAGAGCTTTTGCCGCCCAATATGACCAAACGAGGGCTTACTACAGCCCATGACATCGCCGCATCCGCCCGTTTATCCACGAAAATTGCGGCCGTTGGCCTCAGGCGGAGCCAAGATAAGCCACTGAAGGTGCTCAATCCGTGTCTGACCGCAATCGGCCGACGTCTGCCTATCCCTGATGCAGGCCCCTAGGATGCCGAGCTTTTCGCGCCTTCCGCGTAGGCGGCAAAAGCTTCCCGCACAGCTCCGCTGAGACGCAGCGGTTTCCCCGAAATCGCAACGAGCACCACGATGACGTCCGCGGACACGAGACGCACACCGTCGCGGCTGATCGTCTGCTCAAGCGTGACGCTTGCCCCACCGAGCTCTTTCACACGGGTCTCGACCTCCAGAAGATCGTCCATCCGTCCGGGGCGCGCGTAGTCAAACGTCATCCGTCTCACGACGAACGCCGCTGGCTCGCCACTGTCGGAGCCGTCGATTAAGCGGCGCGCGTCGGTGCCGAGCAACCGCAGAAAATCCGTGCGTCCACGTTCGGCATAGCGCACGAACGATGCGTGATAGACAACGCCGCCTGCGTCAGTGTCCTCGAAATAAACCCGGACCGGTAGAATATGCCGCTGGCCGTTCGCATCATTGACGATGCGGCCCGCGATATCCGGCCATTGCTCGACGCTCAAACTTCGCCTCCGTTTGCCCCGCCGAGGTCAGCGACCACGATTTCCGGCGGAGATCCGATCCGGATCGGCAGCGACGAGCAACCAAGGCCGCCCGAAACGATGAGATGCCGCCCATCCTCAACGATATGCCCGTAGACATAGCGCGACCCATAGATCGACGGAACGACCGGCGCATATCCTAAAATGCGCACCTGACCGCCATGCGTGTGGCCAGCAAATGTCAGCGACACGCGCTTTGAAACGCTCGGAAAGATATCGGGTTCATGCACCATGAGAATGACCGGCGCATCATCCTCGATCGCGCGCATGGTCGCCGGAAGATCATCGACGCCCGCATAGCTCAATCCGCTATCCCGGCTCGGCACCACCTCGTCGCTTTCAACTTTGGGCGGTTTGAAAGCCCACTGATCGCCGAGCCCCGCAATCCAGAACGGATGCCCGTCTTTCTCCAGCCGAATGGCAACGTTTTCATAAACCGGAATACCGACGGCTTTCAGCGCCAGTCCCGCCGGCGTCGGACCTGCGCGGCGTTTTTGAACCTCTGCCGACTGCCACCAGTCGTGATTGCCGAGAATCGCATGCACGCCATAGGGCGCTTTCAACTTCGCCAGCTCAGCAGCCCACGCCTCGTTGCTGACCGCGCCGGAATAGCTGCCAAGTTGCAAGCCGACGACAAAATCGCCGAGCATCAGGATGGCGTCCGGATTGAGCGCATTTGTCTGCGCCACGATGCGTTCGAGCCGTTCGGTCGACATCCACGGATCGCAAACATGCAGATCGGCCAGAATCGCCAGACGCAATGTCAGTCCCGGCGTCCAGTTCGGCGGCGTAAATGCGTAGGTCGTGACATGCTCGCGGAAGGCTTCGGCGACGGCATAGCCACTGAGCGCCGTCGAGCCGACGCCTGCCACGCCCGTCATCTTCAGCAGATCGCGGCGGCTAATCACTGCAAATCCCTCATAAATCTTCAGATTTGAAAGCCGAACCCCGACATTCGACAGCAAATGCTGTTCAAACCATGAACTTTTTTAAGTTTTGGTTGAGGAGCGGCGTTACGCCTCGCCTTCGCCATCCTCGAAAATCGGAAGCTCCGGCGAAGCCCCTTTTGCCGGGCTATTTACGCCCAGATGCCTGTAGCTTTTGAGCGTCAGAACTCGTCCGCGCGGCGTGCGCCCGATGAAGCCCTGCTGTAAAAGATACGGCTCGACGATCTCTTCGAGCGCGTCACGGGGTTCCGACAGCGCCGCCGCCAGCGTCTCGATGCCGACTGGGCCACCTTCATAATGTTTGAGGATGCAGCCCAGATAGCGATGATCGAGCGCATCGAGACCCTCGCCATCGACTTCCAACATCGTCAACGCCCGGTCGGCAACCTCGGCATTGATGACGACGGCACCCTCGACCGCCGCAAAATCCCGGACGCGGCGAAGCAGCCGCCCTGCGATGCGCGGCGTCCCGCGTGAGCGTTTTGCGATCTCGCGTGCACCGTCCGGCGACATCGCGGCCCCGAGCACGCGTGCCCCGCGCCCCACCACCTGCTCAAGCTCGGCAACCGTATAGAAATTGAGCCGCACCGGAATGCCAAACCGGTCGCGCAGCGGATTGGTCAGCAGCCCCGCCCGCGTCGTTGCGCCGACCAGCGTGAATTTCGGCAGATCGATGCGGACCGACCGCGCCGCGGGCCCCTCGCCGATCATCAGATCGAGTTGGAAATCCTCCATCGCCGGATAGAGAATTTCTTCGACCGCCGGATTGAGCCGATGGATTTCGTCTATAAAGAGTACATCGCGCTCTTCGAGGTTCGTCAGCAGCGCCGCGAGATCGCCGGCCTTCGAAATCACCGGCCCTGAGGTCGCCCGAAACCCGACGCCGAGTTCCTTCGACAGGATCTGCGCCAGCGTCGTCTTGCCGAGCCCAGGAGGCCCGGCGAACAGCACATGGTCGAGCGCATCCCCGCGCCCGCGCGCCGCTGAGATGAAAACCCTCAAATTTGCGCGCGCCTGCTCCTGCCCGACAAAATCGTCGAGCGACTGCGGGCGGATCGTCGCCTCGAAGGCATCCGCGTCCTTACGTGCGCTGCTGACAAGCCTGTCGGTCATGGTTTGTTCGTGAGGCTATTCGCCAGCGCCGTCAAGTCGGCGCGCCAGGGACCGTTGGAAACGCGGTGCAAAGCCTGACTTCACGCCTCTTCGCGCAGAATCCCACCTGCGATCAGCAGCGCACGCATACCGATGGCCAGCAACCCCGCCAGAAACGCCAGGAACGGCATCGCCGGTCCGGCGTGAAACGGAAAAATGATCACGCCCGCCATGAACCCCAGCACACCGGCCACGGCCGCATGCAGCCACGGGTACGTGCCGTTTTGCAGGACGAACGGCGTCAATCCCAGCGCTGCGACCGTCGCCGGCAATGCGCTCCAGACGAACGCATCCACCGCGACTTCGCCGATAGCTTCTCCACCGTGAGGCGGCAGGAAAAAATTCGTCGCCGGAGCGAGAAATTGCAGTCCGACAAAGATCAATCCGGCAAAGAATGGCGCCGCCAGCGACGTAATCAGAACCATCCAGAGCGTGCGCATGGTGTTGCTGATCTTGTTCTTTTCCATGCGCGAGACTGCTTTCCGGTTGCGGCGAAAATTACGACGGACGGCCTAGCGCGCCAACTCTTTGAGGCTGCGCTTGATGAGGGCGGCAGTATCGGCAGCATCTCCCAATTCCTGCGACGCGACCGCGACGGCGGCGTTGGCCTGCGCCGGGTTGTAGCCGAGATTCGTTAGCGCCGAGAGCGCTTCGGCAAATGCCAGACTCGATGGCGGCATGCTGGGCCCAGGCGCAGCCGTACCCGCACCACCCGCCGGAATGCTATGCCCGCCGAGCGAGAGCGCGGGCGCCTTGTCCTTCAATTCCAGAACGATGCGTTGCGCGAGTTTCTTGCCGACGCCCGGCGCTTCTTCCACCGCTGCCCAGTTGCCGAACGCCACGGCATTGGCAAGATCCTGCGGCGCCATCACGCCAAGCACGCTCAAGGCAACCTTGGCGCCGACGCCTTGGATCGTCTGCAGGGTACGAAACCAGCTCCGCTCGAACTCGCTCTGAAATCCGAACAGCCGGATCGCATCCTCGCGCACGTGCGTATCGATCGTCAGCGCCACGTCGTCGCCGACCTTCAGATTGCGCAGCGTCTTCGTCGAGGCCTGCACCTCATAGCCGACGCCGTTGACGTCGATCACGAGGTGGCTTTCGCCGATCGCATCGACCTTGCCCTTGAGCTTCCCGATCATATGAACTTGCCGATCATGTTCCCGCGACCTTGGCCGCAAACGCCGCCGCCCGCTGGCGACTGACGCGATGATGCGCATGCGTGATAGCGATCGCCAATGCGTCCGCCTCATCCGCACATCCGAACGTCGCCTTCGGCAGCAGGAACGAGATCATCGCCTGGATCTGATGCTTTTCTGCGTGACCCGCACCGGTCACCGATTTCTTGATGAGGTTCGGCGTGTATTCCGCGACTCGCAGCCCCAGGCGTGCGGGCGCCAGCAGCACCGCGCCGCGCGCCTGGCCGAGCTTCAGCGTCGAGCGCGGGTTCTCGTTGACGAACGTCTCTTCGACGGCGGCCTCAGACGGACTGAAGCTCTGGATCACGCTCGTAACCTCGTCGAACAGCGCCGAAAGCCGATAGGCAAGATCGTCATCCTTGGGCGGCGTAATCACGCCGGACGCCACATAAACGAGCCGGACGCCATCGCTTTCGATGACCCCCCACCCGGTCCGGCGCAACCCCGGATCGAAGCCGATAATGCGAATCGTTCGTTCCCTCATGCTCTTCGCATAGCACGAACCGCATAGGGCGCCGAAGGCGTCATCGGCGGTGGCGGCAGCGGCGGCGGCTTGGTGGCGTCCGCAACCTTGCCCGTCAGGATCGCATCAAGCGCTTCCGCCACGTCGGGCTCGGTCCAGTAGCCGGTATGGCCGCCTAGGCCCATGACATGATTATCGACGCGCAGTCCCGGCGGCGGCTGGATGCGACCGCCGATGTAATCGTCCACCCGGAAGAGATTGATCCAGCACTTGAGCTTCGACGCGATGCCGATCGGCACCTGCTTCGCAGCCGCGTATTCGTGGAAATATTTCTGATAGATGCTGCCGAGCGGCGATCCGAACGTCAGCAGCGCCGGGGCGGCATCACCGAGGCGCGTATAGTTCGGCCCATTATCGCGCAGATAATCGTAGACGATCACTGACCCTTGGCTGTGCGCCAGAAAGATCACGCCGTCATAGCCCTGGTTCTGCACGAAGTGTTCGAGCACCAGGTTGAGGCGCGACTGTATCCGCTCGCGCCGGAGCCGGCGGTTGCGAATGCGAAACACCGACGGGATGAAGTACGCGGCCGTCTCCTGCCTCGGCTGATAGTGATGATCGATCAGATCGCGCGCGAAGTTTGCAACGTTGGCGACGCGCCGTCCGAAGAAGAACGGCAGCACCAAAGCGACCACCGCCGCCACCGGCAGGATATAGCCCCTCAGCGTCACGAACATCTGGTTCTTGTCGAGATAAGGTTGCACGAAGACCAGCGCGAAGACGACGAGGAACGCGAAAATCAAAAGCCCGACCAGCGCTGGATTGAACAGCAGCCGCGGCATGTTCCGTGCCGTCTGTTCGAGATCGGAACGCCCGCGCCGCGCCTTGAATTGCCGGATTTCGATCAGCACGATCGAGGCTAATATCATCAGCAGCACGGTGACGGCGGTCGCCGCATAAATGAACTTGAAGCGACCGATCCAGTCGAGCTCGATGTTCGGCACCTGCACAAGCTTTGCAAGCGGACTGTCGGGTTGAATCTCGTGCGCGGCGATGGCCTTCTGGACAATGGGCCGCGCTTCCCGCAGCGTCGTGATCGTCTCGGCCCGGTTGAGCACCGGATAGATCACGCTGACGACCACTGTCGTCCACAGCATGAACTGCATGATGAGGATGGCGATGCTCGTCGACAGCGTCCCGAGCCGCGAACGGTCGCGCGTGATCCGGGCGCGGACCCAGGCGAACCCGAGCAGCACCGCCGCGAAGACCATCATCCCGCCCCAGAACCTCCAGCCCCAGATGATGATCTTGTAAAGACCGTCGATGTAGCAGGCCGCGTTCGTCGGTCCGCCGACGCAGTCAGCAACACCGCGGGCCAACATCCGCTGCGGACCGATCTCGAGTTCGGGAATGTACTGTAGAAGCACGAGCAGCGCGTTGTAGTACGTCAGCGCGAATACCGCGAGCGACGTCACCACCAGCCAGAACACGGTATCGTACCAGGAGTAATCCTGCTGCCGGCTGATCCGGTAGAAAACATAAAGCGACGTAATAAAAATTGCGCCCGTCATGACGAGCACCTGCGAGCGGACGTCCATCATTTCGGTCGTCACCGACACGGGCTCGAACAGGAACAGCGCGCAGATCGCTGATGTCACGATCGTGAGTGCCGCGCTCGGACCTCGGATCAGCCAGCCCGCGATCCAAAGCAGCTTGCGCAGGATCCACGAGGTCACATCCCGCGTCCGGTCGAGCATGGCATCGACAAGGTGATGGGATTCGAAGATGACGCGAAAGAGTTGCAGCAGCGTATTCACGCGCCCGGGCTGGCCTTCGGTCAGGTCCGCCCAGTGCAGTTCTACGGCTTCGATCTCGATGCCGCTGTTATGCGCGGCGCCACGGCGGATCACCGGAAACACGGGCGGTGGATTGCCGACCTCGGGCTCGGTCATGCGATTATATTCGTTGGCAGGCGAAACGCTGTATCCAGGCCGCGTCGTGGCCAGGGTATCGAGAACGGCATTGACGCAATAGCCGGGCTCAGTCTCGCCCACACCGTGGACAACGACCAGTCCGACACGAACCCGGCTTCCGCCCCCCGATGGTCCGCCCGCCGCCATGCCTACTCCCGTACACCGTGCACGCCCTAATCATAGTGCGTTTTGACAGCAAAGCACGCTTCCCCGGCTTTGCCGCCGCACCAAACTCGTAAGAACGCAAGATTTCGACTTTAGTGTTGCGGAATGAATAAATAACTTGGCGGTCCGCCGCCACCATTGAGGTTCAGGACGTAATGAACGCCACCTTCGCTCATCCGCTCTGGATTGTGGCAGGTCTGTTGCTGATCCTTGGCGGATTCCGGCTATTTCGCTGGGCCAAACGGAATGATACGCGCGCCGCCATCGCCGCCGCCACGACCGAAGCCGCAATTAACAAACTTCGCAAAAAGCCGGGTGCTGCCGCTCCAGGCCAGAGGAAAGCCTCGGCCGGAGGTAGTGCCCGTACCCGCTTCCGCAACTCGATGGCTCAGTTTTTCGGGATCGTCGGCATCCTGATGGTCATCGCCGGGCTGGTCGCGATGACGTTTGGTGTGTTCTATACCGCCGGATAGCTCTCAGCTCTCCAAGAGCCTCGGCCAAAGCGCTCCGGCCTATAGCCTCAGGCGGCCGTCAGCTTCTTCAACACTTCGTCGGAGATTTCGAAGTTGGCGTAGACGTTCTGTACGTCGTCGTCGTCTTCGAGCGCGCCAAGCATCTTCATGATTGTCTGCGCATTGTCTTCATCGACCGAAGTGGACAGGTTCGGCTTCCAGACGGCTTTGACGCTCTGAGCTTCGCCGAGCTTTTTCTCAAGCTCGCCTGCGACCGTCCCGAGGGATTCGAATGCCGTCGTGATCAGATGGCCGTTCTCGTCCGACTGCACGTCGTCGGCGCCCGCCTCGATCGCAGCTTCCAGCACGGCATCCGCAGATCCAGCACCCGGCTTGTAGGTGATCTCGCCGATATGATTGAACATATGGCTGACCGCACCCGTCGCGCCGAGATTGCCGTTGTATTTCGTGAACACGCTGCGGACGACGCCGCCCGTGCGATTGCGGTTGTCGGTCAAGGCTTCGACGATCACCGCCACGCCGCCCGGCGCGTAACCTTCATAGCGAACCGCTTCGTAGTTCGCGAGGTCGCCGCCTGCCGCCTTCTTGATGGCGCGCTCGATGTTGTCTTTCGGCATGTTTTCGGCGCGCGCTTCCTGGATCGCCAGCCGCAGCCTGGGGTTCATGTCCGGATCGGGTGTGCCCGACTTCGCGGCCACCGTGATCTCGCGCGCGAGCTTCGCGAAGAGCTTCGAACGCATCGCGTCCTGCTTGCCCTTGCGGTGCATGATGTTCTTGAATTGCGAATGGCCGGCCATGCTCGTGCTCGTTGCGTTTTTGGGATTGTGCTGAAGCCCCGTCTTTTGCGCAACGGCCGCGCGCGGGTCAAGGGCAGCCCTTCAAAGCCTCGTTCAGGCGACCGTCTCCCTCCAGAAAGCAGGCGTTGACGGCTCGAGATGCGGACCAAGCCGCAGCGGGGCGGCATGAATGGCCAAGCCAGTGGTGTCGTCCGTATCGACCGCGAACCCTGAAATCGACCCCGGCCCGACGGCCGGCTCGTAACGACCCCGCGGGATCCGCGTGAGAAAGCGATTGATCGGCTCCTCGGGATCCATGCCGAGCACTGAGTTGTAGTCGCCACACATTCCCGCATCTGAAAGATACGCCGTTCCGCTCGGCAGAATGCGGCCGTCGGCGGTGGGCGTATGAGTATGTGTTCCGACCACGAGACTGACGCGCCCATCGAGGAAATAGCCCATCGCCTGTTTCTCGCTCGTCGCCTCGGCGTGAAAGTCGATGATAACGGCGTCGGCTTCGCGCTTTAGTGCACAAGCCGCCAATTCATTATCGACGGCGCGAAAGGGGCAGTCGTTTTCAGGCATGAACACGCGACCCATCGCATTGACGACGAGCACATCTGCGCCCGCCTTTGACTGCAGCAGAGTGGCGCCCCTTCCCGGCGTACCTTTGGGATAGTTGAGTGGCCGGATCAGCCGGTCATGTCGCTCGATGAAGACGAGCGTATCTTTCTGATCGAACGCATGGTTGCCGAGCGTCACACAATCGGCGCCGGCGTCGATCAGATCGTTGAAAATCGCTTCCGTAATACCGAAGCCGCCCGCCGAATTCTCGCCGTTGATGACGACGAAATCCAGGCCGAACCGCCGGATGAGCCCGGGTAATGCATCGCATACGACCGTGCGGCCCGCACGGCCCACGATATCTCCAAGAAACAGAAGACGCATGAAATGGTCCGACCAGAATTTATTGGCATTTTTGGGGACCCGAAGGCGTCAGGACCCAGTCGAGTTTTTCGTCATAGCTTTCGGCAGGCACCGCGTCGACCTTTTGTTCGTCGTAGGCGATCCCGACGGCGATGATCGGCTTTATTTTTCGCAAGTGGTTGAGCGTACGGTCGTAAAAACCACCACCATAACCCAGGCGATACCCTCGCGCATCGAACGCCAGCAGCGGCACCAGCACGACGTCCGGATCGACCTCCGGCTTGTCGTCGGTCGGCTCGGCGATCCCCCAGGCTGCAGGGGCCATCACGTCTCCGGGCGACCACAACCGCATAACAAGTGGCTTGCCCCGCCCCTGCATCACCGGCAGCGCCAGCTTGCAGCCTTCGGCCTGTAGCCACGTCATCAGCGGCGCCGGGTTGATTTCATCGCGGATTGCCGCGAACCCCGACACCGTCGCCTCGGGCTTTATGCCAAGGAAATCCAGACCTTGGGCGGCAACCAGCCGACTCGCCTCCGGCCCATGGCGCTCGAAGGCTTCCTTGCGACGCAGAAGCGCTTCGGCGCGCAGCTCTTTCTTTGCGTCCGCCATCATTTCGCTGTCTAACGCAAGTTGGTCCTGAAAGAAATAATGCCGCGAAGGCCGTTGAGACGATGATCCCGCGTGGTCCCTACGAGCGTAGGTGGGCACCATGTGTCCGGAGCCACGGCTCCGGTCAGGGACAGCGCCCGTGCGGATCTTATAGGCCCCCGGGTCATATTGTCCCTGACGAGCCCCGCAGCATCTGCTGATGTATGTGAACGGCTAAGAAAAATCCAGTGGTTGCTTCGGCATATGCACGAGCCCGATGGGCTTTCGCCGCCTTAGCCCTTGGCGCGCCGCTTCTCGGGCTCGGCGTCTTCGTCCGCCTCAAGGCTGCGGATCGCGGCCGAGCGCAGGTCTGCTGAGCTGCCCCCGAGCAGATCGTCGACATCGGCCCGAGTATCGAACAGCTCGTCCGTAATCATCAGCGCCGCCATGAGGATCAGACGCTCGTCGCCGACCGCACCATGCTCACGGACCAGTTCGTCCAGTTTTGAGTTGAAGTACGAGACGATGTCCCTCAGGCGCCGCTCGTCGTGTTCCTCGCAGTGGAACCGATAGGTGCGTTGATTGAAGGTGAACGGGACTTCGGCCATCCTGCCCGGCAACGCAGCCGGTCTCCCCCTTGAACGACGCTCACGATGACTCGCTTTCGCGCAGACTATGAAGCGAATCGAGAACCCAATCAATGCGATTGAGGGCGTCGGCGGTCCGCTGCTCAAGCTCCGCGATCCGCTGCTGGGCGGTCGCCAGCTCGGCTCGCAGGCGCGCATTCTCGGACCGCAAATTGAGGTCACCCGACGGCTTGCGGGCAGACTTCAGGTCTTCCGCGCGCTTGATCTTAACGGTGTTGCGTTCAGTCATGGCCTCTCATCGCCCTCGCGGGCGACACGATTGACGCATCGATCACCTTAGCTTGGGCGTTAGGTTACGTGGCTAAGGTAAATGTCGTCAATAAACGAGACCGTGTTTGCCCCCTTATGACTGAAAAGAATCCTAGGAGCGTAACCCAAAGCACCGGGGTTGCCTGATTGACAGGCGGCCACCAAGTGACGTTAAAGACCCGCAAAACCTTGAGACTGATCGCGACGAGCCCGCAATTCGTCCGTATCCGTCACAATTTCTCACACCCGGAGGATCTCCAAGAATGGCTGTGAAGGTCGCGATCAACGGTTTCGGCCGCATTGGTCGCAACGTGCTGCGCGCAATCATCGAGAGCGGTCGGACGGACATTGAAGTCGTCGCCATCAACGATCTCGGCCCTGTCGAAACCAACGCCCATCTGCTGCGCTATGACAGCGTGCATGGCCGCTTCCCCAAGGAAGTGAAGGTCGATGGCGATACGATCGACGCCGGTACCGGTCCGATCAAGGTGACGGCCATCAAGAACCCCGCCGAGTTGCCGCATAAGGCTATGGGCGTCGATGTCGCGCTCGAATGCACCGGCATCTTCACCTCGAAGGACAAGGCCAAGGCGCATCTCGAAGCCGGCGCCAAGCGCGTGCTCGTCTCGGCCCCGGCCGATAACGCCGATCTGACGGTCGTCTACGGCGTCAATGACGACAAGCTCACAAAGGAGCACGTCGTCGTCTCGAACGCCTCGTGCACCACCAACTGCCTCGCGCCGGTCGTCCATGTCCTCAACAACGCAGTCGGCATCGCGCATGGCTTCATGACGACGATCCACTCTTACACGGGCGACCAGCCGACGCTCGACACCCTGCACAAGGATCTCTACCGCGCCCGCGCTGCGGCGCTGAACATCATCCCGACCACGACCGGCGCCGCCAAGGCCGTCGGCCTCGTGATCCCGGAACTCGCCGGCAAGCTCGACGGCGCGTCGATGCGCGTGCCGACGCCCAACGTCTCGCTGATCGACTTCAAGTTTGTCGCCAAGCGGAACACGACGGCAGAAGAAGTGAACAACGCCATCGTTGAAGCCACAAAATCGAACCGCCTCGGTGGCATTCTGACGGTGACGAAGGACAAGCTCGTATCGATGGACCTGAACCACGATCCATCGTCCTCGACCGTCGCGCTCGATCAAACCAAGGTGATTGACGGCAACTTCGTTCGCGTCGTTTCCTGGTATGACAACGAATGGGGCTTCTCGAACCGCATGGCCGATACCGCAGTCGCAATGGCCAAGCTGATTTGAACGGGATTTTAGAGCGGGCGCCAGTGAACGGCGCCCGTTATTGTGCGTTTCACTCTTTAAACGGCCTACGGAGGCAAGTATGAGCGAAAAACTTGAAGACATCGCCCGCGCTCTCGTTGCGCCCGGCAAAGGCATTCTGGCCGCTGACGAAAGCACGAGCACGATCAAGAAACGGTTCGACTCGATCAAGCTGACATCGACCGAAGACAGCCGCCGCGACTACCGCGAGATGCTGTTCCGCGCCACCGAAGGCATGAAGAATTACGTCTCCGGCGTCATTCTTTACGATGAGACCATCCGTCAGAAGGCCAAGGACGGTACGCCGCTCGTCGACATCATGAAGGCCGCAGGCTCGCTTCCCGGCATCAAAGTCGACATGGGTGCAAAACCGCTCGCAGGTCCGACGTCGAAGGTCGAAACCATCACCGAAGGCCTCGACGGCCTGCGCGAACGCTTCGCCGAATATTACAAACTGGGCGCCCGGTTTGCGAAGTGGCGCGCGGTCATCACAATTGCCGACGGCATGCCGACCTGGAACTGCATCAAGGCAAATTCGCACGCGCTGGCCCGCTACGCGGCCCTTGCCCTGGAAGCCAACATCGTGCCGATCGTCGAACCCGAAGTCCTGATGGACGGCGAGCATTCCGGCCACGACATCGATGAATGCTATCGCGTGACAGAGTGGACGCTGCGCACCGTGTTCCGCGAACTCTATGATGCCCGCGTCAATCTCGAAGGCATCGTGCTCAAGCCGAACATGATCATTTCCGGCCAGAAGTGCTCAAAGCAGGCGAGCGCCGCCGAAGTTGCCGAAAAGACGGTCAAGTGTCTGAAGGCGACGGTTCCCGCCGCTGTCCCTGGCATTGCCTTCCTCTCGGGCGGTCAGTCGGACGAAGCCGCAACCGAGCACCTCTCGCTGATGAACGCGTCCGGTCCGCTGCCCTGGCCGCTGACCTTCTCTTATGGCCGCGCATTGCAGGCCGCTGCGATCCAGGCCTGGGGCGGCAAGCCCGAGAACGTCGCCGCCGGCCAGCGCGCCTTCACGCACCGCGCCAAGATGAACAGCCTGGCTGCTCTGGGCAAATGGGACCAGAAGCTCGAAAAAGCGGCCTGATAAAAGCCGGATCAAAATCCCAGGCACGGCCTGAAGCAAAAGGGCGGATCTTTCGATCCGCCCTTTTTGATGTCTATACCGGCTGCGCTCAGTTCAGGAAGATATTGGAAAGCGCGTCCTGGATGGGATTGGTGTTTTTCTTTGCGCTCCGACGCGTCGGTCGAGGATCGTCAGGCGGATCGAACGCGCTGGCGCCCGGCTCCGAAGCTTCTGTCGGATCGATCGCTTCCTGCGCAATGAAGCGGACGGGCCGGCCCCGGATTGCAGACATCACCCGGCTGTCGATGCCGTAGACGTCGGGGAAGTTTTCCATCTGACCATCGTCACCCACACGAGCGGTGAAATAGACGAGGTAAACGGGCACCTCTTTCGACAGTGTGATGCTGGCGCCGCTATTCCAAAGCTCTCCGACCTTCTCAGGCGAATAACCTTTGTCTTCGCCCAGAATGACCTCCGCAGTTTTGCGAGGATCCTGGACACGCATGCAGCCGTGGCTCAACGCCCGGGCATTCGCGCTGAAGAGGCTCTTCTCCGGCGTGTCGTGCATGTAGACGTCATGCTTGTTCGGGAAACGGAACTTCACCATGCCGAGCGGATTGTCCGGTCCCGGCGGCTGGATGAAGCTGTATTGCCGAACGTCCGCCGTTTTCCAATTCACCGAATTGGGATCGACCCTCTGGCCATTGTAATAGACCTGCAGCTTGTAGGCTTCGATCACATCCGCGCCGCTGTAACCACCGCCGCCACCGAACAACTGATCGAAGAATCCGAAGCCCGAATTGCCGGACGCCTGCCGGAGTCGCGGCATAAGCTCCTTGGCTTTGATGCCGTCCGGCATACCCCAGCTCGGGCGGAAGATCACATACTGCATTTTAGAAGACAGCAGCGGCGTCGGCCACGACGGCTGGCCGACAACGATCCTCTGCTTCAGCTCGATGCGATCGTCTTTCCAGATCTCGCTGGTAAACTCGGGAATGTTGTTCATGACATAGAACTTCCCGAGATTGGCCGGCAGCCACCGCCAACGCTCCATGTTGACGAGGATGCGATCGACGTTCTCCGACGGGCTGGCGCGACGCTTGGGCTGCCCCTCGCTGTTGAGCGCGGTGCGCACGCGATTGGTCACGACGCCATTGGCCTTGAGACCGTTCGCCCGCTGGAAGGCGCGAACCGCATCGGCAAGCTGATCGTCGTAAACGCGATCATTTGAAGGATTGTCGGCAGGAACTTTCAAGCGCTGCCGCAGCAGCGAAACCTGATCGTCCTTGACGCCGCGCTTCAGCGTTTTGCCCTTCGTCGGCAGTTTAACGAGTAGCGCCGTGTCGGCAGGTTCATCCGCGACATCCGTCGCCCCGCCACGCGCCTTCAACAGCGCTTGCCGGAGACGTTCGAAACCGATGTGCTTCGGATTGAGGCCACGCAGATAAGCGCCGGGATCGGACGCACTCGCCAGCTCTCGCATGACGGCCTTCGGCTCTTTGACCGGCGGCTTCATATCGAGAATGTTGCTGAGCGACACCGGATCGAGACGGCCGCCGCGCGCATACCGCGCATATTTCAGCGCCGAAAGCGTCAACTGAGCCTCCGCTGCTCCTTCCGAAGCGGACCCACTCCCGAGTGCCGGAATAGCGAAGGCCGATGAATCGAGACCCCAATCATCAGCGCCTTTCAACGTCGAGATGATCTCCTTCGCTTTGCGCGTGAACTCACCGCCATGAACCCACAGCGGCTCGGTATGGGAACCATAGTAATCGCGCGCGGCGGTCACATCATCATTGGCGCTGTTGCTGGCGAACGATTTATCCGAAAGCTTCCCGCGTGCCGCGAGAACGACCGGATTGACCGGCGGCGGCGCTGGCGGCGTGGCAACGGGCGTCGTCTCGATGGGCTTGGGCTGCTGCGCCGTATCGCTCGCGGGAGAAGCCGCAGGAGGTGTCGCGGTAGCAGCGTCTGGCTTGCTGTCGGTTGATGGCGCGGGCGTTGCAGCCGGCGTGTCGGCTGCAGGTTTATCCGCGGCAGGCTTGTCGTCCGCCGATGGCGTTACGATGGCCGTATCCGTCGTCGCAGGGGCCGGCGCGGCGTCGGGTTTGACATCGGCCGGTTTTGCATCAGCCGGCTTGGCATCGCCTGTCGCGGGCGCCGGTTGCGACTGAGGCGTCTCACCGGCCGCCGGAGTCACAGTCGCCGTTACCGACGGGTCGGCATCATGTACGCTGCTCTTCGGTGAAACCGCAGGCTCGGCCGGAAGATTGCTCTTGGGCGGGTCAGCCGATTTCGGAATGGCAGCCGTTGTCGTCGGCGCCGCCGGCGTTACAGCCGGAGCATCCGGTGACGAAGTCGGTTTCGGCGGAAAATACGTCGTCGTGCCGCTTGATGAATCCTGCGAGGTCGTCTCTGCCGCCATGACTGGCGCACATCCGATCCAGCAAACCCCCAATAAACTGACGCCGACTAGGCGAAGCGTGACTTGTTTGATCATTCCCCGTTTGGCTCCGATGGGCGAGAGACGCAGCATGCCGATCTTGCCGACACTACGTGAGCCCTCAAGTTGGCGGAAAAACGCCTAAACTCAGAGATGGGTGACCATGACCCGTTCCCGTAGACTGGTAAACTGCGTTAAGGCGGTAATCCGGCGAAAAAACCGCGCTGTGGCCCTTAAAACTCGATTCGTCTTGAGTATAGCCCTGTTTGCTGCAACCCAGTGGACGAAACCCGGTCAATCGACGGCCTTCTTGTTTCCGCCGCATTCCGCACGGAATTGAACGTTCAAAAACTGGAGTCTTTGGCGCGTGTCTACCCCAGCCAGCCTTTATCTGGATTTTCAGATCGACGACACGCCCGCCGCACAGGCAAAAAGCGTGCTTTCGGCAGCGATCGAGGCCGCGCCCGTCGCAAGCGTGCTGCTGCGTCCCGGCCAAGGCGCGAAAATCGATTCCGAAACAGTGCGGCCGCTGATCGCCTTAGCGCAGGCACAAGGCATCGCCGTGCTCATCGCGTCGGAGACCGGCGAGACCAATATGCTCGGCGCCGATGGCATTCATCTGATCTGGTCACAGGATATCATCCGTTCATTCAAAACTGCGCGCCAGTCCGCCTCTGATGCCATCGTCGGCGCCGATGCCGGACGGAGCCGCCACGACGCGATGGAACTTGGCGAAAGCGGCGCCGATTACGTCGCCTTCGGCATCCCCCCTCATGTCGAAGACCGGGAAAAGGCAGCGCAACGCCAACGCGATCTCATCGTCTGGTGGAGTGAGCTATTCGAAGTCCCCTGCGTTGCCTTCGATGTTCCCGATAGCATTGCCGCGCATGCATTGGCTGTCGTGGGTGCCGACTTCGTGTCTGTCAGCGTGACAAGCAGCGACACGGCAAAAGACGCAGCCGACCGCGTTCGCGCGTTTTCAGAAGCCTTACGAATCCCTGAGACTGCGACATGAGATTATTCCGGTCTGGATCGTTCGTCGGAACAGCACTGTGTTGGGCACTCGCTCTCAGCGCCGCTCCCGCAGCGGCCGAAAGCAGCTCGTGGTTTTCGCGCGACGAGACGGTTGTTCCCAAGCTCACCCCGACGCCCAAGAAGTCGGAAGCCGAGCCGCCCTCCACGTCCGGACCGGCGAGCATGAAAACGCGCATTCCCTCGCTGGTTCCCCCGACCGGCGATGATGCCGCCTACACAGCCTTCGACCAAGGCCAGTACCTAACGGCGCTGAAGCTCGCGCAGGAAGCCGCCGCCAAGGGCGAACCGCAAGCCAATACTCTCATCGGCCGCATCTACCAGGATGGCCTCGGCGTCGAAAAAGACCAGCGCAAAGCCAACGAATACTTCAAGCGGGCGTCCGACATGGGCGACATCCAGGGCACCTTCGCGCTCGGGATGGCCTACGCTCAAGGCAAAGGCGTCAAGAAAGACTACACACAGGCTGGCGAGCTGTTCGAGAAAGCGGCCCTCTCCGGCAACGCGGACGCAAACTACAATCTCGGCCTGCTGTTCCTCAACGGCACGGGCAAGCCGCTAAACCCAATCCGCGCCTACCAGCACATTCGCTACGCCGCCGAAAAAGGCGTTCCACAGGCCGAATACGACCTCGCCGAGCTTTATCAGACGGGCACCGGCGTCGATGCCAATGCACTGGAAGCGGCACGCTGGCTCTCCCGCGCCTCCGAGCAAGGCCTCGCAGTCGCGCAATACGACTATGCCGTGCGTCTCCTCCAGGGTTTCGGCCTCACGAAGGACGAGGTGAAGATCCCTGCTCTGCTCAAGGCAGCGTCGGAAAAGGGCATCGCCGGCGCGCAGAACCGACTGGCCTACGTTTACCTTGATGGCATCAAGGTGAAGAAAGACCCGATCGAAGCCGCGAAATGGCGCCTGATCGCGCAAAAAAACGGCTTCGTCGACAAGGAATTCGACGCCATTCTGGCGAAAATGTCGAAGGCCGATCGCCTCAAAGCAGCGGTCGAGGCTTCCGCCTGGATGGACCGTATCGCGGTCGATCCGGAAATGTCGGCAGTGCCTTAAGGCTTTGCGCCGCCTTGCCATGACTATGAAGAGCCGGTAGAGCGCGCGTCTTCGAAGTTTTTCTCGCGCCGATTCCGGATCTCACGACATGAGCAACGTATCACCGACCCTGAACGTCATGATTTCCGCGGCGCGCAAAGCCGGACGCAGCCTCGTTCGCGACTTCGGCGAGGTCGAACACCTGCAGGTCTCGATCAAAGGCCCTGCCAATTTCGTCTCCGCCGCCGACCACAAAGCCGAAGACATCATCTTTAAGGAGCTGTCGAAGGCCCGCGTCGGCTACGGCTTCCTGATGGAAGAGCGCGGCGAGATCATCGGCGCCGACAAGACCCACCGCTGGATCGTCGATCCGCTCGACGGCACCACCAATTTCCTGCATTCGAACCCGATGTTCGCCGTTTCCATCGGCCTTGAACGCGAAGGCCAGCTTGTCGCGGGCGTCATTTACAATCCAGCGAGCGACGAGCTTTTCACCGCTGAAAAGGGCAAAGGCGCCTATCTGAATGACCGCCGCCTCCGCGTCGCCGCCCGCAAATCGCCCGCGGATGCGCTTGTAACGACCGGCATTCCCCACCGTGGCCGCACCGGGCACCCGCGTTTCCTCAAAGAGATGGAAATGCTGATGGGCGAAGTCGCAGGCATCCGCCGCACCGGCTCCGCCGCCCTCGATCTCGCCTTCGTTGCCGCCGGCCGCTTCGACGCCTACTGGGAGCACAATCTGCAACCGTGGGATGTCGCGGCCGGTATCGTCATCGTCCGCGAGGCCGGTGGCTTCGTCAGCGACCTGAAGGGCGGCGACAAGATGCTGGACTCGGGCGACGTCCTGGCTGCCAACCTCCACCTTCACAAAGCTTTCGGCTCTGTGCTGTTTACAAAGGGCTGACACACGCCGAACGCCCTGGGCTAGCCGGGACTCCGGCATGATGTTGCCGGTTTTCGATGACACAGCGTTGCGCTAAGGTCTCGCAATAGGGGACAGCGGGGACGTTCCGGAGACGACGAATGGCCAAGATCCGCCCGGGCGATGCCTCGGCACTCGCACCGGTATCGCGGCGTTTGACACCGCCCGGTGTCTTTCTGCTGCGCATGACTATTTTCCTGACTTTGGTCGGCTTTCTTGCCGCCATTCTCTTCGATCAGTTGCAGCATTCGTTTTTGAACAACCCAGGCCTGAATGGGCTGATCCTCGGTACGCTCTTTCTCGGCATTATCTACGCCTATCGCCAAGTCTTCCGGCTCTATCCGGAAATCCGCTGGGTGAACGCCTTCCGTATTTCCGATCCAGGCCTGTCGATCAGCGCCCGCCCCGTGCTGCTCGCCCCAATGGCGACGATGCTGCGCGATCGCACCGGCACCATCTCGCTATCAACGGCCGCAATGCGCTCGTTCATGGATTCGATCGGCTCGCGCCTCGATGAAGCCCGCGACACCGGCCGCTACCTCGTCGGGTTACTCGTGTTCCTCGGCCTGCTCGGCACCTTCTGGGGTCTGCTCGAAACCATTCAGTCGGTTGGCCACGCCATCGACACCCTCGACAGCAAGGCGACCGACAACGTTCAGCTCTTCAGCGACTTGAAAGCAAGCCTCGCCGCGCCGCTGAGGGGCATGGGAACGGCCTTCTCGTCATCGCTTCTGGGCCTGTCCGGTTCGCTCATTCTCGGCTTTCTCGAATTGCAGGCAAACCACGCGCACAATCGCTTCTATAACGAGCTGGAAGAATGGCTCTCGGGCATTACTGAGCTGACGCCTGCCGGCGGCGTGTCGTCGAGCGACTACGTCAACCGCCAGCTTCTGTCCGCCGTCGTCGACATGCAGCGTTCGCTCGAAGACTTCACCAATCGTTTGACCGACCAGCCCGCGCCAACGACAGCAAAGGCCGCCGGTCAAGCTCAAGAGGACGTTCGTGACCTCGCGCGCGGCGTCAACCAGCTCGTGACGCAGATGCGCACCGAACAAAAGGTCGTCCGCGAATGGGTCGATGAGCAAGCTCAGCAGCAGCAAGAGGTCGCCAGCATGCTGCGCAGCCTCGCCGATGCGATGAAGCGCGGGGGCTAACCAATGGCGCGCGGACGCTCCCGCCGCGGTGGCGAATACGGCGAGTTCTGGCCCGCCTACGTCGACGTGCTCTCGACGCTGCTCCTCGTCGTGACGCTGCTGATGTCGATCTTCATGATCGCGCAGTATTTCTCCGCCCAGGAAGTCACCGGCAAAGATTCCGCCCTTCAGCGCCTCACTGCCCAGATCAGTGAATTGACGTCGATGCTGTCGCTGGAAAAAGGCAAATCGCAATCGGCGCAGGATGAACTCGCGGCTCTGCAAGCCACGCTCTCCACACTCAAAGCCGAGAACGAAAAACTGACGGGCGCAGGCCTTGGCGCCGACGAGCGCGCCAAATCGGCCGAAGGTCAGATTGCCGGATTAACGGCGGCGCTGGACAAGCAGAAGAACCTTTCGAACGAAGCGTTGTCGAAAGTCGATCTTTTGAACCAGCAGCTCGTTGCGCTTCGCCGCCAGATCGCAGCTTTGAATGACGCACTCGAAGCCTCGGAGAAAAAAGGCGCCGAAAGCGACAAGACCATCAAAGATCTCGGCGCCCGTCTGAACACGGCCCTTGCCCAGCAGGTGCAGGAGTTGAAGCGCTATCGCTCCGACTTTTTCGGCCGCTTACGCACGCTGCTGAAAGATCGCAAAGACATCCGCGTTGTCGGCGACCGTTTCGTCTTCGAATCTGAAGTGCTGTTCCCATCGGGCTCCGCAACGCTGACGCCCGAAGGCATGGCGGCGATGGACCAGATCGCCGAAGCCATCGTCGAATTGCAGAAAGAAATTCCGCCCGACATTGATTGGGCTCTTCAAATCAACGGCCACACCGACGCGCGCCCGATTTCAAATTCGCAATTCGCTTCGAACTGGGAACTCTCGACGGCCCGCGCCGCATCGGTGGTGAAATATCTCGTCTCGCGCGGCGTCCCCGCCGACCGCCTCGTCGCAGCAGGCTATGCCGAATTCCAGCCGGTCGATCCCGGCCACACGGAAGAAGCCTACCAGAAGAACCGTCGCATCGAGCTGAAGCTGACGAACAGATAAAAGCCTGGCGGCCGGCGCGCGAAACGCGTGCGTCGCTGAACTCAATCAAAAAGCGGCAGCCACTACGTCCGTGCGTAGCCGCATGCGTCAGAGCAGTTTGGCTGTTTTCACTCAGGCAAGTCCGAGAAACGACCCGACCCAATGCACGATCTCGCCGTTGTTGAACGCGATGTCGTACGCAAAAACTCCGAACCCGATAACGATGACCGTGAGCGTCTTCATGATACTAATTATCAGCAGGCGGACAGATCGTTGATAATCAGTTCACAGACATTAACGGCCGGTTAACTCGCAGATCCGCCGTTCGGCCTACTCCGCCGCCTCGCGTCCGAACTGAAGTTCGGCGAGATGCGCATAGATTCCGCCGCGCCGTACCAGCTCGCTATGCGTACCGGCTTCGGCGATACGGCCGTTTTCCATGACGAGAATCCGGTCCGCCTTTTGCACTGTCGCCAGGCGATGCGCGATGACGATCGTCGTCCGGTCCTTCATCAGGTCTTCAAGCGCTCGCTGCACAGCGCCTTCGCTTTCCGCATCGAGCGCGCTCGTCGCCTCGTCGAGCAGCAGGATCGGCGCATCTTTCAGAATAGCGCGTGCAATGGCGATGCGTTGACGCTGACCGCCCGAAAGCGATGTGCCGCGTTCGCCGAGACGGGTGTTGTATCCATCCGGAAGACGGCGAATGAATTCGTCGGCCTGAGCCGCGGCCGCCGCGCGCCGCACTTCCGACAGCGTCGCGCCGGGCGTGCCATAGCGAATGTTTTCGGCAACCGTATCGGCGAACAGCGCAACGTCCTGCGGTACGAGCGCCATGCGATTGCGCAGCGCCGAGAGGTCGGCATCCTTGACGTTGACGCCATCAACGCGAACGATGCCCGTATCGGGATCATAGAAGCGCAGAAGCAGATTGAAGATCGTGGTCTTGCCCGCCCCCGAGGCGCCGACGAGCGCCAGCGTCTCGCCCGGTTCGGCGCGGAATGAAACACCATCGAGCGCTTTATCGCCCTTGCGCGCCGCATACGCGAACGATACGTTTTCGAACGCAACGCTGCCGATTGCGGGCTCCGGCAGCGGCGTCGGCTTCTCCGGCGAACGGATTTCCGGCACCGTCGCCATCATCTCAGAGAGGCGCTCCGCAGCGCCGGCTGCTTGGCTGATCTCACCCCAGACTTCCGAGACTTCTGCGAGAGATGCCGCAGCAAACAGCGCGTAAAGCACAAACTGCCCAAGCCGGCCGCCGGTCATGTCACCGGCAATCACCGCCGATGCGCCGTACCAGAGCACGGCCGTGATGCTTGCTACCGTCAGGAAGATGGCGATGCCCGTCAGCGCCGCACGAGCCCGCATCCGCCGACGTGCCGCAGCGAACGTCCGCTCCACCGAACGGTCGTACCGATCCGTCACGGCCTTCTCGTTGACGTAGGCCTGCATCGTCCGGTAGGCGGCAAGGTTCTCGGCCGCGTAGGCCGATGAATCGCCGAGCGTATCCTGCGCCTCGCGTGACAGGCGGCGCACAAGCCGCCCGAAGCCGACGAGCGGCAGAACGATGACCGGGATCGCCAAAAACACCAGCAGCGAAAGCTTGGTGCTGGTGATGAACATCATGATCAGCGCGCCGACCAGCATGATCGAGTTGCGCGCCGCTTGGCTCAGCGACGAGCCGGCAACGGCTTTGATCTGCGTGGTGTCCGCCGTCAGGCGGCTCATGATCTCGCCGGAATGATTGACATCGAAATAGGCCGGTCCGAGCTTCGCGAGTTGCGCGAAAACCTTCGAGCGCAAATCGGCAACCACCCGCTCGCCGATCCAGTTGACGAAATAATAGCGTGCCGGGCTCGCGATCGCGATGATGAGGCCGATGCCGATGAGCGTCAGGAAGTAGCTGTTAATGAGCGCGGAATCGTTGCCGGCAAAACCCTTGTCGATCATACGCCTGACGGCGAGCGGAACCGACAGCATGGCAAGCGCCGAAACGACCAGGGCGATAATGGCGCCCCAGAGCGCACCCTTATGCGCGGTGATCAAGGGCATCAGTGTCTTCAAAGGCTTAAGCGACATGCGCCGGCGTTCCCGGGAAGGTTCATCCGTAGGTTGAGCCCGCTCAGGGCTCTGGTCTGCAACGTCGCTGCTCATGGGGTTCTGGTCCAAGTCGTGGGGAAACAAGATGTTTCGACCCTCAAGCCGCGGGGACCATGCCCCACCGCAGCCACGGGCTCAAGTGGCAATGGGACGCTGTTTGGCCTTAAGAAAATTACGATTTGCTTAGGTTTGCGACGCACTGCGGCTTGTGCGGGATAGCTATCTCGGCTAAACAACGCGGCAATTCAGTCCCCTCTTTGTCAAGACCGGGGCCGGAGCTCTTCAGGGCTTCGCCGTGATAAACGTATTACCAGACGGACCAAAGGCTATGAAGAAAGACGCCGATCTCCACCCCGACTACCACCAGATCAAGGTGGTCATGACGGATGGCACTCAGTTCATGACGTACTCGACGTACGGCAAGGAGGGCGACACGCTCACCCTCGACATCGACCCGAACACGCACCCGGCTTGGACTGGCGGCGATGCGAAGTTGATGGACCGTGGCGGCCGCCTGTCGCGCTTCAAGAAGAAGTTCGAAGGCATGTTCTGATCGCTTTTCGCGATCGAACGTATCGTCAGAAATCAAAAGGCCCGCTCTCATCGAGCGGGCCTTTTTGATTTTCGAACTGTCGTCGCGCTCAGCTGACTTTTGCAGCGAACGCCCGCTCCAGCAAACCGACCTGATGCGCAACCGGATTAACCGCTGCTTCCGGCGCGTCTGCTGCCGACGGCGTCGTCAGAATGCGATCGAGCTGTGAGATGCGATCGTGCAGAGCGAAGCTTTCCTCGATCAGGCTCTGCAGGCCCATCGGGAGCTCCGAATAGCCCTTGACGTGCGCCGGGCGGCCGAAGGCCTGCAACTTCACGCGACGCCGCTTCTTGCGCGCTTCGTCCTCGGTAATCTCACCTTCTCGAAGCGCACGGCGAATGAGAAGCCACGAAGCCAGATCCAGCAGCCGCGTCGTCAGGCGCATGCTTTCGGTTGCATAAAGGACGCCGACCCCGCCAGCGAGCGCCTTTGCTTCCTTGCGGCCCGGACCGTCAAGATAACTGGCTGTGCGCTCTACGAGCGCCATGCCTTCTTTGAAGATGTGGTCGAACTGTTCGGAGGACTGAAACCGCTCTCCGAACGAGACCGTTGTGGCGCCGCCAGACGGCGCGCCATCCACGCGATATACGTTACTCATGACCCTCAACGATACAAACGCTTACCCGTGTGCAACTGCTACCACGAACCGACACTAGAGCACCATAGTTAACAACCTCGCCCAAAACGGGGCGTTTCCAATCATGTTGTGGACAGTGCAAAAAAAGAGCCGCTCCGTTAGGGCGGCTCGAAAGTCAACAGGGAGGCGTCAAATGAGGCGGCAGAGGGGCCGCCACGATCCAGATGGCCTGGATTAACACCGAAAGTGCAGCAATATGCTTAAGGTTCAGTTAAGTGGAAACGTGAGCGGAGTGATGCGCTGTTAGGATTCGAAACAGCAGCGCCAAATTCATCGAATCCCAAAATTGGACAGTATGCAGCGTAATTCAAATTGATCGTTAGAGCGCACTTTACGATTTAAAAAGCGCGCGCGCCGCCTCTTCGTGACGCTTCTTGCGATCGACTTCCGCACGCACCCGAACGATCTCCGCTTCAAGATCTGCGATCCGTTTTTCGAGCTCTGCGACCGACAGCGTTTCGAGGCTTTCACCGATTGCTGTATCCTTTGGTTTTTTCGGCGGCAACAGATCGTCGAGGTCCATGACGCGTCCTCCGGCTCTTATGCGCCCACTCTATTGAAGATGCCGCCGCGGGTCGAGATCGGATGCAGCAGAGAGGGCGCGTCTCCATCCCGCCTTGCCCCGGCGGCGCTTGCGGTGCATTCCTCTCGCCAGCCAAAATACCAAGAGAGCAAACGTGATGAGCCTTCCCACTACGATGAAAGCCGTAGCGATCAACGGAGCCGGCGGCCCCGAAGTCCTGACGATGACGGAACTGCCGCTACCCAAGGTGAAGGCAGGCGAAGTGTTGATCAAGGTTGCAGCAGCAGGCATCAATCGGCCGGATGTAATGCAGCGGCAGGGAAATTATCCCCCGCCGAAAGGCCATTCCGAACTCCCCGGCCTCGAAGTCTCCGGCACCATCGCCGCATTGGGCGAAGGCGCGAAACGCTTCGCCGTCGGCGACGCCGTACTGGCCCTCGTGCCCGGCGGCGGCTACGCCGAATATGCAGCGGTATCGGAACTCGCCTGCATCCCTAAGCCGGATGCTATTTCTTTCGTTGAAGCGGCTGCCATCCCTGAGACCTTCTTCACTGTCTGGCACAACGTCTTTCAGCGCGGACAATTGAAGGCCGGCGAGAAATTTCTCGTTCATGGCGGCAGCGGCGGCATCGGCGTAACTGCCATTCAGCTTGCCAAAGCATTCGGCGCCACGGTTTTCACGACCGTTGGCTCCGACGAGAAATGCGAAGAAGTCCGCAAGCTCGGCGCCGACATCGCGATCAACTATCGCACTCAGGATTTCGCTCAAGTCATCAAGACCGAGACGGCAGGCAAAGGCGTCAATGTCATCCTCGATATGGTTGGCGGCGATTACATCGAGAAAAACATTCGCTCGCTCGCCGACGATGGCCGTCTCGTCAACATCGCGTTCCAGAAAGGCTCTACCGCAACAGTCGACTTCATGCGCGTAATGCTGAAGCGCCTTACGCTGACGGGCTCGACGCTGCGCATTCGTTCGAACGAAGTGAAAGGCGAGATTGCGAACGCGATCGCCGAAAACGTCGTGCCCTTGATCGTTGCCGGCAAGATCAAAATCCCGCTCGACAGCACGTACCCGCTGGCCGACGCCGCTGAAGCCCACAAACGCATCGACAGCGGCGCCCACATCGGCAAAATCGTTTTGACGATTTTGTGAGACTTAATTTTACCAGTGGATCCGGGCCTAAGCCTCATCCAGAAGCTCGGTCCCATAGGAGTTGTCGATGACGCAAAGCCACTTACCGCCAGCGTTCTTGCGGAAGACATAAGTCGATCGTCTGACCAGCGTTGTCTCTGTGCCATCGGCGCCCGACGTCGTCAAAATCGCCTCCGCGATGACAAGGGCCGCATCGCCGGCCTCGATAATCTTCATCTTGTCTTGAGTAATTTTAAGCGAATGGTTGAAGTGATCGGCAATCGCGACAAACGCCTTGCGGATGTCTGCTTTGCCCGAGACATTCAATCCTGGCCTGACGACAAGCGTTGCGTGATCGTGGTAGAAGTCCTTCACCGCGTCGAAATCTTCCGCCATGATTGCCTCATCGGCGGCCTCGATAACGCGCTTCAATTCGTGATCCGACATTTCCGTCCCGTTCGGTATTGCTGAGCCGTAGCTACCAAACAAAATCTTTCATCACCGCAACCGGCTTCGCGGCGCCGTCGTTTGCGAACAGGCGCCGCGCCGCATGGTCCATCGTTTCGTCAGCCCGCACGGAAATTCCGCTCGCGATAAACACGGAACGGATACCGAATGCAGCCGCTCCCGCAATGTCGGTCGCCACGCCGTCCCCAATCGCCAACACCCGATCCTTACCGACCGCTCCGCCGCGCTTCTCTGCGCCGATCTTGAGCGCGAGGTCATAGATCGGCTGGTATGGCTTCCCAGCGTAGCTCACTGTACCGCCCAGCGCCGTATAAGCCGCCGCAATCGCACCGGCGCAATAGATGATGCGGCCACCACGTTCGACCTTCAAATCCGGATTGGCGCAGATCATCGGCACATCGCGCGCACGAAGCTTCTCCAAAATCGCGGCGTAACTATCCGGCGTTTCCGTCTCGTCGTCGTAAAGACCGGTGCAGACCGAAACTTCGGCATCCTCGATGGTCGCGCCGGGCTGAGCCTTCAACCCCGCGAAGATCGGCAGATCGCGCGACGGCCCGATGTGCAAAATAGGCCGCCCCGCCCACGCGTCGATGAGACTGCGCGACACGTCTCCCGAACTGACAATGCCGTCATAAGCATCGCGCGATACGCCGATGCTATCGAGCTGCTTGCCCACGCTCTCCCGCGGCCGCGGCGAGTTCGTCACCAACAGTGCTGTTCCACCCCGCTTGCGAAAAACCTCGCACGCCGCCACCGACGACGCGAACGGCCGCACGCCGTTGTGCATCACGCCCCAGATATCGACGAACCAGAGCTCGGATGTTTCCGCGAACGGCGCAATGGACGAGAGAACGGGAATGTCGGTCATCGGCAGGCCTTTACATGGAGCGCGCGCTCTGCGGCCCCGATAAACGGCCCTATAAACGACGCGGCGCCGGACTGTCATCCGGCGCCGTCGTCACAGTCATTAACTTCGCTACGCTATCTCAAGCCGCCGCCGATTGATCGGACGGCCCCGCGCCGCCGTCGACGTTGACCTGTCGCGGCGCTCCAAACAACGGCCCTTGACCTAACAGCACACCGGCGTCGAGCAGCCGCTTTTGCGTTGTTGCGTCCTGAATGCCCGCCGCAATGATCGAAAGCCCTGCCAGCGTCGCCCGCTGCAGAATTTCCTCGGCCGGCACAAGCCGCTCTGGTGTGGCCAGCCCATTGAGCAGCGTCTGAGCGTCAATGCAAACGAAGCGGAAGCCCGATCTCTGCAGCGCCGCGAAATCCGTCCCCACGTGACGAACCTTGTCGAGCGCAAAGCGGAACCCGAACGCGTGCATATCGCGCACGGCCTGCCAAGCCGCCGGTGAGAACGCGTCGACCGCACGCTGCGTAAACGTCAGTACGAGCTGTGCCGAAATTCGCTGCCGCGTTTCGTAGGCGTTCGCGAAGGTTTCAAGAAAAGCCCTGCTCGTCATCGAGGAGCCAAAAAATTCCGCGAGCAGCGAACCTTCTCGATCACGCGCATCCATCCGCGCCGCCAGCGCAGCGGCCCGATTGAGACGCGCAATATCAAATTTCGCATCGCGTTCACCATCGATCAGCGCAAAATCCTCCTCGCTGAAGGTGAGTGTCTCGCCCGTCGGCGAAACGAGGTTCGCCGTCATTTCGTAGTGGCTGACTGAATGCTCCGACAGCGTCACGATCGGCCCAAGCAAGACGTCGATGGTTCCATCGTCAACAGCACTGCTGATCGCAGCCGCACGCGGCGGGAGGGTCGGCCCCAACGGCAGCGAGAAATCGGGAAGCGGCAGCTCAAGGTTGGGAGGTGCCACATCGCGCTCAGCAGCATTTGATAGTTGAGCAGCAGAGGCAGACGCATCGGCATCCGAACCCGCGATTCTTTCTGCCGTCGCCGGAATGACGAGCTCGCCGAAACCCGTTGCGGGGTTCGCCGGAGCAGCAGCTGGCTGCGCAGGCATCGACTGTGGTCGGGAATCGGGCTTCGGCTCGGCAGCCTGCGTTTCGAACTTCGGAATGAAATCGCCGAGAGACGGCCTGCCGCGCATGCTCTTTGCAGCAGCGCGCAGCGCTCCGATGGAGTCTTCCAGCGGGCTCGACGGTCCACTCGGACGAGTCGCAACGAGCTGCGGCTTGGGACGCAATGCTTCCGCCGCGTTCACCTCGTCAGCGAGTTCCTTGATCTTACGCTGCACGAGTTCGAGATCGCCCTCGATGGTCGTCGCGACTGGTGCCTGTGCGTTGCCGTTCATGGCGTTGCTCGCGGCCGACGCGCCCTGCACGGACGCCTGGGCATCGGTACGAGGCCGGAACGACCACTGCTCGCGCGGCGCATCCTCTTGCGGCGGTTGCGGCCCCATGAACTGCGTGTCGGCAGGCGGCGCCGAAACCGGAGGCTTTACAGTCGGTCCCTGCAGAGACGGACCGGCGCCCGCTTCGCTTGCCGACTTCGCCGCTGCTTCACCGATAGATGGTAACGGCGCGCGCTGCGCCTTCCGCGGCCCCTGCTCGGGCGCGAGCGGACCGACGAACGGTTGCGTCGGACCCTGAGCGCCGGCTGGCGCCACATCCGAGCGCGGAACAAGGTTGCCGATGTCACGGCTCAATTCGCGAATCCGAGCTTCGGTCGCGCTCTGCGATGATTGAGGCTGCGCTTGGGCCTGCTGGGTAGCGGGGCCCGGACGCATTCCGCCTTTCGGCCGGCCGGCAAGGCGGCTTTGGGCCAGCTCCGCCTTCAGCTGAGCGATCTGCGCCGACTTCTGCATCTGCTTATGAATAAGCATCAACAGCGCCAGCGTTACGACGCCCACGGCGCCGGCAACAGGAAGCGCCAGCCCGAGCTGGGCAAAGCACATCACCGCCACGGCAACGGAAGCGATGACGATTGACGCCACGATCAGCCCATCCCGCGATTTAACCTCGCGAGGCGAATCCTGGGATGGTGCAGCGGCGCTTGGAGCAGGCGGCCCATTTGCCGGAGCAGGTCCTGGAGCCGGACCAGGCCCAAAAGCGGGACCAGGCACAAGAGCCGGCGATGGTGCAGCCGTGTCGGCAGGCGCGACACTGGCTTGCGGCTTCGAGTTGTCCTGTTTTGTCATCTTATCCAAGCAGCTAGTCGATTCGTCAGTCTCAACCTTCGCAGAGGCGTGAAACGCGGCGCAACGTGCGCGCCTCGAACTATCACCACCTTTTCCACCCTCCGCCCGCACTAAGGGCAGATGGATGCCTGTGCGGGGCGTCAGGGTCACAGCCTTATAACGCGTGGCGCGGTGCATAGTCTCAAAAGCGCCCTTGACCCGTCTCCCCCAAACCCGAATCGGCTGGCTGTTTAGGTCTCGTTAGGCGAATCGGCGTGCTATCATCCTGCCGACGGCGCCTCTCGCGTTCGCCGGTTCAGCGTGTTGTCAGGAGGGGAAGAGCGCCATGTACATGGATCGAGTTGGTACCAGCGTCGAAGAAGAAGTTTCGAGTGAGTTATCGCGGGCGCGCATCCTTATCACCGGCCTCACCGGAAACTCGGGCATCGACGTCGCCCGGACATTTGCCGATCTCAACGTCCGCCTTGTCGCCCATACCGCCGAGTTGTCGCCGGAACTCGTTGAGTTGTTCGCCTTCCTATCCCAGAGCGCTAGCGAGATTCGCCTCCATACTCTCGATATTTCGACTGCAAATTCCGCGGCGCGCTTCGCCCAAACCTCGGCTCAGGCTTTTGGCGGTCTCGACGCCGCCATTAACATGACGTCGATTTCGGCCGACGAGATCGATGCCATCGACGACGATGCCGATCTCGAAGCCCTTATAGAATCAAAGCTTGCACCCCTCGCCCAGCTTACCCGGGTGATCGCCAATCGCATGTGCCTCGTCATGAGCGAAGGCCTCGTCCTCAACGTCGTCAACATGCCAGAACCCCGCGATGCCCGCTCGGCCGCGATCTGCGGCGTCATCCGGACGGCACTCGCCGCGATGATCGCGCAGGAAGCCCGCGCCTGGGCCGATAAGGGCGTTCGCATCAACGGTGTTGGCCCCCGCGCCTTCTTCGACGGCCGCGGCGGAGCCTATCTCGCCAGCGAACCCGACGTCGCTTCTCTCGCGCTGCACCTGGCTTCCCGCCGCGGCCGCACACTTTCAGGCCACGTCTTCGACGCCACCGGAATTGACGTCTGAAATCCGGCCCTCAGTGCGCGATTTGCTTTTGCCCGGCGAAACCCCGATAACCGGCGCTCTCTCAAGCGAGAGCGTCGAAAATGGATATCCGCCAGCTTCAATATCTCGTTGCACTGGCGCGCGAAAAGCATTTCACGCGCGCTGCCCAGGCTTGCAACGTCACGCAGCCGACGCTCTCTGGCCGCATCCGCCAGCTTGAGCTTGAACTCGGCGTGCCCATCGTCGAACGCGGCCAACGCTATCAGGGTCTGACTCAGGAAGGCGAACGTGTCCTCAAGTGGGCGCAGCTCATTCTCAACAATTGGGCTTCGATGCATCAGGAGCTGGCGCAGCTTGCGATCAGCGATTTCGGCCTGACTGGCCGCCTGGTTCTCGGCGCCATTCCGTCGGCGCTGCCGATTCTGCCCTATCTGACGCGCGACGTGCAGCGCCTACATCCGCAGATCAACTTCACGATCATGTCGATGAGTTCCGAGGAAATCCTGCGCGGCCTCAACGAGTATACAATCGATGCCGGGATCAGTTACCTCGACAACGAGCCGATCAATGGCCTCGTCGCCACCCCGCTCTACGTCGAGCGCTACTGTCTTTTTATTCCGGAAGACCATCCGCTGGCCGACCGTGAGGCGGTGAGCTGGCGTGATGCAGCCGAGCTTCCACTCGGCCTGCTGACATCGAACATGCAGAACCGGCGCATCATCGACCATGCTTTCGAGGTCGCCGGCCGCCACCCAGAACCGGCGCTCGAAACGAACTCCGTGATCAATCTCTATTCCAACGTCCGCCTCATGGGGCTGGCGAGCGTCATGCCCCACTATCTGTTGAATCTCTTGGGCGACGATCCCGGCATCCGAGCCATTCCTCTTGTAGATCCTGAGGTGGCGCACAGCGTCGGCATGATCACACAGGATCGTGATCCCGTTGCACCGCTCGTACGGGCCTTCAGAGAGGCCGCGACCGCTCTTTCTGCAAAACGCATTTCCTGAAATTTTCCGGCTACTTAGCCCGAAAAAATGCTCAAAACTGTGCCATTCGGCCTAGTTTTTGCGCCGCATCATTGACGGCGTCTATAGGGATATCGACTATATCGATTTGAACCGAGGTGCGGATTGAACCACTTAACCGTTTATGCGGCAAAGTGCGCACTGCGGCACGAAAGACCGCCAACAATACCGAGGAAACGCCACGCATGGCGAAGAAAGCCAGTCAAAACAACGGCACTTCGACGGCGCCAACGCCAGTCATGGACCCCGCTGAGGTTGCGGCCTTGGCGGTATGCGCCCGTCACGGCAACAAGCCCGACGAGCTCCTGGAGATTTTTCACGAGTTGCAGCATCAGCTTGGCTACGTGCCGGATGCGACGCTGCCGGTGATCGCCAAGGCACTGAATCGCTCCCGCGCCGAGGTCTACGGCGTGTTGACCTTCTATCACGAATTCAAACGCCATCCCGTAGGCCGCCACGTCGTCAAGATCTGCCGCGCCGAAGCCTGCCAATCGATGGGCACTGAGAAGCTCTGTCAGCACGCAGAGCAATCGCTTGGCACCAAACTCGGCGGCACCACCGCCGATGGTTCGGTCACCATCGAACAGGTCTTCTGCCTTGGGAACTGCGCGCTATCGCCGGCCATCATGGTCGGCGAAAAACTTTATGGCATGGTCGATTCTAAGCGTTTCGACGAAATTATCGGCGCCCTCGACAAGGAAGCTGCAGAATGATCAGGGTCTTCGTTCCAAGAGACGCTGCAGCGCTCTCCGTCGGCGCCGACGAAGTCGCAGCTGCGATCACCAAAGAGGCAAAATCTCGCAACCTCGATATTCAGATCGTCCGCAACGGCTCGCGCGGCATGCTCTTTCTTGAGCCGCTCGTTGAGGTCGAGTTGGCGGATGGCCGCGTCGCCTACGGTCCGGTGATGCCGGGCGATGTCGCCGGCCTTTTCGAAGCTGGCTTCCTCGAAGGCAAATCCCATCGTCTCGGCCACGGCCGGACTGAAGAGATTCCCTATTTCAAGAGCCAGGAACGGCTGACGTTTGCGCGTTGCGGCATTACCGATCCGCTTTCCATCGAAGACTATCGTGCCCACGGCGGCTATGAGGGGCTTGCAAAAGCCTTGCAGATGAAGCCGCTGGATGTCGTCACCGAAGTGACGGCGTCGGGTCTTCGCGGCCGCGGCGGCGCAGGCTTCCCGACCGGCATCAAATGGAAGACCGTTCACGACCTTCCGCCGGGCGAAAAGTACGTTGTCTGCAACGCCGACGAAGGCGACAGCGGCACCTTCGCCGACCGCATGCTGATGGAAGGCGACCCCTTCTGCCTGATCGAAGGCATGACCATCGCCGCTGTCGCGGGCGGTGCCCAGAAGGGCTACATCTACGTGCGTTCCGAATATCCCCATTCGGTGCACGTGCTGCGCGAAGCCATCGAAATCGCACGCCAAGCCAATTGGCTCGGCAATAACATCCAGGGCACGAACTATTCGTTCGATCTCTTCGTCCGGATGGGTGCCGGCGCTTACATCTGCGGCGAGGAAACGTCGATGCTCGAAAGCATCGAGGGCAAACGCGGCATCGTTCGCTACAAGCCGCCGATCCCCGCCATTGAAGGCCTGTTCGGAAAACCGAGCATCATCAACAACGTGATGAGCTTCGCGGCCGTGCCGATCATCCTGTCGAAGGGCGGCGAGTTCTATAAGAACTACGGCGTCGGCCGCTCGCGCGGCACGCTCGCCTTCCAGCTCGGCGGCAACATCAAGCAGGGCGGCCTCGTCGAGAAAGCGTTCGGCGTCACCACGCGTCAGTTGATCGAAGACTGGGGCGGCGGTACCGCGACGGGACGTCCCGTCCGCGCTGTCCAGGTAGGTGGTCCGCTCGGTGCCTACATCCCGGCATCGAAGTTCGACGTGCCGATGGATTACGAAGAATTCGCCAAAGTCGACGCCATGGTCGGCCACGGCGGCCTTGTCGTTTTCGACGACACGGTCGACATGGCAAAGCAGGCACGTTTCGCGATGGAATTCTGCGCAATCGAAAGCTGCGGCAAGTGCACGCCGTGCCGGATCGGCTCGACGCGCGGCGTCGAGGTGATCGACCGCATCATCGACGACGTCGACCGCGACAAGAACTTGGCGCTGCTTGAAGACTTGTGCGTAACGATGACCGACGGCTCGCTCTGCGCAATGGGCGGCCTCACGCCGTTCCCTGTCATGAGCGCGGTGCGTGGCTTTCCGGAAGACTTCCACAAGCCGTCGCCTAATAAATTTCTCGCAGATGCCGCAGAATAAAGTTTCAGGATCAGCTGACCTCCAAGAGGACGCTCGATGAACCAGCATATCAAGCCGATGACTCTCATCAAAGAGACCGACTTCGGCACGCCTACGCCCGATGTTCACGAAGCCACCAAAATGGTGACGCTCGAAATCGACGGCAGCGAGATCACGGTGCCCGAAGGCACGTCGATCATGAATGCCGCGATGCAGCTCGGCATTCAAATTCCGAAGCTCTGCGCCACAGACAGCCTCGACCCGTGGGGTTCGTGTCGTCTCTGCTTGTGCGAGATCGAGGGCCGCAAGGGAACGCCTGCGTCCTGCACGACGCCCGTCGCGCCCGGCATCAAGGTCACGACGCAAAATGCTCGTCTCGCCAACCTCCGTCGTGGCGTGATGGAGCTTTACATCTCCGACCATCCGCTTGACTGCCTGACCTGCGGCGCCAACGGCGACTGCGAGCTGCAGGACATGGCGGGTGCAGTCGGCCTGCGCGAAGTCCGCTATGGCTACGACGGCGAGAACCACGTTTTCGCCAAAACGAAAGACGGCGAAGCCAACGACCGCTTCAAGGCGAAAGACAAGTCGAATCCCTACTTCCAGTTCGATCCGTCGAAGTGCATCGTCTGCTCGCGCTGCGTTCGCGCTTGCGAGGAAGTGCAGGGCACGTTCGCCTTGACGATCGATGGCCGCGGTTTCGCTTCTCACGTTTCTGCCGGTATGGACGAAGAATTCCTGTCGTCGGAATGCGTCTCCTGTGGCGCCTGCGTCCAGGCCTGCCCGACAGCAACGCTCATCGAGAAGTCCGTTCTTGATCACGGTCAGCCTGAGCATTCGCTCGTCACGACGTGCGCTTATTGCGGCGTCGGCTGCTCGTTCAAGGCTGAAATGCGCGGCGAGGAAGTCGTCCGCATGATGCCCTACAAGGACGGCGGTGCCAACGAAGGCCATTCCTGCGTCAAGGGCCGCTTCGCGTTCGGTTACGCGACGCACAAGGATCGCGTGTTGACGCCGATGATCCGCGAAAAGATCACCGATCCGTGGCAAGCCGTGTCGTGGGACGAAGCCATCAGCTATGCCGCGAAGCGTCTCAAGGACACGCAAGAGAAATACGGCAAGGATTCCATCGGGGGCATCACTTCCTCGCGCACCACGAACGAGGAAGTCTACGCCGTGCAGCGTCTGGTTCGTGGTGCCTTCCGCACCAACAACATCGACACCTGCGCCCGTGTCTGCCACTCGCCGACGGGCTACGGCTTGAAGCAGACGTTCGGTGAATCCGCCGGAACACAAGACTTCAAGAGCGTCGATAAAACGGACGTCATCATGGTCGTCGGCGCCAACCCGACCGACGGTCACCCTGTCTTTGGTTCGCGCATGAAGAAGCGCATCCGCGAAGGCGCCAAGCTGATTGTCGTCGATCCCCGTCGCACAGATATCGTGCGCTCGCCACACGTTGAGGCGGCCTACCATCTTCAGCTTCAACCCTCGACCAACGTCGCGGTCATGAACGCGATCGGTCACGTGATCGCGACCGAAAATCTGATCGACACCAAGTTCGTCAAACGTCGTTGCGAACCCGCTGATTTCTATCGCTGGGAAGAATTCATCAAGCGCCCTGAAAATTCCCCCGAAGCGACCGAGCACATTACTGGCGTTCCGGCGCAAATGGTTCGCGAAGCCGCGCGCCTTTTTGCGACCGGCGGCAACGCTGCGATTTACTACGGCCTCGGCGTGACCGAGCACAGCCAAGGCTCGACGATGGTCATGGCCATGGCCAACATCGCAATGGCGACCGGCAACATCGGCCGCGAAGGCGTCGGCGTGAACCCGTTGCGCGGCCAAAACAACGTGCAAGGCTCATGCGACATGGGCTCGTTCCCGCACGAGTTCCCCGGCTACCGCCACGTCTCGAACGCCGAAGTGCGCACGATCTTCGAGAAGGAATGGAACACCAAGCTTGATCCGGAACCGGGTCTGCGTCTTCCCAACATGTTCGACGCGGCTTCTGACGGCACGTTCATGGGCATGTTCATCCAGGGCGAAGACATCGCCCAGTCGGATCCGAACACGCATCATGTCGAGCACGCGCTGGAATCGATGGACATCGTCATCGTGCAGGACTTGTTCCTGAACGAGACGGCCGCCTTCGCTCACGTCTTCCTGCCCGGCACGTCGTTCCTCGAAAAAGACGGCACGTTCACGAACGCTGAGCGGCGCATCAACCGCGTACGTAAGGTCATGCGCGAAAAGCAGGGCATGGCGGAATGGGAGGTCATCTCGCGCCTCTCAACGGCGATGGGTCATCCGATGCATTACAATTCGGCGTCGGAAATCATGGACGAGATCGCCCGCGTCACGCCGACCTTCGAAGGCGTCTCGTTCGACCGCATCGACGAGCTCGGCTCCATTCAGTGGCCGTGCAATGAAGAACATCCTGTCGGCACGCCCGTCATGCACACGGATGAGTTCACGCGTGGCAAGGGCCGCTTCATGCTGACGGGCTTCGTCCCGACCGCCGAGCGCACCAACCGCAACTTCCCGCTGATCCTGACGACCGGACGTATCCTGTCACAGTACAATGTCGGTGCTCAGACCCGGCGCACGGAGAACGTCGCGTGGCACCCGGAGGACATCCTCGAACTTCATCCGCACGACGCGGAGGTGCGTGGCATCAAGAGCGGCATGAAAGTGTCTCTTGCAAGCCGCGTCGGCGCCACCACGTTAACGGCGAAGGTCTCGGATCGCATGCCGCAAGGCGTCGTCTATACGACCTTCCACCACCCCGTGACCGGCGCCAACGTCATCACCACGGAAAACTCGGACTGGGCGACCAACTGCCCCGAGTATAAGGTGACGGCGGTACAGGTTCACGTCTCCAACCACCCGTCCGAGTGGCAGGAGGAATGGCAGGAGCGCGAGTTCGAGAACAAGCGCATCTCCAAGGACAAGAAGCTGGAGCCGGCGGAGTAATTTCCTCTCAGCCGACCCTCCCGGAGTTGACTGCAATGAATGTCATGCCCAAAGCCGTATCTCAGCCAGCGGGCGGCGCGGGCCTGTGTTCGCGCCCCGCCTCCGGCGAGCAGACGACGGCGTCAGGCACGCACACGATCACGTGGCAACTGCCGGAGGAAACGCCGGTTGCGTTGCAGATTAACTCGTCGCCGTACACCGTGATGATGTCGACGCCGGCAAACCTGCGCGACTTCGCCATCGGCTTTCTCGTCGGCGAAGGCATCGTGCCGGATCCGAGCAAAATCCAGGGAGTCCTGGTGATGCCGGTCGACGGCGGCATGGCGGTTGATGTCGCCGTGCCGGAAGACGCGATCGACTCGACGCGCCTGTCGCGACGCACGATCGAAGCCCGCACCGGATGCGGCCTTTGCGGCGTCGAAGAAATCGAGTCCGCCGTTCGTCCGCTGAAACCGGTGCATCGCTCATGGTCGCCATCGCCGGATGCCATCCGCCGCGCCGCGCAGAACTTATCGGATCAGCAGCAGATGAACCGCTTCAACCGCTCCGTCCACGGCGCGGCTTGGGTGTCGAAGGACGGGGAGATCAAGCTCGTCCGCGAAGATGTCGGCCGCCACAACGCCCTCGATAAGCTCATCGGCGCGCTTTACACGCAGAACATCGACCGCAGCGAAGGCTTTGTGCTGATGACCAGCCGCTGCAGCTTCGAGCTTGTGCAGAAAACCGTCACGGCAGGCATCGGTGCGCTCGTCACCGTCTCGGCGCCGACCGCACTCGCCCTCGAACTGGCGACGAACGCCAATCTCTTCCTCGCCGCACTCGGCCCTGGCGGCCCTGTCATCTTTAATCGTTGAACGCTTTCCCATCCAACAACCAGAAAATTACCTGACGATGCAAAGCTCCGACATCATCCGCATGACCAATCAAATTGCCGCTTATTTCGAGTCATATCCGAAGCAGGAAGCGATCGACGGCATCGCGATGCACATCCACAATTTCTGGGAACCGCGGATGCGCAACGAGTTGAAGTCCTACATCGACGCTGGTGGAAAGGACCTTTCGCCTCTCTTCCTCGAAGCCATGGCTGCTTATTACAAAGGCCCGAAATCGCCGGTGAAGCAGGCCGTCGTGCAGAACAAAGACAAAGTCGCGCCGAAAGGCGCTATGCCGAGCACCGCCAGCGGCGGCGGCGACGCGGGCTGAGAAGCCGCGCCACGATTTGGGAAGCGATTATGCCCTCTCCAAGACCCAGCACTAAAAAAGGCGGCGTGGAACGACACGCCGCCTTTTGAGTTTCAAACGTGGCAATTCACTCTGCAGCGGCCCGGCTTGCAGCCAGCACCTGATCGCGCAGCCGCCCGGACACTTCCGCCAGATGATCGAAACCGAACGTGAACGAGCCGACGCCTGCCGTCGCTGACCTCAGGTCGATGATCAGGTTGTCCATTTCCGCTTCCGGAATATGCGCCTCAATCACATCCCATCCCGGCCAGCCCGAACGCGCATCGAACCCCAGGATCTGCCCGCGCCGCTGCGAGATGATGCCGTTGATCCGCGCGTTTGCTTCCGACGGCACCGCAATCGACACGGCCATAATCGGTTCGAGCAGCACGGGATTGCACTTCGGCATACCTTCCGTCATCGCCAATCGTCCGGCCTGACGAAACGCCATGTCGGAAGAATCGACCGAATGGAATGAGCCGTCAGTTAGCGTCACCGCGACATCGACCACCGGAAACCCGAGCGGCCCTTCGCTCAAATAATCGCGCACGCCAATTTCGACCGAAGGAATGAAGTTCTTCGGAATGACGCCGCCCGTGATCTTGTCGTCGAACGCAACTCCACTTGATCGCGGCATCGGTCGGATGTCGAGTTTCACGTCGCCGAACTGCCCGTGTCCGCCGGATTGCTTTTTGTGCCTCGCCCGCACCTCCGTCGCCGTGCGGATTGTCTCTTTGTAGGCGACGCGTCGCTTCTCGCGCGTAACGTCGATGCCGTACTTGCGCATCAAGCGTTCGAGCGCCACGCGCAGATGCATCTCGCCCTGACCATGCAGCAGGATTTGATGCATGTCGGCGTTGTGTTCGAGCGTCAGTGAGGGATCTTCGTCCGTCAGCTTCGCAACGGCCGATGACAGCTTCACTTCGTCCTTGCGATCCTTGAGTCCGAGACCAATCGCCAATGCCGCCTGTGGAGCTTTCACAATCGCCACCTGCGCCGCCGCCGACTTCCCAACCGCAATCGTCTCGCCGGACCTGATGGAATCGAGCCGCCCCAGCGCCACCGTTTCTCCGGCTTTCGCCGTACCACGCTTAGAAGTTTCTTCCCCGCGAATGCTGAAGACGCCGGCGACACGCTCCTCCTGCCCTTGCGCACCCGTCACGGTCGCTCCGTCGGCGATCTCACCGGCAAAAACGCGCGCGAACGACAGCTTACCACCCGCCTTCGTATGCACGCTCTTGAACACGTAGGCCGCAGATTTCGCACCATCGAGCTTCAGCCGTTTGGCGGTGTCTTCAACGGTCGGGCATTCGTGCCGCAACACTTTCAAAAGCCGGAGAATGCCGTGCCCATGCTCCGCTGAGCCGAGCAGCACCGGACAGATCAGTCCGTCGCGCAATTCCTTCGTCAGATCCTCAAACACCCGATCGTTGGGCGGCGGAATATCAACGAGCAACTGCTCCATCAGCTCATCGTCGTAATCGGCGAGCTTTTCAAGCATCTGGAACCGCGCCTCCTTCTCGCGTGCGGCGACGGCTGACGGCAGTTCGATAATTTTGCTTTCGGCATGCTCGCGATAGACGTAGGCACGCTCGGACGCGAGGTCGACGAACCCCGTCGCGATGCCGTTTTCCCAGATCGGAATCTGGCGCAGAACCAGGGGCTTGGCGCTTGCAGGCTGAAGACTTGGAATGACATCGCGGACCGGCACGCTCGAGGCGTCGATCTTGTTCAGGAACAGCAGATGCGGCACCCCGGCGTCGTCGAGCTGCTTCAGGATCACCTGTAAGGCTGACACGCGCTTCGGGTCCGGCTCGCACACCACGACTGCCATGTCGCAAGCTGGAAGCGCCAGCGCGCCCTCGTAGGCGAATTCGACCGAGCCTGGACAGTCGATGAAAGTGTATTGCTCTCCGAGAAACGAAGCTTCCGCAACATTGAGCCCAACGCTCATTACGTGGTCGCGAGCCTCCGGGGTACTGTCTCCCACCGTCGATTTCGCTGAGATCGATCCGGCCCGAGAAATCGTACCGGTTCGCGCCAGGATCGCTTCGAGAAGTGTGGTCTTACCACTTGCAAAGGGTCCGATGAGCGCCACGCATCGCGCGCCCCGGACCCCGCCTCTACCACTTTGAGTGCCGTTTCCGCCTTTTGGGCCATCTGAGCTTGTCATGATTGCCTCCGATTGCGAGGCGCGCGACCTTTACCGGCCGCACCCCGCACCTCGGAAGGGAGCGGCTCTGGCGATGCTCGCTCCAAAGATCGGACAGCACAACGATCTTCGCCGCACAGTTTTGTGAAGGCTTCTATTGCAACGCGATATAAAGACAATTCGAGGGAGATTTATTTTGCGCTGCCAAACCTACTTTGCGGCGCATGTTTGTCGAACGGAGTTCGAAAGCGAAAAATAACTTGAATAACTTTATATTCGTCGCATTGTGAACTCTTCCGGTGTTTCGCGCGTTCTAGGGGTACTGGCGAGAGATGCGGGATGGGCCAGAGGGATTTGGCCCAGAAATGCGAGGCAAGGTTATGAGTATCGAAACACTGATGTCCGCGGCTAACGCCGCCGGATACGTCATGGCCGCCGAGGAACAACTCCCCGAGACCTTCGGCGCCGAGCCGACGGTTTTCGAATTTAAAGCGCAGCCAGCGACAGAAATTGCAATCTGGCGGCCGGTCGTCCCGGCAGTCGATGGCAAACCGATTACGAGCCAGCTCGCCCATGCTTGGGATTGGTTCGCCGAACGGTTCATGCCGCACGGCGCGACTCCGGCGTAAGGCTTCGGCAAGCCACCAAGTTGCCGATCGAATTTTCAAGCGCGCGACCGAAATCGCGCGCTTTATGTTTTTTAGCTGAGATTTCCGCAGAACCGCTGGATGCGGGTGCAGGCGTCCTTCAAGGACTCGGTCGAAGCCGCATAAGAAACGCGGAATGATGGCGAGCCTTCAAACGCCGCACCGTGAACCACGGCGACGCCCTCTTCTTCTAAAAGGGCCGTCACGAAAGCTTCATCGTCCTTGATGACCGTGCCGCCCTTGCTGGTCTTGCCGATAGTCGCCTTGATGCTCGGATAGACGTAGAACGCGCCTTGCGGCTTCGGACACTGGATGCCCTTCGCCTGGTTGAGCATGCTGACGACGAGATCCCGTCGCTCGACGAAGATCTTGTTGTTGGCAGCAATGAAGTCCTGCGGCCCGTTCAGAGCTTCGACACCCGCCCACTGCACGATCGACGACGGGTTCGAGGTCGACTGCGACTGCAGCTTGCGCATGGCGTTGATCAGTATTTCCGGACCGGCGGCATAACCGAGACGCCAGCCGGTCATGCAGTAAGCCTTTGACAGGCCATTCATCGTCAGCGTCCGCTCATAAAGCTTCGGCTCGACCTGCGCCGGCGTTGCGAACTCAAGCCCATCATAAAGCAGGTGCTCGTACATATCGTCGGTCAGCACCCAGACGTGCGGGTGACGAAGAAGAACGTCCGTAATGATCTTCAGATCGGCAGCCGAATAGGCGGTGCCGGTCGGGTTCGACGGCGAGTTGAAGATGAACCACTTCGTCTTCGGCGTGATCGCCTTTTCGAGCGCATCCGCCGTCAGCTTGTAGCCGTTTTCGAGCGTCGTCTCGGCAAAAACCGGCTTGCCGCCGCCGAGCAGCACGATATCGGCGTAGGACACCCAGCATGGCGCCGGAATGACGACCTCGTCGCCCGGGTTGAGCGTCGCAAGCAGCGCATTATAGAGCACCTGCTTGCCGCCCGTGCCGACCGAAACTTGGCTCGGCTTGTAGTCGAGACTGTTGTCGCGCTTGAACTTGGCAACGATGGCCGCCTTCAATTCGGGGATACCGTCGACGTCGGTGTACTTTGTTTTACCCTCGTCGAGCGCCCGCTTGGCGGCGTCCTTGATGTTCGGCGGCGTATCGAAATCCGGCTCGCCCGCGGACAGCGAGACAATGTCCCGACCCTGCGCCTTGAGCTGGCGCGCTTTGGTCGAAACGGCGATGGTTGCGGACGGTTGGATGCGGTTCAAACTGTCGGCGATGAAGCCCATGATCGAAGCGACCTGTAAACGAGGTGAGGAAACGGACAAGACTTCCTATTTCGCAGCGGCGAGATAAGCGGCGCGGACCCTAATTGCAATGTATCCGCGCCGCAAGTCGCGCTTTTGCAGGGCTCTTATCGCCATCGTGAGATCATGATGCAGGCGGGACACGAAGTGCGGACGAATTCGTGAGAACCAACCAATTGATCCACCGGCGCCACAATCCGAACCCACGTCCGCCCAGATGCAAAGGTCAACTTTGCTTTAATGGAATGTCATTACCAAGTTGATGCTGAGCGGGAGGTCTTGAGACAATGAGTGTGAGTGCTGATCCGGAAACGCCTCCGCGCGCGAAAACTCGCGCTCATCCGAAATATCGCCGCCTCGTGCGTCCCCTGGTGGACGCCGTCGCGGCAGGTCTCCTCTTCACGATCGTCAGTTCGACACTGATCTGCAATCACGCCAAGGCCGGGATCGTGCCCGCAGCCTTCACCGGCGTCGCCCAGGCGGCTCAGAAATCCGCGGCTGAAAAGGCCGTCGCCCAGCCTGGTCCGCAGCCCATTGTCCAGATCGCGACCGCGACGTCCTCGGCCGACGCCGTTTATCGCCAAACAAGCGTAATGGCCGCATGGGGCCTACTTGGAGTTGCATTTTCTCTGATGACAGCGCTAAACTTGGCTATTCTGCGGCATCTGAAGCGCGCTTATGCGGTCCCTACCCGGCGTTTCCCACTCACGAAATAGAGTTATTGGCTGATGAGGCGAGCAGCGCTATTGAATTGCCGTAATCTCGCCTGTACGTCTGAGGATAGCAACAAGGTTGCATTTGGACCGGTTGTTGCCCTGATAGGAATGCTGGAGACGGAAGCATGACGAAGCAGGAAGTAACGCGCCCTCTTTGGTTGGGTTTGGCGGCTGGTTCCACAGTGGCCTTCGCCGGGTTGGCGTTATTTTTCGCTAGCAGCGAGTCGGTCCTCCGCTCGAGCTTTCAAACGGCTCTGAACGACCGCGCCGAAATTCACACCAAACAAGTCAGACAGGTCGCATCTCTCGCACCGACGACGCCGGTTTCTGGCTCCGAAGACTTCTGGCTTTCGGCCATGCGTGACGGCACCACGCCCGTCACCAAGGCGGTCTCGGTCGGGGATCAGATTTCGCTGGATCTTGGCGGCGTCCATCGCACGCTCGAAGTTTCGACCGTCTCCGATTTCACGCCGCAGATCACCCAGATCGACACCTCGACGACCCCGACGCACCTCGTTCTCGTCACTGCCCGTGATCTGAACGATTCAGGAGCCCGGCCCGTCCGTTTCGTGATGGAAATTCAGCAGAGCGGATTGCCGGTCGTGGCTGGCGGACGCAGCGGCCGCACGCTCTGATTTTCGTGCTGTAATTCTGATCGTTCAGCTTGGTCGCCAAACGGCGCTTACCAAGCCAGCGCCTTCTTATCTTCGAAAAAGCCGCCGTTCGGGCCGTCGCTCGCAAGCGTCGCCAGCCAGATCGCAGTTTCCGCACCTTCGGCTGGCGAGCGCGGCGCTTCCGCTCCGCCCATTCCGGTCCGCACCCATCCCGGCGAGCACGCATTGATCTTCACATCCGCGCCCGACGCAGCCGTTTCAGCCGCTGCAATGCGCGTCAGCGCGTTGAGCGCCGCTTTCGAAACCCGATAAGCGGGAAATCCGGCGCTCATCCCGTTCAGTTGCCCCGCTCTCGACGACATGTTGACGACCCGCCCGAACCCTCGCGCCATCATACCCGGAACCAGCGCGCGAATGATTGCTGAAGGCCCCAAGACATTCGTCTCCCACGTTCGCCGAAAGACATCGTCGGTCATGTCGAACAGGCTGGCGGCAAACCCGCCGGGGCCGTCGATGAGAACGGCGGCGTTATTGACGAGAATGTCGATCGGACCGTGATCGCGCGCGATGCCATCAAGCGCCTCTGGAATGCGCCGCGCATCTGCCACGTCGAGCACAGCGGGGGTGACCGCCGCGCCGGCCTTGCGGAACGCGTCGGCTGCCTCGCGGGCTTTCTCAGTGGAACGCACACCCGCCAGCACACGCACCCCGCCCGCCGCAAGCCCGCACGCTATCGCAAAGCCGATGCCGCGATTTGCGCCCGTTACAAGTGCGAGCTTTGCGTCCTTGCCCATCACCATGAGACCTCTGCCCAGCGTTTTCGCAACCGAACATAACGCCGGACGAGCGACCAAACAAAAACCCCGCCGCAAGCGACGGGGTCTCTCACCTAGACGTATCAGAAGAAAAAGCTTTTTTAGCTCTTCTTGGCCTTCTTCATCTCGGCCTTGCAGTGCGCGCGGAACGTCTTGCGCTCTTTGCCGTGCAGACCCTTCGCGTCGGCCTGCTTCGAGCATTCGATCGATTCCGGCGTACGCGTCTTCTCGGCAGCAACCGCTGCGCCTGCGCCAATAACGAATGTGGCCGCAACGGCTGCAGCGATCAAACGTGTGGTGATCATTGTGGTCTCCATGTTTTTTTCAGGGTCGCCCCGATGAACCGACAAAGCCCAGCTTGGCAGGTTCATCGCCCCCCCGCCGGACAGACGCGCATGTAACGCCCCTTCCCGGTTTCCGTTTCGCTATCACGCCACTTGGCACGACCGAACATACTGTTCCGTAAGGAGAACATTTTTGCGGACAGCGAGGCTCGCAATTTCGTACTATTGCTTGGCCGTGACACTGTGGCGTGAAAACAGCATTTATGGACCGCTAGGCATTTCCTATATTTACCCCGTGTCGCCCTCATCGAAAGCATCCGGCCGCAAGGCCCCCCGCGCCTCCCGCGGCAAATCGGGAAAACCGACTGCTCCGCCCATCGAGACGGAAGCAGGCACGCCGGGCTTTGCGGAATCGAGCGCCTATTTTGCGCCTGCCGACTTCTCGGGCCACAAATCGGCCAACGGCCTTCCTAGCCTGCCCGCCCTGCGCCAGTCCGGACCGCGCCCGCCCATGGGCAGCGAGAGCCTGACCGACAGCCTGACGGCCCTCCTCACCAAACCCGAGGAGCGAACCGATCGTGCCCGCGAAATCCTCGCCCGCCAGCCGCTCATGGCGACGCATCCGATCGTCTCCGGCGGCATGCCGACGTTCGTTCCGCATCGCCCCGACCGGCCGGAAAAGAGTGAAGGCGGTGTACGCTTCAAAATCGCGTCCGAGTTTCAGCCAAGAGGCGACCAGCCGCAAGCCATCGCCGAACTCGTCGAAGGCGTCAGCAAACACGAGCACAATCAGGTGCTGCTCGGCGTGACGGGCTCCGGCAAAACGTTCACAATGGCACACGTCATCGAAGCGACGCAGCGCCCGGCGCTGATCCTCGCGCCGAACAAAACGCTCGCCGCCCAACTCTACGGCGAGTTCAAGAGCTTCTTTCCTGACAACGCGGTCGAGTATTTCGTCTCGTATTACGATTACTACCAGCCCGAAGCCTACGTCCCGCGCACTGACACCTACATCGAGAAGGAATCCTCGATCAACGAACAGATCGACCGGATGCGCCACTCCGCGACCCGCGCGCTGCTCGAACGCGACGACGTCATCATCGTCGCGTCCGTCTCCTGCATCTACGGTATCGGTTCGGTCGAAACCTACACTGCGATGACGTTCACGGTGCGCCAGGGCGAACAGCTTTCGCGCGATCAATTGCTGGCCGACCTCGTCGCACTTCACTATCGCCGCAACGATCACAATTTCATCCGCGGTTCGTTCCGCGCGCGCGGCGATACCGTCGAAGTCTTTCCGGCTCACTTAGAAGATCGTGCCTGGCGGTTCTCGATGTTCGGTGACGAAATCGAGAGCATCGTCGAGTTCGATCCGCTGACCGGCACGAAGACCGACGAGCTGGCGCTCGTGAAACTGTACGCCAACTCGCACTACGTGACGCCGAAGCCGACGCTGCAGCAGGCCATCAAGTCGATCAAGGCTGAGCTGAAGCAGCGCCTCGACGAGCTTTACAATGCCGGCAAGCTGCTCGAAGCCCAGCGCCTCGAACAGCGCACGACCTTCGACATGGAAATGATGGAAGCGACTGGGTCCTGCGCCGGCATCGAAAACTATTCGCGCTATCTGACGGGCCGCAATCCGGGAGATCCGCCGCCGACACTGTTCGAATATCTGCCCGATAACGCCCTCGTCTTCGCCGACGAAAGCCACGTCACGGTCCCACAGATCGGCGGCATGTTCCGCGGCGACTTCCGGCGCAAGGCGACGCTCGCCGAGTACGGCTTCCGCCTGCCGTCCTGCATGGACAATCGCCCGCTCCGCTTCGAAGAATGGGACGCGATGCGCCCGCAGTCGGTGTTCGTCTCGGCGACGCCCGCGAGCTGGGAACTGGAACAGACCGGCGGCACCTTCGCCGAACAGGTCATTCGCCCGACGGGACTGATCGACCCTATCGTCGAAGTGCGTTCCGCGAAATCGCAGGTCGATGATCTGTTGGATGAAGTGCGCCAGGTTTCGCAAAAGGGCTATCGCACGCTCGTCACGGTGCTGACGAAACGCATGGCCGAAGACCTTACCGAATACATGCACGAGAACGGCGTGCGCGTCCGCTACATGCACTCCGACATCGAAACGCTGGAGCGTATCGAGATCATCCGCGATCTCCGTCTGGGCGCGTTCGACGTGCTCATCGGCATCAACCTGCTGCGCGAAGGTCTCGACATTCCCGAATGCGCCCTCGTCGCTATTCTCGATGCGGATAAGGAAGGCTTTCTGCGTTCGGAAACATCCCTTGTGCAGACCATCGGCCGTGCTGCGCGTAACGTTGACGGCAAAGTCATTCTCTACGCCGACCAGATCACAGGCTCGATGGAACGAGCCATCGCCGAAACGACGCGCCGTCGCGAAAAGCAGATGGCGTGGAACGAAGCCAACGGCATCACGCCGGAAAGCGTGAAGAAGAATATCGCCGACGTGCTGCAGTCTGTTTACGAGCAAGATCATGTGACAGTCGATGCCGGTCTCGCGGACGGCGACAAAGTGCAAACGCTCGGACACAACCTACACGCCGTCATCGCCGACATGGAACGGCGCATGAAAGAAGCCGCCGCCGATCTGGAATTCGAAACCGCCGCGCGCTTGCGCGACGAGATCAAACGCCTGCAGCAAACGGAACTCGCAATCTCCGACGACCCGCTCGCGCGCCAGTCGGAGATCGAGGACAAGTCCGGCGGCTTCAAAGGCGAACGAAAATACGGCGCGAAAGCGAATGTGCCGCCGGCTGCCGGTTCTTCACGCGTAAAGAACGAATACGAGCCGGTTCAGCCGACGCATGCTCAGTCCACATCACGCATCAAGAAACCTTCGCTCGACGACATGGGTCCAGGAACAGATCGCCCTGTGCCTGCTCGCGCGCCGACCGTCGACAGCCGCGCGAAAGCTGGCGCATTCGGCGAACGCATTTCCGGGCCGCACAAGCCGACCCTCGACGAGATGGGCCCGCACGCATCGCTGCCCGTGAAGTCCGGAGAGAAACCGTCACGCATTACGACGCCGACACGTACGCGGGAATTCGACGACGATAGCGAGAAGAAGAAACGCCGCGGCCGCCCGCGTAAAACCGGCCGCCCTGGCCAATAAACACGCGACAATAACGGCGTTCTTCGCACTGCGGGGAACCTCGCCTGATGCACATGGTTGTCCCTCAGTTGTGCAGCAATCGAGGAACCTCCAATGCCAAAGATCTCGAAAGCGAAAATCCTTATTCTAGCGACTGATGGCTTCGAGCAATCCGAACTCGACGTTCCGCGCGAGAAGCTGAAAGCCGTCGCGCAGCTTGTGCATGTCGCAGCACCGAAGGAGCGCAAACAGAAAGACTCGATCATCGGTTGGGAGAACAAAGACTGGGGCAAGCCCGTCAAAGTCGACGTCGAACTGAGCGAAGCTTCAACGTCGCTCTACGATGCGATCGTACTTCCTGGCGGGCAGATGAACCCCGACACGCTCCGGCAAAGTCCTGAGGCGGTGAAACTCATCAAAGCATTTTTGGCGGAAGGCAAAGTCGTCGCTGCGATCTGCCACGCTCCGTGGCTGCTGATCGAAGCCAACGCCGTCCGCGGCCGCAAAGCGACATCTTACGCCTCAATCAAAACCGACATGCTGAATGCTGGAGCACAATGGGCCGACGAACCCGCGGTATCCGACCAAGGCATTGTGACGAGCCGCAACCCCGGTGACCTCGAAGCCTTCGTCGCCAAGATCATCGAGGAAATCGAGGAAGGCAAACACGACCGCGCCGTTCTCGCGGCCTAGCGTCGTCTCAAATTTGCAAAACGCGATGATACGAAGTGGCCGCTGCGTTAGCGGCCATTTCTACTTTTGCAAACCGCCTCACCCCGCGAGTGCGCGCGGCGGCTTCTTCGGCGAAATCTGCAGGCTCTTTAAGATCATCAGCAGCGTCTGGCGCAGCGCTTCGTCCACCGTCTCGACGATGTGACCCGGCTCCGTCAGGTTCGCCGGAACCCAGACGAGCTGCGTATCGACGGTCCGCCAGCTGCCGAAATAGTCCCGGCCCTTGAGAACTGTCACACCGGTGCCAGCCAAGCCTTCCCGGACGGAAAAGCCGCTGAGTGTCACCTCCGGAATATCTGCAAGCTGCTGCAGAAGTTCGCGATCAGGCGTTGCCCATTTCATCGTGCGGTCTCGTTTTCGAATCGAAAAGAACGGTTCGACTGCCGAAATTAGGCAACGAAGGTTGCACAAGGGTTGACGCCATACCGATTTCGGACATGGCCTTTTGGACCGCGCCCGTCCGGCGCATAGCCCCGGCGGCCAAGTCCGGATATTTGTTCAGATGACATTCGTAATGTGACGTCGCGTGCCGGGAAGCCGCGAAACGCTTCAAAAGAGGGGTCGCGGACATGAAAGATGAAAAACCCGACGCCAGCCAGAACCCGACGGCTGCCGATATCACGACGCCGTCTGGCGACCCGGTCATTCGCACGATCGCCATGCCCGCCGACACCAATCCGGCGGGCGACATCTTCGGCGGTTGGATCATGTCGCAGATGGACCTCGCGGCAGGAAACGCCGCCGCCCGGCTCAGCCAGGGTCGCTGCGTGACGGTCGCCGTCGAAGGCATGAGCTTTCACTCCCCCGTCAAAGTCGGTGATGAAGTAACGGTTTGGGCGCTCCTCACGAAGCGCGGCCGCACATCAATGACGTTCGAGGTCCAGGCATGGCGGCGTCCGCGTGACGGCGAAGTTCAAGCCTGCGTGACGCGCGCGCATTTCACGTTCGTCGCGCTCGATGACAACGGTCGGCCGCGCCCCCTGCCCGACCCGCGCAATGGCTCAACCTGGGTCTAAACTCCCGCTGAAGGGAAAAAACATGAGACATGGTCTCGCCTACCGGCACGTACTTCCCGCGGCCGTTTTAATGGCGGCGCTCGCGACAGCAGCATTCGGCACTGACTTTGCCGATATTGCTGATGGCCTTCACGTCGGCCTGCTTGCGCTCGGCTTTCCGAAAACCGACGCGGCACGCGTTTGCAGCGTCTGCACGCCTGCGCGCGAAAAGGCGAGCGACCTTGCGCCGATTGATCACTTCATGGGCGGCCCGAAGCGCATCATCCTGATGCGTCACGCCGACAAGACCGACGACCCCGATAACGAAGACCTTTCGGATGCCGGCGTCGAACGCGCCAAGCGCCTGGCGACGTACATCCCCGAAACCTTCGGCAAGCCCGACATCATCGTCGCGACTGCGGGATCGAAACATTCCGACCGGCCCCACGAAACGATGGAACCGCTCGCGGACGCACTCGACCTCAAAATCCAGGATTATTTCAACAAAGATGAGTTCGGCGATCTCATCGATGAGATCCTGAACGACCCAGACTTCAAGAACAAGACGGTCGTCATCTGCTGGCACCACAAGGAATTGCCCGCCATCGCCGCGCTGCTCGGCGCACCGGCCGGCAGCTATCCCGATCCTTGGCCGAAAAACGCCTACAACATTGTCCTCGACCTCCAATACGATCCCTTTTCCGGCAAACCTCCGAAGGTGTCGCGCGTCATCGAACCGTTTTGATCGCCGTGCGTAACTGCCGGATTGAAACGCCGGCAGATCGTCGTCGCATTGACGCTTCCAGCATCTCTGACTACACGCGGGCGCGTGCTTAGTTGGGGCCGGGCGCCGATGCGGATATGCGCCGCGATGACACCGTTGAGGGACACGACGTGCTGAGTTCTGAGGAAAAAAGTGCCGACGGCAACAGCGGCTGGCTTGGCGCGCTTTGGAAAGCCTGGTGTGGGTACAGGGAAATAACCGCGACGTGCCACCCGGATGGCGGTCCTGGCCGCATCCTGTTGATGCGCCACGCCGAGAAGACCGGCAAAACCGACGACATTTATCTTTCGACAGACGGAATGAAGCGTGCCGAACGGCTGGCGACCTATATTCCGCAAGTCTTCGGTAAACCAGACTATATCTATGCAGCCGCGCGCTCGAAGCGGTCGATCCGCTCGATCGAAACGGTAAAACCGCTCGCCGCCACCCTCGGCATTGAGGTTCAATACCACATCGAAGACAAGCAGTTCCGTTCGCTCGTCACAGAGATTTTCTCGAAGCCCGAGTATCGCAGCAAGACCATCGTCATCTGCTGGCATCACGGCAAGCTGCCGGAGATCGCGTCCCTTCTGGGCGCGCAAAAAGGGTCTTATCCTGATCTCTGGCCTCAGGACTGCTTCAATCTCATCCTGGATTTCCGCTACGACCCCAAAACGGATGCGCCACCGATCGTCGCACAGATCGTCAATCCGTTCTAAAACCGGCATCAAAATGAAACCGGAGTACTGTAGAATCGCCCCCATATACGGGGGGCTGCGCCGGCCATTACCCTTTTAGTGTCGCCTCGCGGCCACACATTTCGGCGTGAACGCGAACTACATGCATACGGCTCGCAAAACGGCGAACATCAGACAATAATGCGCGCCGCTTGTGCAGCCCGCATTCTGGGAAGGAAGGCTTTACGTGATGCGCAATCTGAGATGTGCAACGTCGGTGTCGGCGTGGACCTCCGCCATCGCCGTGGCTTTAGCAGTTTCGGCGGCACCGGCATGGGCCGCATCGGACAACCCATTCGTCACCCTCGCAGGAACGTGGGGCGGCTCTGGCACGGCCCGCTTCGATGACGGCAAGACCGAAAGCCTGCGTTGCAAGGGATACTACACCAACAACGGCAACCCGCATAACCTCGGGCTCTCGATCCGCTGCGCCAACGCGTCTGCCAAATTGGAACTGCGCGCCAATCTCGTCGATACCAACGGCGCCGTCAGCGGCAGTTGGGAAGAGCGGACATACAATCAGTCGGGCACCGTGCAGGGACGCGCGACGGCCAGCCGGATGACGCTCGCCATCAGTGGCGGCATCACCGGTACGATGACCGTCTCGATTTCGGGCGGCACGCATTCAGTGACGGTCGCTTCCAGCGGTCCGTCGTTCAAGGGCGTGCACATTTCCATGTCGCGTTAACGGGAATCTGCCACACTTCCGGAAATTGGAGATTTCGATGCGCGCACGACTGCTGGCTCTCGTACCCGCCCTCGCCGCTATGCTCGGCACGACGGCGCTTGTTCCGGTTGCAGATGCCGGCGGCATCGGCCGTCTGAAAACAAACTATAAGCCGGGCCAGATCATCACGGCCTATAGCCGCTACGGCAACGGCTCGATCAGAAGCGTCGTTCGACCGACGCAGGTGGGCTGGCAGGTGAAGCTGCCGAGCGGCAACTGGACCTACTGCCGTCGCAGTTGCGAAGAAACATTGCGCGTGCAGACGATCGACTACTTTTCGGGCGGCAACTCGATCGACGATGGCGGCTATGGCTCGCTTGCCCGCGAATGCGGCATCTTCGGCTGTCTGGGCGGCTCTTACGAATTCTCGTTCTGAGCGGCTTCTGATCTCTAGCGGCAGCGGCCTCAAGCTCTGCCCTATACGAGAAACGGATTGCTCGTCCGCTCGTGCCCGAATTGACTGGGCGAACCGTGCCCACAAATGAAGGCGACATCGTCGCCGAGCGGTAGCAGCTTCGTCTTGATAGCGGAGATCAGCGCCTCATGATCGCCATACGGAAAGTCCGTACGTCCGATTGAGCCGCGAAAGATGACGTCGCCGACGAGCGCAAACCGCTGCGGCTGGTTAAAGAATACGACCGAACCGGGCGAGTGCCCCGGACAGTGAAAAATCGCGAACGTATGCCCGGCGACCGTGACCGTCTCGCCTTCGTCGAGCCAACGGTCCGGCACGACGTTGCGGACACCGGAAAAGCCGTACATCTCGCCCTGCTTTTCCAGTGCATCGAGCAGGATCGAGTCGTTCTTGTGCGGGCCTTCGATCTTGACGCCGAGCCTGTCGCGCAATTCCGCCGCGCCACCCGCATGATCGATGTGCCCATGCGTCAGCAGGATCTTCTCGACCGTCATGCCGGTCTCTTTGATCGCGGCTTCAATACGATCAAGATCACCACCCGGATCGATAACCGCGCCGACCTTCGTCGCCTCGTCCCAGATCAAGGTGCAATTCTGCTCGAACGGCGTGACGCGAACGATCGCGGCCTGCAGCGGGGATGAAACGTTCGCGCGCGGTTCGCTCATGAGATTTGCTCCGTATTGCCGACCTGGGTCTTAGCGCATCTTGCGGTGCAGGTAGCAGCGTCGCATTGGCGCAAATATCGGCACAGCAGCGGCCTCTGCCCAACCACCCCCAGATAATCTGCCTAATTAATAATCATGGTTCATTGCCTTTCGGCATCTCCGCGCCAAAGCCGAATCGCACGATCGTCCGCATACGCTCAATTTTTGCTCAATACGGGAAGAAGCAACAATGCCGAACACAATCAGTATTGCACTAAGCATCGCTGTTTCGGCTGCTGCGTTTGGGCTCGCCTCTCACCCGGCACACGCCAACGACTGGAATGGGTTTTCGGTCGGAATTGGAGGCGGTTACGGGGTCACCAACAATGAAATGAAGATCGGTCCCGGTCCCGACGTGACGGGAATAAGCGGCGGCCTGGATATCAACGGGCTCAGCGGCACCGGCGGTTTTTTCACCCTCGGCGCCGGTTACGACCGCGTTCTCTATAACAAACTGCTCGTCGGCGCATTCGTCGACTACGATTTCGCCGACATCGAGACAAAGGTCTCGCTCGGCATCCCGCCCGCCGACGATCTGAACGCGAGCGCCAAATTCAAGATCGATAACCAGCTCTCGGTCGGTGGCAAGGTCGGATATTTGGTTTCACCGACGACGGTCTTCTTCGCGACGGGCGGCTACGCGCACGCCGAAACGAGCGATGTGGATGCCTCGGTTTCAACGGCCAGCGGCGGCGGCAGCGGAACGCTCGCGAGTGTCGGAAGCTTCAACGGCTATTTCTTCGGCGGCGGCGCCGAGACGCTGATCGGCAAGGGATTCAGCGTCAAGGCCGAGTATCGCTATACCTCACTTGAGGCCGAAAACGCGACGGTCCTGCCTGGCAGTGGTGCCAGCGACTTCATATCCGCGTCGATCAAACCGCAGATTCAAACGGCGCGACTGTCGCTCAATTATCGCTTCGGCGATGACAGCAACGACGCCGCGACCAATCCGCAGCCGCCGATTGTCAACAGCAATTGGACAGGTCCCTATATCGGCATCGGTGCGGGCTACGGCGTCGCGAACAATAAGGCGACGGTTGCAGATCGCTCATCGCCGCCGGGATCCATCTTCAACGTCGCCCTTGATGGCCTCGGAAGCGACGGAGGACTGATATCTGGCACGGTCGGTTACGACCTCCAGCTCCACACACGCTATGTCATCGGCGCATTTTTCGATGCCGACTTTGCCAATCTCAAAAACCGCAACACCCTCAGCTTGACAGACGGCATCGATACTGTTGGCGCCGGCACGATCTCGAAGTTCGACAACATGCTGATGGTCGGCGGCAGGTTCGGATATCTCGTTACCCCCGACACGCTGGTCTTCGGAAGTGTCGGCTATGCCAACGTCGGAATGGATCCGATGACGCTCAACGCGGGGTTCTCCGGAGCGAGCACTGGTATAGTGCTGATCGACGGCCAGCGATTTGACGGCTTCTTCGTCGGCGGCGGTATCGAAACGAAAATCTGGGAGTCGCTGTCGCTTAAGGCCGAATATCGCTATGTCGATCTCAGCCGCGATGAGGTGACGTTATTGCCGAACGACCTTCCTCAAATCAATCAGTTCATCTCGACCAAATTCGATTCCACCATCCAGATGGGCCGCCTCTCGCTCAACTATCGCTTTGGCGCTCGCGAAACGCCCGACGCTCCGTTGAAATAGCGCGGTGGGAAGCTTGCTGCACTCCGCATGCCTCCCAAAAACACGACAAGGGCCGTCATGGCCCCTGTGCGCGTGATCGCAATGACGCTCTGGCCTACGCGGCCTCGGAGCCTTCATCACTCGGATCGCGAAGAACGTAGCCGCGGCCCCACACCGTCTCGATGTAGTGCTTGCCGCCGGTCGCTGCCTGCAGCTTCTTACGAAGTTTGCAGATGAACACGTCGATGATCTTGAGCTCGGGCTCGTCCATGCCGCCGTAGAGATGATTAAGGAACATCTCCTTCGTCAGCGTCGTGCCCTTGCGCAGCGAGAGCAGCTCGAGCATCTGATATTCCTTGCCCGTCAGATGCACGCGCTGATTATTGACGTCGACCGTCTTGGTGTCGAGGTTAACGCGAAGATCGCCCGTCTCGATGACCGATTGCGCATGACCTTTCGAACGGCGAACGATCGCCTGGATTCGCGCGACGAGTTCGTCCTTGTGGAACGGCTTCGTCATATAGTCGTCGGCGCCGAAGCCGAGACCGCGAACTTTGTCGTCGATGCCGGCAAGGCCCGATAGAATGAGAATTGGCGTGCCGACCTTTGCCACGCGCAGCGTCTTCAGAACTTCATAGCCGCTCATGTCGGGAAGGTTCAGGTCGAGGAGAATAATATCGTAATCATAAAGTTTGCCGAGATCGACGCCCTCTTCCCCAAGATCCGTCGTGTAAACGTTAAAACCTTCCGACTGCAGCATAAGCTCGATGCTTTGCGCCGTGGCACTATCATCTTCAATGAGTAGAACCCGCATGACCGTCCCTCTGGTGCCCTATCCGATCCGTGTCCGCGCTATGTCTGCTCTTTGCTCAAAGTGAACGCACTACAGTCGAGCTAAGCGATCGTTAGGAAGTTAGCGACGAGAGGTTAACAAACCCTAATCCGCGTTAGCTATTTCACCATACTGTCGGAATGCCGAAACACGTCAGCGTCCGCAGCCGATGATACGGCTTTCACGATCTCGGGTCACGCGCCGTCGATAACGGGACAAAGTAATCCCGTTCGCGCCGGACAACGGCCCGCCACAAGTTGCGATGTATTAGAACTTGCCCCTCTCGACCCGCTAACAGACCCTAAGCGAAACCTCTCTCTGGGGCGCCCACCCCATTGATTGGCCTATACAATCGCCTCGCAATCCATATACGGCTCGAATCAAGAGCTAACAGAATTCGCGTCATTGCCCTAGATGGGTTATGGCCAAAATCTGCCCCCAAACGAAACGACCGATCAGAATTAGTTACGCGTTGCTTTACCGCAACTTAAGTGCAGAATGTTATTTAGAGTATTGAGGGTCCTAAAGAGCTGTTGCAACGCAGCCTCTTGCCGGATTTAAGGTATTTCTTCCTGGTTGCTGTAGCAGCAAAGCCTTATCAATGATCTGGCATGCTTCTTGGATACCAGGGTTCGAATGTGTTTGGGGTATCGAACGATGAAGTCACGTGACCTGGCCATCCGCCTGAAGCGTCGAGAAGTGGAAGAGAAGTCCCGAAAGGTTGACGATCTCGAGCGCATTATTCGCGAATTTGATCAAATGGCTGCTGATTTGGAACGCCAGATCCAGCTCGAAGAGGATCGCACCGGCATTCGCGATCGCGGGCATTTCTCCTACTCGACCTTTGCGAAGGCCGCCGCCCAGCGCCGCGACAACCTCCGGCAGTCGACGGAAGGCCTCCGCGAGAAGCTTACCGCCGCCGTCCGCGAGCGCGATGACACCGTCGAACAGTTTTCCCGGGCCTCCCAGCAGTCCCAGAATATGGACGATCCGCGCCCCGGCCGCCGCGACCGTCCGCTCGGCTTCACGGCCCTTCGCTGAGCCTTGCGCTCCGGGCGAACTTGGGTTGTGTAGGCCGTCAGAAAAAGGCAGGCTTCAAGGCGGTGCCCGAAAGGCGCCGCCTTTTTCATTCCAAATTCTGTTGGCGGTGCGGCTGAAAGTGCTCCGCCCCCTTGCCCAAACGTAACGCGGCGGGCAGGAGTCTGTACCGTTGCAGTGCTCAGAATGACGATTCGATTGGACTGCACTTTGGGGGAAGATGTCGCTTCGCCGTCCATCATGCATGGCCGCTTCAGCGCTGCTTTTGGCTGCGTCGCTATCGGGTTGCGCAGGCAATACCCCTGAACTGCCGTCGCTCGGCGCGCAATCGACGGCTGCAACAGCACCCACGCCCGTCACGATGCCGACGTCGCCAACGACAGCACCCGGCGACCCTGAAGCACCTCCCGGCACTCCCATTCGCGGCGCTGTTGGATCGGCAACCACGATCTATTCGCACATCGCGACCGGTGCAATGGCCTGCTGGTTCTCGGCGAATGGACCGCTCAAGAAAGATTATATCTTCCATGCCGCGGCCGACGCGCCATCGCGCGGCACCGGCGGCAAGGCCGTGATCACAATCCACGTGCGTGATCCGTCGCAGGCCAACCCGCGTGGGCTCAAAGCCTATCTGGTTCAAATCGAGCCAACCGGCGAAGAAACCGCCAGCGTCACCGTCGAAAACCGCAAGATGTCGGACGCCTACGCCGCCGCCATGACCGACGACATTTCCCGCTGGTCGAAAGGCGAAGAAGGCTGCCACGGCCCGACGACCGTCGCCGCGTGGCCTCCACCACCAGGCGACGCCGTCGCGTCGGCAACAAAACCGGCAAAGACCGCGAAGAAGCCCAAGACAAAGGTCAAGGCTGCGCAGGCGAAACCTGCCGCGCAGTCTGCTTCTCAACCGTAACACAGTTGGACACGGCCAAACGGCCCGCAAGCGCGAGCCGCCGCGTTCACCTCACGAGGATCGCGAAGTTATTCGCGATAGTCCTGCAGGCGCGTCGCCCGAAGACCCGGAAGACCATGCTTGTCGATCGAACGCTGCCACGACAAAAACTCGTCGACGGTCAGCGTATATCGCTCGCAGGCCTCCTCAATGCTGAGCAGTCCGCCGCGCACGGCAGCAACCACTTCAGCCTTGCGGCGAATAACCCAACGTTTCGTATCCCGCGGGGGAAGATCTGCGACTGTAAGCGGAGACCCATCGGGTCCGATCACATAGCGCCCGCGCGCTCTCATCTGCTGTTCGGTCATGATACTCGATACACACTCTTGACCACGGCTCAGTTATAACCGGTTTGCGATTAAATTAGCACTAACCCATTGAGTGAAAAAGACTTAAATAGGCGTGCCAATTCCAACATTCCGGCCACTGAAATAGGGCGCCGATGAGGCGAACTGTTCCATTATGACCCAATCGCTAACCGTAAGTCTTTCTCAGCGAAAAATGGGCCAACGGCAGCTTCCGGATGACACACAGCCTTGCCGATGGCAGATTTGAGAACTATTGATTACACGCTATTCGAATTGGCGGTGGCGCCATCCAGGCTGCGTCACGGTAGTTGTCTGAATCTGTTCAATCTTTTGAAGGATAGCGGCACAGGGATAGCGTTGCAGGGGCCGACCGATGGCCCGCTTTGAGTTACCCTAGCCTCTGCTTGATCACCATGACTCAGTCTGAAACGACATTTGCCAGCCGCGGCACGATGACCAATCCCGCCAACACGCCCATCGCGGTGCCGGCCGCTCGCAAGCGCGTGGTCGTCGCCATGTCCGGCGGCGTCGACAGCTCAGTTGCCGCGGCAATCATGAAGGCAGCCGGCCACGACGTCATCGGCGTCACGCTCCAGCTTTACGATCATGGGTCAGCCACCGGACGCAAGGGCAGCTGTTGCGCCGGCCAGGACATTCACGATGCCCGGCGCGTCGCCGAAGCTCTCGACATCCCCCATTACGTTCTGGACTACGAGACGCGCTTCGCCGCCAAGGTGATCGAGACGTTCGCCGAGAGCTACGTCGCCGGTGAAACGCCGATTCCGTGCGTCACCTGCAACAACGAGATCAAGTTCCGCGATCTTCTCGACACCGCCAAGGATCTCGGCGCCGACGTGCTCGTCACCGGCCACTACGTGCAGCGGCTCGAAACCGAGCACGGCCCCGTCCTTGCCCGCGCCGTCGATGCCGACCGCGACCAGAGCTATTTTCTGTTCGGAATCACAAAAGAGCAGCTTGCGTCTCTGTGGTTCCCGATCGGCGGCATGCGCAAGGCCGATGTGCGCGAGCTTGCCCGCTCGTTCAATCTGCCCGTCGCCGATAAGTCGGACAGCCAGGACATCTGCTTCGTCCCGACCGGCAAGTACACCGACGTGATCGAACGCCTGAAGCCGACCGCGCTCGATTCCGGCAACATCGTCCACCTCGACGGTCGCATTCTCGGCCGTCACGACGGCATCATTCACTACACGGTCGGCCAGCGTCGCGGCATCAAGATCCCCGCCGCCGAGCCGCTGTACGTCGTGCGCCTCGACGCCGCCCGCAACGAAGTCATCGTTGGGCCGCGCTCGGCGCTGACGACGACCGGCCTGATGCTCCGCAACGTCAATTGGCTCGGGGAAAAACCGCTCGAAGACGTCGGTGCATCTGGACTTTCGCTGTATGTTCGCATGCGTTCGTCACAGAATCTTCGGCCCGCACTGCTGCAAATCGAGCAAAATGCTGCGGTCAGAATTGAACTTCATGACGGTGAGGAAGGTATTGCGACCGGTCAGGCGTGCGTGTTTTATGCCGATAACGGTACGGAAGGACGCGTTCTCGGCGGGGGCTGGATTGCCAAGACGATCAAGGCAAACGGTGCCGAGCCTCGCGTTGCGACGACGATGGCCGAGTTGGGACGCTAGGCGCATCGAGCAAGATTGTTTGCGGACTGATGGAGATCGGCAGTGAGTGATAACAAGCCTTCGAGCTTCCGCTCCGCGACAGCGCGGTCGGAAGCACAGAAAGGGCGTTCTGCAACGAAGGTTCTTCAACTCGATGAAGGGCAGGTTCGCGACGCTTACCGCCGATGGGCGCCTGTCTACGACTATACCTTCGGAGCCGTTTCGACGGCTGGCCGCCGACATGCCGTCGAGATCATCAACTCCGGGTCTGGGCGCGTTCTCGAAGTTGGCGTCGGCACCGGCTTGTCACTTCCGAACTACAAGAAACACCTCGACATCGTTGGCATCGACCTCGCGCCTGAAATGCTTGAGAAGGCCCGCGAGCGTGTCAAAGCCGAAAAGCTGACGAATGTTTCCGGCCTCCACGAGATGGACGCCAGCAATCTCACTTTCCCCGACAACACCTTCGACACGACGGTTGCGATGTACGTCATCACCGTCGTTCCCGATCCCAAGAAGGTGATGCTTGAACTCGCACGCGTAACCAAGCCCGGCGGCGAGGTCATGCTGGTCAATCACTTCAGCCAGGACGAAGGCGTCCGCGGCTGGGTCGAGCGCCAGATGGCACCGTTCGCCGACCTCGTCGGCTGGCATTCCGTCTTCGACGTCTCGCGCGTCATGGTCTGCCCGGACCTGAAGCTGATGGACCGCAAGGCACTCCGACCCTGGGGCATCTTCACGATGATGCGCTTCCGCAAGGACGAAGGTTCGGCTTCCCGCCGCCCCGAAGCGGCGGAATAGCCGCCAGCCCTCAACCAATTGCCGAGATAAGCGGTTCGGCGGCATTTTGAGACGGCGCGCCGTGTTGACAGAAAGGCACGGCGCTCCCTATAGACGGTCCCTCGACGGCGCAGCGCGCCGCGTGTGGCGGGATAGCTCAGGTGGTTAGAGCGGCGGTCTCATAATCCGCAGGTCGGCGGTTCAAGTCCGCCTCCCGCTACCAATAAGCCACCCTTAGCGCGACAAAATTTGTCTCCCCTCATCTAGCTTACCTTCGCCAGCGCGAAGCATGGGCGCGATCAATCAGCGTGAAAGGTGCATCCAACGCACATTTCTCGCTCGCTTCCCTGGCGTCGTGAAGAAAATGATCATTGCCCCGCGCGGCAATCGCGCGCGGTCATTATGCCTGCGTTCCAATCTTAGGACGAACTCGGCGGCCGGCACTCCGTTGCAAAAATCACCATATCGGATTTGCCGGCAAATTGGGACGGTTCGGCCTTCTCCCAGCGCAGACGATGCAAGGCGCCTTCGATCGCAAGCTCAATTCCGCCCGGCTTACCTACACCGGGATTGTTCTTATCGCCTGGACTCGATAGCTTATTGAAATATTTTCGATGTGAGCATTGGGGGGAGATATTTTCGATGGAATTGGGCGCCGAGTTCGCAACTCGTTTCGCATTTGAAGAACGTGGATACGCAAGCCGAGGGATGGTTATTATCGGCGACGGATTCGCCTTCGGCGAGTGCCTAAAAAAATCAATAGAGAGAGGGCTTGTGGGCGACCTCGCAATTATTTGCGAGGCCAACGTCCAAACTGCCGCCCCCGCTCGAACATGACACCCGGACATCGCGACAGAGGCGACAACGAATTTTGGACATGTGGTGAGACTTCATGCTGATGCAGGACGCGACCATCGAGACAGTCATTTCTATTCTCGAACAGACGGGCGAGAGCAAAAATCCATGGCTGACCGCTCACCAACTTCGCTATGCTGAAACGCTGAAACGACTTTATGCCTTTGATGGCGAACGAACCGCTGCTCTCGAACTCGGCGCGACCCATATCTTTCAATACATCCTTGCCAAGATGGGTTTCGAGACTGTCTATGGAACTCAATTCCGCTCAAGCCCCGAGCAAGCAGATCGGAAACCATTTGAACTCACCGTGGATGGCTTTCCGATGCGGTCGACGTTCCTCACGGTGAACTTTGAAGAGGAGCCTATCCCGCTGCCGGACGAGAGCCTTGATCTCGTCCTTTGCTGCGAAGTAATCGAGCACATGGACGTCGATCCGATGTTTTTGATGTCAGATTTGAATAGGGTTCTTAAACCCGGCGGTGCACTGCTCATGACAACGCCAAATTGTACGTCTTCCCAGAATGTCTTGAAGATCCTGCATGGATATCGCCCGCATTTCTTCATGCAGTACATGAAGAACCGAAGCCCCTACCGGCACAACTTCGAATACGATGTCCACGCCTTATTGGCTCTGACGCGGGCTGCGGGATTCGAATGCACAAGCTTGGAGACCGTTGACACCTTTGGAAAGTCCTCGGAAGAGGCTCTCGAATTTCTCCGCAAAAATGACCTTTCTACCGCCAATCGCGGCGATAATATCTTCTTCATCGGAAAGAAGAGCGGCCCAGTGATTGAGCGCTGGCCTCCAGAACTCTATGTTTGAGGCGTATTCACCAGCGATAGCATCGCTAAACTGGCGTGGCGTCCATGCCCCAGCTAAAATGTAGGACGTCGAAGGTCGCAATCGGGGCCTGCATAAACCTTCGCTGCAAGATTGACGACCGCAGCTTGAGCTGCCCGTGCCGCCGCGAGCACATGTGGGACGGGCATAACAACGTTCCTTGCCTCATGCCCCCATGAATGCACGGCTGCCTTTTCTCAAATCGATGACAATGTCAGCCTCGGGCGAGGTTCGCGGGTTAGAAAACGCTGTTTCATCGGCGGCGGCTCGTCCGCATGTGCTTACCGCAGCCGATAGGCCATCAACGGCCCTCCTTTATGCACCCGCCCCATAGGAGACCGCATGTCCATTTCATCTGTCGGCAACTCGGACGCCTACGCACGCTATCGCCAGCAGGCGCTCGATCTCCTGGCTTCGCCCGGCCAGCAGATGCAAGCAGGTCAGACGGCAGCCCTGTCCTACATCACGCCACCGGCCACGACCGACCCTTCCGACACCAATCCGTTCGCGACCAAGTTCAAAACCGATCTTTCGATGCTCAACGGCTCGAATGACGGCAAATCGCACGCTCATGGTGCGCACGGCCACCACGGCAAAGCCGACGCGACATCGCAGACGAGCGACAGCACGGCGACTACCGATACGGCCGCGACCGACCCGCTCCAGCAGACGCTCACCGAATTCGCCAATCTCCTGAAGACAGCCGCCGGCATTGCTGCGGTGATCGCCTGATCCAACAGGCGACAAGACGGTTACTCGCGAAGCCGCACAGCGGTCTCAGTCGAAATCGACTTTACGGCTTCGCATTTTCTTCACCTGCCCGCGCACGGTCTTTGCTTTGATGCGCTCTTCACGGGCCCCGCGCGACGGCTTGGTTTTGATCCTGAGCTTCGGCCGCACTAGCGCTTCGGCAATCAACTCAGCGAGGCGCGCACGCGCATCCGCCCGGTTCTGCTCCTGACTTCGAAACCGGTCCGCCTGGATGACGATCACGCCATCAAGCGTCAGCCGCCGCCCCGCAAGCCGCTTCAGGCGCTCACGGGCGTAAGGCGGTATCGAGGTGTTGGCTTTCAGGTTGAACCTCAGTTCGACTGCCGTCGACACCTTGTTGACGTTTTGGCCACCCGGTCCCGACGCCCTGACGAAGCGCTCTTCGAGTTCCGCTTCGTCGATGTCGAGCGCATCGGAAACGCGCATCGCGCTGCTAGTCCTTCTTCGCGGGCGAGAAGAACATCAGGCGGTTGAAGAACGGATCGATGACTTTGATCTCGCGCGTCCCCCACGGCATCGCTTCGATCCCCGGCCGCATATACTTGTAGCCCTTCTCCATGATCTCAGCGTGATAGCCGTCAATATCGTCGACGGCAATTCGAACTGCGCTGCCTGGGGCTGCGTCCCCATGATGCTCGGAGAGATGGATGATGCAAGCGCTCCGCGTGATCTGCGCATAAAGCGGCGTGCCCGGCTCGAACCGATGTTCCCAGTCGAGCGTGAACCCCAAGAAGCCAAGGTAGAAGTCTTTGGCCTTCCCCTCGTCGAATATCCTTAATATCGGCACGGCCGGAGAGATGTGCATAATCATCAATCAAAAATTGTAGACAGAGGAAAACACCACTATTGATTGCTAAAAACTGCGGCATAGTATTCGCGATTGCGAAATTCGGGAACAACCCTCAGGAGGAGATCGTAAGGCAGTTAGTGCGCATACGGAATATAGCCCCATTTCGCCCTACATTGCGCCCTATTTGTAGCATTTTAGCAGCAGCATTTACCATTTGTTGAATGCCGCAACATAGCCTTGGTCGAGGAGCTGCAACCGACCGTCAGCTTAGGGGTCGAATCATATTACTGATTTAGGGCTGAGGAGCCGCTATGCGAACTGCGACGACATCGACCGCGATTCACGCCATTGAGGAGACCACGCATGTGGCTCGTCCGTCCGGCTTGTCGCGCTTCGCTGGTCTCGCGATTGCCTCCCTCGTTCCAGCCGTCTTCTGGAGTGCCATTCTCGCTGTCGGCGCGTTGTGGCTCGACAAGCCGCTGTCCTCGACAACAATCCTGATGGTCGGCGCGGCGATTGCTCTCTTCCTCTTCGCGATTTGCGCTCCGCTGATGTTGCGCCGGCCAGCTGCCGACACCGACGCCAAAATCGAAGCCCGCAAGGCGTAGTATTCCAAAACCTGCATTCGCCGCGGCATGCCATACGCGTCTCGGCCAGAGCGCAACAATTGCGCGGCATCCGCCCGACCGCTCTCCAATACGAATGCAAAGCCCAACAAAAAACGGGGCGCCGTCGAAACGGCACCCCGCTAATATCTGCCGAACAGTTCGAAACGTGGCTTACTCCGCAGCGACACGCTTCTTCGGTTTCACCAGTTCCATATAGTCGTTCAGGAGCGTCTCGGTGACTTTCGCCGGCTTGTATTTGTGCTCGCCAATCTCCGAAACCGGCGTCACTTCCGCCGCCGTACCGGTGATGAAGCATTCCGAGAACGACGCCAGCTCGTCCGGCATAATATCGCGCTCGATCACCTGAATTCCGCGTTTTTTCGCAAGCTCGATGACCGTCCGACGCGTGATGCCGTTAAGGAAGCAATCGGCCGTCGGCGTATGAATGACGCCGTCCTTGACGAAGAAGATGTTGGCGCCGGTGCATTCCGCCACGCGGCCCTTCCAATCGAGCATCAAAGCATCCGAATAGCCCATGCGCTCGGCGCGGTGTTTTTCGAGCGTGCAGATCATGTAGAGACCGGCAGCCTTGGCGCGCGACGGCGCGCAGGCCGGATCGGGACGACGGTAAACGGCATTGGTGATGCGAATACCCTTCAGCCGCTGTTCCATCGGGAAATAGGAACCCCAGTCCCAGGCCGCGACGGCGAGATGGATCTTCGAGTTCTGCGCCGAAACACCCATCTGCTCGCTGCCGCGCCATGCCACAGGCCGCACGTAGCAGTCCGACAGCTTGTTGGCGGCAATGACATCCCGACAGGCTTGGTCGATTTCGGCGACGGTGTACGGAATTGTAAAGTCAAGGATCCGGGCACTTTCGATCAGCCGCTCGCTATGCTCGGTCAGCTTGAAGATCTCGCCGTCGTAGGCGCGCTCGCCCTCGAACACCGAGCTGGCGTAGTGCAGCCCGTGCGTCAGGATATGAACGTTCGCGTCGCGCCAGGGAACGAGCGCTCCATCCATCCAGATGAACCCGTCGCGATCGTGAAACGGAATAAGGTCGGCCATGCCAGCGTAATCCTTCCTGGTCTTTATCATTGGCGAATTTGAAGTGGTGGTGTATGTCGCGCGGTCCGTTACGGACGGGCCAGGCAGGCTGAAACGCTCGGAAAACCGATATTTCAGTGCGCCGCGTGCAAGACTATGGACCTGCGGGACAAGCCACCAAATTGGCTTGCAACAGAATACAATCGAGGCCAATAAGTCAACATGACTGACATAACGTCAGAAGGCCCGTCAGAACATCGCGGCGCACCGGGACAGCCCTCCCACGCCCAGGACGCTGGCCGACGCTCTCCGAATGCCGACCTGATCGCCTGTATCGAGCTGTTTTACTTCGCGTATCGCGGCTTTACATGCGACCCGGATACGATACTTGAGCAATACGGCTTCGGGCGAGCGCACCACCGCGTCCTGCACTTCGTGCACCGCAATCCCGGCCTGAAGGTCGCGGAACTGCTCGATATTTTGCAGATTACAAAACAGTCATTAGCGCGCGTCTTGAAACAGCTCGTCGATGAGGGCTTCATCATCCAGAAAGCGGGCAACGAGGATCGCCGAGAACGCCGCCTCTATCTGTCGGCAAAAGGCGCGCGTTTGACCGATAAACTGACACAAATCCAGGCCAAACGGATTGAAGGGGCTCTTGCCGGGCTCGGCGAAAACGCCGACACCGTTGCAAGGAATTTTCTCTTCGCGATGATTTCCGAAAAGGACAAGCATCGTGTCGAAAGCCTTATCCGTAGCGAGCACGGCGGACTGCCCTCGCCCGAACCTGGTTGCAACCCACGGGAACCATGATGGCACCGGACCGAACTGAACCTTTGGCCGATAATGCCCCGCACATCCTCGTCGTCGACGACGACCAGAAAATCCGCGGACTGCTCGGCCGCTTTCTTTCGAGCAACGGCTTCCGCGTCACCGAAGCGTCTGACGCTGCCTCCGCGCGATCCTACATGCGTGGCCTTGCGTTCGACCTGGTGCTGCTCGACGTCATGATGCCGGGCGAAAGCGGCTTGTCTCTCGCCCGCGACCTGAAGCTAACGCGCCCAGTGCCGATCTGCATGCTGACCGCACTCGCCGAAGCCGAGGATCGCATTTCAGGCCTCGAAGCCGGCGTCGACGATTACGTCTCGAAGCCCTTCGATCCACGCGAGCTGTTGCTCCGCCTGCGCAACATCCTTCGTCGCGGCCAGACGCAAACCGCCCAGCGCGATGAAATCCGCATGGGTGGCTGCGTCTTCAACATCACGCGCGGCGAACTCAAGCGCGATGACGAAGCCATCAAGTTGACCGAGCGTGAGCGCGATCTTTTGCGCCTCTTCTCACAACGCATTGGCGTCGCCGTTCCGCGCCATGAACTGTCGAGTGACGACAGCACTGGCAGCGAGCGCGCCATCGACGTCCAGATCAACCGCCTCCGGCGCAAGATCGAAGCCGACCCTTCGAACCCGGTCTATTTACAAACGGTCAGAGGCAAAGGCTACATCCTCTACACCGATTGACCGTAACAGCGCGCTCGGGTCGACCGGCGCAAGGCGGATAGCATCCCATGGCCGTTGTGCCCGAAACGACCCCGGAGACCGGCAGCCTCGCCGCGCGCTATCAGCGCTTTCGCGAGCACCCTATCGTCATGCGCATCCTGGGTCTCGGCTCCGAGATGCTGCCGAAAGGGCTTTATGCCCGCGCGCTGCTGATCATCATCACGCCCATCGTCGTCCTTGAAGGCGTGATCGCATTCGCGTTCATGGAACGGCACTGGCAAGCCGTTACGCGCCGGCTTTCGGAAGCAACCGCGCGCGATATCGCCGCCGTGATCGAAGTCTATGAGGACATGGCGAAACGCGAAGGTCCGCAAAAGATCATCGACCTCGCGCGCGATCGCCTCAACCTGCAAATGGAAGTGCTGCCGAGCGGCGACCTGCCGCCGCCTGGTCCGAAACCATTCTTTCGCCTGCTCGACCGCGCGCTCTCGAACGAACTGCGCAAGCACGTACAGCTGCCGTTCTGGATCAACACCGTCGGCGACCAGAACGTCGAGATCCGCGTGAAGCTCGACGATGCGATCCTGCGTTTCGTCGCCACCCGCAGCCAGACGTATGCCTCGAACTCGCACATCTTCCTGCTGTGGATGGTCGGCTCGTCCGTTATTCTGCTGACGGTCGCGATCCTGTTCCTGCGCAACCAGATCAGGCCCATCCTCCGTCTTGCGGACGCGGCGGACGAATTCGGCAAAGGTCGCGGCATCCCGGAGGATTTCCGCCCGCGCGGCGCACGCGAGGTGCGCCAGGCCGCGCTCGCCTTCCTGCAGATGCGCGACCGCATCAAGCAGCACGTCGAGCAGCGTACGACGATGCTGGCGGGCGTCAGCCACGACCTGCGCACCGTCCTGACCCGCTTCAAGCTTGAGCTTGCCCTACTCGAAGATACGCCGGAGACGCGCGCACTCTCCGCCGACGTCGACGAGATGCAGCACATGCTCGAAGACTACCTCGCCTTCGCGAAAGGCGACGGCGGCGAGGAAGCCAAGCCGACGAACCTCAAGGAGCTGCTGGAAGAGATCGTCGACGATGCGTCGATCTACGCTTGCTCGATCGAACTCAAGATCCGCAAGAGCAAGGGCGACATCATCCTGCCGTTGAAGCGGCAGGCCCTGAAACGCGCCATCATGAACCTCGTCACCAACGCTGCCCGCTTCGGAGACCGCATCATCATTCGTGTGGCACCCGAAGGCCGCTGGGTTCGCATCGAGGTCGACGACGACGGCCCTGGCATCCCCGAAGACGAACGCGAGAACGTCTTCCGGCCTTTCTATCGTCTCGACCACGCCCGCAATCAGGACGAGGGCAACAGCGGCTTGGGGCTCGTCATCGCCCGCGACATCGCCAAAAGCCACGGCGGCGAGATCGCATTGGGCGAGAGTTCGATGGGCGGCCTCCGCGCCATTATCTCTTTGCCGCAATAGAGAAATTTGACTGTCGATCACAAATTTGGCGCGCGGGGCACACGCCCTTGTGATTTGACTGTAACGTTATGAAGTTACAATTCTTGGACATCGGTTCCGGCACGATTTCCCGTCCGACTACGGCGAAGGTGTCCTCCAAGGCTGCAGTCGCCGGAACCGAAGTTCCACGCTGTGGGTCGCCAACCCACGGGAACGCCAATCGAAGGTCGCGAACCTCGGGCGAGACCAATTTCCCAGCCCTGGTCAATGCCCGAGTTCGCGGCCTCGTTTTTCCGCCGCCAGCACCGCTTCCGTCATCAGCTCTTTGAGGCCGCTACCGTCGCGCATCAACACGCCCAGCGCAGCCGCCGTCGTGCCGCCCGGTGACGTCACGTTCTGGCGCAGCGTCGCCGGATCGGTCTTCGACTGATGCAGAAGCTCACCGGCGCCTGATACCGTGGCAGTGGCGAGCCGCTTCGCCGTCGCCGCATCGAGCCCCGCCGCAACGCCAGCGTCCGCCAGTGCTTCCGCCAGCAGGAACACATAGGCAGGTCCCGACCCCGACACCGCCGTTACCGCGTCGATCAGATCTTCTTCCGGAACCCAAACGACATCACCAACCGCGCCGAGCAGCGCTTCGCAGGCGGCCTTTTGAGACGGCGTTGTATGAGCGCTCGCGACGGCGCCCGTGATGCCGCGCGCGATGGCAGCCGGCGTATTCGGCATGGCCCGCACAACGGCAATACCAGCCGGCAGATGCCTCTCGAAGCTCGCAATCGTCTTGCCCGCCGCAATCGACACGACGACCGTCTGAGGCCCCGCGATCTTGGCCAAGGCCGGAAAGACGTCATCCATCACTTGCGGCTTCACCGCGACGACGATGACAGCGGGTGGCGTCGACTGCGGTTCCAGAACCGGTTGCGACGCGATCCCGTGCTTCTGCGCGAGTTCAAGCGCAGCGCCGGAAAGCTGCGGTTCCTGGATGATGACCTGAGCCGGATCGAGGCCCCGCTCAAGCCAGCCCGCGAGCATCGCTGCGCCCATTTTGCCCGCGCCGGCAAGCACGACGGAACCATCTAATTTCAGAGACATAACCCGGACACCTTGGAAAGTGGCCGGGCGTGGGTCGAGACGTCGCCCGATGGACCCGGCTTAAGCCTGCCCCTGCGTCTCGAACATCGTCGAAACCAGGGCTTCGCGGCTTTCCTTACCTGCCCACACCACGAACTGGAAGGCCTGGTAATACCGTTCGCAGCCTTCGAGCGCCGCTTTCAGCATCGCTTCGCACTGCCGGACCGTCGCGACGGCACCGTTAAGCAGCAGCGCGTGACGGAACATCACGAGCCCTTCCTGGGTCCACAGATCGAAGTGGCCGAGCCATAGCTGCTCGTTGATCTGGGCAATCAGGCGATACATTTCCGTCAGGCGATTTTCTGGCACCCGGAAATCGAACGCGCACGCCAAGTGCAGGGCTTCGAGATCGTCACGCCAGTTGATCGAGATGTGATAGTCGGCCCAGGAGCCCGCAACGATCAACGTCAGCTCTTCATCGCTCGCGCGCTCGCACGGCCAGTCGTGGGCGTGCGCAAGTTGTTCGATGAGATCGATCGGATTGAGAACGCGGTCAGAACCCTGTTCCGCAACTGCCATTTGATATCGCTCTCCAGTCTGCCGCGCGCCGGGATGGCCACGAAGCAACCACGCGATTGGGATTTCCCAAATTGCGCCGCTTTCGTGCTGCTGCGCCGGACAAAACCAGACGGCCCTGCGAGTCGCAAGCTGACCCGGCGGGCCAGGAAATCTTGTCCACGATCAAAGTGGCAAAGCCCAGGCGAAACAGGGGCCAAGGCCGCCTTGGGCCACGATTGCTGGTGAAAAGCGCTCGAACCTGTGGATGCCTTCAGGCAGCGGTGCCGCCCTGCGGCGAAAGCTTCGAGAGCTTGGCTTCCAGCTCCGCAATGCGCGCCGCCAGCGCCTCGTTTTCCTGCCGCGCCTTCTGCGCCATTTCGCGCACCGCTTCGAAATCTTCGCGCGTCACGACATTCATGTCCCGCAGGAACTTTTCGGCTTGGCCCCGAAAAACGGCCTCGGTTTCTTTCTTGAAGCCCTCTGCCGCACCAGCGGCGTCTGTCATGAGCTTGGCAAAGTCGTCGAAGAGTTTGTTGGTCGTCTGGGTCATTTCGAGATCTCGGATTGGAACGGTCATTCAACTATGGCGATAGGCAGGCATGGCTGCAAGCTTACGACATTCTCATCTTGGGTCTGCCGGATGCCTGCTTGACATTAAGACGGTGTTACTCAAACAACGCGGCCTAAGACCGGCCTTCCCTGGTAACTCGATACGGCCATTTGCGAAACCTCGCCCGGAGAGCCGATGACACCCCTCGCCCTTCTCACCTACCCCGATATCGACCCCGTCGCGATCCATCTCGGGCCGGTAGCCGTCAAATGGTATGGCCTCTCATATATGGCCGGCCTTTTGCTCGGCTGGTGGTATATCCGCAACCTGGTCTCGACACCGAAGCTCTGGGCGGGCAACAAAGCGCCGATGACGCTCGAACGCATCGACGACCTTCTGCTCTTCATGACCTTTGGTGTCATCATCGGCGGCCGCCTCGGTCAGATCTTCCTCTACGACCCCGACTTCTACTTCTCGCATCCTCTGGAGATGGTGAAGGTCTGGAAGGGCGGGATGAGCTTTCATGGCGGCGTCATCGGCTGCGCCATCCTGATCTTCGTATTCGCCTACATCTACAAAGTGTCAGCCCGGTCCGTGGCGGACCTCGTCTGTGCGTCCGTACCCTTCGGCCTTTTCTTTGGCCGGATCGCCAATTTCATCAATTCCGAGCACTGGGGCCGCGTGACCGACGCCTGGGTCGGCATGGTCTTTCCCAACGGCGGCGACAACCCGCGCCATCCGAGCCAGCTTTATGAGGCGGCGCTCGAAGGCATCGTGATGTTCATCATCTTGCGGATCGCCACCCACCACTTCTCCTCGCTGAAGCGCCCCGGACTGACGACCGGCATCTGGATGATCTGGTACGCCATTGCCCGCAGCTTCTCCGAGATCTTCCGCGAACCCGAGCCCTATAACATTATGAACATCGGTCCCTTCACGGCCGGCCAGATGTACTGCGTGCCGATGGTTATTCTCGGAATCTATCTGATCTGGACCGCCTGTCATAACAAGAGCGAGCCCGGAAAGGCTGCGGTGTGATCGATAACGGCCTGCGTCGCGATACACCGCTCGCCCGACGGATCAAGGAACGGATTCGCCGCGACGGGCCGATGACAGTCGATAGCTACATGTCCGCCTGCCTTTGGGATGCGGACTACGGCTACTATCGCCGTCAGCAGGTATTCGGCGCATCGGGCGACTTCATCACCGCCGCCGACGTATCGCAGGTCTTCGGCGAGCTTCTGGGCGTTTGGGCCGGCGTCGTCTGGCAGGGCGTGCTCGGCGCTCCTAACCCGATTACCATCGTCGAATACGGCCCCGGACGCGGCACCATGATGCGCGATATTCTTCGCGCCGCCCGCATTGTCCCCGGCTTCTCGAACGTCACGCGCGTGCATCTCGTCGAAGCCAGCGAATCCCTGATCGAGTTGCAAACTGCAACTCTGTCGGAATTCCGCAACGTGCTGAGCTGGGGCCGCGAACTCGACGAGATCAACCCGCCGGCCATCATCTTCGCCAACGAATTTCTCGATGCCTGGCCGGTCGCCCAATGGGTCAAGACCGCATCGGGTTGGCACATTCGCGCCGTGACCCTCGATGCCCGCGGCGACCTGCAATTCACCGCAATCGACGGCGAATGCCCGCGCGATGCATTCGAAGCTCTGCTGCCCGGCGCCCCGCCCGGGGCCGTCATCGAAAGCCAGCGCCTCGACCAGCTTGCCGACGCCCTGCAAGCACTCTCCGAACGCGGCCCCATCGCCTTTCTTATGGTCGACTATGGTCACACCACACCAGCCGCCGGAGACACGCTGCAAGCGGTCCGCGCGCATAAGTATGAATCTCCACTGACGTCGCCGGGCGAAGCCGACCTGACGGTGCACATCAACTTCTACGATCTCGCCTCGACGCTGCATCGCGCCGGTCTGGCGCTCGATGGCCCTGTCACGCAGGCGGAGTTCCTCGGTGCTCTCGGCATTGTCGAGCGCGCCTCGCGTTTGATGGCGGCCAATCCGGCCCGCGCGACCGAAATCGAAACGGGCGTCGCCCGCTTGCTCGCCCCCAATGGCATGGGAGGGCGCTTCAAGGTCCTCGCAGCCCGCTCCCCCGGTCTACCGTCGCTTCCGGGCTTCAGCGCGGCCCGCGAGCAGAGCGCCGCGCCCGGACCAGCATGAAGACCCGCATAAAGGGAAAGCGCGCCCGATGTCCTTGAAACCCATCGAAGCCCGAAATCTCTCCAGCTGGAACGGCATCCGCCACGGCTTCTTCACCCGCGAAGGCGGCGTCTCGACGGGTCTCTACGCCAGCCTCAACTGTGGCTGGGGCTCAAGCGACGATCAGAACCTCGTCGCCGAGAACCGCAACCGGATCGGCCGTTTTCTCGGCGGCGACGAAAAACTCGGCGGCGGTGTCGTCACGCTCTATCAGGAGCACGGCACGATGGCGCTGCACGTGACCAAAGCGCCAGACCGCGCGGCCCTCCCCCACGCCGACGCCGTCGTCTCCAACACGCCCGGACTTGTCATTGGCGTTCTGACAGCGGATTGCGCTCCGGTCCTGATGGCCGACGCAGAGGCCGGCGTCATCGCTGCTGCTCACGCCGGCTGGCGTGGCGCCATTAACGATGTTGTGGGCAGCGCCGTCGCGGAAATGGAACGTCTCGGCGCCAAACGCGAACGGATCACTGCGGCCGTTGGCCCCTGCATCAGTCAGTCAGCCTACGAGGTCGGCCCTGAGTTCGAGGCGACCTTCCTTGAGCGTGATCCAGCGTTCAGCACGTATTTCACGCGCGCGAACCCGAACGCGCGTCCGCATTTCGATCTACCGGCCTTTGTGACAATGCGATTGCAGGCAGCCGGCGTCGGCAGCATCGAGGATCTGGCGCTCTGCACCTGCAAGAACGAATCGCTTTTCTTCAGCTACAGGCGTAAAACTCTCCTCGGGGAAGTGGACTATGGCCGTCAAATCTCCGCCATCGTCGTGGCGTAACGGCATAATCCACAGGGAAGTCCGAGCCGACGCCAACGTTTACACCGGTCGATAACAGTTTCGCCGAACTCCCGTCTGGACGGGTCGTTCAGGGCTGATCTACAGGGATAAGGGTCAGTTCCGGTAGTAATCACAGGAGTTCAGGCCGCGGAGGTAATGTGTTCCGGCCGCCGGGGAAGTCGCGGTTGGATAAGGGGGGACGTCGAGTGGCGACCTTTTGCTCTGCTCGGGTACGCGAGCGCCGAACACGTCTTTGGACGATCGGGTCAATACTTTTGGCTTCGCTGGTAACGGCAGGCCTGGGCGGCTGTGGCTCATCATCAAACCTCCTGGGCGGCATGGGCGGCGGAACGCCCTCGGCACAAAACTCGATCGCTCTCCCGACAGGCGCGTCACCATCGGGACCCGTTACACAGAACGCCAAATTCCAGATCGCACCGGTTATCGGATCGCCCGAAAACGTCGCTCATGAATTGCAGTCGCAGCTTGCGTCTGCCATCGGCCGAGAGGGCCTGAGCGTCGGCACCTCAAACAATGCGACTGGCGAATATGTCGTCCGCGGCTACATCGTAGCTGCTCGCGAAAAATCGAAAGCGAAGATCTCCTACATCTGGGACGTGACCGACCAGAGCGGCAAGCGCGTCCATCGCGTTACGGGTGAGGAAGTCATCGCAAGCGCCGGGAAAGACCCCTGGTCAGCCGTGACGCCGGCCGTCGTAGAACGGATCTCCGGCAAGACCTCGAAACAGATCGCTAGCTGGATCGCGAGCGGCGGCGGTGTTCCGATGGCTTCGAACATCAACACGCAGTCGACCAACGCTCCGTCGAGCCCGCCGCGGCCGACGACGTACGCCTCGGCTGCATCGAGCCCGGCTTCGCCGACGACCGGCAGCATCACCCACTCGGGTCCTGTCACAGCCGTCGTGCCGCTGGTGACGGGAGCGCCCGGCGATGGCAGCACCACGCTCACCACCGCAATTCAGCGCGAATTGTCGAAGAGCGGCCTGAAGCTGGCGACCACGCCCGACTCCCAAGCCTACAAAGTTGTCGGCAAGGTCGCCATGGGCACCAGCAAAGACGGCAAGCAGCCGATCCAGATCGACTGGAACGTGATCGACCCGAGCGGCAAGAAGCTCGGCACTGTGTCGCAGAAGAACGAGATCCCAACCGGCTCGCTTGACGGTTCCTGGGGGCAGACCGCGGACGCCGCAGCCGCTGCTGCCGCGCAAGGCATTATCAAGCTCTTACCGCCAAAGAGCGTCGAATAATCAGTAGCCGGTCAGGTTAACCTCGATCGGCAACACTGTGACAACAGCTTGGGCCCGGACGGTTGAATCGTCCGGGCCCAATTGCTACAAGCCCGCAAATGAAGAGGTTTCTGGAGCGCAAATGCCTTTCGATTCCAAGGGTGACGCCCGGAACAATGACGGCCGAGGGAAGCTGGGCGTGAAAATCATCGCGGGAAACAGCAATCGCCCCCTCGCCGAGGCGATCTGCACCTATCTGAAGCTGCCGATGGCCAAAGGCCAGGTGAAGCGCTTCGCCGATATGGAGATCTTCGTCGAGATCCAGGAGAACGTCCGCGGACAGGACGTATTCGTCATTCAGTCGACGTCGTTCCCCGCCAACGACAACATGATGGAGCTGCTGATCCTGCTCGATGCGTTGAAGCGCTCGTCTGCGCGCCGCATCACAGCCGTCATCCCGTACTTCGGTTACGCCCGGCAGGACCGCAAGCCGGGTCCGCGGACGCCCATTTCTGCCAAGCTCGTCGCCAACCTGATCGAGCGCGCCGGCGCCGACCGCGTTCTGACGCTCGATCTCCATGCCGGCCAGATCCAGGGCTTCTTCGACATCCCGACCGATAACCTCTTCGCCGCGCCGGTCATGACGCGCGACATCGAAGAGCACTATGGCAACACGGACGACATCGTCGTCGTGTCGCCCGACGTCGGCGGCGTCGTCCGTGCCCGAGCGCTCGCCAAGCGCATCACCGCGCCAATCGCCATTTGCGATAAGCGGCGCGAACGTCCAGGCGAAAGCGAAGTGATGAACGTCATCGGTGACGTCGACGGTAAACGCTGCATTCTGATCGACGATATCGTCGATTCCGGCGGTACACTCGTCAACGCCGCTGAGGCCCTGCTGAAAAACGGCGCGACGGAAGTCTCTGCTTACATTTCGCACGCTGTGCTGTCTGGCGGCGCCGTCAGCCGCATCCAGAACTCGCGCCTGAAATCGCTCGTCATCACGGACTCAATCCTGCCGACCGAAGCCGTGAAGGCCGCGCGCAACATCCGCGTCATGTCGATCGCGCCACTTATCGGCGAAGCGATCCTCCGCACGAGCCGCGAAGAAAGCGTCTCAAGCCTCTTTTACTGATACACTTTCCAGAAGCCGGATTTTCCGATCCCTAGCGGTGCTGTTTCGCACTGTTCGGGAAAAACTCCCCATGCCATAAGGAAATTTGAGAACAATAACGGGAAGCAAATTCTCGAGGGGGAGGCGTGGGGCAAATCCCGTTTCACACGCGAGCGGCAGGCTGCGTTGTTGCCTTGCTCATGGGCATCTCGATGCTCACGTTCTCACAGGCGGCAATGGCGGGACCGTCACTCGACCAGTTCGAAATCAAAGATCTCGACACCGAACCTGGCGCGATCGAGATTGAAAGCCAGAATGACTTCTCATCTGGCAATCCGAGACGCGGCGTTGTTTCCAATGGCGCGGGCGGCATCATTGCCGACGACAATACGGTGACACGCCAACGCGAAGGCCTGGAAGTTGAGATGGGCCTCACGACCTTCGTCAAACTTCGCCTTGGCGTCGAGTTCGAGCAGCAGCGCCTGGACGATCCCAAGACCTTTAACGAAGCCGACCGGATGGGACCGCTCGAATTCGACAGCTACGGCGCCGAAACCATCTGGACCGTCATCAAACGCAAAGGCGACGGCATCGGCGCCGGTTTTCTCGTCGAATGGGATCAATCCGCACACGAAGACGAAGCTTCGACGCTGACGATTGGTCCGATCATCGAATGGCAATCCGGACGCTGGAGCGCAAACATCAATCCGACCGCCATTCAATACTTCGGCGGTGGCTTCGAAAATCAGAGCAAGCTCGATTTCGGCTACGCCGCCCGGATCATGTATCGCACATCTAAGCAGCTCGCTCTTGCCGTTGAATCCTATGGCGGCATCGAACGCATCAGCGGCGGCAACACGAACGAGTCGCAGCAAATCTTCGGAACGTTCAATCAGTATCGTCTCGGTCCTATCGCCTACTGGACGTTCGGCGACGACAATGATGACGACACGCTCTCAAAGAAAGATGACGCTGAAGACGAACGAAAAGTCGAAACGACAGTCGGCTTCGGCGCGCTGTTCGGTTTGAATAGTGCGACGCCTGCAACCACACTGAAACTCAGTCTCGATATCGATTTTTGACGAAAGCCCACGTCACGCAATCCATTCTTTGCGGAAAATAACCTACCGTGGTGTTCAAAGCGCGCTTTCTCGACAGTGTACTACACTGTTGCGATCGTGGGACGAAACCCACGGCGCCGCGCCAGCGACCCATCCATTGCCCGTACCACGGATTTTCGATCACCAGAATTTCGCGTCCCGACAAGCGTGAACTTCTAACACGCGCAAAAGCTACGTGACGGCCTGATAATTGGTGAACAGCTCGACCGCGCTTTGAGGCGCCCTGTCGTTGAAGAACAGCTTGAGGTTCCGGTCTGCTTCCGCAGCAGCAGCGGCGCTGCGGGAAAAGAGATCTTTTTCATACGCGATGAGTGCGGTTTCAACGTCGCCAGGATGGTCCGCGATCGCCTTGCCGAGTTCAGACCCGTCGTACATCGCGAGGTTGGCCCCTTCGCCTGCGAAGGGTGACATCAGATGCGCCGCATCACCGACCAGCGTCACGCCGGGAATTCGGTCCCACCTGTGCTCGATCGGGAGCGCATAGATGGCGCGAGGAATTGGGGCGGTCTCACTTTCTGTAATGAGCGCCGTCAGCTCCGGCGCCCATCCGTCAAATTCTTTGGCGATAATAGCCAACGCGTCCGTACGGTTGGAAAAATCGATGCGCGCAATCCAGTCCTCCGGCTTGTTCAACGCGACATAAGTATGCATCGTGCCATCGGCCTCTCGATGCCCCAGGATACCTTTGCCGGGAGCAATTGCCATCAGCGTGCATCCGCCGATCGCCGCCGCACTCGCCCTGTACCGGTTGTCGATATCGAACAGGTACGTCTCGATGAACGACGTGCCGACATAGGCCGGTGTGGCTTTGGAAAGAAGCGGGCGCACTCTCGACCAGGCACCGTCCGCCCCCACCAGGACATCGGTCGTCACCGTCGAGCCATCGCTAAAGGTCACCAAGTGCAGCCCGCCGCCGAGCGCAGACACCGCAGTAACCTTATGCCCCCAGCGGATCGTGCCGGCAGGCAGTGACTCGAGCAAAATCCGACGAAGCTCTCCGCGAGGGACCTCTGGCCGGCCGCCGTTACCCTTGTCGGTCTCGTCGAGCAGCACGTTGCCGTGTTTGTCGAGGACCCGCTGCGCCTCGGCGCCGGGAAGGATGATTTTGCGAAACTCCTCGAAGAGCCCTGCGGCCTTGAGCGCGAGCTGACCATTGTACGTGTGGATATCGAGCAAGCCGCCTTGAGGACGCGCATCCGCAGAGGCTTCCGCTTCAAAGATCGTCGCCGCGATACCGTGAAGATGCAGAACACGCGCAAGTGTCAGCCCCCCAAGGCCGGCACCGACAATCGCGATCGGAATGTGCATCTCTGCTCCCCCCACAAATCCTCCGTCACAACAGCAAATGGAACGTCGTTCCATGCTTGGAACGTCGTTCCATTAATGTCAAGATAAGGTCATGGCCAAAAAAGCTCACAGCAGCAAACGACGTGAAGAATCGCTCTCGCGGGACCGCATCATCGATGCGTCGATCGCGCTCTTGGACGAGAGCGGAGAGAGCGGGCTGACGTTCCGGGCGTTGTCGGAACGGCTCGCCACCGGCCCTGGAGCGATCTACTGGCACATAGAAAGCAAGAATGAGCTGCTCACCGCGGCGGCCGACGCCATCATCTCGCGCTCAACAAATGCTCCCGTAGCCGAAGCCACGCCCGAGGCAGCCATCCGCGCGCTCGCTCTCGGCATATTCCACGCAATCGACGCGCATCCATGGGTTGGGTCGGCACTCTCGCGAGCGCCGGGGCGGCCGCCGATGGTCCGCATTCTCGAGCGCCTGGGCCAGCAGCTTCGCGCTCTCCGCATTCCGGCGGAAGTACAGTGGGACGCAGCATCGGCGTTGGTAAGCTACATTCTCGGTGTTGCGGGGCAGAACGCGGCCAATGGGCAATTCGCCCGTACGCATAACCTTGATAGATCCGAATTTCTGAATGCAGTCGCAGCGGAGTGGTTGAAGCTCGACCCGGACGATTTCCCATTTACACGCAGCCTAGCGGGGCGGTTGCGCACTCATGACGACCGGACCGATTTCCTCGCCGGCATTGATCTCATCCTGAAAGGCATTTGCTCGCGGAAACAGCGCTGAGACGGAGATCACACGTCAATCGTGGCCCGTTACGCAGTCCCCGCAGCGTCCGCGAATTTCCATCGTCATCGAACGGATGTTGAAGTCGTTTTTGCCGGCCCAGGTCTGCAGGCTCTTCACAGCGGTCGGACTATCGAATTCCTTCACCGTGCCGCAGGAATCGCAGATCGCGAAGACAGCCTTTCCGACGTGATGAGGATGATCGCAAGCGACGAAAGCATTGAGGCTTTCAAGCCGATGCGCCAAGCCATCGTCGATTAAACGTTGTAGAGCCCGATAGACCGTTGGTGGCGCGCTGACACCCTTCGCGCGCACCTGTTCGATAAGCTCGTAGGCGCTCACGGGCCGCCCGACGCCCCTCAGCGCTTCGACAATGATCTTGTCCTGATCGGCCGCGCTTCGGCGTTTGGTCGTCTTCTTCGTTATCACTTCGGGCATCTCCACACCCACAATTGCAGGTCACAACGCAGGGTTTCCAGTAAATCACCTCTTAATATGCTGATTTTCTCAGCAACTTTCCAGTCCGACCCAAGTATTGTGCGCCTATTAGGGGCCGTTTCCGACCGTTGCGCGCGGCGGCAACCCCAGGTATATACCCGCCATCTCAAGAAGATTTTCCTGAGACGCCGCCCGGCACCCTTGGAGGCCGGCAAGCGGCTTTTTGGCTCTTCTGATAGGCAGAAGAGCCTTTAACACTCGGAGACGATGCCATGGCTGAGCTCATTACGCTCAAGGCTACGGCGCGCCCGCGTGCCGGCAAGGGGGCCGCACGCCAAGCACGCCGCAATGGAAATGTGCCCGCCGTCATTTACGGCAACCACGAAACCCCGGAAACGATCAATCTCGAATACAACGAGCTGTGGAAGCAGGTCCTGCGCGGCCACTTCACCTCGACGGCTATCGAGATCGACGTCGAAGGCACGAAGCACATCGTGCTCGCCCGCGACGTCCAGGTCGACCCTGTCCGCGACACGCCCCTTCACGTCGACTTCCAGCGCGTCGGCAAGGATGGCGTGATCCGCGTCTCGATCCCCGTGCACTTCACGAACGAAACGTTGTCGCCGGGTCTGAAGCGCGGTGGCGTTCTCAATATCGTCCGCCACGACGTCGAAGTGTTCTGCCCTTATGACAAGATCCCCCGCGCGTTCGAGATCAATCTCGAAGGCATGGAGATCGGCCGTTCGATCCACATCTCGGCCGTCGAGATGCCGGAAGGCGTTTCGCCCGTCATCAAGAATCGCGACTTCACGATTGCGACGATCGCCGGCGCTCTGAAGGGTGACGACGAAGCTGCAAGCACGACCGCAGATGCCGCTGCCGCTCCCGCCGCTGGCGCCAAGGCTGCTCCGGCCGCCGCTGGCAAGGCAGCCCCGGCTGCTGCAGGTAAGGCCGCTCCGGCCGCCAAGCCCGCCGCGAAGAAGTAAGACGTTATATACCGGCGCGATCTGCCGATTGCGCCGGTCTCTCTTTTACCGCGTGATAAACCCAGTGCCGGCTTCCCGACAATGTCCCGCGCCTTCCGGCCGGCTCCCCGGAGGGGAGTCGGAAGGCGCAACGAAAAGGCTCGGTCGGAAGGCACAGTTGAAATGAAGCTCTTCGTCGGTCTTGGCAATCCGGGCGATAAATATCGCGCCAACCGTCACAACATCGGCTTCATGGCGCTCGACCGCATCGCGGAACGCCACAGCTTCGCGCCCTGGCGCAAGAAATTTCAGGGCCTCATCTCCGAAGGCTCGATCGGCGGCGAGCGCGTGGCGCTGCTGAAACCCGAAACCTACATGAACGAGAGCGGCCGCTCTGTCGGCGAAGCCCAGCGTTTTCTAAAAATTCCGCTGTCGGACATTTACGTCTTTCACGACGAGTTGGACCTTGTCCCCGGCAAGGTGAAACTGAAAACGGGCGGCGGCAACGCCGGTCACAATGGCTTGCGCTCGATCACCGCGCACATTGAAAACGAGTACAAGCGCGTGCGCCTCGGCATCGGTCATCCCGGCTCAAAAGATGCCGTCGTCTATTATGTTTTGAACGACTTCGCGAAATCGGAGCGCGAATGGCTCAATGCGCTGCTTGATGCCATCTCCGACGCCGCCCCCTATCTCGCCAAAGGCGAAGACGACCGCTTCCTGAGTGACGTCGCCCGCGTGACGCAGGAAGATCACCAAACGCCTGCGCCCAAGGCTGAGCGCGCGCCACAAGAGTCGCCGCGCCCGCCGAAGGCATCGCGGCCACACCCTGCCGGTGAACGCGCGTCCAAACGCCAGTCCGCCCTCGCCGACAACTTGAAAAAATGGCTGAGCGCGCGAAAATCCGGCGGCGAGGACGCCTAGCATCCTCGCGAAGTTTGGCGAGTTGTGGGGTTGAGCCGATGTCTCAGTATCAGGAAGAGAGCCGCGCGGATTCCGAATCGCGATCTCTTTTCGATCTGGCTATCGGCGCGCTCATTCTCCTTTTGACCGTCGGCGTTTTCGGCAGCGTGCTGAATGACGCTTATTTCGCACGCGATAAAGACAAGACCGGCGTCCGGCGCATTTTCGCCCACCGCTGGAATGATCGCACGCTGGTCTTCCCGATCGAAGGCACCGACCGCCAGGGGCGCCGCGCCGTGTTCGACGTCGTTGTGCTGACGAAGAATTACGGCTGGGTCCGCGCCTCGACGACGGAACTCGAAAAGGATGACACCATCCTGTCCCCGCAAGAGATCCAGGACGAGGTTCTCGCGCCGCAATTGCGTCAGGGCCTGGGCACCGCGCTCGGTCTGATCGCCGTCGGCCTTGCGAGCCAGGAAGGCGACGTCGCCCGCGAGGAGCAGCGCGGTGGTCTCCGCGCCGTTCGCACCGCACAATGGGTGCGCGGCGCCATCGGCAATCGCATCCCGATGTGGACGCTCAATCTCGGCCGCTACATCGATCCGTGCGCCGATTGCGAAGATATAGATACGAGTTGGCAGCGCCCGTTCATCGTCATCGCGGTCCGCAGCGTCGATCAGGGCACGCACATTTCGGAGGCGCTTGCAGACGCCATGTCCGGCACGAGCAATCTTCCCGCACCCTCGCGCTACTCGACATTCGCCTTTACCAAGTACCAGCGGTGAGCCATACGGCCGCACATTGGACCGATAAGGCTTCACATTAAGGCCTGGGTCGCTTAACCCACGGACCACAACCTAAACGGATATTTCCCCACCATGGGCTTCAAATGCGGCATCGTCGGCTTGCCGAACGTCGGCAAGTCAACCCTCTTCAATGCGCTCACGCAAACGGCACAGGCCGAGGCGGCCAACTATCCCTTCTGCACCATCGAACCGAACGTCGGCGAGGTTGCTGTTCCCGATAAGCGCCTCGACACGCTCGCTGGCATTGCTGGTAGCAAGGAAATCATTCCGACGCGCCTGACGTTCGTCGATATCGCCGGCCTCGTCCGCGGCGCTTCGAAGGGCGAAGGCCTCGGCAACAAGTTCCTGTCCCACATTCGCGAAGTCGATGCCGTGGCCTACGTGCTGCGCTGCTTCGTTGACGAAGACATCACCCACGTCGAGAACCGCATCGACCCGCTCGCCGACGCCGACGTCGTCGAAACGGAATTGATGCTCGCCGATCTCGAAAGCCTTGAAAAGCGCATCTCGCAAATCGAGAAGAAAGCGAAGTCCGGCGACAAGGAAGCCAAGGCGCAGTACGCCGTCATGGAAAAGCCGCTGGTGCTTCTGCGTGAAGGCAAGCCCGCTCGCCTCGCGCAGATGACCGCCGAAGAGATGCCCGCCTTCCGTGCGCTGCAGCTTCTGACATCGAAGCCTGTCGTCTACGTCTGCAACGTCGAGGAAGCCTCAGCGGCCAACGGCAACGCCTATTCGAAACAGGTCGAAGAGCGCGCGAAGGCCGAGAACGCGGCTGTCGTCGTCATCTCCGCCAAGATCGAAAGCGAATTCGCAGGCCTCGCGCCGGAAGACCGTGATGCCTTCCTCAGCGAGATGGGCCTCGACGAACCGGGCCTCAATCGCCTGATCCGCGCCGGCTACGACCTGCTCCACCTCGTGACCTACTTCACCGTCGGCCCGAAGGAAGCCCGCGCCTGGACAATCACGCGCGGCACCAAGGCCCCGCAGGCGGCCGGCGTCATCCATACCGACTTCGAAAAGGGCTTCATCCGCGCCGAAACCATTGCCTTCGACGATTATGTGACCGGTAACGGCGAAACCGGTGCTAAAGAAGCCGGAAAAATGCGTCTCGAAGGCAAGGACTACGTCGTCCAGGACGGCGACGTCATGCACTTCCGTTTCGCCAACTAGGACGAACAAACATGTCCAACGAACTGCCTGACCGCCTTTGCAACGATCCCGCCAGTCCGTTCTTCAACGAAGAGCTTCTAAAGCGTGACATCGGCATCCGCTTCAACGGCACCGACAAAACCAACGTTGAAGAATATTGCATCAGCGAAGGTTGGATCCGCGTCGCGGCAGGGAACGCGCGCGACCGCAAAGGCCGCCCGATGACGCTGAAGCTCAAAGGCAAGGTCGAGCCGTATTTCCGCACGGCGTAATGATGACGCCAATGCGGCGCGATCAGCTTCCGCGCCGCTTTCTCGTCGCTGCAGCTTTCCGCGCTGACGCACTGCGCGCCGCCGCCGGTCGCGACGCCGACGCCTTGCCGCCGATCTTTCCACCGCGCTTCGACGCGACGTGCGTGTCTTTCTTCCCGCGACCGGAGCCGCTCTTGTTTCCGCCGCCGCTCTCTTTGTTGACGGTCGCCCACGCGCGCCGCTCGGCTTCCGACTTGCCGACGCCGCGTTTCTCGTAGCCTTCCTCGATGTGTTCGGCCTTGCGTTTCTGTTTGGTCGTATAGCTCGATTTATCGCCTCTCGGCATGACGGCTCCTCCTCGATACATTGAGTGCCGTCCGAGCAACGCGCTGGCACTCGGGAAGTTGCGTCCTACCAGCAGCAAACCGCCGAACAAAAAGGCCCCGCACGAGCAGGGCCTTTTCATTAATCGTCGAAACGAACCGCGCGGTCACTCGGCAGCTTCTGCGCCTTGCGGCATCTTCTGCTGCTGCGCCGTCTCGGAAGCTTTCTGTCGTGTCATGTGATCGAGCGCCGCGCGCACCCCGGCTTCATAATCAGGATGCACCTTCTTGAAGTGGGCGAGCTGCCGCTCCGCGATGAAATCGGGAATGCCCCACATCGCTTCAGCGACGTTCGAGAACAGCCGCGCTTTCTGCTCTTTGTTGAAGAGATTGAACAGCGCCGTCACCTGTCTGTAATCGTCGTTGCCATCGCGATGATTGAAGCGATCGGCATCGCCCGAAATCTTGAGCGGCGGCTCGGCGACGGACTTGTCCTGCTCGGCGCCATGAAACGAGTTCGGCTCGTAATAGGCGTCCACGTTCCCCGTCTCCGGTGCGAAGAACCGCATCGGGCCGTCCTTGTGATAGTTATGAACGGGGCAGCGCGCGGCGTTCACGGGCAGATGCTCGTAGTGCGTGCCGAGGCGATAGCGATGCGCATCCGCATACGAGAAGATGCGCGCCTGCAGCATCTTGTCGGGCGAAAAGCCAATGCCGGGCACGATGTTCGACGGCGAGAATGCCGCTTGCTCGATCTCGGCGAAATAGTTCTCAGGATTGCGGTTGAGCTCGAATACGCCGATGTCGATCGGCGGATAGTCCGCATGCGGCCAAACCTTCGTCAGGTCGAACGGATTATACCAATGCTTGTCTGCATCGGCTTCCGGCATCACCTGAACCTGCATCTTCCACTTCGGGAACTCACCGCGCTCGATCGCCGTGAACAGATCTTCCTGCGTCGATTCACGCGTCCGGCCGACGATCTCGCTCGCTTCGCCGTTCGTCCAGTGCTTATGGCCTTGCAGCGTCTTGAAGTGGAATTTCACCCAGAAACGCTCGTTGTTAGCGTTGATGAATGAATACGTGTGCGAACCGTAGCCGTTCATGTTGCGAACGCCGACCGGCAGACCGCGATCCGACATCAGGATCGTCACTTGGTGCAGGCTCTCCGGCGACAGCGACCAGAAATCCCACATCGCCGTCGGCGAGCGCATGTTGGTTTTCGGATGCCGCTTCTGCGTGTGAATGAAATCGGGAAACTTCATCGGATCGCGGACGAAAAACACCGGCGTGTTGTTGCCGACGAGATCCCAGTTGCCTTCACTGGTATAGAATTTGAGTGCAAAGCCGCGAACATCGCGCTCGGCATCCGCCGCGCCAAGCTCGCCTGCAACGGTGGAGAAGCGCGCGATCATGTCGGTCTTCGCGCCCGGCTGCAGCGCCTTCGCCTTCGTGTACTTCGAAATGTCGCCCGTAATCGTCAGCGTTCCGTAAGCGCCCCAGCCTTTGGCGTGAACTGTGCGCTCAGGAATGCGCTCGCGGTTCTGATGCGCGAGCTTCTCGATGAGCTGGTAGTCCTGCATCAACAGCGGCCCGCGCGGTCCCGCCGAGAGAGAATTCTGGTTATCGGGAACGGGGGCGCCCGCGGTCGTGGTGAGCTTCGTGGTATCGGTCATTGTGATCGTCCTTCCTGGAGGAAACCAAAGAGACCTAAGATCAGAAAAACTTAATCCACCAATCGAATCTTCAGGAAAAGCTTATAAGGCAATCTTATCGCGTACGAACTTCTATAGGAGCGATTGGTCCTTCCTATCGGCGTTTCTGGTTTAGCTCCGCATTCCTGCCATAGGTTTTAAAGCGCTCGGCAATTTCGAGCATTTCAGCATCATCGAGCAGATGTACCTCATTGAGTACGAGTACTTTGTAGTACTGCTCGGCCAGAACTTCCACCTCTCGAGCCATCTCAAGTGCGTGCGCGAGCGAAGCTCCGCAAGCAATCTGGCCGTGATTGGCCATTAAACATGCGTCGCGCTCTCGAAGCCCCGTAGCGACGTGCCGAGCAAGTTCATCCGTTCCGAACGTGGCGTAAGGTACGCAAGGGATGTCCTTCCCGCCCGCAACGGCCACCATGTAATGAAAGGCCGGAATAGCCTTATGCGCACACGCAAGCACCGTCGCATGCAACGAGTGCGTGTGAACGAGCGCATTGCGATCTGGGCGCGCGTGATACGCAGCAAGGTGAAATTGCCACTCGCTCGACGGCTTCAGTTGGCCATCTGGAACGCTGCCGTCTGCGGCGACGAATACGATGTCGTCAGGTTCGGTATCTTCATACTGCTTGCCCGTCGGCGTGATCAGCATGCCGCCGCCGAACCGGCACGAGACATTACCGGAACGCCCTGGCGAAAGTCCCGAACGGCTCATCTCCAGAGCCGTCGCGATGACCTCTTTGCGCAACGATTTTTCGCTTGGCTGCTTCATGAGATCACGCTGCTGCGCTGGTCTTTTCAGGATAGAGCGACAGCAGCCCTTCTCGCGACGCCGCACAAATGCCCCGCTCCGTGATGAAGCCCGTCACGAGCCTCGCAGGTGTCACATCAAAGGCCGGATTACGGGCATGCGTCCCCTCTGCCGCAATCAGAACCGACCCGAGCTCGCCATTGGGCAGCTTGCCCTGAACATACAGAACTTCGTCTTCGCTGCGTTCCTCGATGGGAATGTCGCTGCCTTTTTCGGTGCGCCAGTCGATCGTCGAAAACGGTAGCGCCACATAGAACGGAACCCGCGTATCGTGCGCCGCGAGCGCCTTCAGATACGTGCCGATCTTGTTCGCAACGTCGCCGTTCGCCGTCACCCGGTCCGTGCCGACGATGACGAGATCGACGTCGCCAGCCTGCATGAAATGCCCACCAGCGTTGTCGGCGATGAGGCTATGCGGAACGCCGTGCTGTAAAAGCTCGAACGCCGTCAGCGCCGCGCCCTGGTTGCGCGGCCGCGTCTCGTCCACCCAGACATGCACCGGAATGCCCGCATCGTGCGCGTGATAGATGGGCGACGTCGCCGTTCCCCAATCAACACACGCAAGCCAGCCCGCGTTGCAATGCGTCAGCACCTTGACCGGACCGCCGCCCTTGCGGATTGCAATCTCTTTAATCAACTTAAGGCCGTTGACGCCGATGTTCCGGCACGTCTCGACATCGTCCTCCGCCAGTTCTGCCGCGCGCGCATAGGCGGCGACCGTGCGAATGCTCGGCGCCAGCGGCACCAGTGTTGTGCGCAGGTCTTCCAGCGCCCAGCGTAGATTGACCGCCGTCGGCCGCTGCGCGCCGAGGAACGCAACCGCATTGTCTAGGCTCGCATCCGATGCATCGACACGCATAGCCAGCGCCACGCCGTAAGCCGCCGTGACGCCGATCAGCGGCGCGCCGCGAACCTGCATCGTTTTAATAGCGCGCGCCGCATCCTCCACGGTCTTGAGCACCGGCCGCACGATCTTATGCGGCAGAAGCGTCTGATCGATAATACCGATGGACCAACCGTCCGGTTCGAGCCAGATCGTGCGCGAGGGCACTCCGTCAAGCTTCATGATGAGCCTCCGCGATTGACTTAGTGAAATTAACGATCTCGGCCGCCGCCTCGGCGGAACGCGTTTGCAATAGCATATGGGCGCCGGGAATGACGACCATGCGTGCGCGCCCGCGTTCGCAAACCGCACGCTGAATGGGCGACTTGCGGACGAGCCAATCGCCGCGCCCATGCAGCACCAGGATCGGACAGGCGAGCTGGGCGAAATCCCGCCGCACGTCTACCTCCGCGATGGCCTTGAGCCGCGATGCGCGTACCGAGCGCGATAACGTCGCGACAATTCCTTCGACTTTTTTGACAAGTTCGGGATCGCCGAAAGGTCCCATCAGGACAGCATCGCGAATGCGCGGCGGGGTCGTTCGCGGGTCGACGAGCGCTGCGCGTCGAATTATGCAGCCGGGCCAAGGATTCTTCACGAACGTCGCCGCCAGCACGACGCCCTGCACCTGCCGCCCGAGCTGCGTCGCGACGCGAACCGCAACAGGACCCGAAAACGACTCTCCCAGAAGAAACACCGGTCTTTTGCCGATTACGTTGCGCACGATTTCCGCGTAGCCCGCGTACCCGAGCGACGGATCCTGCGGGTAGCGTACGATTGTAACGGTGAGATCGGGAGCAAGCCGCGCTGCCAAACGGTCGAACAGATCGCCTGTCCCGTCGAGACCGGGCAACAGGACAATCTCGATCGGACCGTTCGCCATGCTCACATGTGACCCGGACCGGGCAACGGAATGTGCAGCGAAGCATCGAGCCCGCAAGCGGCGCACGTCAGCGCATACCATTCCGAATAGGGCCGCACCGACCTGTCGATTATTTGCACCCCCGGCGTTTGGCAGACCGGGCAAGTGTGAACCGTCCAAGGATCGGCCCGCCAAGCGGCAATCCGCTCAAACGCATCTGACAGATGTTCGCTTGGAAGGTCCACGTTTGCTCCCTAGTGGCCTTCGAACGCGACAAGCGCGTGACTGGTGATGCCCAGATCATCGAGCCGCTTCATGCCGCCAAGGTCCGGCAGATCGACGATGAAGGTTGCGCCAACCACCTTGCCGCCGGAACGCTGGACGAGCTTGACCGCCGCTTCCGCCGTGCCGCCCGTCGCGATCAGGTCGTCGACGATCAGCACGCGCGATCCGCTCGCGAAAGCGTCCTCATGAATTTCGATGACGTCCACGCCGTATTCAAGCGTGTACTCCTGCCCGATCGTCTTCCAAGGCTGCTTGCCTTTTTTCCGGATCGGAATGAAGCCACATTCGAGGCGGTCGGCAATCGCGCCACCCAGAATGAACCCGCGCGCCTCGATACCGGCAACCGCGTCGATTTTCTTGTCCTCGAATGGCTTCGCCATGCCTTTGATCGCTTTTTTAAGCCCTTTCGGGTCGGAAAGAAGCGTCGTGATATCCCGAAACATGATCCCGGGCTTTGGATAGTCAGGGATCGTACGAATAAGCTCTTCGAGGGCGTCCAGGTTCTTCACAGTGCTCCACTCCGGTCAAATTGACGGCGCAAAATAGCAATATCGCTGGGTTCTAGGTAGATTTTGAGCAACGCTGTCGTGCTGAAACATTCGGCACTGGCGGCAGCCCTGCTTGAGGGAAGAGTAATGGCATCTCCAGGCACCTCCGCAATCGCAGGACCCGACTTCGACCCGCTTCTCGACGATACGGAAGACTTGCCGCGCACGCTGAGACGCGAAAAGGAAGCCCGCGCCCGGGAAGCACGCGAACGCGCAGCGCAGGAACGCGCGGCCGCGCCGTCGCTCTCGATGGGCCCAGACGATCGTTCACGGCCGCAGCCGCAGATCTACGCAGCATCCGATTTTAACCCCAATGCCGCTGCAGCTGCCGCAACGCTCGCACCGGTGTCGATCCGTAAAATCGACGTGCCCTTCGTCGAGCTGATGCTGTTCTTTCTGAAAGCCGTCATCGCCAGCATCCCCGCGCTCATCCTGCTCGGCACCGTACTATGGACGCTCGGCACCCTACTCGAAATGATCTTCCCCTGGCTCATCAAGATGAAGATCCTGATCAGCTTCCCGAACTAACGCACGCCTCTCCGGGCCGCCCTCGGAACAATCCCGTGGATGACAATCAGGAGCTATCCCAGCACCCGCCCCGCAACGGCATCGAGCTTCTTCAACAGCTCAGGATCGCGCGCTTCCGGGGGCGTGATCAGCGCAACTTCGAGTGCCCTGTCCGAGCCGATCGGACACGCAGGATGCTCGCGCGGAAAATCCCGCGCGAGATGCGCGACGAGCCGCTGCGCCTTTTCTGTATTCGCGTGCATGACAGCAATGATCGACGCGACATCGACGTCTTCATGATCGTCGTGCCAGCAATCGTAATCCGTCACCATCGCGACGCTCGCGTAGCAAATCTCCGCTTCGCGCGCGAGCTTGGCTTCCGGCATGTTCGTCATGCCGATGACATCGCAATCCCAAGACCGGTAAAGGTTGCTTTCTGCGCGCGTGGAAAATTGCGGTCCTTCCATCGCGAGGTAGGTGCCGCCCTTGTGCACCTCGATCTTCTCGGCCTTCGCCGACTTTTCGAGCGCCTTCGTTAGCAGCGGACTGATCGGATCGCCCATCGCAACATGCGCAACGCAACCGTTGCCGAAGAACGACTTCTCGCGCGCGAACGTCCGGTCGATGAACTGATCGGGAAGCACGAAATCGCCCGGCTTGTATTTCTTCTTCAATGATCCGCACGCGGAAACCGAAATGAGATCGGTCACGCCGGCACGCTTTAACGCATCGATGTTCGCGCGGTAATTGATGCCCGTCGGCGACAGCTTATGCCCGCGCCCGTGCCGCGGCAGAAAGCGGATCGGCAATCCGTCGATATCGGCAAACAGAATTTCGTCCGAAGGCGCGCCCCACGGGCTCTCGATCACCTTCCATTCCGGATTGGCAAGGCCCGGCAGCTGATAGAACCCACTGCCCCCAACGATGCCCAGAACCGATGCCGTCATCACCCACCTTTTCCATTTCAATGTACCCGCCGATACAAAAGAAAAAAGGCTACGCAAGCGCAGCCTTCCAGTTTGCAAATCGTCACAAGCGCTCAGGGTCAGTGCTTAATGCTGGCCCAGATCCGCCTCTTGCCCAGGTAGAGCAAGCCAGTGGTGACGATAAGATACAAAATGACCTGCCATCCGATCTGCTTGCGCGTATCGAGCGTGGGGTCGGCGGCCCATGACAGAAATGCGACAACGTCTTTCGCGTAGTTATCGACGGTGTCAGGTGTGCCGTCCTGGTAACTGACGAGACCGTCGGAAAGCGGCGGCGGCATGCTGATTTGATGACCGGGGAAAATCTTGTTGTAGAATTTTCCGTCCGTCAGTTTGAAGTCTGCCGGCGGATCGGAATAACCGTGCATCAGCGCATAGATGTAGTCTGCGCCGCCTTCCTGATAGGCCTTGGCAATATCGCCAAGCATCAGGAATGGATGGATCCACCAGCTCGGATTGCGCTCAACGCCGCGTGCCCGAGCGATAAGCGATAGATCAGGCGGCAACGCGCCGTTTTGCGCCGCCCGCGCTTCCTGATCATTATGATACGGCCCACGGATTGGATCAGACAGCAGCGCCGGACGCTCGAACATTTTGCCTTCGTCGTTGGGACCGTCCGTGATCTGGTTCGGCCACGTCTTCGCCAGCTCCTTCACGGCTGCTTCCGGAAATTCCGGTCCGCCCGGCTGCACGAGATTGCGGAACGACAGATACTTAAGGCCGTGACAGTTCGAACAAACGTCCTTGTAGACCTGGAAGCCGCGCTGCAATTGCGCCTTATCGAATTGCCCGGTGAAGCCCGAGAACGACCACGTCTGCCGATGGATCTCCGGATGTCCCGCTTCCTCCGCAGAGGCGCTCGTAACCGCGAGCACGAACGAAAGCGCGAAGATCAATGAAAGTGAGATGCGCTGTTTCATCTGTCGCTCCTCACCGCGTCTCAGGTGCGGCAGCGGCACCCGACGGCAGCCCCGCGCCGCCCTTGCCGAGCACCGATTCCGTGATCGAGCGCGGCAGCCTTCGCGGCGTCTCGATAAGGCCGACGATCGGCATCGCAACGAGGAAGAACAAGAAATAGCAGACAGTGAAGATCTGTGCGGCAACCACATACACGCCTTCCGCCGGTTTCGACCCAAGATAGCCAAGAGCCACGCACGTGAAGACGAAGAACCAGAAGAACCACTTGAAGATCGGCCGGTATTTATTCGACCGGATACGCGATGTATCGAGCCACGGCGCGAACGCGATGATGATCACGGCAGAGAACATCGCTACGACGCCGCAAAGCTTTGCATACTGCCCGAGCGGAATGCCGAGGAACGAGCTCGTGAAGGCGCGCAGGATTGCGTAAAACGGCAGGAAATACCATTCCGGCACGATATGCGGCGGCGTCACCAGCGGGTTCGCTTCGATGTAATTGTCGGCGTGTCCCAGATAGTCCGGCACGAAAAACACGAACCACGCGTAAAGCAGCAGGAACGCGAAAATCCCGACCGCATCCTTCGACGTTGCATAAGGGTGCATCGGCACGCAGTCTGTCGGCTCCTTGAGATCGAGACCCGTCGGATTGTTCTGCCCGACGACGTGCAACGCCCAGATGTGCAGCCCGACGACGCCCGCTAGCACGAATGGCAACAGGTAGTGCAGCGAGAAGAAACGATTGAGCGTCACGCCCGAGACTGCATAGCCGCCCCACAGCCATTCGACGACCGCTGTCCCGAGCCCATTGACGATCGTATCGAGCGCAGAAAAGAGGTTGGTGATGACCGTCACGCCCCAGAAGCTCATCTGCCCCCACGGCAGCGTGTAGCCCATGAACGCCGTCGCCATCATCAGCAGCATGATCAACACGCCAAGGATCCACAGCACTTCGCGCGGCGCCTTATACGAGCCGTAATAGAAGCCCCGGAAGATATGGATGTAGACGGCGAAAAAGAACATCGATGCGCCGACAGCATGGAAATTACGCAGCATCCAGCCATAGTTCACGTCGCGCCGGATCTGCTCAATGGAGTTGAATGCACCTGTCGCGCTCGGCTGATAGTGCATCGCCAGCACGACCCCCGTCGCGATCTGCCCAAAGAGAATCAGCGTCAGGATACCGCCGAAGGTCCACAGGTAATTGAGGTTCCGCGGCGTCGGATAGTCGATAAAGCTGTTGTTCACGAAGCGGCCGATCGGTAGGCGCTCGTCGAGCCACTTGCCCCACCGCGTTTCGGCCACGTAATTCGAGGTTCGGGCTCCCATATGCTCTCTCCCCCCTAACCGATTTTGATTTTTGTTGCGGTCGTGAACGCATAGGGCGGCACTTCCATATTGCGCGGTGCCGGTCCCTTACGAATGCGTCCGGAGGTATCGTATTGCGAGCCGTGGCATGGGCAGAACCATCCACCGAACTCCCCACGCTCGTCGCCCAGGGCTTGGCCCTTCGGAATGCAGCCCAGATGCGTGCAAATGCCGATGATGATGATCCAGTTCTCGTGCCCGGCCTTGGTGCGGTTGGCATCGGTTGCAGGATCGTCTGTCGGCAGATCCTCGTTCCGCGCCAGCGGATCGGGCAGATCCTTCACAGGCACCGCCAGCGCCGATTCGATCTCCGCCTTCGTCCGATTGCGGATGAAGATCGGCTTGCCGCGCCACATCGCTGTGATCGCCTGCCCTTCTTTCACCGGAGCAAGATCGACCTCCACCGACGACAGCGCCATCGTGCTGGCGTCGGGATTCATCTGCTGAATGAAAGGCCAAAGAAGCGACGCGGCGCCGACAGCAGCGAACGCGTTTCCAGCAACCACCAGGAAATCCCGGCGGTGCGGCTCCAAGGCATCTGTGCTCAACGCACGCCTCCCGCATTGGGGAACCAGAGCCAGAGGCTTCACCGGTTGCACAGGACAGTGCCCGCCACCGATTGCCTATTTTTTGGTCTCCAGTTCGTTCATTTCTTCCCTAGTTGGATGTTTTGACAGCGTTTGATGCCGCTATCAATCGGAAAGCGCGACAAAAAGTGAGGGGCAATTTGGCGCACACGTCGCAGTAGACACGAATCTCTGAGATCCCTCAGACACCCCGGATGCGCCTCGCCCTCTATCAACCCGATATTGCTCAGAACACCGGAACGATCCTTCGCCTCGGAGCCTGCTTTGGCGTGCCCGTCGACGTCATCGGCCCGACCGGCTTCGACATGAGCGATCGCTCCTTGAAACGCGCCGCGCTCGATTACTTGCCTTTCGTCGATCTCACACGGCACGTGAGCTTCGACGTCTTCATGGCCACACGACGCGCTTCCGCCGAACCGCCAGGACGTCTCGTCCTTCTCACAACGAAGGCTACATCGACGCATTGCGACTTCACTTTCGCGCCGAACGATACGCTGCTGCTTGGCCGCGAAAGCGCCGGCGTTCCCGATGCCGTCCACGACCAAGCCGATGCACGCATCATCATACCGATGCGACCTGGTCTCAGATCGTTGAACGTTGCAGTTGCCGCCGCCATAGTGCTCGGCGAAGCGCTGCGGCAGACGCATGGCTTTCCCGCCGCCTGACGCTTCCCGCCCTGTCGCACGCGTGACACGCGAATGCTGCAAATCTGTTGGATCGCACCGACACGTCGCAGAATAGCATGCCGATCGACTTCATTCTGATCATTGCCGGCGTTGCCTCAGCGCTTCTGTTGATTGCGGGAATGATGGCCGGACGGATCAACCCCGCTTGGCGGATTTGGCCCGCGCCCCCAGTCGGGTCAGCAAAAAGCTTCGCCTTCTGGACACTTTTTCGAACGTTGAACGTCTCAGTCCTGATCCTCGCGGCTGAGCGTTTCCTAACGACGCTGTCCGGATCGCTAGCTCCGTTCCGCATCGCGCTCGCTGCCGTCGCGTTCATTGCAGGCGTCGTTTATATTTATACGCTATGGTCGCTGGGCCGAAAGGCAACCTACTGTCAGGCGAGCGGCCTTGAGACAACCGGCGTCTATCGCTGGACGCGAAATCCGCAATACGCGACGGCCATTCTCGCTTTCACGGCACTCGGATTAGCGGCTTGGTCATGGGACGCCACGCTTCTCGCCGCAGCACTCGTCATCGTTTACGCCATGATGGCGCGAACGGAAGAGCCGTGGCTCGAAGCCCGCTACGGCCGCCCCTATCTCGACTACAAGAAAGACGTGCCGCGCTTCTTCAATATCCGCCACGCAGCGAGCGAGCTTCAGGCCTTTTTGGCGCACAAAGTTCCCGCTCTCGCCAGCAGCCAACGTAGCAAGCGTTAGCGGCGGAATTACTCCGCCGCCTCGCGTGCGAGGAAGCCGCCGGACTGGCGCAGCCACAGCTGGGCATAAAGACCGCCGCGCTTCAGAAGATCCGCATGCGAACCTTCTTCGACAATCCGGCCGTCTTCCATCACGACCAGCCGGTCCATCGCCGCAATGGTCGAAAGCCGGTGTGCGATCGCAATCACGGTTTTGCCGTCCATCAGCTTCTCGAAGCTCGACTGGATCGCAGACTCGACCTCTGAATCAAGCGCACTCGTCGCCTCGTCGAGCACCAGGATCGGCGCGTTCTTCAGCAGTACGCGCGCAATGGCGATACGCTGCCGCTGACCGCCCGAAAGCTTCACGCCGCGCTCGCCGACATGCGCGTCGTAACCCTTGCGGCCCTTGAGGTCTTCGAGATCCATGATGAAATCGTGCGCCTCGGCCTGCTTTGCGGCGGCGATCACGTCCTCGTCCGTGGCATCGAGACGGCCATAGAGGATGTTGTCGCGCACCGACCGATGCAAAAGCGACGTGTCTTGCGTCACCATCCCGATTTCCGCGCGCAGGCTGTCCTGCGTGACGCGCGAGATGTCCTGCCCATCGATCAGAATACGGCCGCCTTCGAGGTCATAGAACCGCAGCAGCAGATTGACGAGCGTCGACTTGCCAGCGCCGGAACGCCCGACCAGACCAACCTTCTCGCCCGGCCGCACCTTTAGCGAAAGATCCTCGATCACGCGCGGCGGCGCATCTTCTGCAGACGCACGTCCTGCTCCGTAGTGGAAATGAATGTGATCGAAGCGGATTTCTCCGCGCGGCACGACGACCGGCTTCGCATCCGGCGTATCGACGAGCAGGTTCGGCCGCGAGATCGTCTCCATGCCTTCATGCACGACGCCGATGTTCTCGAACACGTCCGCAATCGTCCACATCACCCAGCCCGACATCGTCACGATGCGAATGACAAGACCGCCGACGACCGCGATGTCGCCGACCGAGACGTGATGCAGCGTCCACAGCCAGATCGCCGTTCCCGTTGTCGCAACGAGCAGCAGGCCGTTGAGCGAATAGAGCGTGATTTCCATGCCGGTGATGAGACGCAGAGACGCCTGCCACTTCGTCATCTGCTCGGTCAGCGCCTCGCGCGCATAGATATCCTCGCGCTCGGCATGCGCGAAGAGCTTCACGGTCATGATGTTCGTATAGCTGTCGACAATGCGGCCGACGAGCATCGAACGAGCTTCCGATGCTTCTGTCGAGCGCGCCTTGATGCGCGGCACAAAATAGCGCAGCGCCACGACGTAAGCGACGAGCCAAGCGATCAGCGGAATGGTCAGCCGCCAATCGGACGCCGCAAACAGCAGCGCCGAACCGATGAACTGCACGCTCGCATACCACAGTGCGTCGATCAGCTGGACGACGCTTTCACGCAGCGATGTGCCCGTCTGCATGATCTTGTTGGCGACGCGGCCCGCGAAATCGTTCTGGAAGAAACCGAGGCTCTGCCGCAGCACATAGCGATGCGTCTGCCACCGAATGCGCGTCGTGCAGCCCGCAGAGAGCATCTGGTTCTTGATGAAGTCGTGCGCCGTCGAGATGACCGGCCGCAGCACCAGCGCCACGAACGCCATGCCCGCCAGCATCCACCCGTAGGTCGAAACGAACGTCGCCGGATCGCCATGCGTCCGCATTTTGTCGACGATCGCACCGATAAAGCCCATCAACGCCACTTCGATGGTCGAGCCCAGGCAGCCAGCGATCAGCAGCAGCACGAAAAACGGCCAAAGAGGCTTGATAAAAAACCAATAGAAAGCCCACAATGTATCGGGCGGGCGCACGATCGCGCGCTCGTCGAACGGCTTGATGCGGGTCTCACCCCAGCTCATAAGTCGGCGCAACATGATCTATCGCAATGACGAAAGCGGCGCCTGCTCGCAAAGTCGGGCTAGATCCGACTGGCGACGGCGACCGGATGTTGATCGTTGATATCGGTTGGAGCTAAGGGTCTTTTCAGTCAAAAACAAGACATAGCTCAGATAAATCCATGAACGCCCCTGAAATGCCACTAGAGCAGAAAAAAGCCACCGCGCGTGCGTGGTTTGAAAAACTGCGTGACGACATCTGCACAGCGTTCGAGAAGCTGGAAACAAGCCTTCCCGAACACGCTCCACACGGAAAAGACGCGCCGGGCACCTTCGTCCGCACGCCCTGGAATCGCGCCAAAGCCGGTGAACCTGATGCCGGCGGCGGCGTGATGAGCCTCATGCATGGCCGCGTTTTCGAGAAAGTCGGCGTGCACACATCCACGGTTTACGGCGAATTTGCCCCGGAGTTCCGCAAACAAATTCCCGGCGCCGAAGAAAACCCTGAGTTCTGGGCGTCGGGCATTTCGCTCATCGGCCACCCAATCAACCCCAACGTGCCTGCGGTTCATATGAACACGCGCATGATCGTGACGAACAAGTGGTGGTTCGGCGGCGGTGCCGACCTGACGCCGGTGCTCGACAAGCGCCGCACGCAGTCGGATGCCGATACGCTCGCTTTTCATGCCGCCATGTACGGCGCCTGCGCCAATCACCCGATCGTCGATTACACCAAGCTCAAAAACTGGTGCGATGAGTACTTTTTCCTGCCGCACCGGAATGAACCGCGCGGCGTCGGCGGTATTTTCTACGATTATCTGACGCCTTCCGATGCCGAAGGCGGCTGGGATGCAGCCTTCGCTTTCACCCAGGATGTCGGACGCGCATTCCACAGCGTCTACCCGATGCTGGTGCGTGGCAATTACACAATGCCGTACTCGGGCGCGCAGCGGGAAGAGCAATTGATCCGCCGTGGCCGCTACGTCGAATACAATCTGCTCTACGACCGCGGCACGACGTTCGGTCTGAAAACCGGCGGCAACACCGAGTCGATCCTGTCTTCGATGCCGCCCGTGGTGAAGTGGCCCTGATTTACAAACATGACGTCATCCTCGGGCTTGGGCCCGAGGATGACAGATTCCGTTTATTGTGGCCGTTTCGCCATTCCTGAACACGTCCGTCGCCGCGTTTCCTGCCGCGATGGGTTTACCCTTCCGCACGCGTCCGTATAACCTCCGAGCGATCTAACCCTCGGGCCTTATGCGCGCCGAGAGCAAAGCGGGGCGAATGCCTCGTCTCGGCAGCGGAGGCCTTCGGGAGCACGGCAGGATGAAACGGCTCGTCTGCGCGCTCGACGGCACCTGGAACGATGATGACGACGCGTCACCGCTGACGAACGTCGCCAAGCTCAGCCGCGCGGTCCTTTACGAAGACAATCGAGGCGTCCGCCAACTCGTCCGCTATGTCGTTGGAATTGCCTCGTCGCAAGATCACGGCTTGGCCTTTCTCAAGGGCGCGCTCGGCTTTGAGATCGGCGACCGCATCAAGGCGGCCTATCAGTTTCTCTGCAACGCCTACGAGCCGGGCGATGAGATCTATCTCTTCGGATTTTCCCGCGGCGCTTACGAAGCCCGCAGCCTCGCGAGTTTCATCACGCTGTTCGGCCTCGCGGAGAAGGGCAGCAATTTTTCAATCGACAATGCTTGGCGCATATATCGCCAGCCCGAGCGCAAACGTAATTTCGACGCCATCGCAGAAATCGGCGCCGCCTGCCATTACCCGGTTCGCATTCGCTGTCTCGGCCTCTGGGACACCGTCGGCAATGTCGGCAATCCGTATCGATCTTGGGGCTGGCTGAGCCGCAAATTCGATTATCACGACATGCGCCTGCACGACACCATCGACGTCACGCTGCATGCGCTGTCGATCGACGAAGCGCGAAGTCCATTCCGCCCGACGCTCCTGACCTATCCCGAAGATGGCCGATTGCCATCGCGCCAGCACGTCGAGCAGATGTGGTTCGCCGGTACGCACGCCGACGTCGGAGGTGGTTGGCCGGAAACTGCTCTCTCGGACATCGCACTGCTCTGGATGGCCGAACGCATTCAGGCCAAGACGAGCCTCGCCATCGACATCGATAAGCTGCGCCGAGACAGCAAACCTGATCACCTTGGCTTGCAGCATGCGTCCGCAACCGGCTGGCCGTACGCCTTCAGCCGATTGATGCCCGCAAACCGTGCGATCCAGCAGAGTCTCGAAGATCAGCCATTAACCGGCAAACGGCGCACCGACAAAGTCGGACGCGGCCTGATTTCACTCAATGAAAAAATCCACGAGAGCGTGCTTTTGCGTCTCGGACAGACCGTGAAAGAAGCCTGCAACGGCACCGTCCGGGATATCACTTATGAACCGGCCGCCCTTGCACAGCGAGCCGCTACCGGGCCTGATGAATCTGGTGTCGAAACAATCCCCGGCGCAGCAAGCGACAGGGCCGCGTGACGGCCGGCAGGAAGCCAAAACAAGAACATTGGCTCTTCCACCACCTGGGGCGGTCGAAAGCCGCAGTTGTCCGCCAGATAGATCGTGCCACATGTTCACCAGTTCAGTTCTATCGAACTATAGACACCATCTCGACTGTTCCTCGCCGGCAAACTTCGGGACTTCCCATGACAACTCTGTTCGATCCGCTCAAAGCAGGCGCATTCTCGCTGAAGAATCGCGTCGTCCTCGCTCCGCTCACGCGCTGCCGCGCCAGCGCTGGCCGTGTGCCAAATGATATGATGCGTGAATATTACGTCCAGCGCGCCTCGGCAGGCTTGATGCTAACCGAAGCCACCTCCGTGACCCCGATGGGCGTCGGCTATCCCGACACGCCCGGCATCTGGTCGGAAGAGCAGGTCGCGGGCTGGAAGAAAATCACCGATGCGGTTCACGCAGCCGGCGGAACCATCCTGCTGCAACTCTGGCACGTTGGACGCATCTCCGACCCGATCTACCTCGACGGAAAGCTCCCCGTTGCACCCAGCGCCATCGCACCGAAAGGTCACGTCAGCCTCGTGCGCCCCAAAAAAGAATTCGTCACCCCGCGTGCTCTGGAACTGAACGAAATTCCCAGTGTCGTCGCCGAATACCGTCGCGGTGCCGAAAACGCCAAACGCGCGGGCTTCGATGGCGTCGAGGTTCACGGTGCCAACGGCTATCTGCTCGATCAGTTCCTGCAGGACAGCACCAACAAGCGCACCGATCAATATGGCGGACCGATCGAAAATCGTGCCCGCCTCATGCTCGAAGTGGTCGACGCATGCATTGAAGTCTGGGGCGCGGATCGCGTCGGCCTGCACTTGGCGCCGCGCTGCGATTCCCACGACATGGGTGACAGCAATCCGCTCGAAACGTTTGGCTACGTCGCAACGGAAGTCGGCAAACGCAAGATCGCCTTCATCTGCACGCGTGAATACCAGGGGCCAGACTCGATTAGCCCCGAATTGAAGAAGCGTTTCGGCGGCGTCTTCATTGGCAATGAGAAATTCACCAAGGAGACGGCGCAGGCTGCCATCGAAGCCGGAACGGTCGACGCCGTGGCCTTTGGCAAAACATTCATTGCCAATCCCGACCTGCCGCTGCGCTTCAAGCTCGATGCGCCGTTGAATCCGCCTGATCCGGACTCGTTCTATGGCGGTACGGAAAAGGGTTACACCGACTATCCCGCACTTGAATCGCAAAACGCGTAACGGCACTTGTGCGTGACGAACGGCGAGGCCGTGCGCTCAGCGCTCGGCCTCCCGCCGCGCCTCGACTGCGTCGAAGGCGTTCGCGAATTCCAATGAACCGGGTGTCGTCAGCGCGTGCGTCATACGCCGTTCGAGTTCAGCCTGAAGCTGCGAGCCGGTCAAACCCTTCACCATCTTGTTCACGTAATAAGCCCGCCGTGAAAAAAAATTCGACGTGGGCGCACGTGATCCCGCTCCGTCCATCATTTCGAGCCCCGTGACAGGCCCCGCGAGATTCATCAACTCGAGCTCGGCGCCCGACAGCGAACGCCGTCCATTCTTGGCGGCCAAATCCTGCAGCGTCTTGAGCTTCATCGCCTGCAGCATCGGTCCAATGTCACCGTCGATATTCAGAGTGTGAATACCCATGCCGGCCTGCGTCTTGGCATAGGCCTGCTGCACATGCCATTCGAACGGCTGATGCTTAACGTTCGCGTACATCTTCTTCAGCACAACCAGCTTGTGCCGCAGCAGCGCTTTTCGAGCCGGCGAATTGCGCGGATCATGATATCTCGCCGTCAGCAGCCGAATGAATGTCGGCCCGCTGCGCGCCAGCTCGTTGATCGAATTGGCATCGAGAAGCTGGCCATAGCCGATGGCGCTGGAAATGGCGCGGCCTGTCTTCTTGATCGGATGAATTCCGGCCTGCGTATCGTAGGTGCCGACGCCACCCGTTTCGAGCGCGTAGACACGCACCACCTGCTCCTTCGACAGACCGAGGGCCGCAGCCTCAGACGCATAGCGCAGCTTGAACTCTTTTTCCGTCACGCGTTCCGGCACGAAGTTGTAGACGCGCTTCGCGGCCGCAAGGTAGTCGGGAATGGTTGCCAGTTCCCGGCTTGACGACGGGTTGGCCTCCCGCTGCGCATCAAGGAAGCGGCCATATTTCGACGCGAGCGAACCTGACAGCGACGGCCCTTGATACTTCGGCGGAAAGCTCATCACGTAGTCGTTTGCCGAGAACGGTATATCCTTTGCGCGTTTACGCTTGCGAAGAGTTCGCTTCTGCTCGACTGCATCCCAGTAGGCATCGAGCTTCTCTTCGAAATTCTGCCGCGCCGTTTTCCAGACTTGAAAGGCTTCTATCTCGCTATCGGACAGCGACGTCAGAAAATCGATGGTCGACATTGCGGTTGCGCGCGGCGCCGCCATCGGCACCATGAGGCAAACCAGCGCGAGCGCCAGGGCGGGCGCCGAAATGCCCTGCTTCCGAAACGGCGATGTCATACGTAAGTAAGCCACACGCAGTCCCATCTGCTCCTAAACACGACACAAGTTAAAACGACGAATCAAAAATAGCGTGATTCAGCCGCCCCCGGCCACCCCAGGACGGTCACGCTTCAATTTCTGCCAGGTTGCGAAATGAACCCGCTTTCTGCCTCCAATATGGCAACGCCGGATATCGAGGCTGCCGATTTCGAGCGCATGGCACGTGCGCGGCTGCTGGCGAGCCCGCCTGAATTGGATGAACCACAGTCACCTGGCGACGATGATCTGAACCCCGGCCTCGGTCCATTTTCCGCTGGCCTGCGCCACGCAGCCGTCCTGGTGCCCATCGTCGCCCGCGCACCTCTGACCGTGCTGCTGACGGCACGAACGGACCATTTGCCCTCGCACGCCGGACAAATCGCCTTCCCCGGCGGGAAAGTCGAGCAACAAGACGCGACGCCTCTCGCTGCTGCGCTGCGGGAGACGCGCGAAGAGATTAACCTCGATGCGGCATTCATCGAGCCAGTCGGCTATCTCTCGCCTTATCGCACCGGCACGGGCTACATCATCACGCCCTCGGTCGCGCTCGTGCGGCCGGGCTTCAGGCTTACAGCCAATCCCGACGAAGTCGCTGACGTTTTCGAGGTTCCGTTCGCCTTTTTGATGAACGAAGCCAATCACGAGATCCACAGCCGCGTCTGGCGCGGTGCAGAACGCAGGTTCTATGCGATGCCTTACGGTGAACGCTATATATGGGGCGCGACAGCGGGAATAATCCGCACGCTCTATCGGAGACTGTTCAGCACATGATCCGCATCGTTATCGAGAATATTTTTTTCTTCCTGCTGCCGACGTTCCTCTACATCGCCTGGATCGCATTCTCCGAAGATGAATGGCCTGGCCTGATGACAGTCTTGAGCCGTGCTCCCTTGATCCGTCTCTTCTTTGCCGGCGCTGCCGTGATGCTCGCGACGCTCGTCGTGTTTTCGTCCCGCACCTATAACAGCCCCGACGATGTCTATGTGCCCGCCTCCGTCGTCGACGGGAAGCTCGAACCGGCGCGCAGCATTCACGAGACGAAAACGCCGCCCCCGACGGCAAAGCCGTGATTGCAGGACTGAAACGGCATGACTGAAACAGCCATCAAATCGACCCGCATGAGTGCCGAATGGCTACGAGCCCCGGCGCTTGCAAAGGTCTTCGCCGCGCTTTCTGCCGGCGGCGCCGAAGCCCGCATCGTCGGCGGCGCCGTGCGCAACGCGATGATCAATCGCCCCGTCAAGGATGTCGACATCGCGACAACGGCCCTCCCTGCCGAGGTCATGCGCCTCGCCGCCGATGCCGGTCTTGGCGCATATCCGACTGGCATAGACCACGGCACCGTCACCGTTGTCGCTGACAAGCGATCCTTCGAAGTGACGACGTTGCGCCGTGATGTCGAGACGGACGGCCGCCATGCCGTCGTCACCTTCACCACCTCCTGGGAAGAAGACGCCGCCCGCCGCGACTTCACGATCAACGCGCTTTATTGCTCGGCCGACGGCATCGTCTACGATTTCGTCGGCGGCCTCGATGATCTACGCCAACGTCGCGTTCGCTTCATCGGCGATGCCGAGGCACGCATCCGCGAGGATTACCTGCGCATTCTGCGCTTCTTCCGTTTCAGCGCCGAATACGGAAAGGGCCAGCTCGATCCCGCAGGACTGGCCGCTGCAAATGCCTTGAAAGAAGGACTATCGCTGCTCTCCGCTGAGCGCGTCCGCGCCGAAATGCTGAAACTGCTCGCAGCGCTGAATGCTGTCGATGTCGTCAACGCCATGGAAAAAAGCGGCATCCTTCAGCTTGTCGTCAGGACGCGCCTCGAACCTGACCGCTTTGCGCGCTTCGTTGTGATCGAAGCCGCACTGGGCGAGCCACCCGATGCGCTCGCGCGCCTTGCCGCGCTTGCCGTCAACAATCCGGAAGATGCAGCCTTTCTCGGCCGCGAGCTTCGGCTCTCGAATGCCGAAGCCGAGCGTCTCAAAAGCGCATCCGCAGGCGATCCCGGCATCGCCCCGGAAACGTCCGAAGCGATTGCACAAGCTGCACTTTACAGGCTCGGCGCCGATGCCTTCGCGCGCGCCGTCCGCCTTGCCTGGGCGCAATCTGGTGCCCCCAGCACCGATCCGCGCTGGCGCGCCCGCGCGTTGCTCGCCGATCGCTGGAAAATTCCGGTCATGCCCTTCACTGGGAACGACGTCCTTGCACTCGGCATTCAACCAGGTCCGAAAGTCGGCAGCATCCTTAGTGCCTTCGAGCGCTGGTGGATCTCAGAGAATTTTCCCGCCGATGCTGAACGTCAAAGCAGAGTGCTTAAAGAGCTGGCGCGCGAAGCTGTTACTTAACAAATCATTAAATTTCACTTCACCTTTGCTTATGCTCCGACTAAAGTCTCTCTCCGGGGTTCACCCATTTGTATTGCGTTGAGGAGACACCCTGATGGACAGCATCGGCCGTGAGCGTGAGCGTTCGCTCAAGTTCGTTCAAATTGTCTTCGCCGTTCTCGCTCTTCTCAGTCTGACTGCAGCATTGGCCGTATCGACGAGGGGCGTCGATATGGGCCTTCCCGAAAATTCGACATCACCGATCGCGCTGGCGTTTCTTCTTGTTGGCGCTGTCGACACCATTCTGCTCTACGCCTGGGAGCATATCTTTCAGCGCATCGAATACTGATACGAAATTGCGCTGCCGTCGCGTGGATGGCAGCGCAATCATCAGTGTGTCGCATATTCGCCATATGACACTTTTGCGGCGATCGAAACCGCCGGCATCTCTCGCGCGCGCCGTCTCGGGCTGTTGGTAAACCCATAAATTGCTGCGATTTCTTACACTCGACGCCACCGGCCGCAGGCGTTCGTCATACGCCTGTTACATGAATCCCGTCCTACGTTTTACATGAAATGCATAGACGCATTTATGGGAAGCGCACTGACTGGGGGCCGACCTTGAGCGCACCAAATCCGGAATTGAACTACCGAACCGTTTTTATTTCCGACATTCACCTCGGAATGCGCAATTGCCAATCGACTGCTCTTCTCGACTTTCTGAAATACGTCGAATGCCAGAACCTCTACCTCGTCGGCGATATCGTCGATTTCTGGAAAGTCCGCCGCGGTCCTTATTGGCCGCAGAGCCACAACGACGTTTTACAAAAGCTTCTGCGCAAGGCGCGTAAAGGCACCCGCGTCGTCTACATTCCGGGCAACCACGATGACGGCCTGCGCGACTATACCGGCATGAACTTCGGCGGCGTCGAAATCCGCCGCGATGCCATTCATGAAGCCGCCGACGGCAAGCGCTATCTCATTTTGCATGGTGATGAATTCGACGTCGTCGTGCGTTACGCCCGCTGGCTCGCATTTCTCGGCGACCGGTCCTATGACGCAGCTCTCGCGCTTAACGTGCCGCTGAACTTTGCGCGTCGCATGTTCGGCCTCGGTCATTGGTCGCTGTCGGCCTTCCTGAAGCACAAAGTGAAAAGCGCCGTGAACTACATCGGCGAATTCGAGGAAGCGTTGGCAGGCGAAGCCAAGCGGCGCGACGCCCAGGGCCTCATTTGCGGCCACATCCATCACGCCAACTCGCGGCAGATCGACGGCATTCACTACATGAACTGCGGCGACTGGGTCGAAAGCTGCACCGCCATCGGCGAACGCTTCGACGGCCAATTTGAAATCATTCGTTGGAAAGAGCATTTGGCCGCGCGCGCCTCGCAGGCGCCTTCCGGCCGCTGGTTGATCGAAGCCGCTTAACGGCAATTATGCCGGACGAAAAGCGAGCCGGCGAACGGAGTATCCCACGTGAACGCGACCGCCAAAGCCCTCGAACCGACGAGCATCGATCTTCTGAGCGAAGCTGTGCATCAGAACCGTGCGCTGAGTCTCGCCGGTATCCTTGAGCGCACCTTCACCTTCGCTTTCCGCTCAATGGTCTACCCGCAGATCTGGGAAGACCCGCGCGCCGATATGGAAGCGCTGGAGATCACCCCGCAAACGCGCATCATGACCATCGCCTCCGGCGGCTGCAACGTCATGAGCTACCTCTCGGCCAATCCGGCGCGCATCTATGCCGTCGATCTCAACGCCACGCACATCGCGCTGCTCAAGCTGAAGGTCGCCGCAGCTCAGCATCTGCCGAACCATGCCACGTTCTATCGCTTCTTCGGCGCCGCCAATGACCGCCGCAACGTCGCCCTCTATAACGATCTCATCGCGCCGCATCTCGACGCCGATACCCGCGCCTATTGGGAAGGCCGCGAGCTGACGGGCCGCCGCCGCATCACGCGCTTCGCGCGCAATTTCTATCATTTCGGGCTGCTTGGCCGCTTCATCGCGACAGGCCATCTCGCTGCGCGCGTGTTCGGCGCCAAACCGAAGCGTCTGCTTGAAGCCCGTTCGATCGAAGAGCAGCGCGAGATCTTTGCGCGCGACATCGGACCGGCCTTCAGCCATCCTGTCTTGCGCTGGATCACGTCAAACCGGGCGTCGCTGTTCGGCCTCGGCATTCCGCCGGTGCAGTATGACGCGCTTTCCGGCGGCGGCGCTCGCACGATGGCCGACGTTTTGAAGGAACGGGCCGAACGCCTGGCGACGGGCTTCGATCTGAAAGACAACTATTTCGCTTGGCAGGCCTTCGGCCGCAGCTACGCGACGCAGGGCGAAGGCCCCTGCCCGCCGTATCTCGAAAAAGCGAACTTCATGGCGGTCAAGGCGCGCGCCAACCGAGTCGAGGTTGTCCACGACAACATGATCCGCTTCCTCTCTGGCGAGCCGGCCGAAAGCCTCGATCGCTATATCCTGCTCGATGCCCAGGACTGGATGGACGACGCAGCCTTGAATGCGCTGTGGGATCAAATCACCCGCACTGCGCGCCCCGGCGCCCGCGTCATCTTCCGCACCGCCGGCGAGGAAAGCATCCTGCCGGGCCGTGTCGCCGACGCGACGCTCGGCCAGTGGACCTATGACGCCGCCAAATCCGCTGAGATCCACGCCAAGGATCGCTCGGCGATCTACGGCGGCTTCCACCTCTACATCAAGAACGCCTGATCCTATCATGAGCGACGCCGCCGCAATGACCGAAAGCGCTGCGAGCGCCATGGATGGCATGTATCGCCATCAGCGCTACATTTATGATTTCACGCGACGCTACTATCTGATCGGCCGCGATCAGATGATCGCCGAGCTTGCGCCTCCGGTCGGCGGCACGGTGCTCGAAGTCGGCTGCGGCACGGCCCGCAATCTGCTGCGCGCTGCGCGCCGCTATCCGCTGGCGAAGTTCTACGGTCTCGACGTTTCAGAAGAAATGTTGAAGACGGCGCGCGCCTCGATCGACCGAAGCCCGTTTCGCGACATCGTCACGATTGCCCAGGCCGACGCCACGACGTTCTCGGCGTCCGAGCTTTTCGGCATCGCCAACATCGACCGCATCTTCATTTCATACGCACTGTCGATGATTCCGCCCTGGCAGGACGTGATCGCCCGCGCCGTCTCACAGCTCTCGCCAACGGGCGAATTGCACATCGTCGACTTCGGCACGATGGCTACCATGCCCTCCTTGGCGCGACGCGGCATGCGCGCGTGGCTGACGAAATTCAGCGTCACGCCACGTCAGGAGCTCGAAGACGTCGTGCGCGACGTCGCCCGCCGCAGTGGTCGAAGCGCCGCTTTCCACCACGGCCGCTTCGATTATGCAGCCCACGTCTGCATCGGTGCGAAGCTTTCGTAACGCCGCGTCGGCAACCTAGCTGACGCGAGGCCCGAGAAGCTGCCGGAGCGCCAGCTCGATGCGCCGCCAGTCTTCTGCCGTGCGCTCGTCTCCGGTCTTTTCATAGCGACGAACCATCTGCGCCGCTTCTGCGAGCGCCTTCGCGCCCTGCACATCGTAAAGCTTACGGGCATGATCATGGATTTCGACGGCATTCATGACAAAGCCTCCCTGCGCTTTTTTGTTTGGCCCCCTTTGATCCAGGATTTGATCCAGGGGCGTGACAGTCGCTCCCAAAGCCTCAATCGGGAACCAGGCGCGAGCGTTCCACACTTCGCACCGCACGCAAAAGCCCCAGCGCGAGCACCAGGGCTTTCGTAATTATCACAATCGCATGATTGCGATTTATTCCGCCGGCGGGGTGGCAGCCGGTGCTTCGGCCGGATGCGCCGCGCCGTTGGGCATGACGGCCGCCGCAACGGGTTTATCGTCTTGCGCCTCCGCTGCCGCTTCTTCCGGAGCTTCGCCGGCGTCTGCCTCCGGAGCAGCCTCTTCGGCTGGTGCGACCTCGGCCGCCTCTGCTGCCGCCGGAGCGGCTTCCCCCACCGGAGCCTCAGGCGCAGCAGCCTCTGCCTCGGGAGCCGCTTCTTCGGCGGCCTCCGCGACGGGCGCTTCAGCTTCCGCAGATGCTTCGATCGCGGCCTCCGCCGTTTCCGTAGCTTCGGCTGCGGGTTCCTCCGCCGCCGCCTCAGCCGGAGCTTCGGCCGCCTCCGCAGCAGCCTCCGGCGCAGCCTCAGCGGCTGGCTCCTCCATCGAGGCTTCTGCGGTTTCGACGACAGCGGCCTCAACCACGTCTTCGACCGTCGGTTCAGCCGCCGCTTCTTCAGCAGCAGCCTCCTCCGGCATCGCTTCTTCGGCAGCAGCAGCAGCCTCCGGAGCGGCTTCTTCGCATGCTGCCTCCTCTACGGCTGCCTCGGCCGGTTCGGCCTCCACAGCGTCGCTATTGGCGGCAACTGGCACAGCAAGAATTTCATCGAGCTCACTGATCGCGCGCTCGACGGCTTTCATGGCCTTGAAGTCCGGCGTCGCCTCAATGCGCGCACGAACGTCGTCGTGTAAGGTCTTGAGCTTGGACAGGATATCGGCCGACATCTTCTTCCCTTTTCTTAGTATTTTGAGAATAAGTTTCCGCTTCGCCTGCGCATGACTGAACATGCGGACGCTCATCTTCAAATTTTCCAGTAATGCGCAGTAATAAAGTACAGCAATTCGAGCCGACGCAAATGCCTGCGACAGATTGTGCACAGCTATAAATTGTGGAGGTGATCAGAGGGCGTGTGGAACGGTTTGGCCTCTCTCAGTGTAGCGCGGTAGGCTTTGGCGCAGCGGCCATCGTGGCACCGTCGAAGCACACACATACGGTCATGCTCAAAAACATTCGCGCGGGGCTCACCCCTCAAAACGCCTGGAAGGCCGTCGTCTGGGTTGCCACCAGCTTCGTTGTCAAATGGCTTGTAGACCAAATCACTGGCAACGCGATCACGGAATGGATCACCGAACAGCTTAGCGCTTGGCTCAATGTCCCAGAGGCCAAGGTGACGGCGATCATCATAGAAATCGTCTTATACGCCGCGATTGCCGCCGCGTTGATCTACGCAATATATGAATTCGCAAAATATGAACTGACGGCACAATCAGTACCGACAGATGTTAAAGGTGCAGACGATCCTCCTTCGGTCGCGAAAAAAGAAATCGCACCCTACGACACAGAAGCTCGCTCCGCGCTTCAGTATGCGATCAGCAGAAGTTGGCAGCGTAGACCAAGGACCGGACCCATCAGTCCGGAATTTACGGCTGAAGTCGCTAGGAGTTTTGACGTCCTCAACGACTTTTACCAACTAGCTAGCGCCGGGAGCATGCGCGTATGGGGCCGCACCGATCAAACGCGGCCCCATAAATTGATCGAAACGACCCATTGGCAGGACTGGCAAATTGAGCACGCGTCAGTTTTTGCCGACTTGACGAGTGAGCCGCTTCGCACAATTCCCCGCGATAGGCTTCCCCGCGATAGTTCTCCATATTTTGACTTAAGATTGAATAAAGCGGAGGTCGAAAGTTTCTGGCCACTTCACGATTTTGTTCCAATTCTGGAAGCTGCAAAAACCTGTTTTGAGGAAACTGGACTGTTCAGCGATGTATCGATGGGAGGGGAACTTCGGCTCTACCAATTTATCGTCCTGCTGATCATGGAAGCGCACGATAATCCCGATCTGTTGGAAGTCTGGGGGGCTCAAGTGCCTTCAGAAAAAATGAGCCGTGTTCCGCCTAAAACTCTGCACCCCAGAAATCTTAGGGAGAACGGCTCAGAGATACATACTTTGGGCGAGTTTGGCCCGCTGCAGGATTGGGTGAAAATATCAATTCCTCAGTTTCAATTGCCGGGATTCATTGATCGTTTGCGGCGCGATGAGACAGCGGGACAACAGCCAGATGTAGGCGGGCCCCAAATCAAAACGCATTCGAAAGCTAGCCCTTTGGCCCCGCCGGAGCTGAAGATGATTGCTGTCAGATTTCGGGACCAGCTCGGCGCTCAACCGCCGTACAATGAGGCGAAAGAAATTTTTCTAAGCGAGGAAGCCGAACGAATTCGAGAACGGGTCATAGCCGACCAAGCGCTTGAGCCTTACGCCAAGGAACTATGGGATGCCGCAAGGGCGCTACTGGGCTGCTACGAAGCGCTTTGGGTAAAAGTTAAGGTTCCTAGAAATTCGCCTGGCGCCGATCCCGGAGAAATTAAATTCGGGCACGAATGGCGTTACACAAATGACCCTGTGCTTCTTAAGCAGGTAATTGCCCTTCGTGCTAGGCTATCGGAATCTGCTGCGGCTGTTTTGAATTTGCGAAACGCTTAAGGTCCCGGGGCAAACAGCGCTCGTTTGAAGAAGCCTGCAACGCTGGCAAGCTCGGTCAGTTCGCCAAGAAACGTCCGAGCAGAGCCGATAGCGCCGCGATTTTGAAATTCGCTGGCATCCCAAACAAAAAAGCCCCGCGTCACTGCGGGGCTTTTTGATTTTCGAGGATCGACTGCGCCTTCCGGCCGGCTCGACGTAGGAGAGTCGGAAGGCGCAAGCAAAAGGATCAACTGCGCCGGGCGGCCGGCTCCGCGGAGCGGAGTCGCCCGGCGCAATTAAATTAGAAATCCATTCCGCCCATGCCGCCCATGCCGCCGCCGGGAGCGCCGTGCGAGTGGCCAGCGTCCTTCTTCGGCACGTCGGCGATCATGGCTTCCGTCGTGATCAGCAGGCCCGAAACCGAAGCGGCATCCTGCAGCGCGCAACGCACGACCTTCGTCGGGTCGATGACGCCCTGCGAGTACAGATCGCCGTACTCGTGGGACTGAGCGTTGTAGCCGTAAGCGTACTTCGAGTTCTCGAGGATCTTGCCGACGATCACCGAACCGTCTTCACCGGCGTTGGTCGAGATCTGGCGAGCCGGAGCCTGCAGCGCCTTGCGGACGATGTTGATGCCGACCTTCTGGTCGTCGTTCTCAGGCTTCAGCGAGTCGAGAGCCTTCGCAGCGCGGAGAAGCGCAACGCCGCCGCCCGGGACGATACCCTCTTCGACGGCTGCGCGCGTTGCGTGCAGAGCGTCGTCGACGCGGTCCTTGCGCTCTTTAACTTCGACTTCCGTCGCACCGCCGACCTTGATGACGGCAACGCCGCCGGCGAGCTTGGCAAGACGCTCCTGGAGCTTCTCACGGTCGTAGTCCGAGGACGTTTCCTCGATCTGCGCCTTGATCTGCTTGACGCGCGCTTCGATGTCGGCCTTCTTGCCCGAACCATCGACAATCGTCGTGTTTTCCTTGTCGATCGTCACCTTCTTGGAGCGGCCGAGCATCTGCAGCGTAACCGTCTCGAGCTTGATGCCGAGATCTTCCGAGATCACCGTGCCGCCCGTCAGGACTGCGATGTCTTCCAGCATGGCCTTGCGGCGATCGCCGAAGCCCGGAGCCTTGACGGCAGCAACCTTGAGGCCGCCGCGCAGCTTGTTGACGACGAGCGTCGCGAGAGCTTCGCCTTCGACGTCTTCAGCGATGATGAGGAGCGGCTTGCCCGACTGGACGACGGCTTCGAGAACCGGAAGCATCGCCTGGAGACCCGAAAGCTTCTTCTCGTGGATGAGAATGTAGGGATTCTCGAGTTCAGCAATCATCTTGTCGGCGTTGGTAATGAAGTACGGCGACAGGTAACCACGATCGAACTGCATGCCTTCGACGACATCGAGTTCGAAATCGAGCGTCTTGGATTCTTCAACCGTGATGACGCCTTCCGAACCGACCTTGTCCATCGCTTCGGCAATCTTCTTGCCGACGATTTCGTCGCCATTCGCCGAGATCGTGCCGACTTGAGCGATCTGATCCTTCGCGACCTTCTTCGAGTTGGTCTTGAGGTCTTCGACGATGGCCAGAACGGCGAGGTCGATACCGCGCTTCAGGTCCATCGGGTTCGAGCCGGCAGCAACCGACTTCGCGCCTTCGCGAACGATCGCCTGGGCAAGAACCGTTGCCGTCGTGGTGCCGTCACCGGCGAGGTCGGCCGTCTTCGAGGCGACCTCTTTGAGCATCTGCGCGCCCATATTCTCGAACTTGTCTTCGAGCTCGATTTCCTTCGCGACCGTCACACCGTCCTTGGTGATGCGCGGTGCGCCGAACGACTTCTCGATAACGACGTTGCGACCCTTCGGGCCGAGCGTGACTTTCACGGCGTTGGCAAGAATGTCGACACCACGCAGCATGCGCTCGCGGGCGTCCTGGGCAAACTTGACGTCTTTAGCTGCCATGTTGAGCAACTCCTAAGCTTGGCAAATAGGGGGATGAAATTAAGCGGCGGCCTTGGACTTTGCCGGGGCCGAGAGAACGCCGAGAATGTCGCTCTCTTTCATGATCAGGAGATCTTCGCCGTCGATCTTGACTTCGCTGCCCGACCACTTGCCGAACAGAACGCGATCGCCGACCTTGACGTCGAGGGGAACGACCTTGCCCGCTTCATCGCGAGCGCCGGGGCCAACGGCCACAACTTCGCCCTGCTGGGGCTTTTCCTTGGCGGTGTCGGGGATGATGATCCCGCCTGCAGTCTTTGCTTCTTCCTCAATGCGTTTCACGACGACACGATCGTGGAGAGGACGGAACGCCATGGGGGTAACCTCATGATTTGGCTAGACGATTTGTCTTTTGTTCGCAGCCTAGGATGCCAGGCCGCAGGCAACGGACATTGCTGTCCGCCGGTGCACTGCGAGCAGGATCGCTGACGAGCCCGAACGCGACGGATATATGGTGCGCACTGTTAGCACTGTCAATACTTGAGTGCTAAAACGTGATCCATTAGTATGGGCGTTCGCCTTATTGAACACCGCAGTAGCACGGGGCCATGGCGGGCCGTGCCGTCATCCGATGGCCGCGCCAAAAGTTGCAACAACAAAGCGGTTGCAGCTCACAATTACAAATCGCGCGCGATGTTTATATCGCGCGACAACTTGAAATCCATTTTTCTGAAGAGCGGGTTCGCGCAATTCATTTATCGCAAACAGTTATTCTGCGATGAGAATTCCGCATTTTCCTCAGTTGCCCCGTCATACAAATTTCGCGACATCAAATCGCGAAATCGGCAAGCTTAGCACCTTTCCTAAGCCGTTCGACCAGCCAGTTCGGCTTACGACCGCGCCCCGTCCAGGTATCGGCTTTATTTTCAGGATTGGCGTATTTCGCAACGCCGATCGACTTGCCTTTTACTGCGCCGCGTCCGCGGCTTGCACCAAATAATTCGGCCACGGAAAATCCGTGTGTTTCTGCAAGATCCGCGACTTTCTTTTTTAGTTCGGCGCGTTCCCGGTCCCGAGCGGCTGCGATCGCCTTCTGAACTTTCGTTTCAAGGTCGACAAGCTCCTTCAGGGAAAGTTTGTCGACATTGATCGTCGCCATAGATTTTACTTTTCGCATCACCAACGACAACCTCTACTAGATTTCCTGCCCGCCGGTGTAATCACATCCCGACCCCTGCGCAGCAGGAATCTCCGAGATGTGTCACCGTGTCAACGCAACCTCATAAATACTCGTGAATATTCCGCAAACGAGAAATGGCGGATCACATATTTTTCAATGCCGCCAATTCATTAGTTTAAGCGGAGCGATATCACCACCTAAAATGCGCCTACGAACAAACGCTCAGGCTGAGAAATAGCACGAAATCTTGCCAATGAATTCAGCCTTTCCAACAGCCGGACCCTTACCGGATCGCAATCGAAAATCGCGTTCTTCTAATAATACCCGCAAACAATCCGTGTAGATACTAAAATACGAATTTGCATTGATGGCAAAAGAAAGAAATTACGGCCGGCATTCTTTGCAGCGATCTTGAAGGCTCTCACGGCATTCAAATTATTAAATTGTTGACTTTATCTGGGTCGCAGCCCGCCGCGAATTTTGGAGCCCAGCGTCCGCCATTAAATCTCTCCCACCATCCGGAAGATCGATATGCGAACGACGAAAATCGCCGATTAGTGTCGGCGCAGTGGAACTGCATCGCCAACCGCGGGTTCAGCCTTCGACTTGTGTAAGCTGGTTTCAAAAGCTACGTTCCCGCGGCTTTCAATCCACCCCGCAACATGATGAGTGGCCGTCTATGACGCTGAAATTACCTGATCTTCCTTATGCCTATGATGCTCTCGCGCCGTTCATGTCGGCCGAGACACTCGAGTTTCACCACGACAAGCATCACTTGGCGTATGTCGAAAATGGCAACAAGCTGCTTGCTGGCTCGAAGTACGAGGGCCAGTCGCTCGAAGATATCGTCAAGAACGCCTACGCCGATAAGGCCCAGGGCCTCATCAACAACGTTGGCCAGCACTATAACCATCTGCATTTCTGGCAGTGGATGAAGAAGGGCGGCGGCGGCAACAAGCTGCCCGGCAACGTCCAGAAGCTTGTCGACGGTTACGGCGGCTTCGACAAGGTGCGCAACGACTTCATCGAAGCCGGCAAGGGCCAGTTCGGCTCGGGCTGGGCTTGGCTTGCGGTGAAGGACGGCAAACTTGAAGTCGTCAAAACGCCGAACGGTGAAAATCCGCTGATGTACGGCTCCAAGCCGATCCTCGGCGTCGATGTCTGGGAGCACAGCTACTACATCGACTACCGCAACGCCCGTCCGAAGTACCTCGAAGCCTGGTTCGACAACCTCGTCAACTGGGAGCACGTCGAGGCTCTCGTCGGCTAAACGACACGTCGTCGAAACATTTGTTGGCGCCGGCATTGGCTCGTAATGCCGGCGCCTTTTTTTTTGCGCCTTTAAACTCCGCATTCGAACTGATGCGCTAGGGCCACTCGAACACCTGCTGAATCAGAGACTTGGCGTGGAAGCTCGCCGCACGCCGTTGCCGCCGCCTTGTCCGTGCCCTAAAACTCGTACAGTAGGCGGGGTATTACTGAGGGGCGGGGGATCCGAGTGTTCGTGCCGAGATTGCACGTTGCTGTCACGTTGATCTTCGCGCTCGTTCTCACCGGGTGCGCGACAATTATGACGCGCAACGGGATTTCCAGCGCCTCCCTCGCCGAAACTGCGGAAATTCCGGGCATGCCCGGCGTTCGCTTCTGGGGCGATGAAGTTCCAAAAGATCCTATCGCCGAAATCCGGCGGCGTACTGCGCACATGCCCAAGCTAGGTAAGCACGCGAGAACCGTAGCCGGCCGCAAAGTCGTCGATACGCTCGCTCTTTCAGGCGGCGGTTCCGACGGCGCATTCGGCGCGGGCGTCCTCGCCGGCTGGACGAAGCGCGGCGACCGTCCGGAATTCCAGGTGGTAACGGGCGTCAGCGCCGGGGCAATCATTGCGCCGTTCGCCTTTCTCGGACCGTCCGAAGACGAAAAGCTTCACGCCATCTGGACGCAATACAAACAGGATCAGGTCGCGACGCCAGAAATTCTGTCAGGTCTTTTCGGCGGCCCTGCTCTTTCGAGCACCGCTCCCCTGCAGAACCTCATCGCCCACTATGTCAATGAAAAATTTCTCGACCGGATCGCTGCGCAATACAAGCGCGGTCGCATTCTCTTGGTCCTGACGACGAACCTCGATGCCCAGCGCCCGGTTGTTTGGAACATGGGCGAAATCGCCCTCAAAAGATCTCCCCAGGCGATCGAGCTGTTTCGCAAGGTCATCTTGGCGTCCGCTGCTATTCCCGCCGCCTTCCCGCCGGTCAAAATTGAAGTCGTCGCCGACGGCAGAATGTATGACGAGTTGCACGTTGACGGGGGCACCACCCGCGAAGTCTTCATCAGCCCGGTCGATGCGCCCATCAAAGCTTTCGACGTTCTTTACGACCAGCCGCCGATCCGCCGGTACTTCATCATAAAGAACGGCAAAGCCACCCCGGACCAGGAAGTCGTAAAGCCGACGACGCTACAGATCGCCGGCCGCTCGATTTCAACGCTCATCAAGAGCCAGAACATGGGCGAGGTTTATCACATCTACCGCGTTGCGCTTGATGGTGGCGCCGATTTCAACTTCCTGGCTGTGCCGCCATCGTTCGATTACAAGACCAAAGAAATCTACGATCCTAAGTATCAGGCGGCTCTTTATGCCAAGGGCGTTCAGGTCGGCCGCAGCGGCATTTGGCTGAAACATCCGCCGGGTGTGGCTCCGATTGGAGTCGATGGTCAGCAGCCACGCCCCAGCCTGCCTGAGCCGCTGGCCGCAGGCAACGGCTGACCCGCATCAACCGACCGCAGCTAAAAAGCAAAAGGGCCGGCTTTCGCCAGCGCTTCCCATCGTCTGAACGAGGCCGTCGCTTAATCTTAAGCTCAGAACCAGCGCGGCTGCCACCAATGCAGCAGTGTCTTCACAGCGTCCGGCGCAACCAGATAGGCGATACCGACGATGGCAACGGCCGCCACAACCAACAGCAGGATCGCAAGGCTCACCGGCGCGCGATAGCTGAGACCCGTACCCGGAATGCCGAACGTCACCACCGGCCCCTGCTTCCCGACATTCAGCGTCGCGCCGTTGCCGCCGACACTGCTGCTGACGCCGGTCTTGCTGAGATTGATGCGAACGCCGGGAAGAATTGTAAATGTCTTGCGAAACCGGAAATAGCCCATCTCAGTCTCCTCGTCGGCGCCTGCCGGTTAAATCATCCAATTTACGCGCCACGGTACTCGCGTTTTGCGAATCTCCAAAAAAACCTAATGGCTCCAATTGTGACTTTCAACGGATTCGCTCCGCTGTCAGCCTTTACTGCCAAAAAGACCGGGAAAGACCTTCTTCGCGCTGTGCTTGAGCTGCCCCAACATCGTGCTGCGATCCTGTAAGCGCTCGTGTGCTGATTCGCGATCGAGGCCCTTGGCGTACTTCTTGACGTTGTCGCTATCGGCGGCGATGAGCTTTTTCCTCTCCTCCGCGGTAAGTGGCCCGACGCGCGACATCGGCGGCCGGATCAACGTCCGCTCGACCATCGACGGTTCGCCCTTGCCGCGCAGTAACGAGACCAGCGCTTCACCGACGCGGAGCTCCTGAATGGCGCGCTCGGTATCGATGCTCGGATTGGGCCGGAACGTCTCGGCAGCAGCGCGGATCGCTTTCTGCTCCCTCGGCGTGAAGGCGCGCAACGCGTGCTGAATTCGGTTGCCGAGCTGTGCCGAGACGCGATCGGGAACGTCGCTCGGGCTCTGCGTCACATAATAGACGCCGACGCCTTTCGAACGGATCAGCCGCGACACGCGTTCGACCTGTTCGAGCACCGCTTTCGGCGCGTCATTGAACAGTAAATGCGCTTCGTCGAACAGAAATACGAGCTTGGGCTTTTCGAGATCGCCCACCTCCGGCAGCTTCTCGAAAAGCTCGGTCAACAGCCAAAGCAGGAACGTAGCGTAAAGGCGCGGCGTGTTCATCAACTTTTCAGCCGCAAGCACGTTGACGATGCCGCGACCGTCCGCATCGACCTTCAGAAAATCCATGATGTCGAGCGCAGGCTCACCGAAAAACCGGTCGGCGCCTTGCTCTTCAAGAACAAGGAGACGGCGCTGGATAACGCCCACAGTTGCCGGCGCGACGTGCCCGTATTTGCTGCGCAACGTCGAGGCTTTCTTGCCCATCTCGTCGATGACCGCGCGCAGATCCTGCAGATCGAGGATCGTCATTTTCGCGTCACCGGCCGCGCGTTCGTCCTCCGCCCAGCGGAACGCGATATTGAGCACGCCTTCCTGTGGCTCGGTCAGCTCCATCAATCGCGAGAGCAACAACGGTCCCATTTCCTGCACGGCCGCGCGAACGGGATGCCCGTCTTTACCGAAGATGTCCCAGAACGCCGTCGGGAACGAAGTGTTGCCGTAGTTCGTCAGCCCGATTTCTTTCGCCCGCTCGACAAGCTTCGGCGCAGGCGTACCCTTTGCAGCGATCCCCGAAAGATCGCCCTTGATGTCGGAAGCAAAAACCGGAACGCCGGCCGCTGAGAAGCCTTCGGCCAGCACCTGAAGCGTAACGGTCTTGCCGGTGCCGGTCGCGCCCGTGATAAGACCGTGCCGGTTGGCCAGCGCAAGCTCGATACATTCCGCCGCCGGTTCGTGGCCTGACTTACTGACGCCAATGAGGATCAAGCCATCTTGGACATAGTCGCGAGGATCGGCGACCGCTTCGCCACTGTCCTCGGGCCCATGCTTGCCGGTCATAGTGCCTCCTCGCGTATCGAAACGGCCGACTCGCGCGGCGGCCATTCCTGCCGTGATGCCACGCCCGTCCAGCCGACGCAAACGTCAACCCAGCCTCGCCCCAGCGCGGCAATTCGGCCAAGCCACATGGCAATTTCAGGCTCGCACGAACTGCTTTAGGGGGTATACTGGAAAGATACCCTATCGATAACGCCCCTAATGATTTGGGAACCAAGTTGTATGACGACCCGGACGCAAGATTTGCATTTCGCCAAGGATTTTCCGGCCGCCAATATCGATGAATGGCGCGCCCTCGTCGAAAAAGCGCTGAAAGGCGCCGATTTCGAGAAACGGCTTGTCAGCCGTACGGCCGACGGTCTGAAGATCGAGCCGCTCTATACCCGCCGCGACGCGCTTCAAAGCACGGTAAACGAGCTGCCGGGCAAGCCCCCGCTCACCCGCGGCATGAAGCCCGCACGTGATGGCCTCGGCTGGGACATTCGCACCTTCCACATCGAGTCCGACCCGAAAGCGGCGAACAAGGCAATTCTGGAAGATCTCGAAGGCGGCGTGACTTCCGTCGCACTTCAGGTCGGCGGCAACGGGCTGCCCGCCACCAAGGACGCGTTCGCCGAGGCGCTCGCGGGCGTCCTGCTTGACGTTTGCCCCATCGTCCTTGTTGCCGGAGAAAATGTCTTCGACGCTGCCCTCGCGCTGATGGCAGAATGGGACGCAAAAGGCATTAAGCCTGCCGAACGCCAAGGCTCGTTCGGCGCCGATCCGCTCGGCACGCTGGCGATGACCGGCCGCTTGTCGGAACCGGTCGAGACGGCGCTCGCACGCGCCGTCGCGTTGATGAAGACGACGATGGCGTCACCGCGCGTTCAGGTCATGACGGCCGATGGCGTCCCGGCTCACGTCGCAGGCGCCAGCGAAGCCCAAGAGCTTGCGTTCATGCTGTCGGCGCTCGTTGCTTATTTGCGTGCAGCGGATATGGGCGGCATCGCTCCTGCCGAAGCACTCCCGAAAATCAACGTCGCGCTTGCAGCCGACATCGATGAATTCTCCACAATCGCAAAATTGCGCGCGGCGCGTCACCTGATCTGGCGCGTCGCGGACGCTTGCGGTGCAGGCGATGCGGCATCTGCCGTCACGCTCAATTGCCCGACGTCCTATCGCATCATGGCGAAGCGCGATCCGTGGACGAACATCCTGCGCACGACGATCGCCTGCGCAGGCGCGGCTCTCGGTGGCGCCGACGCCATCGTCGTGCTGCCCTTCACGTTCGCACTTGGCAAGCCCGATGCATTCGCGCGCCGCGTCGCGCGCAACATCCAGATCGTCTGCCAGGAAGAAAGCCACCTCGGCCGCGTCAATGACCCGGCAGGCGGTTCCTGGTACGTCGAGAACCTGACCGACGACATGACGAAGAAAGCCTGGGAAATCTTCCAGGATATCGAAGCCCGCGGGGGCCTTCTCGCCTGCCTACAATCGGGCTTCGTGCAAGAAATGATCGCAAAAACGGCAGAGACGCGCGCCAAGTCGGTCGCAACGATCCGGCAGGAATTGACCGGTGTGAATGCGTTTCCGCTGCTCGGCGACGATGGCGTTCATGCCGATCCGTGGCCCGCAGCTTCTGCGCCCGCCGCGAATGCCGCCGTCGAGATCGCACCCCTGAAACCGCATCGCCTCGGCGAAGCGTTCGAAGCGCTGCGCGACGCGGCGGACGCACACGGCGGCTTCAACATCTTCCTCGCCAGCATGGGCGAGATCGTCGATCACAACATCCGCACGACGTGGACGAAAAACTACCTCGCGGCGGGTGGCATCGCGACGCTCGTCAGCGACGGCTACAAGACGCCCGAGGCTGCAGCCGAAGCCTTCCGTAAATCCGGAGCGACCGCCGCGTGCATCTGTTCGTCCGATGCGGTCAATGCCGCGCTTTCAGAACCGACGGCAAAAGCTCTGAAAGCCGCAGGCGCCAAACTCGTGCTCATGGCCGGTCGGCCGGGCGACAACGAGGCAGCGCTCAAGGCCGCCGGCGTCGATCAGTTCCTGTTTGCCGGGGCCGATGCGGTCGCCACGCTGAAAGGCCTGCAAGACAAATTGGCCTAAGCGAAAAGCCAAGGAAACGACGAGACGTGGATTCAAAAGTAGAAGCCGCTCGCAAAGCGGCAATCCGTCGAAAATTGCATTTGCGCCGCTATAGGTATGTCAGCCTCTCGCGCCGCCTTTGGCTTCGCCGCTGCGTCTTCCTTCTCGGCGCCGTCTGCATCGGCCTTGCCGCGGTCGGCTTTGCTAAGCTCGCCGACGCGGCGCAGGACCTCTACTACCGGATGCTGCACACCTCGCCGTGGCTACCGCTGATCCTATCGCCCATCGGCTTTGCCGTGCTCGCCTACATCACCGCGCGCTGGTTCCCGGCGTCTTCGGGAAGCGGTATTCCGCAGGTCATCGCCGCGCGGCGGAGCAAGATCGTCGCCTTTCGGAAGCGCATTCTCGGCTGGCCGACGATGGTCGCAAAGATCATCATGACGACGATTGCGCTGATCTTCGGTGCGTCTGTCGGACGCGAAGGCCCGACTGTCCAGGTCGGTGCTTCGGTCATGTATGCGGTTGCCGGTTATGCCGGTATCGGACGACACAACGGCTTGGTCCTCGCAGGCTCGGCGGCCGGCATCGCCGCGGCGTTCAACGCGCCCATCGCCGGTATTCTCTTCGCTATCGAGGAGGTTGCCAAATCTTATGCCGGCCGCATCAACGAACTCGTCATCGCCTCTGTCGCGATCGCTGGCGGCGTGAGCTGGTTCATCCTCGGAAATTACGCATATTTCGGTGTGGTCTCGGCCAATATGGCGCATGCCGCCGACTGGTCCGCCATCCCGATCTGCGCACTGCTGGGCGGCCTCATGGGCGGCTTCTTTTCGCGCTCGCTCGTCGTACTTGTGCGCAAGCCGCCATCTTTCATCGCGACGCTCCGCCGTCGCCCTGCCGTCTTCGCCGCCGTCTGCGGCCTCATCGTCGCGGTGCTCAGCATTGCAACGGGCGGATATGCCTCCGGCAACGGCTATATGGAAACGCATGCCGGACTGGTGGACGGCAATCACATTCCCTTCTGGTATGGGCCGTGCAAGCTCATCACGACGCTTCTGTCGTCGGCGAGCGGCATTCCCGGCGGTCTCTTTTCGCCGTCGCTTGCCGTCGGCGCCGGATTGGGCTCGATGGTCACGCCGATCTTCTCGTTCGTCGAACCGCGCGCCCTGATGCTGATGATGACCGTCGGCTACTTTGCCGCCGTCGTGCAATCGCCGCTCACCGCCGTCGTGATCGTGATGGAAATGACGAGCGACCGGAACATGGTCATCCCGCTGATGGCGACCTCGCTGCTCGCTGCAGGCATTTCGCGCCTTATCCAGCGCGAGCCGCTCTATCACGCGCTATCGCACGGCTTCAATCCGCTGCCATCTGAACTGAAGAAATAGAACGGGAGGGGCCTCCTGCCCCTCCTTTCAGCATCCGCAGAAGATTCCGATGCACGACCTTTCGGTCTTTGCGCATTTCGAAATCAGCGGTTCCATCGACTGCCCGGGGATGCCGATCTGAAAATCCTTGTTGTCAGCACCGGCTTTTTCATCGGCACCCGCCTGCCGCGGCTGATCGACGGCAGCCGTCTTAGTCGGCGGCGCTTCGTGGCCCAACACTATTCGATGCCGCGGGAGCCGACGTTCACTTTGCTTTTTTTTTGAGCCAGGGACGACATCGGTGGAGCTTCTTCCGCGGAGTCGATCACCATACCGAGACCCATCGCCGGCTGATATTTTTTCGTAAGCCGTTCGCGCCCCTCAGACGCCGCGACCTTCCGTTCGGCTTTGCGCCGCTTGTGCGCTGTTTCTGCCGTCTTAGCGGGATAGCCGGTGATAATCTTCACAGGGTCCGCAACCGTCGTCGGGCGCCCGTTCGGATCGGGAACAGCCGGAACCTGCGGTTCTGCTGGCGCCTCTGAAATACTCGCCGTAACAACCGGCCGGGTGACGATAACTGGCGCCGGTTTCTCAGGCGCAGCGGCAGCCATTTGCTGGTCGGGCTTGCGCACTTCGATCTGTTGCGCGTCCGCCGGCTTCGCATCGCCATTCAATGCAAATTTAGCGCTTAACTCCTCTGCCGCAATCCGCGCCGTAGGAGGATTCTGCGCGGCAAACGCCTGCATCGCCAAAACGAACTCGCTGAAATTGACGACCGGAACGAACTCCGGAACCTTGATCGACTGCGCACGCTGCTGCGCCGGCGGTATCGCATCGGCAGCATCGGCCGCGCCGCCGGATCCTAATCTGGTTGGTGCGGAAAATGAGGACGCAGCGACGGCGCCCAGAACCACTGCAACTGCCTTAAATCTCACGACGCACACCCCACGCGATACTCGATGGGACTGCTCGTCGACGCCGGCCCGCACCGGTGCCGCGGCACCCTTCAAAACACACACACGGGCAAGGTAGCTTCGTACTCTAACCCCCCGTGCCCCAACGACTAATGAAACGCTAACAAAGGCAGGAGAATGGCACGCGCGATGCTCTGTCAGAGCCCAATAGCAGCACTGCGCAAACCTATTCGCGGCCCGACACAGCAAGCACGGCCATGACGCCGAGGATCGGCAGCGAGGCGAGCACCGATGCCGCAGGCACCGCATATTCGTTGCCGCCTTCGGTCAACGGCGACAGCAGAGCCTGAGTGTCTGGAAAAGCCGCGGCCAGCACAGTCGCGGCAGTGACGATAGCAGCTCCGGCAGCTCCAACAGCGACAGCAGACATGACACTCCTCCCATCTCAAAATTGCTCCGGCCATGGCAGGCCGATGCGTGGGAGAATGAACGCGGCGCCAAACTCTCGCTGTTACCGGAGTGACAAACCGACAGCGCCGCCGCCGCGAAAGCGAACGACGCGCTTCGGCCGGTAAGAGCAGCCGGGCTAGTTGTCGAGCTTTTCGATTTTCGCCGCGAGATCCGGCACCACCGTCATCCGGTAGTGAACACCCTTACACGCAACGATCCAGACTTTGGCGTTAGGCTTCGATGCGTCGTTGTCCAGTCGCGCGCTGTCGGGATGATCGCACGCAAAGCCCTGCGTACGAAGCTGCGCGGCCAGAAGATCCATCGGCGGCTCGAGCCCGCTCTCGGCAATGGCGCTTGAAGCCGACAATCCGGCCGCGATCGCCGAAGCCATGAAGATGATTGAGTTGCGCATAGGACGTTTCCAGGAAATGACGGCAGATATTACGACGAAACGCGACCGATATCCGTCGGGACCACAGTTCGAGGTAAACAATATACTGCTCATTCCTCGATTTTTATTTCGCTCGGACGATGGAGCGACGCGACAAGGGTATACGAAATCAACATTAAGAGGAACCACGAACCGAGCTTTCCGGCGCTCACAAGTTGCCAGCCGTGCCGCTGGTTGGGATAAGCCCACGCAGCCGTAAACGTCCCGATATTCTCGGCAAACCAGATGAAAAGCGCCACCAGAAATAGCCCGAGCAACAGCGGCATGCTGCGGTGCGTCTTCCAGATCCTATAATAGACCGTGCACGGCCCGATGAGCACGACGGCGGCCGCAAAGAGAATGACCCGAAAATCCCAGACGTAATGGTGAGCAAAAAAGTTCGCATAAATGGCGACGCTTAGAATGCCCAGCACCCAGACCGGCGGGTGCCGCGTGAAACGGAAATCGAAAAGCCGCCAGCAGCGTGCGATATAGGATCCGACCGCCGCATACATGAAGCCGGTGAAGAGCGGCACGCCCGCAATGCGAAGCAGGCTCGCCTCGGGATAGATCCACGATCCGACCGACGTCTTGAAGATTTCCATCACCGTCCCGACGGCGTGAAACACGACGATGACTTTCGCTTCCTCGAGCGTCTCAAGTTTGAAAAGCAGCATTGCCAATTGGATCAGGACAGCCGCGATAACGAGAAAATCGTATCGCGCCAGCGCCGCCCCTTTCGGATAGAAAAAATGCGTCGCGATCAGCAGCGCGAGAAGCAAAGCTCCGAACAGACAGGCCCACGCCTGCTTTACACCGAAGCGGACGAACTCGTAGGCAAAGTGAGAAAGCCGCCCGTGTGCTTCCGCCGCCTCACCAATCCGCGCTTCCCAATCGATGAAGCGCGCAAGCGGCGGCCACTGTCGGGCTGCACTTCGCTGCGAAGCATCCCCGGAAACTTTGCGTTGCATATTGCACCCTGAAACTGGCGCCCCTTTGCGCATCATGCCGAGGTTTATGGCTTTATGAGCCCCGCGCAGGCCACTTGCAGCATCGACGTGGAAGCATCGAGTTTCCACACGGTCATCCCGTCCCTTCCCTAGGCGCAGCCCGATATGCCAAATGATCGCGACGCAAGGAGATCGCCTTTGACTGCCCCGACGAGCCCACCCCCTGCACCGAGCCATTCGCTGCTACGCCTGATGCTGATGGGTCTGCTGAGCGGCATCATCTCGGCTTTCGTCGCAGCATCCGCACTCGTCATCCTGGCCGATCCCCGCGTCTTCGGAACAGGGAACGCCGGAGCAGCCGTCAAGGACTTCGGCAACGACATGCCGACGACCCTGCTGGCAGCCTTCATCTGGTTCCTACCCGTGGGGATATTTATTTTCCCACCCGCGGCGAAATTTCTCGGCGCAGCCTCCAGTACCGGAACTCTTCGCCTGCTGAAATTCGTTGCGCTGGCGGCCATCCTCTGGTGCCTTCTGGCGGAGGCGATTTACCTCGTCCTGACGCCGCTAGCACCTGCCCCGCCGGGCGCCCAGAGCGCCGATCTGATCCGCGCCGCACTAAGCGGAGTTTTTTTCGCCGTCGTTTACGATCTGCTTCTCCGCCGAAGGGACTACCTCCTGGACCGCAAACCTCGCTAAACCTTTCCCCGCCCCAAGTTTTGCCGTACCTTGCGGCGGACGATAACCACTTTTGACCGGATCACCGACCCGCATGACTTCGATTCCGAATTTTGCTCAGATTCCCCTTGATCCGGAGACGCCGGTCAAATCCGCTTCGGCGGCCGAGGCCCCGAGCGCTCCCGTGTGGGAAACGCCGGAAGGCATCCCGGTGAAGCCGGTCTTCACCGATGCCGATACGGCCGGGCTCGACTTCATCGACGGCCTGCCGGGTATCGCGCCCTACGTGCGCGGCCCCTATCCGGCGATGTATGCGCTCCAGCCCTGGACGATCCGTCAGTACGCCGGCTTCTCGACGGCAGAAGATTCGAACGCCTTCTATCGCCGCAACATCGCGGCCGGCCAGAAGGGCCTCTCGATCGCCTTCGACCTGGCGACCCACCGCGGCTATGATTCCGACCACCCGCGCGTGAAGGGTGACGTCGGCATGGCGGGCGTCGCCATCGATTCGATCTACGACATGCGCGTGCTGTTCGACGGCATTCCGCTCCAGGACATGACCGTCTCGATGACGATGAACGGCGCCGTGCTGCCTGTGCTGGCGCTTTTCATCGTTGCGGGCGAAGAACAGGGCGTACCGCCACAGAAACTCGCCGGAACCATTCAGAACGACATTCTGAAAGAGTTCATGGTGCGTAACACCTACATCTATCCGCCCGCACCTTCGATGCGCATCGTCTCGGACATCTTCGCCTACACGTCCGCGAACATGCCGAAATTCAACTCGATCTCGATTTCCGGCTATCACATGCAGGAAGCGGGCGCGACCGCCGACCTCGAACTCGGCTACACGATCGCTGACGGCATCGAATACGCCCGCGCTGGCGTTGCAGCAGGCCTGGACATCGACGCCTTTGCCCCGCGCCTGTCGTTCTTCTGGGCGATCGGCATGAACTACTTCATGGAGATCGCCAAGATGCGCGCCGCGCGTCTGCTCTGGGCGAAGCTCATCAAGGAAGAGTTCAAACCGAAAGACCAGCGCTCGCTGTCGTTGCGCACGCACTCGCAGACGTCGGGCTGGTCGCTCACTGCGCAGGACATTTTCAACAACGCGACGCGAACCTGCCTCGAAGCCATGGCCGCCACGCAAGGCCATACGCAGTCGCTGCACACGAACGGCCTCGATGAAGCCATCGCGCTGCCGACCGACTTTTCCGCCCGCATCGCGCGCAACACGCAGCTCCTCTTGCAGCAGGAAAGCGGAACCTGCCGCACCATCGACCCGTGGGGCGGCAGCCATTACGTCGAACGCCTGACGTACGAACTCGCGAAAAAAGCGATGTCGCACATCCAGGAAGTCGAAGAACAGGGCGGCATGGCGAAGGCCATCGCAGCAGGCATTCCGAAGCTGCGCATCGAAGAAGCCGCCGCCCGGACGCAGGCTCGGATCGACAGCGGCCGCCAGACGATCACCGGTGTCAACAAGTATCAGATCAAGGGCGACAAGGAGATCAACTTCCTCAAAGTTGACAACCACGCCGTCCGCGAAGCCCAGCTTGCGAAGCTCGAACGCCTGCGCGGCGAGCGCAACGAGGCCGAAGTGCAAGCTGCGCTCAACGATTTGACCGAAGGCGCCAAAGGCAACGCCAACCTGCTCGATCTCGCCGTAAAGGCCGCGCGTAAGAAGGCGACCGTCGGCGAAATCTCCTATGCGCTGGAGAAAGTGTTCTCGCGCCACAAGGCCGAAATTCGCGCCATCAGCGGTGTCTACAAAAAGGAAGCGGCGATGAATCCGAGCCTTGAGCGCGTCAAGAAGCTCGTCGAGCAGTTCGACAAGAATGACGGCCGCCGCCCGCGCATCCTGATCGCCAAGCTCGGCCAGGACGGCCACGACCGCGGCCAGAAAGTTATCGCTTCCGCGTTCGCCGACCTCGGCTTCGATGTCGATATCGGACCGCTGTTTGCGACCGCCGACGAAGCCGCGCGCCAGGCCGTCGAAAACGACGTGCACGTTGTCGGCGTCTCGACCATGACGGCGGGCCATCTCACGCTCGTGCCGGAACTGAAAGCAGCGCTCGACAAGGAAGGCCGCGGCGACATCATGATCGTCGTCGGCGGCGTCATTCCCCCGTCAGACTACGAAGCGCTCTATGCGGCAGGCGCCAAGGCCGTCTTCGGTCCTGGCACCAACATCCCCGAAGCCGCCGCCGACCTCGTTGAAAAACTCAACGCGCAGTTGGGCTACGTGGACAAGCAAGCGGCGGAATAAATCCCCCGCTATTCAATTCAATTTCGCGAAAGGTACCGATCATGGCTTTCGACCAGATCAAGCTCGAAATCGAGCAGCTGCTGACCGACATGCAGAACCAGCCACAAGACAGCCACGAAATTTATCTGTCGGTGATGGAGAAGCTCAATCAGCTCAAGGCGACGGGCATGCCGCTGCCCGAAGATCTGGTGAAGCTTGAACAGGAACTTGAAAAAGAATTCGCAGAAGAGCAGCGCGAAGGCGAGTGAGGACACTTGCGCCGGGTATGGCCCGCTTATAGCCGCTCAAGTACGGCACTAAGTTTGTCCCGGACAGTTTCGGCAATCTCAGGTAAGACTGGATTGCCGACACGGGCCATAGCAGCAGCGGGATTAACCGCTGCGACTTCGACGTCGCCATCCGCACGCTCCTGAACGATGACGTTGCATGGAAGCATGACGCCGATCTTATCCTCGGCCAGCAACGCGCGATACGCGAGCTGCGGATTGCAAGCTCCCAGGATTCGATAGGGCCGCCACTCTGCATCGATTTTCGACTTCAACGTCGCACTGACGTCGATGTCGCTGAGAATGCCGAACCCTTCATCCTTGAGCGCCGATATCACTTTCGTAACCACCTCGGCGAAAGGAATCTGCAACGTCTTCGCGATGTAATAATCCATTCGTGCAATCCGAACTTAGATCATGCAGCAGCCGATACCAAGCAGTGCGTCGGCCTTCTTCTTCTGATCGTCGCTCAAAGCATTGTAGAGCGCCTCAACCGACGGCCGAACGGCCTTTAAGTTCTGCACCATATTTTCCATCGCCTTGGTGCGGGCGTCCAAACGATCAAGCGCACTTCCTGAGTGCATGACCTTCATCATTTCCGTGCGCGTTTCCTGCATGCTGGCCACACGCGCCTTCACGGCTTTTGCGTAGTCGTCCCATGCTGCCGTCTGCTCAGCGGTGATGCCAAGCTCGGCCCTCATGTACGCAAGGCGGCCTTCCATCATCGGGCCCATGTCATTCATCATGCCACGGCCCATCATCATGCCGTGGCCCATCATGCCCATGCCAGACTGACCCATCATACCGGGGCCCATGCCTTGGCCGCCCATCATACCTTGGCCCATCATCGGCATTTGCGGCTGACCGTCTTGGGCAGGAGCAACGCCGACTCCAAGACCTATTGTGCCGATAAGCGCTCCAGCAAGAACACGCAAATTCTGCTTCATGGCCACTCTCCTTCCCGGCTTGTTCTCAACCAGGAACGGAATCCGTTTTCTTGGCCCTGCGCGCGTTGATGGGCGTCAAGTGTTACAGATTTTTATTACGTCTCGAATGTCGCGACGGCGCGATGGAGCCGACGCCGGCCTTCAACACAAAAAAAAGCCATGGCCGACGCAAGCGTCAGCCACGGCACCCAATGTTATCGAAAAAAAAGCCTAGTACTTCCTGAGCCGAAAGAAAGCCGTGCCGGCTTCGCCAGCCAAGCTGACATCGCCAGTGCGCCCCGAGACGGTGATCCGGATTCGGCCGCCGGTATTATACTGCTCGTTGAAGAAGCTGCCGACATAGCTATTGGCACCGACCTTCGTCAGCTGAGCCGTCTGATCGACTTTCGCCGAGGATGTGGCGCACGAAGCCGACATCTCATAGCTGCGCGCGCCAGTCTTCGCAAAATGCGCACGGCACCGCGCTTTCTCTTTCGTGCCCGACGAGAAATTGATGTTCCCGTTTCCGGCCCACGTCCCAACCAGCATTGCAGATTCGGCGCGTGCTTCGGCGACAACCATACCGAGCCCTAACGCACCAGCGAGCGTCACGGCAAATACCGAAGCGCGGCGCGCTTTTGAAAGGTGGCTCTGGATCATTCCAATACTCCGTTGAAACCGGCCGCCCCACGAAATATAGCGCACCGTGTCAAATGTTGCAGCCGGGTGCAGGTAGGCATCGTTTGGAAAATCGTCAATTGCCGTAAACACCAAACTGGGCGTTCACCAGACCGCGCTCCGCCGACACGAACGCCGCTTCCACCGCCGCAAATTCATCAAATCTGAAGTCAACCGCCGCTAGAGTGATGACAGACATGTGAAGGCCGTCCAGCCCTCGCTCACCATTTGGTTGCGGCATTCCTACCGGCCGAACTTGTCGTTTAAGAAAAAGCATGCTCAGCAGGAGGCATGAAGACCCTCCCGGAATCCTTCCGCCCCTTCGATGCCCGCATGCTGGACGTCGGCGATGGTCATTGGATCTACATCGAGGAAGTCGGCCGGAAGGGCGGCCGGCCGATCGCATTTCTGCATGGAGGCCCCGGCAGCGGCTCGCAGGTGCTGCACCGCACGCTATTCGACCCCGCCCGCGATCATGTCTTCCTGATCGACCAGCGCGGCGCCGGACGCAGCCACCCCTACCTCTCCTGCAAGGCCAACACGACAGCCCATATCGTTGCCGATCTCGAAGCCGTTCGCGCTCATTTTGCCATCGACCGCTGGATGCTCGTCGGCGGCTCTTGGGGATCGACGCTGGCGCTCGCCTATGCCGAACGGCACCCGGAACGCGTAATGGCTCTCGTACTGCGGGCGCTGTTTCTCGGCACCGACGAAGAAGTTCGCTGGGCCTTCGTCGACGGGCCGCAGATTTTCCGCCCCGAACTATTCGAAGCCTATTGTAATCGTCTTCCGCCGGAGGAGCGGGCCAACCCGCTGGCCGCTTACGTCAAACGCCTGACCGGCCCCGACGGCGCTGAGAGAACGCGCGCCGCTCACGCCTGGAACGCCTACGAGCGCGCCCTCTCGGAACTCCAGCCAAAACACGCCGTCATTCCAGAAACGGTCGCTGATGGCGCCCGCCTGCCGCCGACGCCGATCGTCGAAGCACACTACATCGCGAACAGCTTTTTTCTTCAGCCCGGCGAGTTGCTGGCCAACGCTCATCGCTTGCGCGACATTCCGGGCGTCATTGTGCAGGGTCGCTACGACCTTCTGTGCCCGCCGAAGGTCGCTCACGCCATAGCGTCCGTCTGGCCCGCCGCGCGCCTGGAGATCATCGACCACGCCGGGCACTCGATGACAGAGCCCGGCGTGATGGAAGCCATGCGCCGCGCCATTTCCGATCTCTCGGCTGGTTAATTTCCACTTGTGGCCTTCCGCGTCGTGGAGACACAGTCGATCGTTAATTAACGATCGCGCTTGACTTCACAGCCGAACATCGTCACTAGCTCACGCATTGCTCTCCGATGGCGCTCGGGTCCTCGTGCCACTTGAAAGCGGTTCAATCACCGCGCTCGACCCTGCATTGAGATCAATCCTTATAGACAAGGCCGCACCCCGAAAGCGCCGGTGTGGGCCATGGGACGAACCTCCGGCACCAGATGTGTGCGCGGGGCTCGAAGCCCTTGGGACTTTTTCACTTTGACCACTGAAACTTTTGAGGCATTCGGCTTTGCTGAACCTCTCGCGCGTGCTCTGACGCAGTGCGGATACACGACGCCCACACCGATTCAGGTGCAGGCGCTTCCGCCGCAGCTCGAAGGCCGCGACCTGCTCGGCATGGCCGAGACGGGATCGGGCAAGACCGCAACATTCCTTCTGCCGCTTCTGAACAAGTTCGCAGCGAACCCGTCCGACCCGCAATGGAAGCAGGTCTCGGCGCTGATCCTCGCGCCGACGCGTGAACTTGCGGTCCAGATCGACCAGGAAGTCGCCAAGCTCTCGCGCAACATGAACCTGCGCCGCGCCGTCGTCCTCGGTGGCGTCAGCAAAGGTCCGCAGATCAACGCGCTGAAGCGGGGCGTTCACATCCTTGTGGCGACGCCGGGCCGCCTACTCGACCACGTCAACATGCGAAGCTGTGATCTCTCCGGCGTGCAGACGCTCGTCATCGACGAAGCCGACCGCATGTTCGACATGGGCTTCGTCCGCGACATCAAGAAGATCGTTTCGCTCATCCCGCAGAAGCGGCGCACCGCGCTCTTCTCTGCCACGATGCCCGACGAGATTAAGAAGTTCGCCTACGACATCCTCCACGAACCTTATCGCATCGATCTCTCTTCCAAGAAGATCGTTGTCGATCGCATCGACCAGAAGGTCATGATCGTGAAGGCGACAGAGAAGCAAAGCCGCCTGCACACCATTCTGAACGACGATGGCGCCAGCCGCGTCATCGTCTTCACCCGTACGAAGCGTGGTGCGGATCGCGTTGCTGGACGTCTTGGCATGGCAGGCATCAGCGCCTCCGCTTTCCACGGCAACAAGGCTCAGAACGCTCGCCAGCGCGCGCTCAATGATTTCACGATGGGCCACATCCGTGTGCTCGTTGCGACCGATATTGCGGCACGCGGCATCGACGTCTCGAACATCACGCATGTCATCAACTTCGACATGCCTCTCGATCCCGAGACATATGTTCATCGTGTTGGCCGCACGGCCCGCAAGGGCACGAACGGCATCGCGATTTCCCTGTGCGATCCGTCCGAACGCCAGGAAGTCCGCGCCATCGAGCGCATGATGAAGCAGCCGCTCGAAGTCATCGACGATGTTGGTGGCGAAGTCCTGCCGCCGCTGCCGCGCAATCATCAGTCGAACGACGGTGAAGGCGGTCGCCGCGAAGCCAATCGGAGCGGTCGTGGCGGCGAGCATCGTCAGCGCGACGGCGCCCCTCGCGGAGACCGCCAAGCCCATCGCGGCAATCGCGACCGCGGCCGTGACCGCCCCGCCTACCAGGGCGAAGGCCGTGAAGGCCGCCCCGAACGCCCCGCAGTGTTCGGCGTCACCGATCGCGAACGCCCAGCGCGTCCGGAACGTTCAGAGCGTCCTGCTCACCACGAACGTCCGGAGCGGCCCGCACGCTCCGAACGTCACGAACGGTCGGATCGCCAAGAGCGTTCGGCTCGCCCGGAACGTCAAGAACGCCCGCAGCGCCATCGGGACGACAGCCGTCCGCGTGACCGCGATCAGCTGAACGCACGTTCGCATGGCAGCAACGACCATTCGGCTAACGCAGAGCGTCGCGAACACAAGCCGAGCGACCATCATCGCCCGAAAGATCACCGAGGCGAACTCCGCGCCGATCACCGCGGCGAGAACGGTCACGATCATCGCCATGGACCGCGCCATGCCGAAGGCCGCCACCGCAACGAAGCCAACGTTGGCAATCGCGAGGCCGGTCATGGATCGAAAAAACCGCAACGCGACGGCGAGAGCCGCCGGTCGTGGGGCAATGACGGCGGCGCGCCGAAGTTCATGAAGCGCCGCGACGACGATCGCAACCGCGCCCGTCCGGCCCGCTGAGCCTTCACACGGTGCGATCAGCTCACTGATCGAAACAGTATCGAGCCCGGCCATAAAAATGGCCGGGCTTTTTTACGGCCCGGCCAAAGTCGAAACGAAGGGAGTAAGAGCAGACGCCTTAGCCCTTCTTGTCGGGCTCGGCAGGAGCCTGCTCCGGTCCGCCGTCATTGTCGTCGTTGTCCTGCATCCGCGGACCATCATGCGAGCCGGGGCCCATCATACCGGGCCCCATGTGCGGGCCATGACCGAACCAGCCATGATCGCGGCCGCCCGGACCCCAGCCTTCGGCGAAGCGGTGACCGCGCGGGCCATGACCTAAGCCGGGGCTCAGTTCGCGGACCAGCGGACGAAGGACTTCTTTCTGCTCATCCGACAGCGATGCATAGAACGGCGAGAAGGCCGTCGAGAACGCCTTCATGCGGTCGGCGCGTTCGCCCATCCGCTTGCTCATCATTTCGAAGCGCGTAGCGAGATCGGGACGCTTGTGTTCGGCTTCATCCTTGCCGCCCTTGGCGTGCTCGGCTTTCCACTCTTCGCGCTTCTTCTGCCATTTCTCGATGCGGGCTTCGCGCGCCTTGAACGCGTCGCGAACCTGCGTTTCAACCGGCGCCCAGAGCTTTTCCTGATCCGGCGTAAGTTGCAGCGCCGTCTTCACCATCGCCAGGCGGCCGTCCTCAAGACGTGACCGGGTCTCAGGCGACATCATGCGCCATCCGGCATGGTCGGCCGTCTTAGCGATAGCAACGGTTGCAGGGACTGCTGCGACAGCGGCAATCGCAATCCAGGTGCCACGCGATAAAGTCTTCATGGACATCTCCTTAGGGCCGGGGAAGGCATTTAGGGGGATCGTTGCCCGGCCATCGGAGATAAAAACGCAACTATCTTCGCGATCCGTCGCCGTTTGCGGCTGACATCGCGAGAATGAATAAAGATGAACGAATTCAGGCAGAAAGCGGGCATGAACAAAGCCCACCCGTAGATGCCAATGACGCCTTGCGCCGAAGCGTTCAGTTCGTCCCGTTGATAATCGCCAGCGACGTGGGATCAATAGCCGCCGCGCGGCGCCGCGCCCCCGCAACGTTGCCTGACTTCTGCGGATCGGCAGGTCTCATGGTCGACGACAGGCTGCCGCGCAAAGCACTGGATGAGGGCTGCGCATAGACCACGCGATTGCGTCCGGCGTAGCAACCCGCGATGCAGATCACGAGATCTTCGTTCGGGCGCGCAGCCAGGATCTGCTTGACGAGCGGGCTGTCGGTTCCGGGCAGCGAGCGCAAGCTCGCGCCGTCTTCAGGCACGCTGTTGAGATTGCCGGGCTTCGGCACGTAAGAGTCCGGCCCTGCGGGATCGAATTGATCGCCGTCCGCCGTCGAATTTTCAACATCGGCGCTTTCCGCGAATGCCGCCGACACCGGCAGGACAACGAATACGGAAAGGAGAGCGGCGAATCCGATTGACCGCGACGAGCTACGCATAACGGCAGGCTCCAGAACTGAACGAATTGGAAAAGAATGTGCCGTACCGAAGTTAAAGAAACGCTTAAGACATTCTCATGCGCCACGGCTTACGGCGCGATCGTCACCTGGAACGACCGGCTGACCGTCTCCCCGCTAGCAAGCTTTGCAGTAACGGCGAAACTGTCCGTGCCGTCCGTGCCATCCCGCGCCGTGTAGTAAATGCCTGTGCCTATCGCGGTCTTTCCGATGCAAGTGCCTTTCGCCGAATATTCAATCGTCGTCTGTTGGCCGGGAACGAAAGCCAGATCGCCCTTGGCCGGCGGCTGCGTAATCGCGATCTCGGGCGCGGCCAACTGCTCGCACTTGTCGCCGAGGCCCGCAAAAATGAAAACACGGGCACGCCGTCCAGGCACGACCGGAGCCGACCGTACTGCCACATCCGTCGGCGGGGTGCTGGTGGGAGACTGCAGCGTCGCCATGTTGGCCCCCTGCCCCGAACAACCGCCGACGCACGCAGCGATCACCGCCAAAAGCGCGACCGGCAGCCGACACCAGCGCACGCCGCCCGCACAATATTCGTCAGCACTCTGGTTGCCCAAACGCATCATCTGTTCCGGCGTCTCCGATTCTGTCGTCGAACTGTAATCCCCGGCTCCTAAACGCCCCTCGGTAAAGTTCGTTGGGGGTCACTCGAAATGTCTCGTCTGTTGAGTAGCGCGGCACACACCGCGCTTGTTGCTGTTCTCGTGTCCTATCTTCCTGCGCCTTCTGTCCATGCTGCCGATATCGTCGTCAACAGCGGCGATACCAACACAACCGCTCAGACACTCAAAAACCAGGACACACTCACCATTCAGGGTGGAGGAACCCTCGACGTTTCCGCAACTGCGATCAAGCTCAAGGATGATTCCGCAGCGCCGGGGATCGTGATCGACAACTTCGGCACCCTAAAATCCGGAAACCGCGGCGTCGATACGAGCGGTAGCAGCACCATCCGGACGTTCACCTTCAACAACGAAAAGGGCGCGACCGTCGACACGTTTGATGACGGCATCCGCATCGATACAGACGTCACCGACGGAAAAGTAACAATCAACAACGCTGGAACCATCACCTCGCAAACCGGCCAGGCGATTGATCTCGACTCGATTTCGACCAATGGCGCCACGATCAACAATTATGCGACCGGTGTAATTAGCACCCAGGATTCCGACGCCATCCGCGCCGGAGGAAACGGCACAGTCAACAACTGGGGCAAGATCATCTCTAACGCTGCCGCGCCGGATGACTCCAAGGACGGTATCGATTTTCAAGACCACGCGGGCACGGTCAATAACTACGCGGGCGGCGTCATCTCAGGTGCGCGCCACGGCATCACCAGCGACGTTGACGTGAACGTCTACAACGAAGCCGGCGCCAGCATCACCGGCCGCAACGGCTCCGGCGTCGGCTCCGACGGCAACGGCACGGTCCTGAACTACGGCACCATCACCGGCACTATCGACGACGTCTCAGAGAACGGCGATGGCGACGGCGTCGATATCGACTTTAAAGCCAACATCACCAACTACGGCACAATCCAGGGCACGGGCGCGAAGGGTGAAAAAGACGGCTCGCCGAACACCAGCGAAGGCATCGCGGCGGGCGGTGGCACCATCATCAACGGCTCGGCCAATGCCGTCATCAGCGGCAAGGACAACGCCATTCTGATCGATGACAGCAATGCGAGCGACGCCCCGTACGCGACCCAGATCACCAACCTCGGCACCATCCGCGGCGAAGACGGCTTCGGCATCCGCATCATCGGCACTCAAAACGATACCATTCAGAACGCCGGCCTGATCGAGGGCGCGAACGGCGAAGCGGTCAATCTCGGCGGCGGCGACGATACGCTGATCGTCAACACGGGCGGCAAGTTCATCGGCCTTGTCGATGGCGGCGCCGGAACCGACACGGTCGATCTCGACGGCACCGGCACCTTTGCGGGCGGCGTCAACTTCGAAATCCTTGACGTCAAAGGCGACTGGACGCTGACTGGCACGCAAAGCTACGGCAACGGCGCGACACTTGAATCGGGCAAGCTCAGCGTCGATGGCACGCTCGACGCCGACTTGACCACGAAGGCCGGAACGATCCTCGCCGGCAACGGCACCATCGGGTCGGCGTCCATCTTCGGCACCATCGCGCCTGGCCATTCGATCGGCACGTTGACCTTCACGGGCGATTATCAGCAGCAAGCCGGTTCGACTTACGAAGTCGAACTCGACAGCACTGGTAAATCCGATCTCATCACCGTCGACGGCGCCGCGACGCTCGCTGGCTCCGTCGTCGTGAAGCCCGCTTCGGGCCAGTATAAGCTCGGAACGCAATACACGATCCTGACGGCGCAGACCGGCATTACTGGTGGCTACACGAGCGCGACGGACTCGATGCCCTTCATCGACTTCGCGCTCGCCTCCGACGCCAACAACATCTATCTCGACGTTACGCGCAGCAACGTGACGTTCCAATCGGTTGCCACCACATCGAACCAACGCAAGGTTGCCGCTGCGATCGACAGGCTCGGCTCGAACAGCGCCGTTTTGAATTCCGTCGCGAACGCCACCAACGAAGAGGCAGCCCGCAGAGCCTTCAACAGCCTGTCCGGCGAGATCTACGCCTCCGCAAACGGCATCATGCTCAAAGACAGCCGCTTCCTACGTGACGCCGTAATGGACCGTGTCAGAAACGATCTGGAAGACAAATCTCGCGGCGGTCTCTGGGGACAAGCGTTCGGCTCGCAAGGCACGTATAGCGGCGACAGCAACGCCGCAGGTGTCGACCGCACCATTGGCGGTGTCTTCGTCGGCGTCGATACCAAAGCCGGAAGCTTCGGCAGCATCGGCATCGCCGCTGGCTACAGCCACGCTTCCCTCGATGACGATGGCCGCAACTCATCGCAAGAGCGCGATGACGCCCACTTCGCCCTCTATGGCGGCGGTCGCTGGGGTGCCCTCGGCGTGCGTTGGGGTGCGGGCTACACTTGGGCCGATCTCGATACCAAGCGCCGCTTCGATCTTGGCGGAACGACCGACGAAGCGCGCAGCAATCAGACCGCTGGCACGGCGCAGGTCTTCGGCGAACTCGGCTATCACATCGGCCTGGCAGGCGTCGATTTCGAACCGTTCGCCGGCATCGCCTACGTCAACCTCAACACCGACGATTTCCATGAAGCTGGCAGCGACGCGGCCCTCAAGGGCTTCGGCGACAACCAGGACCTGCCGACGACGACACTCGGCCTCCGAGCCGCAACCAACGTCATCATGCAAAGCGGCACGATCTTGACGACACACGGCATGGTTGGTTGGCGGCATGCGCTCGACGACGTCGACACAAGCCAGACGCTCGCCTTCTCCGGCGGCTCACCGTTCTCGATCGAAGGCGTACCGATTGCGCGAGATACGTTGATGCTAGGCGCTGGCCTCGACGTCAATTTCTCGCCGGATCTCAGCGTCGGCCTCTCCTACAGCGGCGAGATCGGCGACGACGTCCAGGACCACGGCGTCAAAGGCAACCTGTCGTGGAAATTCTGATGCCCCTTGTGGCACGTCGTGCAAGAAAAAAATATGACGGGCACCTCCAAGGTATGATCGCTTAAAGAGGTGCCCGGCCACCAGGCCTGTTGTTTGTGAAGACAAGCGCGGACGGCAGATCGTATCTGCCAGAAAAATCCTAAAAAGCCTGTAACCGCGGAAACTGACGCGGCTGCCAACGCCAAAAATTTTTGCTGTCGTCGTCAATCCTTCTTCACGTCGCGATTTGAAAAGCGCGCATTGCCGAGCCCGGTGCCGATCGTCAAAACCGCCCAGCGCTGCCGGTCCTGCATGCGCGGCAGCTCGCTGAGGCCCTGCACCACCGCATCGTTGTGCATGACCACCATCGTCTCCGATCCGCCGATCTCGGGGATCGCTGCCTTGATGGCGCTCGGAAGATGGAAGCCGCGAGCCTCCCAATTCCCCGGAAGGTTCTGGCCGCCGCGGTCGATCGAGCCATCTTCGCGGATAATTCCGGGGCAGCCGATCCCGATCACCGGCGCCAGCGCAAACTTCTCTTTCTCGTTCCAGCGAATTTGCCCTTCGAGCATTTTGACGAGATGGGCAACCGCCTCGGTCCGATTGGTTTCCGCATCCGCGTGACACCAGATCTCCGAGCCGGCCACTTTACTCTTCATGAGATCAGAAGATTTCTTGAGGTTGAGTTGTACGGTCCCGGCGCGAATGTTGGTGCCGCCAATATCGACCGCCAACATCGTGTCGTGCCCTTTGAGCATCCAAGCCGGCAGCAGATGCGCTGCCCCGATGAGGCCGGCATCGTCCGGATCGTTGTGGATCATCTCGATGTCGACAGCGATATTCTCGGCTTTCAGCAGCAGCCCGGTCCGACCGGCCACAAGCTCTCCGATCCGGCTGCCACTAAAGCCGCCGCCGACGACGATGGCTTCCGTGTCCCGCCACTCCTGGGTTTGCAGAAAGCGGCGAATGATTTTCGCAAACTGCTGAGAAAACTCTTCGACGGCGCTCTGAACGAGACCCGCAGCCTCCGGATCGCCTTCCTCGAGTTCCGCGACAAGGTCATCCTTCTTGAGCTTGTCCGTGCTCTTGTTTCCGAAGGGATCCTCACCGGCGTCTTTCAGCGGCTTGCGCCATTTTTCGACGATTTCCCAGAACGCGCTCTTACTCGCCTTGTCGCCGATGAAGCCATCGCCGTCCCGGATTTCGATGTTGTAGCTGTCGACCGTTACGCTCGGCAAAACGGCGGCGCCATGGGTCGGAAGATCGGATCGAGAAGATATCGGTTTGTCCATCGGCACAACGACGCCGGATGAGGGAAATTGGTTCCCCCTGGAACCAACGAATGTCGGCGCGACTTGCACTAAGCAAAGCGGTGAAAGGGAAAAATAATGCCAAAAACGCCCAGAACACCTGGAACTCACGCCGATGGCGACGCGACGCAGCAACCACGTCAAACAGAAACGCCGACGAAGCGCGAGCGGTCCGCCGTCGCCAATGAAGACCACACCAAGGCGCGCCAGAAACTCGCAGACGAAACCCGCGCCCCAGAACGCAAGCGGCGCGCGTAAATATGTTTTTGAGAACCGTTCCTATCCGAGCGGAGGAAAAAAATGACGATCAGAAAAGTGAACGCCGGATATTGCCTGGTTTCCAAGAAAGGAAAAAACCTCGGCACCTATAAAACCAAGGACGTCGCCAAGCAGCGCGAACGCGAAGTTGAATATTTCAAGAGGGCAAAAGCCAAGTGAACGTAGGCCACCATGGGACGGGGCGTCCTGGCAATCCGCATGATCCCGCGACCGACCCCGATTTTGATCCCAATATCGAGCCAAGTGAACCCGAGTCGCTACCCGAGCCCAGTTCGCCCCCGCCGCCGGATCAGCCGCCTGAGGAACCTGACGTCCCGCCGGTAATCCGGCCTCGTTGAAACTGAACCGAGTTGAAAGTTGACGCTCGCGGAGCGCCCGTGCCACGGTCTTGCCGAACAAGACCTCTACGCGTGCCCTGTGAAACTCAATTTGTCAGAACTTACCCTTCGCCATGTGCGCGAAGGCCGGCCTCTCGATAAGGCGCTCGAAGCCGCACTGCGGCGTGATCCGCGCGCTGGCGCCAGAGTCATTCTCTCAGCCATAGAAAAGCGCCGCTTTGATAATCGCTCGGAAGGCCAGAGGCTGCGCAATTTACTGCGCTTCGAAACCGATTTGTGGTCGTCGGGCGTGCTTCTGGTGGCGGGCGTCGACGAAGCCGGCATGAGCCCGCTGGCCGGACCGGTGTGTGCAGCAGCCGTCATCTTCGAACCCGGCACCCGCATTCCCGGCGTAGATGACTCCAAAAAGCTTGACGCCGTCTCGCGCGAGCGTCTTGCCGTCGAAATCAAGAAGGTTGCAGTGACGTGGGCCGTCGGCTGGGCCGAAGTACATGAAATCGACAGCCTGAACATCTACTGGGCCGGTATCCTGGCAATGCGCCGCGCCGTCGAAGGTTTGGCCAACCCGCCCGATCACATTCTGCTCGATGCCCGGCGGATCAAAGACTTGGCTATCCCGCAGCAGGCGATCGTGCGCGGCGACTGCAAAAGCCTGACGATCGCGGCAGCCTCGATCATCGCCAAGACCTCGCGCGACGCCAAAATGCACGATCTTGATGGGGAATATCCCGGCTACGGCCTCAAGACCCACAAAGGCTATCCGGTCCGCGAACATCTCACGGCATTGAAAATGCTGGGCGCTTCACCCATTCATCGCCGCTCGTTTGCGCCGGTCCGCTCCGTGCTCGGCCTGCCTCCGCTTTATGACACAACATCATTCAACGGCGATGACAGCGCCTCGATAGCTGATACAGAAGAACGCTGATCGTCCCCCAGTAGAAAACCCGCAGCGCAACCACGCCATTCGGCTGCTCGGATTTCTCTCAATTTATGACAGTTGTGATACTCTGCCTGAGATGATTTTTGAACGGCGGGGGATCCATTGCGGATGAAATCCGCTATAAGCTGGGGCCTCGCAGTAGCGTAATCAAAACGCGGGGTGAGCGTAATGATGTCGGAAAGCGATCTCATGGAAGCCAGGTCAGAAGCCCGGCTCATACTCGACCTCGGCGACGAAGAGGTGAGCCAAATCTTCTTCCAGCAGACGATGCGGCGCAATCTGACGCGTACCGTCCGCCACCTCGATCGATTGGTGCAAAGCGGCGGCGACGACCGCAGGCTCGGCGAGAGCGCGTTGGAACGACTGGGCTTCGGCGCTCAGAATTAATCCAACAGTGGTCGATGTCCGGCCATCCCGGCGCATAGCTGCCCCGCACCGCTCACATTCGTAAACGGGAACTTATTTCTCCGGTTGAGACTTAATTCGCGGAGAAGGGAGGCGGCATGCTCGCCATCGTTTACGATTTTTTGTTGCTGCTGTCGGTCGCCGCACCCCCGATCGTCTTTTGCTACCTGCTGTATCTCGGTTTGCAAATTTCCGACCGGGATGGAGCTGAGCCCGCAGAGGTTCGCCGTACCAATCAGAAATCTTCGCGCCGATAATTCGGCATTGATGTTCGAGGCTGACATTGGATGAAGCGATAGGAGAACCGTAATGGCTTCCAAATCGTTCGTTGTCGTCGACCGGACTCGCTCATGCGGCCTCGAACTGAGAGACATTGTCGTCAAGTCCGGCGACACAGCCCATATCTTCAGCACATTTTCTCCCGCGCTCGAAATGATCGAACGCAAACACATCGACGCCGTACTCGTCGAATTCGATACCGACAAACAGACGACGGCGTTTTGTACAGCCGTGCAGGCTCTCGGCGTGCCGGTGATTTTTCTGTCGGCGCCGTTTCATCCGTTCGACATTCGTGAATTCGGATTTGTCGCCTCGTTCCCGGATCTGCCGCACGCGCCGAAACTACCGGTGCAATACGTTCGCCGCTAGCGACGCAAACTGCCTTCCGCAAAACCTGCACGCCGCTCGAGCTTCAAACTGGAAATGTCAGCACGGCCCGCGTGCCGCTGTCTCCACCGCTGAAGTCCAGCTTGCCGCCGATGCTCGACGTCATCGACGTCATGACACGTGTGCCCAAACCGGTGCCGCCCGCCATCTGCGTTTTGCCGAGACCGACGCCGTCATCCTCGACGGTGAGAACGACTTGGCCCTCCCTCATGGAGACATCGACGCGGATTTCCCCGTCGGCACGATCAGGATAGGCATACTTATACGCGTTCGTGACAAGCTCGGTGACGACGATGCCGATCGAAACCGCCTTGTCGGTCGGAATGGACAACGGCACGCTGTTGAGATGGACGGGATGGTTGCGACCGGCATCGCCCATCGCCCGCTTCAAATCTTCGATTAGGCTGGTGAGATATTCCTTAAGATCCACCGCCGTCACATCTTGCGACGTGTAAAGTCTGCGGTGCACCCCCGCGATCGCTATGATCCGCGCACTCATTTGATCGAGCAGATCCTGCGCGCCGGGATCACTGAGCGAATGCCGTTGTAGCGCCAAAAGTCCGGCGACGATTGCCAGCGAATTGGCAACGCGATGATTGACCTCTTTCAGCAGCAGTTCAGCCCTGTCGCGCGCCAAGCGGATTTCCGTCTCGGCCGCTTCCATGTCTCGCCGCAGCCGCTCCTGCTCCAACGACGTCTGGACGGCCTGCATCAACAGCTCTCGGAAATGTCCTTGCACATCCTTCCAGACGTAATCGATCGCTCCCGCCTTGAGCGCTGCGACGGCAACGCGGCTATCTTCCGATCCGGTCACATAGACGACTGGCGGTGGATTAGGGAGCGCGCGGATTTCCTTCAGCACCTGCAGCCCGACCATTCCGGGCATGTGATGATCGAGCGCTACGATATCGAACGGCTTGGCGCGAACGAGATTTAGTCCATCATCGCCCGAATGAGCGAGTTCGACGTCGAAACCACCCGCCTGCAGCGTTTTTTGAACCAAGCGCCCGATGCCCGGATCGTCATCGATGTAGAGCACCCTCGGCGCCATGATCAGTTGGTTTCCGGTACCTGGATAACAGAAAAGAAAAGCCCCAATTGCCGGATCGCATTCGCGAAGTTCTCGTAGTCGACGGGCTTCGTGATGTAGACGTTGGCGCCGAGATCGTAGCAGCGCTGAATTTCGCGTTCGTCGTCCGTTGTCGTCAACACGACGACGGGTGTCCGCTTGGTATGCTCGTTCGCCTTGATCTTTTCGAGGATACTGACGCCAGTCATGTCGGGAAGGTTGAGATCGAGCAGCACAAGCAGATGCTTCCGCGCGCTCGTCTCGCCGCTTCCATTCGGACCAAACAGAAATGCCAGCGCTTCCGTTCCATTCACAAATGGAATGATGTCGTTGTTGACGCCCGCGCGCCGGATATTCTTTTCGATGAGGCGCGCGTGTCCAGCGTCGTCCTCGATCATGACGATCTGGACCGCCTTACCTTCACTATTGGGCATTCGGCTTCTCCGGTAGTTTACGAGGCAGCATGACGCGGAACGTCGTGCCTCGTTTGAGTTCAGACGTCATCGTGATCTCACCCCCGAGGCGGCGGATCAAAGTCTTGACGTGCGCCAAGCCGATCCCTTCGCCTTGTTTATCCTGTGCTCCAGCGCGCCGAAAGAGGTCGAACACGCGTTCCGCATCGTCGATGGCGATGCCGCGACCGTTATCGCGAACCTCGATGACGATTGCCCCCCAGCGGCTCGGCACCTGCTCAATGACGATCTTGGGCGCGCGTCCCGGCATAGTGTATTTCAGTGCATTATCAATAAGGTTGCCGAAAACCTGCTCAAGAGCCAGACGGTCGGTTTCGATCGTCGGCATCGGCCGCAAAACCTCGACCTCGCCGTCCGCTTCCGTAACCCGGTGCTGCACAGCTGCGATGGCGGAATCAAAAAACTCTTCCAGATCGACCGTCTCGGGCCGGAGAATTCTCTGCCCTTCCCGCGACAGTTTAAGGATCGCCTTGATCAGCCCGTCCATCTTATGTGTCGAAGTCCGGATGAACCCGATCGATTCCGGCAAGTCTTCACGGATCGCGGCCCGGGCGGCTGGCCCCGATTCCAGTTCATCGAGCTTGGGATCCTCGCAAAGGCTCACAAGCGTCCCCAACCCCGCTTCGAGCTCTGACGTATACCCCATGACATTCACGAGCGGCGCCCGCAGGTCGTGACTGACGATATAGGCGAAGCGCTGAATTTCATCGTTGGCACGCTGCAGGTCCGCTGTCCTTTCCTTAACGCGCTCCTCAAGCCCCATATTGAGCTGCTCCATCTTGCCGCGAGTTGCCAACAGAGCGCGCGTATATCGCAAGATCGTCGCGGCGGCGCCCAGGGCCGCCAACAGGATGACGACACCCGCGCCCACGGTGAACCAACGAGCAAGCATCGCATCGTCCTGCTGGCTTTGGATGCTCTTGGTTAACTCAGCTTCGACCAGCTCCGTCTGCTCTTCGACAAGCGTGCGGATAGTGTCCATCAGGTTCTTGCCACGGTCGGATTTAACCACGGCCAATGCCCGCCCCGAGTCGCCCTCTGTCTTCAGGCGAACCGTCTCGGCAAGCTCCTCGAGCTTGTCTGCCGTCGCTGCCGCCAATTTATCGAAGCCCGCGTTGAGTTGGGTTTGATCTTTGAACTGTCTCCGAACCTCCGCCAGCCGTTGCGGCACATCCGTAACAGCCAAGTTATATGGCTCGAGATACCGGCTTTCGCCCGTCAGCAGATACCCGCGCTGCCCCGTCTCCGCGTCCTGAACTGCCGACAGGAAACGCGTCAGAGCCCCACGTTGCTCACGAGCGGAAATCACGTCGCGCGTCGAGGTGCTGGTCTTCTCCAAAAGCCAGAAAGAAACCGCAACAAGCACGACAAGCGTCAACACGCCAGCCGCCGCGAATACATATGTAACGCGCAAAAGATTCGAAGAATTCGCGCCCATTAACCGCTCGGCTGCCCCAGTCTATTTTTCTCCGATAAGACAGTTTCGACCAAAGTGCTATCTGAAAAATAACTTCGGAACTGCCCAGCGAAGCTTCACAATATCAGTAAGGGGGCGCGCGTTTGGCACGCTGCGCCTTGGCGGCTTCGGTCCACCAGGAGAGATCGTCGGCAAAACGCGGAAACATCTTTTCCAAAGCTTTGCCACCTTCCCCCATCGGTTCGCCGTCGGGGCCGAGCGTCTGCCCGATCGGACCGACCGACAGCGTACTGGAGACGACGATCATTCCCATTTCCGATAGCGTCCCATGCCAGGCCGTCGCAGAACGGACGCCGGAAAGCCGCCCGGCCGAATAGCTCGCGATCGCCGCCGGTCTCCAGAACCATTCTTCAAGAAAATGATCGGTGAGGTTTTTGAGGCCGGGCTGCATGCCCCAATTGTATTCGCCGACCACGAATAAAAATGCGTCAGCGGCTTTGATTTTCTGCGCCAGCTCTTCCAGCGCCGCGGGCGCAGTGCCGGGCTTGTGCTCCTTGTACATCCGATCAAGCATCGGCAGGTTCACGGCTTTCGCATCGATCAATTCGACATCGGCGCCCCGCTGCTTCAAGCGCGACACCAGAAAATCAGCAAGCCGAATGCCCATCCGATCGCTGCGATATGAACCGTAAAAAACGAGAATTTTATCGGGCACCCAGATCTCCAGTCCAAGATACATCGCAACGGGACTGAAAACGACGCTGGCGGCGTTTCGGTTCCATGACCTGCCGCTTTTATCCGGGCTTTATCCGCCCTATTTCGTTGCGCAACGCTGCAGTGGTGAATATTGAATACCTATAATGACCTAAATGCGAGTTGCCATGACCTCGAACGTGGGTTCCCTCACCGCAAATCGGCGCGAGCAGATGTTCCCGCATCTCGAAACATACGAGATCGAGCGCGTTCGCCGCTTCGGAGATATCAAATCCTTTGGCGCAGGCGATGCGCTTGCCCAGGTCGGCAAGGTCGGCGCCGGTGTGATCATCGTGCTAAGCGGCGGCGTCGATGTCACCCAACGCGACATGAAGGGGCACAATACGCCCATCGTCACGCACGGACCGGGCTCGTTCATGGGAGAACTTGCTCAGTTGTCCGGCCGTCCCTCGCTCGTCGATGCCGTCGCGACGACGACGGTCGAAGCGCTCGTCATCGCACCGTCGAAACTGCGCGCCCTTCTCATCGCCGAAGCCGAGCTTGGCGAACGGATCATGCGTGCACTGATCTTGCGCCGCGTCGGCCTCCTGGAAACAGGAGCAGGACCCGTCATCGTCGGCCGCGCAGGCAATAGCGACGTTATCCGCCTGCAGAACTTCCTGTCGCGCAACGGCCATCCCCATGTCGACCTCGACCCTGAAAACGATCCGGAAGCACGCTGCCTTATCGAGCGCTTCCACGTCGATCCGTCCTCACTTCCAATCGTGCTTTGCCCGAGCGGCGACCTTCTGCAAAACCCGACCGAATTGAAGCTTGCCCGCTGCCTTGGCCTCGTTGGCCCGCTCGATGAAAACCGCCTCTACGACGTAACGATCGTCGGCGCGGGACCGGCGGGCATGGCCGCAGCCGTTTATGCTGCCTCCGAAGGACTGTCAGTGCTTATTCTCGATTGCCGATCGTTCGGCGGCCAGGCCGGCGCATCCTCGCGCATCGAAAACTATCTGGGCTTTCCCACTGGAATAACCGGCATGGCCTTGATGGCGCGGGCCTTCAATCAGGCGCAGAAGTTCGGCGCCGAATTCGCCATTCCCTCGGAGGTTGTCGGCCTCGAAACACATGGCAGCGACAGCACCACCAGTTTCACGCTGCGACTCGCGGACGGCCAATACGTCCGCACGCGCACCGTCGTCGTCGCGACCGGCGTCCGCTATCGCCGCCTTAGCGTCGAGAACCTGCACGATTTCGAAGGCAGCAGCGTCCACTACTGGGCGTCTCCGATCGAAGGCAAGCTGTGCTCGCAGCAGGAGGTCGTCCTCGTTGGCGCCGGAAATTCCGCCGGACAGGCCATCGTCTACCTCGCAGGCCGCGCAAAAAAAGTCTGGTTGCTCGCGCGTGGCGGCGACATCTCGCTCTCGATGTCGCAATATCTCGTTGACCGGATCAAAGGCCTGCCCAACGTCGATATTCTTACAAATTCGGAAATCACGCGCCTCGAAGGTAACGATGGCATCCTCGAAACGATCGCGTGGCGCTCTCCGTCCGGCGACGAAGTCTGCCGTAGCGTCCGCCACCTCTTTCTATTTATCGGTGCCGATCCCGAAACCGGCTGGCTAGCCGAGACCGGCGTCAAGCTCGACCCCAAAGGCTTCGTCTTGACGGGTATCGGCGCGGGCGAAGATTGCGCCTCTCTGGAGACCAGCATCCCCGGCATCTTTGCCATCGGCGATGTGCGCGCCGGCTCGATCAAGCGCGTCGCAGCTGGAGTCGGTGAAGGCGCCCAGGTCGTCGCCGCGCTTCACACGTACCTTTCGTCGGCGACCGCACCCCTTCAGGCCGCCGCAACCGTCTAATAAGTTTGCTGTTTTCTGACGTTCAGCCAACTGCCATAAGTTGGTCGCCCGTTTGGCTTAGCAGACCATCCGCGCCACGATGTGTAGGGTCTCTGCATCGCGGAATTGAGAGGACTTGAATGAGTGTTTGGCGAACGACGATTTTGACCGCAGCTTTGGCTGTCGCCTGGACGGCCCCGACCCGCGCCGACGAGTGTGATGCGCTGGCCGCAAACGTCCACGCCCAAAACCCCGAAATCGCCGTCGCCGAACGCAATACCCAGGATCAATCGGTCGTGGTTGCTCTGAAGACCGATAGCGTCGACGAATTGACGCTGACCTGCGCCAGCGACGTCGACAAAGCGCCCGAGCTGATGGCAAAGGCGAATGCGACATGGCCTTCATCCGACTTCTACGACCGCGTCTCGTCCGCAGGCGCTATCATCATGGCGACCACCAGATCGGCCATCCGCAGCGGCTCGGTCCTTTGCGCGCAGCGTGCCATGGCCTCCGATGACAACAACGCGATCTACGACATCAACGGCGATCGTTTCGAATGCCGGACGACGTCGGGTGTCGGCGGTTCGACACTGATCCGAATTTCAAAACTCAAGACCCCGCCGCCGCAATAAGCTTCTGCGCCGCGCGGCCAGGCAGAGAGGACCGTCAGCTCTTGCAGGTCGTCTGACTGTCGCCGCGCGTCAGCGTCGCGTCCCTGCCTTTGATCCAGAACTCGGTATCGCCCTTCAGATAGCGGCCACCGTCGGCAGACGGTGCTTGCGGCAGGTTCATCGTCTCGCCCGAACCGGCGAACACGAGATGGGCGGCGCTTGGCGACATGTGAAACGTCGCCGTTAACTCCGTCTTGTCGGCGCAAACATAATGGACGGGCTCCATCGCCATCGCAGCCGGAGCGGCCGCAACGATTGCCACGAACGCCACAAACAAACGAAGCCGCATGTTCCCGTCTCCTCAATCTGTGAGAGCCTGATCTTCACGCGTCGATGGTTAGCCGATTTCTAATAGCACCGCCGGTTTGAATTCGTCGAGGCGGACCCCTGCTGATGACGGACCTTGACGCACATCATAGCGGGCTCCCTCACGCACGGCGATTTTGTGCGTTAGCTAATGAGGAACGGACGGACATGAAAACCGACTATATGGAGATCACGAAAAACGTCAGCGCCACCTTGAAAGATCTTCGCGCTGGCGCACCTGACGTGATGAAAGGTTTCGGCGCCATCGCTCAGGCCGCGGCCAAGGCTGACGCCCTCGATACCAAAACCAAGGAGCTAATCGCTCTCGCGATCGGCGTCGCCGTCCGGTGTGAAGATTGTATCGCCTTCCATGCCAAAGCGGCCGTCGCTCAAGGAGCGACCGACGCTGAAATCTTCGAAACCCTCGGCATGGCGATCTACATGGGCGCTGGCCCCTCGGTGATGTATGCCGCCCACGCTGTCGACGCCGTCCGTCAATTCGAAGCCGCCAAAGCTGCGGCGACCCCAACGATGGCGTGATCGATCAAGCTCCGAGGCGCATACGTTTTCGATCCTATCTTATGGCTGGGCTCTAGGCGGCGAACGTCCCCGGACGGAAGCTGGAATCCGGCTTTGGTGCCGAACACCTAATGTCATGCCGGTGTGTCAGCGTCACCTTGAAACAGCTTGATGCGATCCCTTCTTCGCCACATCGCAGATCGCGTCGATCACTGTCTGCTCGAGTTCGGGAGGCAGGTCGTGTCCCATGCCTTCGATCGGTCGATAGATCGAACTGGGGATCGAGACAGCCGTGTCATGGCCGCAGGCTGGCGGGATCAGTGGATCATCTGTTCCATGAATGACGAGAGTGGGCGCCTTGATCGTTGCTAGGCGCGCACGGCGGTCTCCCGCCACTGCCATGGCGGCGATCTGGCGCGCCGTACCGTCCGTATCGTAGCAACGCCGTGCTTCCTCGAGCAGCAGGGCACGATGGACGTCCTCGTCGAACGGATAGGCTGTTCCGGCGATCCTGCGCGCGAAGGGCAGACGCATCCTTAGAAAGCCGTCCGGATCGACAGCAGGATCCGGCGCGGGACGCATCATCATCGCCATGACATCGGAGGCGGCCCGAGGGAGAGCCGGATTGCCCGTGCTCGACATGATCGAGGTTAGTGAAACAACACGGTCGGCATGTTCGCTCGCCAGGACTTGCGCGATCATGCCGCCCATCGACCTGCCGACGACATGGACCCGTGCGATGCCGAGAGCATCGAGGAGGCCGATCGCGTCGGTCGCCATATCGTTGAGCGTATAAGGCACGTCGGGCCGGCGTCCGGCCATCAGCGCAGAGACGAGCGCCCCAAAATCAGGCGCGGCCCAGGCCGTGAAATGCGTCGAGCATCCGGCATCCCGGTTATCGAAGCGGATCACCCGATAGCCTCTTCCGGCCAAGCCCTCACAGAATCCGACGCTCCAGCGGATCATTTGCGTTCCGAGCCCTGAAATCAGCAGGAATGCTTCGGCGTCGGCATCGCCGAAACTGTCCCAGGCGAGTTCAATGCCGTTGGCCATTATTGTATTCATGCCTGCATTCCCTCAGCAGGCGTGCGACATGGCATTTCCGATAGCGGGAGAAGGCGGGAGTCCTCCACCGCTGCCGAGCGATGGCCAAGCCCCGCGAGATACCCTGCATGGGCGGCGAAGGAGAGAAACGAAGCAACACTGGCCTGCCGGACCAGCATTGCCAGATCCCACTGTTCGTCGGCGGGGCCGATCAGGAAGGCGCCGCCCTTGGCGAGAAACAAGATGTCGCCCCCGCTTTCGCGCAAGAAGGGCAGCGTATGCTCAACGTAGCGATCGAATGCTCGTGCACCGCTGATCGGCACGGCAGGCGCCAGTTCGGGATGGCCTGAATAATCGGCGACATCCCTGAACCTCAGCAGATTGAGCATGACGACGGGGCCGGAAAGATCGCGCTGCACGAACTGGCGCCCCGCCGCCTGTGTGGGTTCGAGATATGCTGTCGAGCCGGTTTTGTTCATGGCGGTTCCTTGAATGGGATGTATCGCTGGCCGCGCGACCGCGATGGCCACCTCCGGCAACGAACCAGAAGACAGCAATCGTTGGCCCGCAGGGGCTGTTCAGGAAATCGAACGTGTCGCGCTTTGCTAGATGCCCGCGCCATTAATACCCGGGCGAAATACCTTCGTCAATTGTATCCGGGTAATATATGTGGGCCTTATAGAACCAAGTGACGGTTCACCGCTCGAAGCTCCGCCGCGTTGCGAAAGCGGGTGGCAATATGGAGGAAAACCAGAGGAAGCTAATCGTCGTCAAAACGGCACTTCTGGCGACAATGGCGGAGAGAGTGGGATTCGAACCCACGAGACCCTTGCGAGCCTACACGCGTTCCAGGCGTGCGCCTTCAACCACTCGGCCATCTCTCCATCCGGTTCGTGGAAGGGGCGCACTATACGCATCCGCATCCCGAGCGCAACGGCACCCTGAAATGATTTTCCCCAGCTTGACGCTGGGCCGCAGGGGCCGCAAAACTGACGCTGGCTCATGAGCAACTGCCACCTATGACCAGCTCCACGCTTCTCAAGGTCTTTTCAGCTTTGGCAGCCGCTTCGGCGGCCGTTTACTGTTGGCTTTGGTACACCTCGGGCGAACAGCCGACTGCGTGGCTGCTCCGCGTCGCCGCCGCTGCACTGCTGATCGCCTTGGTCGCAGGCTTCGTGAATCCCGAATCGCGCCCGCGCCTCATGCTGCGCTTTCTCGCCGCGCTGTTCGCCCTCTTCACCCTCATCTCTTTCGCCGCCGACGTTTCGCGGCCTCGAAGCGACGGCGAAGGCGCAATCTCGCTGTTGCAGCACCTTCACAACCTTGCTCCGGCGTTCGTGTCGGCCCTGGAGCGTACAGTCAGCCGCATAACAGGGCCGGTCGGCTGGGATCCGGTGCTGACCTCGGTCCTGTCGCTTCCGGCGACGATGATCTTCCTGCTGCTGGCCATCGCCTGCGGCTTTCTGGGTCGCCCACGCCGTCGGATTCGAATTTTCGCCAACGACTATTGAAGCCCGCGACCAGCGCGCCATTTGCACCCCGGAAGCGAGTTGCAGGCTTTCTGAAACGAACGGGGAACGGCCGTCGTATACTGGGGCATCCACCCCAACGATAAAAAGGAGCTAATCCATGTTCGCACGCAAGCGCGTCGTCATGCCGACCGCCGAGACCGCCCCGAAGGGCCGTCCAACCCCGATCCTCTCCGCCAATGCCGAGCACTATCTCTTTTCGCGCCCCCTGCATGGCCCCTACCCGGCCGGCCTGGAAGTCGCGGTTTTCGGCCTCGGCTGTTTCTGGGGCGCCGAACGCCTGTTCTGGCAGTTGGGTGATGGTATCTGGATCACCGCCGTCGGATACGCGGGCGGCTACACGCCGAACGCGACCTACGACGAGGTTTGCACCGGCGCGACCGGCCACGCCGAAGTTGTCATCGTCGTTTATGATCCGAAGGTCATTTCCTACGAGATGCTGCTGAAGACGTTCTGGGAAGCGCACGATCCGACCCAGGGCTTCCGTCAGGGCAACGACATCGGCACCCAGTACCGATCGGCGATCTACACCACCACGCCCGAGCAGTTTGCAGCGGCTGAGGCTTCGAAGAAGGCCTATGAGGCTGCGATCGCTGGCAAGGGCTACGGTGCGATCACGACGGAGATCCAGCCCTCGCCGCCAGTCTACCTGGCCGAAGATTATCACCAGCAGTACCTGGCGAAGATCCCCCATGGCTACTGCGGCCTGAAGGGCACGGGCGTCTCCTGCCCGATGCCCGCTTCTGACGCAGCATCGGCGGACTTAAAGGGCTAAGTCCGCCTAGTCGCTATTCCAACGTCATCCCGGCGCGGGCCGGGATCCAGACAAGTCGAAAGACGACGCGAGCTGATGCTTGCCTGGGTGCCGACCTACGTCGGCATGACGTTGTTGCGAGTGCGCCGACAAACTTCGCCACCGCCCACCATCATGTTGTCTCGCCCGCAAGAGTGCGATGATCGAAATGGCCTCCCGGCACAACCGAGGATGACGTCCGGCCTACTTCGGATCGGCCGTCGCCGATTTATGCATATGCGGACGCAGTGCCGGGCTCTTTGCGAGTTCCGTTGGCGACCCTTTGGCGGCGCCCGCGGTCGACGCCTTGTAGAGAGCCATATTCACGGCCGCCGCCTTGGCCAGCGCTTTCTTCACCTGCACCCTCGTCATCAGGGCAGCCGTCGGAATTTTGATCGGATCAGGCCCGGAAGCCAGCACCGCCTGACACGCCTTCGGCAAATCCGAAAGCATGATCGGTGGGCTCGGCGCCCTTGGCGGCCCAGGCGGACGCGGCGCTGGCGGACCCTTTGCAGGGATGACCTTCGCCAGCCACTGCGTCACTTCCTTGCCGCATCCATCGTCGCCTGTAGGTGGCACTTGCGGCGTACATCCTGTAGAGCCCGGCGGACATTTGATGCGCATATGGAAGTGATAGTAATGGCCGTACCACGGCCGCACTTTGCCGAGCCACGCACGATCTGTTCCCGCTCGCTCGCACAGCGCCTTCTTGATCGCCGGATGTACGAAAATCCGCTCAACCTCCGGATATGACGCTGCGCGCTTGATGAGCGCCACCTGCTTCGACGTGAACACCTTCGAATCGACTTTCAATCCTGTGTCATCAAGCATCGACGTGGCATTCAGCGTCTCGCGCTCTTTCCGCGTAAGCCGTTTCTTAGGCATCGGCGTCAGCCAGAAGTCGGCATCAAGACCGATCTGATGGCTGGCATGTCCCGTCACCATCGGACCGCCGCGCGGCTGCGCGATATCGCCGACCAGCAGTCCCGGCCAACCGTCGAGCTTCTGGGCATCCTTGGCGAACCGTTCGATCAGCGCGATCAAGACCGGGTTGCCCCAGTTGCGATTGCGCGAGAGCCGCATTTCCTGCCACGCCGGACCGTCGATCGGCAACGGCACACCGCCCGCCAGACATCCACGCGAATAGCTGCCGATCGAACGCGCCTCCATCGGCGCAGGCTTCTTGGCTTCCCCGAAGAGTTGCTTCGCACCGACGAACGTCGGCCAAGTCGGCTTCTTCGGTGCCGTCAGTCCTGGAATCGGCTCAACTTTGATTTTGACTTTGATCGAAACCGGCGGCTTCTTCGACGATTTCGCAGGTGTCGTTGCGGCGCTTGCAGCATCGGGCTTGTCGGAAACGGAGCCGGTCGTCGTGCTTGCGGCAGCAGGAGCCGCGGTATCCGACGGCGGCGCCTCGGCATCGTCACCCGGCGGTTCGCTCGGCTCGGAATCAGACTGCGTCAACGCGTGCGGCCGCGCCACGAAAGCAGGAAGCGTCGAACCTTGCGCTCCATCTGCATGCCCAGGATCGGGCGCTGACGGAACATCGCTTGCGTCATCGCTCTGTCCGGACGCAGCATTCTGCGCGGATTCCGCCTGCGACGGCTGGATGAAACCAAACAAACTCGGCGTGTCGGATGCCTGAACCAGCGAACTACCGATCGCCGCCAATGCGCAGACGACCGCGAGCGCCAAGACCTTTGCGGCTCTCATGCTTCGTCCCCGTTTACCTCATGACGCTACTTTAGCTCAATCTCGGGCGAAAATCAGACCCTGCCTGCAATTTTAAGGCGCAACGGCACGCCTGTCACATCCGCACCCTGCAATTTCGCTGGTACGCCAACCGCCGGCACTGTATCAGCTCGTCTTTTTCGCATCGTGACCACCATGACCCGCGTTCAAAAATCATCCGGCGCAACAGCAGAAAAGCCTACGTCTTCGGCTCTGCCGGCATTCCGTATCGACCGCGGAAACGCTGCAGCCGACACGCGACTGATCTTAGCGCATGGCGCAGGCGCGGGGATAAGTTCGCCGTTCCTCGACACAATGGCTGCTCTCTTGGACGAACGCGGCCTGGCGCTCACGCTCTTCGAGTTTGGCTACATGGCCGGACGCCGCAATGGTGGCCCGAAACGCCCGCCGCCGCGCGCAGAAGCCCTCGTCGAAGAATACCGCGCGTGCATCGACGCCATCCACGCCGCGTATCCGCGCGCCACGCTCGTGATCGGCGGCAAATCTCTCGGCGGCCGAGTCGCGAGCCTCGTCGCCGACGAACTCTTTGCGAAAAAGGCGATCGCCGGCCTCATCTGCCTCGGCTATCCGTTCCATCCGCCCGGCAAACCCGATCAGCTACGGACCGAGCACCTCAAAAATCTTCGTTGCCCGGCCCTGATCGTTCAGGGCGAACGCGATCCATTCGGCAGCCGTGCCGAAGTGGAAAAATATCCGCTTTCGAACAAAATTGCGCTCGTCTGGATGGACGACGGCGACCACGATTTCGGGCCGCGTGGAGCGTCGGGCTTCACGCGCAAAGGCAATCTCGCAGCCGCCGCCGACGCCGTTGCGGCATTTGTCACGGAGATTTCGAAGGCGCGTTGACGCTGCCCGCCCGTGCACCTACGGTGCGCGCCTTCGCCGCAAAGCCAGCCTTTGTACCTTTGCCATCTCGTGACCATACGAACAGCCATAGCCAAATGACCGCACTCGTCTTCACGCCCGAGCAGTCCACCGCCAGCGCCGACTCCAAGGCTTGGCCCTTCGAAGAAGCGCGCCGGCTGCTCAAGCGCCTGGAGAAGATTCCCGGCGGCGACACCAAGACGGTCCTGTTCGAGACAGGCTACGGACCTTCGGGCCTGCCGCACATCGGCACGTTCGGCGAGGTCGCACGCACGACGATGGTGCGCCATGCCTTCGAGACGCTGACAGAAGGCAAGCGCAAGACCCGCCTTCTCTGCTTCTCCGACGACATGGACGGCATGCGCAAGATTCCGGAAAACGTTCCGGACCGGAAGGCGCTCGAACCGTATCTGCAGATGCCGCTGACGACGGTCCCCAATCCGTTCGGCGGCGATTACGCAAGCTTCGGCGATCACAACAACGCCATGCTCCGTCGCTTCCTCGATACCTTCGGCTTCGAATACGAATTCGCGAGCGCAACCGAATACTACAAGGCCGGACGCTTCGACGACATGCTGCTGCGCGCCGTTGAACGCTACGACGCCATCATGAAGGTCATGCTGCCGACACTCGGCCCGGAACGGCAGGCGACGTACAGCCCCTTCCTGCCGATCTCGCCGAAGAGCGGTCGCATCCTTTATGTGCCTATGAAGGAAGTGAACGCCAAGGACGGCACCATCACCTTCGCCGACGAAGACGGCCGCGATGTCACGCTGCCCGTCACCGGCGGCCGCGTAAAGCTGCAATGGAAGCCCGACTTCGGCATGCGGTGGGTCGCGCTCGGCGTCGACTTCGAAATGTTCGGCAAGGACCATCAGACCAACGCGCCGATCTACGATAAAATCTGTGAGATCCTGGGCGGCGTGCCTCCTCAGCATTACGTCTACGAGCTGTTCCTCGACGACAAGGGCGAGAAGATTTCGAAGTCGCGTGGCAACGGCCTGACGATCGACGAATGGCTGACATACGCCTCGCCGGAAAGCCTCGCGCTGTTCATGTATCAGAAGCCGCGTAGTGCCAAGCGCCTCTACTTCGACGTCATCCCGCGCGCAGTCGACGAATACCTGCAGTTCCTGTCGTCGTTCCCGAAGCAGGACTCAAAGCAGCAGATCGACAATCCGGTATGGCACATTCACGCCGGCAGGCCGCCGAAGCCTGAAATCCCGGTGACGTTCGGCTTACTGCTCAATCTCGTGTCGGTATCGCACGCCCACACCAAGGATGTGCTGTGGGGCTTCCTGCGCCGCTACGCACCGGGCGCCGAGCCCGAGAACGCGCCGATCCTCGACAAGCTCGCCGGCTACGCGATCCGCTACTACGAAGACTTCGTCAAACCGACGAAGAAGTTCCGCGCACCCGACGACATTGAGATCGAAGCCTTAAAGAGCCTCGACGCGGCGCTCGCAGCTTTGCCGTCAGGCGCCGACGGCGACACCATCCAGAATGCGCTGCTCGACGTCGGCCGATCCATTCCGCGCTATCAGGACACGACCAAGACCAGCCCCAGCGGCGGCCCCGGTGTAAAACTCGATTGGTTCCAGGCGATCTATGAGATCTTGCTGGGCCAGGAGCGCGGCCCGCGTCTCGGCACCTTTGTCGCGCTGTACGGCATTCCCGAAACCCGCGCGTTGATTGCGAAAGCGCTCGGCGGCGAACTTGCCGCTGCCTAGGCATGCGGCTCCCGTCACCCCCTCACGCGAGATGCCGTAGAGGCTCCGTCGGCTCTTCGACATCGACAGGCTTGAGCGGCGGCGGGCGAACGCCCGGCCGTTGCCCGAGAAGGTCGATCCGCCAGAGCTTGCCGATCAAATCGATCAGTCGAAGCTCGCGCGCCTCGATCTGCTCCTTGCACCACTCCGTTTCACCGAGAACGTCGCGCGTGATCGCAAGAAGCGGCACCCGGCTCGAAGCCTTAGCGTAAATCTGCTTCTTGTCCTCCCACGATGCGTTGCGCGCCCGGTCGTTCTCCTGCTGCGTGATCAGCACAAGGTTGCCGAGGCTTTCCACGAGTTGCGCGCGCTCTTCCGAACTCGCGAACTTCTGGCGCCACGGACTAGACGCGGCCGGGCGCTGCGGCAGCACGTGCTCGATGGTGTAGAGGTCGGGATCGACCACATCCATCTCACCTGCCAGCTCGTCGCCAAGCCGCATCAAAAGCAGCTTGCACACCTTCGGATTGCGTTTGTGAAAATCCTTGAGATGGAAGGCGACGCCGCGAACTTCATCGCGCGACATCTGCAGAACCGGATGCGACGCGTCGATCGGCACTCCGGACCGCATAACTTTAATAAGCTCCGCAAAGCGCCGCACACGCTTGCCTGACCCGGCGCAAAGCAGCCGCGTCAGCATCGCCAATCGTTCGATCTCGTCCAAAAGAAACGCGGCCCGGTGCGGATCGTGCTTCCAGTCCTTGAGCGCAACGATAGCCGCAGGCGCCCAGTCGGCTTCCGGCAACCGATTGAGATAGATGAGCGTCCGCTGCATGCTGTGCGACAGCACGTCTTCGCCGTTATTCCTAACCAGCACATACGCTTTCGCAAGCGGCAGGAACACGTCCTTGAAGAACGCTTCCGATCCGCCGCTGTCGCGAATGACTTGCCGCACGCCCGAGACGATTTGCAGACGGCCATGGCCGTAAATCGTGCGCAAATGACCGAAGAACGGCTCGAATCCTTCGCCGAGGGCCAGGCTCATATCGTCCCACATCCCGACGGCCCACTTCGCATCGCTCGTCGACATGCGCGCCAGAATGTCGGACTTCAGGATGTCGTTGCGCTGCAGCTTCTTCCCGCGCTCGTTCAACACCACGAACATCTGATGCGACCGGTCGATGTCGTTGCCGACGATCACGACGACATAACAACTGTCGGCGATGAAATCGGCAAGTGTCCGCCGTGCCGTATTGGTCATCTCGGACAAAACGGCCTTGAAGCGGTCGCGCACTTCCAGAAGCGTCGCTTCTGGTAAGGACGGCGCGGCGAGATAGGTCGGCTGCACCGAACTTCCCGGCAGCAGAATATGATCTTCGAACACGGCGCGCTCACGCGTCGAAAGATGCATTCGGAACCGCTCGGTACGAAAGAAGCGCGTCCCAAGTTGCGCAATGAGCATATTGTGTACGCGCTTGCCGACCGGCCTGCGCGTATCGGTTTCAAGATCGCGCAACACAGCAAGCAGCGTCATCAGCGTAACGAGCCGCTGCTGTCCGTCAATCACTCCGAACTCGCGAGGCGTCATCTTCGCGGTGAGCTTCGAAGTCTCGGCGCCAGGCGCATCCATCAACACAACGGCGCCCAGAAAATACGTCTGATCGGCCTCTCCGCCCGAGCAGACGCCGGCAGCCTCCATCAAATCGTCGAGAAGCTGCTCGGCCTGTTCTCGTCCCCACGAGTACGGCCGTTGGAACAGCGGAATGTTCAACAGATAGGGTCCGAAGAACAGTTCCGAAATCGTTAGCGACGCCGTTGGATACACGAAAACGAAGACCTCTATCTGCCATCCGCGGGTACCGCATCCCCGCGACCCGAAATTGAAAACCCGCGATACACGAAACGGGTTGCACGCATATGCAGCCGTGATAGCAACGGGCTTGCATCGGCGCCACACTCTCCGTGTCGCTGCGGCGTAATGATATCAGTGAGAGAGCGCCATCAAAAATTCAAACTCTGCAATGAACAAAATCGTATTCAAAATTGCTACCGTCCGTGAATGGTCTAAGGCGACCATAGATGGAGTATATACCGGATCGGTCGATGATCGTCGCGATGGCTTCATACATCTTTCGGCGCAACATCAGCTTCCCGGCACATTAGAAAAACATTTCAAAGACAAAGGCGATCTTGTTCTCATCGCGTTTGAGGCCTCGACATTAGGCCCCGAACTCAAATGGGAACAATCGCGCGGCGGAGATCTCTTCCCGCACCTCTACGGCAACTTATCGGTTTCCGAAGCGATGTGGCAGCGTCACCTTCAAAACGATGAGAATGGCATACCGCGAATTGAAGAGGAATGGTTCGTGTGCTGAAAAATTTCTACCGCTTCGCGCGCTCCGCGCTTTTCGCACTCGGCCCAGAAGAAGCCCACGAGGCTTCCCTCAAGGCACTGGAATGCGGAATTTACCCGCGCCCACTCAAACCCGACGATCGCGTGCTGGCGCAATCCGTCTTTGGTCTTGAATTCCCCAACCCCATCGGCATCGCCGCCGGCTACGACAAAGACGCACGCGTACCCGACGCAGTCCTTGGAATGGGCTGCGGCTTCGCCGAAGTTGGTACGGTAACACCGAAACCGCAGAGCGGAAATTCACGCCCGCGTGTATTCCGCCTCCTGGAAGACAAAGCCCTGATCAACCGGCTCGGCTTCAACAACTGCGGCCACACCGCGGCACTGGACCGGCTCGAAGCGCGAAAAAATCGCGGCGGCATCGTCGGCGTCAACATCGGCGCGAACAAAGACAGCGACGACCGCGGCGAAGATTATGTTCTGGGATTGATGCGGTTCACATCGCTTGCCAGTTATTTCACCGTCAACATCTCCTCGCCGAACACGCCAGGCCTGCGCGACCTTCAAGCGCCCGAAGCGCTCGACGAACTTCTGACGCGGATCATGGCGACGCGCACGCGGCTGGTCAAAGATGGTGCGTTGCGCCGTCCGATCATCGTCAAGATCGCGCCCGACATTGCCGAGGCCGACATCGCGCCGATCGTCGAACGCCTCGTCGCGCACCGCGTCGATGGCATCGCAGTCTCCAATACGACCCTCACCCGCAACGGCGTCAAATCGCCGTTGGCGCACGAGACAGGCGGCCTCTCCGGACAACCGCTGTTTGCCCGTTCGACCGCCATGCTCGCCCGCATCTACCGGGAAACCGGCGGAAAAATTCCGCTCATCGGCATCGGCGGCATTGGTTCCGGCAAGCAGGCCCTGGAAAAAATCGAAGCCGGCGCCACATTGTTGCAGCTCTATACGGGTCTTGTGTACGAAGGGCCAAGCCTCATCAGTGAGATCAAGTCCGTCCTCACCGACGCCCTGAAGAACAGCGGCCAGTCGAGTCTCGCCGCCATCCGCGGCCGCCACGCCGACTACTGGGCGAAACAGCCGCTTTAGAGATAGAATGCCGCGGGGACGGTACCAGTCGAACGCTTATCGCAACGAAGTCTGATACGTGCCGCGTAAAACCACCGACAAGCCCCCCCGCAAAGCGCACCCGCCAACCTCGCGCGCAAAGCCGAAGCCGCGCAGCGCTGCGTTGGTCGCACCGCTTCCGAAAAAGAAATCACGTCGCGCCGAAGCTGCTCTCGATACGGCACACCTCCCGCCAGAAATCGCGGACTGGTTTGCGCATCGCGGCTGGACGCCGAGGCCACATCAGCTTGCACTACTTGAAGCCGCACGCGAGCGCCGCTCGACACTGCTGATCGCCCCGACCGGCGCAGGTAAGACGCTCGCCGGTTTCCTGCCAAGCCTGATCTCGATTCATAACGGCAATCGGAAGAAAACCGGCGCCGGACTGTACACGCTTTACATCTCTCCGCTGAAGGCGCTTGCCGCCGACGTGGAGCGCAATCTCAACACACCAATCGAAGAGATGGGGCTGAAGGTCCGCACCGAAACGCGTACCGGCGATACGTCCCTCGCGCGCCGCCAGCGCCAGCGCGTGAAGCCGCCGCACATCCTGCTGACGACGCCGGAGCAGGTTGCGCTGCTGCTAAGCCACCCGGACGCGCCCTATCTCTTCGCTGATCTCGATACGATCATCCTTGACGAGCTTCACGCGCTCGCCGCCTCGAAACGCGGCGATCTCCTGGCGCTCGACATCGCCCGACTTCGAAAGCTTTCGCCGAATGTCATGACCATCGGCCTGTCGGCCACCGTCGCGCGCCCGAGCGAATTGCGCGGCTACCTCGTCGCGCAGACCGATCCCGAAACGATGACGAACCTCGCCGGTCTCGTCACCGTCAAAGGCGGCGCCAAGCCCGTCATCGAAATCCTGGAAGCGGAAAACGATATCCCCTGGACCGGCCATACTGCCCGCTACGCCATGCACGAGGTCTACGACGCAATCCGCGCGCACAAGCTGACGCTCATCTTCGTCAACACGCGCATGCAGGCCGAATATGCCTTCCAGGAACTCTGGCGCATCAATGACGACAACTTGCCGATCGGCCTGCATCACGGTTCGCTCGAAGCTGCCCAGCGCAAGAAGGTCGAAGCGGCGATGGCCGAAGGCCGCCTGCACGCCGTCGTCGCCACCTCCACGCTCGACCTCGGCATCGACTGGGGCGACGTCGATCTTGTCATCCATCTCGGTGCGCCCAAAGGTGCAAGCCGCTTGCTGCAACGCATCGGCCGCGCCAATCACCGGCTCGACGAGCCGTCGCAAGCAATCCTCGTTCCCGGCAATCGCTTCGAAGTTTTGGAATGCCGCGCCGCCCAGCAAGCCGCCGAAGCTGGCGATCAGGACGCGCAGCTGTCCCGCAGCGGCGCACTCGATGTTCTCGCCCAGCACGTGCTCGGCATGGCCTGCGAAGCCCCCTTCGATCCGGACACGCTGTTCGATGAAGTCCGCTCTGCCCTCCCCTACGCGGGTCTCACACGAAATCAATTCGACCGCACCGTCGATTTCGTCTCGACCGGCGGTTACGCCCTTCGCTCCTACGAACGTTTTGCCAAACTCCGCCCAACCGACGACGGTAAACTGCGTGTCGCCAATCCCCGCATCGCGCAACAATACCGTCTGAACATCGGCACCATCGTCGATGCGCCACATCTCAAAGTCCGCCTCATCGCCCATCGCGGCGCCAAGCGAATGCCGAACATGGGCGGCCGGGTGCTGGGCGAAGTCGAAGAATATTTCGCCGAGCAACTGACGCCGGGCGATACATTCGTCTTCGCCGGACAGGTGCTGCGCTTCGAAGGCATTCGCGATACCGAAGTCTTCGTCACGCGCGCCAACGCCGAAGACCCGATGGTGCCGAGTTACGACGGCGGCAAATTCCCGCTGTCCACGCATCTCGCGCGCCGCGTTCGCGATATGCTCGCCGACCCCAGCGTCTGGTCGGCGCTTCCAAATCCTGTCGCCAACTGGCTTGAGTTGCAGACCGAATTCTCAGTCATGCCTGCGCCCGATGAGGTGCTGGTCGAAACCTTCCCCCGGGGCAACCGCCACTTCCTCGTCGCCTATCCGTTCGAAGGCCGCCTCGCGCACCAGACGCTCGGCATGCTGCTGACCCGCCGCCTCGACCGTATCGGCGCCCAGCCTGTCGGCTTCGTGGCGAACGATTATGCGCTCGCCGTCTGGACGCATGGCGACATGTCCGGCCTCATTTCCGGCGGACGCCTCTCCCTTGCCGAACTCTTCGACGAAGACATGCTTGGCGACGACCTCGATGCCTGGCTCGCCGAAAGCGCTTTGATGAAGCGGACATTTCGCCTTGCGGCCGTCATCGCTGGGCTGATCGAGCGCCGCCATCCCGGGAAGGTAAAATCCGGCCGCCAAGTGACGATCTCGACCGATCTGATCTATGATGTGCTCCGCCGCCACGACCCGAACCACCTTCTGCTGGAGGCCGCCTGGGCCGACGCGGCCACGGGCCTGCTCGACATCAAGCGGCTCGGCACGTTTCTCGCTCGCATAAAAAACCGAATCAGACATCAAATTCTCGACCACGTGTCGCCGCTCGCCGTTCCGGTACTGTTGGAGATCGGCATCGAGCTGGTCTACGGTCAGGATCGCGATGCGGTCTTGCGCGCGGCGGCCGACGAATTGATACGCGAAGCGACGGGGGATGCAGAGCAATGAACATGCTGAAGCCGGAGCGCATCGGGCTCGACGATTTCGCCGATCAGCCGGTCAACATTTGCGGCAAGACCTTCCTCGCCCATAAATTCGGTGCACTCTACTGGCCTGCCGAGCGCGCGCTGATCGTCTCCGACCTTCACCTCGAAAAAGGCTCGGCGTTCGCGGCGCGCGGCCAGATGCTGCCGCCTTATGACACGCGAGAGACCCTGAGCAAGCTGGCAGCTCTGATTGATCGCTACCAGCCCGAAACGGTCATTTCACTCGGCGACAGCCTGCACGATTCCGATGGCGCGGCGCGCATGGATCAAGCCGATATCGAAAGCCTGCACATGCTGCAGGAGGATCGCGATTGGATCTGGATCACCGGCAATCACGATCCCAAGATCGACCGTACGCTGGCGGGCTATGTCGTCGAGGAAGTCATCGTCGGCGGTATCGCGCTCCGTCATGAGCCACGTTCCGGCGCGGCGACGCACGAGATTGCCGGACATTATCATCCCGCCGCCCGCCTCGTGTTTCACGGCACGTCACTGCGGCGGCCATGCTTCGTCGGCAATCGCCTGCGTCTCGTGATGCCAGCGTTCGGTGCCTATACGGGCGGTCTCAATATTCTCGACATGGCCTTCGAACCGCTGTTCGGCGATGATGGTCTTGACGTCTGGATGCTCGGCCACGAAGGCCTCTATCCCGTCGCCCCCCGCCTGCTGCGCGACGATTGAGGTCAAACCGGCTTACGGAACGCAAACGCCGCAGCAAGCCCCGACGAGACCGCCAGCAGCACCGTCACGACGCCGTAGAGCAATGGCTTCGTCATCGCTGTCTCATGAATGTAACGCTCGACGCCTTCACGTTGCAGCATGACGCGGTTGCTGTATTCGCCAAGCATTTGGCCGCCTTTGAATAGATACACATGCGCCGTCAGCGGCCCGACGGGCACGTTCGGCGGCAACGCAATCGTCGCACGGAAAAGACTGCTGCCGATGAACGACGCGCCGAAGTCCGATTTGACGTAGACGCGCTCTCGCTCCTTCAAACGGATCAGCGCTTCCTTGAACGCTTGCAACTCCGCCGGATCGGTCGCATCCGTTCGGCTCTGCGCAGCGCGAACCATCCGCACATGATCGAACCCGATCCCTTGCGCATCGAGCACCGCCTTGTCCGCGATCTCATCAATTGGCCGCGTCGAGGCAATGGCATAATAGCTCGGCACCGACGCAAAGCGCATCGACTGCGTGTTGACCCATATGCCGCCCACGCGCGACTTTCGGCGCACGACGACCGGCGCCGGAATGCCTTCGACCACCACAATCACGTCATAGGTACCGGCCTCTGGACTGGATTGCACGCTGTTCGTGACCGCTCCGAAGACCAGAATTTCCGTGCCCGTGAAGCTCGATGTGATGGCAACCTGCCGCGTCGAGGCGTCGGCTTCGACGCCTTCTTTCGGCACCTCCGCCGCCGCAGCGCCTGCGAAACCGATCATCACGGCCATCGTTGCTAAAAACCACCGCATCAGGATGCCCCCGCCACAGCCGCGAGCGAGAACAGATCGGCAGGCGGTACGACAAGCTCGTACGCCATCCGCGCAGCAACGAGCAAAATGACCGCGCCCAACAACGCGCGCAGATGTTCGCCGCGCAATTTCTCCCCAATCATCGTTCCGAATTGCGCACCAATCACCCCGCCGACGATCAAGATCAAAGCGAGCACCACATCGACCGTCTTGTTCTCGACAGCGTGCAGCACGGTTGCCAGCGCCGCAACGAATACGATCTGAAACAGCGACGTGCCGATAACGAGCCCTGTCGGCATCCGCAAGAGGTAGATCATCGCCGGGATGATGACGAACCCCCCGCCGATGCCCATGATCGCCGACAGGCAGCCAATGAACATGCCGATGATCACCGGCGGAACGGCGCTCATGTAAAGCTTCGAGCGTGGGAACCGCATCTTGAGCGGCAAGCCTTCCATCCAGCCATGCTGACCGGATTTTCTGGCCGTCGTCCCGCCAGTCGAGCGCACCCGCCGCGACGCGTTGATGCCCTCTACGAAAATCACCGTGCCGACCACGCCGAGAAAAATGACGTACATGAGCGCGACAGTGAAATCGAAGTATCCCAGACGCCGCAAGATCTTCACCGCACTGACGCCGAGATAGGTTCCCGTCAGGCCGCCCATCAACATGACGAGCCCCATCCGGATATCGACGTTGCCGCGCCGATAATGCGTGATCGCGCCCGATACCGAAGACGCCACGACATGCGAGGCGCTGGTCGCCACCGCGACCGCCGACGGAATGCCCAGAAACGTCAGCAGCGGCATGAGCAGAAAGCCGCCGCCGACACCGAAAAGACCTGAGAGAAAACCGACACTCATCCCGAGAGCCAAAAACACGATGACGGAAACCGACATCTCGGCAATCGGCAGGTAAAGGGTCATCCTCGGATCCGAAACGGCGTGGTGCAGGCGATGGAACTAGCGTCTAGCAGGATTTCCCGCCAGGAGACACCACGCGGCGCGTCACGGCAAGCTCTAGCCGTTGAGGCCGTTTCGGGGATTTTGTTTCCATAGATCGCCGGCAACGTGGGCATCATTGATCGCGCGATCCGTAGGCGTCATCCGCCAGGCGTCAATCATCTTTCTCGCAACGGTAATATCCTGCGCCGTCAGCTTGCCGCGAAGAATATCGCGGCGGCGGACTGCATCTGCGTCACCACCTTGCGCGGCAAGCGAAAGCCACATGAACGCCGTCCTCAGATCGCGCGTCACGCCAAGACCGTTCTCATAAAGAACAGCCAGATTGAATTGGCTGTCGGGCAGGCCGCGCTTGGCAGCTTCCTCGAACCATTGCGCCGCCGTCGTGTAATCGGGGGCGCGATCCGATTGGTTGGCCGAGAGCACAGCGAGATTGTGCATGGCCTTGATGTTGCCCTGCTCGGCTGCGCGCAGATACCAGGTGCTCGCTTGCTTCCGGTCGGCCTTCAAACCGAGACCACGCTCATAAAGCGTGCCGAGACGATACTGCGCCAAGGCGAAACCCTGTTCGGCCGAGCGCTGATACCATTTCGCGGCCTCAGCGAAATTCTGCGGCACGCCCTCGCCTTCCGCGAACCGCGCGCCGACTTCGAACTGAGCCGATGAATCCCCGTTAGCCGCCGCGAGCCGAAACGACAGCGGACCGATCATCGCCGGCGGCATATCGAGCCGCGATGACTTCTGCCCCCCGACCGGTGCGCTTGTGTTTTGCGCCGGCGGCGCGATGCCTTCCGTTTCCGCTTCCGTCGGAATCATCGACGCCGGGACCACGGCAGATTCGCCTGGCCGCGCCGCAGCGCTTCCAAGCTCACCTGAAATGTTCGCCATCGCCTGATGACGCCGCGCCTGGATCAGCTCGGCTTCCGTTACCGGATGATCGAGATCGACCGCAACGCCTGTCATCGGCAGCGTCGTCCGCGGTGTAGAATCCGGGTCGATCGAGGCCGTCGTCGCAGGCGCGCCGCCGTCATGCGGACTGAGATCGCTGCGCGGACCATTGACCCCGCCTTGCGCGTTCGGTTCACCAGCGGGCGCCGAAGGGGCTTGCGACCCCGACGACGGCTCGGAAGCCGACGGTGCACCCGAAGCCTTTGCTGAATCAGTGGCGTTGCCCGGTTGGACTGTCTTGCTTTGCGTGGTGGTTGCAGGAGCGGCCTCCTGCACGGCCGCCGACTGGGGCTTGCTTTCGAAGCCGAAGGCATACCAAAGCCCGGCAAGCGCCAAGAGCACGAAGCCCGCGATGATCATCAGCCGCGGCGACGGCGCAGTGGGTCCCGACGTGTTCTTTGCAAGCGCGCTCGAAGGCCGGATTGGCCGGCTGCCGGCTGGCGCCGAGCCGCTTGCATACGCCATCCGCGTTGCCGACAGCGATGGCGCGACGGAATCGTCAATGTCGTCGCCCTCGGCGCTGAGACGCATCTTGGCCCGGCGCGCATCAGCAATGAATTCCTGCCGCATCTTTTCGCTGCGCAGCGCCATTTCTTCCGGCGACATTCCCGTCTCGCTGACCGCCGAAAGCGGTGGCGGCGAGACGGCATCGGGAAAGGCGCCATGGCTATCGTCTTCGTCGAAAGCAAACGGCTGAGCACCAAAGTCGTCATCGCGCAGTGCATCGCTGCCGAACATTTCCGTTCGCGCGCCGTAGTTGGCCGCATGGTCAGCCTCGAAGATCCGCGGCGGCGGTTGCTGCGGCGGAAAGTCGATCGCTTCCACCCGGTCGAGCAGACGAACCATAGCTTGCTGCATGGTATCGAGAAGCATTGCGGTTTGTTCGCCGCCCTGACGGTTTTCCGTCATGAGCTGCTCGATCAGCGGACGAAGCTCGTCCGCTGCCACATTTCGCTCATCCGGAGGCCGGCTCGCAAATCGCTGCGCCGTTTCTTCCGCTACCGCCCGAGCGACCGCACCGATGTCTGCCGATTTGGCGTTCGCCGCCTGCATCTCCGCGAGTGTTTGCGACACGTTCGCAAGCTGCGCTTCGATAGTGTTGAGCCGATCGAGCTGATCGTTCGTCTTTTCGAGACGATTGACGATCTCTTCCATGTGCGCCTCGATCTGCTGCACAGTAGCGAGGTCGTCATGGGTGGCAACGCCTGCGAACACTTTCGCGAACTGGCGCTCGAACTGATCGAAACGCTGATCGAAGTCCGAGAACTTGCTCTCGGGCTTCACATGCGCGAGAGAATATTCGATGCCGCGCGCAATCTCGGCGAACCGGCTTTCAAGCCATGCCTCGTCGATGTTCGAAGTGCCGCCCGTGGCCTCGTCGGCATCGCGTGCAGAGGCTGCAGACGGCGGATAGGCGGACGCTTCATAGACACTGGCGAGCGCTTCCGCGTCGTCCCGGTCCCAAGGATTGTTGAGATCGGCATGGCCAGAACGTGCCGCCGCCCGATGCTGGCGCGTCCGCGCCGCACCCCGCGCAGCGCTTCGATCGACATCGACCAGCCGATGAGCCAGTTCGCCAATGCCTGCTTCGATCTGCTCGAAGGCCGGCGCGAATTGATCGGGAATGCGCATACGCAGGAGATCGGCCTCGCGCCCCATCCCCGAAATCCGATCCTGCATTTCACTGAGCGCAGCCGTGTGCCGACGATCGGCGTCCTGAAGCTGGGCGGCAATCGTATCGAGGATCGATTTGAGTTCGTCGCGGCTGTCGTCACCGGACTCGTGCGGGTCCCTTCCCTCCCGACGCTCAGCACCCATTTCCGATTTCGACATCTTCCCCTCGAGACAGCGCGATTGCGAAAGGTCCGGGAGAGCGCAGCCGCCGCGCGCTCGGGACATCGGGGGGTCCGTACCGCGCAGGTCAAATGCGATCGTTGGCGGACGCGACACAAATCAGCTTCGAAGGCAACTTTTGGTCGCCGGGAGTAAACGTCGAGTTAAGGAGCGTGCCAGGACGATAAAAATCGCGACTTTTCAATATATTATTAGAGGAAACTTTTGATCTGGCGGCCGCCGACACCACCGCCTCGCACGGGTTGATTCGCTGAAATGGCTGTGGCCAGCGGTCTTGCCATAGTTCCGGCATATGACCATTTCGCTGGTAACGGTCAGCGGAGGACTTTCAATGACCTTGAGGGCGACGCGGGCAACCATGCTCGGTCTTTCCATTCTGCCGATACTGGCAGCGGCTTCAGTTGCAGAACCATCGGGTGACACCGCCGAACGGTTCACGATGTCCCCAGTCGAGGGCGGCTTCCTGCGTCTCGACAAGCAGACCGGCGCCGTCGCCATGTGCGCCAAGAGCGGCAACGAATGGGCCTGCAAATCCGTCGACGATCAGACCACCAACACACCCGCCGACAAGCTTTCACGCCTTGAATCGGAGAACCACGATCTGAAGGCGCGCGTGAAAGAACTTGAAGAGATGATCGAGACACGACCGCCCGGTGTTCCGTCGCCGCCCGGTCCGCTTGCCGATGCGCCACCGCCGGACGACAAGGTCCAGCTCCCGACGGATGAGGAAGTCGATCAGGCGCTCGACTACATCTCGCGTGTCTACAAAAAGATCCGCGATCACGTCAGGGATTTGGATAAGCCTCTGCCGCCGGACGACCACGCCGCGCCGTCACCGCCGCCCGTGCCACCATCGGCCACGCCGGGTCCAAAAGGCTCGCTCTAGATAAAGATATCAGTCCGCAAATTTGCGCGTAGCGCGGATGAGTTCGTGCAAGAGCCCCGGCTCCGTCATCGCGTGTCCAGCGTCAGGCACAATGCGCAGATCGGCGTTACCCCAGGCCTTGGCGAGCATCACCGCGTTCCGCACGGGCGTCACGACATCGTAACGTCCGTGCGCAATGACGCCGGGAATATCCTTCAGGCGGTGGGCTTCAAGAAGCAACTCGCCGTCCCTCCGGAAGAAACCAGCGTTGACGAAGTAATGGCTTTCAATTCGGGCGAAGGCCAGCGCATAGCTGTCTGCGCCGAACCGTGCCACGCGATCGGCTTCCGGAATGAGCGAGAGCGTCGTCCCTTCCCAGATGCTCCAGGCACGCGCTGCGGCAACGCGGACGCTGAGATCGTCGGACGTCAACCGGCGGTGATAGGCGCCGATCATGTCGTCGCGTTCGTCGGGCGGAATCGGCCGCTGGAATTCGGCAAAGGCTTCCGGGAAAATCCAGCTGCATCCGTCCTGATAGAACCAGCGCAGTTCCGCTTGCGTCAGCAGAAAAATGCCGCGCAGAACCATCGCGGTCACTCGCTCGGGATACGCTTCCGCGTAAGCGATCGCCAGCGTCGACCCCCACGAGCCGCCGAACAACTGCCAGCGGTCGATGCCGAGTTCGCTGCGAATGCGCTCGATGTCGGCGACGAGATCGTGCGTCGTATTGTGATCGAGCGACGCGTTCGGCGTCGAACGCCCGCACCCGCGCTGGTCGAACAGCACGATGCGATAACGGTCGGGATCGTGAAACCGCCGCATCGTCGGATTGCATCCGCCGCCTGGACCGCCGTGCAGAATGGCGACCGGCCGCCCATTTGGGTTTCCGCATTCCTCGACGTAAAGCGTATGCCCGCCGCCGACCGGCAGCCGGGTCTCGCGGTACGGCGTCAATGGCGGATAGAGATCGAGGCGATCGCGAATGGTCATGGATTGCTCTTTAGAGGCCCCAAACCGCCTGAGCAATCCTGAACGGCCCGCAAGTCGCCATTCGAGCCATCACGTGCGCGAATGTTTACGAAGCTGGAGCCGCTGCATCTCGCGGTCGTAGATGATCTCGCCGCCCGGAACCCGGATGTCGCGTACCATCTCGACGGTGTGACGGCTGACCTCCGGCCGCATCAAGCTCGTGCCGATGGCCAGCGCGAACGACACGGGCAGCCCGAGAATGCCCGCGATGGCGCCTGGCGTCGAAAGCGTCCCCATCTCGCCCATCATGATGGCGAACGCTCCGGCGACAAAGCCCGAGATGACCCCGACGATCGCACCGCCGACCGTCAGTCTCTTCCACCAGATCGACAGGACCATGACGGGGAAGAGGCTCGCACCCGTCAGCGACAGCGCCCACAGCACGAGCCGCAACGGATCGCTCGGCGCCGTGACGCACAGCATCGCACCACAGAACGCTACGACCACGATGAAGCCGCGCACGATCCACACCCGACTCTGCGTCGTCGGCGGCTCCCACGACATGCCTTGAATAACGTCCTCGCCAAGAACGGCCGCCAGCGACACGGTCGTGGCGGACGCCGTGACCAATGCAGCGGCCACAGCGCCCGCCAGCAGGAGATAAGAGAACGCCGACGGCAGATCGACCAGCAGCGGCAAAGCAAACAGCACGCCGTCGCGATCGAACTTCAGGCCTGCAAATCCCAGCCGTGTCGCTGCCTGATCGAAGGTCACGATATGATGCGCCGCTGCGTTATGCAGCCATTGCGGCAACGGCCCGAGCCGCTCGCTCATCACGGCGTCAAGCGTGAAATCTCGAAGGAAGATTGCCGCCGAAGAAATCGTGAGGAGAGCCAGTCCGGAAAAGACCGTCGCCCAGCCGAGCGATTTTCGCGCCTCATACACGCCGGGCGTCGCCGCGACGCGCGGCAGCAGCCACGGCGCGGTGCTGACACCCGTCGCAATCGCGAAAACACCAATGATGAAAGCCAACGGCCCGATCGAGCCGAACGGCTGCGTATAAGGCTTTGTCAACGCGGAAAAGCCCTCAGGCGGCAGCTGGAACGCCATCGGCCAGACCTTGATGAGCTGCAATCCTTCGTTGACTTCGTTCCGCACCATCCCGCGCACCATCGGACCGTTCGCGAGTTGCGGAATGGGCAGGCTCGTCACCATAACGCTGATCGTCGTCGCGACGCCAAGCACGGCGAGAAACAGCGCGATCGATTGCGCAACGCCCGTCCAGGTGAAGGAACGCTTGCCGCCTGCCGCCGTCGATATCGCAATCGTCAGCGCGAGGAGAAACACCAGATTGTTGGCGCTGCCGCCGACAAGGCGCTGCGCGACGTGGCCACCAATGCGCAATTCTGCCGACAGCACGAGCAGCATCGGCACAGCCGCGATGCCTGCCGTGATGACCCTCAGTCCCCGGCTCTCAAAACGCCGGCCGAGATAGCTCGGCACGGTGAAGGCGCCGAACTTCCGGTAGAACGGTGCAAGCCCGATCGCCATGATGACGAAGCCCGTCAACGTGCCCATGAGCAGGATGACGGCATCGAATCCTGAGAAAAAGAATGCGCCGGTGCCCGCCACGATGAAGGTGCCACCCAGCGCCGAAGCACCGAGCAAAAGCCCGGTATAGGCGGCGGGAACCCGGCGCCCGGCCGCAAAATAGCATAGGATGTCGTTCGTTCCGACGCACAGGCCGATCGCGGCGTAGATGATGATCGGCCCGGCGAGAAACGCGATGCGCAGGAAGCTCTCATCGAACTTCAACTGCTCGAAGATCAGGACAAGAAGGAACAGCGCCGTATAGAGGGCGGCGAAAATGCTGAAATACGTGCCGAGGCGCGGATTGATCAATCTCGCGCGCGCACCGAACGCCATGCTCCCGCCTCACATATCTTCGTGCGCGCCGTGCCAGTGATCGATGGCATTCTGGCGGTTGACGTAGCTCGCGACCGTTATCAGGGCGATCACGAAAAATCCGTGAGCCGCAAGAAAGTACCCGAGCGGAAACCCTAAGAACCGGCTGGAGTTCAATTGCTCGGCATAGAGCGGCAAAACGATGACCAGCGCCAGAAACGGTATGATGCTCGCAATGACCTGCCACTTGGTATGGCGCCAGTAGGGCTTGCGTTCTTTCCGTTCAATCATCTCGCCGGATCCCCCAAAGTCGCCGCTTTCGCACGCGGCGCCCCACCGCCTGTCGCCCTCATTATGCCCGCCGGCCAGGGCCTTTGTCCAATGCTACTCCGGTGGAATTTGGCCGCCGTTCCGTTGTCCTGCGCTAGATCATCCCCTAACATTTCGCCGCGGGAATCGCGTGCCAGCCTTCCGGGACGAAGGCGCGACGTGCCCAGGACGGGAACGGCAATATCAGCAGGGAAGGACAATCAGCATGAGCATAATTGACGAATTCAAAGAATTCGCCATGCGAGGCAACGTCATCGACCTCGCCGTCGGCGTAATCATGGGCGCCGCCTTCGCTCCAATCGTTTCTTCCCTCGTCGACAATGTCGTCATGCCGCCGATTGGCTACATGATGGCAGGGATCGACTTTTCCAGTCTCTCGGTTGCGATCCCCACGCCGACCGACCCGGTGCTGATCAGGTACGGCGTGTTTCTCAACGCCGTCATCAAGTTCCTCATCACCGCCTTCGCGATCTTCCTGCTCGTCAAAGCCGTCAACACGATGAAGAAGCCTAAGGCCGCTGCTGGCCCGCCCCCGCCGACACCGACGGAAGAGTATCTCAAGGAAATTCGCGACCTTCTGGCGAAGAAGGCCTGAGGCCGTTCCACAAGAATGTTTGAGCTAGCGCGCGACTGTTCCAGCAGAGTGTTGCGCGCTCTCAGACTGTTGCGCCCCTGCCTGATCGGCGAGCACGTTACTTCACGTTGTATAACATTTGCTGATTGACCCAGCCGCTGACGCCGAGACTGATGGTCGGCTTTTTCTGCTGATCGATCTCCGTGCGTGTCGCTTCGAGATCCCTGATCCTCGCGTCCATGTCCGACGACGATGATCCGCCCGATCCGACCGCCTGGTTGATCTGCTGATCGAGCGTCGAAGGCGCACGCTTTGCCGTACTCGTATCGTCGGCAACCGCGGGAGAGACGAGCAAGCCACCGCAAGCGCCCATGACAAGCGCGGCACCGGCCCAAAGCGATTTAGAGGCCCCCGGCATTCATCCCTCTCCCCGAAGTTCGACGCACCATATCTAGCATCTTCGCCGACGCGGCCCCGATCAATTTTTGTAAATACTTCCTCGGAGCACTCAGTCGTCGTGAATCGGCAGGGAAGCGGCTTTAGGCTTCACCGCCTCCGGCTTTTCGGGCGCCGCCGTCACCATGGCGGAGATGACCGTTTCCGACAGCCCGTGCAGCAGCGCGCCAACGATGCCGCCAAGCAGAACTTCCGCACCCCGCTGAAAGCCGACGACAGCCAACGGTGTCGCCGCGTCGGTGCTGAGAAAAACGATCGGACACGTCCACATGCAGACCCGGAGCATCGGGTAACGCCGCGCGATGATCGCCGCGACGGCCACCGCAACCGCCATCTGCACTACGACATCGGCATGAAGCGGTTCGAGAAGAGACCCGATTGTAACCGCAACGACGACGCCGACAACCGTGCCGAACAACCGCCCGATCGTCGCGGTTCGCGTCTCGTCCAGCTTCTCCTGCCCGACAATGACACCGGACATCGCCGCCCACACTGGGTGCGGCAGCCCAATAGCGTTCGCAAGCACATAAGAAAGCGTCGCCGCACCCGAGCAGCGCAGCACGAATGCAACGTGGCGCGCCCATGCTTCTCTTGTCATCGGATCTCTATCATCGTGATCGACGCCTTTCGGCGCGTTGTCGCCCTCAGCGCAGTACCCTAGGGACAACGCGGCGACCAGCGATCGTACGGCTTGCGGGAACATCGTGAAAGTGTCAAAACCCGGAAAATCACGGCCTTCGCGGGCGTAGTTCAATGGTAGAACGGCAGCTTCCCAAGCTGCATACGAGGGTTCGATTCCCTTCGCCCGCTCCATCCCGCCGCTGAATTTTTAATCACATAAAGTCGGCATTGATCCGGAGTTGAGATCGCAATTCATCTAGAATTGTTATTGATCAAAATCAGCGCGCCGAATTTCTCTCTTCATGAAACGCAAGGCTGATATGCCGAGGCACCATCATGATTTCACTCAACAATAGAGAATGCGGGAATTCCTGCCGAGTATTGCAGGCAGCATTTCCAATTGTCGCATCCAACGATCGGCAATCGCTGTTGACGCATTGCAAAATATGAACTTGATTGCGGCCAGTTGCTTCGGTGGGCCTTCTTCCCGTTGGCGCAACATCCTGAGAAGACTTTCAAATCCCGAACGGTCCCAGTGATGATTTTCACATCATCGCTGCCCGAATATATGACAATAATAATATAAAATAGGGAATTTGATGCCGGCTTCCGCCGGCGGTTGTGCACCGCTTTCGGCACCCGCCGAAGGCGTGTCAAGTCGTGAATTGGAGAACTAAAATGCGTGGAAAGATTCTAGCAGTGGGGTTGGCATTGTCCGCTTCGCTGGGTTCGTCCGCTTGGGCGAATGAGAGCGTCATTAAAGCGACGAGCGACCCGAACAATTGGGCCACTCAAAACGGCGATTACGCCGGTCATCGCTATTCGAAACTCAACCAGATCACGACCGAAAACGTCGGCCAGCTCCAGGTGGCTTGGACGTTCTCGACCGGCGTTCTCCGCGGCCATGAAGGCAGCCCGCTCGTCGTCGGCAACGAGATGTACATGGTGACGCCGTTCCCGAACGTCGTCTATGCCCTGAACCTCGCCGACGAACAGAAGATCGTCTGGAAGTATATTCCGAAGCAGGATCCATCCGTTATCTCGGTCATGTGCTGTGACACGGTTACCCGTGGCCTCCAGTACGCCGACGGCAAGATCTTCATGTATCAGGCCGACACGACGCTGGTCGCTCTTGATGCCAAGACCGGCAAAGAACTCTGGAAGGTCGCCAACGGCGATCCGAAGATGGGTGAAACCGGCACGTCCGCTCCGCTCATCGTCAAGGACAAGGTCCTCGTCGGCATTTCGGGCGGCGAATACGGCGTCCGCGGCTCGCTGACCGCATACGACGAAAACACCGGCAAGAAAGTCTGGCGCGCCTACTCGACGGGTCCGGACGCTGAAATGCTTATCGACCCCGAGAAGACGATGTCGCTCGGCAAGCCGGTCGGCAAAGATTCTTCGCTCAAGACGTGGAGCGGCGATCAGTGGAAGATCGGCGGCGGCACGACCTGGGGCTATATGGCTTACGATCCCGACTTGAACCTCGTGTACTACGGAACCGGCAATCCCGGCACGTGGAACCCGGCTCAGCGCGCTGGCAAGGACGGCAAGCCAATCGATCTCAAGTGGTCGATGACGCACTTTGCGCGCGATCCCGACACCGGCATGGCCAAGTGGGCCTACCAGATGACGCCGTTCGACGAGTGGGACTATGACGGCATCAACGAGCCGATCCTCGCCGATATCGACGTCAAGGGCGAGAAGCGCAAAGTTGAAGTCCACTTCGACCGCAATGGCTTCGCCTACACGCTCGATCGCGTCACCGGCGAACCGCTCGTCGCCGAGAAGTTTGATCCGATGGTCAACTGGGCGTCCAGCATCAACCTCGACAAGTCGAGCCCCGACTACGGCCGTCCTGTCCGCGTGAAGAAGTACTCGACCTTCGCTCACGGCACCGACTTCGACACTAAAGGCATCTGCCCTGCGGCTCTCGGCGTCAAGGACGAGCAGCCGGCGTCGTACTCGGAGCTGACGGGCCTGTTCTACGTTCCCGCCAACCACGTCTGCATGGACTACGAGCCGTTCAAGGTTTCGTATGCTGCTGGTCAGCCGTTCGTCGGCGCGACGCTCTCGATGTTCCCGGGTCCGGATAAGCCGGAGCGCATGGGTACGTTCCTCGCTTGGGACGCAGGCAAGGGCAAGATCGTCTGGTCGAAGCCTGAGCAGTTCTCGGTGTGGTCTGGCGCTCTGACGACCGCTGGTGGCGTCGCCTTCTACGGCACGCTCGAAGGCTACTTCAAAGCCGTCGACCAGAAGACCGGCAAGGAACTCTACAAGTTCAAGACCCCGTCGGGCGTTATCGGCAACGTCTTCACCTACATGCAGGGTGGCAAGCAGTATGTCGGCGTTCTCTCGGGCATCGGCGGCTGGGCCGGCATCGGTCTGGCAGCTGGCTTGACGAACCCGAACGACGGTCTCGGCGCTGTCGGCGGTTACTCGGGCCTTGCTTCCTACTCGAACCTCGGTGGCTCGCTCACCGTGTTCGCACTGCCCTAACGATCTGCGAGATGGCCCGGCGCAGCCTGGGCCATCCCACATCCACCGGGAAAACCGATCAGACAAAATTTAAGGGAGAGGACCGTGAGTCCTCTCCCTTTTTTGCTGCCGGCACGGACAGGCGGAATGTGTTGGCTCTAAGCCGCCAGTTTTTCCTGGGGCTTCACATGCTCACCTGCACCAGCGGCAGACGACTTTGCTGTCTGCGATTGCTTCCAGCTTTTCCAGCTTATTGCGTTGTAGCTCAGCGCAAACGCGAAAAGGCACATCGCTCCGATGCAGATCGCCAGATAATAAAATTCGATCGTTGTCATGGTCGCCTCCCAAACAATTTGAGACAGCGTAGGAGCGCAGAGCGCGGCGCAATTGATCCGCATCAACGGATGCAGCAATCCGCCCGGATCAAGATCCGCGCTAAATCAGATTTTCCGAAAACGATCTGCCGAAGCTCTGATGAGCGTCAGGCCGCTTTACCAACCGCACCCCCCTTGCGCGTTTGGTTCGCATGCTGACTGAGGAAGCGCACGAAGCTGCGCACGAGCTGCCGGTCACCGTCGCTTTTCCGATAGGCCGCGAAGTGGCTCGACACGAACTGATAGGTTTGCGGCCGGAGCTCGCGCATCGAACCCTGCTTTGACCAGCTCTCGCCGATGTGCCGCGGCAGAAAGCCGATGAAATAGCCGGACAGGATCAGCATCACCTGCGCTTCCATCTGAACGACGTTGCCTGACGCACGCGGATGATCGGCGCGATAGAGATCGTCGAACTGCCGATAACCGCGTACCGAGAACTGTGCCCTTTCGATCGCCTCCCGCGTAATCGCCGATGTCGGAGCGTCAAACAGCGGATGCCCCTTGCCGCAATAAAGCCCATGCGGCTCGCGGTGCAAAGCAACGTACGTGACACCCGGCGCTTTCTGCGAGAACGGCCCAATGACAACGTCGCGGCGACCGTCTGCGATGGCTTGCTCAAGGTGATTCGGTGTTCCGAGTTCAAGATCGATGAACACGTTCTCGGCGTTTTCCATGAAGCGGCCGACGACGTGCTGCAGCCCAAGCGCCGAATTCGTGACGATGCCGTCGACGATTCCGATGCGAAGTCGCCCGACGAGTTGACCGTTGTACTGGCCGACCCGTTCCTCGAAGGAGCTAATCTCCGCAAAGAGCTTTTGGGTCGCGATATAGGTTGCTTCGCCGAAAGGCGTCAGCCGGAAACCTCGTCGTCCGCGTACGCACAATTGCGCGCCGAGCCTGCGCTCAAGCGCCGCAAGGTGGGTGCTGAGGGTGGGTTGGGAGAGATTGAGCGCAATCTGAGCATCGGCGAAGCTACCGGCTTCAACCAGCGTCATAAACACCCGTAAAAGGCGGATATCGATGTTATCGAGCCGACGCATCGAAACTCCTTCGCACAAAGCAGCATCACATCACATCGGCAGTTTTCAATGTATCGTTTAAATAATCAATATTTTCATAGATGTTATTTTAGCCAACTCTCCATTGCCGAAATCGTGTCGTCAGCGAGGGGTTATGACCATGCATATGGCAATAGGGTTCCGCCGGTTCACCGGAGTCGGTCTGGCAGTGGCGCTTTGGGCTGGCGTATCGGTCGCCGCAACCGCTGCACATGCCGACGAGAAAATCCGCATTCTCTGCCCGACCTGGAGCGGATACGCGCCGGTCTTCGTCGCGCAGGATCTTGGCTACTTCAAAAAGCTTGGCATCGACGTCGACATCAAGTTTGAGGACGAACGCGCCAACGTCATGGCAGCGATGGACCGCAAGGACATCGAGATGGATATGCGCACCGTCGGCGAATATCAGGGCAAGCCGCGCGATGCCAAGACGCCTGGCGTCATCATCGGCACCATCGACGAGTCACTTGGCGGTGACGGCGTCATCGCGCCGGGTGACATCACCTCCGTTGAACAGCTCAAGGGTAAGACCGTCGCATCCGAGCCGAACATCCCAGGCCGGCTGCTCCTTCAGATGGCGCTCAAGGCAAAAGGCTTGACGCTTGCTGACCTCGACGTAAAGCAGATTGCGACCGCCGATACCGTCGCCGTCTTTGCCGATCCATCGATCTCCGCCGTCGTTTCCTATCAGCCGAACCTCTCGCAGGCCCTCGACAAGATCAAGCAGCGCAATCCGCACCTGCTGATCTCGTCGGCGCAATATCCCGGCATCATCGTCGACGTCATCATCGTCCGCCAGGACGACTTGAAGGCGAACCCCGAGAAGTACAAGAAGTTCATGATCGGCATCTTCAAAGCGATCGACTACTTCAAGAGCAACAAAGCGGACTTCATCAAGCTGGCAGCACCGCACTTCAACCTGACACCGGAAGAGTTCGCCGCTTCGATTGACGGCAGCCTAGAATACACGGGCTACGCACAGACGGCCGGATATTTCGGCAAACCCGGCGCCCCCGGCTCGCTGTACAAAGTCTTTGGCGAAGTCATGAAGCTGAACCTGGAAAACGGCGCGGCCGATCACGACCTCAAGGCCGCAGACCAAATCGACAATTCGATCGTCTCCGGCATCACTGAAGCCGACCTGAAATAATCAGCCGCGAACCAGCCGAGCCAAGCCATCTCGTGACGAGCAAAGCAACAGCATCGACGGCAGCAGTGGTCGAACGGCGACCGGCGGCGGCGCCAAACGCCAAGGCGCCGCGCGCAGCGTACCGCACCCGGAACCAGTTCTTCGCGTTCCGGGGCACACTGTCGAGACGGGCGCAAATCCTGACATCAATTTGCGCTAGCCTAATCGTCATCGCGGCATGGGAAATTTCGACCCGGCTCGGCTGGATCAACTCGCTCTTCCTGCCGCCCCCCAGCGTCACCGTCGAAACGCTGTGGATCATGATCACGCAGAAGCATCTGCTTTGGAATGCAGGTGTCTCGACCTTGCGCGTGTGGGTGGCCTTCACACTTTCCGTCGTGATGGCGATCCCGATCGGCATCGCGATGTCGAGCTTCCGCGGCGTCGGCGCCGCCCTGGAGCCGATCGTCGACTTCATCCGCTATCTGCCGGTTCCCGCTCTCGTTCCGCTGAGCATCATCTGGTTCGGCGTCGGCGAAACGACGAAGATCTTTCTTCTCTGGCTCGGCACCTTCTTTCAACTCGTCCTGCTCGTCGCAGACGACATGCGCCGCGTGCCGCAGGAATACGTCGAGATCGCCGACACCGTCGGTGCACGTCCCTTCCAGATGCTGAAAGACGTCGCCTTCCGCGCCATGCTACCGAGCCTATTCGACAACCTGCGCATCACGCTCGGCTGGTGTTGGACCTATCTCATCATCGCGGAAATCGTCGCCGCCGATAACGGCCTCGGCTTCGTCATCTGGGCGGCACGACGCTACATGAACACCTCCGAGGTCATGGCAGGCGTCGTCACCATCGGCTTGATTGGCCTGCTGACCGATCAGATCCTGCGCCTCGTCCACAAGCGCTATTTCCGTTATCTCTGAGAGGCGCGCCGTGGCACCAGCTCCCTATCTCGTATTCGACGGCATCGCGAAATATTTCGGCGATCTAGAAGTCGTCGCGCCAACGTTCGACCTCACCGTCAGGCGCAACGAATTCATCGTCTTCCTCGGCCCCTCTGGTTCCGGCAAGACGACGCTGATGCGCATGGTCGGCGGCCTGGAAACGCCAAGCACCGGTGAAATCCGCCTCGACGGCCAACCAATCCGCGAGCCGGACCGCGACCGCGGCATGGTCTTTCAGTCCTACTCATCGTTTCCTTGGCTGACCGTCGCCGAGAATGTCGCCTACGGCATGAAGTACCGTCTCGATATGACGCCGGAACGCAAGGCGACGCGCCTCGCACATTACTTGCAACTCGTCGGCCTCAGCGACTTCGCCGACGCCTATCCGAACAAGGTCTCAGGCGGCATGCGCCAACGCATCGCCATCGCCCGAACGCTCGCTGCAGGCTCCGACGTTCTGTTGATGGACGAACCCTTTGGCGCATTGGATGCGCAGCGCCGAGAAGATCTTCAGATCGAGCTGCGCCGCATCCAACAGCAGGACGCCAAGACAATCATTTTCGTCACGCACGACGTCGACGAAGCAGTTTTTCTCGCGGACCGCATCATCGTCTTCTCCAAGCGCCCCGCACGCATGCTTGAGGAAGTCGATATTGCGGCAGCTCTCGGCCCGGATCGCACGCTGGAGCTTCGCGACAGCGAACGCTTCTTCAGGTTGCGAACGGAAGTTTTGAAATTTGTCCGCGCCGCAGCGGGCCACGATAACTAGAGCGCAAAGCGCCGCAGGAAAGCAAATGTGCATCAATCTTAAAAACAAAAGCGTCCTCGTGACCGGCGCAAGCCGCGGAATTGGTTTTGGCATCGCTGAAGGCTTCGCCGAAGCAGGCGCCGACTTAGCAATCCTTGCCGACGACGACACCGTGCATGAGGCCGCCGACAAAATCTCGAAGGCGTACGGCCGTCCTGTTCGTGCCTTCGTCGCCGATACCACCGACAAGTCCGCCGTCGCCAAGGCATTCTCGGAAATTTCCAAGCTAGACGTTCTCGTCAACAACGCGGGTCTCGAATTGATCACCCCGCTGACCGATCCGAGCGACGAAGTTGATGCCACGTTTGCCCGCATCATGGACATCAACGTCCGGGGCACATGGAACGTCACGCGCGGCGCGCTACCGCTTCTGAAGACCGGCGCGCGTATCATCAACACCGCGTCCGTCTGGTCCAAAAGCGCCGTCGGCGAATTCGCCGCCTACATCGCGTCAAAGCACGCAGTCGTCGGCTTAACCCGAACCTTCGCACGCGAACTCGGACCGCGCGGGATCACGGTCAATGCCGTCTGCCCGGGATGGGTGCGCACCGTCGCGTCGGTTCGTTCTGCGAAAGTCATGGCAACACGCTCGAAGCGCAGCGAAGCCGACATTTTCGCGGACGTCATTGCTGCCCAGTGCCTTCCCGGTCTGATGGAGCCGCAGGACGTAGCCGGCCTTTATCTTTTTCTCGCCAGTGACCTCGCGGCCAACATCACGGGGCAGGCAATCGGCGTGGATCGCGGAGAATTCCTCGGATGACCAAAGAATTTAAAGACATGAAAGTCGTTATCTGCGGTGCCGCTAGCGGCATCGGACTGGCGACGGCTGATCTATTCGAAAAGAAAGGCGCGCGCGTCGCGCGGCTCGACTTCGAACCCATAGAAAAAGGCCTGTCGTTCCAGCTCGACGTCACCGACGAGATCCAAGTTGCGGAAGCGATCGCCGCCGCTGACAACGCCCTCGGCGGCATCGACGTCATGACCAATTCGGCCGCCGTGTTTCGCTACGGGCCTCTGCTCGACACGCCCGTTGCTGACGTCCGCAAGGTATTCGACGTCAACCTCGTCGGCTCGTTTCTTGTGACGCGCGAAACAGTACGCATGATGAAAAGCCGCGGCAAAGGCGGCAGGATCATTCTCTTCAGTTCCGAACTAGCCCAGCTCGGACGCGAGCATCACGCCGCCTATTGCGCCACCAAAGCCGGCGTCAGCGCCATGGTGCGCTGCTGGGCGAAGGAATTCGGGCCCGACATTCTCGTCAATGCCGTGGCGCCGGGCCCGACCGACACGCCGCTTCTCGATTTCGAAAACCTGCCCGACGAATGGAAACGGCTTGAAACGTCCAATCCGCTCGGCCGCATCGGCAAACCGGAAGAAGTCGCGGAAGCCGTCCTGTTTCTCGCCAGCGCCGGCGCAACGTTCATCACCGGCCAAGTTCTCGGCGTCAACGGCGGCGCCTCGATGGTTTGAAGGAAAGAAAAAGCATGACCGACCGCATCTTTATGAATGAGATGAGCTGGACAACGTACCAGAAACGCATCGAAGACGGTGCCATCATCCTGCTCCCAACGGGCGCCACCGAGCAGCACGGCCCACATCTGCCGATGGGCACCGATGCCCTGCTCGCGACTGCCGTCGCAGCCGATGTCGCAAAGCGGATCGACGCCATCGTCGCGCCGGTCCTCTCGTTCGGATACAAGTCGCAGCCGAAGATGGGCGGCGGCAATCACTTCTGCGGCACGACCAGTCTCGATGCCGATACGCTTGCGCACGTGCTGCGTGACGTCATCAAAGAGTTTGCACGCCACGGCGCGCGCCAGCTCGTTCTCATCAACGGCCACTACGAAAACATGATGTTCACGATCGAAGGCGTCGATCTCGCCCGTCGTGAGCTGGCCTATATGGGCATTCACGATTTCGAGGTCATGCGCCTCGAATATTGGGATTTCACCAAGCGCGAGACGCTCGACAAGATTTTTCCTGACGGCTTCCCCGGCTACGATCTCGAGCACGCCGCCGTGATGGAAACGTCTCTGATGCTCCATCATCATCCGCATCTCGTCGATTTGTCGGCGCTCCCCGACGACAACCCCGCGAGCTTTCCGCCCTATGACATGTACCCGACGCGCACCGGACTGGTGCCGTGCTCCGGCGTGCTGTCGCCCGCGCACGGCTGCTCGGCGGAAAAGGGCAAGCTGCTGGCGAACGACTATGCCGAAGGCGTCGCCGCCGCGATCCGCAAAGAATTTCCGAACGCAAGGGTGAAGCCATGAGCGATATCCACGTCGTCCCAGCACGCCAGGGCCGCGCTGTCGCCCTCAAAGCTGGACAATCGATCAAGATCATCAACACGCATGGCCATCAGGTCGTCGACACGTGGGCCTTCAACGCCGACGACTTGGGCGAGTTCCTCTCGATGGAGCACATGCGCGCCGCGATCGACCGCATTCGCCCAATGGCCGGCGACAAGCTCGTCACCAACAAGCGACGCCCGATCCTGACGCTCGTCGAAGACACCTCGCCCGGCATCCACGACACCTTCATCGCCGCATGCGATATCTATCGCTATCAGGGCCTGGGCGTCGCCGATTACCACGACAATTGCGCCGACAATCTTCGCGCCGGCATGGCGGGCCTCGGTCTGACGCCGCCAGAAGTTCCCTCGCCACTCAATCTTTGGATGAACATTCCGGTCAAGTCCGATGGCGCCATCGGCTGGGAAGAACCTGTTTCAAAACCCGGCGACTACGTCGTGCTGAAAGCCGAGATGAATTGCATCGTCGCGATGTCCGCCTGCCCGCAGGACATCATCTGCATCAACAAAGGCGCGCCGACTGACGCGCACTACGAGGTTCTGGCATGAGCACGACGACCGTCTCCATTCCGTGGGGACTCGATTCAGAAACCGGCGTGCTCCGGCATGTTCTTCTCGGCAAACCTGACTTTTTCGAATGGCGGCCCGTCGGCGCCGTTTCCCGTCAGACGCTCGCGCTCGGACTCCGCTTCGATGCCCAAGCCGCAATGTCGCAGCATCGCGAAATGGTCGATGTCTTCGAGCAGGCGGGCGTCACCTGTCATTGGCTCGACGCGCGGCCTGAGCTGAAATACGGCGTGTTCGCTCGCGACTCGAGCGTGATGACGCCCTTCGGCGCCGTCATCACCATGCTGCAGACCCGCTACCGCCGCGGTGACTATGCGCTGGTCCTGAAGTTCTACGAAGAAGCCGGAATCCCGATCTGGAACATGATCACCGCCGGCCATTTCGAAGGCGGCGACTTCATGGTCGTCGAACCGGGATTTGTGCTTTGCGGCTACGGCGGCGAACGCTCCGAGCAGGAAGGCGCCGAGCAGATGTGCAAGTGGTTCCGGGAAAAAGGCTGGGAGGCTTACGCCGTGCCCTTCCCACCGCATTTCGTGCACCTCGACGTGTCGGTCGGATTCATCAACAAAAAGCTCGTTGCCGTCGCTCCCGACGCGCACCAGCCGTGGTTCCTCGATCTTTTGAAATCGAAGGGCTACGAAATTCTACCCGTCTCCTATCATGACGCGACACAGCTCGGCACGAACATCGTCGCTCTCGGCAACGACCGCGTGTTGTCGACCGCCGCGAACGAGGATCTGAACGCCCGCATGCGCTCCCACGGCATCGAGGTCTTCGATCCTGACCTGCGGATGTTCACGCTGGGCGGCGGCGGCCCACACTGCCTCTGTCAGGCCCTGCGGCGCGATCCGCTTTGATGCGATTTGTGCCCAACGTCTCACAAATGTTCATCAGGCAGCGAGGATAGCAATTCGCTGCCTGTTCATTTAATCTTCCGTGACCGGCCTAATTGGACTGGCCAAACAATACTGAATTGTTGCATATGAGGCGGCCCTGAGGCCCGCCGGTCATTCTCGGCAAAGGATTTGTCGGTATTGTCCGGGTATGATTCTGCTCGATTACAATTCATTGCTGATCGCTCTGAGCTTCTGCAGCGCAGGGGTGGCGCTGACGTTCTTTGTGAGCTGGCTGGTCTCGCAGTCTGACCGCACCCTGATGACGTGGACGCTCGGCTCCACGAGCCTCGTCGTCAGCATTCTGGCCTACAGCAATTTTGTCGCGCACTATTCGCCTTCGGTCGGCATCGTAGCTTTTTCTGCGCTTCAAATCGGATTGGTGTTCTTTCTCGGAGCTGCCTACCAATTCCGCACCGGATTGCTTCCCGCCAAACTGATGATTGCCAGCGCGCTGATCGCCAGCGTTCTCACCACATCCATGATGGTTAGTGGTTATGACGGCCTTTGCTACATCGTGTTCAATCTCGCGGCGATGCTGATCTTATGCCAAACGGGGATCGAATATTGGCGCTGCCGCCACGAATCTCCGCTCCTGCTCACGACACTCGCAACCCTTTATGTTGTAGGCGGCCTGTCATTCGGCCTCTGTGCCTTTGCTCTGGCACAGCAGGGCGAATGGATCATGAACCGCCCGCCCGACGACTGGGCCGAAAATCTGAACCTCATCATTTGCCTCGCCGATACGGCCGCGATCGGCGCGCTCTCCCTCGGTCTCAATCAAATTCGTCTGACACGGCGCCACAAGCGCGAGGCCGAAACGGATTCCCTGACCGGCCTCTACAATCGGCGCGCGTTCTTTGATCGCGCCGCCGCATTTCGTGCGCCGACGGGCATCGTGGTCGTCGTTTTTGACGTCGATCACTTCAAGCAAGTCAACGATGTTTATGGCCATCAGATCGGCGATACCGTGCTGCAGACGTTTGCTGAAATTCTGAGGGACACCGTCCGCGAGGGCGATCTCGCTGCGCGCCTCGGTGGTGAGGAATTCGCCATTCTACTTCCCGACGCGACACTGAAGGCGGCCCTGCTCGTGGCCGAGCGCATCCGCAAGAAATTCGCCGAGAAGCGCTTTTTTTCCGACGCTCAGCTGTTTGGCAGCTCGGTCAGCGTCGGAATATCCAAGGTCGGCGACCAAACGATGTTGAACGACTTAATCATTCAGGCCGACGCCGCTCTCTATGTCGCCAAACGGTCCGGACGCAATCGCGTCATTCTCTTTTCAAGCCGCGAGGACATCCGGCAGCAGAAGGACAGCATTGTTCCGATTGATCTGGAAGGCTCGGAAGCCGAGCGGGCGAACGTCTACGGCGCTGTGGCGGAAGCTGCACACCATCACTCCCAACGCAAGGCGCGCTTAACCCGCCGCATCTAAGACCCAGTCAGGAAAAAATCCGCACTATCTTCCCGACAAGTCTTGAGGCTGCACCGAGCCCGCGATGTAAGGCCCCGACATCGGTGCAGGATGGGCCATCAAGCTCGGATTGGTATCGTCCAGCATCGGACGCAGCGCTCCGCACACGAACCAAAGCGCAAACGAAAATCCGACCAGCAGAAGAATGATCAAGGCATCGAGCACGCCATCACCATCGCGCATGCCAATACCGAATTGAGAGTCGTCGTTACGGTCGCCGCCAGAATAGAGGGCCATGGCTCTTTCCTCGCTTCGTCTCGCCTCCGTCAGTCCCTCAACAGTCTGCAGGCCGTCCGAATCCGACCGGATCCCCGTGACCGATCGCGCAATGGCCGCGTTATGAATGTGCGCTCTCGAAAGCGCGGCGAAAAGACCCCAGACAGGCGCCAGGGGTTAAAATCGGTTACCGGATGATTAAAATGCCGTTCACCGTCCGCGCGATTGGCGGTTGCCTTGTGCAATGCCTTTGCGCTCCGATGCGCGCCCAGCAACCGAGCGCCAGCGGAAATGGCCGATCGGTTTTAAACGCTCGGTTTTCCGCATCCATCAGCGACGAACAGCTCACGAAGGCCGGGGGAACCAAGGCATCGGCTGACGCGTTTCGCTCAGAATATAAGTTAGGATAATGCTCATGACCGTTGAAAGCATCGCAGTCAGTAATAATCAGCCGGTAGAGCTCTTCGATGCCCGGTCACGGATCGCCCACCTTGAGGCCAAGGTCGAGCAGGCGGACTACCTGCTCGCGGAAGCTCTCGATTCGTCCGTCGATTATGAGGACATGCTGCGAAAAATGCAGATGGCCCAGAAGACGCTCAAAGAGGCTCTCGGCCAGGAGCGGGAACTTATGCGCCTTGCGTGACGCCGCCCGCTCTAAACCGCCGTTTCAACTGAAATTTTAGTGCATATCGGCCTGCTCGACGCGGTAGCGGTACGGCAGGTCGAAACAATAATGGGCGCCGGCCTTTTCAGCCTCTTCCCAGGTTTCGAATTGGGCGCCGATAATCTCCGACGATCCCCCGAAACAGCCTTCGTCGTCTCCGCGACAGGATTCACACCAGACGACGACGCGATATTTGTCCATTGCCACCCTCGTAACGTCCTTGCACGAGCATTTTAGCTGCGCTGCAGCATGACCTCCTTTTTCTGCCTCTGCCGATGAATTCATCATGAACGCCGCTGTCATCCGCGCTTCAATCGCGCCACAGTTGCCTATGATATCGATGCCATTCGGCCTTTACCTCAAACGGCGTCCGGCACGTCAGCGCTGCCCTATCGGGGCCTGAAAGCGGTTGCTGCCACGGCTTGCTTGTCTGCCCCACGCGGAGCCGGAAAACCGTCCTCGGACGAAGCGCCGCAGGCTCCACGCGAAAACGTCGCCCAGAATTTCTGCTGCCGCAGCTTGTATGGGCTCGCAAAGAGCCCTATGCCGCCCGCTTCAAATTTGGAAAGCCGTTTATCCGTTGGATTTCTGTATGCAAAAGCAGGCCGGAAAAATTCCTCTCTGCGAGGACGATCACGCATCGGACGGCTATTACGTCCTCATTTCCCTGATCTGCATCGTGGTTGCAATGACCTCTGCCCTCATCATCACTTATGGAATTGAAATGCTGATCTAGCAGACCCACCGACCACGGCATAAACGTCTCCTACTAATCACCCGTTGCTAAGTATTGCGATGCAATTGCCTCTTGCCATACTTGAGCTAACTTTCGTTCAAGCGGACAATCCCGTCCCACTATTCAACATTTCGGAACGACGACGCACGCGACAAGATAATGGTTCGTCAGCCTTCCAAAACAAATCGCTTCGCCATCAGTGCGTCCAGCCGCTTCGTCGCCGGCCTTATTCGGACCGTCAGGCGGACATCGTCCACGGTTTATGAGCCGGCCGATTTCTTTGATCGCCTTCGCGCCCAGGTGCCGTTCATCATGGCCATGTGGCACGGGCAATTCATGATGCTGCCGGATCTGAACACCCGTGAATATCGGGTCGAAGCCATGGTCGCCCGCCACGGCGACGCCGAGCTCGTCGCTCAGGTTCTGGCCCGCTTCGGAATCTCGGCGATCCGGGGCGCTGGCGCGGCAGGCCGCAAGCGTGATCGCGGCGGCGCCTACGCTCTTCGCGCGGCAGTGAAGGCCCTCGAAAGCGGCTCCATCGTCGCCATGACCGCCGATGTTCCGCCAAGACGCCCACGGACCGCTGGCGAGGGCATCGTGACGCTCGCACGGCTCTCTGGCCGTCCAATCATCCCGGTTGCAGCAGCGACGTCTCACTTCCTAGTGCTCAATACCTGGAGCAAGATGACGGTGAACTTGCCTTTGTCGCGGTTAGCTTGGGTTGCGGGCGAACCAATTTTCGTCTCCCCCGATGCGGACGACGAAGCGCTGGAGAAAGCCCGCCTTGCGGTCGAGGCTTCGCTGAACGCAGTTACAGCGCGCGCCTACGAATTGGCGAAGGCAACCGACCGCCAGCCCCTCACCGGCAACAAGCAGAGCGGAACGCCGCGCCTGTTTCTTTAAGAGCGGAAGACGCGGCTATTCTGCCGCGACCGTGTGATCCGCATTGGCCTGCTTCTCCCGCTTGCGCAGGCGATCCTCTTCAGCCGAGATGTAATCGCGTGTCCGCGGCACGCTGTCGATTTTTTTGGCAAGCTGGATTTGGAAGACCATCAAGCCGCCGTATCGAAAACCAGCCTCACCCGCGGCCAGATAAAATTCCCACATTCGACAGAAGCGCTCACCGAGCAGTGCGGCGGCTTCAGCGCGCCGTACCATGAAGCGCTTCCGCCACGCCAGCAGCGTATCGGCGTAATGCAGGCGCAAGACCTCAACATCGGTAACGATCAGGCCAGCCTTCTCGATGGCCGGGAACACTTCCGCGAGAGACGGAACGTAACTGCCTGGGAAAATATACTTCTCGAACCACGGGTTCATCGCGCTGCGCCCGTCGAGCCGACCGATCGAATGCAAGAGCATAATGCCGTCGTCCTTGAGGCACCGCCGAACCGTGTTGAAGTAAGTCTCATAGTCCTTGAGACCGACATGCTCGAACATCCCGACTGAAACGATCCGGTCGAACGTCTCCGTCAGCGCCCTGTAATCCTGCAGCCGAAAATCAATGCGTTTCGCAAGACCCCTCTCGCTGGCGCGGCGCTTCGAAACTTTGAGCTGTTCCGGCGAAAGCGTAACGCCGGTCACCTCGGCGCCGGCAATACCCGCCAGATAGAGCGCCATGCCGCCCCAGCCGCTGCCGATATCGAGAACCTTCGCGCCCTGCTTGACGAGAAGCTTCGACACGATGTGCCGCTTCTTCGCAAGCTGAGCGGTTTCCAGGTCCTGGTCTGGCGTTTCGAAATAGGCGCATGAATACTGGCGATCGGAATCGAGAAAGAGCTCATAAATGCGATCGTCGATATCGTAATGATGGTGGACATTATCGCGCGACTTGCCCTCGGAATTCGCGCGGTGAAATGGCTCCAGCAGATTGCGCAGCGTGTGCTGCAGCCAACCGAACTGCGGCGGAGTCAGGCTGTGAAGATTGTGCCCTAGCAGTTCCAGGAGATCGTAAACGGTGCCCCCAGATACGGTCAGCCTGCCGTCGGTAAAAAGTTCTCCCAGCGCCATCTGCGGATGGAAGAAAAGTTCACGCGCCGCTTTGTTGTCTTTGAGGGTGACGACGAGAGGGACCCCGGTCCCGTCCCCCGATGAGAGCCTATCACCGTTGGGCATGACGACCGTGAGGCTTCCGGTCTTGATGCACTGTTTCAGAAACGATTGGAGCAGGCGTTTCATGGGCAGGCCGTCGAATATATCTGATACTCAACACAACGAAAGAAATTTGGTTCCGGCCAAATTCCCGTCGGCACCAGGAACTTAACAGATTTGCGTCGGTTTTTCATCATCGTTCTTTCATGCGTCAAAATACTCAAGCAGCGAGGAAGACATGGCGCCAAAAAATCAAATTGCTTCGGTTACGAAGCGTAAAACGCATTCAGCGAAGACGACGAAAAATGCGCACAAATCCCCGCACTCGACGCATCGCTGGTCTGCGCAAGTGACGAAGACGAGCGATGCCCTCGATCTCAAGGCCCATCTCTTCGAGGGGCGCGACCCGTCAGAGATCGCCAAATCGCTGAAGCGATCGGCAGAAAGAAGCAAACGTCGGAAGGGCACGCCTTATCAATCGGCCATGTCGATGCTGACGTTTTACATCAATCGCGCCGGAAAGAATCTCACCTCCCGCCGACGCCAGACGCTCGATCGCGCCAAGGTCGAATTGCGGAAGGCGTTCGGACGATCTGCATAGCGGCCGTCGCCAATCATGCCCTTTGTCTCGCCATGCGAGCCTGTCGGCGCACGCCGTGGGTCGTCTTCTCCCAGAAGAAAGGTCTCCTGACGAGATCGAGGATCGCGCTATAGGCCGCGAGTGAAATCGCGAGCCAATAGATCGGCAGCAAAACGACGGAGAACACGCGTCCCGATATGCCCGCTGAAACCGACGTCACTAAAATCAGCAGCGCCGCTGAACCATATCCCACGATCAGATTGGCTCCAAAGAGCCAGAAGAGAAATTCGTTCTCCGGCAGGACGCGACCTCTGAGCACGGCCTCCGTCCCAACCAGCACATAGAACCATGGATGCGCGAGCATCGAGATCAGCATGGCCGAGATGGTCACCTGAAAACCAAAGAACCTCCAGGCTCCGAGATCGCGCCAAAGCCGTAGCGGGCGTCGCATGTGCACGAGGTAGGTCTGCATCCATCCCTTGATCCAGCGCGTGCGCTGACCGCGCCAGACGCGCCACGTAACCGGTGCCTCCTCCATGGTTTCGGAATCGATGATCGAAACCTCGTAGCCAAGACGTGACAACCGGATTCCGAGGTCGGCATCCTCGGTGACATTGAACGGATCCCAGCCGCCGCATTTCAAAAGCACGTCGCGGCGAAAATGGTTCGACGTCCCGCCGAGCGGAATAGGCAATCGCAAATGATCGAGCGCCGGTAACACCCCTCCGAAGAGCGCCGCGTATTCGAGCGTAAATTGGCGGCTGAGAAAAGAGTCGTCCGGATTGAACACTACAAGCCGCGCCTGCACGCATGCGAGTCTCGGACCGCCGCGAACGAACGCCACTGCCGCCAGACGAAGTTGGTCAGGATCGGGACGGTCCTCGGCGTCGAACACCGCCACCAGCGTGCCGCGCGCTTCCTGCAGCGCATAATTGAGCGCTCTAGGCTTTGTCTTGGGTTGACCGCGCGGAACCGTCACCACACGCATGTTGGCGCCGAGCCCGGCGTGCAAAAGCGCACGCCGTGTCACTGCATCATCTACTTCGGTGATGAAAAGAATTTCGAGCCTGTCGCTTGGATAGTCGAGCCGACCCATCGCGCGGACAAGCGCCGGCACGACAGCAACCTCGCGATAGAGCGGAACCAGGACCGAAAATGTCGGCAGCCGGTTATCGTACCGACGGTCAAGCCATCGCGGGTCGACCGCTTCTTGATGGCCGCTCACGACCCGCCAGAGCGCCGCCAACCGCAACACCGAAATCATCAGAAACGGCACCGCAATGGTCAGCGACCAGAGTACGAGACCAAAGTCGTCAAGCAAGAAAAGCCCGGCCGTCAAACCCGCTAGCGTGACGAACAAAAGCACCCGCTGCCACAAAAGCAGCGGAGAAGCGGCGGAAAAGTCCGGTGCCCGCCGTCGCAAATCGTTGACCGCACGGTCCAGTTGCCCAATATCGCGTTGAAAGGGGGGCTGAGCGAACACGCGTCCAGACGGCGGTGGACGACCGCGCGTTACACGTGGCGGCACGCGGAATGTCCGCGTGGTCGGCGTTTTGGGCCGAGTCCCCAGCATGGCATGCACCTGACTGGCCCCTCCGACGGTCACGCCGCCCAGCCAGTGACAAACTATATGCTCAAGATGCGTAAAATTAAAAGCCAAGAATGGGCGTCGATCGCGGACACGAGAACCCGGAGTTCTTTTGAAATGAAAGCGCAACGACTGAGCCGAGATGCACTTCTGGCGATGGCCGTGGCTTTTTTCGCGGCGCTCAGCCTTGCAGCACCGGTCGCAGCCCAGGACGCATCAGGATCAGACCCTGCCGTTGCCAACGTCGGCGCGTCCAAGGATGCCGCCCCGCCCCGTCGTGTCGTCATCCGCTTTCTGACTGACAACGACTATCCGCCATTCGATTTCTACGACGAAGACGGCGTGCTCGTCGGCTTCAACGTCGATCTCGCCCGCGCCATCTGCCTCGAACTCAACACTTCCTGCGATATCAAGGTTCGCCCTTGGGACGAGTTGATCCCCGACCTTTTGAAGGGCGAGGCCGATGCCGTCATCGCCGGACACAAGGTGACGGCAGCGGCGCTGAAGCAGGTCGATTTCACCGATCGCTACTTCCACACGCCGGGTCGCTTCGCCGCCCGCAAGGACGAGCCGCGCGTGGGGATGACACCCGGCAAGCTCGAAGGCAAACGCATTGCTGTCGCCCGCGGCACCCCGCACGAAGCGTTCCTCCGAGCGTTCTTCCACGACAGCCCACTCGTCATTTACGAAAATCCCGACTTGGCGCGAGAGGCGCTGGCTGCCGGCAAGGCCGACTTCCTGTTCGACGACGGCATCTCGCTGGCTTTCTGGCTTAACGGCACGCTATCGCGCCAGTGCTGCGAAATGCGCGGCGGTGCTTTCCTAGAGCCCAAGTTCTTTGGAGACGGCATGGCCATAGCCGTCCCCAAGAACGATCCGCAGATTAGGCTCCTGCTGAACAAAGCACTGGAGCGCGTTCGCGCTTCGGGACGTTTCGAAGAACTCGTTCAGCGCTACTTTCCGGTCAGAATTTACTGAAACGAGGCTGGCGTGCACTGCACGGCCATAAAAAAACAAGCTTAATGCGGCATCGGCACGCAACGGCACGATCCGCAAGTTAATTTGACGAGCTATGATTCAAACTGTGATCCGCGCCTTGCTGCTCGCCGTCCTGTCAGTCGCACTGATCGTGCCGGGCGGCAACTCGTCCGATGCGCGCTCCGGCTATCATAAATCTGGCTCGCGCAAATATCATAAGCGCCACTCGCCGCGTTATCATGCCCGCAACAAAACCAGACGTGCCAAGCTCGCAGTAAAAGCCGAGCCCGCGCAGCCGGCCTTGCCGCAACGGCCGCAAAAACTTCTGACGCGCGACGAAATCCTGTCATCCGATCCGCAACGGCTCGAACGCCTCGGCGGACGCATCGTCGTCGGCTTCGATAGCTTTTCTCAGGTCAAGCCGCTCGTCGAGAAAAAGGCCATCGCCGGCATCTTCATCACCGATCACAACGTCCGCGGCCGAAAAATCCAAGACGTCGCCAAAGACATCGACGACCTGCAGATGATCCGCCGGCAGCAAGGCTTGCCCCGCCTCATCGTCGCCGCCGACCAGGAAGGCGGATACGTGTCGCGGCTCTCGCCCCCGCTCAAGTGGCAGCCTACGCTCGGTATGATCATTGCCAAGCTCAAGACCGACAGCGATCGCGAAAAAGCCGTCCGCCAATATGCCGAAACGCAAGCGCGCGAACTGGAACGCCTCGGCATCACGATGAACTTTGGCCCCGTCGTCGATCTGCGGCTTGGCAAGCCAAATCGCAACGACGGCGAAACCCGCATCTATTGGCGCGCCATTGACGACGATCCCTACCTCGTCGCCAAAGTCGCGGGCTGGTACTGCGATACGCTGACGAAATTCAACATCATCTGCACGCTGAAGCATTTCCCCGGCTTGGGTCGCGTGACGCGCGACACACACGTAACGTCGGCAGACATCAGCGCCGGTTCGAGCCAGCTTGAACTGACCGATTGGGTGCCGTTCCGCCGCGTAATGACGGAGCCCGGCGTTGCGACTATGCTTGGCCACGTCCGGCTCGACAGCATTGACAGCACGACGCCGGCGTCCTTCTCCGATATCGTCATCAACAAGGTCGTGCGCCCGCGCTTCGAAAACGACGGCCTCCTCATCACCGACGACTTCAGCATGGGCGCGGTCACGAAATCGCGCGACGGCTTGGGCGGCGCGGCCGTCAAAGCGCTCGATGCAGGGGTCGATCTGATCCTGCTGTGCAGCGTCGACAAGAGCTACGACATCCTGATGTCCGCGTTGATCGAAGCCGACCAGAAGGGCGAAATCTCAATCGCGCGCGAAAACGAGACGCGCGAGCGGCTGAAGCGCTACGTCTTCGTCGACGATCGCGACCTGCCGCCGTCCGCTCCCGTTCAGGCTCAGCAGTAAGACGCGCCTCAAAGATCCGATGCAGGAGGCTTGGTCGGCGTCTTCTCGAACGGCTCGCCGATGGTCCTCGGATCGGCCGCGAGCGAATGGCGAACGATTTCCCACTTCTCGCCGACCCGTTCGAATTCGGTCTTGTACCGCCCGCCAAGCAACATCCGCGTCCCTTTGCGCTCGCCGGTGATGCGATAGATCACAGGACCGCTGACGGTCGCCGAACCGCATCCGGCGACGAGCGATGCCGGGCGGATCGACAGCCGGGGATGCCGGGAAAAGAAATCCTGATAGTAGGTCCGGATCGCGTCGCGACCCTTGTAGACCTTGCCGTCCTTGGTCGCGACCAGCGTTGCATCATCAGCATAAAGGGTCGAAAGCTGTTCCGCGCTCCCGCTCACGAACGCTGCGCGCCAGCCATTGAGCAATTGAACCATCTGGACCTCGGAAAGCTTGGCGCACCCCGGCCCGTCTGTTTGGCCATTCGCAGCCTTGGCCGGGCTGTAGGCTCCTCCGGCACTGGCGATCATCAGAAGACCGATCGCTCGGAGCAATGGCCGGGCATTCCAGGATCCTGTCATAGGCGATCCTTTCGCGGACGAGGCTGTCCCAATCCTCTCTTGATGTTATGATTCCCGCTGTGCGTGAAATTTCGGTTGCCGCCTTAACCGAAAAGGCGAAATTCCGCGGCCGAAAAGGCCCATTCGGCGTATCGTTGGGCCTAGCGGTGCCCTGACGGATTTCCCGTCCTGCCGATTGCCAATCTTCATCGTCTTTGATACAAGGCGGCCCAGAACACGCGCGGACACCGGCGGCCAAACCTCCGGAGTCGGTGGTTTTGCGCATTCAAGAGACAGAATTCTTCAGAGGATACAACTGCTTGCAGGTTCTCGTTCGCGACAACAATGTTGATCAGGCTCTCAAGGCGCTTAAGAAAAAATTGCAGCGCGAGGGCGTTTTCCGCGAGATGAAGCTCCGCGGTCATTTTGAAAAGCCTTCTGAAAAGAGAGCCCGCGAGAAAGCCGAGGCGGTGCGCCGCGCTCGCAAGCTCGCCCGCAAGAAGCTGCAGCGCGAAGGTCTCCTGCCGAGCAAGCCTGCAACGGCGCGTGGCGCCGGTGGCAAGGGTGGTCCCGGCCGTGGCGGCCAGGGCGGTGCAGGCGGCGGTTTCCGCGGCGGCCAGAACGGCGGCAGCGCTGGCGGAGCCAGCAGCGGCGGCACCGGCAGCAGCTTCTAAGCCATCGCCGCAAAGCGACGACACAATCAAGGCTCGCGATGTCAGCGGGCCTTTTTGTATTGCTGAAAGCCGGTCCGTTTAGTCACGCGCCAGCAACTTTCCCGCGCGCAGTCTGTCGATCCAGCCATTCACGAACGCGAAGGTGGGTCCGTCATGGATGACATGCCCTCCGCCGTGAATGATCTTGATCTCCTTCGGCTCATTGGCGGCAGCGAACAACCGGCGGGCCATCTCGACCGGCACGACCTCATCGGCATCCCCGTGCATAATAAAAATCGGCACGTGGACGTCATGGATGTATTTGATCGATTCGTATCGATCCTTCAGCAGCAGCCCGACCGGTAGCCACGGAAACTCCGCCGACGCCAATTCGAGAATGGACGTGTAGGGCGCATCGAGAATAAGCCCCTCGACCTTCTCATCCTTCGCCACCTGTATCGCCACCCCCGAGCCGAGCGATTCGCCATACAGAATGATGTCGCGAGATTCCACGCCGTCGCGGATCAGCGTCTCGTAAGCGAGTTTCGCATCCGCCACGTTGGCCGTTTCCGTCGGCGACCCCGTGGAACCGCTGAAGCCCCGGTACGCCAGCATGAGCATGCCGCGTCCGTGCTCGATATATTTCCGCATCGTCTCAGCGCGGAACGCCAGCGAGCCGCCATTGCCGTGAAGATAAAGCAGCGTCGGCTGACCTGGCCGCGCCTTGCGGTACCAGGCAATCAGCTTCTCGCCATCAGGTGTCGGAATGACGAGCTCAGACACGCCCACGAGCCCCGCAGCCGCGGGCGCCGTGCGCACGGGATCGGGGAAATACAGGAACCGCCGCTGCGCCACATACATCGCCCCCGCCACGACGACGTAAAGGAGAACGAGAGTGATCAGAATGTATTTGAGAACCAAAAGCACGCCCGCCTTGGGTCAGTCACGATGACGAACCAGATACCCGATCCTGTCACCTTCTCGTTCACGAATGCTTTCGAGCGCTGCCATCACGTCTAAACCATGAAGCGGGACACCCGTCTCCGCAACGCAATCCTGATTGAGCTTCATGAGTTCCCGATAGATCGGCTCGGCCGTTTTGTGCAGCATCGCAACCACGGCAACGGTCTTGCGCGGCATATTGATCGGGACGCGGGGAAAGACCGACGACAGAACTTCCTTAGCCCCTTCCGAGAAGTGTGACGAAAAGCGGCCTAAAAGAGAAACGAGCTTGACCGCCGTCGTCTCTTCGAAGCGATAGTTGTATCTATCCATCCACTCGAAAAGCTTGTCCATCGTGAAGTCTTGCAGGCGAATGCCGGCCGTATCGCGATAGTCCTGCCATTCGGCGACAAGATCGAAACCCGATTCCATGTCGATGTCGGCAGGCGCAAACGTCAGGTCGGTCGCGACACCGACGCGGTCCAGAAAATCCTTGTTCTTGCGGGCGATGTGCGTCGGATAGGTCGGCAGCCTGAAAGTCCCAAAGCTGCCCTGCTCATAGGCGAGCCGGACCAGCTTCGAACAAAACAAGTTCCGCGTATCGTCAGTGCGCATCGAGAAATCGTAAAGGATGCGCTTGCCGCCTTTCGCGTGCGACGCCGCCACGTAATCGAAAATGTATTTAGCCGCGCGCGCTCCGAGATCGGCATCACGATGACGATAGAGCACAGCGCGCACGATGTTATGGTCGAGCGCCTTCGCGAGCGGGGTGATGGTAGCGCCGTCTTCGATCAGGCTCTCGACCATCCAGTGGTCGCCCTGAGGATCGATGTAGACGATGCCGATATGGCTGAACTGGCTATCGACGTCACCGATCCGGGCGATGGCGGCGCTGTTGTGCGCCGTGCCTCGCACCAGCACGACGTCGCCCGAGCGAAAATGGTGGGCCGCGCCGCTGCGGTAGAAGTCGTAGTTCACGAGCGTGTTGTTGTCAGCGCCGGTGAAGCCGCGCAGCAGATATCCGTTCTCGTTTGTGCGCGGATGCCCTGTCGTGATCTCACCAAGCATGTCCGACACGTATCGGAGCACCCGGAATACGTCTCGGAAGCCTTGCGTCACCTCAGGCGTCATCAGGCCGAGCATCTCGTAATGCGCCAGGTGATCGCGAAGCCCAACACGCAAATCAAACAGCCGGTACATCAACTGCGGCGCCTGCCGCGCGATGCCCACCACGTCGTAATCGGCAAATCGCGCCCTCGATGCCCGCTCATAGATGAATTGCAGGTTGCGGGCGAGCAGCGCCGAATTCGTTACCGGCGTCGCCGCGAGAATCTCGATGTGCTGGATATCGTTTTCGAAAGACGCCGACGCGACAGGAGCCAACACGGAAAACCCTCAAACTCACCCTTGGCTGCAAGTTATAGCAGACCGGCCCGGTTCTGACCCGAGCCACCGCAATCGGCGACCTCCTGTTGCCGATCCGCCCCATTGGCCGACGATCTACGGCCAGTCGGCTCGCACCGACCCTTGGGCCCGCCCCAGCCTAGTCCGCAGCCAGGGCTTTAACGATCTCTTCCGTCATTTTCTTGGCATCGCCTAACAACATCACGGTGTTGTCGCGATAGAAGACAGGGTTGTCGATACCGGCATAGCCCGACGCCAGTGAGCGCTTGTTAAAAAACACCGTTCCGGCCTTCCAGACCTGAAGAACCGGCATGCCGTAGATCGGCGACGTCTTGTCTTCCTCGGCCGCCGGATTGACGACGTCGTTGGCACCGATGACGTACACGGCGTCAGCCTGTGCGAACTCGCTGTTGATGTCTTCGAGTTCGAAAACTTCGTCGTAGGGCACGTTAGCCTCAGCGAGCAGCACGTTCATGTGACCCGGCATACGTCCTGCAACCGGGTGAATGGCGTATTTGACCTCGACGCCGGCCTTCTTCAGGACGTCCGCCATCTCGCGCAACGCATGCTGCGCCTGGGCGACCGCCATGCCGTAGCCCGGCACGATGATGACCTTCGACGCATTTTTGAGAACGTAGGCGGCATCTTCCGCCGAGCCGAGCTTGACAGGTTTTTGCTCGCCGCCGCCGGCAGCCCCCGCCGCCGCAGTCTCGCCGCCGAAGCCGCCCGCAATCACCGACAGGAACTGGCGGTTCATCGCCTTGCACATGATGTACGACAGGATGGCGCCCGATGAGCCGACGAGCGCGCCGGTGATGATCAACGCGACGTTGCCGAGCGTGAAGCCGATGCCCGCGGCGGCCCAACCCGAATACGAGTTCAGCATCGAGACGACCACTGGCATGTCGGCGCCGCCGATCGGGATGATGATCAGGACGCCAATCAACAGCGAGAGCGCCACGATCAGCCAGAATAGCCACGCCGACCCGCCCGAAACGATGAACGCGTAGATCATCAGGATCAGCAGAATGCCAAGGCCTGCGTTGATCAGATGCCGCGACGGCAACATGATGGGCTTGCCCGACATCCGCCCCGACAGCTTCGCAAACGCAATGACCGAACCGGTGAACGTAATCGCACCGATCGCAACACCGAGCGACATCTCGAGCAGGCTGCCGGCCTTGATCCCGAGATCGGGTGCCGCCGGATCAACGAGAATGCCGAACGCGGATGGCGCGTAAAGCGCGCTGGCCGCAACGAACACCGCGGCGAGACCGACGAGCGAGTGAAACGCCGCGACGAGTTCCGGCATCATCGTCATCGGAATTTCGCGCGCCGTCTTGGCGCCAATGAAACCGCCGATGCCGATGCCGAGCACGATCAGGATCCACGACGTCGCCGTCGGCTCAGCGAGCCCAAGCGTCGTAAGGATCGCGATCGTCATACCGATCATACCGTAGAGGTTGCCCTTTCGCGATGTCGCGGGGCTCGACAGGCCTCTAAGCGCCAGGATGAAGAGAACGCCGGCGGCGAGATAAAGCAGAGCGGCGACGTTTGCGGACATAGGTGCGTTCCCGGGCCTGTTATCGGATTCCTGCGACGGTTCTCATGCGACGAGCGACGCGAGCGTCAGCTCTCTTTCTTCGGTGGAGGCGTTTCTTTTTTCTTGTACATGGCGAGCATCCGGTTGGTGACGAGGAAGCCGCCGAAGATGTTGATCGACGCCATCGTCAATGCGAGGAACCCGAACACGCGAGCGATGCCGCTGTCCGAACCCGTCAGCGAAACACCGACAGCGAGCAGCGCGCCGACCACGATCACGGACGAGATCGCGTTAGTGACGCTCATGAGCGGCGTGTGCAAAGCCGGTGTCACCGACCAGACGACGTAGTAGCCGACAAAAACGGCAATCACGAACACCATCAGCTCGTATACAGACGGGCTGACGCCATGCCCCTCGGCCGCGAAAGCCGACGATGCCGTTAATGCCGTGACCGCAAGAGCGGCGAGCAGAGTTTGGATCAAGCGCATGGCAAGGCTCCTCATGCCGTCTTCGTCGCAAAATTGGGATGCACGATCTCCCCGTCTTTGGCGATCAGCGTTCCCTTGATCAGTTCGTCGTCCCAATTCACCGCCAGCGTCTTTTCCTTTTTGTCGATCATCGTTTCGAGGAAAGCCAAGAGATTGCGGGCGTAGAGACTTGAAGCGTTGACGGCGATAGTGCCTGCAAGATTGAGCGGCCCGAAAATCTTGACGCCATTCGGCGTCTCGATCGTTTTGCCGGGCTCCGTCATCTCGGTGTTGCCGCCGCGCTCGGCCGCGAGGTCGACGATGATCGAGCCGGGCTTCATGCTCTCGATCATGGCGCGCGAAATAAGCTTCGGCGCCGGACGGCCGGGAATGAGCGCCGTCGTGATGACGAGGTCTTGCGATTTGATGTGGTTGGCGACGAGTTCGGCCTGCTTCGCCTGATATTCCGCGCTCATCGGCTTGGCATAACCGGCAGCCGTCTGCGCTTGCTTGAACTCATCATCTTCGACGGCGATGAACTTCGCACCGAGCGACTGCACCTGCTCTTTTGTCGCTGGCCGAACGTCTGTTGCTGTCACCTGCGCACCGAGCCGCCGCGCCGTCGCAATGGCCTGCAAGCCCGCAACGCCGACGCCCATAATGAACGCCTTTGCCGCCGGAACTGTACCGGCGGGCGTCATCATCATCGGGAGCGCCTGACCGAACATCGAAGCGCCATCGACGACGGCCTTGTAGCCCGCAAGGTTCGCCTGGCTCGACAGCACGTCCATTGACTGCGCGCGCGTCGTGCGCGGCATGAATTCCATCGAGAAGACGGTTGCGCCGGTCCCCGCCAACGCGTCGAGACCGTCGCGCTCGCCGTAAGGATCGACCATGCCGGCAACGATCGCACCGGGCTTCAGTGCTTTGACATCATCGACAGATGGACGGCGAACCTTCAGCAGAATATCAGCGCCGGAAAGCGCATCGGCTTTGCTGACGATCTCCGCGCCGGCGGCGCGATAAGCGTCGTCGGAGAAGCGCGATCGAAGTCCTGCGCCCTGCTCGATACGAACGAGCGCGCCGAGGCCGGTGAATTTCTTGACCGTGTCAGGCGAAACGGCAACGCGCGGCTCGTCGGCCGGCTCACTGGTGACAGCTATCGTAACCATGTCTCGGTCCAATCGATGGGCGGCAGGGGCAGAACCGGAAAAAGCAAAGGGGCAGTCCATTACCGGCCTGCCCCATGACGTCACCTAATTGGCGTAGGTGAGCCGGGGATCAGACCAGAAAGATCTTCATGAGGACGAGAATGACGGCCACTGTGATGACGCCAATCTTTAGGAAGCGCACGAAATCGCGGTAGGTTTCAAGATGCGCTGCGTAGTCCATTGCCGGGCTACCCTTCGAGGTATCGATATCCAAAGTTTCACTCCCCAGTGGCGTGTTTTAAAATCTGTATGGGGTTAGGTATCTCAAGATGTGGCGAGCTTCAAGGTGTCGCAGTCTGGCCTTTAGCTCAGTTTGCGCCAGAAAATCAGCAGGTGCCGCGCACCCACCGTACGGCATCGAGCCTAGGTTGTAGAAGCGAGCAAGCCTCGCTACACCGCAACCTGCGTACCGACCTCGACGACTCGGTCGGTCGGAATCTGGAAGTAAGTCGTCGCGTCTTCCGCGCTTCCTGCCAGCATAATGAACAGGCGTTCCTGCCAGCGCGGCATCTCAGACTTCGCTGTCATGCGCAGCGAACGCCGCGACAGAAAGAACGACGTCGAGCCAATGTCGATGTTGCAGTCCTTCCGGCGCGCATGTTCGAGAATCTTCGGCACACTCGGCGTTTCCATGAAGCCGTAGCGCGCAATGATCCGGATGAAATGATCGGAAACGCGCTCGATCGTCAGCCGCTCATGACGGGCTACGCGCGGCGTCTCTTCCGTTCGGATTGAGAGCAGAATGTTGCGCTCATGCATGACGCGATTGTGCTTCAGGTTATGCATCATCGACGTCGGCGCCGCATAGGGATCGCCGGTCAGAAACACGGCCGTTCCCGAAACGCGATGCGGCGGCTTCGCTTCGAGCTTGCGCACGAGCCAATCGAGGTCGGCCTCGTTGCGCTTCGTGACTTTTGCCAAAACGCGCGTGCCGCGCACCCAGGTGAACATGATGATCGCCAGCATGCAGGCGATGGCGAGCGGCACCCAGCCGCCTTCGAGCAGCTTCAGGATATTGGCCGAGAAGAACGCCTGCTCGATCAAGAGCAGCGGAATGATGATGAGCGCAACGCGCCACAGCGGCCACTTCCAGCATTTCCAAATGACGAAGAACGCCATCAACGAATCGATGACCATCGCTGCCGTCACCGATACACCGTAGGCCGCCGCCAGATTGGACGACGTCCTGAAGGCAAAAGTCGCGACAAGAACGGCTACGAAAAGGATCCAGTTGACCCTCGGCATATAGATCTGTCCGGCCATGCTCTCCGACGTATGCCGGATCTCGAAGCGCGGCACGAGGCCGAGCTGGATAGCCTGACGGGTCAGCGAAAAGGCGCCCGTTATCACTGCCTGGCTTGCGATCACGGTCGCGAACGTCGACAGGACCAGCATCGGCACAAGCATGAAGTCGGGATAAAGCTTGTAGAACGGGTTCTCGATCGCATTGGCGTCGTTCATGACCAACGCGCCCTGGCCGAAATAATTGAGCACCAGCGCCGGCATGACAAAGTAGACCCAGGCGACAGAGATAGGCTTCCGGCCGAAATGGCCAAGGTCGGCGTAAAGCGCTTCGGCGCCGGTACATGCCAGAAAGACGAGGCCCATCACTGTCAGGCCCAGAAATCCGTGGTGGTAGACAAACGAAATGCCCTCAATCGGATTGAGGGCACGAAGGACGTGCAGATTGTCGGCGATGTGGACGAGACCGCCCAGCGCCAGAACGGCAAACCAGACGCACATGACCGGACCGAAAAATCGCGCGACCCGGTCCGTGCCACGCGACTGCATCCAGAAAAGACCGGCGAGAACAATGACGGCGACCGGAATGACGGCGCGCTCGAATTGCGGCGCGATGAGTTGCAGGCCCTCGACCGCCGACAACACCGAAATCGCCGGCGTAATAACCGCATCGCCATAAAAGAACGAAGCGCCGGCGATGCCGAGCGCGCCGAGCAGCGGCGCGCTGCGACGGGCGACGGTCTGGCCCAGCGCCATCAGCGCGAACATACCGCCCTCGCCCTTGTTATCGGCGCGGAGCAAAAGGAGCACGTACTTCACCGTGACGACGAGCGTCATGCTCCAGAAGATAAGCGACAGCACGCCGACCGCCGCCTCCGCGGCGGTTAGTCCGCGGTGCGAAGCAGCTGTGATAGCCTCCTTGAAAGCATAAAGCGGACTCGTACCGATGTCGCCAAAGACGACACCTACCGAGCCCAGTGCCAATGCCCAGAAGTTCTTACTGTCATGCCCCTCTCCGACGCCATAATCGGCAGCCTGAGAAGAGGCGGGCGCTTGTGCCATTCAGGCACCTCGACCTGTCGAATTGGGCTGCATCGCAGCAAAGTGGCGGGCTTCTACCCTCACGTCGAGCCAATGGAAAGCGTTAAATTCGCCACCCCCGAGTTGCCTTTCCAGCGGACCGTTCGGCAGCACACCTTCGCAGGATTCGCTGCACCGCCGAACAGTCGGTTTTATGAACGCTTTCTAGAGCAGGCTCAAGACATGGTTTCCAGTTCGTCGATCATCCCCTCGATGACCTTAAGTCCCTTATTCCAGAACTGAGGATCGCGCGCATCGAGCCCAAACGGCGCCAGCAGCTCCGAATGGTGCTTCGACCCGCCGGCTTTCAACAGATCGAAGTATTTCGCCACGAACCCGGGGTGGGCTTCGGCGTAAAGGCCGTAAAGCGAGTTTACCAGACAGTCGCCGAACGCGTAGGCGTAGACGTAGAACGGCGAATGAATGAAGTGCGGGATATAGGTCCAGAAGACCTCGTAGCCGGGTTTCAGATCGATCGCCGGCCCCAGGCTTTCCGCCTGTACCTCCATCCAGAAGCCATTGATCTGCTCGGCCGTCAGTTCGCCCTCGCGGCGCGCTTCGTGAACCTTTCGCTCAAAAGTATAGAATGCGATCTGGCGCACGACCGTATTGATCATGTCCTCGACCTTGGCCGCGAGCATCGCTTTCTTTTCGCGCGCATCCTTGGTCTCAGCGATGAGCGCGCGGAACGTCAGCATCTCCCCGAACACGGATGCCGTCTCGGCGAGCGTCAACGGCGTCGGCGCCAGCAGCGGACCCTGATCGCGCGCCAGCCATTGATGGACGCCATGGCCAAGCTCATGCGCGAGCGTCATGACATCGCGCGGCTTACCGAGATAATTCATCATGACGTAAGGGTGCACCGACGGCACCGTCGACGCCGAGAACGCGCCTGGCGCCTTGCCGGGCTTCACCGGCGCATCGATCCAGTTCTTATCGAAGAACTGCTTGGCGATCGTCGCCATCTCGGGTGCAAAGCCATTATAGGCCCGAAGAACGATCTGCTCGGCTTCCGACCACGTGATCGTGCGTTCCGGTTTGTCGGGAAGCGGCGCGTTGCGGTCCCAAGACGCCAGCGTCTTCTTGCCGAGCCATTTGGCTTTCATTGCGTAATAGCGATGCGACAGCAACGGATAGGCCGCGCGGACACTCGACACGAGCGCGTCGACAACCGGGCCTTCGACACGGTTCGCAAGGTTGCGGCTGTCTGAAACGTCTTTGAAATTGTGCCAGCGATCGGAGATCTCTTTGTCTTTCGCAAGCGTATTCGTGATCCGCGAAAACAGCGGCAGATTCGCTTGAAAAACTTTGCTGAGCGCTTTTGATCCTGCCTCGCGCTTCTTCTCGTCAGCGTCCGACAGCAGGTTGAGCGTCGGTTCAAGCGAAAGCACTTCCTTCTCGCCATCGACCTCAAATCGCAGCGCCGACATTGTCTCGTCGAACAGCCGGTTCCACGCGCCGCGGCTCGTCTGCGATTTTTCGGTGAAAAGCGTCTCGATGCGTTCGTCGAGCTGATGCGGCTTTTCCTTCCGCAGATCATCGAACCACGGCTTATAGCGCTTGAGGCTTTCGTGCTTCAGCGCCGACTCAAGCACGGCGTCGTCGATCTGATTGAGTTCGAGTTCGAAAAAGATGAGATCGGTGTAGAGCTTCGTCAGCGCTTCCGAGACGTCGGCATTGAATTTCGCACGCGCCGGGTCCGTCTGATTGAGAACATAGTAGAGCCCGGAAAACGATCCGAGCTTGCCCGCTAGATCGGACAGCTTCTCGTAATCCTTGACCGGATGGATCAGCTTGTCGCCGTCCTTGGCGAGTTCCGCTAAGCGCCCTTGATACGTCGCCTTGATGCGCGTCGCCTCAGCGGCCGCTTCTTTGAGATCGCGCTGAATGGCCGGATCGTTGGGGCCGGAATAGAGATCACTCAGATCCCATTGCGGCATGTTGCCCAATGCGTCCTTGTCTTCCGCCAACTTGGTCGCGGCTTGTGGAGCGAGAGTGATGTCGGACAACGGCCACCTGCGCATGAGAACCTCTATAGTTAAGAATGCGAGCCGTGGCTTAGCACAGCCTCGGAAAAGATGAAATTTGACGATCTGGACAGATGTAGGGTCGGGACCGGCTGAAAAAAACTTTCGCGAGAGTTCAGCCTCTTAGCGAACAGCGGCGAAATTTGCGTCACCGCGAAACCTTACGTTTACCGTTGTCCGGCAATGATGTGCTCGTTGCGTAAGTTCCGGGTCACCAAGTGTGTGAAGCTGGGGCAGTCTGCTTCCATTGCTCAAAAACGACCCTCGTGTCTGCGTTAGAGTAAAAGTTGCGTGAAAATGTCAAAGCGTATTCTGATCGTCGATGACGATCCTGCCCAACGTCGAATTCTCGAAGAGACCATCAAGCGATTTGGCTTCGAGACCAAATCATGTGGCTCCGGCGAACAAGCCATTCAAGTTCTCGAAGGCCAGGAACGCCCCCAGATCGGTCTCGTCCTGTTGGACTTGATTATGCCGGGGATGGACGGCATGGCCGTTCTTGACCGTGTCGGCCACGTTGCTGGCATGCCGCCGATCATCGTGCAGACCGCGAACGGCTCGATCGAAACCGCGATCAACGCCATGCGCCGCGGCGCAGTCGATTTCGTCGTCAAGCCCGCCTCGCCAGAACGGCTCGAGGTATCCATCAAGAGCGCCCTCAAAATTGAAGCGCTGACGGACGAAATCACGCGCATCAAGAAAACCGCCGAAGGCAAGCTGACGTTCGGCGATCTCGTTCTGCGCGGCGAAGCGATGACGCGTGTCATCACGCTCGGCAAGCGCGCCGCCGCATCGAACATCCCGGTTCTGATCGAAGGCGAAAGCGGCGTCGGCAAGGAACTCATCGCACGCGCCATCCAAGGCGAGAGCGATCGCGCCGGCCAGCCCTTCATCACAGTGAACTGCGGTGCGATTCCCGAAAACCTGATCGAAAGCATTCTGTTCGGTCACGAGAAGGGATCGTTTACCGGCGCCATCGACAAGCGCATCGGCAAATTCCAAGAAGCCGATGGCGGCACCCTCTTCCTCGACGAAGTGGGCGAGTTGCCCCTCGAAGCTCAGGTGAAGTTGCTGCGCGCCCTGCAGGAAGGCGAGATCGATCCGGTCGGCTCCAAGCGTCCGGTGAAGGTCAACTTCCGCCTTATCTCGGCGACGAACCGTGACATGATCCAGCAGGTCAAGGACGGCAAGTTCCGCGAGGATCTCTATTACCGCCTCAACGTCTTCCCGATCTTCGTTCCGCCGCTGCGTGAACGCGTCGAAGACATCCCCGAGCTTGCGCGCCACTTCATTGCCCGCTTCGCCGCCGAGGAAGGCAAACGCGTGACCACGATCTCGGACCGCGCCATGCGTTTGCTGCAGGCCTATTCCTGGCCAGGCAACGTTCGCCAGCTCGAGAATGCGGTCTTCCGCGCGGTCGTCCTGGCCGACGGTCCTGAACTCACGGTTTCGGAATTCCCTCAGATCGCCGCCCACGTCGATGGCTTCGAGGCGGAAATTCCGGCCGCACCTTCGGTCGTCCAGAAGCCGCAGGCCTACACCGGCCCGGCCCTTCTCGGCGCCGAGAACACCGTCCCGCATACCGTCGAGATGAAGACCTCATCGGCGGGAAGTGCGCTCGGTATCCAGGCTATGGCTGAGGACGGCGAAATCCGCTCGCTCGAAGCCATCGAAGCCGACATGATCCGCTTGGCTCTCGGCCGTTATCGCGGCCACATGACGGAAGTCGCCAAACGACTCAACATCGGACGCTCGACGCTCTACCGCAAAATGCAGGAATACGGCCTCGAGCCCCGCACCAACTAGACACGTCACCGAACCTTAGAGGCTGCACGCCAAAGGCGAGAGTGGAGCGCGCATGCACGCGCCCTCCGTTCCCGCCACCATGCGACCAGACCGCACACAACATTCTGTTTACATCCGACCGGTCTTCAAGATCGCCGGCCAGGATGAGAGAGCGAGCCCCTTCGCCCTCGACAGCAAAAGCCCCGGCTGCATCCGGGGCTTTTGCATTTTGGCTATAGCTGTCGCGAAATCCGACGCGCTGCAATCAAATTGAAACTTTCCGCTTTCTATGGTGTTGGAAGTAATCGAATCGGGTGGGCGCATCGGACGCGCCGTATTGGCCCGTTTTCTGTGCATTTAAGGGCACGAAGCAGCAACAGTTTCGCCACAGCGCTGTGCAACACAGTTATGTCCCGCGATCTGGTTGGTCAGACGAAACGCTGGCACCTATCTATCGCCGGGGGAGTTGAAAGGTGGTTTTCGGAATGCGCGTCGCAAAAGTCCTGGCTGTCGGCCTGTTGCTGACGGCCAGCGCAGGATCAGCCGCGTTGGCACTCGATCCCGCCAGTGATCAGCCGACAAGTGATCAACAATCGACAAGTGGGCAGTCCAACAGCACGGATAGCGCGACACAACCTGCCGCTGCTCCCGCAGCCGGTTCACAGGAAACGGCGCCAGAACATCAACCCGCAGCAGACGCTGCCAAACCGGTACCGGACGCTTCCACCGCTGCACAGGCCCCAGCAGCGCCGGCGACCGACAGCGCGGCAGCTCCCGAAAGCAAGCCTGCAGCCGAAGCTCCGGCGTCGGAATCTAAGGCGCCGGAAGCACCTGCCGTTACCGACAAACCGACCGACACGGCTGTAACCGCGCCGGCTGCTGAAACGCCTGCACCTGCTGCCGACACCGCAGCTGCCCAACAGCCAAAAATCGTCGCCGACGATCGGCTGCTCTATCTGCCTATGGAAGACTACATTCAGAACAACGCCAAGAAGGCATTATCCGGAACCGACGCAGCCGATCGCGACGCGCTCGCAAAATTCTATCACGACCGCATGGGCGCAACGCTGTGGGTCGACAAGCACGGCTTCACCCCCGAAGCCAAGAGCCTTATTTCGGCGCTCCAAGGTGCCGATGATTGGGGCCTGCGCTCGGCCGATTTCAAGATCCCCGATCTGAAGGCGAACGCCGACGGCGGCTTTAATCCCGACGACCTGATGGCCGCAGAAGCCCGTCTATCGCTTGAAGCGATGGAGTATGCGCGCGATGCACACGGCGATCGCATCAGCGATCCGTCCGCACAGCTCGGCACCTACATCGACCGCAAGCCGGTACTGCTTGATCGCAAGACCGTCATCGACGATCTTGCGGCAGCACCCGACAAAGCTGCCTATCTGACCTCGCTCAACCCGCAGCAGGAGCAGTTCCGCCGTTTGCGCGAGAAGCTCCTCGCACTGCGGGCGTCGAAAAAGGCCGAGGAAGCGCTTAAAATTCCCAGCGGGCCGAATATGAAGCCCGGCCAGAGCGATCCCGCAATCGCCATCCTGCGCAAGCGCCTGAAGGTCACCGTGCCGCCGGTCAAAGCTGACGGCTCGCCCGCCGACGAAAATTATTACGACAACGCGCTGGCCGACGCCGTCAAGGCGTACAAGGAGCAGAAGGGCATTCGCCCGGCGAGCTTCTGGATTACGAACGTGCTGCGCAATTCGCTGAACGCCGGCAATGGCGTCACGACGGACCGCCTCGTCGCAAATATGGAAGAATGGCGATGGATGCCCGCCGATCTCGGCAACTACTACGTCATGGTCAACATCCCGGAATTCAAATTCCGCGTGGTGTCGAACGGCCAGGTCATCCATGAAGAACGTATTGTTTCAGGCCGGCCCGACGCACAGTCGCCGATCTTCTCCGAGACGATGAAGACCGTCGTTATTAAGCCGCGCTGGAACGTTCCGGACTCGATCAAGATCAAGGAACTGCTGCCAGGCCTCCGATCGGGCTACGATTCATTGCGTCGCCAGGGTCTGGTCATGGAATACAACGGTCGCAAGGTCGATCCGCGTAATGTCGATTGGTCTCGCACCGACATCCGCAATTTCCATGTCTATCAGCCACCCGGCGGCGGCAACGCGCTCGGCGTCGTGAAGTTCCTGTTCCCGAACAAGCACGCGGTCTATCTGCACGACACGCCGAGCAAAAGTCTGTTCAACGAACCCGTCCGCGCGTTCAGCCACGGCTGCATGCGCGTGCGCAACCCCGTGTCGCTGGCTGAGCTGATCCTCGACAAGGATAAAGGCTGGGACAAAGAGAAGGTCGACGACCTCGTCAAGAACGGGCCGGAAGAGAATGAGATCACCCTCGATCATCCCATTCCCGTGCACGTGACGTATTTCACGGCGTGGGTCGATGATAACGGCGACGTTCAGACCTTCAACGACATCTACGGCCACGAGAAACGCATTACGCTCGCGCTCGCCGGCAAGTGGAACCAGATCGTCAAAGCTGACGAAAAGAAGGTGTCGCCGGAAGACATACCGAATGAGGGATGGCGCAACGACGGTTTCGCATCGCTCTTCGGCGATGACGACGAATACGACAGCCGCGGGCGCCGCAAAAAGCACAACGGTGGCCTCGGCAGTTTCTTCAAGCAGGTCTTTGGCGGCTTCTGAGCACGCCCAACGACTGACGAAGCAGACATGAGAAGCCGGCCGCGTAAGCGAGCCGGCTTTTTCATTTGCCGAGCCCACCGGCCTTTTTATCGCCCTTTCCGAAGTTTTAGATGTCGGACGGGGATAGTTACTGCCTCTTAACGGTTCGGGGTTAATCGTTAACGGCCGAGCATTTTGGCCCCAGTCGGGCTCGGAATGTTTTTAGTAGGGACGGGGGAATTCGTGGCCGCTCGCCGCTCAGGGCTGGTATTCGGCGCACTCGCGCTGATTTTGTCTGTGTGTCTCAACGCCGACAAGATGACGGCGGCCGGGCAGCCTAATGAGCGCGTGATTTCCCTCTATCACATCCACACGCACGAACGCCTGACCATCGTCTACAAGCGGAATGGAAAATACATTCCCGAGGCGATGACGAAGATAAATTACATCATGCGCGACTGGCGCAAAAACAAGATCATCACGATCGCGCCCGCCACTATCGACCTCGCCTGGGAAATGCACGAAGAGCTCGGCTCGAAGGAGCCAATCAACATCATCTGCGGCTATCGCACGGCAAGCACCAATGAAATGCTTCGCGAAACGCGCGGCGGTCAGGCGCGGTTCAGCCAGCACATCACCGGCAAGGCGATCGACATTACCTTCCCCGACATTCCGCTGAAGAAGATGCGCTACTCTGCGCTGATCCGTGAGCGCGGCGGCGTCGGATACTATCCGACGTCCGGCATCCCCTTCATTCACATCGACACGGCCAACGTTCGCATGTGGCCGCGGATGCCGCGCCAGGAGCTTGCCCTGCTCTTTCCGAATGGCCGCTCGAAATTCGTGCCCGCCGATGGTCGTCCAATCACCCCGGCCGACGTTAAAATCGCACGCAGCCGGTTCCACGAGCTTGCAACCCAGGTCGCCGAATTCTTCCATGATCGCCGTGAGCCAGGAACCTCGCGCACCATGGTGGCGTCCCTCGAGGTCAGCCCGCCGAAGAAGCATCTCAACGTCGTCGCCTCATTGGGCTTAGGCACGCGCCCGAAAACAGCCGACGGTTCGACCCGGCGCAACGTCAACATAACGACCGAGCCCGATCCGTCGCTCTCGCCGCCGGTACGTCCGTTCGCGCCCGCGTCGACGGTTGCTTCGCTCGAACCCAGCGATGGGCAATCACAGGCTATCGCTGTCCCGAGACTGATCGACCGCTCGTCGCATTTCACGGTTCCGTCGCAAGCCGATCGCAGCAAGCTCAATGATCTGGTTGCGTCCGCCGCCTCGATGCCGCTGCCGGAACTCATCCAAGGTCCAAGACCCGCCGTTCGCCCGCAGAAAGCGCTCGCCGCCGCAGCCATGGCTGAAAATCGCAAACCTTCGGAAGCGCCGATCGCTCAAGTCGCAAGCCTCGATCCGGCAGCCGGAACCGTCAGCGATATGCGCCCGGCCAGTATGACCGAATGGGCGCAGGCACCGGCCTACGACGAAGACCATCCCGACGAGATGGACTATCGCCCCTTCCCGCTTGCTCCGTTTCTGACCAACGAACCGACGGCCCGCGACAAGCCTCTCGCACCGATGCAGGCTCCCGACGTCGCCGCTACGCTCGAAGTCCTGGATGATGTCGATACGCTTGAGCCAATGCGGTTCCGACCGGGACGCCAATTGGCGGAAGCAATGTGGTGCGATCAATTCAAAGGCAAGGCCGTGCACGCCGAAGCCCTGAAGGAACTGGAAGACAGCCGCATCGCAACGGGCATCTCGAACCGTCCCGTCCAGACCAGCGCCCGCTGACAAGTCGCTAAGTTGACTGGCGCTAAGCCTCGAGCGCCGCAACGCCGCGCTTGAGCGACACCTGCCCCGCCTCGTTGACGAACTTGCCCAACGCCAAAAAATCCGCGCGCCGTGGACTTGACCGGCGCCACGCAAGCCCGATGGACCGCGACGGCTCAGGATCAACGAAGCGGATCATCTTGATGTCGCGACCACGACTTTCGATGCCGATGCAGATCTCCGGCAGCAGCGTGATTCCGAAACCTGCCGACACCATCTCGACGATAGTCGACAGGCTCGACGCTCCGAACGTGTTGACATCATCGACCTGCTGCAAGCTGCAATAGGTGAGCGCTTGATCGCGCAGGCAATGCCCCTCTTCGAGCAGCAGAAGGCGGTCGTGCTCGACCATCTCCTTCGTTGCTCGCACGCGGCCCGAGAGCTTTCGGCTTTTCGGCATCGCCAGCAAAAACCGGTCTTCGAAAACGGGTAGCGTTTCGATATCCGGATTTTTGATCGGCAAAGCCAAGAGCAGCACGTCGAGTTTCCCCTCGACCAGCTCATCCGTCAGAACCTGCGTCTGCGTCTCGCGAACGTGTAGCTCGAGATCAGGATGATGCTCCTTCAGCAGCGGCAGAAGCGGCGGCAGCAGATACGGCGCAACCGACGGAATGACACCCAGCCGAAGCGTCCCGGAAAGAAGACCGCCCGCGTGCTGCGCATAATCGACGAGATTGCGGACGTCGTTGAGAAGCCGCTGCGCGCGCAGCGCGATTTCCTCGCCCTTCGGCGTCAGCTTGATGCCGCTGCGCGTTCGCTCGACGAGCGCAATGCCCAATGAGGCTTCAAGATCCTGAATCTGCATCGACAATGCAGGCTGCGTGACCGCACAAGCATCGGCGGCGCGGCCGAAATGCTGTTCGCGCGCGAGCGCGTCAAAATACCGGAGCTGCTTGAGTGTGACGTGAACCATCAGAAGGTCTAATGCCCAGCGCAAGAAATAGCGATTTGTCCTTATCACGACCGGGCATTAGGGTGAACCTGAAGACGCGCAGAACCAATCACATTTCCGCGCGCACAGAGGTGGCAGTCGAAAGACTGCCGTCGCCAGCACCGCCCTTTCCTCAGCGCCGAATGGGGACTGGGTGGTGCTGTTTTATTACGGGTTGTAGATCGGCGTTACCGCGCCTCGCGGCCGGCAATGAAAGCCCATGCTGGCGACCGGCCAATCGAAGCCGCGCCCCGCAGCCGGCTCGCGGAACGCGAGCGCAGGGCGCAACTAAAAACTCTCTTACTCAGCGGCCATCATCGCGTCGGCAAGCGCTTTCGTATTGGGCGCCTGATCCAGCATTCCCAGCGCATGCATGTAGACTTCCAGGATGCTCTCTTCTTCTTGGCGCTCCTGGTTGCTCTTCTTGCGCAGCCGAACGATCTGGCGCAGCGCCTTGACGTCGAAGCCGACGGCCTTTGCTTCCGTGTATTTGTCACGGATATCGGCCGCGAGCTGCTTCTTTTCCTCTTCGAGGCGTTCGATCTGTTCGACGAACTGGCGCAGCTGATTTTGCGCCGAGGCTTGAAGCGTGCTCATGGGAACTCCTGCTGTCTTGTTCCGCCGACGCTAACGGCGAGCGTCGGCCACAGCAAGGCGGCGATCCCCGCTATCCAAAGGGATAAATTTGGTCCGCCATCTTGACGTTGTATATGTCGCGGAGCGTTTTTGAGTCGCTGTGGTGCCGCGCCTTGCGGCCGGCTCTCCAAAGGAGAGTCGCAAGGCGCAAAAAAGCCGGCCGACTGCTTGCTCCAAAGCCGTCCCCGGCGGCCGGCTCGCGGAACGCGAGTCGCCGGGGACCACGATTAATGATCTCTCGGCCGGTTCTGTTCGAAGGCCGCCTGTTTATCGGACGACGCTTCGGTCTGATGCTTGGCTTTCCACTCCTGGAACGGCATGCCGTAGACGATTTCGCGGGCATCATCCTTAGACAATTCAAGCCCCTTGGCCTCCGCCGCGTCCGACATCCAGGTCGCCAGGCAATTCCGGCAGAACCCGGCCAAATTCATCATATCGATGTTCTGAACGTCCGTTCGCGACCGCAAATGCTCGACCAGACGCCGGAATACCGCGGCTTCGAGTTCAATTGTCGTCTGCGGATCGAAAGTCTTCATGGCCAACTCCTTGACCGGCAGGGTCCTGCGACAGGCCTTACGACATAAGCACCATGCCGGCCACCCGAAAGGCCCGCATAAGCTGCGGCCTCTGATGCCTTGACGGAGACGGAGCGTTTGCGCAAACCAGACCCCCAATAATGAGATAACAAGCAGGCATCGGCCTAGGGAGACACTATGAAAGACGGCACGAACGGCGGCGTCCGCGAGACTTTGAGCACGCTGTTCGAAACCGCTTATCGGACGGCCCACCCCGCGGTTTGCCTGCCTGCGCACCTGCCCAAGGTCCCTGAAGGCGGCCGGATCATCATCATCGGTGCCGGCAAGGGCTCTGCCGCGATGGCCGTCGCAGCCGAAGAGCATTACATCGCGACAGGCGAAGCCGACAAAATCTCGGGCCTCATCTCGACGCGCCACGGCTTCGGGCTGCCGACCAAGATCATCGAAATCCTGGAAGCCGGCCACCCCGTTCCCGACGCAAATTCCATCGTTGGTGCCGAACGCGCCATTGCGCTGGCGAAGAGCGCCGGTCCGAACGATCTCGTTCTTTGCCTGTTGTCGGGTGGCGCTTCGGCGATCTGGGCGGCTCCGGTGCCAGGCGTCAGCTTCGAAGCCAAGCAGGCTCTGACGAAACAGCTTCTGAAATCGGGCGCGCCGATCTCGGAAATGAATTGCGTGCGCAAGCACCTCTCGGAAGTCAAAGGCGGTAAGCTCGCTGCAGCTGTCTATCCGGCGCGCTTGCTGACGCTCGCTATCTCCGACGTGCCGGGCGACAATCCCGACGAGATTGGCTCCGGCCCGACCGTCGCCGACCGCTCGACGCTGGCGGACGCGCGCGCCGTGCTCGCCAAATGGAAGATCACGCCGTCGCCGGAAATTGCGAAAGCCCTCGACGATCCGAAAAACGAGACGCTGAAAGCCGGCGATCCGAAGCTCGCCAATTCGACTTACAAAATCGTCGCCGCACCACGCGCTTCGATCGAAGCTGCAGGCGCCATCGCACGCGATCTCGGCTATCGCACCATCATGCTTGGCGACGATCTTGAGGGCGAAGCGCACGAGGTTGCCCGCAAGCACGCCGAGATGGCGCTCGAAGCGAAAGCCAAGGGCGAAAAGGTCGCGATTATGTCCGGTGGCGAATTGACCGTCACGGTACGCGGCAACGGCTCCGGCGGCCCCAACCAGGAATACGCACTCGGCCTCGCCATCGCATTGAATGGCACGCCGGGCATCTCCGGCCTCGCTGGCGATACCGACGGCATCGACGGCGGTGGCGGACACCACAGCGATCCGGCAGGCGCCATGGTTTTCCCCGATACGCTCGCACGGGCTGCGGCACAAAATCTCAATGCCGCCAAGTTCCTGGAGAACAACGACTCGACGGGTTTCTTTCGCCCCATAGGCGATCTTATTCTGTGTGGCCCGACCCAAACCAACGTCAACGATTTCCGGGTCATCCTTGTCGATCCGTAAGTAAGACAAACGTCGTTGGCGAACGGCTGGGGACACAACCAGAACTCTCCGCTATAGGAATTGGAGCTTCTGACTTGCCATCCCGCAATTCTTCGCGCGCCATTACCCGGCACGTCATCTTTTCGTTGGCCTTATGTGTTTACACGTCGGCGGCACATGCCGACCTGAAGCTTTGCAACGCGACATCGAGCCGGGTGGGCGTCGCCATTGGTTATCAGGACACCACCGGCTGGGCGACGGAAGGCTGGTGGAATATCGCATCGCAAACCTGCGAGACGCTTCTGAAGGGAGCCTTGCCGAGCCGCTACGTTTACGTCCACGCAGTCGATTACGATCGCGGCGGCGAATGGGGCGGCAAAAACGACATGTGCACGACAGAAAAGTCCTTTGCCATCCGGGGGGTTCAGGATTGCGTGAAACGCGGATATAAGCGCACCGGATTTTTCGAAGTAGATACTGGCGAGGCGAAGGAGTGGACCATCCGCCTCACCGATCCGGGCCAAGGAAATGCAGACAAATGAGACGTAATCGGCGGGTCAAGATTGTAGCGACGCTTGGACCCGCGTCTGCCTCCCCGGAGATGGTCGAGCGCCTGTTCATGGCGGGCGTCGACGTCTTCCGTATCAACATGAGCCACTCGACCCACGACGGTTCGAAGGCGCTCTATAACACCGTGCGCGCCTGCGCCGCGCGCCATCGCCACCCCATTGGCATCCTTGCCGACTTGCAGGGTCCGAAGTTCCGCATCGGCAATTTCGACACCGGCCGCATCAACGTGCCGACCGGCGCGATCTTCAAGTTCGACCGCGACGAAACGCTCGGCACGGAAGAACGCGTTTACCTGCCGCACGAGCAGATTTTCGAAGCCATCCAGCCGGGCCACAACCTCGTCCTCGACGACGGCAAGCTGCGCATGCGCGTCATCGAAGCGTCGCCCGTGCAAATCAAGGCCGAGGTCACGACCGGCGGCATGCTCGCAAGCCGCAAGGGCATTTCGATGCCCGACACGCTGCTGCCGATCAGTCCGCTCACGGAAAAAGACAAGGCTGACCTGGCACACGCGCTGAAACTCGGCGTCGATTGGGTTGCCTTGTCGTTCGTCCAGCGCGCCGAAGACGTGCACGAGGTGCGCCGTCTGATCGGCAATCGCGCCGCCATTCTCTCCAAGATCGAGAAGCCGTCCGCTGTCGCAGCACTCGAAGAGGTGATCGCGGCGTCCGACGCAATCATGGTCGCACGCGGCGATCTTGGCGTCGAAATGCCGGTCGAGAAGGTGCCCGGCATCCAGAAGAAGATCACGAGACTGTCGCGCGCGGCTGGGAAGCCCGTCATCGTCGCGACGCAGATGCTCGAAAGCATGATCTCCTCGCCGATGCCGACGCGCGCCGAAGTCTCCGACGTCGCCACCGCGGTGTTCGACGGCGCCGACGCGATCATGCTCTCGGCAGAAAGCGCCGTTGGCCAATACCCGGTCGAAGCCATCCAGATGATGGACAAGATCGCCCGCGAGGTGGAGCACGATCCGGTTTACGAGCCGATGCTCTACGCGACACAGACCGAGCCTCTGCCGACCGGTGCTGACGCTATCGCCGCCGCCGCATCCGCCATCGCCGACACGGTGAAGCTCGGCGCCATCGTCTGCTACACAGCGACCGGCTCGACCGTGCTACGCGTCACGCGCGAACGCCCCGGAATTCCGGTCATCGGTCTGACGCCTGTTGAATCGACGGCACGTCGGCTGGCTCTGGTCTGGGGCGTCCATACCATCCTGACGGGCGACCCCGAAAACCTCTCGCACATGGTGCGCAAGGCATGCCGCATCGCGTTCGAGGAAGGCTTGGTCAAAGCACGCGAGGGCATTTTAATCACCGCCGGTGTTCCGCTCGGTAGCCCCGGTGCGACGAATATGATCCGCATCGCCTTTATCGACGATTCCGGCGCACCGATCGCGGAAGAGGTGTAAGCCGCCCTTATTGCATCTCGCCGGTCTTCACCCACCTTTTGAAGATGCACGGCGATGATGCAAAACAAACCTATCCGCCGCTCAACACCCTGAAGCCGGTCGCGGAAAACGTGTGGCTCGTCGACGGTCCGCTGATCCGCTTCGGCCCCCCGCTTTTGAAAATGCAGTTCCCGACCCGGATGACGCTCATCCGGCTCAAGACCGGCGACGCGTTTATTCATTCTCCAACGCCGCTGAAGCCCGAACTCCGCGCCGAGATCGAACGCATCGCAAAGCCCCATTGGATCTTGGCGCCGAACCGCTTGCACTACTGGTGGACGCCGGACTGGAAGGCGGCCTTCCCGGCAGCCGAGGTTTACCTCGCACCACGCATCAAGGAGCAAGCCGGTAAACGGATCGACTTTCCTTCTCTGCCGTTGGATCGCGATAGCGGCTATCCGTGGGATGGAGAGATCGCGACGATCTCCGTCGCTGGCCGGTACATGACCGAATTCGACTTCTTCCATCGGCCGAGCCGCACTCTGATCCTTGCTGACCTCATCGAAAATTTCGAACCCGACAAACTTTCAATCGGAATGCGCTTGCTGGCCCGCCTCGGCGGTTGCCTCGCTCCGGACGGCGGCATGCCGCGCGATCTCCGTGCAACGTTTCCGAATGAAAAAACGGAGCTTCGCAAAGCCATCGAAACGATGATCGGCTGGAACCCGGAACGCATCATCGTGGCGCATGGCCGCTGGTACGAATCCCACGGCGCAAGCGAACTGAAACGCGCCTTCCGCTGGCTCCTGACCTAGGCGCGCAAACGAAGGCTTCAGATCCCCTGCCCTTCAACTTCCTTTTTCAACTCGTCGCGTGCCGTCTGGCCGCCCTCGATGTTGGGATGCACTTTGAGAAGCTGGTCGTAGACTTCCAGCGCAGCTTTTTTCTCGCCCATCTGCACGAGGATCTTGGCCATGCCGTCAAGCGCCCGGAAATTATTCGGCTCAAGGGCGAGCGCCCGTCTTAGATCGCCCAGCGCCGCCGCGTAGTTGTTCATCCGGTATTCGATATAGGCGCGATGGCTCCAGGCCTCCGCATACTGCGGCTCGAGTTCGACGGCCGCATCGAGGAAAGGCAGAGCCTTCTCGTTTTGATTCTGCGCCGAGAACAGCTCACCGCGGTCGATCAGCAGATTGACGGTATCGCCGCCCTGCATACGCCAGAGCCGCTCGATGACGCCGCTGATCTCGCCCGCCTGACGATGGTCGCCTTCGGTCGCGAGATAGGCGTAGAGATTGTCGAGGGTCTTGGAGACCTGTTCCGGTGTCTGCGGCCACGGCAGGCCCATCAGCCCAGGCGGCCCCTTCTGACGCGCTTGAGCACCGGGAGACGGCGCCACGGGCGGCGCTTTCTTGACGGCAGGAGGCGGTTGCGGCGCCGGCGCCGGCTCGGCAGGGAACGGCTGGGTCTTCAGCAGCTCATCATCGGCGGCAGCGTTTGCCGCCCCGCCCGCGAGGATCAGAAGACCGATAAGAAGGCGCACAGGAAAAATCATGCCCCGAAATTAATCCGGGGCATGGCATTTGGTCAAAAAGACTCTGGTGAATTCGCCGTAACGTCGCATACGACGCCGGCAGCGCCTCAGCCCTGGCGGGCCTTGAAGCGACGGTGAGTCTTGTTAATGACATAGACCCGGCCTTTACGGCGCACGACGCGATTGTCGCGGTGCCGCGAGCGCAGGGACTTCAAAGAGTTTCTAACTTTCATAACGACACCGGTTAAAGCTGGTGGACAGCTGGAGGCTGAACCTCCAACCCCATCGAGACGGGGCGAAGCTGCGGGATGAAGCCTGCGTTTTAGCGATTTTTTGGCCGAGGCCAAGTGCCTTTGTGCGCTTTTCGGAGAATTTCGCCGTGGTTTTTCGGCGCCCCCTCCCCCCAAATCCTGCTGTTTCTCAACATTTCGGCGACTTTGCCCTATGAAGCCCCGAAATTTGCCCCCGTGGGAGATAAAAACGCTAACGCAACCGCCTTAGAGCAAGGAAGGGCCGAGGACTCATCTGAGTTCGGCGGTACAGGCAATTTTCCCGGCGCTGAGCAGGCAAATCGCCGTTGTCACCCCATCTCCGCACCTATTTATGCAGTGCTTCGGCTACTCACATAGAGACGGGGTGAAAGGAAATGAGCATCAGAATTTTGGTGGCAGGATTGGCAAGCATGGGGGTTGCAGCGCTTTCGACATATGCGTTCGCCCAGGACGACCAAATCCAGCGATTGACGACAGACAAAATGAAAAATTTCGAGCTGGGCACCATCGCATGGAAAGATGAGCCCCTGCTCCCCAAAGGCGCAAAAAGTGCGCTCGTTATAGGCGACCCCAGCAAGCCCGGCGTCTTTATGGCCTATCTAAAATTCCCGGCGAACTATGAGATTCCAGCCCACACTCATCCCTTCGCTGAAGTGATCACCGTTCTAAAGGGCACGGTTTGGAACGGCATGGGAGAAAAGCTGGATCGCGAGAAGGGCAGCAAGCTCGGCGTCGGCGCTAGCTTCACATTGCCTGCTGGCCACGCACACTATCTGTGGAACCAGGAGGAAAGCGTCGTTCTCCTTACCGCGACCGGTCCGTGGAACATCAAATACATCAATCCTGCCGACGATCCGCGCAAATAACGATCACGCAATCGACACACTTTGCGACAGGCCGGCCATTCACGGCGAAGCCGAAATCCTTTCCGGGGCTCGGCCGACCTGACGTTGGATTTCGAGTGTATGTTGTATCAGTTGCTGAGGCCGCCGGTCGGACGCAGGTCTCGGCTCAATTCAACGACGGCTTGTGGATAACGATAGCAGGAAACAGGCCATATCTTCCACACTGTGATGGCAGACAACGCTGCATCGATAGCAAAGTGTTAAGAAACAACCGACCACGCCAATCATTGCTGACGTATCGGCGCATGAACTCATTATCGATCAAACGATAACAGTCGTATGAGTAGGTGAAGGGCCAGTCTTGTTCTTCAAACCATTTTCGCAGTTGCGGCTCATCGGGATCACGTTCCGGAACGTGATCGGATGCCCTATCCACTTCCGCACCTAAACCAAATTTTGACGCGAGCCTCTCAAGCCGGAATGCAAAGCCGGAGTGAAGCCATCTGTAGACGATCACCGCGACCCCGCCGGGTTTCAAAACGCGCCACAGTTCCAAAATAGCCGACCTCTGCAGATGGACGGGCAATTGATAGATGAGGTGATTGCATGTGATCGCATCGATCGAGCCGCTAACGAGAGGAAGCCTCGTTGCGTCCCCTTGGACGTAAATGCCCCTATCGCTGAGCTTTTGTTTGGCTTGCTGCAGACCGGTGATCGAGAGATCAATGCAAATACGCTTCTTGAAATTTTGCCCGTAGCTGAGAAGTTCCGGATGCGCGATCGGGCCGCTCCCGACGTCAACAATATAGTCGCCACCCTTTTCGAAATATTTGCTCAGGCGGGAAATGCAGTGACTGGTATGCTCGATTTGTACCTGTTTGGATTCGTTGAGAGCGTCTGTTTCTTTGAATTTGCCATTGGCATTCTGCGCCCACCCGAATGAATCATACCAATCAATGATATTCGATGGGGTTGTCGGCTCATTCTCCTGCGGAAGAAGCACGGCGATGTCATCGAAGACGCGATAGCTCCCGGCTTCATCGTCGGTGACATACACATCGCCTCGCCGCCGAAGGGGACGGCCAGTTACAGGACACTGAAAAATATTATCCGCGTGCGCCATAATGCCGATGCTAGTGCGGCAAAATGGTAAAAGCCTATTCGGCCAAAGGACGTATACCGACAATCTCCCTGATGCCCTGCCTAAAGCTCACGAAGTCCACTTCTTTCGGGGTAAAATGCGCGGATTCTCGTCCTCGAAGCTCGAGTCGGATCAGTCGGATCAATAGGCGGGCAATGATGGGAAAGACCGCAGGCGTTCCGGAAAACCAAAGAAACCAGAGGTTTCAATGGTGGGCACTAGAGGGATCGAACCTCTGACCCCTACCATGTCAAGGTAGTGCTCTACCGCTGAGCTAAGTGCCCGGAAGAAACGAGCTTCTAGAGGGTTAGCGATACCCAGGTCAAGCCCCGGAACGCCGCAATTTGACGATTATAGTCGAAACGCCGTTTCAAGCTGCCAGCAAGCGGTCGACTTCCTTGACCAAGTCCTTGAGATGGAAGGGCTTGGAAAGAACACGTGCATCTTTTGGCGGCTGGTTTTCACTATTGAGCACGACCGCCGCAAACCCGGTGATGAACATGATCTTGAGATCGGGATCGATTTCGCTGGCGCGCCGCGCCAGTTCGATGCCGTCCATCTTGGGCATGACGATATCCGTCAGCAGCAGCGTGAACGGCTCGGATTTCAGCCGGTCGTAGGCGTCTTCGCCGTTTTCGAAAGCGACGACATCGTAGTTCGCTTTCTCCAGCGCCTTGACGAGAAAGCCGCGCATGGAGTCGTCATCCTCGGCGAGCAAGATGCGACGGATCGGCAGGCTAGATGGCTTAGCGGTCATGGCTACTCTGAATGTGCGAAAACCCCGGACGAGCAATACCCCATATCTCGTCGTACGCAAACTTGGCCCAACTTAGGTAAACGGAGCATGAAACTGTGGAAAGGATCGCTCGACTTCGTGGCGAAATGCTTATTTACCTGGAAACGGCATTGTCGCGCGTAAGCTATGTGCAATCCGCATCACGCTAAAAGTCTTGCATGGACTTCGCGCCGCACCGTTGGCAATGTAGGCCGCTCTGAACAAACATTCTCAAGCCGGGATCTGAACGAGACAACGCCGCACCATGCCCGACGATAGATCCCACGACGTGCCCAGCGCATTTTTCCCGTCCTACGATGTCCTGTCGCCGCGGACACAGGGCGTGCCTTTCGTATTCTCGTCACCGCATTCCGGCCGCCTCTATCCGCCCGAATTTCTAGCCATTTCCAGGCTTGACCCAAAAACGCTGCGCCGTTCTGAAGATTGCTTTGTCGACAAGCTGTTCCGCCCCGTAGCGAGCCTTGGCGCGCCGCTCATCAGCGCGCGTTTTCCCCGCGCCTATCTCGATCTCAACCGCGAGCCCTATGAACTCGACCCGGAACTGGTGCTCGAACCGCTGCCCGCCCACGCCAACACGCAGTCGATTCGCGTCGCCGGAGGGCTCGGCACTGTCGCCCGCATCGTTGCCGACGGCGAGGAGATCTATCCCTCGCGGCTGCGCCTCGAAAACGTGCTGGCGCGCATCGAGCAGCTTTATTTTCCATTCCACGCGGAGCTTTCCCGTCTCGTCACGCAGACACGGGAAAACTTCGGCTATGCCGTCCTAATCGATTGTCATTCGATGCCATCGACGGCGATGGCGCCTGGCGGCGCCCAGCGCCCCGACATCGTCATCGGCGATCGCTTCGGCGCATCCGCCGATCCGCGCCTTACCCTTCTTATCCGCGACGAATTCCAGCGGCGTGGTTTCAAAGTACAGTTGAACCGTCCGTACGCCGGCGGCTACATCACCGAGCACCACGGCCGTCCCGGACGAGGCACCCATGCCATCCAGCTCGAAATCAACCGCGGGCTCTATATCAATGAACTGACGTTCCAGGAAAACTCAGGCTATCAGCGCCTGTCGGACGTTCTGATTGATATCGTATCGACGATGTTCCGCGAGGTGCCGGGCATTCTCGACTACCGCGCCGCCGCCGAATAAATGGCGCGCTCCGAGGCACCGGATTCACCATAGAAAAAGGGCCGTCCGAATTCCACGAACGGCCCAAGTCTAGGGAGGAAACGCCCAAGGAGGGCTGCGAAGCGCGAGCGGAGCTCACATATCGCACTGCAAAAATTAAAGGTGCAGCGCATCACCAGCAAATGCGTTTTCCGCAAATCTGGTTATCAAAAAGTGCAGGGCTAAAATTCAGGCATTTCAAGCGCCTAAGTTTGGCGCAACCACTGCGGGCAAAAAAATCCCCAATAAAGAAAGGCCGTCCGAAGCCGAACGGCCCAAGTCTAGGGAGGAAACGCCCAAATTGGGCAGCGAAAGCGGTGAAGCGTGTCATCGCACTCGCAGTCATCACGATGAGCCGGTTCGTGGCGCATCGCAATCTAAACGCGTATTGCACTAGCACATTAAAAGGTGGCTGTATCCAGCTCGCCACAACTTACGTTACTAATATGTATCTAGTTCAACCTTGCTCTATAACGGCATAGCGACTGGCGCTATCAGGAGCGTCTGTCAAACAATTGAAATCTCAGGGTGACCGCGTGGCGGAACGTGTGCCGGCGACCGAATTTCAGGCCATTGTCCGCGTCGCGCAGGATCTGGCCGATATTTCCGGCTCCGTTATCCTCAAGCATTTTCGTAAACCAATGCCTGTGGAAAACAAGGCGGCCGGCGGGGCTTTCGATCCCGTGACGAAGGCGGACCGAGGCGCCGAGAAAGCGATCGTCCAGGCGCTCTCAACCCGCTTCCCCGATCATGGCATCGTCGGCGAGGAATTCGGCACGCGCCCCGGCACCAGCTCCTATAAGTGGGTCATCGACCCAATCGACGGCACCCGTGCCTTTATCATGGGCTCGCCGCTTTGGGGCACGCTGATCGGGGTGATGAAGGACGACCAGCCAATCTTTGGCCTAGTCGACCAGCCATTTACCGGCGAGCGCTTCTGGTCGGGCGACAAGGCGGCCTACCACAGTCTGCGCGGCGGCCGTCCGGCCCGTATCAAGACGCGCGAATGCACCAAGATCGAAGATGCGATTCTGACCTCGACGCACCCCGACCTGTTTGAGACCCCTGAGCAGTCGGCAGCGCTCGCGGCCCTCAAATCGAAAGCCCGCCTCACCCGTTACGGCGGCGACTGCTACGGCTATTGCCTGCTCGCATCCGGCTTTGTCGACGTCATCATCGAATCGGGCCTGAAGCCTTACGACATCGTCGCCATCATCCCGATCATCGAGCGCGCCGGCGGGGTGATCACCACATGGACCGGCGGCGACCCATCGTCCGGTGGTGACATCATCGCGACCGGCGATCCGCGCCTGCACGAAGACGTGCTGGCCCTGCTCAACAAGCTTTAGTTTTATAGGCGACCTTCCGACGGCAACGTTTCGACGCCCATGTAGGCATCGAAAGCGGCCCAGAACCGCTGCCGGATGGCGTCCGTCTCTTGCAGAATCTCATGCCGCGAACCCGGCATCAGAACGTGGCCGCCGGATTTAAGATCGACGGCAAAATCTTCGATCGCCTGCGTCGAAACGACGTGATCGGCGCCCGCCGCAAAGAGCATCATCGGCACGCACACGTATTTCGGATAATCGGGTCGCGAAAGCATGGCGCAGCTTCTCAGCGCCGCCCGGAGCCAGCCGACCGTCGGCGACCCGAGCGCCAAGTCAGGCGCAGCCTCAATGATCGATTTCACCCGCGACCAGCGCACGTAATCGCTCGTCAGCCTGTTATTTTCGAACGCCATGAGATCGTTCGGCTGGTCGGTGCCGCCGCGAACGTAGGCGGTCGCCAGCCCCAGCATCGACGCCGTCGAAGCATAAGCCTTCGCCAGCGGCCGGCTCGCCCCGAGCATGCGCTCGTGGATGTCGATCATCGGCGACAGCAGAATCATGCGCGAGAACGGGCTCGCTTCGTCCTGCGCCCCGCGTAGCAGAATGTTGCCTCCGAGCGAATGACCAAGCCCGACGAACGGCTCCGGCAGGTTCGGCCGCACGATCTCGTCGATGAATATCGCTAGATCGCGGTCGTATTCGGTGAAGGCGACGACGTGCCCCTTATGCCGGTTCGACAAGACACGCTCGGACCCGCCCTGCCCGCGCAAATCGAAGATCGCCACGGCGAAGCCGCGCCGCCTGAGATCGGCAACGACCTCAAAATACTTCTCGATGAACTCGCCGCGCCCCTGCACGATGATAACGGTGCCCCGCACCGGCCCGCGCGTGGCCTCCCAAAGCGCCGCGCGCAGCTTGCGGCGGTCGTAGCCGTCGAAAGCTAATACCTCGGCGCCGCTCGGAACGGGATTGATCGAAAGCGAAACCAGTTTCATCTGCCGCTCTTCATGCTCATGCGCGCAAGGCGAAAATATTGAGGAAGAAACGCGAACCAACGCGATTAACACATGATCTTGGCAGGCAGCCTCTTGAAGCGAATATTCGGCTTCCTACCTTTTCAGTGTGGTTGCCGCAAAGCGGGACCGCACTGGAAAAACCGAGCCAACTGGCCCGTTTTTACATGTCGCTTCTCATGGAGGATATGTCATGCGACACGCTGAATTTGCCCCCTTTTACCGTTCTGCTATCGGTTTCGACCGCCTGTTCCAGGCGCTCGATCGCTCCGTAAGCTTCGATAGCGAATCCACCTACCCGCCTTATAACATCGAACGGACCGGCGAGAATGCCTACCGGATCACGCTCGCTGTTGCTGGCTTCTCCCAGGACGAGCTGAAGATCGAGGTCAAAGAGCAGACCCTCACGATCGCCGGCGAGAAGGCCGCGGACGCCGAAGGCAAAACCTACCTTCACCGCGGCATTGCTGCCCGCGCGTTCGAGCGCCGCTTCCAGCTTGCCGACCACGTCGATGTGACGGGCGCCAAATTCGAGAACGGCCTCCTGCATGTTGATCTCGTCCGCAACGTTCCGGAGAGCAAGAAGCCCCGGACGATCGCGATCGGCACGGGTGAACCCGTCCAGCAGCTCGAAGCCAAAGCGGCTGCGTAACCTCACGTCTCTCGTGTAGCCTGGAACGGCAGCCTTGCTTCGGCGGGGTTGCCGTTTTTTTTTGCCTGCCTTCGGGCCTGCGCTGACCATAGGAAATTTTGTTGCCCGGTACTCGCTCGGAGCTTGCCGAAAAAGATCATTGCCACGGCTGCGTGTTACCGCTTGTGCCGCAGTGTCAAATCTGTAGAATTTGCTAGATAGGTCAACATTGCTGTCCTTTGTGCGCCGGTGGGTGGGCGTCTGAGAACAGCTCGGACGTTTGCATCGGCCGTAGCGTCGCTTTACGGCTTCCGAGTGGCGGCGTGGGAGAAATAGAAGTGCTCGAATACAGGATATGCGGTTTGCAGAGCCGTGCGATCGGCGGCGGGCTCCATTCCATTAACCACCACGTGTTATCGCGCCCTGACCGAAAACGGCGGCGCTTGGCGTAATATTCTTCGACCGACGAGATTGCGCAAAAGTCGAACAAACAAAGCGGCCCGCACCCGGGCACGCTTCCGAATAACGAAGTTCTGAATTTGGGCCAACGGGCCATACGAGGCGAGAAATGAGCGAAGGATATCTGTCTCCGCTGGAAGACGAAATCGGCACGGGAAGCCGTCCGGCGGCAGCAGGCCTTTTTGATCCGGCTCTTGAGCGCGACGCATGCGGCGTCGGCTTCATTGCGAACCTCAAGGGTCGCAAATCACACAGCATCGTCGAAGGCGCCTTGAAGATACTCGAAAACCTCGAGCATCGCGGCGCGGTCGGTGCCGACCCGCTTTCCGGCGACGGCGCCGGCATCATGATTCAGATCCCGCATGACTTTCTGGCCGCCGAAACGAAGGCGCTCGGCTTCGATCTTCCAGCACCGGGCGAATACGCTGTCGGCCACATCTTTATGCCGCACGACGAACGCCTGCGCGCGCATTGCGAGCGCGTCTGGGCGCGCTGCCTCAAGGAAGAAGGCCTTGAGCTGATCGGCTGGCGCACAGTGCCGGTTGAAAACGGTTGCTTGTCGGACATGGTGCGCGATGTCGAGCCGGTGCATCGCCACGTCTTCATCCGCCGACCGTCAAGCATGACCGATCAGGAAGAGTTTGAGCGTCACCTTTATATGGTCCGCAAGGTCGTCTCGAATGCGATCCACGACGCCTATAAGGGCCGCGACATCGGCCACTACACCGTGTCGCTGTCGACGCGCACGCTCGTCTACAAGGGCATGTTCCTGTCCTTCCAGGTGAAGGCCTATTACTCGGACCTGTCCGACCCGCGCCTCGTGTCGGCGCTCGCCCTCGTGCACCAACGCTTCTCGACGAACACGTTCCCATCGTGGAAGCTCGCGCACCCCTATCGCATGGTTGCGCACAACGGTGAGATCAACACCCTGCGCGGCAACGTCAACTGGATGGCCGCACGCCAGGCGTCGGTCTCGTCCCCCCTGTTCGGCGACAAGATCTCGAAGCTCTGGCCGATCTCGTATGAAGGCCAGTCCGACACCGCCTGTTTCGACAACGCGCTCGAATTCCTTGTCATGGGCGGCTACAGCCTCTCGCACGCGGCGATGATGCTGATCCCCGAAGCGTGGGCCGGCAATCCGACGATGGATACCAACCGCCGCGCCTTCTACGAATATCATGCCTGCTTGATGGAGCCGTGGGACGGCCCCGCCGCCATGGCGTTCACCGATGGCCGCCAGATCGGCGCGACGCTCGACCGCAACGGTCTGCGTCCGGCCCGCTACCTCGTGACTAAGGACGACACCGTCATCATGTCGTCTGAGTCCGGCGTTCTGCCGGTCGAAGAAGAAAACATCGTCAAGAAGTGGCGCTTGCAGCCCGGCAAGATGCTGCTCATCGACCTCGAAAAGGGTTGCATCATTTCCGACGAAGAGCTGAAGGCCGAGATCGCCGCCAGCCACCCGTATGAGACGTGGCTGAAGCGCACGCAGATCAAGGTCTCCGACCTGCCGCTGCCGTCGAAGAGCGCCACTGCCGCGAAGTCGAACGTCGCCCTGCTCGATCTGCAGCAGTCGTTCGGCTACACTCAGGAAAGCATCAAGTTCCTGCTGACGCCAATGGCGGAAAAGGGCGAAGAAGCCACCGGCTCGATGGGCACCGACACGCCGATCTCGGCGCTGTCGTCAAAGTCGAAGCTGCTCCACACGTACTTCAAGCAGAATTTCGCCCAGGTTACGAACCCGCCGATCGACTCGATCCGCGAAGAGCTGGTGATGAGCCTCGTCTCGTTCATCGGCCCGCGCCCGAACATCCTCGATCTGCAAGGCACCTCGAAGCAGAAGCGCCTCGAAGTCGACCAGCCGATCCTGACCAACGAAGACTTGGAGCGCATCCGCGGCATCGGCGCGGTGAAGGACAACGACTTCGAGTCGATCACCATCGACATAACCTACCCCGCCGATAAGGGCGAAGGCGGCATGGGCCCGGCGCTCGACGGCATCTGCGCCGAAGCGGAAGAATATGTCCGCGCCAAGGAATTCAACATCATCATCCTGTCCGACCGCCGCGCCGGACCGGACCGCATTGCCATTCCCTCGCTGCTCGCGACGTCGGCGGTGCACCACCACCTGATCAAGCAGGGCCTGCGCACCTCTGTCGGCCTCGTCGTTGAGACCGGCGAAGCCCACGAGATCAACCAGTTCTGCACCCTTGCGGGCTATGGCGCCGAAGCCATCAATCCGTATCTCGCATTCGAAACGCTCTACACCATGATCCCGGAACTCCCCGAGGGGACGACGCCGGAAATGGTCAAGAAGCGCTTCATCAAGGCCATCGGCAAAGCCATCATGAAGGTGATGGCGAAGATGGGCATCTCGACCTACCAGTCCTATTGCGGCGCTCAGATCTTTGATGCCGTCGGCCTGCGGTCGAGCTTCGTCGAACGCTATTTCACTGGCACGCACACCCAGGTCGAAGGCGTCGGCCTGCGCGAGATCGCGCGCGAAACGGTTGAGCGCCACAAGTCGGCCTTCGGCGATATCCCGGTCCTCGCCAACGCGCTCGACGTCGGCGGCGAATACGCTTACCGCGTCCGCGGCGAAGCCCACATGTGGCGTCCGGGAACGGTCGCCGACCTGCAGCATGCCGTTCGCGCAACCGACAACAAGGAAGCGATGAGCGGCCGCATTCCGCAGAAGTTCCGCGACTTCTCGAAGGCGATCAACGACCAGTCCGAACAGCTCATGACGCTGCGCGGCATGTTCCGCCTGCGCTCGGCGGAAAGCTTCGGCCGCAAGCCCATTCCGCTGGAGGACGTCGAACCAGCCGCCGCCATCGTCAAGCGCTTCTCGACCGGCGCGATGAGCTACGGCTCGATCAGCCGCGAAGCCCACACCACGCTTGCCATCGCGATGAACCGCATCGGCGGACGTTCAAATACCGGCGAAGGCGGCGAAGAATCCGATCGCTTCAAGCCGATGGCCAACGGCGACTCGATGCGCTCGGCGATCAAGCAGGTTGCCTCCGGTCGCTTTGGCGTGACGACGGAATACCTCGTCAACTCCGACATGATGCAGATCAAGATGGCCCAGGGTGCAAAGCCCGGCGAAGGCGGTCAGCTGCCCGGCCACAAGATCGACGCGACGATCGCCAAGGTCCGTCACTCGACGCCGGGCGTGACGCTCGTCTCGCCGCCGCCGCACCATGACATCTATTCGATCGAGGATCTGGCGCAGCTCATCTACGACCTGAAGAACGTCAACCCGAAGGCCGACGTCTCGGTAAAGCTTGTCTCAGAAGTTGGCGTCGGCACGGTTGCTGCTGGCGTCGCCAAGGCGCGTGCTGACCACGTAACGATTTCGGGCTTCGAAGGCGGCACCGGCGCATCGCCCCTGACGTCGATCAAGCACGCGGGCAGCCCGTGGGAAATCGGTCTCGCCGAAACGCATCAGACGCTCGTCGCCAACCTGTTGCGCGGCCGTATCGCCGTGCAAGTTGATGGTGGCGTCCGCACCGGCCGCGACGTCGTCATCGGTGCGCTGCTCGGCGCCGACGAGTTCGGCTTCGCGACCGCCCCGCTCATTGCGGCCGGCTGCATCATGATGCGCAAGTGCCACCTGAACACCTGCCCGGTCGGTGTCGCCACGCAAGATCCGGTTCTGCGCGCAAAGTTCTCCGGCAAGCCTGAGCACGTCATCAACTACTTCTTCTTCGTCGCTGAAGAAGTCCGCGAGATCATGGCTCAACTCGGCTTCCGCACCTTCAACGAGATGATCGGTCAAAGCGATCAACTCGATAAGGATCGCGCCATCGAGCACTGGAAGGCGCGTGGCCTCGACTTCACCAAGCTGTTCCATAAGCCGCACGCCCCGGCTGGCGTCGCGATTTACAACAGCGAGCGCCAGGACCACGGCCTCGAAAAGGTTCTCGACGTCAAGCTGATCGAGCTGGCAAAGCCTGCTCTCGAAGGCAAGAAGCCCGTAAAGGCGGAAGTCGACATCAAGAACGTCAACCGCTCTGCGGGCGCGATGCTCTCGGGCGAGGTTGCGAAGCGCTACGGCCATACCGGACTGCCGGAAGATACTATCTGGATCTCTTTCAAGGGGACCGCGGGCCAGGCATTCGGCGCGTGGGTCGCGCACGGCGTCACGCTCGATCTCATCGGCGAAGGCAACGACTATGTCGGCAAGGGATTGTCGGGCGGCAAGCTGATCGTCCGCCCCGATCCCAAGTCGAGTATCGTTCCGGAAGAAAGCATCATCGTCGGCAACACGGTGCTCTACGGCGCCATCACCGGCGAATGCTATTTCCGCGGCGTGGCCGGTGAGCGCTTCGCCGTCCGTAACTCGGGAGCCTACGCTGTCGTTGAAGGCACGGGCGACCACGGCTGCGAATACATGACCGGCGGCGTTGTCGTCGTGCTCGGTCAAACCGGCCGCAACTTCGCTGCCGGCATGTCGGGCGGCATCGCCTATGTGCTCGATGAGGACGGCAATTTCGAAAGTCGTCTCAACAAGGACATGGTGCAGCTCGAAGCCATCACGGCCGATCCGGGTTCGCTGCAGAAACTCGCCCAGCAGGGCGGCGATGTCGCGATTGCGGTCCACAACGTCATGGTCGACATGCGCGAGCAGGACGCCGAGCGTCTGCACACGCTCATTTCGCGGCACGCGCATTACACGAATTCGCGCCGCGCTCAGGACATCCTGAAGAACTTCCAGGCCTACCTGCCGAAGTTCAAGAAGGTGATGCCGGTGGAATACCGCCGCGCGCTGACCGAGCTCGCCAAAGCCCGCGAAACCAATCGCGAAGCTGAGCTCGAAGCAGCCAAGCAATAACGATCACACCGGCACATCGCGGATAGACAAGACGAAAGAAGAAACACGAGAATGGGCAAGCCGACTGGTTTTCTGGAAATCGAGCGCGCCGACCGTAAGTATCGCCCGGTCGAAGAGCGCCTGAAGCACTATAAGGAATTCGTCGTTCCGCTGTCGGAGCCTGAAATAAAAAAGCAGGCTGCGCGGTGCATGGATTGCGGCATTCCCTATTGCCACAACGGCTGCCCGGTCAACAATCAGATCCCCGACTGGAACGACCTCGCCTATCGCGGCGACTGGAAAGAAGCCGCCGACAACCTGCACTCGACGAACAACTTCCCGGAAGTGACGGGCCGCATCTGCCCAGCGCCGTGCGAAGCGTCATGTACGTTGAACATTGACGACACTCCGGTCACGATCAAAACCATCGAATGCTCGATCGCGGATCGCGCGTGGGAAGAAGGCTGGGTGCAGCCGCTGCCGCCCGAGAAGAAGACGGGCAAGAAGGTTGCGGTCATCGGCTCCGGCCCCGCAGGCCTCGCCGCCGCGCAACAGCTCGCGCGTGCCGGCCATGAGGTCCATGTCTACGAGAAGAACGCTCGTCCCGGCGGCTTGCTCGTTTACGGCATTCCCGACTTCAAGATGGAGAAGGGTGTCATCGCCCGCCGCGTCAAGCAGATGGAAGCCGAAGGCGTGACTTTCCATTGCGGCATCCATGTCGGCCAGGATCTTTCGGCGAAGTATCTGGAATCGAAGCACGACGCCGTGCTGATCGCCATCGGCTCCGAGCAGCCGTTTGACTTCTTCGCCAAGTCGCCGGGCCGCAATCTCGACGGCCTACACTACGCGATGGATTTTCTGCCGCAGCAGAACCGTCGCAACGCCGGTGAACCGCAGAAGCCGAAAACGAAAGAGATTTCGGCGGCGGGGAAGCACGTCATCGTGATTGGCGGCGGCGATACGGGTTCCGACTGCATCGGCACCTCGTTCCGCCAAGGCGCGCTGAGCGTGACGCAGCTCGAAATCATGCCGATGCCGCCGGAGAAGGAAAACAAGGCACTCTCCTGGCCGCACTGGCCGCTGAAGCTGCGCATCTCGACGTCGCAAGCCGAAGGCGCCAAGACCGAATATTCGATCTCGACCACGGGCTTCACCGGCGAAGACGGCAAGGTGAAGAAGCTGAACTACACGCGCGTCAATGCCAACTTGCAGCCGATCAAGGGCACCGAGGGTGCGCTCGACGCTGATCTCGTGCTGTTCGCGATGGGCTTCTCGGGTCCCGTCGAATCCGACATCGTCAAGGAATTCGGACTTCCCGTTGTGCCACGCGGCCGCTTCAAGGGGCTCGACGCGACGGACCGCGACTACAAGCTCAGCACTTCGCCGAAACTGTTCTGCGCCGGTGACATCCGTCGCGGGCAGTCGCTCGTTGTCTGGGCGATCCGCGAAGGCCGCCAGGCTGCGCACGCGATCGACAAGTTCCTGATGGGCTCGACCGTCCTGCCGCGCTGACGCGAGATAAACAACGCGTCAGCCTCCTCCACCAACGAAAACAAGCGTTACCCGCGCGGCTGCTGCATCGCGGGTTTCGCCTCGCTGGTCGTATCGGGTTTTGGCGGCCACGTCAGATCGTCGGCGCGCCCCGGCTTCGGCTGCAGCCGTTCGCCCTTCACGAGGAGCCGGAAGTAGGGCGCTTGCGTCGGCGACAACCGCCCACGATCCCGATTGCCGGACGGCGAGATCGAACTCATCAGCGTCAGGCCGCCCGCGATTTGATCGACCAGCAAATCTCCACGCTGGCCAGACGCCTCACGCCGCGCCATCAAGGCCACGACCGATGCCGGGATCGCCGGACGAACAATCGGGATTGTCTGCGTCTCGGCCCGGCCATTACCGCTAACGATCTTCAAAATGATTTTGCCGTCGTCCTCTTGCTGATCGCCCGAGGCGTCTGCAGTCGCGGACGCCGGAGTGCCGGTCACGCCATGCGCGCGAACAATCGGCGTCTTCGCACTTGCGTCATTGTTGGCAGCTACGGGCGACGACGGCGCCGGTGTTTTCACGGCATTGCCTGGATTGATCTTCGCCTGCTCCGCATCCGACCCGAGCAGCGGAATGTTTCGGTTCTGCTTCGCCTGAATGAGATCCGGCCGCAGCTCCTTCTCGACGAAATGCGCCAGCTTGCGATTGCCTGCGACGGTGAAGTTCACGCCATCCCGGAGACGAAGCAATCGGATTGCGCCCTCGAGATCCGGGCCATATGCAGAATATCCGCCGTTATCGTCGGTGAACCCTTGATATGCGTCGATGTACTTAAAGCCATTGAGATAAGCCCGTTCGCGGATCACATCGTTGATGCGCTGTGCAAGATCATTGGCGTCCGAGCGCGCGAAATTGGGCAGTCCGACCCAATAGACAGCCGCGCTGCGCGTCTTGAAAACGCGCATAAGCCGGTCGATCCGCCGCGTATATTCAATGAGCCAAGCTTCGCTGCCGATCGGCAGGCGCTTGCCGTCGTCAGTCCGGATCGAAATGCGATCGTCCTGTCCGGTCATGACGATGGCGATGTTGAACGGCTGGCCCGCCACCGCTTTTTCCAGCGCCGCGACTTTGGCGTCGAAGTTGCGCGACGCGATAGCGGCGAGCGGCGTCACCTGCTTCTGGATGTTTAAACGCACATCGGAATTGAACGCCACTTGCAGGCCGCTCAATAGCCCAGGCGCAAAATCGTCACCGAAAACGCTCACCTGATAGACGTCGTTGTCCGGAAAGGGCGTGAGAAACGTTCCGACCTGATCATCGTCGGCAGCCCAAGCATTGGTCGTCCAAGCCAATGGCGCAAGCAAAACCGCAACCACGACGGCAATGGCCGCGCCCAGAAAGCGGAAATGCCGAAGCAAGGACTTCATGCCGTGTTATGTGCCTTTCGTGGGTTTCGATGCCGACGAATCCGGCGATCAGCATACAGCGTCGCGACCTCCGCTCCAACGCCCGCCGCACCCTTTCCGTCAGCGCTTGGCAGCCTGGGACTCCGCATGCGCCAGCACCCGTTCCGACGGCCAGCAATCGATGGAGAGGCCGTTAGCCTTCTCGTAGAGGCCGATCTGCTTGCGCGTGTTGGACCCGATCTTGCCGTCGATCTTGTCCATCGGATAGCCGAGTTGCTGCAGCCGCGCCTGAATGCCGGCCACGGTATGGGTCCTCGGCTGCGCGAACGACGCCCACGGCGTGACGAAATCGCCGCCGCCACGGATGCGGTCGCCGAGGTTGCCAACAAACAGCGCATAGAGGTCGGACGTGTTGTAGAGCCGAATGACGCGGAAGTTCTGCGCCGCCAGAAATGCAGGACCGTAGGCGCCCGCCGGCATCATCAGATAGGCGTCTGAAGCCAGTTCCGTCTTCGTGAACGGCCGCCCGCTGGCTTTCTTGAAGCCCATCTTCACCCAATCGGCAATCGGGCGCGTATCGGGCGGGCCTTCCAGCGAGCAATCGGCATGCTGAGGCGCGATGACCTCGTACCCCCAGCGCGCGCCAGGGACCCAGCCCTTTCCTTTGAGCTGCATTGCCGTGAACGCCAGCGCATCCGCAACGGAGCGCCAGATATCGATCTTGCCGTCGCCATCGCCGTCGATTGCAAATTTGAGATATTCGGTCGGCATCGCCTGCGTCAGCCCGACGGCGCCGGCCCACGACGACTTCATGTCTGAACGCGGAATCCCCTTCTGCAGCATGACGAGCGCCGCGATCAGCTCATCGTGAAAGCGTTCCTTGCGCTTGCCGACATAGGCGAGCGTCGCCAGCATCTGGATGGCATCCTTCGACGGATGATAACTGCCATAGGCCGTTTCACGTCCCCAGATCGCAACGAGCGTATAGCGGTCAACGCCCGTCAGCTTTTCGATCCGCTCGAGCGCCGCCCGATGCTCGGCGAGAAACTTTTTTCCCTGAACACCGAGCTTCTCAAGATAAGGCTTCGACAAATAATCGGCCGCCGTCTTGGTGAACTCGGCCTGTCCAGCGTTGTCGATCTTCGGCCGCCCCGGAATGTCCAGATCGGGAATGCTGTAATCCGGCTTCACGCCCGCAAACGCCGTATCGAACGTTTTGCGGCTAACGCCTGCCGCCTTCGCCTGCGGCCATAGGCTCGCGATGAAACTTGAAAAATCCTGAGTTGGCTTGGCACTGGCGGCGACCGATGTCAGCGCCAGCAGCGCCGATGTGAGCACAGCCGCGGCGCTCGCCCTAAAATACATGTTCTTCAAGAGCATTGCAGCGCTGCCTTCTTTGAACGTGGCGGCTCGACACGCGCCGCTCTTATGCGCGTGCCCGATGTTAAGGGCATTTTTGCGGCTCAGCTCGCCAGTGCGCCAGCCTTCAGCTCATCGACGCGGCGTTCCCAATTCAGCGCCTGCGCCACGATTTGTTCAAGGTTGTCGTGCTGAGGCTGCCAACCGAGCTGATCGCGGATTTTGGCCGAAGCCGCAACGATCGCCGCCGGATCGCCCGCGCGCCGCGGCGACAGTAGAACTTTGAAATCGACGCCCGATACGCGCTTCACCGCGGCGATAACTTCAATGACGGAATACCCCTTCGAATAACCGCAATTGAAGATGTCCGACGCCCCGCCCCGGCGCAAATGCTCAAGCGCCACCGAATGCGCATTCGCCAAATCACTCACATGGATGTAATCGCGAATGCACGTGCCGTCGGGCGTCGGATAATCGATGCCGAAAATCTCCATATGCGGACGCTTCCCAAGCGCCGTCTCGCACGCGACCTTGATCAGATGCGTGGCGCGCGGCGTCGATTGCCCCGACCGGCCCTTCGGATCGGCTCCGGCGACATTGAAATAACGCAAGGCGATAAACTGGAAATCGTAGGCGCGCGAAGAATCCGACAGCATGATTTCGGTCATCAGCTTCGATGAGCCATAAGGCGACATCGGGGCCGGTGGCGCTGTCTCCGAGACGGGATTATCCTCCGGATTGCCGTATACGGCGGCGGTGGAAGAAAAGATGAAATGCTTCACGCCGGATTCGACGGCAGCCGCAATCAGCCCCCGTGATTTCACCGTATTGTTGAGATAGTAGCCGAGCGGATCAGCAACCGAATCCGGAACAACGACAGATCCCGCGAAATGAATAATAGCATTTACGTTATGCGAACGGATCGTTTCCCTGACGAGATCGTTATCTGCAATATCTCCGACCACCAGCGCCGCCCGGCGATCGACAGCCCAACGAAATCCCGTGGACAGATTATCGATGACGACAACATCTTCGCCCGCGTCCAGAAGCTCCAGAACCATGTGGCTGCCGATGTAGCCGGCGCCCCCCGTGACGAGCACGCTCATAGTTGCAATGAACTCCTGATGTCTATACCCACGATAACTGTCGATTCCGCTCGAAGACCGGCTCAGACCTAATGGAGACCGCTGCTTTGTGCAAATAACTCATTCATAATTCTGCGCGACAACTTCGTCTTTCGGGCACGCTTTAAATCCAAAATCGTAAACAATTGAACCTGGAGCGCGAGCCGGCGCACTTGGAGCATATGATGAACGCGATCAAGAAACCAATTCGCAAAGCCGTATTTCCTGTTGCCGGTCTCGGCACCCGGTTTCTGCCTGCAACCAAGGCCGTGCCAAAGGAAATGCTGACGGTCGTCGACCGTCCTGTGCTGCAGCACGTCGTCGATGAGGCGCGCGCCGCCGGCATCGAGCATTTCATATTCGTCACTGGACGGAACAAAGGCGTCATCGAGGACCATTTCGATAAACAGTTCGAGCTTGAAGCGACGCTCGCAACGCGCGGTAAGAAAAAGGAGCTTGAGGCCCTCGAACGCGACCTGCCGCAAGCGGGTCAGACGAGCTTCACGCGTCAGCAGGCGCCGCTCGGGCTAGGCCATGCCGTTTGGTGCGCCCGCGAGCTTGTTGGCAATGAACCGTTCGCGTTGCTTCTGCCCGACATGCTTCACCATGGACGCACGTCCTGCCTCGCCGACATGATCGACGCCTATTCGCAAACCGGCGGCAATCTGATTGCGGTCGCGCCAGTCCCCGAAGATCAGACGCACCAGTACGGTATCGTCGGCGTCAAGGATGTGAAGGCCAAAGTCTCCGCAATCACGGAAATGGTCGAGAAGCCCAAGCCCGGTACGGCACCGTCCAATTTGCACATTACCGGCCGCTACGTCCTGCAGCCTGAAGTATTCGATCTCCTCGCCAAGCAAGAGCGCGGCGCCGGTGGCGAAATTCAGCTGACGGACTCCATGATCGCTATGATGAACGGCGCCGGACAACCGTTCCATGCCGTGCGTTTCGACGGCGATATCTACGACTGCGGCTCCAAGCTTGGCTTCCTCACCGCCAATGTCGCCATCGCTCTCGAACGCGATGACCTCGAAAAGGACTTCCGCCGCGAGCTCAAGCGTCTCATCGGCACAAACGTCTGAGCGATCGGTCTGCCGGGTGTCCTCCCGGGCAATTCCCGACGCGAATCAGAGAACGCCCGACCTTCGCTACCATTGCGCCGCCACAGACGAAGAGGGTGGCGCAATGGGCCGCCATCAACAGTGCAAAGCTTCGCTGAGCCCCCGCGGCGGCGCGTCCTCCCCTGAAAACACTTGGTTAATGCGTGGCTGCGGCGCCGCTGGACTTGCATGGACAGCCCTAGAACGCGAAAAGTGTTAACGCCAAGCCGCCGGTCCTTTATGTTCAGGCAGACGCGGCAGGCGAACGGGGGACATAGAGCGCATGCAACGGGTCATTCCATTCCAGTTACCTGAAATTGAGCGACAGGAAGCAGACGTTGTCTCCGGCGAGGCGACACCGATTTCGTCCGCCCTTCGTACACTCAATCTCGCGGCCGAAGGGCTCGCCCAGGTCGCGCACGATATCGCTGGCCCCCTCTCCGCCGCTTTCGACGAAGCCGTCGGCCGGCTGAAGGGCGTCGACGGCCGCGTCATCGTGACGGGCATCGGCAAGAGCGGCCACGTCGCCCAGAAGATTGCCGCGACTTTCGCATCGACCGGTACGCCTGCATTCTTCGTTCATCCGAGCGAAGCCTCCCACGGCGATCTCGGCATGATCACGAAGTCCGACATCATCGTCGCATTTTCCTGGTCGGGCGAAACGGTCGAACTGAAACCGATCATCACTTATTCGCGGCGCTTCGCGGTACCGCTCATCGCCGTCACATCGCAGGCAAACTCTGCTCTCGGCAAACAGGCGGATGTCGTTCTGCAACTGCCACGTGTGAAGGAAGCCTGCCCGCACGGCCTTGCGCCGACGACATCGACGACCATTCAGCTCGCGCTCGGCGACAGCCTTGCCATCGCGCTTCTCGATGCGCGCGGCTTCACCGCCCACGATTTCAAGATCTTCCATCCTGGCGGCTCTCTCGGCGCCAACCTCAAATACGTTTCCGACGTCATGCACCAGAATGAGCGGATGCCGCTGATCGAGAGTGGCGCTTCGATGGCGGATGCGCTTGTTGCGATAACGGCGAAAAGCTTCGGCTGCGTCGGTGTCACCGACGCCGACGGCAAGCTCATCGGCGTTATCACCGATGGCGATTTGCGTCGCCATATGGGGCCGGACTTGCTTCTGGCCAGCGTCAACGATGTCATGACCGCCAAGCCCAAAACCATTGCACCGACGTTGCTGGCATCGGCCGCACTGGAACTCATCAATTCCTCGCGGATCACGGCGCTCTTCGTCGTCGACAAGCAAAAGCCCGTCGGCATCGTCCATGTCCACGATCTGCTTCGCGTCGGCGTCGCCTAGGAACCGCGGCGCATCAGACCCGTGAAACGACGAGCACGGTACCGTCAGCGCCCGTGACTTTGACATTGGCGCCCTTAGGGCCGTCCTGGCCTTTCGCCACCCAGACGGTGTCGCCGACCCGGACCTTCCCGCGTCCGTTGACGATCGCATCCTCAATCGTCACGATACGGCCGATATACTGCGCGCCGCGAATGTTGAGATCGGCAACGTCAGGATGCGCCGACTCTTCACGGCTCTTGTGCCGAACCCAGAACACTGCCGCCATGGCGATCAGCGCGAACGCAATAAGCTGCCACTCCCAGGCGAGCGGCGTCGTCAGGCCGATAACGCCGACGATTGAGGCCGACAATCCGAACCATACGAAGTGCACGCCGGGAACGATCGATTCCATAATGAACAGAACGACGGCCAGCGCGAACCAGAGCCAAGCCCCGAATTGTCCGATCAGTGACGAAAGACTTTCCATTGACGCCATCGCTCCCTCTGCGAGTAAGCCCTGGCCTTATGTCGTCGGTACCGAGCCGGAGCGCGGCGTACGAGGCGGCGACGACTTCGGAGCATCGCCGCCGAACGCTTCTCCCGCAATCTGCGCGATACCGCCGAGCGATCCGATGACCGACGACGCTTCCAGCGGCATCATAATGATTTTCTGGTTCGGGGACTTCGCCAAGGCTTCGAGCGCCTTCATATAATTGTTTGCGACGAAGTAGTTGATCGCCTGGACGTTTCCGCCCGCAATGGCGTCGGAGACCATTTTCGTGGCCTTGGCTTCGGCTTCCGCCGACCGTTCGCGCGCTTCGGCATCGCGATAGGCAGCCTCACGGCGGCCCTCCGCTTCCAGAACGACGGCTTGCTTTTCGCCTTCGGCTTTTAGAATGGCAGCCTGGCGAAGACCTTCCGATTCAAGGATCTGCGCGCGCTTCTCGCGCTCGGCCTTCATCTGCCGGGCCATGCTGTCGACGAGATCCCGCGGCGGCGCGATGTCCTTGATCTCGATGCGCGTCACCTTCACACCCCACGTCTCGGTGGCGGCGTCCACGACTTGCAACAGCCGGTGATTGATCTGATCGCGGTTCGACAACAGTTCGTCGAGATCCATCGAACCCATCACTGTACGGATGTTCGTCATCGTCAGGTTGACGATGGAATGTTGGAGATTATCGACCTCATAGGCCGCCTTGGCCGCATTCAGGATCTGATAGAAGGCGACGCCATCAACCGTCACCATCGCGTTGTCGCGGGTGATGACATCCTGACTCGGAATATCCATCACCTGTTCTTTCATGTTCAGCCTGTGTGTCACCTTTTCGAGAATGGGGATCAGAATATGCATTCCCGGAACCAGCGTCCGCGTGTAACGGCCAAGGTTCTCGACTGTGAAGTTCGAACCCTGAGGAACGATTTTGACAGTCGACCAAAGCCCCCAGATCGCAGCCGCCAAAAGAATAAAGCCGAAAAAACCGAAACCGCCGAAATCGGACATGCCGTCCTCCCCTCACGAGCGAATCGAAATGAAAATGGGAAATTCGCGCGTCAGGTTTAAGTCTCGGAAACAAACATTCGGTAAATATTGGGTAATATATCGATATATGGCAGTAAAAAGCAGGAAATTGAACAAGAATTAGTGGCCAATAAGAAGTATTGGCCACTTTCCAGTGTCTAAAGCCATCCCGCCAGCTCGCGTCGAACGACCGCTTCAATAACGTCCACCCCTTCGGGACTATCATTGAGAGCCGGCAAATAGGCGAATTTTTCTCCGCCGTTCGACTCGAAGATATGCCGGTTCTCGCGATCAAGTTCCTCAAGCGTTTCGAGACAATCGGCAGAAAAACCCGGCGCGACGAGTGCGATCTTTTTCACACCCGATTTCGCCAATGCTTCGACGGTCTTGTCGGTATAGGGCTGCAGCCAGGGATCGGTACCGAAACGCGATTGGAATGTCGTCAACCACCGGCTTTCCGGAATTCCCAATTTCTCGCGCAAAAGCCGCGACGTTTTCTGGCATTGGCAATGATACGGATCGCCAGCCGCGAAATACTTCTCCGGCATACCGTGAAATGTCGCGATGATTTTCTCGGGCTCGAAATCGAGCTTCGAAAGCGCCGCGCGCATCGACGTCGCCAGAGCCTCGATATAAGCCGGATGATCGTGATAGCTCGGCGACGTCCGGATCGCCGGCTGCCAACGCATCTTCATCAAGGCCCTGAATGCCTGATCATTCGCCGTTGCCGTCGTCGCCGCAGAATACTGCGGATAAAGCGGGACCAGCAGAATACGATCGCAGCCCTGGTCCTTCAGCGCCTTGATCCGGCTTTCTGTCGACGGATTTGCGTAGCGCATCGCCCAATCGACGATGACACGCGGATCGTTGCCGAGCCGCTGCGCCAACCGCTCGGCCTGATTGCGAGTGATCGTCTTCAGCGGACCTTCGTTCTTTTCGTTATTCCAGATCGTCGCGTAGTCGCGACCTTTGCGCGACGGGCGCGTCGTCAAGATGATAAGATTGAGGATCGGCCACCATTTCCACTTGGGTTCCTCAATCACGCGGTCGTCGGATAGAAACTCCTTGAGGTAACGGCGCATCGGCCAATAGCTGGTGCCATCCGGCGTACCGAGGTTGAGCAGCAGAACGCCGATGCGGCCGAGCGCGACGGGTGGATGCTCTCGCGGCAACGCGACCGGCTCGCTAGCGAAATTGCCTTGTTTCGGAACTTCGTTCATCGCGCTCTCCCAACGCCGGCGTTTATTGCGATCCTACAGGATCAGGCCCGGCGCTTCGACGGGGTACGTCTTTCGTCTTTCGCGGCCACTCTCGGCTTCGCCGGAGCAGGCCGTAATTCCGGTGCCAGATCCCGGACTTCCGCCGCAACCGGCGCAGCTTCGTCCTGGACACCTACTTGGCCCGAAGGACGCTGGACTTCAAGCTGCGGATCGATAGAACGGCTGCAGCGCCAATAGGATGCCACGCGGCCAACGAAAGCGTCGGACTTCTCGGCAAAGAGGCGCTTGACGCGATATTCCGCTGTGGCGCGCAAGAGTTGCTGCTGCTGCCGACAGAGCGTTACTGCAGCATTTTTCTGCTCATCGGTCATCGCTGGAGACTTGGCCGCCGCTGCAATCAGTACCGCCAGATCATGATCGTCGCCGAGAAACTGCGAGAGTTCGCGTGCCGCGTGCGCCCTGACGGCAAATTCATCGGGCCACGCCTTCGACAAAAGCGACATCTGCCGCCAATGCCATTGCACCGCCTTGCGCAGATCATGAAAATTCTCGTCGGTCGGTTCTTCGTAGGCATACTTCGATGCCTTCCGCCCTTTGCGATAGCTTTCCGCAAGCCCCCCGGAGAGCGCTGCAAAGCCACGCTTGCTGAAGGGCATCTTCGCAAACTTTGCGGCTTCACGCTCCAACAGATGCTGCGCCCTGCGCGCAATATCGGGCTCAAGCGTTTCCGGCTCGTCTGGCGTCTCGGCCGTCAGCGCCAACTTCAGCGGCGCAAGCGACGCTGCAGCATTCGCAACATCATTCGAAAGTTTGCCGATTGTCTCCAGCATCACGGTACGGTCGCGGCGCGCTGACAGCAGTCTGGCAATCTCACCCAGCGCCTTATTCCGCTGCCGAGCCTTATCGCCGCCGATGGCGCCGGCGGATAACCGCACCAGCGAGCGCAGCCGCTTCAGCGACTTACGGCACTCGTGGACGTTTTTAGCTCCGACATCCGCCCCTGCGAGTTCAGCCAAGGCGGCGTCCAACTGCTCACGCGCAATCCGGCGAAAGCCTTTTTCAACAGGCTCATGGGTTTTGAAGCGATACGGCATACGCAGAAACGGCTCTGAACTCGGGCGAGGACGGGAAATCGTTAGCGTAAATTCGAACCACACAAAACTGTCATAAACGAGTGCGCTGACAAGGTCCTGGTTAACACGAAATTCGTCCGTCTATCGAGTTTGCAACTGTCGCAACCAGAGTTCGATCCGCTCATCGGGGCGGGCGGCCGTAAAGAAATCAGTAATCACGGCGAGGCTATCAGCGCCCGCTTCTAATACTCCGGCCGCACGCTCAGGCGTCAAACCGCCGATTGCAACGAGTGGCAATGCGCCGATCCTGCGCCGCCATTCCTTAATTTTATCAAGACCTTGCGGAGCCCAAGGCATCGCCTTCAGCTTCGTTTCGTAGATCGGCCCGAGCGCCACATAATCAGGTTCGGCCGCCAGCGCGTTATCGAGTTCGACAATATCGTGCGTCGAGATCCCGAGCTTGATCCCCGCGAGCTTGATGGCTTCGAGGTCAGCGTCGCGCAGATCGTCCTGTCCCAAATGGATAAAACCGACGCCCGCGTCCAGCGCTGCTTCCCAATAGTCGTTGAGCACCAGCGTACAGCCATGCTCCTTGCAAAACGCATTGGCGCGTTTGGCTTGCGCCGCAACATCCGCGGCGGACGCGTCCTTGATCCGAAGCTGCACGAACGTCACGCCGAGAGGCACGATGCGCTCAAGCCAGCCGACATCCGGCACGATGGGATAAAAGCGATCGAGGATCATCTGCAGAAAACTCTGATACCGCCGCTACTCAATCGAGATCGAAAAACGGCGTGCCTGCGACGGGCGTTGAGGGCACGGCCATATCACGCGCCGGAATGAGACCAGCTTCGTATCCTAGTCGTCCCGCCTGAATCGCAGCTGCGAAAGCGGCCGCCATGCGCACCGGATCGGCAGCCTTGGCGACTGCCGTATTGAGCAGCACCGCGTCGTAGCCTAGCTCCATCGCCAACGCCGCATGGGACGGCGCGCCGATGCCCGCATCGACGACGAGCGTAACGTCAGGGAAATAAGCCCGCAAACTCTTTAGCGCCGGAGCGTTGGCCAAACCGCGTCCGCTGCCAATCGGCGCGCCCCACGGCATGATGACCTCGCATCCAGCACGCTGCAGACGCTCAGCAACCGACAGATCTTCCGTCGTATAAGGAAGCACCTTGAAGCCGTCGCGCGCCAACACGCCGGCGGCCTCCACCAACCCGAAGACGTCGGGCTGCAACGTGTCATCGTTTGCGATCACTTCGAGCTTGATCCAAGTCGTATCGAACAGCTCGCGCGCCATTTGCGCGGTCGTAATCGCCTCGCCCGCCGTCCGGCACCCGGCCGTGTTCGGCAGCACGCGCACACCGAGATCACGAATGATTTCGAGAAACCTCTCGCCAAGCTTGCCACCGGCTGCCTCACGACGCAGCGACACCGTCACGACGCTTGCAGCCGAAGCCGTAACCGCCCCTTTCAGGATTGCCGGAGACGGATAACCCGCCGTTCCGAGCAAAAGCCGCGATGCAACCGTCTCGCCGTAGATCAAAAAGCTCTGCGCCGTGTGCAGCTTGTCGTCACGAATGTTCATATCGACCCAAAGGCCTCATCTAGCCGCCCAGATCTAACCACCTTGGCGCGCGGAAACGATCTCAACCCGATCGCCGCCGTCGAGCGCCGTCGTAGCACGCCGTGCCTCGGGCACGAACTGACCATTAAGCGCGGTCGCGACCTTGGCACCGGCAAGCCCCTGCTCTTCGATCAGAGCTTCAAGCGTACGGGCCACGCTTTCGGTTTTTCGGCCGTTGACGACCAGTTCGATCCTGGCCTCGTGTTGTACCATCGCCCTATCTTCTGACCTGATCGCCGGACATGGGAATTTCAACATCGTTTACCAGAGCGCATGCCGATTTTTTACCTCATATCGTCAAAATCGATCAAAAAGGCCCCGCCAATCCGCCGCATTGCTCCCTTCCATCTCTCCGCTTCGCAGAACAAGGACCGCCCGCACATGTTTGCCCGCCTGTTGTCGTCGCGCCGTTTCGCGCCGCTGTTCTGGAGCCAACTGCTGGCGGCGCTCAACGACAATCTGCTCAAGAACGCGTTGGCCATGCTCGTCGTCTACAAGCTGGCGATGGAGAACGGCCCGGCGTTGGGCACACTGGCAGGCGCCGCGCTCGTGCTGCCGTTCTTCCTCTTCTCTGCACTCGCGGGCCAGCTGGCCGACAAGTTCGATAAGGCTAAAGTCGCAGCGCGCGTCCGGTTGATCGAAATTCCAATTGCGGTCGCTGCCGCCGCGGGCTTCCTGATCCCATCCGTGCCATTGCTGTTCGTTGCGCTGATCCTGTTCGGCACCCTGAGCGCCTTTTTCGGACCGGTGAAATACGGCCTGCTGCCATCACACCTCGAAGTGAAGGAATTGCCATCTGGCAACGCCTTGATCGAAGGCGCAACGTTTATCGCCATTCTGATCGGCACCGTCGGCGGTAACTTCGCGTCCGGCAGCCACGCGGAGCTGATCGCGGTCTCCTGCGCCATCATCTGCATTTCGGTTCTGGGCTGGCTGTCCGCACGCCAGATCCCGCCAGCGCCGTCATCCGTGCCCGATCTCAAGATCGACAGAAACATCGCAACCTCGACGATCACGTTGCTGAAAGATCTGCGCAGCGACAAACGCATCTGGCAAGGCGGACTGATCACCTCATGGTTCTGGCTCGTCGGTGCAGGCGTTCTTGCGCTGCTGCAGAACCTCATTCCTCAGGTGCTGAACGGCGCACCCTCCGTTTATACGTTGGCGCTTTTCACATTCGCGGTAGGCGTCGCTTTCGGATCGGTCGTCGCCGCCCGCGCCAGCTCCAACCGCCCGAACCTCGCCCTCGTTCCGATCGGCGCTCTGCTGATGGGCATTTTCCTGCTTGATCTCGCTTGGCTCGCTTCAAGAATACAGCCCGCCGCGACGCCAATGACGCCGTGGGACGTGCTCACGACGCTCGGCGGACTCCACATGCTTATCGATCTCGCAGGCATCGCAATCGCGGGCGGCTTCTACATCGTGCCCGCGTTTGCCGCGGTGCAGGCTTGGTCGCCGGTCGATCACCGCTCGCGCGTCATCGCAGGCTGTAACGTCCTTTCGGCTGCATTTATGACCGTTGTCGGCCTGCTGATCGCCGCTCTGCAGTTCGAAAAAATTTCCGTCGCCACGCTTTATGCGGTCCTCGGCCTCGCCAACATCGTCGTCGTCGCACTCGTCCTGCGCGCGTGGGGCGCCGAGGGCGTGAAGGATGTCAGCCTGTTCCTGTTCAAGACGTTCTTTGGGCTCGAAGTGCACGGCCGCGAAAACCTTCCCAAGGCCGGCGAGCGCGCGATCATCGCGCCAAACCACGTCAGCCTGCTCGATGCGGGCCTCATGCACGCCTTGGTGCCGTCGCACACGGCCTATGCCGTCGACACGATGATTGCGCAAACATGGTGGGCAAAGCCGTTCCTGAAGCTCACGCGTTTCTACACCATTGACCCGACACGCCCGCTCGGCATGCGCGGCCTCATCACCGCGGTCAAAGAAGGAACTTCCATCGTCATCTTTCCGGAAGGTCGACTGACCGTCACCGGCGGCCTGATGAAAGTCTACGACGGCACCGCCATGATTGCCGACAAAGCCGACGCGCCGATTATCCCTGTGCGCATCGATGGTCTCGAACGCTCGCACTTCGGCTACCTCAGCAAAGCGCAAACACGCAAAGCTTGGTTCCCGAAAACGACGGTGACGATCCTGCCGCCCGTCTGGCTCAAGATCGATCCGGCCCTTCGCGGCAAAGCCCGACGTCAGGCAGCGGGAGCGGCCTTACAAGACATCATGACCGACACCGCCGTGCTGACGACGCCGATCGACCAGACGCTGTTCGAAGCACTCGTGCTTGCCCATCAGACCCGCGACACCGGCAAGCCCGCCATCGAAGATCCTCTCGGCACCAAGCTCACGTACAAAAAGCTGATCGTCGGCGCACAGGTGCTGGGCGCCAAGATCGCGCCAATGCTGCCGCCCGTCGGATCATCCGTCGGCGTCCTGTTACCGAACTCGGCTGGCGTCGTCGTCACGTTCTTCGCGCTGCAGACGATCGGCCGCGTCCCTGCGATGCTGAACTTCTCTGCAGGCCCTGCAAACGTCGTCTCGGCGTGTAAGGCTGCGAAGGTCGACATCGTTCTGACGTCGCGTGTGTTCGTCGAAAAGGGACATCTCGAACCGCTGATCAAAGCTCTCGAAGGCGTCGTGCGCGTCGTTTATCTCGAAGACATTCGCCCGACGATCACCTTCGCCGACAAGGTCAAGGGCCTGATGCAGGGCACCCGCCCGCAGGTCGCGGTCGATTACAACGCTCCGGCCGCCATTCTGTTCACGTCAGGTTCGGAAGGCACGCCGAAGGGCGTCGTGCTTTCGCATCGCAATCTGCTCGCGAACTGCGCACAGACACTGACGCGGGTCGCATGCAACGGCACCGATAAGGTCTTCAACGCTCTCCCCGTCTTCCATTCGTTCGGGCTGACGGCAGGCGTGCTGATGCCGCTCGTCGCTGGCGTGCCGATCTTTCTTTATCCAACGCCTCTGCACTATCGGATCATTCCGGAACTCGTCTATCAGTCGAACGCGACGATCATGTTCGGCACCGATACGTTCCTGACGGGCTACGCCCGGGTCGCCCACCCTTACGACTTCGCCCGCGTACGCTTGGTCGTTGCCGGTGCCGAAGCCATCAAGGACCGCACGCGCCAGCTTTACATGGACCGCTTCGGCGTACGCATTCTCGAAGGCTACGGCGTTACAGAGACTGCGCCCGTCCTCGCGCTCAACACCCCACTTGCCAACAAGGCGCACAGCGTTGGGCGCATGTCGCCGCTGATGGACTACAAGCTCGAAGCCGTGCCCGGTATCGAGCAAGGCGGCCGCCTCTACGTCCGCGGTCCGAACGTCATGCTCGGCTATTATCGCGCGGAAAATCCCGGCGTCCTCGAACCGCCGGCCGAAGGCTGGCATGACACCGGCGATATCGTCGAGATCGACGCACAGGGCTTCATCTTCATCAAGGGCCGCGCCAAGCGCTTCGCCAAGGTCGGAGGTGAGATGATTTCGCTGTCAGCCGTCGAAGCTCTCGCCGCCGAACTTTGGCCGCAGCAGACGACGGTCGTCGTCGCGCTTCCCGATCAGCGCAAAGGCGAACGCCTTGTGCTGCTGACAACCGACGCCAAATGTAAGCGCGAAGACTTCCAGAAATTCGCTCGTCACAAAGGTTCGACGGAGCTGATGGTCCCGGCGGAAATTCTCGTTGTCAGCAAGATCCCACTGTTAGGCACGGGCAAGCCCGATTATGTCGCGAGCCTTGCGCTTGCCAAGGAGATGGTTGCCGCAAAGCAGCCGACGTCAGGGAGCGCTGAACAGAAGCCCCTCACGCCGGCTGTCTGAGAGGTAAGCCAGCACCTCGCGCGCGAGCACCGGCGCCAGCAGGAACCCGTGCCGGTACGCGCCGTTGACGCGGATAACTTTGCCGCCGTCTTCGACGACGATGCGCGGAACGTTATCGGGAAACGCAGGCCGGACACCCGCGCCCATCTCCAAAACCGACGCTTCGCCGAACGCCGGGTGCAAGGCATACGCCGAACCCAGAAGATCGAGCGCCGACTTGAGCGTCATCGGCCCGTCGTCCTCCCGCTCGACGACACTCGCCCCGACGACAAACCGTCCGTCGCCCTGAGGCACGATGTAGATCGGCTGCCGCGGATGTAACAGCCGCACTGGCCGCGAAAGGCCGACGTCACGCGTTTCGATAAGCACGCGCTCGCCACGCACGCCCCTCAAAGGCTTGAGATCGCCTTGTGCGCCGATACCCCGGCAATCGACGACAATGCCGTCCGCGTTACCGTTCCACTGCACGCCGAGATGGAGCTCTCCGCCCAGCGCTTTAATTTGATCGAGAAGCCAATCCAGTGCCTTCCGCGCATCGAGATGCGACTCTGCTTCGAAATAAAGCCCCCGCTCAAACCTACCTGCGAGCGCAGGTTCGAGTTCGCCGATGCGCGCCGCACCTACGAGGTCATGTCCCTCGGTCATGTTTTGGAAGCGCGCCAGATCGCCTGCGTCGCGCGCGTGCGCCACGACGAGCGTGCCGTTGTCGATCGTCGCCGGATACACATCACGCCAGATCTTCAGCGCCTCTCGGCCGAGATCGCGAACGATCGGCGGTGCGCCCTCGGCTTCGCATTCCGGCGCAATCATCGCGCCTGCCCACCGGCTCGATGCCCGCGCAAACGGCGCGCTACTTTCTTCAATGAGGCGAATGCGATAGCCGGCTTTGGCCAGCGTATAAGCTTGCCAAAGGCCGAAAATGCCTGCACCGACGACGGTGATGGTCGAATTGTTCACGTCTAAAGCTGCCTGCTGCTGTCTCTCAATCGCCGAGCGCTACGCCTTCGCGGCGCGGATCTGCTCCGCCTTCGAGCAAAGCGCCATCTCGCGCAACCGTATTGACGCCCGACGTCATCGTCGCGCCAGCGACGGCCTGACCGTATAGCGTAAGTTCATAAGCGGGCCAAAGGATCGGCTGCGAATATTCGATCAGTACCGGTCCGCCCTGGCTGCCGAAGTTGGTTAGAGACGCCGCCTGTTGCGCGTTCATATCCCAATCGATCATCGCAACGAGCGTCTTCACGACATAGAGAATGATCTGCGACCCGCCGGGCGAGCCGGTCACGATCTCCGGATTTCCGTCCGCGCCGAGCACGATCGTCGGCGCCATCGAGCTACGCGGACGCTTTCCACCTTCGACGGCGTTAGCGACAGCTATGCCATGATCGTCGACAGGCTTGAACGAAAAATCCGTCAGCTCGTTGTTGAGCAGGAATCCCTTCGCCCACAGATGCGAACCGAACGCGCTCTCGATGGTCGCCGTCATCGAGAACGCATTGCCATCATCGTCGATGATGGACATCTGCGTCGTGCCGGGCACCTCATACGTCGCATCGACGCCGAATGTCTTCTTCGCGAGTCCCGGCGGCAGACCCGGCTCGGCTTTCTGCATCGCTCTCTTCGGATCGATCAGCTTCCGCCGCTCGGCGAGGTAGCCATCGTCAAGCAAACCCGAGGGAACAGGAATGCGCTCGGGATCGCCGATGTAGCGGTTGCGATCGGCATACGCGAGCTTTTCAGCTTCCGAGACGATGTGCAGCGCTGGCGCGGTCATCGCCGCAGCCGGACCTTGCACTTGCGGGAACAGTTCGATGAGCTTCAGCACCGCGCCGACCGTCAACCCGCCAGACGATGGCGGCCCCATCCCGCAGACTTTACGCCCGCGATAATCGACACAAACCGGCGGCCGCTCCGGCGCGGCATACGAAGCGAGATCGGCGGCGGTCATATCGCCTTTGATGCTTGTCGCGCCTTGCACAGCCGCAACGATCGCATTGGCAATATCGCCGGAATAAAAAGCCTCCGGCCCCTTATCCGCGATCACGCGAAGCGTCGCGGCATATGCCGGGTTCTTCAGCAATTCGCCTTCCGCGCGCGAGCGCGTTCCGCCTTCGTAAAAGTACGCGCGCGCTTCCGGCGCAAAGTTTTGCGGGTCGTCTTTCGCAAGCAGAACAGCAAGCCGCGGCGAAACGTGAAAGCCGTTCTCCGCAAGCTTGATCGCCGGATCGAACAAATCCTTCCACGGCAGCTTGCCGTGCTTTTCATGCGCCACATAAAGAGCGCGCAACACGCCCGGCACGCCGACGCTTAGGCCCGACAAAACGGCATCTTCGAAGGCCATCGGCTTGCCGTCTTTGGTCAGGAAGCGGTCCGGCTTCGCGGCGGCAGGCGCCGTTTCGCGTCCGTCGTACGTCGTGACCGAACGCGTCTTCGCATCCCAGTACGTGATGAAAGCCCCGCCGCCGAGCCCCGACGACTGCGGCTCGACCAGCCCAAGCACCATCTCAGCCGCGATTGCAGCATCGACCGCGGACCCGCCGCGACGCAGAATCTCGCGGCCGGTCTCCGCCGCCAGCGGCTCTGCCGCAGCGATCATATGCCGTTTGGCGGTAACGAGTGCTTTCTCGGTTGTTCCCGATGCAGCCTCAGGCGGCGGCCGAAATTCCTGCGCCGACGCTACGGTAGCGACAAGCAGACACGAAGCGGCGAGTAAAATTCGAAACGTCATTCCATCTCCGGGGAGGGTGTACCGCACCCGGCCCAAAGCGCGTGCGGAGATCAATAGCTTTGCTGGATGAAACTCTCGGGCGTTCCGTCTTCAGGGTTGACGAAGATGATATCCTTGGGATCGCGCCGGGGCGTATCGACCGAAAGAAATACCACTGGTCCTTCAAGGATATCGGGGAGCGCATGGACCGTCCCCTTCTCAAAGAACAATAGCTGACCGGGACTGAATTCCGCAATCGTCGCCGGATCTTTCATCCAGAACGTGCCGCGACCTGAAAACACATAAAGATACTCGTCGCACGTGGCGTGATAATGCGGCGGCGTCGGCTTGTAGACGCGGAAAACCCGCGCGCTCGCAGCCTCCCTGTTCGTGAGGTAGCGGTCGACGAGCAGAGTCGTCGCTGTCTCGGGAAACGACGCGGCGACCTCGGCGATATCGAAACGGCCCGTCGCCGAAGCTTCCGGTTTTTCGCTCATGAATAGAACCTCGAGTTTCCCGGTCTCGACAGTACCCCGCAGTGGCAAATCCGGCACGCGGCGCGATTCCCCTGTTTATGGCGCTTTGACAGTGGCTGTCTTTCGAATGCGCACCCGCTAGTTTCCGGCCGGGGAGACCCATTTTCGATCTGGAGGGGCAAATGCGCTCATTGAAACTCGGATTTGCAGTGGCTGCAGTAACGTGTGCACTTTCTGTAACGGCTCAGGCCGGCAGTTGCGTCAGAGTTGCAGCGGTCGGCGATGGCCTGACCCACGACCTCGCCGTTATCATGTCGACCCACGGTCTCGCGAACATCATCGAGGGTAAGGGCCGCACCGGCAAAGGCCCGGTTCACACCAAGTGTGTGCCCAGCACGTTCGGCACCCAGTGCACCTCCTGGCAGAACGCCTGCAACTAGCTCTCGATAGTAAACTGACCGACATCATCGCGCGGCCAAATTCCGTCGGCCTGGTTTCGCGCGATGATGCCTGAGGCCCTACCAGTTACGGCCGCAGCTGCTGTGTTTCCGCACACACCGGCAATCCATACTGAACAATCGTCTCGAAAACGGACGCGGCACAACGCGGCCAGTGTTCCTATTTTGTTCCCGCCGCAGCTCTATCGAAGCCCGCACTGGTTCAGACAAAGAACGAACATCGTCTGTCCCCGTCATCGAACCGCAACACGCAGTGCGAAAATTTCGAAAACTCTTGGAAAGTCAGCGATCCGAGCACAATCGGCGCCCAACTGTGACTTCCCTGCTCTGCCGATAAAAACGGTCCTGAACTATACCCGCTCTTCATAATTCGGCGCACAGGATGATCACCCGTTCTGTGCATTGTTAACTATTGTTGCCAAACCGGAGCATCCCCCCGATGAATCTGCCACGTCGCCTCAGCGGATTAGCTCTCGCCGCCCTCATCATGGCTGGCGGACTGGTTTCCGCGTCTTCGGCCAAAGCCGAGGATCTCGTCGATTTTCTCTGGGGTGGCAGCCCTGAATATGGCGGTGGCCGCAGCATCGTCTCATTCGACCCGCAATATAAGCCGGGCCAGATCATCGTCTCGTTCTCCGATCGCCGCCTCTACTGGATCATGAAGCCGGGCGTTGCGCTGACCTACCCGGTCGCCATCCCGACCGGCGAAGCCCGCTGGCAAGGCGTTACCAAAGTCTCGGCAAAGCGCGTCAACCCACCGTGGACGCCGACGCCTGAAATGGTCCGCAACAACCCCCGCCTGCCGCGTTGGGTCCCCGGCGGCCATCCGATGAACCCGCTCGGTATTCGCGCGATGTATCTGGGCTCCAGCGCCTATCGCATTCACGGCACAGACGCGCCGTGGACCATCGGCCAGGCCGTTTCGCACGGCTGCATCCGCATGACGAACCAGGACGTGCTGGACCTTTATCCGCGCGTGCCGGTCGGAACGCGCGTGACGGTCACGTGGCAGCAGTTCAAGACGCAGACCATCTCGGATGGCAGCAACCTGCCGCGCTATACCGACAAGGACTCGAACCCGCGGGCCGCAGCGGCGGTGCCCGCCCAGAGCCAGCAGCCCGAGCAGACGGCCGCCAAGCAATCGACGGGCGGCGGCATCGAAAGCCTGTTCTTCTGGGACGAGCCGAAGAAGCCGGTTGCGACCGCTTCCGCCTCTGAACCGGAGCCGCAGAACGATCAGCAGAACGCGCGCGACGCCACGAAGGACGATGACGATTTCGTGCCTGAGAAGAAGGCCGAAGCGGAAAAGCCCGCAAAGAAGGTTCACGAAGCGCGCGCCGTAATTGAAGAGCAAGCCCCGACGGACGCGCCGAAGAAGAAGGCAACGAACGCCTCGGCCGCCAAAAAGAAGCCGGCGGCCGCTGCCGTCGCGAAAGTCCCCTCGGCTTCCGATCCGTCCACGGATCCGACGGTTGCAGTTCCGGACCCTGTCAAGCCGACAGCTGCGACACGGGCATCCGACGCGACGCCTCGTGCCACTAAGGCATCGGTTTCGAGCAGCGAAATTGCTCATGTCCGGCAGGCATCGGTTCGAGTGCAATAAGCTGCCACGATCCGGCCTTGGAAATGCAAGGGCGGCTCCCACGAGCCGCCCTTTTTATTATCCTTCCCCGCGTCTGTCGCCGATCAGCCTAGCCCTAGGTCTTGTTGCAATCCGACCGCCACGGCGGCTATGCTCGGCCAACCTTCAGTTGGACAGATGGCGACCTTGACCACTCTGCTCGATACCGTCGGCATGCCGCCACGTCCGCGCCATCCCGAGAAAGCTTCGCATACTGATACCCCGGCGCTGCCCAAGCCGAACTGGCTACGCGTGCGCGCCCCCGGCTCGACGGGCTACGACGAAACCCGCTCGATTGTCCGCGCTCATCGCCTGCACACGGTCTGTGAAGAAGCCGCCTGCCCCAACATCGGCGACTGCTGGCAGAAACGCCATGCCACGATGATGATCATGGGAGGCGTCTGCACGCGCGCCTGCGCGTTCTGCAACGTCGCAACGGGATTGCCCACCGCGCTCGATCCTGACGAACCGAAGCGCGTCGCTGATGCCGTCGCCAAACTCGCCCTTGAGCACATCGTCATCACGTCGGTCGATCGCGACGACCTGAGCGACGGCGGCGCGGCCCATTTCGCCGCAACGATCCATGCCATCCGCGCAGCGTCTCCCGAGACGACCATTGAAGTTCTGACGCCGGATTTCCTGCGCAAGGACGGCGCGCTTGAAATCGTCATCGAAGCCCGCCCGGATGTCTTCAATCACAACCTCGAAACCGTACCGGGCCTCTATTTGAAAATTCGCCCCGGCGCGCGCTATTTCCATTCGCTGCGGCTGTTGCAGCGAGCAAAGGAACTCGACTCGAGCGTCTTCACGAAATCGGGCATCATGGTTGGCCTCGGCGAAACACGCGAAGACGTTCTACAAGTCATGGACGATCTGCGTTCCGCCGACGTCGATTTCCTGACGGTCGGACAATACCTGCAGCCGACGCGCAAGCACGCCGAGGTCAAGCGCTACGTCCCGCCGGATGAGTTTGCCGGTCTCGAACAAGTCGGACGCGCCAAAGGCTTTCTGCTCGTCGCCGCCTCGCCGCTCACTCGGTCGTCCTTCCACGCAGGCGATGATTTCCGCCGCCTCAAAGCGGCCCACCGCGACCGCGTCTCGCCTTAGCCCGAATAGAGAAACCAATGCCGAAGTTTGCGGCCAACCTGTCGCTGCTGTTCAACGAGCTGCCGTTTCTCGATCGCTTCGAGGCCGCCGCAGCAGCGGGCTTCGACGCCGTGGAATTCATGTTTCCCTATGACTTCGAAGCCGAGGACATCCGCGCCCGCCTCAAAGCCAACGGGTTGCAGCTCGCTCTATTCAATCTTCCCGCCGGTAATTGGTCGGCAGGAGAACGCGGCCTCGCGATCTATCCGAACCTTGTCGGCGAATTCCGCGACAGCGTTACCCGCGCGGCGAAATACGCGACGACCCTCGGCTGCAAACAGCTTCATTGCCTCGCCGGCGTCGCCCCCGTCGGCGGCGACATACGCGCCATGCGCAAGACATATGTCGAAAACCTGCGCCATGCCGCGCATGTGCTGGCCAACAACGGCATCACGCTCCTCATCGAAGCGATCAACACCCGCGACGTGCCGGGCTACTTTCTTGACACCACGGCGAAGGCCGCCGACATCGTCGAAAGCGTGGAAGCGGAAAACCTCCGCCTGCAGTACGACGTCTACCATATGCAGATCATGGAAGGCGATCTTACCCCGACCATCGACAAATATCTGAAGATGATTGCCCACGTGCAGATCGCCGATACGCCAGGCCGCCATGAACCCGGCACCGGCGAGATCAACTACCCGTTCATCTTCAAGCATCTCGACAGCGTCGGCTATACCGGCTGGATCGGCTGCGAATATCGCCCACGCACAACGACCTTCGAAAGCTTGGCGTGGTTTCGCGAGTTGAAACCGCACGTCGGCTAAGCGGGACCGAAATCGGCGCGTTTATGTCGACGCATCTGTCGGCGCCGCCGTCCCTGCCTTGACGACCTTCTCGGTCAGCGCCGGCCCGCAAAGCTCGATGAAGCGATAGGCGAATCCCCGCAGAAAACGTCCGCGCCGTAGCGCAATCCGAGACGTTGACTGCGGAAAGAGATGCGTCGTGTCGAGCAGAGTGAGACCCGTGTCCCGTTGTTCATCGTAAGCCATTGAGGCGACAATGCCGATGCCGAGCCCGACCTCGACATACGTCTTGATCACATCGGCATCAAGCGCGGCCATGACGATATCAGGAGCAAGATTGGCCGACGCAAACGCCGCATCGATTGCCGGACGTCCCGTAAATCCCTCGTGATACGTGATGATCGGCCATTCGGCGATCTTATCGAGCGTCAATGGAGCGCCGTCGTCGAGCGGATGCCCCTTTGGAACAATCACAGCGTGGTGCCACGAGTAGAATGGAAACGACACATGCTCGGGCGTGTCTTCCAGCGCCTCGGTCGCGATTCCGATGTCCGCGGTGCCATCGCTCAGCATAGCCGCGATTTCCTTCGGCGTGCCTTGCTGCAGGATCATATGGACGTTGGGAAACTCCTTTCGGAATGCGGCAATCGGCCCCGGCAACGCATACCGCGCCTGCGTGTGTGTCGTCGCAATCGTGATCTCACCGCGATCCGACTTTGCGAATTGATCCGCCAGCCGCTTGATGTTTGCCGTATCGAGTAATATGCGATCGACGATCTGCGCCAGCTCCTTGCCCGGTTCCGTCAATCCCAGAAGCCGCTTGCCACGGCGCACGAACAGCTCGACGCCGAGCTCATCCTCGAGATCCTTGATGTGCTTCGAGACGCCGGATTGCGACGTGTAGAGCGCATTCGCAACTTCTGTCAGATTGAAATTACGCCGCAGCGTTTCTCGAATAATGCGGAGTTGCTGGAAATTCACGACGCGTTGCTACCGTTCTGATCTGAGAAGACACGCAATTTGCGTGCCTTGAGTTTAACACGTTGCCCGGCCGAAAGGCCGAGTGATTGCAGTTCGCGCCCCGGAATTTCCACCTCAAAAAATTCCTTCCGGCCCTCTCGCGCCTCGCCGTTAGCAATAAGTTCCACACGCGCAAGCGCACCGTTGCCCAGAATTCGGTTAATGCGTGCCGATACGCCGTCCTCAGACTGGTCATAAGAAACAATCTCAGTGTCCTGCGGCCGGCTGAACGCAATGACCTGCTGGCCGTCGGAGAAATGCATGTCTTCGATGCGAAGCCTCTCGTCGCCGATGCGCACGTAGCCTTGTTCGACACGCCCTCGAAATTCGTTGACGGATCCGATGAAGCCATAGGCGAACGCCGTCTCTGGATACTGATAGATCTCACCCGGTGCACCGATCTGCTCGACTCGCCCCTTGTTGATCAGCACGATGCGGTCCGACACTTCGAGCGCTTCGTCTTGATCGTGCGTCACGAAGATCGACGAGATATGCAGCTCATCGTGAAGCGTGCGAAGCCAGCGACGAAGCTCTTTGCGCACTTTTGCATCGAGCGCGCCAAACGGTTCGTCGAGAAGAAGAACGCGCGGTTCGACCGCGAGCGCACGCGCCAGGGCGATACGCTGACGCTGGCCGCCTGAAAGCTGCGACGGAAAGCGGTTTGCAACCCAGCCAAGTTGTACAAGCTCAAGAAGACGCGTAACTTTAGCGCGTATCTCTTTCTCACTCGGCCGTTCGCGACGCGGCCGAACCCGCAGCCCGAACGCGATATTCTCGAACACAGTCATGTGCCGGAACAGTGCGTAGTGCTGAAACACGAACCCGACGCGCCGCTGCCGCACATCCTTGTCCGTCGCGTCGACACCGTCGAGCAATATTCGTCCGCTGTCGGCGTGTTCAAGCCCGGCAATCACCCGCAGAAGTGTCGTCTTTCCGCATCCCGACGGGCCAAGCAAGGCGACGAGCTCGCCGTCCGGGAATTTCAGCGAAATATCGTCAAGCGCCTTGAACGTACCAAAGTTCTTGTTGACGGCTAAAACTTCGATGCTCATCAGCCATGCTCCTCGGTAGCCGACTGGCCTGCCCGCCATTCGACGTAAGTCTTCAACACCAGCGTCACGAGTGCCAACAGAGCGAGCAGCGACGCCACCGCGAACGCGGCCGCGAATTGATATTCGTTGTAGAGAATTTCCACATGCAGCGGCATCGTGTTGGTCTCGCCGCGAATATGCCCAGACACGACCGACACGGCGCCGAACTCACCCATGGCGCGCGCATTGCAAAGGATCACGCCATAGATCAGCGCCCACTTGATGTTCGGCAACGTGACACGCCGGAACGTCTGAAAACCTGAGGCGCCAAGCGAAACCGCTGCTTCCTCTTCGTCCCGCCCCTGCGCCTGCATCAACGGAATAAGCTCGCGCGCAATGAATGGAAACGTCACGAAGATCGTAGCCAGAACGATGCCCGGCACCGCGAATATGATCTTGATATCATGATCCCGGAGCCAAGGCCCGAACCAGCCCTGCAGCCCGAAGATCAGCACGTAAATCAAGCCTGCGATGACCGGCGATACCGAAAATGGCAAATCGATCAGGGTGACGAGCAGATTTTTTCCGCGAAACTGAAATTTCGCGATCGCCCATGCCGCCGCCACGCCGAAGACGAGATTTAACGGCACCGATATCGCAGCAGCCAACAACGTCAATCTGATGGATGCCAGCGCATCAGGCTCGACGAGAGACGCAAAATAGGTGTCCACGCCTTTGCGGAAGGCTTCGGCGAACACGGCAATCAATGGCAACAGCAGGAACACTGCAAAGAACGTCAGGCCAAGTCCGAGCACGACGGCTTTCACCCAAAAAGCATCGCGCGTCGCAGGATTGGCTTCGAACTTTCGCGCCCCATCGAGACGCGCATCGAACGTACCAGCAAGACCGGCCATCAGATCGCCCTCCCCGTTCGGCGCGACGTCCACGCCTGCAAGCCGTTCACGATCAACAGCAGAATGAACGAGAAGACGAGCATCACCGATGCAACGGCCGTAGCGCCGCGATAATCGAACTGCTCAAGCTTCGTGATGATGATCAGCGGTGTGATTTCCGAAACCATCGGGATATTGCCGGCGATGAAAATCACCGAGCCATACTCTCCAACGGCCCGCGCAAATGCCAGCGCGAAGCCCGTCAGAAGTGCAGGCAACAACGCCGGAAAAACCACGCGTTGGAATGCCTGCCTGCGGTTAGCACCAAGGCTCGCCGCTGCCTCTTCAAATTCCGTCTCAAGGTCTTCGAGGACTGGCTGCACCGTTCTGACGACGAACGGTAAGCCGATGAACGTCAGTGCAACAAGCACACCAAGCGGCGTGAACGCGACCTTGATGCCAAGCGGCTCCAAGAGACTGCCAATCCAGCCGTTCTTCGCATAAATGGCGGTCAGCGCGATGCCTGCGACCGCCGTCGGCAAAGCGAACGGCAGGTCGATCAGCGCGTCGACGATCTTGCGACCGGGAAATGTGTAGCGCGTCAATCCCCACGCCAGCAGCAAACCGAACACCGCGTTGATGAGAGCCGCAAGAAGCGACGCGCCGAACGTCAATTTGTAAGACGCGACGACTCGCGGTGCAGCGACCGCTGACCAGAACTCACCCCACGACATCGTCGCGGTTTTGAAGAAAACGGCCGACAGCGGAATAAGGACGATCAGCGACAGGTACGCGAGCGTAAACCCGAGCGACAATCCGAATCCCGGAAGGACGCGTTTGCGTGAAGCGCTTGCCATGACCCGCTAAATCCTAGGCCAGAAGCGCGACGGCAACGATGAAGCCGGAGACGGCCAGAACCGTCGCCCAGGCAACCACGGCGCCCAACATCTGCGTATTGAGGATCATTTCCGCGCCTCTGCTAATGCGAACAGAGCGCATACTATGTGAGAGGCCGCGCCCCTCTAAGGAAGAAGAGTTGCTAAGCATTTTCGATTGCCGAATGAATGGGAGAGATGACGTCAGACTTGGCGTTTACGAGAACTCGTTGCTTCAAACGAACTCGAGACAAGCAACGCCGTTGCGTCTTTTTCGCCGGGATTGAAAAAGGTGTGCGCAGCATCGCCGTTGAAAAGGGCGGCATCACCGCGCGAAAGACGCATTGGCGTCTCTTCGCCGACCGTAATTTCTAATTGACCGGCGATCATCACCAGCATTTTTTTGCTGCCCGACGGCGACGTCCGGAACGTCTCGATGTAACGCGGTGCGATAGTCACCTCATAGATCTCCACGCTCTGAGGCTCGCCCCATGGAAAAAGCGCGCGGCTGATAAATCCGCCTTCGCTCGACGCCACGATGGTTGCGCGATCATGCGGAATGACGATCGTGTCTTTGACGCCTGGGCTCAAAATCAGCCCGGAAACCGAAACGTTCAAAGCTTCCGCAATGCGCCCCAATAGGTTGATGGTCGGCGCACTTTTGCCTGTCTCAATCTGCCCGAGCATCGCCCGGCTGACGCCAGAAACGGAGGCAAGCTGCTCCAGAGACAACCCTTGCCGACGACGAAGATGACGGAGATTTTCGCCGACGATCATCGACAGCTTAGTCGATGCACCCGCGATCGAGTGGAGCTGCGGACTGTCTTCTTTTCTTGCCATCGCAATCGCCATCGGCCTACTCGCAGTCGAGTGATCCTCTGCGAATACAGATAGCCGAGCTACGATACCGTCAGAACGAAGAAGAAATGCTGAGCTTATGCGGCGCCTTCAATAACGGCCGCCCGAAAAATGACAGTGCTTCTTATAAAATTGCGAGAAGAAGGACACTCGATGGTCCTCCTTCTCGCGAGAGTCTGACGGGAGGGTCAGAAAATCGTACGTATCTTAACCCTGGCGCCCCAAGATCAGAAGTTGATCTTCGCGCCTGCAATGACCTGCTGCATGGCCGAAAGCTCCGTGGGTGCCGTGTTAGGCACATTGCCGACAGTGACGTCGCCATCGACATGCTGATAGACAAGGTACATCGTCATCTCGGCAGCTTCGAAGTTCTGAGCCGCGCCCAGCGCCCAGAAATTGATGTTGGCATTCTGCGTCTGAAGTGTGCCCGAACCGTTTACGTTTGAACCAGCTTCATCGCGCCGATATTCACCGAAGAAATTCGTCTTACCGAACGAATTCCATTTGTTTTCGATACCGCCCTGCACGAACCATGTGAGATCGTTATCATCGACAAGGTTCTTGATCCCCGGCGCAACGAGATTGGCACGGGTATCGTTATTCTGATCGCCGTAACCACTGTAAACGTAGAGACCTGTCGGGACGTGCTGAATTAGACCGGCGACACCCCACCATCCGCAGTTCATGCCATTGTAGGGTGACGACGAAGAGCCCTGGCACGGCGTCGAAGCACCGTCAGTCGAGTTTCCGTAACCCGCGCGAGCCGTATATCTGAAATCACCCGCCTCTCCGACATAAGAGACAAGCATGTCCCAGACATCGTCCTCGCCCCACGAGGTGGCAAAGGTGAAGCCTCCAAACGTCGGCGTTTCATAGCGCACAACGTTACGACGGCCGCTATCGCCTGGTGTCGAGTTGTTGAAACCGCGCAGCGCATCCGACCAGCGCAATTGCGTTGTGCTCGTAGGCGATGCCTTAATGAAATTGCCGGCCTTATCACGCAGAAAAAAGTTCTGCATGTAGTCCGGCGCACCTTCCGCATCGTAGAAGTTTCGCGTCATCGTCGTGTCGGCATCGTCGAGCAAGTGATAGGTCGCCGTGCTTTCCTGTCCGACGGACACTTTGCCGAAGGTTTTGCTCTTCAGGTACCAGCTGCTTTTGCGAACAAGAAGACTGTTGGCACCTGTCGAACCGTCCGGACTGTTTTGATCGAACTTCGAGCTATTGCCACCCCAAACGCCGATTTCGAGCAAATAGCCGGCCGAAAGATCCGGAGTGACCCGTGCTTCGCCGACGAACCTAAAGCGCGACTGCTCAACCGGGTTGGTTCCAATGTAGGCGTTGCTTTCGTGACCGTCGTCCCACCAGATGACATTCTCGTTGACCCAGCCGGAAACCGTCAGGCTAACTTTGCGATTGCCCTTCCGCGCCGTCGTCGCTTCGAGTTCGGCGACGCGCTCTTCAAGATCCGCGCAGCAATCTCCCCCGAGATCCGCAGCAGCGGCGGGCATCGCCCAGCCGCCAATCAAAAGAACGGCAGCCCCATATTGCCACCCCCGCCTTTTTCCCCACACTCGCTTCATGCCGTCAGACCCCATAAGATTGGCAGAATTTGCCTCTGCCTACCGCTTTGTTTTCAATAACTTTCTTTGTGAACGTCGGGCCGTGTCAATTGCTCAACGCGTCCATTACACTTTTCTGTCATAGCGGAGTGGCTATCTTGCCACCTATGATATCAGAGTCGGGGCCATACTCGGCCCGCCCCGCCGCGCGCAGCACGGCAGCAGCTCCGCCAAGGTCCCGAACATTGACCGAGCTCCCTTCGCGCCTCCGAAAACCGTAAGGCCGTCTCGCTAGCAAATGCTTTGTCTGGAAGCGCGACTGCAGCAGGCTGAGAGCTGCAAGGCGCTCCGATGATCGACGAAATTCCGCGGCCTTTCGCAGCCGTTCAAGCAGTGTCAAAGCCTCTGGCCATGGGCCAAACCCGGCGTCGGCATTGATATGGCCCGCAGCACCGAGATTGAGGTAATCGGCTCCCCAAAAACGCGACCAACGCTCAGCCGCCTCTGCCGACATCCACGGATCGTTACTGCTCGCAACGACGATCGTTGGAAAGGCCAGCCGCTTTGCCGGAAGAAAATCGGCGACGCCAAAGTGTTCGGGGTCGGCCGGTGCAACGAGCAGCACACCGCTGATTCGTTCCGCGTGATCGCTGGCGGCTTGTACGGCGGCAAGGACGCCGAACGAGTGGGCAGCGACGAAGATCGATCCCTGAGCCCGGACGATCTCACGTCTGATCCGGGCCGACCATTCCGGCAGATGCGGATCGTTCCAATTGCGTTGTGTGACGCGGACGCTGCCGGCGACGCGATGCTGAAGCCAAGTCTGCCAATGCGTCGGCCCGCTAGAATGGAGGCCAGGTACGATGAGGGTCGTGGACATGAAAGTCATCCTCGAATGCAGAGCCGTAAGCGGCTCTTGAATTTATGGGTTTGTTCGTCAGGAAGGCTGGCGCCGAAGACATTCGACATTTCTGGAAGCCCTCCAGGCAACAGCTCTCGCGCTTATGCATTCGCATCGACTCGGTTCTCTCTTCTGATGATCCTTCGCGCGCCGCCCAGTCCCACGCCCATTGGCAAAAATTGCAATGAGAACATCAGAATTGGCGCGGCGCACGGCTTTAAATTGAAGGCTTCAGCTTTTATTTCCGGGCGTATAGATCTGATCGAAGATGCCGCCGTCAGCAAAGTGCTTAGCCTGCGCCTTCGCCCAACCGCCAAAAACATCGTCGACGGTGAAAGTCTTCACAGGCGCAAACTGGCTTGCGTATTTAGCAGCGACTTTTTCGTCACGCGGACGATAGAAGCTCTTCGCTGCGATCTCCTGCGCCGGTTCGCTGTAGAGATGCTCGAGATAGGCGTGCGCGACCTCACGCGTACCGTGCTTGTCGACGACCTTATCGACGACGGCAACGTTCGGTTCAGCGAGGATGGACACCGAAGGCGTTACGATCTCAAACTTGTCAGGACCAAGTTCTTTGAGCGAAAGATACGCTTCGTTTTCCCAGGCAATCAGCACATCGCCGATGCCGCGCTCGACGAATGTCGTCGTCGATCCACGTGCGCCTGAATCGAGAACCTTGGTGTTCTTGTAGATCTTGCCAACGAAATCCTTCGCCGTTTGCTCGTTGCCCCCCGGCTGCTTCAGCGCATACCCCCACGCCGCGAGATAATTCCATCGCGCGCCGCCCGACGTCTTCGGATTGGGGGTGACGACCTCGACGCCGTCCTTAGCAAGATCCGGCCAGTCCTTGATGCCCTTCGGATTGCCCTTACGGACAAGGAACACGATTGTTGACGTATAAGGCGCCGAATTGTTCGGGAACTGCTTGATCCAGTCGGCTTTGACCAGATCGCCGTTCTTATGCAGGGCGTCGATGTCTGCGGCCAGAGCCAGCGTTACAACGTCGGCATCAAGACCATCGATGACCGCCCGCGCCTGCTTGCCGGAGCCGCCATGCGATTGCTTGATCGTGACGGTGTCGCCGGTCTTGGCTTTCCACCACGATGCGAATTCCTTGTTGTAGGCCTGATAAAGCTCGCGCGTGGGATCGTACGAGACGTTGAGCAGCGTGATGTCTTTGGCTGCAGCGAGACCGGAAAATCCGGCGAGCCCCAGGCCCAGCGCCGCGCCGATGGCGGTTCGGCGGGTCAAAGTATGGATTGACATAAGGAACCTCTCAAGGTGTGCGTTAACCTGAGAGCGAACCTATTGGGCGACATGTCCTCCGCGAACGAAGAAGAACTGCTGAGCTTATGAGAGGCCGCGCGCCGCGAAACACGCGCACCTCGAATCGACCGCAGACTAAAATAACAACCTAGACAAGGGCGCCCGAGAAGATTTTCATCCTCCGGACAGCCACTTGCATCGCGCTATTGCTTTCGCGGCTCCACGCTATCTGCGGTCATTGTGTAGCCGGCATCCGCGAGCCCAGTCGAAGCGAGACTCGTGCTGATTTTTCCCGTCACGGTCACCGGATCGAATTGTCCGCCGACTTCGAATCCCTTGTCCGTTTTCACGTAGATGATCTGGTTGGCCGGCGGCGGCGGCACGTGAATGCACGCGCCGACGAACGGCACCAGCAGAAATTCCTTCACCGTCGTCGCGTCGAAATCGAGCGGCACGACATACCCCCCGATGGAAACAGTCTGGCCGTTAAGCGCCTGGTTGATCGCCGGAGGCCTGTCATCGCCCGGCTGATGCCGCTTCACCGACATGAAGCGTCCTTCCGGCAACGGCGGCGGGGGCGGCCCGGCATCCGACAACGGCACCGAACCGCCGAAGAATGTCTTGGACTTCATCACCGTATTGGCGGCTGGCATGGTCTTCGGAATGAGGTCCGCCCATTTCAGTTGCCGCGGAGCGTCGGCCGCAGCGCTCGACGCCATTCCGGCAAGAAGCGCGAGCGGCAAAAACGCCCTCGATACCGACACGAATAACGACGTCATGTTCTCCTCCAATCGAGGCTTCATCTCAAATTCTAACCATCATGCCGTCGGCGAGCGACAGCCTGTAGGCACGCAACGCGGGTAGCAGTCCGGCCAGGAAACCGGCCACGACGATCGCGCCGAGCTTCAACCACTCATCAGGGCGTGGGGGGTCGATAGGAAGGCTCAGACCATACGTGTGATCGATGTAAGGCCGCGCCAGATAAAGTCCCGCATAAAGCCCCACGGTCCCGATGACCACCCCCGCGAGCGTCAACAGCCCACCTTCGACCGCGAGAAGCCCCAGCACCGTCGCTGGCGTCGCTCCCACGGATCGCAGAATGGCCATTTCGCGCCGTCGCTCGTTAAGCGTCGTCAGGATCATCGTCACCATGCCGAGCAGCGCCGTCGCGACCACCATCGCCGAGACCACCGACAGCGCCGTCTCCGCCGTTCCGATCAGTCCCCAAAGCTCCTGCAAAGCAACGCCCGGCATGATCGCGGACAACGGCTCTTCCTCATAGTTGTTGATCCGCCGCTGCACCTTGAACGTCGCGAGTTTGGATTTCAGACCCACCAGCGCCGCCGTGATGGCCCGCGGAGTCAAATCCATCTTGCGCACTTGATCTGCCGATATGCTCTGCCCCGGCACCGGCGCGCCGTTCTGCCAGTCGATGTGGATCGCCTCGATCGCTTCGAGACTGACATGCACTGTGCGATCAATCGGCGTTCCAGTCTTCGCCAGAATGCCCGAGACGCGAAACGGCTTGTCTTCGTGCTCGATGAACGAGATCGAGCCGACACCGTGCGCCACGACGATCTTATCACCGACCTTGTAGCCAAGTTGCTCGGCCACATCCGAACCGATCACGGCGTCGAACAAATCCTTGAACGGACCGCCCGCAGCGAACTGCATCGTCTGCCCGTGGCGGAATTTGTAATGCGTGAAATAATCCTGGTTGGTGCCGAGCACGCGGAAGCCATGATGGCTGTCCCCCAGCGACAGCGGCACGATCCAGGAAACTTCTGGCATCTTAGCGATGTCCTGATAGCTCTTCCACGTCACGTTGTTGGTGGCGTTACCGATGCGAAAGACCGAGTAAAGCAGCAGGTTCAAGCTGCCGCTTCGCGCGCCGACGATGAGATCCGTGCCGGAAATGGTATCGGCGAAGCTCTCGCGCGCACCCGTCCGTACCTTCTCGACACCGAGCAGAAGCATGACGCTCATCGCAATGGCGAGTACCGTCAATAAAGCCGTCACCCAGCGATTGAGCAGCGATTGAAAAGCAAGTCGCGCAATCATCATGACCGGCCACCGCGCTGCGATTGAGCGATATCCTGTAGGCGGACGACCCGGTCGAAATGCGCAGCTAGTCCTTCATCGTGACTGACCATGATTACGCTGGCGTCCACCTCCCTGCTTTGCGCAAAGAGTAGTTTCAGAAATGCGCCTTCCGTGTTTCGGTCAAGAGCCGACGTCGGCTCGTCGGCCACGATGATTTGCGGTGCGCCTATCAATGCGCGTGCCGCGGCCACACGCTGCTGCTGACCGACGCTCAAGCTAGCGGCCTTGCTCGACGCGATCACGGTTTCATCAAGGCCCAGCGCCAGCAAAAGGCGTTTCGCAACATCTTGCAAAGGCCCCTCACGCAACGCATTCTCACGGCGCAACTTCGAAAAGCGGAGCGGCAAAAGCACGTTGTCGATCAGCGATCCATAGGGAAGCAGATTGAACATCTGAAAAATAATGCCGAAGTGGTCGACGCGGAACCGGTCGCGCGCAGCGCCGCCGAGTACCGCCATGTCCTCGCCGCTGACTTCGATCCTGCCACTATCCGGTACGACGATACCGGCAAGCAGACTGAGAAACGTGCTCTTCCCGCTGCCCGACGGCCCGAGCAGCAGAAGCTTCTCGCCGCGGCGAAGTTTGAAGCGATTGATCGTCAGCGTGAACGGAGACGGTCCCGGCCACGAATACCTGACATCAGCGAATGAAACCGCATCGAGAGGGCTCTTGCCCTCTCTCGCGGCCGCCGGTGAAGCCACCATCAGCTCGTGCATCACTTACATCACGCCGGTGAGATCGAGCGTCGGCTTTTCGCGCGTCATCTGCGCCTGCGTCTGCCCTTTCGGCGTCGTGACGTTGACATTCAGCAGCTGACCGCCGGCAAAGTCGGTGAAGTATGCTGTTTCCATGCCCGTGACGCTTTCCGGCGCCTCGCACGTGATGGTGTAAGTCGCATGGAATTCCGAATGCTGCGGCTCGCCCGGCTTGTCGTCGTCATCATCCTTTTCGCCCGGGTGATGTGTTTCCTTGCGGCTTTCGACATTCGCCGTGTCGGTCTTGCACTTCGCAGCGGACGGCAGCTTGAAGACATTCAGCACGTCTGCGAGCTGCGCCTTGGCTTTCTCGACCTTCGCCTTCTGCTCATCCGTAGTAGCGACGTGCTCGAACCCGACAATGTCCATGCCGGGGGCAACAAGCTCCATCTCGATCTTGTTGCCTTCGATGGCGATATCGAGCGTACCCTGACCGTGCACATGCGGTCCGAGCTGGCGATGCTCGGCCTGGTCCGCGAGAACGGGCAGCGACACGAGAATGGCCAAGGACGCGATTGTCGATCTGGCTGTTGAAGCGGTGATCATGAAAATCCTCCAACGGGTGATAAGTTGCGGCATGCCGCGCATGCGCCGCGCTAGCCGGCATGAACCGAGGCTCTGGTGCCATCGTGCCTGACCGGCAATTGAATCAAAAAAAGAAAACAGTTCGCGACGCGCTCGCGCGCCGCGCAGCGTCGGCTATCAGCCGCGTGCGATGGGCGGCGGTCCCCGTGCTCGCACTTCAGTCAGCCGTGGGAGGCTGACCGTCTGCGGTTCGTCGGCTTGGAGCCGAACACCATGCGCAACCGCCGGCAGCGGCATGTCGAATGAAACCGGCGTGAGCGACGTCGCCGCTATTGCCGTCGCCCAACACAGAATGCAACCGTCGTGATCATTCTGGTGAGGCGCGCAAGGGCGGTCATTTGACGGGCGGCACATGCCCGCCGTCATCGCTCGGGATTCGATGCCCGCGCCGCGCGAAATGTGATGATGAAAGTCGGCAACAGCCATCTGCACGCCGAACGCGAAAAGCGTCAGCCAAAGCAGTCTCAGGCGGAGTCGCGCGCTGATCATCGATCCCCAAACATCTTGGCCGGCGCAGAGTTCGACCGATCTTGTGTCACAATCGTGGCGTTCGCCGACGGCGACATCCCGACAACCCCGTGCCAAGATGGATAACGCTCAGAATAAGTCCAAAGCGCAAGTGGGAACCATTGAGACAATTGGGCATTTTCATTTGACGGCAGGGTCTGGCGAACCATGACGACGATAAGAAGCGGATTGTGAACAATAATTTATTGCAGAGGTTCTTCAGACCTCATCTCGCTCGAATGCTGCCGCACTTCCTCTTTCCAAGAGCGCCTTCCCGCCTGCTCGCTTACGCGCTTTGCCTCGGTATCCTTCTGCCGTCGCTGACGTTCACCGCCTACCTGCTGACCCAGCTCCATGCACGCGAATTGAGCATTCTGCATCAGTCCGCTCAAAGCCGGGCGTTGCTGGCGGCATCCTATTTCGATGAACGCATGGCAAGCCTCGTTTCGAGCCTTAAGGAACTCGCCAGCCCTCCGGCAGAAGCTTCAGAAAGCGTTTACGACCACTTGAAATCGGAACTTGGCCGTAACGGCATTCTCGTCTTCAATCGCGCAGCCAATCTCGATCTGCTATCTCCAACCAGCGGCGCCGATGCCGCCATCGCCGCGCTCGACGCGCCCGCGCGCAGCGCAGCTGCCGCCGCCTTAGCGACCCTTGCGCCCCAGATCACACCGTACGGCATGGCAGCGAAGGGCGGAGTGAACATCTGGATCGCATCCACCGATAAAGCCGCGCCTCCTGTCGTGCTCCAAGCGCGCATTCCCTCGGCCTATCTCACCGCAACATTGAAGAATTTCGTCTCGGACGGTCCGTGGTCGATTTCCATCGTCGGCGGCGATGGCCAAGTTTACGCCGAGGCCAACGGCAAGCCCCTCAAGGCGTCCTATTCCGAGGCGGCAGACGCCCCCTCCCTCGTCGAAGCGTTCGCCGATACGTCGCAATTCGGCTGGAAAATTGCGGCCGGCGTTCCATCCCGATCCATAGAACTTCACACCCGGCGCAACTGGATGACCTTCGTGGCGATTTCTTCTTTGCTCGCCATTGCTTCGTTTACCGGAGCGACACTGTTAACACGGAGCGTAATAGAAGAATCGAACTCGGATTTGGCCCAAGCTCCCCGCATGCCATCGTCAATTGATCGCCCGTCAAAAACGAGATCTGGCCTTATGTCCATCCCAGCGGCCGATGATCGCGCGCGCGCGGCATTGAAAGCCGGCAACGTCGGCGTTTGGGAATGGGACCTCCGGTCAGGCGCGATCCACTGGGACGCCGAAATCGCTCGGATATTCGGTCACGCGGTAAATGGCGATCAGCTCGCCCATCGCCTGCTGCGACTTGTCGAACCGAGTGACCGCCGCCCCCTGCTCAGCGCAATCTCGGCCGCTCTTGCGAACATGACGCCGCTCGCCGTCGAGGTCCGCGTACGACGTCTGGACGGTCAGGGCCGCTGGATCGCCCTCCGCGGCGCCGCAACGAAAATTGCGCGCGGAAAGATCTCTGTGTTGTCTGGAGTTGCATATGACGTTACGGACCTGAAGGTCAGCCTTACGCGTACAGACGCGCTGCTTCGCGAAGTTTCCCACCGCTCGAAAAACCTTCTGGCGCTGATCCTGGCCATGGCCCGTCTGACGGCGCGCGATGCCGTCGACGTCAAATCGCATTTGAAAGACTTCACATTGCGGGTCGCCGGTCTTTCTGCATCGCAAGATCTGATTGTCGCCTCCGACTGGCAATGTGTCGATCTCGCAACTCTGGCCTCAGCCGAAATCGGCGCCGTCGCACGAACCGACGCTGATCGCATCAGTGTCTCCGGGCCGCCGGTGTCATTGACTCCGGAAGCTGCACAGTCATTCGGCATGGTCCTGACGGAACTTGCACTCAATGCGGTCGAGCACGGCGCGCTTTCATCCGCAAAGGGGGAAGTCCATCTGTCGTGGACCTTTCCAGACGCCGAAACCATCGAGATCATCTGGCACGAAACCGGAGGTCCGCCATTTCCCGTAGACGGACCAACAGGTTACGGCCGATCCGTCGTGGAAAGATTCTCGACCCAAGGCCTGAAACTATCGGTCCATGCCGCCGCCGGCATCGACGGCTTCAAGTGGACTTTGACAGGCCCGCTGGCAAACGTCGGAGCGCGCGGCGGTCGCGAAGCTGGACCCTCCGTCTGAAACGGCGTCCGCCACGGACCGAAGTTAAGCAAAAAGACACAGTCGTACGTTGCGGGCGTCACACATGTGGAACCTTCTTCGGTTCGCCACGTTTCCGGAATCACAGACGCTGCCCCGCCCCATTTCGGTGGAATCGTAATCCGGCATCGTCTGTACTGCGGGGAAAACGATGAACGTCCTGATCACCGAAGATGAACCGATACTGGCCGATGAACTCGAAACCATCGTCAAGGATCTCGGCCACGAGGTCGTTGGCATTGCGGGATCATCGCGCGGCGCACTGAAGCTTGCTGAAACGTCGTTGTGCGATCTCGCTCTGGTCGACCTCCACCTCAGCGATGGAGCGACGGGGACGACCGTGGCACGTCACCTAAGTGAAGCACGGCACGCTACCGTCATCTTCACGACGTCCAATCCCGGCCGCGTTCCTGAAGACTTCTCTGCGGCCTGCGGGGTGCTCGTAAAGCCGCTTTCCGAGCAGGCCGTGAAGTCGGCGATTTCTTTCGTCGCGGATTGCATCAAAACGGGCCACTCGGCACGCCCGAAGCCCCGTTCGCTACATCTTTCTCCGGCCTACGCGGCCCGCTGGAAAGTCGCCTGCTGACTTGGCGCACGCTGCCCACGTGTGTGAAAACCCCGGCCGTCGCCTACGCTGACGGCCGACGCTCCTCGTGCTCGGGCGGTGTCAGTTGTCCGGGGTCGGAGAGAACGAGATCGGTCAGTGTAACGATGACACGCGTTCCGGGCTTGTCTGTTCCTGGACGCATGGTTTCATATGAAATCGTTCCGGAAAACTGTCGCGTCAGCAACGCAGCGATTTTGGTTCCGAGCCCTTCGGAGTGTTGCACCGCTCCGTCGTGATCTGTGGTGGATGAAACTACGGCGCTGCCGCCAACACCAATGCCATCATCCTCAACAACGAGTTCCGCGCCGCTCTCGCCCTTCCGTTTTAAGAGAACGTTGACGCACCCGGACCCGCTCTCACCGAAAGCATGCTTGAAGGAATTCACTACGAACTCCTGCGTCAGCACGCACAGTGACGTCGCAACCTGAGCCGACGCAAGCAATGGCGGCACGTCGACCAGCAGCACAATACGGTCCTCTCCCGCAGCTTCAACAACATCATCGAGCACGGCCTGGATCAGCGTATCGATTCGCACAAGCTCCAGATCGTTGACGACGTTGATACGCCGCTGCGCGCTGGCGATGGCATGGATGCGGTCACGCGCGCCCATCAGCGTCTTCAGAGATTTTGGGTCCGTCGTATGCCGAATATGCAAATTGATGAAGCCGACGACCAGCGCCAGTGTGTTGCCGATCCGATGCGTAACGTCACGCAGCAGTGCTTCAGCACGCTCCCGCTCCGCTTCGGCCCGGTCGCGCTCGATGGCCAGCTCTTCCGTACGCGACCTTACGCGCTGTTCGAGAGACCTATTCGCCGACGTCAAGGTCAGCGCCGTAAGCTCAAGAGCCGCCACCCGCTGACGCTCGCGGATCATAGCGACAAGAGCTAGCGCCGCGCACGCCAGAAGCGTGGCCAGCATCGCGCCGAGAAGCCATGAACTTTGTCGACGGAATTGCTTGAGTTCCCTGCGATAGAGCATCTGCTCTTGCTGCTTTGCGGCTGCTATCTGGCTTCGCAACCGCTCCATGATTTTGCCGCCGAACTCATCGGCGCCAAACGGGCGAGGCGACACATCACCGCCCTTACCCGCAGCGGCCATGTTCTTATCGAGAACCTCAAGCCGCTCTTTGATCGTCTGGTGTATCGACTCGATCACCGCGATCTGCCCAACGTTACCGGCGACCAGACGGACCAGGTTATTATGGATGAGCGAGACAGCGCCCTTCGCCGATTGATAGGGCTTCAGATAGCTTTCGTCCTTCGTCAGCAGATAGCCAAGCTGCCCGTTTTCGAGATCTTGCGTAGCGCTGAGCCACTTGGTCAGTTCCTGCTGGACGAGCTGTGTATGTGTAACCTCGTCGGCGGACTTGACCATCCACTGCCATGCGACGATCGCCGTCATCCCTGACAACACGGCGATCACTATCCAGATGAGCAGCGTTCGAGTCGCGTTCCAGGTAGGAAACAACGAGACGTTCCGAAATATGTTGAAACCAACCATAACGAGTGCAGCATATCCAGGACTTCTCCTGGAATGCTACGACATCCACACCTTTCCCCCGCGAGACCTAATCTTTTTAAGTTATCATGATTTGCGCGCGCCCGCCCACCGGCACACTACAGCTTCGGTAAACGCGGCTGAATCGGCATCCCACATGCTACACCAATCCCCGCCCTAGCAGACCTCTCAGACTTGTAATCCGCGTCGGTGGCTTTTTGGGGAACTGCCTGCAGGACGGCGCGTTTGTTCCATGTGACCGCGTCCCACACTCCCTCCCACTCCCCCCGTGGCCCAGGGGCGCGGCCCTTCCGATGAGAGTTCGCGACCGCTTTCCCCCGAGCGGCGCGAACTCTACATCTTTGGTCCATTCAACCCATCGCGAGCCCTAGATTTACGGCCGTCGTACCGTGGACTGCCCGCAAAGTCGCCGGAACTGCGAGCTTGGCATGCACGTTAGATCGCTATTCGGGATATCAGATTAAACCGATCGGAGATCTGGATGGGAAATCTTCTGCACTACGCGATCGTATTCCTGATCGTCGCGCTTGTCGCCGCCGCTTTCGGATTTGGCGGCGTGGCCGGTACGGCGATGGAAGGCGCACGCATGATCTTCTGGGTGGCGATCGTTCTGTTTGTCGTGTCGCTCATTGCCAACTTCGTCCGCCGGGTTTGATCAAAAAGTCGTCAGGCCGACTGAAAGGATTCGCACGTGGACGGGAACCGCATCCAAGAAAATTGGATACAGTTCACCTGCAAAGCCAAGGAGCAATGGGCAAGCTGACAGATGACCTGTCGCCTGCCTAGCAATAATGTCCCTGCACTGATTTTCTGCGGCCGAGCGTGCTCGGCCGCTTTTTTGATCTCCCATAGAAAGGCCAAGTGCCCGCGAAAATCGGAACAAAAACGAAGAGCGAAAGATTGACCAGATAGGAACGTCAGGGAGAGCGAAATGAAAAAAACAAATATCTATCGCACCATGCTCGTCGCTGGACTGGCAATCGCTCCGGTCGCGGCGACGACATCGGCATCGGCTCTCTCATTCGTGGCGACGCAGGGCGGAGGCGAACAAAGCACCGCGAGCGTCATTGGACTTCCAGTTGAGAATAACGCCGGCGAAAAGCTTGGCGACATCAACTATCTCGTCCTCGACAATACCGGAAAGATCAGCACGGCCGTTATCGGCGTCGGCGGCTTCCTCGGTGTCGGTGAAAAGAACGTCGGCATTCCCTACAACGAGCTGTCATTCACCGAGACGAACGGCCGCCGTACCGCCACCGTCGACGCGACCAAGGAAACGCTGACGAATGCCCCGAGCTATACGTGGACTGAAAAGTCGGCGATGGAAAAAATGGGAGATCACACCAAAAATTCCGTTTCGGGCTCGGAGACGAACAACTCGTCGAAATAATCCAAGCCTCGCTTTTCAGGCGCGAACACGAAATCGGGCGCGGAACAATTCGTTGTCTGCGCCCGAAAAATCTAAAGCCTGAAGTCGCTATATCAGGCCGCGCGCTGTCCGGCCTTTTTCGATTTCAAGCCGAAGAACAGCGACTGGCTGATCATCGCCTTGACGACGGCAGGCTCGAAAGGCTTCGTAATCAGGAACACGGGCTCAGGCTTGGTGCCGGTCAGCAGGCGTTCCGGGAACGCCGTGATGAAGATCACCGGCACACTGATGGTCTCGAGAATTTCGTTGACCGCTTCGAGGCCTGAACTGCCATCGGCAAGGTGGATATCAGCAAGCACCAACGAGGGCGCTTTCCTCGCAACCTCTTCGACCGCCTCCTGATGCGTGCGGGCGACGCCCTGAACGCGATGGCCGATATCGACCACCAGCGCTTCGAGATCCATGGCGATCAGCGGCTCGTCCTCGATGATGAGAACGTCGGCCGAAAGCTGCTCTGCAATTTCGGCACCGGCCATTTGCAGCAGTTCTGTCACATGCGCGGGCGTCACGTCGAGAACCTGCGCAGCCTCGGCGGTTGAAAAACCTTCCACAGAGACCAGCAGGAATGCCTGCCGCGGTAGCGGCGTGATCGACTCAAGACGGCGCTCCGGCAGCGGCTTGTCGTGCGAGACTTCTTCCGCCGTATGATTGACGGCGAGCGAATTCCAGACCTTCGTGAAAGCCCGATAGAGCGCCACACGCGGTGCAATCGACTTATCGAATGCGTCGGAATCGGCAATCAGTGCTTCCAGAACGGCCGCTACATAGTTATCGCCTGAAGCCTGACTGCCGGTCAGCGAGCGGGCATATCGGCGGAGATAGGGAAGGTGGGGAGCAATAGATTCGGCAATCGACATTGTTCACCTCGTAAGCTCGTAATTGGCAAGAAGACAACGGCGCGTTCGGCACGCGATCATCTTTCGTTCAGTCGTTTCGTCCGTCCAACTCACCCTCGACTGACAGCCCGAGTGATGCCGACGAATTCTCCATTCGGATTGAAATTCTCACCGTCTTCGAAACCAAGAGCCTTGTTCAGCGCGACACGTGCGCGATTGACCCGGCTCTTGACCGTTCCGACCGCCGCATTGGTGATCTCTGCGGCTTCCTCATACGAAAAGCCCTCGGCTCCGACCAGCAGCAGCACTTCCTTCTGATCATCGCTCAAACTGCCGAAAGCCTTCTTGAAATCGACGAGGTCCATATGGACCTGCTGCTCCGGCATCACCGACATACGTTCCGCCAGCGCCCCATCGGCATCCTCCACCTCACGGCGGCGCTTGCGAAGCTCTGAGAAATAGGTGTTGCGCAAAATGGTGAAAAGCCAGGCTTTGAGGTTCGATCCGCGCTCGAAACCTTCCAAATTCGACCATGCTTTAACGAGCGTGTCCTGCACGAGATCATCCGCGCGCGTCGGATCCCCACACAGGGAATTCGCGAACGCGCGAAGATTCGGCACTGCACTGATCAACAGAGCCTGCAGGTCGTCGTCGGTCTTGGTCACGACTGGCCTCCTTGCCCTTGATCCTCCCGCTGCTTCAATTTCTGCAACAGAGCGACAAACCGATCAGGAACCGGCTCATTGATGAGTTCGATATAAGCCTCCCGCAACCGCTGGCCAATCTGGCCCTGCAGCTCGACCGGTAAGGGTGCCTGCATTGTGACTGAATCCCCCCGCTTGGGGTCACTGCCAGTGCCCATCGTACAAAGACCTTATTGACGGATTCCGTGGTAACTTTCGCTCGTACTCCGGGTTCCCGACGAACCTTCCAGACCTAAATGCATGACGATCCGAAAAGTTCCGCCCCCGCGGTAACCTATTGAATTGCGCGAATTCCGAGGTGCGCAGCTTCACTGGAAAATATAGCCCGACACGACCGCGAAACGGTAGCCTATCTATCGATAAAGTGAAAAAAGGATCCCGTTGCAAAGCCGCGGCGGCTCCCCCCATTTTGCAGCGCTTCTCCGTCGGAATTCTCCAGTTTGAAAAGCGGCGCGTCCGGAGACGCAAGAACGCGCGAATAATGAAACTCGTGCCCCAGCAGGATATCGCCCGGAGCCCCCAAAGGGCACGGCGCGACGAGCTCGGCTCGTCGATACCCGAGGTTCATTTTTCGCACTGCAAAAGATGTTTCCAACCCCAAAAGGCCGAGCATCTCGTGCCGCTCGCCGTCAGCATCGATCAATCCCGCGCCGAGCACCATGTACCCACCACACTCTCCATGAACGGGACGTGACTGGGCAAATTCGAAAATCGCTGCCTTAAACCGCCGGGCACTCGCGATCGCCCCCGCGTGCAGCTCCGGATACCCGCCGGGTAGCCAGACCACGTCGGCACTCGCGTCGGGCGCTTCGTCCGCGAGCGGTGAAAAGGGCAGGATCTCGGCACCTGCGGACCGCCAGCCCGCCAGCACGTGCGGATAAACAAATGAGAAGGCCGCATCGCGGGCGAGTGCAATCCGTTGTCCAGGCGGCGGCGGCACCGGCCTTGGCTCACCCGCTTCCATACGTCCGCGAAATGCGCAGCCCATGATCTTATCGAGATCGACATGTGCTTCGATGAAATCCGCCAGCGCATCGAGACGGCTGTCCAGTTCCGCCGTCTCCTCGGCCTGGACAAGACCCAGGTGCCGCTCGGGCAGCACGACACCCGTTTCGCGCGGCAGTGCACCTGCGACCGGCAATCCGACGCGTTCGAGCGCGTCCGTCGCAAAGCGAATGTGGCGCGGGCTGCCTGCCCTATTCAAAATCACTGCCGCGATTGTCACGCCATCGCGATAGCCCTGAAATCCTCGCGCCACCGCAGCAGCAGTCTGCGATTGGCCCGAGATATCGAGGACGAGCACGACAGGCCATCCCGTGGCGGCGGCGATATCGGCACTGGCGCCGTTGCCCCAAAGACCCGGCCGCGACACCCCATCGAACAGCCCCATCAACGCCTCGCAAACGACGATATCAGCGCCTTGAGATGCATCCGATAGGATGTACGCGGCATGATCCGGCCGCATCGCCCAGCTATCGACATTGTACGACGACCGCCCCGCTGCGACGGCATGAAACGCCGGGTCGATGTAATCCGGCCCGCACTTGAACGGCTGCACCTGCAGCCCGCGCCGCTGCAAAGCCCGCAGCAGGCCGAGCGTCACCGTCGTCTTGCCGGAGCCCGAACGCGGTGCCGCGATCATAATGCCGGGCGGCAGCGTCCGAGTTTCGCTCATGACACCCCGCCCCGGAACCGGCGCCGATAATCGACGCTGTAAAGTGCGCTCTCGCGAAAATCGTCCCGCCCCAACGCCTCGCCGACCAGGATCAACGCCGTGCGCTCCGGACCTGCTTCGGCTGTCTTAGCCGCAATCGTCCCAAGCGTGCCGCGAATAACCTGCTCGTCCGGCCACGTCGCGCGATAGACGACGGCCGCCGGACAATCGGGGCCGTAGAAGGGCAGCAAACGGCGCACGACATCCGCAATCGCATGAATGGAAAGATGTACCGCCAGCGTCGCGCGCGTTGCGGCGAAAGCTTCGAGCTGCTCCGTTTCCGGCATCGACGACGCCCGCCCCGACGTGCGCGTCAACACAACGGATTGCGCCACTTCAGGTAACGTCAGCTCCCGACCAAGCACCGACGCAGCAGCCGCAAACGACGGCACGCCGGGGGTAATCGTATAGGAGATCCTGAGTTGGTCGAGCCGCCGCAACTGCTCCCCGAGTGCACTCCAGATCGAGAGGTCGCCCGAATGCAGTCGCGCGACGTCCTTGCCTTCGCGCGTCGCCAACTCGATATGCGCCATGATTTCGTCGAGCGTCATCGGAGCCGTATCGACGATCTCGGCGCCGGGCGGGCAATGCGTCAGCAGCGCTTGAGGCACAAGCGATCCGGCGTAAAGGCAGACCGGACATTTTGCGATGAGATCGCGCCCACGAACGGTGATGAGATCGGCGGCTCCCGGACCCGCACCGATGAAATGCACGGTCATGTCCCCTGCTCCCGTTCGTCCGCCGATTGCGCCGCCGCAATCGTGACATGACCGACTGTCCGCCGCGGCGCGATCAACCGCGATCCAGGCCCAGCACCGGCGAGGGCCGCCGCTTCCGCGATCGAGGCAACGCCGAACAGCGAAAGCGATCGCTCGGAGCGCGTCAGACAGTCCCCATTTCGTGCGCGCATGCTGTCAATCGTAACGGCACGATAGGCAAGCGACGCCTGTTGCGCCGCCTCCCGCACATGAGAGGCAAAAGCCGCTGCCTCAGACGTTGCAACTACGTCAGCGCCTCCCGCGCGCTGCCGCGCATCATTCAAAGCCGCTGCAAAGTCTCGCTGCTCCGCACGGCTATTGGCACCGATGCCGATCGCGATCATGAGGCACCTGCAGGCTTTTGCGCCACCCACTGCATGATCGGCAATGCCGGACGCCACGTCGTGCGCGATCCGACCGGCTCGGCGCGTTCAACGCTCAAGCGCGTCAACGTTCCACCATGGCCATGATAGGCAGCGAGCAGGCCAAGCTCGGATTCAATCGTGACGGCATTTGCGACGATCCTCCCGCCCGGCTTCAGCGCCGCCCAGCACGCTTCGATAACCGCGCCTCCCGCCGTGCCGCAGCCAATGAAAATGGCATCCGGCTCCGCCAATTCTCGAAGCGCATCCGGTGCCGCTCCAATCTCGATCCCAAGATGCGGTACACCCAGCGCGACCGCGTTGCGCATAGCCCGTGCCGCGCGCGCTTCATCACGCTCGATGCCGATCGCCCGGTTCGACGGATGTGCGAGCATCCACTCGATCCCGATCGAACCGCTTCCTGCGCCGACGTCCCAGAGCAATTCGCCCGCTCCAGGTCTCAGCGACGACAGCGTAACCGAGCGGACTTCACGTTTCGTCAACTGTCCGTCATTCTCGAAATAGCTGTCAGGCAACCCGCTCGTGAAGGGGATCGCCTGCGCATCCGGCCCGGCGACCACTTTGATACCGATGATGTTCAAAGGATCGACGCTCGTAAAATCAAAAGTATCGGCGGTCGCCCGTCGGATGCGCTCGCGGCTGCCGCCAAGCGCCTCCATCACGATCATCTCGCTGTGTCCAAACCCAGCAGTCGTCAGCAATGCCGCGATTTCGCCTGCTGTAGTGCTATTCAGCGCCAACGCGAGAATGCGGCGCCCATGATGCACATGGCGACGGACGAGAGGCGTGTACCCAGGCATATTGAGACCGAGCGTTGTCACCTCTTGCAGCGGCCAGCCGAGCCGCGCTGCCGCAATTGAAAAGCTCGACGGCGACGGCACCACCAGCATCTCATCAAGCGGAATGGACCGCGCGAGCGTCGCGCCAGCACCAAACCAGAACGGATCGCCGGAAACGAGCACCACAACCGGCGAACCGCGCCGCGCCAGGATCGTCGTGGCAGTAGCTTCGAGCGGTTTTTCCCATTCCGCTTTTTCGCCGCGCGTGTCGCCAATCAAATCAAGATGTCGACGCCCGCCGATGATAAGATCAGCTCCATCGACGAGGCGAAGCGCCGCCGCGCTCAACCCCGAACGCCCGTCTTCGCCGATTCCGATGATGGACAACCAGCGTCCGCTCATGGCATTGCGCTCACATGACAAAAGCGATCATGACGACGACGCTGCGCATCCTGCTCCTCGGCGGCACAACCGAAGCGGCAACGCTCGCCGACCGTCTTTCGACGGCCGACAACATCGAAGCGAGGCTTTCGCTCGCCGGACGAACCGCCAATCCCGCGACAAGCAAGCTTCCGACGCGCATTGGCGGTTTCGGCGGCAGCGACGGACTTGCCGCTTACCTGCATCAGGAAAAGATTGACCTGCTGATCGACGCCACGCACCCTTTCGCGGCACAGATAAGCGCCAACGCCGTAGCGGCCGCGGCGGCCACCAACATTCCGCTGCTCGCCATCGAACGCCCTGCCTGGACGCCGGTCGAAGGCGACAATTGGATTGAGCACGACAGCATCGATGCCGCGATTGCCGCCCTTCCCACTGAGCCTCAAGACGTCTTTTCGGGTTTGGGGCGCCAGGCCATCGATGCGCTCTGTCGAGCGCCGCTGCATCGTTATCTGATCCGCGCCGTCGATCCGCTCGAGCTGCCCTGTGAGCTGATCAACTCCGAACTCATCGCCTCGCGCGGACCGTTCCGAACGGGCGAGGATGCCCGGCTGTTCGCGGACTATGACATCCGCTACGTGCTGGCGAAGAATGCAGGCGGCAGTGCCGCTTATGCCAAGATTGAAGCTGCGCGCCAGCTCGGCATTGCGGTCCACATGGTTCGCCGGCCGGCGATCCCAGATCGCACGAAGGTGTCCTCCGCAGACGAGGCGCTGACCTGGATCGCAACCCATCATCGGTCGCGCTCCGACCTCGGCGTATAAACCCACGCGCGCCCATCGCTCGCCTGCACGGTCCGCGTCGCACGCGATCCAATCATCACGAGCGTGCGCATATCGCACGCCATGTCGGTCGCGGTTGCTAACGTCGCGATATCGATCTCTTCATCTGGGCGTCCAACCGCGCGCGCGAACACGACGAGCGTTTCAGCAGGCAACACGTCACCCAAAATCTCGAACGCCGACCTGATCTGCTGCGGCCTCGCCTTCGATGCCGGGTTGTAGAGCGCAATAACGAAATCAGCTTCGGCCGCAAGACGCAGCCGCTTCTCGATCGTCGCCCAAGATTTCAAATTGTCGGACAACGAAATGGCGCAGAAATCGTGCCCTAGCGGCGCCCCGATCCGCGCCGCCGCCGCCAGCATCGCGGTAACGCCGGGCTCGACACGAATGTCGACGCCATCGGCAGCCGCCGGATTTTTCTCGACGGCCTCGTAAACCGCCGCCGCCATGGCAAAGACGCCCGGATCTCCACCCGACACGATCGCAACGCGACGTCCGCTCGCGGCAAGTTCGAGCGCACGTTCCGCCCGCACCAACTCCTCGCGATTGTCGGAAGCCTCCAAAATCTGGCCGGCCCGCGGCGTCAGACGATTAACATAGGGCGCGTACCCCAGAATGACATCCGCCCCGCCGACGACATCGCTCGCCGCAGGTGTCACCCAACCTTTCGGACCGGGCCCAAGCCCCACGATGGTCAACTGTCCGTTCATGCGATGCGCCGTCCACGCCCGCCTGGAAGCAGGACAATTGAGAAATAAGGAACCGCGCATTCTCCGAGGTCAGACAGCTTCGCGACGCGCTCGCCCGGCATCGTTCCGCGCTCGACATAAATTGCATCATCAAAACGACCCGCCGCGCGCAGCGCCCGTTTGATCTTCTCGATGTTGTGGCCAACCTTCATGATCACGGCCGCGTCGGCAACGCCAAGGTGTTTCGCCAGCGCCTCTTCATCGAGCGTACCCGGCAACACCGTCATGACGTCGTCACCGTAGGTGATCGGCGCCTGCGCCGCCGTCCAGCATCCCGACATTCCCGTGATCCCAGGGATGACCATCACCCGATGTGCCCCCTTGATGCGATCATACATGTGCAGAAACGATCCGTAGAAAAACGGATCGCCCTCGCATAGCAACGCCACATCTCTACCGCCTTCGAGATGAGCGACAATCGCCGCCGCGCTCTCTTCGTAGAAATCGCGGATCGCCGAAACGTACCCATCTTCTCGGAAATCGATCTCTGTCGTCACCGGATATTCGAACGCCGCCTCGACAACATCGGTGCGGATATGAGCATTCGCAATGGTTCGCGCGTGTCCCGTGCGTCCCGCCTTGCGGAAATGCGCAACGACCGGCGCTGAACTCAGGACGCGCACCGCCTTGAGCGTCATCAGCTCCGGATCGCCAGGCCCCAGCCCGACGCCGAACAACGTGCCGGATTTAACCTCGCTCATTCGGCCTCGCTTGCGAGCGCATTGACCGCTGCTGCAGCCATCGCGCTTCCGCCTTTGCGGCCTTTGACGATTGCAAATGGAACGCGCCCATCAGCCGCCAGCGCCTCCTTCGATTCGGCCGCACCGACGAAGCCAACCGGCATGCCGATGACAGCCGCAGGTTTTGGCGCGCCCGCATCGAGCATTTCGAACAGCCGGAACAGCGCCGTCGGAGCATTGCCGACAACAACGACGGAGCCCGCAAGCTTCGACCGCCAAAGCTCCATGGCAGCGGCCGTGCGCGTATTGCCGATCTGTGCCGCGATCTCAGGTACGCGCGGATCGCGCAGTGTACAAACGACCTCGTTCTTCGCCGGAAGGCGCGCACGCGTGATGCCATCCGCGACCATCATCGAATCGCAGAGGATCGGGGCCCCCGCTTTGAGCGCCGCCTCAGCACCGCGCGCAAACGTCGGTGACATCACAATATCGCGGGCTACCTCGACCATGCCGCAGGCGTGGATGATCCGCACCGCGACGCGCTCCTCGACCGGTGACAACCCGGCGAGATCGGCCTCTGCCCGGATGATCGCAAACGAGCGCGCGTATATCGCCGCTCCGTCGCGAATGTAGTCTTGTACCGTCATACTACGGGCTCCAGGATCAAGCGCGAAATCGTCGTGCTCATGTCGTCAGCATTGATCGTATCGTGTACGCGCATCGAATCCGCTGAACCGTCTCTGATGATATCGTACCGGCCGTCACGGCCGACGAGTGTCAAACGTGCTTCCGTCCGCCGCGCGCACCCCTTCTCGCATCCGGAAATATGCAGCGAGCAGCCGTGCAGCGAACCCTCAAACGTGTCGGCAAAGCGCTGCGCGTCCCGCCGCGTATTGGCGCGTGCATTTTTGCACCCAGGCGAGCCCGGACAGACATCCATCGCGAGCCGTATATCGTCTTCTTGCACGATCAGTCCTGCGGCATTGGCGCCCCGAAGCAATTCGTGCGCATGCATCGCATCCTGCAGTGGAAAGACGAGCACGCGTTCTGGGCTTGTGCGAACGTCTTCAGCGCCCGCCACTGTCGCGTGATCGCAAAGCGCGGCAAGCTGATCAGCAGTAATCCGCCCGAAGGGAAAACCGACGCCAGCTCCGAACACGCTGTCGTTCCGCTGCAACAATCCCACAGGCACACTGTCTGCAGCCGCTTCACCCACGGGCGTCGGAAGCGGCAAACCTGCCATTGCAAATACCCTCGCGACGCCGAACTGAGCAACCGCGTCGCGCATACGCCGAAAACTCGCGTCATTTGCCTTCAGCTCGATAAACGCCAGCGCCATACGATGCATGGCATCGACGACCTCTCCGCGCGCAACTTCGCAGCCCATCCCAATCGCACCATCGAGCACGATTGAGAAACAATCATCGCGCGCGGACATCATGATATCCGCGCTGCGTCCGCCGATGCGCGGCGTCGCCACGCCTGAAAAACTGAAACCGAATTTTCCGGGCAGAGACCATAAACGCGCATCCCGCAGCAGGATCGCCTCCAACGCTTCCGCGAGATCGCAAATATCCGCGCGCCGCGGATCAAGCCCGCTCAACGGATCGACGACGACGTTGCGCACGGCCTCCGCGTCCGCAGACGGATCCAGCAAACCTGCCGTATCCAGCGCACCGAGAAGCACTGCGAATGCGCCGTCACTCACGCCTCTGATCTGCAGATTGCCGCGATTAGTCAAATCAATATCGCCGGACCCAAACTGAGCGGCGATCGCACCGATGGCTCGCAACGAACTGAGCGAAAGAGCGCCCGCGCGCGGACGCACACGCACCAGAAGCCCGTCGCCCGAACGCATCGGACGATGCGCGCCTGGGCACCAGCCTTTCCTCAAATGATCCGCCGACGTCATTCCGCTGCCTCGCGCGATGAACCGTCTTTGTTTGCGAGTTCGCCGATATCGTTGCGTCGCGGCTGCCAAAGCCCGCGCGCAATCGCCTCCTCGAACCGGCGCCGCATTGCCGCGATTGCGTCGGGGTTCTCGCGCGCGAGAAATGCTGCGACCACTGGGTCACCGAGATATGCCTCGTAGAGCCGCTCGAAGCCGCCGTTGTCGACGGCCCGCGCCGTCGCCGCGAAGGCGAATGCCGCGTCAACGCTCTGCGCCATCTCCGCGCCGCCGCGGAAGCCGTGACGCATCTGGCCCTCGATCCAGCGGATGTTCGCAGCGCGCCCATGAATCACGCGGGCACATTCTTCCTGCAGCGTGCGAACGCGCGGCGCATCTGGCATTGCCGTATCGCCATGATAAAGCGCTACGCGATCGTTTCCGAGAGAAGCAGCGGCAGCCGCGAACCCACCTTCGTGTGCCGCAAAGTCACCGCCGGTTAGCAAATCAATCTCGCTGTGATCCTGCACATGCACGAAGGCGTCTGCCGATTTCACGCGTCTTTCGAAGCCCGCGCTCGTCGCTTCCGAGCCATCGCCGCGATACGCCGACAGTGTGCTGGCGAGATACGACCGCCCAAGATCGTCACGCTCGCTCCAGTCGCCGCGGTCGATGTGCTGCATTACGCCAGCACCGAAGCTGCCGCCGGCCGGTCCGAAAATGCGATCGAGCTTTGCTTCGGACGACGAAGCCAGGCGCAGCGGATTATCGCCGGCATCTTCTTCAAGACTGACAACGAGCGCAACGGCGCTATCAAACAACGCAAGTTGCGCTCCGAACATGTCGCGGAAAAGTCCTGAGATCCGCAGTGTCACGTCAACACGCGGACGTCCAAGTTCCGCCAATGCCTCGGTCTCGACGCCCGTCACGCGATAGGAGCGCTGATCCCAGACCGGGCGGACGCCAAGCAGCGCCAGCGCGGTCGCGAGTTCCTCGCCGCCGGTTCGGAGCGTCGCGCTACCCCAGAGATCGAGCACGATCGCGCGGGGCCATTCGCCATGATCGGAGAGATAGCGATCGAGGATAGCTTTCGCCGCACGCTTGCCGTTCGCCCACGCCGTTGCGGTCGGCACGCTGCGCGGATCGACGCTGAAAAGATTGCGTCCTGTCGGCAGTACATCAGATCGCCCTCGGCTCGGCGCTCCAGCAGGACCCGGCGCGATGAATTTTCCAGCAAGCGCCCGCGTGATCGCTTCAAGCTCCCCCTTATCGAGAATATGTAGCCCGTCGCGGATCGACAGCTCTTTCACATCGCACAGAAAGGCGTCGATGCGCGTCAACGCTTCGCTCGCCGCCATGCCCGCATCGAGGCCGCACTGGGCCGCAATTCCGGCACGAATGGCGGCGTCGACGATCTGATCCGACAGAACCTTGCGCCGCCTCGGATCAAGACCTTCCGCCGACGCGAATTCATCGACCAGCCGATCAACCTCACTCAACGGCCCCGACAAACCGGCTTCCGTCATCGGCGGCGGCTTATGTCCGAGCGTCACGGCAGATAGCCGCCGCTTCGCCTGCGCCGCTTCGCCGGGATCATTGACGATGAACGGATAGATCATCGGCGTAGGACCAAGCAGCGCGCGCGGCGCACACGTTTCACTGCCTGCAACGGCCTTGCCCGGCAGCCATTCGAGCGTGCCGTGCGCGCCGATATGAATAAGCGCATCGATCTTTGCGACGTGTCTTAGCCAGAGATAGAACGCGACATAGCTGTGCCGTGGCGGTGTCGCCGGATCGTGATACTGCGCCTTCCGGTCAAGCGCCTGCCCGCGTTCCGGCTGCAGTCCAATCAAAAGACTTCCGCACGGCGCGACACGAAAGCGGAACGTATTACCAACGAGTGCGTCATCATCTTCTGGCGGTCCCCAGGCGCTGACGACGCTTTCTTTAAAGGCTTCTGGCAGCGCATCGAATGCTGAACGGTAAGCATCAAGCTGCCACCCGATTGCCTGTGCTGGATCGAGTCGCGCCACAAGATCGCGACTGTCCGACGGACGATAGGCGACGTCATAACCCGCGTCTTCGAGATGCGACGCGATCCGGCACGCGCTCTCAAGGCCATCAAGTCCAACCGCGTGCGCAATCTGATCCGGCCGCCCCGGATACGTCGAGAGCAACAGACCAATGCGAAGATCATGGCGCGAGGCTGAACGAAGCTTCGCCCAACGCGCGGCAAGCTCGGCAACATGCGAAACGCTTGGCTTATAAGGCACATGGCGCAGCAACGACACGCCGAGTTCCGTCCCCAGCGTATCCGCTTCCTTGAACGATACGACGCCCGCAAACAACCGTCCGTCGAGCTCCGGCAAAACGACGTGCATCGCAAGGTCAGCGGCACTGAGGCCGCGCTGCGACTTCTCCCAAAGCGTAAACGTTGAATTGGCGAGCGCGACCTGCAAGACCGGACAATCCGCAACGTCGAGCGGCGAGGCATCCGCGCCGTCGCGTGAGGCAAACGCCGTCGCATTGACGATGACGCTCGGCCGGAGACGTTGCAGCTCATCCTGAAGCCAAGCCGCGGCATCCGCTGCCTTCAGGCTTGGAACGTAGAGCGCCGCCACTGCCAAGCCGCGATCTTCAAGCGCGTCCACCAAAGCATCGACTGGCGCAACATCGCCCGCGAGCAAATGTGAGCGATAGAAAACAACGGCAGTCGCCCCGAGCGCATCGTCGGTTTGCGCGCTTTCCCGATAGACGCCGAAATTCGGAATCTCTCGCGGCGATGCAATTTCTCCACGCGCGTCGCGTTTGCCGAGCATCGCCAGCAAAGCCATGCGTGTATTCTCAATGCCGCCCACGTCGAGCAGACCCTCAAGCCGCGCCAGCTCATCCGAACCAAGCGTCGACAACGCCGAGAGTCGAATGTCTGGCCGCCCGTCGCCCGGCACGATAGCAAGTGTGATTCCCAGTTCGCGGCAGCGTCGCCCGAGTTGCTCGCCGCCATACCGCCAATAGTCGAGGCCGCCCAGCAGGCGCACGAGCACGGCCTTCGAGCCTTTCAGCGTCGCGTCGGAAAATAAATCAACCGACATCGGGTGGCGCAAAGCATTGAGGTTCGCGATCCGCACACTCGCCTGCGTGCTCTCGGCGCCGCGAAATGCAGCAGCCGCCATCGCAAGGTCGGAATCGGAAAACGACAGAAAAACGATATCGGCAGGCGCGAGTCCGAGATCTTGCGGCGCGGCGGCCTCGTCCAGATCCCGGCTCTCGCGAACGACGATATGCATCAGGCAGCGCCCGTCAGGGTCCGAGTGATGCCGTCGCGATCAAGCCCCTTCTGGCCGATGACGACCAGCCGGCCCACGCGCGCCTCGCCCGATTGCCATGCACCTTCGTAACGCGTGTCGATCCGCTCACCGACACCTTGCAAAAGGAGCCGCATCGGCTTCCCACCGATGGCCGCGAAGCCCTTTACACGCAGCACGTCGTGATCGTTCGCGATGGCTTTCGCCCGCTGAGCAAGATCATCAGGCGACGACAGCTCCGGCACTTCGACAATGAACGTCTCGAAATCGTCGTGGTCGTGCTCCGGCTCGTTGTCGTGATGCGACGGGCGCGCCGCAAGGTCGTCTTCGGCCGCCGCCGAAATCCCGAGCAGCACGTCGGTAGGCACGATTCCATCATGCGTCGCGACGATCTTGATCGCCCGCGGTACCATGCTGCGAATGTCCTGCGCGATCAAAGCCGCGTCTTCCGGCGAAAGATGATCGCACTTGTTGAGCACTACGAGGTCGGCGCAGAGCAGCTGATCCTCATAAACCTCTTCCAGCGGATTTTCATGATCGACGGACGGGTCCGCTTCGCGCTGCGCCGCGACTTTCACCGGATCGTCGGCAAAGCGACCGGCGCGCACGGCCGGGGCATCGACGACCGTCACCACGCCATCGACCGTCACACGATTACGGATATCCGGCCACTCGAAGGCTTTGACCAGCGGCTTCGGCAGCGCGAGGCCTGACGTCTCGATAATGATGTGCTCCGGCGCTGGCTCGCGCGCCAAAAGCGCTTCAAGCGTCGGAATGAAATCGTCAGCGACGGTGCAGCACAGGCAGCCGTTCGTCAGCTCGATAATGTTTTCTTCCGGGCAATTCTCAACGCCGCACGACCGGAGGATCGTCCCATCCACGCCGACATCGCCGAATTCGTTGACGATTAGCGCCAAGCGACGGCCTTGCGCATGCTCGACCGCATGACGCACGAGCGTTGTCTTGCCCGCGCCCAAAAAGCCTGTGACGATTGTGACGGGTACCTTGCGCGCGCTCATTGTCCCGCCTCCATACCGACCGAATTTTTGGAAGACTGGGCAGACGCGCACCGCGGTGCGCCGGATGATCTGACGTGCATCTTAACCTTTCTCGCCCCACCGGCGATGAGTTGGAAGCTTCGGGCGACGGCAGGTCTCCTGGCTCGCGGGTCTTGGCATCGAGCGACCTTCCCGGACAAGTGCCCAGTGGTGTCTTCGCCCATGCTCACCGCTCACAGTTGCGGGGGCAGCTGCGGAGTAAATACCGCATTCCCTTTTGAACCCTCTTGCGAGGGACCGTCGTCTCAATCGATAAGTGAGCCCATAACTTACGTCAATCGCCAAGCATGCCTCTGCGGCCGGCCCGAAAGGCCCATAATGACCAATTCTCACCTCCCGCCGCTGACCCTCGTCCTCGGCGGCGCCCGGTCGGGCAAAAGCGCCTACGCGGAGCGCCTTTTGACAGGCATTCCGGGGCCTTGGGCTTACGTCGCCACGGCGGAAGCGTTCGACGACGAAATGCACAGCCGCATCAAGCACCACAAGAGCCGCCGCGGCGCGGGCTGGGTCGATCACGAATCGCCCCTCGAAATCGCCGACGTGCTGGCCAGCCGCGTTGCAGAGCTTCCCTCTCTGGTCGATTGCCTGACGCTCTGGACCTCCAATCTGATGCACGCCAACCGCCCCGTTCCGGAGGCAAGCGACGCATTGCTGGCCGCCGTCGCAAAACGCGTCGCGCCCTGTGTGATGGTCTCGAATGAGGTCGGCCTCGGTATCGTGCCGGACAACGCGCTCGCCCGCGCCTTTCGCGACGAAGCCGGCCGCCTCAATCAGAAGATCGCAGCCGCCGCCGACAAGGTCATTTTCGTCGCCGCCGGACTGCCGCTGACATTGAAAGGCTGAGCCGTGAGCAACAATCCCACCACGGTCGACGACGCCGAGCGTCACAAAGCCAAGATGGCTAAGCGCAAAGCCGTGCAAGATGCCGAGGTCGCCTCGAAACAGATCGAAAAAGGTGTGCTGCTCGTCCACACCGGCCCCGGCAAAGGCAAATCGACGGCCGCGTTCGGCCTCGTGCTGCGCGCGCTCGGGCACGGCTGGCGCGTCGGCGTCGTCCAGTTCATCAAAGGCGCGTGGAAGACCGGCGAACGCGATGCGCTGGAACGCTTCGGCGATCAGATCTCCTGGCACACGATGGGCGAAGGCTTCACCTGGGAAACGCAAGACAAGGCCCGCGACATTGCCGCTGCCACGCGCGCCTGGGCGAAGGCAAAAGAACTGATGGACGATCCATCCATTCGTCTGCTCATTCTCGACGAACTCAACATCGCACTGCGTTACGATTATCTGCCGCTCGATGACTTGCTCGAAACGCTCCGCAAGCGGCGGCCCAATCTTCATGTCGTCGTCACAGGCCGCAATGCCAAGCCGGAATTGATTGCGCTCGCGGATGGTGTGACGGAAATGGGCGCCGTGAAGCACCATTTCGCCGCCGGCATCAAAGCTCAGGAAGGCATCGAATTCTGATGCCTGCGCGCGCGTTGATGTTCTCAGGCACCGGCTCCGACGTTGGCAAATCGCTGATCGTCGCCGGGCTTTGCCGTTTTTTCTCCAACCGCGGGGTTCGCGTCGTTCCGTTCAAGCCCCAGAACATGTCGAATAATGCCGCGGTCACGGCCGACGGCGGCGAAATCGGCCGCGCCCAGGCATTGCAAGCGCGAGCCGCGCGCGTTGCGCCATCCGTGCACATGAACCCGGTGCTGCTGAAGCCCGAGACCGAAACCGGCGCGCAGATCGTCGTGCAAGGCAAAATGTGCGGCTCGGCGAAAGCGCGCGATTTTCAATCAAAAAAGAAAGAGCTTCTGCCGGCCGTTCTCGACAGCTTCGCGCACCTCAGAGCGAACGCTGATCTCGTTCTCGTCGAAGGGGCAGGCAGTGCATCCGAGATCAATCTCCGCGCCAACGACATCGCCAATCTCGGCTTCGCACGCGCCGCCGACGTTCCGGTCGTACTGATCGGCGACATCGATCGCGGCGGCGTCATCGCCAGCGTCGTCGGCACACGCCACGTCCTCGATCCCGACGACGCGGCCATGGTGCGCGGCTTCATCATCAACAAGATGCGCGGCGACTCGACGCTCTTCGCCGATGGCATGACGGCAATCGCCAATCTGTCTGGCTGGACGCCGCTCGGCCTCGTGCCGTTCTTCCCCGATGCTCACAAGCTTCCCGCTGAAGACGCGCTCGGATTGCGCGATCTTATGAAAACATCGAGGTCCGGCGGTGAAACGAAACTGAGCATCGCTGTGCCGTTGCTGCCGCGCATCTCGAATTTCGACGACCTCGATCCGCTACGCAACGAACCTGGCGTCATCGTCGAACTGATCGAACCCGGTCAGCCGATTCCGGTACACGCCGATCTCGTTCTACTGCCGGGCTCGAAGACAACCATTGATGACCTAACAGCCTTGCGCGCCGCAGGCTGGGACATCGACATCAAAGCGCATGTTCGCCGCGGCGGCCGTGTGCTCGGGCTGTGTGGTGGCTATCAGATGCTTGGGAAACGCATCGCCGATCCGAATGGCATCGAAGGCCCGCCGCGCGCCGTCGATGGCCTCGGCCTTCTCGATATCGAAACCGAGTTCGGCCCCGAGAAAACGCTAGAGCGCGTTTCCGGCACGCTTACGGGTTCCATAGCGCCGTTTGAAGGCTATGAAATGCACGTCGGCAAGACGACTGGGCCAGACACCGCGCGCCCCATGGTAACCTTCCCCGACGGCCACCGCGACGGCGCCACCTCGCCAGACGGCCGCGTCTCGGGATGCTACATTCACGGCCTATTTACGTCGGACGCTGCACGCCGGACCTTTCTGGCCTCTTTGGGCATGGAAACATCTGCGCTCAGCTACGATACAGAAATCGACGCCATCCTCGATCGCTTTGCCGAGCATCTCGCCCAACACATCGCAATCGAAGAACTCCTCAGCCTGGCAAGATGATGGCGATGAGCAGCAGGCTGCCGACCATGATGCCCCAAGCCGTCGTCGTCAGCCGAAGCGCAGCGCGAATATCTTCTGCTGTCGCGTCGCGCTTGCCGTCGCCCATGTAGGCATCATCAACGCGCGTCTCGCCGTAGACCTTCGGACCGTTGAGCTTCAGCCCGAGTGCGCCCGCGAGCGCGCTCTCCGGCCAGCCCGCGTTCGGCGAACGATGCTTCGATGCATCGCGCGCCACAGCTTCGAGCGTTCCCGCCACCGACGCGCCCGGCGTGAAGATGCTCGCCAGCGCCAGCAGCAGGGCTGTCAATCGCGAAGCAGGCAGATTGACGAAATCGTCCAGACGCGCCGAAGCCCACCCAAACGCCTCATGTCGCGGCGTCCGATGGCCGATCATGCTGTCAGCCGTGTTGATGGCCTTATAAACGACAAGGCCCGGCAGCCCCAAGATCGCAAACCAGAACACCGGCGCCACGATGCCGTCGGAGGCATTTTCAGCAAGGCTTTCAATAGCTGCACGCGCCACGCCGTGCGCATCGAGCGTCTTCGGATTGCGCCCGACAATACGACCGACCGCTTGCCGCGCATCGTCCAAACCATATTGATCGAGGGCCCGCGCCACGTCTTCGACGTGCGTGTAAAGGCTCCGGCTTGCAATCAGCATCGACGCCAAGAGCGCAATGAAGAATGCCCCAAAGGCAACGTGATCGAAAAACTGCTCCAACGCCCAGGCGATGACACCGGTAATGACGATAAGAATGCCGAGCGCCAGCACGCCCTTGTTGCGCCTGACTTGCGAGCTGTCGGTTTCCCGATTGAGCTTTTTATCGAGAAAGGAAATGAATCGCCCGATCCAAGATACGGGATGCCCAATACGCTGATAAAGCCAGTCCGGATATCCGAACGTGGCCTCAAGCGCGAGAGCGCCGACAAGGACGAAGAGCGTTTGTGCGGCTGTCACGGGCGGCTATGCGGGCAGGACGTACAGAGCACGCCACGTCATCATGACTGCCCCGGCATGGCATCCAGCGCCGCAACGATAGCATCGGCCTGCTCCGAGACATCGCGAATAGCCGCGTAACGCAGCGCTTCTCCAACCATCACAAGCACCGGACCGTCCGGATGCGCCGCATGAAGCTCAGCCGCGATCGTCGCGACTGTCGCTATGAAAACCTGCTCGTCCGGTCGCGTCGCATTCGCAACCGCAATCGTCGGCGTATTGGGATCCAGGCCGTGCACCAGTGCCACGTCGGTCAGCTCCGCAAGCGTGCGCTTGGGCATGTAGATGACCGTCGTCGCCGCGCTGTCGGCAACCGCGCTCCAATCGATGTCTTCCGGCAGATGTCCGCGACGATCATGCGCCGTGATGAACTGCAGCCGCCGCGCGTGATCACGGTTCGTCAGCGAAACTTTGAGGCTGGCGGCCGCACCCTGCGCCGACGTCACCCCCGGCACGATGCTGATCGGAATGCCCACGCTGCGGCAGGCCTCGATCTCCTCGCCCGCGCGGCCGAAAATCAGCGGATCGCCGGATTTGAGGCGGACCACCTTGAGACCCTCGCGCGCCAGTGAAACCATCGTCGCGTTGATGTCCGGCTGCTTGCAGGATGTACGATAGCCGCGCTTGCCGACGTCGATCATCCGCGCGCCGGGCCGGACGAATTCGAGGATCGGCTTGGCCACAAGATCGTCGAACAGCACGGCATCGGCCGATTGCAGCGCCTTCAGCGCCTTCAACGTCAAAAGCTCCGGATCGCCCGGGCCGGCCCCAACCAATGTAACCGTTCCCATTGGCACGCCGGATGCCTTTGGCTCGTCAGCTTGCACGCTGGCCCGCTCCGCTATCGATCCGGCTTCAAAATAGCGGGTCTCGAACGGCGTGCGCGGCTGCCAACCGTAACGTTGCAGCTCCGGATCGAGATGCTCTTCCTCCGGCCAGCCGAGCAGAAGATAGCCGACGAGCTTCCAGTCGGCAGGTGCATCGAGCGCCTTTGAAACCTCCGCCGGATCGATGATCGACACCCAGCCCAGCCCAAGCCCCGCCTCGCGTGCCGCAAGCCACAGCACCGTCACCATGCACGCACACGAATGATCGAGCGTCTCGGGCATCGTCTGCCGGCCGAGACCGTGGCCTTGCAAAGCGCTCCTGTCGCAAAACACCGCGAGATGCACCGGCGCGGCATCAAAGCCGGAGAGCTTGAGCCGGTTATAAAGATCGGCCTGATCCCCGACGTAGGCTTCCGCCGACCGGTCCCGTGCCACTTGGAAATTCTTGATGATGGTTGAGCGCGTCTCGGCCGAACGCACGTTGACGATGCGCCACGGCTGGCTGTTACCGACCGACGGCGCCAGATCCGCAAGGCGCAGAAGGCGGTCGATCAGCTCGTCAGGAACCGGGTCCGGCCGGAAACGGCGGACATCGCGGCGCCAGCGGACGAGTTGCTCGAGCGAAGCCCGGCCGTCCTGCTGCTGATTGTGGTCGCTGGTCTTGCGGTTGGTCATGGTGAATAAATGCGTTCGGTCGGAAATGCCGTTGCGGCAATCCCGACCTATAGCACCATTCGACGCCCGCCGCGCAAGCGCTCGGCTTTCCGGCCCGAAACCTGCGGCGTTACGGCGTTATGACCCTGTATTTTCCAACAGATCGTCTTGTTTCTTAAGCAGGCCCGACACCTTCGCCACCGGAATCTTAAATTCCCAACCGGTCGTCAGCGCCGCGATATCATCGGCCTGCTTCTTAGCGTCGCCAGTGCCTGAAGGCGTGACAATGACCCAGGCCTGCTTGCCGTCCGACTTGACGTCGAGTTGAATTTTTAAGCCCTTGTCGGTTTCGTAGGACACCTTCCCAGCGTCCGGCAGCGTCTCGGATTTGTCCGCCTTACGCACACCTTGGAAGTCGACATAACTTGCGGACTCGATGATCTCATCGACCGAGTTCACATACTTCAGCTTCTTGCCGGCCGGCATCTGCGCCAGCTTATGCGAACCGTCCTTCTCCGAATCGATCTGATAAGCCGGTTGCCCTGCAACTTCGATCGACGCCGTCTTGATCGAATTCGTCGGAATATCAACGACGCGCGTCTTCACCCAATCGCTGAGCTTGGCTGACGCATCGATCGGCCGGTCTGCGAGCCAGCTCTGATCGGTCCCCGGCTTGCGAACATATGTGCCGTTCTTGTTGGTTCCGAACGCATCCGCCTTACTATTGCCGGCCACGATCTCGCCAATGGCGTGTCCGCTCGCATCGAGAAACCGGATCAGCCGCGACGAGCTTGTTTTCGGATCGCCGAGACCGAGAATAGGCAGCATATCCTTCTTCGCCGTCTTACGTTCGACGAGCGATGCTTCCGACGCACTGAGCAGCAGCTTGCGGACGGCTTCGACATTCGCCGGATAATCTTGCTGGCTCGCGACCACCCACTTGCCGTCCTTCAGCGCAAGCTTGATCGTATTGCCGCCTTGCTCGACTTCGATCACCGCGACTTTATTTTCCGCTGGAGTGAGCGCCGGCAGTGCCGCTTCGCCGTGGATGATGGCGGTCGGCGACCAAGGCCGCGACGACACGAATGCCGTCACCGCAACCGCCAGCGAAAGAATAGCTGCACCGAGCAGAGCTACGAAGGTCTTGGGCTTCATCGCGCGTCCTCCTCAGCGTTCGTTCTTCGGTGTCTTGTGGCGCTGGCGTGTCCGTCGCCACGACACGCCGACTGCCGCCATGCCGAGCATCAACGGCACGAGAGCGATGTTCGCGAACTTCAGCCAGCCGCCGAGGTTATCAATGTCCTGGCGAAGCGCGAGTTTGACGTTGCGGAGTTCACGCCGCGTATCGACCATCTCGCCGCGGAACTTCTCGACGGTCTCCTGTTCCTTATCGGAAAGGATCGCGCTGCCGCCATTCCCCGAGGCTTGAATTTTCTGCAGCTCCGCTTGCGTAGTCTTCAGCTTGTCTTCCAGCGCTTCTTCCTTCGCGCGGAATTTCTGCTCTGCGCCCCGGCGCAGATCTTCGACCAGCGTGAACGGCCGGTCTTTGACGCCGCGCCCGCGCAGCGCGATGAGCGCATTACTGCCGGAAAGATTTTCAAGCGCCCCGACAACAAACGCAGCGTTGTGCGCCGTTGGAATGGCGACGTCCTGCCCGAGGCTGTTGTTCACCCAGAACTGATCCGCCAGAATGTCCGTATCGGCGACGACGATGACATTGATCTTGCCCGATTTGACTTGGTCGCTTTTGGCGGTGTCCGAAGCCCCGGCGGGTACTGCATCCTTTTTCGCCGCATCCGCCGTTGAAGTACCGGCTTTACCAGCAGACTTGTCTTTCTCGTCTTTCTTGGCCGCTGCATCCGCGGCTTTTGGCGGACCGTCCGGGAACGCCGACATCACGTCGCCCGAAAGGCGCGCTGCAAGCACGAGCTTGTGACCGCCGGAAACGTAATTGCGCAACAGAGCAAGCGGATCGGCGCCATAGCCGACATCCTTCACGTTGACGGCCTCGGCGCTGTCGCTCGTCTCCAGAATGGGCGAAAAATCGACCGCCGCGCCGTCTTTCTTGCTCAAGAAGCCTGCCGACGCGACGTTGATCTGATCAATGCCCGCCGACAGCACGTCTTTCGGATTGATGCTTGATCTGTCGAGCCCAAGCCACGCGACAAAGTCGGTGACCGCAGGCTGCCCCGTCTGTGGGTTTTGGAACTGTACGCGCCTCGCGTGCTTGATGTCCGTCGCAACCTTCGATCCGTCGTAGTTTACACCCCAGCCAGCGAGAAGTTTCGTCAACTCCTTCTCGCCATTGCCCTGGTTCTGCAGAAGTTGCATCTCCGCCGTATCCGAAACCGGATCGGTAAAGATCAAGACTTTGCCGCCTTTCAGCGCGTATTGATCGATGGCGTAAGCGGCATCCGGCGTCAGCTTCGTCGGCTGCGCCACCATCAATACGTCCAGACCTGCCGGAATTTCCTTCACATCCTGGTCGATGGGTTTGACGTCGAAGAACTCGCGGATCTGCCCCATCATCAGCCACGGCTGCGTCTGTTGCTGCCGCATCGGCGACTTGCCGCCGTCGAGAGGCAGCGACGTCATCAAGCCGACGGTGCGCTTTTTCGGATTGGCAAGCGAGTAAATAAGCTTCGTGACATCATATTCGAGATACGACTCGCGGCTCGGATCGAAGAACGGAATGACCTGCTGATTATCCGTCGCGTTTGTCGCGACGAGGCCGAAATATCCAACGTCGCCATCCGCATTGAGGCGAAGCCCTCTAAGGCCCCCTTCGACAGCTTTGTCTTCCGCATCAGAGAACGGTTCGGGATCAAGGATAGTAAGCTGCAGCTTGCCGCCCGAGATATCGCGATAGCGCTCGAACAACTCACGTACACGATCGAAATAGCGCACGATATCAGGCGAGGCGTCGGCAAGGTTTTTCGAAAAATAGAGCCGCGCCGTGATCGGCTCGTCGATCGACTTCAGGATCTGACGCGTGCCGTCCGAAATCGTGAATAGTCGATCTTGGGTAAGGTCGGCGCTCCACGCCTTGAGACCGATCGTCGAGGAAAGGTTGACCGACAGTAGAATAACAGCGCCAAGCGCCAATCCGCCCCAGGCAAGCGTCGATCTCTTGAATGACGAGAAATAAGCCACCGTCGCTTTGAATGCGCCGGCGACGGGTCCAAACCCGTTCGACATGGCCAAACCTCACTGCGCTTTCTTCTGGTCGATCGCGATCACCGTCGCGAACAGCCAGAAAACGATCATCGAGAAGAAGAAGATGAGTGTCGGCAAATCGAGAACACCACGCGTGATCTGCTCGAAATGCGAAAGGAAACTCATCGACGAAACGGCAGACGCGAAGAACGCCGGCGTCCAAGCCCTCAACCCGCTCTGCACCATCTCCAAGCCGCTCATCGTGAACAGGAAGCAGATGAGCGACGCGACGATAAAGGCGATGACTTGGTTCTTCGTCAGCGTCGAAACGAACGAACCGATCGCCAGAAACGCACCTGCCATCAGAAAGCTGCCGATGTAGCTCGTTAGAATGACACCATTGTCCGGATCACCAAGAATGTTGACCGTAATCCAGATCGGAAACGTCAACACCAGCGCGAGGCCGATAAACGCCCATGCCGCAAGAAATTTGCCGAGGATCGCTTCAAGCGGCGTAATCGGCAAAGTCATCAAAAGTTCGATGGTGCCGGTCTTGCGCTCTTCCGCCCAAAGCCGCATCGCCACCGCAGGCACGAGCAGCAGATAAAGCCACGGATGATAGGCGAAGAACGGAAACAGATCGGCTTGCCCGCGCTCGAAGAAATTGCCGACATAGAACGTCAGCGCACCGGTCAGAGCTACGAAGACCGTCAGAAACACGAGCGCCAGCGGCGTCGCGAAATATCCGCGAAGTTCACGCTTGGCAATAATCCAAGCGTTATCGAAAGTCTCAACCATTCGAGCCTCCGTCTTCAGGCATGGTGATCTGTCGGAAGACATCGTCGAGGCGACCGCGCTCGACATAAAGCTCATCGACCGGAATGTTCTGCGCGCGAAGCAGCGCCGCCACCTCGGCCGCGGCCATCTCCTTCTGCTTCGGGATCGCGCGAAGCAGAAAATGGCCGTTCGGCTTACCGAGCGTCTCGACCTTCGCAACACTGCTCGCGCTCGACAGCACTTTGATCGCAGCGTCCCCGCGCTCGGCAATGACCTTGAGCGACACCGCGCCGTGATAATGCATCCGCTGCATCAGATCGTCGGCCGTACCGTCGGCGACGATGTGTCCCCGATTGATGACGATCGCCCGCGAGCAGACGGCCTCGACCTCTTCGAGAATATGAGTCGAGATGATGATCGCCTTGTCCGAAGACATATCGCTGATCAGCTCGCGGACGTGATGCTTTTGATTCGGATCGAGACCGTCCGTCGGCTCGTCCATGATCAGCACGGGCGGATCATGCAAAATGGCCTGCGCGAGGCCGACGCGCCGTTTATATCCTTTCGACAGCGTGTCGATCACCTGATCGAAAACGGTACCGAGACCCGCACGCTCGACCGCGCGATTGATACGGGTCGTAAGCTCCACACCGCGATAACCGCGAATTTCCGCGATAAATGTGAGAAAACTGCGCGGCGTCATTTCGGCGTATGACGGCGCCCCTTCCGGTACGTAACCGAACAGTGCTTTGGCTTTTTTCGGATTTTCGAAAACGTCGACGCCGCAGATTGCGGCCCGTCCGGCATCCGGTTCGAGAAAGCCGGTGATCATCTTCATCGTCGTGGACTTACCGGCGCCGTTCGGTCCGAGAAATCCTAGAACTTCGCCCTTTGCAACTTTGAGCGATATGCCATCAACGGCTTTGATCTCGCCAAACTGTTTCTCAAGTCCGACGGCTTCGATCAGGTCCGTCATTGAAGTCCCCTTGGGTGAGGTAAAGGCGCGTTAGTCGAAAACGCTGAATGACGCCAAGAGCCCAAGGGGTCAAGTTTGATATCCTTAAATTTTAGACAGCAAAAACGGCCTATTACCTGATGTTCCCGCCGTCTCTACGTAGGTACTTCACGCGCCTTCGCCACCGACCGCATCGCGACAGCGTTCGCAAAGATCGCTATTTCCTTCGCTTGCACGCTTGATCGGAGATCCACATTTCAAACAGAGCGTATGTTGCCCGGGGCGCACGCCGTGTTCCAGCGCAACGCGCTCATCGAAGACAAAGCACTCGCCGCGCCACAGACTCTCATCGGGTGCAATCTGTTCGAGATACCGCAGGATTCCGCCGTGCAATTGGTAGACGTTCGTGAAGCCTTCCTGAAGCATGTACGAACTTGCTTTTTCGCATCGGATGCCGCCCGTGCAGAACATCGCAATCTTCTGTGAGCGGTTATTTGACAATGTGCGGCGCACGTAGTCGGGAAATTCAGTGAAGGATCGCGTCTGCGGATTGTGCGCGCCTTGGAACGTTCCGACATCGAATTCGTAGTCGTTACGCGTGTCGATGACGATCACGTCGGGATCAGAAATCAAAGCATTCCAATCTTCCGGTTCGACGAGTTCGCCGGTTATGGCGCCCGGCTCTGTCCCCGGTACGCCGAAGGTGACGATCTCGCGTTTGATCTTTACTTTAAGGCGCTGGAACGGATGCTCCGCCGTCTCTGAAAATTTGACGACGAGATCGGAAAAGCGCGCGTCCGCTCTGACCGCCGCAAACAGCGTATCGATCGCGTCGTTTGCACCCGAGACGGTGCCGTTGATCCCTTCACTAGCAACGAGAATGGTGCCCTTGATCTCCTGCGCCGCACACACTTCGCGAAGCGACGTTTGAAGCGCCGACGGATCGTCGATCAATACAAATTTATAGAAGGCAGCGACTTTGACGGCCACGCGATGAGTTCCGGCAATTGAGTTTGAGAAGGCCCGCCCCGGCTGTCCGATACGCGGTCGCCCATGTCCTTAAGACCCGCGTCGCCCCGGTGCAAGAGCCCTTCCCTGTCACCGGAACCTTAACAATATCGGGCAAATATCTTGACCGGAATCAAGCACTGGGTCCTCGAGCCATGTTATAAGAAGTGCTGGAAAATGCTGGTCTTGGAGGCCTTCGAGATGGTGAACCTTCTTCTTCGCCCGGTGATGTTCGTGGCAGCGGCCATCGCAGGCTGGTTCGTCGCCGAAGACGCCGTCAACTTCGACGTCATCCAGATGGTCGTTGCACTATTTCTGATTACGATCGTCGTCGCCGTCGCCGCGTTCTGGGAAACGCTGTCCGATTGGTACATGAACCGGAAGACAAACCGGAAAGTGAAGAACTGAGCAGCGTTCTCGTCGAACTGACGCTTCGCGTCCGTTCGCCTATTATAAACCGTTCTGATATATCCAGGGGCACAACGTAACCCTCACATCTGCACGGACACCTCGTGGACCTGCCAAGTCTTGCCCGCGACCTCGATAAACTGGCGACTGCTGACGCCGTCGTTGCGGACAGCTACATCCGATATGCGTTGAGGAAGGGCGTTCTCTATGGCCTCGCCGGCATTCTTGCCGTCCTGGGGCTCGCGATTATGGGCTTAGCACTCTATTGGCTGCTGGAAGAGAGCGTCGGCCGCATCGGCGCCGCAGCATTGGTTGGCGTCATCGGCTGTCTTCTGGCAAGCCTCGTCGCGATCATCGCGATGCTTCAGCGCCCTGGACGCGAATATGCCGTCGCCCAGGAAATGCGGAGATCCACTGTCTCGGCCCTCGAGAAAAACGTCGGAAGCCCGGCCATAGGGCCTAGTGCCTATATCTATCCTGCCAGCGAGGTATTGATCAGCTCAGTCTTGCTGCCGCTGCTGGGATCCCTCATTCACAGCCTCAAATCGCCCCGCAGCAAGGCCGCGGAAACACCGGCCAAGCTGGACAACTCCACCGCCTTGAGCGCGCCACCAGCGGAGTCTCGGGAAACCTGACGCCTCACTGACCTGCAAGTTCGGCTAAACGGTCGCCGTCCAGGATGTGAACTTCCGTACCGCGGACGACGTCAATGACGTGCATGGTGCGCAGCTTCGTGATCGTCCGGCTGACCGTCTCGATCGTGAGACCCAAGAGATCCGCAATGTCGGAACGGCGCATCGGAAGCTTGACGACGTTCTCTTCGCCATCAGAGGCCCGGGCAGAAAGGCCGAGGAGGAAGCCCGCCAACCGCTCCATCGCGCTCTGCTGCCCGACCGACACGAGCAGGCTGCGAGCAGCCGCGAGCTCGGCCGAGACGGCCTTGTAGAGCCTCAGTGCCAACCCAGCATCGCGGGCAGCTTCCTGTTCCAGGGCGGCCGCCGACAGGCACCGCACTTTCGCCGGGCACGTCGCCTGAGCATCGAAAATGTGCTCGCGCAGCGTCCCGAGCCCGATGTAATCGCCGGGATATGCAAATTCGATGATCTGCCGCCGGCCATCACCGAGCAACTTAGAAAGCGCGATGACACCTTCTTCGATGCGGAAAACATGGGTCCGCGGATCGCCATCGCAGAAAACATGCTCTTTGGCTTCGATACGCCGGATCGTCCCACGCTCAAAACGATCTGCAGAACTGTCGCTTGAAGAACTGGCAGCGGAGGCCGCAATGTGTGCCCCGTGGGAATTAGCTCCGATGACCTGAGAAGCGCCCAGCATGTCCAACCTCCTGCAATGCCGACTGTCTGCGGTGTGTCAGGAGTTCTAGCGACCGTTCGTTCGGCACATATGCGGCTGGCGTAACGGTTTGTAATTGTTTGTAACAGCGAGAAAGTTACGCGATAGCAATGCGTTAGCCTATTCGCCGGGCTGGGCGCCTGCCTGCGAAGGGCCATTTGCATCGGCGCCCAGACGTTTTAAGCCTTCCGCCGCTGCATAAAGCGTCGGCTCCAGCGCCAAGGCCGCGCGGAAGTCGGATATGCTGGCTGTCCGGTCGCCGATCATCTCGTTGGCGAGCCCTCGATTCAGAAATGCGGGAGACATGTCGGGCGCCAACTCGATCGCCCGCGAATAATCGGTAATCGCCCGATCAGGCTTGCCTAGATCGAGATACACGTTGCCGCGATTGTAATACGCGAAATTGTTGGCCGCGTTGGCGTCGATCGATGACGTAAAATCCGCTATAGCTTTCTTCAGCTGATGCTGCTGGGCGTAGGCAATGCCGCGGTTCATGTAAGCCGTGGACAGCGGATCGCCGAGCATCGTGCGCCCGATCACTTTCGTGCAACCGCGAATTTGCCGGGCCAGATTGGCACCGTCGTTACAATCCGCAATAGCGTCAGCTCGTCCGGCGGCCGGAATGACCGCTACAATAGCCAATATTGGATAGACGACACGTCTCACGGGTACACGGCCTTGCTACTCACTGGACCGACCGTTCCTTGCAGGAACGGGGACCGAAACATTTGGCGCTGACTATGCGGCCTCTCCAAATATGCCGCGCGCCAGCACAGTCTCAAGACCCAGCATCACGCGGCGCGGATAAAAATTCCATAACAGAACGAATTTATGCACGTTTGATTTGTGTCACGTTAAAAACGCCGACTTTAGCCGCCATCGACCATAAGTCTCCCCCGCCGCCCGCTCGTGCCCCTGGCAGGCGCGTTGCTGAAAAGGCGCGCATAGAGCAGCGCAAGGCAGACGAAAAATGCGGTATGCGCCGCGGCAAACCAAGCCATGCCCGCAACCGTCAGATGCCGCGACCCAGCGAACCCTTCGCCCGTGAGCGGCAGCACCACCGCGGCGTTGAGCACCCATACGGCAAAGGCATAGAGAAGCCCCTTCATAACGGAAGCCCCTGGAAGGGAGGGCTCCAGAACGAACGCATAAACGATAGCCATCGCCATGCCGACGGCCGCGTGAAATTCCCATCGGAATGCAGCCGTCGCGGGCAAGTGAATGCCGGTCGTTATCTGGAGCAGCCGGAGCAATCCGCCATGCGCCGTCGCCAGCGAAATGAGGTCGGCAGCGCGCAGCAGCAGCGAATTTAGCGTAATCGCGATAGCGCCCGCGATGAGCGCCGCAAAGATTCGAGACATGTTTAAACCAGAAGAAACCATGGCCGCCGTGGTCTTGTACGCCGGGGCGGCCATAGTCCAATGATTTATTGTGATGGTTCTGCGCCGATGCCGGGAACTACCCCGGCACCTTGCCCGGTACGATTCCCGGCGCGTCACTTGGGAATTTCGCGATGTCGGCAACATCGATGTTGAGGTGCTGCGCCACAAGAGACGGCGGCGTATGGGTCAGCCAATCGGAAAGGCTGATCTCCTGATAGTCGGGGACTTTGAAGACAGCCACAAACTTGAGGTCGGTCTTGCCGACGTTCTGAATCACATGCCCTTGGCTCTTCTTGACGTAGCCAACGTCCCCCGGCCTAAAGTCAGCCGTAACGGCATGCGGTCCGGCATCGAACACAGTCATCCGGCCCTCGCCTTCCATCCAGTACTGCCACTCGTCTGCGTTCGGATGCCAGTGCATTTCACGCACGGCGCCCGGCTTCAAAACCTCCATCGCCGCAGCGATCGTCTTTGAGGCTTTGAAGATCGAGCTGTCGGCCATGCGCAGTTCGCCCGAAGGATTGGCTTTGACCGGCTTCGAAGATCCGAGCTTAAAGGTGAACGGATTGGGTGGCGTCCCGCCCGACGCGACAGCCGCTTGATCGGCAGCGAGCGGCCCCGGCTCCTTGCCCTGGAATATCCAGAGATCCTGCAGCGGAATATTCTTGAAGACATCTTTCGGCACGCCAAAATTTGCGGCCAAGATATCGGGTGGCGTATGCGCAAGCCAATCAGTGACCAGCAGCGTGCTGTATTCCGATTGCCGGCCTTCGTCGAAAACCAGCACGAACTCCGCCCCGTCAGGACCAAGGCCCTGAAGCGAGTGCGGGAAGCCCGCCGGAAAATACCAAAGATCGCCCGGTCCAACGTCATCAACGTAGGCATGACCCTCCGGATCAAGAACGGTCACGCGGCAGCGGCCGTTCGTCATGATCGCCCACTCGGCTGCCAAGTGCCAGTGCATCTCGCGAACGCCGCCCGGCCCAAGCCGCATATTCACGCCCGACACCGCCTCAGAAATAGCGAAGTCGGCCTGCGTTAACTGCCGAGCCCATCCACCATTCTGGATGCGCTTCTGCGCATTGTTGAACGATCCCCAGAAGAGCGGCATGCCGCCGACATCCGTGGGCGGCGGACTTTCGAAAGACGGAAACTGACTATTGATGACCGGGTTCTTGGGACCTGGGTCCGACAGCCCACCAGGATTGGCGTTGATTGCACCTTCAGCCGGCTGATCGGGATTTCCAAACGTCGCAGCACGCGCCGCCGCTGAAGATGCCAACGTGCCGGTCGCCGCCGCGATCGCGAGAATATTTCTGCGGGAGATTTCGTTCATGAGACACGCTCCAATCGAGATGCAAAGCAATCATCAGCGGAGACCATTGACCACGCCGCCGATCCGAAGTGCGACGAACGTAGTGGGGCAAAAGGCAACCTTCTTTCACAATCGCCGCGGTGATTGCGGATTAGCACGAACGGCGATCAGACCAAGAAACCGGATCGATGATCGCCAGCTGCTAAATTCTAAAATTGGAAATCTGAATTTGAAGGCATCAGCGCCCGTTCAGGCCGCATCGCATAGATAATCCGCACGCGTTGCGGTTGGCGCAATATACTTACGTATAGCGTTCAGAAACGATTGTCTCCTGCACTCATCCCAACGTCGCCGTTTTACGAACCTTTGTGCGATAGCGAAAGAAACGTGAGCGGACCAAATTGTCGGTCAGCTGCTCACGAGCCAACGAGACCCGAAAGCAGCGGAAAATAAATCAAAGCTCTTTGGGAGTAATGGCTATGTCAATGCACAAGATTCTTTCCCTCGCAGTTGTTGCCGGTGCGTTCGCTCTTTACGGTGCCCCCGCAAACGCTGAATCGCTTCCGGAAATCGTGAACCAGCAGATCAGCGATCGCGGCGTCCCGAGCTACTCGGGTGCAGAAAACGGTTCAGACGCATCGATCGTCCAGCAGCAGCTGCAGCAGTACGGTAACTCGGCTCAGCCGGATGTTGATGCCTCGGCCTCGCGCGGTCACGATGACTCGCTCGTCCGCCTTCAGTACGAGCAGATCCCTCACTAACCACTAACGATAGCAGACCCTCGCTTGCCCTAAAAAACCCGCCGCTCCTCCCGGCGGGTTTTTCTTTTTTTGTTTAATGCAACGTTGAAAACTCCGGTCAGTTAGCCTGAATATTGCAGGCAGGATGTGCGCCGGCCGAGAGCGCGCCATCACCGATCGCAGCGTCATCAGTTCATGAGTTAATCGCGCCGCAGATGTCTAATCTGCCAGCTTCAGAGAGAAAATCCCGCAACGGCTGTGCGTATTTTCCCAATTGAACGAGACAAATCTCCCAACGCGAACATTTATCTCTACACAGATAGACTAGCCCATAAGGCATATGCCAGCGTATTCGGATCGTTATATTTTTCGGAGTAAGCGATGCCGACAATATTGCTGGGCGGCCGACGCGATTGGCGAGAAATTCTCACGACTAAGCATGCTCGCCTGACAGCACCGCCCCCAAAAAAGAAAAAGCACTTTTGGAAACGTGCCCGCACTGTCGCGGCGCCCGAGCCGATCGGGACACGGCCGAAAATCACATTCCTGGAAAAAGAATTCAGTCGAGACACTGTGCGGGAATCGGAATTCGATTTCATATTGCCATTCTCAATGGAAGACTACGCCATACTGCGAGATTGCCCGCAGGTTCGGCACAAATGCATCTTCCCGGAAGAACACATCGCGAAAGCTATAGACGATAAGATCGTCTTCAACGCGCTGATGATGGAGTGTGGATACGCAAACTGCATTCCACGCGTAGGCTCACCAAGCGAATTGGAATTGCCCTTCATTCAAAAGCGACGCGTCGATGAGTACGGAATCCATACCCGCATCATCACGAAGAGGTCAGAGACAGATAGGATCCACGATCCCGACTTCTATTTTCAAGAGTACGTTCCAGGTGCCGAGGAATATGCTACGCACGCGATCTGCGTCGCCGGCCGTCTGGTTTACGTGAAAACATACAAATATCTGTTCAACAGTGATACTTACACAAAGTCGGCGCAAAACCATCCGTTCTGCGTTGAAGACTTAGGCGGGTACATACCCTCGGAGCTTGCCAGCATTTTCGCAGACCTCTCTTACACCGGATGCGCATGCTTTAACTTTAAGCTCAAAGATGAGACGCCGATGATTTTCGAACTCAATCCTCGGGTCGGAGCGTCCTTCGCAAGAAATTATGAGCCCTATCTGTGGGCGTATATGCGCGCTGTGCAGGACAACAACAGAAGAGCAGCAAACCCGGACGTCTCACGTCCTGGTCTGAACAGAGCTTCGCTCACGGAGATAGCTGCACGCCAATCGCAGTGAACCTCTCTGCATCCGAAAATCTCACGAAAATCGAACGAAGAATTTGGGAATGGCGGAAAAATCATAGCCGCCCGCATTATAGGGCACCCGCGCAGGTTGGCGATCGCCCCGCCTATCGACCACGCACGTTTCGATGAGATATGTTCCCGGTAGAGGCGACAACGGAATTTCGAACCTCACCCAGGTATAGCGGTTAGGCTGATGATCGATGATCCGTGCTGGCTCCCATTGGCCGCCGTTGACACGCACATCGACGCGTTTCACGCCCCAGTGCGGCGCCCAAGCATAGCCCCGCAAGGTCTGTGGCCCCGACGGCAGGACGGGCAGTTCACCGCGATTAAGCGGATAGTTGGATGGCATTTGGGGTTGCTTGGCGAGCACCAATGGTATTGCAAGCATGGACCGGGATGTATGCCACGTCACCGGAACACCGATGACGTTCTTCGGCGTGACGAATCTAAACTCGTCGTCGCTGGACGGTTTCGGCGGCGGATAGTCTGGCCCAACCATGGAGTGGCCAATTGTGTTCAACCGCACCCAGAAATCGTGCGACGCAATCTTGATTTCGGTTAGCCATTTCGTGGATGCGCCGCCACACCAGCCCGGCACGAGAGCCCGGACTGGAGCGCCGTGATCCGGTGGCAACGGCATGCCGTTCATCTTGAAGGCCAAACCGATGTCCTCGCCGCGCTCGATCAGTTCACTGATTGGAAGCGGTCTGCCGGTATCGGATTGAGAGTTCGGCGCCTTGCCGTCGACTCCCGACCAGAAAAGCACGCTCTTGGCATTGGCCTTCAGGCCGACACGACCGAGAATCTCGCTCATCGGAACGTACTGCCATTCCGCCTGTCCTACGCCGCCAAGCCCCCAGCCGTTTCCTGATACCTCGGTTGGCGACGAAAGCATGTCCTGCTGTTCCCAAAACAGGGACCGGCCATTCCCCGCACACTGCATGACGCTGACGATCGACCGCGACGGCATCCTGAGGATGTCATCGTAAGTGAGTTCAAGCGGCCGCTCTATCGCGTCGCCATGGATTTTGAGACGCCAGAATCGCGGATCGACGCGCTGATCGATCTCCGCACGTGGGGTCGGATATTCGTTGCGAATGTAGAATTCTTCGACTGGCGTAATGTACGTATCGAAGTTCCACCACGCCCCTCCTTGGTTCGTGGCGTTGAGGTCGGTGAGTAGACCGACGTCCTTCACGAACGAGGGATGATAACGGGATGGCCCACTGCCGCCATGCAGAAAACTTAGTCTCGGCTGTTCCGGCGCGGATACTGCCTGTGCGGCCGCGCTCGCGTTTTTTGCACCCAGCATCCCTGCCGCTGTGAACCCCGTAGCGCCAAGAAAAAACCGGCGCCGGTCGACGGACGACCTATCGGAAAATTGCCCGAGATGCGCGTCAACGAAGGCGTCGTTCATAAATCTCTCCATCTCCGGTCGAATACCCGGACGTACTGGATTTCATTTGTGAACGCCGACACGCGGCCGATCGCGAAAGTGTAGCGGAGGGGCGCACTGCACTTCACGGAGAAGGCAAAGCCTAACAGCCTCTGCTCCGCCGTTACAATGAATGATCAACGACAGGCACACCCATGCGTTTATGCGGCCGTCGCGAGCACTCCGCGCCGTCCGTACAAGGACGCCAGATTTTCCGGATTGAGGCCGTGTTCTGCTGAACGAATTTTAGCGAGGGACTTCAAAGAATACGTTGGGCAATGGTGCCCAGGGGCAGAATTGAACTGCCGACACTGCGATTTTCAGTCGCATGCTCTACCAACTGAGCTACCTGGGCCTGCCTCCGCGGCGCAGAGCCCCGAACGAAGTAGGCGGTCCTTATAGGGGGGCGATTGGCGGTATGCAAGCGCCTCTCGCAAGGCTTTTTTATACCCCCTCGTCTTCGTCCCCCGAACGCTTGCCGTTCTCGGGCGGCGTCGCGTTGTCGCCCTCGTCTTCGTCCCGTCCGGCAATGGCATAACCGCCCGTAAACCACCGCGCGAGGTCGATATCGGCACAGCGCTTAGAGCAGAACGGCCGATAGGCCTCGGCAGCCTCCTTGCCGCAGATCGGGCACTTGAGCGGCTTCGCTCCGGACTTGGCAGCGGACATAACGAAACTCAATCGCGGTCGACTTCGGCGTATTTCAGCCAGTTGTACTGGATCGGGAACTTCTCGGAATTGAGAAGCCCCACGACTTCCGTCAAGGGCAGTCCGACCACGTTCGTATAAGAGCCGATCAGCCGCTGCACGAAGCAGCCGGCCAAGCCCTGAATGGCGTATCCGCCGGCTTTGCCGCGCCATTCACGCGAGGCGATGTAGGATTCAAGCTCCGCCTTGTTGATGTAGCGGAAGCGCACCCGCGTATCGACAATCTTCGTCCGGACGCGATCGTCCGGCGTAATCAGGCAAATGCAGGTCTGGACCTTATGTGTCCGGCCCGAAAGCAGTTGTAGCGACGCCATCGCCTCTTCGATGTGCGCCGGCTTCATCAGGATCTTGCGACCCATCGCAACGACCGTATCGGCGGCCAGGATGTAGGCGCCTGCAAGCTCCGGATCGTTGGCGATTTGCGCGCGTGCCACTTCCGCCTTGGCGCGGGCCAGCCGGGACACCAGGGCACGCGGCATTTCTCCACGCTTCGGCGTCTCATCGATAGAGGCGGGACGCAGTGCATCCGGATTCACCCCGACCTGAGCCAGAAGCGTAACCCGGCGAGGACTGGCGCTGGCGAGCACAAGCTGCGGCCGCTCAATAGCGGCGTTCGTCTCCGATCGCTCGCGCGACAGCGTGCGCCGCAGCGTTTCTCGTCCGGGCACGCCGGACCGGGCAAAGACGGGCAATAAACTGCTCATGAGCGTCGTTATCATAACCGTGACCACAGGCGATAGAATAAAGGCGACACACAAGAGGCGAACAATGCGGCCGTCGTCCCAGCCTTTGCAAGCCCCAGCCCATGCGTTGCAGGCGGCACCAAAACAGGGCATGAATAGCCTGATCTTTCCCAGATTTGATGGCCGCAATGGCTCTGAAACCAGACCCCGCCGACGTACTTGCCAGGACGCCGCTTTTCGGCACGCTCGACGAATCGAGCCGAAAGGCTGTCGCGGCAGAGCTTCGTGACTCCGCCTACGAGCCCGGCCAGATCATTTTTTCGCGCGGTCAGGCCGGTTTAGAGCTTCACATCGTCACCAAGGGCCGCGTCCGGCTTTCGGTCCTGACGTCCGATGGCCGCGAACTATCTTTTGCGCATGTCGAGGCCCCTTCGATCTTCGGCGAGTTGGCGGTCTTCGACGGCCTTCCCCGCTCCGCCGACGCGACCGCCGTCAACAAGGTCGAAACGTTGATGCTGTCGAAAGCCGCATTCGTCCGGCTGCTCGGTACCCAGCCCTCCGTCGGCGAGGCCGCGGTGCGTTTTCTCGCTGGCCGTCTGCGCGATGCCGATGAGCAACTGGAAGCAATCGCCCTGCACCCGATCGAAGCCCGGCTTGCGCGCTTTTTCCTTGCATCTGTTCGCCAGAAGGACCCGGCCGGAAAAGCCGAGAAAGTTTCGCTTGCCCTCCCAATTTCACAAAGCGAGCTCGCCCTGCTCGTCGGCGCCAGCCGTCCGAAGGTCAACGCCGCGTTGGGCATGCTCGAACAGGAAGGCGCCATCGAGCGTCGAGGCCAACAGGTCATTTGCAACATCGCGGCACTGAGCGGCATCGGCCGCCTCGACGACAGAGATTAGTCGTCTTGCCGCAATCGCCGGACCAAGCACATGACGATCGTTGATCGGCCAAAGCGGCGTGCCCTGCCTACGTTGGCAGTTGGGTGGTTCAAGGCCGCCTTCGATGGTATCCGCAGTTTTATTCGCCGGATATCCAATATCGGCATCAAAGGCTATCCGCCGGACATCCAGCGTCGCCTCAAGATCGTCAATGTATTCTCGGCGCTCGTTGTCGTCACGACCTGCATCTACGCAGCTCAGCTCTGGGCCTCTGGCGTGAAAGAGATGCTGCCCGCCGTCTATATCAACTTAGGCGTCGCGCTAATCGTCGCTCTCGTGCCGCTCATGCATCGCTACAACGAGATCGCGGGCGGACTGCTGCTCGTCATCGCCGAGTTTTCCGCTCTCATCGGGTTCACCGCATTTTTCGGACGGATGGGCGGCGCACCACTGCAATACGTGATCGCCGCCGCAGCGCCGTTCGTCATTTTTGAAGCCCGGCGCTTCCGGATCATCATCGCCATCGTCTGGCTGGCGCTGATCCTGCACCTGTTCGTCTGGTTCTCGTTTCCCATGGAAGCCGCCAAGTTTCGTGTCGACGAGAAGACGATCAACTCGCTCTACGTCCAGGCCGCCGTGACGACGTTCGGACTGATCGCCGCTTGCGTTTATTATGCCTTCAGCCTGTTCGAGCGTGCCAAGGCCGAAACCGAGACGGTCCTCCGCAACGTCTTGCCTGACAGCGTGGTCGAGCGCCTCAAGGAAGCACCGGGCGAAACGATCGCTGACGGCTTTTCCGAAGCCTCGGTGCTTTTCGCCGACATCACCGGCTTCGTCGGCATGGCGCGCGGCCTCGGCCCGGAAAAAACGGTCGCGCTTCTCAATCACCTGGTCATCGCCTTCGATGAAATCGCGGATCACCACGGCGTCGAAAAAATCAAGACCATCGGCGATGCCTACATGGTCGCCTCCGGCGTACCCGTCCCTCGCAAAGACCATGTCGAAGCGCTTGCGGCCACCGCACTCGACATCGTCACGGCAGTGAAACGCATTAGCATTGAGGAAAATATTCCAATCAGCGTTCGCGTCGGCATGGCATCGGGCCCGATGATGGCAGGCATCATCGGCAAGAATAAATTTAGCTATGACGTGTGGGGCGATCCGGTCAATCTCGCGAGCCGTCTGGAACAGTCGAGCAACCCGGGCTTTATCGCCATCTGCCCGACATGCGCCGGCGCGCTGCAAAGCACGTTCGTTTTAGAACCGCGCGACGATATCGAGATCAAAGGCGTCGGCCAGCAGACCTCCTGGTATCTGCTTGCCCGCAAATGATCCGGCCACTCATCCCTTCCAGTGCAGCGAGCAAACGAGCGTGAACAGCCGCCGCGCCGTATCTTCATCGACGACGATCCGCGGCAACAGCTTTTCCTTGAGCAGCACACTGCCTTCGTCGTGCAGCGCGCGACGGCTGACGTCGATGGCCTGAATACGGGCCGGTGGCGCTGTCCGGACCGCTTCGTAGTACGACTCGCAGATCATGAAATAATCTTTCACGATCCGCTTGAGCGGAGCCAGCGCCATACCCAGTTCAACCGGATCGCCGCCTTCCGCTGGAGAAATTGCCAGAACGAGGCGCTCCTCCGTCAGCGACAGATGCAGCTTATATGGACCTGCATCCATTTCTTCGACGCGAAAGCTGTTGCCGTCGAGGATATCAAAGATCGCGACTTCGCGTTCATGCTCGATACTCGAGTTCGCGCGCCCCAGCGACTTTGCATCGAGCGTGATCTCTATCAGCCGGTCCCGGCTCTTTTCCGGTGAAGCGACGGTTTGGTCCATCTCGTTTTTTAACCTGCTTTTTCGAGCCGGATTTCCACGGAACGCCGATGCCCTTCGAGCCCTTCCGAGCGAGCAAGCGTCATCGCAGCAGGGCCAAGTTTCGACAGCGCCGCCGCATCGAGCTTCAGGATCGACGTCCGCTTCATGAAGTCGAGAACGCCAAGCCCGGATGAGAACCGCGCGCTCCGCGCCGTAGGCAGCACATGGTTCGATCCCGAAACATAATCGCCGATCACTTCCGGCGTCACACTACCGATGAAAACAGCACCCGCGTTACGAATTCGTTTCGCGAGATCTTCGGCGTCTGCGGTTGCAATCTCCAGATGTTCGGCAGCGATCCGATCGGCCAGCGGCACAGCCTCGCCAAGCGATCCTAGAATGATCGTCGCGCCATACGTGTTCCAGCTTTCGCCCGCGATATTTCCGCGCGGCAGCGTTTCGAGCTGGCGCTTCACGGCTTTTTCAACTGCGTTTGCGAACTCCGCATCGTCCGTCATTAAAATCGACTGCGCCGCCGTATCGTGCTCGGCCTGCGCCAGAAGATCGGCGGCGATCCATTCCGGATTGTTGTTCTTGTCGGCAATCACCAGAACTTCCGACGGCCCCGCGATGGAATCGATGCCGACGACGCCGAACACCTGCCGCTTCGCCGCTGCGACATAGGCATTGCCAGGCCCGACAATTTTCACGACCGGCTTGATCGTCTCCGTGCCGTAAGCGAGCGCTGCCACGGCCTGCGCACCGCCGATGCGATAGATTTCCGAGATGCCGGAAATTTTTGCCGCCGCCAGCACGAGCGGATTGAGATCGCCGCTGGGCGACGGCACCACCATGACGATGCGCGGCACGCCCGCAACTTTCGCCGGTACGGCATTCATCAGAACTGAACTCGGATACGACGCAAGTCCGCCCGGCACATAAAGCCCAACGGATTCCACCGCCGTCCAGCGATGCCCAAGCTCGACACCCGCGGCGTCCGTATAGCGATCGTCCGTGGGCAATTGGCGCTTGTGATGCTCGGCAATGCGATTGCATGCGAACGTCAGCGCATCGAGCGTCTCTTCCGAACACGCCGCATACGCCGCCTCGATTTCATCGGCCGTCACCGCAATGCCGGCCTTCTTGAGATCGAGACGATCGAACTTCTGCGTCAAGTCGATCAGCGCTGCGTCACCACGCTTGCGGACATCCGCGATGATCTCGCGCACTGCGTTATCGACATCGACCGACACTTCGCGCTTGAGGCCAAGAAGCTCAACGAACTGCGCTTCGAAACCGTTATCGTTATTGTTGAGACGCACAGGCATCGGCAATCTGTCCTTGGGAAGCGATCGAAAAGCAGATCAGCTTGCATCCTCGGGATGCTCGGGAGAGCGTTTTGTCCCCCACGCCGCCCCGAGATCTTTCAGTTCGACCTCGATACATTCGACGCTCAGCCGAATGGCCGCGCCACCTGAAAATGTCAACGTGACATCGCCTTCGGGAGAACCTTCGCCGCCCTTCGGCTCGAACGTAACGGCCAGCAGCGCGAGCGCTGTTCTTTTGTCCTTGAAGTCAATTCCCTGTACTTGCGCGGCATTCACCCGCTCGAACCGGATACCTGCCCGGCGGCGCTCGAAATTCTCGTCGCGGCGCCCCTGCGCGGTCTGCGAATGGCCCAGCGCATTCGCCCAGTCGAAACGATTGACGATCGCAGCAAACCGCTTTTCCTTCGGCAAATACGTCATCTCGCCGACGCGCAGCACCGCATCCTGCAAATGCGCGGAAATAATACCGAGGTCTAAGGTATCGAAGGCGATGAGCTTAAGGTCCGGCATCGGGCGCGATTGTCTCCGCAAGGCAGGCGGGCGGCTTGGAAAGGCCGAGTGATACAAAGACGCGCCGAAAGCTGCAACGTCTCCTGGTACAGAACCTCAACCGCTGCTGAGGCGCTCGATTTCAGCACCGCAGGCGCCGAGCTTCCGCTCCAGCTGCTCGAAGCCGCGATCCAGATGGTAAACGCGGTTGATGACCGTCTCGCCCTCACCTGCGAGCCCCGCGATAACGAGCGAGACAGAGGCGCGAAGATCCGTCGCCATCACTGGCGCGCCTTTCAGCGCTTTCACGCCTTTGATCGTCGCCGTGTCGCCATGGAGCTGGATGTCTGCGCCAAGCCGCGCCAATTCCTGCACGTGCATAAAGCGGTTCTCGAAGATCGTTTCGCGAATGACGCTCGTTCCCGATGCGCACGTCAAAAGTGCCATCAGTTGCGCCTGCAGGTCGGTCGGAAATCCTGGAAACGGCTGCGTCTCGACCGACACCGGCCGGATGCCGCCGCCATTCCCCACGATGCGTACACCGGTTTCGGCGGCTTCGACCGATGTGCCCGTCTCGCCCAGCACATCGAGCGCTGTCTTGAGATCGTGAATGTGCGCGCCTTCGAGCAGCACATCGCCGCCCGTTGCCGCTACCGCCATCGCGAATGTGCCGGTCTCGATACGGTCTGGCAGCACCGTATGCACTGCGCCTTCGAGCCGATCGCGGCCCTGAATGCGCAGCACCGACGTGCCGATGCCTTCGACATGCGCCCCCATTTTCGTGAGGCACGTCGCCACGTCACCGATCTCAGGCTCGCGCGCTGCATTCTCGATCACGGTCTCGCCCTTGGCGAGAGCCGCGGCCAACAGCACGTTATGCGTGGCGCCGACCGACACCTTCGGAAATACGATATGCGCGCCGCGAAGTCCCTTTGGCGCCCTGGCGACGACGTAACCGCTGTCGATGTCGATCTCGGCCCCGAGTTCCTTAAGACCCATGAGATGCAGGTCGACCGGCCGCGTGCCGATGGCGCAACCGCCCGGCAGCGACACCCGCGCCTCGCCCATTCGGGCGATCAACGGACCAAGCACCCAGAAACTCGCCCGCATCCGCGATACCATTTCATAGGGCGCGGTTGTGTCGACGATGTCGCGCGCCGTCAGATGGATGGTGTCGCCGAGATGGCCGGACGGGCTCGAACGCTTGCCATCGACGGCAAGGTCGACGCCGTGATTACGCAGAATTCGCACCAGAAGATTGACGTCCGCGAGATTAGGTACGTTCTTCAGCGTCAGGCGGTCTTCCGTCAAAAGGCTGGCGATCAGCAGCGGCAAGGCCGCATTCTTGGCGCCGGAAATCGGGATACTTCCCCGAAGCGCGTGGCCGCCGACAATTCTGATCCGATCCATGAATTCCAATCGTCTCCATGTGGAAAATCCGCACGAATCGGCCAGAGGGCCCGAGATCGCGTGATTATCCGTTGAGCATTACCCTCGGCAAGCCGCTTTTCCGGGTGAAGCAGCCTTAGTCCTCATGATTGCCGGACGATGTTTCCCCGTCGTCCCCATCCGTCTCTTTGTGGCGCCGCGCCGCAGCCTTGCGGCGTTTCAGGTTGGCGCGCAACTCCTCGGCGAGGCGTTGCTTCCGGGACATTTGGGCGGCCGACGGCTTTGCACCCGGATTTGCAGGCGGTTTTTGCGGCAAATCTCCGCTCATTCAGCCTTCGCGCGTCTCGGAATGTGTTGCAAGACTTGCATCTTCATGCTCCGTCCTCCCCCCTTGTCGATAGCTTGGCTTTCCGGCTTGCTCGCCGTCAAGCCTTGTGGCAGTGTCCGCCCGCCCGAGCCAGGAACATTTCCGGCACGCCGGTTGGCGCGCCTGAATTTTCCGTTCGTTGGCCCTCAAAGGCGATACGCCAAATCAGCTGCCGTAGCTCAGTGGTAGAGCACTCCCTTGGTAAGGGAGAGGTCGAGAGTTCAATCCCCTCCGGCAGCACCAGCTTATTTGAGGGAAACGCAGGAATTACGGGCATCGGCTCATTTTTTCCGTGCTGACCCGTAGCGCCCCGTAGGTTTCGCCGAACACTTCGACGAACACGGTGCTTCTTTGAGAAACGCTCGAGGATCATAACCTCGGAGCTTCACATGTCTGAAAATAAGCCCTCGATCAGCCCCATCGCGAAGGAAGGATTCTGGTGCCTTCACCGCCGTGTCCCCAAGGCATACACGCCGTATGAGCGACGCGCGTGGGTCACGATATCGACCGGCATCCGGGTCGCGCAGGATCCCCGCGCCATCCTCGCCCGCCAGAAGATCGAAACCCTGGACCGCGACCTCAAGCGCTATTGGGAGAGTCTCTCGGCGGGCGAAACACCGGCGAGTGCCAAAGCAATCTTCGCCGCGAAGAAGCTTGCGGTTCAACAGAACTGCCCGGTGGTGACCGACGCCAGCATACTCAGTGGTCACCTCACGGAACTCGCGCGCCGGATGGAACTTCTCATTCCGGGCCTCGACCTCGCCTCGGCAATCAAGGACCCTCCCGACACCCTCGCAGCCCGCATCACCCTTGCCGCCGGTCTCCCCGAACGTGAAGTGCATGATGACCGCAGCGGGCTTCGGGTTTCGCAAATGATCGAGGAGGTGGAACGCATCAACGCGACCACACTCGCCCAGAAGTCGCCGGCCCAACGGAAACGGTGGAAGGACCATCGGCAAACCAATTTGGATCTGCTCCTGCGCACCATCGGCTCCGACCCGTTGGTCTCGGAACTGTCCACCAAGCACACCCACCCCTTCCGGCAGCACTTCCAGAGCCGGGTCCTCAACAACGAGATCGCAATCAACTCCGCCAACCGCGCGATGAACACCGTCGCGGGCCTCTACTCGGTCATCGCCAATTTCTACCAGTACGAGGTGAAGAACCCATTCACGGGGACGCGCATCCTCGGCGGACAAGACGGGAAACGCGTGCCCTTCGACACAGGCTTCATCCAATCCCACATCCTCCGGGAAGGCTTCTTCGGCGAAGTGAACCCCGAGGCCCGCAGGCTGATCTATCTCACGGTGGAAACCGGCCTCCGCCTCTCGGAGGCCTGCGGCCTCACGGAAGAGGACATCCATCTGGACACCGATTTCCCTTACGTGAAAATCACCCGCAGGGGACGGACCACCAAGACGCTCTCTTCCTTACGCGAGATTCCGCTCGTCGGCGTCTCCCTGCTCGCCATGCGCGCGCAGCCGAAGGGTTTTCCCCGCTACCGGGACAAGGCCGATACGGCAAGCGCGCTCATCTACAAGGCCCTGAAGTCGCGCGACTGCCTCCTTGAAGGACAATCACTCTATTCCCTCAGGCACAGTCTTTCGGACCGGCTTCGTGCCGTCGAAGCCCCTCGGGATGTGATCGAGGACATCATGGGCCACACCCATATGTACGGCGATGGGTCTTCCCTCGAACACAAGCGGAAATACCTGCAGAAAATAGCCCTCGTCCCGCCCGCCACCATTTAAAAAGAAAGGGGGCCAGTTTGAAGCCTGGCCCCTCCGATATCACCCCGTCATTGAGGGGCGCCTTTTCTCGACAACGCCTCGAGTATTCTCCTCGCGCGCTCGCCGGGACCTTCCTTGCTTGCCTCGGCAAGCGCGTTTTCCAGCCTGCTCACCCACGGACCATAACGATCGGACACATGGACCGTCGCATAGGCCATGATTTCAAGGAGTTTCTGAATTTTCTCCGCTGACAGCTCATCATCCATAGGGCGCTCCGCACAAACCGGCGGCCGTCATCCCATCCGCGGAGCCCGCAGGCCAATACCATCACCTCAACCACGGGGAGCTACGGGACTTGCCCGCAGAGTCTTGAAGAACAGGCGAACCGGCCGGGCCGGGAGGAGAGGCCTCCCGCGCGAGCGGCGGGGGAACATCCGAAAGCCAGCCCCATGAACGAGCCCGCCAAGCACCCCATCATCACCAAGGCCGAACAGCACTACCTGGACCTCGCCCTCAAAATCGAAAGCCGCAAGACAGCGATCTTTGCGGCGATGAAGGCGCTACTTCTCGAAAGCATCGTTGTCACCTACGACGGCGAAAGCGACGAGGGGCAAATCGAAAGCATCACGGGTTCCCGGTATCCGGCGGGGTACGTGCCCACCAACACCGATGCCGACCTTGCTGCCCTGGTCGATGTCGATCTCACAGGCACGCCAGCCGTCGCGGCGTCCGCGTATGACTTCTTCCCCAACCTGCATGAGCTCGCCGAGGACCTTGCGTGGAACCTCATCGAAATGCACGACGCCGGCTTTGAGGACAACGATGGCGGTTACGGCGAGATCACATTCGATGCCGCCACGGGCAAGGTCAGGATGGAGATCAACAGGCGTTTCGTGGACGTGGCCACCAGCGAGCTGGAGGCATGACATGGACTACATCTCCATCTGCCGCAGCAATTACTTCAAGGTCCGGGATGCCAAGCGGTTCGTCCGCTGGTGCCGCTACCATGGGCTTGAGCATTGGACCTATGAAAACGAAGGCGAGACCTTCCACGCCATAGGCAATGACGATGGCGGCGGATGGCCGTCCTACAATCACGATGGCGAGTTCGATTTTGAAATCGAACGGGAGCTCCAGTCCCACCTCGACCCGTCGACGGTGGCCATCATCTATTCCGCAGACCATGAGGGCTTGCGATACGTCGGCGGGCACGCCGTGGCGGTCCACGCCACCAAGCCGCCCACCTATCTGGGGCTGAAAGCCATCGTCGCGCTGGCCCGTACAGCCTACGGGCCCGAGGTCACCATCGACGACGACAACTAACCCACCCCGTACCCAACGAAAGCACGCACCCATGGCTCACGCCTACCATCATGCCATTTCCTCCGTCAAAAAATGGGGAGGCACCACCGACGACTATCTCGCCATCCACGCCTGGTTCGACGAAAGCAAAGGACAGCTTTGCGATTTCCGGCACCGCGCCTTGCGCCACCACGCCGAGGGCATCCTGATGATGGAAAGCCTATTTGGCGTCACTCTCACCCTCTCCACCGGCCGCGTGATCCCGACGCGATGGGTGGGCGAGCAGCATGTCCGCGAAGACCTGGGGCGCATCCCGACCTTCGCCGACTGGGCGCGCGAGATCCGGCCCCAGCGCTGGATGGGCGCCGCGAAGAAGCTGTCAGAGGAAGCGGACCAACGCGAGCTTCAGAACCGCGAATGCAGCCCGGTCCAGAATTGAAAGCCCCTGCCTCGCTTTTCCACCGCCCATCCATGAGGAGGGTTACGGGCCATGCACCGCAGTTCATCATCGGAGGCGTTCCTGCGCGACGGGGGATTCAACAACCGCCCGCCGCGCGCCCCGTGATGCGCTTTACACAGGTGCGCAATGGCCCCGATCACCAACATCAGACCAATTCCCTACCCGAAATCCGTCAACGGCGAGTATGTGCGTGTCCTGCTCACCGCAACCTCACTCATGCCGAATGACGCGAATTTCCGGCATGCCCTGCGGTTCATCCGGGACGTGTACGGCGAGCCCACCGTTTTTCACGCCGCCGGAAATTTCCACGACCCCGATTTCAGGACCCAGCGCTTCTGGGCCCGCGCCGAAACCGTCGGCAATGATGAAATGGAATATGACCCCGACGGGATGAATGACCTCGATGACCGCGGTTGGCTACTCCCGGACGACCCGCTCACCGCCTGTGCACATCTTTGGGATTTCGCCCGACCACACGTCCTGCTTGCGGTGCAGGGCTCGTTGTTCACGCGCTATCTCGCATTCCGGGCGACGGAGGGGGACATCCCCATCGTCACCATCACGCGATACCGGCCTTCAACGGTAGAGAGGATCTTGGGAGGGGATATCGTCACCCCGGACTGATGCACTCCCTCATGGCAGCTTGGCCACAGGGGTGTATGCCGCAAGCATGCGCCGTGGATACCCTCTGCCCAAGATGGCAGCACGGGACCTTGCTTCCGGAAGCAAGGTGCCACCGTAATGCGGCCACCATGCTTCATAATGTGATTTCAACGACGGGAAACAAGGTCCCTTGCTTCCGACCCTGCCGCAGCGGGGGACCATGCTGCTGACCGAAGAGCACGACGCCGGGACCCTGGTGCGCATCTACGCGACGCAGCAGGCAAGTGTTGTCACCTGGTTCGAGGATGACGGCGGAGGTGGAACCGTCCTGCACGCCGAGCTCGGCGAATTCGCATCACCCTGGTCAAACGGCGACGAGAAGGTCGAGGCGGTGAAGGCCGCGGTCCTCATGGACGTCGCCCGCCGCTTGAATTGCCCCGTGGACAAGGTGTTGTGCCGTTCGCTGTCGGAGCTTGCGTTGGTCACCGACCCGCTGCTCGAACACAAGCACAGTTGGAGCGGCCGTCGCCACTCGCGCTCGTCTCCCTCGCGCTAAAATCATCTACGTGTCTCTAGGGAATTCCCTATCGTCCGTGTGCAAACGCATTTAAAACGTGTCGCAGAGTCGTTTCACGTCCGTTCCACGATGCAGCTCATCGCCTAAAAAACCTTCGGGGGTCCGGGGGCAGAAAGCCCCCGAGGGCTCAGATGATGCAACCATGGTTGCGATAACATTCGGCAACTGTCGGTGCCGGCGGGTGTACGGTCTGAATACAACACATTAGATTGCTCCTAGTGGAGCAAGCAATGCTTTTGGGCCCATAAATGGGCCTCAAAAGCGGTCGCATTCGGCCTTCAGCCTCAAGCGCCCTGCTTGTCCCTCAAGCGCCGGGAGGGCTTTTTACAACGATGCCTGCGAAGGGTTCTTCGAAACGATCGAAGCCGCTATGCCTGCGGCGCAAGGTTGCGTTCACCGACGACGAGGCGGCGCGTCTCGTCACGGCCGCGAAGCTTGCAGGGAAGGCGCAGTCGAAGTTCATGCGCGATGCGGTGCTGGCGGCGATGGGTGAAGCGCCGGCGCCCAAGCCCAGGCGCAATGCGGTGAAGGACCAGGCGGCCGCCGAGCTGGAGCGCGTGAACTGGTTGCTCGCCAACCTTTCCAAGAACGTCAATCAGCTCGCGCGGCAGGCGAACGCCGGCATGGTGCAGGTTACGCGGCGCGAGACCGAATACCTGCTGAGCCAGCACCAGCTGGTGCTCTCGAAGGCCGCGGCGGTGATGGAGCGGCTGCTCGCGTGATCGGCAATGTGCACAAGGGCGGCAACGGGTTCCGGGGCATCGTCAACTATCTGCTGCACGGGAAAAGGGACGAGCCCGATCCGGACCGCGTCGCGTGGGCCATCACCCGCAACATGCTCGTGCACAATCCGGACCTTGCGCCCGCCATCATGCGCGCCACCGCCAACCAGTCCGCGCGGTGCTTGAAGCCCGGCTACCATTTCTCCATCAGCTGGCGTCACGACGAGAACCCGACCGACGAGTTGATGCGCATGGTGGGCGACAGCACCATCGCGGACCTCGGCCTCACTGAACATCAGGCGCTGATGCTTTGCCACAAGGACAAGGCACACCGGCACCTGCACATCCTCGTCAACCGCGTCCATCCCGGCACGCACAAGGCCTGGCACACCGGCAAGGACTACGAGCGCCTGGAACAAAGCATCGCGCGGCAAGCTAAGGCGCTCGGCATGCTCCACGTGCCCGGCCGGTTCAACGAACCCGAACGCGCCCTTACGCAACCCCGACATGCACGCGACGGCGAATTCCAGAAAGCGCGCCGCGAGGCCAAGCCCCGCCCCCTGGACAGGTGGTCTCTGGACGAAATCAAGTCGCGCAAGCTGCAACTCGGGCCGATTTTCGAGGGCTCGCGCAGTTGGGACCAGCTCGCGCAGAACCTCGCCCGAGAAGGTTTGACGATCACCCGCAAAGGGCAGGGGCTCATCATCGCGGATGCCTTTGGTTTCATGAAACTGTCCGATCTCGGCAAGGAGGTCCGTCTCGGGACGCTTGAAGCGAATTACCGCGAGCGCTTCGACGCCTTCAACGCGCGCGGCGGAAACAACGGCTTGTTGTTCCCGGACCAACCGTTGTCGGCCGGACTCCTTACCCCCGCGCGCGATGTGGATACCGTCAGCCCGCTCCTGAAATCCCGAGCCCGACCTATCCATGCGGATGGCGCAAGCGAAGAGGACGGTGGCTACGATCCCGGTCATGAGCTGTCAGACCGCGAACGCGACGAGGAAGAGAAGCAACGCCTCCGTGAGGAAGCGCGGCAACGCCGCATCGTCGAACGCGAGGCCGAGCTTGAAGAGCGCGCACGCCGGAAGGCGGCTTCCTCATGGAGCGATGCCGACGAAGCCGCCGATGCCGCCGAACATTCCCTTGATGCGCGGACGGCGCCGACGCCCAGGGAGAAGCCCGTGGAACAACCCGACCCGCTGTCCGATGCGCATGAGGAGCTTGCCCTCGCCCGCGCCACGCTGGACCTCAGCTACGCCCTCGGCGGCCTGGTCAGCGATGCCCAACGCGAACGCGCCCGGCAGGATGTCGAAGTTGCGCAGGAGAAGGTCGACGCAAACCTCTCCTTCGCCGACAAGCTCAAGGCCGATATCGCCGAAGCCCTCCAGGCAAAACCGGAGCCGGCACCCAAAGCGGCCCCGGAGCCCGAGCCGGAGCAGGACGAGGACGACGAAATGGAGATGTAGCGCACGCCCCCATTCCACGGTGCCGGCATGAAAGGCCGGACCGTGTGGGGGGTGCGGTTCTACCGCGACGATGACATCCCGGACGACTGGGTGGAGCTGACACTCAGCGACGCCGTGGGATCGGACGGCGGCGCAGCGGCGGTCCATGTGGTGCTCCCCGAAACAGACCCGCCGCTTGTCGCCAAGATCTTCAATGATGAGATCCGCAACCGTGTGCAGACGGTTCCGGGTTACGCCGATCGCGTGTTCATCCCCGCGCTTTACTGGGATACCCTGCGCGAGGAATTGCCCTTTGCGACATGGCCGCGGCGCGCCCTCTTCGACCGCCGGGAACCCGACGCGGCGTCGAGGAACGCCCATCTCATCGGCTTCACCATGGAGCGGCTGGAAAACACCATCTCGCTCAGCGATCTCGCGGTCCACATCAAGAATACGATACCGCTACTCCGAAAGGCCCATGGGCCCGACCGCGAAGCCGTCTACCACATCTGCGCCAAGATGGCCGAGCAGCTGGCCGAGCTCCATCGGCACCGCTGGGGATTCGTCTTCGGGGACATGAGCCCCAACAACATCCACGTCAGCCGCAACTGGCGGGACGTCTACTTCATCGACACCGACAGCTACCAATTCTCGGCTGGGAAGGGGCGTTACCCGTTCCCGCTGTACGGCCTCACGCCGAATTTCATTTCCCCCGGGGCCAACGCCCTCCTCAACGCCAACAAAATGGTGACTGCGGCGCACGACGATTTCGTGCTCGCCATCCACATCTTCATCCTGCTTACCGCCGACGCGGGCATCGTCTGCCATCCGTTCAAGGAGGAAGACGATTTCATCGAACAGCGCCTGTTCCCGTTCGAGACGTCGCCCCCGGATGTCAACCCCGCCCTGGTCGAGGTTTACCAGTCTTTCCCCGCCGCGTTCCGCGATGCCTTCCGTAAGACCTTCACCACATCGACGCCCGTCACCGCGCAAGAGTGGGTGACCATCATCACCGACCAGCGGAGGTTACTTTGGCGAAGCTGAAGAACCGCCTCCAGCGGTCACGGCTGACACGTTCGAACCCTATGATCCCTACGTGGTGGACGAATTCACGCACATCCCAACCTTCCTTACCAAGGAAGCAGAAACACCGGCACCGGCAAAGCCCGAGGCCAAGGACTTCATCCCCTTCACTCCGGCTCCCACCTTCAGGCTGGAAAAGTACCCAAATCCTCGCGCCCTCACCAAGGAGGAGGAGGAGGCCCGCGACGCGCCGTACTGGTTTCACCGGGACGACCACCGGGCGCGATTCACGCGCGGCTTCTGGACAACATTCCTCGTTGGGTTTGCCATGCTGTGGTGGGCCCCCAAAACACTCCCCGGCCCGCCCTTGCCCGCGACGCCTCCGCCGCCGCCCGCGCAAGACCAACACCAGACCCCTCCCACGCCAGTTGGATCGGCCGGACGCCTTCCGGCCTTCGCCCCGGTGGCGCTCGACCCGGCGGCAAGGAGCAAAGACCCGCTTCCTTCCTTCATCACCCGCAGGTGGATGCCGGCGCCCTCCGATTTCCTCACCGGGAGGGCGTCCGTGCGTGACGCGTTGATCTCCGGCCTCGCCGCCTCCCTGCTTGTCGAAATCAGGGGCGTTCTCGGAACCCACCTCGAGGGTCCCGCCTCTTCGGCCGACGACGGGAACGCCGTCGCAAGCCTTGCGGCGCTGGTCGGTGACAAACACCCGGACAATCCCGCCGCCATCAAGACCGACCTCCATAAGGCGCGGGCGCGGGCCCTGCACATGGCACGCTACCGGGGACACTTTCCGCTCCCCGCAAGCACCACCGATGGCATCATGGCCCTCCTCGACGTCGACGACGTCCTCATGCTCACCGACACCCTCAATCTGCTCGGCCGCGACAGCACGAGCCACAGCTTCGAGGCCGCGCTCAAAGCGCCTGGCGCCAAGGTGGCCGGGTCTACCTCGCGCCTCAACGACGGGTGTTTCGCCTACAGCCTGACCTTCACCCGCGACGCCTTTGCCGGCCATGAGAACGGCAAGGCCTGCCTCGCGGGCAGCAAATGGATTCTCGCATCATCAGCCAAAGGAGGAGACGACACATGGGGAAGATGATCAAGGACATCAACGGCAACATGCTGGCCGACGACGATGAGATCGCACCCGCCAAAACCGGCCTCAAGCGCTACCCCTTCCTGTTCCTCGTCGACATCTCGGGATCGACGGGCGACCAGCCGGACCCCGACATCCACCACATCAACACCTCCCTCGCCAACATCATGGACCTGTTGCGCAAGCCCACGCCCTCATCCGAGCTCGCGAAGCAAATCGACAAGGTCGATGTCTGCATTGTGAGCTACTCCGACGACGTCCACGACGTCATGCCCTGGAAGGAAGCCGAAAAGATCCCCGCCTCTTTGCCCCTGCTGGTTCCGATGGGTGGGACGTCAACGGCCAAGGCCTTCGAATACGCCCTCAACCGCATCGCCGACCGGCTGACCTTCTACAATACCAAGAAGCTCGGGTTCGGCATGCCGCACATCATCCATTTCACCGACGGGGCCATCAACGACGCGAAGCCGGGCGACGCCAAATGGAACGCCATCAAGAGCAGGCTGAGCCAGGTCGACGGCAGGACGAATTCGGAGAAGCGCATCGCCACCATGATCAACTTCATCTCGCCGAAGGGATGCTCAAAGGATTTCGTCGAGGTGGACGGCCGCAAGATGTCCGGCATCGAACTCCTGTCCGAACTCACCGGCGCGCAATCCATCTACGAAATGGGCAAGGAGCAGACGACCTTCGAGGGGTTCGTGAAGCTCATCACGGTACTCATCACCAAGATCACCCACAACTTCCGCACCCAGGACGCCGTGGATGAAGCCGCCAAGGCGATCAAGGACGGAAAAACGAAACTCAGGAACGTGGGGAAGGGCTGAGATGGCACGCATGGACATCACCCCTCGCTACGACTTCGCCTGCATGCAACGCATCCAGACCGCGATGCGCCCCCCCTGGCTCATCGTGTGCTTCGGCCAACAGGGTGTGAGGCATTACAAGGAAAACCAAGCCTGCGAGGACAATTTCGTCGTCGGCGGCTGCGATGACGCCGCCGGAACCCACGTGACATGGTTGGTGCTCGCGGACGGCATCTCCAATTGCAGCCATTCCCAGTGGGGAAGCCGCGAAGCGTGCCACGCCGTGAACGCCTATCTCGGACGCGAAATCAGCAGGGGCGCGAAACCGGGACTCGACGTCCTCACCCAAGCCATGGGGGCCGCGCACACCACGCTTGCCGACCTCGCGGCACGGATGAACAGGAGCCTCGATGAATTCGGCACGACACTGGCTATCGGTTTGCTCCATGGCCAATCGATCTACGCCGCAACCATCGGGGACTCCAGCGCGGCGATTTCCATGGTGTCCGAAGCGGTCACCGACGCACCCTCAGGCGACCCCACAAGATCCTATGCCCCGTTCTGCACGGCCAAGCCATCCGGCAAGGACAATTACTCCTACAGCGTGACCGAACCCACATGGATCGACATGATCGCGCGTGCCGAAACCCACAACCTCGATGTGGACCTCGTCATGCTCGCCACCGACGGCGGCCACAACTTCTTCCTCGACCCCACGCCCGAAGGGCATGTCTTCGACCCCGCCTATCCGGAGTACCTGCTCGGCAAACTCCGTAACCCCAAGGTGGGGCCTCTCCTGATCGGGAATGTCCTCTCGTTCTTCATGAAGGAGGTAAAGGCCGAGCATGACGATGACCGGACGGTCCTCATCGCCGTCCGTTACCCCGAACCCGAGGAGGCCGCGTGATGCCCGGCGGTTATCTCACCATCTCGGCGCATCCCCTGCGCAACCTCTCCGACTACAACGACCAGACCTTCCTGACCCACGTCGACACGCTGCTGTCCGACCCGCGCTCTGTCTTCTCGGCGCCCGTGGAGGACCTCACCGGCTACAGCGGGTCGTACCACAACCTCAACCAGCACATCTCCACCGCCTGTGAAGCCCAGAAAGCCTCCAACATTGAATACCTCGGCGACGTGGCGTCGAGCTTCGGGTCCACCAAGGGCCTCATCACCGTCGCCGCGAAACACCTCGGGAAGCGCATCTCGCATTCCCGCAAGCACAACGGCGCCCTGAAGCTCATCCACGAATTCGTCGTGTCGCGCCCCGCCCTCGCCTTCGACGACAAGGAACGGCAGATTTTCCGGGGCGCGGCCGAACTGGTGGCCGCCGGGGTTTACAACGGGGAGCAATGGCGGCGGTTGCTGGCGATCCTGGTGTGGAACAACGGCAACTGCCAACTCGAACCCACCGACGAAGCCCAGGGCAATGCCCGCGTGCTCGAGATCAAGAACCTCCTGACCCAATTCCTGATGAAGGAACTTCCCGCCACCACCACGGTCCTCGCGCAAACGGCCAGGGACATCAGCGCGCACCGAGCGATGGCATCGGCCGCCCAAACCGTCCAGACCGGCGCGCGCTGGATGACGCCGGCCGACGTCGAGGCCAGCCGCTACTACAGCGACGTGGTCTCGCCCGACGCGTTGGTGCTAGGATACCACCCCATCTCCGGCAAACCCCTGACCTTCACGGGCAACGAAAGCCTCATCTCCATCGGCGGCCCGGGCTCAGGCAAAAGCCAGACGCAGGTCATCCCCAACCTTCTCACCTACCGCGGCAGCGCCATCATCCTCGACGTCAAAGGCGAGTTGTGGGACGCAACCGCCGGCTACCGGGAAAAACACTTCGGACCGGTCTACAAGTTCGCGCCCACCGACCCCGACGGCCGGACACACCGCTACAATCCCTTCGACTTCATCTCGAAGAAGCCCGGCGAGGCCGCCAACGACTGCACCGTCTTCACCTACCAGGTGGTGGAGCACAACCCCGACCTCACGCAGCCGTACTGGGAAAACCGCGGACGCGACATGATGTGGGCCTACGCGATGATGGTCGCCCTCAAAGCCTCTCCCCAAAACCGCACCATCCAGGGATTGGGTGAACTGCTCGCCACGCCACCGGCCAAGGACCCCAACGCCGAGATCATGCAGCTCGTGCGGATGATGAAAAGGGTCGCCGAACTCACGAACATCTCCGACCTCGCCGCCGCTGCAGACGCCATCCAGACTGGCATTAACTCGAAGGACCGGCTGGAAAGCATCCTCGACACGGCGCGGCGCTACCTGGCGCTCTTCAACCGCAACCCCGACCTCAGCGCGGCGATGTCGACATCCGACTGGCGCCCGCAGATCTTCAGGAGCCAGCCCGGCGCGTCGCTTTTCATCACCATCCCAACAACCGACCTCGAGGCCTTCGGGCCGATCGTGCGCACGATGCTGTTCCAGCATTTCCGCATCTTCATGGCCACCCAAAGCAGGCCCGGCGAATTGCCGATCACCTTCTTCCTCGACGAGATGCCCCAGCTCGGCAACTTCAATTCCATCCTCCAGCTCCAGGACGTCGGCCGTGGGTCCGGCCTGAGGCTGTGGATGTTCTGCCAATCGCTCGGCCAACTCGCCAAGGCGTTCGGCCAAAACCGTTACGAGGGTGTTGTTGATGCCTGCCGGGCGCGTTGCTTTTTCCAGCCCGACAACCAGGCGGTGCGGATGATCGAACCGAGCCTCGGCGAAACCCAACATCTGTTCCATGGAACAAAAGAACCACTGGCCCGGGCCAACGACCTCATGGGCAAGGCCTTTGATGACAAGATCATCGTGACCACGCGCGGCGACCATCCCGTCGCCCTCGACAAGCGGTGGGCATGGAAGGAGATGCAGCACCTCATGTTGCCACCGCCCCAGCTCAAATCGATCAAGACCGTATAGGGTTTGATCTGCCCGCATTGACACGGTTCGCCATCGTGCAAGGCTTCTCGTTCAAGGGAAGCCGCATGGATGGAATTCAGCTATGACGACTGGGATGAGGAAGAGGAGGTAGAGCTTTTTGCATCGACAGCGCTCAAGGCGCCGTCGCCCTCTCCCTGGCGATCGTTGACCTCGGAACTGGCCCGCATGGGCGGGGTCTCGTCGTCCTCCATCTATCCCTACGGCTACAGCGTCCATTACCTCATCCGCCACCTCACGGCACGGGAGGGGAACATCCTCGCGGCGGACGACATCTTCCGCCATTTCCGCTGCCACTTGCCCGAGGACAAGCGCATCCCGAACATCGGATGCGACCACTTCCTTGAGCACCTCGCCCGGTGGGGCTCCGTTGCGGGGTTTCGCCTGGAAGGAAGGTGGGTGGCGGGAGCGGCCTATCGGACCCCGCCGCTGGACCTGCAGGCCACACAGGCTTTTGTCGAAGCGCTCGCCCTGCTCGGCTGACGTCAGCGGGAGAGGCCGTCCTCCTCTTCCATGTCCTCGGCGTCCATCTTGGCCATGGCGGGTATGAGCGGGTTCACCCGCTCCTCATCTCTTGCCTTGGCCTTCTCGGCCTCGCGGGCGCGCTCACGTTCCGCCGCATAGGCCCTCAGCTGCTTCAGCGGCGCGAATTCCCCGACGCGGGCCTCGGGGAACGATTCCAGCCGATCCAGCAATTGGTCCATCTGCCGCTTGGCGTGGTGCTTCGCGAAACTCCGCTCCGCCCTGCCCCTGAACCGTTCATGCGCGAGCAGGGCATGTTCCAGCAGCACATTCTGGGGAAGCTCCTCGCCCCGGTCCTTGGCGATGCGCTTCAACGTCTCCACCGTCCACATCAACCGCCCTTTCCGTGTTTCAAGGCAACGTCACGGTAGTAGACGTTGGCGCCATGCTGGCAGCGGACGATTCCCGCCTTGGCCGCGATCAGCTTCCACTCCTCCTCGAAGGACGTGAGGGTGAGCCGCTCCTCGTTCCTTGACTTGCACCAGCCCTGATATGCATCCCACAACTGGGTGATGGTCGTGAGGGTCTTGTCTTCCGGGACGAGGTTCTCCGCGGCGAAGGTTGCGATGCGCCAGCCGAGGCATTTCCCGTCGGCGAGCTCGTCGCCCTGTGTCGCGCTGTTGAGTTCCATGGCCCCACCAGTAGCGCATGTCACGCGGCGGCGGACCATTCACGTGGATAGGTGCTGCATGCCTACGGAAGAGTCAGCTTGTCCACCGTGTGCATGCGGTTGAGGCAATCTTGTATCCCCACTGTATTGACGCGGTATGCACCCTTCGGGGAGGCTTCGCGTGTCCACCAAAGAAAGAAACGACCATGGACCAAAAGACCAAGCCTTCCTTCTCTGTCAACATGCAGGCCGGCCCGCGCCAAAGCCGCTACGGCAAGCAACTGCCCCACTACAAGGGGACCATCACCGCGCCCGAGTCCGGCATCGCGCAAGACGTCGCGCTGTGGAGCGGCGAATACACCAACCAGGCAGGTGTCGTGATGACCTACTTCAATGGTGTGGTCGAACCCGTCTCCCGCTCCGCCGACGCCATGGTGCAAATCCGCGCCCGCGCCGCCTCCGCCGAGAAGGCTGCCCCGATCGCCATCGGCGGCAAGGATGGCCGCGAGCCCATCACCGTTGAGGACGGACGCGTTGTGCTGTTCGAAGCCCAGCACAAGGACGGCACCAACATCGCTTCCAACGGCAAGCGCCGCGCCGACGTCTACGGCTACTGGAACAACGGCGGCCAGCTGGTGCAGATCGGCGCCTACGTCAGCAAGCAGGAAGGCCGTCTCGCCTCCCTCGTGGGCAAGACGCAGTTCCCGCTGTCGAAGGAGCAGCTCGAGACCACCGGCGGCGAAATGGACCAGGCCGACATCGACAGCATGAGCCGCATGCTGGAAGAGCGCGACGAAGTCGTGCCCTTCGGCCAGGATCCGAAAGCCGGCAAGCGTGCGCGCGGCGGACGGTAATCAGGCGCTCACCGATGAAGGCCCTTCGGGGCCTTCTTGTTTATCGTCCTAGCCAACTATAGCCCATTAGTCAGCGCAACTTGCTATACGGTCGTCTATTGGATTGGGCTGAATAACGAGCAATAACTAGAGACTCTACGCGGCTCGCTTTTTTTGTCCAACAACCTTTGAAGCTTCATGACCACCAACAAACGCCAGTCCCGCTACGACCAGCTCCTTGACAAGTATCACAACATACTTTCGACCAAGTCTGGAACTCGTTACGAAATCCTCGCCGCGTTAGTGTTCAAGGCCCTGGACGACAAGCGGGTGGTTATCCACGATCTCAAACTGGCCGGCGCTGCCGTGCAGCACCAGATTGACGTCACCGTCGACATCGCCGGCACCACACGGCGCACCCTCATCGAATGCAAGGACTACGACCTCTCCGGCGGCAAGGTCGGCCTCGACATCATTCGCAGCTTCAGGTCCGTCGTTGAGGACACCGGCGCCGACGAAGGTATAGTCATCACCTGCAATGGCTTCACTGAGGACGCTCAAGCCTACGCCGCATCCAAAGGCATCAAACTTGCCGTCTTGCGCATCTTCGAAGAGCGCGACCGGGAGGGTCGCATCGAGAGGATTATCATCAACATCACAGTCCAGCGACCCGCAAACCCTAACGTCACCATCAAGATCGAGCCCTCACATTTGCCGACCTACACCGCGCAACTAGCTGCCGCCGGAATATCCAACGGCATCCACGTATCCGACCGGGTATACTTTGTGAACGGTTCAGAACAGGTGCAATTCAACGAGTTTCTGTCCCCGCGCGTCGACGAGGCCATGCTCACCACCGCCAACACTGTCTCGGTCTCTTTCCCCTCGGCCGGCTGGCAACTTCAAGTCGACGACAACCTTCCCCTGCCATTCCAATCCATTGATCTTGCTTTTGACATTCATGAACAAACTCTCACCAGCCAAATCGTCTCGACCCGCGTCGCGGAGCTCATCCTCTCTGGTTTTGGCCCCGATGACCTCATCGTATTCGGCGACCAGATCGAGCGCTACGCCGTTGACCCCGTGACAGGCGCAGCCACTCGGAACCCCGCTGTCTAGTTCTGTCACGCCACACCAAGCTCCAATTTCTTTCTACTGCAGTCGACACAGCCTCGGGCTCCCGTAACCTCCCGTAGATCACGTAAGGCTGTTTGATTGGTCCCCTCTTGCGGACGCTTATGTCGGACGCCGTCGCAATCACGCGCGGTGTTCACACGAGGTCCACATGGCCACGAAACGATATGATGCCCCCCTGCGCTTCCACGTCCACCTCAACAAGGGCAAGCAGCCCGGCGACAGGCAGCCGTTGCTCACCGGCGGGATCCTGCCCCCCGGCATCGACCAGGAAAGGAAGGTCTCGCTCTGGGCGCACTACACGGGCAAGGAAACCGCGAAACTGCCCGGCATCCTCTCCGGCAGGATGAGTCTGGGGCTCTCGGCGGAAGACCAGTTCGCGCAGTTTTCCAAGGACGGTCTTCAGGACCAATCGGTGCACGAGCTCGCGATGAACGGCGAGCGAGACCCGATGCAGATCAAGCCCGGCGAGGTGGTGCTGTTTCTGGCGCCCAACCGCGACGAGGCAAAGAAGCAGCCGCACTACTTCGGCTACGCCAACCCCGGCGCGGGCGAGCCCCTGACCTCCATCGGCGGATGGGTGGGCACCGACCGCAACGGCGATCTGCAGATCACCGGCGACACGCAGGTGTACGAGCCGCGCAATGAGCAGGAGAGGTCCAACCACGGCCGCGAACCCATCGACGAGCAGGAGGACGAACACGAACACAGCATGTGAGGACGGGCCTTTGCCCGCACGCGAAGGGGCGGACCGCTTCGGCGGCTCGCCCGACCCCAACCCTTCAACGACCTTGCTGTTGCCGCCCTCCGTTTCATCAATGGGAACCCACGCCATGAACGAACGAGAATACAATCGCCGCCAGCAGAAGCGCTTCCTGATGACCCGCAAGCGCCTTTTGGTCCGTGTGCAGAAGGTGCGCATCGCGCGCGCGCGCAAACTCTGGATGGCGAAGACCAGGAAGCTCGAGGCCTGGGCGCATGCGCAGGAGATGGCGCGATGAGGCGCGTGATGAAGCCCTACGGCGCGCGCTGCGAACACGGCAACCTCGTCCTCGAGTTCGCGGAGCCTTGGGACGGCACGCCTTGCCTCAAGCAGTTTCCTCCGCATGTGCGCCGCGCGTTGCTTTCGGAGCCGCAGATCAAGAGCGGCATCCATCTTGAGGCGGTGCTGACCGCCGCGCATTTGGGCGGGGACGTCTTCGTTGCGGTGAAGGACGATGTCGAATGCCTCATTGCCACCCGGTTGGTGCTGGAGCGTTTTCCGATGGACCCGGTGGCGAAGGACGCGGCGTTGACGTTTCACGATTTCGCGGGAGCGTCGGCCTCGCCGCTCGATGAGATCCTGGAGAGCGCGACCTTCGAACCGCTGGCCGGCGCCGATGAGGAAAACGAGGAGGAGGCGGCGCCATGAAACCCTTCCGCCGCGTCATCGACTATGTCCGCGACCGCCATGGCACGCTCAACGTCTACGTCATGGGCCCGCTGGAAACGGCCAGCACCATCGACGATTTCCCGCAAGGCGTCATCAACGCGATGGAGGGTCGGCGGTGGCCGCAGACACCGTTTGAGCTCGAAGCATCCGAAGCGGCGCTGAAGCTCGGCGAATGGCTGGCGCGGGCGGCGTCCTCCGAAATGGAATGCCACCACGCGGTGGCGGTGATGGAGCGGCTGATGCCGAATGATCCGCTCACTGACGAGGCGCGGGCGGCGTTTCCGCACCGGACGCTGGAGCAGGTGGCAGACCGCGAGGCCTACGACATCGAGATGGGGCTCGTAAGCCTCGTCCGCGACCATGTCATCCTCGAGCGCGCGGTCCGGTACTCGCGAAGCGCCGATGGGGCACTGTCCATCCAGCTGGACCCGGATTGGGATGGCGTTTCCCGGCTGGTCTATTTCCCGGACCACATCCAGCGCACGGTGCAAGGCCGGCCGCTGATGCTCTCGCCGGAGTACACCGAACGGGTGCGCGTAGCGAAGGCGATGGGGCCGGATGTCCATGCGGCGGTGTGGGATGACACCCAATGCGTGCTGGCGGCGCGGCTGGTCGCGGATGCGACCCTTCCCACGGACCCGTTCCGGCAGGAAGCGTTGCGGGTTTACGGAGAGGGTCATGAGGACCCCCAGCCGATCAGGAATTTGGCGGAGCCTTTGGTGTTGCAGGCGGCGCGGGTTCGCGGGTCGGCTTTGCCAGAGGTGATGCTGCTCGATGAGGCCGATGATGAGCTGGAGATATGAGAGGCCTTGTCTGGAATGGGTTCGGTGGGGCGCTCCCTCGGTTCCCTCGGGCCACGCTCTACTCGGCGATGCCTCACGGCGCCGCGTTCCGCGTCTCCGCCCTCGCGGGTGACGATCGTTGCGCCGGAACAAGTGGCGAGGCCGGTGGCCAGGAACACAGACTTGCATACTGACATAGGGAGAAGACACAACGATGCCGCCGTTGCGCACGTTCAAGAGTGATGCCATCGTCTTTAGGCGCGGTATCGCCGTCGCAGGACTCATCGGTGACAGCTATGCCCCACGTGCCGAATGGACCCGCGTCCGCAAAACGGCCGAGGCGTTATTCACCGAAGGCCCGGCGCACCGGCAAACTTTTCCGGACCACGGCATGGACGCCGAAGGCACCGGCTACCTCCTCGAATTTGGCAAGCGCCAGTTTTTCGCCATGGTGCCGGCGGTACCGGGACCGGAGTTCCCGCTCGCGAACGGCCAGCCCCAAATCATCATGACGCGCCCGCGCACCACGCAGGAATGCGCCTTCGTCTACCGCCTCATGGAGCAATGCCATCTCGGCCTGCAGATGTCCCCGGCAACGGGATACAAAAACGTCTATCCGCCGACGGTATCGCTGGACGCCGTGCTCGCCGAGAAAATGGCGGCGGGAGCAACGCGCATCAGCCTGGAATCAATCAGCGCAACAGCCTTTCGCGTGAATGACGGCGCGGAACTGTCACGCTTCCTGCGGTCAATCACTGGACGCGTCGCGTGACAGCCCCGCGACGGTTGTCGGCCTGGGCGGGTCCGCCAGCACCGCCGTACGGGGAGCTTTTTCATTTCAAAGGCGAGAGGGAAGAGGAGGGGCCGGGAAGGGTGCCCTTGAGGGGTTCGCGAGAGGCGCGGGCCCCGGGGTGAGTCAATCGGAGCACCCGCCCATGTACACACCGTCTGCCATCACGACCGCCACAATAGCCGCTTCGCCGCCTTCTGAGGCTGTTTTTGAATCCTCAGACGCACCGGCAATCATCCGGGCGGGCGAAATCCTCCTCAAAACGCTCTCAGGCGGCCGTCACCTCGACGCGACGATCCTGCGGAGCGCCATGGAGACCGCGTTCGGGGCCTCCGACGCGAGCGGGGCGTGGAGCTGGAAGGACGCTTACGAAAGCGTGGAGGTGGCGCAGGTGCTGTTCCTCAGGAAATACCTGCCCGCCATCCGCCGCGAACGCTCCCGCGCCGCCGTACTCACGATGCTGGAGAAGACGGCCGCCTTGCTGCCCACCCACACGCGGCGGTCGGAGGAAAGCGTCGCCCTCCAGCAATTCTCGACACCTCTGGAGCTGGCCTTTCTGGTGGGCGAGGCGGCGGGATTGCGCGCCGACGATGTCGTCCTTGAGCCCTCCGCCGGCACAGGGCAGCTTGCGGTGTTCGGCGCGGCGGTGACCAATAAGCTCGCGCTCAACGAATACGCCAACAGCCGCGCGGACATCCTCCAGCTGCTGTTCCCCGGTGCCCCACTCACGCGCTTCAACGCCGAGCAGCTGCATGACCGCGCGGACAGGTCCCTGGTGCCGACCGTCGTGTTGATGAATCCGCCCTTTTCGGCCTCGCCCCACGTCAGCGGCACCATGGCGGGCGTGGATCTCCGCCACCTGAGGTCGGCCTTGCGCCGCCTGGCGCCGGGAGGCCGGTTGGTGGCCATCACCTCGTTCGGACTGACACCCGACGACACCCGCTATGCGGATGCCTTCCACCGCATGCGGGCCGAGTGCACGATGCAGCTTTCGGCCGGGCTCGACGGCAGGCTATACCGCCGCCACGGAACCACCATGGAGACGCGGCTCCAGGTCTTCGACAAGGCGCCCACGCCGCCCGGCCATCGGCCCATCCGGGGCATTTGCGCCACGCCCGCCGAATTGCTCCACCTGATTTGCGAGTTGCCCGCGCGGTTGCCGTCGTCCGGGTCATACCCTGCGGCTCCCGTTCCGCCGAAACCGGCCGGGACACGCGGGACCACGATCACCCCATCGCCCGCGCCGGCCGCCGGTCCCGCCGTGGCTCGCGAGACCCAAGGCATCGAGCTCGACTACGAGGTGATGTCCGACGCCCAGCCCCGCGCCACGTCGATCGACGCCTTGTACGAACCTTATGCCCCCGAGCGCATCCGCATCCCCGGCGCGGCACCGCACCCCGACAAGATCGTGCAGTCGGCGGCGATGGCGTCGGTGCTGCCGCCGATCCCGACCTACCGGCCGCATCTGCCGGACGGCCTGGTCGCGCAGGGATTGCTCTCGGCCGCCCAGCTGGAAACCATCATCTACGCGGGTGAAGCCCACGCGCGCCACCTCGCCGGACGGTGGACAGTCAATGAAACGCTGGACGTCCTCACCGCCACGGCGGACGGCGCCGGGGTTTCGTTCCGCCGCGGCTTCTTCCTCGGCGACGGCACCGGCGTCGGGAAGGGGCGGCAGGTCGCCGGCATCATCCTCGACAACTGGCTCAAGGGACGCCGCCGCGCGCTCTGGATCTCCAAATCCGACAAGCTGCTCGAGGACGCCCAGCGCGACTGGTCGGCGCTGATGCAGGAACGGTTGCTGGTGGTGCCCCAGGACCGCTACCGCCAAGGCAAGCCCATCAAGCTCCGCGAGGGCATCCTGTTCACCACCTACGCCACGCTCCGCTCGGAGTCCGAAGGCAAGCCATCCCGCCTGCAGCAGATCCTCGACTGGGTCGGCCGCGATTTCGACGGCGTCATCGTCTTCGACGAGGCCCACGCGATGGGCAACGCCGGCGGCTCCACATCCAACCGCGGCCACCAGAAGGCGTCGCAGCAAGGCCTCGCCGGCCTCAAGTTGCAGCATGCCTTGCCGGAGGCCCGCGTGGTCTACGTGTCCGCGACCGGTGCCACGACTGTCGAGAACCTCGCCTATGCGCAACGCCTGGGACTATGGGGCTCGGACGACCTGCCGTTTGATACGCGCACGTCGTTTTTGGTTGCGATGAATGAAGGCGGCATCGCCTCCACCGAGGTGCTTGCCCGCGATCTGAAGGCGCTCGGCCTCTACGTGGCGCGGTCGCTGTCCTACGAGGGCGTGGTGGTCGAGATGCTTGAACACACGCTCACGCCGGGCCAGGTCGAGATCTATGACGAGTACGCCAAGGCCTACCAGATCATCCATGCGCATCTGAACGAGGCCCTGTCCGCCACCGGGATCTCCGGCGAGGCGGGCGAATGCCTCAACAAGAATGCGAAGAGTGCCGCGCGGTCCGCGTTCGAAGGCAACAAGCAGCGCTTCTTCAACCACCTCATCACCGCGATGAAGATGCCGACGCTGATCGCCGACATCGAGGCCCAGCTGCGCGATGGCCACGCCGCGGTGGTGCAATTGGTCTCGACGTCGGAAGCCTTGCTGGAACGCCGTCTCGCCGAGTTGCCGCAATCCGAATGGGACGACCTCAATTTCGATGTCACGCCACGGGAATATTGCCTGTCGTATTTGAAGCATTCGTTCCCGGTCCAGCTTTACGAGACCTACACCAACGACGAGGGGCAGCTCGCCTCACGTCCGGTCTTCGACGCCGAAGGCAATCCTGTGGCGAGCCGCGAGGCCGAGGAGATGCGCGACGACCTGATGTTCCGCCTGTCGGCGCTGCCGCCGCTGCAATCGGCCCTTGACCAGCTCATCCACCATTTCGGCGCTGACGCCGTGGCGGAAGTCACCGGCCGCTCGCGCCGCATCGTGCGCAAATCCACTGCACGGGGTGAGGTGCTTGCGGTCGAGAACCGTCCCGCCTCGTCAAACATCGGCGAGACCCAAGCCTTCATGGACGACAAGAAGCGCATCCTCGGCTTTTCCGACGCCGGCGGCACCGGCCGGAGCTACCACGCCGACAAGGGATGCCTCAACCGGCGCAAGCGCGTCCATTACCTCCTCGAGGCCGGGTGGAAGGCGGACACCGCCATCCAGGGTCTCGGCCGCTCCAACCGCACCAACCAGGCGCAGCCTCCCCTGTTCCGCCCCGTCGCCACCAACGTGCGCGGAGAAAAGCGTTTCCTCTCCACGATCGCGCGCAGGCTGGACTCGCTCGGCGCGATCACGCGCGGGGAACGCAAGACCGGCGGCCAAGGCTTGTTCCGCGCCTCGGACAACCTCGAAAGCGTTTACGCGTGGGCGGCGCTCCGACAGTTCTACACCCTCATCCATCTGGGGAAGGTGGCGTGCTGCTCCCTCCGGATGTTCGAGGACGTGACCGGCCTTTCGCTCACCAACGCGGATAGCGGCACGTTGCTGGACGATCTCCCGCCGATGCACACGTTCCTCAACCGGATGCTGGCGCTCCAGATCGGTTTGCAGAACGCGCTGTTCGAGGTCTTCGAGGACCTCATCGACGGACGCGTGCAGGAAGCCATCGCCAAGGGGACCTATGAGGTCGGGCTTGAAACCATCCGCGCGGAACGGTTGGAACTCGTGGGCCGCCGTGTCATCGCGGTGCACGGCCTCACCGGCGCGAAGACCGAAATCCTCGACATCAAGCGCCGGGACCGGAACAAGCCGTTGCAGCTTGCCGAGGTCCTCGCGCGCGCCTCGGAGGCCGGTGATGCGGCGGTGATGCTTGTCAACAGGAAGTCATCCCGGGTGGCGCTGCAGGTTCCGACCTCCTCGCTCACCTTGGACGACGGCACGGTCCAACAGCGGGTGCGATTGCTGCGGCCGACCGAAAATATCGCCGTTCCCGTGTCGATGATGGAGGACACCCACTGGGAGGCGACCGACCGCGCGACCTTCGGCGCGCTGTGGCAAGCCGAAGTCGACGCCGTGCCGGAATACGTCGACAGCCGCTTCCACATGATCACCGGCCTGCTGCTGCCGATCTGGAAGAAATTGCCGTTCGCGCACCCCCGCGTGTTCCGTTTTGTGACCGACGACGGTGTGGGTGTGCTCGGCCGCCTGTTGCCGCCCGAGTGCCTGGACCAGTTCGACGTGCCGGATGGCCCGCACCTTTCAGCCGAAGAGCTGTGGCAACGCCTCACCGACGGCGGGACCGTGAAACTGGAACCGGGCTTCGTGCTCAAACGCGTGCGCAGCATGGGCCAACCGCGCATCGAGCTCCAGGGCTTCACGCACGACATGCTGCCGAAGCTCAAGGCCATGGGCCTGTTCCCGGAGATCATCGCCTACGCCACTCGGTTGTTCCTGCCCACCGGCGCGGATGGCCCGAGGGTCCTTTCAAACCTGCTCGCACGTCATGCCGTCGTGCGGAAACCGAATTGAGTGAGGATGACGCCATGGCACACGACATCCGGCATATCTCGGAGCGGTTGGCGCAGCATGCCGAGGCGGTATGCGCGCACTATCTCTCGAACGGCATGAAGAGCGGCCGCTACTGGCTGGTGGGCGACGTCTTCAACACGCGCGGGCGGTCCCTCTGGGTGCGCCTGGTGGGCCCGACCTCAGGGCCGGGTGCCGCCGGAAATTGGACCGATGAGGCGACCGGCGAATATGGCGACCTCGTCGACCTCATCCGCATCAACCGCCAGCTCAACAACTGGTCCGACGTGCGGGAGGAAGCGCTCACGTTCCTGTCCGAACCCCGCCATGTCGAGTACCCCATGCGTGCTCCGGCACCGCGCAACAGCCCCGAGGCCGCGCGGCGGTTGTTCGCGGGGTCACGCCCCGTCAAGGGAAGCCTTGCCGAGACCTACCTCTCCTCGCGCGGCATCACCGGGCTTGGCGACATCCCGTCCTTGCGGTTCCATCCGAGTTGCTTCTACCGGGCGCGCGACAGCGCGGCCTTGATGAGGCTGCCCGCGCTCGTCGCCGCCATCACCAGCCTTACCGGCGATGTCACCGCCGTGCTCAGGACCTACCTTGCCGAGGATGGCCGGGCCAAGGCCACGGTGAGCACCCCCCGCCTCGTGCTCGGGGACCAGCTCGGCCATGCGATCCGCATCGGCCCGGCGGGAGACGCGCTGCTCGTCGGGGAGGGGCTTGAGACCGTTCTTACGTTGCGTTCGCTCCTGCCCTCGATGCCGATGAACGCGGCGGGCTCCGGGAACCACCTGGCCGCGCTCCGGCTGCCGAAGGACCTCAAACGCCTCTACATCGCCGTGGACAACGATTCTCCCGGCAGGACGGCGGCGCAGTCGCTGATCTTCCGCGCCATGGATGACGTCGCGCACATCCGCCTGCTCATTCCCCGGCACGATGACTGGAACACCGATCTCGTGCGGGATGGGCCGGAGGCGACCTTTGCCCGGTTGGCCGATCAGTTGTCGGAGGTCGACCGGCCCCCGCGCGCAAGATAGGGGGCCGGACGGGAAGGGGTGCGGTTTGGGGAGACCCGAGGTGTGGGGCCCTCCGACGTCCATCGGCCTTTAAGGGGCGGCGAGTGGGCCAGAGTCCGGTCCGGGCGCAACGGCGGGCCTGGAACTCTTTTCCGCCGGGCGCTTCGCGCCCTTTGCATCGCGAAGCAAAAGAGTTCGGCCCTTCGTCCTCCGCTCCGCTACGGCCGCCAAGAGGGGCGGTGCTGCCCCGCCCGGAACCCCGGCCAAGGGCTCGCCGGAAAGGCCGGCGATGGGCGCCGGCAAGTCCTCAAACAACGGGAGCTTATCCCATGACACTCACCAATCCCTTGACCGGCTACCCCACCTCCTCCGCCACCGCGCGCGCCGCGGACCACATGGCCCTCCATGGCTTCTCACCGCGCGAGGACGAGCCCGACACGCGCCCTGTCCCGGAAGACGACGCCATCGCGGCCATCGTCACCCACCTCTTCGAGGCCGTCACCGCCCCGCTCGCCGACACGGCACTTGAGCCCGACGTGCCGAACCTCCTCTGGTCCGTGGTCAACATGTTCCAGATCAAGCTGGACCGGCTGCAGCGCGAGCTCGACGACAACGAGCTCCGCCAGCGCGAGGCGCAGGAGCAGCAGGACGGTTCCGAAATCCGCTCCCTCGAGCTCGAGCGCCTCCTCGACAAGGGCCACAACCTCCTCGACCGCCGCGAGGCCTTCGAAGCCATGCGGGACGCCGCGGCCGAATCCTACGCCGACTTCACCGGGTCCGCCTGGAAGCCCAGCCGCGGCTCCCTCGTCAACCACAAGAAGATGACGGCGTCGCTCATCGACAGCCGCGACTTCCTCTCGGCCCGCAAGTACGCCGAGACCAACGTGCTCCTGCCCTCGGGCACCAAGATCGCCTTCGCGGGCGGCCAGGACTGCAACGATGTCGACGGCATCTGGAGGGTCCTCGACAAGGTCTTCGCCAAATACCCGGACATGATCCTCATGCACGGTGGCAACCAGCGTGGCGCCGAGCGCATCGCCTCCTGCTGGGCCGAAGCCCGCAAGGTGCGGGAGTTCGTGTTCCGCCCCGACTTCAAACTCCACGCCAAGGCGGCGCCGTTCAAGCGCAACGACCGCATGCTGGAGGCCATGCCGCAGGGCCTGATCGTCTTCCCGGGCAACGGCATCACCGACAACCTCGCCGACAAGGCCAAGAAGCTCGGCGTCTCGCTCATCGACATGCGGAGCCGCTAGCTCCGCCAATAGCAACCGCCAGCGCGCTGCGCTGGCGGTCCTTTCATGGTGGAAGAGGAAAAGAAAGGGGTTCGCACCGCGGAGCACGGACAGAAGAGACAATCCCTCAGTGCCCGCATCAACGGGAGAACCGCCATGGCCTATCCATCACCACCCATCACCCTCGAGGCGCGCAAGGCCTTCCTGCAGGACAAGCTCGTCGCCGCCCTCCACGACACCGTGGGCTTCGTCGCCCCGCACGACCTCTCCTGGATCGCCGATGGCGCGCTCATCCGCTTTGCCCTCGAGCGCTGCCATGGAAACCTCACCAAAGGCGGGCGCCTGCTCGGCATGACCCGCATGACCTTCAAGAAGCGGGTCGTTGCGCATGGCTTCGACCATGTGTCGTTCGGCGGCCAGCGCGGGCGGGATCAACGACGGCCCCAGGGGAAAGGATGGGATGGCGAGGGTGAGGAAGGCAGAGGGGAGAGAGAGGCTCTCCCGGGTCTTCCGAAAACCGACAGGAGTACCGACCATGGCCAAAGCCAAACCCGCCGCGACAGCGCCGATCCCGCAGCACAATGAAATCACCGTGCCGCTGAACAAGCTCGTCCTCAGCGCCGCGAATGTCCGCAACATCTACGACCCCAAAAGCATCAGCGACTTCGCCGAAAGCATCGCCGCCAAGGGCCTGCTGCAAAACCTGATCCTCCGGCCCGCCGGCGATGCGGACGGCGTCGGCCTCTACGAAATCCACGCGGGCGGCCGTCGCTTCCGCGCCCTGCAGCTTCTCCTGAAGCAAGGCCGCATCGCGCCCGACTTCCCCGTTCGCGCGATCGTCGAGACCGCCGGCGTCGCCGCCGACGTGAGCCTCACAGAAAACACCGAGCGCGAGAACCTGCACCCGCTCGATGAGTTCAAGGCCTTCAAGGCGATGAAGGATGACGGCATGTCGGATGCGGCGATCGCCGCCACCTACCGCGTCACGCCCACCGTGGTGAAACAGCGCCTGCGCCTCGTGTCGGCGAGCCCGAAGCTCCTTGACGCCTACGGCCGCGACAAGCTCGACCTCGATCAGCTGATGGCCTTCTGCATCATCGACGACCACAAGCGCCAGGACACGCTCTTCAAGGCGATCTCCAACGGCACCATGAACGGCGCCGCGTGGGCCATCAAGCGCGCCCTCACCGAAAACACCATCGCGCTCTCCGACCGCCGCGTGAAGTTCGTGGGCCTCAAGGCCTACGAAGCCGCGAACGGCACCGTCCTGCGCGACATGTTCGACACCAAGGACAGCGGCTACATCGAGGATGTCGACACCCTGACCCGTCTCGTCGATGCGAAACTCGCCACCGAACGCGCCGCCCTCCTCGCCGCCGGATGGAAGTGGGTCGACGCCGCGCTCGATGTCGACTACGCCGCCAAGCAATCCCTTGGCCGCATCACCGGAAGCTCGGCGCCGCTGACGAAGAAGGAGGAGAAGCGCCTCGAGAAAATCGCTGCGCGCCTTGAGGAACTCGACCGCATGTCGGAGGATGACGCCGACGAGACCGACGACGGGCTCCAGGAGGAATTCGAGGCCCTGGACGCCGAAGCCGAGGCCATCCGCAAAAAGCCTGCCGTCTTCACCACCGAGGAGATGGCGCGCTCCGGCGTGCTCCTGTCGATCAGCCCATCGGGAGAGCTCCTCGTGCAGCCCGGTTTCGTGAAACCCGAGGACGAGGAAAAAGCGGCAACGCCCGAGGCCACCGCAACCTCGGATGATGAAACCGAGGATGACAACGCGCCCAAACCCATCGCCGAGCGCCTTGTGCAGGACCTGACCTCATACCGCACGGTGGCGATGCGTGATGCCATGAGCAAGGACTTCCGTGTCGCCTTCGTGACCACACTCCACACGATGGTCCTCTCGCACTTCTATCATGCCTCCTATGACAGCTGCATGCAGTTGAGCATCCAGCACAACTTCGCGGCCAACGCGCCGGGGCTGGACACCTGGAAGACCACGGTCGCCCTCGACGAGCGCAATGAAGCCTGGCGCGCGAAGCTGCCGAAGGACCGCACCAAGCTCTGGGCCGCCCTGTGGGACATGGACGATGCCGAGAAACACGGCCTCTTCGCCCACTGCGCCGCGATGAGCGTCAATGCGGTCCAGACGAGCCGGCGAGATGTCAAACGCAACCGCGACCAGGTCGCGCACGCGTTGGGCCTCAGCATGGTGGCGGCGGGCTGGCAGCCCTCCGGCGACATGTACCTCTCGCGCGTGTCCAAGCCGCACATCATCGCGGCGGTGGAGGAAGCACTCGGCGAAGACAAGGCGCACCTCATCTCCGACATGAAGAAGGAGGGCATGGTCCGTGAGGCCGAACGGCTTCTCACGGGCACGGGCTGGTTGCCCGAGGTTCTAAGGACCGTCGATCCGGCAACCCTTCTGCCCGATGTGGATGAGGCCGATGACGGCGAGGCCGAGGGCGAAGAAGCCTTGCCGGAGTTCCTCACCGAGGCTGACGGCGACACTGAAACCGCCGTTGCCGCGTGAGCGCACCGCTGGTCGTCTGGGCCACCTTCCCACCGGGAGGTGGCCTATTTCTTTTTCCCGGACCTATCCGCCCGGATGGTTACGTTCGCCGTGCCCCCGCCCATCATCGCCGCTCAACAGGGAGCACCGCATGACCGAATTCCTGCAGTTCTACGTCCACTGCTCGCGCACCAGGCAGCGTTACATCGTGAGCGGCTACGTCCAGAACGGGACCCTGCACTGGGCGGCCGCCTTCATCCCCAAACCAGGCTATTCCGCGCCTTCGCTGCCCCCTCCTTCCGCGGCGATCTACAGCAGCATCGACGCCTCGAAGTTCCGCTGCCCGTGTTGCGAAACATCCGGCACCAACAACGGCACCAAATTCGGGATGTGGACCTGCAGCACCTGCGGTTCCGTCCATTGCATGGGAACCGACAACCTCGGCAATTGCCATGGATCGTGCGGGCAGCCAACCTGCATCCATGAGAGGGCGAAATTCGATAATCCCGCCCCTTTGAGCGTCCAGATCGCCCAGGGGCACGACCGTTAGTGAACGTTGCAGGGGTTTCAAAGCGGGCCGCGTCGCCAGCGGCGTCCCACTTGATGTCCACTTCGTGGGCACACGCCGAAGCTCGATCCGTATGCTTCTTTTACTCCCACCTGCTTGTGCGCCTTGGCGCGGTGATCTTTACTTGCAAGATGACGAACGATTTTCACGAGCCTGAATTCCGCCGGCTCTTTGACCGGGCCTTTGACGGCACGCAAAGCTTCGCCGAATGGATGGCGATGAACCGGTCCGCCTACCGCGTGATGAACCGCGCGGACGCCGATGACCGCGGCGCCGAATTCTATTTCTTCATGCTCGATGCCTACGACGGGCAGCTTGCCCTGGCGTGAGCCCCAGGTTCGGGCTGATCACGACCGTATGACGCCGGGCCCATGGGGCAACTCCCCGGCATGGCCAAGCGCCATTCCGAGATCCCGCATGTCGATGAGCGCGCCGCAGCCCGGGCAGACCATGTAATGGTCCGCCTCACCTTCCGGCGCCCAGCCTATCGGCACACCGATAATACATGGTTTCCGATCGTCACCCATGACGGGGAAACCAACTCAACTCCCGATCCGTTGCCGGCCGGACAGACGCAGGAGGTCGTCCAGCAAAGGCGCGCGTGCCCGACGCCACGCGGCAACCCACCGCTATCCGAAAATTTCCTTCATCAGCGCCACGACCTGGTACTGGGACGTGCACTCGAGGTGGCAGAGCACCTTGCGCATATGCCAGCGCACGGTTGGCAACGCCACGTTCGCCTCCTCCGCATACTGGCGAAGGTCGAGGCCACGGACCAGCGCGCACACCAGCCGCGCCTGCGCGATGGAAAGCTTGGTGACCTTCGACACCCGCATTGGATCAAGCATCAGCGGCTGGCGGAGGGGTTTAAGGTGCAGGAGGGCAAGGTGCTCGCCGGACACCCAGCTTGAGCGTTCCCGCGACAGGTGACCCAAGAGGTCGTTTTCAAGCAGCGTTCGCGCCTCCTCATGCGCGCCCCTGAAGAAGGCCTCCACCATCTCCGCAAACATCCGGCTCGCCTCGCGGGTGCCGAAGTTCAGTTGCTCGTTCGGCGAAACCGAGACATTCGCCGCGCCGGAATGCAGCAGGTTCTTGGCCAGGAGGTTCATCGCGTGGATGTGGCGATGTTCATCGATCAGCAGGCAGGGGTGCTTGCTGTACATCGTCACCCGCTTGATGTGGTTCACGTCCTTGTCGAACAGGCGGTGGCTGTGCTCGAGCGCGGCCAGGACTTTCGGGTCGGTGAAGGCGCCCACCGCTTCCTCGAGGTCCCCGTCCCTGGCTCCGGTCGCGTAGACGCCAGCCGCCACGCCGCGAGGCTCCAACGCCACGATCCTTGTCTTCCAGGGCACCACCCTCGGTTTGGGGGCGGCACCTGTCCCCACCGGATGGCAATTGAGGAACCCCTCCACGTCCGCGCGGGCGGGGCCGGTGGCAATTTCGTAAGTGAGCTTAGGCCGCTGGCTCACGACAAAGCGCAAGGCAATGCCGGCGAGCATCTGGCTCCGAGTCATTATTTCCGCAAGATAGGAATTCCATGCCTGCAGAAGATCGACGTCGGTCGACGCCTGGATCACGCTATCAATAAGCATATTCACTCAAAACATCTGATAAAATAACATCGTTAAGCTGCCGCAGCCGACGGTCGAACGCAAGGACCAGATAACGACTGCGGAGCCGCGGAACTCACAAATCCCAGGCAGTGGCCAACGTGCCGGCCAGCTCACGGGTAAGCAACGCTTCAGCGTTTTCCGGTCCCCACCCATAGGGCCGCTGATAGAGAGGGAAGCTGAAGACGAACGCGTCGGAAAACAGGTCGCCTATATCCAATTGCTCGGTTTCAAAAGCTGCCACTGAAAATACCCCGCTGTACACCCACGCGCAAAACATACGCGGGCGCGGCGGCGGGATGCCCATCCACATGAATAGGTCGCGAAAGAAAATCACCCCATGCGGGGAGGGGCCTTATTTGTCGAAGGCGAGAGGCTTGGTCCGGCAATCCCCGACGTGATGTTCAGGCCCGGAACGCGGAAAGCATTTCGCTGCTCCGGGGTTCGCTGCCGTAGAGCTGTCTTTACAGCCCCTTTTTCTCGCACGGCGTGATCTGTTGCTTATTGGCACTGAAGCGTTTCGCGCTCTCTCGGTGGATAGGTTCTGCCGCTTTTGCAGGCATTTAGAAGCGCGTCCGCACCAACGGTGCTAAAATAGCCCGGCAAGAAAGCAAGTCATTTGGGTTCTCGTTCAAGCCTCTCGGTCGATGCGGCGTTAGCGGAAGAATTGTCCGCGTTGTCGAAGAATAAGCGTTGCCCGCCGGTGAGGCGGGCAACGGACGAGGCAATCCGCGACTACATTGAACGGAAAAAGCTTACCAGCGAACAGCAGTGGTGGGAGGAAACTCTCCGCCGCCTGGACAGCGTCAATCACGTCCAGGCGGAAGACGATATCGATGCGAAAGAGATGTTCGATGTGGTGCTGTCGCCCTTGCGGAAAGAATTCGGAAGCGTTGCGGATTTCCGCGCCCCGCAAATCTTCACCGGCGGCACGCCGCGTGCGCGGCCGGTCTACATGACGGCGGGCGCGGGGCTCGACCTTTTTGAGCTTTGGCGCGTCGTATTCAGCAAGCGGGCGTTCCGCGCGAACGCCGCGGTCAATAAGCTTGGTAACTTCATCGAGCGCATCAACGCCGGGATCACGTTGCGGGTTGATGTTCACGATGACCGGGCGGATGGGCTGAGGAGCATGCGTGTTCCCTCCCTGACGGCGCTCAACGTGCTGTTTGTCCGCAATCCTCGTCGCATCGTCATCGCGCGGTTCGTTTACCCGGGCATGACGAGCGAAGGCGAGGTACCGGCGCGGTTCTCCCGCAAAAAGTTGGGCATGGCCTGATCCGAATTACGTGCGGCGGGAGACGAAGGCGTACCGCTGTATCCGAATTTATGCAGAAACGTTCTGAGCGATTGTCGTTACAGAAATCAATGGCGGGAGGTCCAACGCCGGACTCGATTTAACATAAGATACATTATGCGCTGCGATAGCCGCATGTGATTTCCTACATAATCAAACAAGTCGGTTCTGTTCCTTCATCGAGCGCCTTCTCGATTATTCCTTCGAAAATCGCCTACAAGACGTCCGCTAAGTCCCAATTGCGGAAGTAGACGCGCCGGTATCGGCGAGGCGAAAGCGATCTCCGAGCACGTCCGCTCTCGGAGGTATCGCGTTAAATGTCGATCGCATCATCAACCTCGATGCCGAGATAACGAACCGTGCTCTCGAGCTTCGGGTGTCCGAGCAGTTGAAACGCGCAGGTTACCAGTCCATCGGTAAATCAGCATGGCCTTAATTCGCCGCGGGCCGGCAAAAAGGACCTGCCCCGCCTTCCTCTTTGCAATCAGTTTGTTCCAATGTGTACGAGTTTAAGCCAACTGCTCTCAAGTCTCTTTGTTGGGCCGCCGGCGTAGATCGCGAGCAATAGTCTCAGCGGCGACAGGCATTCCAATCTCAGCGAAAAACGTGGTGGCAAATCTAACGAAAGGGCCTCCAACTTCTCCAGTGCCACTTGGTCTCGAAGCGCCTGCTTTGCGTCCATATAGACCTTCAAAACATTCTGTCAGCTTATCGCGGACAAATACTTGCCGTGAGTTCGCGCTTTCGTCGTTGCGCTGTCGCTTAGTTTCCGCTTGTCTCGCGTTTGCAGTCATATTGGCGATCAGCGTAAGCTCGGCTGTGAGAGATCGAAACTTTTGTAATTCAGGCCAGTCCGAAATAAGGCGATCAGTTGCCGGATCGTTCAAGATGTCTCGGAATCGGCGCGATGCCTTCGCAAGTTTTTCGGCATGACCCACCGGCGGGCGTGCGGCCGTTGATGGATAGATGTGAAGAACGTGCATGTCATTTAGCAGAAGCGCGATCGCCGCAATGCCGTAGAAATACATCTCTTCCGGTGTGAACCGGCTTGCGTTCCCATTGTCGCGAATACTATTCCAATCCAGAGGAACGATGGGCAACTCGGCTGCGGCTAGTATTCTGTGAGCCTGTTCGGGGCTAAGGGAGAACCAATCACGAGGATCAGTTTCGATCTTACTCGATGGGCTGCTCGGCATCTCATCGCCGAGAGCCTTGTGCATTAGTTTTACTGCTCGATCTGGATCGTAGCTTACGAGCACTCGGCTGAGTTTGCCAACGCCAATGACCGCCACGGCACAAAATCCAAGGCTAGTATGCGCGCGCCGCATCAACAGTTCCCTGGTGGAGCTGCCGATGTCATTCTCTTCACTTGGCTTAGGGGCTTCGGCTTCCATTTTCGTAGAACTGACCTCCGCAAGAAGTATGTGGTGGATCGCCGACTAAGGCGATCCACCACAGCCCGCGAACCTGGAAACCTCTCCAACCAATCAGGCTGGCTGTTGTCCGATGTTCAGGTTCCTTCAGCAGGTGAGGCCTGCTGTAGAGGCAAGAGAGGACACCGCCCTTTCCTTGAATTTGTACCTATATCCGAGCATCCTCGATTCGGAGTGGGCGGCCTCCGCAAAAAGTCGTCCAACCCGCCCACTCGGGCCCATCAAACTTGCGCGGCGAAAAAACGTCCACAAGCGCGGTGCTGGCACTGAGCGCCAGCAAGCCAATGGTAGTCTATGACCGACGAGCAAATTCAAGCGCTGATCAATAACCTTCAAGAAGGCCTCTACGTTGAGGTCAAAAACTGGCTCGGAGGACTGGCAGAGGAGCGTGAGAGAGCGCGATTGGCGAAAGAGATTATAGCACTGGCCAACAGCGGAGGCGGTGCAATATTTATTGGTTTCGACGACACGGCTCAGGGGCACCCGGAAATTGCACCGGAGCAGGGACACCTAGAGGCTTTCTCACAAGACCGGATTGCAGCGGTGGTGGCGCGATATGTAACTCCGCCCTGTCAGTGTCGCGTCGCGTATGCCCAAAGACTGGGTTCAGAGATCAGGCATCCCGTTATCATTGTTCCTGGAGATCACCGGACGCCATTGTGGGCGTCGCGCGCAGATCCCGAGCAGCGCATACTACAAACGGATCGCGTCTACGTACGTCGACCTGGGGGGGCAAGTGAACCATCACGAACGCAAGACGATTGGGAGAAACTCATTGATCGGCTGGTGAAGGCGCGCCAAGACGACCTTCTCACTGCGATGAGGAAGGTCATAAACCCTCTGGCTGAGACTGATCAAACTCCAAGACCCAATCTTGAAGAGTGGGATCGCGAAAGCTACGCGGCATGGACCGCGAAGATAGCGCAGCTGGCGGCCGACAGCCCACACCGATTGGCCGAGGGACATTGGACATTTTCGTTCTCGATAGAGGGTTTCCAAGCAGAGTCCCTGAACGCACTCAACGAGATGCTGCGTCAGGACATGCCGGCTTATTCTGGTTGGCCGCCATTTACGTACTTGCAGGCGGAAGGACGTCGTCCCGTAGCTCGTGGCGATCTGATCGAAGCGTGGCTTGCCAACCTTGCAGATAACAACGGCGAAACCAGTGACTATTGGCGCATTTCGCGGGATGGGAAAGGCTTTCTGTTGCGCCCGATGCAAGAGGATCGTGCTGACTTCATGGCGAACCGCATGCCTCGACCGCAACCACCTCTATTCGACTGGATTTTGCCGATTTACCGTGTGACGGAACTTCTAAAATTCGTCGAGGCTCTGGCGTTACGTTTTGCTGGCGCGAACTCGCAGATCAGTGTGATTCTTCGGTACTACAGCGCCGTGGGAAGACGATTGTGCTGTCATAGCCTAAGATGGAACGTGCTAGAGGGCGCGCGGTGTGCCGAAGAATCAATTTCGAGCAGTCTGACCTTTCCCACCGAGGAGATCGGAATCAACATTGAGGAGCGGGTGCAAGCACTTCTGGTTCCGATCTTCGAGCAGTTTGAATTCACGGAGCTACGAAAAGCAATTGTCGATCGGGTTGTGCAAGAGGTCCTCGGAAATAGGGCGCGCTAACTTGGCACAAGTGCGGATCTCAGCCGCATTGGCTCCGCGCTACGTTAAGTTCAAAGGGCAAGAAATTAGCCCGTCCAATAGCGAATGTCCGCTGAAACGGAGAGACGGGCGGCGAAGGCATGGTCATTTGCGCGCGAACCTCGGCGTCCAGGATTCTAGCAGTTCAGCTTCCTCATCTTCTTGCTGGTCCGGATCGTCCGGTAGTGCTTCACCGGTCAAGATCGTCAGCGTAAATCCATATTTACCGAGGCCCAGCACTTCTTCGTCCAGGGAAATGCGCGAGCTGCCGTCGAACCAGGCGGCGAGATCCGTCTCTCCGCAGGTCTTGTTGCCGCCAACAATATTTTCTCGATCGGCATTGAAACGCGCCGTCGCGCTCGCCGGCAGTTTCATGCCCTTCTTCAGCCATTTCAGCTTACCGAGCGCTTTGAAATTGTCGGTCATGAACGCGTAAGCGACGGCATCGCCTTCACTCACAACGATCGCCATCGGGTAAGGACTGCATGCCGCAGACCTTATTGCTGCTGCGGTCGCAGAGGATTCCGCCTCGGATGCCAATTTCAGGATTCCCTCAAGCCCGGTCTGATGCCGTTGCAGAAACTTCTTCGTGAGGGACGATGGAAGAAGAAGCCCGGCTGCAAAGTGATCGGCCTCGAGCTCTATTGAGGAACTCTGTGTAAAGTTCGCGCGCGACATGTGCACTCCGCCGGCCCCTATGATCTCTTCAGGATGCCCAGGAAGGAAAAAATGCCCCAATTCGTGCGATACTGAAAAGTTCTCGAAGCCACGGTTGTTGTGCTCCGTCGAATAGATTAGCGTCACAAGATTATTTACGAAGATGAGGGCGCCCGATATTCCCGGCGCGTCGGGCGGCTTCGCTTCGACAATAATATCGTTGTCGGCCGCAATCTGCAGCGGTCGAATGGGAAACGTCGTGAACCCGGCTTCCCTCGCTACCTTTTCTCCGAGTTGCGTCGCAAGTTTTAAGCGAAATGCCGCCATGGCTACTTCTTCTTGCTGACCATGTTGTCGATGACACCCTGGATGATATCTCGGTCTCTGACCGACAGCTTGTCTTCATCGCGAAACGCTGTCGTCGCTTCTCCCGTGCCGAGCAAATAGTCCGTCGAGATAACAAGGGCTTTGGCGAGCGCACGAATGTTGTCGAAGGAGGGTTTTCGTCGGTCGGCTTCAAAATGCGCTATAGCCGACGAATCCATGCCAGCGCGACGTCCCAATTCAGACTGGCTGAGTTCCCGATCTTCGCGAATGGATTTCAAACGGGAACCGAAACTTGATGATATGATTGACCTGGTCATGACGAAAGCGTATAGATTCCACTGCTGAGGTCGTCAATGTCGCGGACCTCCTTTTTTTGGCCCGCGCCTATGACAGTTCGTCAAGTAGCGTATGACGGCGCGAATCCGAGGTCAATAGAGGGCTGCTAGAAATGGGCAAGAATCAACATGTGGTTCCACACGGCGACGGATTGGCCGTCCGCGGCGAAAACAACAGCCGCGTGACGTCCACCCACGCGACGCAATCCCAGGCGGAAAGCGCTGCGAGGAGCATCGCGATCAACCAGCGCAGCGAGGTCGTCATTCACCGGCCGAATGGCGAGATCCGCGACAAGAATTCCTACGGCAACGATCCGTATCCGCCCAAGGGATGATCATCGATGTCGGCCGAGAACCTTGATCCGCTGCCTATCCGACGCATTCTCTGCCTTGACGGCGGCGGGATCATGGGAACTCTGCCGGCATCCTTTCTCGCCGCTATTGAGAGAAATCTCGATCGCCCGATCGGCGAATACTTCGATCTGATCGCCGGAACGTCGACGGGCGGCATTCTCGCCATTGGCCTCGGCCTTGGATTGAGCGCCCAGCAGCTCCTGGACCTCTACGTTGATCGAGGGCCTTTCATTTTTGGGGAAGGAACGTCAGGGCTTGAAGGTTTCATCTCTCGCTTAGGTCGCAAAATCAAACACTGGGTAGCGACGAAGCATGACGCGACTGCTCTCCGACGCGAGCTCGATGCCATACTCGGCCAGAGGCAGCTCGGGGAATCTCGAACACGATTGTTGATCCCGTCCTGGGACCCTCTCCATCGCAGCGTATACATCTTCAAGACGGCGCATCACGACCGGTTAAAGACCGACTATTCGCGCCTTGCCGTTGACGCCGCAATGGCGACAGCCGCCGCGCCGACCATTTTCCGGCGGCACACCACGGCGGATCACGTCGGGCTTTTTGACGGTGGCGTCTGGGCGAACAATCCGATCGCGCTTGCCGTGGTCGAAGCCATTTCCATTCTCGGTTGGCCCTCGAGCAGCCTTCGCATTCTAAGCCTGGGCTGCGTCAACGAAGTGTATGCGCTTGGCGCCGCTCCCGGAAAGATCGGCATCATCCGCGATCTTTCGCGGCTTTTCATGGACGGGCAATCGCGCGGCGCGCTCGGTATAGCGAAACTGCTGACGGGACATGAGCATGAGCGGGAGGCGATCTTTCGCGTCTGTCCGGACGTTCCGAAGGATCTCTACGCGATGGATGACACCCGCAAGATTTCCGAGCTTCGCGGGATGGGCGCGGCGGCGGCCCGGAAAGAGTGTCCGCGGCTTGAGCCGATCTTCTTTCAGGCGCCCGCCGAATCGTTCGAACCTATCCATAAACTCAAGGGAACGTTGACATGAACTTGATTGCGCCGCGCGCCAATAACTTTCCCGACGTCGTTCGGAAGTCGGCGGTCTATTCCATCCTCGATGAAGTCTGCCGCGAGCTGGAGCTGACCGAAGCGCAGCTCGTTGCCGCAAAGAACAGCTACGAAGCGGTGGCAGAGTGGCTCTCGGAAAGCGACGATCCCCTACTCCGCGCCATTCGCGTGTACGCTCATGGATCGGCCGGTCTCGGCACAAGCGTGAAGCCTCTCGGCCGAGAAGATTTCGACGTCGACCTCATCTGCCTGGTGCTGGGTTTTTCTTCTCGTCGCTCACCCGCCGAACTGAAAAAGCTCATCGGCGACAGGCTTCGGGACAACGCGCGATATGCCCCGATCCTGGAAGAAAAGAAGCGTTGCTGGCGATTGAACTATGCCCGCGAGTTCCATCTGGACATTTCGCCCACGATCGTGAACGTCGAATGCGTCAACGGTGGAGAGCTGGTCCCCGACAAAAAGCTTCGCGACTGGAAGCCCACGAATCCAAGCGGTTTTAAGGCCATTTTTGAACGCCGGGCAAATCTGCGGGCGCGCCTGCGCGCGGAAAAAGCGGCCTATGCGAATGACCGCGCCGACGTCGCGCCTTTCCCAACCAAGATGACGGGCAAAGGAGTGTTGCGTCGCACAGTTCAGCTACTCAAACGCCACCGCGATATCTATTTTGAGGACACGACGAAGGAAGTCGCGCCTATCTCGATCGTCATCACGACCCTCGCCTCAATGGCTTACGAATTCTGCGTCGGAATATTCGAATTCGACACGGAATTGGACGTTGTCGTCGAGACGATCCGGATGATGCCTCACTTCATAGAAAAACGCTTGATCGACGGCCGCATCCATTACTGGGTGGCAAACGAGAGTACGGTGGGTGAAAACTTCGCGGACCGGTGGAACGCCGAGCCGGCTCGCGTCGACGCTTTTTTCGCCTGGCACGCAAAAGCACTGTCCGCCTTTGAACAGGCCGCCGCAGTCGACGGTCTCGACCGGGTGACGAGCAGCCTTGAAGGCATTCTTGGCAAATCCGTGGTTCGCCGCGTCATGGACCGACGAACAGATTCCATTGGCGCCGCACGCGGCTCCGGCAGGCTGTACATCGGATCGGCGGGCAGCTTGAGTTTTTCCAGTGCCGCCGGCGCGGCACCGATTCCCCGTAATACGAACTTCGGTGACTGATGAAAAACAGGAGTGATCGGCCGGATCTCAGCCTTGCCCAGCAATATCTCTTCCTGAAATCCAGCCGGGTCGGAGATGGTGTTGGCTCATTGAAGGCCGCCGCCCTGACGTGGGAATACCGGGACCGTCCCACACCGCTCAGCCGCGAGTACACATTACGCATTGTCTATCGGCTCAGCATGAGTCCGCAAGTCTTCGTACTAAATCCCGACATTGCCGCTCTCGCCGGCAACCGCGAACTGCCCCATGTCTACCGCAATCCGCTGCGGCTCTGTCTCTATCTGCCTGGATCGGGCGAGTGGGCCGCGCACATGAGAATCGATCAGACCTTCGTCTCGTGGGCATCGGTCTGGCTCTTCTACTTCGAGGAATGGCTTGCCTCCGGCGAATGGAAAGGCGGCGGCGTACATCCCGAACCTGCGGATCGCGAAGAACAGCCGCGACGAGCGCGGCGGGCATCACGATCGTCACGCTAGTCGCGTAATCATCTGCTACAGGCGCGACGATACCACCAGGCTAAAACGTCCACTTCGAGCCCAAAAGGGGGAGACGCTTTGTCTGCTTATTGACGGATACCGGTCATGATCATCTGACAATTGAGTTAGCCGTTCAATGATCCGGTGATGTCGGCTTTCTCGGCATCGCGACGGCACGACCGCAAGGTCCCAATTGCAGACATTCACCGTTTGGTTCGCGAAGCAAGAGAGCGCGTTCCCGAACAAGTCTGCTTTCGAATGAAAAGCAGAAGTAATCCCGACTGCGCGATCGTCTGCTCGTGACCCTAAGCGGACCTGACCCACCTTTGCCTCAAAACGGGATCTCATCGTTGAAATTTCCTGCGACCTTTGCCGGCAGAGCCTTCGCCGGCAGCGGAATATTGCTCACCACGAACAGGTTCAGGATGTCATTCCGATCCATGAAAAGAATTTGACTGCGCTTGCCCTGGTCGAGCTTCTCTCCTAACCAATTGCGCGCCTGCTTAGTGATCTCGCCTCCAGCGATGATGAAGGCGTGGTCGACTAATACTCGGCGATTGACCTCGGGATCGAAGATCTCGTGTCCCAACATCATCAAGACCTGGTTCAGGATCTCGGCGACGTTGGCGCTGCCGGGCCGGGTCGCTCCGGCAGAATCGATCTTTGCCTTCTTCGCCTGGATGCCGAAATAGAGGACATGCATGGTCGGCAACGTGAAACGCATCCACACGTCCTTGCCGTACTCCAAGGCCTTGTCCGCATGGCCGGCGGCGGTGATGCGGTGGAAACCGAGCTGCCTGAACATCGGCAACAGGATGTCGCCGATCAGTTCGTCCTCAGAACACGCATCGAGATAGGCGCTCAGCAAGTCCCGCCTCTTCCTCTCCTCCGCCGTCAAGGGACGATGGGGACTGGAGAACTCCGAAAGCTTGTCGGATGCGATGTGCCGAAACTGGGCAACGCCACGCTCGTCATAGAAGGCTTCGAACCCCTCCCTGCACATGGGCGCGTTCAAGGCGGCCAGCGCCTTGGCGCGGTCGTTGTCACCCTCCGCCGCGTCGGCCCGGTCGAGGAGCACGCGCAGCACGCGGGCAAAACGGGATGGCAGCATGTTGGGTTGGGGCGCCGGATCCGCCAGCAGTTCGGCGAGACGCTCGGACGTCCAAGCCCAACGCGTCGTGCCGTCGTGGACGAAGTCGAGGCCGCACTCCTCGAAGAACTCGGTGATGCGCGAGCTAGACCGATAGACGAAAAATCCGGTGTCACCGATCACGCATTCTGCGATAGCCCTGAGGTTTCTTGATTTGAAATTCATGCCTAGTTCCGTTTGAGGCGCTCGTGCTCGCCCAGCATGTAGGTGATGTAGCTCCGGATGATGTTGCAGAAGACCAGGGCATCGTTGGCCGTCAGGGGCGTCCCGTTCTGCAGGTCTTGCCCATGTCGGATCCCGCCGCCCGTCGGCGACGAAAGATAGCCGTGCAGCGCCACCATCGCCGCAAGAACCTGGCGTTGATGCGTGCTCAAGGTCTTGGCCTGCATTTCCTTGACGATGGCGTTGAAGTATTTGCCCTTGATTGTACCGCCCCCAGCCTCGACACCGTCGAATCCGGTCGACACCGACTCGAGCACCCACAGCAATTCGGCGACGGCCTGTCGGCCCTGCCCTTTGGCGAGAAGATATTCCGATTGGGAAATGGCCGCCTGGATAACCTCGTGCGCCTGCTCGTCGAGCGAAGGTGGTTTGGCGGGCACTTGGACCGGACGGTGGTTGGCGGCTGGGACCAACGCCCCGTCCTCAACCCGGAAGGCGGCACTGTGCTTTGCGAGGATGCGGTTGATCCGCTCGGTCGATGGAACAGGAAGCTCCGTGTCGGAGGATCGTAAGGTCTCGCAGCCGGAACAGAACGCCTGAATAAACAGTGCCGCGTTATTCGCGGCGTCGCTCATCAGGTTCTCCATGTCGGAAGCTGCCCAGCTTTCGCTGCTGCTCGGGTTGACCGTTTCCCCGACACAGGCGGCGAACTCGCGCTTGAATAGCTCGAGCACCCGTTGCGGGCGCGAGGCCTGTCCGCTCATGCGGCGGATGAGCTGGAGAAACTCTGTGAACACTTCGGGCGGAATTGCCCCAGGGCTGTTCTCTTCCCATTGCGGATCGATCTTGAGCATGCCCTACTATAACACGACGGCGACGCAGCGCTGGATCGGGAAGCTCCTGTCCACCACGTTCTAGTCTGGGTCCATGAGCAAACGATTCCTTTTCGATTTCGACCGAATCTCCGACTGGCTACCGCGCGTCGACGCGGTGCTGCTGCCTCTTATGCCGCCGAATGCGGTCACTGCGCTCCAGGCCGCCGCACCAGAGTACGTCGAAGACGCGCGCGACGTGGCCGTTGAGCTGGGTGGTCGCGAGAGTATTGGCAATGCGCTGCTGGGCTGGCTGGGCTTGGTCGATGTCGCCGCCTATCACGGGACGCGGGCGAATGCCGACGATGAAGCCTCGATCAACCGGAGCGGCTTGCTGCCGTTGGTCGCCAACGACCGCAAGGCGAGGCTCGTGCGCGCCCTGTCTGGCCACGCGGGCTGGGCTTCGGCGTCGCAACGCCTCGATGACGTCATCGACATGTACGGCCCACGAAGTCGTCACGGGAAGCGCGAAGGCCAGGCGCACCTGACCTTGTCTCGAGAGGCATTGGTCGACGGGTTCAACCACTACCTTCAGCTTGGCGCCGAGATCGACGGGCACATGGCGCGTGAGCTGCTCGGCGCCGATGGACTTGACCTGCTGAGGCGCGACGGCCGTGCCATGGTTTTCCGCTTTCGGGTGTCGGGCGAGGCCGCTTTGAGGGTGACCCACCCGTTTTTCACGCCGGCGGAGTTGATGGCGCGCGGGGATCTGCCAAACATCATTGGCGAAGTGGTGTGCGCATGGGCTTACAAGAAATCATACCCGGAGAAACCCGGAACCCGGATGCACGTGGATTGCGGTCTCGTTTTTGAAGCGGCCGTCCCGCCGGACTGGATTATCGGCAGCGAAGTCATCGATGAGGGCCTACTGGACGACGCGACCTAGCGCGCCCGATCCTGCGCGCGCTTGTTCAGTTTTGAAATCACCTCTAGGCCGACAATCGGTGTCTGCTAATGGCCCGCAGCCGTCATTCGATCGACGTCTGCTCGTGAGGCTGCAGCAGACGCTGTTGCGAAGGGTCATTGGCTATTTTGTAATCATTGCAACCCAAGTCCGCCTTCTCGGCAAAGCTGACTTAGGAGTTGACTCGCAGGTTTCGTACAAATTTCACACGGACCGTCTTGTCGGTAGCGTCGAGCCGAAGAGCCGCTTCGCCGAGAAAGCGGACATCGCGCCTTGTGCGCGCCATACCACTTAAGGGTAGCGATGCTTGTCTGCTTTCCATCGTAAGCGGACATGGTCAGGTTCTCCGCCCTGGGCCAATAGCCGTCGTTGGGTTCAACGGTGGTCTCGTGCCTATTGGTTCATTATCGGCTGTATGGCGGTTTCCAGCGCAGCAGACGCATGGCGTTGGCCGTAACCAACACAGTTGCGCCGGTGTCCGCAAGAATTGCTGGCCAGAGGCCGGTGATGCCGACGATCGTCGTAATCAAAAAAATGGCTTTGAGACCAAGCGAGATAGCGATGTTTTGATAGATATTCGCCATTGTGCTTTTCGAGAGCGCGATCATTTGCGCCACGTCTTCAACTCTTCCGTGAAGTACCGCCGCGTCCGCAGTTTCCAGCGCTACGTCCGTGCCTCCTCCCATCGCGATGCCGACATCGGCAGCGGCAAGCGCTGGTGCATCGTTAATGCCATCCCCGACCTTGGCGACCACATCCCCTTTTTGGCGCAGCTCGCCGATGATGCGCTTTTTATCTTCCGGCAATAATTCGGCGCAGACTTCGATATCGAGCTGCCGCCCGATCGCTTCTGCGGTGCGTCGGTTGTCGCCAGTGAGCATAATCGTCTTAATCCCCGCAGCCGCGAGGGCCTTCAGTCCGGCGGACGCGTCGGGGCGGGGCTCGTCGCGCATTGCAAGCGCACCAGCAACACTATTATCGGCGATGAGGATGGATACGGTCTTTCCCTCCTCATTAAGTGCTCTGACCTTTGCTGACTGGTCCGAGCTGAGCGCCGCCATGGTGCTAGCTGCTTTCGGCGACCCGAGGAACACCTCGATTTCATCGACCTGGCCGCGCACGCCTTTACCGCCGATGGCTTTAGCATCGGAGACGGCAGGGAGAGGATCTATCCCACCATTCGCGGCATGTTCTAGAATGGCATTTGCGAGCGGATGACTTGATCCCTTTTCAAGAGCCGCCGCGAGCCGCAGGACCTGCGCTTCATCGCGTCCAAATGCAACGACGTCTGTCACACGCGGTTTACCTGCTGTCAGGGTGCCGGTCTTGTCGAGCGCGACGGCGGTGATATCTCGAAGCGTCTCGAGAACGCCACCGCCTTTTATGAGTAAGCCGCGACGGGCGCCGGTCGAAAGCGCGGCTGCGATGGCGGCGGGCGTTGAGATTACAAGGGCGCAGGGACATCCGATCAGCAGGATTGCTAGGCCCTTATAGATCCAACTACTGAAATCACCGTCGAATATCAGCGGTGGAACGATTGCGACGACGGCCGAAGCGACGACCACGCTGGGCGTGTAATAGCGCGAGAAGCGATCGATGAAGCGCTCGGTGGGTGCCTTGGCGTCCTGCGCCTCTTCCACAAGCTTGACGATGCGCGCAATCGTATTGTCAGAAGCAGCAGAGGTAACGCGGACCCGCAATACCGCATCACCGTTGATTGTACCGGCGAAAACGGTTCCGTCGGCGCCCTTTCGCACTGGCGTACTCTCTCCCGTGACCGGCGCTTCGTCGATTTCGCTTTCGCCCGAGAGAATGACGCCGTCGGCCGGAATGCGATCCCCTGGTCGCACCATGATCGTGGAGCCAACAACGAGGCTTTCCGCCAGCACTTCTTTCGTTTGGCCGTTCACTTCGACCCATGCCGTTTTGGGCACAAGCTCGGTCAGCGATTGAATGCTGGCGCGCGCCTTTCCCGCCGCGACGCCCTCCAGCAATTCTCCGACCATAAACAGAAAAACAACGACCGAGGCCTCTTCGCTGGCTCCGATGATGACCGCGCCGATCGCGGCGATCGACATCAGCATCTCGATGGAAAAAGGCGTGCCTGAGCGCGCCGCCATAACGGCGCGTCGGGCGATTGGGATGAGGCCGACGAGCATGGCCGCGATAAAAAGCCATGGTTCCAGTTGCGGAAATAAATTGCCTCCGACCCATGCTGCGGCTAGCGCAAGACCTAAAGCAATTGTCAGGCGGCCTTTGCTCGATGCCCACCACGCGTTGCGCATCGGTCGCTCAGAGTTCACATCGTCCGCATGTCCGTGCTCGGTCTCCTCGGAGTGGTGCCCGTCGGAACAGCAGGAGTGGATGGCTTTTGGCGATCTAACTTCGGACGAATTCGACGCTGCTTCTTGCGCGAGCGAAAATCCGAGCGCCTTTACGGTCTTTTCGATGGTGTTTGTTAAGCCGATGCGGTCCTCGGAGCGCACGGTCATTTTCTGTGCTTGAAAGCTAACTTTAACGTCTTCGACGCCTCCGAGCCGTCGCACAGCGGTTTCAATTTTCGACGCGCAGGAACCGCAATCCATTCCTTCGACGCGATAGCGGATCTCGTGGGTAGTCATGGCTGGTCCTCAAGTTAAGAGACCAAAGCCTAATTCCTATAGTGACTAGAGGAGCAAGCCAAAATTCCGGCTAACTTCACCCTGGATGATAGAGGCGCGACAATTCAGACATGAGTTTCGTGCATACATTTGGCGTGATCCGCCAGCACTTCGATGACCCGACACTGGCTGACGTGGCCGTGACTACAGCCGTCAATCATCCGTTTCAACTCCCTCTGCAGTGCCCTGAGGCTCTTCAGACGAAGTTCCACTTCGCTTAATCTTGCGCGCGCTATCGTGTCGGCGGAATCGCACGATTGCTTGGGATTGTCCTGAAGCCTGAGCAACGTGCGGATGGCATCAAGTTCAAAACCCAGTTCACGGCAATGTCTGATAAACGCGAGCCGGTGCAGGTCATCCTCCACAAAAAGGCGCCGATTGGCCTCGGTTCGCGCCGGACGCGGCAGAAGACCTATTTCCTCATAAAAACGGATGGTGGGTACTTTGACTCCACTGAGCTTGGCGGCTTCCCCAATCGACACCTCATTCATTTTGATTGCTCCTCTAGTCACTAGAGAATGTACGAACGATGGGACCCCAGTCAAGACTCGGCTCGGAGATCATCCGAAACTGAAGGCAAATCATAATGTCCATTGCTCATTGGCTGCTTATTTCGCTTATCCCGGTGTCTGCGACCGTGATTGGATGTCTCGTTGCCGCCCGATACCAGCCCGGTCCCTTGATCTCGAGTGCGATCCAACATTTTGCAGCCGGCGTCGTCTTTGCGGCAGCGGCGGGAGAGGTTTTGCCTGAGCTAAAGCATGGATCGTCGGTGTGGTCGATTGCGATTGGGGGTGGAATCGGCATCGCAACCATGTTGACCCTCGAACAAGTGGGTAAGCGCGTGAGCGGAACGGCGGGTGTTGTCGCACTCGTCGCTCTGGATCTCTTTATCGACGGCTTGGTTTTGGGCCTTGGCTTTGCAGGAAGCGCGAAAGCGGGCATTTTGCTCACCTTCGCGCTGACACTCGAGGTTCTTTTTCTCGGCTTGTCTCTGTCGCTCAAACTCAGAGAGAACAACTTCAAGCCGACTGCCATCGTCGCGATGGTTGCGGCGATCTGCATATTGCTGCCTCTTGGCACGCTTTCCGCGGGCCTCGCCACTCAACTGCCCACGATCATCCTGAGCGGCTTTTTCGCTTTCGCACTGGTGTCTTTGCTTTATCTGGTAACGGAAGAGCTGCTCGTGGAAGCCCATGAAAGCGGTGACGCGCCGTGGGTCGCCGCCATGTTTTTCGTGGGCTTTCTTCTGTTGCTCATTCTCGATGCGCTCATTGCATAAAACGAAAATTATCTTTGGCACGAGCGGGCGTTTATATGGCGGCCCCAGTTGCCTGGGCCGCTATTCGTACCGTTGACGCTTTTGGTGCCGGAGCGCCTCAAACGGGTCCACGCGCTGATGCGTATTCAAAATCTGCGAAGTATTCGGGGTGGTTCACGCTGGCTTCTATTGTCAAGCCCGTTATCGACGAACTTATTGTCTGGGGTACGTAGAGACTGCTCTCGAACTCCGTGGTTATGGCGATGCGGGACATCCCGCAAGGAATAAATATGGCAGAGATTCGAGGACCCTCGGAAGACCCTCCGGCGTTGCGCAGCCTTGAAATTCGGACCTTTGAGCGATGTGTAACACCAAGACCGCGATTACGTGTCACTTTGCGATGCCCAATGAACATCCGGGTGATTTTTGTCGCCGATGCCCTCGTATGCTTGCAACGCGCTTCAACATCGACCACACGATCTTCGAGATAGACGTCGGGTAGAGTGCCGACTGCGAGATAGAATCCGACGACGTGATTTGAACCCATCTGTTCGAATAGATTTGCTCAAATCCAAATCATTGACAATTGAAGTCAATTAATTGACTTTCGCCGTCAATTTCGTCGCGACGCAATAGTGTCCGAAAATAAACAATTCCTGCGGCAAATTCCGCGGCGGCCGATTTCCAGCAATTGGCAGTCGCCTATCGACTTGACTTCGCCACTTTCACAAACCATTTTCGCGACCATGATCGGTTCGGCGAAAAACAATCGTGGGGATGCAGCTGACGCAATCGCGTCTTGGCTCATGCCCTCGCTTGTCTCTCGCACAAATCGGTTTTTAAAGGCGCTCCTCGTCGCGTTCCTTGTGTTTTCCGGCATGCCGGTCGCGACGTCACATGCGCAGTCGCATTTTTCGACGGGCGGACAAGCGCACATTGCCTTAGTCAGCCAAAGCGATGCGCAGGACGACTCCGATGCAGGCGGCACGCTGTTCAATGGTCTTGAGCATCACGTGTGCAGCTGCCCTTGCGTCCAACCAGTCCCAACCAGATCCCACTACATTTCCGCGTTCCTTGAGGGTTCGCGCGTGAATTATCCGGCTTACTTGGACACTCTCGGGGATTCCTTGGAGCCAGATCCTATTCACGAGCCACCTCGGTCCATCGCAGGCGCATAATCGCTCGTGCGGGCGTGATAACTGCAGCGCGGCGTACCTCTTCCATCGTCTTTAAAACCTGAAGCTTTGAACGCACGCTTTCGTCAAGCGCCGCGGTCAGCATGGATTATATTGTCATGAAGCGACTTGGTCTTGTCGCCGGCTGCCTACTCGTGGGCACGTTTGCGGGTGCGTACTTTTTTCATACAGAGCGTTTTGCGGTGACATTTCGAGATCTCATCGGTCTCGAATCTCAAGCAGAATCTGCACATGCCGCGAAAGACTCGGATCAGGGGCATGAGGGCGAATCGCCGAAACCAACGGGCCACTCCGGTCCGGAAGGCGGCAATGAGAATGAGCAGCTGGCTATCGCAGCTGACCAGATCGCGCAATCCAACATTGCTGTTCGACCCGCTGAAGCCGGCGTGTTGCGTTCACGCCTACGCGTTCCCGGCACGATCATCCCCGATCGCAACCGCGTGGGCCGCGTACCGTCTAAAGTCGTCGGTACCGTCGCGGAGTTGAGAAAGGGACTTGGCGATCCGGTCCAAGCGGGCGAGGTCATCGCCCTCCTCGATAGCCGCGAGGTTGCGGACGCGAAGAGTGAATACATCGCAGCGATTGTGAATTTCAAGCTTCAGGAAACCTTGTTCCAGCGTGAGAAAACCCTTTGGGAGAAGCAGGTCTCCTCTGAACAGCGCCTCCTTCGCGCCGACGCTACCTATCGGGAGGCGCAAGTCCGACGGGACGTGGCGAAACAAAAGCTCTCCGCGCTTGGAGTCAGTGAAGACGCGATCACGAAGCTTGCGGATGCGACTGACGAGCCTAAAGGCCTTGAGCGCTACGAGATCAAAGCGCCAATCGGAGGCCGCGTGGTCGAGCAACTTGTCGACGTCGGCACACCGATGGGCGGAGAAGGGCAAGCGCACGAACTCTACGCCATCGCGGATCTCAGCAAGGTCTGGGTCGAGTTGACCGTTTCGCCGCAGGATCTTCCCTTGATCAAGGAAGGCCAGCAGCTGACCTTGGAGGGTGCTGATAAGGCGCGCGGCACGATCATTTTCACCAGTCCGGTTCTCAATCAGGACACCCGCTCGGCACGAGTAATCGCTTCGGTCGACAATCGCGACGGCGCGTGGCGCCCAGGCTCCTTCGTTACGGCCGATATTGCCGTGTCCGAAGCGATGGCGGATCTCGTCATCCCGAAAGCCGCACTTCAGACGATTGAAGGCAAATCCCGCGTGTTTGTCCGCACGTCTGCCGGATTTGAGTCACGCGAAGTCTCGGTCGGCAAGGATGATGGAAGCTCGGTTGAGATTCTCTCAGGCCTCTCGGCGGGCGAGCCGATCGCCGTCGCCAACACTTTCTTGCTCAAGGCCGAGCTTGGAAAATCAGAAGCAGAACACGGCCATTGATTAGGACACTCAGATGATCGCTCGACTGCTCTCATTTTCTGTTCATCAGCGCTGGCTCATAGTCTTGCTGACGGCGTTGACGGCGGCGTACGGAGTTTATTCACTCGATAAACTTCCGATCGACGCCGTACCCGACATCACCAATAACCAAGTCCAGATCAACACAATCGCCGCTTCTCTGTCGCCCGTCGACATCGAGAAACAGATCACATTTCCGATAGAGACTGCGCTCGCGGGAATCTCAGGTCTTGAATATACGCGGTCCCTCTCCCGCAACGGCTTCTCCCAAGTAACGGCCGTATTCTCGGAGAAAACGGACATTTACTTTGCCCGCCAACAGGTCGGTGAGCGTCTAAGGGAGGCAGAAAAAAACCTTCCCGACGACACCAAGCCGAAGCTCGGTCCCATCTCAACCGGCCTTGGCGAGATCTACATGTGGACCGTGCAGTTTGCGCCCCCGGCGACTTCGCAAATTCAAGAGGGCAAAGCGGGTCCCCAGAGTGACGGTAGCTATGTCACCCCCGAAGGCCAGCGGCTAACAACAGAAGTCGAGCGGACGGCCTATCTCAGAACCATCCAGGATTGGATCATCAAACCTCAGATGATCACCGTGCCTGGTATCGCGGGAATTGATGTCATCGGAGGCTTAGAAAAGCAGTACGTGGTGCAGCCCGATCCGGCTCGCCTTACTGCTCTTAGGCTGTCGTTCTCTGATATCGCGCTTGCGCTCAGTCAAAACAACGTCAACAGGGGCGCGGGATACGTTGAGCGCAATGGCGAAGGCTTTGCCGTGCTCAGTACGGGCCGACTTGCGACGTCCGAGCAAATCGCGAACGTGGTGATCACGACACGCGGCGGGGTCGCCATCCGCGTCAAGGATGTCGCCGCGGTGGGCATCGGGAAAGAGATCAGGACGGGAAGCGCCAGCGAAAATGGCCGGGAAGTGGTCGTCGGAACAGCGCTTATGGTAATCGGCGGAAACAGCCGCACGGTGGCCGCCGCGATTGACGCCAAAATGCAAGAGGTACGTCGAAGCCTGCCGCCCGGAATAGAGGTGCAAACGGTTCTCAACCGCACCCAATTGGTCGACGCCACGGTTGCAACGGTGAGCAAGAATCTCGCTGAGGGTGCGCTTCTTGTCATCGTCGTCCTCTTCCTAATGCTCGGAAACTTCCGAGCCGCCTTGATTACGGCGCTGGTTATTCCGCTCGCGATGCTGCTGACAATGACGGGAATGGTTCAAGCGAAGATCAGTGCAAATCTTATGAGCCTGGGCGCTCTTGATTTTGGTCTGATCGTCGACGGTGCGGTGATTATCGCGGAGAACACGCTTCGAAGAATAGCGGAGCATCAGCACGAACTAGGGCGCAAGCTGGCCCTTGAAGAGCGTTTGGAAGTAGTCATTCGGTCCGCCGAGGAAATGATCAAACCTTCGGTCTATGGGCAGGCCATCATCATTCTAGTCTACGTGCCGCTTCTCACGTTCACTGGCGTAGAAGGCAAGATGTTCGAGCCCATGGCTTTGACCGTCATCATCGCCCTCATCGCCGCTTTTGTGCTCTCTATGACCTTTGTTCCGGCAGCCATTGCGATCGCTCTTTCCAAGAGCGTTGAGGAGAAGGAAAACTTTCTCGTCCGAATTCTCCGCCGCGCTTACGAACCGTTACTCCGTGGGGCCCTGCTTAAACCGGTGTATTACATTCTTGGAGCGGTCGCGCTGCTGGTGGTTGCTGGCTCGCTTTTTTCTCGGCTTGGAGAAGAGTTCATTCCGACGCTCGACGAGAAAAACCTCTCTATGCAGGCAATCCGTATTCCGAGCACGTCGCTCTCGCAATCTCAGCAGATGCAGATTGAGCTGGAGAAAGTTGTCAGCAAATTTTCCGAAGTCGCGTTCATCTATTCGAAGACGGGCACGGCAGAAGTTGCCTCCGATCCGATGCCGCCCAACGCATCTGATACCTTCATCATTCTAAAACCGACGGAAGCGTGGCCGGATCCAAATTTAGGGAAGGACGGGCTCGTAGCGAAAATTCAGGCTGCCATAGAAAAGCAGCCGGGCAACAATCTCGTTTTCTCGCAGCCAATCCAGATGCGGTTCAACGAGCTCCTCGCCGGTGCTCGAGGCGACCTCGCTGTGAAAGTCTTCGGCGATGATTTTGAGCCGATGCTTCAAACCGCAAATCGAGTTGCTTCAATCTTACGAAGGACGGAGGGCGCCACCGATATTAGCGTGGAGCAGGCTTCGGGGCTCCCTTTCCTTTCAATTACTATCAACCAGGACGAAATCGCGCGGCTCGGACTTAGTGTAATGGCCGTCCAGGACGTAATCGGCGCGGCGATTGGTGGCAAAGAGGCTGGCGTGGTATTTGAGGGCGACCGCCGCTATCCCATCATCGTGCGCTTGCCAGATAGCATGCGCGAGGATCTTGAAAAGCTTAAGCACTTGCCCGTGTCATTACCTGCCGACGGCAATGGCAAAACTGCCTCCGTCCTGCTTGAGCAGGTGGCAAGTTTCGACTTCACCGAAGGGCCCAATCAGATCAGCCGTGAGAACGGCAAAAGGCGTGTTGTCGTCACGGCCAACATTCGCGGGCGCGATATCGCATCAGTGGTTGCGGAAGCTCAAAGCAAGGTTGCCAGTCAAATCAAACTGCCGTCCGGGTATTATATTTCGTGGGGCGGACAGTTTGAAAACTTGGCGGCGGCACAGCAGCGCATGATGCTGGTCGTTCCGGCATGCTTCTTCCTGATTTTCTTGCTGCTTTATTCGGCGCTCGGATCTCCGCGGGACGCGCTGCTCGTCTTTTCCGCCATTCCGCTCGCCCTTACGGGCGGCATCATTGCCTTGTGGCTTCGCGGTATGCCTTTCTCTGTGTCAGCCGCGGTTGGCTTCATCGCGCTCTCAGGCGTTGCTGTCTTAAACGGCCTTGTGATGATGACGAGCATCAACCAACTCGTGGACGAAGGGATTGAGCGAGCGAATGCGATATATGCGGGAGCGGTTACGCGCCTTCGTCCAGTTGTCATGACGGCATTGGTGGCATCGCTCGGGTTTGTTCCGATGGCGCTGTCTACCGGGACCGGCGCCGAGGTACAAAAGCCGCTCGCGACAGTGGTAATTGGCGGCCTCGTAAGCGCGACGATCCTGACCCTTCTGGTTCTTCCCGCTCTTTGCGCGAGCTTCGGAGGCAAACCAGCAACCGGGTCCGAGCCCGAGGCGGAAACTCCGATCCCGATGCCAGTCAAGCCTGAAGGCAAAGGAGCGTTAGCAGCGCTAACGGCATCCGATGCGACGCTATAGGAGCGACGTAAACATGAAGCGCGCGTTTGAAAGAAACCCGATCGTTATGCGGCTTACCGCGATATTCGTGCTGGCAATCTTTTTGCCGGCTGCCGCGATCGCAGCTCCTCTGCGTTACTGCGTGGGTCAAAACGGGCATCGCGCGATCGAACTTTGGCATGCGAAGGATCTTCACCAAGCGAAGATGCATGCGAGTATCCGTGTCCCCGCGCCCCAAAGGTCGCCTGCCGCCGTTCACTATCCGATGCGCAAGTGCGTGGACAAAATCCTCCTGCCTATCGTTGCGAAATCCGATGCGCGCTTCCTCGCGGCCGCGGGCCAAGATCCCACTGTAGAATCGGTCGACGGACTTCGCCTCGCGTCTCGCGCGAAGCGACTTACGAACGTCAAACTGCATGTCGAGTATCCTACCGCGCGTCAGTCCGATCCGCGTCTCCGGATGCTCAAAACAGTCGTGTTGCTGAACTAGGGGACAGAGAAGCCTCAAGGCTTCGATTGCGGAAGAAGCGCTTCAGTCACTTGCGCCCCGGCTTCGGAGCTGCCGCCTCCAGTTTTTTACAGTCTGAGAACTGAACGGGTGCACCTCGTGCGCGCGACGCCGAAGGTTTGCCAAAATCAACAAAAGGACCATTGAAAATGATCACCTCAAGGCAAATCAAATTCTCGAGTTTCATATTCGGGATGATTGCTTCTGTTGTCGGTATAATCGCCGATAGCCAGTCATTCGCAGCGGACAACACGGAGACAACAAGCCCGCCAGTAACCTACGGTCCGCTTGTGGTCGCAGACGCGCATTCATACCGGCATTGCCACAATCTTTCGAAGAGAACGTACTGCCACAAGGCGGATCGTCTCCCTCAGAATTGGCCGCCGAACAGCAATACTCCTCATCGGTCGGGATCCGAGAGCGGTGTTGGGAAGGATTGCCTGCCCCTCTCCCGGCGATGCCCCAGTAACACCCGCTACGGAAAAGGATGACCCGTCGAATTCCGCTGGGGCGCCTCGCCCCAGCGGAAATTGAATTTGTTCGCTCAGACAAGAGTGCGCCGGATGTCAGAGAAAGACAGCGGAGTAAGTTTCGAAAACCCGATCGCGTTTTGGATCGGCGTTGTTGCTGTAACCGCGGGCGTTATCGCCCATATCCCTATGTATCTGATGGGCCGCGAAATGGGATACCGCCTGGCTGGAATGCCCATGGATTCGACAATGATCGTTGGCATGTGTGCCATCGTCTTCGGACTTCTCGCAAGCCTCTACGGCTTGGTTCCCCGGTCGGCAAATGCACTCGCAAAGCGCGTGTCGCAACTCGAGGTCGTGACCCTCGACGACGCGAAGCTAACCCCGGCGCACCTCGGGTTGATGGTCACGATGGCGTTCTCGGTCACCATAGACGTGATGAAGCCGACGACCCTCGCTTTCGTGATGCCGGGAATGGCGTTGGAATACGACTTGTGGTCTCCCTTAAATCCTCGCGGAACAATTCCGGTATCATTGGTCGCGCTTTTTGCGATCGTTGGCACAGTGATCGGCTCGTTTCTTTGGGGTTGGCTGGGCGATCGGATCGGGCGGCGCGCTTCAATCCTGTTTGCCGGTCTTGGATTCATCGCGACATCGATATGCGGAGCAATGCCGAGTTTCAGCTGGAACTTAGCTATGTGCTTCCTGATGGGGATTAGCGTCGGAGGAATGCTTCCGATTTGTTATACGCTTCTCGCAGAGACGATGCCCGCGCGATATCGTGGAATGCTCATGGTCTTGATCGGCGCCGATGTTGCCGGTGCCTACGTGATTACGAGCTGGCTGTCAGCCGCGCTTGTACCAACCTACGGCTGGCGAGTTCTATGGCTAATCGGCTTGCCGACGGGGCTGGCGCTGATTGCGCTTAACAGATGCATTCCTGAGTCCCCCCGCTTTCTGATCGCCATAGGGAAGGACGAGGAAGCGAAAGCAGTAATGGCGCGTTATGGCGCAAGGATAACCGAAACTCCCGTTAAACTCGCACAAGCTGGTGCAGGGTCTTGGCTGAGGTTGGTCAGTGGTCCCTTCCTAAGACATTCATTGGTCATAAGTTGGATTGGCTTCGCTACAGGACTGGTCCTGTTCGGGCTTAATCTTTGGATGCCAACGAACCTTCGTCAGGTGGGTTTTTCAGACGCCGATTCCATCCTTCGGGATGCGGCGCTTATGGGCCTTCCTTCGACTTTTGTCGTTGCCTGGCTTTATGGATCCTGGAGCAGCCGCAAGACGATCGCGTTGCTAACAATCATTACCATGGCTGCGCTGTTCGCATTGATCGTAGCCGCCAGCTCCTTCGCGGACAACAGATCCTTCATCTCGGTGCTGATGATTATCCCGGTCTGCGGCATCAGCTCGTTATCGGCCGTCGTGTCCGTCTACGCATCAGAGGTCTTTCCGACTCAGATGCGCGCCAGGGGAGGTGGTCTGGCTGCCGGATCAGCAAAGCTTGGCGGTGTGATTGTCATCGCTATCGTCAGTAGTGGTCTGACACCACCGTCTACGCAGTTCATTGCGTTCATCGGCGCTGCATCGATGGCGCTGGCGTCGATCCTCGCACTCACAAGCTTGATCGAAACGAGGGGGCGGGGACTAGAGCGGCTTGAAACGACCGAACGTCTGCAATCGAAAGGGGGGGTATATGGGAAAGCCGATTAAGAACATCACCATCGTAGGAGGCGGCACAGCCGGTTGGCTCGCGGCTGCTTTCTTAAATCGTTATTGCACAGCGGAAGACCCGCGCAAGAGCATCAATATCACGCTCGTAGAGTCGCCCGACATTCCCATTGTCGGCGTCGGAGAGGCGAGCCTGCCAGGAATGGTGGTCCTCTTACACCAGTTGGGCATCACGGAGTCGGAATTTTTCGAGTCGACGGATGCGACCTTCAAAGTTGCTGCGCATTTCGTGAACTGGAACCACGACAAGAACGGCAATGCAATCGAGTATTTGAATATCTTAAATGCGCCGCCGATCTTAGAAGGCCACGCGCTTGCCGACTATTTTGTCAGCTTCGATCCATCGCGAGGAGACTCTCATGCAGGCATGTCCTATGTGAAATCGTTTTCTCCAGTGGTGCCCATTGTCACGGGAAATCTATCCCCCCGAAATCCGGAAGATCCAGAATTTAGCGGTGAAATCGGCTACACCTATCACTTCGACGCCACTAAGTTGGCCGCGTTTTTGCGAAACATCGCAACCCGTCGCGGCGTAAAGCACATCGTCGACAACGTAGATTCGGTTACCCTAGACGAGCGCGGCTTCGTTGCGAGCTTGCAACTTCGTGAGCACGACGAACACAAAGTTGATTTCATCATCGATTGTACGGGTTTTAGAGGATCCATCCTTCAGCGGACTTTAGGCGAGCCGTTCGAGTCTTACTCGGATTACCTTTTGAACGATCGCGCAGCGGTCATCCAAATTCCTCTAAAAGACCCCTTGAACATTCCTCCGGTGACTCGCGCAACCGCATTTTCCGCAGGCTGGAACTTCAATATTCCGCTCACCACACGCGTGGGCACCGGATACGTCTTCTCAAGCCAGTTCATTTCGGACGATGACGCCATTCAAGAGCTGCTTAGGGCATATGACGTGCGAGACGGAGAACCGCGTATTATACCGATCCGCACCGGCCGGGTTCGGAATGCCTGGGTGAAAAATTGCGTGGGCCTCGGTCTCGCTGGCGGGTTTATCGAACCTCTAGAAGCCACCGCGATTTTCATGACCGACTTGGCGGTTCGTTGGCTCCGCCGCTTTTTTCCCACGACCGATTTCGAGCCAGCTCTCATTAGTGCCTACAATCGCCACGTGCATCGGTTGTACGATGAAGTTCGCGACTTAGTGCAGCTTCACTATCATCTCAACAACCGTCAGGACTCTGCATACTGGCGGGCAGCCCGCGAGGGCGTGCAGCTTTCAGATCGTCTGCGAGATAATCTGCAAATATGGCGTTCGAGGACGCCCGAGGACATGGATCTCGAGAGCACTTTTCTCTTCGGAGCCCCTGTCTACGCACTCCTGTTAATCGCCAAGGGCTTTTACGCGGAAGCGCATCTGGCCAACGCTCCCTTTCTGAACCGCAGTGTGTACGACAGATACCGGCAGGCTATGCGGACAGCTCGTGCACGCCAATTAAAGAACCTCGTGCCGCAAGGCGAATTCTTGAGAAACGGCGGTGCTTTGTTGCGGCCGAAGACAACGGCTCACGTTTCCCCACCGTTTGGCGGATTCGCTCAACCCAGCACGAAAATCAAGTTACCTCCGTTTCCTCTGAAGCCAACAAAAAACTGACTCGCGACCGGTGCACCAGGATGAGCAGAACACATAATTTATCCCCCAATACGCGCCGGCCACATTCAAAGGCGCAAGAGCTTTCCGCTATCGAGGCGGAGATCTTTGCGCGATGGGTGTCTCGCGTCGACGATGCAAGGAAATTGGTGGCAGACCAAATCGTATACTCGGTCAAAGCGAAGTGGGGAACAGCGGTAGCGCTCGAGGCCGCGACTGGAATTTGCCCGACGGAAATATCGCGCATTCGTCACGGAAAATTTGACCGGTTTTCGCTGGAGCGATTGGTGCGTTTGCTGTGTATCGTCGAGCCGAACGTGGAGGTTCTACTAAAAGTGAAGATCGTCCCCAAAGGCGAAAAATGAGCTCTGCAATGCGTCGACTTTTACTCTACATCATGGGGTGAGCGGTCCGTCGGGTGGCTGCCTCAGTGTTTGGCACTTCCGGCACCGGGACCCGTCAGCACCTCATCACGCATGTCCCGAACATCGGGCACATCCGCCGCGTGCTCGACGAACGGCCCGCCCGCCGCGCGCCGGACTCGCGCTTCCAGGACGAGCCTGAGAACTACATCGACGAGGATTCCGCCAAATCCACGCTCCGCAACATCGTATCCCTCGCGCGCTGCGGGGAGATGTTCGACTTCGATAGCGAGAGCAACACCTTCAGGCTCGACAACCCGGCATAAGGGGCGTCACACAACGTCGTCGGGCTCCAATGCACAGTCGGGTGTCTCCGAGACCTCGATCTGGAAGGTGGCGTGGGCGATCTTGAACCTGTCCTTCAGCATTTCCGAGGTGCCGGATAGAAAGGCATCGCCCGGATGCCCTTTGGGCATGACGAGGTGACACGTGAGCGCGGTCTTCGTCGTGCTCATCGCCCAGATGTGAAGGTCGTGGAGCCGGGTCACGCCGGGGAGGGTCTCCAGCGATTTTCTGACCGCGGCCGTGTCGATGCCGGGCGGGACAGCCTGCATCGCCATCACCACCGAATCCCTGAGAAGGCTCCATGTGCTCCAGACAATCAGCCCGGCGATCACGAGGCTCACCAAGGGGTCGAGCGTGAGCCAGCCGGTGTAGAGCGTCACCGCGCCCGCCAGGACGACGCCGAACGAGATCGCCGCGTCTCCGGCCATATGCAGGAAGGCTGCCCTGACGTTGATGTCGTCGTTGCGGCCGGAGGTGAAAAGCCACGCCGTGAAGCCGTTCCCCAAAATGCCGATGGCGGCGACAATCATCACCGTCATTCCTGAAACCGGCTCGGGTGAATGCAGCCGCTGGATCGCCTCCCAGGCGATGGCGCCGGTCGCGACCAGCAGCAGGATGGCGTTCGCCAACGCCGCGAGGATGGAGGAGGCGCCCATCCCATAGGTGAAGCGCGCGGTGGGCTTCTTCTTCACCAGCGCGCTCGCCCCCCACGCCAAGAGGAGCCCGAAGACGTCGCTCAAGTTGTGTCCCGCGTCGGCCAACAGGGCCATGGAGTTGGACAGCACGCCGAACACCGCCTCCAGCACGACGATGCCGACATTCAGCGACGTCCCGACCGCGAAGGCCCAGCCGAAATCCTTGGGCGCATGCGCGTGGGCATGGCCCGGACCGTGATCATGGCCGTGGTCGTGCTTATGACCGTTGTGGTTATCATGATCGTGGTCGTGCGCCATCGGCATTGCTTCTCGTTGTTGTCATCGGGGGCCGCAGGGCGACCCGTGCCCACGCTACGTCCTCCAGTGACTGGAGGAGCAAGCGCTTTGTCTAATGCCCGTGGGGCTCTTCCATTTGAAATTCTATGATTTCTAATTGGTCGCCGGCACGCAGGTTGAGCGTGGCATCAAATGAATGCGGCTCCGCCGGCGCTGCGTTGCTGACGTAGCGATGGGGCTCGTCGCGCATCGGCGCGCAATCAAGATGCTCGTCACTCGACGGGCGCCGGATGTTGACTGCGACTTTCAAGCCCGCAGGATAGTGGGTGAATGTCACCCGCATGCGCTCGCCCTCGGGCGTATCGATGATTTCCACCAAGCCCCCCGCCAGCTTGCCCTCAAAGGGAAACGGCGCCGGGGCATGATGATCGTGATGACCGGCGTGCTCTTGCGGTGCGCCTGAAACGGCCTCATCCGAAGCATGGACGCGGACATTGGCGACGGCCAGCGCGGGGATGTGCGCGAACAGCTCGTTCTTGAGGGCCATGCTGATCTTGTCTGCATCGGCCAAGGTCGCTGCAGCATTGGCCAACACCGCCGTGTCGACGTGGAGCTTGTGGCCAAGCCAGCGCGCTTTGACGTCGGCGACTTTGGTGATGCCTTTGACGTGCTCCGATGCGTGGCGCACCTCGGCAACAAGACCGGGCTCGACGCCATCCAGCATGCGGGTCAGCACGGACCAGGCGGATTGCCAGACGATGAGAAAGATGGCCGCCGTGATGAGGAGGCCGATGATGGGGTCGGCCAGCGGAAACCCGAGCCACACGCCGATTGCGCCGACGACCACCGCGAGGCTGGTGAGCCCGTCGGTGCGGGCATGATAGCCGTCGGCGATCAGCGCCGCGCTGTTGATCTCGCGGCCCACGCGGATGCGGAACACCGCCACCGCCTCGTTGCCGATGAAGCCGATGAGCCCGGCAAGCGCGACCCACCCCAAGGCGCCGATGGCTTGCGGGTGCAGGATGCGCTCGATTGCTTGATACCCGGCAACCAGCGCGCTGAACAGGATGATGGCGACGATGGTAATGCCGGCCAGGTCCTCGACGCGCCCGAGACCGTAAGTGAAGGTGTCGGTCGGCTTGCGGCGGGCGAGCCGGAAGGCGATCCACAGCGGGATGGCGGTTGTGGCGTCGGCGAAGTTATGGATGGTGTCGGCCAGCAGCGCGACGCTGCCGGAGATGAGCACCACCCCGACCTGGAACGACGCCGTGATCGCCAACAGTATGAAGGACCACTTGATGGCCCAAATGCCCCGGTCCGTCGTGGCGATGGAAGCGTCGATGACGCCATGGCTGTGGCCGTGCCCTTCGCCGTCGCTATGGCTATGCCCGTGACCAACGAGCGACTTCTCGTGGAAGAAGCCGAACCAATCCAACACGTCCGTGAATTTCAACTTCATCATCTTACAGGTACTTGCTGAGGGCCTTGAACTCGGCGAGCGCGGCTTTCGCGGGCTTGCCGTTGCCCGCCACCGCGTCGTCCAGGCAATGGTCGATATGGTCGTGGATCAGTTCGCGCTTGGCATTGGCGACGGCGTTTTCGATGGCGTGGAGTTGCTGCGCGAGGTCCACGCAGGATCGCCCCTCTTCGATCATGGCGATGGTCGACCGCAAATGGCCCTCGGCCCGCTTGAGGCGCTTGATAATGTCGCTATGGTTTGTGTGCTTCATAAGCCCATCATATCCCCCTGGATAGGATATATGCAAGCCGCACACTTTCGGGAGACTTCGTTGCCCTTTGCCGTTCTCAGCCTTTTGACCATTCCTTCTGCCGCGCCTTGAACTCGGACGACACGATCTTGTAGGGCGCGATGTTGCCTTCGTGGGGCGCCAGCAGCTCGGTCTCCACCGTCTCTCGATGAAGCGGGGCCTGTCCGAAGCCCGCACATCAGCTATGCGGCCGTCGATGAGTTCTTTCGCCGATGCTTGCCGGGGCGGCCCGCGCACCACGTCGCCAAAGGTGCCCAGGATGAGGATGAGGTTGCGGTAGCGCTCGCGGAACTGGTCCGGCTCCCCAGCGTGTGGCGGAGCAGGGCGTATTCCAGCCTGTTGAACGCGTAACCGCATCCCGTTGATATAGGTCTGCTCCCGCGCGTCGATGAACGACAGCGGCAGATTCCAGTTGAGAACGGGATGTTGGCGGCGAGCCGAGCACGCGCTTGTTCACGTCCTCGAACGGCTGCAGGTAAGCAGGTGGACCAGCGCGAAGAAAAAAGCCGCTATTTGATTCTGAATTCGATCTTGAGCGAGAACTTGAGCAACTGTCCGGTCGCGTCGTCTGGAGGGAAAGGAAACGGATCGGATCGTTGGATCGTCGCCAATGCTTCTTCGTCGAGCATAGCGAAGCCTGAGGATGAGCGAATTCTCCCCTCTACCAACTTTCCGCTGCGGTCTATCGTAAATTCAACAACGGCGGCGCCTTGCTGCTCACGCTCCCTTGCTTCACGGGGATAGCTTTGGTGCTTCCTTACGTGCAAGCGGATTGATTTCTGGAAGGTGAGTACCGCTTGGGTGTCTTTGATCGCCTCGCCGATTTGGTTCGTAGACTGAGTTTTTTGTTCTGTAACCGCAATTTGAGGCGGCGCAGCTGCTGATGAAGATGCTGTTTGTTGAGGCGCCAGATTTTCGGGCTGGACCTCTTTGAGCTCTTCCTGCTTCGGCGTCGGTTCTTTGGCGGGTTTAGCAATGGGCAGCGCCACCTCCGGCTCCGGCGCTAGAGGTGATTGCTCAAATTGCGGTATGTCGAGCGGCTTGAGTTCCTCGACCTTTTCAGTCGTCGGCGGGGTAGGTACGGCGTCGTCAGCTTGCGGCCCAAGGGCCGCTTCGGGTGCTTCGACACGCTGCTGCGTTACGATCGGAGAAAGCTCCATCGCAATCGCGCCGGTCACCTCGTCGGCAACCTCGTCGACCTGCGGCTTGGAGGTTGCCCAAAGGACTAATCCGACATGAACAACTGTGATGAGCGAGCCGCAAAGCCACCATTTAAACCAAGCGTGGGACCGCGGAGGGAGAATATCCGAAGCCAGCATTACGGCCTACCCGGCGGCCCCACTGCGGGCTCGGAGGAACCGGACATTACGTCGTTGTCCAAGCCTTCGATGCCGGTCAATGCCACTTTCAGATACGAGCGCATAGTCTACTCTATCCTGAAACATCGCTCTACGCGCGCTCCTCGTTCTATCGCCATGCTGGGCAGCGTGTAAGCTCCTTGGCGAGGGCGAAGAAGTCCTCCGCGTCCACTTCAATGCCCTCACTGCGTTTCTTGTTCCGATGAGCTGGCAGAAACACCGCGTCACGTTGGTCAGATCGAAATCAGCAGCAGCACCGAGACACGAAACATCTTCGCGAGATTCACGGCATCCTCGGCGTGAAGCCGGGCAGACCCCTTCTCCAGCTTTTGATACATTTGAAAACTGCATCCAAGCTCCGCCGCCGCCTGCATCTGGGTCTTTTTGGCGCCGAGGCGCGCGACGCGGAGACGTCTCCCGCACGCGACATCCCACGGGGACGCTGGCTTTTTCTTTGGCACTCGGCGCAGCTTTCCTTGACGGCGCACCAACAAGGTGGCCGGGGAGTTCAAAGCCGTCGAATGAACGGCGCAGTATATTGCTTGCGCTATTTTGCTGCCTCCCCGACCGCAGGCCGGAGGAGCATTCGTTTCAGCTGTGCGACAGCCGCATTCGTCGAGCCTTGAATCTCGGCACCTGATGGTGCACGTGGAATCTATCGCGTGGTCCCCACTTCGCCAACGTGCCCCTTCCACGCCACCGCCTAGAAATATCGCATCACCAATCGCGGCGGCGCGCCCTTGATGAACCACACGAGACACAGCCACGCGAGGAACATCAGAAGCCAAAGCGTGATTGCACCAATCGTGAGCGCGAGGCGCGCGGTCCAGTAGATCGCGATACCGGCGCCAAGCAGACAGGGCACCCCGTAGGTGATGAGTTTTTCCATGGCGCCAGGCTACGTGCTTCCGCTTGGTCTGCCGATACATGGTGCACAGCGCGTACACATCGGGATTCTTTCGCGCGCATCTCGTGTGTCCCCTGTTGCAACATTATCGATGCTCACCTGACTTCCAGCAGCTGACCTCAATCGGTCGTGTAGTGCTTGCTCTTGCGCTCTGCCCTGAGGCCCCAGCGCTGCCGGGTGCCCGACATCGCGAACCCGATGGTGCCGCGGCCGTGATCAAGGTTGAGCTTGTCGATGGTGCGCATCTGGGCATACGCGTACTCGGTACAAAACGCTGGATGTGGGGTGCTGACAGGTTGTGGATACCGTATGTGCCCTTTCACGCCGGGCACAAGCCGAACACCAGGGGAACAGCGCGAAAATGGGCCTCATCGGTCTTTGTGATGTCGCGTGAGGACCTCGTGGGCGGGCCCAGCTCGAATGAGGGGGCCTTTCGGCCCCCGGCTTCAACGGGATTGGTCCGCGCCAAGCCCCCATGCCTTCAAGGCCCGTTCCGTCTCCTCGGGCGCGATGGTGGTCATGTAGTCCGGATGGAACTTCTGGAACTCCCTCGGCAAGTCGCGGATCGGCAGATGGCTCACCGCCTGCCCCATCGCGTCGCTGATGACCTTGCGGCGGGCCACGGCAAGGTCGCGGCCGTGGTCCAGGCGTTCGCTGATCTCCTGCGGAAGGTTCGGCGGGACAAGCGTCTCTTCGTCATGGCGGAGGCATAGCTTGTATTCATCGAGCGCCATTCCGAGGGCGTCGGGCACGCGTTCGAGGCGCAGCTGCCCAACAAGATCCGACAGTAGGTCGAGGTGGTCCATGTGGTGGTGGCTTTCATTCGTTTTTAAAATCGCCTTCACCCGGCGACGGCCGCTTATGGTGGCCACCACATGGATCGCCTGACAGCGCCTTCCCGCGTCCCCTACTTCGACACTTTTTCCTTCAGGTACTTCTCCACCGCCTTCGCGTTGTCGGACCCGGTGGCGCGACTGGCGCCGGCAAGCGCCTGGCTGCTGACGCCGAACTTGTCCTTCCAGTAGTCGACCTCATACCGCTCGCTCATATTGATCCGCGTGCGGTCTTGTTTGCCCTTCTTGGTTTTATCATCGGCCATGGGTCTCTCCTTTGCATCGTGCGGGTCAAACGCCAGAAGTGCCGAGGCAGATCCCATCGCCCACGGCTTGGCGTGCCTCGCACATGCTCCGCAAGCGGCCAGATTTGTCGATCAGCCTTCGAAGGCCTCCAACGCGCCCATCAAATCCGCGCGCAGCTTTTCCGTGAGGGAAGGGTTCTGCGCAACCTCGCGCACCACGGCCAGAAACGCGATGATGCCCGCGCCGTCGATGATCTGCCCCGCTTCCTCGGCGTAGGATTCCCACATCGCCTTGCCTTCGAACCGCGTGTCCGGCGCATTGCCATGATACGCGCACAACGACCGGCAGACCCGTTCCGCCAACGGCCGACGCCTCAGTGCCATCGTGTTCCCCCGCCACAACTCAATTACCTTCCTTTGTTGGTTAGAATCCTCGCAGAGGAAAGCAACTCCGCGCGATGTCCCTAATGGCATCCTAACACGGGCGTCTGGTTGGTGGGCTTCTGTTGAGGCTTCATCCGCAATTTGCTCCGCCTACGGAAGGGTTTCCTTTTCGCAACAGCCCCTTCCCCTCGTTCCGGCGCCACCCTTGTCAGTTCGGTTTTCGCGTTGTCCGATAAGCCTACGACAAGGAAAGCACCTTCAATGCGTGTTCTGGGACTTCTCGTTTTGGGCGCCGCGCTCTGCGGCAATGCCGCCGCACTCGAGGCGTCCGCCGGCGCCGACACGGTCAACAGCAGCCAGGTGGGCATCAACGCCAAGATCGGCCAACCAAATCACCACGTCGAGCATCAACAACATCTTTAACTGTGGTAAGAACGGGCAGCTTTACGATTCCGTCCACAACGTCTGCATTTCCGTGGACGAACCGCTCGCGAAGAAGATCGCCGCCTGCACCACCAACAAGCAGTCTATAACCAAGCCACAGGCGCGTGCATAGCCTCAGCGCCGGACCTGACCGCGAACCTCAACACCACCAACCTCGGCACCGTCACCGCCCTCCTGAACAAGGTCGTGGCGTGCAACACCGCCAAGCAGTTTTGCAGTTCCGCGACCGGCACGTGCGCGGCTGGCTCCGGCACCATCCGCCAGACCTACGCGAGCCCGATCTATAACATCGCCAAAAACAGGAACCCGCAGACTACGGCCTCGGCACGCGCGACCTGTGCGTGATCAGCTACCAGTAGGGCATGACCTCCCAGCCGCGCGGCGGCTGCCAGATCAGCTCGCCGGGTGGCGCATGGAGCCTGACCATCACGTCGTCGGACGACAGCGCGTACTGGTGCCAGGCGACCTGCTACGACATCCAGTAGGCCTGCTAAACGCGTAGGGCTCCGAAAGCGCCGCGCTCATCCAACCCTATCGATGAGGCGCCTGCGCACCTCCATGGCGAACGCCAAGCGGCCACCGGAAAGGATACCGGTGGGGAACCCAGCCGGGATCACCCACGGGCAATACGCTGTTCCTGAAGAAGTTCGGCCTCGATCATCGCGCGGAGAGGCGATGACCGCAATTCCGATTCCCGCCGGGCCAACTGCTCCGCATGCGCCCTTTTCCGCAACTCGGCCGAGGCCCGCCTACCGGCGGGAGCACGAGGTTTAGCGGTCAGATCACGTTGTTCTGTAAGTCTCAGATCTCTTGCGGAGACGGTTCGTCAGTGCGCGTGGCGGGCGAGACTGTGGAAGGTGGTGGTTTCGGCCTGGAACAGCAGGTTCACGGTGTCGGTCGGTCCCTTGCGGTTCTTCGCGATGATGAGCTCGGTAATGCCCTTGGTCCTTTCCAGCTTGTCCGTGAGCTCGATGGTCTTCTTGCGGTCGGCGTCCGTTGACGCGGCGCTTTCGGAAGCGCCGCCAAGCTGCTGTTTGAGATAGTATTCGGGCCGGAAGAGGAAAGCCACCACATCGGCGTCCTGTTCGATGCTGCCGCTCTCACGAAGGTCGGCGAGCATCGGCCGCTTGTTGTCGCGGGATTCGACGTTGCGGGAGAGCTGCGAGGCGGCGATGACGGGAACATGAAGTTCGCGGGCTATCTGCTTGAGGCCCATGCTGATGTCAGACACTTCCTGCACACGGTTGGCTTCGTTCCTCCGGCCGGGCGCGGTGGCGAGTTGCAGGTAATCGACCACGATCAGGCCGATGCCGTATTGCCGCTTCATCTGGCGGGCGCGGGCGCGCATCGCCTGGATGGACATCCCCGGCGCATCGTCGATGTAGAGCGGAAGCTCGGCCAGCGCCCCCGCCGCGCGGGTGAGCCGTTCCATCTCGCCGTCGGTGAGGTTGCCGTTGGCGATGCGCTGCGCGTCGATTCCGGCGTGTCCCGCCGCCATGCGCTGCATGAGCTGCTCGGCCGACATCTCGAGGCTGAAGACCCCGACGGCCGCGCCGTGGTCGTTGCCGGACGCGAGCGCCTGGGCGGCGTTGTGGGCGATGTTGAGGAGCAGGCTGGTCTTCCCCATCGACGGCCGCGCGCCGAGGATGATGAGGTCGCTGCGCTGGAAACCGCCCAGAAGATTATCCAGGTCGACGAGGCCCGAACCGATGCCGGTGACGCCGCCCCCTGCCCTTTTGGCCTTCTCGGCGCTGTGCAACATCGCTTTCAGGCTTTCGCGCACGTTCCGGAGCGAGCAGGTGGTGCCGGTGTTAGCTAGCCGGTAAAGCTCGTCGCCCGCCTCCTTGACGATGACCGCGGTGGCTTCCGGTGAGTCCGCCTTCTCCGCTTCCACCTTCATCGTTTCGGCAAGGCCGATGAGCATCCGCTGCGTGAAGGTGTTGCAGATGACCTCGGCGAGGCTTTTGACGTCGCCGGCCTGGCCCGCGTGCTCGAACATGCTGGAGAGGTGCGGGAAGAGGTCGTTCTGGGCGTTGAAGCTTGTAGAGTTGAGTTCCTGCGCGAGGTTGATCGGGTTGGCTTCGACGCCACGCGTGTTGATGATGCGCTCGAGCGCTTCGAAAACCGCGGCATGCAGGGGAATGTAGAAGTGTTCCGGACGGAGCGTTCCGGCGACGTCGTCGTAGAGCCTGTTGTTGACCATGAGGGCGGCGATGAGCGCCTGTTCGGCGGCGACGCTGTGGGGTGTCGCCTTGATCGCGACGACGTGCGCGGCTTTCGCCGCGGACATTCCGACCGCCTTCGCTTCTCCCATGGCCGGACACTGACGGAATTGCGCCGGGGTGTCTTGCGGCGTGCCTCTTTGGTGGGCATCCGATGCACCCGCGATCATTCCTGGTCATGTTTTCAGCAATGACCGTTCCGCCGCTTGTGCGCCGCCCCATAATCATGGGCAACGGAAGCAACGGAGCTGGCGCGACGGCCATTACCTTTACTCGCGGATGGCCAGGACCCGGATGGTCTCGCGGCGCGCGTGGCCTATCACCTGCACAGGCTGGGCATCTCGACCACGGCGCTCACCGCCGCCGCCGGACTTCACCGCGTGGAAGCCCTGCACATCCGCAACGGGCGCAGCGAGCTCTCGGTGAAGGACCTTGGTTTCCTTGCCGACGCGCTCCGCGTTCCCCTTGAGGCGCTGACGCGCCTTCTCGACGATGGCGAACGGCTCGATTGGGACTTCTACCGCGTTTCGGGAAGGCACCCCGCCGCCGTCTGGGCCAACGTCCGGAAGCAGGTGCGCGCGGCGGGCATGTCGAACGCGGCGGCCGCGCAGCTTCTCGGCTTCAAGCGCCCCAACATCGTGCGCGCGTTCTCGGGGCGGCCGCGGCACATCCTTTACCGGCCGCCAGGCCAGACGCTCGCCGAAGCGATCGGTGTCGGCGACGCCGAGGTGTTCTTGGACGGCATTGCGATGGCCGATCCCCATCGTTCGCCGCGAGACGAATAGCGTCGGCGGGAAATCACCCCCTCGCACGACGAAAACTAAAACGCGCATGTTCCGCAATTGCAACGGTGTTGGGACCATGCTTCCAAGCTTCCAAAAATGGCGTTGCGCATGATCCGCGCGCTGAGCGACCCGCATTTGCTGGCGTGCCGCGCGCATCCTGGAAAATGTTCCACAGCGTGCGCACAGCCGTGGGGTATCACTCAGTTCACGCGCCTCCGATAATTCAAACCACCGCCGCAATCCCGTCCATTTGCATGCTACTTTTCCGCACCCGGTGCCGCGGCGCTCTTGAGCGTTCGCGAATGGCAGCGGGGTCCCGCAAGATCCACTCCCGTCCTTCCCGTCACCCACGGGAGCGGGGAGCCATCGCGTCCTTGATCGGGCGACGCGGCACCACCTTTGCGTTTTGGAGGGAGTGCGCGATGCGTGGAGAAGGCACGGGAACAATTTCACGGCGGACGGTTTTCGGCCTGGGTGCGGTGCCGCTGTCGGCGTCTTGCTCATTGCCGGGAGTCAGCCCTGCAAAGAAGCCGCCGATTTTACCGGCGCGCGGAATCAGCGTCTACGTGACGAACGTGATGCGGGGCCACCGCGCGGACGGCGGATGGTCACCGCTCCCGGCAGTCCTTCTCACCACGCCCCAGTTCGACAACATCCTGACCATGGCGTGGTCAGCGCTCCGCTACGAATGGGACCCCGAGCCCGCGCTCGCCAACATCGCCATCCTCAAGGCCATTCCCTACGTGCTCGAGGTGCACCCTCGGAAGAAGCAATGGTACTTCGATGCGGGACGTTCGGTGATGTACTGCCGGATGCATCCAGAGGCACTCACGTCATCGCTGTCCTTCGAGGAATGCGAGGCACGGTACAACCAATTTCTCCAGAAGTTCGCTGCGGACTCGGCCGTCTTTTTCAAAGGGGGCGCCGCATGAGCAAGCACCGCCCCGATCCCTACGAGCAGCTGCTGAACGTGATGGAGGGCTACACCGCAGACGGCGAGCCGCGCGGCGCGCCGGTAACGCTGGAGGGCGGCAACAATGCCGTCGGCCAGATCGGCTTGATGCTTGCGGCGCTCTTCCGCGACTTCAACCAGCACATCCCCGATGAGATGGAACGGGACCAGGTCAGAACCGCGATCATCCTCGTCTTCCTGCGCTGGCTGAAGCTGACCCGCATCACCTCACACTTCCGTCTGCGGCAGATGCTGAAGCGGGTCTGCCTGCCTTCGACGCACTAGGGGCGGTCTGTTTGATTTTGTCATGTTTTGATGAGTGAAGCGTCATGTCACAACGTAGAAATGGCCCACGGCACGGCCTGGTGCTTGGTATTGCCGAGAAGGAAAAGGCGAAGGGCTTCCCGGCCCCGATCTGGGACGAGGGGCCGGACGGGCACCTGGTCACCGTCGCCCCCACCGGCGCGGGCAAAGGCGTCTCCTGCATCATCCCCGCGCTGCTGACGTGGCAGGGCCCGGCCATCGTCATCGACCCCAAGGGCGAGAACTACGCGGTGACGGCGGCAAGGCGGCGCGCGATGGGCCAGAAAGTCCACGTGCTGGACCCCTTCGGCATCACGGGCTGCGTCCAGCCCGCCTCGCTCAATCCCTTCGACATCGTGGGCAAACCCCGGACGGCGCGGTGGGAAGACTTCGTCACGCTCGCGCGCGCCGTGGTCCAGGACAAGACTTTCGGCAAGAACCAAGACCCTTACTGGGACAACCGCGCAGCCAGCCTCATCGCCTGCGCGATGGCCCACGCCTCGGCCCACCTTCCCTCGCCGACGCTCGAGGACGTCCTCACGCTGGTGCTGAGCTACGATCAGTTCGCGATGGACTTCCGCCACCAGCCCTTCGAGAACCAGTGCCATCCCGAAATCGCGGCCCCCTTCGCCCCGGCCGGCATGGCCTGGGACAAGACCCGCATCGCCATCACGTCCACCGCGGTCGATCTCATCTCCTACCTGATGGGCGGATCGGTGCTCACGAGCCTGAAGAGGTCCACGGTCGACCTCAGGAAGGTCGAGCGCGGAGACCCCATGACCCTTTACCTGGTGCTCCCGCCGGACAAGCTCGCCACGCACGGCAAGCTGCTGCGGCTGTGGATGACCTGCCTGATGACGGTCCTGACGCGCCGGCGGACGCCGCCGGCGGAGCCGACCCTGCTGCTGGTCGACGAAGCGGCGCAACTCGGTGAGATGCGCGAGCTGGTAACCGCCGTCACGCTGATGAGGGGCTACGGCATCCGGGTGTGGACGTTCTGGCAGGACCTCTCACAGCTCAAGGCGACCTACCCGGACCACTGGGAAGCGATCCTCAACAACTGCGCCTACCACCAATACTTCGGCGCCGCGACGCCGATGGCGGCCAACGCCCTGCAGGCCTATCTCGGCGACGCGCTGCTGCGCTCCGTGCACCGCATGAAGGCCAACGAACTCGCGCTGTTCCGGCCGAGGGAAAGGGGCGCGATCGTGCGCATGCCGAGCTACCTCACCGATCCGATGTACCAGGGCCTCTACGAGCCCAACCCGTTCTACGAGGCCAGGCAGCCAAAGCTTCCGTGGGAGGAACCCGGATACGCGTTGGAGGAATCCGCCGACGGCGTCGTCCTCGCCTTCCCGCAGAGGGAGGGCCGCGATGCTTGAGGGGCGCGTGATGCTTGATAACCTGCTCGCGGGCAGGACCGCCTTCGGCGAGGTCTACATCAACGAGAGGGAAGACCGGAGCCTCGACTTTACGAAGAACCCGGAGATCATCGGCCACACCATCCTCGGGCTCAACCTCGCGGCCGAGATCTTCAAACCCACACGGGGGCCCCGGGACGTCTCGTTTACGCACTTCGCCCGCAAGCTGATCCTGTTCGCGCGCAAGGGCGGGACCATCGCCGCCAATCCCGATTTCCTCACGCGGGTGGGTTATGCCACGCGCATGGCGGTGCTGGAGATCGGCCTGCTTGGCTGCGGCATCGGGTTCGGGGGCCTGGTGATGCGGGGCATGCAGGAGGAGGCCCGCGCCAGCCGCGCGGGCGGGAACGCGTGCATCGAGTCGCAAATCAGCGACATGGCGGCGAAAGCCGGAGACCCCGACGCGCCACCCGTGGTCTGGCGGAACGACACCGGCCATTACGCCCTCCACGAACTCGCGCATCCTTTCCACCTCTGGGAAGAGGGCATGCGCCTCGACAATTGCCTTTGCCGCATATTCCCCCACGACGCGCGGACGCGCGTGTCGCCCTGCGCCTCGCCGTCGCTGCTCTGGGAGCTCGAATACTGGCGCCACGTCGAGAACGACCATCTGCGGCTCTTCTCGCTGCGTTCCGGCACGGCCCGCATCGCCCTGCTCAGCGTCAGGCGCGGCGCGCTCAAGGAGCTGCAGGTGCAGTTTCCGAACGAGCCGATGCTGGGCGACATCCTCACCGATGTCACCGAATACCTCGAGGCGCGGTTCGGCGTCTTCAGCTTCAACCTCGCGCGCCAGCTCGCGGTCGAAAGCGTGGTGGTGGCCATCATCAAGGCCAAGCGCCTGACGAGGGGCAAGCGCTCGCGGAGCTTGCCGCCCGACAAGCCGAACCGCAGCAGCCGCCGCCTCCGGCGCGACACCGCGTTCGGGGGAACCGTCTGATGGGCAAGCTCAGGCAGGAGGACCCGGTACGGCGCGCGAAACTGTTCCTCGAGCAGGACGGCCGCTGTTTCTATTGCACCGTGCCGATGCTGCCGCCGCCCTTCACCCGCCCTAGGCGCCGGCGCGAGGTGACGCTCGAGCACCTGATCCCCCATTGCGAGGGAGGCCGCCGCGGTTTCTTCAATGAGGTCGCGGCCTGCAACGCCTGCAACGGCGAACGCGGGACCATGCCGTGGCTGCTGTTCTTCTGCCTCAAGGAGATCGAACGCGACGGGACCGCGGAGGCACGCCATGCCGCATGATGATACCCCCCTCACGCCGGTGCATCTCCATGAGCTGCGAGAGCTCCACGCGGCGCTGCAGGCCGATGAAGCGCCGCCGGTCACCTGGCTGCTTTCCAAATGCTTCACGCTCCAAGAGCTTCGCCATCCCCGCCAGCTCCTGCGCGCGGGAAAGGAGCTGGGGAATTGCCTCTCCCGCAAGGGCCTGCCCCTTGCCCGTTACTGGAACGCGGTCGCCGCCGAGGACATGAGGGTGTTCGAAATCCGGCACCGCCTGAAACCGTGCGCGCTCTTCACCGTGCAGGACCATGCTTACCGGGAATGGCAGTTCCATAGCTTTCCCGCAGGGCTCCCGACCTTCGTCGATGCCTGCGTGGAGAAATTGAATTCGGAATGCGGACCCCTCTTCGACGGCATCACCGAAATCATTCTGGAAGGTGACCAGGCCTTCTGCCCCTGGTTCGATGACCCAGACCCGGAGACCTCCGATCTCATCGGCCCGCAAAAGCTTCTCCGGGGGGATCTATGACCAGCATCTCACGCCGCCTGCTGCGCCTCCGGACAAAGGTTGCCAATGTCCTTGGCGGCAAGACCGTCTCTGGGCACCCCGGGCTTGCCCCGATCACCTACCCGCGAACGCCCCGCTCCCGTCTCCTGCTCCTGCGCTGGACGGATCAATTCCTGAGCATGCACCCCAATGCCACGGACGCTGAGCTCACGGCCATCATCCGCAAGCTTGCGGTCTTCATGATCCGGCACGGCCGCGACGAATTCTTGCCCGAGGAAATCATCGGCGGCCTGCGATGGTTTGCGGGCCGCCCCGGCGCCATCACGTCCAAACTCGGCTTTGGCGGCGCCGTGCGGCTGAAGCGCGACGAACGCATCCGCATCCTCCGGGAATGCGTCCGGCGGCCACGGGTGCTGTTCCGGGCGTCGATGCGGGAGCCGGACCCGGCACCGGTGGTCTGGCTCCAGCACAACACCTTCACCCTCTCCGAGCTTGTGCACCCCGAGCATCTGCTCACCGTGGGGACGCAGGCCGGGAACTGCCTCGGCAGACCGCACCTTGCCGCCGGATACTGGCTGCGCATCTCGGAGGGGCGCGGCAGGCTTTTCGCGATCACCCAGGGAGAACTCCTCTGCGCCCTCTTCATGCTGGGCGGTTCCGAGTATCTGGAATGGAGCTATCTCAACACACCGGAAGGGCTGCGGGACTTCGTCTCCCGCTCCGTGGCGGCCCTCGACCAGCGCGTCGGCCCCCACGGCGTCAATCCCCCTTTCATCCCCGAAAAGTTCCGTCGCGAACTGGGCGGGGACGCGAACCGCACCGGTGAGACGTGCCGCCCGGGAGATGCGCCGTGATGACCGGCACCCCAGACACGAATGGAGCCCGCGCTGCAATGAAGGCATTCGATACGCCATTCTGGCAACAGCTGGAGAACGTGCTTGCCGGCCTCACCGCCGATGGTGAGCGCACGCACGGGCTCTGGCCGCTCCCGGGCATTCTACCCCTTGAGAAGGACACCGCCTGCCGCATCGCCTTCACGGCCATCTGCGAGTTCGAGGACGAGGGGACCCGTGATGACGAAGACGTCCGCACCTGCGTCCTCTGGATGGTTTCGGCCCACCTCCGGCGGCTCCTCAAATCCGGAAACATCATGGAGCGGGCGGCGCGCCAGATTTCCTGGATGTGCAATCTGTATTCGTCCCGCACCGAGTTCGCGGCGTGCGTCCCGTTTATCCGGACCCTCCTTCCCGGCCGCCTGCCGGAACCACCCACGGCATCGCGCCGGGAGCGGCGGAGGGACATGCTCAAAATCCTTCACCGCGTCGATCAACATTACCGCCCGCGCGACGATGCCCCCTTCCAGGCGCTCACCGAGCGCGACTACCGCGTCGTGCAGTACCGACGACCCGACGACTGCATCCGCCATCCTCACAGCCGTCACGTGTGGGAGGATACCTTGCGTGCGATGAAGCGGGGTGAGCCAGTCGACCACGGGTATTGGCTCGACCTCATCCACGGCAAGCGCCTGGCCTTCGCGCTGTTCGTGGAAACCGCGTGTGTCGCCACGTTCGAGAACGCCGGTGGGCGGCTCATCAACATCAAGCTCCAACCCGCCGCGACGCCCGCCACGCTTTTCACGCTCACCAGGGCGTGCACCACGCTCGCGTATCTGTACGGGACGGAGTTCCGCACCGATGCGGATTCAGGGGACGCCACCATCCGTGCCTACCGCGCCGCCTGGGACCAGCGCTTGCAAGAGGCGGCGCACCTCTGGCCCGCGCTGAAGCAGAAGGTTGAGGAAAAATCCAACACGCGGCCTTTCATGATCCCCGGCTCGACGGACCAGTGGATCGGCGGCCTGATCTGCGTCTTCGCCCTCTCCTACGTCATTCCGGCATTGATCGTCGTCGCGCCCGACTTCGCCCGCTCCTACGCGCACGTGTGGCGGGCGGCGTTCGGACTGGAGCCCGCCTGCCCCGCGTCGGACCCGTATGCCGCCCGGTCGTCGTGCCTTTTTCCGCCCGCGAACCTCGAGGTCCCCATCCCCGCACACAGGGGTGATGCTCCATGACGTCGGACGCCAAAGACATGCGGGATTTCGCGAAAGGTGTCCTACGCGGCGACGAGGGCCTGCCCGCGATGGACTTCACCGCGGACGGCGACGGACTCGATCGCCTTGCCTACTGGACGACCCGCTTCCGCGACCGCGCCGGTGCTCACACCGGAAAGCAACGCGCGCTCTTTGTGCGTAAGTTCGCGCTCTACCTCATCCGCATGGGTTTGCGCGACAATCCCCGCCACACCTACCTTCTCGGCACGGACTGGTTCGCGGCCACTCCGGTGCTGCTGGAATCGACGTTGAGCTTCGGCGGCGCCGTGCGTCTCCACCGCCAGGACTGCCAGCGCCGCATCAACCTGCTCGCGCCGCTTCCCGAAACGGAGATCCTCGCCGACCTCGCGCGTCCGCTGGTCCCAAAGCCGGTCATCGGTTCGCATGACGCGTTCGTGATGGAGAAGCTGGTGCACGCCCGGCACCTCGTCGAAACCGGGATGCGCTTCGACAATTGCCTCAAGGTGCGGGGCCACAACGGCTATCTGCCCAATCCCATCTACTGGTCCCTGGTGAAGCACCGCACCACGCACCTTTACGTCGTTCGCCATCTCGACAACCCATGCCTGCTGATCGACATCACACTCGCCACGGTCCGGCAGATGCAGCACCTCGCGCCACCACCCGCGCTCGGTGCCGTGATGGCCGTCTTTGAAAAGGCGCTGGTCAACCTTCACGGGCCACTTGCGACGGCAGGAGGGCGCTCATTGCTTGGCGGGACTGCAACGGAAACCATCCGGGCTGATCCCAACCAACTCACGCTGCTCCCGGACATCAGGAGCCCGTCATGACAGACCCATGCGCTCGCAAAGCCGCGCCCGAACCGCTGCGGAAAGTACGTATCGCGTTGCTCATTCTCGCGACGGCAGGCTTGGTCGCCCCCGTGGCCATCGTCGCCGCCCCGGCTGCCGCGCGCGACTACGTGCACATCTGGCGCATCGTCCTCGGATATGACGCCAATCCCTTCGAGCATCCGCAATCATCGTGGGACTGCTTGCCGACGGTTGACGGCAAAAAGACAAACCGTCTCCCGGCGAAGGGGAAGTAACCATGCCGTTAATCGCAAGCCCTGCTGAACGGCGGATTTCCCACGTTTACGGGGTGATTTCCCACTCATCAGATGACCTTAAGCCGCCCTGGTGATAAACGCCTTTCACCGCTGAGAGAAAGCGGGGGGAATAACATTTTCTTTTTCAGATTTCTGCGCATCCCGCGAGTCATTCGACTTTCGGGAACGGGTGGATGTTGCCCACATCATGAAACCAGAACCGCTTTCATACGAAATGGCAAGCAACCGGCGCCCACAACAGGTTGACCCGTTCCTTCAGCGCGTGATGTTCATCATCGACGGATGGGTGGAGGGCGAGTGGGAAGCCAAGGAGGCGATCCGCCACGAGGCGGCGGCGCTCGGTTGGACCCCGTCGCGGACCGCACGATACAAGGACGCCATCCTGTCCTCCCACGCCCTCGCGGTCCGCGTGGACGGCATGTCGGAAACCAAGTTCCGGCGCGAGCTCGAAAAGGTCGACGCGCCGACCCCCGGGGAACTGATCCGCAAGGCGCGGATGCGCTATGCGGCGAAGCTCCTGCGCGAAACCCGCCTGCTCGTGAAGCAGGTGGCAAGGCGCGCGGGTTACGACAACGACAAGCACTTCGCCGACGCCTTCCGCGCCGAGTTCAACACCACCCCTTCCGATTACCGGAAGTCCTTCATCGCGCGCCTCTCGAAGGCAGCGGACGATACGTGAACCTTGCGCCATTGCATGATTGAGTGGAGTACGATTTGACCCTTCGCGCAGATGTCGTCATGCCGATACGGAACGGAGCCCGCTTCGTCGTTCCGGCGGTGAAAAGCATTCTTGAGGATGAAGCCCTCGGCACGCTCATTATCGTCGATGACGGGTCCAATGACGATTGGGAAGCGCGCGCGGCGGGCCTCCTCAAGCGGGACAGCGTCAGGATCATCCGCCAACCGCCCGCCGGCATCGCCGCCGCGCTCAACCGTGGGCTCACGGAAGCGACGACCAGGTATGTGGCGCGGATGGATGCGGATGACGTGTCCCTTCCGGGACGCCTCGCTTCGCAGATCAAATGGCTCGACCATCATCCCGAGATCGCGGCCTTCGGCGCGCAGATGCTGGTCATCACCGCCGATGATACGGCCGGACGGGAAAGCAACTACCCCTGCCGGCCCGAGGAGGTGAGGCACGCGCTGTTCGCGCGGGGACGGTGCGCGCTCTGCCATCCGGCGGTGATGCTCCGCCGCGAGGCCGTGCTCGCGGCCGGCGGTTACCGAACATCCTTCGAGAACGCGGAGGACTATGACCTGTGGCTTCGCCTTTCCGAAAAGGGCGCGGTCGCGAATTCCCACCACACCTTCATCCACTACCGGGTCCATCCGGGCCAGGTCTCCCACCAGCGGAAGGTCCGCCAATCGTTCGCCCGCGACCTCGCCCTCTTTTCCGCGCGCGAACGCGCCCAAGGACGCGCCGATCCCACCCAGGACTGGCTCACGCCCAAATCCTACGCCGAGCTGCAGGCACCGGAGTTTCATCCGGTCATCCGCAAGCTTGCCGTGGCCTACGAGGCGATCGACGGCGTCTGGAACGGCGGACGCCAGGTGCTGACGGCCGAGGCGGTCCGCGCCATCCCCGACCTCGCCCGGGCGTCGTATCTCGGGGAAACCCGCAGGCTCCGCTATGACCTCATCAAGAAGGCAGGTGCCACGGCCTTGTGGCGCGGCAACCTGGGACACGCGCTCGAGGCCTATTACGCCCTCGCGCATTGCCGCACCATCGACAGCAAATTCTTCCGCAAGACGTTCGAACCGGCGGGAGGTCCCGCATGACTGCCGCCTCCGCCCTGCCGGTATGCCATGGGCTCGGCATCGTCTCCCGTACCCGCCATGCCCTCACCCCCGTCATGGCCGCGATGGTGCCGAGCCCCGCGTGGATGTTCACCGGCGAGCCCCCCGCGCCGCCTCGGCCCACGGAGGACTCCTGATGTCAGCCCCGAAACCCGTGGCGGACTTTCCGCCCTACTTCCTCGACAAGTCGTTCCGCTGCACGGTGGCCGAGGCGTTGGACCGCGCCGAGCTGGTGAGCTTCGACGTTTTCGACACCTTGCTCAGGAGACCGTTCCTCGAGCCATCCCACCTGTTCGACGCCCTCGGCTCCGAAACCGGCTCACGGGCATTCGGGGAAGAACGCCGCCACGCCGAAGCCTCGGCGCGTAACCGCCATCCGAGCGCGCGGGACGTGACCCTCGAACAGATCTATGCGCATATCGACGGCGACCCCGCCCGCGAAAGCGCCTTTGAATCCTCCTGCCTCTACCCCCGCGCTGAGCTCGTCACCTGGGCCTCGATCGCCAGGGCCAAAGGCAAGCGCGTGATCGCCGTTTCCGACATGTACCTCGGCAAGGGCTTCGTGATGTCCTTGCTCTCCCGCCACAAGATCAACGTGGACGACCTCATCATCTCCTCGGAGGACGGCGTCGCGAAATACGACGGGTCCGCCTTCCGCCTGCTGTCCAATAGGACGGGTGTCGCCTTCGACCGCATGCTGCACTTCGGGGACAACGCCACATCTGACTTCCATGTGCCGCGAAGCCTTGGCGTCAAGTCTGTCCTGGTCGCGAACGCATCGCCACGCGGCGCGGACGCCCACCACGTCACGACGCTGATCGCGGCCCTGGGTTCGAACGGGTCCCATCAGGGGTCGACCGCCGGAAGCGTGATCCGCGACAGCTTCGTCCCAGGCGGCCCCCGCGAGTTCTGGGGGGACATCGGCCGCTATGTCGTGGCGCCGCTGGTGCTTGGTTACGCCCAGTGGGTTACCAGGGAAGCGGCCAAAGGCGGCCATGACCGCGTGGCGTTCGTGGCCCGGGACGGCAAGTTGCCCCGCGAGGCGTTCACACGGCTGACCCCCTGCCCGCCGGCCCCCCCTTACGTTCACCTCTCGCGTTCGGTGCTGCTGCGCGCGGGCCTCGACCTCCGCAGCGAGACCGTCCTCTACCAGCTCACCTCCGGCATCGTGGCGCCGGTTTCCGACTATGTCGCGCGGATCGGCGAGGGCACCGACACGCTCCTCGCGCGGGCCCGCGCCCACTTCCGCGGCGATCCCGTCGTCGGCCGCGAGATAAGCACACGGGACCTGGAGGGCTTCTTCCTCGAGGCGCAGGAGGACCTTTCCCGCATCGCGCGGGATGCGCGGCGGCTGCTCCGAAGGTACCTCGAACAGAACGACCTCCTGCGCAATCCCGCGAAGGTGGCCATCATCGACGTCGGCTGGGGCGGCACCGCGGCGTCGGTCCTCAGCGAGCTGTTCCCGGAAGCGAAGGAATGGACCTGGCTCTATTTCGGCACGCGCAAGGAGTTCGCGGCCAAGGACACCAAGCACAAGGCCATGTTCTTCGACTACGGCGTGCCGCACGCGCACATGGAGATGGTCTTCGACTGCGTGGAAATCGTCGAGTTCCTGTTTTCGGCGCCCGAGCCATCGGCCGTGGGCCTCATGGACACCCCGGACGGCGTCGCGCCCTCGTTCGCCGGCGTCGGCGCCCAATGGGACGGCTGGGCGCCACGGCAGGAGAAGATCGCCCAAGGTTTCCACGAGACGCTCCCCCGTTTCCTGAGGGCCGCGGAGACCGCCCCTCACCTGGTGATCGACAGGGCCACCACCGCCACGCTGATCAACCACATCGTCCGCAGCGCCGACCGCGAGGTCATTCGCGCCTTCGGCGAAATCCACCATCAGCTGGGCTTCGGCGCCTCCAAGTTCGAACCCATCCTCTCGCCCCTGGCCACGCGCTACTGGAGCAACATCTGGCGCCTGCTGAAGGGGCGTCCCGTGAAAGTGGGCACGGGACACCGTTACTGGAAAAACCAAGTGGCCGGCCAGTTCCTCTACCCGCTTGAGGGCGGCAAGAGGCGCCTCGCGCTCTATGCGCTGCGGCAATACCAACGCGGCGGGCTCATCGGCGGGAAGCGGCGACGATGACACGCCCCATCCGGATGTTCGCGGCGCGAGTCCCGGGGTGAGGCTTTGACCAACGGCGCCCTCCTCGCCTTGCTGCTTACCGGCGGCCTGCCGCTGGACCGCCTTCCCCCCTCCGTGCCGCCCACCGACGCCATCTACTGCGCGCCGTGGCGTGAGCTGGATGCGTACATGCTCAAGTACCATTTCGTGCTCGACGAGACCTATGCCTTCGAGAGCGGAGCGGCGTTCCTCCGCTACCGCTTCCTTGCCGACGTGCAGTGGGTGTTCCGGTTGCCCAACGGCGAGAGCTGCCTCGTGGCCGCCCGGACGGCACGGAGACTGCCCGATTGAACCCCCCGGCGCCGACCAGGCTGGCGCCGTGAAACAAGGACCCTTTCTGTCATAATCCCGGGGATAAGCCGCGACCCGGAAGTGACCGAATGGACCGGCGCCGCGAGCGGTGCGTATATGAAGGCCGAACCGACCTCGGGGGGGAACGTGTCGCGCAAACTGGGGAAACCGACGCCCGCCACGCGGAGCAGGCAGCTCACCGACCTCTATGACCCTGCCGCCCCGGTGATGCTCCACTGCTGCGGCTGTCATGCCCGCAAGCGTTCGACCGTGCAGAAGCTCATGGAACGATACCGGCTGCCCCAGGAGGCGCGCGCATCCAGCTTGCGCGCCTTGCTCCGCTGCTGGCGATGCGGGGCCGCCATTGTCGGCATCACGCCGATCCGACCGGACGTTGCCACGGGCAACTAGCCGCCGCGCACGAACCTGGCCCTCAGCCACACTTCGGCGGCCGTTACGGCTTTCGGCCAAGAGGGATGAACTAACGTCCCTCGCGCCAGCCTTGCTCGAGGGCGGCGATGACCTTCTCGCATTCGGGGTCGCCATTCTCAACGATGAGGCGGTTGTGCGCGGCCACCTCGCGGTTGTCGTTGGCCTCCTCACGGCGTTGCCAACGGCGGTACGCATCCGTGCCGATGAGGTCTGCAAACAAGTCGGGTTGTTTCGTGTCGCTCAGCGCATGTGGCTTTCACTTGCTGCCAACGGCCGTTGCAGGTCGTTCAGCGATTTTGCCAGTCGGTGATGCACCACGTTGGACGCGGCGGCGGCAGGCGACAGGGCGGTGCCGGTGCTCACTTCTCGTGGGGGTATTTCTCAAGGCCTTGGTGGCGGCGGAAAAGGCGAAGCCCGTCACGGAAGATCTGGGATTCAATTTTCTCTTCATCCACGCCTTGGTCCAGCGGGATCATGCGCGCCATGCGCACCAGCTCGGGCAGCGCGGCACGTCCCTTCAGCGCCTTGTCGATGTCCAGCTCCGCGACGGTCAACGCCAGGCGACCCAGACCGGAATATGGGCCGGTCGAGAAAAAATCGGCGAGCCTCTCTTCTTGGATGAGGCGGGCGAAGGCTTGCGCCATCTCGAGGTATGGCCGGGCGCCGCGATCGTCGACGGCGGGCTCTTCGGTCATGTCCGCCATTTTCTCGAGAGTGATCCGGCAAATGCTTTCCCGCTGCATGTCGTGCCCGATGTTCCTCTCCGCCACCCGCGCCCTATCCATATCGCAGGCCGCGAGCCGCGTGTAGACGCGGGCAAGGTCGCGGTACATGGCGGCCCGGTCATCCGCCGAAGGGGTCGCGAGGATTTCCGCCGCCAGGACATCCGCGTTGGTGCGGAGGTTTTCGGCGATGAGGACGCGATGGCGCTCATCCGCCCAGTTAAGAGCGGTGGAGGCGTCTTGAGCGTAACTTGTTTTCAGGGATTTAGCTTTCGTCTGTCGGCTGATGAGTATACCGGGGACATGCAAATGGCAAGTTGTCTGCATACAAAGGAGGCGAACAGCCACGATGCGCAGAAGGAATGGGCAATGGATTTTTCAATCGCAACATCTGGGAGGTCTTACGCATATCAGCAGGATATGGCGGCATATATTGAGTAATACATCGCCTCAATTATGGGACACGCTATTGAGCAGGAGCCAATATTGACGTAAGTCCATGTTATATATGGCTATCTAATTGAATTGCACGAGAATAGGCCAAATATTCCAATGGCCTCAGAACGACCATTCTATGGAATATTAGAAGACCTTATAAAACTTATCGATTGAGTTGCTAATATCGATAAGATTGCCTAAACTCCTTATAAATGAATCCCATTAGGGACCCTCGGCTGTCGAGGACCGACAGATCCTTCGCTCAACGCAGCCCGCCTGCCCGCCGGTGCAGGAGCAGCGGCAAGAGCGATGCCAAGGCCGCGAATGCCCAGAGCGGCTGGAGCTCAGGAACTTCATAGCGGCATGCGACCCATTCCAGGGACGTGCCCAAGAGCACCGCCGACCAGCACAGCTGAAATCGTGTGAGTTTCATATTGCCTCCGAGTGTTCTTTTCAGGCGGAGAGCTTTTCCGGAACGGCCTTCGCGGCAAGCTCCACCAGCACATCGGCGTGGCACGGTTCTCCGTGGGCGCACCTGCAAGCCAGGCTTTTGCCCGCGAGCTAGGGCAAGCCTTTCCGGATGATGGTGAGGCGGCTGATGAGGTGATGGGCGATGTTCTGCGGGAAGGTCTCCCGGATCGCGTCGTTGGTGAGCTCGCCCGTCACCCACAGTTTGAAATACAGCACGGATTTCTCCGGGCCATACGCAGTGAACGGATTGCCGAAGGAGGTTGAGCGGTCGACCTTGACCGCGCCCGCCGGCATCCGCCAGCCCTTCCCGCGCTTCAATTGGGCTCGCACTGGTCTTTGCATCTGCTGTTCCCCGTTTCGCCCGAGCTTCGCGGGGGAAGGGGGCCAGACCACGGCGGGTCGCGCCGCCTTGACCAGCGCCTAAGCCGGTTCCCCTTCCCGTCAAGGCTTCCGCCTCTCGCGCGTGCGCGCTCGCCCTGCGGGTGACGGGCCCCGAGGGCCCCGGCTTTTCACGGCGCTGGCGGCGCGCCTGATGCGCCCGCCCTGTGGAAAAAATGAAGGCGAGAGAGATGACCACAACACAACCGCTGCGGCAGGACCGCACCGACCTCGACGACCGGGACGAGGACATCCTGTTCGAACGGGTAACACGGCGTGCCCACATCAAGGGACCGCGTGTCGGCGACTTCTGCATCATGAAGACCGGTGAGACGCGCCGCTTCACCCATGACTGGGGCGACGCCCTGCAGGTCACGGTTCGGGACCAGGCGGGGTCATTCTACTTCGCGAGCACCGGAAACCTTGATTACTCGGGGAGCCTCGACCCCGCCATCAGGAAAACAAACCTCGAGGAATGCGAGGGCTTGCGCGAGGGCGCCGTCTGGTTCTTCCACCACAACGAACACCGGGCCCATAACGGCGTCGCCGCGATGATCCCGTGCCGCGTCTACCGTGAAATCGACGTTGCGGTCGCCCCGGAGTTCGAGGACGTGGTGGCCCCCGAGATCGTTCCCGTCACCGAGGACATCGTCTTCGACGAGAAGGATGCGGCACTCCTCGGCACCGCGATGAGGTTCCGGTCCCTCGTCTTCAAACCGTTGGTCGGCGATTACGTCATCCTGGCCAGCGGCGAGGTGCGGCGACTGGCCTTCGCCTACAGCAACCGGTTCCAGATCACCACGCCACGGTTTGCGTGCAGTTTTCATCTGCACGACGTCGGCACGATGAGCTGTTCCGGGGCGTTCCCGGAGTCGGTGCCGACAGCCGACCTCGAGGACGCCGGCTTCACGCGCGCGGCGAGGGCATGGATCTTCCACCACGGCAGGTCCGGCGGCGGGCGCGGGGTCGACGTCGTCCTGCCCGTCCGCGTGTGGCGGGAGGTGGTACGATGAGCAAGCACCTCGACGTCCACCAAGCGGTCACCGACACCATCGTCGCCGCCATCGAGCGCGGCGTCGGCGAATGGAAGATGCCCTGGCACCGGGGCAACGGGCTGTCGTTCATCCCGACCAACATCGAAGGCCACAGCTACCACGGGGTGAACTGCATTTCCCTGTTCTGCAGCGCCCTCAACAAAAGCTACGGCACCAACACCTGGGGATCCTTCCGCCAGCTTCAGGATGCCGGTCTCCAGGTCCGCAAGGGCGAGAAAGCATCCATCGTTGTCTTCTACAAATCCATCACCGTGGAGCCTGACGACGCGCGTGAGGACGACGACGGCACGCGGCGGGTGCTGAAGCATTACTCCGTCTTCAACGTCGAGCAATGCGAAGGCTGGGTGCCGAAGGAGGCGCCACCGCCGGCACCGCCCTTTGAGCGGCTCGATCACGTCGAGCGGGTGTTTGCGGCAACAGGGGCGACGGTGGTGGTGGGTGGTGACCGCGCCTGCTACGTGCGTGATGCCGACCTTATCAGGATGCCCGACGCCGGCCTGTTCCACGGCGATGTGGAACAACGGCGCGAAGCCTTCTACGCGACCCTGGCGCATGAGCTGATGCATTGGACCGGTGCGCCACACCGGCTCAACCGCGAGAAGGGAAAGACCTTCGGCGATGCGGTTTACGCGTTCGAGGAACTGATTGCCGACATCGGCTCCGCGATGGCCTGTGCCGAGCTTGGCATCTCCCCTGTCGTCCGCAAAGAGCACGCGGAATATGTCGGCCATTGGTTGAAGCATATCAAGGAAGACAAAAAGGCGATCTTCAGGGCGGCCGCGCGTGCTTCCGAAGCGGTGCGCTTCATCACCGCCTTCACGGAATCCGGAGGCCGCCATGCCGAGGCCGCCTGAAACCTTCCCTTTCACCTGGCGCGATCTTGCGTGTCGCATCGACCATGTGCGCGACCACAAGATCGACGGCTGGTCCCGCCTGGTGCTGCGGCTGGTCAGCCCGCGCGGGGCTCCCTTGCCGGTCTCTGAAAACGGCCACCATGTCGTCGAGACCGAAGAAGACAAGGTGGTGGCGGCGGGCGGGCCCGTCGCCTACTTCACCGCCCTGCTTGACCGCGAAGCCCTCCACCCGCGATACGCCCAAGCGCTTTTCAAATGGAAGCAAGCCGACCTGTTCGGGAGGTGATGGCGCCGTGTCCGTCACCCTCCCCTCACCCGCGTCGAGAGGAACCCATCATATTTGCCGTGGAATGTGGAACATTCGGCGTCGCCGCCGAGCGGCATCTCGTGCGCAGGGATCTCCCGGGTGCACCACGCGAGCGTTTGCAGGTCGTCGACCACACCGAAGTCGAAGGCCCTCTGCTCCGCGAGGAGGCCCGCCACCAGCTGCAGGCCCGCATAGGGCCCGTAGCTGAACCAGCCTAGCAACCCTTCGGCCCGCAACACGTTCGCGGCCGTCAACGCCTGAGCCACGTGCGCCCTGCCATCCCCACCCGCGAGGAAATCGGCATGGGCCGCGTCGAGCGCGTCCGCCATCCGGCCAAGCGTGCCGATGACCAGCTGGTCATTGCGCCTTGCCCGTTGCCGCCTCCGGGCGAGTTCCTCCCGCGCATCCACCACCTCGATGGCAGCAAGCCGGACAAACAGCCGGAGGGCCTTCGCTTCGACGCGTCGCCTTTCTTCTTGGCTTCCTGCGATCAGCCAGTCGAGTGCCAGCACCCGCCCCTCGTCCATCAGCCCCAGGCCTAGCTTTTCCCGGTCAGATGGATCGGCCCAGCTGAACATCTTCCTTGCGCGCCCGGACATATCAATCCCCCACAATCGCGATGCCGCCGATCCAAATGTCGCCGCCCGCCGCCGTCGCTTCCAAGCCGGCGAGTTGGGCAAAGCGGGCCATGGCCTTCTCGAAGGACGCGCGCGCCACCGGATACCGGTTCAGCTTCCGGCACCACGACAGGTAATCCGTGAACAGCTCATCGAGGCCAAGCTCTCCTTCCTCGCTCATGAAGACATTGTTGGTGACGTACTCGACGACCTCTCCCCGCTGCTGTTCCACCGGCAGGCTGTTTTGCCCGTCGGGATTATATTCATGTCCCCCGCCCTTCGCTTTCACGCCCACCCTAAGCGGCGTGGTGACGAGATAGAGCCCAAGGCCACTCCCGAGTTCGATCAGCAGCGCGAGCAACAGGGCCAAGCCGTATCCGACGACCTCCTTCGGCACAGTCACGTGGACCACGGCCAGCAGGCTTCGAATGCCCGCAAGTTGCGCATCATCCGTCGTCGGCGTTGCCCCCTCCCCTTTCATGTCCAGGCGCATCTTCTGCTCTTGCGACTCCGCTTGCTGGTAAGCTTTCGCCCTCTGCAATTCCTCCTCCAGGGCCGCCACCTTGCCGCATGGGCCCCTCGTCCATTGACGAAGGACGTTGCAATGCTCGGATGCCTTTTCGAGCGTCACCTTCCCCACCGGCCTTGCGTAGAGGGTGTCGATCGCCGCCTGCACTTCGCCGGGCGTGCGTTGCGGCCCCAGCTTGTCGAGCCTTTCGGTGATCCGGCGGTAAGCGGCCGCGGCGGTGCCGTGGTCCTCGATCCTCTTGTCGGCCCACGCCGTCCGGTCGGCGCGGTGGAACGCCGAGAATCCGTATGCGGCGGTGAAGGAATACGCGGTCAGGACAAGAAAGACCGCCAGCGCCACGCCGGCCGCCACGCGGTCTTTGTGCTTGAGGCCGTAATGCCCCATGAAGGGGGCCATGGCCTTGAGGACATCCCCGCAAGCCGCGCCGATGCCATAAACCCATCCATCAATGCCGTCGGCGCTCCGCACCCCCATCCGGAAATTGAGCGTGGCCGAGACCGCCATCAGCGCCACGCTCGCCAAGATGCCGAGCGCCACGAGCGTGTCGACCATCCATGTTCTACCGGCGGTTCCGGTCGATGAAGCCGACGATCGTATCCCACGTTGCTGGATCATGCTGAGCCTTCAGGTCCTCCTTGACCTTCGCGATGGCTTCCTCGAGCTTCCTCACACAGAAGGTGTTCTGGTCTTCGCCGGTGATGTGCTTGATGATCCGGAGATCCCTCAGAACCTGGCCTGGCAGCCTCAGGTTCAGCCTTCTCCTCGGACCCTTGTAGTCGACGCGGCGCACACGCCCGCCGCCTCCGAACAGCGTCGCCAGTCCCTTGAGTGTTTCCTTCTTGTCCGCCATCTTGCCTCGCCAGGTTGCGGGCATTTGTAGGCGCCAACGCCCTCACCCCTAACCCTCATGACGTGGTCTACGGGGGTCTACGGGAGCCTTTCGATATTGACGTCGGTGGATGCTTACCGACCGCGTTCTCTTCGCACGCTTCGCCGTTTACAGGCGCTGCTGGATTCGATTTCGCGCTGTTTGGAGATGTGAACCTGCACATGTGAAGGTGTGGACCTTCATATCTTTCGCTACATCGTCGCCGGGTGTTCCAATGTTGTGAAGGTTCACATGTGAACCTGTGAACCATCACACCTGCACATGTGCACCTTCACACCATCACAGGTATGCACCTTCACATGTGAACCTGTGCACCTTCACACCTCACATGTGAAGGTGTGGACCTTCACACCCTCACACCTTCACACCTTCATACCTACACAAGTTACGCAGCCCGCCGTGGGCCCCAATTCCATACATGTGAAGGTGTGAACCTGCACATGTGAACGTGTGAACCTGTGCAGGTGTGATGGTGTGCATGTATGAAGGTTCATACCTTCACATGTTGGGGTTATGCCACACCCCCTCATGATGACTGCACAGTATGGAAGCGGTATACGTTGACCTTATTCATCCGCGTACGCACTATCTCGTCATGAACACCTCGACGCCACCGACCATCATCACCTTCGCCTCACCGAAAGGAGGCGCGGGCAAGTCGACCAATTGCCTGAACATCGCGGGCGCGCTCGCCGCCAAGGGCCACAGCGTCCACATCATCGACTACGATGGCTCGCAAACCCTCTGGCGTTGGTACAGCGCCAACAAGGACACCCAGGACATCCACAACATCACGGTGGAGAAGGGGCCCACCGAAATCACGAAGGACGTCTTCTATGCCATCTGGCACGCGCCCGTCGACTACGTGCTCATCGACCTCGCCGGCCAACTCAACGACACGCTCATCCGTCTGGCCGTCTTCGCCGCGCTCACCATCACGCCCATCAAGTTGAGCGAACCGGACATCGCCGAGGCGAACAAGCTTCTGGGCCGCTTCCGCCATATCCAGAAGACCGTCCGCAAGAAGATCATCCACCGCCTGCTCGTCAACGACGCCGGGAACATCTTCGCGGCCTTCGAACGCGACCTCCTTGAGCAGCTCCGCAATGCCACGCTGCCGCGCTTCGACACCATCATCAGCAGGCGCGCGGCCTACGGCGAGTCATTCGTCACCGGCCTCCCGCCCCATTTCGCCGACCGCAAGCGGGGACCGGTCCAGAAGGCCGTCGACGAGATCGACGCCCTCGTCACGGAAATCGAGGGCATCATCTCCAACGCCGACAAACTGGGCACCCTTGCCGAAATGCTAGAAGAGAAAGTCGCAGCATGAACAAGCCAACCAAACGGTTCCGCTCCGTCTTCGACGATCCCACGGAAAAGGACGGCAGGCCTACCGAGGTCCCGCATTTGGACGAGCTCATGGATGCCGTCGACAAGGAAGTCCAACGCAGCAACATCCCGTCGCTTGTCTACCCCAAAGACGAAAAAGCCAAACGGGACGCCCAGGACGCCGCCAACGTCACGCAACTCCCGAAGCGCGCCCGCAAGGTCAATCCGGCGCCGACCGAGCGCTTCACCGTCGAGTTGCCAGCCTACGTGGTGAAGGAGCTCAAGCAGAAGACGATCACCGAGTCCGCCACCGTGAGGTATCTGGTCATCAAGGCCTTCAAGGATGCGGGGTATACGGTCCACGACATCGACCTGTTCAAGGATGGCCGCCGTGGAAGCTGACCTGGTCCGACACATGTGCACCTTCACACCTTCACAGGTTCATACCTTCACACCTTCGGTGGAGGCGCCCCTTGCATGAGCCGACCGCAAGCCCTGGTCGTCGCTCCGGCCGAACAGGCCGAGGCGTTGCCGCACGTGGGGCTGGAGCCTGTGGGCGGCATCCGCGACGCCGATCTCCTCAAACGGCTTTCCGACACCCCGCCCTTCATCCGCGACCATGAACTGCAACGGCTGAGGGACGAGCAGGCCCGCCGGGACCGCCTCGCCACCTTGCCGCGCGACCAGCGGCGCCGCGCCGAGACCCAGCACCTCTTCGCCGAAGGGAAGGGGGTCGAGCGTGACAACCTGCGCCACATCCACTCGGTGCTCGCGATGTGCGGGCTACCCTACAAGCCCACCGCCGACCGCACCTGGGAAGCCACCCAGGGCCAGATGAAGCTGAAGATCTCGGCGGGGGAACTCCTGAACCCCCACACCGGGCAATGGGAAGAGCAGCCGCTGCCGTCGGGCTCCCGCGCGCGCCTGCTCCTGATGCACCTCACCAGCCAGGCCATCATCCAGGGGCGGCCCGACATCGAGATCGAGAGTTCCCTGTCCGCCTTCATCAGATCGATGGGCATCGCGGTCACCGGCGGCAAGCAAGGCTCCATCCATGCCTTCAAGCAGCAGATCAACGCGCTGGCGGCCTGCAACATGCGCATCGGCCTGTTCGCGGGCGAGAAGGGGGAGAAGACCCGCAACATCAACACCCAGCCGTTCTCGCAACTGGACCTGTGGCTGCCCACGTCCGCCAAGGAGAAGATCCTCTGGCCCGAACGCATCACCTTCAGCCGCGAGTTCTTCGAGAGCATCACGCGCCATTCCATCCCCCTGAACATGAATGCGGTGAAGGCCTTCCAGGGTTCTCCCCGCAAGCTCGACATCTACTTCTGGCTCACCTACCGCTTCCGCGCGCTCAAGGAGCAGAAGTCGATCAGCTGGGAAGCCCTCAAGGAGCAGTTCGGCAAGGGCTACCTGCGCGAGCGCAAGTTCCGCGCGGATTTCGCCGAGGAGATCAAGCAGATCAAGGAAGTGTTCCCGAAGCTGCAGGTCCAGCTCAACGAACACGGTTTCACAATCCAACCCGGTGTCGCCGAGGTGATGGCCCTACCCGCCAAACCCCGGAAATAGAGCATCATTGTTACGCATATCTGGGGGCGCTGCCCATTTCGGCGTGTTCCGTGTTCCACGCAGTCCTCAGCATGTCCTTCCAAATATCTTGTCGGCCACGCTGTCTTTCATCCCCACGCATATTCGGGGGCGCAGTTCCCATGGGCCTGCGCATATTCGGGGGCGGGCGCTTCCAACCATCCACGCAGATTCAGGGGCGGGACGGCGACGCGTCCCTAAGAGGCAAGGTTCATCCTTTCAGGGGTTTGGTTGGTGCGCTCCACGCATGATCGGGGGCGTTGCCTGCACTTGGACGCGCATATTCGGGGGCGGTCGCCATGACTGTCCCCACGCAGATTCGGGGGCGTGCGTTCACCTTTGGGGCACGCATAATCGGGGGCGCCTTGGCGTTCTTCGCTCGCGGGATTGCATCCCATTGCCCACCACGCATAATCGGGTGCGCCCGGCCGGATACGGGCCCGCCGTCAGCTTGGGATTGCGGGCGGGCTTCGCATATTCGGGGGCGGGGCCACGCATATCCGGGGGCGTTTTGGATAGGGCCCGCGCATATCCGGGGGCGCTTCCGCGCATAAACGGGGGCGGACTGCGCGCATAATCGGGGGCTTTGTATATATAGAACAGAACATACCCCAGAACATTCCCGAACATTTCCTCCCGAACCTTTACAGCTACAAAACAGGCGACAGGATTTGGTTTGGCGTCAGGAAGGCTCGCGGGCGCGCGCATAGGCCCCCATGCATGGTGCCGAGCTCACGTTGAAGCGGGCGGCGGAGAAGATCCTCCGCGTTTTCGCGTACGCGCAGAAGCATCCGACACCCTTCCACCGCTATTGGGCCCTTGTGGGACCCGTGGCGTCGTTTTCCGAGGTGGCGACGGGGGTGATTGAGCAGGAGCTTGCAAAAGCGATGCAGGATGCGTTGGAGGAGGCGCTCAGGAAGACCGCGCCCAGGTCATGGCATCCGGACGCCGAGGCGGTGGAGGCGGCGATCGCGAAGATGCGGTCGAAGCGGTGAGGTCAGAGGGAGTTTTCGTCCTCGTTTTCGGAATCGTCGTTGTCCAGATCCTGATCAAACAACAACTTCTCCTCCCGCTCCATCCGTTTCACCAAATACGGAAGTACCCGTTCCGCCCTTGCGACCCAATCGACAAAGAACAACCGGTCGTCATGCCAATGGGGGTTCCTTGCACTCCAAGGCTCAGCCACCGCCACATCCAAATCCCTCGCGATGCCCCGGTACTTGTTGCACGTGGCTTCAATCATGAACTTGTAACGACTGGAAAGAGTTTGCAAAGGGAACCTGCTTTTCCTCATCGGCATCACACCAAAGGCAAAGGCAGAAGCTCACCTTCATAACGCGCCTCGGCGCAGCGCCGCTCCAGGTCGAGAAAGAACCGTTCTTTCGAAACACGGGCCTCGATGTCCCCCGCATGGGCTTCGTCAAATGCGAACACCGCCTGCTGGGCCTTAATCAACCGCTCCCTCCATTTCAGCACCGCTGCCTGATCCACCTTGGGAAACGGAATGCCATCCAACAGGGTCTGGTCTTGGGGTGACGACGTATCGGCCGGATGGGTAAGGGACATGCATGGATTCTTTCTTAGCGCGTAAATTTGAGCTGAACCTTTTTTAACGTCAATCTTGACAGATCACATTTCGATCTCGTCTTCCTCGTCCCTTTCCCAGGTCGCGTCCTTGGTGGCGTAGGTTTCCGGTTTCGCGCCCGATGCGAGGGGTGGCGGCGGTGGCCTGTTGCGTTCGGCCTCGGCCCTGATCTCCGCCTCGCGGGCAAGGTGGTTGTTCCAGTTCGCGGCGCGGCGGTTCTCGTCGTCGATGACGTCCTGGTCGCGGAGCCGCTTGGCCTCGCGGGCGAGATAGGCCTGGTGGTCGCGATACTTTTCCGCCCTGAGGCTCAGGATATGGTGGGCGACGACGCGGCGTTCCTCGAGCGGGAGGTGCCTTGAACCCCGGACCATCTGCCGTTCGGCGCGGGTGAGGGGCCAGAAGAGGATTTCGTTCCTCACGCTGCCGCTGAGCTTTTCGAAGGGGTTGTTCAGGGGATAGTCGGGTTTGACCGCGACGATCCGCACGCGGCCCAGCTCATCGCGGTCGTACGTGAAATCGTGGGGCATCTACGGGCCAGCCTCCTCTTCGCGTTCGTCTGCGGCAAGCTCTGACCGCCCGGACCTTCCCTCCCGTCTTGAGCAAGGTCATGAGGGGATTGTGCGGCGAAGCGGCGTGGTTGAGACCCTCCACGCGGATAGGTCCGGACGGGAAAACCCGGCCCCAGAGCAACGTGATGATGCTGCGGGCCGGGTCCGGATATGTCTCAGGCTTGGTCGTCGCTGAAGCAGCTTCCGCTGGCGGGGCGCCTACGCGAAGCCCACCCTTTGGTTGTTACGGTTCTCACCGCCCCGGCCATGGCGCCTCCGCTGTACCTTGCCTCCCATGCTACCCATCGATGGGGTTTCGCCAACAGCGGTTGCCTGTTTTGGATTCAATGTGTGTGCGGGCCGCATACGTGCCGCGTCCCCCTGTTGCGGAAGTGCCGACAGGGAAGGCGGGCGGGTGACGGCGGGGGAACAGGATTATTATATCCGCCTGAATCGTTTTGCGCTTTCGCGCGAATGCTGCTTTCCGTCGGTGCCTGCCCTCAATTGTCGTATTGAGGAAATACAATTACAATACATCTATTATATTGTAATTACGTTGCTTTTTGCCACGCGACGCCGAATCATAATTGACGGAAACCGGAAATGGCGCGATGCCTATTATATTGAAATAATATAGAAATAAGGAATTATCAAAATGGCAAATGGCTTCGAATTACAATTCCCCTGCGCGGAAATACCCGCATTAGCAGAGCGATACATGCAGACCCAGGGCAACAAGGATGCCGCGGCCTTTGAGGCCGGTGCGCGTATCCGGGCACGCAAGGGTCAACACACTGAGGACACGCTCAAGGATCTCGATGTGATCATGCGGTGGAAGTCTCACCTCGGCCTCCATCACTTCACGTCCAATACCCCCGAGGAAATCTTCGAGGCACTGGATTTCGCCATGAACACTGAGCAGGAGCGCACGGCGATGGGCATCCTCTGCGGCTTGGACGGTGTGGCTGCGCCTATGGCCTCCGCCATCCTTACTGCCTTGCAGGAGCCGGACGATGAGCGGTTCACGATCATCGACTTCCGCGCTCTGCAGGCCCTCGGCACTAAAATGGACAGCCCATCGGTCGGTTACTATCTCGACTACCTCGACGAGCTCTGGAAGCTCAAGGTGGCGACGGGTCATTCATTGAGGACCATAGACCGCGCCAACTGGCAGTGGTCAGTCGAGCAGAGCAAAGCGGCCACCTAACCCGCTGCCCCTGGCGGGAGAGAACCCCGCCAGGCGTTGCGCCCCAAGACGCGCAAATTGCTGGCAAGTCTCTCCTCGCATTCAGACCCGCCTTTTCGGCCTCCGGAGCATCCGGGCATCTCGTGGCACATGCGCTGCGGTGTTTGCGGCAATCCCTACTTCAACGGTGCCCGCTGCACGCTTTGCGGCAACATGGAGGACGACTACCTGGGGCACGCCGATGTGAAGACCACCTATCGGTATCTTCACCACAACAGGCGGATCAAGGAGCGGCCCTGGACCAAACCGCCTTTCCCGCCCCGCAGCCGCGACTAGCAGACAACGAGAATGATGCAGAAGATCTGGCTTCACCGAAAAAGCTCCTAAGATCTGATTGAGCGGAACGCTGGACTTATTCTGGGGTGGACAGGCTGCTCGGGAGAATGCTATGCGCTGTCCGCGTCTTCTGGGGCGCTTGATTGTCCTCAGAATTCCAGCGGGTGATTAGCTCAGTTGGTAGAGCAGCTGACTCTTAATCAGCGGGTCCACGGTTCGAGCCCGTGATCACCCACCAATCATTTCGGCAAACAAACCGCGTCCTTGGAAAATACGTCCTGCAGGCCTTGGAAGGCCTTGGGCAGCCCGGGTCCAGTAATTGGTGATTTGGCCGCCTCGAGCTGACCGAGTGAGAGGTTCAGCTCAAAGAGGAACCGGAGGGGGTCGGCATTTACGCGCATCCCGTACGCTTTCCTGACAGCCTGATCGAGTGCATCTTGAGCCGCATCCAACGGGTGATCGCCCGGGCCGTCGATGTCGCGATATAAATCGCGAAGGGAGTAGTCGTGCATATCCCTTAATCGTGTTCGCTCGCTCCGCAATTGTCGAGCAGCCTTGGCAATTGCAATCACTTCCGCCTTTGTCGGAGATTGGGGCCAAGGGAAGGAATCGAAAACCGTATTGGATGTATACCTGTATCGTTCTGTGAGCGTCGAGCAGCGCTCAGTAAACCAGTTCCAGTGCATCGTGGACTGCAAAACACCAAAAGAGTAGTCATCCGCCAAGGGAAATACCATCACCGCATCATTCGGGTGTATGTCACGGCTTACAAAATCGAAAATCGGACGTTTAGTGACCCGACCACATGCGATGTATCTTGGGACGGTTGCCAGAAGAGCCATTAGCTTTTTGCGGCGGTAAGATAGTCGCCACCACTGTGCAAGGAAGTTTGCATGGTGCTGGTTTACGTTCGCCTCCGGATTTCGTTTGAGTACGGGTTTATTTCGTTCCGCTTCCTCACGAGCGGCTTCTTTTCGATCAGGTAGAACAAGTTTCTCGACGCGAGCAAAGGGTGTTTTATAGGCCTTCGCTTCGAGCAAATCCTTTTCGCCGAAGTCGATGACAAACCGACTGGGGAGACTGCGGCGCCCGCCGATAAGGTCGTTGGCGATTAGGAATGGAAAATTACTTCTTTGTTTTTGGCGTCGGCCGCGATCATCATTTTCGCCTCGTCAGGGGTCAGTAGAAACCCTTCATGGCCGTGCGTTTGTCCCTGGTGGCATGCTTTGCTTAAAGCATTAGCGCGCAACGCGATCGCTTTGGTGACGTCGAACCCGAATGATAATGCCGAAGAAATGCTGGGCCGATCCTCAAATGTCCAGCCCGCTGTGGGATCATTCCCGACCTGGAGATAGAGGCGCTTCTCGCCGCTATCTTCGCCTTTAATCCAGTTCACGATGGAAACGTGGACATTGGCTTCACCGGACCAGGGCATACTTGATACCGCTTCGGTAATGGTGCCACCGGAGGAGACAATATAGTCGAGCCCTCCCTCTCGTGAATAGTTTTGCCGAATTGTATTTGTGCCAACAAGACCAGCGCGTTGTCCCGGTTTTAAATGGTCGTGTGTAAGCCTGAACCAGTATACACAATAATCCGCGCGGCCCGGCACATCGGGATGCTTTTCTCGTAACCTATGCAGATACTCAGCGCCAAATTCCTCCTGCATTTTGTTTTTGCTTTGGAATGGCGGATTTCCAATGATGGTGTCGACCGGAGGCCAATCTGCGAACAACGCATCACCGCACGTAAAATTCCCGTCGAGATTATCCAAAGGCAAGGTTTCCGCCGCTGCCAAGTCTAGTACGTTTTGATCGCGTCGCAATGTTTCCTGAGCTTCGTCACAGGCCAGTTTGCGGGCAAGCATTAGAGTCACTTTGGCGAGTTCCACACCAAAGGCATCTTGTTCAATGCCATAGAATTGCTTCGCACTGATAGTGCATGCGATTTTCGAAGTTTGCTCAAACGCCTTGGCACTGAACTCATGCTCGATTTTACTGAGCAGTATTGTTTCGAGTCTAGAGAGTTCGCGGAAGGCGACGAACAAGAAGTTTCCGCTGCCGCATGCCGGATCTAGAACTCGGAAAGAGCCGATTTCCGATCGCAGTTGAATCAACTCCTTGAGAGTTTTCGCGGCAGCAATTTTTGATTCAAAAGGGCGGACGATCGTGGGTGTGACGATCCGGATGATGTCCGCTTCTGATGTAAAGTGAGCACCATAGGCGTGGCGTTGGCCCTTATCCATGCTCTGTTGGAAGATAGTTCCGAAGATTACTGGATTGACCATCTTCCAGTTTTTATCTGCTGCGCCCTCGTTTTCCTCGTTTGAAATTAGAAGAAGTTCTTCAGGTCGCAGTTCGATTGGTGTGATTTGTTCAAAGAGACCACCATTAAAGTATGGAACTTGTTTATAACGACCTGCCGTTGCAGGCTTTTTGGTGTTCATTTGACTGAACAGACCGCCAAAAAGGTCATAAGCATTTTGCCCGTGCTTTAGACAGTCACGGACGATATGCGTCACCGTGTTAGCAGGCAGAAGATCGATATCTTCCGCGAACATGGTGACGACCAGTTGCAGTACAAATCTCTGCGCATCCAGGCGCGGTATTTTTCGCCCGACTAAGGCATGAAAAAGTTCTGCTACTTTCGCGGCAGCATCACGGGAAACCATCTCGCGATCGTTTCCGAAAACCGGTTCCTTATTTTCTGGAAAAAGGAAACTGAGAGGATCGTAGCGGCCCGGCAGTTCATTCAAAGTAACGACATCGACTGGTTGGTCGAATTGTTTGTCGAAGTCGTAAATCCAAAATTCATTGAAGTTACAAAGAACAACGTAACGTGGGCGATTAGGTACGAGATGCAGCCAGTAATCGAAAGCCTGGCGTTGATGAAGGTGCAGACGTTCCCCTGCCTTCTTCATTTCGATTAGCACGCGCGGTTTCCAGACTAAGTCGGCGAAACTCGTGCTTTTGGAATTGGTCTTCTTAATCCGAAATTCCAGTTCAGCGCCTGCTTCCTTGTAACCTTTGTGGCCGAACGCCTGGAATAGACGGTCACAGAAAACCTGAGCCTCACCCTTCTCGTCGCCTTTGAGAGTTTTTGCGTACTGAACAAATTCTTTGATGCGCTCGACAACGGCAGACATGTGTTCCCCCACGTTTAGCGAAGTTTATCATCTTGGGGATTTCTCCGCCCGTATCGATTTGCGCCCACTGCTCAGCGGGTGGGCACCACGCGTCTGTGGCAGCCCGTACCCTTAGGAGTGGCGCACGTAATAGCTTAGATAGATCAGTTTTTGCTAATGACGCGAAAAATTGGCCGCGCACGCGGCGCCTCCAAGCCATACATGGCTTCAACCTGTTGTGGCTTCCAGCGTAGAGCCTCACCCAAGGTACTTATGGAATAACCCAGTACCTGCAGGTGGAAATCCACCAACTTCTTGACCACCGTCGGAGCCTCCACTGGGAAATCCAATTCAGGAGGTTCTTTTTGGCGAATTCGATGAATATTAAATTGTTGCCACATATAGCGAAGTTGATTGGGGTTTACGGCTCCAATGGTTTTCGCGCGATAGAGCAACGCCTGCATTGAAACCTTCCATTCGGGTTTCAGCTCAGCCAGCCGCCGAAGATCCAATTTTCGAGAAAAGGCAGCTTTCATTTCCCGCCGCGGCAACAAGAAAGCCCCGGCAAAAAGGTTGGCCTGATCTTCCATATCCACATTGGGAACTTGATGCATCACGAGGTGGCCAATCTCGTGGGCCAGCGAAAATCGCAGCCTGTCCGCCGGTCTCTGGCTATTCAGCATTATGATTGGTGGCAAACCGGGGACATCATACTTCACGCCATCGACGTCGGCGCCACCCATGTCGGAATGCACCACCATGATGCCCGCTGACTCCGCTAATGCCGTCAAATTGGGGATAGGACCAGGCGCAATTTGCCAGTGGGCACGGACCATTTCAGCGATCCCCTCCACATCACCATTAAAGGACTCGACGTCGAGCCGTGGAATTTTCTTGGATGCCCTGAGGTCTGCGCCGTCCAAGAGGCGCCGCAGGTGAAAAGTGCGGATGTTCAGCTCCGCGATGATCTGGTCGAGCTCACGGGCCGTGACATCGGCCTTTTTGCGGAACATGGCATGGACGCTGACGGGTGCGCCGTACACCGTATCGGTTTGATAAAAAAAGGTTCTAGGTACGTCGTAGACATTCTCCGCTGCAGCCAGAAGTTCTTCACTGGGCAGGACGACGTTGTTCTCAGCCCGCGATAGAGTTGCCGCCGTGACGTGCAGCTTTTCAGCTGCCTCACCCTGTTGGAATCCACGTAGCTGCCGCGCCATGCGCAGCATCGAGCCGTTCGGAACTGTAGACATATCTCACCCGGTCTTTTTTGGTTTTTCCGGCAGCGCTTTGGGGGTGATGACGACATCCGGTTCGGTGGGCGTCGGTGCCAAAGGCAGCGGAATCACAGCTGCACCGCCCCGGTCGTCGATAACATAGGACCAGAGTTCCTGGTCGCCGTCACGGGACACCACGGCCACCGTCTCGATCTGAGTTTCAAATGCATTCAGGGCATACACTACCTCGACCTTCGAGACGGAGGGAATGCCCGGCAATTCCATTTGGGGGTCGACGAACGCCATGACGGCTTGGGTCATGATATTGGAGCCCAGCCCGTTCTCATCGGCCTTCTTGAACCTCACTACCACCTTTTCGGCGAAGATGAACTTCGCGGTTTCGTCCTTCTCCTGCCAAGTGACGCCGGAACCTTCGCCCCACAGACCCATTCCGCGCTGGACCATGAAATCGTGCACCAAGCCTGCCCGGTTCCGCTTGTACCGGAGCCGGCCGCTGAGCCCCAAATCTTGGAAGTCCTGCCAGGCGCCGTGCACCACCGCCAGAATGTCTTTCTCGTGGGGACCGAGAATCCCGCGGATCTCGGCTTCGGTCGGTGGCAGCATCGAATCGTCTTTCCTTAGCGATGTCGCCAGTATGGAAGCGGCAACTGCAAAGTCAACGATTTTTTTGCACGATTGCAAACATGGGCGGTTCTTTGCTTCAGGGTTAGGTGTCATGGGGTGCAGTCGGCGATGGCAGATAAAATTGTGATCATCACGGTCGTGCAACTCGGTCAGAAGTTCTGAAGGTCGCACGGCATCGGCCGGTCGCTGCCTCGCAAGGCGCTCCGGATTGAGATCAAGCGTCGGTGTCGCTTCAGAAACGCGCCCGGCGACTCAAGAGTCGTCGGGCGGCCGAGTTTCATGCCCACGGTTTGCCGCTGGTTGAGACGTCAACCGCAAACTGTCCTCACTTCGTCGCTAGACGAGTCGCTCGACGGGCTGATCAGCCAGGATAAATCTTTTTCCCCGTGACAGTTGCCGATGCGCCGTCGGGATAGCCAAAACACCGAGCGAATAGTTGCCAAAGGTGTTGGTCTTTTTGATTGCCTTGACGGCTAGATCCCTTGCTCTTGCTCGTCGTCCTGCTCCCCGTCGGGGGTGAGATCGCTGGTGTGGACGTGCTCCACCGTCAGTGCCTGCTCACGGCCGGTCTCCACGTCGATCGCCACGCCCCTTGTTGTGTCGACGACCGTTTCGCGGCCGGCGACCAGGATCGCCTTGGGGCGCGAGGGGTCTTTCTCCCGGAGCAGGTTTTCCTTCTCGGCCATCAGCAGGTCGGCGCGGCCCTGGGCATCATGCGCGGCGGCGAGCTGCGGCTTCACCTGGGCAAGCTCGGCGATGGTGGGGGCGCGCTCGAAATCAAGCACCTCCGGCGTCTCGGCAAGCACCTTGAGCGCGTGGTCGACGCCGAACTCCTCGGCGAGGTTCAGCAAGCGGTCCTCGGACCTCGCGCGCAAGTGCAGGCTGCGCAGCGTGTTCCTGAGGTTGATGCGGGACGTGTTGTAGCCCATCACCGCGCCGGTGAGGTCGCGTTCGATGGCCTTGATGTCGCGCGGCGTGGACAAGACGAGCCTATAAGAAAAGTTGCGGGCGGGACCCTAGCAGAAGTCGTCGTGGATGTTTAGGTTCTCGGCGGGATTTTCAAGGACCGCGACGCATGACCTCCGACGGGCGCAACCTGCCGGTCTATCTTACCACAGCCGAGGTGGCGGCCATGATCAGGATAAAGCCCCGCACGCTCGAGGACTGGCGCCTGGACGGCAAGGGGCCTCCCGCCACCAAGCTCGGGAAAGGCAACGTCGCCCGCGTTGTGTATCGGCTCGAAGCGGTCCTGCAGTGGCTGAAGGACCATGAGCGCGAGCCATAAAAGGGCCTTCAACGGGACCGAACACAACGCCTGCCACATCGCCTGTCGGCACGAGCGGTTTCTTCAAGGAATTCAAGCCCCCTCAAGGATGGTCCAGTCCCCTCCGGCAGCACCAGCATTTTTGCTCCAAAAAGCCAGGCAATACAGAGCGTGACTTCGATATTTCGAGCTGCTCCCAAGCGTCCCGTAAAGTACGTATCTCTCGGCGCCGTTGACGGTCAAATAAGCGATGAGTTGCATCGCTATTTCGATCGCTCCAGCCGCAGGTGATTTAATCCCATTCCTCGACTCTTGCTGCCCTAGACGGTATCTGAACGAGCTAACAGCAATTATGACCGCTTTCGCTCTTCAGACCTTCGCTAACTAAGCGAGGCAGGTTGCGTCGGCCCCCCCGCTTCTGCAGGCACCGCAACATTTGAGATGACATTAGTTGACCGACGCCTGCTCCGATGATCCCTTGTCTTTCGATTGGCCGATATGACGCCGTTCCAGATAGGGAACATGGCAACCAGTCTAGGTGTCACCGCGTTTGGAACCGGCAAGAGGTAGGTTTCGCCCCAGCGAGGTGACTAATGGCTGACATCGTCATCATCAATCCACGCTTCAATACGTCCTTCTGGGGCATGGAGCACTGCATGGGGATGCTGGGCAAGCGTGCGAACTTGCCGGTTGCATGCCTGCCCCTCCTCGCGGCGCTCGTCCCGGACGACCATAAGGTTACGATCGTCGATGAGAACGTCGAAGACTTGGACTTCGAGCGTCTCGGTCGTGCGGACATGGTGTGCTTGACGGGAATGTCAGTGCAGGGCGCGCGACTGCTGGAGATCCTCGACCAGCTTCGTCTGCGCAATGTATTCACGGTCGTAGGCGGCCCCATGGCAACCGTCGAGCCTGAAGCATTCCAAGATCTTGCCGACGTTATTTTTGTCGGCGAAGCAGACGTTACTTGGCCGCAATTTATCAAAGAGTGGGGGGCAGGGCGGCACGCACATCGCTACGAACAGGCTGAAAAAACCGACATGACCACACTGCCGCTGCCGCGCCTCGACCTGTTGAAATCACAGCACTATATGTTTGGGAGTATGCAGATTTCGCGCGGCTGTCCTTTCACGTGCGAGTTCTGCGATATAATCGTTACATTCGGGCGCAAGCCCCGTCTCAAGTCAGCCGATCAGGTGATCGACGAACTCGATGCCTATTATCGTGCCGGCGTTAGGATCATCTTCGTCGTTGACGACAACCTCATCGGAAATAAGAAAGCAATCAAACCGCTGCTGCGTGAGATCGCCAAATGGCAAGAGGCGCATGCCTATGCGCTCACGCTTTTCACGGAAGCTTCACTCGACTTAGCAGAAGATGAAGAGTTGATGGGCCTGATGGGACAGGCTGGGTTTCAAAGCGTCTTCATCGGTATTGAAAGCCCAGATGAGGCCTCCCTCAAGGAAACAAAAAAACTTCAGAATGTTCGAGAGCGTGCCGGGACGCTTGTTGAGCGCGTTCGACGCATCCAGGATCACGGCCTGGATGTTTGGTGCGGAATGATCGTTGGATTCGACAGCGACAAACCGCAAGCTTTCGATGTCTTGCCGGGTTTCCTCGCAGAAACCCGCATCGCGCACGCTCTTATTGGACTATTGCACGCCATTCCAACAACACCTCTTTTTGAGAGATTGAAATCAGAAGGCCGGCTGAACGATGATGCCGGCAGCGATGCCTTTGGCACGAACGTTATTCCTCTTGGAATGTCGCCTGCCATGCTGCGTGAAGGACTGGTGCGAGCGACCGAAAAGTCCTATTCGGCGAGCGCCTATTTTGAGCGTCTCGATAGGTTGTTCGTGGATGGTAAGTTCAAGTTTGCGGTTCATCAATTGCCCTATTGGCGAAATCATCGCTGGGCCTGGATAAAAAGCTGCATCGAAAATTATGTTATGTTTGCAGTTCTAGCGCTGCGCGTGGTTCACCAAATTGATGATCGGGCCATCGCACGTCGTTATCGGGCGCAGTTGCTGCAAATCGTCAAAAAGCGGATGTTCGAGCCGCAGTTATTATTTACGTATGCAATCAAAACGGCGATGCACCATCATTATGCGACGATAACAAAAAGTCTTGTGGCATCCGCCGGTGGGCCTGTACCGGAAGCGGTACGGTCGTTCTCTCGAACCAAGTCCGGGCGCCTAGACACGCGGCAATCCTCCCACATCGATCGTGTTGCTTAAGCTTTCGCAGGTTGCTTGTAGATTTTCTCTTCGATTTTTAGCTTCATTCAGGAAGCTGCCATCGAACTAGCTCAAGAGCTTAGCTTCTGGAGGCACGGTTTATGCTGAGCTCGAATTGATGAAAAGATTGGCAAATATTGTCGGCGTGGTGACCGCATGAAGGAAATGAGCGCCTGGGAACGCATGCTCCGGCAACCTCGCTCAACTTCCCCTTCTCACGTTCGTGCACCGATCAAATGTCCCCTCTTCTGCAAGACGCCGGAGGGCTGGGTGCCGGACATGTCGACAATGCCGACCTAAGCGCACCGCAACTTGGCCATGCCCACTTAAGCGCGCAGGCCGCATTTCGGCGTCGCCATAACCGCAACAAGCAGTAAAAGTTGATCGGGCCGGCGCGAAAATCTAATTTTGTCCGCCTGCATTTTTGCGTCAGCCAAGTTGCGCCTCGCACCCAGCAGGGAAGAACTTGGATCTTGCCATGTTGCTGCGAACGATTGCCATTCTGCTTTCGCTGTCCGTGCACGGCTTGATCGGCTACGCGATATGGCCCAGGCTTCACAACGAGGAGCTGGAAATCCTCGATTTCGGCACGGGACAGGACATTGAGTTGATGCCGCAAGGCATGGTCCTAGATACCGTGGCCAATCGCGGCGACAGCGTCGAAAGCCTTGCGACGCCGGACGTCGTGCCGATGGACGAGCGCAAGCCGCCGCCGGAAGCGTCAAGCACCGTTACGCCGATGCCGTTACGCGACGTGAGCGGCGGTGCGCTGGAAAAAAGCGCGCAGGACGTCGCTATGCTTCCGCAGCAAAAACCGGCGCCGCAATCATCGCCCGTTGCGCCGCCGACGCCACTTCATGACGCCCCGGACGCTCAGCAAGCACAAAACACCGAGGACATTCCGGCGATCGAACCGCGAAAGCCGTCGACGCAACCGCCGACCGTGACCTCGTCGGACCCGCTGATTGACCTCCCAGACGACGCCGGACGACAAATCACACCGGACGTCGCGCCGGTTCGCGAGCAAGCTCCGGCTGCCCAACGCCCCCTCGTAGCGACAGCGGAGCAGCTTCGCGACGACGCCAGCAAAGTTGAAAGTCGGAAACCCGACGCTGCCGCAACTGTAGAAGAGCAACGTCCCGCGCCGGCGCACCCCACAACAAAGCCGAGCGAACAGCTCGACGCCATCGCCGCACCGCAGAAAAGCGCCGTCGAACAGATCGCGGCGCAACCCACCGAGACACCGCTGCCGACCCCTCTCAAAGCGCCAAGCTCCGGCAAGCCCGGAGACTTGCCGCCCCTAGACCAACTCAAGGAATCGAAGGTTACGCAGGTCGACAAGCCATCGCCCCCCACCCCGATGGCAGAGCAGCAGCCCGATACAAAGGAAGTTGAGGCCCAGCCCGAGCAGGTCGCGATTGTCACCGAAGAAAGTTCGGCAACGGTGAAGACCGGCGGCGAGGCACGTGTCGTCGGAATTTATCTGGGACAAATCAACGACCGGGTGCAGCACTCGAAAGTCAATCCACGCTCGCGGCAAACGGGTGTGGTCGTTTTGAAATACACGATTGGCACCGACGGCGCTCTTCTTTCGAGAGAAGTGATGTCGTCATCGAAATATCGCGTTCTGGACGAAGCAGCACTCGCCGCCCTCGACCGCGCCACGCCTTTTCCGCCCATTCCGCCGGAAGTGAGCCTGAAGCCGATGACGTTCACGCAGCCCTTTAAATTCATAGTGCGCTAGGCACGCTGCACCTCGGCGTTACGCACCGCAAATTCTTTGGCCACCCAGTCGATGAAAACTCGGACCCGCGGCGACAGCTGGCGATTGCGCGGGTAAAGCAGCGAAACCGGCGTCGACGTCGGCGGATAATCCGGCAGCACTTCGACAAGCTCGCCCGCCTGCACCGCAATGTCACCGCGATAGCGCGGAATTTGAATGAGCCCGAGACCGAGCTTCGCCGCTACGTGATAGGTCTCCGCACCATTCACCGAGACAGTCGATGGCAGCATGATATTGCGCACCTTGCCATCGACGATGAATTCCAGCGGCAGATGCCCGCCCGTGGCGGTCGAATGGAACGCGACCATCCGATGCCTTCCAGGCAAATCGTCAGGATGCCGAGGCAATCCGTGCGCTGCGATATAACCGGGCGATGCGAGCGTCATCTCCTCGAGCGTTCCGACGCGGCGCGCAACCATATCGCTGTCCTGCAGTGACCCGGCGCGCAATACGCAGTCAATCCCTTCGCGGACGAGATCGACGTAACGATCGCCTTCGCTGATGTAGATTTCGATGTCCGGATAAGTTTCAAGAAACGCCGGCAGGCTCGGCAAGAGAAAGTGACGCCCGAGCGTACCGTGCACATCGACCCGCAGCAGGCCTTTAGGCTTGGCGCCCGCAAACGCGCCCTCCGCGTCTTCGATATCAGCCAAAATGGAGAGGCAGCGCTGGTAGTAAGCCTCGCCATCGAGCGTCGGACTGACGTGCCGGGTGGTCCGCTGCAGCAATTGCACCCCAAGGCGCGCTTCAAGCTGCTTGACCGCATCTGTCACCGTCGAGCGCGGCAGCCCCAAGTCTTCAGCCGCAAGCGTAAAGCTCCGCCGCTCCACGACGCGCGAGAAAACCCGCATGGCATCAATTCGGTCCATCGCCCATTTGTTCGCATATTTCGAACAGTAATGCCGGATAATGCCAGATTATACGCCAAGCTGAAAGATACATCTTCCAGCAGAGGCGCCTCGGCGCACTCTTTCAAAGGAGAAGGGAAAATGACCGTCAACCAGAACAAGGTCGCCATCGTCACGGGCGCGTCACGCGGCATCGGGGCGACCGTCGCGGAGCGTCTCGCCAAGGATGGCTTCACGGTCGTCGTCAATTATGCCGGCAGCGCCGCCCAAGCCGATGACGTCGTGCGAAAGATCGAAAAGGCGGGCGGCAAGGCCGTGACAGCCCAGGCCGACGTATCAAAGCCAGAAGACGTGTGCCGCATGTTTCAATCGGCAGAAACAGCCTTCGGCGGTATCGACGTGCTCGTCAACAATGCGGGCGTCATGGCGCTCTCATCGATTGCCGATGCCGACGACGCCACATTCGATCGCCAAGTGGCGATCAACCTTAAAGGCTCATTCAATGCCATGCGAGAGGCCGGCAAGCACCTGCGCCACGGCGGTCGAATTATCAATTTCTCGACCAGCGTCATCGGGCTCAAGCTTGAGAACTACGGCATCTACGCCGCCACCAAGGCTGCCGTCGAAGCTATGACAGGCATCATGGCGAAGGAAATGCGCGGCCGGTCGATCACCGTCAACGCCATTGCGCCCGGTCCGGTCGCGACCGAACTCTTCCTTCATGGCAAGTCTGATGAGCTGATCGACAAAATGGCGAAGATGAACCCGATGGAACGCCTCGGAACTCCGGAAGACATCGCCAATGTCGTCTCGTTCCTCGCCGGTCAGGAAGGCGCATGGATCAATGGCCAAGTGCTGCGCGCGAACGGCGGCATGATCTGACGACCCACGGCCAACCACCCTGGGTTGAAGCAAGATAGCCAGTCTGAAATTTCGCGCCTTTTGGAGGATTGTTGCGCGGCGCGCTGAATGCATAGCAGACCGTCCCATATCAGAGAGCGCGCTAAGCGTCAGCAACAGCGCGCTCCTCTCACTTGCCCACAGCGTCCAAAAAAATACCGGCGTTTTTCACAGCAATTGTCACTTATCGCGATACGCGGTGACAACGCTCGTCCGGTTAGGACCGAGCCTAGAATTGCTCTGCATCAACGTTGTCTTGAACCATAGTCGTATTCTCCAAACACTGAACCTCAATATTTTCCCCGACCGCCGGGCAACCCTTAGTTCATCCCGCACTTTCCAAAAATCAGTCCTGAGAGCTTCGGCCCGCGCTGATCGGGAAAACAAGACGATAATCCTAGGAAGGACAAACGATGAAGTTCGTGACGACCAACCCCTATACGGGAGAAGTCCTGAAGACCTTTCCGACGGCCAGCGAATCCGAAATCAAACAGGCCATCGATAAAGCCCATGATGCATTTCTCAGTTGGCGCGAGACGTCGTTCCGCGAACGCGCGCGCATCATGCAGAAGGCTGCGGACCTCCTGCGCCGCGATGTCGATAAGTACGCGCCGATTCTGACGATCGAAATGGGCAAGCTGCTTTCCGAAGCGAAAGCCGAAGTTGAGCTTTCCGCCCGCATCTTTGAATATTACGCCAAGAACGCCGAGAAACTGCTGGCTCCGGAAAAGCTTCCGGTTGCAGATCCGGAAGAAGGCGAGGCCGTTCTGGTTTGCGATCCGCTCGGCATCATCCTCGCGATCGAGCCGTGGAATTTCCCTTACTACCAGATCGCTCGCATCATCGCGCCCCAGCTCTCGGCAGGTAACGTCATCCTGCTGAAGCACGCAGCCAACGTTCCGCAATCTGCTATGGCCTTCGAAAGCCTCATGCTGGAAGCTGGTCTGCCGGACGGCGCCTTCATCAATCTCTTCTTGGACCATCCCCACGTCGGCGTGGTCCTCAACGATCCGCGCGTTCACGGCGTCGCTCTCACCGGCTCCGAATACGCCGGTTCGATCGTTGCGGCTGAAGCCGGCAAGGCACTCAAGAAGTCAACGATGGAACTCGGCGGCGCCGACGCCTTCGTCGTCCTGAAAGACGCCGACCTCGACAAGACCGCGAAGTGGGCCGTGTTCGGCCGCCACTGGAATGCCGGCCAGGTCTGCGTGTCCTCCAAGCGCATGATTATCGAAGAGCCGGCGTACGACGGCTTCATGGAACGTTATGTTAAGGGCGTTTCCGAGCTGCGCGCAGGTGATCCGATGGATCCCAACACGACGCTTGCGCCGCTCTCGTCGCAGAAAGCCGTCGATGACCTCAAGGACAAGATCCGCCAAGCCGTCGCGCACGGCGCCAAGGCGATCGAAGTCGGCCCGAGCGTCCCCAACCAGGGCGCATTCCTGCAGCCGACGATCCTCACCGACATCGCCGAAGACAACCCGGCCCGTTACTGGGAGTTCTTCGGTCCGGTCTCGATGATCTTCAAGGCTAAGGACGAAGACGATGCCGTCCGCATCGCCAACGACTCGCCGTTCGGCCTTGGCGGTTCGGTCTTCACGTCGAACCCCGCTCATGGCGCCGAAGTCGCCAAGCGCATCTCAACCGGCATGGTGTTTGTCAACCATCCGACCATGGTCAAGGCCGACCTGCCGTTCGGCGGCGTCCGGCGCTCAGGATACGGCCGCGAGTTGCTCGGCCTCGGCATCAAGGAGTTTGTGAACCACAAGCTGATCGACATCGTCGACATCGACGCGGCGTTCTAAGCGGCCGAACAGCGAAACACCACAGTTTGCACCGTGCGGGAGAACTCGCACGGTGCGACTTCGTATCAGCCGAGCCTCATCGACACTTCGACGTCGTCACCGAACGGCGTCGAAATATAACCATTCGACGGCGAACGGACGCGAGCCAGATAGTCGGGACTGTAATCGGCGTTGTCGGCGATCACGAAGGCGCCCGGCCTGAGGCGGCTTTCCAGCAAGCTTAGAATTTCCGGATAAAGTGCTTTGGCACCATCCAGCAGCACGAGGTCGATCACCTCGGGAAGATCGGCGTTCAGCGTCTGAAGCGCATCGCCTTGCCGAATTTCGACCAGATCAATCACACCGCCCGCCGTCAGATTTTCGCGTGCCTTTACCACTTTCGATGGCTCGAACTCGCTCGTAATCAGACGGCCTCCGCCATTGTCTCGAAGCGCCGCGGCGAGGTGCAGTGTCGAAATGCCGAATGACATTCCGAATTCGACGATCGATCGCGCCCGGCATCCGCGCGCAAGCATGTAGAGCAACGTTCCCGTCTCCCGCGAGACAGCAAGCGGGAAATCCTTTAGTCTCCGATAGAAATCCCGATAACCAACCTTGCTGCTCATCAGTCGCGCATGTTCTTCGGACGAAAGGTCCGCAAAATCAGGACTGTCCGTCGGTGAGACGGCGCTGGCTACTTCAAAGAGGCTATCAAGAAGCGGTCCAACAGGGGGAGTAGTCAGCGTATTCATCGTAATCTCTCCTACGACTTTTGATCAGTCTTCCGCCCGATCAAGAATACGATTAATCCATCGCATTCACTATTCGCATTTCCCACGCCGCCCATGTCTCGAAAAAAAAGAACCCAAATTTCCTCGCGAAAAGAACCCAGGCAGGTCCGTTCCACCGAGCTTGTGACGGCCATTCTGGACGCTGCTATTCAGGTTTTAGCGAAAGAAGGCGCGCAGCGTTTCACAACTGCGAGGGTCGCCGAAAGAGCTGGAGTCAGCGTCGGCTCGCTCTATCAGTATTTTCCGAACAAGGCGGCGATCCTCTTCCGTCTCCAGTGCGACGAGTGGCGGCAGACGACAGAGTTGTTGAGCAGCATTCTCGGCGACTCACGCAAACCAGCGCTTCAACGACTCCGGACGCTCGTACATACCTTTATCCGATCGGAATGCGACGAAGCCGCAGTCCGTGTCGCGTTGGACGACGCCGCCCCTCTCTACCGCAATGCCCCGGAAGCAAAGGAAGCGAGAGCATCGAGCGCACGAGCGATGGACAATTTCATGCGTGAAGCATTGCCCAATGCCTCGAAGTCGCAGCAATCGTTAGCAGCCAAACTCATCAAGACGACGCTTAGCACCGTCGGAAAGCAGTTCTCGGAAACGCCGCGCACCCCGGCGGAAATTAAGGCCTTTGCCGGTGCTCTGGCCGATATGTTTTGCGCTTACTTGGACGGGCTGGCAAATCCTCGCGGCCCGCTAAGGATAACTGGGCCAAAACGTGCTCGTCAGGCGTCCAACACCTCTTCGATCTGATAGAGCGGCCGATACCGCCGCGTCACGACCGTGATCCGCTCGCCATCTCGCAAGGCATGAAGCCCCTGGGTGACAAGCTGAATGGTAACGCCACTGTCGGTATGGAGCTCAGCATAATCGTTGCCCCACACCCGGACGGTGCCGGAGAACACGTGTGTCCCCGGTTCCAGCAGATCGGGAGTGCTTGTTCTGGTGCCACCCATGTGCCACACGCCGCAAATCCCAAAACCATCCGAGTTTGCCGACGAAATGTCGGCGTGCGCAAGGCCGTCGCGGACACCGTCTCCATAATTCTGCTGTCAGCCATCACCCTGGCCGTCCGGCCGAGGTAAAAATCCAAAAGATCGAACGTGTTGATCTTGACTATTACTCCCGAACGGCTCATGTGAACCGCGCGGTCGCCCCCGTTTAAGGCGCCGTGAATCCGAAGGAACCCAACCCTTGTCTAGCGACAGTAGTCGATTGCCCCGGCCGTCGAGGCTCGTGGACTGACCGTTGGGTCGGCTCCCGCGATCCGTGCGACGGCGGATCGGAAGGTGAGCCATGGAAAATATCCGCAAAGCATCGGGCGACGATGTCGACCCGATCGTTCTGGTCGAGTTGCTCGAAGAGCACGACGCCGACATTGTCGCTCAGCTCAATGAGGAAGACCTCGAAACGGCTGCGTCAATTCTGTCGCAGCTTCCGCTCGACCGCGTCGTCGAAATCTTCGACCGCCCCGAGCTGTCTCGCGCCAGCGACCTGATCCTCGAACTCCCAGAGGAGTTTGCAGGCCAGGTCCTGACCGGCATGTCCGCCGACCGCGCGGCCGACCTCCTGCGTCAGCTCGACGGTACCGACCGCACGAAGCTGCTGTCGCTTCTCGATTTCGAGACCGCCCAATCCCTGAAACTGCTGCTCGCCTACCATGAGGGCACCGCCGGCAGCATCATGACGACTGAGTTCGTCAGCGTCCCCTCGACCTTCACGGTCGCCGACACCTTGCGGCTGATCCGCGAGGTCGAGCACACACGCGAAACCGTCTATGCGATCTATGTTATTGATCCTGCGTCGCGCGTCCTCGTGCGCACCGTCACGCTGCGCCAGTTGATTACCGGCGAACCCGATCAGCCCATTCTGGATGTCGCGCCCGATCGCGATCCGATCTGGGTCGATCCCGACACCGATCGCGAAGAAGTCGCACGGCTGATCTCGATCCACGACCTTCTCGCTGTTCCGGTTCTCAACGCCCGGCACCGCGTGCTCGGCATTGTCACCGTCGATGACGTGATCGACGCCATCCTCGATGAGAGTACCGAAGACGTGCAGAAGTTCGGCGGCGTCGAAGGCATCGCCGAGCCGTATCTGGAAATCAGCTTCCTGGAGATGATCAAGAAGCGTGCCGGTTGGCTTTGCGCTTTGTTCCTCGGCGAAATGCTGACAGCGAGCGCGATGCAGCATTATTCCGACGAGCTTGAAAAAGCGGTGGTCTTGACGCTTTTCATTCCGCTGATCATGAGCTCGGGCGGCAACTCCGGCTCGCAGTCGACGTCGCTTCTCATTCGTGCGCTCGCGCTCGGACAGATCCGGCTGCGTGACTGGTGGCGCGTCGCCATCCGCGAGATTCCGACGGGCATTACGCTTGGCACCATCCTCGGCATCATCGGCATCGCGCGCATTTCGCTGTGGCAGACGATCGGTATCTTCGACTACGGCCCGCACTGGCAGCTCGTCGCCTTGACCGTTGGGCTCGGCCTCATCGGCATCGTCACCTTCGGCTCGCTGGCCGGCGCAATGCTGCCGTTTCTGCTGAAACGCATTGGCTTCGACCCCGCGAGCGCGTCAGCCCCGTTTGTCGCAACGCTCGTCGATGTCACCGGCCTGATGATCTACTTCAGCGTCGCCATGCTCGTGCTCAGGGGCACGCTGCTTTAGCTCGAAAATCGTACTTTGGAACGAGACGGCGTATGCAGGCAAAAAACCTGCATGCGCCTTCGTTATTTTCGTGTCGTAGTTTCATACAGCCTGCAAACGATCGCGGCATTTCTACTGGGATTGAGCGGCTTACTGAAATCCAAGTTTTGAAAGCCTCTCATTCGATCGAGGCTTTATGGCCACTATCTCGGGGCGAAATGCCCTTTGCCCGCAATGAGATGGGCCACAATGATGGTCAACATCATTGAATTTCGGATCGTCGGAATGCATGTGGTGTACTATTGTCCACTGGCGTCGGCGCGCCGTGGAAAATTCTCGCCTGTGGATTCTGAAAAAATGACGACGACCACCGCCCTTGTGAGGCTTAAGCCTCGATGCTCGGCCTTGTCCGTGCTGGCCGCGATGGCCTTCATCGCAAGCAACGCCCAATCTGCAAGCGCGCAGAGCGCGCCACCGGCGTTCCCGGTCACCGTGGCGCCCCCGATCGCGAAGCACATCAAGACGTGGGACGAATTTCCCGGCCGCTTCGAAGCCGTCGCCCGCGTCGAGCTGCGCCCGCGCGTCAGCGGCTACGTCGATCAGGTCAATTTCAAGGAAGGCACGATCGTAAAACAGGGCGATCTCCTCTTCACGCTCGATAAACGGCCGTTCCAGATCGCCGTCGAAGCCGCGAAAGCGGATGTCGCGCGCACGCAGGCCCAGGTCGAATTTGCCAAGGCCGATCTCGAACGCGCCGGCCCGCTCGTCGAAACGAAAGTCTTGAGTGAACAGGTCTACGAGCAGCGCAAATCGAGCCTCGGCGTCGCCGAAGCCCAGGTGATGTCGGCAAAGGCCAATCTCAAATCGGCCGAGCTCAATCTGGAATGGGCGGAAGTGCGCGCTCCGATCTCCGGCCGCGTCTCGGACAAGAAAATCGACGTCGGCAACCTCGTGATCGGCGGTCAGGTCAATTCGACCTTGATGGCGACCATCGTCACGACCGACCCTATCCACTTTGTCTTCGACACCTCCGAAGCCGACTACATGCGCGATGCCCGCAAGCGGAAGTCGGGCGTGCTTCCCGCATCCCGCCTCGCGCCCGTTCCCGTCCGCGTGAAACTCGCCGACGAAAAGGACTGGGCACACGAGGGCACGATGGACTTCATCGACAATGCCTTCAATCAACGATCAGGCACCATCCGCGGCCGCGCCGTTCTGTCTAACAAAGACGATCTGCTGACGCCGGGACTTTTCGCCCGCATCGCCGTTTATGGCGGCGACGCGGATGCGCTTCTCGTTCCCGACGATGCCATCATCTCCGATCAGGCGAGCAAAATTCTTTATACCGTCAATGCCGACAACGTCGTCACCGCCACGCCGGTGACGCTCGGCCAGATGTACGAAGGCTTGCGCGTCATCACCTCTGGACTGAAGCCGGACGACCGTATCGTGATCGAAGGCGTCGCAAACCCCGCCATTCGGCCGGGAACGAAAGTTGCGCCGACGACCGGTGCGATCAAACCGCCCGAGAAGACGGCGCAGAACTGATCTGCGCCGCCGCGCCTGAACGAGCATTCCGTCTGAAGCTTCCAACGCCGATAGGGCCCGATGCGTCTGTCTCACTTTTTTATCGACCGGCCGATCTTCGCTGCAGTCGTCTCGATTATCATTACGATCCTCGGTTTGATCTCGATGCGGTTTCTGCCCATCGCAGAATATCCCGACATCGCGCCGCCGACGGTTGCCGTGCACGCTACGTATCCCGGCGCGTCCGCCCAAGTCATCGCCGAAACCGTCGCCACGCCGATCGAGCAGGAAGTCAACGGCGTCGACGACATGCTCTACATCAACTCGCAATCGACCGGCGACGGCCAGTTGACGATCAACGTCGTCTTCAAGCCGGGCACCAATGTCGATCAGGCGCAGGTTCTCGTCCAGAACCGCGTCGCGGTTGCTGAGCCCCGCCTACCGGAAGACGTACGCCGGCTCGGCATCTCTGTGCGCAAGGCCTCGCCCGACCTGATGATGGTCGTGCACATGATCTCGCCTGACGGCACGCGCGACCAGCAGTACATTTCGAACTACGCGACGCTCTACGTCAAAGATGTGCTGACCCGCATCGACGGCGTCGGCGACGTCCAGGTCTTCGGCGCCCGCGACTACTCGATGCGTATCTGGCTCGACCCCGACAAGGTCGCAGCTCGCGGCCTGACTGCAGGTGAAGTCGTCTCGGCACTCCAGGCCGCCAACTTGCAGGTTGCGGCAGGCTCGATCAATCAGCCGCCCGCGTCATCCGACGGCGCATTCACGATCAACGTCAAGACGCTCGGACGTCTGTCATCGCCGGATCAGTTCGAAAATATCGTCGTGCATGCTGAACCGGACGGCTCGGTCGTTCGCATCCGCGACATCGCCCGCGTCGAGCTGGGATCGCAAGACTATACCGTCAACGCCTATCTCAATAACAAGGTCGCGACCGCCCTCGTCATCTTCCAGAAGCCGGGTTCGAACGCGCTCGCGACGGCGGCCAACGTCAAGGCCGAGATGGAGCACCTGAAGAAGAGCTTCCCGCCGGGCGTCGGCTATGCAGTCGTCTATAACCCGACAGAATTCATCCAGTTCTCGATCGACGCCGTCATCCACACGCTCATCGAAGCACTGGTGCTCGTCGTCCTCGTCGTCATCCTGTTTTTGCAGACATGGCGCGCGGCGATCATCCCGATCCTGGCGATCCCCGTATCGCTGGTCGGCACCTTCTTCATCATGAGCCTCGTCGGCATCACGTTTAACACGCTGTCGCTGTTCGGCTTGGTGTTGGCCATCGGCATCGTCGTTGACGACGCCATCGTCGTCGTCGAAAACGTCGAGCGCTACATCGCCCAAGGCATGACGCCGAAGGAAGCCGCTCATAAGACGATGGATGAAGTCGGCGGCGCGCTGCTTGCAATCTCGCTGGTGCTGATCGGCGTCTTCTTGCCGACCGCCTTCATCACCGGCCTGCAGGGGTCCTTCTTCAAACAATTCGCCATTACTATCGCCGCTTCGACCGCAATTTCGCTGATGGTCTCGCTCTCGCTTTCGCCCGCCATGGCTGCGCTGCTTTTGAAACCGCACGCCGGAGAGCATGAAAAGCGCAATCCCATTGCGACAATCCTCGGTGCGCCGCTGCGCTGGTTCTTCGCCGGCTTCAACTGGGCCTTCAGCACGCTGTCGCATGGCTACGCTTGGCTGACCCGCAACTTGATCCGCGTCGCCGCTGTTCTGCTCGTCGTCTACGCCGGCCTGCTCTACGTCACCTATGAGCGGTTAACGGCGACGCCGACGGGTCTCATCCCGCAGCTCGACCGCGCCTACTTCATCACGGTCTTCCAGCTTCCGCCGGGCTCGACCTTGAAGCGTACCGATGAAGTCGTGCGCCGCGCCTCAGAAATCATCATGCATCGGCCAGGCGTCGCCAACGCCGTCGAATTCGTCGGCTTCGACGGCGCGACATTCACGAACGCGCCGAACACCGGCGTCGTCTTCGTCGGCCTGGAACCGTTCGAACAGCGCATCGCCAGCGGCCTGACCAAGGATATGATCCTTGCCGACCTGCGCCAACAAATGGCGACCCTCAAGGACGCTTTCATTTTCGTGCTGGAACCGCCCTCTGTGCCCGGCATCGGAACCGGCGGCGGCCTCAAAGGCTATGTTCAGGATAAAGCGGGACGCGGCCTGCCCGCGCTCGAAGGCGCAGCCTGGGCAATGGCCGGCGCCACCGGCCAGACGCCGGGCTTCACACAGGCCTTTACGCTCTTCAACGTGCGGACGCCTGAGGTCTATGCCGACATCGACCGCACCAAAGCCGAACAGCTTGGCGTTCCGATCAGCCGTGTGTTCGAAACGCTCTCGGTTTATATGGGCTCGGCCTTCATCAATGACTTCAACATTCTGGGCCGCACCTATCGCGTCACAGCGCAAGGCGACAACCCATATCGCCTGTCGCTGCGCGACGTCTCCAACCTGAAGACGCGCAACAATGACGGCGACATGGTGCCGATAGGTTCGGTCGCGACCTTCCAGGATACGACCGGCGCCTATCGCGTGCCGCGCTACAATCTCTATCCGTCTGCCGAAGTGCAGGTTCAGCTTGCGCGCGGCTATTCGAGCGGCACGGCCATCGCGACGATGGAAGCGATCGCCGACAAGGTTCTACCTCAAGGCTTTGGTTTCGAATGGACCGAAATCGCGCTGCAGGAAAAGCTTGCGGGCAATACCGCAATCTACGCCTTCGGCCTGTCCGTCGTCTTCGTGTTCCTGCTGCTCGCGGCGCTCTACGAAAGCTGGGCGCTGCCGCTTGCCGTCATCCTGATCGTGCCGATGTGTATCCTGGCGGCAATGATCGGCGTGAACATCCGTGGCCTCGATCGCAATATCCTGGTTGAGATCGGCTTGATCGTGCTCGTCGGCCTCGCGGCTAAGAACGCCATTTTGATCGTGGAGTTCGCCAAACAGGGCGAGGATAACGGCCTGTCCCGCGTCGACGCCGCCGTCGAAGCTGCCCGCACCCGTCTGCGGCCGATCTTGATGACGTCGCTGGCCTTCATCCTGGGCGTCGTGCCGCTGGTCTTTGCTGAAGGAGCAGGCGCCGAGATGCGGCAATCGCTCGGCACAGCCGTGTTCGCGGGTATGCTCGGCGTGACGCTCTTCGGCCTGATCTTCACGCCGATCTTCTACGTCGTCGTCCGGAAACTGTCGCCGCGGAGAGACCCGCATGCCGATCCGCACCAAACGCCGCACAGCCCGGCGGCGGGCACGCCATCGGCTTAAAAAGGCACGGCAAGCGCCAAATTAACTTGTCCGGCCTTGCGGGGTCGACAAACCGACCATCGGTCACCATCTAAAGGGACGGCAACAGGTGTTTGCCGTCTCAAATCCAATGGGTCTATAAGGGCGCTTCGTTTGCCCCCGTTGGTATGACTGTCTTCTCACAACAACTCAGTGTTCTCATGAATTCAGATAAGAAGCCGACGCGCGCCGACGTCGAATCCGCCATCAAGACCATCCTCCGCTGGACGGGCGAAGACCCCGACCGCGACGGCCTGAAGGAGACGCCTGCCCGCGTCACCAAGGCCTTCGAGGAATGGTTCCGCGGGTACGGCGAAGATCCCGAAGCGATCCTCAACAAGACCTTCGAGGAAATCGAAGGCTACGATGAGATGATCGTGCTGCGCGGCATCCGCTTCGAAAGCCACTGCGAGCACCACATGGCGCCGATCATCGGCCGCGCCTGGGTCGGATATATTCCGAATGGCCGCGTTGTCGGCATTTCGAAACTCGCGCGGGTGGTGAATGCCTATGCCAAGCGGCTTCAGATCCAAGAGAAAATGACGGCCCAAATCGCCAATGCGATCGAAGAGGCGCTGCATCCTCAGGGTGTGGCAGTCATAATCAAGGCCGAGCATCATTGCATGACGACGCGCGGCGTACTCAAGCCGGGAACCGACATGGTGACAAGCCGCATGCTCGGCGTCTTCCGCGACAACGCGATCACGCGTCAGGAATTTCTGGCGCTGGTGACGGAGGATACGAAGACGTCGTGACATTTGCGGGCGGATAATTGACCGCGACGAGGTAAAGGCCCGACGCCGGCGCGACGGGCCCACACGCCTCCCGGTTCGCCGCCGCGAGCGCCTTGGCGAGGTCCGCCCGAGCCCACTTTCCTTCGCCGACGAGCTTTAAGCTCCCGACCATCGACCGCACCTGATGGTGCAGGAACGAACGCGCTGACACGGTGCAGACGATCTCATCGCCGTCTCGGGAAATCTCGAACCTGTCGAGCGTCTTGACGGGCGACGCCGCCTGGCACTGCGCGGCGCGGAAAGTCGTAAAATCGTGCTTGCCAACGAGCACTTGCGCGGCTTCGTGCATCGCACCCGCATCGAGCTCCTGCATCGTCCACCACACCCGGTTACGATCGAGGATCGGCGGCGCGCGGCGCGTCAGCAGACGATACTTGTAGTGCCGCTTGATCGCGCTGAAACGGGCGTCGAACTCGGCGTCGACAGCCGCGCACGCAACGATACCGATCGGATGCGGACGCAAATGAAAGTTCATCGCGTCGCGAACGCGGCCCGGCGACCACTCTTTGCTCAAGTCGAAATGCGCGACCTGACCCAGCGCATGCACGCCCGCGTCCGTGCGCCCGGCGCCGCGCACTCCGACTGTCTCTTGCGAGAACTTGCGGATTGCGTCTTCAAGCAGGCCTTGGATCGAAAGGCCCTGCGCCTGCCGTTGCCAGCCGACAAATGGCGTTCCGTCGTATTCGATGGTGATGCGATAGCGGGGCATTCAAACTCGGTGCTCAGGGATGGTCGCGCCATCCCTAGCCGTTCCGGAGCGCGGGCTCAACGTTCGGCAGTTATTCTTCGTTCTGCTTGTCTGGCGTTTGAGGCTTCGCTCTATGGACGGCCTTCGGCGCTCGCACACCTGGAACCCGGTAGAAGGCAGCGCCACGATACACGACCCCGCCGGGAATCTCGGTCTCCTCGTCGACCACCCACGCGGGATCGAACGGCACCGGACGAATGACCCTGACGCCCGCCTCGATCGTCACGTCAGCGCCGGGCACGAGATGTCTGCCAGCCGCCCCACTCGGCGCTCCGAAGTCCGCAGCCATGGCCGCGACGGGAAAAGCAGCCGTCAAAACCAGAACAACGCAGACCTGCCGAAACATTCTCGCACTCACCGCTACCAACCACTGGGTTGTAGCCTCAAGCGCTGGTCTTTGCAGCCCGGACGTCGGATATCATTAACGGGAAAATGGCGTCCCGGCCGCAACCGGCGTACCACGCAGAAAATCCGAGGCCGCCATCGGTTGCTTGCCGGCCCGCTGCAGCTTCACGATCCGTATCGCACCGCTGCCGCAGGCAATGGTCAACCGGTCGTCGATCAGCGTACCTGGCGCACCCGAACCGTCGACAACAGCCGCGAGCAAAACCTTGATCCGCTCGGGCTTCCCGCCGAGCGAAATTTCAAACCACGCGCCGGGAAACGGCGACAAACCGCGAATGTGATCCGCGACCTCTTTTGCAGACCGCGAGAAATCAATCCGCGCCTCGCTCTTGTCGATCTTGGCGGCATAGGTCGCGCCTTCGTCCGGCTGCGGCACACATGCGAGCGTCCCCGCTTCGAGTTTGCCCAGCGCCTCGACCATAAGTTCCGCGCCAAGCTTCGACAGGATGTCGTGCAGCTCGCCTGCCGTCATTTCCGGCGAAATGGGAACATCGCGGCCGAGGCACACCGGCCCGGTGTCGAGTCCCTGCTCCATGCGCATGATGTTGACGGCCGCTACCGCATCGCCCGCCATGATCGCCCGCTGGATCGGCGCCGCCCCGCGCCAGCGCGGCAGCTTCGAGGCGTGCACGTTAAAACAGCCGAGCCGTGTCGCGTCCAGGATCGCTTTCGGTAATAGCAGGCCGTAGGCAACGACCACCGCCGCATCGGCCTGCAACGCCGCAAATGCCTGGCGATCATCGTCGCTTTTGAAATTCACCGGCGTACGAACTGGAATACCGAGCGCTTCCGCGCGCCGATGCACCGGCGATTTCGCTTCCGCCATGCCCCGTCCCGCCGGACGCGGCGGCTGGCTATAAACCGCGACAACCTCATGCCCCGCCGCCACGACCGCATCGAGCACAGGCACGGAAAAATCCGGCGTCCCCATGAATACGATCTTCAATGGCATATGGACTCTTTTGTAGGCGCGATCGACGACCCAAATTTCGCGCGTGCGGCCGGCTGACCGGAGGTCAGTCGCACGCGCCAACCAAAACCTTAGCTTCGCGACTGCTTCTTGAACTTGCGGATGACCATATCGCGCTTCAGCCGCGACAGGAAATCGATGATGAGCTGGCCGTCGAGATGGTCGATCTCATGCTGGATGGCGGTCGCGAGCAAACCGTCGGCCTTAAGCTCCTGCTCTTTGCCGTTTCGGTCGATGTAGCGCACGGTCACTTCCGCCGGTCGCTCGATTTCGACCCGCACGTCGGGAATGGACAGACAGCCTTCCTCATGCACCCGCGTCGTTGATCCCAGCGCGACAAGTTCCGGGTTGGCCATGGCGAGCGGATTGGGCGGCTCGCCCTCGTCCGAGGTATCGAGCACGACGACGCGCCTCAGCACGCCGACCTGCGGCGCGGCAAGGCCGACACCCGGCGCCGCGTACATCGTCTCCAGCATGTCGTCCATCAGCTTGACGACGGCATCGTCCACGCGCTCGACCGGATCTGAGATCTTGCGCAGGACGGGATCGGGAATGGTGAGAATGGGAAGTACGGCCATGGCGCCTGACATATGAAAGGCCGCAGCCGCGGTCAATGGCGTGCGTCTCTATACCGTTCCGAGACCTGATCCCCGGCAGGTTGCCGCGCCGCCACAGAGGCCGCGAGCGCCGCGGCGGTTGTCTCCGGCGGCGCCCAGCCAATCCGGCGCAACCGGGCCGCGTCAACGACCAGATCACCCGTTAGCCGGTCGGCGAAATCGCCCTTCCCGGCAAGCCGCAGCAGGCGGGCGAGCGATGTGTCCGGCACGGGAAGCAGCATTTCCGGCCGCCCGAGCCCCCGCCGCAGCGCACGGATGATCTCGGCCATCGCCAAAGCCTCCGGGTCTGCCACGATAAATGCGGCATTTTCAGCAGTTTGGGTTTGCAGAACATATTGCAGCGCGCTGATGAGGTTGCCGATGCTGACCAGCGACCGACGCGCTTTGAGCGCGCCGAACGGCAGCGGCACCGGCAAAGCGGCGATTTTCAGCAGCGCCGCCATATTGCCTTTGACGCCCGGTCCGTAAACCAGCACTGGCCGGAGCACGGTCCAACGCGTCGCCGAACCTTCGAGCATCTGCGCCGTGACAGCTTCCGCCGCCTGCTTCGACCGGCCGTAGGCGTCCGTCGGCGCGGCCGGCGTCGCCTCCGTCACGAGCCCAGGATAGGTCACGCCCACCTGCGCTCGGATCGACGACATCAAGACGAAGCGCTTCACCCGCGCCGAACGGGCGGCTCTGGCCAGCTGCCGCGTTGCATCAACATTGATAGCCGTATAGGCCGCAGACGGCAGATCGGTCCGCGCCGCCGAAAGCCCGGCCGCGTGCACGACGGCATCGACGCCGCGAACGAGGAATTCCGCGGCGAACGATCGCGACATGTCGCCGACGGCGACGCCCTCGACGCGAGGACTGTCAAATACGATGGGGTGCCGCGACGCCGCCCGGACGTTATAGCCACGCTCCGCCAGTACGCGGACGACATGCTGTCCGATGAAACCCGACGCTCCAGTCACGAGAATGCGTTGGGCAATAGCCACACCCGCTCTCCGTTAGCTCAACGTGGCGCTGCAATCGACTCTTCCAACACGATCTAGGACCGTCTCGTCCGAAAGTGCAACGCCGCGCGCGCTAAAGTCTCAGCGTTTCCCCAACGCGCGCAACCAGACGGTAGCCTACAAATATGGAAATTAAGCCAAAGGCGACGCCCCCGACCAAATTACCCGCGAGCACGCCCTCTGCGCCGTAAAACTTCCCGCCCCAAACGACGAAAGGAATAGTGCCAACCGTGGCGCGGCCCCAGTTGAGAATCGTCGAGACGTGCGGCCGACCCAGCGTGTTAAAGACGGCGTTCGTGACGAAGATCGCACCCATAAAAACGAACAGCGGCGACAGCCAGCGGCAGAAGAAAACGATCAGATCACGCACCTCACCCGTTGCATGAAATAGCCTTGCCAGAGGGTCGGCCGCGACCGCAAGACCGAGCCACGCAACTGCCGTGAAGGCCGCCATCGTCAGCAGCGAGAGCGTGTAGGCGTCGCGCATCCGCGTCCGCAAGCCCGCACCGAAATTCTGTCCAATGATCGGTCCGACCACGCCGGAAAGCGCAAAGATCGCGCCGAACGCCACCGGAATGATCCGTCCAATGATCGCCCACGCCGCAACCGCTGCATCGCCATAGGGCGCAATGGCGTGCGTAATGTAGGCGTTACCGACGGCCGGTGCGATATTCGTCAGCACGGCAGGTGCTGCAATCCGCGAATAGGGTCCAACGTCCTGCTTCAACGTTGCGATCTTCGGCCGTCCCATCAGATCGTGCACGCGGACGACGCCGCACAGCCCGACGACCATCATCACCAGCCGCGCCAGCAAACTCGACAACACCGCGCCTTCGATGCCCAGCCCGAAATGCACAATGAAAATCAGATCGAAGATCGTATTGACGATCGCGCCCGACAGCGTGACGTTCATCGCGCGACGCGCATCGCCGACAGAGCGCAGCACCGCTGACGATGTCATGCCGAGCGATAGAAACGGCAGCGTCGGCAGCAGAATTTCGAGATAGAAGCTTGCCAGATCGAGCGTCCGCCCGCTGGCGCCGAGCAGCCGCAGCAACGGCTCGATCGCGAACCACAGCGCCAAGCTCGCAATCGCTGAGAAAACAAACGCCATCACGTGCGCGTTAGCCGTCAACCGCCGTGCCCTGACGCGCCGCTGCGCGCCAAGGGCCGGCGCGATCAGAGACGTAGCGGCGATGGAAAGCCCGATGCCGATCGACGTCGAGAAGAAGAGGATGGAACTCGCGTAGCCGACGGCGGCGACGATCGCGTCATCACCGATACGCGACAGAAAATAGATATTCGCAAGATCGCCGACGAACACCGCCATCAGGCCGAGCGCACCGGCAGCGGTCATCGCCAGAATGTGCCGCAACAGCGAGCCCGTGACGAACTTCGGCCCGCTACCGCCGCGCCTGACGATTTCGACTTCCGCCATATGCCTGACGTTTCCGCGGTGAGATGTCCGCGCTCCCGGAGTTCTTATAATTTCCGCCGGGCCTTGAAGGCGGCGGCCAGCGTGCCGTCGTCGAGATAATCGAGTTCACCGCCGATGGGAACACCTTGCGCCAGCCGCGAAACAGTAACGTCGGTACTCTGAAGCTGATCCGAGATGTAATGCGCCGTCGATTGGCCTTCGACGGTGGCGTTCAGGGCCAGCAGAATTTCCTTCACATCTGGCGATTGCGCCCGCGCGACGAGGTTCGCGATATTGAGCCGCTCCGGCCCGACGCCGTCGAGGGGCGATAAGTGTCCGCCGAGCACATGATAGCGCGCCGAGACGATGCTAGCGCGTTCGAGCGCCCAAAGATCGCCGACCTCTTCGACGACGACGATCAAACTCGCATCGCGCCGCGGATCGGCGCAGACGCTGCAAGGCGACACGGTATCGAGATTGCCGCACACAGGGCACTCGGTGATTTTGGCGATGGCCTGTTGAAGCGCGTCGGCGAGCGGCAGCATGAGATCATTGCGTCGCTTCAAGAGCGCCAGCACCGCCTTGCGCGCCGAACGCGGGCCAAGCCCTGGCATTCGCGCCAGAAGCTGCACCAGCCGTTCGATTTCAGGGCCTGCCGTTTTGCGAGACATGGTTTAATTCAAAATTCTTACCCGTCATCCTCGACCGAGTGAGCGAAGCGAATGATGGTCGGGGATCCAGCGTAAGACTCGTCGAAGACGCAAAAGTGGATCGAGCCTTCGGCAGTTTTACGCTGGATCTCCGAACGGCTCATAAATTCGCCGTTCGAGGGTGACGGGCGAGAAAAAACTCAGAAAAGCTTCATGCCCGGCGGAATCGGCAGACCGCCCGTGATCTCGGCCATCTTCGCCTGCATCACATTATCGACTTTCGCCTTGGCATCGGTCGCCGCCGCCACGATGAGATCCTCGAGGATCTCGACCTCGTCCGGCTTCATCAGGCTCGGATCGATCCGCACGCGTTTCAATTCGCCGCGGCCGTCGACCGTCACATGCACAAGACCGCCGCCCGCCTGGCCTTCGATCTCAGCCTTCTGCAGCTCGTCCTGCATTTCTTTCAGGCGCGCCTGCATCTGGCCCACCTGCTTCATCATACCCATAATGTCTTTCATATTGTCCTCGCGGCAGAGAGCCGAATTCGTCCTGAAGTTTTAAACGGCTTCGCTCTCGCTGTCCGTATCTGTCTCGCGCCCAGCAATTCGCCGCACCTCGGCGATCTTCGCATCCGGGAAAGCTTCCAGAACCGCACGCACTGCCGGATGCGCTTTCAGCGATTCAAGCTCCTGAGCTTCGCGCTCTCGGCGCACGACGCCAATAGGCGGCGCACCGGCATCCTTCGAAAGAACAACGACCCAGCGCCGCGTTGTCCAGAGGTTGAGTTTTTCCCGAAGGTCGTTGGCGAGTTCCGGCGGCGCCTCGGGCATCAGGAAAAGATCGATCGAACCCGCCACCGCATCGAACTTGACGAGGCTGACATGGTCTTCGAGGTGCCACTTGAGCTTCGCATCCCGCTTCTCGCCAGCGAGCGCTACGACGTCTGCAAATGATCTCGGATCGGACTTCATCGATCCGGCAGCGACAGCCGGAGCAGCCACTTCGTCACCCTCGGCATCGCCAATCGGCTCGCCGTCGTCGAATTCGAAGCCGTCGCCCAGATCACCGAGGTCGCCGAGATCATCCTGATCGTTTTCAGCGACCGCAACGTCAACGCGCGCATTGAGCGGACCGCGCTGACCGGCCGGAGCATCCCCGGCCGGCAATGCCGGACGCCGCGCGGGAACAGCCCCGCCGCCGAGCGCTTTGATCAACTCATCGGGCGTCGGCAGATCCGACGTGTACGCAAGCCGAATCAGAACCATCTCGGCCGCGACACGCGGATTGGGCGCGCGCGAAACCTCATCGAAACCTTTGACCAGCATCTGCCACGCTCGCGACAAGTACGGCATCGACAAACGAGATGCGAGACCGGCGATGCGCGCCTTTTCTTCCGCCGTCAGAGCTTCGCCCGCAGGCTCTTCGCCGACAGCTTTAACGCGCGCTATAGCATGCACGGCTTCAGCCAGATCGGACACGACCTCGGCCGCTTCCGCGCCGTCACGATGCAGCGATTCCAATCCGCGAATGGCCGTCGCGACATCGCCTTTGAAGAGCGCTTCGGCGAGATCAAAAATCCGCGCGCGATCGGCAAGGCCGAGCATGTCGCGAACCTTCGCCGCCGTGACGTGCCCCTCGCCCATCGCGATCGCCTGATCGAGAATGGAAAGGCCGTCGCGCACCGAACCTTCGGCCGCGCGTGCGATAAGCTGCAAAGCATCAGCGTCAGCTTCAGCACTTTCCATGCCGACGATCTTCTGGAAATGCTCAGCCAGCACCGGTTGCTCGACGCGGCGCAAGTCGAAGCGCTGACAGCGCGACAGCACCGTCACGGGAACTTTGCGAATTTCGGTCGTCGCGAAAATGAAACGGACATGCGACGGCGGTTCTTCAAGCGTCTTCAAGAGCGCGTTGAACGCGCCCTTAGACAGCATGTGAACCTCGTCGATCAGGAACACTTTCGTGCGCGCAACGAGTGGCGTGTACTGCGCGCTTTCGATGATTTCGCGGATGTTATCGACACCGGTATTCGAGGCGGCGTCCATTTCGAGCACGTCCGGATGACGGCCCTCCATGATATCTTTGCAGTGAACGCCGAGGCCCGGCATGTCGATGGTCGGTTTATCGTAGCCCGGCGCTTCGTAGTTGAGCGCCCGCGCGAGAATACGCGCCGTCGTCGTCTTGCCGACACCGCGCACGCCCGTCAGCATGTAGCCCTGCGCGATGCGCCCAGACGCGAACGCGTTGCGCAGCGTCGTCACCATCGCCGACTGGCCGATCAGGTCGTCGAATGTCGCGGGCCGATACTTCCGCGCCAGCACAACATAGGGCTTCGCCGGCTCGGTGCTTCCCGAACCTTCGACGCCGTCAGACGTTTCCGATTTCTTTTTCGCCATGATCCCTGAAACAACCTTTCGCCCGAAGGGCGAGGGAGCAAGGCGACCCGCGGTAAGCCGCGCCCCCGCGGAGAGCGCCGGATCGCCCTTGCGATCCGAATTGCGCTCGTGAGCGAGTAAAGAGGCTGGCGAACGACCCGATTTCTGATCGTTAGGGCTGCTTCCTTCCGGACCTGACCCGGTTGGCGACGAACTCGTCCGCCGCCAGCCCGTTTCTATAATGGGCCGGGCGGCAAAAAAGTACAACCCTCCCCGCACCGGAAGCTAACAGCCTCCACAACAAGGCAAGCCGCAGATTTACCGGCCGAATTTCGCTTCCGGCGCAGCGGCGCTATTCGGCGCGCTTGATCGGGACGAGGCCGTTGGCCGCAAGCTCCGCCGCCTCCTTGCGGTAGGGGCTCGCCGGATAGGTGCCTAGGATCTGCGTCTGGGTCGAGAAGAACGACAGTTCCTCAAGCGCAAGTTGCACCGGCCGGTCGACGGGATGCCCTTCGATATCGGCAAAGAAGCGCGACGCGTTGAACGTCCCCTCTTCCTGATAGCTCTCCAGCTTCGTCATGTTGACGCCGTTGGTCGCGAACCCGCCGAGCGCCTTGTAGAGCGCCGCCGGTACGTTTCGCACCCGGAACAGGAACGTCGTCATCACCGGGCCGTTGCCGGGCTCGGCGTCATCCGGCTCCTTCGCCAGGATTATGAAGCGCGTCGTATTGTGGGACTGGTCTTCGATATCGCTCCTGATGATTTCGAGACCGTAGATTTCCGCCGCAAGGCGCGACGCGATGGCGCCCGTCGAAAGATCGTCGCTCTCGGAGACGAGCCGCGCCGAACCTGCCGTATCGGCTTCCGGCACCGGCTTCAAACCGAGCTTGCGAAGTGTCGTCCGGCATTGCCCCAGCGCCTGCGTATGGCTCATGACGCGCTTGATCGTCGAAAGGCTTGCGCCCGGCTTCGCCATGAGCTGATGGCGCACGCGCAGGAAGTGCTCGCCGATGATGTAGAGCCCGGCCTCGGGCAGCAGATGGTGAATGTCCGCGACCCGCCCAGCGACCGAATTCTCGATCGGGATCATCGCATAGTCCGCGTCGCCGTTCTTCACCGCCGCGAGCGCATCCTCGAACGTCGGATAAGCGACGCTTTCGGCATCCGGATAAACTTCGCGGGCCGCGAGATGCGAATTCGCACCCGGCTCGCCTTGATACGAGATTTTGAGGGCTCCGGCTTCGGAACCTGCTGTTTTGGTCATGGTGGATCGGTTGTCCGGGAAAGAAACGTCAGGGCGCGATGAGGCGGCGGGCGCGCTCAAGGTCGGCCGGAGTATCGACACCGAGCGGAACGGTGTCAACGACGCTGACGTCGATCCGCATTTGCGCCTCAAGTGCCCGTAATTGCTCTAGCTTTTCCCGTTTTTCCAATGTCGCTTGCGGTAACGAGACGAACCGTTCGAGGCTCGCCCGCCTATAAGCATAGATGCCGATGTGGTGGTAGAGCGGCCCGTCGCCGTGGGGTGCGGTGGCTCGGGTAAAGTAAAGCGCGCGCAGCCGGTTCTCGCCGATCGGCGTTCCGACCACTTTGACCACGTTCGGATTGGTGCGCTCTTCGTCTTCCGAAATCACCGCCGCAAGCGTTGCGATGTCGGTCGCCTCATTAGCAAGCGGCGCGACACAATCGGTGACGAGCACCGGATCGAGCGTCGGTAGATCGCCCTGCAAATTGACGATGATCTGGGCTTTTTTCTCCGGATCGAGCGTCGTGACGGCTTCGTGAATCCGGTCCGAACCCGAAGCATGATCGTCCCGCGTCATAACGGCTTCGCCGCCTGCCCGCTCAACCGCCGCTAAAATCTCCGAACTGTCGGTCGCGACGACGACCCGCCCCAGACCGGCCTCCATCGCCCGTCGCCAGACGTGCACGATCATGGGCGCGCCATGAATATCCGCAAGCGGCTTTCCGGGAAGACGGGTGGCGTGCATGCGGGCGGGAATGAGGATGAGCGTTTTTTGAGACACTGCGATCGAATTCTTTTGTTCGGTGACAAATCGCCCCAATACCGCTATCGACGTTCCTACAAAAAACGACGACGTGCTTGCAGGGCGGCCGAGCTTATATACCGCAAATCGATCTCGTCACCTTGAATTGCGCGTCATGGGGAGTGACCGTCCAAGGAGCTGAGACATGACGATGGACAGTTTCGAATTCACGAAACTTGCCGGGGCCGTGCTGTCTGCACTGCTTTTGATTTTCGGAACCCGCACGATCATCGAGATGACCGTTGGTCATACGCCCGAGAAACCGGGTTTCACGCTTCCTGCTGCCGCGCCCGCTGATACGGCGACGCCGCCCGCAGGCGGTGCAGCGGCGGCTGCCGCTCCGGCCGAAGACAGCGGCAAAGAGGTCATCGCGCTTCTGCCCAAGGCGAACGCCGAAAAAGGCAAGACGATTTTCAAAAGATGCCAAGCTTGTCACGTATCCGAAAAAGGCCAGACGCCGACCGTCGGCCCGAACCTGTGGGACGTGGTAAATCGCAAAAAAGGCTCATATCCCGGATTTAAATATTCGGCAGCGATGGAGAAAAAAGGCGGCGACTGGTCCTTCGACGACTTGGCGCATTTTCTTCACAGCCCCAAGACGTTCATCCCCGGCACAAAAATGACGTTCAACGGCTTGCCGACGCCGCAGGATGAAGCCGACGTCATCGCCTATCTCGCCACCCTTGCAGATACGCCCGTTCCGCTGCCAAAATGACGGCGTTTTAACTCGCTATGGGTACAAAAGTTTGCGACCTTGCCGGCTCTTTGGCGGGGTCGTTTTTGTATCCGGCCCACGACTTGTCCCCGCTGCCCGGGGCTGTGTTAAGCTGGCCCCGGAATGTGACAGTTTGAAAGGGACGAAGTCGAATATGCAGATGCGCCTGACGCCGTTTATCCTTGCCGCGCTGGCGTTCACGAGTTTTTCGCTCCCGAACCCTGCAAAGGCGCAAGACGCCGCGACGCCGGCCGCCGCAGCGGCGCAATCCGCAGACGCTCCAAAGCCCGCCGAAGCTCCCAAGACCGACGACGCGCCGAAGCCGGTCGATGCGCCGAAAGCCGATGAACCCACCAAGCCTTCGGAAGCCGCTGCCCCCGCTGAAGCGCCGAAACCCGCGGAAGCCGCAACCACTCCGGCAACGCCGAACCCGTCAGACGCCGCTCCCGCCGGTGCTGCCTCAACGGCCAAAGCCGCTGACGTGCAATGCCATCACGCACTGTCCCTCGTCGGCGAACCCAAATACGGACCCGACTTCAAGAATTTCGATTGGGTGAACCCGAACGCGCCGAAGGGCGGCACGGTCCGTCAGTGGGCGGACGGTACCTTCGATACGCTGAACCCGTTTTCCGACAAGGGCGTCAAGGCTGCAGGCCTGGGTCTGATTTTCGACAGTCTGTTTACGCCGAGCCCTGACGAGCCCTCGACTCAATACGGCCTGATCGCCGAATGCGCCTCCTACCCGGCCGACTATTCGTCCGTTACGTTCAAGCTTCGGCCCGAAGCGAAATTCCACGACGGCTCGCCGATTACGCCGGAAGACGTCATCTTCTCGTTTGAGCAGTTCAAGAACGTCAATCCATTCTACGCCTTCTACTACAAGAACGTCGTCAAGGCCGAGAAGACCGGCGACCACGAGGTGAAATTCACCTTCGACAAGACCGGCAACCGCGAGTTGCCGATGATCGTCGGTGAACTGAATGTCGTCTCCAAGGCCTACTGGACCGGCAAGAACGCCGATGGCTCCCAGCGCAGCCTCGCGGCCACGACGGTTGAAGCGCCTCTCGGCAACGGCGCCTACAAGATCAAGTCGGTCGATACCGGCCGCAAGATTACGTTCGAGCGCGTGCCCGACTACTGGGCGAAAGATCTGCCTGTGATGAAAGGGCAGATGAACTTCGACACACTCGAATTCACCTATTACCGCGACCGCACGCCGGCGTTTGAAGACTTCAAGATAGGTAACATCGACGTCTGGTCCGAGAACCGCGCCGACGCCTGGGCGACGCAGTACAATTTCGACTCGCTGAAAAAAGGCCTGGTGAAGAAAGAAGCCATTCCGGTGAAGCGCGTGGCGCCGATGCAGGCGTTCGTATTCAACATTCGCCGCCCGCAGTTTCAGGACCCGCGCGTCCGCCACGCGTTCAACCTGCTCTTCAATTTCGAAGAGACGAACAAAAAGCTGTTCTACAATCTGTATAAGCGCGTCGGCAGCTACTTTGAGAATTCAGATCTCCAGGCGACGGGCCTGCCGCAAGGCCGCGAGCTTGAGATCCTGAACGAGATCAAATCCGAAGTGCCGCCGGAAGTATTTACGGCGACCTACGAAAACCCGGTCAACGCCCAGGAAGGCGACTTCCGCAAGCACCAGCAGGAAGCGCTGAAACTGTTCGAGGACGCCGGCTGGAAGATCCGCAGCGAAACCGTCAACGATCCGCATTGCGGCTTCTGGTGCAAGGCGATGCAGACGATCGGCCTATCAGCGGGCTCGACTGCGCGCGTGCTGCGCAACGACAGGGGCGACCAGATGACGGTCGAATTCCTGATCAACGGCGACACGTTCGAGCGTATCATTCTGCCCTACGTGCAAAACCTCGAAGCCATGGGCATCAAGGCGACGGTGCGCAACGTCGACGACGCACAGTACAAACAGCGCGAGGACAACCGCGACTTCGATATCATCGTCGACAGCTTCGCCCAGTCGAATTCGCCGGGCAACGAGCAGCGCGATTTCTGGGGCTCTGCCGCCGCCGACAAGCCCGGCAGCCGCAACACCATCGGCATCAAGAACCCCGCGATCGACCACCTGATCGACAAGATCGTATTCTCGAAAGATCGAGCCGACCTCGTTGCCGCAACCCATGCGCTCGATCGCGTTCTCTTGTGGAACTACTACGTCGTCCCGCACTGGTATTACCCCTACGACCGGCTTGCCTACTGGGATGTTTTCGGCCGTCCGGACAAACTGCCGTCACAAGGCGCCGCTCTCACTCAGGTCTGGTGGTACGACGCGGACAAGGCGAAAGCCGTCCAGGCAGCGAAGGGAAAGTGACCCTGTTGGAACGACCTACCCGATCACGCGCGGCGGCCGGAGCGAAGCTCTCATTTCTCGCCGCGCTGGCATTGCTGTTTTCGATGCCCGATGGCGGTCTGGCGCAGGCTGAGCCCCGCCACGGTCTCTCGATCTTCGGCGAATTGAAATACCCGCCCGACTTCAAGCACTTCGACTACGTCAATCCCGATGCGCCCAAGGGCGGCCGCATTGTGACGATGGGGACTGGCGACGTAAATACGTTCGACAGCTTCAACCAGTTCATCGTCAAAGGCGACGCCGCTCAGGACCTCGATCTGCTCTTCGACAGCTTGATGGTCCGCGCGCAGGATGAACCTGACGCCGTCTATGGCCTCGTTGCACAAACGGCCGACGTCGCGCCCGACCGCATGTCGGTGACGTTCAAGCTTCGTCCCGAGGCAAAGTTTTCAGACGGCACCCAGATCACCGCCGACGATCTCGTCTATACGCTTAGCCTTCTGAAAAGCATGGCGACGCGGCCGCAATATTCGCAGCCCCTGCACGACGTCGTGAAAGCCGAGGCGCTCGATCCCGAGACGGTGCGCTACACGTTCCAGGGCAAACTTGTCCGCGATCTGCCGATCCTTATCGCTCAGCTCCCGGTGCTGTCAAAAGCCTACTACACGGCGAACCCCTATGATGAAACGTCGTTGAAGCCGCCGCTCGGTTCAGGCCCTTATCGCATCAAGACGTTCAACTCCGGCAGCTCGATCACGTATGAACGCCGCAACGACTACTGGGCGAAAGATTTGCCGGTAAACAAGGGCCGCTTCAACTTCGACGAGGTCCGCCTTGACTATTATCGCGACCGCACCATCGAACTCGAGACGCTCAAATCCGGCAACTTCGACTTCCGCGAGGAATTCTCAAGCCTCGGCTGGGCGACGCAGTACGACATTCCAGCCGTTCGCGACGGTCGTCTCATCAAAGCGCTTTTACCCGACCGCCGCCCATCCGGCGCGCAGGGCTACTTCATCAATACCCGTCGCGATAAATTCAAAGACCCGCGCGTGCGCGCCGCGCTCGATCTCGTCTTCGATTTCGAATGGTCGAACAAGAAGCTGTTTTACGGCCTGTACAGCCGCACGACGAGCTACTTCGAAAATTCCGACATGAAGGCCGAGGGCCTGCCCTCGCCGCAAGAACTCGCCCTGCTCGACCCTTATAAGGACAAGCTGCCGCCGGAAGTCTTCGGCGAGCCCTATACGCCGCCCGTCACCGACGGCAGCGGCAACAACCGCGCCAACCTCAAGAAAGCGCGCGATCTGCTCATCAGCGCCGGTTGGAAGCCCGACGCCGAAGGCAAGCTGCGCAACGCCAAGGGCGAGCAGTTAAGCATCGAGTTCCTAGATTTCGAAGCGCAGTTCGAGCGCATCACGCTTCCCTATGTCGAGAATCTCAAGCGCATCGGCATCGACGCCAACTGGCGTCTCGTCGATCCGGCGCAATATCAGCAGCGACTGAAGTCGTTCGATTTCGACGTCACGACACAGCGCTTCTCGCTCGGCCTGACGCCGGGCGTCGATATGCGCGCCTTCCTCTCCTGTGAGGCGGCCAAGGCCCAAGGCTCGTTCAACCTCGCAGGAATCTGCGATCCCGTCGTCGATGCCCTGACCGATAAGGTCATAGCCGCCAAATCCCGCGCTGAGCTGACCACGGCCACACACGCCCTCGACCGCGTTCTGCGCGCCGGCCATTATTGGGTGCCGCACTGGTACAAGCCGTTCTATTCGGTCGCCTATTGGAACAAGTTCTCGCATCCAGCCGTCCAGCCGAAGTATGATAGCGGCGTTCTGGATACCTGGTGGTTCGATGCCAAGAAGGCCGCCGACCTCAATTCCGGCAAGCCTGAGCCTCAGAAAGCGTCGCAAACGACGCCGAACTCCACGCAACAACCAGTGAAGCAGTGATGGCCGTTTATCTTTTAAAGCGCTTGCTCCTGGTGATCCCGACGCTGTTCGGGATCATGCTGTTTTCGTTCGTCATCATCCAGTTCGCGCCTGGCGGACCGGTTGAACGCATGATTGCGCAGCTGATGGGCCAATCTTCCTCCATCGTCAGTCGCATGGGCGGCGGCGGCGGCGATACGCTCGGCGGCGGCGGTATGAACAGCCAGCTCGGCGTCGGCGGTGGCGATTCCATCACCTCGAAATATCGCGGCGCGCAGGGTCTCGACCCGGCCTTCATCAAGAGCCTCGAAAAGCAGTTCGGCTTCGACAAGCCGGCGCCCGAGCGCTTCTATTTGATGATGAAGAACTTCCTCACCTTCAATTTCGGCAAGAGCTATTTCCGCGACGTCTCGGTGCTCGATCTCATCAAGGAGAAGCTGCCCGTCTCCGTTTCGCTTGGCATCTGGATGACGCTGCTGACGTACCTGATTTCCATTCCGCTCGGCATCCGCAAGGCCGTGAAAGACGGCGAACCTTTCGATACCTGGTCGAGCGCCGTTCTCGTCGTCGGCTACGCGATCCCGGGCTTCCTGTTCGCCGTTCTGTTGCTGATCCTGTTCGCAGGCTCGTCGTTCTTCCAGTGGTTCCCGTCGCGCGGTCTCTTCTCCGACAACTGGGATCAGCTCTCGTTGTTCGGGAAGATCACCGACTATCTCTGGCACCTCGTGCTGCCGATGATCGCGATGGCCGTCGGCTCGTTCACCGCTATGACGTTCCTGACCAAAAACTCGTTCCTGGATGAAATCCGCAAGCAATACGTCGTCGCCGCGCGCGCCAAGGGCCTCACCGAAAACCAGGTGCTCTACGGCCACGTCTTCCGCAACGCCATGCTGCTCGTCATCTCGGGTTTTCCGTCGGCCTTCATCAGCGCCTTCTTCTCCGGTGCGCTGCTGATCGAAACGATCTTCTCACTGGACGGCCTTGGCCTCTTGTCGTTCGAAAGCATCGAAAAGCGCGATTATCCGGTCGTATTCGCCTCGCTCTACATCTTCTCGCTCGTCGGCCTGCTGGTCGGAATCCTGTCGGACTTCGTCTACACCCTCGTCGATCCGCGCATCGACTTTGAATCGCGCGAGGTATGACGATGGACCAGCGCGCCGACAACACACCCGAGACGGTCGCAGCGCCAGCCGCGAAGGCCAAGAAGTCCTGGTGGCGACGCCTCTTCCGGCTGTCGCCCGTCAACCGACGCCGCTGGGAACGCTTCAAGGCGCACAAAATTGGCTATCGCTCGTTCGTCGTCTTCTCGATCCTGTTCGTCGTCTCGCTGTTCGCCGAGTTCGTCGCCAACGACCGTCCGCTGATCGTCAGCTACAAAGGCGAAATCCTGTTCCCCGTGCTCGTTGACTATCCGGAAGACAAATTCGGTGGCTTCCTCGCCATCACCGATTATCGCACGCCCGATATCCAGAACGAGATCAACGCCAACGGCTGGATGTTGTGGCCACCGATCCGCTATTCGTATTCGACGATCAACAAGGACTATCCCGGCCGCATCGGCGACAACGGCGTCTGCCTCGGCTATCCAGCGCCGCCGCCGTGGTCCTCGTCGCTGAAGCTGTGCCCGGCGCCCGCCGACCAGCTCGCCCGCTATAACGAGTGGGGCAACACCAACTGGCTCGGTCTCGACGATCAGGGCCGCGACGTCGTCGCACGCATCATCTACGGGTTCCGAATATCCGTTCTCTTCGGCCTGATCCTGACGATCGTCTCGTCCGCCGTCGGCATAGTGGCCGGTGCGGTGCAAGGCTATTTCGGGGGCCGCGTCGATCTCATTTTCCAGCGCCTGCTCGAAATCTGGAACTCGATCCCTGAGCTGTTCGTGTTGCTGATCCTGTCGTCGCTGTTCGTGCCGGGCTTCTGGACGCTGCTCGGCATTCTGATGATCTTCTCCTGGACGTCCCTCGTCGGCCTCGTCCGAGCCGAATTCCTCCGCGGCCGCAACCTCGAATACGTCCGCGCCGCCCGCGCGCTCGGCCTGTCCGACTGGCAGATCATGTTCAAGCATCTGCTGCCGAACGCCATGGTCGCGACGCTGACGTTCCTGCCCTTCAAGCTGTCGGGGGGCATCGCAGCGTTGACCGCGCTCGACTTCCTCGGCCTCGGCATGCCCCCGGGTTCGCCGTCGCTCGGGGAATTGTTGTTGCAGGGCAAGAAGCACCTCGAAGCGCCATGGCTCGGCATCTCGGGCTTCATTGCCGTGTCGATCATTCTCTCGCTCGCGATCTTTATCGGCGAAGCCGTTCGTGACGCCCTCGATCCGCGCAAATCGTTCAGGGCCAAAAGCTGATGGCAAATCCCGTTCCCCTCGTAGACGTGCGCAATCTCTCCGTCGCCTTTGGCGAAGGCAAAGACCTCGTGCAAGTCGTCAACGGCATCTCGTTCCACATCAACAAGGGCGAAACCGTTGCGCTCGTCGGCGAGTCCGGTTCGGGCAAGACCGTCTCCGCAATGTCGATCCTGCGCCTGTTGCCGAACTCCGCCTCCCACCCGACCGGCGAGATTTTATTCGGCGGCACCGACATTTTAAAAATGTCTGGCAACGACCTTCGCGAAATCCGCGGCCGCCGCATCTCGATTATTTTCCAGGAGCCGATGACATCGCTCAACCCGCTTCACACCATCGAGAAGCAGGTCGGCGAAATCATCAAGTTGCACCAAATGCTGCCCGAAGCCAAAACGCGCGAGCGCGTCATCGAGCTTCTGACGAAGGTCGGCATACGGGATCCGGAGAAGCGCCTCGGCGCCTATCCGCATGAGCTGTCTGGTGGCCAGCGCCAGCGCGTGATGATCGCAATTGCGCTCGCGAACAAACCTGACCTATTAATCGCCGACGAGCCGACCACCGCGCTCGACGTCACTATTCAGGCGCAAATTCTGGAGCTTCTGAAGTCGCTTCAGAAAGAGATGGGCATGGCCATGCTGCTCATCACCCACGATCTCGGCATCGTGCGCCGCATGGCCGAACGCGTCTACGTCATGCGCAACGGCGACATCGTCGAGACCGGCGAAGCCGAACAGATCTTCACCGCACCCAAGCACGCCTACACGCGCCATCTTCTTGATGCCGAGCCGAAAGGCATGCCGCCCGCCGCCGATCCGACGCGCCCCGTCGTCGTCGAGACGGACGATCTGAAAGTCTGGTTCCCTATCAAGAAGGGCCTGTTGCAGCGAACCGTCGATTACGTGAAAGCGGTCGACGGTCTGTCGATGAAACTTCGCGCCGGCGAGACGCTCGGCGTCGTCGGTGAATCCGGCTCCGGCAAAACCACCCTCGGCCTCGCCATCCTGCGGCTCATTTCATCGCAAGGTCCCATCGCCTACGTCGGCAAACGCATCGACGCCTTGACCAACAAGCAGATGCGCCCGCTGCGCAAGGAAATGCAGATCGTCTTCCAGGACCCTTATGGCTCGCTCTCGCCACGCTTGACGGTCGGCCAGATCATCGAGGAAGGGCTTCTGATCCAAAACCCCGAACTCGACGAAGAGCAGCGGCGCGAACGCGTCGGCGCGGAACTGAAGGAAGTCGGCCTCGATCCAGCGTCGCAGGATCGCTATCCGCACGAGTTCTCGGGCGGCCAGCGTCAGCGCATCGCGATTGCCCGTGCCATGGTGCTTCAGCCAAAGTTCGTCATGCTCGACGAGCCGACAAGCGCTCTCGACATGAGCGTGCAGGCCCAGATCGTCGATCTTCTGCGCAGGCTGCAAGCAAACTACGGTCTCGCCTATCTCTTCATCAGTCACGACCTCAAAGTCGTCCGCGCGCTTTGCAACTACGTCATTGTCATGAAGAACGGCAAAGTCGTCGAAGAAGGCCCCGCGCGCGATATCTTCGAAAAGCCGCAAGACGAATATACCAAGGCGCTGCTCGCGGCAGCCTTCGACATCAAAGTGGCATACAAGGGGGCGCTTGCGAGCTGACAGGGAGGTCGCCGATGGCCGCGCCAAAGCTCGTCCACTATCACGCGCCGAACACCCGCTCGTTTGGAACCCGTTGGCTCTTTGAAGAATTGGGCTCGCCTCCGCACGAGCTTAAAATCCTCGACATGAAGAAGGGCGAGCACAAATCGCCCGAGTTTCTCGCCATCAACCCGATGGGCAAGGTCCCGACTCTCGCCGCCGATGGCGTGCCCGTCAGTGAAGTCGGCGCCATAGCGATATTTCTCGCTGATCTTTTTCCGGAAGCCAATCTTGCACCGACCCTCGATGATCCCGCGCGCGGAACCTATCTTCGCTGGATTATCTTCAATCACGGTGACGTCGAGCCCGCCGTGATGGACAAGGCGCGCAACATCCAACCGGGCAGCCTTCCGCCGTCAGCCCTTTGCTACGGCAGCTACGATGACACCGTGAACGCGCTCGTCAGCGCCGTGCGCACCGGTCCATACATTTTGGGCGAACGCTTCTCCGCCGCCGATATCGTGCTCGGTGGCGCGATCCGATGGCTGCGGCTGTTCAAACTCCTGCCCGACCGGCCGGAATTCGCCAGCTACGTGGAGCGCATAACGGCGCGCCCGGCCTTCAAGCGGGCCCTGGAGAAAGACGAAGCGCTGGCCCAGGCGATGGCATCCTGAAGCGCATCGCCTTTCCGTACCCGGAAGATCGGTTATTCTGGTGATCCTCCGAATCGCTGACGCGAGACTGCCAGATGCTCCCCGATGATGTATTCCGCGACCGACTCGAAAAAACGCTCGTGGAAATTGAAACGTCCGTCGCTCGCATGCGCGACTACGCCGCCGTCGAAGTAATCGCGACGACGGCTTATTGGCGTGTCGTCGTTCTGCCGATCGTGCCGGAAGCTTGTCCGTTTGAACTGCTCATAACATCCAAGCAGACCTTTAGCCTTAAGCTTGCTGAAGAAGCATTCGAAGACCTGCCGGTCGAGCATTTCGAGCTGTTCCCGCACCTCGTCCGCTCCATTGAAGCGGGCCACGTCGAGAAAATCTCCAAGTTCGATGCCATGACCGACGAGCTGGTCGCGATCGAGATGCGTGTCGCGCTCGGCCCCGGATGGGATTGGCGCGGCGAACGCCGGATTGCCAAAGCGCCGCCAGAAGAGGTCTGGCGAACGCATCGCTATCTCGCCTACCGGCGCTAGAACCCATCCATCGCGGCATAGCCTGGAATGCGTTTGATCGCAGTAATCTGACTGCCCGTCTTGGCAATGCGCAGCACCGCCTCGGGCAGCGTCTCGACCGACGTCTGCATATGCCAGGCGTTGGCGTGCACCATCATGATGCCGTCGATCATGATGCCGACGTGTCCCTTCCAGAACACCAGGTCACCGCGCATCAAGCCTTCGAGATCGTCGGCCACGAGCACGTTGTCGCCGAGCTCGGCCTGCTGCATGTCACTGTCGCGCGGTGCGGGAAACCCGGCGGCGGCGAGCGACGTCTGCACAAGGCCCGAACAATCGATGCCGATCCGCGTGCGCCCGCCCCAGAGATACGGCGTGCCGATAAAGCGCTCAGCAATTTCCACGAAGTCGCGCGCAAAGCGATCGTGCGGTGCGGCGTGGCGCGCATAGACGAAGCCGCCGCTTTCAAGCTCCAGAAAGCCCTCGTCGCCGCCGCGCACGGCAATCGCGGCGTTGAGCGGCAGATGCATGATCGGCGGCGTCTTGATGTCAGGTTGGGCGTAAAGAAACGTCCCTAATGCCTGAATGTGATGCGTCGTGTGAAAGGTGCCGCGGCGGATGGCGTCGCTCGGCACATAGCCGACATAGCCGTCACGCGCGAGCTGCACCCAGCTCCATCCACCGCCGTCTTCGTAGATCGTCAGGCTCTCTCCGAACAGCGCTTCCGTCTCGAAGCCGCGGGCGGGATCAGGAAATTTACGCAACGGCACCGTTGCGCGGATCACGAAACCCGGCTCTCCAGCGACATAGCGTTCTGCGCGCACGACGCCTTCGAGCGACTTCGCCGCGAGATCCGAGCGGAATACGTTCCGTCTCGGATCGAGCGCGCCCGCCGGTCGCTGAGAAACGTCGGCCGTCACGTCATCAACTCTCGCCGCAAGTGTTCCATCACGGCCCTCGCCGTTTGTGGCTCACCGCCCTTCGGCCCGAGAGGACGCGCGGCGGGACGCCAGCCATAGAGATCGAAATGCGCGAAACGGCGCGCCTTGCTGACGAACCGTTTCAGAAACAGCGCCGCAGTAATGGCACCAGCAAATGGCGATTCCCAGACATTGTTGATGTCGGCAATGTCGCTGTCGAGATTGCGTAGGTAACCCTCCCAAAGAGGCATAGCCCACAGCGGATCGCCGATTGACGCTGCAAGCGGCGGCAGGCTCTGCGCCAGCTCGTTGTCGTTCGTGAAGAATGCCGGCAGGTCCGGCCCCAGAGCCGACCGCGCTGCGCCGGTCAGCGTTGCGAAAACGAAGATGCTGTCGGGCTCGTCGGCGTCGGCAAGCGCCAGGGCATCGGCGAGCACCAGTCGCCCCTCCGCGTCGGTATTGCCGATTTCAACACTAAGCCCCAGACGGCTCGCCAGAATGTCGCCTGGACGGAACGCATCGCCGCCAACGGAATTTTCCGCCGTCGGGATGATGACGCGCAGCCTGCAGTTGAGCCGCTGCCCCATGATCATATGCGCGAGCGTCAACGCTGTCGCCGCGCCGCCCATGTCCTTCTTCATCAGCAGCATGGCGCTCGCAGGCTTGATGTCGAGGCCGCCGGTATCGAAGCTGATCCCCTTGCCGACGAGCGTGATTTTCGGCGCCCCGACCGGCCCCCAGCTCATGTCGATGAGACGCGGCGGCCGCGGGCTCGCACGTCCGACCGCATGAATGAGCGGGAAGTTCTTCGCCAGCAAATCGTCGCCGACGACGACGGAGATGTCGGCCCCATGACGGTCGGCCAGATCCCGCGCGACGGCCTCGAGATCGGCGGGCGCCATGTCGGATGCCGGCGTGTTGATCAGATCGCGGCCGAGCCACACGGCTTCTGCCGTATTGATGATGCGCTCAGCACCCTCCGCCGCCAGACGCAGCTTCGCGCGCGCTCCGTTCGGTCCTTTGCTGCGGTAGCGCGAGAACGAATAGCTGCCGAGCGCCCACGCCAGCGCTGCAAGGTCGGGCTGTGACAGCTCTGATGCGATCCGATAGGTCCCGGCGGGCAATCCCGCACCGAGCAGCCCAGCCAGTAGCTCCGATGGACCGCTCGGCTCGCCCTGCTGGCCGTTGCCCGTGCCAAACGCGACGGCTGAAACTTTCCCCTCGGCGTTGGGCAGAAGAACGGAGCGCTTGGCGCTCCCGGAAAAATTCTGAGCTGCGAGCCACGCCTGCTGCGCGGCATCGAGCGGCGCTGACGGCTGAAGACTGTTCGACCCGATGAAGTGCACCGGTATGTCGCTCGCATCCGGCGCGCCAAGTGCAAAGGTCTCCGCTGCCGCCCAGGCTGTCGTCTCAACCATTCGTCTTCGTTCTCTCTTTTACCGTTGCACCAAGCTGACCAAGGTCGCGACCCGGTCGCAAACTGGCGCCCTCGACGGGCGCCCCCGGGCTGCAGTTCATTCGCATTTTCTCCAGCTATCACAGGTCACTGGCAAGTCTTAAGCGTTTGTTGACCGATGCCCCAGAAACTGACGGCCTCACCTTGATTCGTCGCTGATGAGCGAATCACCCCAGGAGACCGTCATGACGCGTTTTGAGCGCCCCCGCTCGCAGACTTTGCCGCGCCTTCCGCGCCTCGGAACCTTCGCGTCGCTCACGGCATCGCTACTCCTGGGTGCCTGTTCCGCCTCCACTGACCTGCTGCCAAGCATCGCCATGAAACCCAGCGATACGACGACCGGCGATACCACGCCGGGCACGCCGCAGACCGAGTTGCAGAAGGCAACGATCTACTGGGGCCAGCAATACGCCAAAAACCCGGCCGAACTGAAGCCTGCACTCAATTATGCGAAAGACCTGAAGGCGCTCGGCGAAAAGTCGAAAGCCTTGTCTGTGCTGCAGCAAGCCGCGCTCATTCACGGCAGCGATCAGGAGCTTGCCGGCGAATACGGCCGGCTGGCGCTCGAAATGGACCAAGTCGGCGTCGCCAACCAGATGCTGACGATTGCCGACGATCCGGCGAAACCGGATTGGCGGGTCGTCTCGGCGCGCGGCACCGTGATGGCGAAGCAGGGCAAATATGCAGACGCCGTGCCGTTCTATGAGCGCGCGCTGACCCTTTCGCCGGACAATCCCACCGTCATGAACAATCTGGCCATGGCCTACGCCATGACGGGCGATCCGAAAAAGGCAGAGGGCATCCTGCGTCAGGCGCTTGTCGCTCCCGGCGCGACGCCGAAGGTTCGTGAAAACCTGGCTCTCGTGCTCGGCCTGCAGGGCCGCTACGATGAATCGAAGGCCATCGCATCCGGCGTGCTCTCGACCGATACCGCCAGCGCCAACGCCAACTACCTGAAGCAGATGGTCCAGCTCCAACCGACGACGGCCATGCCCGACGCCAAAAGCTTCGCCAGCAATACCTACGTGAGCCCCTCCCAACCGCGGATCGAAGTGCAGCGCGCCGCCGCCACGACGACGTCGTCGCTCCCCGTCAGCCAGAGCGTCTGGCAGACGACGACCGACCAAAGCCCGCCACTGGTGCGCTGAAGCCGCTGCCGGCTACCGCTCGACGTCATGACGCGCCCCCATGCCAAGCTCGCGCCTCTCATCAAATAGGCAAAAACCAATCGCGATCCGGACGTCTCTTCTCGCTGCTCCTCTTAAACGTAAAGCGGCGAAAAGCGCGTCCTAATGCTGCTTCAGCGCCATATAGCTGATGACGGCCGGTCCCAGAATGACGACGAAAAGTACCGGCAGGAAGAACACGATCATGGGCACGGTGAGCTTCGGCGGCAGTGCAGCGGCCTTACGCTCGGCTTCCGACTGCCGGATTTCGCGGTTTTCCTTGGCCATCGTACGCAGCGCCGTCCCGACGGGCGTGCCGTAACGCTCGGCCTGAGCGAGCGCTGTCGTCACCGCTTTCACGCCGGGCAACCCCGTCCGCTTCGCAAGATTGTCGTAGGCCTGCCGCCGGTCCTGAAGATACGAGAGTTCCGCAGTCGTCAGCGACATTTCTTCCGCAAGCTCGACCGACTGGCTGACGATCTCCTTGCCGACTTTCGCAAACCCGGCTTCGACCGACATGCCCGACTGCACACAAATCAACAGCATATCGAGCGCATCCGGCCACGCCTGCTTGATGGCCATCTGCCGCTTCTGCACGCGGTTGGTGATGAACATGTTCGGCACATAGAAGCCGAGGAAACCCGCTGCCAGCGCGATCAACAGATTGATCATCGGCGGGTAGCCGCTGTCGTACAGCACGAAAAGATAAAAGAGCGCGAAAAAGAAAATCGCAATCGGCGCAGCAACGCGGAAGAATAGGAATGCGACAATGTTGGCCTGACCGCGCAGACCAGCCCGCTTGAGGTTTTCGCGCAGTTCTTCGTTGTCGAACCGTTCCCGCAAATTGAACTTGTCGACAACCCGCTGCATAAAGCCTTTCGGCGTCGAGCGAAGCCGACTCGTACCGCCCTGCTGGCGGTCTTTCGACGTCATTTCCGCAAGCCGCGCCGAGCGCATTTTGCTGCGCTCAATCGCCATTTCACGCATACGCCGGTTCATCTGGTCCCGCTGCAGCATCGGCAACGCCACCGTCAAAACCGTCGCGAAGACGCAGATCGCCGCCAGCGCCGTCGCGATGAACTGCGGGTTCATGATTGTATCGATGAATGTCGTCATCTGCGCACGACCGTGCCTGCTCGCGTGAAAAGATCTAGAATTTGAAGTTGATCATCTTCCTCATGATCAGAACGCCGGTAAGCATCCACACCGCGCCGAACGCGACCATGAAATGCCCCATCGTCGTCGTGAACAGCGGCATGATGTAGTCGGGCGACGACAGATAGACCATCGTCATGACACCGGGCGGCAAAGATGCAAGCACGATAGCCGATGCCTTGGCTTCCGCCGACAGCGCCTTGACTTTCATCGCCAGCGACTGCCTTTCGCGCAAAACGCTCGCCAGATTGGAGAGCGCTTCTGACAAGTTGCCACCCGCCTGCTGCTGGATCGCAATGACGATCGTCAGAAAGCGCACTTCCGGAAGTGGAAGCCGGTCGCACATGCGCTCAAGCCCGTCAGCCAACCCGACACCCATCTTTTGTTGATCGACGACTTCGAGGAACTCGCTGCCGAGCGGTTCCGGGCTCTCACGTGCGATGACCTGAAGACATTCGTTGAGCGGCAGGCCGGATTTGATGCCACGCACGATGACGTCGATAGCGTTCGCAAGCTGACCCAGAAATTTGGCCTGCCGACGCGCGGTCATCTTGTTCAGAATCCACCGCGGCAGACCAAAACCGCCGACGAACGCCGCCACGATTGCCGCCGAAAACGGCAATTCGAGAATAAAAAGCGCAATAGACGCCAAAAGCACGCCGAGCAACGCACTCGCAACATAGAAATCACGGGGTTTCCGCTTCGTACCGGCCCGCATCAGGCGCAGGCTCATCGTGATCTTCTTCTTGGCCTTCTCGCGGACTTCGATTTCCTTCAGCGTTTCGGCAACAGACTTTTTCCTGCTGCTCTGAATGTCCGCGATGGCCGAGCTACCTTTGCGCGACGACCGTCCGCCCGCAACGACCTCGACACGCTTGCCCTTGCGGTCGTCGGCGAAATACGGGTACGCCACCGCGAACACGATACCGGCGAAAGCCAGCGCGGCGAGCAGCGGCGCGAGAAACGTCGGCAGCCCAAGATCAGCCATTTTGATCTCCGAGCGGATTGCCGAGATCGTCCATGACTTCCGACCGCACGAGCGCCGCTGCGAGCTTTTCAGTCTCGTTGTAGTATTCTGCGCGCTCCCAGAACCGCGGACGAACGATGCCTGTCGAACGGTGCCGTCCCGTCAGCTTGCCGTGTGCGTCTTCGCCCGTGATTTCGTAGACGAGAATGTTCTGCAGCGTGATCGTTTCTTCTTCCATGCCGAGAACTTCAGTGATGTGCGTGATCTTGCGCGAGCCGTCCCGCAATCGCGAAGCCTGAATGATGACATCGACCGAACCGCAGATCATTTCGCGGATCGTCTTGATCGGCAGCGCGTAGCCACCCTGCATGATCATCGATTCAAGACGGCTCAAGGCTTCGCGCGGACTGTTGGCGTGAAGGGTGCCCATCGAGCCGTCGTGGCCGGTATTCATGGCCTGAAGCAAGTCAAACGCTTCAGGTCCGCGGACTTCGCCGACGATGATCCGCTCAGGCCGCATACGCAGACAGTTCTTAATGAGATCGCGCATCTTGATCTCGCCCTCGCCTTCGAGGTTCGGCGGGCGCGTTTCAAGTCGCACGACATGAGGCTGCTGCAGCTGAAGTTCGGCCGAGTCTTCGCACGTGATAATACGCTCGTCGTGGTCGATCGAGCCGGTCAAACAGTTGAGCAGCGTCGTCTTGCCCGAGCCCGTACCGCCTGAGATGACGACGTTGCAGCGAACGCGTCCAATGATCTCCAGAATGGTTTTGCCTTCCGGCGTAATCGAACCGAACTTGACGAGCTGTTCGAGCTTCAGCCGATCCTTTTTGAATTTTCGGATCGTGAGCGCCGGCCCGTCGATCGCAAGCGGCGGTGCGATGACGTTGACGCGTGACCCATCCGGCAGACGCGCGTCGCAGATCGGGCTGGATTCGTCGACACGCCGGCCGACCTGGCTGACGATGCGCTGACAGATATTCATCAACTGCTGATTGTCGGCGAAGCGGACGCCGGTCTTTTGCACCTTGCCGCCGACTTCGATGAAGGTCGTCGCCGCGCCGTTCACCATAATATCGGCGATATCATCGCGCGCCAGAAGGGGCTCAAGCGGACCATAGCCGAGAACGTCGTTGCAGATGTCTTCGAGCAGTTCTTCCTGCTCCGAAATCGACATCACGACGTTCTTGATCTGAATGATCTCGCTGACGATGTCGCGAATTTCTTCGCGCGCCGTCACGCTGTCGAGCTTCGATAGCTGCGTGAGATCGATGGTGTCGATCAGCGCGTTAAAGACCGTCGTCTTGACGTCGTAATACTCTTCGGAATGCCGCCGCTGCTGTTCCGGTGCGGGTTCCGGCCTTTTAGGCGGCGCGCTCGGTGGTGGCGCCGCACTGCGCGCCGGAGCGGCCGCAGCCGGTCTAGCCTCGCTGGCGGCAGGGGCGGCCTGCGGTTCGGGAGGACGCGGCGTTACGCGTCGATCTGCCTGTGGCTCGTTTGAGCGCCTTCCGAACATGAAACTGCAATCCTCAACGCTTGAGCTTTAGCTTCTCCAAGATCGGCGCCAGGGCCGAAAGTGCCGAACTCTGTTTTTCGGCCTTCGTGTCTTTACGTCTCGTTAGCTTCATCGCCACATCGTGAAACTTTTCGACGGCTTTTGCCTTGGCGTTAAGCTCTTCGACCATCTGGCCGTTGTTGGCGGCATGGCTGAACGTCTCGCTGTCGTAGTCGACGACGGCGAGAACCTTCAAATCGAGCGCCTGCTCGAACTCCTTGACGCTGATTTCCTGCCGCTTCGGCTGATTTGCCATATTGAGGATCAGGTGCGGATGCTGGTCGTTCCGCCGCGAGGTCTTCATGAGATCGACGATATTCTTCGCGTTTCTCAGATTGGCGAGATCGGGGGCTGCGGTAATGACGATCTCGTCGGCCTGCAGCAACAGCCGCTTCGTCCACGGAGACCAGCCATGCGGCAGGTCGATCGCGACGAACGGCACGTTCTGCCGCGCAACATCGATAACGGTCTCGCAAGCGTCAGCCGAGAAGTCGAAGTCGCGATCGAGGACGACTGGCGCTGCAAAAATCGACAGCCGTTCGGAGCACTTCGTCAGCAACCGGTCGAGCAGCTGATCGTCCAGACGCTCCGGCGCAGACAGCGCTTCGACGATGCCTTGAACGGGATCCTGATTAAAATCGAGACCCGTCGTGCCGAACGCGAGATCCATGTCGGCAATCGTGACGTCGGTTTCGAGCGCCTCCGACATCGTCCACGCTACGTTATGGCAGATAGTCGATGATCCGACGCCGCCCTTGGCGCCGATGAACGCAAAGACGTGCCCGACCGGGTCCGTCTCGGGGTTGTTGTAGAGATTGGAGATGCTCTCCATCAACTCGATGGGATCCGTCGGCGCGACCAGATATTCAGCGACGCCGCGCTTCAACAGCTCGCGATAGAGCATCACGTCGTTATGGCGACCGATAACGATCACCTTCGTTCCCGGATCGCAGCTTTCTGCGAGTTGATCGAGCTCCGACAGCAGCTGACTGCCGCTGTGAGAACTATCAGCGATGATGAGATTGGGCGTCGGACTATCGGCATAGTGCGCGATCGCCGCCGCGATCCCGCCCATGTGGACGCTGACATGCGCCTTCGCCAGCCGCCGATCTTCAGCCGCATGCTGAACTGCATCAGCGACGTTCAGATCATCGCAAAACGCTTGAATGGAAATGCGCGGGATCGGCCGGGCGCGATCGCTAGGATGGGCGGCCAACCCCTCATCGCTATCGAAGTAGGGCTCGTCGTCGGTAAGATGAGCAAGCTTGGACATGACGTCTCCGATCGATCACTGGCCGCTGGTGACACTCTGGACGGTCTGAGCCTCGGCGGCTGCCCCGACGGCTTCACCCTTCACGTATTTTTCGTACATGTCGTCGCGGCGGTTGGAATCGCGGCTCGTCATCGTACGCGGTCCGAGCAGATCGGCCGGATTGGCGACCATCACAGCCAAGTTGCGCTGCGCCGCGCAGCCCATGTTCGGATAAGGCGTGTTCTGATAAGCACGCGCCAGGTTCTCAGACCAGTCCTGCCCGCAATTCGGCGCTTCCGCGATATAGCGCATATACGACAGCCGCACCGGCGCATCGCGGCCATAAGCCGGGTACGCCTCGACCGCGATCGTCGTCTCCGAATAGCCTGTATCAATGAGAAGCTTGCGCGCTTCATCCGCGGCCTGCATCGAAGCGCTTTCGTTCGACGAGCCACTTGGTGCCGAGATAACGATACGGCTGTTACCAGCATCGGACGCCCGGCTGCGGCTGGAGAATTCGAGCACGCGCGCCCGCTGCGCTGGCGTCAAGCCATCGGCGTTCCGCGAGATATGCAGGCTGAGGGTCGCGGGCTGTTGCGAAACCAGAATCGGGTGGCGCTGCTCGGGATCGACGAGCGTCCAGCCCGCAACTTGCGGTCCCGTGACGCCATCATGCTGACAGCCGCCCGCAACGATGGACAGCAGTGCGATCGTGACGATCCTGCCCATATCGGTCCGCAATCTCTTCGGGCCGCCGGCACTCGTGCTTTTCATCTGCATGACGCGTCTTGCCCCAATTATTCGACGATAAAGCCGTAGTCACCTTTGAGCCCGCCGGACGGCATGGCTTCGCTCTTGCCGTAGATCCGGTTCAGGTGACCCAGAAAGTCTGCCTTGAGATCGGTCGCCGGCGCCAAACCATCCGCAGGCGTTGCAAGCTGCTGACGCGAGACCGGCTGCACGACATAGGGCGTCACGATCACGACCAGCTCCGATTCCTGGTTCTGGAAGTCGCGACTGCGAAACAGCGTGCCAAGGATCGGAATGTCTTTTGCGCCTGGCAGCCCGTCGATGTTCTGCTGCGTCTTGGTGCTGATGAGACCGGCAAGCGCCAAGGAACCGCCCGACGGCAACTCGACGACCGTCTTGGCCTGGCGCGTATCGAACACTGGGTTGTTGGCGATGAACTGCGAGATATCGCTGACGCTGGTATCGATCTTGAGACTGATGCGACCTTCGGAAAGAACGACCGGTGTGAAGCTCAGCTGCACGCCGAACTTCTTGAAAGCCACCGAGCTGACGCCCGACTGCGTGTCGATACCCGTGACGTAAGGAACCTCGCCGCCCGCCAGAAACTCAGCCGGTTCGCCCGAAATCGCTGTCAGGTTGGGCTCGGCCAGCGTACGGATCAGACCGTCGCGTTCGAGCGCACGGATCGCAGCCTGGACTCGGTTGTTTCCGCTCCCCCACGACGACGTAGCACCGCTATTTTGATATGTACCGCCAGCGCCGGTATTGATATTGCAAAGGCTACCCACCGCACAGCCGGTCGACGCTCCCGTTCCGATACCGATCTGAGGCATCGCGCCCAACCCCTGCGCCACTGTAATTGGCAGCGAGTTCTCAGTTAAGAGTGCCGTCGCGAAACTGCCGGACTGGATCATGGCGCCGACGTTGACACCCATCTGCTTGAGCAGCGTGCGCTGAACTTCTGCAACCGTGACCTTGAGCATCACCTGCTCTTCGGCCTCGACCGTCAGCATGTTGATGACAGATTCCTTGATCTGGTTCGTCTGCCCTTCAGCCAGCGAAACGCCTTCCTTGGTATTCGCCGAAAAGCTCCGCAGCTGCTGCGAGATGAATTGTCCGGCGATGTCGCCCGCACGCGTCGAGTCAATCGGGCTCTTGACGGTCCCGGTCAGGATCACGGTCTGGTTCAGCATTTCGACCTTGATCCGGCCCCCGGTAATGATGCGGTTCAGAAGCGATTCCAGTCCTGCCGTCTCGCGCGCAACATAAAGTTCCATAGTCGCGAATTGATTGCCGGACGTGTCGAAGAAGAAGGCATTGGCTTCGCCCATGTCTTTCGCCAGCAGAAAAACGCGGTTCGAGCTCAGCACCACGGCATCGACGACAGCCGGGTTGGAAACCATCACGTCGCGAACCGGCCGCGGGAACTCCAAGAGAACCGACTTGCCCATTCCGATCTTTATGCTCTTACGGATCGGACCTCCGGTATCCTGGATGCGGATAAACGACTGGTGATCCGCCCCCGAAACATCGTCGTCGTAAGACTGGTCGCCGCCCCGTTGAGCCTGCGCAGATGCGGGCGATAAATTCGCGCACAACATCCCGACGCCGACAAGCAGCGCGACGGCGCGCACCGCGGCGCGCCACGAAAATTCTAGAGTAATGCGCATGAGGTCTTACCTTATGACGACCACTGACTTTTGATGACTCAGTTCACGCCATACACACGCGATTTCGCGCCGTAACGTACGATACGCACGGAATTCTCTTTCGGCCGGCTGAGGCCCGCACCCGATCCCGTCGGATCCGAATTCAGATCGGCGACGCTGCGCAGCGAGAGGGTGATGTCCCCCATCGTATTTGCAAGCGCCATCATTTCGGACTGACGTGGTGTCAGCTCGAGCGTTGCCGTGCTCGCCGAGCTTTCGGCGACCATCTTGCCTTCTTTGGTCTGGATCTGCTGTCCGATCGCGAGCACCCGAACGTTGCGAAAGAGCGTATCGGCGACGCTCTGGTCATCGTTGTTGCGACCTCGCACGCGCCGGATCAGGATGACGTCGACGTGATCGTTCGGCAGGATCAAGCTGCCCGCCGCCGTTTCCGCGCGGATCTTCGTCGATATGGCGCGCATGCCTTGCGGAAGAATAGCGGCGAGGACGCCGCCGTCGCCGGGCTTGATCAGCTTTTGCTTCGTAATCGGCTCACCCGCGAGGATTGGCGCTCGCGCAACCGATCCGGCAAGTCGCTTCAAGATGTCAGCTCCGGCCGTTTTTTGGTTCAGATAGTCGGGCGACACAGCGCTTTTCGGCCACGTCATCCAGCGGAAGCTGCCTTCGTTGACGATCTCACCAACAGGAATATTCCTGCCCGCAACGAGCACCTTTGTGCTGTCGACATGCTTCTCGACGGTAATGGGAGCGGGCGGCTGCAGAAGAGCGCCCGCGACATAATAAGCGAGCCCCGCGGCAACGAGTGCCACTGAAAAACCGATAAGCTGAGCCCGCTTCATACGCCCCGCAAGTCCCTTCGCGAACGAACGTGATTCCTTCGCACTGACGATGGCCCGCCAATCGTCAATTTGAAGTTAACCGCCGTCTCGGACTGGGGCGCGGAGGCAATTTGTTGTAGAGACAGTTATCGAAGCGTAAACGGCATTGCGCCGGGCGTTGCTCTGACGCCCTATGCGCTTACGACATCAGCGACAGGAAAAGATCCGTGCTTGGAAACACGGCAAGCGCACCTGCCGCGATCGCGATGCCATAAGGGACTGGACCCTTTTCGGTGTGCAGCCGATGCGCCCAGCCGGGAAGCGCGAGGGCCGTCGCCGGGACCCATCGGCGATAAGCCAGGATCGCGAGGCACAGGGCGCCACCGAAGATCGTCGTCAACAGCAAATAGTCGATGATGTGCGCCGCGCCGATCCAAAGCGCACCGGCCGCGATCAATTTGGCATCGCCGCCGCCGAGCAGATTGAACGCAAAAAGGCTGAACGTCACCGCAAGGATGGAAAATCCGACCGCCAAATTCATGCCGAACACGTCTAGCGGCATGCGGGTCAGAAGCGCAATGACGACAAATCCGGAAACCAGTGCCATCGGAATGCGATTGGGGATTTTCATCGTGAGAAGGTCGTTCGCCGCTGCAAACGCCATCGCCACGGGGAAAACCATCAGAACGACAGAAGCCAATGAATTCATACGCCAAAGACCCGATTACAGACCGCAATGGCGGGAAGCCTGCCCGAACAGGGTAAAAGTCGACCTAATATCCAGAAGCCTGGCACAGCTTTATTGGCCGTTTGCGTTGAGCTGCGTGCCAACCGTGTTGAACGTGCTTTGAAGAGAGCCAGAAATCTGCGTCAGAGCAGCCGCCATGCAGATACTGATGATGCTGGCGATCAACGCATATTCGATAGCGGTCGCACCGCTCTCATCAGCGATGAACCTGAAGGCTTTGTTTCGAAGCATAACCGATCCCATTTTCAGTTACCTCCAGCCGCGTCTTTCCGACAGCATCGCGTGGATTTCTTAAGATCCAGTGCGGCCGGCCGTTGAGCAGATTGCTGCAACCGTCTCCGAGCTGACCAATGCCCGATAAAAAAATGCGCCCGGAGAGCCCCCGAGCGCACGATGAGCGCCGCGAAATTAATTGCCGGCGTTTGCGGCATCGAGCTGCGTGGCGACACCCTGGAACGTCGTCTGCAGCGAACCACGGACCTGGCTCAGAGCGGCGATGATGCCAACAGCGACGATGGCAGCGATCAGGCCATATTCGATAGCCGTTGCACCCGACTCGTCCTTCACGAAACGCGAAAACATGTTCATTCGTACTCTCCCAAACCAATCTTCAAGTAGTTGTCCGATCCATGTCCCATCGGGTCTCCGCCCAAACTGGGAACTTTCGGAAACATAGTCCTGAAAAATTAAAACCGAGTAAAATAGGCGAATTTCGCCATAAATCCCCATTAATACACGATTATCCAAGTTAAACTCGACAGAATACAAGAAATAAAACCACGAAATCCACCCGAATAACCCGTTACTAATTCGAAAATCGGCGTCGCAAAACGCCAACTGCGCAAGTATTTATGAGTTAATACATGATTTATCGCATGATATACTAGAAGAACAAAAACAAGGAATTCTGACGATTCCACGCCGCGTCGAGGCCGCTGCATCGGTGCATCTGGCAAACCAGCGCCGTAACTCCAACGAGCACTGCCGGGCCACGAGAGTCGATACGAACAAATTTATCGATTGGCAGAGCTTCGCTTTGGCGCCGCCGACCGTACCTCCTCCAGGCTTAGGCCGCTCTGAGACGGACGTTTGCACATCCTTCACCAATTTCTGGGGTAATGGCGCAATTCCTCACGAACCCGGATTCCGTCAGATGCTGACAAACGCCAGAACAACCACCGTCTCCTCCCAAGCGAGGAGCATTGTGCTGGGCATCGGCATCTCTCTTCTGTTCGCGATGCCGGCGACGGCTGCCGATCTGATCGTCCGCTATGATCAATCGCAGTTGCTTCGGCTGCCGCGCCCCGCTTCCGAAATCATTGTCGGCAATCCGTCGATCGCGGACGTCGCTTTGCAGGACGGCAACCTGCTCGTCGTGACAGGTAAGACCTTCGGCATCACCAACATCATTGCGCTCGACACCGACCATAATATTATCCAGGACCAGCGCGTGATGGTCGAGCGTGACGACAACCGTATCGTCAATCTCCATAAAGGAAGCGAGCGGTTTACATATGCGTGCACGCCGAACTGCGAACCGACACTGACGATTGGCGATGAAAAGGACTTCTTCAAAGACGTGGAGTCTGCGAACTCGTCGAAGATCAAATTCTCGTCCGGCACGTCGGACCAAGGCAACAGCGCCAACAACGCGCAATAGCGAACGGAAGCGGCACCTCGGCAACGCCTTCTTAACCGATAAAGAAAGACCACCTTTCGATAAATGCCGTCTTAATCTTCCGCAGTTTAGCTCTTCGCAAAATATGATCGCGATGCGGAGCTCCAACCCATGGCAGGCCTGGCAACGACCAGACGACGGCCGTCTTTGAGATTTGCGAGCCTACGCCGCTTTGGTCGCGACGACCGGGGCGCAACCGCAGTCGAATTCGCCATCCTCCTTACACCGTTCCTGATGTTCGTCTTCGCACTGATCGGCTGCGCGCTTTACTTCTTTGTTTCCAATACCCTCGAACGCGGCATGGATCAGACGAGCCGGCTGATCCGCACTGGCGAAGCCGTCACCAACAAGATGACCGTTGCTCAATTCAAGAAGACAATCTGCGATGGCGCCGGCGGTTGGATCAAATGCGACAAGCTGCAGGTCTGGGCCCAAAGCTGGACCGACTGGAGTGCCATCGGAACGAACAATCCGACGGACGACACTGGTTTCAACTCCAACGGAATACACCGCTGCGTCGATGCAAACAACACGGCGAGCGTGAACAATCGTAATCCGGGAGATCTCATCGCTACCTATACCGGTGGCGCCAGCAACGTCGTGGTCGTGACGACCTGCTACCAATGGGAATACGCATCAAAAATTCCGTTCCTCCATTTGGGCAACATGCAGGACGGAACGATGATGATCCAGTCGTCAACGGCATTCCGGACTGAGCCGTTTCCGGGAACGGGCAGCTGACATGCGCAAGCTTTGGACATCCTCGCTGTCGGCAAAATTTCGCGTCTTCCGCACCGATGTCGCGGGCGTCGCCGCGATCGAATTCGCATTGCTCGTGCCCCTACTCTTAATGATGACCTTCGGCACGATCGAGCTCTCGCGCGCCCTGATGATCCATAAGCGCTTCCAGCGTGCAACGGCGATGGTTGGCGACCTCGTCACGCGCGAAAAGCAGCTTTGGCCGGAAGATGAAGCCGAGGCAAACGTAACGACAACGGATGCCAAGAATACTCTTGCGGGCATCATGCAGTCCGTCGCGCACGCGATGGAACCATACAGCGTCACGCCGCTGTCGCTTCGTATCTACCAAGTTTGGGCCAAACTCGATGCCCCAACGCAAACGAAAATCGAATGGTCTTACCAGTATCCCACCGGCGCTACGGTCGGATGCGGAGATTCTAAGACGATCGCTGAGAACGTGCTGGTCGGCAATGGACGCGCCGTTTTCATCGAGGCCACATACACGTACACGCCCATCCTCTCTAACCTGCTGCCGAGCGTCATTCGGCAGTCAACATGGTCAGATACGATGGTCATGACGCCCCGCGATGTTCCCTCTGTCATGTTTCTGCCAGGTCTGAACAACAACAATACGTGGGATAATCCCTCGAAAGCCGCTTGCCAGTGACGTCTCCCAGCCCTTTTTGCGGCAAATAACAAAATTTTGTTCAGCGCTGGTCAATGTTCACATTTGCGATATAATCAGCATGCTGATTTTATAAAACCCTGACACAGCATGTCTTTGCGGATCGATAAATCATTCTATTCCCTTGGGAAATAAACATAATTTCCCCGAAAGAAATTCACCTCTAGGATTTCAAACTCCGAGTTCTATATTTCCTTGTGCTGTTATAAACGTAAGTTAAAGTCCACCTTACGAAAATGTAAACACTGTTTGGGGATCGTAGGAAACCTATGGGACGGAGATCCGTTCACTCGCCGGAAGAATTGAGACAGCTTATTCTTGATGCGTCTCAGACCATTGTAGAACGCAATGGAATTACTGGTCTTTCGGCTCGCGAAATTGCGCGAATGATTGGTTATTCGCCAGGCACGCTCTATAACATCTTCGAGAACCTCGACGATGTTTTGCTGACTCTCCAGGTTCAACTGATGGGCCGCACGGTCGAGCATCTGAAACGTGTGCCCCTCGGACAAGACGGTGAAAAGAACATCGAAGACTTGTCGTACGCCTACGTCGACTTCGCGCTGGTCAATCGGCGGATGTGGAACCTATTCCTGGCCCACAATCTTCCGGCCGGAAAAACAGTCCCGGCGCCCTTCCATGACTATACAAACAGCCTTGTCGAAGTCGTCAAAGGCGCGCTTGCCCAGGTCGCACCAAACCTGTCGACCGAGGATCTCGATACGACGGCGCGCTCTTTCTTGGCCGGCCTGAATGGCATTACGGCCTTCGCCGCCACCGAGAAGGGCGTCTACATCACTCCGGCAACGGCCCAGACTTACGCCAAGGATCTCACCTCGACGTTCCTCAAGGGCTTGCGCTGCCGCTCGGCCCACCAGTAACGGCGGCCGGGGCTACGGCCGGAGCTGAAACCGCTGCAGGCGTCTGCGACGCGGGAAGAGGCGTAGTCGCCTCCCCTGCGCCGCCGTGGGCCTGCGGTGCGACTGAATGATCTGCCGCCGCGCCCGTGCCGCTCGCTGGTTGAGAGGTGGCTGGCTGGGCGGCGATTGATCCCGTCGTCATCCCTTCGCCCGCCACCGGCTTGCGAGACGCGAAATGCGGCCCCTCGATAACGCCGAACCATTTGCCTGTCGGCAGCAACCGCTGCTCAAGGCCCGACCACATGTCGTGCGAGCTGAGCCCGTGAACGAACGTGCTCGTCTGCGGCGATAGCATGATCGCGAGCGCCGTCGCTGCCGCCATCCCCGCCGACGCATAGAGATGTCGGCGATCGAACAGCTTCAGCGCCGTCCCGAACGAAGACTTGATGCGGGTATCCATGACGTCGACCGAGTAGATCTCATCGAGCGTCAGATGCGTGATGTAGCCCACGAACATGAACGCCGCCGCCAGCCACGACACGCCCTCCGGCTTTCCCAGAAGATGGCGAAACACGATCGCCGTCGCCACCGCACAGAATACAGCAGCCAGGATAGAGTGCCAGATACCGCGATGAACGGCCATGCGATGGAAGATCGTATGCAGCCCGTAGCGAACAAGCAGCAACGTCCCGAGCCAAAGCAGCCAAAGCTCCGCAATCGAATAATGTGTCGCGGCGTTAAACAAGACCGCGAAGGACGCAAAAATAGCAAGCCCGGCGAACATCGCGCGGCTCGGGCGCGAGTCCTTGAGGTCGATATCCGGCAACACCGATCCGAGCGCACCGGCCAGTGTCACCGCCACGAGGTTTTGCGGCGCCACGACGTCGGCCGCGAGCGTCAGCGTCGCCAGCGCGCCGGAAACGACGGTGCCGATCGCAATGTGTGTCGTGAAATTCGCCATTGGGGTGCTCCAGCCCGCTCGCAGCCGAAATACCGGGCTGAGAGATTCGGCAGTCGATAATGCGACTATTGGAGCATCAGATTCTCGTCTTCCCGACGAGATGCCCGGCCGGCCCGCATGTGGATAAGCCGCCGCAGCCCTCATTCTTATGCTGCTCGGGCGACGAGCCCGGCTCTGCGGTAGCGCCCACCGATGGAATGTGCGACTAGGTCACGACATCAGCGAAACCAATGCTCACATGTTTACGAACAGCACCCCGACCAGCAACAAAATCACGAAGGTTGCAGCCGCAAACATAGCCGTGGCTCTGGTGGTGATATGTCTGAAGTACGCCGCTTACGTCGTCTCCGGCTCCGTCGCGTTGTACTCAGACGCACTCGAAAGCATTGTCAACGTAATAACGGCGGTGGCCGCCTACGTCGCCATCTGGATGAGCGCGAAGCCGCCGGACTCGGACCATCCGTTCGGCCATTCCAAGGCTGAATTTCTTGCCGCGATGTTCGAAGGCGCGATGATTGCCGTCGCAGCCGTGCTGATCATGATCAAGGCTTACAACGGTCTCGTTGAAGGCGTGACGCTCGAACATTCGGTGCTCGGTCTCTCGATCAACAGCTTCGCGACCATCATCAACGCGATCTGGGCCGGGGTGATGATCAAATGGGGTACGCAATGGCGCTCTCCCGCGCTTGTTGCCGATGGCCATCATCTCTTCACCGACGTCATCACATCGGTCGGTGTGGTCATTGCGCTCATCCTGGCGCTGATGACGGGCTGGTACATTCTCGACCCGCTGATTGCGGCCGTTGTCGCGGTCAACATTCTGATGATGGGCTATCGCATCGCGACCGAATCAATGTCGCGCCTGATGGACCAAGCCGCGAGCCCCGAAATTGAGGCGCGTATTCGCGGCGCCATCGAAGCGAACGGTATCGGCGCGCTTCAGGCGCACGACATTCGCACCCGCCAAGCGGGCCGCGCCCTGTTCATTGAGTTTCACCTTGTTGTGCCGGGCTCGATGACCGTCGATGACGCGCATGCAATCTGCGACCGCCTCGAAAACTCCATCGAGAAAAGCATCGAAGGCTCGGAAGTCGTGATCCACGTCGAGCCGGAATACAAAGCGAAGCCGGAAGATTCCGGCGCAGTGCCGCTTTAGAACTTTTTCGTCATTCTCGATCGAGCGTCAGCGAAGATCGGGAATCCAGCCGTTAAACCACCCGCTCGCCCCAGAGGTCGTATTCGTCGGCCTCAATGATGTTCGCCTTGACGATATCGCCGGGCCGCACATCGCCATCACCGTTGAGAAACACGTTGCCGTCGATCTCCGGCGCGTCCCATTTCGAGCGGCCGATAGCGCCGTCCTCGTCAACCTCGTCGATGATGACGTCGATCGTCGTGCCGACTTTGCCGCGAAGCAATTCGCCGCTGACCTCTTTCTGCGCTTCCATGAAGCGATGCCAGCGCTCGTCTTTCAGTTCTTCCGGAACTGCGCCTTCGATATCGTTCGCCTGAGCGCCTTCAACCGCTTCATACTTGAAACATCCAGCGCGGTTGATCTTCGCTTCCTTCAGCCAATCGAGCAGAAACGCGAAATCGTCTTCGGTCTCACCGGGAAAGCCGACGATGAACGTCGAGCGGATCGCAAGATCAGGGCAGACATCCCGCCAGCGCCGAATCCTCTCTGCCGTCTTCTCCTGCGAGGCCGGACGCCGCATCTTCTTCAACACAGCCGGAGACGCATGCTGAAACGGAATGTCGAGGTACGGCAAAATCCTGCCCTCGGCCATCAGCGGAATAACGTCATCGACGTGCGGATAAGGATAGACGTAGTGCATCCGAACCCACGCACCGAGATCGCCCAGCGCGCGCGACAGATCAAGAAAGCGCGCCTTGAGCTGACCGCCCTTCCAGGCACTCTCTTGATATTTAAGATCGAGGCCGTACGCACTGGTGTCCTGGCTAATGACGAGTAGCTCTTTCACGCCCGCATTCACCAGCCGCTCCGCTTCCGTCATCACGTGGTTCGCGGGGCGGCTCGCAAGATCGCCGCGCAACGATGGAATGATGCAGAACGTACAGCGGTTGTTGCAGCCTTCCGAAATCTTCAGATACGCGTAGTGGCGTGGCGTCAGCCGCAAACCTTCCGGCGGCACGAGATCGACATAAGGATCGTGCAGCGGAGGCACCGCGTCGTGAACGGCTTCGACGACCTGCTCGTATTGATGCGGCCCCGTTACCGCCAGCACGCCCGGATGCGCCTCCCGAATGCGCCCTTCTTCGACGCCGAAGCACCCCGTCACGATCACCCGGCCGTTGCCGTTCATCGCTTCGCCGATAGCGTCGAGGCTCTCCTGCTTGGCGGAATCGAGGAAGCCGCAGGTATTGACCACGACAACGTCTGCGCCCGAATACTCGCGCGCGATCGCGTAGCCTTCCGAGCGAAGCTTGGTAATAATGCGCTCGCTATCGACCAGCGCCTTCGGGCATCCGAGCGACACAAAGCCGACCTTGGGGGTGCGCGCTTGCTCAGCCGTCGCGCCATGCGCCAGCCGCCGCACCTTCGCACTTGCCTTCGCCTTGATCTTTAGAGAGGGTCTCGCCATCTTCGGGCTTCTAGCCTCGGGACTTCCGAAGCGCAATCGCGACACTGTGGCAACCAGTTGAAGATACCCCCGTGACCGATCTCAAGACCGCTGAAACGCCTCAAAAATCCGACGCCCCGAAGACCAATCCTCGGGCGGCAGCAAGGGCTTGGCTCGAAGCCGGACGCCCCGTCGCCATTGCGACTGTCATCGACACTTGGGGGTCGGCCCCCGTCCGCGCCGGCGGACAGATGGTTATCGCCGGCGAGGATGAGTTCCAGGGCTCCGTGTCGGGCGGGTGCGTCGAAGCCGATGTCATCGCCGCCGGGATGGACGTCATCGAGACCGGCAAACCCGACACGCTGAGCTTCGGGATAGCCGACGAAACAGCCTGGCGCGCAGGCCTGGCATGCGGCGGCAAGATCCGCGTCCACGTCAGCAAGCTCGATCCTAAAACCGATCTCGACTTTCTGAAAAAACTCGACAGTGCCGCCGCCGCTCGCGAGCCCGTCGTCGTGATGACGCGCCTCGCCGACGGCGCGAGGCAAATCTATGACGGCACAAGCACAACCGATCCCGCCATCTCCGAAGCCATCCGCCGCGCCCATAGCGGCGTCGACAAAAGCGGTGAAACGTTTCTCCATGCCCTGACGCCGCCGCCGCGCATCGTCATCGTCGGCGCGACCCACATCGGCCAGCACCTGGCGACGATGGCGACCGCTTCCGGCTACGATGTGAAGGTGATCGACCCGCGCACGGCCTTCGCGAATGCCACGCGTTTCGACCCGTCGCAGCTCATCGCGGGCTGGCCGGAGGATTGTTTTAGAAAGCTCACCGCCGATCCGTTTTCCGCCGTCGTCACGCTCACTCACGTCGACCACATCGACGACGAAGCCCTGTCCATCGCGCTCAAGTCGCCGTGCCGCTACATCGGCGCACTCGGCTCGCGCAGAACACACGCTAAACGCGTCGACCGCCTGAAGGCCGCGGGCTTCACCGACGACGATATTGCGCGCATACACGCGCCCGTCGGCCTCAATATCGAAGCCGAAACGCCCGGGGAAATCGCAACCTCGATCCTGGCGCAGATCATCTCGGCGTTCCGCAAAGCGCCTGACGCGTGACCGTCTCGGCTGTCATCCTGGCCGCTGGACGCTCATCCCGCTTCGAAGATGGCCACAAGCTGTTGGTCGAAATCGACGGCATTCCCGTTGTCCGCCGCGTTTGCCAGGCGCTGGCAGCATCCGACGCTGCCGACATCGTGCTGGTGACTTCGGAAGCAAATGGAGCTGTTGCAAAGGCCGCCGGACCAGGGCGCTGGAGCGTTGCCGAAAATCCCGACGCTCGCGATGGCCTCTCGACGTCGCTACGCATCGGCCTGAAAAGCATCTCGCAAGACGCCGACGGCCTGCTCGTTGCATTGGCCGACATGCCCGCCATTTCGACGGAGCTGGTGAATGCGCTTGTTTCGGCGTTCCTATCCAACTCGGCCACGATTGTCTTTCCCGTCGCGAGCGACGGCCGCAGGGGGCACCCGATCCTCTGGCCAAAATCGCTTTTTCCGGAACTCATGACCGTCACGGGCGACAGCGGCGGCAGGGCGATCCTCACCTCGCATCAAGCACTTTGGCGACCCGTACCGTGCGACGACGAAGGCGCCTTTGCCGACATCGACACCCGAGCCGACCTTGAGGCTTTCAAAGCCCGCGATCAGGCGATGCGCCGCAAGTGATTGTCGAACGCGATGTCCTGCAGCGCGCGCTCTGAAATCGTGCTCGCTTGCGCCGTCTCGTAGCGAATGATGCCGAAGCCCGACGACGCAGCGAAATCCCGCGTGCCTTCCGCCGCAAGCCCGCACACATCCTTGAGATTGCTGCGCCCGATGACGGTCGCCGTCTCGGTATCGACGTAGAGCACGTGCCCAGCCTTCGGCGCACTAGCCGCAATGAAGCGGCCGTCATTGCTCACCGCCATGGCGCCGATATAGCCCTTGAGGTCGTCGCCGCCCTTGCCTTGCGGTTCGAGAAGCTTGAACGGCCGATCGAGCCCGACGCTGCCCACGATCTGCGGCGGCGTCTCGCTTGGGCTGCCCTCCCATTGGCCGCCGAACCAGACGACGCCCTTCGCGTCCTGCGTCACGTGCCGGATCGACAGTGATTGCACGTCGCCCGTCATCTCATGTTTCGATAAAAGCTTGCCGCTCTCCGCGTCGACGAACGTCAACGACGGCTGCATTGAATCGACGTTGAGATTTTCTCGGCCCGCCACGGGCGTCGTATCAAGACCGCCATTTCCGCATGCAATGGTCTTGCCGTCGGCCAGCAGCATGATTTCGTGCGGACCCATGCCGAACGTCGAATGCTCGCCAATCTTCTTGAAGCTGCGGGCCACGTCATAAATGCCGATCACGCCCATGCCCGTCGCAATGTCGTTCTCGGACGCGTAAAGCAATCGCCCGTCCTGCGAGAACGAGCCATGCCCGAAGTAGTGGCGGCCTTCGCCCGGCGTGAACACATGCGGTGGCGTTGCGTTGTTGAGCTCGAAAGAAACCGCGAACGCGCCAGGTCGCCGAGCAAACACCACGACACGCCCCGACGTCTGGTCGATAGCAATGTCGTGTCCACGCGCCGACAACGGCACTTCGCGCAAGATCGCCCCATCAGCGCTGAGCAGCAGAATGCCGAACGAACCGTCGGCAAGGCGCGCTGCCGTAACGTAAGCCGCGCTTGTTCCCGCTGCCGCGAATTCCGGTCGAAGTGCCGTCGCGCCGACGAACGCCAGCGTGCCGAGCAGCATCTGCCTGCGATCAATCGCCATCGAGTTCATTGAAACCTACCGTCAGTTTGGCCGCCACCGACAGCCTGTTTGCGACCATGTTGCGCAATCCATTCGTGCGATCGAACACTTCCCGAAGCGTCGGCGCATCCTCGCGCTTGGCGTGGGGCATATGCCCGCCGACGCCGTCGCTAGATTCAAGCGTGCGCCATGTTCCCAGCACCCAATCCTTCATCCAAAGACGATCAGGCGGCAACCAGCTTTCAAGATTGAGAACATTGTAAAGCTGATGCAGCGACGCGACGCTTGCCGCATAGTAAGCCTTCTGCAATCCCGATTTATCGTAGGGCGGCGTCAGCCGGACCTTGGCATCGATCTGCGGCTTCACCTGCAGATCGGCCGTCAACCCTAAGCCGACGATCAATGCCTTGACGACTTCAACAGCCGCCTCACTATCGCTTTTGTACGTGTCGTTCGCGGGGCCTGGATGCAGCATCTTATCGGCCCAGCCGTCCGGCTTCTTCCAGCCCTCGGCCACTTCCGTCGCGAGGCTTGCGACATTGACAGCAATCGCATGCGCCACAAGGCACCGGTAACGCGCGGCATCCCCTGGCCCCAGTGGCACATTCTTATCGTGCATCAGCGTTTCGAGCGCCGGAAGCCCCTGCACAGCCGCACTCTGTTTTCGAATGGCGCCCGGCTGCGCAATCGTTTCATCCTTGTTCAAAAGCAACAGCCGCATCTGCCGGGCAACGAACCCGCGCGGATCGGGCCAGAATGAAATCTGCTCGCGCCGCCCTTTTTCGAGCATCGGCCCGAAGCGCAGGAAATCGACGCCTGCATAGGCGATAACGGCCTTGTCGAAGCGCTCTTGGAGCGCTTTTTCGGCTTCCGGCGAGCCCGTCTTGCAAACATCTTCAACGGCTTCCGGCAACGGCGCCGTCGCAGCCTTCAGCGCATCGATGTGCGGGATGATGTATTGTTCGATTGCAGCCTTCACCATGCCCGCATGGCTCAGCGGTTCAGGAGGCAGATCGGCGCTGACTGCCTCCGTCGCAAATGCCAAAAACGCCAGCACCGCGATCATGACTTTTCGTACCATCATAGCCCATTCACATAATCGACAAGCCGCTTCTTGTCGTCGACCTTCAAGGCCTCAAAAAGATTACGGCTGTGTTCCGCTTCTCCACCGTGCCGCTCGATCGCGTCTTCAACCGTTGCAGCCGAACCGTCGTGAAGATAGCGCCGGTCTTCGGGCCGCAAACGGCCATTGATTAACGGCGCCGTCCGCCATTCGAACGATTTCACGCCCGGCTCTCCGACATGGTCATCGAGCCCTGGACCCATATCGTGAAGCAAAAGATCGGTGAAGGCCGGAATTTGCCGCCCGTCGCGCGCCGTTAACGCCGGGACATGGCATGCCGCACACCCCGTCGAAGTAAATAGCGCCAAAGCCTCAGTCACGGGCCGGGCGCGAAGAGATTTCAGATAACTTGCGACGACACCGATCATCGGCGACGAAAGCTCGCGCCCCTCGAACGCCGGACTTTCGCCGTTCGGCGCGGACAGACAGGCCGTCTCAGCCGTCGTGCAGTCGCCATACGGCAACGGGAACAGCGGGCTCGACAGTCCGATATCGAACGCGAACGCATGCGCGATCTGCTCGTCGATCGAAACGTGCGCCGCTTTCCAGCCATAACGGCCGATGCCGTGCGGCGTGACGTTGGCGCGGCCTTTAACGGGCCCACCGCTCTTCGCGTTGTCGGCGGCGCGCTTTACGATCTCTTCGTCCGACACGTCGTCGAACGCGGCCTTGCCGAACAACTGCGGAGCAAGACGAACGCCCGCATGCACGCCCTCCCCCAGCGGCGGCCCATTCAGGTTGTAACTAAGGTGCGGTAGAAATCGTGCGCTGCCCTCGGGTTTCAATCCGGGGATCGCGTTGGTTTGCAGTTCAAGACCATAATAAGAATCTGTGGCGCCGTCGGCGGTGCCGAAGCGAACGACGGCGCCAACGATGTCCGGTTTGCCATCATCGCGCACGACCACATGCGCGCCGTCCGCGCGGGCATGACAGCCCGTGCATGACCGCGACGCAAACAGCGGCCCAAGACCATCGGTTCCGTTCGTAGAAGACGGCGCCGGAATCCACTGCCGGTCGAACAGCGCTTTGCCGACGGCAGCATCGAGCGGGTCGGCGCAACCGGCATCGGGCAGCAACATTCCAGCGAACAATGCCAGCACCGATAGGGCCTGCAACCGCCGCGTCATACGACCTCGATGTACCCCATCATGCCCGTCTCCTGATGTTCGAGGATATGGCAATGGAACATCCATTTTCCCGGAAGGCCCGCAACCAATCCGACCTGGATGCGCTCGTTCGGGATCAGCAGCACCGTATCGCAACGGAAGCGCGGAAGCTTCCGTTTACTTGAATTCAAAACTTCAAATGTGTGTCCATGAATATGGATCGGATGCGACCGCGGCGTCGTATTATCGAGTTCGAAGATATAGCTTTGCCCGGATTTCAGCACCGCGAGCGGCGGCCCGAGATCGCGATGATCCTGCCCTGGCCACGCGCGCTTGTTGATCGCCCAGAACGTCCGCTTCGTCAGACAGAGCGGCCCAAGCTCGATGCCGGGACCGGCGCCGATATCCGCGATGGCCTGTCCTGTTGGCGTCGCTGAAAACTCGAACGGAACGATTTGCGCGTTCGCTTCGTCGAGTTTCGGAAACGGCATCACCTTGAGCGGCGTCGGCTCGAACGCGTCCGAGCGTTTCGGCGGGCCTTCCGATTTGAACTCGGCAAGCACGAACGGTTCTTTCGCGAAGTAATCATAGAGTTTGATCGACCCGCCGGGCGCTGCCGTGCGCAACAGAATATCGACACGCATCGCGGTGCCGAGACGCCAGGATTCGAACGTCATCGGCGGCAGGCCGTTGCCATCTATGGCGATGATCGCAGCTTGCGCATCTTCAAAACCGATTTCGGAAATGCGCATCGGATCGAGGTTGTAGAACCGGATACGAACATTCGCCGACGATGGCACCGTGATCACCGGCGAGGTCGCACCATTGACGGACCGGATCGTTCCCGGCGTTCCGCCTTTGGCTGCGCCCTCGTCCGTCGAGAACGGAAGAAATTTGCCGTCGGGTCCGATGCGCCAGTCTTTGGCAAGCAGCACGTATTCCGCATCCGCCGGCTCGATCTCGTCACCTTCGACGATCAGTGCGCCAACCAATCCGCGCCCGAAGTGCTCCACCGAATTGCAGTGCGTATGAAAGAAGAACGAGCCCGTGTCCGGCGGCACGAATGAATACCGTCCCTCGCCGCCCGGCGGTATCGGCTGCTGTGTCAGATACGGAACGCCATCTTCCGCGTTCGGAATTCGAAGCCCATGCCAATGGATCGAGGCGACCTCGCCATTGCGCGGCAGATGGTTTCGGAAAACCGTATCGAGCCGCTCGCCGAGCTTGACCCGCACGATCGGAAACGTCGGGCCGGCTTCGAACGTCCAGAGCGGCAGCGTCTTGCCGCCGAAACATGGCAATGCCGTCGGCCGCTCTGCGAGATCGAGCGCAAGCGACTTGACGCCGTGCGCGATCGGCTTGGCGATGACCTCTTTTGCCTGAACCTTCCGCCCGGGGGCGACAAACCCCACCCCCGCGCTCGCGGTGAAGGCTGCGGCTCCGAGCATGAGGTCGCGACGCGTTACCATGCGTGCACCCTTTCAGCTCGCAGCCGCTGCGCTTTGACCGAAATCACCTTACTTTGCCTTGGCGACCTTATCGGGATCGTCAAGACTGTCCGAGCCCTCAATCTTGACCTTGAGGTTCAGCGCCGCAACGACCGCCTCGATGGCACGCGCCTGCGCAACGAGCGCATCGACCGCATCCAGGATCATCTTGTTTCCAGCCTCGTTCCCGGCTGCCAGCATTTGATCATAAGCCATTTCGCCGGAGTCGGCCTTGATCTTGATCGCCTTGATCTTCTCCAGCGTCACCGCCATCGCATCATCGACACGCTTCGCGGCGTCGGGCGCCTTATCGCGAGCAAGCTCGGCGATGCTCGGCCCACTGACCGGCGTCACGCCGTCGTACTTGCCGCTCCAGATCTCCATCATGCCGACCTGGTCGTAGTAGTGGCTGTTATGCGTATTGTCGGAGAAGCAGTCGTGCTCTTCCTCCGGATCATGCAGCAGAACGCCAAGCTTCATGCGCTCGCCTGCAAGCTCTCCGTACGACAGCGAACCGAGACCCGTGAGGATCGTGGAGAGCTGAGCATTGTCGTTCTGCTCCGCAAGCGCCTTGCGGGCTTTGCCGTCCGTCTTCCAGTCATCGACCATCTCGGCAAGATCATCGACCAACAGACCCGAAGCGGCTTTCAGGTAATCGCGGCGGCGGTCGCAATTGCCATGCGTGCAGTTCTTGAGGTCGTAATCGCTTGCCGGACGCTCGCCTGCACCCGGTCCTGTGCCGTGCAGATCCTGTCCCCAGAGCAGGAACTCGATCGCGTGATATCCGGTGCCGACATTCGACTCGACATCGAGCGCACTGTTGAGCTTTTTGATGACGTTCTTGTCGATCGTGCTGGCATCGAGCATCTTCGGCCCGAGCCGGATTTTCTTATTGGCGATGACGTTGGCCGTGTAGAGCGGATTTTCTTCCTTCGTGTCGCCGTAGCTTGCCTCGTCAACGTAATCAATCAGGCCTTCATCGAGCGGCCACGAGTTCACCTCGCCCTCCCAATCGTCGACGATGCTGTTGCCGAAGCGGAAGCCCTCCGTCTGCATGTAGGGGACGCGCGAAGCTTTCCAGGCCGTGCGCGCGGCCGCCAGCGTCTCGGCGTTCGGGGCCGCTAAAAACGCGTCAATCGACTTGTCGAGATCCTTGGCTTTCGCCAGCGCATCGCCATACATTGCCTCGGCCATGTCGCCGTAGTTTTTCATGATGTCTTTGGTGGCAGGCGGGCCCGCGAGCGCCGGTCCACAGGTGACGGCCAGAGCAACGGCCGATACGGCCGCAAATCGAGTTGCGCAGGTCCACAAATTTGCATTCTTCGACATCACAGATCTCCCGCAGCTTGCTGTCCTCTGCGATCCGCAACACTCGGACGGATTCGCCCAGCCCCATTATTGACCTCGATGGTATAGAAAGCCGGCGCAATTAAGTGTCAAGTGAACTCAGGTCAGTTCGGCCACTTGCCACCCTGACAAGAATTTGAAACAAGCAGGGATAGGAATTCTTCCGTCGCGATCGCGCGGTCCAGGTAATTCGAATATGCGCTTGACGAAGCAAACCGGCCACGCGATCCGCATTCTGATCGATTGTGCGCAGGCAAAAGACCAGCTTGTGAAAGTTGCCGACGTCTCAGACCGTCTGGGCGTCACGAAGCAGAACGTCTTCAAGATCGTCCACATTTTGTCGCATGCTGGATTTCTGACCGCCGTAAGAGGTCCCAACGGCGGCGTCCGCCTCGCCCGCCCGGCCACCCAAATCCGTGTCGGCGACGTGGTTCGTGCCATCGAAGTGACGCGCGTTCAAGTCGAAGGCGGCAATTCCGACCAGCCCAGCGAAGCCGACCCCGGCAACATCAACGCCATGTTCGACGACGCGCTGACAGCATTCATCTCTGTCCTCGATCAGCACACGCTTGCGGAACTCGCGGTCAAGTCGCCGATCGGTTTCACCGAAACCGAACCGAACGGATCGAGCCATTCGGACCACAAACTCCGTAGCAAGAAGCCGGCAGCACGCGGCACGCGGCGAACCTGAATTGCTGACTAGCTTATGGCGCCCTTCAAGATTACTCCAAAGGGCATGACCCGTGAGAACGCTCGCCTAAGTTTTGCAGCCCTTTGCGCTGTCGCCCTTCTTTTGTTCGCTCTATTGTCGATCTGGGCGAGCGGGCCACTTCGCGATTTAATTTTTTTCGGCTGTGGATTGTTTGCTGCCATTGCCGCGTTATTTGCATGGCCACGCGTTACGCTCGATCAAAAAGCGAGTGACATGACAGGCATTGGCTCAAGCTCAGATAAGAATTTGACTTGGATCGATCTCGCCGCCGCGATGCCCGATCCGGCGATCGTGCTCGATGAAGCCTCCGTCATCCTTAATTATAACGCTGCCGCCCGCAGCCTATTCGACCGCCTTCGCCAAGGCGTCCCGCTTGAGCATGTCAACCGCGATCCCGAGTTGATCTCAGCCGTTTCCAACGCACTTCAGAACGGCGAGAAAGGCACCGCACATCTCGTTCCGCGCGGCGGTGCCGGTCAACGTCTCATCGCCACTGTTGCCCCTCTCGGCGCGGCGGTGGAACACCCTCCGATTGCCGCGCTAATTACAATCCATGATGAATCCGAGCAGCATCGCCTGCTTGAGATGCGCACGGACTTTATCGCCAACGCCAGCCACGAACTTAGAACGCCGCTGGCATCCGTGCGCGGCTTCATCGAAACCCTGCAAGGCCCGGCGCGAAATGACGAAAAAGCCCGAGAGCGCTTCCTCGCCATCATGGCCGATCAGGCCGAACGCATGACGCGCCTGATCGACGATCTGCTGCTACTCAGCCGCGTCGAGGAAAAGGCCAACCTGAAGCCGGAAGGCCGCGTTGACGTCAACGATCTCATCGAAGACGTCACCCGCTCTTTGATGCCTTTTGCAGAAGAACGGCACATCACAATCGAGGTCGAACCATCAGCCGGCCCGCTGATCGCGATGGGCGATCGCGATGAGTTGTTCCAGGTCTTTCACAACCTCGTTGAAAATGCCGTCAAATACGGCAAAGAAGGCGGCTCCGTAAAAGTTTCTTTACTGAAGAAAAACAGTGCGCGAGATGAAAAATTTCCCGCACGCGCTCACGTTTCGATCACGGATAACGGCCCAGGCATCGCACCTGAGCATTTGCCCCGCCTCACCGAGCGCTTCTACCGCGTTAGCGCCGAACATAGCCGCCGCATCGGCGGCACAGGTCTCGGCCTCGCGATCGTCAAGCACGTGCTGAACCGGCACGAAGCCGAGCTTTCCGTCCAATCGGTGGTCGGCCAGGGCACCACTTTTAACGTCTCTCTGCCTGCCTACAAATAAATATAATAAAATCATACAACTAGATTGTCACAATTCCATAGCTTGAACTCGCTAGAACGAGTCCCGCGTTGGATGACAGTGTTATGACTGCCGCTGAAAGCCAGTTGGCCTAGTCCGAACAACCTAATCTTTCGCGGCGCGCGCCTTGGGGGAGGGCCGCAGACGCTTCCTGAAATTGTTCTCTCAGGGAGCATCTTTGCAGGATCCGTCGGAAGAAACCCGATCACCGCATCTGAAAGAGACGACTACGGACGATTTCTACGGCTTAGAAAACAATCCGTTAACGTTTCACAAAGGCGTGAACTAACTGGACTAGAGAGTGCTTGCCGGCTCGCCCGGCAGATGGAGTGGCGAGGCCTCAAGCCCCCGTTCAACAAGGAGACCACGAGTGAAACAGTCTTTTATGGCGCTTATTGCGGCGTTTGCGGCGACAGCCGCTGCGACCGCCCCCGTCAAAGCCGACAACATTTCCGGCGCGGGTGCCACGTTCCCGTATCCGATCTACGCAAAGTGGGCTGACGCCTACAAGAAAGAGACCGGCGTCGGCTTGAACTATCAGTCGATTGGCTCCGGCGGCGGCATCAAGCAGATCGAAGCCAACACCGTCACGTTCGGCGCTTCCGACATGCCGCTGAAGGGCGACAAGCTCGAGAAGGACGGCTTGGTTCAGTTCCCGACCGTTATGGGCGGCATCGTTCCTGTCGTGAACCTCGACGGCATTAAGCCGAACGAACTCGTTTTTGACGGCCCGACGCTCGCCAAAATCTACCTCGGCGAAATCACCGCCTGGAACGACCCGGCCATCGCGAAGCTCAACCCGGGTGTGAAGCTTCCCTCGGATGCGATCGCCGTTGTTTCGCGCTCGGACGGATCGGGCACGACGTTCGTCTGGACGAACTATCTCTCGAAAGTCAGCCCTGACTTCAAGTCGAAGGTCGGCTCGAACACGTCGGTTCAGTTCCCCGTCGGCATCGGCGCGAAGGGCAACGAAGGCGTTGCTAACAACGTGATGCAGACGAAGGGCGCTATCGGCTACGTCGAATACGCTTATGCCAAGCAGAACAAGCTCACGAACACGAAGCTGATCAACAAGGACGGCAAGGCTGTCGAGCCGGTTGTGACGGCATTCCAGGCCGCTGCTGCCAGCGCCGATTGGGCTTCGGCTCCGGGCATGGGCGTTGTCCTGACGGACGAGCCGGGCGCGGAATCGTGGCCGATCACGAACCCGACCTTCATCCTGATGCACAAGAAGTCGAAGGATGCTGCTGCTGCGAAGGAAGCTCTCAAGTTCTTCGAATGGGCCTATGCCAACGGCGACAAAGCTGCGGAAGAACTCGACTACGTTCCGCTTCCTGACAACGTCGTTGCGATGATCAAGAAGAGCTGGGCTGATATCGTCGGCGACGATAACAAGCCGGTTCTTTCGAACTAAGCAACTTTCGCTAAGCTGGGAGACGCCTGCTCGCAGGTGTCTCCCGGTTGCGCTAAAAAAATGATGTCCTTATCCTGGTGCGGAGCGGAAACTTGACCTTCATGACAGACGCCAACACGCAAGCGATGGCTGCGGCGGCAGCCAGACGCAAAGTACTTGAAGGTCTAAAAACGACGGACACAATGTTCCGTCTACTAACGAAGTCCTCCGCTTATTTCGTTCTGATCCTCCTAAGCGCGATTTTCATTTCGCTGGTCATCGGCGGCTCACTCGCATTCAAGACCTTCGGCCTAAACTTTCTCACGACCGAGGTCTGGAACCCTGTTACCGAGCAATTTGGCGCGCTGGCACCGATCTACGGCACGATCGTGACGTCGGCGATCGCCATGCTCGTCGCTGTTCCCATAGCCATTGGCATTGCAGTATTTCTGACCGAGCTTTGCCCGATGTCCCTTCGCCGTCCGATCGGCATTGCAATCGAATTGCTCGCCGGCATTCCAAGCATCATCTATGGCATCTGGGGCTTGTTCTATTTCGCCCCTACTCTGCAGCGCTATGTCCAGCCCGAGCTGATCGCCTTCTTCAAACCGATCCCGGTCCTCAACGGCCTGTTCGCCGGTCCGCCATATGGCATCGGCATTCTGACCTCGGCCCTCATCCTGGCGATGATGGTTCTGCCCTTCATTACTGCGGTCTGCCGTGACGTTTTCGAGACTGTCCCACCGGTGCTGAAAGAAGCGGCCTACGGCTTGGGATGGACCACCCGCGAAGTCGTAAAAAACGTCGTCATTCCCTATACCCGCGTCGGCATCATCGGCGGCGTCATGCTCGGCCTCGGCCGCGCTCTCGGGGAGACGATGGCGGTTACCTTCGTGATCGGCAACGCACACCGGATTTCGGAATCAATCCTGGCACCGGGCACCACGATCTCTGCCACGATCGCCAACGAGTTCACCGAAGCGGTCGGCGACATCTACACATCGTCGCTCATCGCTCTCGGCCTCATCCTTTTCTTCATAACCTTTGTCGTCCTGGCTCTCGCTCGCCTCATGCTGATGCGTATCGAGAAAAAGGCGGGAGCATAAACATGGCCTTGGATATGGCAAAATACCGCCGTCGGCGCGTGCGAAGCACGATCACCGTCGGCCTGTGCTGGGCGGCATCCGCGCTCGGCTTAACGATCCTGGCCGTCATCCTCGCGACGCTGCTGTTCAAAGGCTTCGCGGGCTTGAACTTCAAGGTATTTACGGAAATGACGCCGCCGCCTGGCAGCGACGGCGGCCTTCTGAACGCCATCGCGGGCAGCTTCGTGATGTCTTTCATCGGCGTCGCGGTCGGCACGCCGATCGGCATCCTTGCCGGCACGTATCTGGCGGAGTATGGCCGTTACAGCAAAGTCTCGTCGGTGATCCGCTTCATCAACGACATTCTGCTCAGCGCCCCTTCGATCGTGACGGGCCTCTTCGTCTACGAGATCCTCGTCCGCACGATGGGCCACTTCTCGGCCATCGCCGGTGCTGCGGCCCTGGCGGTACTTGTCATCCCAACGGTCGTTCGCACGACTGAAAATATGCTGCTGTTGGTTCCGAATCAGCTTCGCGAAGCCTCTTCAGCGCTCGGCATGCCCCAGTCGCTCGTCATTCGTAAGGTGGCTTACAAGGCGGCCCGCGCCGGCATGATCACGGGCGTGCTGCTGGCCATCGCCCGCGTCAGCGGCGAAACCGCTCCGCTTCTGTTCACCGCTCTTAACAACCAGTTCTGGAGCACCGATCTTAATGCTCCGATGGCAAGCTTGCCGGTCGTTATCTTCCAGTATGCCTTGAGCCCTTACGAGGACTGGCAGCGCCTCGCCTGGACCGGCGCACTGTTAATCACCGCAGCGGTGCTCACGCTCAGTATCGCCGCTCGTTACCTGGGTACTTCGAGGACATCCAAATGAACGTAATGTCAAAAGACGTCGACACCGGCCTGACCGAGAAAATTTCGGTCCAGGACCTGAAGTTCTACTACGGATCGACTCTGGCCCTCAAAGGCATCTCGTTGCCGCTTTACGAGCGGCAGGTGACAGCCTTCATCGGACCTTCGGGTTGCGGCAAGTCCACGCTCCTGCGTGTTTTGAACCGCATGTACGATCTTTATCCCGGCCAGCACGCCGAAGGTAAGATCATGTTCGACGGTGAAAACATCCTCGACATGAAGGACCTGAACCTGCTGCGCTCGCGCATCGGCATGGTGTTCCAGAAGCCGACGCCGTTCCCGATGACGATCTACGAAAATATCGCGTTCGGTCTTCGCCTTTATGAGCGCCTGCCGAAATCCGAAGTCGACGCCCGCGTCGAAAGCGCCCTCGAAAAGGCGGCTCTCTGGAAGGAAGTAAAAGACAAGCTGCACGCCAGCGGCCTGTCGCTGTCCGGTGGTCAGCAGCAACGTCTGTGCATCGCCCGCACAGTTGCGATCCGCCCAGAAGTCATCCTGTTCGACGAGCCCTGCTCCGCTCTCGATCCGATTTCGACCGCTAAGGTCGAAGAGCTGATCGACGAGTTGAAGAACGAATTCACGATCGCCATCGTGACCCACAACATGCAGCAGGCAGTCCGCGTCTCGCAGAATACTGCTTTCATGTACCTCGGCGATCTCGTCGAATTCGGCGACACCAAAAAGCTTTTCACAAACCCAACGGATAGTCGCACGCAAGACTACATCACCGGCCGCTTCGGCTAGTGATGACGTTGAGGCCAAACCGGATTTCAGGATTACGACGATGAACGAACATACCGTGAAGTCATACGAGGAAGAGTTGAAGCTCCTCGACCGTCGCATCGCGCAGATGGGCGGCTATGCCGAAAAGCTTCTCGTTCAGGCGATGGACTCGCTCGAACGCCGCGACCCTAAGCTCGCCGAGAAAGCCGTTTCCGACGATGTCATGGTCGACCAGCTCGAACGCGAGCTGCAGGACCAGGTCATTCTGATGATTGCCCGCCGCCAGCCGGTCGCCAACGACCTGCGCCACATCATGACGGTCATCAAGATTGCGGGCGACCTTGAGCGTATCGGCGACCTTGCCAAGAACATCGCCAAGCGCGCTCTCACCATTGCAGGGGAAGCCTATCCCAAGCCGCTGATGACCGGCATGCGCCACATGACAGAGATGGTGCAGCAGCAGCTCAAGGACGTTCTTGATGCGTTGACGACGCTCGATGCCGAGAAGGCGATGGAAGTCTGGCGCAACGACCAGCAGGTCGACGCCATGTATAACTCGCTGTTCCGCGAACTGCTGACGTACATGATGGAAGATCCGCGCAACATCGGAATCTGCACGCACTTCCTCTTTGGCGCCAAGAATATCGAGCGCATTGGCGACCACACGACAAACATCGCCGAGAACGTCTACTACCTCGTGCACGGCGTACCGATCGCCGACGATCGGCCGAAGGGCGACAAGACCTCTTCGACACTGATTACGCCGCGCCAGTGACCGTACGACCCTGAGAGCAACCCCGATCCAATATCATGCCAGCTAAGATCATCGTTGTTGAAGACGAAGCGCCGCTAGCCGAGCTTCTGAAGTACAATCTTCAGTCGGAAGGCTACGACGTCGTGCAAGCCGCCGACGGCGAGGAAGCAGAACTATTGCTCGCCGAACAAACCTTCGATCTGGCGATATTGGATTGGATGATCCCGAAGATTTCCGGGATCGAGCTTTGCCGCCGTCTGCGCAACCGCGGCGACACGCAGAGCCTGCCCATCATCCTGCTGACCGCCCGCGGTGAGGAATCTGACCGCGTGCGGGGCCTGACGACCGGCGCCGACGACTACGTCACGAAGCCGTTCTCCGTGCAGGAATTGATGGCACGTGTGAAGGCCCTGCTCCGGCGCGCGGCGCCGGAGCGCATGAGCGATATTCTCGTCTCCGGCGAGATCACGATGGACCGTGGCGCCCACAAAGTGACGCGCGGCGTCCGCGAGGTCCGCCTCGGCCCGACCGAATACCGAATGCTCGAAGTCTTCATGGAAAGCCCGCGCCGCGTTCTCTCGCGCAGCCAGCTCCTCGACCGCGTATGGGGCCAGTCCTCGGAGGTCGACGAGCGCACCGTCGACGTTCACATCGGCCGTCTCAGAAAATCGCTGATCCGCGGCAACGAGGCCGATCCGATTCGCACGGTCCGCGGTGCCGGCTATGTCTTCGACGGCCGCGAAGCCGAAACGCAGGCTTGATAGCGAGCCATGTCCTCGGGCTTGTCCCGAGAATCCGACAATCAACATCACCGCGGCATAATAGATCCCCGGTCTAACGCCGAGGATGACGAGAAAATACAGCTAAAGACTGGCTCTCAGCTCGGCGCGGTTAGGCAGCTCGACAGGTTGCGCGCGACGCCCCGCATCAGATCGAAGTAGAGCTTCGGCCCCGGCGTCAGCAATTGCCCTTCGACGTCGATCGTCCCCGAACGGGCATGCGTCCCTTCGGTAACCGCAGCAACAAGGTTTGGCTGGAACTCCGGTTCGGTAAAAACACAGACCGCACCGAGCGACGAAATCTTGCTGCGAACCTCCGTCAGTCTTTTTGCACTCGGCGGCACGTCCGGGCTGACCGTAATCGATCCCACGGCGTGAAGCCCGAAGTGATGTTCGAAATACTGTGTCGCGTCATGGAAGACAATGAAGGGCTTGCCTTGCGTCCCTTTCAGTTCACTCGAAAGGTCATGGTCGAGCGTATCGAGATCGGCATCGAGCGCCGCCTCGTTGCTTTTCACTTTGCTCGCATACTCAGGATAGCGGGCAATGAGTGCTTTCGCGACGTCGGCCGCAATCGCCTTGGCGTTCGACGGATCGAGCCAGAGATGTCCATCCTTGCCATCCTCATCATGATCGTCGTGATCGTCGTGATCGGCAGCGCCCGCTTCGTCGTGATCGTGCGCGTCCGCCTCATGCTCGTGCTCATGCTTCTCGAACGTGCCGCCTTCGCGTTGATCGAGCAGCGTCACGCCATCTGCGCCTGCAAGCGTCACCACTTTCACGTTCGACGGCAATGTCGTCACGATCTTGCGCGTAAACGGCTCCAGCGTATCCGACACACGAACGAAAACATCCGCTTCGTTGATGGCCCGCGCTGTCGACGGCTTGAGCGTGAACGTGTGCGGCGACGCCGACCCTTCAACGATCAGCTTCGGCGTCCCGATGCCGTCCATCAGACGCGTCACAAGCGAATGTATGGGCTTGATCGTCACGACGACTTTCGGCGCTTCGGCAGCGCTGACGGCGGTCGTCGCGCTTGTCATCGCGGCCGCCAGAAAACCGAAACATCGTGCCGCTGAACGCTTCATTCCCGCCATCCTGCTGAGTAAAAGGATATAATATAACCGTCGCTGTCGGCGCGCAACCGCACCGGCGAATTGGCCTATGCCCGCCAAATAGCGCAGCGCGTCGCAATCTCGCCACGTTCAATGTGCGTTTCGTATGAAACGCACTCCGAAGAATCGCGCGCAAAGCGGAGCAAAGGAATTGGGGCCGATCTTGCATAAGTCGTTCAATAAATGTCTCAGCCTCGCGGCCGCCGCGATAATGCTCCTCGCTTTCTCTATACCGGCCTCTGCGCATCCTCATATGTGGATCACGTATGAGATGACGGTCGACTACTACAACGGCACCGTTACGGGCGTCGACCATGTCTGGAGCTTCGACGACTCATACGCCGCCATGGCGCTCGAAGGTCTCGACACCAACAACGACGGCAAATACGACCAGCACGAGCTTGAGCCGCTCCTGAAGGTCAACATGGATGGCCTCAAAGAGTTCAACTACTTCACGGTGGCCAAGCTCGGCGAAGAGCAATTGGCGTTTTCACCGCCGACGCAAGCGCACCTCGAATACACCAATGGCGTCCTCCGCCTTTACTTCCATCTGTCGCTGGCGAAGCCTGTCCTTGCCGATGCCGAGGGCCTGACATTCGCCGTCTTCGATCCCTCCTATTTCATCGACTTCGAGCCAGAGAAAACGGACGCCATCAAACTTGCATCAGCGCCCGCAGGCTGCGCGGCGACGCTGCTCGATCCCGATGCGGAAAAGACCGACGCGCAGGCCCGGAAGCTCGGCGCCGCGATGGCGCAGCAGTTCGGCGCCGGCGTCGTCGGTTTCGGCTCCTACAAAACCGTGGCGATCACCTGCAAGAAATCCTGACCGTCCCGCTTTGGCACAGCGGTTAAGGAACCGGCGAGATTCCTCAGCTGCCAGGCCGTTAATGACTTAGAAAGGATGTCTTCTTGCGGACCGCGAGGTGACATCAAATGCGTACGGCCCTTCGCACGTTGCTTTTCCTCGTGCTGATGCTCGCACCCGTTACGATTTCGCACGCCGACATCGATACCGAAGCTGCCATTCCGAACGGCGCATTCGAACTCGTTGTCGTCGAAGCCGAGGGATGCATCTACTGCCAGCTTTTCCGCCGCGACGTGCTGCCGGCCTACGAGGCATCGTCTCAGGCCAAGGATCTGCCGGTGCGCTTCGTCGATATTAACGATATCGCGGCCGACCATCTGAATTTCAAATCCGGTGTCGACATCGTGCCGACATTTGTGGTCGTCAAATCACATACCGAAGTCGGCCGGATTTCCGGCTACATCGGCCCGGAGAACTTCTTCCACTCGATCAGCTATCTGCTGGCTTCAGCCCCCTAAAAGCGCCCAAACGTCGCCCAAGCAGCCAAAAGCCCATGCAATTGGCTTTTTCATTTCGAATTCCCCACGTATCGGTGCCCAAAACCCTTGTAAACTCGGGCTCGCTCCTGTACCGACGCGGTTTCCGTTTTCGGGGGCTTTGGACGCCATCATGAGCCGGATCAGGCCACACGTCGGCATTATCATGGGAAGCCAGTCAGACTGGCCGACGATGAAGCATGCCGCCGATATTTTAACGGCTCTGGGCGTTTCCTTCGAGACCAAGATCGTCTCCGCCCACCGTACGCCGGACCGTCTCTATAGCTACGCCAAGGGTGCCAAAGCTGCAGGCTTGAAGGTCATCATCGCCGGGGCCGGCGGCGCCGCGCATTTGCCTGGCATGGCCGCCGCCATGACGGTGCTGCCGGTATTGGGCGTGCCGGTGGAATCGAAAGCCCTCAAAGGTCAGGACAGCCTGTATTCGATCGTGCAGATGCCGGCGGGCGTTCCGGTCGGCACGCTCGCCATCGGCGAAGCGGGCGCCAAGAACGCGGGGCTGTTTGCCGCGGAAATTCTGGCACTCTCCGATCCCGGCCTGGCAGAACGCCTCGAAGACTGGCGCAAACAGCATTCGGCCGATGTCGCCGAGACACCCGTTCAGGGTTGAAGACCGCGCGATGACTGCATTCCCTCCCGGCTCAACCATCGGAATTCTTGGCGGCGGACAGCTGGGCCGCATGCTTGCAATGGCTGCCGCGCGCCTCGGCTTCAAAACGCATATCTATGCGCCGGACGCCGACAGTCCGGCATTTGATGTCGCTTCCGCACATACGATCGCTGATTACGAAGATGAAGCGCACCTCGCGGCCTTCGCCAAGTGGGTCCATGTCGCGACCTATGAATTCGAGAACATCCCCGTTCGCACCGTCGAATTTCTGTCGGCGCGCATTCCTGTTCGTCCCGGTGCCAAGGCTCTCGCCTGCGCCCAGGATCGTATGAACGAAAAATCGCTCGCGCGCGAACTCGGCGCCATGACGGCCGACTTCGCTGCGATCGACAGCTTCGCCGATCTCACCCAAACGCTCGACGGCGGCTTTGCCATTCCGTCCGTTCTGAAGACGCGCCGTTTCGGCTATGATGGCAAAGGCCAAGCGAAAATCTTGACGCGTGCGGACGCTGAAAGCGCCTGGGCAGCGATGCGCGATCAGCCTTCGATACTGGAGAGCTTGGTCAATTTCCGCGCCGAAGTCTCGGTCGTTGCAGCTCGCGCCACCGATGGCAGCTTCAAGGCCTTCGACGTGACCGAAAACGAGCACCGAAACCACATTCTGCATCGCTCCGTCGCGCCGGCCGTGCTTTCACCCGACGTCGCGGCGGAGGCCGTCGCCATCGCGCAGAAGATCGCTGAAAGGCTCGATTACGTCGGCGTGTTCGCGATCGAGTTTTTCCTCGTCGCTGAGGATGGTGGCCGTGACCGGCTCTACGTCAATGAGATGGCGCCGCGCGTACACAATTCCGGCCACTGGACGATGGACGGCGCGCTGACCTCACAATTCGAGCAGCACATCCGCGCGGTCGCTGGCTGGCCGCTCGGCGAAACGACCCTGAAAGCGCCTGCCGCCGAAATGATCAACCTGATCGGCGACGATATCCTGGCCTGGGAGAAGATCGCGGCCGAGCCTGGCGCCTTCTTTCACCACTACGGCAAGAAAGAAGCCCGCCCTGGCCGCAAGATGGGCCACGTCAATTATCTGCTGACGAAGAAGTGAGTTCAACGCGCGCTCCGTCGATATGCCATCGTCGATAGACAAGCGGCGAGCACGAACACCGCCGGCGGCAACAACCCGCGAACAAGCGGCACGTAACCGGGCAGCACCACGACCAGCACCCAGACCGCGTCTGCCCAACCGACGACAGCAAGATTGAGCCAAAATCCTAATCGATCGTTCTTCGCCACGCGCCACAACGCAACGACGATTGCAAACAGCGAGATTGACAACATATAGGCCGCGAGCTGCAACAACCGCCCTTGCGCAATGCCATGCTCATCGAGCGCCAGCATCGTGATCTGCCACGAGACATAAATGTGAAATGCGCCCCACGCCGCATAAAGGAGGGCAGCGGATCGCGAAAGAAAGCGCGTCGTGACGATCATGTCCGCTCCCTGCAAAGCCTCGAAAGGCATTCGCATGGAGCAACGAGTGCGTTACACGCAAAGCAAGCGGGGCGATTCGGCCGTCAAAGCATTGAGCTTTCAAGCGGCTGATCGAGCTTCCTCTCGTCGCCGCCGAGCGTATGCTTCACGATCCGCCAGTTCCCGTTCTGCAGCGCGAACTCGGCGGCGAACCGCCCGCCCAGCAAATCGCGTGTGCCCTTACGAGCGCCGGTCACGCGATAGAGAATGAAGCCACTCGCGACAGCCGAATTGCATCCTGGCGTCACAGTCATCTTGACGACGACCGGCTGCGGATGCCGGGCGAGCAGTCCGGCGTAAAAATTCCGAATGGCATCTTTGCCGACCAGCGGAGCTGACTCTTTCGCGGGGATCAACGTCGCATCATCCGCATAGAAATTTGCAAGCTTGTCCGCTGATCCGGACGCGACAGCCGAATTCCAGCTATCGAACAATTGCGAAATCACCTGCGGCGTCGGCGTGGTGCAGCCCAATTCGTCGGCGTGAACCGTGCGCGGAATAAGAAGCGCGGCCGCGACGAAAGCCGTCATGGCAAAGCGAAAAACAATGGACCTTGTGATGGTATCTATGGGCAGCGAAGAGATCATGGCGATACGTCCCTATCCTTCCCTCGAAGGCTATCCCGTCGCGATTTCCCGACCGTTTAATCGGCTATTGTGCGCTAATACCCTGCACAAACCCTTGCTACACTGCGCTAAATCAATTTCCTGCATTTGAATTTGTTTTTAAACGCAGATGCCGATGACGTCGGTTCGCAAGTATGTTTCGACGGCGCGAGCCCTATCGTTTCAATTGCACTTTCGGACGGCCATGATTGCGACCTTCCCCCGCTTCGGTCGAACTCGGTCGACATGCGCACCATAAGACGCAGCTGCCCAGTCGTTGCATGCCTTTGCCGGCCGCCCCCACACGAACGCAGACCGACGAGCCACGACGAAATTTCTATCCGACGACAGGCTCTGAAAGCACCCTTAGCGCAGCGCCCCAATCGCGGTTGCTTCCGTCCGCACGCAGCTTCGCGATGCACATAAAATTCCGGATTTTGCATAACGGGCCCGCAGCCGGAATCCGGCGCAGGACGCGCATTTTCCCACTGCGGTTCATCCTCAGTTAATCGTGCATCCGTTTTGTGGGAACTGCAGCGAATGAACGCCGTTGAGCGGATACCGATTGTGTCGGTATACGACGCTTCAGTCGCACCCCTGAAAAATACCCAAGGAGCCACAATGAAACGCATAATCATATTCGTGATGGCGTTGATGACGGCCATGGCAGTGCCGGTCATCGCCGAAGCGAGACACGGAGGCCATCACGGCGGCGGTCACCACTTCGGCAGACATCACGGCGGCGGTCATCACTTCCGTGGCCACCGCGGTTTTCGCGGCCATCACTTCCGCGGCGGACGCCACTGGGGCCATCGCGGTCATTGGCGCGGTCACCATTGGCGTGGCGGTCGTCACTGGGCAGGACGTCATTGGCGTCGCGGCCACTGGCATGGTCACCGTCGCTGGTGGCGCGGACGCTGGTGGGCCTATGGCGTCGGTTCGTGCTGGCGCTGGTCACCGTACTATGACCGCTTCGTCTGGGTCTGCTACTGACGTCACCTGAACGAGCGAAGCACGCATAAACGTTCCAACGGCCCTGCTCGCGCGGGGCCGTTTTTTTCACTTCGCTATGATGAGCGACCTGCACCGGCCATTCACCACATATCGAGATCAAGGTCTTTCTCGACGGGTAAAGACTGCGAGATCATCGCCGTGACTTTGTTGAGCGGCGCCGGAAAGAAGCGGCAGCGCGCGCCAGTCGCGGCTTCCTTCGCCGCTTATTCGGAATTTGATGCATCACAACATCATCTCGCGCTGCAATGACGATATTTTCTTAACGGAATTCACGTCGAAATCGGGCGCTCGATTTACATAGTCGCGCATTCAGCCCGTGCTATTAAATTCGAGGAACTACGGCGGATAAACGCCGTTGAGCGATCACCGGTTTTATCAGCCTTGGTCACTTTGATTGCACCCCAAATAAAACCAAGGAGCCACAATGAGACGCATAATCGTATATGTGATGGCGATGATGACGGCGTTGTCGATGCCGCTCATTGCCGAAGCTCAACCAAATTTCGCAAACCCGGCTCTCCGCACGCAAGCGGCTGAGCACAACGGCATCGACCAAGTGAGACGAGGCGGCGGTGGATTCCGTGGTGGCGGGTTCCGCGGCGGACGGCATTTCCGCGGCGGTGGCCGCCACTGGAACGGCGGCCGGGCTTGGCGTGGCGGACGCGCTTGGAGAGGTGGCCGTGCCTGGCGCGGCGGACGCTACTGGCGCGGTGGTCGCTGGTACGGTGGTCGTGGCCGTTATTGGGGTGGCCGCTGGTGGGCCTACGGTGTTGGCACCTGCTGGCGCTGGTCGCCGTACTATGGCCGCTTCGTGTGGGTCTGCTACTGATGTAATCTGAACGTGCGAAGCGCACACGAAAGTTTCGACGGCCCCGCCTTGCACGGGGCCGTTTTTGTTTGCGCGCAACAGAAGCCGTCGAGAAAAACGATCGTCACGCCGCGCACTTGACACCACACCGCCGCCAAGGCGATTGATGCGTCAACGGTTGAAATCAGAAAGCTTCAGGAGACGCAGGCTTTGGACACCAAATCAGTCATGATCGGAATTCTTGTCGTCGCCGTCGTCGTCCTCGGCTACCTCCTCTGGGACGCGAACCAGACGAAAGTGAAAGTCGACCTGCCAGGGATCAAGATCGAGGGGCGTTAATTGAAGTAGTCAAAACTCAACACCGTCACCCCGACGCAGGTCGGGGTCCAGTCAAGCCAAACAATTTCTAAGTTTTTCAATATTTGGTTGGATCCCGGCCTTCGCCGGGATGACGAAGAGAGGTTTCCTAACCCAATCCCCGCGCCTCTTCCTGCACTTTCACATCCGCGATGATGCGGTCGAGAAGCAGGCACGTTCGCTTCCACAGGTCCGAGCCTTTGCGGTAGTCGGCGCTGGCGTAGAAATCGCAGCGCCCGGCGTTGAAAAGCTCGATGCACTTCGTCTCGCTCTCGTCCGCCCCGTGCACCGCAATCGCGTGGCCGCCGTTCTTTTTCAGAAGCGCCATCGACGGCACGTCCGTGTCTCCGTCGCCGAAGTAGATGAAGTTCGAAAACGGAATGGGCCGCTCGTCCTCGGGCATGTGCACGTTGATACTGCGCCCGAGATCCTCAATGCCCTTATTGATGCGGAACAGAAACTGCGTCTTGCCGGTGTCTGAGATCACACGCTTCGGAAACGGCAGGTCGTAAGCGTCGAACCAATACTCGCTGGCGAACACGTTGGCGAAGTGCCGATAAATCTTCGTGCCCTCGATGATCTCCGTCAGCCCCGACGACACGAGATAGTGCTTCACTGAGATTTCCGCGTCGCCCGCGCGCTTCTTCACATAAGCGTGCATCGCGTCGAACCATGCCTCGACGCCGGGATACAGCTCGACCGTCTTGCCCTGCGCGACGAGATCGGCACGATCGATGCGGACGTTCTTCTCCTTCGCCTTCTTGTACATCAGGTGCATGTAAGTGATGAGGGCGTCGGCGCGCTCGGCCTTGGCGATGCGCGTGCACTCGGCCCAGAACTCTTTCGGCTCGATGCCGAGCTTCGGCAGGAACGCATATTCCTGCATCGGCTTCGGCGACAGCGTGCCGTCGAAGTCATAGACCAGCGCGATGACTTTCTTGTTTGCCGTAACCGTTTCCGCTGCGCTGAGCTTGCCGGTCGCAGCGGCCTTGGCTCGCGCGCGTGGAGGGCTTTTCCCGGACGCATCCGTCTCGCGTTCCGCAAGCCGCCCGGCTAAGCCGTTTCCCTGCCTTCCACCAACCCGCTCGGCCATGAGCCTCTCTCCGCTCTCGACTTGTAGAGCGGAAAGAAACGTGATTCGGGTGGCGCAAGAAAGTCGGACGGCTATTTCCCGTCCGGATCGGCGTAGATTTCCTCGCGAACCTGCGCGTAGCTCAGCACCGAAAACAGAACGGTACCGCCAAAAACATTGCCCGCCAGCGTCGGCATGAAGAAACGGAACAACGCATTCTCAAGCGTCGTGGTGCCCGTCAGCACGCCGTAGATCGCTTCCGCGCTTCCGGCAACAATGTGCGTAAAGCCGAACAGCGCGATCAGATACGTCAGCAGAGTGATGATCAGAAACTCGACGTGCTCCGTCGATGACAAGATCCAGACGAGCGCCGCGATGATCCAGCCCGCGCCGATGCCCTTGGCGAACATCTCGCCCGGTGTATTGGCCATGACCCTGCCGACGATGTTGCTCATCGCCGTCGCGACGTCGACCGGCACGATCGGCAGGAAGGCCATCGCCATCGCGAAGATCAAACAGCCGACGATGTTCGCTGCGAGCACGATGCCCCACAGGCGCACCATCCGCAAAACCCAGTGCAGCTGCTTGCGCGCCATGATCGGCAGAACGGCCGTCAGCACGTTTTCGGTAAAAAGCTGCTGATGCCCGAGAATGACAATCAGGAAGCCGACGGCATATCCGAGCTTGGCAATAACCTCGGTCGATCCACCTGCAGGCAGATGCGCAGCAATCGCCGCTTCGGTCAAAAACGAAAAGCCGATCGAGATGCCCGCCGCCACGCCCGACCACCACAGCGCCGAAACCGGCCGCCGAAGCTCGATCTCGCCCTGCACGCGGATGATCTCATATACGACCGCCGGGCGATGGCGCACGCCTTCTCGGACCTGCTGCTTCTCCTTGCGGCTGAGTCCGGAGCCCGGCGACGGATCGTTCGGTTTGGAGGGTTTTTCCTCCTGCGCGGTCTCAACCTCGTCTTTCGGAGGTTTAGCCGCCATCAGTGCTTGCAATCCGGACCATGCACATGGCCGGGAAGCCCGTGCGCGACGCCATGATCGTGGTCGTGATCATGCCCGTGATGATGGTGATGATCATGGTCATGTCCATGGTCGTGGCTGTGATCGTGTCCACAGCCGCATTCGTCGCCATGCTCATGATGGTGATGCGCTTCCGGATCGACGAGCGCCGCCGCAAGCTTGCGCTCGAGCGCAATTGACATCTCTCGCGGGCTGTCCTTATCTTCGATCAACAGCGCCATCACTTCGGCGCCGAGGCGGAAATCATCGACCGCACCGAGATAGTGCCGGCGCAGGCGCCCCTGCCGATCGAACAGCAGCAGCGCAGGCGTGCCTTGCAGTTCATATGCCTTCATCGTCTCCGGCAAACCGTCGCCGTTCGGCTTATCGAGCGCAACCGGAATGGTGATGCCGTTCTCGTTCAAATAGGTTTCGACTTTTTCCGGCGTCTGCTCCTCGAGTCGCTCGAACGGCATGTGAAGTCCAAAGACCGCCACTTCGTTCTCTTCGAACGCGCCGCGCAGACGCATCGCCTGCGGCAGACCGAATTTCTGCGAGCCCGGACAAACGAGCTGCCACACGGCAACGACGATGACTTTGCCCTTTTCGGCCTTCAGCGTGCGCTTTGAATCCGAGTTCAGCCAACGCTGGGCGGCAATCTCGGGCGGGCGTTCCGGGTTGAACATTTTTGAAACAATCCTCGGTTGATCTGTCGGTTATATAACACCGCAGCCGCCCTCTGCGCAGGGGCTTCCGGCCTGGATATTCGGTACTTCAGTCGCAGTCGCCTGATTTCTCGAAGCCGATGGGCGCCGTCTTCTCGGAACAGGAAAACGCCGCCGGCATGGTGCAGGGTTCCGCGGGGTTAGGCGAATAAATGCGAAAATAGAGCGGGCAGCCGCGCATCACGTTGTAGGCTGAAACACATCCCGTGGGCTGCGCCAGGCGCTCTTGCGATTTTGACTGAAGCGCCCAATTCGTCCGTTTCGCCCACCGATCTTCGACAATTGACAACGTCGGCGTCTTGGCTGCGAAACGCTCAGCCAACGCATCCGGGGTCTGCCGCTCGGGCGGAATGTCGAGAAGAAACCGGCCCGACGGTTCGCGAAACCCGATCATGACCGCATCCTGCTTCGGACAGGCGGCAATGGCCGTCGCGATCATCTGCGCCGGCCAGATCCTGTCGATGCTGGGCAGCACGACGCCGAGCAGCGTCACTCCGAACAGTCCGAGCGCGGAAACGCCCACCGCCGCCCAGCGCCGCAAGTGCCCTTCGCGGCCAAGCTGGCCGGTCCAGATGAAGAGCGACGCGATGACGGCGATAAGGACCAGCGCGAGAAGACCCGGCAACTCGCCGACGAAGGCATAGATAGCTGCGAAAATCGCCAACGGCAGCGCCGCGAGCGCAGTCGGCCAGATCCAGAAGCCGCTCCATTCCGGCTGCTTGCCGTCGCCCCGCTCACTCGTCACGACCATCGCCACAGCGAGCGCCAGTGCCGGAAACATCGTCTGGACCATGTAGGTGCCGGGCTTCGACGACAGCCCTTCGAGATAAATCAGGTATCCGATAACCCAGGCGAGCAGGAAACGCGGCAATCGCTGTTGCTCGCGTTCGGCCCAGAACCGTTTGACGGCGGTGCCGAGCAGCATCGTTCCAGGGATGAAACCAAGCAACAGCGCCAGAACAAACGTGCCGGGAAAAGCGCGAAGCTTCATGTCCTGCGCACCGCCGAGCGCGGCAAGAAACTCCCTCCAGCTCAGACCCGAAAACGCCACGCCGTCCTGATGCGCACGCACCAACAGCCACGGAGCACCGAGCACCAGCGCTATCGGCACGCCAAGGACCGGGCGTAACCGCTTCAGCCACGATAGATCGCGATCAAAAACGTAAAGCGCGATCAGCGTCGCCAGAACAAGGATCGGAACCAGAAGCGCATTAATGAGAATGCCGATACCGACCGCGACCCAGAACAGCAGCGCCGTTCCGATCGGCCCTTCCTCATTGGTATAAATGCGCGCGAGCGCCAGCATCGCCACCGTCGCGGGTAACAGCGACAACCCCTCGGCAATGGCAAGTTGCGAGACGAGCACTGTCAACGGCGCGACCGCAAACAGCGCCGACGCAATCAGCGCGGTCTCCGCTCCGACCAATCCGCGCGCCAGCCAAAACAGCGCGAGGACTGCCAACGTCACCGCCAGAAACGACGGAATGCGATAGACGCTAATATCGCGATCATGCGCTGGTCCCGCCAGCCATCGCGCCGCACCTTGTGCCCAGAACGTGCCGATCGGGCGATATTGGTGCACGACGTCGCCAAACCGCGGGCTCGTCCAGTCGCCGCGGTCGACCATTGCCCGGGTCGTCTCCGACCAAATGATTTCCGTGCGATCGACGGGCGGCAGGCGCACGAGACCCGGCAAATAGACGACGGCACACAGCGCCAGAAGCGCCAGTGACGGCAACCACGGTCGCTCCGTCAAAGTCGCCCACCAGGTCCACATCGTGCGCTGGCGATCCACTGCCTCTGCCCCCTCGAAACTTGACATGCCTTCGGAACTCGGGTGTTTGCGCATCCGAACGACAAAACGCAAGGGCTTCTGTCCGAATGCCAGGAAAATCGGCCGACCGCGCCGCCCGCCGGGCGCGACTTATCGAGCTCATTAAGTCGCGGTCCTTCCAGGAGGGGCCGGAATTCAAGCTCGCGTCAGGTAAAACATCGACTTTTTACTTTAATATGAAACCGACGATGCTCGATAGCGAAGGGGCCTATCTCGTCGCATCGCTGATCCTCGATCAGCTTGAAGGTACCGACGTCGACCTCATTGGCGGCCTGGAAATGGGCGCCGTGCCGATTGCATCGAGCGTGGCGGCCGTTGCTTTTACCGAAGGGCGAAAGCTGCCCGCCTTCTTCGTGCGCAAGCAGGTCAAGGAACATGGCACGCAAGCGCTCGTCGAAGGACTGGCGAAGGGCGAAAGCATGGCCGGCAAGAAAATCGTCGTCGTCGAAGACGTGACCACGACCGGCGGCTCGGCCTTGAAAGCGGCTGACGCCTTGAAAGCGGCCGGCGCCGACATCGTGCGCGTCATCACCATCGTCGACCGCTTAGACGGCGCAGCCGAAACCTTCGCCTCCGCCGGCCTGAATTTCGAACCGCTGCTGACGCTGGCTGATTTCAAGAGGTAATCGTCATCCTCGGGGCCGACCCGAGGATGAGAGAACTTCAGCCAATAAAGTCACAGAAGCTGCAGCCTACCCGAGCTTCTGCTTCAGAAATGCGCTCGTGCGCTCCCACGCAAGCTCGGCACAGTGACGATCATGAACAGAGCGCTGCTCGTTCATGAACGCGTGGCTTGCATCATAGCGGTAGAACTCGAACGCCTTGCCAGCTGCCTTCAACCCCGCCTCGAACGCATTGACGTTCTCAGGCGTCACGAAATCATCGCTGTTTGCAAAATGCCCCTGCAGCGGAATTTTCACATCCGCCGGCTTCGCGACCGCATCCGGCGGCAGGCCATAGAACGAAACCGCCGCGGCAAACTCCGGAACGCGGCACGCCGCCAGCACCGTAACGGCACCGCCCATGCAGAACCCCGCCACCGCAACCTGTGGGCTCGACTTCAACAGAAACTGCGCTGCGCCGCGCACAACCTGATCGCATGCGTCGAGGAAGTTCAGCGACTGCATCTCGCGCAAAGCGCCTTCGCTATCGTGATAGGGAATAACGGTTCCGGCATAAAGGTCCGGCGCTAACGCATCGTAACCGAGAAGCGCAAAGCGATCGCACAGACCCTTGATCTGTTCCTGCAGTCCCCACCATTCCTGGATGACGACAACGCCCGGCGCATTCGCGGTGCCTGCGAGCGAAAGGTAACCCTCGGCCGTCTTGCCGTCGGGACGTGTGAAAGGAATACGGGTGCCCATGCTCTGACGCTCCAGTTTCTGCCGGCGCGCCTTTCTTAGGCATCGTAACGCGGATGATCAACGCCCGAGGCGACGCACGTGCCCCGCCTCGAGCGTAACGCGCGTTATTCCGCCGCGATACCCGGCTGCACGACGGGGCTTGCCTTCATGACCTCAGCGTCGACGTAAGCCGCAAACTTCGCGAAGTTATCGTGGAACATCTGTGCGAGCTTAGACGCCATGGCATCGTAGGCTTTCGCATCGGCCCACGTCTGGCGCGGATTGAGGAGCTTCTGATCGATCCCGTCCATCGCCACCGGAACAGCGAAACCGAACACCGGATCGACCCGCATCGGCTGTTCTTTCAACGTGCCGGAAAGCGCCGCATTGAGCAGGCCGCGCGTCACCTTGATCGGCATGCGCGAACCCTCGCCGTACTTGCCGCCGGTCCAGCCCGTGTTGACGAGCCAGCAATCGACGCCATGCTCAGCAATGAGCTGACGCAGGAGGTTGCCGTAGACGCTCGGATGGCGCGGCATGAATGGCGCACCAAAGCACGTTGAGAAGGTCGGCTTCGGCTCCGAGCCCATGCCCTTCTCCGTGCCCGCAACCTTCGCCGTGAAGCCTGAAAGGAAATGATACATCGCCTGACTCGGCGTCAGCTTCGCAATCGGCGGCAGCACGCCGAACGCATCGGCCGTCAGCATCACGATGTTCTTTGGATGTCCGGCCGTCCCTGTCGGGCTTGCGTTGGCGATGGCATCCAAGGGATAGGCCGAGCGAGAATTCTCAGCCAAGCGATTGTCGTCAAAATCCGGAATGCGCGTCTCCGGATCAATCACGACGTTTTCAAGAACCGTGGCGAAGCGGTTGGACGCCGCCCAGATCTGCGGCTCCGCGGCCTGCGACAACCGGATCGTCTTCGCGTAGCATCCGCCCTCGAAATTGAAGATGCCCTTTTCCGACCAACCATGCTCGTCGTCACCGAGAAGCTCCCGCGACGGATCAGCGGACAATGTGGTCTTACCCGTTCCCGACAACCCGAAGAACACCGCTGAATTGCCGTCCTTGCCGACATTCGCCGAGCAGTGCATCGGCATGACATTCTTCTGCGGCAGCAAATAATTCAGATACGAGAACACGCTCTTCTTGATTTCGCCCGCGTAGCTTGTGCCGCCAATCAAAACGATGCGCTTCGTGAAGTTACAGGCGATGACCGTTTCGCTCCGCGTGCCATGATAGAGCGGCGCGGCGCGAAAGCTCGGCAGATCGACGACCGTGAACTCAGGCAGGAAGTTCTCAAGCTCGCTCGCTTCAGGCCGCCGCAGCAGATGGCGAATAAACAGCGATTGCCACGCGTGCTCGGTCACGACGCGCGTGTTGAGCCGGTGCTCGGCGTCGGCGCCGGCATAAAGATCCTGGACGAAGAGTTCCTTGTGACGCGCAAAGCCGACGAAATCTGCAAGCAGGCGGTCGAATTGCTCTTCCGACATTTCCTTTGCGTTGTCCCACCAGATCGCGTCATCGGTCTGGTCGTCGCGAACGATATATTTATCTTCCGCCGAGCGGCCCGTGTGCTGCCCAGTCTCGACGCCGACGGCGCCGCTCGTGGCAAGCCGGCCCTCGCCGCGCCGAATGATGAATTCCATCAACTCGGCCTCGCGGAGATTGCGACGAACCTTCTGAGAGGGCAGTGTGGGAAACAGCTCGGTCATAAGATTTTAGCCCTTTGGGGTAAGCGCCTATCGGCGCAGCGCACATATAATCACGCCAGCGCTGCGAACCATCGATGGGCGAAAAACGCACCACTCGCCCATTTGTGCCGCACAATAAAATCGCTCCGGCGGGATCGTCCCGCTGTTGGCGGAGGACAGCTGTAAACTCAAGCCGTTCTTAGGTCCTACTTGGGACGATAAAAGGGATAAGAACGCGAAAAAACCGGTAACACTGTGTTACCGCTCAGAATTCCTAAGAGTCGTCATTACGCGGACCATGCGGCGAATAAAGGCCGTAAACAAGCGCTTTTCTGCATTTGTAAGCTGCGAATTTCGCCACATTGCTTGCCGACAGCGGCCCCGTCGCCTATTCAGGTACTATTCAGCCTCCGGAGCCCATTTGATCGGAGCGCCACAATTGCTACACCATGCCGCCATATGCGCCTAAGGGGCATGGCGAGCATTCCCGTCGCGGCCGAGGGGGCAGAAGAGGAAAAGATGAAGGAAAAGAGCACCATCGCACTCGTCGACGACGAGCGGAACATCCTGACCTCGTTGCGGATGGCGTTGGAGGCCGAGGGATACAAGGTTCGCACTTACGGTGACGGTGTTTCAGCACTCGAAGCCCTGACGGAAGAGCCCGCCGACCTTGGCATTTTCGACATCAAGATGCCGCGCATGGACGGCATGGAATTGCTGCGCCGGGTGCGCCAGCAATCCGCGATGCCCGTCATTTTCCTGACCTCCAAGGACGAGGAAATCGACGAACTGTTTGGCCTCAAGATGGGCGCCGACGATTACATCGCAAAGCCATTTTCGCAGCGTCTCATCGTTGAGCGCGTGAAGGCTGTGCTCCGTCGTGTTTCGCCCAAGGACGGCACGACCACCGAAGATGAAGCCAAGCGCGTGCTGGAGCGTGGCAAGCTGAAACTCGATCCCGAGCGTCATACTTGCCACTGGGATAGCAAGGCCGTCACGCTGACGGTCACGGAATTTCTGATCCTGCAGGCGCTGGCAACACGCCCCGGCGTCGTCAAGACCCGCGACGCATTGATGGATGCTGCCTACGACGATCAGGTGTATGTGGACGACCGGACGATCGACAGTCACATCAAGCGGCTTCGCAAGAAGTTCAAGCAGGTCGATGACGACTTTGACGTGATCGAAACACTTTATGGCGTCGGCTATCGCTTCAAGGAGTAAGCGACCCGATAAGCCACCGGGGACGGGATGGCACTAGACAGCAACGACATCTCGACAGCGGCAGCGCTTGAAAGCCCCGCGGGCGAGATCGCTGCGCCTGAAACGGCTAAATCGCGGCCTAAGTTTGATGCACGCGCCTTCGCGGCGCGTGCTGCGACGGCTACGGGTAGCTGGCTGGCGAAAGGTTGGATTGCGCGCGTCATCGGGAAAAACCTGCGACGCCGCATTCTTCTTGCGAACCTACTCGGCCTCGCCGGGCTTTTATTCGCGATGCTCTACTTGAGCCTTCATCATGGCTGGCTGCTCGACGCCAAGGTTGACGTCGTCAAAACTGTTTCGCGCATCACCGCCGAAGCCATCGCCTACCGCGCCGTTAATGAGCGCGCTATTTTCGATCCCAACCGCATTCCGGACAAGGCGCCTTTGCGCGCCCAGCGCGATGATGCGTTTGCAGCCCTCGAACTGCCGATCGACCCGCATCAGGCGGCAATCATTCTGAGAAAGCTTGTCGGCCCTGCCGATCTCAAAGCACGCATCTATTCGGCCAAGGGCACACTGATCCTCAACGGCGACGCGCTGTTCTCCAACAGCAACGACAAGCCGGACCCGCCACCTGACGCCAACGACCCGACACCGCGCCTGAAGAATTTCTGGACGCGTCTGCATTATTGGGTGATCAACAAGGAATTGAAGGTCTACCGCGAACTCGGCACCGCCAACGGCTTCCTCTATCCGGAAGTCCGCAACGCTGCGATCAATGGTATCGAAACGCCTATTCTGCTGCTCAATCGCCACGGACAGCAAATCGTCTCGATGGCCGAGCCGATCAAGCGCGGAAACAAAATCCTCGGCGTTTTGCTGATTTCGACGAACCCCGGCGATATTGACGACATCCTCTGGGATGAGCGCTGGCTGATCCTACAGATCGCCGCGATGGCGCTCGTGGTTTCCGTCGGAAGCTCGCTCGTACTCGAACGAACTGTCGCTGGCCCCATGCGCAGGCTTTCCGATGCCGCCAACCGCGTGACGCAGAACATTTCTGCCCGTGAGCAGTTGCCTGACATGACGGGCCGCCGCGACGAAGTCGGGCAGACCGGTCGCGCCTTCGTCTCCATGACGAACGCGCTCTACCGGCGCATCGAAGCCAGCGAGAAGTTCGCTGCCGACGTCGCGCATGAACTGAAAAACCCGCTGGCTGCCGCCCGCTCGACGGCCGAAGCCTTGGCTTACGCGAAGTCCGATACTGATCGCACCGAGCTGGTCCAAGAGATCCAGGCCGAGCTGAAACGCCTGAACCGCCTTATCAACGATATTTCCAGCACCTCGCGTCTCGATGCCGAGTTGGCTCGTCAGGAAATGCAGCCGATCGACATTCGGGTCGTGCTCGAAAACATCAACGCGCTTTTCACCGACATGCTCGCCGACGACAGCCGGAAATTGCGACTGTTCATCGAACCCGGCGGCCCGGCGTCCTACACGGTCCGTGGCAACGACAGCCGCCTCGGCCAGGTTTTCACGAACCTGATCGACAACGCCTTGTCCTTCTCGCCGGAAGGCACGATGGTGACGGTGCGGGCCCGACCCAACGGCGCCAATGTCGAAATCACCGTCGAAGACGAGGGACCCGGAATTCCCTCCAATAAGCTCGGACAGATCTTCGATCGCTTCTACAGCGACCGGCCCCTGACCGACGCCAAGCGCGGAAAAAATTCCGGACTTGGGCTTTCGATTTCGCGCGAGATCATCGCCAGCCATAACGGCGAAATCTTCGCCGAGAACCGCAGCAAAGACGACCCTCAGTCGCGTAAGGGCGCGCGCTTTACCGTTCGCCTCCCGCTGTCTCCCATTGTTGGAGTCGGGCTTGTCTGGCGAAGTTGAGCGCGTTCACGCCACGGCGATCGCCCTCGGCAGCCGCGCCGCGCTCATTCGCGGAGCATCCGGAGCCGGAAAATCCGACCTCGCATTCCGCTGCCTCGGGCTTGGCATCTCCGGCCTCATTCGCGACACCGTAAAGCTCGTCGCCGACGACCAAGTCCTACTAAAGCAGCAAGGCCCTGACATCGTCGCGAGCGCGCCCGCGACCCTACGCGGTAAACTTGAAGTGCGCGGCCTCGGCATCCTGGAGGTTGACGCCATCGCGGAAGCGAATCTCGTCCTCGTTGTAGACCTCGTCAGCAGCGGCGGCATCGAAAGATATCCCGACCCCTGGCCCGAAACCTGCATTTTAGGGCTCGAAATTCCGCTGCTCCACCTATATCCATTTGAGAGTTCGAGCGCCCTTAAACTTGTGACAGCAATCACGATGGCGCCCCGGTCACGTTTTGCGCCGTAAGGTTCGATGTCAATCCAGAAACCTCTTGCACCGACGGCAAACACTTGCCACTTTCCGCGCCAAACGGCGAAGCTACAATCGGCTCCACCGAATGGTACTGAAATGGCCCGTCGCACATGATCGGACTTGTCATCGTCACGCATGGCGGGCTTGCGCAAGAATTTCGCAATGCGCTTGAGCACGTCGTTGGAAAACAAGAAGCGCTCGAAACGATCGCGATCGGACCGGACGACGACATGGAAGCGCGTCGTCTCGAAATTCTGAATGCCGTGCAGAGCGTCGATAACGGCAAAGGCGTCATCATCCTGACGGATATGTTTGGCGGAACGCCTTCTAATCTTGCCATCTCGGTGATGGACGAGACGAAGGCCGAAGTGATCGCCGGCATAAGCCTGCCGATCCTCGTGAAGCTTGCGAGCATTCGCGCCGAGACACCTCTCGACCAAGCTGTCATTATGGCCCGCGACGCCGGCAAGAAATACATCAAAGTTGCGAGCCAAGAACTCTCTGGCGGTTAAGAGCGAGCGATGCCCGAACTGGCCAATAGCCTGAAACCGGAAGCCATAGTCATCATCCGCAACGTCAAGGGCCTGCACGCCCGCGCGTCGGCAAAATTCGTGAAGCTGGCGGAAAGCTTCGACGCAGCCGTCACGGTTACTCATCACGGCAATTCGGTCGGCGGCACGTCCATCATGGGCCTGATGATGCTTGCAGCCGGACCCGGATCTGAGTTGCACATCGTCGCCGAAGGCGCGCAAGGACCGGAAGCGCTTCAGGCCTTGGTCCATCTCGTCGAAGCCGGTTTCGACGAAGAATGCATCGGCGACGCTTGATCCACTCCACATGGCGGCTGGTTCCACGAAGCGGAGTCGCCAAGCACAAACAAAAAAGGGAACGCCAATGCGTTCCCTTTTTAGCAGTGCCCGATGTCTCGCCCGTTATTGCGAGAGGTAAAGGGTCGAAATTTTCAGCGCGATGTCGCGGAACGCAGCCTTGAGCGCATCGCCCGTCGATGAGTTGTAAAAATGATTGGCGTCGGTGGCGCACTTTGAAAGTGTGTCGACCGCAATTTGATTGTCCAATTGAAAGCCGACCGTGTAAACTTCGATGCCCTTCGCTTTCATACCTGTGCAAAGCGACACTGCCTGAGCACTCGAACAAACGCCGTTCGCTGCATTAGGGCACTTCGTAAGAGATGACGAACCGTCGGGAATTCCTTGCGACGTATATTGAGTGTTGTACTCACCATCTGTCATGAGCACGGCGATTTTTTTGAGTTTTTCGGTTCCATAGGCGGCTGGCCGGCTTGCCGACGACCATAGGCTTCCCCAGTTCGGAGAAAGCAAATACCACGCCCACGCCGTTCCAAGATGGCCAGCCGTGCTGCCCGCTGTCGAGAGATTGCTGATCTTTGTCAACAACGCCGATTTATCACTGGTCAACGGCAATAATTCGGCTGCTGCAGGTACGTCACAATTGACCTTGTTGTTCACCTTTTTAACGTAATGTCCCATGAGGTATTTGCCTGCCCCGGGAGCCGCGTCCGTATAGGCTTCGCTTCCTGCGCGCTCGACGACGCAGTCTGACAAATAGTAAGTTGTCCCACTAATCTTCTGTTTGGTGTTGGGGCTGCTGCCAATTCCTCTGATATTCGTCAATATCGAACTCGGCGGACGAACGTCGTACGCGAACGGCACGATCGCGATCTTCGATGTGTATTTACTCTGATCCTGCCAAACGACGATGTTCACAAGATCGCTTGCGGCTGCCTTCATATCCGTCAGCTTTTGACCGGCCATCGAGCCGGTGATGTCCAGCATCAAGCTGACTTCGAGGCTCTGCTCGCCATTGCCGCCCACAGCCAACACAGCCTTAGAATAGTCCGATCCATCGGCACGAAGCAGCGGCAAAGTCGACGACTGTGTTCCAGCTAGCCCAAATGCCAGATGCATGAACGGTGTCGAGATCACGGCGTTGCCGTCCGCCTCCATAGCCGTGCCGTTGTCCACGGCGTCAAAGTGGATACTGTCGGACAAGAGATGAATACGGTTCAACGTGGCCTGCTGGTAATAAGTCATGGCCACTCTTTCTGCGTCCTCCTGATCGCCCCCATTGGACTGCAGGGCACGCGCACCGGCCAGCACGGCCGCGTCGGTCGCGGCAATCGTCTGCGAGCGTGCATTGACGAAACGCGCGTAATCGACTGCCAAGCCGACCATCGCAAACAAAACGAAAATCGTGAGCCCGAAGATGATCGCGACGCTTCCGCGCTCATCGGAACCGAGTGCGGCCCACCGCTTCTTGCTTGCCAAGACAGCCCAGACGCTGCGCCCCGAGTTCAGTGCACTACGCCATACTAACGCGCACTTCATTGTCCGCCTCCACGGAAATATACTTGGGCGTCACATTGCCGGCGGATAGATTTATAGGAAATTAATGCACTAATTTTTAATTGTTTATGAGATTAACACGAAATTACTTAAGAAATTTAAATAAAAAACCAATTGTATTTAGAAATACAGGACTTCCTTTACCAGAAGATCTTGAGCGCGCCACCCCGGCGGCGTGTCGCGCGGAAAAGACATAAAGACTTGTTTATATGTTATTGCGCGGCGAGGGTGAGTTCGCTATAGCAACCCCGGAAAGTCCAAGACGGCATGCAACCCCGGAACGGGAGCATGGAACGCGCGCTGTCTGTGCCGACGCGGTGCAGGTCACGGTGCATCTATGAGGAACTGAGCCGCATGAGCACGAAATTTTCCGATTACATCGTCAAGGATCTCGGCCTCGCCGAGTGGGGGCGCAAGGAAATCGCCATCGCCGAGACCGAGATGCCGGGCCTCATGGCGACCCGCGAGGAATATGGCGCTGCAAAGCCGCTGAAGGGCGCCCGCATTGCCGGATCGTTGCATATGACGATCCAGACAGCCGTGCTGATCGAGACCCTGGCCGCCCTCGGCGCCGACATCCGCTGGGTTTCCTGCAACATCTATTCGACCCAGGATCACGCCGCCGCAGCTATCGCAGCGGCCGGTATTCCCGTCTTTGCCATCAAGGGCGAGACGTTGAAGGATTATTGGGACTACACCGCAAAACTGTTCGACTGGCACGGCGGCGGCCATCCGAACATGATCCTCGATGACGGCGGCGACGCCACGATGTACGTCCACCTCGGTCTGCGCGCCGAGAACGGCGACACTGCGTTCCTCGACAAGCCCGGCTCTGAGGAAGAGGAAGTCTTCTTCGCACTGCTCAAGAAGCAGTTGAAGGAAAAGCCCAAGGGTTACTTCGCCGAGATCGCGAAGAGCATCAAAGGTGTGTCGGAAGAAACGACCACCGGCGTGCATCGTCTCTACGACATGCAAAAGGCCGGCAAGTTGCTGTGGCCCGCGATCAACGTCAACGACTCGGTCACCAAGTCGAAGTTCGACAACCTCTACGGCTGCCGTGAAAGCCTCGTCGACGGTATCCGCCGTGGCACGGACGTCATGATGGCGGGCAAGGTCGCGATGGTTGCTGGCTTCGGCGACGTCGGCAAAGGTTCGGCGGCTTCGCTGCGCAACGCCGGTTGTCGCGTGATGGTTTCGGAAGTCGATCCGATCTGCGCGCTTCAGGCCTCGATGGAAGGCTACGAAGTCGTTACGATGGAAGACGCCGCCCCGCGCGCGGACATCTTCGTCACCGCCACCGGCAACAAGGACATCATCACGGTCGAGCACATGCGTGCCATGAAGGACCGGGCGATCGTCTGCAACATCGGCCACTTCGATAACGAAATTCAGGTCGCCGGTCTCAAGAACCTCAAGTGGACCAACATCAAGCCGCAGGTCGACGAGATCGAGTTCCCGACCGGCCGTCGCATCATCCTGTTGTCGGAAGGCCGCCTTGTGAACCTTGGCAACGCCATGGGTCACCCCTCGTTCGTCATGTCGGCGTCGTTCACGAACCAGACGCTGGCGCAGATCGAGCTGTTCACGAACGAAGGCAAGTACGAGAAGGAAGTCTATACGTTGCCGAAGCACCTCGACGAGAAGGTTGCGATGCTGCATCTCGCCAAGATTGGCGCCAACCTGACGAAGCTTCGCCCGGATCAGGCAGCCTATATCGGGGTCAAGCCGGAAGGCCCGTTCAAGCCCGACCATTATCGGTACTGAGATCGTTTCAGACCGACAAAAAGACGAGAAACGCGGCGCCAGGGAAACACTCTGGCGCCGTTTCAATTTGAGCACGCTCCCGCGGTGGCGGCCGTTCCCCTAGAGCCCCATACTGAAAGTGATTCGCGTCGCGAGACTCGGATTGCATAGGCGCGTCTGCACCTGACGGATCGCCAGCTTTTATGCGCAATGGAATATGATGCCGACGACTCCGCCATCCGGCCGACGATTGAGAACCAAGCTCCAGCTCGCGCTGCTGCTGGCGGCGGCGATGGGTTTGGTTGCGACCCTGTTGACCGTGCTCGTGGGCACTCGCAGCGCCGCTGTAGCGTCGTTTGATTTTCGCCAGCTCGCTGTTGGCGGCCTTGTCGCTGGCGCGGTGTTTATCGCCGCCCTCATCGTCTGGCACATGGCGAGCGTCGCGCGGAAAGAGGCACGAAAGGCCAAAACCGAAAGCCAGCACCTCCGCCGCAACCTTGCTGCCGCCGACGCGATCATCCGCGCCGAGCCCCAGGTCTTGATCTTCTGGGAGCAGGGTCAGGCAGTCCGCATCGTCTCGCACACGCTCACCGGCATCCCCGGCCTTCCCGATCAGCACGCCGAGATCCTCCGTTTTGGCCAATGGCTGGAAGCACCATCCGCCGACACGCTCAAGGCCGCGCTCGACAAGCTGTTCACCCACGGCCGGTCGTTCAACATCATCTTAAAGACGATCGCGGGCGGCACGCTCGAAGCCGAAGGCCGCGCCGCCGGCGGCCGCGCAGTGCTCCGCTTCAAAGACGTATCGACCTACAAAGCCCAGATCGCCCGCATCGACGAACAGCACGATGCGCTGGCGCGCGACATCCGCTCAAGCCGCGCTCTGCTCGAAACGCTGCCGATGCCGGTTTGGCTTCGCGATACGGCAGGCCGTCTGGTGTGGGTCAACTCTGCCTACGTCAAGGCCGTCGAAGCCGATAGCGAGCTTGAAGTTCTCGAACGTCAGATCGAGTTGCTCGAAACGCGCCAACGCCGCCAGATCGCAAAGACTGTTGCATCCGGTGACAGCTATAAGTCCCGCGTGCACTTGATCGCGGGCGGACAGCGCAAGCCGCACGACATCGTCATCCTGCCGGTCGATGGCATGACCGCTGGCGCCGCCGTCGACGTAACCGACATCGAAACCGCGCAAGGTGAACTCGACCGCCAAGTTGCCGCCTACGATCGCACCCTCGACCGCGTCGAAACGGCGGTCGCAATCTTCGACCGCGATCAGAAGCTCGTCTTCCACAATACGGCTTTCGCAAATCTTTGGTCGCTCGACCCGGACTGGCTGGCCACCCGCCCGACCGATAGCGACATTCTCGATCGCCTGCGCGAAATCGGCGCTCTGCCGCCCGTCGTCAGCCACCGCGATTGGAAAGTGCAGGTGCTTGCTACCTCGCGCACCGGCACGCCGCTCGAAGATGTCTGGCACCTGACCGACAGCCGAATCGTGAAGGTCATCGCCGAACAGCGCGCAGACGGCGGCGTGACCTACCTGTTCTCCGACGAAACCGACCGCATCGCACTCGAAAGCCGATATAACGCCTTCATCGACGTCCAGCGCGAAACGCTTGATGCGTTAAAAGAAGGCGTCGCTGTGTTCGGCACCGACGGACGCTTGAAGCTCTTCAATCGCGCGTTCTGTGACATCTGGCAGATCCCGCCGCGCAAACTGAATGAATTGCCGCACATCGGCGAGATCATCGCCGCCGTCCAATCGCTGTTCCCCGATGCCGGCACGTGGCTGCGTATCGGGCGTGCCGTCACCGCCTTCCAGGACGAGCGCGAGACGTTCTCAGGCCAGATGGATCGCACCGATCACTTCGTCATTGACTACGCGCTCATGCCTCTGCCGGATGGCGCCACGCTTCTGACATTCGCCGATGTCACCGATGCCAAGCGCGCCGAACGGGCTCTCGTCGAACGCAACGAAGCGCTCATTGCAGCCGACCGCCTCAAGACGAATTTCATCGGCCACATCTCGTATGAGCTAAGAACTCCGCTCAACACGATCATCGGCTTCTCAGATATGCTTGCGAGCCCAATCTTCGGCGCCCTCAACGCCAAGCAGCGCGAATACCTCGCCGACATCATGTCATCGTCGAAAACGTTGCTCGCGATCATCGACGACATTCTCGACCTGACCACGATCGAAGCGGGCGGCTTGGAACTGAAGCTCGCGCCTGCCGGCGTCCGCGCCATCATCGACGCGGCGATCCTCGGCATTCGCGAACGCGCCGTCCGCTCTCGCCTCACCATTGACATTGCGGTCGCCGACGACGTCACCGAAATCATGGTGGACGAAGCGCGCATGCGTCAGGTCCTCTACAATCTTCTGTCAAACGCCGTCGGCTTCTCAAAAGTCAACGGCACGGTTCGCCTCGCCTGCTGGCGTGAAAACGGCATGATCAATTTCCGCGTCGAGGATGACGGCATCGGCATCCCGAAGGACCAGATCGGCCGGGTCTTCCAGCGCTTCGAAAGCCGCAGCCGCGGGTCCGAGCACCGGGGCGCCGGTCTCGGCCTTTCAATCGCCAAAAGCCTCGTAGAACTTCACGGCGGCACCATCGAAATCACATCGGAAGAGGGCCGTGGTACGCGCGTCATGGTTCGCATCCCGGAAGAACCGATCGCTCAGACGACGGACGGCGCCGCGGGCGGCTCCGGCGGCAGCACTGAGAGACTGGCGGGCGGCTCGCGCGCAGCGTAAAAAGCGGGCGCCATGACACATACGGTCTTTTCATTTCCCGAGCTCACCGAGGGCGACGTTTCGCGCTTAGCGCAGGAAATCGCATTTCTCGTCCAACCCGGCGACACGCTGGCCCTTGAAGGCGATTTGGGGGCCGGAAAATCGACATTCGCGCGCGCCTTCATCCGCGCTGTAGCAAGTGACGCCGAACTCGAAATCCCGAGCCCGACATTTACGCTCGTGCAGTCCTACGAGACGCCGCGCTTCGAGATCGCGCATTTCGACCTCTATCGCCTGTCCGATCCGAGCGAAATCGACGAGCTTGGGCTCGACGCTGCACTCTCTCGCGGGATTGCCATCGTCGAATGGCCCTCGCGCGGTGACGGCCGTATCCCGACCGACCGGCTAACGCTTCGCTTCGATGAGACGACGGCTTTCGACCGCCGTGACGTTCGCCTCGAAGCCACCGTCGATCTCGCCGCCCGGCTCGAACGCTTTGCTGCAATCCGAAAATTCCTCGATCGCAGCGGCTGGGGCGATGCAGCAACGGCATTCAGCTATCTCCAGGGTGACGCCTCGCCGCGCCGCTACGCTCGCCTCGTGAAGGCTAACGGCTCGCGCGCCATCCTGATGGACGCCCCGCAAAAGCCTGACGGTCCGCCGATCCGCGATGGCAAATCCTACAGCGCCATCGCGCACCTTGCGGAAAATGTCAGAGCCTTCGTCGCCATCGATCGAACGCTTGAGGCCGCTGGTCTTTCCGTGCCGCGTATATTCGCGGAAGAGTTATCCGGCGGACTGCTGCTGATTGAAGACTTCGGCGACGCCGTATTCGGCGCCGAAGTCAAAAAAGGTCGGGATCAGGCTTCGCTCTGGAAACGCGGTGTCGATGCGCTCATCGCCGTTCAAGCAACCGCACCGCCTGAAAGGATCTCGCTCTCCGACGGGACCGTTTTCGAACTGCCTGTTGCAGACCGCGGTGTTCTTGAGATCGAAACCGAGCTGCTTCTCGATTGGTATTGGCCCGCGCTTCGTGGAGGTCCCGCGCCCCAGGCCGCGCGCGATACCTTCAGAGAACTCTGGCAAACCGTTTTCGACCGCGTTCTCAAGCAACCTAAAACGTGGCTGTTGCGCGATTTTCATTCTCCAAACCTGATCGCACTCGACAATCGCACACCGCCCCGCGACGTCGGCATCATCGATTTCCAGGACGCCATGATCGGACCGGCGGCCTACGACCTCGTCTCGCTACTCCAGGACGCGCGACTCGACATTCCGGAAGACTTGGAAAAACGGTTGTTCGCGCATTACGTCGCCGCCGTCGGCGCCCGCGATCCCGCGTTCGACCCTGCCGAATTTGCATTCAGCTATGCTGCTCTCGGCGCCCAACGAAATACAAAAATTCTGGGTATCTTTGCTCGACTGGCCGCGCGAGACGGAAAACGGCAATATTTGGCCCATGTGCCACGCATCTGGGGGTATCTCGAACGAGATCTGCAGCATGAGGCTCTCGCATCGCTGAGGGCATGGTATGACGACAACCTGCCTCGCAGCCTACGCGCAGAAGCCTTGAATATTTAACCCGAATTCCGGAGACGCATTCGACATGACGTCCGCCAAGCGCCCAACTAGCGCATTCGTCCTGGCTGCCGGCAAAGGCGAGCGCATGCGCCCCCTGACCGCCACGATCCCAAAACCGCTCGTGCCGCTCGGCGGCAAACCCTTGATCGACCACGTGCTTAACCGCCTCGCCACCGCAGGGATCAAAAAAGCCGTCGTCAACGTCCATTACCTTGCAGACAAGATCGAACAGCACCTCGCCCACCGCGCCAAGCCGCAGATCGTGATCTCCGACGAGCGCAAACATTTGCTCGATACCGGCGGCGGCGTGCTTCACGCGCTGCCGAAGCTCGGAAAAGAGCCCTTCGTCATCCATAATTCGGATTCCGTCTGGATCGAGGGATTAGGCTCGAACCTCAATCGGCTGCTGGACGCCTGGGATGAGACAACGATGGATAGCCTGATGCTCGTTGCGCCGCTCGCAGCAAGCATCGGCTATGACGGCCGCGGTGACTTTCAAATGGACCCGATGGGCCGGCTTACGCGCCAGTCCGGCCCCAAGATGGCGCCGTTTGTTTTTGCAGGCGTCTCGATCGCGCACCCGCGCTTGTTCGAGGGTGCTCCAGCAGGCCCGTTCTCGCTCAACAAGCTCTGGAACCAAGCCATCGAAAGAGAGCGCCTCTTTGGCCTGCGCCTCGAAGGCATCTGGATGCATGTCGGCACGCCCGAGGCGCTGGCCGAAGCCGAAGCCGCCCTGATGGAACCGCTGACGACGAGTTCCGACTGATGGCGCCGAACGTCTTCACTCTGCCGCTCGGCGTACCGTTTCTGGAAGCGCTCGCGCGCGCGATTTTGAAGGGAGACCTGCCGCGGCCGGGAGGCAACGCTCCCGATATTCTCTCGCTTCCGAAAATCACGCTGCTACTGCCGACGCGGCGCGCTGCACGCGCCGCGCGCGAAGCCTTTCTGTCCGTCGCCCACACACGCGCGCTGATCATGCCGCGCATCCAGCCCATTTCCGAGGGCGACGACGACGTCTCGCTGATCTCCAATCTGCTTGAACTCGGCCCCTCCGGCATCGACGCACTGGAGCAGACACCAGCGATCAATCCACTCAATCGGATGCTGGTCTTGATGCAGCTCGTCGGTCATTGGCGGCGGACGATGGCGGAAGCATCGACAGACAAGACAGCCCTTGGCTCGACGCCCGCACAAGCCGCCCAGCTCGCCACCGAACTCGCCAAGCTGATGGACGACATCGAGCGCGAGAACGTATCGCTGGATGGCATCCAAAATCTCGTGCCGGAAAACTATGCCGAGCACTGGAAGAAAACGGTCGAATTTCTCAAGATCGTCACCGAATTCTGGCCGGCCTATCTCGCGGCCAACGGCCTTGCCTCGCCAGAAGCGCGCCGCAACGCGTTGATCCTCGCCGAAACGGAACGCATTGCTCGCCTGAAGCCAGACGAGGTCGTGATCGTTGCGGGCGTTACAGGCTCCATTCCCGCGACCGTCGCTCTCATGCGCGCCGTCGCAACGCACGCCTCCGGCGCTGTCGTGCTGCCCGCTCTCGACACCTCGCTGGACGAGAGCAGCTGGAACAGGATCAGGCCAGAGCATCCCGAACATCCGCAGTTCGGCTTGAAGAAACTTCTCGACGATCTGGGCGTCTCACGCACCGACGTGCGCGAATTGCCCGGACTGGAAATCGACGCCGCCCGCCGCACACGCTCCGCGTTCTTCAGCGAGGCGATGCGCCCCTCGGCGACGACCAACCTCTGGCATGACTTTGCCACTCACGCAAATCGCGATGACCTCACCGAGGGCCTCGCTGGCGTCTCACTGATCGAAGCGCCGTCAGCACAAGATGAAGCCGAAACAATCGCGCTGATCCTGCGCGAAGCGATCGAAACGCCCGGCCGCAAGGCCGCCCTCGTCTCCCCTGATCGCTTGTTGGCGCGTCGCGTAGCGATCCGTCTCGAAGCTTGGGGCATTCGCGTCGACGACAGCGCAGGACGTCCCTTCGCCAAGACAGTTCCGGGCGCCTTCCTCGCACTCGTCATCAATACCGTCGTCAGCAGGTTTGCGCCGCCCGAAACGATGGCACTTCTCCGCCACCCGCTCTGCCGCATCGGCTTCAAGGCGTTCGACATCCGCCGCTTTGCACGCACGCTCGAAATCAGTGCTTTTCGCAGGCCCTATCTCGGCCGAGGTATTGAAGGCATCCTCGCCGCGCTCGACCACGCCGATCTTGACGAAGACCAGCGCAAACACCGCGCCGCCGAACGGCTTTGGCCGGAAGACACCGAAGGCGCGCGAGCACTTGTCCTCAAAATGGCCGAGGCATTCGGCCCCCTCCGCGAACTCTATGCCTCCGACGATCAACACACGCTTGCAGACCTGGCACGCGCGCACGCAGCAGCAGCAGAAGCACTAGCAGCATGGCCAGAAGACGAGCGTGGCGTTTCATCCGAGCAAAACCAGCTCTGGCAAGGCGAGGCCGGCGAGATGGCTTCGCGTTTCTTCGCCGATCTGCTCAATCCCGACACACCCAAGGTCGAAATCCGCGCCGCCGATTACGCCGATCTCTACGCGACGCTTCTATCGCGTGCGAACGTCCGCGAACGAACAGCCGTGCATCCGCGCATCTCGATCTGGGGACCGTTCGAAGCCCGCTTGCAGCAACCCGACGTCCTGATCGTCGGTTCGCTCAATGAAGGCACGTGGCCCGAAGCAGCCGAACCCGGCGCGTGGCTCAACCGGCCGATGCGCACCGAACTCGGTCTGCCGTCACCGGAAGAAGAAATCGGCCGTGCCGCGCACGATTTCATCTCGCTGCTCGGCGCCGAAAACGTCTATCTCACGCGCGCCGAAAAAGTCGATGGCGTGCCGACTGTCCCATCGCGCTGGCTGATGCGCGTGACGGCGCTGCTGAAGGGCATGAATCTGCTTTCCGTGCTGGAAGCCAAAAAGCCCTGGCTCGGATGGGCGCGCGCGCGCGATCATATTGATCCGCAAAACCGCCGCACCATTCAGGCTCCGGAACCCAGGCCTCCATTCGAAATGCGTCCACGTCGGATGAGCGTGACGGAAGTGGAACGCTGGACGAGCAACCCTTATGCGATCTTTGCCCGTCGCATCCTCGCGGTTGAGCCACTACCAGAGCTTGGCGCCGAGCCGGACGCAAGTCTTCGCGGCAGCATCATTCATAAGGTCGTTGCCGATTTCACCAGGACATTCCCTGCTGCCCTCCCCGCCGATCCGCAGAGCGAACTCAAGCGCATCGCGACCAGCGTGCTCGAAAGTTTTACGGGCCATCCGCGGATCGCAGCGTTCTGGCTGCCGCGTCTCGAACGCTTCCTTGACTGGTTTGCGATGACCGAAGCGGCGCGCCGTACCGGCATCGATAGCGTCATCGCGGAGACCTCCGGCCGCCTCGTGCTTACGGGATTGACTGAGCCCTTCACGCTCTCAGCCCGCGCCGACCGTATCGACGATCTGGGAACAGCTATCGTCATAACGGACTACAAGACGGGGGCAGCGCCAAGCGATACCGCAGTCAAATCCGGACGCTCGCCGCAGCTTCCGCTCGAAGCCGCCATTGCATCGAGCGAAACGGGCTTTCCTAACCTGTCACGGCGTTCGGTCCAGGCTTTGCGCTATATTCGTGCTTCCGGCAGCGAGCCGCCAGGAGAGGAACGCATCGTCAAAACCGACGACGTCGCTGCCCTTGCCGCCGAAGCACGCACGGGCCTCGAGCAACTGATAGCGACCTTCGACAATCCGCAAACGCCATATCGCGCCATCCGCCGTCCCGGCTATCGCTACGATTACGACGCCTACGCCCATCTCGCCCGCGTGGCGGAATGGTCTGCCCATGTCGAAGACGAGGCCTCGTCATGAACCTCGAAGTCAAAAAAATCTCCGTCGAAGACATTCAGCGCGATACCAACGCCAACCAGAGCGCGGCATCGCATCCGCTGAATTCCGCCTGGGTGAACGCCAACGCAGGGACCGGCAAGACCCACGTTTTGACATTGCGCGTGCTGCGCCTGCTGCTCGCCGGAACGCGTCCTGAACGTATTCTTTGTCTCACCTTCACGAAGGCTGCCGCGGCCGAAATGTCGAAGCGCGTCTTCGACCGCCTCGCGGGATGGGTGACGGCCGAAGACAACGTGCTGCGCAAAGACCTGACTGACGTGACGGGCGAGCCGGTTCCTGACAGCCTGATGGCGCACGCCCGCACACTCTTCGCCCACGCCATCGAAACGCCCGGCGGCCTGAAGGTCCAGACCATCCACGCCTTCGCCGAACGGCTGCTACAGCGCTTTCCCCTCGAAGCGGGCGTTCCGCCGGATTTCAAAATCCTCGACGACGTCGCCGCAGGAGATCTCAAGGCCGACGCCATCGAAGCGACGCTGACGCTCGCGACCAGCAATCCGAACTCCCCGCTTGGCAAAGCGCTCGACGTTATCATTCGCTACGCCGCAGATTCGCAATTCGACCAGCTCATCTCGAAAGCGGTCGAAGAGCGCAAGTGGCTCGAAGCGACCGCACATATCAGCCCGCTCGACGTCGTCGAAGAACTGTCCTTGATGGACACGCTGCTTCGCCAGCACCTCGGCGTTCGCGCGGCCGTTGCTGTCGCCGATCTCCATCGCGAATGCGCAGACGTGCTTTCACCAAGCGACCTTCGCGAACTCACAGACCATCTGCTGAAGGGAAAAAAGACGGACACGGGCAACGGCGAGAAGCTTACAGCCGCGCTTTGTGAAAACAACCATCGCCGCCGCGCCGATATTCTCTCCGATTACTTCCTGATCGAAAAAGGTGAAGCTCTTCGCAAAAGCCTCATGACCAAGGCATTGAGCGATGAAAAGCCGGGGCTGCACGATCGCTGCCAACAAGCTCAGCGGAACTTTTTCGGCCTCACGCAAGAACTGCGTGCGCTGACGCTCGTCGAAGCATCCCTCGCGCTCTATCGCATCGCGGGGGACGTGCTCCGTCGCTATGCCGCCGCCCGAAGCGCAGCCGGTGCGCTCGATTTCGACGACCTCATACTGAAAACGCGCGACCTACTGACCGGCGACAACGGCCAAGCGCAGTGGGTGCTCTTCAAGCTCGACGGCGGTCTTGATCATATCCTCGTCGATGAAGCTCAAGACACAAGCCCCGAGCAATGGGAAATCGTGTCCGGACTGGCGCGCGAGTTCTTCTCCGATGCAGGCGCCGGCAGCACGACGCGCACCCTGTTTGCGGTCGGTGACGAGAAACAATCCATTTATTCGTTCCAAGGCGCGGCGCCTGAAAAGTTTGCCGACATGGGACAACGTTTCGCCGATCTCGCGATGCAGGCCCAACGCACGTGGAAACGCGTGCCGCTCACGCTTTCGTTCCGCACTGTCAAACCCGTGCTCGATGCCGTCGACAAGGTTTTCAGCGATGCCAAACGAACGCCAGGCTTGATGGCGAATGAGGGCGTCATCACCCACGTCGCAAACCGCGTCGGGCACGCGGGCGTTGTCGAAATCTGGGACACGGAAAAATCGGACGACACCGCCGGCGCCGACCCGTGGCAGCCGCTTGCCGACGGCAAGGAGCAATCGCCCGCCAACCGCCTTGCCGATCGCATTGCTGACACGATCCAAGCTTGGCTCAAAAGCGGCGAACGGCTGCTGTCTGAGAACCGGCCCATCACGCCCGGCGACATTCTTATCCTCGTGCGCAAACGCCACCCCTTCGCCGTGCCGATGGTCGCTGCTTTGAAGCGCCGTGGCATTGCGGTCGCCGGTTCCGACCGGATTAAGCTGATCGAACAGATCGCCGTGCAGGATCTCATGGTGCTCGGCGATTTCCTAACGCTGCCCGAAGACGATCTGGCGCTGGCGACCGTTCTCAAAAGTCCGCTTTTCGATTTCGACGATCACGATCTTCTCGACGTCGCGTACGACCGCAAACAGAAGACGCTCTGGAAAGCCCTTATCGACAAGGCGGTCCTCAAAACCGAATACGCCTTCGCGGCCGAAACGCTGAAACGCTGGCGCGCCAAAGCCGACTTCACGCCACCGTTCGAATTCTACTCGGCCATTCTCGAGCGTGACGGCATGCGCGCACGCATGCTGAATCGCCTCGGTCCGGAAGCGGCCGACATCATCGACGAATTTCTCGATCTGGCGCTTTCATACGATGAAAGCAATCCGCCATCGTTGACCCAGTTTCTGTCGAAGCTTCGCGGCGCCAATCCCGAAGTTAAGCGCGACATGGACCACGGCCGAGACGAGGTTCGCGTCATGACGGTGCATGGCGCCAAAGGCCTTGAAGCTCCGATCGTATTCTTACCGGATACCTGCACGACGGCGTCCGGCGAAGACGCAACATCGCGGCTTGTGAAGCTCGGCGACATACCGAGACAGGACGGCCTTGCCGAACCCATCGTCTGGGCCGTCAAAGGCACGTCGAAAGTGCCTGCCGTCAGCAATGCTCGCGCGGCAAAAGAGGGCCTCGATGCACAAGAGCGAAATCGCCTGCTCTACGTTGCAATGACGAGAGCGCGCGACCGACTTTACATCGCGGGCTTTGAAGGCAAGCGAGGCAAGGCGCCTGGATGCTGGTATGACGTCGTCTCCGAAGCGCTCACGCCGCACATGGCCAAGATCGTGCGCGACGACGGCCAGACAATCTGGCGCAAGGAAACGCCGCAAATCGCAGCGCCAGAAAAACCGAAACACGAAAAGGGCATCGAAAGCGAAATTCTTGCGCATCCCGCATTTGCCACCCAGCGCGCGACAGCCGAGCCCAAACTCTCCGTGCCTCTCGCGCCTTCGCGCCTGGAGCCTTACGCACCCGACGCGGAAGGCGAACCCGCCGCGCCGGCAAAGCGCGACGCTGCCGCGACGTACGACAGCCCGTCGCCACTCTCTGTCGGTGGTCCCAATCGGTTCCTAAGAGGCACCATCACGCATGCGCTTTTGCAGCATCTGCCATCCGTTAATGAAGATCGTCGCGCAGAAATCGCAGAGGCCTTCGTTGAACGGCGCGGCGCGGCACTTCCAGCCAAGGTGCGGGCAAGCATCGTCCGCGAAACGCTTGCCGTTCTGAACGATGCCGCATTCGCCGCGATCTTCGGGCCGCAGAGCGTCGCCGAGGCGCCTCTCGCGGCCGTCATTCCACGTCCCACAGGCACAGGCCCGGCGCTCGATTTGTCGGGCCAGATCGACCGCATCGCGATCACCGAGCAGGAAGTTTTGATCGTCGATTACAAGACCAACCGGCCGCCGCCCGCCGAGGTCCATCTGGTTGCAGACGCTTATCTTTACCAGCTCGCGGCCTACCGCCTCGCCCTGCATGAAATCTATCCCGGCAAGACCGTCCGGGCGGCACTCCTCTGGACGGACGGCCCACGACTCATGGAAATTCCGGCAGACGTCCTCGATGCCTATACGGCCCGCCTTTGGGACCTGGACCTGGGCAGCCTTGACGCTGTTTGAGCTAATCCCTACTTGTGGTGTCGGTTTTTTGCATTGCCCGCGACCGCGGCAAACGGGCCCGGACGACAGAAACCGGCCCGGAAATGGAGAAGAATCAATGTCTAACGCAGTGACCGATGCAAGCTTCGAAGCTGAAGTCCTGAAGTCCAGCGAACCTGTCGTTGTTGACTTCCATGCCCAGTGGTGCGGCCCCTGTAAGGCTATGGCACCCGCCCTCGACCAGGTCGCCAAGGAAATGGCTGGCAAGGTCAAGGTCGTCAAAGTCGACGTCGATGAGAACCCGCAGGTGACCGGCCATTACGGCATTCGTGCTATGCCGACTCTGCTGATCTTCAAGGGCGGCAAGGTTGCGGCTCAGCACACCGGCGCAATCGTGCAGAAGAAGAAGCTCGAAGACTGGATCAACTCCAGCGTCGCAGCTTCGGTCTAAGCTCTGCCGCATTCGGATAACGAAAGCCCCGCGTCGCGCGGGGCTTTTTGTTTGCGCGAAACGGGCGCTTCAGTCGGCAATTTTATCTATCGTCGGCACGACAACAGCGAAAATATCGTTGAGAGCCGCCAGGCTCGCCTCGTGCAGGTCCTTGGCCGACACAGCACCGCCGGATGGATTGGGAAGCGACCGCGTCGCCGTTGCGTTTCCGATCACCGTGGCGCGATAGCCGTGATTGAACGCAGCGCGCGCCGTCGAATTCACACACACATGCGTCATGAAGCCGACGAGCGCGACCTCCTCAACGCCGTAGCCTTTCAGCAGTTGATCGAGATTGGTCTTCTCGAACGAGCTCGGATAATTCTTCACAACGACCGGCTCGCCGTCACGTGGGGTAACGATATCGGCGATCGCTCCGATGCGGTCGTGCACATCGTAGGGCGTACCACGACCTGCATCGTGCTGGATATGGATGACGGGCCGCCCTGCTTCACGATAGCGGCTCAAAAGAGATTGGCATTCGACAAGCGCCGGCTCGACACCTTCGAGCTGCATCACGCCTTCCCGATACGTGTTCTGGCAGTCGATCAAAATGAGCGCCGAATGACCGATGCTCGTGGGCGTGTAGCCCATACCCGTGATATCGCGCAGCGTGCGTGAAACCGGCATCTTCAGGAATCCTGCTTTAAGTCGCGTTTATCGCATCGAATGGGAAAAAAGCTCACATCGGCGGATGCTCTGCACCTGTCGGCGGAGGACCGAGCGCATCCAGCTCGTCGTTCTCGGCATCGGTATAAATGCGTGACCGCGTCAGGAAGCGAACGCCTTCCGGACTCTCGACGGAAAAGCCCGATCCGCGCCCCGGCACCACGTCGATGATCAGATGCGTGTGCTGCCAATATTCAAACTGGGAGCGACCCATGTAGAACGGCTGGCCGCCGATCTCGCCCATGTAGACATCTTGCGCGCCGACTTTGAATTCGCCGCGCGGATAGCACATCGGCGCACTGCCATCGCAACATCCGCCGGACTGATGAAACAACAAGGGGCCGTGAATGCCGATGAGTTTGTTGATGAGATCGAGCGCCGCCTGCGTGCAGGAAACCCGCGACACTTGAGATTCAAGTTTTTCCGCCGTTTCGGTTGTCATTTTTTCCTCCGCGAGGGCTCGCAATTCTAATTCTTCTTATCAACGCTCTCTTGAGAGCAAGTCTCTCCCGCAACGGGCATCAATGTAAAGCGCTGCCCAGCCCCCGCAGGCAGCGAAAAGCCGATAGCTGGTCCAGGCGCGATATCCAGAACATAGGCACGCGCACGACAGGCGACACCTCCGTCGCGATCCTCCATTTCGTAGACCGGCACACCGTCGACTTCGCCAAGAAGATGATCGCGCGCCCCGATCCGCAACGCCTGAGCCGGTAGACAAATCGGATACTGCCGCCCTCCGACGCGGCCGCCGCTTGTATGAAGCATGAGCGGCCCGTGATCGTCACGGGCCTGCGCAAGCGCAGCCCGAGCTTCTGGCGTTGCTGAAATCTTGACCGACGTCATCCGAGCATCCCGTCTCTTTGGTCGGGGAGAAACATATCGATAAGAGGCAAACGCAAACGGGGCGCATCCGTTGCCGGAACGCGCCCCGCGGAACTCTTAAAGCGCGAAGGCTCAGAAGAAGCCGAGCGCCTTTGGGCTATAGCTGACGAGCATGTTCTTCGTCTGCTGATAATGATCGAGCATCATCTTGTGCGTCTCGCGGCCGATGCCCGACTGCTTGTAGCCACCGAACGCAGCGTGCGCCGGATAGGCGTGATAGCAGTTCGTCCAGACGCGGCCAGCCTGGATGCCGCGGCCCATGCGATACGCGCGCGTGCCGTTACGGGTCCACACGCCCGAGCCGAGGCCGTAGAGCGTGTCGTTGGCGATCGCCAGCGCTTCCGCATCGTCTTCGAAGGTCGTAACGGAAACGACCGGTCCGAAGATTTCCTCCTGGAAGACGCGCATCTTGTTGTGGCCTTCGAGCACGGTCGGCTCGACATAGTAGCCGCCCGCGAGTTCACCGCCGAGGTTGGCACGACGGCCGCCCGTCAGCACGCGAGCGCCTTCGCCCTTGCCGATCTCGATGTAGCTCAGGATCTTTTCGAGCTGATCGTTGGATGCCTGCGCACCGATCATCGTCGAAGCGTCCATCGGATGGCCCTGCTTCACCTTCACGACACGCTCAAGAGCTCGCTCCATGAACTTCTCATAGATCGAACGCTGGATGAGCGCACGGCTCGGACAGGTGCAGACTTCGCCCTGATTCAGCGCGAACATCGTGAAGCCTTCGAGGCACTTATCGAAGTACTCATCGTCCGCATCCATCACGTCGGCGAAGAAGATGTTCGGCGACTTGCCACCAAGTTCCAGCGTGCACGGAATGATGTTTTCCGACGCGTACTGCATGATGAGGCGACCCGTCGTCGTCTCGCCCGTGAAGGCAATCTTGGCGATGCGCTTGTTCTGCGCCAGCGGCTTACCCGCTTCGACACCGAAACCGTTGACGACGTTGACGACACCTTCGGGCAGGATATCGCCGATAATGTCCATCAGAACCATGATCGACATCGGCGTCTGCTCGGCAGGCTTCAGCACGACGCAGTTACCGGCGGCAAGCGCAGGTGCCAGCTTCCAGACTGCCATCAGAAGCGGGAAGTTCCATGGAATGATCTGCCCGACGACGCCGAGCGGCTCATGGAAATGATAGGCGACGGTATCGTGGTCGATCTCGGCAATCGAACCTTCCTGCGCGCGGATACAGCCCGCGAAATAGCGGAAGTGATCGATTGCGAGCGGCAGATCGGCGTGCGTCGTCTCGCGGATCGGCTTGCCGTTGTCGATGGTCTCGACAAGCGCCAGGACATCGAGATTTTCTTCCATCCGATTGGCGATTTTCGCCAGTACACGGGCGCGCTCAGCAGGCGAGGCATTGCCCCAGGATTCGCGCGCCTTGTGCGCAGCGTCGAGCGCCAGTTCAATATCTTCCGCCGTTGAACGCGCGATTTCGCAAACCTGCTGGCCGGTAATCGGCGTCACGTTGGAAAAGTATTGGCCGCGCACCGGCGCAACCCACTTTCCACCAATGAAATTGTCATAGCGCGGCTTGATGATTTGCCGGCCTTTGAGCTTATCCATAGCTACGTGCTGCATGCTTCATCTCCTCCGGAATGACGCCTGTTCGGCGGTCTTATTTGCTTTGGTGTTTGGTCGTACTGGAAGCTTGGTTTCTATGGCTCCGTTCTTGGGGTGCCGCAACAGGACTGCAGTAGGAGCTGCAGACCGATATAGTCGCTCTAACCTAGCGCATTTCGCGGACCGCTGAACCGAAAAAAGCCGGACGTCGGATGACCAGCCTTGACTTGGCGCAAGCCGGCAAACACCGCCGTTGCAGCTTATTCGAGGCCTTGCTGAAGGGAAAGCACATGGCCCGCCAAATAAAGCGAACCGCAGATTAAAACCCGCTTCGGACCTTCGGGCAGCCCCGCAATCGTCTGCAGCGCATCGATCACGTTTTTGCGATCAAGCGACTGCATGCCGGCGTTTCTGGCAACTTCCGCGAGATCCTCTTCGCTGTGCGGAGCCTCATGTGCACCGGGGATCGGCACGGTGTAGATCGCGCGAACGAGCCCACGAAACGGCGCCAGGAAACCGAGAGAATCCTTGCCCCCCATCATCCCGACGATCAGATAGACCGGCTTGGGAGATTTCTCATCGAGCGCTGCAAGCGTATCGGCGAGCATATCGCCCGCGGCCGGGTTATGACCGCCGTCGAGCCACAGCTCGGCTTCCTCACCGAGGATGGCCGGCAGCGGACCTGATGTGAGCTGCTGCATGCGCGCCGGCCATTCGACCGTTCGCAGCCCCTCCTCGATGGCGCGTTCATCGACGGCAAGTTCCGGAACCGTCTCGCCGAGAACGAGCGCTGCCGCGACAGCCGTTCCAGCATTGACGATCTGATGCCGGCCAATCAGCGCCGGGAGAGGCAGATCGAGTAGCCTGTCCTCTCGTTGCACGACCAGGCGCCCGGCCTGCTCGTAGGCGTCGTAGTCCCGGCCCCATACGGTCAGCGGAGCACCGATCGTCCGGGCTCGACCTTCAAGCACAGTCAGCACATCATCCGTTTGCTGCGAAATGATGCCCGGAACGCCGGATTTCAAAATACCGGCTTTCTCGAAGGCTATCTTGCCGAGGGTCGGGCCGAGCTTCTCGGCGTGGTCCATCGAAATCGGCGTGATGACCGTCAACGCGGGCTTCGCGATCACGTTCGTTGCATCGAGCCTGCCGCCAAGGCCGACTTCGAGCAGCAGTACATCTGCCGGACGCTCCGAAAACGCCAGGAAGGCCGCCGCCGTCGTGATCTCGAATTGGGTGATGTCGTCGCCGTCATTAACAGCGTGCACGCGCGTCAGCACATCGACGAGTGCGTCCTCGTCGATTGCGTGCGCTTTCCCGTCATCACCGGCGAGCGCGATGCGCTCGTGAAAGTGCACGAGATGCGGTGACGTGTAGATGTGGACGCGCTTCCCCGCCGCCTCGGCGAACGCGCGAAGATATGCCGTCACCGAACCCTTGCCATTGGTCCCGGCGATATGGACGACGGGCGCCAGCTTCTTTTCCGGATGACCGAGCTTAGCAAGTAGACGCTCCACCCGGCCGAGCGACAGGTCGATCAGCTTCGGATGCAAGAGCATCATGTCGGCCAGAATCGCGTCGCTGGTCCGCCGTTTCGTCGACGAGGTCATATCCGTGCGCCCCGCATTTTTTTGAAGGGTTCGTTAGGCGCTCCGCGGCGCATCTTTCTGTGCCGTCGAAGCTGCAGTCTCGTCACGCTTCGGCTTGTCCGCCTTGGCCGGTTCGAACCGCTGGCTGTTCGGCACGGCCTCAGGCTCGACCACTCCGGATTCCCGAGCCGCCGTCTCAATGACGTTGCTGTCGACAGACGAGCCGTTGACGTATGGCTTGCCGTTGACCTTGCCTGTGCTCTTCGAAGCCTTAACCGTGGCCCCGCCCATGAGCAGCCGGCAAACACGCGCCAAAGTCTCGCGCATCTGATGACGATGCACGACCATATCGATCATGCCATGCGACAGCAGGTATTCCGCACGCTGGAAGCCGTCCGGCAACTGCTCGCGGATCGTCTGCTGAATGACGCGCGGACCGGCAAAGCAAATGAGCGCGCCTGGTTCTGCAATATGGACGTCACCCAGCATGGCGTATGATGCCGTAACGCCGCCGGTCGTCGGATCGGTGAGAACGACGATGTAGGGAAGGTGCGCATCGCGCAGCTTCTGTACCGCAATCGTCGTGCGCGGCATCTGCATGAGCGACAGGATGCCTTCCTGCATGCGAGCGCCGCCCGAGGCCGCAAACAGAATGAAGGGCGTCTTGAGTTCCAAGGCGCGCAGCATGCCCGCAATAATCGCTTCGCCCGCAGCCATGCCGAGCGAGCCCGCCATGAAGCGGAAATCCTGAGCCGCAGCGACGATCGGCATGCCTTCGAGCTGGCCTTCACCGACCAGAACGGCGTCTTCGAGCTTGGTCTCGGCCTTGGCGTCTTTCAGACGATCAGTGTATTTGCGGCCGTCGCGAAACTTCAGCGGGTCCTGCTGCACGGTCGGAACGGCGACCGTCCGATACTCGCCAGCATCGAACAGGTGTTGCAGCCGTTGCTGCGAACCCATGCGCATATGATAGTTCGAGCCGGGTACAACGAACTGGTTCGCCTCGAGGTCTTTGTAAAAAACCATCTGGCCCGACTCCGGGCACTTCACCCAGAGATTGTCCGGTACCTCACGCTTCGCCGTCGACAAAAGCCCGCTGATTTTCGGGCGAACGACGTTATTGATCCAATTCACGTCCCGTTGGCTCCTCAAAAGCCGCTACAAGGTGTGCTTACCGCATCAGCGTGCGGGCACAATGGCACCCCTCTCTCAGTCCGCCCATCTTTGGCGCTCCTGGCGAACCGGCGCTCGGACATGGTCCGGACATGGGGTGCAGAAGGCCGTATCCAATAGAGCTAATCAAGGAAAAGCGCTAGTCGGCGCTTAGTGCCGAGCTTAATTCACGGACCAGTCGAGAAACGCTCTCGCAGGTCGTTCCGCTCGGCTCACCCTTTGATCCTAAAGACTTTTCGATGGCCGACACAATAGCCGAGCCGACCACGACGCCATCTGCTCCCCGGGCAATTGCCCGCGCCTGCTCGCCGGTCCGGACGCCAAAGCCCACCACAACCGGCAGCGGTGTCGCGTTCTTTATCCGCTGCACCTCATTATGAACATCGTTCACTACGGGGGCGGCTGCCCCGGTGATGCCGGTGATCGACACGTAGTAAACGAAACCTGACGTATTCTGCAGTACCGCTGGAAGGCGTTTCGCGTCTGTTGTCGGAGTTGCGAGCCGAATGAAGTTCAGCCCGGCCTTGAGCGCCGGCAGACACAGCTCGTCGTCGGCCTCGGGTGGCACATCGACGACGATCAGACCATCGACGCCGGCAGCCTTCGCATCCTTGATGAAGCGCTCGTTGCCGTAGACGTAGATCGGGTTGTAGTAGCCCATCAGAACGATCGGCGTCGCATCATCCTTAGTGCGAAACGCCCGCACCATTTCGAGCGTCTTGAGCATGTTGTGGCCGGCCTTGAGCGCCCGCTGCGAGGACGCCTGGATCGCCGGACCGTCCGCCATCGGATCGGAAAACGGCATGCCGAGCTCGATGATGTCCGCCCCGGCTTTGACCAGATCGTCCAAAATCGCCGCGCTCGTTTCGAGGTCGGGATCGCCCGCCGTCACAAACGTGATCAACGCCTTGCGCTTCTGTTTCTTCAGCGCTGCAAAGCGCGCGTCGATGCGTGTCTCGTGCTTGGTCATCGTCAGATCTTCATGCCCAGATGCTTCGCGACTGTGGCCAGATCCTTGTCACCACGGCCAGAAATGTTGACGACGAGAAGGTGATCCTTCGGCAAGGTCGGCGCGAGCTTCTTCACGTGCGCCAGCGCGTGGCTCGACTCGAGAGCCGGAATGATGCCTTCAAGCCGCGTGCAGAACGTCAGCGCATCAAGCGCCTCCGTGTCGGTCGCAGGAACGTAGGTCACGCGGCCGATATCCTTCAGCCACGAATGTTCCGGCCCGACGCCTGGATAATCGAGGCCCGCCGAAATCGAATGGCCTTCGAGGATCTGTCCGTCGCTATCCTGCAAGAGATACGTGCGATTGCCGTGCAGAACGCCCGGCGAGCCACCCGTCATCGACGCCGCATGGCCGTTCTCGACATCGACCCCGTGACCGCCCGCTTCGACGCCATAGATCGTGACGTCCTTATCATCGAGGAACGGATGAAACATGCCGATGGCGTTCGAGCCACCGCCGATGCACGCGACCAGCGTATCCGGAAGACGGCCTTCCGCCTCCATCATCTGCTCACGCACTTCCCGGCCGATGATCGCTTGGAAATCGCGCACCATGGCCGGATAGGGATGCGGACCTGCCGCCGTACCGATGAGATAATATGTGTCGCGAACGTTCGTTACCCAGTCGCGCAGCGCTTCGTTCATCGCATCTTTCAGCGTGCCGGCACCGGAGGTGACGGGATTGATCTTGGCGCCGAGGAGAGCCATGCGCGCAACGTTCGGCGCCTGCCGCTCGACGTCGGTTGCACCCATGTAGATCTCGCACGGCATGCCGTACTTCGCACAGACCGTGGCCGTTGCAACGCCGTGCTGACCCGCACCGGTTTCCGCGATGATGCGCGTCTTGCCCATGCGCCGCGCCAACAGGATCTGGCCAAGGCAATTGTTGATCTTGTGCGAGCCGGTGTGATTGAGCTCTTCACGCTTGAAATAGATCTTGGCGCCGCCAAGCTCCGCTGTCATGCGCTCCGCGTAATAGAGCGGGCTCGGGCGCCCCGCATACGTCAGGCTGAGATTGTTCAGCTCGCGCTGAAATTCCGGGTCCGCCTTCGCCGCCTCGTAGGCGCGTTCGAGATCAAGGATCAGCGGCATCAGCGTTTCGGCGACGAAGCGGCCGCCAAAGATGCCGAAAAAGCCCCTGTCGTCCGGTCCCGTTGCGAAACTGTTGAGCGCGGCTTCCGCCGCCTTCGTCGATGTGGTTGCCATGTCGGTCGCCGTAAAGGCCTCGCTGTGTCGCTCTACTCCCGCATCGGGAGAGAGAGAATGTCTAGGTGTGCTTAGCGGTCTTCGCTGCCTGAAGAAAGCGGCGGATTCGCTCGGGGTCTTTGATGCCGGGCGCTATCTCAACGCCCGACGAAACATCGACCGCAACGGGGTGTGTCCGGGCGATGGCCGCCGCGACGTTGTCAGGGCTCAGGCCACCCGACAGCATGAACGGCAAATTATCTGAGATGCCATCAAGAGCCGCCCAATCAAACGTACGTCCGTTGCCGCCCGGCAGATCAGCGCCTGGAACGGCCTTGGCATCGAAAAGGATAAGGTCGGCGATGCCCGCGTACGCGTCGGCATTACGCACATCATCAGCCGTCGCGACGGAGATAGCCTTAATCACCGGACGTCCGAACAGCTTCTTGATTTCAGCAACCCGTTCCGGTGTTTCGCTGCCATGAAGCTGCAGCGCATCGGGCGAAACTTCATCGATGATCTCGCACAGCGCTTCGTCGGTGGCGTTTACCGTCAGCACGACGCTTTTCACGCGTCCTCGCGCCAAAGCCGCAAGCTCCTTGGCTCGATCGATTTCGAGATGACGCGGACTTTTCTCGAAGAAAACAAATCCGACGTAATCGGCGCCGCCGGCAATGGCTGCGTTCAATGCTTCTGACGTCGAGATCCCGCAAATTTTTGCGCTAATGCTCATAAAGTTTCGTGAATTAAGCCGCCGAGTTACTTATGAGACGCTGCTTTTGCCAGCGCTTCAATGCAATGAAAGTCCGCACCTTCGACCAGTCCGATCGGATATGCACTCTGGTGCAGTCCGTAAGTCGCAGCCGTTGCGCGATAAAACGTCGAGGACGCTCGAAGGCAGCGCGAAAAATCAGCGGCCGGAGATAGCCAACTGACCGCTTGCGGCAGGCGCCTCGGTTTCACGCTCGCGCGTAAGACGGTCGGCTTCAGCCTGCCATCGCGCCGCGCGGCGGCCTTGAGAGCGGGCGGTCTGACGCCATCGGCTCTGCCCCATCCACGTTGCAATACCGCCGAGAACGACACCCAAGACAAGCGCCGCCAGCAGATAAATATAGAAAGGCAGTTCAATCGAAAGCGCAGGTGTTTCCGGCCGGAACGGATCGAGGATCAGATCGACCGGCTGACGATTTGAAACCGCAATCGCCACCAGAATGATGCCGAGCGGAAAGCCGATAAGAAGCGACAGAATGCGCCTGAACATGACGGACCTCATTTCGGCTTTCGATCGGCGACTGAACTTTCCGCTCAGTGACCGTTGAGCTTATTGAGCCGATCCCGAAGCTCTTTACCGGTCTTAAAGAACGGGACGAACTTCTCGGCAACTGCGACTGTTGACCCAGTCCGCGGATTTCTTCCCTGCCGAGACGCCCGATGTTTCACGGTGAATGCGCCGAAACCACGAAGCTCGACGCGATCTCCTCGCGACAAAGCGTCAACGATCTCATCGAAAATGACATTCACGATGCGCTCGACATCACGATGATAAAGGTGAGGATTGGCAGTTGCGATCCTCTGCACCAGCTCCGATTTGATCACGTTTCGCTCCCCAGCTCGACGGCCATTTATCGTTATTTTTCAGAAGGGTGCCAAACTGAGAGAAGACCGTCAAGCCCGAGTGTTGAAATCGTCCGATCACGAAGCAAAAAATTTGTTGCATCGGCCGCCGATGGCCCGAACAGCCACCCAGCGATGCCCGCGTACATACCCAGAATCCCGTAACTACCTGATTTTTCAGGCTTCCAGTCGGTAACCTTGGCGTTCTGGGGAACGTTTTTCACGTCCTTCAGCCACTTCACGGCCTCATCCTCGCCGCCGATCTGGTCAACCAGCTTGGCCTGCAAGGCCTCCCGGCCGGAGAAGATTCGACCATCGAGCAGGCCCGGAATATCGGCCGCCTTCACGCCGCGGCGGGTCTCGACCAAGCCCACAAACCACTTGAAGCCATCCGCGATCATGTCCTGGATGACCCTCTTGCTACCATCATCCAATGGTTCGAACGGCGACGGCGACGCCTTCAGCGGACCGCTTTTCACTTCATTGACTTTAACCCCGATCTTATCGAGCAGCTGTACGAATTCCGGCCACTGCACGATGACGCCGACAGAGCCGGTGATCGAGTTGCCGCGCGCCACGATATGGTCGGTGGCAATGCCGGCAATATAGGCTGCAGAGGCCGCCATGGTGCCGAACTCGGCCACAACCGGTTTCTTCTTGGCAAGCGCCCTGATCGCCTCGTAAAGCGCCTCACCACCCGTTGTCGTGCCGCCGGGGCTGTTGATGAAGATCAGCACGCCGGAAACGCTGTCGTCGTCGGCGATGTCCTTCAGCATTTGAAGCTGATCGCGATCTTCGGTGATCGTGCCGGTAATAGTCACCCGGGCAATCTGCTTCTCGCCCGCCAACGTAGCGAGTTTGTTGCCCCCCAGCGCCAAAGCGCCAAGCGCTACGGCGATCGCGGCAAGTCCCAGAGCGCGCCAAATCGAGACCGAACGGCGAAGCCGGCGGCGGTCGAGAACAGTTTCCGTTTCAAGCATAGGGTAGCCTCTCCCTCGGCACACGAGCTGGGAGAACCGGAGGGCCACCAGCACGGGATCATTCTGCGCGCGAACGTAGGCAAGGTTTGCCTCGCGGGCAACGGGGCACGCTGCGGCGTCTCGTACAAAAGTTAAGCGCGCAGCAGGGGTTGCCGCGCGCTTATCAATATTCCTTTCAAGACCGTTGCCGGCCTCGGCCTTATTCGTTCTCTTCGGCGCCTTCGCGCTTCTTGATCGCGGCCTTGAAGATGTCGCCCAGCGAAGCGCCCGAGTCGGACGAGCCGTACTGCGCAACAGCCTGCTTCTCTTCGGCCAGCTCGAGAGCCTTGATCGAAACCGCGATGCGGCGCGCAGCCTTGTCGACCGACAGAACTGCCGCATCGACCTTATCGCCGACGTTGAAGCGCTCCGGACGCTGCTCAGAGCGGTCACGCGAGAGATCGCCGCGCTTGATGAACGACGTCAGCTCGCTGTCCGCAATGCGAACCTCAATGCCAGCCTCGCTGACCGATGTGACCGTGCCGGTCACGGCATCGCCCTTCTTGTACTTCGCCATCGCGTCGGCCGGATCGCCGGCGAGCTGCTTGATACCGAGAGAGATGCGCTCCTTCGAGCCATCAACGTCGAGAACGACGGCTTTGACGTTGTCGCCCTTCTTGTAGTCCTTGATGACTTCGTCGCCCGGCTTCTGCCAGTCGAGGTCGGACAGGTGGACCATGCCGTCGATGCCGTTGTCGAGGCCGATGAACAGACCGAATTCCGTGATGTTGCGGATCGGACCTTCGACGACAGAACCCTTCGGGTGCTGCGTCAGGAATGAATCCCACGGATTTTCCTGCGTCTGCTTCAAGCCAAGCGAGATACGGCGCTTCTGCGGATCGACTTCGAGAACCTGCACTTCGACCTGCTGGCTCGTCGAAACGATCTTGCCCGGGTGCGTGTTCTTCTTCGTCCAGCTCATTTCCGAGACGTGAATCAGGCCTTCGACGCCCGGCTCCAGCTCAACGAACGCGCCGTAATCAGCGATGTTCGTGACGGTGCCCTTCACCTTGGCGCCGATCGGATACTTGCTCTCGATCGAAGACCACGGATCCGACTGCAGCTGCTTCATGCCGAGCGAAATACGCTGCGTTTCCGGATTGATGCGGATGATCTGCACCTTCACCGTATCGCCGACGTTGAGGATTTCGGACGGATGATTGACGCGGCGCCATGCCATATCGGTGACGTGCAGCAGGCCGTCGATGCCGCCAAGGTCGATGAACGCGCCGTAGTCGGTGATGTTTTTGACGAGGCCGTCGATGATCTGGCCTTCTGCCAGACGCGCGACGATCTCGGTGCGCTGCTCGGCACGGCTCTCTTCGAGAACCGAACGACGCGAAACGACGATGTTGCCACGACGGCGATCCATCTTCAGGATCTGGAAGGGCTGCTGCTGATGCATCAGAGGTCCGATATCGCGAACCGGACGAATATCGACTTGGCTGCCCGGAAGGAACGCGACGGCGCCGTCGAGATCGACGGTGAAACCGCCCTTGACCTTATTGAAGATGACGCCCGTGACCTTTTCGCCCTTTTCATAGAGGCGTTCGAGGCGCGTCCAGCTTTCTTCGCGGCGAGCCTTGTCGCGCGACAGAACCGCTTCACCGAGCGCATTCTCGACGCGCTCCAGGTAGACTTCGACGGTATCGCCGACTTTGAGGTCGCCGGGCTTTCCGCCGACGCCGAATTCCTTCATTGCAACGCGGCCTTCCATCTTCAGGCCGACGTCGATGATCGCCATGTCTTTTTCGATGCCGACGATCTTGCCCTTAACGACGGAGCCTTCGAACAGGTCGTCCTTGGCAAGGCTTTCAGCGAGGAGGGCGGCAAAATCCTCGCGCGAGGGGTTAAGTTCTTTGGTAGCGAGTTCAGCGGACATTAGGTCTCCTAGGTTGATGACGTAAGCTCGGCGCTGCGGCCAAGCGTGTTGCGTTGAATGGTTGAAAACGCCATTGATCCGAGCCGCGCGAACGCAATGCCCGGTTTATTGGCGCTGATATCTCTGGAATGATGTCACCGTGATGGGCCGCAGCCCTACCGGTCAGAATTCGGGGGCCCTATAGGGCGCCCAACCGGCTGATCTTCCTCATGACCATCCGACGGTGACGTCGAATGAGGGTGGATATAACGAACCGGCCTCGCAAACGCAAGTGTTGCAGGGCCTTAACTTTTCGGCCGCGGCGGCTTCGCTGGCATCAGGTCCGTGCAGACGCCTTCCGCCACCTCGGCGGCCATGCCGACCGATTCCGACAACGTCGGATGCGGATGGATTGTCCTGCCGATATCGACCGCGTCGGCCCCCATCTCGATTGCCAGGCAAATCTCGGAAATCAGGTTTCCGGCCTCCGTCCCGACGACGGCGCCGCCTATAATCCGTTCTGTTTTCTCGTCAAAAAGCAGCTTGGTGAAGCCTTCATCGCGGCCATTGGCGATGGCCCGGCCTGAAGCCGCCCACGGAAACACCGCTTTTTTGTAAGCAATCCCGCGCGCCTTGGCCTCGACCTCAGTCAGACCGGCCCAGGCAATCTCCGGGTCGGTATAGGCGACCGACGGGACCTGCCGCACATCGAAGAAACTTTTTTTACCGGCGGCATTCTCAGCCGCAACATGCCCCTGATGAACGGCCTTATGCGCCAGCATCGGCTCGTCTGCGATATCGCCGATGGCAAAGATATGCGGGACATTCGTGCGCATGTCCTTGTCGACCGGAATGAAGCCACGCTCGGAAACTGCCACGCCCGCGTTATCCGCCGCTATCATTTTCCCGTTCGGCTTGCGTCCGACGGCCACGAGCAAGAGACCGTAACGCTGCGGCTCAGGCGGCGCATTCTCACCCTCGAACGTCACGTAGATACCGTCGCGCTTCGCTTCCGCCGCGACGACTTTCGTCTTCAGCATCACCTTGTCGAAACGACGCGCATTGACCTTCTGCCAGGTGCTGACGAGATCGCGATCCGCGCCAGGCATCAAGCCATCGAGCAACTCGACGACATCGAGCCGCGCGCCGAGCGTCGAATAGACCGTCGCCATTTCGAGTCCGATGATGCCGCCACCGATAACAAGCATCTTGTCCGGAACCTGACGCAATTCGAGCGCGCCGGTGGAATCGACGATGCGCGGATCCGATGGCATGAACGGCAATGCGACCGCCTCTGATCCTGCCGCGATGATCGCCTTCTCAAAGCGCACGGTCTGTTCACGTCCATCATCGAACCGCACCTTCAAATGGTGCGCGCCCGCGAATGTGCCCGTGCCGCGCAGCGTCGTCACCTTGCGCGCCTTCGCCATCGAAGCGAGGCCGCCCGTCAGCTTGCCGACGACACCATCCTTGAAGGCCGCGAGCTTCTGCAAATCGACTTTCGGCGCCCCGAACGAGATGCCGTGTTTCGCGAGCGCCGCAGCTTCGTCGATAACGAAAGCCGTGTGCAACAGCGCCTTCGACGGAATGCAGCCGACATTCAGGCAGACACCCCCGAGCATCGGCCAGCGATCGACAAGGATGGTCTTCGCTCCGAGGTCAGCCGCGCGGAACGCCGCAGAATAGCCACCCGGCCCAGCGCCGAGCACGAGCACCTCGCAGTTATGATCCGCATCGCCCGAATAATCTTTCGCAGCAGACGCGACGGGTGCGGCCTCTGTCTTCGTCGAAGCTTCCTGCTGCGATGGAGCCGTCGCCGCGCCCGACTCGAGCGTCAGGATCACGCTGCCTTCGCTCACTTTGTCGCCAACCTTGACAAGCAGATCGACGATCTTCCCGGCTTCCGGCGCCGGAACGTCGAACGACGCTTTATCGCTTTCGAGCGTGATGAGCGGATCTTCCGGCGCGATACTGGCGCCTGCCTTCACGTGCACCTCGATGATGGGTACGTCCTTGAAGTCGCCGAGATCGGGAACGCGGATTTCTTTTTTGCTCATGTCGGCGGCCTATAGCACCAGCTGCCGCACATCTGCCAGCGCATCGCAGATCTTGCGCAGGAAGCGCGCAGCAAGCGCGCCGTCCACCACGCGATGATCGTAGGACAGGCACAGCGGCAGCATCAGCCGAGGCTGAAATGTCGAGCCGTCCCAAACCGGTTTCATCTGCGCACGCACCGCCCCGAGAATGGCGACTTCCGGCGCATTGACGATCGGCGTGAAGTTCGTGCCGCCGATGCCGCCGAGGCTCGAAATCGAGAACGTCGCGCCTTGAATATCCGCTGGCGTGATCTTGCCGTCGCGCATCCGCGCCGATACCGCCGTCAACTCTTGACTGAGTTCCAGGATGCCCTTGCGGTCGACATCCTTGATCACGGGCACGACTAGTCCATCCGGCGTGTCGACCGCGACGCCGATGTTGTAATAGCGCTTCAGGATCAGCGCATCCTTGCTCGGGGCGAGCGACGCGTTGACCTCGGGATATTCCTTCAATGCCGAGACGGAAGCTTTCAGCAGAAACGCCACGAGCGTCACGCGATAGCCCTTCGTCTTCGCCGTCGCGTCGAGTTCTTTGCGATAGGCTTCGAGATCGGTGATATCCGCATCGTCCGAATTGGTGACGTGCGGAACGTTGAGCCACGCGCGATGCAGATTTGGCCCAGTCAGCCGCTTCAAACGCGACATCGGCTTCGTCTCGACCGGCCCATACTTCGCAAAATCCTGCGGCGGGATTTCCGGAATGCCGGACATTGCCGCGCCCGATCCCGCTGGCGTTCCACTCCGCGCGATGAAAGCCTTTACATCCTCCTTAGTGATCCGCCCCTTGTTGCCAGTACCTTTCACTTTCGTCAGATCGACGTCGAGTTCGCGCGCGATGCGCCGCACGGATGGACTCGCAAAGACCGCATCGAAATCGGCAGGCGGCGGCAGTTCGCCTTCTTCGTCAGGCTCCGCGGGGGAAGAATTTTCCGCTGCCTTGGATTTCGGAGCGGCGTCCGCTTCGCGGCTTTTGCCGTTTGCGACCGGCTCTATCTTGCTCTCGCCCGCCGTGTCGAGCCGCAGAATGGCGCTGCCCTCGCTGACCTTGTCGCCGATCGTTACGAGAATTTCTGCGACCTTGCCTTTCGCAGGCGACGGCACATCCATCGACGCCTTGTCGCTTTCGAGCGTAATCAGCGGATCGTCGGCGTTGACCTCATCACCGGGCTTCACCTGAATCTCGATGATCGGCACATTTTCGAAGTCACCGATATTCGGAACTTTGACATCGACGAGCGGCATGAGAGCGAACCTGTGCGTTATCAGCTATGCGCGGGATTGGGCTTTTCGGGATCAATCCCGTATTTCGAGATGGCTTCCGCCACGTTGATCGACGGAATCTTGTTTTCATCAGCCAGCGCCTTCAGCGCCGCAATCGTCACAAAGTGACGATCGACCTCGAAGAAATACCGTAACGTGCGGCGATAGTCCGAGCGGCCAAAGCCGTCGGTTCCAAGCACCGAATATTTGTTCGGCACCGACGGGCGGACTTGCTCCGCAAACATCTTGATATAGTCGGTCGATGCGATCACCGGCCCTTCGCCGCACCCTGAAACCATCTGTGTGACATAGGGCACGCGCGGCGTCTCTGTTGGGTGCAGCAGGTTCCAGCGCTCAACGTCGTGCGCTTCGCGCGCAAGCTCGGTGAAGCTCGTCACGCTCCAGATATCGGCTTCCACACCCCAATCGTCGCGCAACAAATCGGCGGCGGCGATGACTTCGCGCAGAATAGCGCCCGAGCCCATCAACTGCACCTTGTGGCCTTTGGCATTCTTCGCCCCCTCGCGAAAAAGATACATCCCCTTGATGATGCCGGCCTCAGCACCCTCCGGCATCGGCGGATGCTCGTAGTTCTCGTTCAGCAGCGTCAGATAGAAGAACACGTCCTCCTGATCCTGCAGCATGCGCTTGAGACCGCTTTGAATGATGACGGCGACCTCGTAGTTGAACGTCGGATCATAAGACACGCAGTTCGGCACCGTCGCCGACATGAGATGGCTATGCCCATCTTCATGCTGCAAACCTTCGCCGTTGAGCGTCGTCCGCCCCGACGTACCGCCGATCAGAAAGCCGCGCGAACGCTCGTCACCGGCCGCCCAGGCAAGATCGCCGACGCGCTGGAATCCGAACATCGAATAGAAGATATAGAACGGCATCATCGGCACGTTCGATGTCGCATAGCTCGTCGCGGCCGCGATCCACGACGCCATCGCACCGGCCTCGTTGATGCCTTCCTGCAGCATCTGACCGTGCTTGTCTTCCTTATAGAACATCAGCTGATCGGCATCTTGCGGCACGTAAAGCTGCCCGACCTGACTGAAAATGCCGAACTGCCGGAACATGCCCTCCATGCCGAACGTGCGGCTCTCATCGGGCACGATCGGCACGATGCGGCGACCCAGCGCCTTGTCGCGCATCAGCGCCGTCAGAATGCGGACGAACGCCATCGTCGTCGAAATCTCGCGGCCGTCCGAGCCTTTAAGTTGTGACTCGAATAACGACAACGGCGGTGCTTCGAGCGAGATCGACTTCCGCCGCCGTTGCGGCAGATACCCGCCAAGCTTGTCGCGCATCGCGTGCAGATAGTTGTCTTCCGGCGACCCTTTCGGCAGGCGGACGAACGGCAGCTTCTCCATCTCCGCGTCGCTTACCGGTATCTTGAAGCGATCGCGGAACTGACGCAGCGTATCGACGTCCATCTTCTTGGACGAGTGCGCGAGCATCGTGCCCTCGCCCGCCGCGCCCATGCCGTAACCTTTGACGGTTTTCGCCAGGATGCACGTCGGCTGGTTTTTGTGCGCAACCGCTTCGGCATAAGCCGCATAGACTTTCGAGGGATCGTGACCGCCGCGTGTCAGCCGCCATATCTTATCATCCGACCAATCTTCGACGAGCGCCGCCGTCTCCGGGTAGCGGCCGAAGAAGTGCTTGCGAATGAAAGCCCCATCGCGCGACTTGAAGACTTGGTATTCACCATCGACGCATTCTTCCATCAACTGGCGAAGCTTGCCCGTCGTGTCCTTCGCCAGAAGCTCGTCCCACTGCGAACCCCAAATAACCTTGATGACGTTCCATCCGGCACCGCGGAAATTCCGTTCGAGTTCCTGGATGATCTTGGCGTTACCACGCACCGGCCCGTCGAGACGCTGCAGGTTGCAATTGATGACGAAAATCAGGTTGTCGAGCTTCTCTCGGCCCGCCAGAGAAATCGCGCCGAGACTTTCCGGCTCGTCCATTTCGCCGTCGCCGCAAAACACCCAGACCTTCCGGCCCTCGGTGTCCGCGAGCCCGCGTGCATGCAGATATTTGAGAAAGCGCGCCTGATAGATTGCCATAAGCGGCCCGAGGCCCATGGAGACAGTCGGGAATTGCCAGAAATCCGGCATCAGCCATGGATGCGGATAAGATGACAGCCCGTGCCCGCCGACTTCCTGCCGGAAATTCAAAAGCTGATCTTCGGTAAGCCGCCCTTCCAGAAACGCTCGCGCATAAATGCCGGGCGAAGAGTGGCCTTGGATCAACACGAGATCGCCGCCGTGTTCCTCCGACGGCGCGTGCCAGAAATGATTGAAGCCGGTTTCATAGAGCGTCGCTGCCGACTGATAGCTGGCGATGTGCCCGCCAAGCTCGCTCGACTCTTTGTTTGAACGAAGCACCATCGCGGCGGCGTTCCATCGGATTGCCGCGGCAATCCGATGCTCAAGCTCGCGATCGCCCGGAAGCGGTGCCTCGTCGCGAACGGGGATAGTGTTGATGTACGCCGTGCTCGATGCAAACGGGATCGCTGCACCGCTTGCACGCGCCCGCTCGACCACTTCACCCAGAATATCGTCAGCCCGATCGGTGCCTTCATAGGCGATGACGGACGAGATCGACTCGCGCCAATCCTGGATTTCGGCGTCCTCGGCCTTCGAAGACTTTTGTTCCTCTTTGCCCATACCGTCCTTCGCTCGGAAACGCTTTCGTTGGCGACTTTGCCCGACTGTTTAACACAAACGCCCGACCGCCGTTTATGCCACTAAAGTGAATTGGTTATGCAGAACCTCGTTTGCGACCTCGCTCCGCGAAAATGTCCGGCATTGCACAGCGCGTCGCAACCTCACCTTAAGGAACTGCGTTGTGCTTTGATCTTCGATAACTCTGCATAGGAGCCGCGAAAATGAACGCTATGAAAACAATAGCACTCGCAATGGTTCTCGGAGTGGCCGGAAGCGCAGCCGCCTTTGCCGATAACGACGTCCCCGGCGCCGACTGGATGCCCAAGGAACACGTGACGAAGAAGCTGGAAGCCGCGGGATATTCAAATATCACCGGCCTTCACGCTGATGATGGCTATTGGGAAGGCAAGGGCGTCAAAAACGGTAAGATCACGGAGTTCCATGCCGATCCTCATTCCGGGGCGCTCTTAAAGGAAGAGATCGACCACGACTGAGGATTTCCGGATCGCGAAATGTGGGCCTCGGACGCTTAGAGACTGCCGAGCTTGGTCCTGATCAACGTCATCATGGCATCGAAAGCCTGATTAGCATCAAGCTCGGTCGTATCGAGGTGCATCGCGTCTCGCGCGGCAAGCATAGGTGCCGTGGAGCGCCCACGGTCGCGCGCATCGCGTTGCCGAATATCCGTCAGCAGATCATCATATGAAATGTTTTCGCCGCGCCCCTGATGCTCCAAAAAGCGCCGCTGCGCCCGCGCCTCGTCGGACGCCGTGACGAAAACCTTTACATGCGCTCCAGGACAAACGACCGTGCCAATATCCCGGCCGTCCAGCACGGCGCCCCCGTCCTGCCCAGCGAAGGCACGCTGATAATCGAGAAGCGCGGCGCGAACTTCCGGAATTTTCGCCACGATGGACGCCGCGTCGCCGGCCCTCGGCCCACGTAACGCCGGATCGTCGAGCGTTTCCGCTAAGATCGCACGCGCAGCAGCCTCCGCTGCAGCAATGTCATCAAGCGCTGCGCCATTTGCCAGCACGTCGCGCGCCACTGCCCGATAAAGCAATCCCGTATCAAGCCACGGCAGACTGAAATGCGCCGCAACACGCCTCGCAAGCGTACCTTTGCCCGATGCGGCCGGTCCGTCGATGGCGATGATCAGGGTCATCGCGCCACCTCGGCGTAACGCGCACCTAGCGTTTCCATGATCGGCCGGAATTCCGGAAAGCTTGTCGCAATCATCGTCGCATCATCGACAACAATGGGCGTCTTGCTAGCGAGGCTGGCCGTCAAAAACGCCATCGCGATGCGATGATCCAGATGCGTCGCGACGATGCCGCCGCCGTTGAGCCCGCCTCCGCCTTCAACTATCAGCGTATCGCCATCGACATCCGCGCGCGCACCATTCGCGATGAGGCCCGCAGCTGTCGCCTGAAGGCGATCGCTTTCCTTGACCTTCAGTTCCGCCAAGCCGTCCATCCGCGTCTGTCCTTCGGCAAACGCCGAGATCGCCGCCAGAACCGGGTATTCGTCGATCATCGACGGCGCCCGTTCGGCCGGGACATGTACCCCCTTCAGGCGTGAAAATCTGACGCGAATATCGGCAACCGGCTCGCCCCCTTCTTCGCGCGCATTCTCGAACGTGAGGTCGCCGCCCATCTCCTGCAGCGTGAGATAAAGACCCGTCCGCGTCGGATTGACGAGCACGCCTTCGATAGTGATATCGGACCCCGGCACGATCAGCGCTGCCGCCACGAGAAACGCAGCCGATGATGGGTCGCCGGGAACGATGATGTGTTTGCCGGCCAGCTCAGCATCACCATCGACCGTGATATACGTCTCTTCGCCCTTCGTTTCGTTCGTAACGGTCGCGCCGAAATGCCGAAGCATGCGCTCGGTATGATCGCGCGTCGGCTCACGCTCGATGATGGTCGTTTTCCCGGCTGCGTGCAGACCCGCGATCAAAACCGCGCTTTTCACCTGCGCCGACGGCACCGGCAGCCGATAGACGATCGGCATCAGCTCGCTCGTGCCGCGAAGCGTAAGCGGCAACGTCTCCTTGCCGGGCTCCATGATCTCCAAGCCCATCTCGACCAGCGGCCCTAGGACCCGCCGCATCGGCCGCCTCGAAAGCGAGGCATCGCCCGTCATCGTCACGGTGATAGGGTGCCCTGCGACGACTCCCATCATCAGACGCGTCCCGGTACCCGAGTTGCCGAAATCCAGCGGCCCGTCCGGCGTCCGCAGGCCGCCCACGCCTCGCCCCTTCACGACCCAAAGATCGCCCTGCTTCTCAGCCGAAGCCCCTAGCGCCGCAACAGCCCGAGCCGTGTTGATGACGTCCTCGGCCTCCAAAAGTCCCTTGATCCGCGTTGTACCCGTCGCCAATGCCCCAAAAATGAGCGCTCGGTGCGAGATCGATTTGTCGCCCGGAACCCTGACCCGCCCTACGAGTGGGCCAGCCTTGAGCGCTGAGAGCGGTTTTGCTGGAGATTGCGCGTTCAACTGAGACGTTCCAAAGCGTTAGAATCCAAGGCCGGCGGGCAATTTTCCGGACAATTTCGCTCCGGATAGACACCGCGCCGCGACGCTCTGTCAACGGCACCGGGCCCGTCCGGTCAAGCGCTCGATCAGGGAAGACCTTGACGCATCCCCACTTCGCCCCACCTTTTCGTTTTGACAGGGGACGACGCCTATGGCAGACGGGCTCCCTTGAATTTCCGAGAACTGAGGCACGACGAATGGCGACCAAGCAAGAGCGCGGGACGAAGCGCACCTGTCAGAATTGCGACGAGCGCTTTTATGATCTGGGACACGACCCTATCATTTGCCCATTTTGCGGCACGAAATACGTGATCGCATCGTCTCCGGCAGCGCTGGCGGCTCTGCAGGCCGAACAGCGTGATCTTGCCGCCAAGAAGGCCAAGAAACCCGTCAGCGATGACGACGGTGATTTGCCGGCAGTCGAGGGCGAAGAGGCTTTGGCGGACGTCGAGACGGATGACGCCGGCGGCGCTGACGATGACGAGACCTTCCTTGAGGAAGAGGAAGAAGAGGGCGGCGATGTGTCTAACATCATCGGCGGCCCGGCAGGCGAGGGCGACGAAGAGCCCTAATATTCCTGTCGAACGTCCTTGCAGTTTTTGCAAAGACGACTTATCAGGCGGGTCTTCGGCGGGAACCAGCCCCGCTGCTTGAAGTGGTTCGGGGCTATAGCTCAGCTGGGAGAGCGCTTGCATGGCATGCAAGAGGTCACCGGTTCGATCCCGGTTAGCTCCACCAATTTTTCACTCGCGCACAGCCGCCACGCCAACCCTGCTGCGCGCAATTTGGCGCCCCATGGTCCGGCTCGGCGAGCCCATAGGGCGAAGGCGGTCCCGCCAAACTCGCGCAGCGACGGAGCCACTGCATCAACAATCCCGTCATGGCGGTGCAGTCGGCCATCCACGCAACGAACGTCAGCATAAATGTCGCTTAAACCGCGCACTCATTTTGGCGGCCGAGCCTGCTGGCTCCTCACCACACATTTTATGTAGTCTCCTGCCAAACGGCGACCTGCGAAGCATAATCGCGGGCGTCAAGGGACGGAGATGATGACGAACACCCCAGCAAAACTCATGTGGACCGGCATCGCGCTGCTCGGCGCTGCCGCGCTCGGCATCGTTGCGCTTTCGCGCGGCGAGACGATCAACGCCATCTGGCTCGTCATGGCCGCCATCTGCTCCTATCTACTGGCCGACCGCTTCTATGCGCGGTTCATCGCCGACAGGGTTTTACAGCTCGACGCAGATCGTCTCACACCCGCCCAGCGCTTCAATGACGGCCTGGACTACTGCCCGACCGACAAAACGGTGCTGTTCGGCCACCACTTCGCGGCAATTGCGGGCGCCGGTCCCCTCGTCGGCCCGGTTCTAGCGGCACAGATGGGCTATCTGCCCGGCACGCTGTGGCTGATCGCAGGCGCAGTGTTCGCGGGTGCGGTGCAGGATTTCATCGTGCTCTGGGCATCCGTGCGCCGCGACGGCCGCTCGCTCGGCGAAATGATCCGCAGCGAGCTCGGCAACATCGCCGGCACCATCGCCATGATCGGCGTCCTGATCATTATGGTGATCTTGCTTGCCGTGCTGGCCCTCGTTGTCGTCAAAGCCCTGGCGCACAGTCCGTGGGCGACCTTTACTGTCGCAATGACCATCCCGATCGCGGTCCTGATGGGGATCTACGGGCGCTTCATGCGGCCCGGCCGGATCGGAGAAATGTCGCTGATCGGCTTCGTGTTGCTGATGCTGTCACTCATCTTCGGCCGCCATGTCGCCGCCGACGCGACACTTGCGCCCTTGTTCGACTATTCCGGCGAAACGCTTTCGATGACGCTGATCGCCTATGGCTTCGTTGCATCCGTTCTTCCGGTCTGGGCCTTGCTGGCGCCGCGCGACTACCTTTCGACGTTTCTGAAAATCGGCACCATCGTCGGCCTCGCGCTCGGCATCTTCGTCGTCCTGCCCGACCTCAAAATGCCTGCCGTGACGAAATTCGCTGACGGCTCCGGCCCGGTCTTCTCCGGCAGCCTCTTTCCGTTCCTCTTCATCACGATCGCCTGCGGCGCGATCTCCGGCTTTCATGCGCTGATTTCATCGGGCACGACGCCGAAGATGCTCGACAATGAAGTGAACGCCCGTGTCATCGGCTACGGTGCGATGCTGATGGAAAGCTTCGTGGCGATCATGGCCATGGTCGCGGCGACGACGCTCGAACCTGGCATTTACTTCGCATTGAACAGCCCGCCCGCGCTGATCGGCACGACACCCGAAACCGCCGCATCGGCAATTTCCGGATGGGGCTTCGCGATTACACCGGATGTGTTGAAACAAGCCGCATCTGACGTCGGCGAGACGACCATTCTGTCCCGCACCGGCGGCGCCCCGACGCTTGCTGTCGGCATGGCCGAAATCCTTTCAAACGCCATTGGCGGCAAAGCGCTGATGGCGTTCTGGTATCACTTCGCCATCCTGTTCGAGGCGCTTTTCATCCTGACAACGATCGACGCGGGAACACGCGTCGCACGCTTCATGATCCAGGATCTCATCGGCACCGCCATCCCCTCGTTCAGAGCGACAAAATCCTGGAGCGCCAACATTGTCGCGACCGGCATCGCGGTTCTCGGCTGGGGTTATTTCCTTTATCAAGGCGTCGTCGATCCGTTGGGCGGCATCAACACGCTGTGGCCGCTATTTGGCATTTCGAACCAGATGCTCGCCTGCATCGCGCTGCTTTTAGGGACGGTCGTTCTCTTCAAGCTGAAACGCGAACGCTATGCCTGGGTCACGCTCGCGCCCGCGACATGGCTCGGCGTCTGCACGTTGACCGCAGGCTGGCAGAAAATCTTCAGCGATAATCCAGCCATCGGCTTTCTGGCCCACGCGGATAAATTCGCAAGCGCGCTCACAGCGGACCAAATCCTGGCGCCCGCCAAATCCATTGGCGATATGCATCGCATTGTCTTCAATGACTACGTCAACGCCACGTTGACGGCGCTGCTGGGCGCGGTGGTCATCGCGATGGCAGGCTTTAGCATACGGGCCATCGTCCAGGCGCTCGACAACCCTCACGTAACGGCGCGCGAAGCTGCCGCCGTTCCAGCGGAGTAAGCCCCATGCGCGAAACCGTCACGGCTCCGATTTTCAGGCTCTGCCGGCGCATCGTCCGCACCGCACGCCTCATGGTCGGCATTCCCGATTATGACGCTTACGTCGCACACCGCCGCCACGCGCACCCCGGCGAGCCGGTCATGAACTACGAGGCCTTTTTCCGCGAACGACAGGCGAGCCGCTACGGCGAGGGCAGCGGCAAAATCAACCGCTGCTGCTGACGGACGCACGGGGCGCGAGGTTGCGATTGATCCCGCACGCATCCCCCGCTACGAGGGGCGCATGGCACCTCCCCTAATTACCCTCAAAGACATCAACCTGACGTTCGGCGGCACCCCGCTGCTTGAAGGCGCGGAACTGACGGTCGCGCCCGGCGACCGCATCTGCCTCGTCGGCCGCAACGGCTCCGGCAAATCGACGTTGCTGAAAATCGCCGCCGGCCTCGTCGAACCAGACAGCGGCGAGCGCTTCGCCCATCCCAGCGCCAGCCTTCGTTATCTGCCGCAAGAAGCCGACTTCAATGGCTTCTCAACCGTCCGCGATTATGTCGTCGCTGGCCTCGGCCCGACTGATGACCCTTATCAGGCGGAGTATCTTTTGGCCGAGCTTGGCCTTTCAGGAGACAGCGAGCCGCAGCATCTTTCGGGCGGCGAATCCCGCCGTGCGGCTCTGGCCCGTGTCATTGCCGCCAAGCCCGACGTTCTGCTGCTCGATGAGCCGACGAACCACCTCGACCTGACCGCCATCGAATGGCTTGAAACAACACTCCTCGGCATGCGCTCGGCGCTGCTTCTCATTAGCCACGACCGGCGCTTTCTCGAAAACCTGTCGCGCGCCACCGTCTGGCTCGACCGCGGCAAGACCCGGCGGCTCGAACAAGGCTTCGCTGCTTTCGAAGACTGGCGCGATAAGGTTCTCGAAGAAGACGAGATCGAGCGCCACAAGCTCGACCGCAAGATCGTCCGCGAAGACCAGTGGATGCACGGCGGCGTCACCGGACGGCGCAAGCGCAACGTCCGCCGCGTGCGTGAGCTTCGCGCCCTGCGCCAGGAGGTCCGAGAGCAGCGCCATGTCGTCGGCAGCGTCCGCCTCGACGCTGCGGAAGGCAGCATCTCCGGCAAGCTTGTCGCCGAGGCGACCGGCATTTCGAAGAGCTACGAAGGCGTCGATATCATCAAGAATCTCGACCTGCGGATCATGCGCGGCGATCGGCTCGGTATCGTTGGTCCGAACGGTGCAGGCAAAACGACGCTCATCAAGCTTTTGACCGGCCAGATCGCACCGGACAGCGGCACGATCCGCCACGGCGCCAATCTCGAAGTTGTCGCGCTCGACCAGCGCCGCGACGAACTCAATCCGAATTGGACCGTCGCGGATGCCTTGACCGGCGGCCGCGGCGACCAGGTCGTCATCAATGGCAAGGCACGTCACGTCGCGAGCTACATGAAGGACTTTCTGTTCCTTCCCGAGCAGCGGCTGTCACCCATCCGTGTGCTCTCAGGCGGAGAGCGCGCCCGTCTGATGTTGGCTCGCGCGCTCGCAAAGCCCTCGAATGTCCTCGTGCTCGATGAGCCGACGAACGATCTCGATCTCGAAACGCTCGATCTGCTGCAAGAATTGCTGTCGGATTACGGCGGCACGATTCTCCTCGTCAGCCACGATCGCGATTTTCTCGACCGAATTGTAACGAGCGTATTGGCCCCGACCGGAAACGGGAATTGGACCGAATATGCCGGCGGATATTCCGATATGCTCGCCCAACGCAAAGGCGATGCTTTAGAGAAAGATCAAAAACAAGCGGCATCACCAGCAAAATCGTCGGAAGGCAACACTGCATCTTCCGCCGCCGCGCCCGCAAGACAGAAGCTGTCCTTCAAGGACAAGCACGCGCTATCGACGCTTCCCGGCGAGATCGCAAAGCTTGAGACGGAAATCAAAACTCTCGGCGCCAAACTCGCCGACGCCGAGCTTTTCACCCGCGACCGCGCCGCATTCGATAAGACAAGCGAACGCCTGCAACAGGCTCAGCAGCAGCTCGAAACCGCTGAAACGCTTTGGCTGGAACTGGAAGAAAAGCGCGAGGCGATCGAAAATTCTGGCTGAGTTCCGCTCAAACAAAAGCGACGGCCGAGTGCCCTCGACCGCCGCTCAAAGTTCGACCTAAGCCGACATCACCTAAAGTTAGATGACGTCGATCTCAGCCGGGAGGTAGCTGGTCACTTCGAGACCAACTTCCTGCTCGCGAACTTCGGGCTTCGACCACGTCTTCATGGGTTCCTCCAAGAGTGGTTAGTCCACGCTTCACAACGTGAGCTACCTATATCGTCAAACCAACGGGGGCCAATCGTATTTGCCATAATCGCTCATAAGCGCGCCTAATAACATTATAACACTTCGCTTTGGCGAATTGATATGCGAGCTGCCTATTGCTTGGCAGCCCATTGATCTTTCACCTCATCGCATCGCTTGCCGATGAACGTGTTCACTTCTTCGACAATAGAGCCCGATAGAATGTTCACGGTATTGTCAGCAGCCGTCGCGGTCCAAAGCGCGCTTTTGATCAGAGTAGGCGCTTCAATCTTGCCCCACTCGGCCTTTGCGCTGACGGCTTTGCCGTCCTCGAACGTCACCTTCGGCGTCAGCTCAAACGAGAAGTCCGTGGGACCCTTCCTCTCGCTTGCGATCGAACACGTCACGGTATGCTTGGCGAACTGGATTTCCGCTTTCGGCTCAGCCATCGCCTTGACGAGGTCGGCCCTCTTCACGTTGAGGTCCATCGAGCAATGCGCACCCTCGTACGGCCAAGTGATCTTCACCTTGCTGACAAGCTTCGCCAACTGCTCCTTCCGCCAGCTCTTGATGACGTGGCAGGCGATATCAGGACCGGATGCATCTTTTGAGTGAAAGGCACGACAAAGGTCGACCTTGCACGCCTTCCGCGCCTCCTTCTCGGCTTTCTCCTCCGGCGTCAGCGGACCGTCAGGGTCGCCGAGAACGGTCCCGGAGTCTCCGGCGACGGCCGGCTTGGCCGCATCCTGAGCCATTACGGCCGAACCGGCTGAAAGAGAGAAAAAGGCTAAAACCGAGACAAAGAGCGCAGAAGCCGGCGTCATAGATTCCCCACGCAACCCGAGCTGAAAAAGCTCTGCGTCTTCGCGGCCAAGGCAGGCAGCACTAAGGCGGAATTCCAGATAATCCCTGATTTCCGGCTCCCCGAGGCGCCAGCGACACGCCCGGTCCGCGCGACGTCTCCTGCCGCTTGAAGACCGGTCACCGGTTCCCATATCTTCATCAAATCGCCGGGCAGTTGTGACGGCGAGGCAGATGGCCGCAAGGCATCTGGGAATAGGACGTTGGTCGCTTGCTTAAGGACCTTCATATGACGCGTGTAACGGCACTTTCGAACCCCCTGCTTCTGGGTTTTGAAGAGATCGAGCGGTTGGTTGACCGCGCGACCAAAGGCGGGGATGGTTACCCACCGTACAATATAGAAAGGGTCGCCAAGGACGGCGATTCCGGTGAGCTTTTGCGGATCACCCTGGCTGTAGCTGGGTTTACGCGTGACGACCTCGAGATAACGCTCGAAGACAAACAATTGACGGTTCGTGGCAAGCAGCAGGACGATAAGGCTCGCGATTATCTCTACCGGGGCATCGCATCCCGGCAGTTTTCGCGAACGTTCGTCCTTGCAGACGGCATCGAGGTCAAAAGCGCAGAGCTTGCGAATGGCCTCCTGGCCGTCGACTTGCAGCGGCTTGAGCCTGAGCGCCTCGTACGCCGGATTGAGATCGGAGCGGCCAAGCCAACCAAAAGCCGCACCTGAGCTGAGTCTTTCGCGTCACAGCGCAAGCGACCGAATCGTCGGAGGATCGGAGCAGACGAGCAGATCGAGAGGCCCCTGTGTGGGCCGCGGTTCCCGGTTTGCGATGAGAGCCCGGCCTCGACACAAGGAGGAAGAGCGTCATGAATACTAAGTCCACCGCGAAATCTGCCGACATCCACGATGCCGTCGCGCCGGTCATGAGCGAACTGGAGCTTGCACGGCTTGGCGGCGGCGAGGTCGCTTACATCAAGACATTGACCTCGGACGAAGCTCTGGAAATGTTTCCGCAGATCGAAGGCTTGCCAAAGGGCATCCCTCTGTTCTCGCTGCATGCGGCTGACGGCACGCCCATCGCGTTGACCGATACGCTGCAGGCCGCAATCGGGCATGCTCAGGAAGACGAGTTGTCGATCGCACCGCTACACTGACCCGCGGCTGAACGGGCGACGTATAAATCGTCCGCCGGCCCACAGGGGGGTGCTATGAACCGGCAGGGGGCCGCCCAAAGGCATGGGCGGCCGGCGTGCCGAAGGCTTTCGCGCTTACAGGCAGCGCAGCTTAAGCAAAGCTCACGGATGGTAATGGGCGTACTGGCCCCGTGCCTTGAAACGCTCAAGATACGCTGGAACCACGCCATCGACGGCGGCTGGCCGCGGAACGTCGAGCGCCATGATTGTCCGACCGTCCTTTTTGGCACCCTCAGACACCACATTATCTGACTGCAGCAACCGGACCTGATCGACCGTCATCGGCCGAAGCTTATTCGGCAGCGGCCAGGTCAGCGCAGCCATGAGCTTGGCCATCCAGAATGGAATGGGCAGCAAAAGCCGCTTGCGATCCGAATAGTCGAGCGTCAGCTTCAAAAGCTCCTTGAAGGTCGAAACCTGCGGCCCGCCAAGTTCGTAGGTCGTGCCAGGCGTACCCGCGCCAGTTGCCGCCGCCGCAGCAGCATGACCGACGTCGCCGACGAACACCGGCTGGAACTTCGTAACGCCGCCGCCAATCAGAGGCAGAAACGGACTAACCCGCGCCATAGCGGCGAAGCGATTGAAGAACTCGTCCTCCGGACCGAAAATGATCGACGGCCTCAGCACCATAGCGCCTGGGAAGCCAGCGAACATCGCCTCCTCGCCCAGCGCCTTCGTCTGGGCGTACTTGGCCGGCGAGGTCTTATCCGCGCCGATAGCCGAGATGTGAACAAGGCGCTCGGCGCCCGCCGCCTTCGCGGCTTTCGCGATCCTGGCGGCGCCTTCAACGTGGATCGCGTCGAAGGATTGTGCCCCTGTCGGCGCCAAAATCCCCACAGCGTTGATGACGACGTCAGCCCCCTCGACGGCCCGCGCCACCGAATCGGCAAATCTCAGATTGGCCTGGACCGGAAAGATCTGCCCGACGACGCCCATGGGTTGCAGATAGCCCGCGAGATCCGGTCTGCGGACCGCAGCACGCACCCGGTATCCCTTTCGCGCCAGCGACCACACGATATGACGCCCGACGAACCCGGACCCGCCGAAAACCGTCGCTAGTTTACCGTTTCCTGCCATTCGAAACCTCGCTGCAGCCGTCGGCCGGCCTCCCGGCCAGCCTCACATCTAGCGAGCCTGAGCGACCGTGTGAAGCACACGAAGGACGACTTTACCCGCAATCTGGCCTGGCTCAGGCGATGTGGCCCCAAAAGCCTGCGAGATGCATACGTCACGCAATTGACTTCCGCTGCGGACCAATTTACCTGACACCCGCAAGCCCAGATGGCGGAATTGGTAGACGCACTAGTTTCAGGTACTAGCGCTCACAAGGCGTGGAGGTTCGAGTCCTCTTCTGGGCACCAGCAATGCAACGGCCGAAGAATCCAGCACAGGCGGGCCGACTGCCGAGCCGTACGCGAACTCAGTCCGTTTGCGCTGGCGTGCGGAGGTTGCATTGAAGTCCTCAGCACGCGGCGCCATGGTATTCGCGAGTTTCGACTTCAGGTCCTCGTGCTAAAGATAACTGTCGCGCGAGCGCGCATTCCTATTGCTTCGGGGATGAACGCAATCTGTTTGTCGGGCAGCGGCGACGGGTTTCGGTACCAATAATCGCTTTGCGCGTCCTCGCTGAACGCGCGTCCCGTTCGCACTTACCAACTCTCCCATCCAGAATTGCCACGCATGCCATTGCCTGTGCGCTCTCGCCGCGTGTTGCTTGGTATGCGCCGTGGCACTCGGCTACGCCACCGCGCAACAAGCAGAAAAAGCAATAAGATTGGGAGTAAACACCATGCTCAAGAGACTGGCGGCCGTAGCGGCCACGTTTGTCCTCGCCTCCACCGTTTATGCGTCGGCTGACGAATGGGGCGAGAAGTTCAAGATGATCGACACCGATGGCAACGGTTCCATCAGCCGCACGGAGTGGGAAGCAAACTGGACGAAGCTCAAGATTGATCCAGCCCCTACCTTCACGGCAATGGACGCAGACTCAAACAACAGCGTCGATACGGACGAATGGGTGACCGCCCAGAAGATGGTGAAGGCATTCCCTGAGGGGTGCAAATCGTCTTCGGAATCCTGGTGCCCGAAGCAGTACTAACAGCCTGTACTTTTAGTTCGCGCCGGGCGACCGAATTCATCGGAACGCCCGGCGTACGATTTCCCAAGATTTCTGCGAGTCATTTTCCTGCTCCGCCGTTTGCACATATCCGGGTGATTTCGCCGGCAACAGAAACCCCTTTTCATATGACGTCGGCAATCATTGCCGATCGGGCGGCATGGGACAAAATTCGCCATGTCGAGGGAAAAAATCCCTTTAAATTCGGCATTGATAATCGGTTCTCGCTCGTTAGAACGGCTTGGGCTCGGATGCTTGAGGTGAGCGCAACCAACCGTGAAGCTTCTCATCGTCGAGGATCACCCGATCGTCATATCCGGCTGCCGAGCGCTCTTTTCTCAAATCGATGGGATGGCGATCGTCGAAGCGCGAACGGCAGCAGAAGCACGGCTCGCAATGCCGCGCGAAGATCCTGATGTGACGATCATCGACATCAATCTTCCGGATGGCTCGGGCCTTGAGCTGACACGTGAGTTCGTCGGCCACGACCGCGAAGCTCGCATCGTCGTCTTCTCGACGAGCGATACGCCGATCCTTGCGATTCAGGCGATCCAGGCCGGCGCAAGAGGCTACGTCAGCAAGACCGGCGGCTCGACCGATCTGCGCGAGGCCGTGCTGGCGGTCGCCCGCGGCGATACGTGGATCTCGGATGATCTCGTGCAGGAGATGGCGCTGCTCCGGGCACAAAACCATCAAACAGAAACGCTTCTCAGCGAGCGCGAGCAGCTCGTCCTGCGAATGCTGGCGCGCGGCCGAAGCATGGCCGAGATCGCCAACGATATTTCCGTGTCCTATAAGACCGTCGCATCGGATTGTGCGATCCTCCGGAAAAAGCTCGGCGCCCGCACTTCGACCGAAATGGTTCGAATTGCCCTTGAAATGAAGCTGATCTGAAAGCTGCCGAGCGGTTGCGATATTCGCCGAGCCGGACAGCGATCTGGGAAATAATTCCCGATATTTCTTCCTATTTATCACCTTAATTCGGGAAGTTATCCTCTGTTAGCGTGCTGTCAGTATGCATCTCGGAGGGAAGTAGTCCTCTGAGCTTAAGAAACGACTTCGAAACGGGGGCCGTTTCGTATCGCCCATAGAGGAGTTTTTCGAAATGAAATTTGGATTATTGGGTGTCGCAGCACTGGTGGCAGGCGCCGCATTGGCGTCCGTTCACTACGCACACCCGGCCATCGCCGCTTCGGCATCTCTGACCGCGCTTGATCCCGACAACGACGGCACGGTCGATGTGCCGGAAGCCAAAGCTGCCGCGACAAAACTCTTCACCAAGCTGGACCCCGACAAGGACGGAACCCTTGATGGCAAAGAGCTGTCCGGCCGCGTTGACGAAGCCGGTCTGAAAGCTGCTGACCCCGATAACGATGGCACGCTCGATCAGAACGAATACGACGCGATCGTTGTGGAGCGCTTCAAGGCTGCCGATCCCGATAGTGACGGCACGCTCGACGACAAAGAGCTAGCCTCGGATGCCGGGAAATCATTCCTGCTTCTTGTTGAGTAAATTTCCTCGGCTGTCTGGATCGCATGCAAGTCGCGGCCAGGCAGCCTCTTTTCCTGTGTGTGCACTGAGATTTCGAGACGCATGTGACGCCGCTGCAGTTGAGATCTACCGATTCTTCCCTCACGCTTTCAGGAAATTGAGAAGAAGGGTCTCGGAGGCGCGCGCTCGAGGTTTGGGTTCACCCAGTTTGTGAACGTTTAGCCTTTGGAGAAGCCCATGCCTCTCGTAAGCATTTCACGGATTGCTCTCCTTATTTCAACCGTCACCCTTTGCGCCGCAGCACCCGCTCGCTCCGACGACCCGGTACGGGTCTCAGGCTATTTCTGCGGTCAAAAGCACGAACAGGTCGCTTTTCTTCAGCGGGAAGCTGCGGGCGACTCGGAAGAGATCGCAGCCAATGAGGTAAACAAGGTGGTTGGCAAACAGACCTGCGCCTACTTTCTTCCCGCCAATGCCATTCCCGTGAAAGACGAAACCGTGATGAGCAACGGCCTCGTCTATAAGATGCAGAGCTTTATTTTCTTACCAGAGAAGGTCGAACGTTGGACCGGCACCTACTTCGGCTCGATGCAATCGACCAGGACCTTCAGCGAGCTCTGATCCCTCCTCGACGAAGCCGCACACCTAAAGATGCTTACTACTCGAGGGATCGACCGGCTTGCTGTCATCGGGTCGGCATGGCTCCGCAGACGCACGGCATTTGAACGTGTTGAAAGGTCCCGCGTGGCACGAGACGGATTTGTTCTTCGCGTGGTCCCACTCTTGATAACCCTCGCCGAGCGCACCGGCGCGGGATGTCCACCATGTCGTCGCAGCGGATTTGGCTTCGGCTTCGGTCTTGCCCGATGCAACGCCGCTTTTAACCATCGCGCCACAGAGCAATTCAGCGTGGCCGGTGCTGGGTGCTGCCCCAGCTGCAACCACGATGGTAAGCGCGATGGCGCTAATGTTCCACAGCGCCGGCAATAACCATCCGCGGTCCGCTAGGACATTTGATCTTCTTGATCTCGACATTGCTGGCAAGATCGAGAACTGAAATGGTGTTTGAAAACCAGTTCGCCACATAGGCTTTTCTCCCATTGTGCAGCACGGCCACGCCTTCCGGATAGCGCCCGACCTTGATCTCGGCGCGCGATGCATACGTTTGCGCATTGAAGATCGAGACGGTTCCGCCGTGTTGGTTGGAAACGAGGATTTCTGAATTGTCGTCGGTGATGGTCACGCCATAAGGCATAGCGCTTGTCGCGGGCGTCGAGACGATCTTCAGAGTTTTCGTATCGATGATCGACAGCGTCGCGGCTTGGACGTTGGCGACCGCCAGTTGTTTTTCGTCCGGACTTATTGCCAATGCGAACGGCGCACGGCCGACGGGAATTTCCGCCAGAATTTTGAAATTCTTTGTGTCGATAACTGCGACATTGTTCGATTCACGATCGGCAACGAAAAGCCGTCTGCCATCTCCCGTTGCAACAAGATGAGCCGGCGAGCGCCCCACGGTAAACATCGCTTCGGCCGCGCCGGTCGTCTCATCGACGATAGAAATGCGATTGGCGCTCCAGTCGCCTACAAAAAGGCGGCCCGCATTGTCGGACGCAATGCCGAATGGCTGGCCGCCGACCTTTAGGGTCGCCAAGACAACGCGCCGGTCAAGATCGATGACGGCAATCTCGCCGCTGTCGGGAAGCGTTGCGAAGGCTTTGCGTGATTTCGCATCGATCGTGAAGGCTGCCGGCTTCCCGGTAATGGCGACCTTCGCCGCAATTTCGTCGGAGGACGTGTCGATGACAGAAAGAATGCCGTCGTCTTGACTGAGAACGTAGACGCTTTGCGGTGAGGCCATCGCCACTGCGCCTTTCAGCGCAATGGCGATGGTGCTCAAAAGGGCAGCGACGGGAAGACGTGCCCTCATTTACCTTCAACTTTCGCCTTGAGGCCTGCGAGGCCGGCTTTAATGTATTCGGTCGATCCCTTGACTGCCGCTTCGTCATTCTGATCGTCCGCCGGCTCGTTGCCGGTATCGAAGCGATAGAGACGCGAGATCCACTCGACCTCGCTACCTCCGTCGGCAGCGGGCTGCACGATAATCGCATCGGAATACGAACTGACCGGGAGAGCCTTGAGGTCTTCGTTTTGCAGGCGGTAGTCGATCTCCATCGCCTTGTCGTCGATAGCATCAAGGCTGTCGATGAGCGTTCCGCCAGACTTTAGCGTCAGCGTTCTGGTCGTGTCGTCGCCGCTCCCTTCGACCTTGATATTCGTGACCCACGGATGCCACGTCCCGATGGACGCAAAGTCTTTCACGACTTTCCAGACGTCAGCGGGTGGGGCGGAAATCGTAATTTTCTCGTCCACTTTTTGTGGCGTCGGGCCATGCGCCCACGCAGCACTCGAGAACGAAAGAACAGCAGCGATAACGAGAAGTGGACGTAACTTAATTGCCATAAACCAAGGCTCCTTTGGGATGGGACGTAAAGCCGAACTTCAAGAGGTGGCGGAGATTGGGGAAACGCACCGTCTCGAACAGTGAAAATGCGTAGAGTGCGAGCAGCAGCAGAAGCGCCGCGAGCGCGGGGACGTGGGACATATTCGTATCCACCGGCACGAGCCGAGGTTCCGTTGCTGAGAGAAGACGCGGCGCCAGCGAATTGACGTGCTGAAGCTCGGCGTATTGCAGGCCCGTACGCCGCGCGAGGTCTTCCAGATGCCCCGTTTTTACCGACGACAATTGTTCGTCGCCGGTCGCGGACATGGCACCAAACGGAGCGTTGCGCGGATTGTATCCTTCGCGCGTCTCGGCATCTGGCGGCGGCGCCCCGATTCGATTGTCCTGCGGAACGTCAGTTTCGCTGTAGACGCCGGCTTGCCGTCCCTCGTCATCGAATTTTGGGATCGGCGTTTTTTCCGTTCCTCCGACGCCGACGATCAAGCCCTTTACAGCACCCGGCTTGCCATCGAAATCCGGAACGCCCGTGAAGGGCAGAGGCGGCGCTTCATGTCCGTCAGTCAGAAATAGAAGATCCGATTTCAAGCTCTGAGCGATGTCGATACCCGAATAGAGGCCCAGGGCGATATAGCTGTCGCCCGCCCACGCCATGCGCCAATCGAGATCCGAGATTGCCCCTTCGAGTGCATCGTAGTTGGCGCAGATCTCGGCCGGATCGAAGAGGAGATACGAAATGCGCTCCGTAAAGACGCCGAGACCGAGACGTGAGTCGCAGGGAAGATCCTGCATCAGATTGACGAGCGCAGTCTTGGCGGATTCCAGACGATCCTGCGATCCGCGCGGGTTTCCCATGTCGCGCGTGTTCATGCTACCGGTGATATCTATGATTGCCAAAACGTCGGCGATGCGCTGGTTGCGCACGAGATGGAAGCCGATCATCGCGGCAATAGTCAGTGCCAGCGCGCCGGTGAGCAAAGCTGTTCGGCGATCGAATTCAATCCCGAAGAAAGTCATGGCAACCCCTTCGGAATGCCGGGCAGATCCGTCCATAATTTTTTTGGTGCGTCAGGCGATTCTTTATCGGGATTATCCGCTTGCGGCAGGTCACGCACGATCCGCATGGCAACGTCGATGTTATAGCGCGCATCCCAGTTTGCCGGATCGAGTTTGAGGGCGAGGCGATATTCGGATTTCGCCAAATTGACGAGCGCAGCCGCTCCATCGAGATCCCCCTTGCGAACGGCCTCGGCCGCGAGCAGCGTTCTGGAATTGGCGATATTGTAAAGCGCAGCCGCATGAATGGCCCGGGGAACCCTTTCGACCGACGAACTCAAGGTTGCTTGCGCATCATCGATTTGATCGCGTCGCAAAGATTCATTTATGCGCGCCAGAATCTCCTGCGCCGTCGCGGTTCGAACGTTGATCGCAGCATCACTCCGTGCCAGGAGTTGGCGGATCGTGCTGTTAGCGCGTTCGGCTCGGAAGAAGTCATCGGCGGCGTATCCAAACCAAACCGCGCACAACAGCGTGAGAAACCAAAGAATTTTTCTGCGCTGATCCGATAAAAGCGTGATGAAGCGGTCAACGAGCATGCGCGCCTCCGGGCATGGCGTGGAGCGAGCGGGCGCAGAGCTTCGCAGCAAGAAGAAGAGCTAAAGCCAGCGCCGCATACCCGTATGCCCATCGCGACAGGTCGTATTGCGGGATGCGCTCGGTGTAGACGATTGGCGTCTGCTCAAGCTTGCCGATATCTTTGATGGCGGCTTTGACCGCATCAGCGTTCTCCGCTTCATAAGCACGGTAGGGAATGCGCAAACTCTGAAAGAACTTGTTGAGGTGACGTTCGGGGAGCGCCTGCGGCGTATCCTCTGCATCGGACGGAGGAGTGGCGAACATGCTGTTCGAACCTTCGGTGCGCAGATAGAGGAAATAGAGATGGACGGGGCGCCGGGCGAAATCCGTTCGCAACGCCTCCTGCACGCGCCGCCCCACGACCGCGACGCCGTCCGAGACCAGAACGATAGCGCGCGAACCAGGCAGAACATCTTCGTCGATCATGCTGAGCGCCATGCCGAGGCCGCGGCCGACATCCGTGAACGCGAGACCCGGCCGGTCGATCGCATCGATTGCATTGAGAACGACGCCTTTGTGATCGGTAATCGGCACTACATGTAGCGGCGCAGTTGAAAATTCGGCGATACCGAACCGGTCATGTTTGCGTTCCACGACGAAATCCTTGAGCAGCCGCTTGGCCGCCGCCGATTTCGATTCTTCTGCTCCGCTGGGCTGACGACCTGCGAAGGTATCATTCATGCTGGCGGAACGGTCTATCAACAGCACGATGTGCGCGCCCTGTCCAAAGCGCTCGATCTTGCGTTCACGCAGCGCAATTCCCGACAGTCCGAGAACGATGCCACCAATGGCGAGCACTCCCGCAAATCGCAGTGCCCAAGTCAGAACTTGCGAAAGCCGGTCAATCGGGAGGTCCGCAAGCGAAGGGTAGCCCTCCTGCTTCTGTGTCCCGAGAAAGAGCGGGATAAGCATCAGCGGCAGCAAATATAAGCCGAGCGGGTTCGTAAAAATCATGCCGCCGCTCTTTCTTCGCGTGCAAGATCGCCGGCCAGCCTCTTCACGCTTTCTAATGGGAAGCGATCCTCGGCGGTGCGTCGATCGTCGCCGAAGAAATAAAGGCGCGAACTTTCGAAAAAAGCTTTGAGCCGCGGTGCCAGCCCTTCAAAGCGCGGATGTTCTCGCGTGAACGCTGAAGCGTCTTCGGCAAATAATCGATGACCGGCCGCTTCGTCGAAAGCGCGATGCAGAATGAGAAGTGCCTCACGATAGGAAGCGTCGCCCACCCCATAGGGCAGGAGGTCCCGGATCTGGCGGTCGGCTTGCGTAAACGGACGGCCGGCGCGTTTCTTGAACGGCCAGATGGCATAATGCCAAAGCAGCAGTAGCCCACAGCCGAGAAGCGCGAGACCCGAAAACGCAAGCATTTTTTCTTTGGAGGCGACTGGAATCTCGTGTGCCTGCACGTTAGGACGCAGGACGTCCGAAAGTTCTTTCGTCTTTTCGGGCATGAGATCGTTCAAAACGAGATTGCGAAGCGGCGAGAGGGTCAGGCGCAGAGCAGGAACCGACGCGGAATATTTCTTCGCAGCTTCTTCCGAGTCATTCGGGGCAGTTTCATCCGGCGCAACACTCGTCGGATTTTTGAACTTCAGCGGGAAGGCCGGGATGTCGAGTTCAGTTGCCTCGATCGCGGAATAGAAAATCTGATACTTCAGCTTGATATCGTAGATCCGCCGCCCGTCAGCTTCGCGCTCTGTGTGGTCGATGGAAACCAAGTCGAGCCAGTACGTCAGGGAACCGGGCCGTGGAAGTGCCGCCGTAAAGAGTTCGGTGTTACCGCTGGTGACGACTTGAACGTCGCGTTCGAGCATATCTCCGATAAAATAACCGAACGTTCGCGGCTCATAGATGTTGACGGCGTCTATGGCCGCCACCGCCGGGCGAATGCCGATCAGAATGAATACGATCATCCAAAAGATGCGCATCAGGCGACCCCGTAGAGAAGATAGGCGGTAAGGCGCATCCAATCGATCAAATCGCGAATGGTGAACATCTCGCGAGCGTTCGCGTCGAGGACGCGCGTGATGCGATCGCGCCGCTCGTTTCGCAGCGTCAACCATTTCGCTTTCAATGATGGACGCATGGCGACAAGACGATGCCGTCCGGTTTCAAGGTCGCGAAGATTGAGCAGACCCCAACGCGGCAAGTCCTCAATCTCAAGACTGTCGCGCAACTCGATTGGCACGACGTCGTGGAAGGCGAGCGCCTCGGCTGCAGCCCGCGCCCCCTCTTCAGGCCACAAAAAATCGGAAACAATGAAGACAAGCTTGCGCGATCCGGCAATTGCCGCACCGGCTTCGGCGATCCCTTCAATTCCTTGGTGCTCGGCTTTTGCGTGGCGAAGCCGGTCAATGGCGTCCAGGTGCGCCGCGCGTGACAGCGTCTTCCAGAGCAAGAGGTCTTGGCGCAACACGCTGTCAAACGGCAGCAATGCAAAGGTATCGCCGGTACGTTCGGTGCAAATCGCAAGCGCTTCGGCAATATCTGCCGCAAGGGACATCTTGTTGCAGTGGCCTTCGAAGGCCATCGAAGCTGAAACATCGACGAGAACGACGACATCAATCGCGCTCGGCTGTTCGGCGCGACGGACAAGAAGACGTTCGAAAGGGTCGCTCAACGAGGCGCGAACGGCGATGCGCCTCGGATCAGGAAACGCGGTCAGCGGAACGACATCGCGGAACAGGCCGCTGCTTCCCGACAGATAGCTCTTGTTCGCGCCGACGCGGACGCCGCTCGTACGCCAGGGTATGGCATAAGCGAGATCGCGCGCGGCGTCGTTCATGGCGTCGGTACCTTGGCGAACACGCCTCTGATAAGCGACCGAATGATGTCATCGCGTCGAAGTTCATAGACCGGCGCAAGGAAGATGCGGTGCGCCATGCACTCAGAGAAAATCTCGCGAATATCCTCCGGCACGACCATGTCTCTGCCGGAGAGCCACGCCTGCACGCGCGCCGCTCGGATTAGATAACTCATGCCGCGCGGGCTGGCTCCGCCCGCCACGAGACGCGTGATGTCGACGTTTGTAATATCAATGCCGGCCTTCGCGGGTTCGCGCACGGCGGTCCAGAGATCGAGAACGTAGCTCTCCAGCGCCGGGCTTACGATGATGCTGTTCTGAATGACCTTGGAAAGCGCATTCAGACGCCGGTAGCCGATCACGCCTTCCCTGAGTGATGAAATAAGCGCGTCGACATCATGGAACTTCGTCTCAAAGAGCAAGTCTCGGCGCGCCGTATTGTCTGTCGGGGTAGCAATGCCAACTTCCATCAGAAAGCGATCGCGTGCCGCGGCAGGCAGCTCAAAGGTTTCCTCACGCTCGATGCGATTGCGATCAGCAAAGACGAGCAGATTGGGAAAATAGTGTTCCTTGTTGAAGGCCGTGATACTGCGCTCGGCCATCAATCGCAGCAGCAGCGAATGCACCTGAGGGCGCGCCCGGTTGATTTCGTTGAAAAAGAAAACCGAGAGATCGCTGCCATGGCGAAGAACGGGACCCGGATCGACGCGTGGCTTACCCTCTTCGTTAAGAAACGTATGATAGATCATGTCAGAAGGCATTAGATCGATCGTGCCTTCGATACGCTCGTAAGCACCACCGAGCGCTCGAGCCACTGCGCGCAGGAGCGTTGTCTTGCCGACGCCGACGTCGCCCTCCAGAAGAACATGCCCGCGCGCGAATACGGCAATTGTCAGGAGACGGATTGCCCGTTCTTGGCCGACGACAGCTTTCGCGATTTCCTGCTCGAAGTCGCGAGCATCGCAGCGCCAGCTTTCGAGGTTAATTGGTTCGGACATATCGGCAGTAGGCTGCCGATCAAGCGTTGGGCGATTCATTATTCTTGTTCCCAAGCGTGGCGTGCTCAGCCGGCCGAACGACTGGACGTCAGATTTAAGTTCGGACGAAAAGGGGGGTGCTGTTTTGGGCAGCACCCCAGATACCTCGGAGAGGAAATTTTTTCGTCCTGCAAGCGTCGCAAGATCCGAGGATTATTTATCCGCCTCGACTATTGGATTTTCGAGACGTCGTAGACCCACTTGCCGGTCTTCTTGAAGTTCTCAGCGCGCTTCGCATTCCGCTCTTCCATGGCAGCCATGGATTCGCTCTGCTTCGCGAGCTGCTTCGGGTCGTGCTTCGGATCGAACTTCGTACCCTTGATCTTTTCGGGGAAGCCGGGCTTCGGCTCCCAGCAGTTGCCCGGAGCGCGGCAGTGCGTGCCATCGTAGGCCATGGCCGCGGGTGCCATCGCGCCAGCGAGGCCGGCAAATGCAATTCCGGCAACGAGCGTGAGTGAAAGGTTCTTCATAGGCATTCCTCCATTTTTCTACTCGTCTTCGGACGGTCTGATCCGTCCTTGTTGTTCCGTACCAGCCAAGCCCTGTGAGGCAGCCCTAATCAGGACATGAGCTAGTTGCCGGAAATCTTGCATTGCTGCTTCGCAGCGGCAGCGCGTCCCGTTTTTTCCCATTCGTCGATATTGAAGACTTTGAAGTTCTTCTTCTGCTCGTCCGTCAGCCACTGGGCGTCTTTGACGTCGTCCTTCTGGATGTGGCGGATCCAAGCGATGAGCTTCAACATGTCGTCGAGCTCGATGTCTTGGCCGTGCGGACCCATCATGCCGTTGGCACCGCCGAAGATGGTCTCAAACAGACCCTTGTCAGTCTCGTTCTTCGGATAGGTCCAGTAGGAATCGTTGAGACCCGGACCGACCTTGCCTTCGCCGATATGCCCGTGGCAGCCCGAGCAGGACTCGAGAAAAACCTCTTCGCCTTTGGGTAGGCAGCCTGGAACTTCGACGTAGGCATCCACACCGGTTTCCAGGAACTTCTTGACCGCAGGGGTATCACGGCCTTCCTTCGGTGCCGTGCCATCGACGTCCAGGGTTTCACCAGTAATGGTATTCTGAAAAACCTGTTGGGCATTGGCCATCTGCGCACCCGCGATCAACGACCATACGACAGCGCCGGCTGCCAGAATTCCAAATCTCATCTGCAATTTCTCTTCCACTCTTCTTCGATTGCCGATCTGCGGGACATCTGTCTTCAGGTCGGCGGTTGAGGCGCTTCGAAGGGAATTCCTTCGTCTTTCAGAACCGCATCGATTTTCTTCTGTATGCCCGGAAGGGCGGTGTTTATCGCGGCCATCAGATCTTTCTCGTCTTTGCGGACGGCGAATGACTGGTCGAAATGAAACGGAACGCGCTGGCCATCGTCGCGAACATTATTATCGGGAATGACAGTCAACTTGAGCGCGTCATTCGCCTTGACGTAACGCGCGACTTCCGGCGCGAAACCGATGGCGAGCTCGGATTTTCCCGAAGCCACTTCGCCGACCATCCGATCTGGCGGAACGCGCGTGTAGGAGTTGCGCTTATCCTTGAAGTTGGTCAGCGACGACACGTAGTTGATATTGTCGTTATAAAGATCGAGCTTGGTAATCATCGTTTCGGCGGGCGTGCCTTGCACGAAGCCAATCGGATTTGCCTTGACGATATCGGGACTATCAAAGCTGTCGATCTTCAGCGGCGAGTCCTTGCGCTGAATGAAAACATAGGCCGCTCGATAATAGGGCTTCGACGTCAGAACGCGGGGATCGTTGGTATCCGTTCCGATAATGACATCGCAAAGATTTTTATCGAGCTGATCGCGCACCGCGTAGATGGCGTCTTTTTGAGACCAGACAAATTCAGCTTTTCGCCCCAAGCTATCCGCAAGAATTTTGGCGATCTTATTTTCGAAGCCGGACTCGTCATCCGCCGAATACGGCAGTTCTTTCGCGGCCGCGCAGACACGCAGGACATTTTTGTCCTCCGCCGAAGCAGGCTTTGCATCATCCGACATCGACGGATTGAAAGCTGCGAGTGCGAATAGCGAAACACTGATGGCAGCCGCGACTTGCCAAAGATGCGAAACAAATGTCCGCGAATGAGCGGTCTCTAATTCGGGAGCCATGATTTGAACAAGGCCTTTCAAATCGGTCTGGCGGTTGCTCGCGCCTCGCGCGGGATCAAGCGCTGTTGCCGGAAATTCGAATGCATTGCTCGCGAGGCAGATAGCCGTCGTTGTGAAGCGAATAATCGACTATCGCCGCGCGGCTCGGGTCCTTTTCGGACACGAGAGATATCCAGTGGGCTATGGCGTCGGTGAAGATCGCCGATGCCATAGCCCAAGGCTGATTATCAGCCCTTCTCGTATTCGCCGACGTTGACGTCGTCGTAGGGGTTCTTGCCGTCAAGCGAGAACACTTCGACGCTGCCGCCCATCTGCGTGTAGTTCTGGAGTTGCTTGAAGGCGCCAACCGCACCGAGACCAGCGGTCGGATCCTGGAGGTCGAACACCAGACCGACGCCCGGCCAACCACCAACGCCCGACATGATAGCAATGTACTGGATGCCATTGTGCTCGTACGTCATCGGGTAACCGATCACGCCCGACGGCAACTTGTGCTTCCAGAGCAGCTCACCGGTGTCCGAGTTGCGTGCTTTGATGAAGCCATCAAGCGTACCGTAAAACACCAGGTTGCCAGCGGTTGCGAGCGTGCCGCCCCAAACCGAGAAGCGCTCCATGTGCTCCCACTTGTACTTGCCGGTGATTGCGTTGTAGGCCTTGATTTGACCGAGGCCCAGGAAGTTCTGGCGATCACCCTTCGGACCTGGGTACATCCACAACGTTGCACCAACGAAGAACTGACCTGCGCGGTAGGGAAGCATGAAGGGCTCCCAGTCCATGCAGATGTGGTTGATACCCATGAAGAACAGCTGCTTCTTGGGATCATAAGAGTCGTGACCCTGGTTGTGGTAACCCATGGCCGAGGGGCAGATGTCCGTGCCCTTGTGGTTCATGTAGGTACCGTATTCAGGATCGCGAACCGGAAGGCCGGTCTTCAGGTCGACCGTCTTGAAGACGTTGACCGTATCGTCGAGCTTGTTCGCCGAGATGAGGTCGCCGTTTGAACGATCAAGCGTGTAGACGATGCCGTTACGATCGGGATGCGTCAGAAGCTTGCGCTCCTTGCCGTCTTTGTCTTTCTGCTCAGAGAGCATCATGACGTTGACGCCAGCGAAGTCCCACTCGTCGTGAGGCGTCTTCTGGTAGCCGAACTTCAACTCACCGGTGTCGGCATCGCGGGCCATGATCGTCATGGTCCACTTGTTATCGCCCGGACGCATCGTTTCGTTCCACGGAGCGGGGTTGCCCGAGCCGTAGTAAATCAGGTTGAGCGATGGATCGTAGGCATACCAACCCCAGTTGGTGCCGCCGCCGATTTTCCAAGCGTCACCTTCCCAAGTCGCAAGGCCAAGGCCCTTTTGACCGTAGTGCGGGTTCGCCTTATTGAAGTCATCGCCGATACCGATATCGGCGTCCGGACCGGTCGCGTACTTGCGCCAGACTTGTTCGCCGGTTTTGACGTTATAGGCGGTTGTGTAGCCGCGAACGCCGAGTTCGGCGCCCGAAGAACCGACGATTGCCAGATCCTTCACGACGTACGGAGCCTGGGTTTCGGTCTGGCCGACTTTGATATCGGCGTTTTCGACTTTCCAGTATTCTTCGCCCGTCTTGGCGTTAAGCGCGACGAGGTGACCGTCGAGCTGGGTCTTTATGATCAACGCCGGTACCTTCCCGTCGCCCGGCCAATAAGCCAGACCGCGGTTCACGAGATCGCAGCACGCCACGGAACGAGCGGCTGGGTTCTGCTTCGGGCTATGCTGCCAAAGGATGTGGCCCGGATCGTTGAGATCAAGAGCAAAAGTCTTGTTGGGGAATGAGGTATGAACGTACATCACACCATCGACGACGAGCGGAGCGCCTTCATGGCCGTGCAGCTCACCGGTCGAGAACGACCAAGCATGCTTCAACTGCTTGACGTTGCCGACGTTGATTTGGTCGTCTTCGCTGTAGTTATTCGAGTCGTAATTCCGACCCGGCATCACCCAGTTGTCTTTGCTCTTCGACAGTTCAACTAGCTTGTCATTCGCGTAAGCGCTGGTTGCGACGCCGAGCTGCATAGCGGCGGCTATCGCCATGCAGGACGCCGACATCAGCATTGAGGTGCCAACGACTTTTTTCATGCCCATTTAACCTCGCGTTTCCTAAACCCAGCTTTTTCTTATTCGGCCGAGGCGACTTCCCTTGTGAAACGAAGGGGTACTTTTGCCGTCCCGACCCTCTGAGGCACGAGCGGAATACGGGCAAAAGTCTCACCCGAGGCCACTCTTAGATGCGTGCTGCGCGTTCGGATCGCTGGTCGTCCGATGGTTGCGCGATCAGCACGGGCCGGACCGTAACGATGTAGCCTTGCGAGGTCTTCAGATTGATCGGCAAATTGGGCCGGGAAGTTTTGGCAAAGAAGACTGCAGACGTTGTCCTGGTAGTCTCTGCGCGCGTCTGTCATAGCTGGCGATGAGAGAATGAAAACCACCTGTAAAAGCGCAAATAATCGTGATGACCCATCGCCTTTCCATCTTTGCACTGGCCCTCGTGATTGCCGCCGGCTTAAACGGATGCAGTGACGAACAACCGACACAGCACCAAGCAGAACACCGTTCCGGGCTGACGAAGGTCGGCACGAAGAGCTGGTTGACGGAACAGGACGACGTGAGGCCGGAGATCTGGTTGATTGAGCATGAGTCGAAGAGTGACGGGAAAGTTGCCGCCTCAAAATCGGGAGAAGTTCGCCGTGCTCTGATCGAGGCGTCCGAAAAGTTTAACGACTCGCCACGCATGGTCGCGAACCGCGCTGTCCAGCTCGAAGATATGCTGAAAGGTGCGGGCGGCGATGAAACCGCCATCAGCTTGATTACTATGTTGAACAACGCAATCGCCGCCAATCGGATCGAGAGTTTCGGCGCGGCGGGACAGCAGTATTACAATTTGCGCAAAGCCGGATTCACCGGCGAGCAGGCGCTCGATGCGCTTTCGAAACGTTATGGTTCCCGCAGTTGACGTAATGCAAACGACATCGCGTTTATCCGGTTTCGCTGCCCGCTTGCGAAAGGCGGCATGGTTTAGTCGCTCCATCCGGCAGCAAGTTCTGCTCGCGATTTCCGCGATGCTTTTTCTTGCGACCGTACTGATGGGAGCAACCGCCGTCCTCAATGGCCGCCAATCCGTGAACGTCGAAATCGAAGCGTCGATGGATACGGCGGAAGGCTATCTGCGCGAGCTTGTTCGGCGGATCAACGCCGAAAATCATCTCTCCGACCTCGATAATCTCGTTGCCCACGAAATTCAGCATCTGCGTCATGCCCGCGTTTACGTTGAAGATCCGGGCAAGCCGATGCGCGTCCTGCGATCACCGGAAACGGTGTCCGATATCGATGACGCCAATGATCGCACGCCCGACTGGTTCGAGGCACTGATGATGCCTAAAGGCGGCAACGATCACACACGCGTCATCAGCATAGAGCCGAATGGTCGATCGCTCATTTTGAAGGGTGATCCAGATGACGAGATCGCGGAGAAATGGGAGCAGCTCTCAGCCTTCGCCACCGTTGCGCTTATTGCAATCGTCTTCGCTGTGTTGGCTTTCTACGTCGTTCTCGGCCGTATTCTTAATCCGCTGACGGACCTTGCCAAGGGACTGGTAGCGCTTGAAGCGGGTGAGCGATCGCGCCGCCTTGATATTCCGAAAGTGAGTGAGGTCGCCGACATTGCCGTAAAGTTTAATTCGCTAGCCGCCTCTCTTGATCAGGCGCGCGAAGAAAACGGCGAGCTTTACCGCCAGATACAATCTGTTCAGGAAGACGAACGCCGTGAAATCGCGCGCGAACTCCACGATGAGGCCGGCCCCTGTCTCTTCGGAATTACCGCGAACGCCGAATCGATCAGCCGTCTCACCGAGGCACTTGGCGAAAACAGTGCCGAGCCCATTCGAAAAAGAACGGATGAGATCCTGTCGATTTCCTCGCGTCTCAAGGCGATGAATCGCGCGCTTTTGAAGCGCCTTCATCCTGTCTCCGTCGGCAAAGTGCCTCTCTCTGCGCTCATTCAAGATCTCGTCTATGATTTCGAACGGCGCCATCCCAACGTTCGCATCGGCCTTTCGGTCACCCCGCTCATCAGGCCCTACGGTGAGCGCATCGACCTCACCGTCTATCGCTCAACACAAGAGGCGCTGACGAATGCCATTCGGCATGGTCAGGCGACGCACATTGTCGTCCAACTTCGCGAAGAGGCCAGCCAAGGCGCCGGCAGCGATCATGATGCAATCGCCCTGCGCATCAGCGACGATGGCGTTGGCCTGAAGCCCGACGTGCAAGCAGGCTTCGGATTATCCGCGATGAGAGAGCGCGTTCTGGCAGCGGGGGGCAGCCTTGTCATCGCCGGTCACGAACCCCACGGCACCACGATTTCAATCAAAATCCCGTTGCGGCCCCGAGATCTTCACGGTGGTTCCGTCAACGCATTTTCCCAGGCGACCGCATGACCAAAATTCTCGTGATCGACGACCATCCCATCGTGCTGCAGGGCTGCCGCCGCGTTCTTGAAGATGCCGGCATCGATGACATCATGCTCGCGTCAAATCTCATTGAGGGATTTCGCGCCTATCGCCACGATAAACCCGATCTCATCATCATCGACCTTGCAATCAAGAAAGGTGTGCTCGGAGGGCTATCGTTTATCCGCCGCCTTCGCATCCACGACAAGCACACGCCGATACTCGTGCTGACGATGCACGAAGACCCCATGATCGCCAGCCAATCGCTGCGACTCGGTGCTAATGGCTACATCCTAAAAGATACATCGTCCGTAGATATCGTGAAGGCACTGCAGGCCGTGCGCCAGGGCAAGGCGTTTCTGAGTCATGCCATTGCCTCCGCGATTGCTGTGATGGAAACAAAAGGTCGGACCAACCCCCTCAACGGCATGACGTTGCGCGAATTGCAAACGTTGGAGTTGATTGCCCAAGGCAAGCAATATGCTGCTATCGCCGACGAATTGCACGTCAGCTACAAAACAATTGCAAATACATGCTCCCAAATCAAAACGAAGCTTGGCGTAAAATCGCTCCCCGAGCTGATGCGCATTGCCATCGATCACCTGCCTGAAATGTCGGGGCAGAGAATAAACGATCGTTCTGCGCCGCCAATGCGCCTCGGGAAGGTTTGGTAGCTCGAATTGCAGTGACTTGGCATGTGTTCCTGGGCCATCCGTTCGACTGTAAAAATACAAGAACTTCGGAAACGGCTCGGGTAGGATTCTCATGAGATTTTTTGTTATCGGATTATTGGCCTTCATCGCCGGTCCGGCTTTCGCCGATCAGTCGTGCAAGGACCAAGTCGATGCGGCGTTCGCAAAGCTACGAGAGGCAAAAGCATTCCGTCTTGAAACCACGATTACGAATGCTGACGGTTCGTTGAAGATGAAAGCCGATTACATTCTTCCCGATCGGATGCACCAAATCGTCGAGGTCTCGAACCAGCCGATGCCTATGGAGATGATCGTGATCGGCAAGCGCGCCTGGTCCAATCAGCAAGGCGTCTGGGCGGAGTTGCCTCAATCGTTCGCGGATACCGTCGCCAATCAGATCAAGGAAACGGTCGCGCAACCTCCGAAAGTCGGCACCGACTATAAGTGCGCCGGCAACAAGGATTTCGAAGGCAAAACCTACGCAGTCTACCAAGGCACTCTTGCGATGCCGCTCACAGCCGACGCGAAGGACAAGGGACCGCGCGTCTCTGCCGTGTCGGTGCCGAACCAGCAAAGCGTTTACATCGATAAGACCACAGGCTTGCCGGCACGCAACATCGTTACGCCGGTCACCGATCCAACCAAGCGGCTATTCGACGGAACGTTCACAGTCATGCCCAATCTGACGATCGAGCCGCCGGCAGTAACCGCCAACTGAAGCGTGGCAGACCCCGGTCACCGAGTGGCGGTTGATGCCATCGCCTATAACAGGTGGCCGACGACAAGATCGCGATGCGCGAGGCGCGCCAGACCTTCTACCGTCAGATCATAGACCGACCGTGGATGTGTCGTTCGCGCAATCAGAATGACGCTCAACTGCAATCGGTTCTCACGCAGCGACAGCCGGAAACCCGGCTACGCAAATCGGAAGCGACAGAAATGGGTTTTTCTCGTCTTCGAATTTCAGTTTTTTTCTCGTGCCTAATGGCTGCCAGTTCCGCAGCGGTAGCCACTCAGCTGCCTGTTCGAAAAGCCGGGCACTGGCAGCTGACGACGGTTGCGGCGACGGTTGGTATGAAAACATTCGACGCGTGCATCACAAGAAATGATCCGATTGTGACCGGGATAGGTAAAAAGAATTGCACGGCGTCCGGCGTTAGAGTTCTTGGCGATGAGCGATACGTTGACGTGGTTTGTACGACCGGCGCGGGCAAAGAAACGACCAGCACAGTACTTACTGGCAATTTTTCAACGTGGTACCGCGCCATGTCCAAGATCACGTTCGATCCGCCGCAAGACGGCGTTGCTCACATGGGTGTGACGATCGACGGGAAATATCTTGGACCGGATTGTCCGTCGAATATGTCCACTGGGAACGTGAGATAGACTCAATTACTTGGCTTGCCGCAATGTCCGCGGTCTACTTCGAACAGATCTTTGCAAGAAACCTCAGCAAACAACTATGCTCCCGCAGACGTGGCGAATTTGTCCGCTGAGGTGTATCTCCATTTTCATTCCATCAAATTCTGCCGTCAGATCGCGCGCATAAGACCGGTCTGCGGATGGCAGTTGATATACTCGTAGTATTGGTTCGCACCATCGAATACCGACACTTCGTGATAGAGCGTCAAATTTTTGAATTTCTTTGCCAGCCGGTTGAACGTGACGAAGATCTGAAGGTGCGTTTGGTGCGTTGCGCCCCATGTTTCAAGTGCCGAAACCGATCGCCAGAGGCTGTATCCAAATCCTCTCTCGGTTTTGTTCCCATTCTCATCCATATGATGGAGATAGCGGTTGCAATAGCAGCCGACCTCGAGTCCGTCGTCACGCAGATAGTTCATGCCTGCGTGAAGGACCGGTTCGATTTCCTCGTACCACGTGCGACGTTCTTCGCCCTCGGTCGTGCTCCAGTCTTCGCCGGAACGAATGAGCGTAAGATTATCATGCCCATTGATAATCACTCGTCCACCCAACGCCGGAGATCCAGAGTTAAGCGAGAGTTCGCCCTCCGGGTCCATCGTACTGGTCTGCGACAACGGCAGCCGATCGCGCATCGAGCCCCAATAACCGTGCTCGATGATCGGTTCGCTCATCTTGCCGAAAAGCACGCTAACGCCCTCGAACGGACCGTGCTCATGCGTGAAGATGGTTTCAAATTGCTCCATGCGTGGACGCAGGATTTCACGGAAGTAGCCAACGCCTTCAGTGAGGCGCTTATCTGACGCCCACCAATTTGCGATAGCGGGACTTTCATTCCATTTATGAAACGTATCAGAATCGAGCCAGTAGCCGACGGCAATGGCGTTGAAATACCCTTGGGCGTCGATGAAACGGACCAAGTCGTATCGTGCCGGCCCGTTCTGCTCTTTAAACGAGGCGACGATGTTCTGAAGCGCTGCGAGCGCCTGCTCTTTCTTCTCCTCCCCCTCGACCTGCACGCCGAAATACGACATCACGATACTTTCTATCGAGGGATCCGGGCGCGAGGAAAACGCCGGCACCGGCGGAACCCATTTATCGCTCACTTGGCGCGTGCGGGTTCGCGGACAGCGCAGATGGCTGGGTATCGATGAATCCAAAGTCATAGCAGCTTCCTCCCGACTTTCACTAGGCTGCAGAGCAGCATCAATCGTTGCACCTCCTAAGAGGGCTTTTGCGATCGACGGGAAAAGAGGTAGCTCGAAGTTTTCGGGCGAACTAGAGCACGGTGCCCTCAGGCTTCCGGGCAATATACCCGCTTAGTGCGTGATCACGCTGTCCGCAGGAATAAGCCCCGCGGCGAGTGCTAGCCACACGAGATGCGCATCGTTCTCCGCGCCAATCTTGGATTTCACGGCGTAGTGAATGTTGCGCACCGTCTTCAAACTAAGATTGAGCAGCGATGAAATCGACTCACTGCTGAGGCCGGTTGCAACGAGGCGCAGCACCTCTGTTTCGCGCGGAGAAAGGGCATCGATTGCCCTGTCGCCGCTCAGGCGATCGGCAGCAATCGCGCGCGAAATGTCTTCGCTCATGGCGCGGCCGCCTTCAGCAATGACTTCGACTGCTTTGATGAGTTCAGCAGGCGCGCTGCTTTTGGTAATATAGCCGCGAGCACCCGCCTCAAACGCTTTGAGCGCAAAAGCACTTCCTGCGTGCATGCTGAAAATTAGGATTTTGGCGTCCTTGTCCAACTCTCGGATCCGGCGCAATGCCTCCACACCGCTGACCCCTACCAGCGACAGATCCATGATGACGACAGAAGGCCTATGAGCTTTGTAGGCAACATAGGCCTGGTTGGCATCTTCGGCCTCCGCACACACGATAAACCGAGGTCGCAACTCGAGAAGACGGCGGTATCCTTCCCTCACGATCGGATGGTCATCGACGAGCAGTATCGAAATCGGTTTCATGTAGCCGCGCCTTCACTGTCCAATGGCACGCGCGCCGATATCAAGATGCCTTTTGGCGCATCGGCGATCTGAAGAGAACCGCCGAGTCCTGCCAATCTCTCACGTATGCCAAGGATCCCGTGACCGGCAGTCGTCGATAGATGCCGGCTGTCACCGCCGCCGTCATCCTCGACACTCAACGTGACATGCGGCTCGCCAAAGCCGTGATGATCGAGACGAACCCTTACTTCCGTTGGTCGGCCGTGTTTGCTGGCATTTGTCAGGCATTCCTGAACAATGCGATAGAGATCTACAGCGACACGTTTCTGAAGGCCGGCCAACCGCCCCGTCATCTGCAGCCGAAAAATCGTGCCCGTCTTCGATTGTGCGTTGAAGTCGGTAATCAGCTGGCGAAGACTTGCTTCCAAACCCAGTTCCTCAATGCTTTGCGAACGCAATCGGATGAGTGTCGTGCGAAGCGTTCCCATCAGGCGTTCTTGCGTGGCTGCAATGGCCCTTGCGTCACGTGCGATATTTGGCCTATCAGGCGCACTGGCCTCGATGACAGTTGCGAGTGCCCTCGTGGCAGCCAGCGCTTGGCCAAATTCGTCATGGAGATCGCGCGCGAGCGACCTCCGTTCCTCTTCTTGAACTTGGAACAACCGCGCTGTGAGCGCCATGCGCTCTTGGTTTGTTTGCTTCAGTGTTGCAGCGAGACGGTTGACGGCATTCGCAATATGATTGAATTCGGTGCTTTTGAATTTTCCGAGACGTTGCCCGAGATGCCCTTCTTCGATCTCTTGCAACGCCCCGATGATCGACCGCGCGGGAAGCAGGGCATGACCGATCATAGCTGCTGCGAGGATCGCGATGCCACCAGCCAGCATGATGGCGATGTCGACGACCGTTGAAATTTCTTTCCACGCACGGCGAAGCGCAGCTTCCTGATCGGCGGCGGTCACGATAGGCCCCGCACTTTCATTGTGGATTGAAAGCGGTCGTACAACGGGCGGATACACGCCCAGGGTCGCAAGGTAGAGGCGTGCGAACCACGCTGGAGCGGGCGGCCCTAAGGCTTCAACCTGACTACATAGTTTGCGGGCGTCGCCACCGGGCAAAGCAAACGTTACGCATACGCCCGGCGAGATTATGCTCTGGGTCTCGACTGTGTCCCAATCCGGAAGAGGAACGAGAGATCCTCGCGAAATGCCGTTATGCCAGACCATATGCTGCCAATAGAGGGCCTGCAGACGTTGATCGACACGCGTTGCCGTTGCGGTCACGTCCCCTTCGATCGAACGATGCGCGTCCCACACGAGGCACGCAATCGCGACCGAAAGACAAAGCAGCACAGCCGCCATGAGCCGGATGATGAGGAGCGTAAGAAGACGCATGGTTTCTTCCCGTTTTTTGGCAACGTGCACCATCTGCATGTAAAAATGAAGAGAGCAGCCGCTCGGCGGGCATATTGCCCGGTTTGACGCAAGAGAAAGCCAGTAAGGACCGGGAAGGCCAGCGCCCTTTAAACTTATGGGCGGATATAGGCAGGAACGGCGATCCTGTTTGTGGTGCTCGTCTAATGGCGCGCGGATAGTCTTGCTGCAGCCAATTTCTTTTTAGCCGTTCCAAACGTCATTTGCCGCATCGGTCATTATTCTGCCCGAGCACATCCTCAGCTCCTCCTGTTTGGTCAAATTCCTAAGCCCCTCCTGAAGCTTAGGTTTCCGCCGGAGGAAATGCGCCGAGTCGAGCGAGCAACTCGGGCACTCAGATGATTGAATTGGCTTCTGGTGTGACTATCGACGACGTGCTCAATAAAAACCGATGGTTCGGATACTTCTGTAAGTCGCGATTTTTGTAATGCGACGACATTACGGATGCGGACAAGCGCTGCCCGCACACGCAGCGCATCCGCCGGATGAAAACTATCGTGACGACCTTGCCGCCCTCACGATAGCTTTTCGCCCATCGGCAATTTTCTGAGCCGTTTGCCAGTTGCGGCAAAGATGGCGTTGGCGAGCGCCGGTGCGAATGGCGGCACGCCCGGTTCCCCGACGCCACCCGCATGCGTGGTTTCTGGTGTTTCGATAATGTGGACGGAGACTTTCTCCGGATAATTACTCATCCTGGTCACGTTATAATCGAAATAGTTCGACTGCTCGACAGCGCCCTTTTTGAAGGTAATGCCGCTGTAGAGCGCATTCGACATGCCCATGACGGCCGCCCCCTCCATCTGAGAGCGGATGCGCTCGGGATTGACATGGAAGCCGCAATCGATGGCCGAGGTGACCTGCGGTACGTGAATGGTCCCGTCGTCATCGATCTTCACGTGCACGACGCTTGCGACGTAACTTGCGAAAGCGCGATGCGCAGCGATACCAAGCCCTTCCCGCGGCGGCAGCGATTGCCCCCACCCGGCTTTCTCGGCAGCGACGCGAATGACGTTCTTCAGACGGGCCGTGTTGATCGGAAATTCCTCGTACGGCTCGCCGTAGTTCCAGAAGTCAGCCGGGAAGCCGGACGTCTTCGGATCTATGGTCCTGTCGGGGCCGATCAGCTCGAGCAGGAAATCCTTCGGATCACGGCCGAGCTTGTGCGCGACCTCGCACGCGGCCGACTGCACTGCGAACGCCCGCTGAATGTTGGAGACCGAGCGATACCAGCCGATGCGGGCATGTGCCATCGCCTGACCGTTCTCGCACCGGATGTTCGGGACGTCGAACGGCACATCAACAAAGCCCATGCCGTACTCGATGGGGAATTGGTAGCCATCGTCGGCCTTGAACGTGGAGACGATCGATGGCGCAACGGTGCGGTGGCGCCAGCCTATAACTTTACCCTTATCATCGACCGCGGCTTCGATGCGCTCGACAGACGTCGTGTGATAAAATGAATGCTGTATGTCGTCCTCGCGCGTCCACTGCAGCAGCACGGGTGCGCCGCCCAGCTTCTGCGAGACGAGAGCCGCCTCGAGCATGAAGTCCCACTTCGATTTGCGGCCGAAGCCTCCGCCGAGCAACGAGACATGTACGGTCACATTCTCGATCGGCATCTTCAGCGCCTCGGCGATATCCTTGCGGGCGCCGTAAGGACTTTGGACAGGCGCCCAGATCTCGGCCTTGCCATCGACGATGCGTGCGATCGCGACGAGCGGCTCCATCGGAGCCTGTACCATGTGCTGGCCGTGATATTCTGCGGTGATGACATCCTTCGCGTTTGCAAAGGCGGTATCCGGATCGCCCTGATTGCGCAGAACCTTGCCGGGCTTTGCAGCCGTTGCCGACATTTCGGCGGTATAAGCGGCCGTATCGTAGGAGACGTTCGGTCCGTTCTCCCACTCAATCGTCAGCGCTTCACGCCCCTGGATCGCCGCATAGGTCGTATCAGCGACGACGGCAATACCGCCGAGCTGACCGAACTTTCTCGGAACGGTAAAGACACCTTCGATCTCATGCACGGAATGGACGCCGGGCACCTTCAGCGCTGCGGACGCGTCGTAGGATTTCACCTTGCCGCCGACCACCGCGGGCCTGGCGACGACCGCGAACTTCATGCCGGGCAGACGCGTATCGGCGCCATAACCGGCCTTGCCCGTCGTGATATCGTGAAGATCAACGATTTGGACTTCACCCTTACCCATCAGGGTGAATTCGTCGGGCGACTTGTAGAGGATCGTCTCCGGCGCGGGCACCGGGAGTGCCAGCGCTGCTTCAGCGAGTTCGCCGAACGTCAGGACCTTGCCTGTCTCCTTGCCGTCTTTGTCGAGCAGAGCGACCTCATGATTGCGCGCACGACAAAGAGAGACGTCAGCACCCCATTTTGCGGCTGCGGCGGCTTCCAGCATCTGACGCATCGCCGCACCGCATTGGCGCATCGGCTGGATGAAGTGGCGCATGCTGCGCGATCCATCCGTATCCTGGTTGCCGTATCTTGGCTCGTCGCCGGGCGCCTGCACGAGATGCACGCGAGACCAGTCCGCACACATTTCATCGGCGACAACCATCGGCAAGCTCGTCCTGATGCCGGTTCCCATCTCGCTTCTGTGTGTGACGATCGTCACGTCGCCGGTCGCGGCGATGGCGATGAAGACATGCGGATCCGAAACGACGCCGCTCGGCATGTTGAGCCCGCCAGTCGGATAGGGCTTCAAGGCCTCGCGCGCCTCTGCCGGCGCAAAGCGCACGGCCATGACGAAAGTCGAAGCGCCAAGAATTCCGCCGAGCACACCGCGGCGACTGACGTTCGAAATCTCGGCATCGGATTTCTTCTCGATAGCAGTATCCGCTTCAGTTTTGAGATAATGCAGCATGATCAAACGCCTCCCGCGGCCAGACGAACGGCTTCATGAATGCGCTGATAGCAGCCGCACCGGCAGATGTTTCCGGACATCGCTTCGACGATTTCGGCGTCGGATGGCGCGCGATTCTTGGCGAGCAGCGAAACTGCCTGCATGATCTGGCCCGCTTGGCAGAAACCGCATTGGGGAACGTTGACCTTCCTCCAAGCCTTCTGCACTTCGTGATTGCCGTCGGGGCTCAGCCCCTCGATCGTGGTGATCGACTTGCCAGCGGCGTCACCAAGGGTTGTCTGGCACGAACGGGCAGCAACACCATCGATGTGAACCGTACACGCGCCGCAGACGCCCGCGCCGCACCCGAATTTCGTTCCGGTGAGATTCAGGATATCGCGCACGTACCAGAGCAATGGCATGTTGGGATCGCCGCTGAATTCATGGAGCTCGCCATTTACTGTAACGGATGACATATCAAGCTCTCCTTTATGTCGTCGGTTCGAAATTCATGACGCGAACTTTGCTCTGCTGCGCCGGCTGGCATTCCTAGAGCGCAAGAAGCTTGAAAGGCCAAAGGTAAGTCCCGGCCATAACGAGCAGGCCGACGAGCATCGCCAGCGCCAGCGAATGGAAAAACACAAAGCGCAGGATCGATCCTTCATGGCCGTACCATTTGGTTGCGGTCGAGGCGACGACGATCGACTGCGCATCGATCATCTTGCCCATGACGCCGCCAGCGCTATTGGCGGACGCCATCAGGATTGGATTGATGCCCAGCTGCTGGGCCGTAATTTTCTGCAGGCCACCGAACAGCACATTCGATGACGTGTCCGATCCCGTGAGCGCAACGCCAAGCCAACCGATCAGCGTGCCAAAGAACGGATACGCCCATCCTGTTTGCGCGAGTGCCAGACCGAGAGTGGCGTCGCTGCCGGAATACCGCGTGACAAATCCGATGGCCATCATGCACGAGATCGTCATCAGCGAATAACGAACCACGTAAATGGTCTTCGCGTACATTCGCATGAGATCAAGAACGCCGTAGCCCAAAAAAAGGCCGGAAACGATTGCGGACAGCAGGATACCCGTCCCGGTCGCCGACAGAAGGTTGACGTTAAAAACAGCGGCTTCGACCTTCGGCGTGGGAACAACGGGCGGCATCTTCTGCACGAGATCGTGCAGCCCCGCGACGGGAATTTTCTCGATCCAAATCCCATCAAGACCGGCCCGGACCTGCGGCGTTCCCCAGAGGAACACGAAGACCGCGAGGATGATCCAAGGCGTCCAAGCGCGCCATAATGCGTCTGAGGAATGCTGCGTCGAGTGTGCCGCCGGCGATGGTTCCGAAGAGCCAGAGTCCGACACCTCGGTCATCACCACCTTGGGGCGCCAAACTTTCAGAAACAAGGTCAGACCCGCCATGGATGCGAGCGACGCAACGATGTTGACCAGCCAAGGTCCGTGAAAATTCGAGACGAGATACTGCGGAACTGCAAAGCAAACGCCCGCGACCAGTATAGGCGGCCAAACTTCGATCATTTTGCGGAAGCCGACGAAAGCCCAGACCACCCAGAACGGCACAATGATCGCGAATGGCGCGAGCAGCCTCCCGACTGTGGCACTCAGACTATAAAGGTCGAGGCCGGTGACGGCCGACAACGCCACGAGAGGCGTTCCGAGCGCACCGAATGCAACCGGTGCCGTGTTGGCGATCAGCGATAGCCCTGAAGCGGGCAGCGGCGGAAAGCCTAGACCGATCAGCATCGCAGACGTCACGGCGACCGGTGTTCCGAAGCCCGCCGCGCCTTCAAAAAAAGCGCCGAATGAAAAGGCAACGAAGAGAAGCTGCAATCGCTTGTCGTTGCTGATGGCGCCGATGGATTTCTGCAGGACATCAAACTCGCCTTTCTCGCTCGCAAGCCGGTAGAGAAAGATTACATTGAGAATGATCCAGCCAATCGGCAGAAATCCGAACGCAGCGCCATAAAGTGCTGCCGTTCCAGCCATCTGCGTCGGCATGCCGTAAGCAAATATCGCGACGAGCAAGGCAGCCGTCAGGCCGAGGATCGCCGCGATATGTGCTCGAACCTCGAAAATCCCGATGCTCGCAAGGAGCACAAACACCGGGATTACAGCTACAGCCGCCGAAAACAGCAGACTGCCAAACGGGTCATAAACTTGTGACCACATGCGACCCGTTCCCCCGGTAACGGCTGCTTTGACATCGCCGCCTTTTTGGTAAAATTTTTATACCACAACTTGGAAGCGGTCAAATCTGATTGCCATATAGCTGCACGGAAACGACCTATGGCATTGCTCATTGCGCAGTCTTAAAAGAGTGACACAATAATTCTCCGGGGCGGCCATTTCATGCTTACTGTGCGCACACCGAAAATTGCCGACGCCATTGCGTCTCAGATCGAGAAACTCATTCTCGAGGGGGCATTGCGTCCAGGCGAGAAGCTCATCGCCGAGCGAGAACTCGCACAGAAACTCGACGTATCGCGGCCTTCACTGAGAGAGGGCATCGACAAGCTCGTACACCGTGGACTGCTGAAATCTTCCAAGAATGGAACTTACGTGGCGCAATTTCTGTCGCCCATCATGGCGCCACTGGCGAACCTATACCGCGACAACGCGCACGCCTTTGCCGACTATTTCGAATTTCGTCAGTGCGTCGAGGCCCGGGCTGCGCGCGACGCAGCGCTTAGAGCAACCGACGTGGAGCGAGTGGCAATCCGTTCGTGTCTCAGCAATATGCGAAAAGCGCACAAACTCCAGGATCCTGAGCAAGAGGCAGAGGCCGACGTCACATTGCACATGCTCGTCTATGAAGCCGGGCATAACTTCGTAATGCTCCACGTGATGCGCGCGTTGAGCGAGCTTCTTCGCAACAACATCTTTTTCAACCGCAAGAACCTCTATCTGAAGGCTGGCGTGCGAGAAAAATTGCTCGCACAGCACATCGAAATCGGCAAAGCCGTGATCGCAGGCGATCCGGAACGGGCTGAAACCGCCGCGACTGATCACATTCGCTTCGTATTTGATACCGTCGCTGAGATTCAGCGTGCCAATGCCCGGCTTAATACCTCGCTGCTGCGGGCCAAACGCAGCGACCTTCTCGCAAACTGACGTGCGCGCACAGTATCGCTGCGCCGCCTACCGTTCCGCTGCGGCCTGACGCCAGCGCATGACGAACTCATCGAGCTCGTTCATGGCGAGGTCCGACACAACGATGTAATCGAAGTCCTGTCCACGCCAGCGGATGACCGAATAGCCGTCTTTCGTTGTGACGAGCGACGGTTCGGATGTTGCTTTTTGTCCAACCTTCGGAATCGCGACGACACTGATAATATGTGCGCGGCGATGATAGACCAGAACCGGCACAGGCTTACCGTCGATGACCTCGACACGACCGCCTGCCAGCGGAAAGCCGTCGCTCGACAGGTCGATGACCTGAGGCGACAGCGCAAGCTTGCTGTCAAACCAAGGTTTCACGGTGTGCCGATCGCTTGATGCAACATCGAACGGCGTCGCAGCAAGAAGCGAACGTTGATGATCGGCGACGATCGCGGCTATCTCGCTCGCCTCTGGATTAGGCCGCAAAATGCCGTACATGCCCATGCCGGTAACGGCGGCAGCGAACACAGCCGCCGCTGCCATGTGTCGCCAGTCATTCGATCGTCGGGCAGGCGCTGACAACGGCACGACAGTTTCTTTAGGAAATTGAGTTTCAGGACCTTCGGCAAGCATAACAATACGCTTCCGAAAAGCATCTGAGGCGACTTCGCTTTTCAAATGAGAGGAAAGCACGGCCCGTAACTGGGTGAGCCGGTCATACTCAGCACGAAGGGCGGGATCATTCGCAAGCTGACGCTCAACATTCAAAACGGAAGCCGCATCCAGCTCATTATCTAGATAAGCGTTGAGCAGAAGCAGCGACTCTTCGCGCGATGACCATGAATAAGGCTTGCTCACGCTGCACCCGCCTTTCCCTTGCCGACCATCGCCATACGCTGAATGAGGAGATTGCGCGCGCGCGCAAGCCGAGACATCACGGTTCCAATCGGGATCGACAAGACTTGCGATATTTCTTGATAGCTGAGGCCTTCAATTTCCCTCAGCACCAGCACCTCGCGATAGGACAGGGGGAGCGCCGCTATCGCGAGGTGCAAATATTCCGCATCCATTTTCCCAATGAGAATAGCTTCAGGAGACGCATGCGGTTCAATCATCTCGAGCACCGCCTGTTCGAATAATCCGTCATCGTCAGTTGCAACCACGGTCTTTGATCGATTCTTCGAGATCCAAGTGAATGCAGTATTGCGAACGATGGCGAGAAGCCAGGCGCGCCCATCTGTAGTCCTCACTGTCGCGATCGCCCTGAAAGCCCGGATGCAAGCGTCCTGGACGACATCTTCCGCATCGGCCGCATTGCCCGTGAGCCAGCGCGCCAACGACAAAGCATCGTCGATATACGGAAGAACCGCCTCGTTAAACCGCTGCCGGTCGTCCATTGATCTTCGCTCCAAGCGCGCGTAGCGGGACTTTACGCCCGATGAAATTATTTCGCTCGCTCTTTCAAATATTCTATGACGTCCGCTCGATCTTGGGCGGCATCGAGGTGAAAATACATCTTCGCTCCGGGAACGAGCTTCTGCGGGTCCGCGAGCCATTTGTCGAGGGTATCTTCGGTCCAAACTATACCGGAAGTCTTGAGCGCAACCGAATAACTATAATCGGGAACTGCTCCCGCCTTTCTCCCGAATACACCGCGATGCTTGGGGCCGACATCGTTGGTGTCGAGCGAATGACAATCCTGGCAGCTTTGGTAGATCTCTTCACCGTGTACCGCACTCGGCGCGGCCCTGGCGCTTGGAACAATGATGAATATCCCGACCGCGACAGCGGGAAGCAATTTTGCGGTGCGAAGCATTTTGAAATCCGCCTCAATCCGCCAACGACGTATCTATGATGGCAAGTGGCGACTTGTTCTTTTTGAACGAGACACTCGTCAGCCCGAGCATGCCAAGCAGCTTGCCGGCTGGAACGACCATCGGCCCGGGTGACGGTGCTTCTCCGGGAGCAGGTTGTGGAAACGCTGTCGAGCGCGCCGTGTGAAACGTCACGTTGCCTTCGACTTTCTGCATCAGCTGATGAATGTGCCCGTTGAGAATGGTGACCGAGCCAAAACGCTTTAAGTAACCAAGCGCAACAGCAGCATCGTCCGTGCCCCATCCCCAATTCGGATAGACCGACCACAGCGGAATGTGCGCGAAAACAACGATCGGCGTTGAAGACGACAGTGCTCGAAGATCGTCCTCCAGCCATTTGAGCTGTTCATCGCCAAGAAATCCCAAGCCAAACTTCTTGAGATTGACCACGTTGTTCAGACCGATGAAGTGCACGCCGTGTTGGTCGAAGCTATACCAACCGCCGCCCTTTACACCTTTACCGTACCGTTCGAGATAGGCCTTCTCAGTCGCTTGGTCCGTGATGTCATGCTCGCCGGGGACATAATGAACATTCAGGCGCGTCGAGCCTATAATCTCATTCGCATCGTCAAACTCTACGGGCTTCGCGCTGTGAGTAATGTCCCCGGTGTGAAGCAAAAAGGCCGGCTTCTCGGGGAGCGCGTCGATCCGACCGATCGCCTCTTTCAGTGTTTCAATCGCATGCGGATTGGCAGGCTTGTTGAAGCCGACATGGCTGTCGGAGATTTGCAAGAAAGTGAAACCGCTTTTTGCCGCTTCGGCAGCTTCAACGTCATCGAGCAGCGAAAGTGATTTCGGCACTCCGCCCGCTACCGTCCAAAGGACGCCGGTTCCCGCCCAAATCATGCATTCCAGCGCATGCCGCCGGTTGATAGCTTTCCCGTAATTTTGAGCCATTTTCTGCATTCCCTTCCAAAAGCCCGCGAATTGGCGTTTTGAAAGGGAAGACTCGTGCTCCTGGCGCTTTATTCCATCTCGCTAAGAAAAATTTGATGTCGCCTCGATATGGAATCGGCCACAGCATGATGCAGATCTTGGCAAGCTTAGGCATTTGGTGTGTAGGCGCCGCCCCCCAGCTGCAACTGGCTGCGCTCAGCCAGTCGCGATCATTAGGAACGAGATGCTCGTCCCGACCTCAGTCTTGACATTGAATTAGATCGCATACAGCAGAAATATCGAAATGTGCGAGCGATTAAGCGGAACTCGGATCGTCAATCGTGGGGAGTAGATATTGGACTCCGTTGTCGGCAGCAATGTACTTCCGCAGGCGTTCTTTGACCGTCCGGCCGCAAAGGTTGCGCGCGATCTCCTCGGAAAAAACCTCGTGCGTCGGATCGGGAAAATGCGAACCGCGTTGGCCGTAACCGAAACCGAGGCCTACGAAGGAGTTCACGACCTTGCCTCGCATTCTTCCAAAGGAAGAACGGCGAGAACTGAAGTCATGTTCGGGCCGCCGGGACGCTTTTATATTTACCGCATCTACGGCATCCATTGGATGCTCAATATCGTGACGGGCAAGGTGGGTGACGCATCGGCTGTGCTCATCCGAGGCATCGAAGGAGTAAGCGGTCCCGGCCGCGTCACCGCGTCGATGGGCATCGATGCCAGCTTCCACGGCCGAGAAGCTACACCCAAAACCGGACTTTGGTTTGCGGATACGAGCGAGAGCGCAGCGAAACTCCGCATTCACTCAACGCCGCGCATCGGCGTCGATTACGCAGGCCCAATATGGGCCGCCAAAAAACTACGCTTCGTCAGAATTTGAGGACAGCTAAGCCGCCGCGCCAGACCGGTCGGACGAAAAGTCCAAAATTTGCGCGTTTCGCAAATAATTCAGCCGACCCCCGTTTTCTCAAGAACTGAGTCTCTCGACGCTAGGTTGAGAAATAGCGCTTTTTCCGTGTATCTCATCGCAATCTGTGACTGGCATCAAAGTTGCTTTCCTCTCGTTGGCTTTCACCGCAGCGGGATGACTGGATGTACCGCGAATTTTCTGTCGAGGCGATGCCCCCACCGCAACGCATCCGCACATGGCAGGATGCGGTCTCCGAAACGATCTTTCCGGTCGAAGCATCATATCGGCAGCCTGAATCATTCAACGCTGTCCTGCGAAATTGGGACCTCGGCACCGCCACGCTGACTTGGATGCGGTCCGACGAGATCCGCTATATTCGCGGCACCCAGCACGTTCAAAGCGATAACGAAGACAACATCATCGTTTCATTCTCATCGGCTTCCGACATCTTTTTCGCACAGGACGGCATCGAGCTGACGTGCCCGAAAAAACAATTCTTCATCGAAAAAGGACGCACGCCTTCTGATTTTCTCCAAGCGACCCCGAACGAAGTCTGGTGCCTGAAGATACCGCTGGCATCCGTGAAACGGTATATCCGCTCCCTTGAGCCGTTCTTCGGCCGCCTTTTCGACGGCGATTGCGGAGTTGGCGGCCTTTTGTTTGATATGGTTCGCCACGTTCCATTGCGGTTCGGCTCATCCGAGCAAGCCTCCGCCGAAGGCGTCGGCAACACATTTATCGAGCTCTTCGTGCTCGCCCTTCAATCCGACGATCACGCGGCAAATAGCGCTCAGACATCGGTTCAGCGCGCACATCTCGGTCGTGTCGAGCGCTTTGTGAAGCAAAACATCGGCAATCCATCGCTCTCCCTCGATATGATTGCACGGGCATGCAACATCTCCGTGCGCTATCTTCACACGCTCTTTCAGGGCAGCGGCATCTCCGTAGCGCAATGGATCCGGGACACGCGTTTGGAAGCATGCCGCGCGCAACTTGCCGAAACCCATAGAAAAGAGAGCATTAGCGAAATCGCTTATCGCTGGGGCTTCAGCGATCAAGCTCAATTCAGCCGGCACTTCAAGGCACGCTATGGAATGACGCCCCGCGAAGTGCGCGCCGCTGCGTCGCGTGCAAAAGAACGCGCACAAATGCCCTCCTGACGCGCAAGCTGAAACGATTTTTCGAAAGGTAATGGGGCTACGGGGACCGAGCCTCGCCGCGGCAACCCGTCTGCCTGCATCGTACGCGCGACTTTTTCAAATCGAAAATGACACGTTGCGCGATTGCGCAATCGATTGTGCGCTCACCTGCAAGTGTGGGCCAGATCAGACTGTTATCATGCCAAGCAAATGCACGAAGCCCCCAACTGAATTGGCAAGCTCCGGCAACACACCATCAGAACTTCCACTCTCCGAAGCCAATAAGGCTGCTCGGCATTGCCGGCGGCATCCGCACGAACTTGCGAAGTTCGACCACGGCAAACCCAGGGAATTAATTTGATGCGAAAACGCCTGCTCACGACACTCATCGCACTCGCGACATGCAGTCTGGCCTTCATGACGCCCGCGATGGCGGAAAAGAAAGATCACTTCCGGGTTGCCTGGTCAATCTACGCAGGCTGGATGCCGTGGGGTTACCTCGCCGACCACGGCATTCTCAAGAAGTGGGCCGACAAATATCACATCACCATCGATATCGTTCAGCTCAATGACTACATCGAATCCATCAACCAATATACCGCCGGTAAGTTCGACGGTTGCGGCATGGCTACAATGGATACACTGACAATCCCGGCCGTCGGCGGCGTCGACACGACTGTCCTCATCATGGGCGACTACTCCAACGGCAACGACGGCATCGTCATGAAGAAGGGCAAATCGGTTTCCGACCTCAAAGGCCAGCAGGTCAACCTCGTCGAATTCTCAGTTTCCCACTACTTGCTCGCGCGCGCCTTGAACAGCGTCGGGCTGTCAGAGCGCGATGTGAAGACGGTCAACACGACGGAGAGCGACGGCGTCGCAGCTTTCACCAGCTCTAACGATATTCAGAACATCGTGAGTTGGAACCCGATGCTGAGCGACATCAAAAAGGTTCCAGGCTCAACGCTCGTCTTCGATAGCTCCAAGATCCCCGGCGAGATCATGGACGTCATGGCCGTGAACACCCAAACGCTGAAAGACAATCCCGACTTCGGCAAAGCTCTGACGGGAGCCTGGTATGAAATGCTGGCCCTGATGAACTCAGGAACGCCGGAAGCCGACAAGGCGATCGCGTCGATGGCTGCAGCATCAGGCACCGATGTTCCAGGCTTCAAGGCTCAGCTCGCCACCACGTACCTATTCAATACTCCGGCAGAGACGCTGAAATTCGAAAGCCCTGCCGAGATGAAGAGGATCATGGATCTCGTCCGCACGTTCTCATTCGAGCACGGCCTGCTTGGCCAAAACGCGGCGTCAAAAGATGTCGTCGGCATCGAATTCCCCGACGGGTCCACGATCGGCGACCCAAAGAACATCAAATTCCGCTTCAACACCAAGTTTACGGAGATGGCCGCCGAGGGAAAGCTCTGAGGTGCCGCGCATCATCAATATAAAGCCCAACCCGAGGATTGCACGTTTCCTCGGGTTGGTGCCCTTTATCGCCCTCATCATCCTCTATCTCATCTGCTCCGAGATAAGGTTGCATGCCAATCCCAACGACAAGCTCCTGCCGCCCTTCAGCGCGATGGGATCGGCAATTTCCCATCTTGCCTTTTCCGAGGATGCACGCACCGGTCAGTATCTGTTTTGGGCCGATACGTTTTCGAGCCTCCGACGTCTTGCCATTGGCTTGGGCACGTCCTTCGTGATCGCCATCGTCGTTGGTACTCTTCTCGGACTTATTCCCTACGCTGCCGCGCTCGCCAATCCGTTCGTGGCCGTGCTGGCGTTGGTCCCGCCGCTTGCCCTTCTGCCGATTCTATTTATCGCCTTCGGTCTCGACGAACTTTCTAAGATCGTCCTGATCATTCTAGGCGTAACGCCCTATCTTATTCGCGATCTGGCGCTGCGTATCGAGCAGATGCCATACGAACTCCTCGTGAAAGCGCAAACAATGGGCGCCTCGACTTGGCAGATCATGACGCGGATCGTCCTACCACAAATGCTGCCGCGCGTGCTGGATGGATTGCGCTTCTCAATCGGACCCGCATGGCTGTTTCTCATCGCTGCGGAAGCGATCGCCTCGACCGACGGCCTGGGCTATCGCATCTTCCTCGTCCGCCGCTACCTCGCGATGGATATCATCATACCCTACGTCATCTGGATCACAGCTCTTGCATTTCTAATGGACTACGGTCTGCGCATCCTGAGTGCGAGGCTCTTTCCGTGGGCAAAGGCGGCCGCCCCATGAGTGAAATTACGATCAAGAATGTGTGGAAGGAGTACGGCAGTGCGACCGTACTCGAGCGACTGAATTTCACGGTCCAAAAGGGCGAATTTTGCGCCCTTGTCGGGCCCTCGGGATGCGGAAAGACGACGTTCCTCCGTCTTCTGTTATCGATGGAGCCCGCGACCCGCGGTGAAATTCTGGTCGGTGAGGAACAGATATCAACTGAGCCCGCGCGCGATCGCGGTATCGTCTTTCAGAGGTACTCCGTTTTTCCCCATCTCACCGTTCTTGGCAACGCAATGCTCGGGACAGAACTCGCGCAATCAAAAATGGGCGGACATCTCTTCGGCAATAAACGCACACAAGCGAAAAGTTCCTCAACCGATATGCTTGGGCGTGTTGGCCTCGGTCACGTCCTAAACCACTATCCGGCACAACTCTCGGGCGGCATGCAGCAGCGACTTGCGATCGCCCAAGCGCTTCTCTGTCGACCGAAAGTCTTGCTTCTTGACGAAGCCTTCGGCGCCCTCGATCCGCCGACTAAATCGAACATCCACACGCTGATGCACCAGCTTTGGCAAGATCGCCAGATGACGGTCTTCATGGTCACGCACGATCTGACCGAAGCATTCACGTTGGCAACGCGCGTCCTCGAATTCGGTAAAGTCCGGCGCGATCCCCAAGCTCCTGATGCCTACGGCGCAACTTTGGTTCGCGATGTCGACCTTGCCGGCCAGACGCCGATTGAGCGTGGTGAAACTCTTGCCTCCTGGCAGGCGAATTCCGAAAGCCCGCATGTGATCGACCTCTTTTCCAATTCCCACCGCTAGCAACCATCCCTCCTATCAGGAATGAATTTTTGTCGTTTCGCGCAAAGGCGGCAGAATCTCATTGGGACGCAAAAGGCGTGATCTTATCGTTGGGCAGACGCACCAAATAACGGCAGCGTCGCAATGGAGATAATGAATGACCGCTAAACGCTTCCATCTCGGCTGGTTCACGAACTTCACCGCCGACGAATGGTTAGGCCCCTTCTCGAACGGCGGCGCCCCCTGGGACGGCAAGTTTTACGTTGAAATGGCCCAGTCACTCGAACGTGCCTGCTTCGATTACATCATGCTCGAAGACAAACTCGCCATTTCCGAATCCTACGGCGGCACCGCTGAAATCACCTTGAAGCACGCTCTCGGATTTGCACCGAAGCATGATCCCGTACCGTTGGCGACGATGATCAGCGCTGCAACAAGCAAACTCGGCGTCGTCGCCACCATGTCGACGCTGGCCTATCCGCCGTTTCTGCTCGCACGGCTTGCTTCGACCGTTGACAGCATCGCAGGCGGCCGCTTCGGCTGGAACATCGTGACCTCGGCAGAAAACGCTGCTGCACAAAACTTCGGCCTCGATGCACTACCTCCTCGCGAGCTGCGGTACGAGATGGCCGATGAATACATGGACCTGTGCTACAAACTCTGGAACTCCTGGGAGCCGGATGCCGTCATTCGCGACCGCGCGACATCGACGTATGCCGACTTCAGAAAAGTTCACACGGTCAACTTTGAAGGCAAATTCTTCAAGTGCCGGGGCCCGCTCAATACCGTCCGCTCACCGCAAGGCGTGCCCGCTCTGGTGCAGGCCGGCGGATCCCCCAAAGGCCGCGACTTCGCGGCCAGGCACGCCAACTCGATCGTCGCCGTGGCGCCGGGCATCGAAAAGATGAAAGCATTCCGCGACGACGTACGAGAACGCGCCAAGGCCCACGGCCGCAATCCGAACGACATCAAGATACTCTTCCTCGTCGCGCCCGTTCTCGCGGAAACGGAAGAAGAGGCCAAGGCAAAGAACGCGCGCAAGACGTCCGATCCGATGTTTCTAGAACAATGCCTCGCGCTCATCTCCGCCATCACAGATATCAATTTCAAGAAGTACGACATCAACAAGCCGTTGCCTGAGAAGCTTACCACGAACGGCGAACAGGGCTCGCTCGACATGTTCCAGCAATGGGGTTCGAATAAGACGCTTCGTCAGCTCGTCGTCGAAGCATCCGGCGGCATCGTTGGTTCGGTCGAACTCGTGGGAACGCCAGAACAAGTAGCGGATAAAATGGCTGACACGATGGCCGCCGTTGGCGGTGACGGCTTTCTCATCACGACACCCGTGCAATCGACGAACCGCCGGACGGTCATCGAGGTGTGCGACGGCCTCGTACCTGTTCTTCAAAGAAAAGGTCTGGTTCGCACCGAATACACCGGCAAGACGCTGAAAGAAAATCTTGTCGCGTTCTAATGCGACGAGAGGCGGAAGATGAGTTCTCGTCCTCCGCCTCGTCTCGTGACAAAATACTGACAACAAAAAAAGGAACAGAGCGTACCTTTATTACGCAACGCTGTTCGCAGCAAACTTCACGGCTTCATCGAATTGACCGACCACCTGATCTAGCATCTCGCTATAGCGCACGTCTGTGATCAGTCCATTTGACGTCGGATCGAGAACGCTCTCGATAACGAAATGTCCCTGAACGGAATGACGTGCGCCAAGCGCATGGAGTACTGGCCGCAACGCATAATCAAGCATGAGCGCATGGGCCAACGTTCCGCCAGTCGCCAGAGGAAGGATTGCTTTACCCGCGAGCGCATATTGCGGCAGAAGATCGAGAAAAACCTTGAGCAGCCCGGAATAGGATGCCTTGTAGGTGGGCGTAACCAAGACGACGCCATGGGCGTCCTTAAGAAGAGCTGCCGCCTCTGCGATCTGAGTATTTTTGGTATCCGCGCGCACCAACGCCTCGGGCGGCAAATCCCTCAGCCGCAAGTGCCGGGCTTCCATCTCCATCGAAGTCAGACGATCGGCAACATGCTGCGCCAATGCCGCCGTCTTCGATTTCTCGGAAGGGCTGGCAGAGACGACAAGGATAGACGGCATCGAGGTCACTTAGCTCCTGTGGGCTTCGATATACATAAAGTGCACGATAACTCCTATGCCGCAGAGGTCTTGCACTTTGATGCATAAGCCTTTGCACATCCGCGCATGGGGTCAAACTTCAGACTTGAAAGCCGGCACACTTGCAAAGAGACTTGCGATCACATCCGCCAAAACAGGCGCCACTCAACGAGTAATCCAGGATACGGGGCTGAAATAAAATGCGACTGGCTGTCTGTCAGGTAAGCGCGGCGCTTGGGGACAAAGCGAAGAACATCGCCACGATCGGTAGAGCCGTCCACACTGCGGCATGCTGGGGGACCGACCTTGTCGTTCTGCCCGAACTATTCTTGACGGGATACAACATCGGCTCCAGAGCAGCCGAGTTGGCAGAAGCAGTGGATGGTCCCTCGCTCACCGACGTCGCTAAAATCGCAGCGCGCGAAAGCTGCGCGATATGTGTTGGGTTTGCCGAACGTGACGGAAAAAGCGTTTTCAATAGTTCCGCCCTTTTCGACAGGCAGGGCAATCTCGTTGCGCTTTATCGGAAGATTCACCTGTTCGGCCCGAAAGAACAAGAATTGTTCACCGCCGGTGACGAATTGGTCGTCGCCCGCCTCGGCGACTGCACGATCGGAATGGCAATCTGCTACGATATCGAATTTCCAGAATTCGCCCGCGCATTGAAGCGACGCGGCGCGGATCTTATCGTCGCGCCAACCGCGAATATGCTTCCCTTTGTCGAGGTTCCGACCACATTCGTCCGCGCCCGCGCACTTGAGAATGGACTATTTCTCGCCTACGCAAATCATTGCGGTACCGAAGCGGAACTTGAGTATACGGGCATGAGCGGCATCAGCGGTCCCGACGGCCTGGACCTAGCGAGAGCGGGCAGTCGTGGCGAAGCACTTTTGCTTGCGGAACTCCCGACCACGTATCCTATAGGTTCGCTCTCAACACAGAGCGATGATCTGCGACTATCAGCAGAGAAATAAGAGACATCGTTCGCATACGGCGCGAGGGCCGACGTACCGAAGAGTTCTATTCTTATACTCGCCGATTGCCGCAAAGCGCCGACAAATCAATCAGACAGGTGCGAAATCCTTCCAAGGAAGTCAGTTCGGTGCCCGCCTGAACATCCACTTGATGAACGCGAAATCCGCTCTCATGTACGGCGCTCACCATCATCAGATTGTCCGGCATGTCGAAACGCTCGACCGACGTGCCCGCGCTGTACATCTCAAGCAAATCTGCTCGACCATGCTCGTAATATCCGCTCGATCTCTGATGGAACGGCGACGTCACATGCGTGTAGCCGAGAACCGGCTTGCCCGTGGCAGCCATGAACCCCATTTCGAATGCCGTTCCTGGATCCATACTCACGCCCCGGAAGGGCGTCATATTTGCAATCACGGCATCGCATCTCTTCATGTGATCGAGATTACCGCGATAAATAGCGATGCCCTGGCTGAACGCCGAGAGTCTTCCGAGATCCAGCTCGCCGTCCATCGGTGATACGCCCTCGAAATCAAATTCAGCACAGAGCGCTTTTTTTGCGTCGAAGACTGGCTTTCCAAATTCGGGCAAAAATACTTCAGGCCCTGCCAGATAAATCTTGTAGTTCGACACAATGCCTCCCGCTTTTGCCCCTGCGCCCGACAGGACAAGACGACGCCTATCACCCGGACTGTGGGCGCGTGGAAATTCCCACCAGGAGAATATCGACCAAACGTTTGGCCCCATCAGTTCCCGATGGTCCCGCCGCAATCGTCGCGACGCCGGCTAACGCGCGCAAAAGATCGAGAGGCTCGACCGACAGCCGAATATCGCCACTCGCCGTCGCGTTTTCGACCAACGTCGAGATCGCCTGGGTGACCTTGGCGCCGGATGACGCGTAAAGATCTGACGGTCCGCACACGAGTGAACTCAACGCTTCCGACATCCCGTGCTTGATTGCCATGTAGTCGACAAAAATAAGTAGCCACGCACGCAACGCATCGACTGGCGGCCGCTCTTTCGCGAGCCGTATAGCCGCCGCCATCAATTGCTCGGTCTCGTTGCGATAGACAGCTTCGATGAGTGCATCGCGCGTCGGAAAATGCCGATACAGCGTTCCGATGCCGACGCCGGCATCGCGTGCAATCTCCTCCAGGCTCGCGGCTGATCCTTTGTCCGCAAAGACCACTTTCGCTGTTTCCAGCAGGCGAAGCCGATTGCGCTCCGCATCGACGCGGACCTTCCGGGCCGCAGTAGGCTTACGTTTATCGCTCACACACGAAATGCCTCTTGATAAACGGAGAACGCCTCCGTATATAAATGGAGGCACCCTCCTTTTATGCCAAATCGGGTCGGCAGACAATGCTCCGCCGCCAATGGAGGCGTGCGTCTACTGATAAAAGGAGAGTGTCATGGCCGCGGCTTTCGGAGCAACCTCAACAACGGAAGATGTCCTTCAAGACGTCAACTTGCATGGCAAACGCATACTTGTAACGGGCGTTTCAGCGGGCTTAGGCGTCGAGACCGCGCGTGCGCTAGCAGCCCATGGCGCTGAAGTCGTCGGTGCCGTACGCGACCTTGCGAAGGCAGAGCGTGCGACGGCAGAAGCCCGCGCCGAAGTCCAGAACCGCGGCAGCATCACATTTATAGATCTCGATCTCGCCTCCCTCAAAAGCGTACGCGCGTGCGCCGACGCTCTGCTGGCTGACGGACGTCCTTTCGACGCTGTAATCGCCAATGCCGGCGTCATGCGCACGCCCTTCTGGCACACGGAAGATGGCTTCGAGATGCAGTTCGGAACCAATCACCTCGGACACTTCGTCCTCGTCAACCGCATCGCCTCATTGATCGCACCCGGTGGACGGCTGGTGAACGTCTCCTCGGCAGGCCACCGTTATTCCGACGTCGATCTCGACGATCCGAATTTCGCGAATACGCCTTACGATCCCATGGTCGCATACGGTCGGTCGAAGACAGCGAATATTCTGTTTGCTGTCGAATTCGACCGTCGCCACAAAGAAAAGGGCGTTCGCGCCACCGCGATACATCCGGGTGGCATCGCCACCGAGCTTGCGCGCCATATGCAGCCCGGCGAGATCGATGAACTATTGAAGCAGATCAATGCTCAAGCCGCAGCGGCCGGAAGACCGCCATTCCAGTGGAAGACCGTTCCGCAGGGCGCTGCAACAACCGTGTGGGCGGGTTTCGTAGCGCCAGCCGATGAAATCGGCGCAAAGTACTGCGAAGATTGCCACGTCGCGTCCGTAACCGATGGCAAGATGGACATCGTGAGCGGCGGAGTGCGCGCTTATGCACTGGACCCTGAAAGGGCGAAGGCGCTGTGGGCCAAAAGCGAAGAAATGGTCGGCGAACGCTTCTAATCGCTAAGCGCGAGGAACCGCGGCCCACTGCCAAAGTAGGATGCGGTTCCTCGCGGGCGATGTCTCGTCACTCGCAGAACGACCGTCTACGCCGAGTGCGCAATAGATTCTAAAAAAAAGCATCCAGATACGCCGCAGCTTCATCTGAAATTCCGACGATCTTATTCGTGGCCTGTCGATAGAATTTGAAGTTGAGTTCTGTTTCAGGCCGGCCATCGTCCCAATCCGAAAAAAGTTTAAGGTTGTTGCGACCAAGAGCTTGCTTTGCCACGCCTGTCCGTTTGATGACCACGCTTACGCGAGGTGTCTGCCTCACGACGCCGAGTTTTCTCGCGACCGGTTCGGCAGCGACAATAACACCCCTCGCGATAAGACCAACACCACCCTCATTTTCGCTGGCGAACACAAAGATCGTATCGCCCTTAGCAACTTTTTTGCCGCCATACATGGTCTTCTGCGAGGAGAAGGCAAATGTCTTCGCCTTCACATCCAGCACTTCAACTTTGATGGCGTACTTCATGGCGGCTCGTCGGCAAATGCGCACATAGACTCAATCCGGAATATCCGGTTCGACGAGTTTCGCAAGCTGCTCCAGCGACTGTTGCCACCCGAGATAACAGGCTTCGACCGGAATGACGGCGGGCAAGCCAGATTGCTCAATGCTGACGTCCGTCCCGACTGAAACGGCCTTCAGCACAACGGTGACATGAATGGTGCCGGGAAGATTGGGATCGTCGAATTTATCCGTGTAGCGGATGAGCTCGTTCGGAACGAGTTCCAGATATTCCCCGCCAAACGAATGCACTTTTCCGCTCGTGAAGTTCTTAAATGACATTTTGAACTTGCCGCCCACCTTTGCGTCCATCTGCGCGACGTGACAGATAAAGCCGTAAGGCGGCAGCCAACGCGCCATAGCATCGCCATCCAGAAATGCCCGATAGACCTTCTCTGGCTTGGTGGCAAAGACACGATGCAATCGAACGGTATTTGTGGCTGCTGCAGTCGCTTTCTGCTTGTCCGACACAACGCTTCTCCCTTTTTCGCGGTCGCGGCAAAGCCGTTATCGGCTCCGCTCTGTCTTCAAGACGTTTGCTGCGCCGCCCATCCGACAACAGGAATGGGTGATTTTTTTGGAATGTTCATTCGCAATCCGGAGCGACAGCCCTATACCCGATGCCGTACCGCTTTTTTCTATTGAATATGTCGGACTGATAGGTGTTGAGACGTCCTGGAAGCGAACACAGAGGAGACGCCATGCTCTACACACTGCTTTGCTATAATAAAGAAGACGTCGTCTGGTCCTGGAGCAAGGAGGAAGACGACGCCGTGATGGGGCGGCTGAATGTAGTTCACGAGAAGCTCGTCAAAGAAGGCAAGCTCGGCCCCGCGCTACGACTCTTGCCGACCACCACCGCGACCACACTGCGCGGTCCCGACATGGTTATTGACGGCCCGTTCGCCGAAACCAAAGAGCAGCTCCTAGGCTTCTACGTCATAGACGTTCCCGACCTCGACGCAGCGTTGACGGTTGCGCGTGAACTCTCTGCAGCCAATCCGACGAGCGTCTATGAAATCCGTCCTGTAGCCCTCTACGTGCCTGAAGCGCGAGAGAACGCACCCAAGGATCGCATCAAAGCCTATTGATATGAGCCAGGTCATTCAAGATCCGACATGGATAGACAGCACACTGACCGCTTGTCGCCCGCAGGCGATCAGTGCACTTCTTCGTTACTTTCGCGATATGGACACGGCCGAAGAAGCCTATCAGGAAGCCTGCCTTCGCGCGCTCCGCAATTGGCCTCGAAACGGCCAGCCACGCGATCCGGTCGCTTGGCTGATCTTGGTTGGCCGCAATGCGGCTCTCGACGGCACCCGTCGCAAAAGCCGTGACATAGCGTTACCGCCTGATGAGATGATCTCCGATCTTGGCGATGCGGAAGCTCCGCTGATTGAACGGCTGGATGACTCGCATTACCGAGACGATGTCTTACGCCTTCTCTTTATCTGCTGCCATCCGGATCTTCCCGCGACACAACAAGTTGCGCTGGCGCTTCGTATCGTTTCGGGCCTCTCCGTCGCACAGATCGCACGCGCATTCCTTGTCAGCGATGCTGCAATGGAGCAACGCATCACGCGCGCCAAGGCTCGAATAGCGAAAGCCGACGTACCGTTCGAAACGCCAGGGCCGGTTGAACGATCCGAACGTCTCGCGACCGTCGCAACGATGATCTATCTGCTCTTCAACGAAGGCTATACGGCGGGCAACGACCCTGCCCGCGCGTCTCTATGCGATGAAGCCATTCGCCTGGCACGATTAATTTTGCGACTCTATCCGACAGAACCGGAAATCATGGGGCTGACGGCGTTGATGATGCTGCAGCAATCACGTTTGCGCGCCCGGTTCGATGACAAGGGCGAAGCAGTCCTGCTGGAAGATCAGGATCGAAATCTCTGGAACACAAAATTGATCAACGAAGGCGTGGCTCTCTTGGACAAAGCCATGCGCCATGACCGTCCAGGCCCCTACCAGGTCCAAGCTGCCATCGCAGCAACACACGCCCGCGCCGGCAGCTTCCAGGAAACCGACTGGCTGGCGATCGACGGTCTTTACGCCGCCCTCGAACGCATGCAGCCTTCGCCCGTCGTCACGTTGAACCGCTCCGTGGTAGCCGCAAAACTTCGCGGACCCGAAGCAGCTCTTGCCATGATCGAGCCGCTCGAGAAACCGTTGTCCGGGTATTTTCATTACTTCGGCGCCCGCGCCGCTTTTTTATTGCAACTCGGTCGAACGGCGGAAGCACGCGCTGATTTCGATCGCGCTATATCTCTGGCCACGACGCCAGCTCAGGCGGCTCATATTCGCCAGCACCTGGACCGGATCATCCGTGACGTCGAATGATTTTTTTATCCACCCTGTCGGATGACGACCGGAAGCACCGTCCTTGAGGTGCGATCAAGACGGAGGAAATCATGACCGAAAGTGTCAAGGCGCCGGTAAAAGGCGGCGCCATCGTCTATTTATCCATAGATGGCGCAGTGAAAGCAGCGGAATTCTATCAACGCGCGTTTGCAGGCACCCTGGCCGCGCTCGTCCCGCCCGACGAGCAGGGAAGGACAATGCATGCCCATCTCTACATCAACGGTTCGTCCGTGATGCTCAGCGATTTTTTCCCCGAGCACGGCTATGCGCCGGTCCCGCCCGCAGCCTTCAACATTACGCTCGCCGTCGATAACACTGACACATGGTACGAGCGGGCAATCGCGGCGGGCTGCACTTCGAAAGTTCCCATCTCGGACATGTTTTGGGGCGACCGGTATGGCCAAGTCCAAGACCCATTCGGCATCGTGTGGGCCATCAACGGACCCGTAAAAAAGTAATGTCATCAGGAGAGCTGCAATGAAAAACTACCTTGCCGTCTTCTTCGGAAAATCGGACGCGATGGAAGCCTGGAAGGCGCTGCCGGAATCGGAGCGCAAAGACCGCGAGCAAGCCGGCATGGCGGCGTGGCACAAATGGGTGGCCGATCATAACGGCGTCATATCCGAAATGGGCTCGCCACTAGGAAAAACGAAGCGTACGGACAAGAACGGCATGTCGGACACACGTAACGAACTATGTGCCTGGACGGTGGTTAAAGCCAATTCACAGGAAGAAGCAACGCGCCTGTTCCTCAACCACCCTCACTTTACGATTTTCCCCGGCGACCACATCGAGGTGATGGAGTGCCTGCCGGTTCCGGGGATGGCGTAATAGCTCCGCTTCGGCCTATCCATCGAAAAATCTTCGAGGGCGCGAGATATTTCGCGCCCCCGTCAATCTCCTACCACCGCTATTATGGATATAACCCCCGCGCCTCTCGAGCAGCCAGGATTCGCTCACAAGCCACGATATAAGCGGCCGTTCGTAGCGAAACCTTATTGAAATCCGCGCATGCCCATATCTTGCGGAAAGCTTCAACCATAAGCGTATCGAGTCGCGAATTGATTTCGTTCTCGCTCCAGAAAAAGCTCGAAAAATCCTGCACCCATTCAAAGTAGCTCACCGTCACGCCGCCGGCGTTACAGATGACATCCGGCACCACAAGAATATTGCGGTCGGCAAGAACATCGTCGGCATCAGGCAGGGTCGGTCCGTTGGCGCCCTCAAGCACAAGCTTTGCCGTCGTCCGGCGCGCGCGCTCGGCCGTCAATTGCGATTCCAGGGCCGCTAAAATCAGAATATCGCAAGGCGTGTTCCAGAATGCATCGTTAAGGTCCGGCGATCCGCCAATCCCTTTTCTCGACGGCGCGCTCATCATCAGCGCGGGAACGTCGATCCCCGCTTCATCGATAACGGTGCCCCACTGATCCTGTAGCGCGACCACCTTTGCACCATTGAGAACGAAAAGCTCCGCCGCGGACGAACCGACGTTGCCGAAACCCTGCACGCAGACCCGCGCACCTTCGAGGCTCAAGCCCATACGCGATGCCGCTTCGCGTCCAGTAACGAAGACACCGCGTCCCGTTGCCTTGACGCGCCCCAGCGAACCGCCAAGATGCAATGGCTTTCCTGTTACGACACCTGACGCTGTAAACCCGACCTGCATCGAGTAGGTGTCCATGATCCATGCCATAACCTGGGCATTGGTATTGACATCTGGCGCCGGAATATCTTTTTGCGGGCCGATAATGATGCTGATTTCGCTGGTATAGCGCCGCGTAATCTTTTCCAGCTCGTTGTCCGACAGCGCAAACGGATCGACGCGAATACCGCCCTTTGCCCCTCCAAATGGCAGATCCATCGCGGCCGTCTTGATCGTCATCCAGGCAGCGAGTGCCATTGTCTCTTCCAGCGTAACCTGAGGATGAAACCGAAGGCCGCCTTTGCCAGGTCCGCGCGAAAGATTGTGCTGCACGCGAAAACCTTCGAAATGACGGACGATGCCATCGTCCATTTCGATAGGCACGTCGACAATCATCGTCCGCTTGGGATGTTTGAGCGTTTCCACCCAACGAGCCAAACTCTTGAGATAGGGCGTTACGCGATCGACCTGGGCAAGATACGTTGCCCAGGGGTTTGGAAATGAAGACTTTGCATATGACAACGGCGGCGACGTCTTTTCTGTGATGTTGGTCATGCGCTTCTTATCGCTGTTATTTGAAAGATGAATGTCCCTTATTCGATGGGCGCAAAACATGACGTGGCTGCGCCGGAAATGCGCCGCGGCCACTCACCGCAAAAACGCGCGATAGCTGTCCGAGCTAGCGGCCCGCAAGCGCGATATCGCGAAGAACCGCTGCCTCGAACTGCACTTCGTCAACGCGGTGTTTCAGAACGTCGCCGATACTGATGATGCCGACGAGATGATTATTCTCGACCACTGGAAGATGTCGGACACGCCGTTCCGTCATCAGATGCGTCACGTGCGCGATCGTATCGCCGGGAGAACACGTAACGATTTCGTGCGTCATGAGAGCTGATATAGGTAAAGCCAGAAGCCTGTTTTCGTTGGTCGCCAAGGCGCGCACCACATCGCGCTCAGAAATGATCCCGTCCAACGCTTGGCCATCTCTGCTGACGACCATTGCGCCAACCCCCTCGGCCCGCAGCATCTGTACGAGCTTAAGGATCGTGTCGTCCGGCCGAACGGTCAGAACATGCGCATTCTTTTTTGCTTTGAGGATACTTTGAACAATCATAGCCATAATCCTAAAAATTGCGGTTTGGCCACTCACACCCCCGAATCTATCACTGACGACGTGCCTGTGCAGGGCTAATTTAGTTGGATGCCATGTCTTAAAGGCGGGGAAGGAATGCCGGAAAAATCGACAACGGTCGCCGACTACCTGATCGAGCGACTCAAACAGGCTGGCCTTGAGCATGCCTTTGGCGTTCCCGGCGATTATGTCTTGACGTTCATGGATCGCTTGATCGCATCTGGCGTCGACCTGATCGGAACCTGTAATGAACTTAATGCGGGCTATGCCGCCGATGCTTATGCTCGCATCCGCGGCATCGGTTGTATCGTCGTGACATGGGGCGTCGGCGGCTTCAGCGCCATGAATGCCGTCGCGGGCGCTTATGCGGAACAGGTTCCGCTCGTGGTCTTGGTCGGCGGACCGCGCACAAATCAGCGCCGCTCCTCAATGCTGCTTCATCACGGCGTGGGCGAATTTTCGACAATGCAGCATGCCTATGCACACATCACAGTTGCGTCCGTTCTGCTCGACGATGCTGGAGACGCGCCCCAACTCATCGACCGTGCGCTTGCCCGCTGTCTCTCTGAGAAGCGCCCGATCATGATCGAAATTCCCGTCGATATCGTTGATCAGCCCTGCGAGCCCTCGAAACGGCAGACGCCGTCCGGACCACCCGTGTCAGATCCAGACTCATTGAACGAAGCCCTGGACGAGGTCATGGCCCTGCTCGCGTCGGCGAAGCGGCCGGTCATTCTCGGTGGCGTTGAGCTGCATCGCTACGGTCTGATGCAACAATTCATGCGTCTCGTCGAAAGGAGCAAGCTGCCGGTTGCAACGACCCTCCTCGGCAAGACCGTCATCTCGGAACTTCACCCGCAGGCAATTGGAGTTTACGAAGGCGCCATGTCGCGAAAGGGTGTTCGGGCAATCGTCGAAGCCAGTGACGTCCTGCTCTGCATCGGCGCGTGGATCAGCGACATCAATTTCGGCGTGTTTACCGGCAAGCTCGAAGGCCGCCAATTGATCCTCGCAAATTCCGGTCGCCTGAAGATCAGCCAACACGTCTACGAGCAAGTATGGATCGGCGACGTGGTGACCGGCCTCGCGGATCGCATGCCGGCCCAGGGGTTGCCCCATCCCCCATTCGAAAGCGTAGCCAAACGTGAGGCCAAGCCATCGATTGCGCGCCGCGGAGCCAAACTCACGGTCGACAAGGTCATGAGCCGCGTCAACGATTATATCTGCGACGACACCATCGTCGTTGCCGAGACCGGGGACAGCCTATTCGCCGCTGCCGACCTCGTCATGCATCATGATGTTGGCTTTATAGGGCAGGCGTTCTACCTGTCGATCGGCTACGCCCTTCCTGCCGTCCTCGGTGCATCGATCGCTGCCCCGAACCGCCGCGTTCTCGCTCTCATCGGCGACGGCGCGCTGCAAATGACGGTGCAGGAATTATCGTCGCTCTGCCGACGCAACATTCCAGCCGTGCTGCTGATCATGAACAATGACGGCTACACCACCGAGCGCGTCATTCACGAAGGCCCATATAACGATATTCAGCAGTGGGACTATCACAAGCTGCCGGATGTCTTCGGTGGCGGCTGGGGGCGTCGCGTCGAAACCGAGGAAGAACTTGAGGCGGCATTGAGCCAGGCGAGAAGCAGCAACGATGGCCCCGCCGTCATCGAAATCATGCTCGACAAACTGGATATGTCGGACGCCCTGAAACGCCTCGGCGCTGAACTTTCACCTGATAAAAAGCACAGCCGATAATAGGCGTCTCGCCTCGAAACCTTGCCTTTGGCCCGAGCGCAGAGCCTGAAGAGACACGAAGCGTTCCGACTGCCTAACCCGGCAAGCAAAGACTTGTCAGAGCTTCTGACGGAATGACGGCGCTCGCCAAGCCGAGTATCGCAACAATCGTCCCCGCTGCCGTTCTGAGACGCGGCCAAGAGAGCATAGTCGCACCACCTACGGCCCGCGCCGATCCATACGCAGCGAGGCTGACCGCCGGCATCGTCGCAATTGCGAAACCGCCCATGAACAACGCGCCATCGGTCCCTGATCCACTGACCATTGCCATCATCAAAGCCTTGTAGACCATGCCGCACGGTGCAAATCCCCAGACCATGCCGGACACCACCGGCAAACCTTTCGTCATCCGTGCAGGTAGCCGCCGACGAATGCGCTCATGGACAGCGGAGACCGCCTTAAAAAGACCGTATCGCGGCAGAATGCCGGCAATCGACAGCCCTACTGCAACGAGGAGCGCGGCGGACATGATACGCGCAGCTGCCTGTAATCCGGCAAGATGCATCAAACTCGCAAATGATGAACCGACCGAGGCGACCACCGCTCCGCCGAGCACATACGTCAGCGCGCGCCCGGCTTGAATGCTGGCAAGTGCGCGCAACTGCAATCTCTGCGCGGAAGAGCTGGGCGCCGTCGCCAACAGCAGTGACGACGCAATGCCACCGCAAACGCACGAGCAGTGAAGACTTCCCGCGAGCCCCACGACGAACCCGCCGGCCAACAAAGCTGTGCCTTCCATCTGTCAACCTCCTCGTCCCAAAACGGACTGGACCTCCAACGCAGCTATTTTCCGGTGTCGGCGTAGCAACTCGCAGCGTTAACGACGGGTGGCAAATTGATCGCCGGATTTCCGTCAAAGAATCCTGACGGCATCAATTTGAATCCAGCCGAAATGCACGGCTGTACGGGAAAGTCTTCTGGCCGAACCGAATGGTGCAACCCGAACGTGTGCCAGAGCACGATATCCGTGTTCTCGATCGGGCGGTTCTTCGCAACGAAAGACTTGATATCTCCTGATCCGTCCGAATGATTCATGAATTCGCCAGCAGGGAAACGCTCGGTCGGATCGTATGCCGAAACCCAGACGTGGTTTTGCGTGAAGGACGCGCGCTTGCCCGAAAACGAATTCGGCGCAACGAACGACGTCAGGCAATCCGGGGCATCGAGCTTGTATCCGACCGGCGTTCCAGCACGATTGAATTTGTTTGGATTGATAACCTTCCAATAGCGCTGCGTACCGAGATTTGCGGTCCGTGCGGCCTCGCCCTCCGTCTTGATGAGGGTCTCCTCTTCGTAGAAGGCGTTGCCGTAGGGGTTCTCTCCGTCTTCCTGCTCGGCATAGGTATTGCACTCGACAAAGCTGTTCTTGTCGCCATCGACGCACATCTCAAGCCGCGCGCAGAGGATGTGCTGATGGATCTGCCCGACGACGCCAGGCGCAACTTCGCGCCCGTATTTTCCCGGCTGGCCGGGAATGCAGGCCGTCGTGTTGATAATGCCGGTCGCCTTGAGTTCGAATTCGATCTTGCCGTCGAGGAAGAAATACCAGTACAGCGCATACTCATAGTTGCCGACCGTGCAGATCGACGAAATGACGAGCTTAGCGCCGCGGCGAATTTCAAACCGTTCCGTGCGGAAATCGGTATGCTTCCAGAGCAAGCCTGAATCTTCTTCGTGAATGCAGATCGCCTTTTTAATCGTCCACGGCTCGCCATCGCGCGTATTGAGATGCGCGTCGAGATACTTGATGACGCCCAGGCAATCGCAACCGAGTTCCAGAGAGTTCGCAAGCTTACCAATTCCGTATTCACCGATATCGAATACGTGCTTACGGAAGTGCCCGGCGTCCGGCGAACCATAGGGCACAGTCATCTCGACGATAGATGCGCGCCGAAGGATAGGTCGCCCGTTGAAGCTGATATCGTGCAGCGTCAGCGACTCGCGCGTATTGAACCCGATATTGAGCGCCCAATTACGCCACGTCAGACGACTTCCCTCGATTTTGAAATTCACGCCTTCCGGCTGGACGACATTGATCGGCTTTGCAGGCGGCTGGAACTCGTCGAAGAACTGGTGCTCATAGTTGTATTCTGCCATCGGGATCGGCGTAACGCCGTAATCGTCGATCCGAATGACCTCACCGCTGTTGATGTCCACCACAGCGTTGAGGCCTTCTATAGGATGCGCGTAGAAGTTCTCGAACTCCCGGAGCCGAAGCCAGCAAAAAACATGGCAGAGATGGCGCCCTTCTTCCCCCGGAATATCGAAGCTCCCCGCCGACCACGGATCAACACACACTTTGCTCATGTCGGTGATGCCGCGCCTGGCACACGCAGCAATGAATTCCGCATTGCCGCGAACAATGTCCTCGATAGCCAAGAACTGTTCGAGTTGTATCATTGGCCGTTTGTCGGCGCAGTCTTCGCGGAACAACACCTTTCCTGTATCGAGAGAAACGACAAACTTTGTAACGCCGATCGTCTCGGAGCTCGAGGCGTTGACTGCCGCACGCCGCTCGACTGGCTTACCTTCGGCATAAGCCTTGAGTTCATCCTTTGTCGGCTCGTCCAATCCGATCGACTCGAAGCACGTCTTCGATCCGTATGGTGCCACGGCCTTGACGATCCCACCGGCATTCCGGATCTCATCGGGCGACAACGGATCCAGTGGATGCCGAACCAAAGATGACTTTTCCAGCACGGCCGTCGAGCAACAGCTTTCTGACATGATTAGGCTCCCGAGTGTTGCAATGCGCTCTGGTTGGTCACGCACTTTGGCCGAACGACGCTGCTTCAACAGCAGCCGAGGCGACGCCCTATCAGGGCAATCGTCCTTTCTCGAAAGACCCTAGCCAGCGCCATACGGACTGTAATTGATAGTTGGCGCCAAAAAGCGAATCTGTCCGCTCAGAAACCGTTTGCTGCGCTCATCTGGAAACCACCTCCGCACAGAGATTTCACGTTCAAAGGTGATCTGACGTCGCCGCAAACGAAGTGGTACGCTTCTTGCGATGCTGTCCCACTCAACGGCGACACTATGGGATAGAGTTGCATGCCTTCATCGGGCGTCATCGCGGCATCGATCATCAACGGAGTTCTCTCTACGATCGATCGCCGGAGAATGGACCCGGAGACGATTTCCGCGCGCGTTGGCATAGCAAACGATGGGTTGTTTGGACGCTCGCCTTTTCTTCCGCTCTCAGCCTTCACAACAATGCTGGAGATGGCGGCAACTCAAACGAACGATCACGCACTTGGCATGAAGTGGGGAAAACTCTTCAATATTCACGACTTAGGAGCAGCCGCCCAGTTATATCTCACCGCCCGCACCGTCGGCGAAGGGCTCACCAAGCTTTGTGAGTATTTTCCCACCTTCCAGGGCGGAACGCACTGCGCGCTGAACGTCAGCGGCGACACTGCACGCCTGACCTATTCTATTTTCGACAGAACCGTCTCGCATCGCGTCCAGGATGCGAATTTCTCAGAGGCTGTCTTGTGCTCGGTATTGCGCGCGACTTTGGGCAAGGACTGGGAGCCGCTATGCCTAGAGTTCGAGCATTCTCCTGGTGCAAATCTCGCCAGTTATCAGGCGCATTTTCATTGCCCACTACGTTTTGGCGCTCGTTATAACGCTATATTGTTTCCCCTCTCGGAGCTGAGCCACCCAATACACTCATATGATCGCATGCTGCACCACCGCTTGGAGAGTGAGCTGTCCGACTGCCTAAGATCGCAAGAACTTGAACTCGATCTCAGCAACAGCGTCAAGGCATGGATCAACGCCAGACTATGCTGCGTTAAGAGCATCGACATCCAGGACGCGGCCAGCGACTTCGGCATGAGCGTCAGAAGCTTTCAACGAAAGCTCGCCGATGCTGGCCTGAATTATGCAGATCTTCGCAACGCCGTGCGAACGGAAATCGCGAAGGCGATGCTGGCGTTCACCGATCGCACCATTCCGGAGATCGCGTTCGATCTTGGCTATAGTGAAACGAGCGCATTCTCACGAAGCTTCAAAAGCTTCACCGGCTCGACACCAGCCAAATACCGGGACGGCGCCGTTCGCGCGCGAACGTCCTCGGGAGAAAGAGCTTCTTTCATGGCGCCGACGAGCGCCACAAGTCACTGATTGGATGAGACAGCGCTAAGCCTTAGACGCTGACGCAAGTCCTTTGCCGCGCGAAGCCACGACACCGATCACGATGAGAACAATTGAAAATGCAATCACTAATGTCGCGACGGCGTTGATCTCGGGCGTTGCCTCGCGGCGCAGGATAGACCAAAGCGCCATCGGCAAAGTATTTTCGCGGCCGGTCAGTAGGTATGTAACCGCAATCTCGTCGAACGAGATCGAAAATACGATCAGCATCGTACCGAAGATGGCGGACTTCAGGTTCGGCAACGTCACTTTAAAGAACGTCTCGATCTGCGAAGCGCCAAGATTGAAGGCAGCCTCCTCCTGGCTCCGACCGAGCTGCTGCAGACGCGCAAAAACTTCCGTGACATAGATGCAAGTCAGAGCCGTACCTTGGCCGAGCATGATCGTATTGAGTGATAGCCGAAACCCGATCGTGATGTAGAAACTCAAAAGCGCAACACCGGTAATGACACCGGGAAGCACAATCGGCAGCATCACGATCCGCCGGAAAGCGGCTTTCCCCGGAAACTCGTAGCGGTCCAGCGCAATCGCCGCTGGCAGGCCGATGAGCATACTCAGAATGACCGTTCCGATGCCGACATAAACGGACGCGCCGATCGACCGCATCAGCGTTTCGTTCTCGAGAACCTTCTCATACCAGGAGAGCGTGAAGCCTTTGAACGGAAGCCCGGTAAACTGGCTAGCATTGAATGAAAAGAATGCCATTACGAGCAGCGGCGCATAGAGAAACAGCAGCACTGCTCCGGCCAGACCTGCGACAAGGGGTTTGTTTCCAAATGCGCGCATTCAATTTGCTCTCGTCCGTTCTAGAAGCGCACCTGAAATTGGTGCTCAAGGCGATGAGCTAAGGCAATCAGCCCAAGCCCCAGGGCGATAATGACCAGACCGATCGCCGCCGCCATCGGCCAGTCGTAGGCCGCACCCAGCAGATTGATAACGATATTGGATATCATGATGGAATCCGCGCCGCCGACGAGCGCGGGCGCCACGAAATCTCCAAACCCCAACGAGAACGTGATGACGCCGCCTGCGATGATGCCCGGAATGCTGATCGGCAGAACGATCTTGCGGAAGATCTCCATACGCGTCGCACCCTGGTCGAGCGCTACTTCGATAAGGGACGTCGGGATGCGTTCGAGTTGAGCGTAAATCGAAAGCACTGCAAATGGCGTGAAGATATAGGCGAGCGTCAACGTCACGCTGAACTCGTTATAGAGAAACAACGTCAGCGGATGATCGATTATACCGAGCCCGAGCAGTGAGGCGTTGATGAGACCGCCTGTTCCGAGAATGGTTTTCCAGGCGTAGGCCTTGACGAGATAAGACGCCCACCACGGCACGATTACCAGAAGATAGACGTAGCGTTTGGTCGCTTCCGAAGCATGAAACGCCAAATAGAACGCCAACGGATACGCAACAATCGACGACAACACCGCTGTATAGATGCCGATCTTCGCTGATTTGAGCATCACGCTGAGATATGGCTCGGTTGTAAAAACCCTGACGAAATTCGCCAGTGAAAAGCCCGGCTTGAAGACGACGTAATCGACCGATCCCAGACTGTAATAGAACAGCATGCAGTAGGGCAGGATCATAAAGACGAAGAACCAAGCCGCCGGAGGCAAAAGCCAGAACAGCATGCGCGCGCGTTCGATCTTTTTCGCCTTCAGCGCGCCTGGGCTGATCTCGGCGGCCGTCTCCAAGATGGCGCTTGAAGTCGTCATGACGGAAGCTGCAGTGTCATTCATGGATCAAGCTGCCAACACGCGAATATCATCCGGTAGAACGGAAAGCGGCACGACATCGCCGATGCTGGCCTGCGCGCCGGTCGTTCGATCATGCACGCTTATCCGACCGGCACCGTCCGCAAGCTCGATCACATACTCATTCTTCGCACCGAGGAAGAGACGCTCAGCCACAGTGCCGCGAAGAATATTTCTTTGGTTAGATCCGTCCTCACCGATGGCAACGCGGTCGACGCGGATCATCACGCCGACTGTCTTGCCTGAGATGGTCGCGGCGTTGGCCGGTGCCGAAAGCGTTGCGCCGCCTGCCAAACGGATCTTAGCCGTCGGGCCATCGACGGCATCGACCACGCCTGTAAGAACGTTAGCCCGATCGATGAAGTTCGCCACAAACTTGGAATTCGGCTGGGCATAAACTTCTTGCGGACTTCCGCTTTGGACGATGCGCCCCTTATTCATGACGACGATGCGATCGCTCATCGCCATCGCTTCTTCCTGATCGTGCGTGACGTAAATGAAAGTCTTGTTGAACTGCCGGTGCAGCCGCTTGATCTCGACCTGCATCGCCTTGCGCAGATTGGCGTCAAGAGATGCAAGCGGTTCGTCGAAGAGAACGACCGCCGGATCGGTGATGAGCGCGCGCGCCAGAGCCGTGCGCTGCTTCTGCCCGCCGGAGAGTTGATGCGGCATTTTCTTGCCGTGATCGGCCAACTGCACGAGGCTCAAGTATTCATCAACCCGCGCACGGATTTGCGCCTCGGTGTAACGGCCTCGCATTTTTTTGAGGCGGAGACCAAAGGCAACGTTTTCTGAAATCGTAAGATTGGGAAAGAGAGCGAAATCCTGAAACACCATCCGCATGTCGCGTTCCGACGGCTGCGAATATGTTATGTCTTCGCCATCGATGCGAATCGTGCCCGTGTCCGGCATTTCGAAACCCGCAATGCAGCGCAGCGTCGTTGTCTTGCCGCATCCGGATGAGCCCAGAAGGGTGATAAACTCACCCTTCTGGATCGACAGGTCCACACCATCGACTGCTGCAACGTTCGAAGTTCCATACGTCTTGCGAATACCGATGAGATCTATGTAAGCGGCCATTCGCGCACCCTCTTGATCGCAGCTTGGACAGAGTAAAATGGGTCGTGGTTATTGCGCGGCTTTGACCTGGTTCCAGATTTCCAGATACTTCCCGCGCTGTTTCACCGGCTGCCACCAGCTGACGGTCTTCAGCGTCTCCGGATTCGTCATGCCGAGTTCTTCAAAGGACTTCTTCTGATCGCCCGGAAGGAAATCGACCATCTTGCCGTTCGAATATCCAAATCCCGTAACGGCGTGTCCGAGAGCTTGCGCCTTCGCACTCGACACGTAATTCAGCCATTTGTAGACGCAGGCGTTGGATGAAGCGCCCTTCGCAATCATCCAGCTATCGCTCCAGCCGCCCCGTCCTTCCTTCGGAACGACGTCGATGAGCTTGCGGTCGCCGCCGCGCAGCTTAACGAGCGTTTCTTCCCATGCGTTGCCGCCGATGACTTCCTTGCCTTGGAGCAAGGTTGTCATCTCACCCGCTGTCGTCCAATATTTGCGAATGTTCGGCTTGAGCTTCAGAAGCGCTTCTTTGACCTTCGCTAGCTCCTCGTCATTCATGTCGTAGACGTTCTTGATCCCGAGATAGCGCGCAGCCTCATAGAGCGTCTCGATATCATCCCACATCGCGAACTTGCCGGCATACTTGGGGTCCCAAAGAAATGCGAGGCTCGTCGGCGGCTCCGATACGGCAGTGGCATCAACGACGATGCGAATGATACCCCAGGCGTAGGGAACGCCGTACGTCTTGCCATCTTTCGACAGCCACGGCGGCGATTTCAGCATCGGGAAGAAATCGGCCTCCGCTGAGATCTTGCCGGGATCGATCGGATCGACCAATCCAGCATCAATCAGCTTCATCGTCGTGTCGTTGGAGGGCGTCACGAGATCATAAGTGCCGCTGCCGGCCATCAGCTTGGCGAAAATTTCGTCGTTCGTTCCGACATAGACAGCCGAGACGTCGCAGCCGCTTTCCTTTTTGAAAGGCTCGACGAAACTCGCGTCGGCGTAGCCCTCCCAAACCAGCATGTTTAGGCTATCGGCAGACGCGACAGAGGCGCCAAAAAGTGACAGCGCCGTGACTGCTCCGAGCGTTCGCGACAGACGTCGGACCAAGCCGCCACGATTTTCCGAGAAATTTTTACGTTGCGATACGCGACGACCTTCCGGCATGCGTTCAAACTCCATCGTTTGCGAAACCGAGCACAGCTCACGCTGAATGGGACTGACGAATAGTGCCCTGGCTCAAGCCAACGCCGCGCGCGCTCCTAGCCGACAGCCTGGAAAAACCTATCCAGGTCAGACTGGGAAGTAATTGACAGTTCATGCCAAAGTTTTCAGCGGCTTATTTTGCAGCCGCCAGGCTCGCGTGCGAATAGCGAGGCCGCTATCTCAGGAAGCGCCTGAAGCTCCACATGGAGAGCGCAAACAGCACACAGCCGATACCAAGCAGCGCTGCGAACTGCGGCCAGACGACGTCAAATCCCGAGCCGCGAAACAGCACTGACTGAGCAAGAATGATAAAGTGCGTGTTCGGAGCGGCCAGCATGATATCCTGAATGATGGCCGGCATGCTCTCGCGAGGCGTCACGCCGCCTGACAGAACCTGCAAGGGGATAAGAACAAGAATAAGCAGCATACCGAATTGCGGCATCGTCCCCGCCATCGTCGCCAGAAAAACGCCCAAGGCCGTCATAGCGAAAATATCCAGGGCAGCGCCAACGAGGAACAACGGCACCGAGCCGTTGACCGGAACCTGCAACAACCCCTGCACGACGAAAATCAGCGACATGCTCGACGCCAGCAGCACGACGAAGCCCATCGACCAGATCTTACTGACCATGATCTCGAATGGTGTCACGGGCATCACGAGAAGATGCTCGACCGTACCGTGCTCCCGCTCTCGAATGAGAGCGGCGCCGGTCAAAATGATCGACAGCATCGTAATCGACATGATGACGTTCGTTATCGCACCGAACCAAGTCTTGTTAAGATTTGGGTTGTATCGAGCACGCAGCGTCAATCGAACGGGAAGATCACCGTTCGAGCGATAGCGATCGAGAAACTCGATGATCTCACCTGCGAGAATGGATTCGATATAACCGCCACCCGTAAAGGCCTGCGTCATGCGGGTTGCATCGATGTTGAGCTGTATCGTCGGCGAGCGGCCTGCAAGTAGATCGCGTTGGAACTCGGGCGGAATATCGAGCGCAAACGTATCGGCGCCGGCATCCATACGCTCGTCCATTTGCTCCTGAGTGATCAGCCGCGGCACACTGAAGTACGGCGGATAAAATGCAGTGATGATACGGGACGATACGGGCGACTGATCCTCATCGACGATTGCGATCGCCGCGTGATTGAGCGTATCCGGCAACGCCCGCGACGCCGAATAGATCGAAACCGAGAAAGCATAGACGATCAGGATCAGCATCGTCGAATCGCGCATCAATCCGCGCAATTCCTTGACCCCGAGCTGCCAGATGTTCGCGACGCGCATCTTACGTCGCCTGCTTTTTGAGGAAGGCCGCGCCTAGGCCGAACAGGATGGGAATGGCAATCAGCAACGCCAGATAGTCGTTGGCCAAATCGCCAAAGCCCAGCCCTTTCGAAAACGTCCCACGCGAGATCGTCACGAAGTAGGCCGCCGGGTAGATCTTGCCGATATAAGCACCGACTCCCTGCAGCGACGCCACCGGGTCAATCAAGCCTGAATACTGGACAGCCGGAATCAGCGTTATCAGCGTCGTGCCGAAAATGGCCGCGATCTGGCTGCTCATGAATGACGACACCACCAGCCCCATGGACGTCGCCACGATCACATAGAGCAGCGCTCCGAAGGTGTAAGACAGAAAGCTGCCCGTAAACGGCACGCGAAAGACGAACACCGCAAACGCCGCCAGCAAAACGAAGTTGAGCATTGCGAGCGCTACATACGGAATTTGCTTGCCGAGCAGAAACTCCAGGCGCGTCACCGGCGTAACGTAAAAATTAATGATCGACCCGAGCTCTTTCTCTCGCACCACGCTCAGAACTGTGAGCATCGCCGGGATCATCATGAGAAGCAGCGGAATAACCGCCGGCGCCATCGCGACGAGACTTTCTACATCCGGATTGTAGCGATAGCGCAGCGCGACCTGAAAAGCACCGAGCGCTGATGAATCGCCATAAAGTTCACGCGCCTTCTGCGCCAGCCACTCGGTATGAATCTGCTGGACGTAGCTTGCGATGGTATCGCCGCGCATCGGCATCGCGCCGTCGATCCAGGCGCCGATCTCGACGTTTCGCCCGCGTGCAACATCACGTCCGAACCCCGGAGGAAATTCGAGGACGAGACTCAACTCGCCATCTCCCATGCGGCGATCGAGGTCTTTATAATCGGTGACCGGCGATTTCTCATTGAAATAGCGAGATCCGGCAATCTGCATGGCGTAATCACGACTGATTGTCGTGTCGTCGCGATCGAGAACGGCGAAGCTCAGATTGTCGACGTCGAGATTGATGCCGTAACCGATGACGAACATCAAAAGCACGCTGCCGATCGTCGCGAGCGTGGCGCGAAGCGGGTCGCGCCGCAGTTCGAGCGTCTCGCGTCTCATATAGGCTAGCATCCGCCGGATGCTCTGGCTCAATGGGCTCTCCGGTCGAGCGGAGGCCGCATGATGCTCAGCAGCAAGTGACGTGGCGATCTGGTCGGCTTCAACGTCGCTACCTGCCTTGCTCCCGATCGCATCTTGCAGATAGTCGATAAAGGCATCTTCGAGCGACGATGCCTTGCGCTGCTCAACGATCGCGGCCGGCGTATCGCTGACGAGAACGCGGCCGGCATGCATCAACGAAATGCGGTCGCAACGCTCCGCTTCATTCATGAAGTGGGTCGAAACGAAGATCGTCACGTTATCCTTGCGCGAGAGATCGGCTAGGATCTGCCAGAACTGATCGCGCGCAACCGGATCGACGCCCGACGTCGGCTCATCGAGAATGAGCAATTCCGGGGAATGTATCATCGCCACGGCGAGCGACAGGCGCTGGCGGATACCGAGCGGAAGCGCATCAGGCAATGCGTCCATGACGTCGGAAAGATCGAAGCGGCGCACGACTTCAGCAATGCGCGGCGCGATATGATCGGGCTCCAGATGAAAGAGCCGCGCATGCAGATCGAGGTTCTGTGCGACGGTCAGTTCCGAATAAAGCGAAAAGGCCTGAGACATGTATCCAACGCGACGTCGGACGGCCATGTCATTGGGATCGACCTCTCGCCCGAACAATTTCACGGTGCCTTCGCTGGCCGGCAGAAGACCGGTCAGCATTTTCATTGTCGTCGTCTTGCCGCAACCGTTTGAGCCGAGAAAGCCGAAAATCTCTCCTTTGGTAATTCGGAAGCTGACATCATCGACAGCGGTGAAATCACCGAACCGCATCGTTAAATGATCGGCCTCGATCGCGACCTCATCGTCATTGTTTTCTGTGCGCGGCGGAATGACGACATCGACGTGTCCGCGGCGTTGATCTTCCGGCAATAGGGCAATGAAGGCTGCATCGAGATTGGGCGCACCGGTCTTCTTCAGAAGATCGCTCGGCGCGCCCGTTGCGAGCACGTTTCCTGCGTTCATCGCAATCAGCCAGTCGAACCGCGCAGCCTCTTCCATGTAGGCGGTCGCGACGAGAACACTCATGCCCGTCCGGCCGAGACGAATGCCGTCGATCAACTCCCAGAACTGCCGGCGGGAGAGCGGATCGACGCCAGTGGTCGGCTCATCGAGAATGAGCAATTCCGGATCGTGGATCAGCGCGCAGCAAAGCCCGAGCTTTTGCTTCATGCCGCCGGAAAGCTTGCCGGCCGGTCGGTCGGCAAAGGAGGCAAGACCTGTGCTCTTTAGCAGCTCGGCAATCCGGTCCTGTCGCTCATGCTGGTCGAGCCCAAAAAGTCGACCGAAAAAATCGACGTTCTCGAAGACCGACAGCGTCGGATAAAGGTTTCTGCCGAGCCCCTGGGGCATATATGCGATCTGCGGACAGGTTCGTCGGCGATGGGCCGCGTCCCGCATGTCTCCGCCGAGGACGGTGACGCGCCCCTTCTGTAGCTTGCGCGCACCGGAAAGGAGCGACAGCAGGCTCGACTTGCCGACGCCGTCCGGGCCGATCAGCCCAGCCATAACCCCCGCAGGGACATCGAGCGTAATAGCGTCGAGCGCCAGCGTCTTTCCGTAGCTTAGACTGACATTTTCAAGACGGGCGACGACTGGAACAGGTTCGGCCGGGCCGCTCGTCATTGCACCAGCTTTCCTGCGAGCACCGGCCATTGCGCGTTGGGATCAAGCTTGACGTACGCCACGCCGGGCAGCCCAGTCTTGACTTGCCGGATGTACTTCTGAAGCAGCGCCTTGGGTATCTGCGCCTTTATCCGGAACATCAGCTTCAGCCGCTCTTCTTCCGTTTCGACGCTTTTCGGCGTGAACTGCGCCACGTCGGCAACGAACGTTGCCTTTGCCGGGATGATGTATTGAGGTGCAGCATCGAGCACCAGCCGGACCTCCGCGCCCAGCGCCACTTGTCCGGCTTCCGCCGTGGGCAGGAAGAACGTCATGTAGACGTCGCTGAGGTCGACCATGTTGAGCACCCGTCCCCCCGCCGACAGCACTTCGCCAAGCTGCGCGACGCGATACTGCACCCGCCCGTCTCTCGGCGCCCGCAACGTGCTGTCGTCGATGTCAGCGGTGATGCTGTCGATAGCGGCCTTGGCGGCGTCGACGGCCGCACGCGCGTCAACAACCTGCGCCTCGGCCGAGCTGATTGCCGCCTCGGAGGCCGCAAGCTGAGCCTTTGCCGCCCCGACTGCTGCAACCGCGCCTTCCTTCGAAGCGCGATCGTCGTCGAGCGTCTGCTGTGACACGACGTTCGTCTTGACGAGTTCTGCTGAGCGCTTGAACTTACTCTCGGCGGCATCGAGTTCGGCCTCCCGCTGCGCGACGACTGCAACCTCCGCCGTTTTCTCCGCATTGCGTTGGGTGACGAGACTCTTCGCCGTATCGACCCCGATCTGCGCACGGTGGAACTGCGCTTGGGCCTGTCGCCGTTGCGCTTCGAGTTGAGCGGTGTCCATCCGCGCAACGACCTGCCCAGCCGTCACAAAGTCGCCCTCGTCGACGTATATCTCTTTGATTCGCCCAGCTATTTTGCTCGCGATATCGATTTCGACAGCCTCGATGCGGCCGTTGCCACTGGCGATGCCGGGGGGCAAAGCCGAGCTGAAAAATTCCTTCCAGGCGAGATAGCCACCGACCGCCGCGATCAAGGCGATGACGATTAGCGCATCGCGGCCGATCCTTGCTGCCAGTTTTTTGGCTTCCGGACCAAGCGGGTTTGTCCGCAACCAATGGCTCCGCGAATTCTGCTCGCCGGCCGCCGGGGGCTGCTCAGTTTGAGACTCACTCATGCGCCCCCCGCAGGAGAACGGCCGGAACGACGACACCGGCGGCCGGACCGATATCGGAGCGGAGCAGTTTCGAGGGATGCAAGAGAACAACCTTTGATAAATGTTGGCGCTGCGATTTAGCCCATGCTGGGATGAGCCACAGCGAAGACTCCGCCCACTAGCTGGCCTGCGCTAGGTCAAGATGCGTTGACCTGGAACAATACAATCGTTCGGGTTCCGTCCCGGAAGTAACCTTCTCTTCGCCGCGCTGAGAGCCAAGCGAATCCCCTTCCGGCTCATCCGCCAAGAGATATTCCCCGATCGGAACGTTTGCCCCCATTGGAGTCACAATTTTTTAGTCGAAGCGGAACAAGATGACGGCGTCCGAGTTCGCCTGTCATCTGCTCCGGAGACGCGACTATGCCCTACTCGTTTTATGCGGTGCTCAACGTTTTGCCGCAGATCGCGGCCACCGCATTCCTGCCGATCGTCGGCATCGCCCTCGTAAGCTACCTGATCAAATCGACCCGCCCACAAGGCCCACAGAAGCCGATCGGAATCGACTGAACCGGGACTGAACCGGTCATTGAGCGGCTGGGACTGTTAGGTCGCGGCAGGTGGCGGCCAATTCTCTACACGTTCGATCGCATCCCCCAGGCTTACTTCCCCACCAGTAATAATGCGTGCCGTGAGTCCGCCGCGGCCGCGAACGGCGTTATAGCCTCCCGGCCCCAAGTTCGCCTCCATCTGGCTGCACGGCGCACACTCGCCACTGACCTCCAAGACAACCTCACCCATCAGAATGCGCCGCTCCTTTAGGGCATTCAGATTGAGCCCGCTCGTGACGAGGTTTCGCCGCAACAGCTCCGGCGAAACGTCCCTACCCATAAATGACGCTATCGCGGCGAGATCCTCAGCGGCAATGAGCGTCACTTGTCGCGGACCGTTCCGCTGCGTCTTGTAGCGATCACCCTCGATCCCTTGACCCGCAACGAAAAGCGCCGATGCTGGAGTGAGCATCGGCGCTTTGCGGGAAGGTCGAAGACCGATCCAAATAAGCCGGCCCGGCCCCACGGGACCGGCCAGTAATTTCGCCAGAATCGATTGGGGAGGCAGCGACTGCACATGCCCCTCCTTTCACCTTAGTTCTTAGGCGGTTCGGCATCCTTCTGAGGCTCGGCCGATTTCGTCAGCTCATTCCACTTATCGCCGAGCTGCTTCTTGAGATCGTCGATCTTCTTCGACGCCTCTTCGGCTTTGGCGTTATATTCGGCCCGGGCTGCGGAATAGTCGGCGTTCGAAAGCTCGAATTCTGTCATGAACGGGCAACCGCCGTGCGACAGGTTCGGCGCTGCATAGCGAACGAGCGTCGTTCCAGGCGTGGCGCCCGGACCGATTTTCATGATCACCGAATCCTTCTCCATGTGGCACTTCTCGCCCTTGGCGATCTTCTTGAGATCAACCGCCACGTACTTTCCGCCCGCGTTGAGCAGCGTCACGTCCATCGCGCTCGGCATGAATGCCAGCTCGACGCCGTTCTCGGCGCTCTCAGCGGCATAAGCAGCCGGAGCAAGGGCCAAGAACGACACGGCGACGAGCAGTGACTTCAGGGTCGTTTCCATATTTCATTTCCTTCCGCTGTCCGCAAACACGGCCAGAACCTTTGACGAACCAGGATGTATTCCCGATGAACAGTTGATGCCACACGTCTCAATGATGCCTCAACCCACGCAAATGGACGAGGTGGTCATGTTCGATGCGCGCACGTACGTTTTACTGGAGCCTCAAGCAGATTTTGCGGCAGCTTTAACAATCGACCCGCAGATTTGTTCCAGACTGTTCTGATAAACATCCAGTAATATTCGCTTGTTCGCCAAAGCCAACTCTTGAGTTGTCTAGTTCAGGCGGAGGCGCCGGTTTCTCAGTGCGCATAAGACGGTTAGCATCGCGCTCTGACTGGCCAAACGGAACCGACCGCACACCCAGCAATGGCATTCGTTCGGGCAACCCATGCGCACTTTTCCTCCTCGCCGGCTTGTATGCCTGACCGAAGAGACTGTCGAAACGCTCTATTTGCTCGGCGAGCAAGACCGCATCGTCGGCGTATCAGGATATGCCGTTCGCCCCCCGGAGGTCCGCCGCGAAAAACCCCGAGTTTCGGCATTTACCTCTGCCGATATCCCAAAGATACTCGCGCTCGAACCCGACCTCATCCTTGCGTTCTCAGACCTTCAAGCCCAGATCGCGGCCGATCTCGCGCGAGCAGGGCAAGAGGTGCACATTTTCAATCAGCGCGACCTCGCGGGGATCTTCGCGATGATCCGGACGCTTGGTACACTCATCGGTTGCGGAGACAAAGCCGAAGCCCTCGCCACCTCGCTCGCACAACGGGTAGAAGCCGTCAGCGCCGAAACAGCAGGACAGAAGCATCGTCCGCGCGTCTATTTCGAGGAATGGGACGACCCGCAGATCGCCGGTCTGGGCTGGGTATCCGAACTTATCGAAATCGCAGGTGGCGACGACATCTTTTCCAACCTGCGCCGCAAAGCGGCCGCCAAGGACCGCATCGTATCCGCCGAAACGGTGATTGCCCAAGCGCCCGAGGTCATTCTCGCATCATGGTGCGGTAAGAAGGTACGCCCGGAGACGATCCGCCGCCGGCCGGGCTGGGAAACCATTCCTGCCGTCGTCAACAATCTGGTCTTTGAAATCAAATCGTCACTAATTTTGCAGCCCGGACCGGCCGCACTCACCGACGGTCTCGATGCCATTCGCGCGGCGATGCGACAGGCATTAGTCACATTCAAAGATAACTGAGCAAATTCCGCTAAGATGATTTTTATCAGCCCACGGGAACGGCCGGGAAATCCGGGCGTAGTCTGTTAGGTTGGTGTGGGGGCACCCGAAGTCGAGCTTCAGACTGGTGCCATGTCTAATCGCGTCTACACCTCGCTATTTTATATAGCTCTGATCGTCGGAAGCTCTTGGATAGCAGTAACCGTCGGCGAAGCGTTGGCCCGCGAAGCGATGACCAAATTGGCCCTGCTTCCGTCGCGCGATCCGCGCCCCTCGCGCGTCGAAACCTATCTTGCCGAGCAAAAGCAGGCGCCAGAGCCCAAAGCCGACAAAACGCTGCTGATCCCAACCGCCCCCGTGATGACGGTCGGCGCACTGGCCAAGGCAATGGATGAGTCCGAGCAGATCAACTCAGTCGATGTGAGCACCAATGGTCCTGTAACCGATCCGTCGCCGAATACTGCGGCGCCAAAACCGCGCGTAGCAGGCTGGATGAGACAGGCGCCGAGGCGCTCTCCATCGCTCGCCGAGCACGATGAAACATCGAACCAACTTATCATGCGCACGCTGCGCGCAGGTATGTGATTTCCCCGTGCGCCATACAGGCAAGGTGGTGGGCACCCGGCGGGGGGAATGAGGGGGATGGCCGGATGCCCACGCTTCAAGCCTCATTCCGGGGGGAGGACATGAGGTATACTGAATATATCAGATAATCGAGAGTAAGGAGTTAACAACTGCCGTTTTATCGAAGAACGATGTTTAAATTGAGCCAGTTATTCGATTTTTCCGCGAACTATATTGCACGAAAGTATGAGCTGATCTGCGCAAGCTGCAATCAAGCATACGCAATTGCAAAACATCCATTCCGAAAGAATTAACCAAGAGCAAAGGGCACGGGCCGATAGGCGCCGTGAATAGGCGAATTCCCACTTCGCTGGCGCGTCAATCACCGCGCGGACGCTGAGCGGCGTCAAAAGCCTCTGGGTCGATTGATGTCGCGGCGATGGGCAGGCGCCCGTTTCGCATCCGGACGGGTCGAAAGCGCCTGCTCCCACGCACGTGCCAAAACATAGAGAAGCACGATCCCAAACGCATAAAGGCTGGCGACAAAAAAGATGACGGACGCTGCATCTTCATCTGGCATTGGGACGGCCTCCAATATCGCGTCCACAGCAACATGGATATTCGGAAAGCTACGAACAAGACGGCGATCACATTGCCGCGGACTTTCAAAATGCCCGCCAGACATCGCGATCAGTCGCCGACCATCACGACAAAAGGAAGTCCCCTTTACGCATTCCCGTTAGCGAACCAGCCGCTGTGGAGACCAATTTGGTCGCCCTTTCTGAGGCAATCCAAATCACGTAGCCTGCGAAGAAGGGAGGGTCTTGCCTATGGATGCAAAGCTTGTCTCGCTCTTCCAGCGCGAAGCCACAGCTCGCTTGAACGCAGCGGAGCATGAGCTCGTCGCGTATACCCGCACATGCCGCGGTAAGGTCATCGAGCTACCTGAAATGACCCGGATCAGGCATCTGCGCTGGACCCGCTATCGTCTGCTCGCGGAATCCGGCGTCAACTGACGATCTGCATTCACATTAGGCAGATCGCCCCGCATTTTGTCTAAATACTGATCAGGAAATTTGAACGCCTCTGATGTAGATTACCGACGTGTGCTCACCGATTCGCGTTCCCAAGGGACGACAGGCGTGACACTGGTCTTCATCGTTTTTATTGGCGCTATTTGCGATTATTATTTCGGTGCCATCGGCGCCATCCTCGGCGCTTTGGTCATCATCGCATCGCTTTCCAAAGCCAAGGCGAGCGTTATCTTTCCCTCTCTGTTGCTGATCGCCATATCTTGGGCGGCCGGCACTTTGTTGGCCGACAGCACCGGCGCCATCCTCGGCGTCATCGCCGCGACGGCCTTAGCCCTCTGGCTCGAAGCGGGCGGCAAGCTTGCTATTCCCGGCAACCGGCGTCCGCAAATATCTTCTCGAGATAGTGCCGGGTCATGACACGAAGCTCAACAAGCGCGCTCGGCCGAACGCCGTTGCCAATCTCCTTCGTCAGCGCACCTATGGACTTCATGTTCTGTAACAGAACTGCTGCCGCGTCCTCGGCCTGACCCTTGCGAAGCTTCGGACAGCGATGGATGAGCGTCCGCGCAATGCGCTTGCGAAGCTCACGGCGAAACTCAAGCCGGCGGGCTGACAATTCTGCTCTGCCCTCCAGAAGCGCGACGATGGTTTGCGTCTCCGATCGCAGATCTCCAAGCAGGTCGAGCAACGCGTCGGTCAACTCGGCAACGGAAAGCTCGCCGGCCCGTTGATCGATCGCATCGAAGAGCGAACCGGCCCTGTCATGAAACCGTTCGATCAGCGCGCTCGCAAGAACGTCCTTGTTGGGAAAAAACCGATAAAGCGATCCGATCTGCGCGCCCGCCCGCGCCGCGACCTCCGCCATCGTCGTGGCGTCATAGCCTTTTTCCGCGATGACAACTGCCGCCGCCTCAAGCAGCGCCGCCACCCGCTCCTGCCCTGGCCGACGCTGCGGGCTCAAGGCGGTGCGCTCTTGCGTCCCTGTTGACTTACTTGAGGCCATCCTCAACTATCCAGAATAATTTGAGCGATGCCTCAAATATCACGAAACCGTAATCAGGCCAACGGACACCAATGGCCAAGAGCGAAAGGCAGATGCCGATGCTTCAGCTTGACCCCCAAACGACGGCCCTCATCCTCATCGATCTCCAGAACGGAATTGTAGCGCGCAACGTCGCGCCACACACGGGAGCGGATGTCGTCAAGCGTGCGTCGGAATTGGCAACGCGCTTTCGTTCCGCAGGCGCCCCCGTCGTCCTCGTCAATGTCGCCTTCGCCAAAGATTTCGCCGACGCTGTCCGCGTCCCTGTCGACAGCCCCATAGCGATCCCTCCGGGCGGATTTCCCGATGACTTCTCAGAACTCGTCGATGGCTTAGCAATGCCGACTGATATTCGTGTTACCAAACACAACTGGGGCGCGTTCTACGGCACGGATCTCGACGTGCAGCTCCGTCGCCGCGGCATCAACACGATCGTCCTCGGCGGCATCGCAACGAACATCGGCGTTGAATCCACTGCGCGCCAAGCCTGGGAACGCAACTATGCCATCGTTCTCGCCGAGGATATTACCGCAAGCTTCTCAGCGGAAATGCACAACTTTGCCGTCGAAATGATTTTCCCTCGGATCAGTCGCGTCACCGAAGCAGACGATATCGAATTAGGTGGCCGATAACGGTGTCGCCCAATCCGACCCTAACCCCAGACGCACTCCTGGCCAACCTTGCGAAGCCGATTCAGTGGTTGATCCTCGTCGCCCTATCGTTTGTGGTGACGGCGCTGATCGGTCTGACTGGACTTCCGGCCGCGATTCTTCTCGGCCCAATGATCGCAGCGATCGTCGTCGAAACCAACGGCGGCTCGATCCGGTTACCGCCCTTCGTCAGGCTGGTGGCTCAAGCCATAGTCGGTTGCACGCTGGCGAGCGCCGTATCACCGCAAATCGTCGCGAGGTTTGTAACCGAATGGCCCCTGCTGCTTTCGGTGGTTCTGACAGTGATTTCGGCCACCAGCCTGATCGGTTGGGTGTTGGGCAAATACCAGATCATGCCGGGCACAACTGCTGTGTGGGGGTTTTCTCCCGGAGCTGCGACAGCCGCAATCCTTATGGCCGGCGCTTATGGCGACGATGTGCGCCTGGTGGCGTTCATGCAGTATTTGCGTGTCGTCATGGTTGTCGGGGCGGCCGCGATCGTCGCTCATATCTGGATCCAGGTCACGCCTACAGCCGATACGACCACGTGGTTTCCGCCTATCGATTGGACCGCATTCGCCGAAACGATTGCGATCGCGACCATCGGCGGAGTGGCTGGTCATCTTTTACGATTTCCGGCGGGTGTCATGTTGATCCCAATGGTATTCGGCGCCGTTTTGCAGTCTTCGGGTATCGTGAAAATCGAGTTGCCCTATTGGTTGCTCGCAATGTCCTACGCCTTTATCGGCTGGATGATCGGCCAAACGTTTTCTCGCGACATTCTTATGCACGCGTTGAAAAAGCTGCCTCACATTGTTTTGGCCGTTCTGGTTCTTATCATTTTTTGCGGGGGCCTTGCCGCGATCCTGACCGAACTCCTCGGCGTCGACCCGCTGACGGCCTATCTCGCAACGAGCCCCGGCGGCTTGAACTCGATTGCCGTGATCGCCGCCTCATCGAAAGTCGACATGTCATTCATCATGGCGTTGCAAACGCTGCGCCTCGTGATCGTCATCGCGGTCGGCCCCTCGATCTCACGCTTCGTTGCGCGACGGTTAGAGCAGACGCTCAATATTGGCACTTTGAAATAGAGCTTCAAACCGATAGACGGCTGCACGTCAGCCGTCCCCAAAAAGACGGCTTCTACCGACGGAGGAATCCCGATGGATTACGTCAAACTTGGCCATACCGGTCTCGATGTGTCGCGCATCTGCCTTGGCTGCATGAGCTATGGCCAATCCAACGATGGCGTCATGAAATGGGCGTGGACGCTCTCCGAAGAGGAGAGCCGACCCTACATCAAAACTGCCCTCGAAAACGGAATCAATTTCTTCGACACCGCCAATGTTTATACGCACGGCGAAAGCGAACGCGTGTTGGGCCGCGCCATCCGCGATTTTGCTAGGCGTGATGAAGTCGTCATCGCGACGAAAGTGTGCTCGCCGATGCGCGAAGGCCCGAACGGCCGCGGTCTCTCGCGTAAGGCGATCTTCGCCGAAATCGACGACAGCCTGACGCGGCTGGGCACAGACTATGTCGATCTCTATATCATCCATCGCTACGACTACGGCACGCCACTTGAGGAAACGCTTGAAGCCCTCGATGAAGTCGTGCGCTCCGGCAAAGCGCTCTATCTCGGCGCGTCGTCGATGTTTACTTGGCAATTCATGAAGGCGCTCGGCTTGCAACGCGCACACGGGTGGGAGCCGTTCGTTTCGATGCAGAACTACTATAATCTTCTCTATCGCGAAGACGAACGGGAGATGCTTCGGCTCTGCCAGTCAGAGGGCGTCGCCGTGACCCCATGGTCGCCGCTCGCGCGCGGACGTCTTGCGCGTCCCTGGCAGGACGAGCCGGAAACGACGCGCGCACAGAACGATCCCTTTGCACAGCGGCTCTACGAGAAATCAAAAAAACTCGACAAGCCAGTCGTCGATCGTGTGGTCGAAGTTGCAAAAGCCCGCGGCGTTCCGCCAGCTCAAGTAGCGCTTGCGTGGATGCTGCATAAACCGGTCGTGACCTCGCCCGTCATCGGTGCGACCAAGCCCTACCAGCTTGATGACGCAATAAAAGCCGTATCTCTGAAGCTCTCGGACGAAGAGATTTCCAAGCTCGAAGAATTGTATGAGCCGCACGCACAAACCGAAGCTTTTGTCTGACATTTACGTTTTGGGCTGAAACGTACCCCTAGCTCCTGCGTTCTCATTGCAGACGCAGTGAGCTTAACGGGGGATGTGATGCAGAAGACGGCCTCGGACGCGGAAACGCAAACGGGCGACATTATCGAGACGAGCATCCCGCAACGCCTCGATCGCCTGCCGTTCGGACGCTTTCATATCCTCGTCATCGCGGCGCTCGGCATCACATGGATCCTTGACGGCCTTGAGGTGACGATTGTCGGCGCTATCGCCGGAGCACTTAAAGAAAGTCCCGCGCTCAAATTCTCCAATACCGATATCGGCCTCGCCAGCAGCGCTTATCTCGCAGGCGCCGTTTTAGGCGCAATTTTTTTCGGCTGGCTGACGGACCGGCTGGGCCGCAAGAAATTGTTCTTCATCACTCTTGCGACATACATGCTGGCGACGTTCGCAACAGCATTTTCATGGAATTTGGCGAGCTTCGCAGCTTTCCGTTTTTTCACCGGCGCGGGCATCGGCGGCGAATATACCGCCGTCAACTCAACGATCCAGGAATTGATTCCCGCCCGCCTCCGCGGCTGGACCGACCTCGCGATCAATGGCAGCTTCTGGCTCGGCGCCGCAATCGGCGCGTTCGGTTCGATTGTGCTTCTCGACACGTCCCTGATTCCAACCGATCTCGGCTGGCGCCTCGCATTCGCCATTGGCGGCGGCATGAGCATTGTCATCTTCGCGATGCGCTTCTGGATACCGGAAAGTCCGCGCTGGCTCATCACGCATGGCCGCGCCACCGAAGCCGAAAAAATCGTCAACGGCATCGAAGCGGATTTTGCGCGCGAGGGTCACGCCTGGGATCGCACCGGCCTCTCGACAACGCAATTCAAAGCCCGCACCCACACGCCGCTGGCTGAAATCACAACGGCGATCTTCAAGACCAATCGCGATCGCGCCATCGTCGGCTTTGCCCTGATGGCTGCCCAAGCCTATTTCTACAACGCGATCTTCTTTACCTATGCTCTGGTGCTGTCGTCATTCTACGGCGTCCCGACCGATGAGATCGGCCTCTATATCTTGCCGTTCGCCGCTGGAAATTTCCTCGGACCTTTGTTGATCGGCCGCCTGTTTGATACCTGGGGCCGCCGGCCGATGCTCGTGCTGACCTATAGTCTTTCGGGCATTCTGCTTGCCGGTACGGGTTGGCTCTTTGCGGCCGACCTCGTTTCGACGTGGCAACTGACAGCCTGCTGGGTCGTCGTGTTCTTTTTCGGCTCCGCTGCCGCAAGCTCCGCGTATCTGACAGTCAGCGAGTCTTTCCCGCTCGAAGTTCGCGCACTTGCGATTGCCATTTTCTATGCTGTCGGAACGGGCGTAGGCGGCATTGTCGGGCCTTATTTCCTTGGCCATCTAATCGACACCGGATCGCGCGATAGCGTGCTCATTGGCTACCTCATCGGCGCCGCCCTGATGATGACTGCAGCCGGTGTCGCAGCATTCAAAGCCGTCGCCGCGGAACGCAAACCTCTTGAAGAGGTCGCGCGCCCATTGTCGGCGACGGATTGATCAGTGTGCCGCCGCACCTGCGGCGGGTTTGGCTTTGCGCGCAAAGAGCAATGCAATCGCCGCGATCGACAGCATCACGCCGATGACCGCGAACGTGTCGCTGAATCCCATGATCAGCGATTGCCGCTTGACGACATTGCCCAACGCGACGATCGCCTGGTGCTTCGCTATCGCGACGTCGGACACGCCATGCGCCATGAAATAATTGGTCATCTCATCGATGCGCTGGCGCACGTTCTCCCGATTGATGTTTACAGACTGCCCGATGATGTTCGAGTGAAACTGCTCGCGCTTCGTGATGATCGTCTCCAGCGACGCGGTCCCGACCGCGCCGGCGAGGTTGCGCAGCATATTGAACAGCCCTGACGCGTTTGCTGCATCCTTCGGCCCGATCTGTGCCGTCGCGATGGCCGTCAGCGGCGTGAGGATCAAGGCTTGCCCGACCGCACGCACGATATTCGGGACGAACAACTGATCACCGGAATAGTTGAGCGACATCTCGATATTCATGAAGCAGCTCGCAGCAAACAAGGCGATGCCGACGATTGTGATATAGCGAATGTCGAAACTCTTCATCAGGCGAGGAACGAATGGGATGATCAGAAGCTGCGGCAGGCCCGTCCAGGCCAGAACGTTGCCGATCTGCTCCGAGTTATATCCCTGCACCTGACCGAGATATTGCGGCAGCACATAAACCGTGCCGAACAGCGCAAAGCCGACGAGCATGTTCGCGACCGTTCCTATCGCGAAGTTCCGGTTTTTCAGCAGCTTCAGATCGACGAGCGGCTTCTTCACCACCAGCTCGATCCAGACGAACGCCGTCAGAAACACGACGGCTGTGACCGCGAGATTGACGATGAACTGCGACCCGAACCAATCGTCCTTGTTGCCTTCCTCCAGCATAGTCTGCAGCGACGAAAGTCCGATCGCCATCGTCACGATGCCCGCCCAATCGCCTTCCTTGAGCAGCCCAAGCTGCATCTTTTCCTTTTCGAGCGTCGCCAGCAGCGCAACGATCATGATTGCGCTCGGAATGGTGTTGATGAAGAAAATCTTCTGCCAGCCGTAGTTCTCGGTCAGATAGCCGCCGATGGTCGGGCCGATGGCCGGCGCAAACGTCACCGCAATCGCAAACAACGCAAGCCCGATCGGTTGCTGCGGCTTCGGCAGTCGGGTCACCACCATCGTGAAAGCCATAGGGATCAGTACGCCGCCCGCGAAGCCCTGAAGGCCACGCATCGCAATCATCTCACCGAGATTATGAGCGAACGCGCATGCCATCGAGAACACGGCAAAGAAGAACGTGCTCGCGACGATATATGTACGGAACGAAAAAACGCGACTGAGATAGCCGGTCAGCGGAATGACGACGATCTCGCCAATGAGATACGACGTCGAAATCCACGCCCCGTTATCGGCGCCAGTTCCGATGCCGCCTTCGATGTCGAGCAACGACGCATTCGTGATCTGGATGTTCAAGATCGACATAAACGCGCCGATCATGCCCGCGATAACGGCGATCCACGTCGTCAGACTGGCTTTGTCTTCTGAAATCGAAGTCGTCTGACGGGGCAGAGTCGCGCCCGGCCCTGTCGTCTCAGCGATGCTTGCCATGACGTTTACTCCACAGTGCAGCCGCGCGTCATCACGCGCAGCCGCTGGGCTCACTTGGCTGCAACGGACGCAGCCATCCCATCTGTCTTCTTCTTCGTTTCAATGGTCGGATAGACCGACATCCCCGGACGCAGCTCACCCGCCAGCGGGCTATCCGGATCGAGCACAATCTTTACCGGGATACGCTGCACGATCTTCGTGAAGTTGCCCGTCGCATTGTCCGGCGGCAGCAACGCAAACTGCTGGCCACTTGCTGGCGCGAGACTATCAACGTGCGCCGGGATCTCGACGCCAGGGAACATGTCGACTTCAACATTCACCGGCTGCCCGGGACGCACATCTTCGAGCTGCGTCTCTTTGTAGTTCGCGACGATGTACGCAGCGTTCAACGGCACGACCGCCATCAGCTGCGTACCCGCCTGCACGTACTGACCGACACGCAATGTGCGATTGCCAACGACGCCGTCTATCGGAGAAACGACCGTCGTGTATGAAAGATTGAGTTCGGCCTGATCTTGCACGGCCTCATCATGCGAGAGTGTAGCTTTCGCTTGCGCAACTTCCGCCTTCAGAATGTCGATTTGCTTCTGCGCATTCGTCAGCGTCGCCGTATCGCGGGCGATAGAAGCACGGGCAGCCGTAATCCGAGCCTCCGCCTGCTGCGCATTCTGGACGCTACCATAGCCTGTCGATGCAAGATGGCTGTAACGCTCGCTGTCTTGTTCCGCGAACGTCTCGTTGGCTTTGTCGACGTCGATCGTTGCCTTGGCGGCGTTGATGACCGACTGCTGGGCATCGAGCGCGGCAACCTTGTTGGCAACAGCAGCCTTCGCCGCCTGAACGTCGGCCTTCGCCTGCTCCAGTGCGACTTTGAAATCACGATCATCGATGCGCGCCAGAACCTGACCAACCTTCACGCGCTCGTTGTCGTTGACAAGAACCTGCGTGAGGTAGCCTGAGACGCGCGGAGCTATGGTTGTATTATCCGCCTGGACATAGGCGTCGTCGGTCGAGACTTCGAAACGCCAGACGTTCCAATACTCCCAGCCAAGATAACCGGCTGCGGCTAAGGCGAGGAGGCTCGCACCAGCAATGAGCACGCGTTTCAGCCCTTTGCGGGGAACCGGCTCAGCGGCCGTATCCGCCCCCAGAGACTGCGAGGGAGCGACATCTGGCTCGCCGGTAGCGCGACCATGCGGCGCGGTCTCGGCCGGTGCCGGAAGGCGCTGGAGCGTTATTGGACGATCCACGTAAGGTACTGTTTCGTCTTCAGAAATTGACCTATCTGGCGTCAGAGCATTCGGATGAAGACTCATGGCCGGCTCCTGTAAAAATGTCGGACTTAGCGCCCGAAGAATTTTTTTAGAAACTTGCTGTTTTCCAAAATAGGGACCATTATCTCTGTGTCAAGTGAATTTGGAAAATGATCATGGGACAAAATAGTGCGGTTCAGAAACGGTGCCGCGGGCGGCCCCAGGTCCGGCCGGACTCGGAGACGCTTCATCTTCTGGTCGAAGCCGCCACCGCTGAATTTCAAGCCAACGGCTTCGCGGCGACCACAATGGGTAACGTCGCGCAGAGAGCTGGCATATCGACCAAGACGATGTACCGTCTGGTCCCGTGCAAAGCTGATCTATTCGAGAAGGTGATTTCCGAGCGGATCGGCAACTTCATGCTGGCCGTCGATCCTGTCAGCCTCGACAAATTGGACCTGACGGAAGCGCTCGAACGTATTCTCATTTCATTCGGCACGCTGACGCTGAGCAGGGAGACCATAGGCCTTCTTCGCCTCGTTATCGGCGAAAGCGACCGCTTTCCCGAACTCGCGGCTGCCTTTCACGAGATCGCCGTGACCCAAACCACAAACGCCATCGCCGGATGGCTAGAACGCCAGCGTCAACGCGGTTTACTGAAAATTGACGATCCCTTCAGATCTGCCTCCGCAATCCGCGGCATGATGACGATGGACCTTCAGCGTTCGGCTATGCTCGGCGTCGGCCACGTGCCTGAACCTGACGAAATCGAGGCCCGCGCGAAGTTCTGCGCGCGTCTATTCCTCGACGGCTGTCGAGCCTGAGCAAAACCACGATAGTCGCTGATACCTCTGCCATCTGCATCGTGCGTTTCGGCAATTTTAGGACTTCCCTTCGGCGTCCAGATGGGGCAACGAGCCATGTATAGTGCCGTTGCGAATACTCTTTCTCTACGGCCATGATGTTCTGCCGGCACTGCTTCGAGGAGAGTCATGACCGACAGCCCAGCCGGCACGCAACAGCCCGACCCTGCAACGACCCCACGCCGCGCGACACCCGCCTGGGTCTTTACGACCTTGCGCGTGCTGGCGGTTGCCATTGCGATTTACATCGCGTGGTACGTCGCCGGGCATTGGGATCGCTGGACCGGAGCCGCGCGCTTCGAAACGACCGATGACGCATTCATTTCAGGCGACGTCACGCCGCTTGCGGCGAAGGTGTCCGGCTATATCAAATCGGTCGCCGTCAACGATTTCCAGTTGGTGAAAAAAGGCCAGCTCATCGTCGAGATTGATCCCGCCGACTACAATGCCGCCCTAGTGCAGGCACAGGCCAACGTCAGCGCCGCCCAGGCAAACCTCGCCAATCTCGCCAACCAGAAAGATGTGCAGCGTGCGTTGGTCCGCCAGGCCGAAGCGACGATCGACGCCACCAACGCCGACCTCGATCGCTACAATCTGGAATCCGAACGTCAGCGCAACCTGCTGAAATCCGGCGTCGCCGGCACGCCGCAAGGCGTCGAACAGGCCGACGACAATGCCAAGCGGACGGCTGCTCAGCTTGAACTCAACAAGGCGCAGCTCACCCAGCAAAAGGCCATTCTCGCAAGCCTCGACGTCGAGCAGGTCCAGCTCGAAGCGCAAGTCCGCGCCGCCAAGGCTCAGGCCGCCCTCGCCCAGAACAACGTCGGCTATACCCGCATCGTGTCGCCCGTGAACGGTTTGGTCGGCCAGCGTCTTGTGCGACCTGGCCAGTTCGTCAACATCGGCACCCAAGTCATTGCAGTCGTCACACTTCCGGAAATCTGGGTCATCGCGAACTACAAAGAAACGCAGATGACCAATATCCGTCTCGGTCAGCCTGCGACCGTGCACGTCGACGCCTTTCCCGATTTGAAATTGACGGGTCACGTTGACAGCTGGTCGCCCGGTACGGGCAGCACATTCGCGCTCCTTCCGCCCGATAACGCAACCGGCAACTTCACCAAGGTCGTGCAGCGCGTTCCGGTCAAGATCGTGCTTGACCATCATCCGGCTCTTGGCACGCTGGTGCGCCCTGGAATGTCAGTCGAAGCCACGATTGATACCGGCGCCGCACCACCGGAGTCCGCAGCAAGCCCAACGGCCGGCACACCGAACATTCCGTCGGGCTCCGGCAAATGAGCGCCGATGCCGCGGCAGCTCCCGTCCCATCCCCCGTAGCCGCGAGCGGCGCGGAGCAAACCGCGCAGCAGACACACAAGATTTCGTCGCGTCCCTATATCGGGCTGGTCGGCGTCCTGCTTGGCGCAACGATGAGCACGCTTGGCAGCCGCACGACGACGTTTGGCCTCGCTGATCTGCGCGGCGGCTTGCACGTCGGCTTCGATGAAGGGGCCTGGATCACCACCAGCTTCGGCGTCGGACAAATGTTGATCGGCGTCGCCTCGCCCTACCTCGGCGCCATCTTCGGTGTTCGCCGCATCCTGCTGATGGGCATCATCGTCTTCTTCATGACGAGCCTGCTCGGACCGCTATCGCCGAACCTCACCGCCTTTCTCATCATGCAGTTTCTCGGCGGCATCGGTTCGGGAACGTTCATTCCACTGACGGTCAGCTACATTCTTCGGAACATTCCGAAAGGCCTCGTCATATACGGCATCTCGATCTACGCCATGAATTCGGAGTTGTCGCAGAACGTCGCCGCCTCGCTTGAAGGTTGGTACACCGACAATCTGTCTTGGCATTGGATCGACTGGCAGTACTGCATCGCACTGCCCATCATGTATTTATGCATCTGGTACGGCATGCCGGTCGAAGGCGGCCTAAGCCGCCGACTGCGCGATCTCGACTGGCCTGGGATTTTCTATGCCGGCGCTGGCTTCGGCCTTCTCTATGCCGCGCTGGACCAGGGCAATCGCCTCGACTGGCTGAACAGTGGCCTGATCGTCGGACTGCTCGTCGGCGGCGGCCTGCTGACGATGCTGTTCATCGCCCGCGAACTGATATCGCCCAGCCCGTTCGTCAATATCAGGGTCATCGCCCACGAAAACCTGATCCCGCTGCTGCTCCTGCTCGCCGGCTTCCGGTTCATCATTCTGTCGACCGCCTACATCATCCCGAGCTACCTGCAGACGGTGCAGAACTTCCGCGAATTGCAGGTTGGGTCGGTGCTCCTTTGGATCGCGTTACCGCAGTTCGCGATCGTCCTGCCGCTCGGCTACGTCCTGAACCGCGTCGATGGCCGCTACGTGCTCGCGCTTGGCAACTTGATGATTGGCATCGCGTGTCTGATGGGAACCAACCTGACGAGCGAGTGGGCGACCAATGATTTCCTGCCGTCGCAAATTCTGCAGGCGCTTGGACAGTCGTTCGCGTTGACGAGCCTGATCGTTCTCGTCATCAAATCGATCTCGCCCGCAGACGCGCTGACAATCGGCAGCCTCTTGCAGATGAGCCGATTGTTCGGCGGTGAAATCGGCACGTCTTTCATGCAAACGTTCGTGCGCGTCAGAGAACAGGTTCATTCGAACCTAATCGGACTTCATGTCGACGCTTCGTCCGTCATGACAGTCGACCGGCTAACGACGTACCAGAACGCTCTGGGCGCGCACTCCGCCGATCACGCCGTCACAGCCGGACGAGCGACAAAACTGCTTGGCTCGGCCGTCGCTCAGCAGGCCGCTGTTTATTCTTATATTGACGGCTTCCTTGCCGCGGCAGTCGGCTCGGCGATCTGTCTGCTTCTCGTGGCAACCGTCCAGAAGCCGAAAAACCCGGCGTTCTGATCCAAGCGGTCATCTGCGCTTTTGATCGCTTCGACTACTGCAGCCGTTCGCCGTCGTACTCTCTGAACCGAGAGACCGCGTGAACTTTCAGTCGATCCGGATCGAGCTGGCCAGCCTTTGCCAAGGTAATGACGGCTTTCGCAACCCGAGCCCGCCCCTCTTCGTCCGAGGGTGTAATACCGAGCTCTCGGCAAGCGATATCGAACGTCATCTGAAGAATATCGACTTGCGCGCTATCGAAGCCTCCGAAGGTACCTTTCATGTGCGCTCCATCACTAAAAAAACAGGCGGGAGCACACGTACCTCTCTCAGCCATCGGCGCCCGGGCGATAGGCCGATGATGGTGAGAGCATACTCGAGGTTTGCTTTGCGACCTAACGCCTTTTCGACATTCAATACAGCCCCCGGTTGATATTACCGTGAACACACCTAGGACCCTGCTTGCTATCGTCGATATGCGAATGCTACAGACGAACTGCTTTGAGTCCTCGAGCGCATAACAACATCAATCTCTTAGCGTCCCGAGTGCTCGCAAATGCTGTGCGTTACTTCCAGGCTTCTCCAGGTTTTCGAGCGCCGCGATGAAACTCTCGTCGCCAGAGCCGCGATAGACCGTTGAAAGACAACATGACCAAATCCAACATCAAAATTCATCACGGCGATCTTCCTGCCGGATTGTCGTTTCCCAACGGCGTCGCCATCGACACGGAAACGCTCGGACTTAATCCGCATCGCGACAGGCTGTGCCTCGTGCAGCTATCAAGCGGCGACGGGACGGCGCATCTCGTCAAGTTCGACGGCAAGAACTACGATGCGCCGCATTTGAAGGCGCTGCTGACGGATCCGGCGATCGTGAAAATCTTTCATTTCGCCCGCTTCGACATCGCGGTGATGAAGCAGTATCTCGGCGTCGAAACGGCCCCGCTCTACTGCACCAAGATCGCCTCCAAATTGGCGCGCACCTACACCGACCGCCACGGGCTGAAAGACCTTGTCGGCGAGCTACTCGGAATTGAAATCTCCAAACAGCAGCAAAGCAGCGACTGGGGCGCACCCGAACTATCGGAAAGCCAGATGGCCTACGCCGCCAATGACGTGCTGCACCTTCACGCGCTCAAGTCGAAGCTCGACACGATGCTTGTGCGCGAAGGCCGCGCCGAGTTTGCGCAATCAGCCTTCGGCTTCCTGCCGACACGCGCCCGGCTCGATCTTGCCGGCTTCGAGGACGACGACATATTCGCTCACTAAAGTCGGGAAAAATCGCCTCAGGCGACAAGGTCCCAAAGTCTCCCCAATTTAAGGCGAGATTACCGGACCTAAGGGGGGCAATGGCATGGCCAGCATGGCTGCCGCTGAAACTTCAAGCGTCGCGCACGGACGGTCACGCGCATCGGGCAGCCGAATCGTCATTGCCGGCGATCGCACCCAAAGCCGCACGGCTGCACACCGCCATTCCCGCCGTGTGCGATTTCTGAAAATCGGACTACCGCTCACTGCCATCGCAACGGTGGCGCTCGCGACATTGAACATCCTTGAAAACATGGGGGTCGGGCCGACGCTGCCACCCATCGAGGTTCCGAAAATCATTGCCGACAACCTGAAGATGCACAACCCGCATTATCAGGGCTTCAATTCGGACGGCGGCCACTATTGGGTGAAAGCCGAAACGGCGCAGCAAGATCTCAAAACGATGACGGCCGTTCATCTCGACCGCATAACGGGCGAGCTGACCGACGCCAAAAAACAGAAGACCTATCTCACCGCTGCACGCGGCATCTTCGACAACAAGTCGAACATCCTCGAACTGTTCGACGCGATCAACGTGACCGGCGATGGCGGCCTCAATGCCAAACTCACGCGCGCGACGATTCAGACCAAAGAAAACATCATCACGTCGAACGAACCCTCGACGATCGTCATGGGCGCCGGTCAGATCACGTCCAATCAGCTGAAGATCCGCCAGAAGATGAAGGAATATACCTTCCTCGACAATGTCCGGACCCACATGCAGCCCAAGAAGACGGCCGCCTCCGCTGACAATCAGCAGGACCAGAATGCGCTGCCGTTCGGCAAGCCCGGACAACCCGTCGATGTCGCATCGAACCGCCTCGATATCGACGACATCAAGAAAACTGCGACCTACACCGGCGGCGTCGTCGCGAGCCAGGCAGGCGCGACGATGACAGCGCCCGAAATGGTCGTCAGCTACCAGGGCTCGGTCGCACCGGCCGGCAAAGGCGACGACAAGACCAAGGCGCAGACGGCGAACGCATCGGACCCGTCTGGAACCCAGGTCAAGCTGATCGTCGCGAAAGATTCGGTCGTTCTGAAGCAGCCGAACGGCCAGACCGCAACCAGCGACCAGGCGACGTTTGACACGCTGGCCCATACCGCCGTTCTGGAAGGCAACGTCGTCCTCACCCAAGGCAACGACCGGCGTGCCGTCGGCGACCGTGTCGATTACGATGAGACCGCCCAGACGATGACGCTGACCGGCCCCGTTGTGGTGACCCAGGGCGCGAACGTGCTCAAAGGCCGGCGCCTCATCTACAATCGCGGCACGCAAAAGATGCAGCTTTCGTCTCCCGCGAACCTTATGGGAAGTTCGTCGGCGGGACGGATCACGGCGCATTTCGTCAAAGACCCGGCGAAGGCGTCGGCGGCGAAATCTGATAACGACAATGAAAACAGCGACGGCATCGCGTTTGGTGCCGCCTTCAAAGCCGACCCGAACTCACCTTATGATGTCGTGGCCGACCGTCTCGACGTCGACGACAACGCCAAGAAGGCAATTTTCGTAGGGAATGTCTCAGCCGTTCAAGGCACCATGACGATGCGCTCACAGGAGCTTACGGCATTTTATACCGGCAGCGCCGGGATGGGCGACAGCAACGACGGCAAGGCATCCAGCACCGCCGCTTCTCTCACCCACCTGACCGCGCGCAAGAAGGTCGTCGTCACCGCCAAGGATGGCCAGACGGCGACCGGCGACTGGGCCGAAGTGGATGTGAAGAAAAATTTGACGACGATGGGCGGTGCTGTCGTGCTAACGCAAGGCAAGAACATTGTTCACGGGACCAAGCTCGTGATCGACATGACAACCGGCGAAGCCACGATCAAAACAGAGCCGACGGCGACAAGCAGCGGAGCGATGGTCAGCAGCAGCGATGGCCAAGGCGGTGGTCCGGTGTTCAAAGCCGACCGGCCGAGTGCGGTCTTTTATCCCGGCCAGCTCCGAAAATCGAAAATTCAAGCTGACGGTTGGCAGGTCCGTACGTCGCCTTGACCGCGCCGCAGAGTTGGCCTGAGTTCGGGCGTCAAGGGAGCTTGCCGGACAGCGGCAAGGTATTTGGTGTTTAAGGCTCTACCCATCCGCCTGAAAAAGAACCGTGAGGCGCCGAATGGATCGGCCGCTTACAGCAACGGCGTGGCCCACGCCGCGCCGGCCGCGGAAGATCCCCACGCTATCGGTGCCGACGGCTGGCTGACGGCTTACGACGTTAAGAAATCCTACCGCAAGCGGATGGTCGTCAAAGGCGTCAACCTCGCGGTCGGACGCGGCGAATCCGTCGGCCTGCTGGGTCCCAACGGCGCCGGCAAAACGACAGTTTTCTATATGATTACGGGTCTCGTCGCGGCCGACGAAGGACGCATCACGCTCGATGGCGAAGACGTGACGAGTCTCCCAATGTATCAGCGCGCGCGCCTCGGTGTCGGCTACCTGCCGCAGGAAGCTTCGATCTTTCGAGGGCTGACCGTCGAGCAGAACATCATGTCCGTGCTCGAACTGATCGAGCCCGACCGCAAGGCGCGCAAAGAACAGCTCGACAGCTTGCTAGAAGAATTTTCAATCACACGGCTCAGAAAATCGGCAGCGATGGCGCTCTCGGGCGGCGAACGCCGGCGGTGTGAAATCGCCCGCGCACTCGCATCGCGCCCGTCATTCATGTTGCTGGACGAACCATTTGCCGGCATCGACCCAATCGCCGTCGGCGACATTCAGCAGCTGGTTCGCCACTTGACCGAACGCGGTATTGGTGTGTTGATCACAGACCATAACGTTCGTGAAACATTAAGTCTTATCGATCGCGCATATATCATCTACGACGGTCAGGTTCTGACGCAGGGCAAACCTTCGGAAATCATATCGAATGAAGATGTGCGGCGAGTTTATCTTGGCGATATGTTCGTTAATACCGGTTGAGTATAGGTCGCTCCGGAATTCTAAGTACGGAGTAGCTAAATAGCGTGGCACTTTCAGCAAAATTGGAGCTGAGACAAGGCCAGCAGCTGGTCATGACGCCACAGCTGCAGCAGGCCATACGCCTGCTCCAGCTCTCGAACCTCGAATTGACAGAGTTTGTCGATGGCGAGCTTGAGCGCAATCCTCTACTCGAACGCGACGAGACCGGCGGCTCCAAGCCCGTCGAAGAACCTTTGAACGAACGCCAGGACGAGCGTGCCAGCAGCACAGACGAAAGCTGGCTCGACCTGCGAGAGCCGGTCCGCGATCACACCGGCGGCCTCGACGTCGATTTTGGAAACGTTTTCCAGGAGCCGGGTACGGGCGAGCCGGGCTCCGCAGCGGGCGCAGCATCCGGGCTGAGCTGGGCCAACGTCTCGCAGCGAATGCACAATGGCGGCGACGGCGAAAGTGACCTCGAGGAATTTGTCGCCAACCAGGTTTCGCTGCGAGAACATCTGGCCGCGCAACTACCGCTGACCGTGACCGACCCCGCTGAACGGCTAATCGGCCAGTACCTCGTCGATCTGGTCGATGAAGCGGGTTACATCCCGGCCAATCTGGATGCGATCTCTGAGCGGCTCGGTGCCCCGCTGGAATTCATCGAAAGCGTCCTCACCAAGCTACAATCGTTTGATCCACCGGGAATTTTTGCCCGTTCATTGGCGGAATGTCTAGCGCTCCAGCTCAAGGACCAAAATCGCTACGATCCGCTGATGGCGGGCCTGCTGGCCCACCTCGACCTTCTTGCCAGCCGCAACATACCGGCCCTGAAAAAGGCGCTCGGCATCGACATGGATGAGCTGGCCGACATGATCCGCGAGATCAAGCGCCTCAATCCCAAGCCCGGTCTGAAATTCGGCTCGGTGCAGGTCCAGCCCATCGTCCCGGACGTCATCGTCAGAGCGGCGTCGGACGGCGGCTGGCACGTCGAGCTGAATAGTGACACTCTGCCGCGGGTCCTGATCAACCGCACTTATTACGCGCGGGTTGCTCGTACGGCGACCTCCGAAAAGGACAAGACCTACCTGTTCGACTGCCTGCAAACGGCCAACTGGCTGGTGAAGAGCCTCGATCAGCGCGCCCGGACCATTCTGAAGGTCGCCGAGCAGATCGTCCGCCAGCAGGACGCCTTTTTCATGTACGGCGTGCAGCACCTGCGCCCACTCAATCTCAAGGTGATCGCCGACGCCATTTCGATGCACGAGTCGACGGTCTCCCGGGTGACCTCAAACAAGTATATTTCAACGCCACGGGGCATTTTCGAGCTTAAGTATTTCTTTACCTCGGCTATTGCGTCCGCCGCTGACGGCGAAGCCCATTCATCTGAAGCGGTCCGCCACCGCATCAAGCAGCTCATCGATGCCGAAAGCGCAGAAGACGTCCTATCCGACGATCAGCTCGTAGACCGCCTGAAAGGCGAGGGCATCGACATCGCTCGCCGCACGGTCGCCAAATACCGGGAAGCCATGCGCATTCCCTCGTCCGTTCAACGCCGCCGCGATAAGAGATTGGTGGAACGTTTGGGTGGCATGGCTTGAACTCCATGACCTTAACTTAATGAACAACCTATATTTTCTCGTTTCACTTAATTGCCCAAGCGTGATTTGACAGGGGAACTTGCCGAGCCTATCGCTATTAACAGGTACGTCCCGTCAGAAGTGGCGGTCACACTTTCCTCACGGACGTCCCGATAGGTGGCTCGCAACCTCTGAGCAGACATTGCTCGGTCCCGAGGCACGCACTTTGGCAGTGCAGAACAGGCATCTACATGACCATCCAAATCACCGGTAAGAACGTTGAAGTTGGCGACGCCTTCAAAAGCTATGCGGCCGATAAAATCCGCGCCGTCCTGCAGAAATACCTTGCGCGCGAAGTCGATGGACACATCCGGCTGGAACGCGAGCGCGAGGTCTTCAAAACCACTTGCTCCGTGCGCCTGACGAACGGCCTCCTTCTCGAAGCCCATGGTGAAGGCGCCGATGCCTATAGCAGCGCCGATTCCGCTGCCCACCGGCTCGAAACGCGCGTGCGCCGCTACAAGGGCCGCATCAAAAACCATTCATCCGCCACTGCCCGGCGCAAAGTCGATATCGAGGCCCGCGACTACGTCGTGAGCCTGAACGATCACGACGAGCCCGAGCAGGACGAGGCGAATCCGCTTATTATCGCCGAAGGACAGCGCAATATTAGCCATATGACGGTCAGCGAAGCCGTCCTGCAGCTCGATTTGTCGGAAGCGTCGTTCATGATTTTCAAGAACGCCGCCCACGGCGGGCTCAATGTCGTCTACCGGCGCAATGATGGGCACATCGGGTGGATCGACGCCGATCTTCCCATGGGGGCAAAACCGAACGGCGCATCGGCGTCGAAGCACGTGGAATAAGCGTAGGCTTAACTTTGCATGACTGTGGACACCGCCCGTCATCCGGCGCGGCAAGCCACAATGGCGGCCATTTCATCGTGGATGGGACTGGGATGAACATCGAAGATATGCTTGCCGACGACGCGATAATTCCGCGTCTGGAAGCTGATGACAAAAAGCAGGCCCTGCAGGCACTCGCCGCCAAGGCTTCGGCCGCAACGGGAGCCGGTGCGCCGGACATCTATGCCGCGCTGCTCCAGCGGGAACGGCTGAGCTCGACCAGCCTCGGCCGCGGCATTGCGATCCCGCACGTCAAGCTTCCGACGGTAGAGGCGATCACATGCATTTTCGCGCGGCTCGAACACCCTATCCCATTCGAGAGCCACGACGGTGAACCCGTCGATCTTCTGTTTTTCCTGCTCGCCCCCGAGGGCGCGGGCGCTGACCACTTGAAGGCCCTTGCCCGCATTTCCCGCCTCGTGCGCGATCCAGCAACGCTCGAAGGACTGCGTAACGCTGAGGACGTCGACGCGTTGCGCAACGTTCTGATGAACCCCGTCACCTCGCACGCCGCCTGAGCCGGCCACTCACTTGGACTGTGGGAGACTGTGGCTGACTAGTGCAGCACCATAAGCGCACCGAGCCCCAAGCCGCCCACGAGAATACGCCACCAGCCGAAGAACGACAGACCGCGCCGCGAGATAAAGTCGAGCATGTAGCGCACGACGATCGCGCCGGTGATGAACGCCGCGATGAAGCCCAGCACGATGTGGCTGACATCGTCCGGCGTCAAAATCGACCAATTCTTGTAGAGATCGTAGGCAAACGCGCCGGTCATCGTCGGCATCGCGAGAAAAAAGGAAAACTCGGCCGCCGTCCGCTTATCAGCTCCGAGCAGCATGCCGCCGACGATCGTCGATCCTGAGCGCGAGACGCCGGGGATCATCGCCAGACACTGCACGAATCCGATGATCAGCGCTTTAAGCGGCGGGATATCCATCACATCGACATATTGCGGCTGATAACGCATCCTGTCGACGACGAGCAAAATGATGCCGCCGATAACGAGTGAAATGCAGATGATCATCGGCGATTCGAAAAGGAAATCCTTAATAAACTTATGGGCCGCGACGCCGATGAAAACAGCGGGCAGAAACGCCAGCAGCACAGCGAACACGAAGCGCCGCGTCCGCGGATCACTCGGGAAATCCACAGCTAAGCGCCAGAGCTTTGCGGAGTAGACCGTCAGCAGCGCCAAGATTGCGCCAAGTTGAATCAAAACTTCGAACGTCCGTCCCGTAGACGACACACCAAGAAGACGCTCCGTTAGCAAGAGATGCGCCGTCGAAGAAACCGGCAGATACTCCGTCAATCCCTCGATCAAGCCGAGCAATATGACTTGCCACGTTTCCATCGCTGCTTCCCCCTCGGGCTCATACAAAACGAGGGAGCGTTAGCAGAATTTCCAACAACTCCAAAGCGGTCGTTTGGCCGAGTTGCCATCGAATTGACGACACCACGTGTATAGTGCCGCCACCACTACGATCAGGAACGCTATGCCACTGCGCCTTACGCAATACCGTCTTTGTCCGCGATCCCGGTCTATCCGCCTGGCGCTTGCCGAATACCGCGTCGACGTCGAACTGTTCGAAGAAAAGCCCTGGGAATGGCGGCAAAGCTTTCTCGCCAAAAACCCTGCCGGAGAATTGCCTGTCCTCGAACTAGAGAACGGCCTGACGCTCTGCGGCGCTTATTCGATCTCTGAGTTTATTGCCGAAGACATGCCGTTCAGCGCCGACGGCGCTACCGCCGCGCCGCCAGCCCTCATCCCAGGCAACCGTGAAGACCGCGCAGAAGTCCGCAGGCTGATCGATTGGTACCAAGGCAAGTTCGATCGCGAGGTTACCCGCGAGCTGCTGATCGAGAAGGTTTACAATTCGATGCGCCCGAGCGGCCCGATTGCACCCGATCCAGGCGTGCTGAGGGCCGTCCGCGCCAACCTCAAATATCACCTCTCCTACACCGGCTACCTCGCCGACTCGCGCCGGTGGTTATCGGGCGACGAGTTGAGCTTTGCAGACTTCGCCGCTGCCGCCCATATTTCGACGTGCGACTACCTGGGCGAAATCTCGTGGCACGACTATCCAGCCGTTAAGAATTGGTACCAGCGCATGAAATCGCGGCCGTCGTTCCGCGCCCTGCTGGGCGACCGCGTCCCTGGGACCGCGCCGCCCCTTGCCTATTCGGATCTCGATTTTTAAATGGCAGTATGCCTGACGCCAGAAACGCGAGTTCCGATCACACTGAGATGCTCCGCGCCGAAGCGCAGAAGCTCGGTCTCGATGCAGTCGGCATTGCGCGGCTCACATCCGACGCGCATCTGCCCGGCAGGCTCGCCCACTTCCTGAACGAAAAACGCCACGGCGACATGGACTGGATGGAAACCCACGCCGATCGGCGCGGCGATCCGCTCCGGCTCTGGCCTGAAGCGAAAAGCGCAGTCGTCTTCGGTCAATCTTATGCCCCGCCAACCAATCCGCTCGAAGCGCTCGATCACCGTTCGAACGCCGCTATCTCCGTTTACGCCAAAGGCCGCGACTACCACGACGTCCTAAAGAAGCGCATCAAATCTCTGGCACGCACGTTTGCCGAACGATCCGGCGCGGACGTCAAAGTCTTTGTCGATACCGCTCCGTTGATGGAAAAACCTCTGGCCGCGAAAGCCGGTCTCGGCTGGCAAGGCAAACACACCATCCTCGTATCACGCGAGCATGGCGACTGGCTCTTTCTCGGTGTCATGCTGACGACGGCTGAATTGGAACCCGATGCCGAGATGACGGACCATTGCGGCTCATGCAGCCGATGCCTCGACATCTGCCCGACGAACGCTTTCCCAGCGCCCTATCAGCTCGATGCCCGCCGCTGCATTGCCTACCTCACCATCGAACACAAAGGCCATATCGCCCCCGAGTTTCGCACCGCTATCGGCAATCGTGTTTTCGGATGCGACGACTGCGCCGCGGTTTGCCCGTGGAACAAATTTGCCGGCGCTGCGACCGAAATTAAATACGCAGCGCGTCCGGAAACCGATAATCCGCCGCTCGCCGAACTCCTCGCGCTTGACGACGCGGCCTTTCGCCTGCGCTTCGCCGGCACGCCGATCAAACGCACCGGACGCGATCGCATCGTGCGAAACACGCTCATTGCGTCCGGAAACTCCGGCGACCGTTCGCTCCTCCGTCATATCGAACCGCTTCTTGCCGACGAGTCCCCTCTCGTTCGCGCCATGGCGGTCTGGGCAGCGCGGCGTCTCGCCGATACCAATGAACTGCACGCCCTGCAGCGCCGTTATCGAGATAGCGAACACGATCCTGAAGTCGCCGCCGAATGGATCATTCCAATGGAGGAACAAGCGGCATGAGCCGTCTTTTCTGTTTCGGACTTGGATACTGTGCCGCCGAGCTTTCCCGCCGCCTGTTGGCGCAAGGCTGGTCGATCGCAGGAACGACGTCGCACCCTGACAAGCTCCGAGGGCTGAAAGCGCAAGGCTTTACGCCCTTTCTTTTCGACGGAACATCGGCACCTGCCGATATCGCCGAAGCGCTCAAGTCGACAACACATGTACTGCTCTCTATTCCGCCCGACGCCGAAAGCGATCCAGCTCTGCGCTATTTCGGCGACGCCATCGCAGCCAGCTCCTCCATCACGTGGATCGGCTATTTTTCGACTGTCGGCGTCTACGGCGATGCCCACGGCAACTGGGTCGATGAAACGACCGAGCCCAACCCCGGAACAACGCGCGGTCAACGCCGCCTGCAGGCCGAAACCGGTTGGATCAACCTCGCCAGGAAAAGCGGCAAGTCGCTCGTCATCTATCGCTTGCCCGGCATCTACGGACCAGGCCGCAGCGCCATCGACCAATTGAAGGCTGGAACTGCACGGCGCATCTTCAAGCCGGGACAATTCACCAACCGCATCCACGTCGCCGATATCGCGACGGCTGTCGAAGCCAGCATGAATCTCGCGCCGGGAACGCATATCTTCAACGTTACCGATGATATGCCCGCGCCGCCGCAAGACGTGATCGAATACGGGGCCGAGTTGCTCGGCGTACCGTGCCCGCCGGCCACCGATCCGACGGACGAAGCGCTGTCGCCCGCGGCGCGCAGCTTCTACATCGAGAACAAGAAGGTCTCGAACGCACGCATGAAGACCGAGCTTGGCGTCAGACTGGCCTATCCGACCTATATCGAAGGCCTGAAGGCGATCGCCGGTCTTGCGCCGTGAAGTTTCTTGCAAATGGTCACATCATCTCCGCCATTCCGCCAGAATGGAGAATAATGGTCTCATCGTAGCCGTCGCACATTGCGCGACGCGCACTTCGGCGAGATTGCCATGAAGCATATAGTCTTTCTTGCCGCGTTGGCCGCAGTAACGGTATCCGCCGCTACGGCCCACGCTGAAACAGTCGATCCCGCGCAAGCCATCGCGCAGAAATTCTCAGACACGGACGCCGAGCCGCAGCAGCGGAGTTTCGCACGCCCCGGCGCAGACTACGAAGCCGACATGCTGGCGCGCGCCCACGCCGAAGAATTGGCGCGCAAACAACAAGAAGCAGAGCAAATGGCGGCAAAACCGGCCATATCGGAATCGGCACCGCAGTTTGTTCCATCATCCACAGTGTCTGCGCCACCTGTCGCGAAGCTCGCTGCACTGCCGCCGAAACCGGCCGCCGATTTGCTGCGCACACGCTCTGAACCCGCGCCGATGCCGACGCCACCCACGCGCTCCGCGGCAACCGTTCTTCTCGTTCTTGATCCCGATAACACCGGTCTCGGCTTCAAACCCGACCCGATCCTCTGCATCGACAATACCTGCTGGCTCTCGAACGGTTTTCGCGCCCCCGCGCGATCGCTGCCGCGCAATCAAGCCATGGCCTTGAGTGGTACGAACGACATGACGGCGGAATCCTGCAGCGGCAAATCGGGTTGCGTTTTTCGCAACGTCATCATTGATCCGATGCATCGCATCGACGTCATCGAGGTTGGCGAAGGCGGTGGTGCTTCATCGGGTGCGTACACCATCACCGCCGACAAAACCTGCCGCGTCGACGGCACCAGCTTGGCCTGCAGCAACGGCCTCGCAACTCAGAATTTTCGCATCTGGGTCGTGCCGGAAGCGCAAGCCGAAGCCGCAGGCGCCGTACGGCTCGAAAACACCCTTGCCGAAGGCCTTCCAGAAATCGACGTGACGTCGGCCAACGACAAATAGCTAGACCAGTTTATCGAGTTCCGAAAACAGCAGATCGAGATCCTGCGGCCGAGACAGTCGATGCTCGCCGTCCGCAATCTCGATCAGCTTGACCTTGTCGCCCGTCAAAAACGTCTTAAGTTCCCTCGTATGGGGAGCTGGCACATCAGGGTCTTGAAGTCCTTGCAAGATGACGATTGGGCGGCCCGGATCGAAAGATTCGCGCGCAAGAAGATGTTTGCGTCCATCCTCGATCAGTCTGCGCGTAATCAGATAAGGCGACGCATAGGCGGACGGCTGCCGGTAAGAGCCTGTGGCCATAATGTCGCGGCGCGTCTCTTCCGGAAAGCGCTTCCACATCAGTTCTTCTGTCATGTCCCAGGCCGGCGCGATCAGCAGCATCGCTTTGATGCGCGCAGCCTCTTGAGGCCGGTCGCGCAAGAGCCTCCGCAAAAGCAGAAGCGCAATATATCCGCCCATGCTCGAACCGATGATAACCTGCGGTCCGCTTGTTATGGTCGAGAAAATTGCGTCGGCCTCGTCGAGCCAGCGCCCGATGGTGCCGTCTTCCATGGTGCCGGACGAGCGCCCATGCGCCGAATAATCGAAACGTGTCGATGACAGTCCGCGCCCATCCGCCCATGCGGCGACGGCCGTCGCCTTCGTAGAGCCCATATCCGACATAAAACCGGAGAGCCAAAGTACTCCCGGTTCGCCTTTGGTGTGGTGGATAAACGCGATTTCCCGCACCTCCGTACCGACACCGACAGGAAGCATTTGCGGTTCAGAGCCCGGAATTTTATAGGAACTGTCCATCGTTGATCCCAACGAATCCCAATTGATGAGCTGAGATGACCAAGCCGTTGACCGTCCTGCAAGTAATACCTCGCATGCGAGCGGGCGGCGCCGAATTAGGATGTTTGCAGATCGCCGCTGCATTGGTCAAAAACGGACATCGGGCGCTGGTCGCTTCAGAGGGTGGTCCGCTCGCCGATCAAGTGGTCGCCGCTGGCGCAGAACATATCGTTCTGCCGCTCGCAACGAAGAACCCGATCGTTCTGACGCAGAATGCTTCTAAACTTGCCAGCATCATCCGTCGCGAAAACGTCTCGATCATTCATGCCCGCAGCCGTGCTCCGGCTTGGAGCGCGCTCCTTGCCGCACGACGCACCGGCATTCCCTTCGTCACCACTTACCATTCCGAGTATTCCGAGAAGGGTCGCATCAAGAACTTCTACAACAGCGTGATGGCGCGCAGCGACATGGTCATCGCCGTCTCGGATTACATGGCGCACCTCATTCGCACGCGTTATCACACGCCAGAGGATCGCATTGCCGTCATCCATCGCGCGTTCGATTCAGAGGTCTTCGATCCATCGAAACTTGCGCCCGAGCGACTGGCGGCGGTGCGCATGCTGCTCGATGCCGACGGCACGAAACCGGTGCTGATGCTTGCCGGCCGGATTACACCACGCAAGGCGCAGCACCATCTCGTTTCCGCCCTCGGTCTGTTGAAGCAGCGCGGCGTGCCGGATCTCGTTTGCGTGCTCGCCGGTGAAATCGAAAAGCCCACGTTCAAGGCCGAGCTCGAAGCGCAGGCCGAACGCCTCGGCGTTGCGCATCAACTCCGCTTTCCCGGCCATGTCCGCGACGTCGCGGCCGCCTACGCGATCAGCGACATCGCCTTGAACATCTCCGAGCAGGAAGGTTTGCCGCGTGTTGCCATCGAAGGCCAGGCAATGGGCGTGCCGCTGATCGTTTCTGATACCGGCCCCGGACGCGAGGTCGCGCTGACCGAGCCCGATGTTCCGGCGAATGAAGCTACCGGACTGCGCGTCCCTTATGCAGATCCCGAAGCCGTCGCCAACGCCGTCGCCAAAATGCTGAGCTGGTCACCCGACGAACGCAAGGCCATGGGCGCACGCGGTTCGGCTCAGGTCAGGCGCCGCTTCACCCTCGACCAGCTCAAGTCGAAGACGCTCGCCGTCTACGAGCGCGTCATCGCGAGACGAACGTCGTCGAAGCAACGCGACAAAGAACCGACCGCAAGCTCGAAGTCGCGCTTGCCTGTTTCCTGCTTCATCATTGCGTTGAACGAGGCAGACCGAATCGGAGCCACCATCGCCTCCGTTCGCGACTGGGTCGACGAGATCGTCGTCATCGATTCCGGCAGCACCGACGGGACCCAGGCGATTGCCGAAGCTGCCGGCGCCAAGGTGATCTTCAATGCTTGGCCCGGCTTCGGCCAGCAAAAGCGCTTCGGCGAAGAGCAGTGCCGCAACGACTGGCTATTGAACCTCGATGCAGACGAAGTCGTAACCCCTGATCTGCGCCGGTCGATCGAAGCCATCTTCGAAAAAGGCCCGCCAGCCCAAAGCGTCTATGGCATGGCCGTCAAAATCGTCTATCCCGGCTGGACCAGACCGCGCCCAATAGCCAATGATCACTACTGCCTCCGGCTCTATGACCGTCGGCGGGTGCGCTTTGCAAACTCGACCTTGTTTGATTCGGTTGAGCCAAAAAACGAAAAGGTCGGCCACCTCCGCGGCACCCTCTATCACCATTCGATCCGGTCGCTGGAAGATCTGGCGCGCAAGTGCGACGAGCGCGCGACTTACAACGCCTTGAATTCAAAGCAAAAATCTCCAATCGAACTCAGCATCCGGACGGTGACTGAATTCCCCGCGCACTTTCTGAAATATTACATCGCCCGTGGTCACTTCACCGGCGGCTGGACCGGCCTCGGTTTTGCAGGAATTACGGCCTATTACCGCTGGCAGCGGATCCTGCGAATGCGGGAAAACCGCAAGTCAGCTGGCCTCATATTCTGACGGCTAGCCCCTGTGCCGACCTCTGTCGCGGCCCAACATGATTTCACCACCTGACGGTCATCTCCGCTTGACTTTTAGCGCCGAGTTACGAACTCTGCGCAATCGCGAAACTCTGGCCCTAGGCCGGAGCAATTGCATTTACGACGGTGGATAACGGAAACAGCAAGAGGAGCTTTTACCATCCGTAGACCTATGCGCCCCGAGCCTCAGAGCCGGGAAAACTCAGGGCCCCGCATCAACGACCAAATCCGGGCCCGAGAAGTCCGTCTCATTGATGAGAACGGCCAGAACGTCGGCGTAATTTCAAAATTCGATGCCCTTGCCCGCGCCGAGGACGCCGGACTGGATCTCGTTGAGATCTCGCCCGACGCTGAGCCTCCCGTTTGCAAAATTCTCGATTTCGGCAAGTTCAAATTCCAGGAACAGAAGAAAGCCGCCGAAGCCCGCAAGAACCAGAAGATTGTCGAGCTGAAAGAGATCAAGATGCGTCCGGGCATCGACGATCATGACTACGACGTCAAAATGCGCGCAATCAAACGGTTCTTCGAAGACGGCGACAAGGTCAAGATCACGCTGCGCTTCCGCGGTCGCGAGATGGCGCACTCGCAGCTTGGCATGGCGGTCTTGCAGCGCGTGAAAGCCGATACCGAAGCGATCTCGAAGGTCGAAAGCGAGCCGCGTTTCGAAGGCCGCCAGATGGTGATGGTCCTGGCTCCCAAGTAACCGAGCCCCAAGTGATCGGAAGGCGGCGGGGTCTCTCTTTTACCCCGCCCTTCGCGTCTCGGTCGGCCGGCCTATGACTTGCAGACGCACACGGACGGCTCTAGCTTGATCGGACATCTCGCGCCAGACGCCGGAGGCGCCGCATGATTGACGAGCAGCCGTTCGACTTTTCTCTTCTTGACCGCATCGGCGCACCATTCCGCCGCTTCGATGCGGGCGAAAAAATCTTTCTCGAAGAAGATGCCGGCAATGCCATGTACATGGTGCGCTCAGGCCGCGTCGACGTCATTACCTACGGGATCGTCCTCGAAAACGTCCGCGCCGGCGGTATTTTCGGCGAGATGGCCTTGATCGACGACGGACCGCGAAGTGCTGCCGCAATGGCCGCCGAGCCGACGGAGGTCGTCGCCATCGACAAGCCGACATTCCTTGCCGTCATTCGCGACGATCCGCAATTCGCCCTGAGGGTAATGGGCTTGCTCGCCACCCGTCTGCGACGGACGAATAAACAAATCTGAGAAAAATTCCCTGAAATGAAATCGCCGACGACCAAGTCCGGTCGCCGGCGTTTTTGTTTGAACGGCGAATACTCAGCAGCCGTGGCGCCACATGCAGCGGCGGAACCGCGGACCGCCCCAACCCCAGCGATCTGCGCAGATATGGCGCCACCGCCAGCAGTACCGGCGCCACGCAACAGGCGCCGCAAGCGATTGATTGGCTTCAATTCCTTTAAGAGGTGCGGGCGCGAACGTCGCCGCCTGCGGTGCGGAAGCCGCAGCAGTAACACCGATCGCAACAACGGACGCTGCCAAGAATGGTGCGAGACGCATGTTCAACTCCGTTTTTGTTTCTAATCGTGCCATAAGCGCTTACGTTTGTGCGCGTGCAGAATGTCCAATTTATTGGCTGAATGGTGACTGAACATCAGAAATACGGCGGATTATTCGAAAACTTCGAAATGCATCGTTGCTCGGCGGCTAGCGTCGCAATGACAAATTGGATCAATCTCAATCGAGATCGACAATTCCTAATGCGGCTAGCGAAATGAAGGTCGCAATCATGACGATGCCGACGACGACGACAAGCGCCGGATAGAACGCCGCGAACACAATACCCGCGCGCCAACCGGTGGTTGACCGCAAGCTGATGGCGGCCGTCGGAAGTGCTGCAACAAGAAGAATGGCAACAACGAACGGATCGAGTTTCATGGCCGAACTCGCAACGGGGGGGACACAAAAGCTTCCCCAGAATGCCATATCCCGACGTCTTCACCACTCAAGCAGGGGGAAATAGGCGCAATTGGAGGAAAACTGAACTTGCCGCTGAATGCCACCACACACGACTGAAACACCCGTCTCCGCTTGACCCGAGGCAAGCGGTCGGCTTGAAGCCGCGCTGCAAAATATCCATCCTCCGCCGACAACGACGAAAGCCTCGATCATGAACCCTAAGGTCCGCGAAGCGCTTCTCTATACGGGCGTAAATCTAAGCGCGACCATTATTGATTATATCATTTTCTTGACGCTGACCCACGCCTTCGGCTGGCCCATTTTGCAGAGCGTTATATCGTATTCCATCGCCACGATCGTGAATTACGGACTGACACGAACCTTCGTTTTCCGGCATGGCCTGTCGCCGAAGTCGGAGCATCGCCGCTTTCTCGAATTCCTTGCAACGAACGCCGTCGGGCTTCTCATCACGGCCGTCGTCATCTGGTTGACGGTTCACGAATGGGGCCTGAAGCCCTTCTTGGGCAAAACCATCTCCGTGCTAATCTGCTTCGTGACGCTCTATTACGTGCGCACGCAGATCGTATTCGGAAAGGATCCCGACGGGCAGAGCGCAAGCTCACCGGAAGAAGGCACCGGCCGCGGCTTTAGAAATTCACGTGCTGGATGACATAGCTTCCCGCCGCCGCGATGATGCCAGCCAGCAGCACGAACGGCAGCACCGATACCAGCACCAGCAAAAGCTCGACGAACGCTTTGAAAATCTGCTCGGCCGCCCGCCAGAGCTGGAAGAAGCCGCGGTAGAGCACATAGATGATCGCGATTACGACGATCGCCAGTACGACGATCTTCCAGATCGGCAGCGCCTGCCAGTTAGACTGAAAGATCGCGAACATCTGGCCGAACGACCACTGCCAGACCAGATCTACGAACTTGAAGATCGCCGTGATGCCCTGCTGGAGCAAATTGACGATCTGATCAACGATTTGCCTCACGCCCCGTCTCCCCTCGCGATTTCCCGCCCCACCAACGCATTAACCATGTACTTGGTTCGGTGGTATCCATACGGATTTTCGCGATAGGGCTATGAAAACCGTCAGCCGGGATGCTTTTTTTCCGGCGCGCGTCGAAAAAGTTGCACTTTTCCCAACTCTTCCCTATAAACCGCCTCCAGAGCCGCCCGGCGAGGCATGCCGTGGCGGTTCTTATGCTTTTGAAAAACCAGCGGAAACCGCAAAAAGCATCCCTTCGCAGGAGAGTGCGGACATCTATCTGTCTGCACTTCGGACCGCAAGGTCCGTGGGCGCGACCGCGCCCCGTCGCTAGCGGCGCCCCGCGGAGGGCCAGGATACGAAGCGCGTCAGCGCAAGTGTCCGGCGCGGACCGTGACCGATAATTAGGATAAGCAAAATGCCTAAGTTGAAGACCAAGAGCGGCGCGAAAAAGCGCTTCAAGATGACGGGCACGGGCAAGGTCGTTGCGGCCCAGGCCGGTAAGCGTCACGGCATGATCAAGCGCACGGCGAAGTTCATTCAGAAGGCGCGCGGTACGGGCGTTCTGAACGATTCTGACGCCAAGATCGTCAAGAAGTACATGCCCTACAGCCGCTGAATTCTCCGGCGCTTGCGGCCGGCTCCGCGAAGCGGAGTCGCAAGCACCCAATAGAGAATCTCAGCCCACCCAATAAATCTTGAAGTTCTAGGAGCTATCCCATGGCCCGCGTCAAACGTGGCGTTACCGCCCACGCCAAGCACAAGAAAGTCATCAAGGCCGCGAAGGGCTTTTACGGCCGTCGCAAGAACACCATCCGCGTCGCCAAGCAGGCGGTTGAGAAGTCGCAGCAGTACGCTTATCGCGATCGCAAGCGTCGCAAGCGCAACTTCCGCGCCCTCTGGATCCAGCGCATCAACGCTGCCGTCCGCGAGCATGGCCTGACCTACGGTCGCTTTATCAATGGCCTTTCGAACCTCGGCATCGAAGTCGACCGCAAGGTTCTGTCCGACATCGCCATCAACGATCCGGCGGCCTTCAAGGCACTCGTCGACAAGGCGGCCGCTGCTGCCTCGTCGCCCGTCGCCAAGGCCGCCTAATTTCGGTTCGCCGAACCTCCATTATTGTCGCCCTCGGGCTTGTCCCGAGGGCCCATTCTGCTGCAAATCACCACGCGCGCCCGCGTGCTCCTTTTTCTACCGCGACATCAGCGGGGCCTGCGCATGGATCCTCGGGACGAGCCCGAGGATGACAATCTGCGAGGGCACGTCCCGCCTATGACCGACACACAAACGGATCTGACGAAACTCGAAAGCGAGCTTCTCGCCGAAATCTCTGGCGCAGCCGACCTTGCAACGCTCGATGCCGTCCGCGTCTCGAGCCTCGGCAAGAAAGGCCGCGTCTCCGAGCTGATGAGCAAGCTCGGATCGCTTCCTCCGGACGAGCGTAAAAGCTTCGGTCAGACGGTCAACGCTCTGAAGACGAAAGTTGCAGAGGCGCTCGATGCCCGCAAATCCGATCTCGAAGCCGCTGCCCTCGACGAGCGCCTGAAGACCGAACGCGCCGACATAACGCTGCCGGTCCGCGTCGGCCCCGTTGCCTCCGGCCGCATCCATCCCGTCTCACAGGTGCTCGACGAAGTCGTCGAAATCTTCGCCGACATGGGCTTCTCGGTCGCCGAGGGCCCAGACGTCGAAACCGACGAGATGAATTTCGACAAGCTCAACATCCCGGCCGAGCACCCTGCGCGCCAGGATCACGACACGTTCTATTTCTCACCGAAGGCAGACGGTTCGCGCCTGCTGCTGCGCACGCACACGAGCCCGGTGCAGATCCGCACGATGGTCTCGCAGAAGCCGCCGATCCGCATCATCGCGCCGGGCCGCGTCTATCGTATGGACAGCGACCAGACCCACACGCCGATGTTCCATCAGGTCGAAGGCCTCGTCATCGACGAGACGACCCACATGGGCCATCTGAAGTGGGTGCTGCAGGAGTTCTGCAAAGCCTTCTTCGAAGTTGATGAAGTGAAGATGCGCTTCCGCGCGTCGCACTTCCCCTTCACGGAGCCGTCGATGGAAGTCGACATCGGCGCCGAGGCCATCGGCAAGCCGGGCCAATGGCTCGAAATTCTCGGTTGCGGCATGGTTCATCCGAACGTGCTGCGCAACTGCGGTCTCGATCCGGAAAAGTATCAGGGCTTCGCATTCGGCGTTGGCCTGGACCGCCTGACGATGCTGAAATACGGCATCCCCGACTTGCGCTCGTTCTTCTCCGGCGACCTCAAGTGGCTCAGCCACTACGGATTCTCGATGCTCGACGTCCCGACCCTCGGCGGCGGGTTGTCGTCGTGAGCTGGGTATTTGATGAGGTATCTCGCAGTTGGACAGTACTCTCGCTAGTGCGCTAATCGGCGGCATCGTCTCAATAGTAAGCGTTCTAGTGGGGTGGTTCTTAGGTAGGCGCGAATATCGATCGAACCGAAAGGAGGAAATAAATGCTCTGGCCGGAGCGCTCCTGATCGAAATTCATGCGGCTGCTTGGCACATACTGAATATTCAAGAAGCGCTATTTAGAGCCGTTGAGGAGAAGATCGTGCCTACCGCGTCGGGAGTTGAAATTTATCTACCTACTCCTTCGCCAATTTATATGTCTGCAGGCCATGAGATCTCGCGCCTAGGCCCTGTCGCCGCTCAATGGCTGGTAGAGTATTATACCCATCTCGAACGCACTATGGCGAGAACGAGGAGAATCGCCGCTCTTGACGGTCGCAGAATAAAAAAGGAAGTGCGATTGAAAGCTTTTAGCGAGTGTGGCGCCGATTGGGGATACGTAGCCTGGACTGGCAGCGAATGCATGAAAGCTCTTTTGCCTTTAGCTATTCATTCGCTGACGACTGACCAGCGAGAAAGCATCATTCACTATGCAACTTACCTTGAGCGCGCCCGATCGGGAGAAAACAGATGGGCACTACCCGAAGATTCAATTGCCCTGAAGCTTATTCCCGATGATGACGAAGTAGATCTGAAATGAAATTCACGCTCTCCTGGCTCAAAGATCACCTTGAGACGAACAAGTCCGTCGATGAACTCGCGACGACTTTGTCCGCAATCGGCCTCGAGGTCGAAGGCGTCGAAGATCCGGGCAAGACGCTTGGAGCCTTCAAGGTCGCGCGCATCCTCGAAGCCAAAAAACATCCCAACGCCGACAAGCTGCAGATCGTGCAAGTCGAGATCGCCAAGGGTCAGCCGCTGATGGAAGTCGTCTGCGGCGCCCCGAATGCGCGCGCGGGCATGGTCGCGGTCTTTGCACCGCTCGGCACTTACATTCCCGGCTCAAAGATCACGCTCGAAAAGAAGCCGGTTCGCGGCGTCGTCTCGAACGGCATGATGTGCTCGGCCGCCGAGCTTGAGTTGTCCGAAGAAAGCGACGGCATTCTCGATCTCCCCGCCGAGTGGGCAGATAAGGTCGGCCAAGCCTATATCGACGTCGCCGGTCTCAACGATCCGATCATCGAAGTGAAGCTGACGCCGAACCGCCCCGATTGCACCGGCGTGCGCGGCATCGCCCGCGATCTCGCTGCGGCCGGCATGGGCACGCTGAAGCCCGAGCCGAAACTTGCGCCGCTCGACGAAGCTTTCGACTGCAAAATCCCGATCAAGCTCGAGTTCACACCCGAGACGGCGAACGCCTGCCCGGTGTTTGCCGCGCGAACGATCCGCAACGTCACGAACGACGCATCTCCCGACTGGATGCAGAACCGGTTGAAGGCCGCTGGCCTGCGCCCCATCAACGCTCTCGTCGACGTTACGAATTACATCTCACTCGATCGCGGCCGCCCGCTGCACGTCTACGACGCGCACAAGATCAAAGGCGCGCTGCACGCTCGTCTCGGCAAGAACGGCGAAAAGTTCCTCGCGCTCGACGGCAAGGAATACACGGTCGACGACACCATGTGCGTCATCGCCGACGACACCGGACCGCTGGGCCTCGGTGGCGTGATGGGCGGCGAAAGCACCGGCTGCACGCCGGAGACCAAAGCCGTCCTGATCGAAAGCGCGTACTTCGATCCCCTGCGCACCGCTGCCACCGGCCGCAAGACCGGACTGGTGACGGACGCACGCTATCGCTTCGAGCGCGGCGTCGATCCGGCGTCAGAACGCCCCGGTCTCGATCTCGCGACCGACATGATCCTGAAATTCTGCGGCGGCGAAGCCTCGAAAGCGAAAGTCGCCGGCAAGGAACCCATCGAGGAGCGGGTCATTGCGTTCGACTACGCACGCGTCGAGAAACTGTCCGGCGTGACGCTTTCCGAAGCCGAAATTACGAAAATCCTGAAAGCACTCGGCTTCACCATCACCGGCAGGCCTAACGCAGCGAAGGTGACCGTTCCGACGTGGCGGCCGGACGTCCACGGCCCCGCTGACCTCGTCGAAGAAGTCGTGCGCATCGCCGGGCTCGACCGCATCCCGGCGACGCCGCTTCCGCGCGCGGACGGCATCGCCCGCGCCGTTCTGACGGATAAGCAAAAGCGCGCCCGCCGCGCCCGCCGTCTTCTTGCGGCCCGCGGCTTCGTCGAGGCCGTGACCTGGAGCTTCATTCCGAAGGGCGAAGCTACGCACTTCGGCGGCGGCGCGGCCGAACTCGACCTCGCCAATCCGATTTCCGTTGAAATGTCCTCGATGCGTCCAGGGCTTTTGCCGGGGCTTCTCGCGTCCGTCACGCGCAATCGCAATCGTGGCGTCGCGGATGTTGCGTTGTTCGAGCTCGGTCAGGCCTATCGCGGTGAGAAGCCCGAAGACCAATACCTGAGTGCCGCTGGCGTCCGCGCCGGAACGGCGCATCTCTCCGGCTCAGGACGCAACTGGGACGGCAACGCCGCACCCGTCGGCGTATTCGACGTCAAAGCCGACGTCTTCGCCGCACTTGCAGCACTTGCAGCACTTGGAGTCGACCCGACCAAGGCCCAAATAACTCGTGATGCACCGCACTGGTATCACCCCGGCCGTTCCGGCGCACTCAAGCTCGGTCCCAAAACCGTTCTGGCATATTTCGGCGAGGTCCACCCGGCGACGCTGAAAGCCCTCGATGTCGAAGCGCCGGTCTCTGCATTCGAGATCTTTCTCGACGCTCTGCCGCCCGAGAAGAAGAAGTCGCGCGCCAAACCGCCGCTTACGACTTCCGACCTCTTGCCGGTCACGCGTGACCTCGCCTTCATCGTGCCCAAGGATGTACCGGCAGGCGACGTCATAAAGGCGGCCGCGAATTCCGATAAAGCCTTGATCAGGGCGGTGAATGTGTTCGACGTATTCGAAGGCGGCAGTCTCGCTGCCGAGGGCAAGAAGTCGGTTGCGATAGAGGTAACGATCCAACCTGCGACGGAAACCCTCACGGATCAGGCTATTGAAACGATCACGAAAAAAATAGTTACCGATGTTAAAAAGGCGACTGGCGGAGACTTACGCTCCTAAAGCCGCCGCCATGACATGCGCATGAGGCCAAGATGAATTCGCTCCCCGCCGCGACCACCGCTCAAGCCGAAAGCGTGACCGACGAAAAGCACCCTTACCGCATCGTCATCGTTGGAGGCGGCGCCGGCGGTCTTGAACTCGCAACGCAGCTCGGAAACAAGCTCGGAAAATCCGGTAAAGCGGAAGTCACCCTGGTCGACCGTGCTCGCACCCACATCTGGAAGCCGCTTCTCCACGAAATCGCGGCGGGCAGCATGGACACGGGCCGCCACGAGCTGCCTTACCAGGCGCAAGGTCACTGGCACGGTTTTCGTTACCGCTACGGCGAGATGATCGGTCTCGACCGCGCGGGCAAGCGCGTGCACCTAGGCGCGACGTACGACGAGGATGGTCGCGAGATCACGCCGGATCGCTGGTTCCCCTACGACACTCTAGTGATCGCTGTGGGCAGCATCTCGAACGACTTCCGTACGCCGGGCGTCAAAGAAAATGCGATCATGCTCGACACGCCTGAGCAGGCCGAGCGTTTCAACCGCCGCATCCTGAATGCGTGCGTGCGCGCCTATGCGCAGCCTGGCCCCATCAGAGACGGCCAATTGCACGTTGCCATCATCGGCGCAGGCGCGACCGGCACGGAACTGTCGGCGGAGTTGCATCACGCCGCGCGCGGCCTCGTGGAATTCGGTCTCGACAAAATCGATCCCGAGAAAGACTTCAAGATCACGTTGATCGAAGCCGCGCCACGCATTCTGCCCGCGCTGCCTGAGCGTCTCTCCAAAGCGACAACGAACATCTTGCACAGCATTGGCGTCGAAGTTCGCACCGGCAGCGCCGTGACGAACGTCAGCAAGGAAGGCGTGACGCTGGCGAATGGCGATTTCATCCCATCCGAGCTGGTCGTTTGGGCCGCGGGCGTCAAAGGCCCCGAAGTTCTATCGAACCTCGACGGCCTCGAAGTCAGCCGCATGAACACGCTCGTCGTGAGGCCGACGTTGCAGACGACCGTTGACGACAACATTTTCGTCATCGGCGACGCAGCCTATCTGGTGCCCGAAGGCGAGACGGCGCCTATTCCGCCGCGCGCTCAGGCGGCACACCAGGAATCGAGCCACCTCGTCACGCAGATTCAGCGCCGCATGAAAGGTGAGACGAAGCTTGCACCCTTCAAGTATCGCGATTTCGGTTCGCTTGTGTCGCTCGGCAAGTATTCTACCGTCGGCAACCTGATGGGCTTCATCGACGGCAAGTCGCTGCGCATCGAAGGCTGGTTCGCGAAGATCATGTACCGGTCGCTATACAAAATGCATGAGATCGCCTTGCACGGATACGTGAAGGTCTTCCTCGACACCCTGTCACGACTCCTGACGCGTCGCACGGAACCGCAGGTCAAGCTGCACTGATTGTTGGCGCCGCCGACACGCGTTTCGCGAGGCGGTCGGCGGCGCTACCGGCATAATCCACGGTTGTCAGCTTGGAGTCCGCGCGTGCGGCGGCCCCCGCCAAGCGGAGTCGCACGCGCCATCATAAAGCCTTAACTCCGCTCTCTCAGCGCCGTCAGCAGGTCCGCCGTCGGATAGCTGTCCGCCGGCAGCCCGAACTTCATCTGCATCGTTTTCACGGCTGCGCGCGTGTTGGCGCCGAGCTTGCCGTCAACCTCGCCGACGTCCAGGCCACGGCGCTTCAACAGGCTCTGAACCTCTTTGATCTGCTCGTAGCTGAGCGACGCGACGTTGCCGTCGGCCCGCGTCAGGTTCGGAGCACCAGCCATGCGAGCGGCAAGATGCGCCGCCGTCAGGGCATACGTCAGCGACTGGTTCCACTGCGTGTAAACGTCGAAATTCGGGTACGCCAGGAACGCGGGTCCGTGCCGTCCCATCGGCAAGACGAGCGACGCCGGGAGATTGTCGGCAGGCAGCGGCTTGCCGACGCCCTCGACGCCCCATGCCACCCATTGCGAGCGCGGCAGCTTGATCGCCAGATCCGCTTTGTCCCAAGGCAGATCCTTGGTGACGCGAACCTGTTCCAGCCACGGCTCACCACGCTTCCATCCCATCGACTTGAGGAAGTTTGCGGTCGAGCCGATTACGTCGGCGTTGTCGCGAATGAGATCGACGCGGCCATCGCCATCGAAATCGACGCCGTAGTTCAGATAGTGCTGCGGCAGAAATTGCGTCTGACCAAGCTCACCTGCCCACGATCCGATCATCTGATCCGGAGTGAGGTCGCCGCGCTCAACAATTTTCATCGCGGCAATCAACTCGCCCCGAAAGAAATCGCCGCGGCGGCAATCCCAGGCTAGCGTCATCAGCGAACGCAGAATGGACAGCTTGCCCATGCCGCCGCCGAAGTCGCTTTCGAGCGCCCAAAAGCCCGTGATGACCGGACCCGGAACGCCGTACTGCTGCTCCGCGCGATCAAAGATCGCCTTGTAGCGCTTGAGATACGTTTTACCCGTCTGCTCGCGGTTCTTGGTCGCAAGCTTGAAATAGAAGTCGATGAACGTCTGCGAAAAAAAGCCCTGCTTCCGGTCGCGAGCGATCGTACCCTGGTCCGGCGTCAGGCCCCCGATCGTTTCTTCGATCGTCTCCGGCCGAATGCCTTGAGCGATGGCGTCACGCTTGAAATCGGCGAGCCACTGGTTGAACGGCACGGTGTTCTGGCAATTGCGCTTGTTTGCCGGTGGCGGCGGCGTGTTCTCCGCATGGGCACTGGCGGAAAGCCCCGCAAGCATGAAAGAGGCGATCGCTGAAACGATAAAACCTGCGCGCATAGAGGAATGCCTTCGGCCGTTGACGTAGGGCCGGCACATTGCCGACAGTCTGGAGAGCGTCAAGAGACTATGGCCTCAGTGAGGCCTTTAGCGCATTCGTCTACGCACTACCGATCAGAATGCCAACAGCAAAGACGATCAGACCGCCGACAACCACCTCCAGCGCCGCTCGCCAGAACTTCGTTTCCATGTACCGCGAGCGGATTCCCGCGATAATCCAGAGTTCAATGAACACCACACCGATTGCGATCGTGGTAGCCGTCCGAAAATCGGAAATGAGATAGGGCATCGTATGCCCGAGGCCGCCGACCGTCGTCATCGCGCCCGTTACCGAACCGCGGAGCCAAGGGTTGCCGCGGCCCGAAATCTCGCCGTCGTCGGACAAAGCTTCGGCAAACGCCATCGAAATGCCGGCGCCGATCGACGCCGCGATGCCGACGAGAAACGTCTGCCAGGTGTTATGGGTCGCAAATGCCGCCGCAAAGATTGGCGCCAGCGTCGAGATGGAGCCGTCAATCAGGCCGTTCAATCCCGGTTGCACGTACTGGAGAACGAAGGACCGTCGCGCGGTCTCGTCTTCGCTCAAACGCGCCTCATTCGTCAGCTCAACATCGGCGAGATGCTGCGCGATGCTTATATGCTGGCTTTCCGTCTCCAGGAGATCGCCGAGCAACTTGCGGATGTCGGCGTCCGTCGCCCGCTTCAACGCCGAGGCATAGAATTCGCGCGTTTCCTCCTCGATCTCCTGTGCCTGCCGGCGAACTTTCCCGATGCCGAGTGGCCGCACCATCCAGATCGGATCATGCCGCACGAGGCCCGAAACGTCGTGGCGGCGGATGAGTGGAATGTGATTGCCGAACTTGCGCTTGAAAATTTCGATCAGGCTGCGCCGGTGGGCGTTTTCCTCTTCGCCAAGCTCCGTGAAAATCTTTGCGCTGGCCGGATACTCGGCGCTGAGACCGGCGGCATAATCGGAATAGATCCGGCTGTGCTCCTCTTCCAGGGAGATCGCGAGGGCAAGAATCTCGCGCTGATCGAGATCGGTGAAACGACGCATGGCGGCCTGATTAAAATTTAGAATTATTCTAATTTAACATCCTGCCAGCCGGTCGTACAAGATCCCTCATGTCGCGGCGATGATGGCACAAGGGAAGTCGTGGCCGGATCAAACGAAAACGCCGGCCCAACGGACCGGCGCTGCCGAAGAAGAAAAGCTCGGAGATATAAATGCCTTAGCGCGAATTCGGCTTATTCATGCCTTTGACGGCGTTCTGCTGCGCTTCCATCCAACTCGACATGGCCTGCTGCCAGCCCTTCTGCCACATTTCGGCAGCCTGCATCCAAAACTGGATGGGGTTCGTGGCGCCAGCCGCGAAATCGGGCATGCCAGGGAAGCTTGCCCCAGCGCCGGGGAACTGCGGCATGCCGGCGCCGAAGCCTGAAACATTCGAGAAGTTCGGGAACTGGCCCGGAGCCCCCAGCGCCTTGACCTGCTTTTCCCAGACATCCATGACCTGATCGACCGCCTGCAATTGCAGCTTGGAAGCGCTCAGCATCTGTTTCCGGCTCAACTCGACGAAATCGGTGGGCCAGCCGAGCGACTTTGCCGCTTCGGCCATCTTGTCGAACACAGCGTTGCTGTTCTTTTCGCCCAGTTCGGCGAGTTCGGCCCGCCAATTCGACATGGCGTCGAAAGCCTGTATGACCGCCTTCTTTGTATCCTCGCCGAGTTTCGTGAAAGCCGGGTTGGCTTCGAAGGGTGAGTTCGCCATATCGCTTCTCCAGGGGCTCATGATCGGCACAGAGGGACGGTGAGCAATTTTCGCACACCCCACCCCCGGTTGCCACACCTCTTATAGGCCATGCGGCGATCAAAACGGCTCGGAAGTCGCCCTAAAGCCTTAACGCCCCTTTTGCCGCCCAGTTCCGGGTGCTATGAGCCCGGCCCATGACAGCCATTTCACACATTCGAAATTTTTCGATCATCGCCCACATCGACCACGGCAAATCGACCTTGTCCGACAGGCTGATTCAGCTCTGCGGCAACGTCTCGAACCGTGAGATGAAGGAGCAGATCCTCGACTCAATGGACATCGAGCGCGAGCGTGGCATCACCATCAAGGCGCAGACCGTCCGTCTCGACTACAAGGCCAAAAACGGCGAAATCTACCAGCTCAACCTGATGGATACGCCCGGCCACGTCGACTTCGCCTACGAAGTCTCGCGCTCGCTGGCGGCCTGCGAAGGCGCAATCCTCGTCGTCGACGCGAGCCAAGGCGTCGAGGCCCAGACACTGGCCAACGTCTACCAAGCGCTCGACAACAACCTCGAAATCCTCCCCGTACTGAACAAGATTGATCTGCCTGCGGCCGATGAGGACCGCGTCAAAAAGCAGATCGAAGACGTCATCGGCATCGACGCCTCCGACGCGATCGGCGTCTCGGCCAAGACGGGCCTCAACGTCGAAGCTGTTCTCGAAGCCATCGTCGAGCGCCTGCCTGCTCCGGAAGGCGACGCCAAGAAGCCGCTGAAGGCCATGCTCGTCGACAGCTGGTACGACGCCTACCTTGGCGTCGTCGTGCTCGCCCGCATCATTGATGGCACCCTAAAAAAGGGCCAGCGCGTCAAACTGCTTTCGACCGGTGCCACCTATCAGCTTGAGCGGGTCGGCATCTTCCGTCCCAAGCAGCAGATGTTGGATCAGCTCGGCCCCGGCGAGATCGGTTTTTTCACGGCCGCGATCAAAGAGGTCGCCGACACCCGCGTCGGCGATACGATCGTAGATGAAAAGAACCCGGCGCCGGAAGCACTTCCGGGCTTCAAACCGGCGCAACCCGTCGTATTCTGCGGGCTCTTTCCGGTTGATGCCGCTGACTTCGAAGACCTGCGCGATGCGATGGCGAAGCTGCGCCTCAACGACGCGAGCTTCTCATTCGAAACGGAAAGCTCCGCCGCCCTCGGGTTCGGCTTCCGCTGCGGCTTCCTCGGTCTTCTCCATCTTGAGATCATCACCGAGCGTCTCGAGCGCGAGTTCAATCTCGATCTGATCACGACGGCCCCGAGCGTCATCTATCACTTGCACATGAACGACGGCACGATGATCGAGATGCACAATCCGGCCGACATGCCGGATGTCGTCAAGATTGATCACATCGAAGAACCATGGATCGAAGCCACGATTTTGGTGCCGGATGAGTATCTCGGCGCGGTGTTGAAGCTCTGTCAGGATCGCCGCGGCCGCCAGAAGCAGCTCACTTACGCGGGCTCCCGCGCTATGGTCGTCTACGAGCTGCCGCTGAACGAAGTCGTCTTCGACTTCTACGATCGCCTGAAGAGCGTCTCGCGTGGCTATGCCTCATTCGACTATCACATCAAGGACTATGAAGAAGGCGACCTCGTCAAGCTGTCGATCCTCGTCAACAGCGAGCCAGTCGATGCGCTGTCGATCGTCGTCCATCGCTCACGCGCTGAAAGCCGTGGCCGCTCGATGTGCGAAAAGCTGAAAGAACTGATCCCGGCGCACCTCTTCCAGATTCCGATCCAGGCCGCCATCGGCGCCAAGGTCATCGCCCGCGAAACGATCAAAGCACTCCGGAAAGACGTTCTGTCAAAGTGCTACGGCGGCGACATCACGCGTAAGCGCAAGCTGCTCGACAAGCAGAAGGCCGGCAAGAAGAAGATGCGTGAATTCGGCAAGGTCGAAATCCCGCAAGAGGCGTTCATCAACGCCCTCAAGATGGACGACAACTGAGATCAAGCGGCGCGCTGGCAGCGCGAGCTTTCGGTCGGCTGGCGGCCCGGTCCAGTTCTCAGGGATAACCGCCGAACGACTTCATCATTTCGTCGGCCGACGTGCGCCGCTTGACGGGTTTTGGTGGCAACGTCGTCCGTGTGACCGTCGGCTTCACGGCCGGAACCGGTTTCGGAACGGGCAGTCCGGTCGCCGGATCAATCGCAGCCGGTTGTCCGACGGCAGTTTGTCCGCCACTCGCCGCGTTGCGGGCCTGACCATTCAAATTCTGCGGCTGGGGCTCCAATGTGGATCGATTGTACGGCTGTTGCCCCGCCCTGGAGGTAGGCGGCGTCGATCCGAAGAAATCATCCGGATCGTTCTCACTGGTGCCCTGAGACGGCGCCGCAGTCCCCGCCGACTCTGGAATGACCGGCGGCAATTGCTGCTGCTGGATCCTTTGCTGAGCCGCAGCGCGATCCGCTGCTTCTTTCCGCTTAACGTCCATTTCCTTCTGCAGCCGCGCGCGTTCTTCGTCCGCGCGCCGCGCCTGCTCGAGCTGCTCCACGTTGCGCTCCATCTGGCGCACCGCGAGTTCACGCTGCAGATCGCTGACATCGGCGCTCACCGATAGCGAGGCAAGCCGGCCGAGTTCCCCGCTGTAGAGCACGATTGCAGCCGGCAGTTCAGATTTCGTCGTGGCCGCGGCCTTGCGTTTTGCCGTCTGCGCCGCGGGTGCGAGCGCCGGCGGCACTACAGATGTCAGTTGGAACGAAGCGCTCATGCCAAGCGTTGCAAGATCAGCCGAGACAGCTCCCTCGGCCGTGCCGACCACGCTGCGCAGATCGATATTGCTGAGCTTCAGCGTTCCATCGGAAACGGAAATCGCAAGCTTGCGGTCTCCCAGCGCCAACTCGGACGATCCAACCTCGCTGACCAGCGCATTCGCAATAGATGACGGGTCATTCTGAACGGTGCCCGAGATCACATCGTCGACGACGTTCGTAACGGCGGTCGGCGACGGCCCTGTCAATCCGGCTCCGGATAGGGTTGCTGTACCCGATCCCGTCATCACGGCGATCAGCCCTGCCGGGCTTTGCGCCCGCGCTTCTGTATGCAGCTCGAAGGCGCCCGAGCCTTTGCCGCCCGAATTGAGCGTCGCCAGCTTCACATCATCAAGCTTCAACTCCGATGCGAATGCGACGCCGTTCGAAACCTTCTCCAGGCTGGCATATCCGGCGAACTGGCCACCGGCCGCCGCCGCTTTAATATCGGTGATCGACAGCTTTCCGGGCGCGAGCGCAACCATCATCGTGCCGTCGCCCGTCGCCAATCCCTCGCTCAACCCCAGCGATTTGAAACCAACCTTCAGCGCTACCATTGTGTTGCCGAGCGCTGCAAAATCAAAAAGCCCTTCCGGCCAGACTTGCGCTACAGCGGCGCCATTGACGGCGTTCGGATTAGGAGCACTTGGCGCTGCTGAGACGGGAACAGTCGAGGGCGCATCCGTCACGGCCGACAACAGGGCCGGAACCATAACGCGATTGGCGAATATATTGCCGTCGATCTTCGTCGCTCCGCTCGCGGTCGCAGCCGTCACCCGCCCCGACAGCAAGGATTCTCCCAGCGACACGTTCTGCGCCGTGACGATCCACGCGCCCTTGTCGCGATGGAGATCCAACGTACCCTGCAACGGAACAGCCGTCAGACCGCCGGGCAACGATAGTCCGGCAACGGCGAAAGCTTGCGCGCTTTGTGCGGCTTTGACGTTGAGCAGCCCGTTCAAGGCAAGGTCCGATGTGTCCGGCCATTGGGCGCGCCCGCGGAACCGCATATCGAAATCTTGCGACGAAATCTCGATTTGCGACACGGCACCGGAGCCCAGCGTGCCACTGGTCAGCAGCGACGCCAACGCCGGCTTCTGCGATTCGGCTGCGATACCACTACTGTCTCGCCCGAGAGTCGCAAGAAGCCCGGACAGCGTCGGCGCATCGAGCGTCGCCTGCAGCCGGCTCGGCTGGGTGCGCCAATTCGCAATGCCCCCGTCGAACTCGGCCCTACCGTCAAACTTCGAACCGTCGAGCAGGCCATCGAACGTCAAGTCGGCGGTCTTCGGCCCTCGAAGACCCAGACGAACGAGGCCCGCGATCTTGCCGTCTTTCAATCCGCCGAAGCGATCCTCTCCGACCACATCGAGCAGACCGGCCTTGCGAATGAGATCCCGCATCGCATCTGCGGAAGGCCCGACAAGATCATAAGCCAAGGTCCCGACCGGACCGCTGTCCTGCGTTTCGATCCGACCCTCAAGCCCGATTTCGAGGCCGCTGTCTGTCGTCAGTTTCGCGACCGGCAGACTGACCTTCCGTCCCTGGATCGCGAACGACACGTCGACATCCCGGTAGCTATCTTGGCCATCCGTCAGCCGCCCCGCGATTACGCGCAGACGAACATCGCTCGGCAGGTCTTCATCCGCTTTGCGATCATCCTTTCGAGACGCCAATCCAAGCGATTTGCGAAACTCGGAACGCAGCGCTTGGGAGATCTTCGGAAAGACCACCTGCGTATCGAGATCGGCGGCCTGAAGCATCAGCTCCGTGCGCTCTCGATCTCCGTGCGTCACCTTGAGTTCGCCCGCGAGCGGCTTACCTGAAATGTCGCCCGACGCGTCTGTCAGGAAAAATCTCTTATCGTCAATTTCGAGCTTACCGGCCGCCGAGTATGCGCCATCGGCGTTAACGTCGATCGGGATGCCGGACTTATCCGCCCACGCCTTGAAACGCCCGAAGCTAGCCCCGCCGATGAACCCTCGGCCTAGGAAGCTCAGTTTGCCGTCCTTGCTCCTCAAATCGCCCGCGAGATCGAGACGCGATCCGCCCGGCAGGCTCACCTTGAAGGTCTTGAGATGCGTGACGCTTCCCTGCCGTTCGGCATCGATTGAAAGGCCGCCGGCATTCTCGCCGCCGATCTTGACCTGTTCGAGATTGATCTTCGCCGATGCCTGGCTGTCTCCCGCGACCGACTGCATCAGCCCAAGCGCGAGTTGCCTCAGCTTCGAAAACCCAGCGCCGCCCTTGCCTGCGCCCGCCAGCCAGTCGATGTCGAGCCATTTCGAATTGAGCGTCACATCAAGTCGCGGCGACGGCGACCAGCTTGCAACGGCCGCCCCCGTAATGGTCTGCGGTTCGGCAGCGTTATCGAGCGTCAACGTCAGGTTTTCGAGCTTGGCCGCCAGTGCATCCGCCGTCACATCGGAGCGAAGATCGATAAGCGGCGGCGGCGCTTTTCCGTTCGGTTCGACCGTTGGGCTTCCCGGCACTTGGACTTTCCCGGTCCATCGCCCCTTGAACGTTGTCTTTTCACTGGCGTTATAGACCCGCCCATCGAGCGTCAGAACGTTTGGCGAATGGTCCGTACGCGCCGAAAGCTTGAGTGCGAACGCGCCGTCACTTGCCGGAACGTCCGTTGCAAATTTGACGTCATGCTCGGTTCCGGCCCATGACGCCGAACCGTTGAACCGGAACGGCCCTCTGATCCCATCTGCCGAAAACACCCCGTCGATACCGTCAACGGCAGCGATCTGCTCTGACGCAGCGTTGTAGATCGACACTGCGCCGTCCGTGATCTGCACCGACCGCAGCGCGACGTCGCGCGGAACGAACGGCAAATCGCCTGCCCGCAATTCGATCTTCGACCAGTTACCGACGCCCTTGTCGTCGACGGACAAGCTGAGAACGGGCTTTTCGAGTTCGATCTGGCTGGCTTCTAGTACGCCGCGAAGCATCGCCGCCACCGAAAGCCACATCGTGAAGCTGTCGGCGCGAATGAACGGCTGTCCGGTCTGGCCAGAAACGCTCGCGATACGGACTTTCTCGAATCGGACGTAGGGAACCGGCAGGATCTTTAAGTTGACGTTGCCACCGACGCGCACGTCACGGCTCAGCACCTTCGAGGCTTCTTCCTCGAAAACACCGCGATAGCTGTTCCAGTCGATGAAATTCGGCACGGCGAACAACGCTGCGAAAATAGCAACGAGGAGCCCGCCGAGGAATAATAGCCCGTTGTTCATGAGCGTCTCTTGCAGTCGTGCTCGACACGCAATGCACACCGGCAGACGTGATCGAAGCTACGCCCTTGCCGCGCCCACCTGTATGGCACGTGAGCACAATACTCTGAACTTGAAATTTGGCTCATTTCCAGGCGTTTGACGTTTTTTGGGCCGTATTTTGGTCTGCTGTTGCCGGAACCTCGATCCACCGCGGCGCCGCGCCGCGCCAGTTGTACGATCAGCTTCGGTGGGTTACCTGAGTTCCATGACCTCGATTCAAAAGCCGGACGCTGCCGTCGGCGCAGATTTGCCGCACGATGACGACGATCCGCCGTTCGATTTGCCCGACGCTCCCGCCGCGAAACCGCACGAGAGCGGCAAGAGTGGTATGTCGATTTCGGCGCGCGCCGTTGCGGCGTCTCGCGGCCAGCCTACGTATCTGGACGGCCTCAATCCGGAGCAGCGTGAAGCCGTCGAAACGACCGAAGGCCCGCTCCTCGTTCTGGCCGGCGCCGGAACCGGCAAAACTCGCGTTCTGACGACCCGCATCGCCCATATTCTGGCAACTGGCCGCGCCTATCCCTCTCAGCTTCTCGCCGTAACGTTCACGAACAAGGCCGCCCGCGAAATGCGCGAGCGTATCGGCTCGCTGATCGGCGGCACGCTGGAAGGCATGCAGTGGCTCGGCACGTTCCATTCGATCGGCGTCAAGATTCTGCGCCGTCACGTCGAACTCGTCGATCTGAAACCCGGTTTCACGATCCTTGACGACGACGATCAGGTTCGCCTGCTGAAACAAGTGATTGAGGCAGCAGGTATCGACAAGGATCGCTGGCCTGCACGCCAGCTCGCAAGTCTGATCGACAGCTGGAAAAACCGCGGCCTGACGCCCGACAAAGTTCCAGGCGGCGAAGCCTTCTCCTTCGCGGACGGCAAGGGCGCGCAACTCTACACCGCCTATCAGGCGCGCCTCAAAGACCTGAACGCCTGCGACTTCGGCGATCTATTGCTCGAATGCATCCGTCTGTTCCGCCAGCACCCCGACGTGCTCGCCGATTACCATCGCCGCTTCCGCTACATCCTCGTTGACGAGTATCAGGACACCAACGTCGCGCAGTACCTGTGGCTCAGGCTTCTCGCGCAAGGGTCGCCGAACATCTGCTGCGTCGGCGACGACGATCAGTCGATTTACGGATGGCGCGGCGCTGAAGTCGACAACATCCTGCGCTTCGAGAAAGATTTCCCTGGCGCGAAAGTCATCCGCCTGGAGCGCAATTACCGCTCGACCGCCAACATTCTCGCCGCCGCTTCCGGCCTGATCGCTAAGAACAAAGACCGCCTCGGCAAGACGCTCTTCACCGACGGCGCTTCAGGCGCGAAGATCAAAGTCGCAAACTTCTGGGACGACGAGGCCGAAGCCCGCGCCATCGGCGACGACATCGAGAACCTGCAGCGCGCCCACGAACCATTGAACGATATGGCCGTGCTCGTCCGCGCCTCGTCTCAGATGCGCGCCATCGAAGACCGCTTCATCACGCTGGGCCTCCCCTATCGCGTCATCGGCGGCCCGCGCTTCTATGAACGCCAGGAAATCAAGGACGCAATCGCCTATCTCGACGTTGTCGCCAATCCAGCGAACGACTTGAAATTCGAGCGCATTGTCAACGTGCCGAAACGCGGCCTCGGCGATACGACGATCAAGCGCATTCACGAGCTGGCTCGCGCCCGCTCCATTCCTCTATATCAAGCCGCGCGCGAGATCATCGAAACCGACGAGCTGACGCCGAAAGCCCGAAAATCTCTATTCGATGTTACGCAATCGTTCGAACGCTGGCGCGCCAATCTGGAACACATGCGCCACACCGACCTCGCCGAACTCATCCTCGATGAATCGGGCTATACGGCCATGTGGCAGGCGGACAAGAGCCCGCAATCACAGACGCGGCTTGAAAACTTGAAAGAACTCGTGCGCTTCATGCACGACTTCGACACGCTGCAGGGCTTCCTCGAACATGTGTCGCTCGTCATGGACGCCGACCAGGGCAACGATGGCGACCGCGTCTCCTTGATGACGCTGCATGCCGCCAAAGGCTTGGAGTTCGGCATCGTTTTCCTGCCGGGGTGGGAGGAAGGGCTTTTTCCCCATCAGCGCTCGCTCGACGAAAGCGGGAAAGCCGGCCTCGAAGAGGAACGCAGGTTGGCCTATGTCGGGCTGACGCGCGCCAAGCGCCGCGCCAAGATTTCCTTTGCGCAGAACCGCCGCACGCACGGTCTCTATCAGTCGGCACTCCCGTCGCGCTTCGTTGATGAGCTGCCCGAAGCGACCGTCGAGATTGTCGAAAGCGAGATGCCCTACGGCGGCCGGCAGAACCCGTTCGGCTTCGGCGGCTCGTTCGGCACCAGCCGGTTTGACCGCGCGGGCGGCGCCGAACCGTTCAAATCGAGCTACAATACGCCCGGCTGGCAACGCGCCCAGCAGTCCTGGAGCCGGAGTGATCAGAAACAAAAGAAGCGGTCACGCGGCCCGCTGACGCTCGAAGGCGAACTCGTCGCAGCGTCAACCGCCGCCGCCCCCTCGTTCAAGACTGGCACGCGGGTGCGTCACGAAAAATTCGGGCTCGGGACCGTCACCCACGTCGACGGCAACAAACTGACGATCGAGTTCGATGACGGCTCGACCAAACGGGTCGTCGCCAGTTTCGTTGACGTCGCATGACCAACCCGCTATAGTTAATACTCAGGTGGCGCCCAAGTCTCGCCGCCAGTTTCTTCATATTGCCGCAATTCTGAGGCATACGCTCCACTGCTCGTTGAGCTGTGGGGGTTCATCAGCTGCTGTAAATCTTTGCGCCGCCGGTTCATTACCGGCCGACGACGCATGCGTTGCGACCTAAGTTCCTGAAATAAAATGAAAAAAAAGTTGCGGGAGCGTGAAACTCGAGCGGGAATTCTTGGTTTGGGAGGGTAGAGTCCTTGAAAGGAGCTATCCATGAGCACTTACCGCTTTCCTCTGAGAGGTAAGATAGGCGTCGTGCGCGGGAAGGACGGGGAAACCCTAACGCGACGCATTGGTGCCCAGCGCGATTTGAGCCGGGCCAACCGGCGCAATTATGAATTAGCCGATATGCAACAGCCGCTGACCGAGGAGGAAGTCCGTAATCTTCCGGTCGCACATCGTTCTTCATCCTGATGACAGGCAAGAACAGCAAACCAGGACTCGAATGAACGGCATCGCAAATCGCGGTGCCGTTTATTTCTCTACAATCACCGTTATCAAGCCGCAGCCGCCCGCTTCACCTTCAACAAGTCCCACGCCGCATTGACCTGCTTGATCCGCTGCTCGCGATACCGCCGGTCGGCTTCGTTCTTGGCGTGATCCGGATGCCACGACATCCTCAGCGCGTCGACGATCTTCTTGACCGCCGCATCTGGTGCATCCGGGTTGAGACCCAGGATGCGGTAAGCCTCGAACACGGTTGACGGCACATCGGGCTCAGGCGCCGCCGACGCCCGCATCTCGGCCGAAGCCGGCATTGCCCCCTGCGCAATCCGGCTGACACGATCGAGATCCCGCACAATCGTCCGGATCGCGCTATTGACCCGCTCTACGCCAAGCTGCGCCTCACGACGTCCCAGATCCGCGAGGCGATCATGCAAGCTATCGAGTTCCGACGTGAGGACGTCACGCAACAAGAGATCAGCTGGAAGCATCGAAACGAGAAACTCGGTTTCGTGCAATCGTGTACGGATCGGCGCCAGCATCTCGGAGCCGTCGTCGTCATCGTCGGCTGCTGACGATCCCGGCCGCCAAGACTCGAACCGCCGCTGAAACAGCGAGAATGGCGCTGCCGCGAACTCCCAGAATCGCGCCCCAGCCGGAACAGCGTTTCCGGCTCCGAATGAAAATTCGAACGCCATCAGCTGCCGCCGCCGCACCAGAACGATGCACGCGAGCAAGAGCGACACCAACAGCGTTGAAATCACGCCCGCTACTTTAAAGGCGTTGCCGGTCGCAGCCGGAGGCGCTGCGACGGGATCGACGACGGTCACCCAAGCCGCGGATTCAGGTTCCACCTTCTGCGCCGGCGCCTCGATCACCGCATCGCGCGATAGCTTCTCTGAGGTGACGCTCGGCAGCATTGTCGTTTTGCCGAACCCGGGAAGAACGAAGCGGCCTTTGAGGCGGCTCACCGGCGCATATCCTGGCGGGAGTTTTTCCGGCAGGACGACGCCCAACGCCTTGGCTGAAGCGGCCACCTTGGCCCAAGCAACGCGTTCCCCGCCACACTCGACGGTGAACTTGTGGACCATCATCGTTTCGCAGGTCCAAGCCGCTGAAGATGCACAAGCTGTAAAGGGCTGATCTTCCCGTGGTCCGACAATCCGGTACGTTGTCATTTCGGACGGAGCGAGACGCGGAACACCTCTATCCATTATGCAGGAATAAGGCAGCACAAGCTCGTCAGCCGCCGCGACGGTGCTCGCAAGGGCCATGCACACAGCAAAGCCCAAGGCTAAAAAACGCAAAGCCCCCATTTCGCGCCCCCGCAAAATCCCCTGTCGTGCCGCCGTTCATGATCCTAGCTAAACAGCGGCAACACTGTGGCGAAAGAGCAAGTTATAAACGCAAATTATACAAGGCATGCGTGCATTTAATGATGTATCATCAACCAACTAGCGGACAACAAGTCCTTTGATCCTTGCGCCACGGCACGCGTCATTTTTCGGCGAAGAAGTGCTGACACGCTCGAAAATTCCCCGGTGACTCTATATGAGGTCCTGGGGGCAAGAAACTGGATCGCAAAGCAAGTTCGGGGGAGAGCATAATGGCGGCGACGGACTTTGCATCGGGTCGAATGCGCCGGAAGCAAAGCCTGTACGACAGGCTCTCGGATTTGGCCGACCTCGATCCAAAGCCAGCCGCGATGCCCGAGGACGCCGCGCGCGAACCCATCGATATTCTCGCGCCCGACGATAAGCGCAAACGCGAACGTTTCATCCCGGTGACGCGGTTCGCGCTGCTTGACCGCCTTACGCAGACGCACCTCTGGGCGCCCGGACGAGCCGCCGAGGCGCGGCGCTTCTTCCGCTATCTCGATTACTGGCGGCAACAGCAGTATTTCTCGATGCTGTTGGAACTCGAACAGACGTATGAGGCGTTCTCTCCCGACAGCGACCTCCTGATGACCCGCAAGTTCTCTGACGACGATCGCGAGGCCTTGCAGCATCGGGTCTTCGAAGGCGTCGAAAGCCTGCTCGTACGCGCCAACTACGAGCGCATCGATCCCAACGACGTCGAAGTCATCCTCACTCGCGAAAGCCATTACGGCCTCGATCTCTTCGTCGATATGAAAGCTTTCGAGCGGATTGCGATCTACTATCGCGGCGCTTCAAACCGGAAATACGAGAAACGCTCCCTGCGCAAATTCCTGCACAAGGAAGAGTTCGACGTACCAATTTTCCAGCGTCTGTTCCTGATGTTCAAACTGAAGACCACCGAGACACGCGTCGAAGAAGTCATGCGCGAGAGAAAGATGTCGCGCGATGCCGCGGAAAAATGGGTCGAACATCGTCGCCAGCATCTGCCGCCCAGCATCAACGACAGAAACATTTATCTGAAGCTCTTCAAGAATATTCCGCGCACTGACGTCGAGATGATCTTCCCGAACACCGAAGTTCGCTTTCGCGCCATGGACAAGCTACGCCTGGGCGTGACGGCCGGCGGCGGGCTCGGCATGGGCGCAGTCGGAGCGGCGGGCAAACTCGCGCTGGTGTTGAGCAATCCGATTGCAGCCATCGGCGCGTTGGCGGGCCTTGGCGGCATCGCCGTCCGCCAAGCGATGGGCTTTCTCAATCAGAAACAGCGCTACATGGTCGTGATGGCGCAGAACCTCTATTTTCACACGATGGCCGACAATCGCGGCGTCATCCTGAAAATCGCAGCGCGCGGCGCCGAGGAAGATGTGAAAGAGGAAATGCTGCTCTACAGCGTTCTCGCCAAGGAGCCCGCGACCCGCGCCGACCTGCCCTCCATCGACCTCGCCATTGAAAACTACCTGACGCGCACGTTCGGCATGAAAATCGACTTCGAGATCGACGATGCTTTGGATCGCCTAATCCGCGATGGAATCGTAACTGAAAAGCCCGACGGCACTTTTGTCACGTTGCCGCCGGCCGAGGCGGCGAAGCACATCGACGACAAATGGGATTTGTTCCTCGATCACCTGCCCGATCCGATTACCTCCGAGGGCTATGAATACGAGGGCAAATCCGTCCCCAACCCTTAGCATCCGATGTCAGTCAGAAAAGTCACAGCTCTTTTCGCCGATCGCACGCTCGCGTACGCGACCGGCAACGCCATGCAAGATCTGCTTGAGCCGCCGCCCGATGCCCTGACCGTCTTCGAAGACGGCCCGGATCGCTGGCGCGTCGAAGCTTATTTCGACGCCGAGTCCGGCGAACGCGACGTTGCCGCTGAATTGGCCGCGTTCGTCGAATGGCCGCTGCCGCCATTCGAAACAGAAGCGGTGCCGGAGTTAAACTGGGTCGCGATTTCGCAAGCTGCCCTGCCGCCCGTGCCCGCCGGTCGTTTCACGATCCATGGCAGCCACGATAAGGGCCGTGTCGCGCACGGACCGAACGCCATCCTGATCGACGCGGGCGAAGCCTTCGGAACGGCCCATCACGCGACGACGCTTGGATGCCTTCTCGCCATCGACCGGCTGACGCGCGCGCACGCTTACAAGAACATGCTCGACCTCGGCTGCGGCTCGGGCGTACTCGCTATCGCTGCCGCAAAGGCCATGCCGCACACACGCATCGTCGCCGCCGACATGGACCCGCAGTCTGTCAAGGTCGCGAGCGAAAACGTCCGCCTCAACGGTGCGGGCAAACGTATCGCGCTGTTCGTCGGTAACGGTCTTGGACATCCGAGAGTTCGCGAGCGCGCACCCTTTGATTTCCTGGTCGCAAATATCCTGGCGGGACCGCTGATTTACCTTTCGTCGTCGATTGCCTGCGCCGTCATTCCAGGAGGAACACTGGTGCTCTCCGGCATTCTCTTGCCGCAAGCGCCCGAGGTCATCGCGACATACCTGGCTCACGGCTTCACCCTTCAGCGCCACGACCGCATCACCGGCTGGTCGACCTTGACCTTCCGGCGGCGTTGAAATCTCACCGTCCGGTGCTTAGAAAATCAGCCATGCTGCAGACATTCCATTCCTTGTCCGAGCCCGAGCGCGTTGCGGAACGCGTAAAGGCGCTCCGTGCCTACATGGCGAAGTCGAAAATCGACGCCGTTCTTGTTCCCCGGGCCGATAAGCATCAGGGCGAATACGTTCCAGCCTGCGCCGAGCGCCTGAAATGGCTGACGGGGTTTTCGGGGTCCGCCGGCATCGCCGTTGTCGGCAAAAAAGCCGCCGTGCTGGCGATCGACGGCCGCTACACCGTGCAGGCCGCAGCCGAAACCGATACGAAGGTTTTCGAAGTTTCGCTCTTGTTACGTCCGAAGCTGGCGGACTGGTTGATCGCGAACGTCGCCAAGGGTGGCACGGTCGGATTCGACCCTTGGAACCACACCGCCGGAGAGATCAATCGCCTGACGGCGGCACTCGCGCCGAAAGGCATCAAGCTCAAGGCGCTGTCGAAAAATCCGATCGACGTTCTGTGGGGCAAGGACCGCCCTAAGCCGCCGCAAAATCCTGTCATCGCCCAGCCGATTGCCTTTGCAGGCCGAACGGCCGCCGACAAAATCTCCGAATTGCAGACGCGCTTGAAACAAGACGGCCAGAGCGCCGTCATCCTGACGCTGCCGGATTCGATCTGCTGGCTGTTCAACATTCGCGGCAGCGACGTTGCACATAACCCTGTCGTTCTCGCTTTCGCCATCGTTCCCGCGAGTGGCAAAGCCGAACTCTTCATTGCGCCCGATCGCCTCGACAACGAAGCCCGCGCCGACGTCGCACCCGTCGCCAGGCTGCTCCCACCCGCGATGCTGCCGGACCGCGTAAAAGAGCTGAAAGCCAAAGGCAAACGGGTTCGCCTCGATCCCGAAACAGCTGCCTATTGGTTCGAGCAAAAGCTCGGTGCCAAGCTCATCTCGCGCGGCCAGGATCCGTGCATCCTTCCCAAAGCCATCAAGTCCGATGCGGAGGTCGTCGGTGCACGCGCCGCCCATGTCCGCGACGGTCACGCCGTGGTACGTTTCCTCGCCTGGCTCGATGACTGGGCATCCGACGGCACGCTCGACGAAATCACCGCCGTGCAGAAGCTCGAAGAATTCCGCCGCGACACCAACATGCTGCGCGATGTGAGCTTCCCGACGATCTCCGGCTCCGGCCCAAACGGCGCCATCGTGCATTACCGCGTCTCCGACGAAACCAACCGCCGCGTGAAGCCCGGAGAACTGTTCCTGATCGACAGCGGCGGCCAGTATCCTGATGGCACCACCGACATCACCCGCACGATTGCCGTCGGCAAACCGACCAAGGACATGCAGCGGCATTTCACGGCTGTCCTGAAAGGTCATATTGCCGTCGCGACTGCGCGCTTTCCGAAAGGCACACGCGGCATCGACCTCGACCCGTTCGCACGTCGCGCACTTTGGCAGATCGGCGCTGACTTCGATCACGGCACAGGCCACGGAATCGGCAGCTATCTGTCAGTCCATGAAGGACCGCAGTCGATCTCGCGCGCCGGCATGGCGCCGTTGCACCCCGGCATGCTGATCTCGAACGAGCCCGGTTATTACAAGGTCGGCGAATACGGCATCCGCATCGAAAACGTCGTGCTCGTGACGATGCCCGACACCGTCGAGGGCGGCGACCGCGAAACGATGGAGTTCGAAACGTTGACGCTCGCACCCATCGACCGGCGGCTCATCCTTCCCGAGATGTTGGAAAAGAGCGAACTCGACTGGCTCAACGCCTATCACAAGCGCGTCTACGATACGCTTGCGCAGGGCCTCGATCCTTCGACGCGCAATTGGCTGAAGCAGGCGACGGCACCGGTTTAAGCGAGCTGCTCACGCCTGCCCGATCAGCGCGAGCCATTCGTCTTCATCGAGCACGGTAACGCCCAGCGCCCGTGCATTATCGAGCTTCGAGCCCGCTTCCGCGCCTGCAACGACGTAATCCGTCTTCTTCGAAACGGAACCTGAAACCTTCGCGCCGAGACGCTCCGCCTGCGCTTTCGCTTCATTGCGCGTTAGCTTGGTCAACGTTCCGGTGAAGACGACCGTCTTGCCTGTGACCGGCGACGCTTTCGTTTGCGTACGCACAAAAGGTGTAACGGTCACTTCCTTCAACAGTGCGGCGATCTGTTCCTGGTTGTGGTCCTCACCGAAGAAATCGACCAACGCATCGACCACCGTCTCGCCGATGCCTTCGATATTGTCGATATCCTGATAGGCGTCGCTTCCTTTTCCACCCTCGACCGCCGCATCGACGGCCGAACGCAGCGCTTCAAGCGTGCCGTATGCCTTGGCAAGGTCCTTGGCGGTCGTCTCGCCAATATGCCGGATGCCGAGCGAGAACAGGAAGCGATCAAGCGGCACCTCACGGCGCGCGTCGATGGCGGCAAACAGCTTGCGGACCGACGTTTCCTTGAAACCGCGGACTTTCAGCAGCGGTTCGTCCGACGCCTTATCGCGGGCTTCCAGCGTGAAAATATCCGCAGGCGATTTGATCCGCCCCGTATCGAAGAAAAACTCGATCTTCTCCGTGCCCAATCCCTCAATATCGAAGGCATTGCGCGACACGAAATGCTTCAGACGCTCTTTGACTTGCGCCGGACAAATGAGACCGCCCGTGCAACGGCGCACGACGTCCGCCTTGCCCGTTTCCTCGACGGCCTCTCGCACTGCATGACTGCCGCACACCGGGCAAACGGTCGGAAACTTGAATGGATGCGAGTGCGAGGGGCGCTTCGCCAGCACCACTTCGACGACCTGAGGAATGACATCGCCCGCTCGCTGCACGATGACCGTATCGCCTTCGCGAATATCTTTGCGCGCGATCTCATCTTCGTTGTGCAGCGTCGCGTTCGACACGACGACGCCGCCGACAGTCACGGGCTTCAGCTTCGCGACCGGCGTCAGCGCACCCGTGCGCCCCACTTGAATATCAATCTTTTCAAGAACGGTCGTCGCCTGCTCGGCGGCGAACTTGTGCGCAATCGCCCAGCGCGGCGAGCGCGACACAAACCCCAACCGTTCCTGGTAGTCGAGCCGGTTCACCTTGTAGACGACACCGTCGATGTCATAGCCCAGCGACGCGCGCTTCTCTTCGATATTGCGATAGAACGCCAGCAGCTCCTCCGTCGTCGTCGCGATCCGCATCAGTGGATTGACCGGCAATCCCCAATGCGCGAACGCTTTGACGACGCCCGCTTGCGTGTCCGCCGGAAGTTTCGAAACCGCACCCCACGCATACGCGAAAAAACGCAGCGGGCGCTTCGCCGTAATCGACGCATCGAGCTGCCGAAGCGAACCGGCAGCGGCGTTGCGGGGGTTGGCAAAGATCTTATCGCCGCTTTCAGCCTGTGCGGCATTCAACGCTTCGAAATCTTTGTGGCCGAGATAGATCTCGCCGCGAATGTCGATCAGCTCGGGAATGTCCTTGCCCTTGAGCTTATGCGGAATCTCGCGAACTGTCTTGATGTTGGCCGTAACGTTCTCGCCTTCCGCCCCATCGCCGCGCGTGGCGGCCTGCACCAACTCGCCATGCTCATAGCGGATCGAAATCGAAAGCCCGTCGATCTTCGGCTCGGAAGTCACTTCGAGCGTGTCGTCTTCGCCGAGCATGAGAAAACGGCGCACCCGCTCGACGAAATCGACGACGTCCTGATCGTCGAACGCGTTGCCCAGCGACAGCATCGGTACGTCGTGGCGAATCTTGCCGAACGCCGCGACCGGAGCCGCACCGACCTTCACCGTTGGGCTGTCTTCGCGCCGAAGCTCGGGATGGGCTTTCTCAAGATCACCAAGACGGCGACGCAGCGCATCGTATTCGGCGTCGGAAATCTCCGGTGCGTCATGCCGGTAATAAAGCTGATCGTGATGCGCGATTTCGGCTGATAGCCGGGCAATCTCGTCGGCAGGCGTCCCGCTTCCCGCTGACGCCGCTGAGACGGTCTTGCGCTTCTTTCTTGATTTGGCGTCAGACATCGTAATTTTCAAAGCATCGGAAAAAGCACAAGCCCGAAATAAAATCGGGCCCCGCTTTCAGATCTAGCACAATGTGGAGGGTGTTACAGCGACAGGTTCCACCCGCCGGACCGACAAGATCAGCCGCTACCCATGCTGATGCTCGGCATCTTGATCGTCGGGACCGAGAGCTTCGGAACGGAATTCCAGGTCTTGCTCAGCCAGGAATCGCTGTCCTCGCGTGGCGCCAGACCGCCCGATTCCAGTAGAGCGTAGGAATCCTTGTACCACTTGCTGTCGGGATAGTTGTGCCCAAGGATCGCCGCTGCGTTCTGGGCTTCCTTGGTGATGCCGAGCGCCATATAGCATTCGACAAGACGCGCCAGCGCCTCCTCGACATGCGCCGTCGTCTGATAATCGCTGACGACCGTCTTGAAGCGATTGATGGCGCCGACGTAGTTGTGCCGATCAAGATAATACCGCCCGACATTCATCTCTTGAGCGGCGAGATTGTCCAAGCAGATGCGAATTTTGTTGTCGGCGTCCTTAGCGTACTCGCTGTCCGGATAACGCGCCTTCAAGATTTTGAGCTGCTCAAGCGCCTTGCGAGCCGCCGTCTGATCGCGGTCCGCCTTGTTCATCTGATCGAAATAGGCTTCCGCGATAATATGGTGCGCCATGGGCGCTTCTTTCGTGCCCGGATGCATCGCGACGTAACGCTCGGCCGAGGCGATCGCTTCCGGCGCCTTGCCGGCACGATAATACGCATATGCGGCCATCACGATCGATTTGCGCGCTTCCTGCGAATAGGGGTGGTCACGATCGACGGCTTCGAACTTCGTCGCGGCGTCTTCGAAATTGCCTTTCGTCATCATCGCGTCGGCGTCGGCGAACATCTTCGCTGGCGGATCGGGATTGAGCGCAGCCGTATCGAGCTTCGGTCCATTGCTGCAACCGCCGACGGCAAGCATCGAGAACGCGAGCACTAGCAACACCGACACTGTGCTCACGATTTTCAGAAGATGCCGTGCCGATATCATCATACGCCGCGTTGCTTCCAAAAGAGGCCGACGGCTGCGTTGCTGTCGACCACACGTCTCAACGATCGCAAGCGGATAGCACCCCGAGACGCGCCCCGAAAGATGAATCGTCGGCAGCGCGCTGTCTGCTAACAGCCCCGTGTGGCGAGTGTATCGTCAGAATATGGTGCATTCCAGGCCGTCGATTGGGCCAGGAGCACCAGCCGACGGGAATAAGCCGAAGCTTATTCCGCGGCGACAACCGTCTCAGACACGATCTGAACCGGCGAGCGGCTTGCACGGGTGCGCGGTGCCTGTGCGTATTCCCAGTTCGACGCATCGGCGAACAGGGCCTGAAGCACCATCGAGTTGAGCTTGTGGCCGCCCTTGTAAGAGCGATACGCGCCAAGGAGCGGCAGCCCGGCGAGCGCCAAATCGCCAACCGCGTCGAGCATCTTGTGACGCACGAACTCCTGCGGATAGCGAAGACCGTCGCGGTTCATGACCTTGCCGTCACCGATCGCAACCGTGTTGGTGAGGTCGGCTCCGAGTGCAAGACCTGCCTTCCACAACTTCTCGACGTCGCTCATGAAGCCGAACGTGCGAGCGCGGGAGATCTCGTGGCGGAAAACGCCGGGGCTCATTTCGTACTGCAGCCGCTGGCGACCGATCACCGGCGTTGCAAAATCGATTTCAACGTCCATGCGGAACCCGGCATGCGGCTCAAGTTCGCCCCAGCAGCCGTTTTCTTCTACCCGCACAGGTTTGAGAACTTTGATGTATTTGCGCGGCTCTGAAAGCTCGCGAATGCCGACCCGGTCAATGGCATCGACGAATTCCGCCGAGCTGCCGTCCATGATCGGAACTTCTTTGCTGTCGATCTCGATATAGAGGTTGTCGATCGAGAGACCGCGAAGCGCGGCGAGGAGATGTTCGACTGTGCTGATCGTTGTGCCAGCGCTGTCGCCGATGACGGTACAAAGTGTAAGATTTTTGACGTTCGCTACGTGTGCCGCGATTTCCGAGACGACTCTTCCTCGTTTGGTAACGAGAAAGCGGAGCCCAGTATCAGCCTCTGCTGGATGCAGTGTGAGTGATACCGGAGCTCCGCTGTGCACCCCCGTGCCTGTCAACTGGATCTCGCGGGCAAGCGTGGTTTGCCGCGCACCGATGAATCGATTCGACATACAGCGCCGTCCCTCATTCTCTTGGCGGACCGCTGCTCCCCAGCATATGCGGCCAACCACCCCCTGACCTACCTTGAAGTCCTTCTGATTCTATCAGCTCGTTCCAGCCTTATTTTGGCCGCGTCCGCTCTGATCAAAGGCTCATCACAAGTGGTCAATGCACAAAAGCTAACTGCTTCGCTAAACACCGACAAATCACGCTTTCTTACATTGTGTTACGCTTTAGCAACCATTCTTGACGTTTCCCGAGACCTGATGCAGCCGCATTTTGACCGCGTTCTTCACCCGAAAAATCGCACTCTCTCGCCACCTTTCTATCACGTTCGAAGCCGGAAATGTGGCGGCGAGAAATTCTATTCCGTATACGGCTGATTATCTCCGGCCTAAACCGGCAAAACGTCCCAAAAGGCCCGGTTTTCTTTGCTCTTCTGCATCTCTGCCGTGGGTCCGCGGAGCACCGTTCTGACGCGCATTCCATTCCTTCTGCGCCTGCGGCGGAAATTCCTCGATGCCCGGCACCCGGCGCGCGCCACGCTGGATCTCCGTCGGGGCCTGCGGCTCGAATCGATGATCGTAATTTTGCGCCGGAGCGTCGGCCGGAAGGGGCGGGGTCCGTAACAATGCGTTACCGGACAGGGGAGGAAAATTTTCCAGCCCGTCCTCGATCATGACATTCCCTGGGGCTACCCAGCTGTCGCGGCCACCACGCGGTTGTTCTCTGTGGATAGGCTCAGAAAAATTCTGTGGTGCCGCAGCCGTCGGCGCCTGCAAAGCTTCAGCAAGACGCCGCTGCAGGTCGCCCGGAGGTGCGGGGAGCACGGCACTGCGTTCCACCTGCTGCTGTGGCGCTGCATGCTGCTGCGACATCTCCGCAGCCTGCTGCTGTGACTGGGGAGCATACGTGCCCTGACCGTGACCCTGCACCTGCTGCGCAGCATTGAAGGCCGCCTGCTGGGCCATCATACGTTCGGCCATCCGGTGATCCATGCCCGATGCAACAATCGAGACGCGAAGACGATCGCCGAGCTGCTCATCGAATGTCGCACCAACGATGATGTTGGCATCGTGATCGACCTCCTGGCGGATGCGGCTCGCTGCCTCATCAACCTCATAGAGCGTCATGTCGCGGCCGCCGGAGATCGACAGCAGCAATCCCTTGGCGCCGCGCAGCGTCACGTCATCGAGCAGCGGATTGGCAATGGCTTCTTCCGCCGCGAGTATGGCGCGCTGTTCACCGGTCGCTTCGCCCGTGCCCATCATCGCCGTACCCATGCCGCTCATGATCGTGCGGACATCGGCGAAATCGAGATTGATAAGGCCTTCCTTGAGAACAAGCTCGACGATGCAGGCGACGCCCGAATAGAGCACCTGGTCGGCCAGAACGAAGGCTTCCGCAAATGTCGTCCGCTCATTGGCAATCCGGAACAGGTTCTGGTTCGGAATGACGATCAACGTATCGACGAGATGGCGCAGGTTTTCGACACCCGCCTCCGCAATGCGCATGCGCCGCGCGCCTTCGAATTGGAACGGCTTGCAGACGACGCCGACCGTCAGCGCTCCAAGCTCCCGCGCAATCCGCGCGATGACGGATGCCGCGCCCGTGCCAGTGCCGCCGCCCATACCGGCCGCGATGAACACCATGTGCGCGCCTGCAATATGCGTACGAAGCTCTTCGAGCGCTTCTTCCGCCGCAGCTTCGCCGATCTCCGGCTTGGCGCCTGCGCCGAGCCCTTCGGTCAGATTGATGCCGAGCTGAATACGATGTTCCGCACTCGAAGCATCGAGCGATTGCGCGTCCGTGTTCGCAACCACGAACTGCACGCCCTGAAGCCCGGCGGCAATCATGTTGTTGACGGCATTGCAGCCCGCGCCGCCGACGCCGATGACGGTGATCCGAGGCTTGGCGTCGACCAGCTTCGGCAGTTGCAGCTTGATGCTCATGGCGTCCCCGAGAATGATAGTTGGGCGTTCGGCACGACTGTTTCTGCCGCCAACGCCGCCTGCTTCGACGATCTCATTTCTGTCTTCGACACGTCTTTAAAACCCGCCTTTAAGCCACGTTCCGACGCGACCGAGATATCCTTGCGTCACGGTCTTGCGACCGCGCGCCATGTTGAGTTCGCCGTCTCCGCGCGCCGCCACGATCGCAAGACCGGAAAGCGTCGCGAGCTGCGGCCCTGAGAGACTTGCGGCAAGACCGTGCAGATCCATCGGCCGACCGAGCCGGACCGAACGTCCGAACGTATCCGCGACGAATCCCGGCAATCCGGTGAGTTGGCTGGCCCCGCCCGTCAGTACGATCTTGTCTCCCACGTAGCGGCTCGCGGCGTTCAGCGTTAAGCGCTCGCGCACAAGCCCCAGGATCTGCTGCACGCGCGGCCGGATGATATCCGTGAGCCGCGCTTTCGTTGTTTCGTAGCTGCCGTCATCCTCCTCTCCGGCGATCGGATAGGAGAACGACTCATGCTCGTCTGACTGGGCGTTGAGGAGTGTGCCATAAAGCGTTTTGATTCGCTCGGCTTCTGCAAGTGGCGTCTGCAACGCCTTCGCAATATCGTAGGTAATATGTTGACTGCCGACCGGGATCACGTCGATGCCCGTAAAGCGCCCATCTGCGAAGAGCGTGATCGACGTCGTTCCGGCGCCGAAATCGATGCATGTCACACCGAATTGCCGCTCTTCTAGCGTTGTAGCAGCGAGCGCACTTGCATAAGGCGACGCGACGAGCGCATCGCAACTCGCATAGCACCGGTCGATCAGAACCAGCAGATTGCGCAGCGGCGCTTCATCCGCCGTCACGGCGTGCAGCCCGGCCGAGATTCGTCGCGCCGAAAGACCGAGCGGATCGCGGACACCCTGTGCCCCATCGACCTCATAGCCCAGGTGGTTGAGATGGAGCAGCGTTCGGCCGTTGCGCTCAGCGTAGCTTTCGCCCGCTGACATCAGCCGCGCCAGATCTTCTTCCCGCACGCTGCCGGTTTCGATATCCGCACGCGCCGTGCAATGAACCGATGAAATCCGCCCCGCCGATACAGACAGCGTAAAGCCGCCGACCGACGTTCCGGCCGCGCGCTCTGCTTGGCTGATGACGCCGCGAACGACGCCTTCCGCTTCATCGAGATCCGTCAAAACTCCGGCTTTGACGCCTTTCGAACGCTGCATGCCAAGACCCGCGAGCCGCAACGACGGCATCGCCATTCCGGCCACGTATTCGGCGACGACGACGCCGGCAACAGTCTTGCTAGTGCCGATATCGAGAAGCCCGAAGGTCTTGTAGGTGCGCCGCTCCGCCATGCCAGCCCCCTACTGTTGCGCCGAGGCGACCGCTGTCGTCCCGGAGCTTCTGAGAGATGCCGTCCGCGCAGATGACGTTACCGGCCGCATCGCGATCCGGCCCGGCGTGCGCACGTCGACGATCATCGGCGCGCCGGTCAAGGCTGCCTGGACCGCCGGCGTATTGGCGATTTCCTGCAAACCTTCGATCTCGCGATCGGCGGCGAGGTCGAGCGCCGTGCCGTTCCGCAAGACGATCCGCCACCGCCGCTCGGCAACACGCTCGCCATAGGCGTACTGCCGCTCGATCTTGGGAACGAGATGAACGGCTGAGAGCATCAGCATCGCTTCGCTGTCGGCGCCCTCACCGACCACGCGCGGCAATTTCCATGTGCTGGCGGTCGGCATCGGCCCAAGCGCCCGCCCCGTCGCATCAACGAGATAATTCGTTTCGCCCCGCGTCCACACGAAAGCCGGAGCGCGCTCATGAATGACGATATCGAGCGTCCCTGGATAGATGCGAGTAAGTTGCACGGTATCGACCCACGGAATGCGCTCGATCCGCTTCATGGCGGCGTCAGAATCGAAAGCTGCGAATGTTTTTACGTTGGTGAGGTCCAAGGCGTCGTACACGTCGGAATCGGATGTGAAATGCTGGCCGGAGAGGTTGACCTGATCGATGCCGAAACCCGCCGCGATCATCAGACTGTCAGCTTTGTCGGAGAAATCGAAAGCCACGAGCTTGTCGAGCGGCAGCGTATAGGCCGCCACGCCAGCGACAGCCGCGACCAGTGCGGCAACTGCCGACGGCATCACCCACCGCCGTCCGCGACGCGTGCGTCTCAGGCGACGTTCGCCACGCGGAATTTGAAGTTTGGTCGTCACGCGCTTGGAGATCGTATCCGCAGAGCTGCGCCCGCGGGTCGTCGGCGTCGCCTCGGGCGAGGGCGGCACCCATTGAGCAGCCTCCGGTTCCGGCGTTGGCGCATCATGTGCAGCCCGCCACCAGAACCGATGCTTGCTCTCTACCTGTTGCAACTCGCGTCCTCGACCATCCACCGGACTAGGTCACCGAACGACCACCCGGCATAACCCGCCAGCTCGGGCACCAGGGATGTCCCCGTCATGCCCGGCTGAGTGTTGACTTCGAGGCAGATCAGCTCGCCCGTTCCACCGGCCGTGTCGTCGTAGCGAAAGTCGGCCCGCGATACGCCGCGACAGCCCAAAGCCTGATGCGCCCTTAACGTTAAGGAACGGAGTGTCTGGTAAACATCTGGTAAAAGTTTCGCGGGCAGTTCGTGCTTCGAGCCGCCGGGTGCGTATTTGGCCTCATAATCGTAGAACGCGAGGCCGCGAAGCGGCACAATTTCAATGATATCCGTCACAAAATTGCCAATGACGGCGCAGGTTAACTCGCGCCCCGCCACATAACGCTCGACCATCACGATCTGATCGAGCGGACCACCAGCTGCGATCGAGTTCGGCGGCCGCTCGGCGCCGGGCGGCACGATTACGACGCCGACGCTCGACCCCTCCGTCACCGGCTTTACGACGTAAGGGGGAGCCATGACGTGGCCCTCCAGCGCCTCGCCGCGCGTCACCAGAGTGGCATCGGCAACGGGCACTCCCGCAAGCTTCATGATGTCCTTCGCCCGCTCCTTGTGCATGGCGAGTGCCGACGCCAGAACTCCGGAGTGAGTGTAGGGAATGCCGAGCAGCTCCAGCACGCCCTGCACGCAGCCATCCTCGCCGAACTTGCCGTGCAGCGCGTTGAAGCAAACGTCAGGCTTCAGCTCCTCCAACCGGCTGCCGAGATCGCGGTCGACGTCGATCTCGGTCACCGTGTAGCCGCTCTGCAGCAGCGCCTCCCCAACCGCCGCGCCGGAATTGAGGCTCACCTCGCGCTCAGCCGAAAGGCCACCCTTCAGAACGGCGACGTGATTGCGCGTACGCTTCGGGACCGGGCCGAGTGTGTTCATGTCTGGCTCGCTTGCAGATTGAAAATCATGTGCTGTGAATTAGTTTTGGTCGGCTCGCTCAGCGGCCAGCGCTTCCCCGACCGGACGGCCGGGTTTGGGAATACCGAGACGAATGATCTCCCAGTCGAGCGTGATGCCGGCCGTCTCGCGAACGCGCGCCCTAACCGTCTCACCGAGCGTCTCGACGTCTTCGCCGCTCGCTTGATTGTCATTGATCAGAAAATTGCAGTGCATCTCCGAAACCTTCGCACCACCGACGCGAAGCCCACGGCACCCCGCCTGATCGACAAGTTTCCACGCACTATGACCGGGCGGGTTCTTGAACGTTGAGCCGCCGGTCCGTTCCTTGATCGGCTGGTTCTTCTCTCGATACTCCGCGACCGCATCCATCTCTTTTAGGATTTCAGCCGGATCGCCGGGCTCACCCGCATACGTCGCTTCTGTGAAAATCCAGTCTTTCGGAATGCCGCAATGACGATAGGTGAAACCCATGTCGGCGAGCGACAGCACATGAACGGTGCCACTTGGATCAACCGCACGCGCGCCGATCAGACAATCTTTCGTCTCACGCCCGTGTGCACCCGCATTCATACGCAGCGCGCCGCCGATGGACCCCGGAATGCCGCGATAGAACGCGAGCCCACAAATGCCCGCGTCCGCCGCCGCCCGCGCGACCTTCACGTCGGGAACTGCCGTGCCGACGCGCAGCCGATGCCCGTCTTCGACGGCGATTTCAGAAAACCCGCGCCCGAGCCGGATGACGACACCCGGCACTCCCCCATCGCGGACGAGCAGGTTCGAGCCGAGCCCGATGACCTGCACCGGAACATCGCTCGGCCGATGCTTCAGGAAATACGCAAGGTCAGCTTCGTCGGCAGGCATGAACAGCATCTGCGCCGGACCGCCCACCCGAAACCAAGTGACATCCGCTAAAGAGGCATTCGCGCTCAGCCTGCCCTTGAGCTCCGGCATCGCGGCCTTGAGGTCGTCGGTGATGTCCGTGAACATCACCCCGCGCTCCCGGTACGTTTCGGTTCTTCCGCCAGCCATGCCGGCAAAGCATTTGCCCACTCGGTCGAATTACCGGCACCGAGGCAAATGACGAGATCCCCCGGCCGCGCCAGCCGCTTAATGGCTTGCACGATAAGCGCCGGATCGTCGACGGCCTCTGCGGGACGTCCGCCAACCGTTCGGATGCGGTCAGCCAGCGAGCGATTATCGACGCCGTCGATCGGGTTTTCGCCAGCGGTATAGAGCGGCGCCACGATCACGCTGTCGGCGTCCTTGAAGCATTGCGCGAACTCGTCCATCAGGTCGCGCACGCGCGTGTAGCGATGCGGTTCGACGACCGCGATCACGCGACCTTTCGTGCCGCCGCGCGCTGCTGCCAGCACCGCCGCGATTTCCGCCGGATGATGGCCGTAGTCGTCGTAAATCGTCACGCCGTTCCATTCGCCGGTGAACTGGAAGCGGCGCTTCACGCCGGAGAAACCGGCCATCGCGGCCTTGATCTTGGCGTCGGACAATCCGGCGTGCGTCGAAACCGCAACTGCTGCAAGCGCATTGAGCGCATTGTGCGCGCCGGGCACCGGCACCGACCAATCCAGCAACACGCGCGCACCGCCTTTGACCCGCGCCGCCAGGCTCGCATCGAAATAGGTCGTGTTGCCGACGATGCGGACGCCCGTCAGCCGAAGATCGGCATCCTCGCTCTGTCCGTACGTCAGCAGTCGGCGGCCATCGGCGCGCAGGTTCAGTCTCTGCACCATCTCCCGCACGACGGGATGATCGATGCAGACAACCGTCAGTCCGAAGAACGGAATGTTGCGCAGAAAGGCTTCGTATTCGCGGTGCATCGCTTCGACCGAGCCGAAGTAATCGAGATGCTCCGGATCGATGTTCGTCACGATGCCGATTTCCGTCGGCAGCCGCGTGAACGTGCCATCGCTCTCGTCCGCTTCGACGATCATCCACTTGCCCTGGCCGAGCCGCGCGTTCGAGCCCCAGGCGTTGATGATACCGCCCGTGATAACGGTCGGCTCTTCACCCGCTTCCGTGAAGATATGGGACAGCAGCGACGTCGTCGTCGTCTTGCCGTGCGTGCCCGTCACCGAGACCGTCGAATAGAGCCGCATCAGCTCGGCGAGAATTTCAGCGCGGCGGATGATCGTCAGGCCCTTCTGACGCGCCGCGACCAATTCCGGATTGAGCGCCTTCACCGCCGTCGAAATTACGACGTACCGCGCGCCGATGAGGTTCACCGGATCATGGCCGACAAAAACGCGAATACCCTTCGAGCGCAGGCGTTTGACGTTGGCGCTTTCTTTCTGATCGGATCCCTGAACGGTGTATCCTTTGGCGACCAGAATTTCGGCAATCGCGCTCATGCCGATACCGCCAATGCCGATGATGTGGAAAGGTCCGATGTCGCGCGGCATTTGCATGGCCGGAAGCTTCCTCGCTGTCTCTATCTCGCGCGGTTCGACGAAATGCAGATCCCTCAATGGTCACGCCCCGTACCTGTTTTACGCCCTTCTGCTAAAGCCAGCGTAAAATCGGCCAAATTCCGGACGGCATCGGGGCGTCCAGCGGTTTTAGCGGCCTTCGCTGCCGCCGCAAGGGCGTCAGGCGCAATCAAGAGCTTTTCCAGTTCGTCAGCGAGGCGTTCCGGCGACAGGTTTCGCTGCTCGATGCACCACGCGCCGCCCGATTCCGCTAAGCGGCGCGCATTGTTGAGCTGATCGTTGTCGAGCGCGTGCGGCAACGGCACCAGGATGGAGGGCCGCCCCATCACCGTCAATTCCGCAACCGTGGAAGCACCCGCCCGCCCGATGACGAGATGCGCGGCCGCCATCCGAGCCGGGAGATCTGCGAAAAACGGCGCAATTTCGGCGCTGATGTTCGCCTCCAAATAGGCATCGTTGACGCGCTCGATATCCTCTTCGCGCGCTTGCTGCACCACGCGCAGCCGCCCCCGGATGTGATCGGGAAGCGCAAAAAGCGCGAGCGGGACAGTATCTGAGAAAAACCGCGCACCCTGGCTGCCGCCGAAAATTAGAAGACGGATCACGCCCTCCCCGGCTGGCGCTTCATAAGGGCGCGTCGCGGCATCCATGACCGCTTGGCGCACTGGATTTCCGGTCAGCACCGCTTTTTCGGCGAGCTTTCCTTCCAGAAACTTCGTGCGCTCGAATGACGTGGCGATTGCCGTGACGCGTTTCGCTAACAGCTTGTTGGCGCGCCCGAGCACGGCATTCTGCTCATGAATAGCAGTCGGAATTCCGCGCAGCCGCGCCGCAACGAGCGGCGGATATGTCGGATAGCCACCGAAGCCAATGATCGCTGCAGGCTTTACGCGGCCGAGGATCGAATACGCCGCCTTCGTGCCGCGCGCCAGCATCAGCGCCGTCTTCGCGATATTGCCAGGAGACCGCGACGCAAGCGTCGCCGACGGCACCTGATAAATATCGCGCGCCGGAAAACCGCCGCCATAACGATCGCCACGCATGTCCGTCATCAGATCGACGACGACGCCGCGGCGCTTCAGCTCTTCGGCCAAGGCGAATGCCGGGAACAAATGCCCGCCCGTTCCCCCTGCGGCAAGCATGATGGATTGCGCGCCCGCCATTACCTCTTGCTCATCGTGTTGGAGTTTGACCCCCGAGTTGTACTTCGTCGATAGCTGGAATCCATCGCGGCTTTTTGAGGCGCTGTGGATCGGGCCGCCATCGCGTCAACGCCAGCAGCATGCCCGCGGTAACTGCCAGCGCCAACATCGACGATCCGCCCGCGGAAATGAACGGCAGCGTCATGCCCTTCGGCGGCAGCAGCCCGATATTGACGCCCATGTTGATAAGCGATTGCAGCCCGAAAACGAGCGCCAGCCCCTGGATCGCGAGCCGGTCGGCGGTGTTGGGTTCGTTCGCAGCGCGCCGCATGGCCCGCGCCACGATAAAAGCGAAAACGCCGAGCAGCGCGATACACGCGATCGCACCGTATTCCTCGCCGATCACCGCGAAAATGTAATCGGTGTGCGCGTCGGGCAGGATCGACTTGATCACGCCCTCACCCGGCCCACGGCCGAACAAGCCGCCTTCCGTAAACGATTGAATAGCCCGGCCCGCCTGCGAATTCTCCATCGGCGCCGCGCCGAAAAACTTGTCGAAGCGCGATTGCACGTGCGGAAAGTAGATATAGGCCATCCCCATTCCGCAACCGCCAAGAACCACCAGAATGCCCGCACCGATCACCGGCATTCCAGCGAGCAGATACATGAGGCCCGCGGTCGCGCTGATCAGCACGGTCTGGCCGACGTCAGGTTGCGCCACCAGGATCGCCCCGAAGAACGCCCAGAGCGCCAACCCGAACGGGAGCGCCGGCATATCGCCGCGCTTTCCCGCCTCACCGAACAGCCACGCCAGGATGACGATAAACGCCGGCTTCGCAAATTCGGACGGCTGAATCGTATAGCCGCCGAAACTCAGCCACCGCTGCGCGCCGTTGATCTCGGCACCGGAAAAAATCACGACGATCATGCCGCCGATCGCGACGAGAAACAGCCCTGCCGCCAGTCGCCTGACGCCGCCCGGCGTAAAAAACGAAATGACGATCATCAGGATCGTACCGAGCGCCGCGAAGAACACATGCCGCTCGACGAAATAATAGGTCGGCAAACCTTTCTTGATCGCAACCGCAGGCGACGCCGCAACCGACAGCACGACACCAATGGCGATGAGCGACAGCAGCGCGATCAGCAGCCCGCGATCGATCGTGAACGACCACTCCGCAAGCAGACTGCGATCGGCGCGCGAGAGCTTCATGGCCCAGCCCGCAATTCGATGCCGGGAAGAGCTGCGACCAGCCCCCGGAAACAATCGCCGCGGACTTCGAAATTACGGAACTGATCGTAGCTCGCGCACGCGGGCGAAAGCAGCACGACGGGTTCCTGCCCATCGCTCAACTGAGCGTCAGCCGAAGCCGCCCATAGCGCCTCGTTCAGCGTGCCGCTGCGCTCGAACGGAACTTTGCCGTCGAGCGTCGCTGCGAAGGCATCCGTGGCCTCGCCGATCAAATATGCTTTCGTGATACCGCCGAAATGCGGCTCCAAGCTCTCGATGCCGCCTGCCTTCGGCTTGCCGCCTGCGATCCAATAGACATCACGCGGAAACGACTGTAGCGCTTTCTCCGTCGAGTCCGCATTCGTCGCTTTGCTATCGTTGATGAACAGCACCTTGCCGATGCGGCCGATCTCTTCCATCCGGTGCGGCAGACCGGGGAACGACGACAGCGCACCCTGCCAATCGAGATCGGTCGTCCGCCCGAGCGCGCTGAGACACTCCCGAACCGCCGCAACGGCGGCCAACGCGTTCTGACCATTGTGCTTGCCGCGCAGCGTCGGGACACCTTCGAGTGTACCGAGCTTGACGGCGAGGCCTTCGCGATTGCTGCATACGATCGTATCGCCGAGCAGGCTGTAACCCGGTGCGATGGATTTTTCCGCGCTGAAGGCCACAACAGGACCGACGTTGATCCGCCTGCGCAGCATCGCCAGGCCGAAGTCGTCATCGATGCCGACCGCCGCAATGTCCGCGCCGAGCACGAGGCGCTCCTTGATCTCGGCGTAATGCTCGATCGAGCCGTGGCGGTCGAGATGATCGGGCGTGACGTTCAGCATCACACCGACGGTCGGACCGAGCGTCGGTGTCAGGTCGATCTGGAACGACGACAGCTCGACGACATGAAACCGTCCCGGCTCTGGCGGCTCAAGCGTCAGGATCGGCCTGCCGATATTGCCCCCCATCTGCACGTCGAGCCCCGCGTGCCGCAGAATGTGCGAGATCAGCGCCGTCGTCGTCGATTTGCCATTGGTGCCGGTGACCCCAATGAACGGCGAGCCGGGGGCATGCAGCGCCCGCTCGCGCGCAAAAATCTCGATATCGCCGATGACCGCAACACCGTGCTCGGTCGCGCGTTTCACCGTCCAATGCGGCTCCGGATGGGTCAGCGGCACGCCCGGTGCCAGCACCAGCGCGGCGAAGCCCGACCAATCCACAACGGACAGATCAAAAAGCGGAATATCCCTGGCGATGGCTGCATCCCGCGCCGCGATGCCGTCATCCCAAGCGGAGACGATGGCGCCGCCGGCAATCAAAGCCTCGGCGGCCGCGATGCCGGAGGCACCCAGCCCAAATACCGCTACGGATTTTCCCTTAAAGGACGTCGCGCGAATCATCGAGGTCAATCTACAGCAAGTCGCGTCGTTTGGCGTCCTAGCGCAGTTTCAGGGACGAAAGGCCGATCAGCGCCAAAATCACCGAAATGATCCAGAACCGGATCACGACCGTCGATTCCTTCCAGCCCTTTTGCTCGTAGTGGTGATGCAATGGCGCCATCTTGAAGACGCGCTTGCCGGTCCACTTGAACGACAGCACCTGGATGATGACGGACAGCGTTTCGAGCACGAACAGGCCGCCGACGACCGCCAGCACGATCTCGTGTTTGATCGCGACCGCAATCGCCCCGAGCGTGCCGCCCAGCGCCAGCGAGCCGGTGTCGCCCATGAAGATCATGGCGGGCGGTGCATTGAACCACAGGAAGCCAAGGCCAGCGCCGATCAGCGCCCCGCAGATGACGGACAACTCGCCCGTGCCCGGCACGTGATGAATTTGCAGGTAGCCCGCGAATTTCGCGTTACCCGAGAGATACGCAATCATGCCGAACGTCGCCGCCGCGATCATGACCGGAACGATGGCAAGGCCGTCGAGCCCGTCCGTCAGGTTGACGGCATTGCCCGCACCCGCGATCACCAATACGGCCATCAGCACGAAAAACGGCCCGAGATCGATGACCAGCTCTTTGAAGAACGGAAACGTCAAATCCGTCGCGAGCCCGGCCGGACTGAGCTTCATCAGCGCAAAGCCCGCCAGCGCGGCCACGAAAAGTTCGAGCAGGAAGCGGATGCGGCCTGAGAAGCCCGCAGTCGACCGCTTCGTCACCTTCAGAAAGTCGTCATAAAAACCGATCGCGCCATACGAAAGCGCAACGCCGAGCACGACCCAGATATAGCCGTTGTCGAGCTGCGCCCAGAGCAGCGTCGAGACCGTGACGCCGGCGAGGATCATCAGCCCGCCCATCGTCGGCGTACCACGCTTCAAAAGATGCGTTGCCGGGCCGTCGTCGCGGATCGGCTGCCCTTTGCCCTGCTTGACGCGAAGGAGATCGATGATCGCCGGTCCGAACATCATCACGAACAACAGCGCTGTAAAGATCGCGCCGCCGGTGCGGAAGGTGATGTAGCGAAAGACGTTCAGCGCGCTGATCTGGTCGCTGAAATTGACGAGCTCGTAGAGCATGCCGCGCGAACTTCCCCCTCAATGATCCCGGCCGGCTAAGCGGCGGGCCCGTCTTTGCCAAACTGTGATTTCAGCGCCGCCACCACAGCGCCGAGCCGCGTCCCGTTCGATGCCTTCACCATCACGACATCGCCCGCCCTCAGACGATCCGCAAGCGCGATTTCGAGCGGCGCCGACGTCAGAGAGTAGCCGCCTTTCTTGGCCGCTGGTAGGGCATCATAAAGGCCTTTCATATGCGGCCCGCATGCGAACACCAAATCGACATCCGCCGCATCGACGGCACTTTTGAGGCCGGAGTGTAGCGCCGGAGCCTCGCTGCCGAGTTCCAGCATGTCGCCGAGCACCGCAATCCGTCGCATAAATCTTTGTCGAGGAACCGCTCCGAGGGTCGCCAGAGCCGCCTGCATCGAGGCCGGATTGGCGTTGTAGCTCTCGTCGATGAGCAGCACTTCTCCATCGCCGACGTAGAGCGTGCTGCGCGCGCCCCGGCCGCTCGGCGGCACAAGATCGGCCAGCGCAGCGAGCGCTGTGGGGACCTCCGCGCCGATGGCGGCAACCGCGGCCGCAACCGCCAGTGCATTCTCCGCGATATGCCGTCCCGGCATCGCCAGATGAACCGGAATGCTCAGGCCCGCAATAGAAACGGTCATATCGCTGCCATCGTCGGACATCCGGAAATCCGACCCGCAAGCGTCGGCATTGCTGTCAAAACCGAACGTCACCGGCTTCGCGCCGAAAGCCTCGGCGATAGCTTTGAGGCGACCCGCAAACGGATTGTCATATTTGATGATCGCCCCCCCGCCATGCGGCAAGCCTTCGAAAATCTCGCCCTTGGCATCCGCGATGGCCGCGACCGACGGAAAATACTCTAGATGCACCGCTTCGACCGTGGTGATGATCGCCGCATGTGGACGCACCATCTTGGTCAGCGGCCGGATCTCGCCCGCGTGATTCATCCCGATCTCAAACACGGCGAACCGCGTATCGGCCGGCATCCGCGCCAACGTCAACGGCACGCCCCAATGGTTGTTGTAGGATTTCTCCGACGCGTGCGTAGCCCCGAGCCGCGACAGACACGCGCGCAGCATCTCCTTGGTACCGGTCTTGCCTACGCTGCCCGTCACGCCGACGACGCGCGCATCTGTCGACAACCGTTTGCGCGACGCTAGCCCCAACGCCACCAACCCATCAAGCGGATCGGTTACGCGAAACAAAGCGCCATCGCCCACTTGGCGAACATAATCGCGGCTGACCAGGGCCGCAGCAGCCCCGGCCTTGAACGCCGCCGAAACGAACTCGTGCCCGTCGCGCTGATCCTTGAGCGCGACGAAAAGATCGCCCGCTTGCATCGTCCGCGTATCGATCGATACGCCCGTGATGGCAACGCCGTCACCGTCGGACGCAACGCCCAATGCAGAAGAAAGTTCGGAGAAAGACCACAGAGCGTTCATTGCGTTCATCAGCTTGCGAGCGCCTTCCGAACTTCGTCGTGATCGGAAAACGGAATGATCCGATCGCCGATGATCTGGCCGGTTTCGTGACCCTTTCCGGCCACAAGCACGACATCGCCCGGAGTCATCATGCGAACCGCCGTCGCGATGGCTTCCGCGCGGTCGCCGATTTCGCGAGCGCCCACCGCACCCGCGAGAATTTCCTTGCGGATTTCAGCCGGTTGCTCGCTGCGTGGATTATCGTCGGTCACAATCGTGATGTCGGCGCGTTCGACCGAAATGCGGCCCATGATCGGCCGCTTGCCCTTGTCCCTGTCGCCGCCGCAGCCGAACACCGAAATCAGCCGCCCGGTCGCAAACGGACGGCACGCATCGAGCGCCGCCGCCAGCGCCTCAGGCTTGTGCGCATAATCGACGATGGCGAGACCGCCGTTGCGCTCACCGATGATTTCGAGCCGCCCAGGCACGCCCTTCAAACCGCGAAGCGTCTGCAGCACGGCTTCCGTCTCTTCTCCGACGGCTATCGCAAGACCGGCAGCCACCAGCGCATTCTCGACCTGATACGCACCGACCAAAGGCAAATGAACCTCGTAAGATTTACCACCCGCGCTCACGCCGATGATCTGGCGAAATCCATCACGCGATAGCGACGTGCGCTGAAGCGCATCGCCGCCCGTGCCCACCATCATCACGCGCAAGTCCCGCGTCTTCGCCGCCGCCGCGACGTCACGCGAATAAGCCCCGTCCGCATTGATGACAGCAGGCTGCCCCGGTTGCAGAAGCTCCGTGAACAGCCGCAGCTTCGCACGCAAATAATCTTCGACTGTCGGATGATAATCCATGTGATCGCGGCCGAGGTTCGTGAACGCCGCCGCCGAAAGCTCCACGCCGTCGAGCCGATGCTGGTCAAGTCCGTGCGACGACGCCTCGAACGCCAGATGCGTCACACCTTCGTCCGCGAGCGCCGCAAGCGCGGCATGCAGCGTGACGGGATCCGGCGTCGTCAGCGAACCGTAAACGGCGCCGGACGGCTTGACGATGCCGATGGTTCCGACCGATGCCGCCTTGTGACCCAGCGCCGTGAAGATCTGCCGCGTGAAATCGGCGACGGACGTTTTCCCGCTCGTTCCTGTGACAGCGACGGCTGTTTTCGGTTGGCGGCCCGCGAACTTCGCCGCGATCTTGGCCAATGCGGCGCGGGGATTATTGACCTCGATCAGCGCCACGCCTTCGGGAACGCGCACGCCCTTGTTCCTGCCAACGATGACGGCAACTGCGCCCCGCTCGATCGCTTCAGGAACGAAACTAGAGCCATCAACTTTCGTGCCCGGCAGCCCGGCGAAAATCGCTCCCGGACCTACCGCAGCACTCGCGGCCGTGATGCCTGAAACGGAAATGGCGTCCGCACCTGGCGGCGGCGCGATATCCGCCGGAAGCACCTCGCTAAGCCGCATCATCCCCGCCTTATCGTCCCCCGGCCGCACCGCCCCTTGTCTGGAACGTGATAGGAGGCGCCAAGCGAACCGTCAAATCCAGCTGCCGTCGCGATCATCGGCTGGCCGTCTGGGTCTCCGGCGCGACGCCCAGCTGCGCCGCAATGCGGGCGATAAGTTGGCCGGTAATCGGCGCCGCGTTCCATCCCGCGGTACGATAACCGTGTGTTTCTTTACGGCCCTTCGGCTCGAACAGTACGACATACGTCAGGAACTGCGGATCATCTGTCGGAAATGTCGCGAGAAACGACGAAATGACCGAATTCGACGTGTACCCGCCTTTTGCAGCGACGTCGGCTGTACCAGTCTTACCGCCGACCCGATAGCCCGGGACATCGGCCTTCCCGCCCGTACCATCACGATTGACGACGTTGAGACGCATGAGGTGCGCCATTAGCCGCGACGTTGCCGGGCTGACGACGGCCTTGCCGTCTGCCGTCCCCGCATCGAATTTGCGCAGGAATGTCGGATGCACGGTCTTGCCGTCGTTCAGAATGGTCGCGGCGGCGGCGACGAACTGAAGCGGCGAAACGGCGATACCGTGCCCGAATGACGTCGTGATCGTCGAAATCCGGTTCCAGCGCTGCGGCAGTTGCGGCGCCGCGAGCGGCCCTTCCTCGGTTTCCATCTGATCCAAAAGACCGAGCTTCTTGAAGAACGCTTCAAGCTTTTCCGGCCCCGCTTCAAGCGCCAGCATGCCGGCGCCGACGTTCGAGGAATGGGTGTAGACCTCGGTCACGGTCAGCGGGCGGCTTGCCGGATGAAGGTCCTTGACGGTGAAGCGTCCCGCTTCGAGCGGCTGGCGCACGTCGAGCAGCGTATCGGGCCGCGCCAGACCTTCGTCGAACGCCATCGCGAGTGTCAGCGTTTTGAATACCGAGCCAAGCTCGTATGTACCCCCCGCCGTGCGGTCGATATGCTTCTGGTCGAGTGCCTCCATCGGCCACGACGGGTCGACACGCGGCAGCGATGCGCTCGCCAGGATTTCGCCGGTCTTGACGTTGAGGACGACACCCGCCGCGCCCGCCGCCTTGTAGTCGCGCACGCCGTCGTCGAGCTCGTCTTCGAGGGCATGCTGCACCCCGATATCGAGCGACAGCCGCACGGGCGGGCGGCTCGATAGCACCGCCGAATGCACCGGATCGACGCCGACTTTCTGGTCGATATAGCGTTCGATGCCCGAGACGCCGCGATTGTCGACGTCGGTATAGCCGAGCACATGGCCGGCCATCATGCCGCCGGGATAGGCGCGTTTCAGCTCATATCGGAAGGCGATACCCGGCAGACCGAGATCATGCACTTTTTGCGCGATGCCCGGCGAGACGCCCCGGCGCACCCAAAGAAAGCGCCGCGATTTATCGGCAAGATCACGAAAGAGCTGGTCGCCGTCGAGATCGGGCAGCACGGTCCGTAGCTTTTCGACGACCTCGTCGCGATCGATCACGAGCCCAGGGTCAGCAAAGATCGACGGCGCTTCGAGGTCGGTCGCGAGCAGACGGCCGTTGCGGTCGACGATATCGGGACGGCTGAAGCTCGTTGCCGCGACGGGTTCGGAAATGGCGAGTGTGATGTCGGTATGCCGCGATGCCGCCAACACCAGAAGCTGGCCCGCGACGCCCGCAAAGGCCGCGATCAGCACGCCGTAAACGACGCGTTCCGAACCTCGGCGCGAACCACGCATCATGATCTCTGAACGCCCCCCAGCCACGACCAACCGTCCCTCTATTGTCCGCCGGAAGTGTTCGCTCGTCCGCTGAGTTGGGACACTTGGCCCTCGCCTTCAAACTGTTCGGGCTTCGGCGGGCCTAGTCCGAGTTGCCGCGCAAGCCCATCAATCCGGTCGGGCCGCGAGAGCGTGCCGCGTTCCGCCTTGAGCACGGCGATGTCGCTGCGTGCCTGGTCGGCGTAACGTTCCTTCTCCTGAACCTCGGCTTCGAGGCGGCGGGTATCGTAGTTCAAGGCATAAAGAAGCAGCGCACTCGACACTGCAAAAAAGAAAGCTGCAATATTCAAGAGACGCATTTTGAAACAGTTCCCGTTGAGCTTGCAATCAAGCTGCGCATTATCGCCGGTGCTGGGAGAGGCCCGTCGCGCCCGTATCTAAAGGCCACGCCGCTGCGTCTAAGCGGATGGCTGCCCGCAAACGTGCGGACCGGGAACGGGGGTTCACTTCCAATTCACCTTTAGAAGGTGTTAACGGGCGCGAGTTAACAAGTCGGAAACTTGGATCGGCAGATTTTATCAATTCCGGCGGCTGATGCCGCGACGCACCAGCAGTCTTGCCGCTGCGCTCGGTCAGAAACTTTTTGACGATGCGATCTTCCAAGCTGTGAAAGCTGACGACGACGAGCCGTCCGCCGGGCTTTAAAATGCGCTCTGCTGCCGCCAATCCGGTTGTCAGCTCACCGAGTTCGTCGTTGACGAAGATCCGCAATGCCTGAAACGTCCGCGTCGCCGGATGGCGGCCGTCGACCTTCCGGCCATGAAAAACCCGTGACACCACATCGGCGAGTTCGAGCGTGCGCGAGAACGGCGCGTCAACGCGTCTTTTGACGATTGCCCGCGCAATCGCGCGTGAGCGATGCTCCTCGCCGAACTCGTAGATAACGTTTGCGATGTCTTCCTCATCCGCAGTGTTGAGAAAATCGGCGGCACTCATACCCGATGACGACATGCGCATGTCGAGCGGGCCATCCGACTGGAATGAGAACCCGCGCTCCGCATCGTCGAGCTGCATCGAGGAAACGCCGATATCAAGCACGACGCCATCGACCTGCTGTCCCGGCAGCTCGGCGCCGACAGCGTCTTCCATCTGGCTGAAAGGCGTCTCGATGATCTTCAGCCGTCTGCCGAATTGCGCAATAAGCGGCGCCGCACCGCGAATGGCGTTCGGATCGCGATCGAGCGCGAGAACAGAGCAGTCGGCTTTTTCGAGGATGGCGCGCGTATATCCACCCGCGCCGAACGTGCCGTCGATATAGATTTCGCCCGCCTTTGGCGCGAGCGTCTCCAGCACTTCCGAGATCAGCACGGGAATGTGGCGCGGATGCTTGTCAGCTGGCCCCAGCGAGGCTCCCTCTGCCCCGCCACCGCGCGTCATTCCCGTGCTCCCTCGTTGCCGTTGTCATCCGACGAACGGCCACCCGCTGCGAAAAGTTTGCGCGTCACTTGGACTTTGCTGCGCGCTTCCTTGCGGCGTTCTTCGAAGGCTTTGGGCTCCCACATCTGGAACTTGTCACCAAGGCCAACAAACGTGACGGCGGTTGCCAGGTTGGCGTGCTCGCGAAGGCTTTCAGGAAGGACGATGCGGCCGTCGCCATCGATCGAGAGAACCTGGACGTCGCCGTAGAGTGCGACAGAGAGCTCGTCTCGCTCATCCGAATAGTCCGGCAAGCCCGCGAGAAGCCCGTCGATTTTCTTTGCAAGTCTTTCGCCGCCTGCATCGAGAGCAGAAGCATCGAGCGAGGGGTAGCAGTAGAGGCCGCCGGCGTAACCATCGCGCTCAAGGACGGCGCGAAACGAGGCTGGAACGGAAACGCGCCCTTTTGAGTCGATCTTGTTTGTGAATGTCGAGACAAAGCGGTCCATCCCCCAGCTACGATTTCCGTCCTCCTACTCACTTACTGGGCCCTGACGACTCCGCTTCGCGGAGCCGGCCGTCAGGGCCGCACCAAAAACTCGGCCGCCGCGGCCGGGACGCTCCGTTTCGGGCGGCCGGCGCGCGGAACGCGTGTCGCCCGAAACAATCAAGAAAGGGGCCGTGGCGGTCGCTCAGATTTGGGCCCTCTAACCAAATCGGCGCCCAGCCACGGAGTCCTGCCCGGTGCGGACGGGCACATATGGGATCGCATGGGAATTGATGGTCGTCAACGGAATATTAAGGATATTTCGTGGTGAGAACTGGAATTGTCACCCGTGATCCACAGCCCGATGCCGACGGGCCTGTCCATCGAACGTCGCGGCCTACTGCAAGCTTCTGAAAACCTGGAAATTTTCCGAAACGCGCAAACGCGGTCACGGAGACCTGATTGGCCGCGACGCACGCGGGAGCGCATGATCCCCGCAGCGCAAAGCGGGGCACACGTCATCTGGTGCCGAGGCGGATGAGACCGTCGGCACCCACAAGGAGGTGCACCATGGCGAATCTCACGCGTCCGACGCCGTCCCATCCTCATTCCGACATCGAACTTCGTTGGCCCGCGTCCGTTCTGTGGCGCGACGGCGATCCGGCAGTCCGCTCGATCACGACGGCAGACGTCTGGCAGTCGCTGCGCGAGGGCATCGATGATTTCCGCGCGATGCCGACGCACGTCGTCTTCGCCTGCATCATCTATCCGGTCGTCGGCATCATCCTCGCGCGACTGATATTCGGTTATGAGCTGTTGCATCTGATCTACCCGATGGCGGCAGGCTTCGCGCTGCTCGGACCGTTCATCGCCATCGGCCTTTATGAATTGAGCCGCCGCCGCGAGCAGGGCCTCGACGTATCGCCCGCCCGCGCGCTCGACGTACTGCATCGGCCCGGCATCGACTCGATCTTCACGCTCGGCGCTTTCCTGGCGCTGCTGTTCGTCGGCTGGCTCTACGTCGCGAACATGATGTACACGCAGATCATAGGCGGCACGCCGACGTCGCTGTCGGACTTCGTCAATCAGGTCATGACGACCGATAAGGGACGGCAATTGATGTTCGCCGGCAATCTCGTCGGCTTTCTCTTTGCCCTGTTTGTGCTGGCAATCAGCGTCGTGTCGTTCCCGCTGCTCGTCGATCGTGACGTCGGCGTCGGTGCTGCCATCCGAACATCCGTTCGCGCCACGCTGGAAAACCCCATTCCGGTGGCGCTGTGGGGCCTGATCGTTGCCGTCGGTCTCGTTCTAGGTGCGCTGCCGTTCCTGTTCGGGCTCGCCATCGTGCTCCCGATCCTGGGCCACGCGACTTGGCACCTCTATCGCAAGCTCGTCGTGACCAGTCCGTGATGCACCCTCAGTGCTTGCGCACGAAATCCGCGAGCACAGGAAGAAGCTGAGGATCGAGCGGCAAAAACGAATTACCGTACGTCGCGAAATTTTGCGCGCGATCCTCAGGCGCTTCCTTCAAGATGTGGTTCATGCCTGGAATGACGACCAGCCGTGCCGACGGCAATGCCGCCGAAAGGTGGTGCGCGTCGTCGAGAAACACCTGCAAATCGGTACTGCCCTGTACGATGAGGACCGGGCACGTCACCGCCGAAAGTTCGGCCGCCGGATCAAGCGGCATCCACGACATCAGATACTCTTGCACGCGCGGCTGATAGAGCGCCACGAGTTCAGCCGGAACGTTCGGAACGGCAACGCCGTGTTCCAATCGCTCCGTAATCTGCTTTGAAATGCCCTGTAGCTTTGGCGAAACACCTGCGCTCGCGAGTTGCCGCGCCAAAACATCAGCAATCGGCCTCCCTGCGCCCTCAAGCAAGATAAGCCCCGTGACACTCATTTTTTTCGCCGCGAGCGTGCCGACAAGAGCGCCTTCGCTGTGCCCGAGAATGAACAGCTTCGAGACGTCAGGCCGATTGCGCAAAAAATCGAGCCACGTGATTGCGTCATCGACATATGTGCCAAAGCGCAAGTCCTCGACGCGTGGACCGGCGGCATAGCTCTCGCCCACACCGCGCTTGTCGATCCGAAGCGAGCTGATGCCGAGATCGGCGAGGCCCCGTGCCACAAGCTTGAGACTGTCGGTATCCATTCCAGGTGCATTGCCGTCGCGATCCACAGGACCGGAACCGGGCAAGATCAACACCATCGGCCCAGGCTTGCCGCCGGTCGCCGGGATCAGAGAACCGGCAAGGCCCTTGTGGAAAATGTCCTGTTCCGTCCAAGCCATCGCGGGAAATGATATCGCCGTGAATGCGGCAACGGTCATAATCGCGCGCTTCGCCCTAGGTAGCAACGAAAGGCTGACGTGTACGACGAGAGCGATACTCCTTCGGAGAGCGGCCATAGCGCGCGCGAAATGCGCGGCTAAAATGGCTGAGATCATTGAACCCATAGGAATATGCGATCTCACCAATCGACAGGTTGTCATAGTAGGCATCGCTCAGCATTTCCCTACAGCCGGCCAAACGCTCGCCGATTATGAACCGCCCCAGCGATGTATTTTCCTCCGCTAGAAGGCGGTTGGCATGTCGAACGCTGATACCTGCCGAACGCGCGGCAAGTGTGGGACAGAAATCAGGATCGCGAATGTGCCGTCGTATCGCCTGCTTCAAGCGTGAACGCATCGCAGCATGGCCGTTCGCAAGCTGAAAAGCATCGCCGCGCTTGCTTCCGAGCGACAATGCCAACAGATCGACGACATGCTCTGCAACGCCTTCTGCAGCGGCTTTATCCAATTCAGAAACTCTTTTCGGCAACATACGCGCCAGCTCCAGGAAGAGACTGGAAACTCCATGTTCTCCGCCTACTGTTCTAGCCACGAACGGCGAAACCGGCCCGAGACGACCGACGATCTCGCTGCGCGGAAATTGCAGGCAAATAAGCCGCGTATCGTCGGACATGCGCAGGACGTAAGGTCGAGAGCTATCGTAAAGGGCAAAATCACCAGCATTTAGCACAGCCTCGTGGCCGTCCTGTATGAGCTGCGTCTTTCCCTTGATTTGGATGGAAACTAAGAGGTCATCTTCACAGCCCTTGGCGATCTGCCGTCGCGAGCGCTGAGCCTCGATGGCATCGCTTTCCGCTTCTACGACGCGAAGCCAACCGAGAGTGTCATAAAGCATCGTGGCCTTGAAGCGATCTCGCACTGTCGAATTGCAATCGAGCTTTACGAAGACATCGCAAACGAGATCGCTCCAATAAGCGAACGCATCTTTTGCAGCCACGCGATCCGTTGAAAAGGATCCCCTCATCCCACCTCCCGACGCTGGCCGCCGTGGCCAAGACTTTTGTCCTGATCAGTCAAGCGACTGCGCTGACGATTGTCTATGTAAATTCGCGAAAACAGTGGGAAATCGGAGCCAAGAAAGCCGTGCCAACACAATTCCTGTTGCTGACTGCAAGCCTATGTCTTGTCGTGGCCCTGCTTCAGGCTTGGCTCCTCGTCGCCGTCTTTTCATCCGACGACAGCCCAGTGATCAAACTTATTCCCGGCCGCCAGGATCTGCTGAAGTCTCATATCGACTATCTGATGATGGCGCAGTTTCAGTTCATCTTTTTCATGCTGTTTCGGACGCTTGAAATCATACCGCCGGTATGGATGACGGCCTTCATTTGCATCGGCTCTTTTTTCAACCCGTTTGCATTCTTCGTTCGGGCGCTCCGGCCGGGCTACCTGAAATCGCCACCGATCGCTTTCACGGCGATGATCACGTTGAGCTGTATTTTGACGACGGTCGGATATGGTGCGGCAGCCTGGTTCGCGGCAAAAGAGGCACTTTCGACTCTCTAATCGCGAGGCATGCAAAGGAATAAAATACCAGCCGGCCTGTAAGCCGGGTTCTGTTTGGAGGATTGCGCCTCCGCGACGACCATTCATCTGGGACGCCTGTCGCCAAGCGCCTCGTGCAATCAACCCGGGCAGGTAGCGTGAGAACGCGCCTTGCGTCTGCGGTTTCTCGCTCCGCGCGCCCACCCCTATTTGATCTTGCTCCCGGTGGGGTTTGCCCTGCCACTTCTGTTGCCAGAAGCGCGGTGCGCTCTTACCGCACCTTTTCACCCTTACCGCCGAGCCCGAAGGCGCGGAGGCGGTATGTTCTCTGTGGCACTTTCCCTGGGGTCGCCCCCGGCGGCCGTTAGCCGCCACCGTGTTCTCTGGGAGCCCGGACTTTCCTCCACCGGACGCTATGCTCGCGAGCCTTTAGAGCCCGTTTCGCCTCAACGATATCCGGCAGCGGCCGCCCGGCCGGCTGGTATGGGGAGATAAGCGATGTGCAAGACCAAAGGTCAAGGGCCGTGTGACGGTTCTGGGGTCGGGAGGCATTCGCGACCCACTTCCATGCACCGCCACTTTGAAATTCGGTTAAGAGCCTGCCGTGCCGAGCAAAAATATATGTCACCAATGTAACGGAACCGGAGATTTGCTGGCCCGTTTTTCAGGTCATCTACCAGGCGAGCGGAACCGGAAAATGTACGACGAAGAATGGATGACGAGCTTTAGCGCGAAGGCGGCGCCGCGGTTGAAATCCCTCTTCGAGGCAGATCTTCGCGAGCCCTCGCCTCGGCTGGAGGAACTGCTGACAAGGCTAGGGGAGACCGAAGCCCAAGCGGGGGCCTTGGCATTGGCCGCCTAGAACCCGCGGGATATGAGCCACGCGGAATAATTTCACCCATAAACGGCGTGAGGCGTCGGGGCCGGAGTGGACAACACTCCGGCCTTTTCAAAGTGCGGCGGCCCGCATGTTATGGGAGCGATCGTGAATGGCGCGCTCCAAGCGGTTGCCGGCAGCCTTCGTCGTCAGAATCTGGTTGACGCGTTCGGCGATCTGTACGGCGGCTTCGCTCGGCGGCAAGCCGCCAGCATAGATGTTCGAGATCACCGTGTATTCGTAGCGCACATCCGGGTTGCCGCTGAACTGCGCTGCCGCTTTCTTCGCATCGTCATCGAGACGATACGCGATATAAGCCGACATGCTGCGCGAAGCGAGCGCGTCGCCGCCCGGTCGCTCCCCGATGAGATTGATCACGAGCTTCGGCTGCAACGCATCACCCAGCGCTTCGGCGAGCTTCACGCGGCCATACGGCGCGAGGATTGGCTTGCCGGCTGAAATGCTCTGCTCCTTCAAGCCGTCAAGCAACGCGGGCAGCAGGTCCGGAATGTTGTGATGCACGGCTTCCGCGCTCAATCCGTCCGACACGATGATCTGCACGTCGACGCTTTCCGGCGCCAACTCGGCTAAAATCTCATCCGCCGGTTTTGCACCCCGATCCGGATGACTCAAATGCACTTCCTTGCTCTCAGCCGATGTCTTCACGCGCCGGAAGTCAATGCCGGCAAGGCGTTCCGGCGTGACCTCGGCATAAATCGCTTCGCGCGCAGCCGCGAGATTAGCTTTGATCGCGCGCGATACCTGCTCGCTCGGCCGCGGACCGGCGCTCTCGAAGCCGTAAGCTGCCGGCAGGTTCTTGCGCAGCCGCTCGAACTCTTCCTCCGAGCAAAAGATCTTCGGATTGCCCCAGTTCGGCCCGCGCTCTATCTCGCCGTCTTCGTTACGCACGAAGATGCCGCGCGAAATCGTCCACTCGAGAAACTCGGGCGCTGGCGTCAGGTCGTGCACCTCGCGCATCGTCTGGTCGTCGTGCCCGCACGTATCGAAATAGGCGAGCATGCGATCGATCGAGAGATAGACGTCCATAAAATAGTTGGCGCCCGCAGCCGTCAGCAACTCGGCTGCGATCTGCTGACCTTCCATCGTGATCTCGGAATGCAGCGTATAGCAGGGGGCCATGCCCATCGGCAGGCCGAGCAGCTTGCCCATGAAATGATCTTGCAGGTTCGATACGATCATCTCGAAGTTCGAGCGATGTGTTTCCGGCCCGATGAAGCCCGTCACGTTGTTGACCATGAACGGATCCCAGCGGCGCGCCAGTCCATAGCAGAGCGCTTCCGTCGTCGTCATGTCGATGTCGTTGTGTTTGCCGTAGGTCAGCTCGCTGCCCTGGCCGGTCTCGAAATACATGAATTGATCGGCTTCGCCCGCGAGCGGCCCATGCTTCGCCATCGTTGTATAGGCTTGGTCGAGCACGTCGGCCGTGCAGTCGAACTCTTCGATGAGCGTGCGATCCGTGCCGGCCAGCGACTGGAACATGATCTCGACCGGCGCGCCGCTTTCAAGGCACGCGAGCTGCGTCTTGACGTGGGAGAGCACGCAGATCTGCGTCGGCGCACCCGTTTCGCGGCGCAGCTTGTCGAGATGCTTCAGCGCCTTCGTGATGTTCTCGACCGTGTCGATTGCAGGATTGAGCCCGAGCAGCGCATCCCCCGAGCCCATCGACAGGCCCGTATAGACCAGCGCCGACATTGCATCGAGATCGTCGGTCGGGTGGTTGGGTTGCAGACGCGACGATAATGTGCCGGGCGCGCCGACGAGCGTCCTCGCCTTCCCGGACCGTTTCAATTTCTTCGCCGCATAGACAAGCTCATGCACGTCCATGAGTTTGGCGATGGCCGCTGCCATGACGCCTGTCAGCGCCCCGCCGATGCGCTTGGCTTCTGCCGACTTCGCGCGCAGCAGTAGGTTCTTGATCTCGCCGAGCGTCTTCGGCGCCAGCTCCGCGAAGGTCGCAAGATCGATATCGTAGTTGATCCGCATAACTGAATCGACCTGGCCTTCGTCGTCGGTCAGCGGCCGGTCGTAAAGGTGTTGCAGCGTGAGACCTGAAAGGATCGTCCGCGCGGCTTCGCGCTCGACGTCGTCCTTCGCTGCCAGTCCGCAATTGCGATCGCCCGCTTTGTCGAAGTCGGCCGCGCCGAGCAGCGCCTTCAGACCGCGAAAGCTATAGGTCTTGTCGAAAAGCGAAAGCTGATAAAGCTCGTCCGGCTGCGGCTCCGGAACGTCGATCTGCCGCCATGGCTTTAGCTCGATCCTCGGTTCGCCCATGTCACCGCCCTCATTGCTCTCATCTGGCCGGTTCGGAACGCGCGACGCTCTCGCCGCTAAAGGCGTCCTCAACGCATGTACGGCCGACTGAGCACATCATAAACGAAGTTCGTGAGGCGCAAGTCAAGTTCCTATTAGTCAAATCTGGCAACTGCCGGAAAAGACGTCTGGATGCCTATTGGGGCAGCGAAGAACAGGACACACCCTGTCATCCTTGGGAGGAGCCGAGGACGAGAGCGCCACTACTGGCGCAGTGCCGCCGCGCGCCGGGCAACTTCCGTCGGGCTCACCTCACCCGCGTCGACCAGGGCGTTGAAGCAGCGTTCCGATAGCCGCTTGCCGACCGAGCGCATGCACTGGCGAACCTCGGGGCTGTCCGAAGCGAACTGGCTGCAATAGGCATAGTAATCACGCGAGCAGGCCAGCTTGACGTGCAGGCTGACCGCTTCAGCGCCGGTCGCCCAGACAGAAGCCACTGCGAAAAATCCAACCGCAAACGATGCACATGGACGCAAACGGACAACTCCGCTTAGCTTCGACATTTCAGCACCCTGGTGTGGCATGAGGTGTTAACAGCCTGACAATAAACCCTTTAACAAAGGTTAATAGCAGTTTGCGATTTGTTTAAAGATGGTCCGATGTCTAGCAAACGCCAGCCTGACGTCGTGACATCTGAACATCGCTTATCTGACGGCGCGATCAAGATTGACGGCCTGATCGAGACCTTTGGCCTGAGCAATGCCGATCGCCCCCACGAAATTGGCGCCGTCGAGATCGGCGCGCGTAAAGTCGGCACCCGAGATATCCGCACCTGAGAAATCCGCTCGCGACAGGTCCGCTTCGGTGAAGTCCGTGCCTTTGAGATTGGCGCCGTTGAACCGGGCGAACCAAAGTACGGCTCGCGTCATCTTCGCGTCTTCGAGACGCGCCCCAGAGAAATCGCAATACTTGAGAATGTTGCGATACGTCGTGGCAAGCGTTCCCTCACCCGGCCGGCCCTCAAGCGGATAGAAGTTGGCGTGAAAAAGGTTTGCGCCGCGAAAGTCGGCGCCGGACAATTCCGCCTGAACATGAACGTCTGTCAGATTGGCCCCGGTGAAATGGGGCGCATCTTGAGTGTTTGCTGAAAGATCCGTGTAAATTGTCGGCCTGAGAATTGTCGCGCCAGTCAAGTCGGCACCCGAGAGGTCGGCACGGATCAGCACCGACCGGTCCAGACGCGTATGTGACAGATCGGCTCCTTTCAGATTAGCACCGGTGAAATCCGTGCCATAGAAATCCGAATGCGCCAGGTTCGCGCCTTTGAAATTAAGTTCCGACAGATCAAGGTAAACGAGAAACTTGCCTGAGAGATCGGGCCGGACGCCCGGCTTGGCTTGAAAAAGCAGAGTCGTGATGGCTCGGGCGTTCATTTCCGGCTTTTCCGGAACCGGACCGATCGGCTGTTCAGCCCACGCCACCATCGGGCCGCAGATCACAGCCAGAAAAGACAACGCGGCAAGAATTCGACCCATGCTCAAATTTTCCAAGCGTGATCCATATACGGATCATGCATGAGTCCGGATGACCCGAGGATATCATTTTCGTCGCGCCTGGGTGGTGAAATCGTCGCGTCACAACCTGTCACGCTACGTTATCTCGTTATGGCGTGAGCTGCCCATAAGCTTTTCGCGTGCGGTTGCGGCAGCCCGCGAATAGATCGAGCGCCGGATCATAAACGCGCGTCTTCACGTTCATGATCCCAAGGGCAGAATGAAAAAGATTGTCGTGACTGACTCGCTCGCTCGCGTGCGCCACCATGCAGGACTGATCGATGCCGCGCGATTCACGCAGCGTCGGTGACAGCCACACCACCATCGGCACGTGTATCTGCGCTTCAGGCGCCAGCGCATAAGGCATGCCGTGAAGGTACATACCGTGCTCGCCGAGGCTCTCGCCGTGATCAGACACATAAAGCATTCCGGCATCGACGCCGCGGTTTTGCGCATCTGCGAGCACGCCGATAAGCCGCGCCAGAACGTGGTCTGTGTAGACGAGCGTATTGTCGTAAGCGTTGACAATCGTCTGTAGCTCGCACCGGCTGAACTGCGCGTCTTTGCAAGCCGGCGTGAACGTCTCGTATTGCGGCGGATAGCGCCGCCAGTACGCAGGACCGTGACTGCCCATCATGTGCAGCACGATGACCTCGTTGTGCTGCATCTTCTCGATGCGTTCCTTGAGACCATCGACGAGAATATCGTCGTAGTTTTCGGTGCTCGGAAAGAACGTCGGAACTTTGTGTCCGGTCAGAGTTTCGGTTTCAATGCGTGCGCAGACGCCCTTACAGCCCGCTTGATTTTCACGCCATAGCACATTCACGCCCGCTCGCTTCAAGACATCCAAAAGGTTCTGGCGCGTCTCCGCCTTTGCATTGGTGAAGCCGTCGTGGCCGTACCCTGAAAACATGCACGGCACCGACTGGGCGGTATCGGTTCCGCATGAATAAGCATGCGGATAATTGATGAGGTCCGGCACCTTGGAGAGTTCCGGATTGGTTGGCCGCGCGTAACCGTTGAGCGCGAAATGATCTGCACGCGCAGTTTCCCCGACGACGATTACGAACAGCGACTTGCGCGCCGGATTCGACGCTGCCGCCTGATACGCATCTTCGCCGTAAGGTGCGGCCACCTTGACCTGCTTACGCCCTTCCCGCCGCCAATACGTCGTAACCGCCGAGATGTAGTTCAGCGGCGTCAGCGTCATCTTCAGTTCGCGATGCTCGCGGCCGAGCGAAAGAATATTGCCTAGGAACGGCAGAACCACCGCTACGCAGATGACCGAAGCCACCGTCGCGTATTTGAGTTTCGCCAGCGTTTCATCGCGCCACGACCGCTCCATCCACGGCACGAGCCAGAATAGAACGCCGGGCACAATCCCGAGAAATACGACGTACCCGATGAGCTTCCACGTGACGAGATCGCCCGACTCGCCCCTGTCCGTCTCAAGGATATTTCGCACCATATGCGCATCGATGAGGATGCCATACTCGCCCATAAAATACGCAGCCGCCGCCGTCACCGGCAGCAGAACGAGAACGAGCACACGCAGCAATGGCTTCAGCGAAACGGCAAGCAGCGCAAGATACGCGATGACAATAGTCGCGACACCAACCGCGCCGACAAACACCCAATCGCTGAACCGATGCGGCGCGACGAGGTTCAGAAATTTGTGCCAGAACGGCCGGTTCAGAACCAGCGCGACGTAGACGGCAACGATAAGCGCCAGAATTTCCGGCCGCCGCGGCTTAAACACTGTCTGCCCTGCTTCGGTTGTTTGTGCCGAGTTTCGCCGAGCCCCGGCCGGCGAGATGCGCTGCAATTCGTCAGCACACTCCCGGCATCAACATCACCGCTGAAGTTGCGTCAAGCAGCAGCCGGCTTCGACGATGCCGCAATAAGGCGTTCGAGCGTGCCTTCGGTCGAACGATCGAGCCGTCCATCCACCCGGCGTGGCCTGAAATGCAGTTGAAAAGCCTTGAGAACCTTTTCCGTATCGGCGTCCAGTACGCCACTGGCGTCGAGGCCATATCCGTAGGCGGCAAGATTTTTCTGTGCATTGAGAACACGCGGACCTTCGGCGCCAAGCTCCAGCCCCGGATCGTCGGCCCGAACGGGCAACGGCCGGACCCACAGCCCCAGACCTTCCCGCGCCATCAGAAGCCAGTTGAACTTCTCGCCCGGATCGATCTTCCGCCCTGGCGCCACATCCGAATGCGCCAGAATGTTTTCAGGCCGGATATGATTTCTGCGAACGATATCCTTCGACAGCGCAATGACGGACCGCATCTGCGCTGCGGGAAAATCGGGATAGCCGTTCTGATGTCCAGGATTGTGGATCTCGATCCCGATCGAGTGCGAATTGATGTCCGTTTCGCCCTTCCAATTGGACACGCCCGCGTGCCACGCCCGGAGTTCTTCCGGCACGAGCTGCGTCACAACACCATGCTCGTCCACGACGTAATGGCAGGACACGCCGCTTTCCGGCCGCGACAGCCAGTCGATCGCTTTCGCAGCCGACCCCATGCCGGTGTAATGCAGAACGAGCAGCGACGGCTTTACGCCGCCGCGTCGCGGCTCCCGATTATGGGCCGTACAAACCGCATGCGTCAGCGGCGTATCCGGCACGAAAGTCACGGAGTGGGTTCCAGCTCGCGCACCGCCCGCTGACCACGCTCTTCGAGAATGGCTTCGTAAGCCGCCGTGATCGCCGCCAGCCGCCGTTCGGCCCCGGCAAGAAACTCCGGCGGTACGCCCTTCGAAACGAGCGCATCGGGGTGGTGGCCTTTGACCAGTTCGCGATACCGCGCCTTAAGCTCGGCATCCGAAGCGAGCGGCGAAACGTGCAGCACCTCGTACGGGCTGTCGGCATCGAAGACGAAGCCGCGGCGCACGCAGCGGAACTCCCCTTTGCTCAAGCCGAAGATCTCGGCGACGCGCTCAAGGTACTTGTCTTCGCCGGGGTGCAAAACGCCGTCCGCGCTCGCGATATGGAAGAGGCTTTCAAGGACCGAGACCTTGATCTCGGGCTGGCCTTCGAGAATGTGCGCGATCTGCGAGGCGTACGTCTCGTATCCGGCCACATCCCGGCTCGCGAGTTCATAGAGCTTGCGTACGTGCGCGCACTCGCTTTCCGGCACCTGGAATTGGCGCTTGAACGCTTCCGCTTCAATCGGCAGCGAAACGCCGTCCGCCTTGCTCATCTTGGCCGCCAGCGCCACCACCGCGATCGTAAATGCAACGCGTGATTGTCCAGGCGTCTGCGCGCCGTCGAAGCCGAACGCCTCCTTGAGGTGTTCAAGCGCCGAGCGCAAGCCTCCACCATACGCAACAACTGCGTTTTTCAAAAATTGCCAGGCCATGATCGTCCGTGATTTTCGCCTCGAACAAGCCCGTCCGCCGTGACGGCCCTAGCGTTCAGCATAGCCGAGCCGGTACGGTAACTCCCCTAAAATATCAGCAACATGGGCGGAAAATGGGGAATTTCTGCTATGCAGACGGGGCGCGTCGCCACGCCCCGGTCTTCAGGCCGCTGGCCCGTTTTCTGCACGCCGCGATTTAAGAAACGCCTCGAACGCCGCCGCGTCGGCCGCCCGCCGCAACCCATCGAGATACTTGCGGAATTCCTCCGCCTCAGCCTCGAGCTTCCGCAAAGTCGTGCGCCGATAATCATCGAACGCCTCATTTCCGAAACGCGCCGGCCGTGTTGCCTCCGACCTCTCCATTTTGCGAGAGGCGCTGCCGCACCGCCGTCGGCGGAACGCTTTCGTCAGAATCACCGCTGCAAACGCCAGGAAGAGAAAACCGACGACGTGAAACAGAACGAAAAACGGCAAGAAGATCAGATGGTGAAGATGAAACATCGAGTCCGCTCCGCGTGATTGGGCACACCGAATGAAAAGCCGGAAAAGATGAAGCAGGGCGGCCACGACAGCCGCCCCGCCTTATGTCTTGGAAATCAAGTCGTGGGACTGGTACCGGGTTCCTGTCCAGGTTCCGGACGATCACGCCTTTCAGCCATGAACTGATCGAACTCGGACTTGTCCTTGGCCTGCCGTAAACGCTCCAGAAATTCCCGGAATTCGCGCTCTTCGTCTTCGAGCCGTTTCAGCGTTGCTTCGCGATAATCGTCGAAGGCCTTGTTACCGCTGGAATAACCGCCGCCTCTAGGTCCATGGCCGAAAGCGCCGAATTTCTCTTCCATTCGGCATCGCGCCCGCTCGAAACGTTCCGCCATCCGATTTTCCCAGCGTTCGCGACCCCGACCACCGTGCCATCCGCAGTTCATGCGTCCACTCCAAAGCATATAGGCCAGGATGACAGCCCCAACCGGCCAGAAGACGATGAACCCCAGAACCATCGCGGCAAGCCACGCGGGCCTGCCGAAGTCATCGAGTGTCTGCACCACTTGCGTCATTGCCACCCTCTCCTCATTCAGGATGTAAATGTATTTTACATTCACATACGTGGGACGGCAAGGGGTGAGTTCAAGGGCTGGCCGCAGCTATCGCGTAAAAAAGGTTCGCGACAGGCTCACCGGCCGCCGCGCATCCGCTTCATCACTTCAATGGCGATCTCGTTCTTGAACGCATAGGGATCGACCACGACCCCCAGGATCGTCTGGCAATGCGGGCAAACATAGCTCGCCCCGCTGAAAGTGTTGCCCGCCATGTTTGTAATACCGATCTGCTCGGCGCGAACGTTGCCAACGACGTTTTGACATTTCGGGCATTTGCCGGGCATCGCGAACTCCTGAAGACGTTTTTAAAAATCGCATTCAAAAAATCAGACACGTCTGAGAAACGAGGATCAGACGACGGCGATTCAGCCGTTACCGAGTATGCGGATCATCGCGGGAGCGGCAATGATCCCAAGGGGGAAACCGCGCAGCTTTAAGCGGGCTATCAACCGCTGTTTGCTTTTCTAACGCCCAGCCCGTCGAGATAGATCAGGACGGCGGCGTCGAGCAGGTCTTCGGGCGTCATCGGGATCGGCCGGCGCGCCTCGTCGCCACGGGCAAAGAGCGAGGCAATCCCGTGCGCCTCAGCCCAAATGTGAAGCGCCATCATCATCACCGGCGGCCGCTTGGCCTCCGGCATCGTCGCGACCAGGGCCGCACATCCGTCCTTCAGCACATCAAACGCCCGCTCCCCTGCCACATGCAGATCAGGAAAAGCGGCGAACGACAGACCTGATTCGAACATCGCCGAATATTGCGCCGGTTCCTGCCGCGCGAAATCGAGATACGCCTTGCCGACACGCTCGAATGCCTTGAACGGATCAGGCGCACCGCCCGCCCAGGCTTGCCGCAGCTTCGCTTCGAACTGCTCGAACGCATGCCGCGCGACATCTGCCATCAGCGCGTCGCGGTCGCGATAATGCCGATAGGGTGCCGCGGGGCTCACGCCAGCCGCCCGCGCCGCTTCGGCAAACGTAAATCCGGACGGCCCCTTTGCCGCGATCAAATCAAGCGCCGCCTTCATCAAGGCTTCGCGCAAGTTGCCGTGGTGGTAGCCGCGCCGGTGGCCGCGCGGTGGCGGATCGTGATCCCAAGTCATGGGGCGCTTCTAGCGGATTTGCGCGCACTCTGCACGCGGACCCTACTTGCAGATATGCATCAACCCGTCGCGGCCGTGGTGCGCCAGGTCGAGATGAAAATGATTGCTGTGCAGGCTGTTGTAGTTCGGACCGAGCACTGTCGTGAAATAAGCGCACGATCCGTCATGCACGACCCTCAGAAAGGCTTGTTCCGCCCGCGACCCATTCCAGCCGCGCTGGACGCTGATCGTCGTTCCGTCGGCGAGCGTGAAACCGCCGACGTCGATCGCATTCGCGTAGGCATGCTCCGAGATCATCGCCCCTTCGACATTGTTCATCGGCCGGCAGGAATAAGAGGCGAGCACTTTGATGCCGACAAGCTCCTGCCGGAATTGATAACGCGCCGCCGGTTCGACGACTTCCTTCACCCAGCGGTCGAGCTGCGGAATCATCGGACAGCGCAATGCCGCCGGCGGATTGAACGCGACCCGGCCGTTGTCCGCCGCCGACATCTCGAATGGTTCGACAGCGCCGCAAACGCTAGGACCACCCAGCGCCGAGCGCGCTCGCACGAATGCCGTCTGCCGCACCACGCCGGATGCCAAACAGGCGCGCTCTTCTGGCGTGCGCCACGGATCGTCTCGGACTTGAAAGCTCGGCCCTGTCGTTCCGCAGCCCCAAAGCAGACCGAGCCCTGAAATCATCAGGACGGCCGTGGGCACAAGAACTCGGATACGACGCGGAACCATGACGGCGAGTAAGCGGCGTTAACGTTAACGGCCGGTTAAGGAAGTGTGAGATCCACCCGGAAAACAGTTATATCGCTGGCTTTTCAGACGGATTTTGGCCGCCGGCTTGACGATGAAAAGACCGACTGCGGCGGTCCGGAGGCGGCGCCGTCATGTGGCAGTCAAGTCGCACAAAGTTGCAGCGCCAAAGTTATCCACAGTTAAAGCCGCGCCGACACACGCCTGAAATCGCCGCGTCATTGAGCAAGGCTATTTCGCAAGCGCTCCCGGAGGCGCTACCGGGCTCGAACTCGTATCTCGTGCGAGACCGGAATGAGTGCCGTCCCCGCGTCTTCGATCGGACTAGTACCGCGTACCGGTCCGAAGACGCACCATCGGGACAGATAAGCGCTTGCCGAAGCCACTCGCCTCGGCAGGAGCGTGTGCCCTGAGGACCTTCGAATCGGCCTAAGCGATCAATCCCCCGTGCCGGTCCGGTTCATCGGTCCCCAGGGCCACCGTTTCCCTCGAAAAATGCCAGCGCCTCGGACTTGAACGATCGGTCGCCGACGGCCCGATTGTGATCCTTGCCCGGAATTGTATAGGCCCTCGCGCCGGAAATGAGCTTGGCAAGCTCCTCCGCCGATCCGCCAATGACGTCCTCGTCTCCCACGGCAACCAGTACCGGAACCGAGATTTCCCCGATCATCTCCGCCGTGATCGGCGCACGCGACGACCGTATGCACGCCGCCAGCGCCTGCAGATCGCTCTTCGTCTGCTCGGCAAAAGCGCGGAACGTTCGCGCCGTCGGGTTGGTCACGTCCGCGATGCTCGGCGCTTCGAGCGCCCGCGCGATGGGACCGGTCCCGGCCATTCCACGCACCATGTTGATGCCAAGTCCGCCGAACACGACGCGCGCCACCCGATCGGCATGCGTCAACGCCAGAAACGCTGAAATCCGTGCGCCCATCGAATATCCGATGACGTTCGCTGTCCTCACGCCGACATGGTCAAGCAACCGCCGCGCATCTTCCGCCATCAGCGGCGCACCATAATCGACAAGCTCGTAAAGCTTCTGACTTTGCCCATGACCGCGGTTATCAAGCGCGATGACACGATATCCGGCGCGCGTCAGAAATGTCACCCAGCCGGTATTGACCCAGTTGGTCTCAACGTTCGACGCAAAGCCATGGATGAGCAGAACCGGGGGTTTGTCGCCGCCGCCTCCGGTGTCGAGAAATGCGATGTCGACCCCGTCGCTGTCGAAATGGTCCATGCTGCCGCACTCAATTGCCCGAAAGTTTTTTATGTCCCCTACCATCCCCGCCGCCACGAGGATATGGTGCGGCCAAACATCTCCCATCGCGGAAGGATGAAGCATGGCCGGAGCCGTAATCCCGCACTTCGCCAACGACGTTGGCGCCGAGCGAATCTTTGTCGGCGTGAAAGAATTCAACTGCATGGGCGCCCGGCCGCCCTTTGATCATCCGCACGTCTACCTCGACATGGGACAGGACAATCAGATCCTGTGCCCCTACTGCTCGACTCTGTACATCTACGATCCGCGCCTGAAAGCGACCGAGAGCGATCCCAAAGACAGCCTCGTCGCAGACGCCGCTTGAACTCTAGACACGTTTCGGAATTCGCGTGACCGGCTCCCAACGCCCGAGCGCCCTGATCGCCCTGATCGCCGGCGGTGGCATTGGCGGCCTCGCGACCGCCCTCGCGCTCGCCCAGCGCGGCATCGACGTTCGCGTTTGTGAACGCCGCGCTGAATTTCCCGAAGAAGGCGCCGGCATCCAGATCGGCCCCAACGGCACGCGCATTCTGCAACAGCTCGGCGTCGCGGAATTTCTGGAAGACAAGGTCGCGAGCCCCGACACGCTCGTTGTCCATGATGGTGCGTCTGGCCGCGAGCTGACGCGCTTACCGCTCGGTTCGTGGCTTGCCAAGCGCCATGGTGCTCCATACTGGACCGCGCATCGCCGCGATTTGCATTCCGCGCTGCGAACGCGCGCCGAAAGCGAGCCGCGCATCACGCTATCGCGCGCGACTGAAATTACCTCTTGCCGTGACGAGCCGAATGGTATCGCCGCGGTCGATGCATCAGGCGAAGTGTTGAGCGCTTCGCTTCTCGTCGCGGCGGACGGGCTGTGGTCCACGCTCCGCCGCGGCATCGCAGGCGAATCGGCCGTTCCGACGCCCGTCGGCAAAACCGCCTTTCGCAGCGTCACGACAGCAGAAAACATGCCGCCCGAACTTGCGCGCAACGCCGTCCATATCTGGCTGTCGCCGGGCGCACACGCAGTGCATTATCCCGTCACCGGCGGACGCGACGTCGCCATCGTCGTCATCGCCGACGATCCGGCGTTGAGCGAAGACTGGGACGCACCTGCCGCCACCGACGCCGTCAAAGACAAAATGAAATCCTTCGCGCCGTCGCTTCGGTCGCTGGCGTATAGCACGCAGACTTGGCGGCAATGGTCGCTCTATCGTCTGCCACCCCTCACACATTGGACGTCGGGCCGCGCGGCACTCCTCGGCGATGCCGCGCATCCGATGCTGCCGTTTCTCGCGCAAGGCGCCGTCATGGCACTCGAAGACGCTGTCGCGCTGGCGTCGTCCATCGCGGCTTCGAACGGTGAACTCGAACATGCGCTTCAGAACTACGAACAAGCCCGCCGCCCGCGCGTTAGCAAAGTTGTCGAGGCTTCCATCCGCAACGGGCGCATCTATCATATGCATGGCCCAACAGCACTCGCCCGCAACGCGGTCATGAAACTGCGGCCGCCCGAGCGCGTCATGGCAGGCTTTGATTGGCTCTACGGCTGGACCTCGAAATCATGCTGAGCCGCCTGAAATCTTTTCTCGCGCGACGCGCCGATATCGTCACGCTCGGCGCTCAAGGCCTGATCATCGACGACGCCTCGCGCGTACTTCTCATTCGTCACGGCTATCGTCCCGGCTGGCACTTTCCTGGCGGCGGCATCGAGCATGGCGAAAACGTCGAAACCGCGCTCGCACGAGAGGTGCTGGAGGAAACCGGCATTACCATCACCGCACCACCGCGTCTGATCGGCATCTATTCCCACTTCGATGATTACCCCGGCGATCACATCATTCTTTTTCTTATTCGTCATTGGCAGCGCGACGTCATGCCCGAAGCCAACGCCGAAATCGCCGAACAGCGTTTCTGCACCCTCGACGATCTGCCCGAACGGCTGTCGCCCGGCACGGACCGGCGGCTGAGAGAAGTTTTCGGCGGAACAGAACAATCACTCAAGTGGTAGTCCGTTCGGCCGCACTATCGCGTCAGCGCTATCAAGGCTAGAAGATCATCCTTCGATCTACCCGGGGCGTCCTTTAAGCGAAATCCATGGCTTACCTCAGCGGCATCATCACGAGTTTTCTCGTTGCCTTTCCCGCCTTGTTCTCGATCGTCAATCCGCTCGGCGGCGCGCTGATCTACAGCCAGATCACGCTCGGTCGCCCGCATCCCGAACGTGTCTCATTGGCGTGGCGTGTCGCGACCTATGCTGCCATCGTCATGCTCGTCTCGCTGCTCGTCGGCGCAACGTTGATGAGCTTTTTCGGCGTCGGCATCGATGCTCTACGCGTCGCGGGTGGCACCGTCGTCGCTGTCTCCGGCTGGCGCATGCTCTACAATCCGCAAGAGACCGAAGACCGCAAGCAGGACCATGCGTCCGGCACCAACAGGGCCGCCGCATGGGGCAGCGACGTTGCGTTCTTTCCGTTGACCATGCCGTTCACCACGGGACCCGGCACGATCTCGGTTGCGATTGCGTTGAGCGCCAACCGGCCACGCGAAGCCGCCGAGCTGCTGCCGTTCTTCGCCGGCACCTGCGGGGCAGCTATCGCCGTCGCGCTGACAGTGGGCGCCTGCTATGCCTACGCCGACCGCCTTGTCTCACTGCTTGGCCCAGGCCGCGCCCGCATCCTGACGCGGCTCTCAGCGTTCCTGCTGCTCTGCATCGGCGTGCAAATTCTGATGACCGGCATCCAGGGCGCTCTGCAGGCGACCCTCACCTCAGTTCATTGAGGAACGTCAGCCGGCCTGCCGCGCCATCTCGGCGACGCGCTCGGCGGCTTCCTGCATCGTCGCGCCTCTGAGCAGCAATCCGAACCACGCGAAAAGCTCGCGCGAGTTGGCATTGTCCGCGACACGCCATTCAGGATGCCATTGCACCGCCAGGATTCGCTCGCCGGACTTCGGCCGAATGCCCTCGACGACGCCGTCGGGACTCGTCGCCTCGACGGCGAGCTTGCTGCCGAGATCGCGGATGCCCTGAAAGTGGACCGAATTGACGGTGATCGACGGCGCGCCCATCACGCGTTCCAGCACGCCCTCTGGCGCTAGATCAACAGGATGCTCAAACGCGAACATATCCGCAAACGCCACGTCGGGCGCCGCATGATGAACCTGCTCGCGTCCGGCGGCACCGAGGTCCGGCCTGAGCGTCGCGCCATAGGCAACCGCGACTTCCTGAAAGCCGCGGCAGATGCCGAGCACCGGCCGGTTCTGCTCCGCCGATTCAGCGATCAGCCGGAACGACATCGCATCGCGGCCGGGATCGAACGGCCCTTCACCTGCATCAGCGCTGCCATAGAGCTTCGGCGCGACGTTCGACGGGCTTCCTGTCAGCATGACGCCGTCCAGACGACTAAGGATCGAAGTCGCATCCATGATGTCCGGCAGCGACGGCACCAGCACGAGATCCGCCTCCATAAAAGGCGCGACCTTGAGATACCGCTCGGCAACGCCCTGAAACGGATCATCCGGATTGCGCTGGCAGCAAATGACACCGACGAGAGGGCGCTTGGACATGGAATGAAACCTTGAAGGATGGCGCGATGTGCCGCCCATATGGCATTGCGAAGCGTCGGCGGCAATGGACGGCGAAATATCTTGATCCGCGTCAAGACCAAATAAAACCAATTCATCGGCTATATTCCATATCGCTTCGACGACACCTATGGTGACGCCGAATTAGGAGTGCCGATCAGGAGCGCAACGTGTCGAGCGGTTTGAAATTCGACTGGGAAGACCCTCTTCTTTTGGAAGATCAGCTATCGGAAGACGAGAAGCTGATCCGCGACACGGCCCGCGCGTTCGCCCAAGATAAGCTGCAGCCACACGTCATCGAAACCTACGCTGAGGAAAAGACCGATCCCGGCATCTTCCACGAGATGGGCGCGCTCGGTCTGCTCGGCCCGACGCTTCCCGCAGACTACGGCGGCTCAGATTCGAACTACGTCTCCTACGGACTGATTGCGCGCGAGGTCGAGCGCGTTGATTCCGGCTACCGTTCGATGATGAGCGTGCAGTCCTCGCTCGTCATGCATCCGATCTATGGCTATGGCAGCGAGGCGCAGCGCACAAAATATCTGCCCAAACTCGCCAGCGGCGAATGGATCGGCTGCTTCGGGCTGACCGAACCCGACGCCGGTTCCGATCCCGGCGGCATGCGCACGCGCGCGGAGAAGATCGACGGCGGTTACCGCCTCTCAGGCGCGAAGATGTGGATCACCAACGCGCCGATCGCCGACGTCTTTGTCGTCTGGGCAAAATCTCAGGCGCACGGCGACAAGATCAAAGGCTTCGTCCTCGAAAAAGGCATGAAAGGCCTGTCCGCGCCGAAGATCGCCGGCAAGCTATCGCTGCGCACCTCCATCACCGGCGAGATCGTCATGGACGGCGTCGAAGTCGCCGACGAGGCGCTGCTGCCGAACGCGGAAGGCTTGGCCGGCCCGTTCGGCTGCTTGAACCGTGCCCGCTACGGCATCGCCTGGGGCGTGCTTGGCGCCGCCGAGTTCTGCTTCCACGCGGCACGGCAATACACGCTCGACCGCAAGCAGTTTAACCGCCCGCTCGCGGCGACGCAGCTCGTCCAGAAGAAGCTCGCCGACATGGAGACCGAAATCACGCTCGGCCTGCAGGCGGCGCTGCGCGTCGGCCGCTTGCTCGACGATGGCAAGTTTGCGCCCGAAATGATCTCGCTGATCAAGCGCAACAACTGCGGCAAGGCCCTGGACATCGCCCGCATGGCCCGCGACATGCACGGCGGCAACGGCATTTCGGAAGAGTTCCAGGTCATGCGTCACATGCTGAACCTCGAAACGGTCAACACGTACGAAGGCACGCACGACATTCACGCTCTGATCCTCGGTCGCGCCATCACCGGACTGCAGGCCTTCGCATGACGACGTCTGAAAGTCCGAAACCGCTCGCGGGCCTACGCGTGCTGGAACTTGCCCGCGTGCTCGCCGGCCCCTGGGCCGGACAGACGCTTGCCGACCTCGGGGCCTCCGTCATCAAGGTCGAACGGCCCGACGGTGGCGACGATACCCGAGCCTGGGGGCCGCCCTTCATCGCCGATGACGATGGTCCCGGATCGGCGGCCTACTTCCACGCGACGAACCGCGGCAAGCGATCAATCGCGCTCGACTACGATAGCCCCGAAGGCCGTGAAGCGGCGGTCGCGCTCGCCAAACAGGCCGACGTCATCATCGAGAACTTCAAGGTCGGCGGCCTTGCCAAATACGATCTCGACTATCCGGCGATCAAAGCCATCAACCCCGGCGTCATCTATTGCTCGATCACCGGCTTCGGCCAGACGGGGCCGTATGCCCCGCGCGCAGGATATGACTTCATCGTCCAGGGCATGGGCGGCATCATGGACCTGACCGGCGCGCCGGACGGCGAGCCTCAGAAGATCGGCGTGGCATTTGCCGACATCTTCACCGGCATCTACGGCACCATCGGCATCCTTGCGGCCCTTAACCGCCGCAATGCGACAGGCGAAGGCGCACATGTCGACATGGCGCTGCTCGATACGCAGGTCTCGGTGCTGGCCAACCAGGCCATGAACTATCTGGCGTCCGGAACGCCGCCGCGCCGCCTCGGCAATGCGCACCCCAACATCGTGCCTTATCAAGTGTTCGAAACGGCCGATGGACCGATCATCATCGCCGCCGGCAACGACGGCCAGTTCGCGCGCGTCTGCGATCTGCTCGGACTCAAAAGCCTCGCTGCCGACGAGCGCTTCAAGACCAATGCCCGCCGCGTCACCAACCGTGCCGAACTGATCCCGCTTATCGCCGTTGAAATTGCAAAACGGACCGCAAGCGACCTGCTTGCGGCTCTGGAAGCCGCCGGCGTTCCGGCTGGTCCGGTCAACCGGCTCGACCAGGTCTTTGCCGATCCTCATGTCGTTGCGCGTGGACTACGCCAAGATCTTCATCGGCCCGGCGCGCCCCCCGTGCCCACCGTCCGCAGCCCCATCGTGATCGACGGAAAGGCGTGCTTCTCCACAATCGCAAGTCCGACACTCGGCGAGCATACCGATGTCATTATCGAGCGGCTCCGAACGAAGAACGATCCGTGGAGTGAGGAATAGGCGTTCAGCTCTTAGAGCGTAGCCGAGTGCTTGTCGTGAATGTCGTTGAACACGACTTGCGGCCCCGTAATGTCGGCATAGCTTTCTGCCGGAAGCGGCTTGCCGAACAGGTAGCCCTGAATTTCGTCACAACCGATAAGGCGCAACATCGCCAGCTGTTCCTGAGACTCAACGCCTTCGGCCACCACACACAGCCCCATCGCGCGCCCAAGCCCGATGACCGAATTGACGATCGCGGCCGCGTCTGAATTGTTGATCATGTCTCTAACGAAGCTGCGATCGACCTTGATGCGGTCGAACGGAAATGCCCTCAGCGTGCTGAGCGATGAATACCCGGTGCCGAAATCGTCCATCGCAACGCTGACGCCCAACCGCTTCAAGCGGCGCAAGATCGATGAAGCGGCGGCGAGATCCTGAATGAAGAGGCTTTCCGTCACCTCGATTTCGAGACGAGAGGGTTCAAGCCCCGTCTCGGCCAGCACATCGGTCACGAGTTGCACGAAATCGCTGCGCATGATCTGTGCCGCAGACACGTTTATCGCAACCCGAAACTTTTCACGCCATTGCGCCGCTTCCCGACAGGCTTCTCGTAATACAAATTCGCCTATCTCATGAATGGCGCCATTGGCCTCCGCGACCGGGATGAAACGATCCGGCGAGATCAGACCTGCGTCGGGATGCGCCCAGCGCACTAGAACCTCGAAAGCTGTGACCGATCCAGTTTTCGCATCGACCTGAGGTTGAAAGACAAGCGAGAGTTCCTGTCTCTCGACGGCAAGGCCTACGTCGCGTTCAAGCGACCGACGTTGACGCCGCTCGTACTCCATTTGCGGCTCGAACAATGCAAAGCGCGCACCGTTCCGTTTGGCGCGCAACAACGCCATCTCGGCGCGTTCGAGCAATTCGTCCTGATCTTCGCCGTCCTGCGGAAAACTAGCCACGCCAGCGCGCACATCGATCATGAACTCTTCGCCGCGCTCGACCCGATAGCGTCCGCGCAGACCCGAAACGATGGCTTCGGCGAATTGCTTGGAATCGGAATCGTCTGACGCCTTGGTTTTCACGACGACGAACTCATCTCCACCCATCCGCACGATGAGATCACAATCCAATGCCACAGAGCGCAGCACCTGGGCGACCTTGATCAGCGCCATGTCGCCGACGACACGGCCGTGAAGATCGTTGATTGCGCGGAATTCAGAGATATCGATATGATACACGGCAACGGCGCGCCGCATCTCGCTCGCCCGCTGCAGAATAATGCCAAGCCTGTTCTTGAGCGTGACGCGATTTCCAAGTCCGGTCAGTGGATCGAAGAACGCCAGATTATTGAGCCGCTTCCTCGCCTCGGAATTTTCGATGGCCATCGCGCAGAACTTGACGCATTCGCCCGCAATCTGACGTTCGAATAAATTGACGCCGCGCTTTTCCCGAAAATAGAAAGCGAAGGCACCAAGAACGCGTCCATCGGCAGCCTCGATCGGACACGACCAGCATGCCCGCAGATCGAAGGGCAAAGCGAGCGATTTATAGGGCGCCCACAGCGGATCCGTCTCGATGTCACGAACCTCAACGGCGCGGCGTAAATAAATGGCGGTCCCGCAAGATCCAACATTAGGCCCTACTCGAATGCCGGCAATCTGGCGCGCATATAAATCGGGGACGGAAGGACCGGCGACAAACGTCAGCCGCTCGTCGTCCACGCCCGAGATCGAGCAGATGACCCCCGGCGCCAGCGCCTCAACGCCGATACAGAAAGTTGTCAGGACATTCTCAAGCGAATCGCCCAGCGCAATTCCTACAAGAATTTCCTGCTGGAGAGCATGCAGCCGCTCTCCAACATGCATTTGGTCCGGAACTCTTACCTGCCCGGTCATTGCCCGCCGGCTATCACTCGTTAAATGCGCGAACGCGCATAGAGAAAAACTGCTCGAATATCGTCCAATAGAAAATGCAGCGAAAGAGTTTAAGAAACTAAAACTGGGGCGCGAAACAAGAATATCGTCCGAATAGTGAGCGATTGTATAATAAGTTCTTCAATATGACCGCATCTGTAAAAATCGCATACTTGGACCGCGCACTGATCCGATCTGCCCGGAAACGGCGGGAAATTAACCGTTGGCCCCACCACGCTGCCGTTCGGCGGTGCAAAAACATCCTGCCGGAGACAAATCCGGCGCACAGGTAAGCGCATGGCCGCCCTTAAGCACAAAGCTAGGAGGTGGGCAGCGTTCACCACCGTCAGTATCTTGCCCGATCCCGTACCTTATTGCCATTTTGTCAGTCGACGAACCGCCAAATTCGTGGCTTGGATCCGCCTAGTCGCAATATTGCCAAACTAACTCCGTGTCTCTGACCACAGCGTGCGTTTGAAAGGCAACGATTGAAACCTAACTGCCATCCAAAGTTGCCTTCCGCCGACGAAGGGCTTGGCCCTGCGACAAAGTTGAAATAACCGTCGGGCCGCCGATATAAGCCCTCGCAACATCCAATCATCCAACCCTCATCTGGTCTCTGAACAACATGCCTTTCACGCTCGACCGTCGACACGTTTTAGCCGGCGCTCTCACGACCACGGTTGCGGGATGGACGACCTCGGCCAGAAGCGACACACCTGTCGGTGCAGCCAACCTTGGCGCGCCGCAGCCGTTTTCCTTCGATGCCCTGAAGCAGCAGGCGAAGACGCTCTCGAAATCGCCGTACGTTCCGCCGCCGCAGCCCGACAAGTCCGATCCCTTGCGCGACATGACGTTCGATACGTTCGCTCAGGCCGTGTTCAAACCTGACATGGAGCTTTGGCATGGCGTCCCGGGCGCCCAGACCGTGCGATTGTTTCCGCAGGGCCGCTTCTACGCCGAGCCCGTTCGCATCTACGTGCTCGAAAACGGCTCGGCGCGGGAAGTTGTCTATAGTCCCGACTATTTCGATATGCCGGCCGATCATCCGCTGCGCAAACTGAAGAACGCCGGTTTCGCGGGGTTCCGCCTGATGAGCCGCGGCGGCGTCAGCGATTGGCTCGCCTATCTCGGCGCGTCCTACTTCCGTTCCTCCGATCCAAACGATCAATACGGCGGCTCGGCGCGCGGACTTGCCATCAACACCGGCAAACCGGAGGAATTCCCCCGCTTCACGAGCTTCTGGCTCGAACAGAACGGCAGCGGCATGACGATCTATGCGCTGCTCGAAAGCCAGAGCGTGACGGGTGCCTATCGCATGGACAGTCGACGGATCGAAGGCGGCCAAGGCGGCGCGCTGCAGGACATCGAGTGCGAACTCTATTTCCGCGCCCCTGTTGACATGCTCGGCATCGCACCGCTCACCGGCATGTTCTGGTATGGCGAAAACTCCGGTTTTACACGCGGCGACTGGCGGCCTGAAGTCCACGACTGCGATGGACTGTCGATGTGGACCGGCCGCGGCGAACGCATCTGGCGCCCACTCTCCAATCCGCCGCGCATCGTGACGAACAGCTTCGTCGACGAAAATCCGAAGGGCTTCGGATTGATTCAGCGCGACCGCAATTTCGAAAACTACCAGGACGACAGCTTGTTCTACGATCGGCGGCCGAGCATGTGGGTTGAACCCCTGTCGGGCTGGGGCAAAGGCTCCGTCAACCTCGTCCAGCTGCCGACGACCAACGAAACCGAAGACAACATGGTCGCCTTCTGGACGCCGGCGGAGCCCGTGGTTGCCGGCTCGGTCATCAACTCGCGCTATCGCTTGTTCTGGGGCATCGATTCCCCGCCGGTCGGTGATGTCGCGCGTATCGTGGCGACCCGGATCGGAATAGGTGGTCTCGGCGGCCGCGACCTTGACCTGCGCCATATCAAGCGAAATGCCAAGAAATTCATGATCGATGTCGAAGGCAAGACGCTTGACGATGAGACCCGCTATGGCGGCACCAAAACCGTGGTGACGACGAGCCACGGCACGCTGAGCGGCATCGAGGCCTTCCCGGTTGTCGGCACCAACCGCTGGCGCATGATGTTCGACCTTAGTGACCTGAACGGCCAGCCTGCGGATCTCCGCGCCTATCTTGCGAAGGACGGCGAAGCCCTGAGCGAAACCTGGATCTATCAGGCCTTCCCCTAAGCGAAGTTTCCGGCCAGCGATTTGTGTTGTAGCAGCCGCACAGCCCAAAGCTGTGCGGTGCAATCCATTTTTGACCTGGCGCAGATCGCCGGGAGGCGTCTTGCGCCGTGATTTTGCTGCGACAGAGCGCCTTTTTGAGGCACACTCCTGCCCAATCCCTGAGCGCTAAAATGCTGAAAACGCTTTGGATATACCGTTTACGCATAACGGTTATTCCGCCACCAAGCGTTGCAGAAAAAGCCCATTTCGCAGATGCAAAAGAATTGCCGGGGCGGCGATTGATGGAAAAGGTGCGATGGGCAAACCCGAATTCATTGGCAAGAAGTCGAAAGCCGCTGGCGGCTGGGGCGCACTGAAAAGCTGCGGGAAAAAACTTCTCGCAAGCGGCGCGCCGCTGTCCGGCGCCGTCACGATGCTAAAGGCCAACCAGCCCGACGGTTTCGATTGCCCGGGGTGCGCATGGGGCGATCCCGAGCACGGCTCATCGTTTGAGTTCTGCGAGAACGGCGTCAAGGCCGTCGCCTGGGAATCGACGGACAAGCGCGTCCATCCCGACTTCTTCAAAAGCCACACCGTCACCGAGCTTCGCACCTGGACCGACTACGAAGTCGAACGCGCCGGCCGCCTGACCAACCCGATGCGTTACGACCGCGCAACCGACCGCTACGTTCAAGTCACCTGGGACGAGGCTTTCTCGGAAATTGGTCAGGTCCTGCGGAGCCTCGACAGTCCCGACCGCGCCGAGTTCTACACCTCCGGTCGCGCATCCAACGAAGCCGCCTATATTTATCAGCTCTTCGTCCGCCTCTACGGCACGAACAATTTCCCCGATTGCTCCAACATGTGCCACGAGGCGAGTGGCGTAGCGCTTGAGCAAGCCGTCGGCATCGGCAAGGGCTCCGTTCTGCTCGAAGACTTCGAGAAGGCCGACGCGATCTTCGTCATTGGGCAAAACCCCGGCACCAATCACCCGCGCATGCTGGGTGATCTCCGTCGTGCCGCGCTACGCGGCGCCAAGATCGCGGTCTTCAATCCGGTCCGCGAAAAAGGACTTGAGCGCTTCGCCGACCCACAAGACAAGCTCGAAATGATCACCGGCGGCAGCACTGCGATCGCCAATGAATATTATCAGGTCCGTCTCGGCGGCGACATGGCCGCCATCCGCGGTATCGCCAAAGCCGTGTTGGCAGCCGATGACGCCGCAATTGCCGCCGGGCACGCCTCGCTTCTCGATCGCGCATTTCTGAAGCAGCACACAACCAGCTTCGAAGCCTATCGCGCCGCCGTCGATGCGACGACGTGGGAACATATCGAAGATCAGTCCGGCATGTCGCGCGAGCAGCTCGAAGGACTGGCGAAAATCTATATCGAATCCAATCGCACGATCTGCACATGGGCGATGGGTGTCACCCAGCACCGCCACTCGGTGCAGACGATCCGCGAGATTGCAAATTTCCTGTTCCTCCGCGGCAATGTCGGTCGCCCCGGCACCGGTCTATGCCCTGTGCGCGGCCACTCTAATGTGCAGGGCGACCGCACGGTCGGCATCAACGAAAAGCCGTCGAAGGCTTTCCTTGACGCGATGGAAAAAGAATTCCGCGTGCCTATGCCCCGCAATCCCGGCCATAACGTTCTGGCCGCCATCGGCGCCATGCTCGACGGCACGGCGCAAGCGTTCATCGGCCTCGGCGGCAACTTCGCCCGCGCGACGCCCGACAGCCCGTTGATCGCCAAAGCGCTGATGAACCAGAAGCTGACGGTCAACATCGCAACCAAGCTCAATCATGGCCATCTGCTGCCGGGCGAAGTGAGCTATGTGCTCCCTTGCCTCGGCCGCACCGAGATCGACCGCAACTCCGATGGCGTCGCGCAGATCGTGACGGTCGAAGATTCGATGAGCATGGTGCATGGCTCGGGCGGCATCAACAAACCGGCTTCGCCAGAGCTGAAGTCTGAAATCGCCATCATTGCGGGTATCGCCGAAGCGACCGTCGGCTCCGAGATCGTCGACTGGAAAGGCCTCGCCCACCATTACGATCGCATCCGCGATCTGATCGCGCGAACCATTCCTGGCTTCCACGACTTCAACACGCGCGTTCGCAAGCCACGCGGCTTCCGCCTGCCGAACGGCCCAGCCGAACGCATCTGGAATACGCACTCGGGCAAGGCGACGTTCTCGGACTGCGAGCTTCCCGTAAAGACCGAGCATCAGCGCGCGCTCGGCGAGCACGGGACGTTCGTGCTTCAGACGTTCCGCTCTCACGACCAATATAACACCACGGTGTACGGCCTCGACGACCGCTATCGCGGCATCTACGGTGAGCGCCGCGTCGTATTCGTCAACCCGGACGACCTCGCCGAGATCGGCGCCAATGCCGGTGATCGCGTCGATATCATCGGCCTGCACGACGATGGCGTCGAACGCATCGCCGAAAGCTTCCGAGTCGTGCCCTATCAGCTGCCGCGCGGCTCCGTCGCCGGGTACTATCCGGAATTGAACGTGCTCGTACCGATTTCAACGGCGGGTGAACTCAGCGATACACCGACGTCAAAATCGGTTCTCGTGACCTTCCGGCTGTCCGAGCAAGCTCAGACCGCATGAGCTCTGCGCCTGAAAGCGAACTCACCGAAGACGGTTTTCTCGAGGCCGTCTCTGCCATCCGCTTTATCGCGCCCGATCTTTCACCGATCGGCGCGGCGATGCTGGCTGCCATTCATTTCGACATCGCCAACGACAGTCGCGCCTTTTCACTGAAGCTCGGCGTCGAGCATGCTCTGACCCTTCGCGAAGTCACGGCACTATCGAGCCCCGAGCTTGGACTTTTGAATATCGTCAGTCGTAGTGAGCGCACACAACGCACGCACTTTGCGTTGACTGACAAAAGCAATCAGCTCATTGCACGCGCATTCGCTTCAAATTGAACGAATGCCGCGCCGATATCGCTCGCGACAATGTGATGATCTCTGAAACGTACTTTCTCTCACACTGCGGAAATGCACGCATTCTTGCGATGAACACCGACCAATCGGCATATGCTCTCCAGCAATGCGTATAGAGCTGATGGCTTCAGTGTCTTCGATCTGACGTGAGCATGTGCTACGGTGTTGCGTGTGGGGGAAGAAAGTTCGGGAGTGAACTGATGGACTCTTCTCGCGCGTACCTGCCAGACGCACTCGATCGCATGACGATCGTCCTCCAACGCGCCGCCAAAGAGCTCAATCTCGCTGGCTTGCCGTCTTCAGAAAAAGAGCGACTGGCTGCCTGCATTCTCTCAGTCGGCAACACATATACCGACGTCAATCGCCTGCTCGAAAAATCGGTCCGCATTTATCTTCGCGCCCGCACGGCGAGCATCACGCAGCGACGTCAGCCTGCTGAAGTGACGGCCTTCTTCTAATCTTGTGTCGGCGCCAAACTCGGAATCACGTCGTTATCGGCATCCGTTTGCGTTACGACGCCGTTTCGTTCCGACAAGCTCTTGTCGTTATCGATGCTGTAGCCGACCGCAAACAGCATCCCGAGCACAAAAACGGCCAATAGCCAAGGGAACGGGCCGTGCTCCGTTACACCGTCTAAGCTGCGTTGCGTTGATCGAGGCGTTCGGACCATACGTCCTCCGGAACGTTTCTTTCGTTTCCTCCGAACCCGCCATCATCGTCGAAGTTCCACGCTTTCAATATTTGCAACGCAGCTCCAGAGCGCGCCAAATCACCACGGTCGAGCGAATTGGATAATTTCGAACTGAGCCGGGCTCAGTGCCCGCTCCACGGCATGATCGGAACCGTCGAAATGGCATTATACGGCGAGCCATCGACCAGCCGGTCGCTGATCGCGACGTAAACCAACGTGTTGCGCTTTTTGTCGATAGCTCGGTAAACGTGCGTGTGCTTGAAGAACAGCGACGTGCTTTCCGAATAGACTTTCTCTTCGTCGGCGAGCTTCGCAATGTCGACGGTGATCGGGCCGACTTGGCGGCAAGCGATAGAAAATCTCGACGGATCTTCAGCGATTCCGAACGTGCCCTTGAGACCGCCCGTCCTAGCCTGACTGATGTGGCAAGCCACGCCAGGAACTTTAGGATCGTCAAAAGCGCTGATGCAGACTTTGTCGTTGGCGCCGATCAGCCGGAACGTCGTGCTGATGCAGGCGATGTCATCCGCCCTGGCGCCCGGAGCGTTGGCCATCCAAAGCCCGAGAGCTGCCACCAACCAAGTATATCGCATCAAATATCTCCATTCCGGTCGTTCGTCGAAGAATGGAGAAGTGGCCATTACCCAAGAAACGCGCAAGGCCGAGGCGCGCTTGGGCGCGCCGTCAGCCCGCAGCGATCAAGCGCTCAAGCTCGGCAAGATAAACCTGATCGACCTCGCGCATTTCGCTCGTCAGGTTTTCATTGTGAAGCCGCTCCTCGGCCTCAGCCTTTTGCAGCCTGAGCAGATCCAGCAATCCCATTCCCGCCTCCATGGTAGCTTCCAAAAAGGCTACACCGAACCATGCTCTGCGCGAAGAAAAGCGCAGAGCATGCAGGATTTATGTTGTGGATTGTCGATTCGCTCTAAACGCGGATACCGCTACCTTCGTTGCTTGAGATAGCGCGCCGGAACTTCGCCCGCATCAACCAGCGCCTGCACGCATTCAGTGGAGAGCACGCGGCGATTGCTCTCGAAGCAACGGCGAAGCTCCGCGCTTCCCTGCTTGTACTTCGCGCAGAGGCTCCCATAGTCTGCCGAACAGGCGTCCTTGACCTTCTGCGAATAGGCGAGGGCCGGTGTGCTCGCGAGGCCAACCGCACCTGCGGCAATTACAAGGTTCAGCGCGATTTTGCTTTTCTTCATTGCGTCCTTCCCAACAACTTGCCCCTCAACTTCTTAACCCGATTTGCCAATGCCACGACATTGGTTTCCACGTTATGCATTTTGCACGGATGGAGGCTAATGTGGCACTTCGCGCCATGAACCTGCGATGAACCCGCATTGTCTCGGCCGCATCTTGCAACCCATTTCAAGATAACCATATTTTTGCCGCGATGAACCTTCGCGTTTGCTGGCCGCCAGAAAGCCCTTAAAGTCGTTGGGATGTGCGGTTGTACTGGATTTGGTTCGCAAATCTTCGGGACAGGGTCGCGATGACGGACGGACTGAGCATTGGTTGGCGTTGGAAATCGCTACGCAGCGGCATCTGCGGCGGCGCCGTATTGGCTATGTCGCTGCTTTCGAATTCCGCCGCCTACGCCGTTAGCGATCGCGTCAAAAGTGCCTGCCGAAACGACTATTTTCAACATTGCAGCCAATACATGGTCGGCAGTGAAGAGCTTCGCCAATGCATGCGCAAGGTCGGCGAAGACCTCTCGACACCATGCCTTGTAGCCCTCGTTCAGGACGGCGAGATCACCAAGCAGGACGTTGAACGCCACAACGCCGCAAAGACTGCGGTCGAGAAGACCGGAACAGCGAAGACTGGGCCCACCAAAAAGACCAGGGTCGGCCAGGCGGCAAACGAAGCGATGGAAGACCCCAAGGCCGCGGCAGCCAAGGCAACAGCCGCTCAGACCGCCAAAACGCATAAGACGGCCGGCAAGAAAAAACATGCCAAGAAGACGGACGCGGAGAGCGCCGCGAAACCAAAGAGCGCAACTGAGCCAGCCGTGACGTCGGCCAAAACCCACCACTCCGGGAAGAAAACCAAATCGGCGAAATCGACGAAGGCAGCCAAGACGACCACCAAAAAACCGATCTCTGGCAAAAAGGCGAAGGCGACCGCGGCTAAGCCTGCAAAGCCTGCCGCAACCGCGAAGGCGAAAACTGCCGCGAAGACCGCCACGAAAAAGGCTTCGCACTCCAAAAAGACCGCCAATGCCGCTCACGCCAAAACCAAGTCCGCAAAGACGGCAAGCAGCGCCGGGACAGCCGTTAAAGCCAAGAAAACCTCAAAGAAAAAGAGCACGGCCAAACATGCAACAAAACCCGTTGACGCGACGGCGCCTTAAGGATTTTGACAAATCGCAAACGACCGCCGCGCAGGACAGGCGATCGTAGTCAGGCACTCCGCCCTTCAGGCCAGCCCAATGGGAGAATTCATGTCAGGCCATTTCCACGCTGTCGTTTGGATCGATCACCACGAAGCCCGCGTTTTCCACTTCAGCGCTTCAGAGGCCGATACCATCGTTGTCCATCCCAAGGATCCTGTCCGCCACATCCATCACAAGGCGAATTCCATCGGCAGCGGCCACGCGAGCGAAGATCAGGAATTTCTGCAAAATGTCACGAATGCGCTCGCAGATGCCGGAGCCATTCTCGTCACCGGCCCGGCCAACGAAAAGAACGTCCTTGTAAACCATATCGCACAGCACGCACCTGCGCTGAAGGCAAAGATCCAAGGCGTCGAAACGCTCGGCCATCCCACGGACGGTGAGGTGCTGGCGTTGGCACGCAAATTCTTCTGGGAAGACCACCAGGAACCGCCCCGCGTCAGCTAATTACGATGGGTCGAGCCTCCTATAGCGGCTTGCTTCGCGGCATTGCTAAAACGCCCGATTAACGGCGGCGCGGATAGCGACAGATCGCGGATAGCGCGCTAGATTTCCCCTCCAACGAGCAAAAACGTCGACGGACCGATCCCTAAGGGAAAAAGTATCTATGTCGAACAAAGACCCGATGAGCTGGATGTTGTCCGAGGCCGTCGAATCCCTCGCCCGCGCCGAACGCATGCATCGCCAGTTTTTCCGGCTGCAGCCTTCGGGGCCAGCGAACGAACCTTCGTGGGAACCGCCTATTGACGTTCTGGAGACCGAAACCGAAATCCTGGTGTTCGTGGCGTTGCCGGGCGTCGATCCCGACAACGTCACAGCCGCCATCGACAACGGCGTTCTTGTCGTCTCGGGACGCCGTGTCCTGCCGCGCGAGCTTCGCGACGCAATCATCCACCGCCTCGAACTGCCGCAGGGCCGCTTCGAGCGCCGCCTTCAATTGCCGGCGGGCCGCTACGTCGTGCGGCAGTTCGTACAAAATGGCTGCCTTGTCTTTTCGCTGACAAAGGCCGGTTGAGGGATTCCCAATGAAGACACTCGGTGAGACGAACCCACCCACCTCGGAAGGCTCTGCGCCTTCGAGTCAGGGCGCTACGCCGAACATTGCACTACCGTCGGACGCACTGATCCTCGTGCCGGTTCGCAAGCTTGTGCTTTTTCCGGGCCTCATTCTGCCGATCACCGTCGGTCGCGCGAAATCCATTTCCGCAGTTCAGCAGGCCGTGCGTGAGGAACGCCAGATCGGCATCGTCCTGCAACGCGATCCGGAAAACGATGATCCCGGCCCCGACGATCTGCACCGTGTCGGCACACTTGCCAACATCGTCCGCTACATCGCGGCGCCCGACGGAACGCATCACATCGTCGTCCAAGGCGTGCAGCGCATTCGCATCCTGGATTTCCTTCCCGGCACCCCGTTCCCGGTGGCTCGCGTAGTCAACATTCCCGAGCCCGAAACGCGCTCGACGGAAATCGAAGCGCGCTTCCGCAATTTGCAGGCCCAGGCGCTCGAAGCCGTTCAGCTTCTCCCGCAGGCGCCGCCGGAACTGATCGCGACGATCCAGAACGCGACATCCCCGGCCACCCTCGCCGATCTCGCGGCAGGCTACATGGACATCCCATCCGAGCAGAAGCAGTCCATCCTCGAAACTGTCGACCTCTCGACGCGCATAGACCGCGTCTCGGCGCTCCTTGCCGAGCGCATCGAAGTCATGCGTCTCACCCAGGAAATCGGCCGCCAGACCAAAGCTGCTTTCGACGAGCGTCAGCGCGAAGCCGTGCTGCGCGAGCAGATGGCCGCCATTCAGCGCCAGCTTGGCGAAGGCGACGGCAAATCGCAGGAGGTCGCCGAGCTGACGGAGGCCATCGCCAAAGCGAAAATGCCTCCCGAAGTCGAGAGCCAGGCCAAGAAGGAACTCGCACGCTATCAGCGCATGCCGGAAGCGGCAGGCGAAGCAGGCATGATCCGTACCTATCTTGACTGGCTGATCGAATTGCCGTGGAGCTTGCCGGAAGTAAAGCCGATCGACATCGCCGAAGCCCGGCGCATCCTCGATCAAGATCACTTCGGCCTCGAAAAGATCAAGACGCGCATCATCGAATATCTCGCGGTGCGTAAGCTGGCCCCTCAGGGCAAGGCTCCGATCCTGTGCTTCGTTGGTCCTCCAGGCGTCGGCAAGACGTCACTCGGTCAGTCGATCGCGCGCGCCATGGGCCGCCCGTTCGTACGCGTCAGCCTCGGCGGCGTTCACGATGAAGCCGAAATCCGTGGCCATCGCCGCACGTATGTCGGCGCGCTGCCGGGCAACATCATTCAAGGCATCAAGAAAGCCGGGGCGCGCAATTGCGTCATGATGCTCGACGAAATCGACAAGATGGGCCGCGGCATCCAGGGCGATCCGTCAGCCGCGATGCTGGAGGTCCTCGATCCTGAACAGAACAGCACCTTCCGCGACAACTATCTCGGCGTGCCGTTCGACCTGAGCCGCGTCGTTTTTATCGCGACAGCGAACATGCTGGACACAATTCCTGGCCCGCTGCGCGACCGCATGGAGATCATCAGCCTTGCGGGCTATACGGAAACGGAAAAGTTGCAGATCGCGCGCCGCTATCTCGTCAAACGCCAGCTCGAGGCCAACGGCCTGAAGCCGGAGCAAGCCGATATTGACGACGAAGCAATCGCCGCGATCATTCGGGGTTACACCCGTGAGGCCGGCGTCCGCAATCTCGAACGCGATATCGGTCAGGTGTTCCGCCACGCCGCCGTGCAGATCGCGGAAGGCAGCACCCAGCATGTCCATATCGGCGTCGCGGACGTCAGCGCGACGCTTGGACAGCCACGCTTCGAGAACGAAGTCGCCATGCGCACCAGCGTTCCGGGCGTCGCGACAGGCCTAGCCTGGACACCCGTCGGCGGCGACATCCTCTTCATCGAAGCGACCCGCGCACCCGGCAAAGGCGGCCTTATCCTGACCGGCCAGCTCGGAGACGTCATGCGTGAAAGCGCCCAGGCGGCGATGACGCTCGTCAAGAGCCGCGCGACCTCGCTCGGTATCGATCCCGCCATTTTCGAACGAAACGATATCCACGTGCACGTCCCCGCCGGGGCTACGCCAAAGGACGGCCCGAGCGCGGGCGTCGCGATGTTCATGGCGCTCGTCTCGCTGCTGACGAACCGCACGATCCGCAGCGACACCGCAATGACTGGCGAAATCTCGCTGCGCGGGCTCGTGTTGCCGGTCGGCGGCATCAAGGAGAAAGTTGTTGCAGCAGCCGCGGCCGGCATCACCCGCGTGATGCTACCCGCGCGCAATCGCCGAGACTACGACGACATCCCGGAGGATGCCCGCAAGCACCTGGAGTTCTTCTGGCTCGAACGCGTCGACGATGCTGTAGCTGCAGCGCTCGAAAGCGCGCCTTCCGAGAAAGTGGAAAGCTGATACTGCCGCTCGCCGAGCGATAGGGAATTGCAATTGCGGCCAAGCTCTAGCAACCATACGGCAAATGAGCGAAACCGCACTTTCCAAAAAAGTTGTCTACGCCGCCCTCATCGGCAATCTGCTCGTCGCCGCCACTAAATTTGTCGCCGCGGCGGCGACCGGAAGCTCGTCGATGCTGAGCGAAGCGGTTCATTCGCTGGTCGACACCGGCAACGAAGCTCTGCTGCTCTATGGCTATTTCCGCTCCAGCCGCCGACCCGACGACTCGCATCCCTTAGGATACGGTCGCGAACTCTATTTCTGGAGTTTCATTGTCTCGTTACTGCTGTTCGCGATCGGTGCGGGCGTGTCGATCTATGAAGGCATCGCTCATATCATCGAGCCTAATCCGATCACTAATCCGGCCGTCAATTATATCGTATTGGCGCTGTCGGCGATCTTCGAAGGCGCGTCTTGGTGGATCGCTTTGAAGCGGTTCGGCAAGCTCAAAGGGCGGCGCAGTTATTGGGAAACGGTGCGCGACAGCAAAGATCCGCCCTCGTTCATGGTGCTGTTCGAAGACACTGCAGCGCTCATCGGTATTGCAATTGCGGCGGCCGGAAACTTCGCCGCACAGCATTGGGATATTTCCTGGGTCGATGGCGCAGCGTCGATTCTCATCGGCATCGTTCTCGCGATCGCCGCGACTGTCCTTGCCCGCGAAAACAAGGCGCTCCTTATCGGCGAGCGCGCCAGCGACGAAGTGATCAATTCGATCCTCTCGCTCGCGATCGGAGAACCGAGCGTCGATGGTGCCAACAACGTCTTCGCGCTGCATTTGGCGCCCGATCAGATTCTGGTCGCACTGAGCCTAGAATTCTCCGATGAACTTCGCACACCGCAAATTGAAGCCGCCGTCGTCCGTCTCGAAGAGCGAATTCGCGCCAAGCACCCGGAGGTCATATCGCTCTTCATCAAGCCGCAGACGCGCCGCACGTTCGAAAAAATGCGCGCAGAATTCTACGGCGATAGCGAAGAAACCGGCTGACGACGCAACAGCGGAAACGTCGTCGACGTCGACCTTTCAACAGCCAAAACCCGGCGATCGCGGGGTTGCGTGCGATTGTGCGTAACGCGCATCGAAGCGGCAACGTAACGCTTCTGTATGTTCCCAGTGCCCCCAACCCTTCGCATGTGCCCGCCAAACTACCGGTCCAGCCAATCCGCCTCCTTCATGGAACGAGGACACGAACCGTGAAAGCTTTTATTATCCTCGCCCTCGCAGTCTCTTTCTTGGCGGCCGATGCCGCGCAGGGGGCTCCCTTGGAATCGACGTCCGCTTCGACGACTTATCACCGCGTTGCGATCGACGGCATCGGCATATTCTATCGCGAGGCCGGCCCGAAGAACGCACCGGCGATCGTTCTGCTGCATGGCTTTCCGTCGTCCTCTCGCGAGTTCGACACGCTCATTCCTCTGCTCGCGACGCGCTATCATATGATCGTACCGGATTTTCCGGGCTTCGGCCAGAGCGACGCGCCCCCACCGTCAGCTTATGCTTACACGTTCGATCATCTAGCGAACACGATGGACGCGTTCCTCGATCAACTCGATATCAAGACGTACTCGTTCTATCTCCACGATTATGGTGGACCTGTAGGATTCCGCATCATGCTCGCGCATTCGGAGCGCGTTCAGTCGCTCATCATCCAGAACGCGAACGTCTACCAGGAAGGTCTGGGAACCAAGTGGGCGACTATCGCAAAGTACTGGTCCGATCCGAAATCCCACCCCGAGGTATTTGAAGCATTTGTTTCGCGGACAGCGACCGAGCAGCGCCACACCTTGGGCACATCGCATCCGGAGCGTTACAATCCAGATACGTGGACGGACGAGTACGCTCATCTCTCAAAACCCGGACAGCACGCCATACAATCCGCGCTTCTCTATGATTATCGCACGAACGTTGCATCCTATTCGGAATGGCAAGCGTGGCTGCAGGCGCACAAGCCGCCGACGCTGGTGGTGTGGGGACGGAATGATCCCTCGTTCATTGCGCCGGGTGCCGAAGCATTCAAGCGCGACCTACCCGATGCCGAAATACATTTGCTTGATGCAGGACACTTCGCGCTGGACGAGAAAAATGACGACATCGCTCGTCTGATACTCCAATTCCTGGCGAAACATGTCGACCGGGCCGCGCCCTAAGAAGCGGCGGCACCCTCCGGGCGGCAAGTAACAAACCGATCCCAATGCACGTAGTGCTCGATGGCAGGGCAGTCATGCTTGCCGCGATCTCTCATGTTCGCTCAGCTTTCCAAGTATTCAACCCGGAGCATCCGATGACCCCCCGCATCGCAATCATATTAACCGGCGTCTTGATCGCCGCAGGAAGCAACGTCGCGCAGGCAAAGCCTCACGCCAAGAATCCCGATAAGGCACAGATCGTCGCCGTAGATCGCTTCAGCGCCAAGGCGGCGCATTTACAATTGCGCACCTCAACCAATGGCATCCCGGGCCCCAATAAGCCCGTCCATTTCGACAAAGGCCCTTTCATTACCACCGGACTGTCACCGACCACGGGCAAGCCGGTGCGCTATTACAATTTCGATGTCCAGAATCTGACCCCTGCTCCCGTTTATGTCTTCTATCGCAAGGGTGAGAAAAGCCCGATCTCAGATCAGCTCGACATCATCGACAATCTGCCGGGAGAAAAGGGCTATAACGATTTCCGCCAGGTCTACAAAGTCTCGGTTCCATCCGATTATGTGGCGAATTCAATCACCGATAAAACTCAATTGCGCCAGTACGGTTACACGATCGAGAAAACCGATACCCTGTTCAACATGCCTGTGGTTCCCGACAAATCGGTTGCGAGACAACGTTTGAACGGTGAGAGCGCCGAACTGCAGCGCGCCTGGTACAAGGGCAAAGTTGCGAAGTATTTCGCTTTCAACGAAGCGCCGCTTTCTGTGGCTGGGGCGGACGTCCCCATTTCGCCGATCTACGTAACTTTCAATGTCAATCCCAATGAGCCGAAGGGCGGTCCAGGTTCGGGTTTCCGCAGCGAACCCAACTCCCCGCAAACCCACAACGTCCCAGCCACGCTTCCGGGCGAAGAAGGTTATTCGCCGCTGTGGTCGGTCAACGTCTACGACAATGCCGATTGGTCGAAAGTCAGCAATCTGGATACCGCGCAGAACGCCAAATTGCTCGGCCCAGGGGTCGCAAACGTGAATTGCCCGATCGTTTTCGTCACCCCTTGAGGTGACAAGAATGCGGAGACCACCGGGGCCTCTGACACTCCCGCACTTCGCCGCGCGTGAGCCGCGTTACCGGCCACGCCGGCGAATTGGCCCTATAAGCTGACCGCGGGATGACGGCATCGTCGTCCCGAGATCAACAGAAGTTGAGATGGTTCACGCCGTGCGCGGAGCTTGCTGCGCAGAAACCAACGGGCGAGCGAAACGGCTCGCAATGACGGACAGAATCAACAACCCAGCAAACGAAAGGGCGTTGACTTCAAACACTCGGGCGACGGTTGCGACCGAGAAGGCATCATCCGAGCTTCCGAGCGGGATGCCTGCGACGTAGAGCGCCAGCTCATAGGCAGCGAAAGCCAGCAAGAACGAGACGGTCAGAAGCACCGGCCAAGCGCGGGTCATCCCAGTTGCAAGCCGAGCAGCAGCGAATGCAGCGATCGTTGCGATCGCCGCGCCCCAGGCATACGACTCGAACGTGTGCGGATAGCTCAGGAACGCATAACCGACGATCTGGTTGGTGAGCCATGCCGTGACGACGAGCGCCAATCCCGTGCGGGCATCCATTCGTGTCGCCGCCAGCGCTGCAATAGCGGCGAGCGGCGCGGCGCAGGCGAACGCGAAGCTGCCGCCAACGCTCAAAGCTGCGATGAGCGCCACCCAAATGGCACTCAGGGCAAGCGAGGAGGAAAACGTTTGATCGTCAAATCGGGAACCAAATTTCATTGTCATGTCCTTCTGAAATCGTTCTCTGTCGGACGAAAGCGCCGGGACGGGAGGCTATCCGTAAATACCATAGCCGTCGCCCGCCAGAGAAGCCCTTAGTTCGTAAACCTGATACCGCCATAGGCGCCGATGCCGGTCGCCAGGAAGCCGTCAGGAATCTCGTAGTGCTCGTCGAAAAGGTTATCGATGCGGCCGTAGATGCTCATATTGTCGGTCAGCTTGTAGTCGGCCGCGACGTTGACCACCGTGAAGCTCGGCAAGATCTCGTTCTCGAATGTCGCGCGATTGATGTCGAGCGAGTCACCGTAGTAGAGCACCGCACCCGTCAGGAGCAGCTTGTCCGTCGGCGTCCATCCGAGAGTGACGCTCGCCTTGTTGTGCGGGCGGCGCAGAAGCCATCCGCCCGTATCTTCGTTGGTTGCCTGCGTGTAGGTATAATCCGCACGGATACGAAGATCCTTCGTCAAATCCGCTGAAATAAACGCTTCGACGCCATCCGTTTTCGCCTTACCGACATTGGCATACGTTGAAACGAAGGTCGTTGGATCGTAAGTGCTCTCGATCAGATCCGTGATGTCGTTCCGGAAGTAGGTCGCGCCAAACTGTGCGCGGCCACCAAAAATTGCTTGCTCGAAGCCGACATCGTAACCGGTATTTTCCTCCGGTTTGAGATCAGGGTTTCCATAGAAAAAGTAAGCGGGATAATCCTGAAACCGCTGGCTGAGGCTCGGCGCTTTGAAGCCTGTGCCAATGCTGCCCTTGATCTTGGTTCCTGTGCTCTCGATCACATAGGCCGGCGCAACGCGCCAAGTCGTGTGACCGCCGAAGTTCTCGTTATCATCGTAGCGCACGTTCGCCGCGACGAAGAGATTGCGAATGACCTCAGCCTGAAGCTCCGTATAGACACCGTTGTTCCACTCCTCGGCGAATGTGCGCTGGCCCTCATAGGAAGAACCACCGCCCGAAAAGACCTCATTGATCTGGCGGCCATCAAATTGCTCGATCTGATGTTCGGCGCCTGTAACCAGCGTATAGCCCGGCGCGAGGTTCCAAACATTGCGCCAATCGTACTTAACCCGGTCACCCTGATAGTAGTTGTTGCCCGTGAGGTTGACGTGGTCGATATTATCGGTCTGAGAGTTGGAATAATTGATGCCGAAATAGTTCGTCAGATTGCTGAACGTGCGCCAGACTACTTCGCTGCGCGAGTAAAAATCATCGACGTCGGAACCCGATTGATATGGCGCCGGATAGGATGTGTTTGTGAACGGATCGTAGGCGTCACCCGTGTAATGCAGCGTGCCGTCGGTGTATCGGGCGACGAGATTGACCGTCACATCCTTGGTGATATCGACACCGACTTTCGATGAGTAGGTCCAGTTATCGTATCGGTTCGAATGACGCTGCTCTCCCGGAAGAAGTAAATTCTCGGGCGTCACGGGGATGTCGTCGGCGCGAAAATGCGAGACATTGAAGTAGTAGTTGTACTTGTTCGTGCCACCGCTAATGCTCGCAGCCTGATTGAACGTCCCAAAAGAGCCGCCCTCTATCATTGCGGTCGTCTTCGGCGGACCATAGCCCCTCTTCGTGTAAATCAGGATCACGCCACCGAGCGCATCCGCGCCGTAAAGACCACTCTGCGGACCGCGCAAAACTTCAACGCGTTCGATATCCATGGCGAGCATCTGGCCCAGATCGAACGTGCGATTGGGTGTGGTCGGATCGCTGACGTCGATGCCGTCGATCAGAATCTTCGTGTGATTGGAGTTCGTTCCGCGCATGAACACCGACGTCTGACCGCCAGGACCGCCGGTCTGCACGATGTTAAGGCCGGGAACCATCTTCAAAACGTCAGGCAGCGTGCGGCGCTGTTGAGCCGCGATTTCTTTTGCGGTGATCACGGTGACGGAACTTCCGATCTGATCGACTGGCTCGGGCGTACCCGTTGGAGACACCGCGATGTCAGAGGAATCGGCGGTCGCCGAAGAACCGCTGGAATTCGAAACGGCCGGCGTTGAAACCTGTTGGGCCGCTGCCGGCGCGTTGACCTTTTTGGACGGCGCATCGCTGTCGTCGTCCGCCATGACGTTGACCGCCGGCAACTTGGTATTCGGCGAAGCTGGAACTTGCGCGCTCGCTTCCTGAGCTGAAATTCCAACTGTTGCAAAGGCGAACGCTATCCGCATTTTTCTCCGTCTTGACACGCGCAGCATGAGACCCCCGGTCGCTGAAATCGGGGTGAGTTTCCAATTCGATCTGCAGATGTGCGGGATACGAGCGCGCGGACTCTGCGACGCGGCTCTTGAAAGCTGCGTCCCATGAATGCCTGCACACTTGAAAGTTTTTATCCGCTCAGCATAACGACCTGCACGACCGAAGTGGTTGCCCACCGGTTGACATACAGCCGCCGCTACGGGTTTCCGCTCTACCGCGCCCTGCGCACGGGAGATGGGCAGCTTGTGCCGGCAGGTCTCCTGACTTGCGGCTCAGGCGTCTTCTCCGGCCTTCCCGAGGATCTCTAATGCAAGATCTTCAGTGGCTTTAGTCGGAGCCGACTCGCCGCTTACAGTTGCGAGGGCAGTCTCGGCATTGGCGCAAGAAGCGCCGCACCGCGTTCCCTTTTCATGACCGCTCAGCTTTCGCCGAGGGCCAACCGTCACGCTAACGATAAAGAAATAAGTCGGCCGAGCTGTCAATCCGGGATTTAAAGAAATTCAGCAGCACGCGTTTTGCGGATTTGCAATGCATTTGCCGCTGCCTTCCGGGAATCGGACAAATTCAGCATACGGATGTATCTCCCTGGATATTTTTCAAGGATGATTACGACCGGCGAGGATTGGCTTTTCTTTCTTCGCAACCTTTCGAGATCAGTGCTTCGACCATCACACGCGCACTGGATGAATAGCACGACCCTCCACTCCAAAGACACGCTCGTAGCGTTTCATTTCCGCGGACTCTCCCGTAGCTTTCGCGGAATTGTCAGACAGCTTGACCGCCGGTTTGCCATTGACGCGCGTGACCTTGCAGACAAGCGAGATCGCATCAAGACCAGGAGCGCCGTCCGGATCGCAGCCGCGAAAATCATTGGTGAGATTGGTGCCCCAGCCGAAGCTGGTTCGCACCCGCCCGTGAAAATGACGATACGTGTCTTCGATACTGTCGATATCCATACCGTCGGAGAAGATTAGTAGTTTTCCGCGCGGATCGACACCGTGCGCCTTCCACCACGCGATAATCTGTTCTCCGCCCTCGATCGGAGGCGCGCTGTCCGGGCGAAAGCCAGTCCATCCTGCAAGCCAATCGGGCGCACGCGCCAGAAAGGCTTTGGTTCCGAAAGTATCGGGCAACGCGATCAGCAGATTCCCGCGGTATTCCTGCCGCCATTGCTCCAAGACGCGATAGGGCGCCTTCGCCAAGTCCTCGTCACTATCTGCAAGAGCGGCTTCCACCATCGGCAATTCGTGAGCGTTGGTGCCGATAGCTTCTAAGTCGGCATCCATTGCAAGCAGCACATTCGACGTTCCGATGAAGTGTCCGTCCAGCCCTTCTTTCAGTGCTTCGACGCACCAACGTTGCCATAGAAATCCGTGCCGACGCCGCGTGCCGAAGTCGGAAACGACAACGTCCGGCAGAGCGCGCAGCCGCTCCACCTTCTGCCAGAGCTTCGCCTTGGCGCGCGCGTAGAGCACGTCGAGCGCAAAGCGACCCTTGGCGCGCATCGCGGCGCGCGACCTGAGTTCGTTGACGATCGCCAACGCCGGAATTTCCCACATGGTCGTGTGGGTCCAAGGCCCTGCGAAATCGAGTTCATACTGACCATCGACTTTGCGAAGCTCATAATCCGGCAACTGAAAATCGGCGAGCCATGCGATAAAGTCAGCACCGAACATCTGCGTTTCGCCGTAAAAGCTGTTACCGGCGAGCCAGATCAGCTCCTTCTTGGTAAAACGTAGAGCACGCGCATGATCGAGCTGAGCACGCAACTCGCCCTCATCGATGATGTCGGCAAGACGCACATCCTTCGAGCGGTTTATGAGCGAGAAAGTCACCCGCACGTCCGGGTGGACCTTGCGGATCATTTGCAGCATCAGCAATTTGTAGAAATCGGTATCGAGCAAACTGCGGATGATCGGATCGAGCCGAAAATTGTGATTGTAGGTACGCGTCGCAATGTCGGTGACGGTCATGATGTCAATCTAAGATGATGCGCTAAATGATGAGCTACAGCAAACGCCAAAGTTATCAGCAGCAATAGTGGATAAGCCCTGAAGCGCCATACCTCCAACAGTTCTATTTGCACATGGCATTGTGAAGCCGGTTCATCAGATCTACGGCATCCGTCACGGTATCTGGAGAGACCGCAGCCTCAAGAACCTCCTCAATCCGCATCACCTCAGCATTTGCCGCCTCGGCCTTCAGACGCCCTTTGGGCGTTAAACGCGCAAGCTGCCGGCGACCATGATGAGCGTCCTGTCGGCGCTCCACGAGCTTCCATCCTTCGAGCTTCGCCAAAACGCCCTGCATCGATTGCGGCGTTATGAATGCGCGCTCCGCAAGATCCGCGTTGGTCTGGTCCGGCCTCGCATTCAATTGGGCGAGCACCGCATATTGCGCAGGATTGAGCCCAAGGGGCTTTAAAGCCTCCTCCAAACGGCGATGCAGGGCATGCTGAGCAAGCTTCAGCCGGTAACCCAGCAGCGGGGTCATGTCCTTGTTCATTGCAATATCAGCCGCCTTATATTATATCAGGTGACTGATATTATCACCGCACGCCAAGGAGGCAACGATGAGCAGACTGACTGGACCCGATTTTATCGCCATCCAAACCGAAGACCTTCAAGCTGCCCGAGCCTTCTATGGCGACAAGTTGGGCCTGCCCCTGCTGCAAGAGACGCCCGAAGCGATCGTCTTCAACAGCAAGCCTGTTCCGTTCGCGGTCCGAAAGCCGCTGATGGATCTGGAAGCCGCTCAAGGAAAATTGGGCTGGGGCATTGCGCTATGGTTCGCCTGCGATGATGCCGACGCGCTGCACGAAGAATTAGAGGCAGCAGGAACACCCATCATCTTCTCGCCGAAGGACGGCCCATTCGGAAGGTATTTCGCGTTCCGCGATCCATTTGGCTACACGATCACGGCGCATACCGCATGACACGCTAATGGATAGGCATTGCAAATCGCGAAAGCAGACTTCGACAAATTCGCAGGCGCGGCCGAAACGTGATCTCAAGATTCAAGATGCAGCGGAAAGCAATTTGCACCGGCCAGCCCATACCCAATCGATTAAAGAGGTAAATCTGCAGCATGGGCGTCAGACGTTCGCAAGGGTAGCCAAAACTGACCGTGCGGACGGTATGACGCGAACTCGTGTCTCGCAAACCAAATTCCCTGCGTTTTAAGCGAAGCAGCGAACTTAGCGCGCGATCAGACATCTAAGCCGAATGCGGAGCCACAGTACTGCGCCCATCCGTTGCTGTCCGCATTCGGATTACGAGTGGGCGGCATAGCTAAAGGATCGAAGCCTCGTCACGACCCTTAGCGGTCATCACGCTAACTCGGAACCCCGTCGCTTGTTTTGCGATCAACAGAGAAAGCAGACACCGCCCCTTGCTCGCTCCGGTCCGAAAGCTGAGCAATTCTCCCCATGGCGGGGCCAAGCGCACCTCACCTTATCTCATAAGGAGGAACTCGACGATCGCGACAGCGATAAGCAATGCGGAAATGCATTTCCAAAGAAGAACCGGATTGCGCCTGAACAGAGGCACCGCATTTCGTGGCGGCAACACATTCAGCATCCCTGTTTCAAGCTGGTAGATCAGCTCTTCCACGTCTGCAAAGCGGTCGTCTCGGCGCAGGGAAATCGCTTTCATGATTGCGGCCTCCAATCGCGCCGGCATCTCAGGACGGTATTGAGAAGCGGGGATGGGTGGACCAAAAAGAGGTGTAGTAAATGGTGCGGTCTCTCCATACGGATAATGCCCCGTGAAGAGGCGATAGATCGTGACGCCGAGAGAAAATTGGTCGGAGATCGCATCGCCAAGCTCTCCTTTGAAGAGTTCGGGAGCCATATAACTTGCGGTTCCGGGCACTTCCTTTTCCGGAAGTTCTTTAAAATTTGGTACGCGTGCGATGCCGAGGTCGATGAGTTTGAGCCCTCCTTCACTCGTCAAAATGACGTTTCCGGGCTTGATATCGCGATGTGCGATGCCACGGCGGTGAAGCGAGGCAACTCCGCGGGATAATTTTAGTGCGATCGTAACCGCATCGCGGAGGGGCACATGTTCTTCGGAAATTTTTGTCTCGAGGCTTTCGCCCGCATAGAAGGGCATCGCAATATAGAGCCGGCTTTGACTGCCTTCGGGCAAGGCTAGTGTCCGTCCCACATAGGGACTTTCGACTTGCCGCCCAAGAAAGCTCTCGCGCAGGAAGGCAAGCCTTGCACCATCCTCCGACAGTAACATCGTTTTTGGAAATTTCAGGACGATCCGATTTTCCCGATCTCTAGCGACGAAGATACGAGCGTATGCCGCGTCGGAGAGAAGATGTTCGAGACGGTAACCGTCGATTGTTTCTCCTTCTTCCGGAGGCGGCAGAATCGCGAGGTCATCCATTTCCGCCGCCAACGCATCAAAATCAACCGATGGCAGCGCAATGAAATCGACGACCAATGCGGTCACATTGTCCTGCGATCCGGCAGCGAGCGCTGCGGCTGTGATCGCGTCCGCGTCAGCCTGGGAACTTTTTCGAGCGCAAAGCAATCGAGCGATCTCTTGCTGCGTGAGGACCCCGTGTACGCCGTCGCTCGTGAGGAGGAGCCGATCGTGATCGTCAAGTGACTGCCGAATGAAGTCTAGCCGCAACACCGGTTCAAGCCCCAGCGCGCGCAACAGAACTGCCCTATCATCGCTACTGATCGAAACATGATCTTCGGTCAAGAGCGCCAACGCAGCACCACGCAAATGCCAAGCCCGACTATCGCCGATATGCAAAACAAGTGCCTCTCGACCGCGAAGGACGACGCCCGTGAAGGTCGTTGCGGCGCCCTTCATAGTGGGCGTTCGAGCCTGAGCGTTCAGCCATCGATTGAAGCCATCCATGGTCTTTGTCGCCGCCGAAGCCACCCCACCCAGAGGATTTTGCGAACGATACCCATCAAAAAAATTTTGGACTGCAAGTTCGGCTGCGATACGGCCACCTTTGCTGCCGCCGACGCCATCGGCGAGAGCCACGAGCACGCCCTGAAGTGCACGCTCCTCCTCAGAACCGAGATCGGCGGCGGCAAAATCCTGATTGTCGAGGCGGGCACCGCAGTGGCTGGAGAAACCTATGCTGACTTCTATGTTGGTGCGGCGCGCCATCACAATTTCCCGATTAACGTTTCGTTTCGGCGAGTGCCGCACCCAATCGCGCTGTCGCGGCGGCCAGTTCCTTGACGTCGAGGCTCGCAAAACCCAACCGAAGCGCGCCGACCGCTTGTCCGGTGGACGAGAATGCATCCGGCATTTGAATATGGAGCTGCTTCTCCCGGCACCGCGCGACCAGACGCTTCAAGTCAATACCATCGAAGCGAACCCAAAAGGCGAGACCACCGTCAGGAACGTTGAATCTTGCTCTCCCTCGAAGTACTGCATTCAGCCCATCAGCAAACTTCGCCCGCCGCTCGATATAATGGCGAAGCATTTTGCGCGTGTGGCGATGGATTTCGCCTGCTTCGATCAGCTCCGTGATTGCTGCCTCCATCGCCGGATCGCCCTGCCGGTCGATCATCATGACTTCTCCCGCCATCCGATCAATAAGTGACCTGGGCGCACAAACGTATCCGAGCCGCAAACTCGGGCTCAGGAGTTTCGAAAGCGACCCGATATAAATGACATGCCCGGCAGTGTCGAAGCTTGCCAGCGGTAGCATCGGCTGATGGCTGAAATGAAATTCATGCTCGTAGTCATCTTCGATGATCGCGAAGCCGAACTGAGCCGCCAACAGAATAAGCCGCATCCGCCGCTCGGGCGTCATGCAAACCGTCGTTGGAAAGTGATGATGCGGCGTCACGTAGACCGCGCGCACACGCTTCCTGCGGCACACCCGCTCAAGATCCTCGACATCGATACCATCATCATCAATATGGACCGTCGCGATTTCCGCGCCCACGCGCCGAAACGCTTCCCGTGCGGGAGGATAGCTCAACGTCTCAACGACGACCGTATCTCCAGGGTTAATGAGCGTCTGCGCTGCGAGAAAAATACCCATCTGACTTCCTCGCGTCAGACAGATGTTGTCGGAGCCAGCCGCCAAGCCCCGGTCCGCCGTCAGCATCGCCGCGAGCGCAGATCTGAGGCCCTCCGATCCCCGAGGATCACCATAGCCCAACCGGCGGAGTTGCAGCGTTGAGCGTAAGCCGTTTCTATAGGCGCGCGCCACGGCTTCGATTGGCACGTGACGTATTTCGGGTGCGCCGTCATTGAAGCTGAGCCATTTCGATGGTGGCAGATCGGCAGCAAGCGTGACTTCCGGTCGAGAGAGCTTGAAAGATGGCTCTAGCGGAATGGTACTGGCGCGCGGCCGCTTGTCGACGCTGACCTTTGCCAGTTGCGGAAGATTTTCCGCAACGAACGTTCCACGACGCAATTCCGTTGAAACCCAACCTTGGGCCTCCAGCTCGGCGTAGGCGTCCATCACCGTTTTTCGATTGATGCCCAGCGTCTCACCGAGTTCACGGCTTCCTGGCAATGGGAAGCCCGGCGCAAGCCGTCCGCGTCTCACATCCTCGATGACGGCGTGAACAATCTGTTGGGAGACGGATTTCTTTCCCCGCGTGAGTGCGAGAGAGAGGTGCCAGGGGCGCAACATTCTGGTCCACTCGCTTTTTAAGATCTGGCTGTGTTGATGGGGCCAGTTGCTAGCATATCCTTTTCGCAGATGCAGCAGGAAAGAGCCGAATGACGGGTCGCGAGAAACACGCGGCACCGAACGATGTCCCTCGCGCTCAATAGGAGATACGGGATGCAACCCACGAACCAGCTGAAGTCGAACTGTCTCAGCTTCACGGAACTATTGGCCCAAGCTGTGGCCTTGATTTCGCCCACCATGACGGCAGCGCTAATCATTCCCGTCATGTACTCGAACACCGGCGACTGGAGCTGGCTTTCCTATGCTCTTGGCACGGTCATGTTGCTGTTCGTTGCCTTCAATCTCAATCAGTTCGCGCGGCGCTCGACAGGGTCTGGTTCGATGTACGCTTACATCTGCCGCGGGCTTGGCCTTAATGCTGGCGCTGTTGGGGGATGGTCACTGCTGTGGGCGTATATGGGAATCACCACCGCAGGGGTGACAGGCTTCACGATATTCTCAGGCAAACTTCTGGCGATGGCTGGAATCAGTGCGCCGCCGCTGCTGCTTTCCGCCGTTTGCGTCGCCACCGCCTGGTTCCTGGCATGGAAGAACGTGCAGCTTTCGGCGATCATGATGCTCGTCTGCGAAGGCGCCTCGATGGCCCTGATCGGCTTGCTCTGCTTCATTGTCCTTTTCCAGCATCACTTTGCAATCGACAGCGCTCAGTTCGCGACGTCGACTTTCCCGGCGTCTAGCATGGGACTTGGCGTGGTGGTCGCGATCTTCAGCCTTGTCGGTTTCGAGTGTGCGACCGCTTTTGGCGATGAGGCGAAAGATCCGCTGAAAACGATCCCTCGCGCCGTCATCATGAGCTTGCTGATTTCCGGCGCCTTCTTTGTCTTCGTCACATACGTCATGGTGCTCGGAACGCGTGGATACTCGACGTCTCTTGATAAGCTCGACGCGCCCCTGAACGTTCTCGCCGATCTCGCACACGTGGGCGCTCTTCAAGTTCCGCTTTCGCTGGGCGCGATGATCAGCTTCTTTGCGCTCGCGCTATCTTGCCTCAATGCCGGATCACGCATCCTCTACACGATGGGTCGCCACGGCATACTTCCGCCCGTTACCGCGACATCGCACAAAACGAATGAAACACCGCATGTCGCTGTGACCGCGCTCGCTGGCATCGCCTTCCTCATCCCCGTCGCGGCGACCGCCGGCGGAATCGCGATGCTTGATCTCTTCAATTATGCTGGCACATGCGCAGCGTTTGGTTTCCTTGTCCCGTACGCGCTAATAACGATCGCTGCCCCCGTCTATCTGAAAGCCATCGGCCAACTTCAAACGAAAGATGTGGCGGTTTGTATAGTCGCGTTGATGCTGCTCGCGATCCCGACTGTCGGAAGTGTCTATCCTGTGCCGGCCGCGCCCGTGGACAGCTTCCCATATCTTTTCCTCGCCTATCTCGCGATCGGCCTTGTCTGGATCCTAGCCTTCCACCGCCGCAAACCCTCGGCCGCTGCAGATATCATCAGCGACCTCAAGAGCAATCACGACCGCTTCGTTCCTGGCAGCGGCCCGGCCCTCAATGCTCCCTGACGCCGACGTGAGAGGCCGAGCCGCCGGCCTCTCTCACTTTACCGCGCGATCGAAGGAGAGAAAATGAATGTCCGATACACTTACGCTTTCAAAAAGCGAGTTGGTCTCGATAGCCCACCAAAGAATGGGCACCGAACTGGCCGACGGCGATTACTCGACGAGGCAGAAGCTCGCGCTTACCTGCCGCATTCTTTTTGACGGTGGCCACGATTCAGGCCTTGCTGGCCAGATCACGGCGCGAGCCGAGGAGCCCGGCACTTATTACACACAGCCCTTCGGGCACGGTTTCGACGAGATCACCGAAGACAATCTTCTTCGGGTCAATGAGAATCTCGAGACCGTCGACGGTCGAGGAATGCCAAATCCAGCCAATCGGTTCCATACCTGGATTTATCGCGAGCATCCGCGCGTCAACTGCGTAATCCACACGCATCCATTCTATTGCTCCGCGCTTTCCATGCTCGAAATTCCTTTGGTGATTTCGCACATGGATACGTGTCCGCTCTACGAGGACTGCGCGTTCCTCGAGAAGTGGCCGGGTATCCCTGTTGGTAATGAAGAAGGGACCATCATATCGGGAGCGTTGGGGGAAAAGCGCGCCATCTTGCTTTCTCACCACGGAATGCTCGTTACCGGCTCCACGGTCGAGGAAGCTTGTGTGCTCGCGTTGCTAATGGAGCGAGCAGCAAAGCTTCAGCTGACTGCAATGCCCGTCTCGGACATCAAGCCTGTCCCCGAGCTTTTGGCTCGCGAGGCGCATGACTGGATTTCGACGCCCAAGCGCTATTCCGTCGCTTTCAATTATTACGTCCGCCGCGCCCTCAAGAACCACGCGGACGCCATCAGAGACACAGCCTAAATCACCGTCAAAAAGAGGTTTATCATGACACCGAAATTCAAGGGCATCATCGCTTATCCGATTACGCCTTTCACGAGCAATGAAGGCATCGACGCTGCGGCGCTCAAGGCATCGATCGACATGATGATCGCAGATGGCGTGCACGCGATTGCGCCATTGGGAAGCACAGGCGAAAGCGCCTACCTCACCGATAGTGAATGGGACGAGACGGCTGAGACGGCGATCAATCAGGTGGGAAAGAGAGTTCCGGTTGTTGTCGGCATTTCCGATCTTACGACGCGCAACGCCGTACGCCGGGCGAAATTTGCCGAGCAAGCCGGTGCAGACGCGGTTATGGTGCTTCCGATTTCATATTGGAAGCTCAACGAGCAAGAGATCTTCGCGCATTACGCCGCGATCGCGCAGAGCATCAGCATCCCGATCATGCTTTACAACAATCCAGCAACTAGCGGCATCGATATGCGGCCGCCCTTCATCGCCAAAATGGTGAAGGAGATCGACAATATCACGATGGTCAAAGAAAGCACCGGCGACATCCAACGGATGCATCAGCTCTACAAGCTCTCCGACGGTCAGATCCCATTTTACAATGGTAGCAATCCGCTTGCGTTCGAGGCTTTCGTTGCCGGAGCTACCGGTTGGTGCACCGCGGCGCCCAATCTCATTCCAAAGCTCAATCTCGAACTTTACAGTGCGATACAGGCGGGCGATCTCCCGGGGGCGCGCAAGGTGTTTTACGACCAGTTGCCGCTGCTGGAGTTTATTGTCGGCAACGGAGGATTGCCGCCGACGATCAAAGCGGGCCTCAAGATCAAAGGTCTTGATGCCGGCAAGCCGCGGAGCCCATTGAAGCCTCTTTCGGACGAGAACGTAGCGATCCTTTCGAATCTCATGCGCACGCTCAGCGCCGACCCTTACAAGGCGGCGGCGTAGGCGCAGGGTTTGTGCGAAGGATCTGACGGTTGAAAAACTCGTCATCTTCGGCAACGGCATGGCACCGGGGCGGATGCTCGAGCATTTGCTCGAAGCCGCGCCGGATCGCCATGCCGTGAAGATCTTCAACGCAGAGCTACGCATCACAAGTGGTTGTTGCACTGGGTCATGCCGGCGGCCACAACCATGCGCCTCCTGACGAAGTCGATTTCGGGTAAAAGCGCTTGAGAACCTGATGGTGTCGAAGGCGCTGTTCGACCCCACCGCGACTGACGAAATGGTGGACTACTACGAAAAACGGATCGGGCCGCATATAGTCCGAAAATCGTTGCGACAGCGTGGAACAATGCAGCATTCAAACATCGTCTGCTCACCGTGCCTTTGCTTGTCGTCTCAGAGAATGCTTAGATACTTGCCAGTGGTGCTGGCTCGGTTTCGGGTCAGGGCGGCGGGCCTGCCTACCGCAGCTACTGAGCCGCCTTTTGATCCTGCTCCATTGGGGTAAGTTTGTGCAGGTCTATTCCTAATCAGACAGCCGACCTCATGACTTATTCTGCTAATGGCCATTCAGCGGAAAGCGGCGCGGATGGCCCGAGAAATCGGTCGCAAGCTGGATCAGCACGTCGGCGGATCCACCTATGGTGGCGTGACCTGACTATCGCGAATGTCGGGGGGCGGCATGTCATGGTTCTGCATGGTCGAGCAAGCCGCGAGAGAAAGCGGCGCGACCAATAAAAAAAGCAGCGCAATTCGTGTCATATTTTCGCCTTCGCATTCTCCGCTGTGTAGCCTTTGACGATCCCGTCGTACGCAATCCGTCCTTCAGTTCTTGACCGCCGCCGCTACCAAGCCCCGCATGCCAAAGGGCAGCCTGATCATTTCGATGAAGATGTCCTGATCGTCGAAGCCGCCCTGGCGAAGGGTGCGGTTTAGGTCGGCGGCGTCATAGAGCCTGTGGGTGTCAGAGCCTGAGAACTTCCACTTGCGCATCGTTGCGCGGTCAGTGACGTAGATCACGACGCGTCCTTTGGGCTGCAACACCCGATAGATCTCGGCAATCTCCTTGCCCTCAATGCCGAAGAAATAGGCGACGTTGATCGCGATCACCTTACTGATGCTGTCATCAGCATAAGGAAGATCGTCAAAATGACCGAGACGTAGATGCACTCGGCCGTGGGAAATTTCTTGACGGTTGGCGCGCTTGGCGATGTCGAGCATCTCGGGCGAATGATCGATTCCGAGCACTTTTCCCCGCATGGCTTGTCGTGCCAGGCTGACGATGCCTCGGCCCGGGCCAAAACCAAGTTCCAACACCGTATCGTGAGGCTGAACGTCGAGCGCAGCAATGGCGCACCTGTATGGTGCGCCATTAATGAGTGCCATTAGCCGACCAGCAAACCGGCCGTAGCGCCCGCTAGGTGTGCGCAGTTGCTTGCCGAGGCCGGCCCAGATCGAGACCATGTGCATGGCGGTCCTTTTTCTTCAATGCATGCAAAGTCCGCCCATCACGAGCGTTCTTTTTCCTGCACTTTGGCGAGGAGGCCTTGCATTACCTTTGGGAAATACGTGTTCCAGATTGGCCGCTCCGGATGCGCCGGAGATGACAGCCCTTGTTTCAGCTCATACTCAGCTGCTTTGTAGTCTCCCTGCTCGTATAAGAAGTCTGCATAGAAATAGTGGGCGTCTCTACCGTTTGGGGCGTTCTTGACCGCTTCCTCCAGGTAAGCGCGGGCCTTGTCTTTGTCGCCCCAACCGAAGGGAAAACCGGGCACGCGATAATAGAGGACGCCGAGGCTGGTGGGTGCACCGGCGTCGGCGGCCTTGGGATTCAAGCTTTCAGCTTTAAGAAGCACGTCGCGCGCCTTCGAGGCGAGGTTGAGGGCGCCGATGCCCCAGGTAAGCGAAGCGCGCTCGCTGGTAACGATCCCGTCCCAAATCAAGGCCTCTGGCCGATCGGGATACCGCTGCGCGAGCTCATCGGCCTTCGCTCCAACCGCATCCATATTCCGCTGGCGCTCGTCATTCGACTTGCTCAAATATTTGACGCGCGCCCAGTCATTGGCAACGGCTAGAACATCCTCGTCGAAGCGACTTTTTGCTGCTGGAGCGGACTTGGCATGCGATACGAATCCGCTGGCGATCACTGCGGTGATGGCAGCGGCAGCGATCGTGAGGTGATTGTTAGCCAGTTTCATGAGTTTCCTCATTGGTTGCTTGTTTTTGAGTCTGCGGCTGACTTGCGATTTTCACGTGCTTCCACTGCTCCGCAATCCGACCTCAAGCGTCGTAGGGGATCCGTTCTGGCTCATTAAGAATGCACGCACGCGCGTGTCCGCCATCTGTGCCTCCAGCGAGCGATCAACGAACTGCGGGAACAGTCTCTGCACGAGTACGAACAGACGCTCGGGGCCTTTCGCATAGACGCTGTCCGCATCACGTGCGACGGCCGCCCAGACATCTCGGGCGACCTTCGCAGGATCATCGACGCGCATCCGCAGCGGGTCGATGAGACGTGCGAAGTTGCTAAATGCATCCGTTTTTGTTGCGCGCGGCGCCGCATAAGTAATGCCGACCCCGAACTCCTTGAACTCGCGCCGCAGTGCAATCGAAAGCCCGCGAAGGCCGAATTTAGATGCCGAATAGGCCCCAAACAGTGGGTAGGCAATGTCACCGAACATGGACCCGATGTTGACAACTCGCGAGGGAGCTCCACGATGAAGCAACGGCAACAGTTCACGAATTAGAGCTGCTGGCGCGATTACATTTGTCTTCATCAGACGCTCCAGTTCGGCGTCGCTGGTACTCGCGAGTGGCCCGACGGCTAGCACACCAGCGTTGTTGACAAGAACGTCGAGCCGCCCCCACCAGTGCGCGATGTAGTTTTTCAAGGCGATGCGAATTTCCGGATCCGTGATGTCGCCGGGAAGCGCCACGTGATTGCGCTGATGGCCCATCATCTCGAGCGTTCCATGCAATGCGTCGGCGCGGCGGCCGATTAATGCCACCGTCAGACCTCGCCGAGCCGCTTCGACAGCAAGCTGGCGACCGATACCCGAACCCGCGCCGGTTATGACGGCTAGCTTACCCTTAAGCTGCATCGCGGAGGCCCGGATGACGCAGAGATAGCTCACGGAAGATGTCGCCGTAGAGCCTGTAAATAATCTTCGATGTCGAGATGATGACGGGACGCGCCTCAGCTGAAATTTCGTCGACAAGGCTTTTGAAAAAGGCGACGTGCTGAATATCAAGCGCACCGTGCGAGCGAAGGTAGGAGAAGCCTGACTCGTCCGGAGGAGCAAGTGAGCGCTGAATGGCGTCAGCGGCTTTGTCGGCCAGCATCGTCGACATGCCCTCCAGCACATGCACGCTGCCGAGCATTGCATAGGGGCTGATCCACTCGATCGCATAGTAGGTGTAGCCGACCATGATCTGGCATGCCTGTCCCGGCGTACCACATCTCACCGCTTCGACATCGCCACCGAATGCGCGAATATCATCGAGTATCCACTTCTCATGCCCGCGCTCTTCCTCCATGTATTCGACGAGTGCATCCTGGTAGGTCTCGTCGTGCGTGCGCGCAGAAGCGAACGCCAACAGTGGAAAGGTGTGCTTCACGTGGTGATAGGCCTGCGTGAGAAAGTCGACATAGAGTTGGCGCGACGCTCCTTTCTGCATGGCCGTCTGAATGAGCGGTATGGACAGGAAGGCCTGACGGTCAGGTGCTGTCTCGGCTTGCAACGTGTCGTAAAAGCTCATGCGCTCATCTCCTCTTCTTGCGTAACAGGACGCCGCTCGGCGGCGGCTTTGATCTCGGCGTAGGCGTCAGGCAGTAACGCGCGGCGGAATCGGCCGTTGGGTGTGAGAAGGTTGCGCCGAACTGCATCGTTGCGAGCGAGCAGGACGAAATCGCGCGGTATCGCGTGCACAGGGGCGTCGCGGCAGATATTGGAGAGCGCCAACAGCACTTCTGCTTTGCTGACAGTGGCGAACCAATCTGCACTTCGAGAACTCGGAACTATGAGTACGCTCAAATATGGCTCGCCGTGACCCAGCACGGCGCACGCGGCAATTCGCTCGTCCGTCGTTATCAGTGCCTCGATCCATTCGGGGCTCACATTGCGGCCGAACGAAGTGACGATAAGGTTGTCCTTGCGGCCGGAGATCCGGAGATAGCCATCGGCGTCGAGCATACCCAGATCGCCGGTCCGCCAAGGATGGGCCGCATCGCAGCCATTCTGATAACCCTGCATGATCGTCGGCCCGTCGACGACGATCTCGCCGTCTTCGATGCTGATGTTCAAACCTGGCAGTGGCTGTCCCACCGTCCCGGGTCTGCGCTTGCCGGGGCGGTTGACTGCGACGACGGAACAGCATTCGGAAAGACCGTAGCCCTCATGCGCGGGGATGCCTTTGCTCCAGGCCTTATCGGTTATGGCTGTCGCAACCGGGGCACCGCCGATCGCAACAAAACGCAGACTAGTCGGTGCCCTTTGGCCGCTTGCATCGAGCTCCGCCACCCATGTGGCGAGAAGCTCGGGTACGAGGACGGAAGTTGTCGGATCATGCTTGGCAAAGGTTGCGCTCAGTCCTTGCGGCTGGCCTCGTGCCACCGAGGCGGTCATGGCCCGATCGAAGCGCGTGCGTGCCTTGGCGAACAACGGCACGCAGATCGCGCATATCGTCTCGAGAAGGAGGGGAAGCGGCAGCACAGAAAGATACAAGTCGTCTTGCGTGGCGCATGTCGCTTGCGCCAACATGGCTGCCGAGCGCTCGATCTGGGACAAGGCAAGCCGCACGCCCTTTGGGCGCCCAGTGCTTCCTGATGTGTAGATGATTTGTCCGCCACCATGGCGAAGCTCCGGCGGAGAGGCCCGCCGCCCGTTTTTCACCGGCACAACCTCGACACCGAGCTGGCGTGCCGCATCGACCGCGTTCGGAGTCGCGATGACGTGCGAAACGCTGCAGTCGGCAAGAATGTGCTTCTGCTGTTCAGAGCTGAAGAATGCAGGGATCGGGATGATTATTTTGCCTGCGACCCAACCTGCGAGTTGCGCGACGACCGCGTCGTTTGAGTTTTCTCCCAAAAGTCCCAGGTGGTGGGGCAACGACTCCAGATTGGCCGCACATTCAGCGACACGGGCTGAAAGATCAGCGTGCGTTAGCGAGCCAGAGTCATCGGAAAAAGCCGGAGAGGCATCTTGGTCGATAGCGTTGCGGCGCAGTGCGGAGATGATATCAAGCATGGACCACCGTGCTCGTCTGCTTGTTGAGATAGATTTGCGCCGCAGAGCGGCTGACAGCACAAACGAGCGGCGCGCCGTCGTAATAGGATCCCCACACTTGGGGATTTTGGGCGCGCTGCTTGTAAGCATCTCCTAAGACGATGTGCGGTAGGCCGAGAGCGCTGAGGAGACTGCGTAGGCGCTTGGTGGCGGTGAAGAAGGCCCAGTCGAAGCCAGCGGTATCACCATACGAAACGATGTAGTGAAGAAATTGTGCGGCCCGCGCCGGTGCACGGCTGGCGAGGCCGGAAACCTCGAAGATGCTTTCGCGATTTACAGCTGCCCCAGAAGCTCGTGCGAGAAGTATCTCGATCGGATCATCAAGATAGCACTCGGAAAAAAAATCGCTCTCAGCAAAGCGCAGTCCCGAAGCGCACAGCCAATTACCATCGCGCCCGAGCAAAGCAAGGAGTGTAGGTGAGAATTCTGGAACGGAAGCCCCGTAATGCCTACGATAAACATCAGCAATGAAGTGCTCAACCTCGGACCGACGAGCATGGCTCTGCGTCACGACAATGATCTGCACCGAATCGCTCCCCTCGTTGTTGCGACCGGCCATGACCATCGAGGTAAGCGCTTACGGCGTGCTTACAGCCTTCAAGAAATCACAATGAAAAGTTGGGTCCGCTGTTTAGTTCGAAGGCGAGGGGACAGCCTCTCGATGAAGGCGATACGAGGCAACGGCAGTGAAGTAAGATGGGATTTCAATTTACAAAATTACGAAAAGCGAACGTCTGTTGTCCGCGCCACATCTTTTGGCGGTAGGAAGCGCAATGTGAACACCGCGCCTCCTCCTGGGGCATCGCCTACGGACACGGATCCGCCAAGAGCGGCAACAGTGCGTGCAACGATATCGAGGCCCAACCCGGCACCGCCGCCTCGGTCTCGCGTACCTTGCCAGAAGCGCTTAAATATGCGCTCGCGCTCTTCCACCTTAACACCAGGTCCGTGATCAATTACCTCGAGCGCGGGAGGGTAAGAAACGACCATCACGACAGACGTGCCAGGGGCAGTGAAGCGAATTGCGTTCTCGACCAAATTGCGCACGGCAGACGCCAGCATATCGTGGCAACCATTCACCTCAACCTTCATCGGACAAGGTAAAACCTCCAGGCACTTGCCGCATTTGATGGCCATCGGCCCAAGTTGCAAAACGACTTCTTCGACAATCGAGTTGAGATCCGTCACATCAGTTGCGTCCAACACGACGACATCCAGCCGAGCCGAATCGAGCAGCTGATTGACGAGGCGTTCGGCAGCCCTGATCTCCTCCTTGAGAGACTCAATTTCGGGCGAATTGGGAAGAATGCCGACGTGGGCTTTGATCACCGCAATGGGCGTTCTCAGTTCATGCGCAGCATCAGCGATGAAATGTTGCTGAGAATGGAATGCGATTTCAAGCCGGTCGAGAGCCCTGTTTACAGAACTCACGAGCGCGTCCACCTCACGCGGAAGTCCTTCATTTGACAACCTAGTCGAAACAGCGCTCGGGCCAATGGATTCGGCCTGCAAAGCGGCGATCCGTAACGGCCGCAAACCGATCCGGGCAACAAGAAGATTTGTTAGCAGGAGGAAGATGACGAAGGGCAGCCAGATCCATCCGATATCGACGACAAAGTTTTGTAGCAAGGAGTCAAAGGCTGCCTCACCTTGTGGTAATGCGATTTGAATCCAAACTGGCTTTGATCCAAACATCCCTTTGAGGGTAAAACCATACAGTCGTCCTTTTCGCCTATCGGCCGCGGAGACGAAGAAATCGCGGGTATTTTGGCCGTCGATCGGAGCCAGCGGCGCGTTGACACCAGTTGAGGCAGCCAGAAGAACTCCGTTTTCGCTAACGATGGCGAACTTGCCATTCCCGTTTCGGAAGTCGCCTGTCAGGAAATCCGAAAGTTGAAGCGGCCTCCCTTCGGCCGCACGCTGAAGAAGGTTTTTTATAGCACGCGCGTCGTTCTGAAGCGTGCGATCCCTAAATTCAGAATTCGTCGAGACAAATCTCTCGTAAATCAGCCAGCTCGTGGCCGTTGCGGCAAGTAGCGAAACTGTAACAAGGCCGACGATCAATCGCAGCCAGATCGAGGGTGCTGCTTTCGAACTCTGCATGCCTAGTTCGTGGAATTTGATAAAATATACCCAACTCCGCGCAATGTGTGGATATGGACATTGGCGTTGGCATCGCTCATGCGTTTGCGTAAACGATGGATGAGAACTTCGATTGCGTTAGATGAAAGCTCCTCGTCGAAGCTGTAGAGCGCTTCCTCGATTGCGGTCTTGGGAACGACCCGCCCCGCGCGTCGGAGCAAAAGCTCGAGCGCACTGCATTCGCGTTTTCCAACTTCGACCCCGACGCCATCGACGAGCACTTCTCGCGTGCTCGTATTGAGCGAGATATTGCCGTGAGAGAGATGCGTCCCGATGGTATGGTTCGGCCGCCTCAGCAATGCGCGCACGCGCGCAACGAGTTCATCGACCTCGAACGGCTTGCGCATATAGTCGTCTGCGCCAGAATCGAGCCCCTGCACCAAATCGCGTAAAGCGTCTCGGGCAGTTAGAACGAGAATGGGAACTTGATTGACTTGCTTTCTAACGGCGCCAAGCCAAGTAAGGCCGTCGATATCAGGTAATCCAAGATCGAGAATAACTGCGTCGTAGGATGTTGTCGCGATCGCGGCATCACCATCCGCGCCCGTTCCTACGGCATCGACGGCAAATCCTTGAGCGCGAAGTGCTGTTCCTATGTATTCAGCAATTCGCACATTATCTTCTACGATCAACAAGCGCATGCATTTCCCCGAATCCCCGAATGCATTCACGTCCGCGACTGCGGGTTCGGCCCCCTTTCCGGCCCAACAGCAGTGTGATGACGTCAGTGCCTGATGGACCCGCGGAAGGGATGCAAATGCGGCCCTTAAAATACAGAATTGTTATTCTTGGACGCTTTCCTGCACGCGTCTGACACAAGTCACAATTGTAAAAAATGAGCTTAGGTGGAGCCTCTCCAACTTTGTCTCATTGGCGATATTTCAAATCCAGGCATCCAAAAATTCCGCACTCGTTTGTGAGCTGTCCGTTGCCGGCTTGGTTCGATTCAAAGAAATCTATCGTTTCGACGCGAAGCGTTTCCGAACAACTGCGTCGGCAGAATACCCATTGTCCTCCGGGCAGCTGCACTTGCCATCCCAGTTTATCCTGTCTGATCGGAGCAGTGATCATTCCATTGCCGTATCTGCTAACAGCACTGACGCTGTCGCCAATTTCAGTACCGTGAACCGGAGTGGACAACATAAGCGAATAAAAACTCGCTCGGATGAAGTGCCGACGATTTTTCCCGAAGTTCATATTGTGCGCGAACAAGACATGAAGGTTTGGCGGCAACCGGTGACGAGTGAAGCTAGTAAGTGCTTAACACAATCTGCTTCGCGCGCTGTAGCGGAGCGACCACAGGCAAAGTCCAGTCACTTGTGGCTCTTGTCGTACGAAGATGGTGGCACTTGTCGTCACCAATTTTGATTGCGCGACGTAAGCAAGTCGTAATGTTCGCAGCTCACAATGTGCTGTCGAGTCCGTCGGCGGCGTGCTCTCATCCCGATCTTTTTCCGACATGCACCGGTACCGCTGCAGTGAAGCGGACATAGTCAGCCCTGTTCTCGCATCACGTAAGACGCGTGTAATGAGGCCTCGACATCAAAACCCGTCATAGGAAAGCGTCCGACGACGCCACTTGGTCAATCGGAATTGCCGACCCTTTCGGCTCAAGTACAGCACTTGCTGCTTTGTTCGTAACTGGTGGTGGCATTGCGACCAGCGGGACTTATGAGCGATGGCGAACTTCTCGCGTTATGGGGCAGCGAGTTTCTTTTCTAGACACGAAGAGACTTCGCTCCACCATCCGCATCGCTCGTTCTGAATCTGAAAGCGGACATCCGGTCTGTTCTTGAGTGAGGAGCAGACGTGCGCAGGCGCCATCCGATGTCATTCGGCGAATGCTGCTCGATGCCCGCCTGCTCTGCATCGCGACAACAGGAGCAACAGAAGGTGTGAACTTGTGGGGAAATTCACCGCCTGTCCTAATGAGACCATTGAGAGAATGCCGTTGGACCTAATTCAGGCATACGAGATCTCAGTCGATTATGTTCTATCTCAATCGTGCCTATCCCGCTCTGCCGCTCAGGGGCGCTACCGACCAACTCTGCGCGACAAACCAAAAAGTCCTTGCCAACGGGGTGCCGTCCACACATGGGACCTTCTGGCCGAAAGTCTTACGTGGCAGGCTAACCAATATTCGAAGCGCGCCAACCTGCCTCTGGCGTTTACGCCGAATACCGGCTAGGCACGCTAAATAACGACATTCTTGACGAAGTGCGCCTGCCACTCGAACAGAGCCAGGTGGGCTTTCTCCATTTGAAAAGTCTTCACAATCATGACCTTCCCGTCGGTTCACTCCGCGCTCGGGCGCGCTCTTTCCGCGCGCGGCTACTCCGCACCGACCGCCGTGCAATTAGCGGTTCTCGAAGCCAACACGGTAGGGCGCGATTTGCTGGTCTCGGCGCAAACCGGCTCAGGAAAAACGGTCGCCTTCGGACTTGCGATGGCGCCGACGCTGCTTGGAGAAGCGGAACGCCTCCCGCAAGCCGCTGAGCCGCTGGCGTTGATCATCGCGCCGACGCGTGAGCTTGCGATGCAAGTTCAGCGCGAACTCGACTGGCTCTATGCAGACACCGGGGCGCGTGTTGTGACCTGCGTCGGGGGCATGGACGCACGTGCGGAAGCCCGCCAACTCGGCTTCGGCGCCCATATCGTGGTCGGCACGCCCGGACGTCTGCGGGACCATTTAGAACGACGGCGGCTTGACCTGACAAAACTCGCAGCCGTTGTGCTCGACGAGGCCGATGAGATGCTCGATCTCGGATTTCGCGAGGATCTGGAATTCATTCTCGACGCAACCCCTGAAGGGCGCCAGACGCTCCTGTTCTCGGCCACCATGCCGCGCGAGATCGAAGCACTGGCGCGCCGCTACCAGCGCGACGCCGTTCGCATCGAAACGGTGAAGCGCAACGAGCAGCATGCCGACATCGAGTATCGCGCCATTCGCGTGGTTCCGGGCGATATTGAAAACGCCATCGTCAACGTGCTTCGGTTTCACGAGGCCGGCGCCGCGATTGTGTTCTGTTCGACGCGCGAAGCTGTAAAGCGGACGCACGCGCGTCTGGTGGAACGAGGCTTCTCTGCGGTCGCCCTATCCGGAGAGTTGACGCAGAACGAGCGCACGCATGCGCTGCAAGCGCTGCGCGATGGCCGCGCGCGCGTTCTCGTCGCGACGGATGTGGCGGCGCGCGGGCTCGACTTGCCGGCTCTCTCGCTCGTCATTCACGCCGATCTGCCCAATGATGCAGAGACACTTCTTCACCGCTCGGGTCGCACGGGGCGGGCCGGCAACAAGGGCCTGTGTGTGTTGATTGTCCCGTTCAACCGCCGGCGTAAGGCAGATGCGCTGCTGGCCGGTGCGAAGCTCAAGGTCACGTGGGGCCCGGCACCGACCGCTGAGGAGATCCGCGCACGAGATCAGGAGCGCTTTCTGGCCAGCTCTATCTTCACCGCTCCCGCGACGGACGAGGATCTGAAGCTTGCGCAATCCCTTCAGTCTAGCCGCACGGCAGAAGAGATTGCTCTCGCGTTGGTCCGCATCCACCGAGCCCAGCTGCCCGCGCCGGAAGATCTTACTGAGGATACGGGCCCGCCGCGGCGGCGCGATGATCATGCGCGAGTACCTCGGGAGCGGGTCGAGGATAGAAAAGTACGCAGCCAAGGGCCGCAAGGCCGAGAGGAGCGCGCGAGGGCGCGCCCGAGAGACGGCCGCTCCACGCACGCCGTTCGTGATCAGGGCCGTGAGATGGTCTGGTTCCGGATCGATATAGGCCGCGAGCGTAATGCCGAGCCCCGCTGGCTGCTGCCGCTTCTCTGCCGCGCCGGCAATGTGACGAAATCCGAGATCGGTTCTATCAAGATCTTCGACCGCGACACGCGCTTCCAGATCGCCGCCAATTCCGCAGACACGTTCGCGGATGCCGCGCGCACCATGAAGCCTAACGAGGGGCGGATTTCGCGCATCGGCGCCACCATGGGTGACGACGCTGGCACGCACGGCGATCCGCCCCTCGCTGCCCGGCAGCAGAAAGACGACGAAGCCAGAGCCGCAACCTTGTCTGATCCTCAAACGGGTCGGCACGCGAAGACGCCATGGCGGGATCGAAACAAAGAAAAAGCTGGCGCGCATCCTCATCGAAAGCGTGACGCGCAGAAAACTCATCCCAAGGGCACCGGGCCTCACCCAGGTTCATCAAAATCAAGCGGCGAATATAAGCCTGTGCCAAAATACGCCCATGGGAAGAAGCAGCAGAAGAAGCATCGCCCGGCCTCATAGCGATTTCCGAACGTGAACAAGTCAATTCAGGGCTTGAACACGTGAACGAGCATCCGAAGATTCGACCTATCTCGTCTCACAGCGAACGTGGTCGGCGGGGCTCCCGCATCGCCGATCGCTGCCACTCCACGCGACAGCTATTGGGACCGACCGTCGGCTCTGCCGAGACGCCGACGCCTCCTGGCTCTGCTTTCCCGGAGGTGAAGCGATCCGTTAGCTTCACTCGAACGGCCGCGTTACGGGCAATAAGCGCCCGATGCATCTTTGCGGATAGTGCTCGACATAACTGCGAGGTTCGAGCCGCAAGAACAGATTCAAAACGAGGCCACGTCTAGTGCCTAGTTTAGAAGCAAAGCCAGGGGCCTAAGCAGGCCGCAGGCGTCCCGCCCTTACAGGCCATCTGCGAGGAGTAACACTCAATCATCGCCCCTGATTTGCAGGTGGTTTTCACTGGCCCCTTCGGTATAAGCCCTTTCCCGGCGATCGTATTCTTAAGTGCGTTGTGAGAGAACAGCACCGCCAAATCGTGGGTGAAGTTATCGCCAATGGCGGCGACCCTCGTACATTCGGCCGCCTGAGCCGTCGCCGAAAGCGCGCACACCATAATCGCGGCCACGAAGCCTGACTTGAAAACCTGCATTGCAACCCCCCGGTCCGGACAAATCACCTCTAACGCTAGTCGAGTGCTCGGCAGTTGCCAAGTAAAGGACTGTTGCTGTCACAGATATTTTCCGCAATGCGACTCTCCACACACACGCCATGGCCATCCATGCGTGTCCGATTTGGGTCAAAAGCGTTGACCACTAACCAAGCTACGAAAGTTTTAGCCAGAATCCGGTTGTCGAGTAAGGCGCAGGTGTTGCCGCGGAGCATGTTCGTTTGTCTCTCGAGAAATGAGACAAATCATGGAACAGGAACATACCCGAAAGCCAGTGACCCGAGTGCGACTACTTAGAATCTGACCTTCATTCCACCGTAAGCCGCAAGCGGTGTCGCCGGGACTATCGTGCGCGGGTCCGTGAAATCTATGGTTCCGAGCGATGCTGCGGTTGCGTCATCGAGCGTGAAGTAGTTGCCGTACGTTCCGTACTGATGATCGAAAATGTTATTCACGATCGCATAGAGCTGTATGTTTTGCGTGACGTCGTAGGACGTATGAAGATTGACGACGGCATACCCAGCTAACGGCTTATTCAAGTTCGCCTCGTCGCCGAAGAAAATCTGATCGGACGCGGCCGTCAAATCGCCGCCGAACTTCCACTGGTGCGTCAGCCAGTAGTCGAAACCCGCCTTGAACCTGTGCTGCGGGATACCCGGCATACGATCACCCGGATGCACGGTCGTTATGAAATCGTCGCCGTTCGATGGGTTCTGAGGGTTGTTGGGCGAATTGACGTCGAACGTGCTCTCAAAGCGCGCATCGGTGAAGTTATAGTTGGCGAAGAGATACAAACGATCGTTGCGATAATCGATGCTGGCATCGAGCCCTTCGCGAAGCGTGTTGCCCGCGTTCTGAAAGTAGCTTCGGCCGGCGATCGACGACGCCACATTTATAATGTCGTCGCTATTCATGGCGTGAAAGAAGCCAAGTGTCCAAGTGACTTTTTGATTGTCGCCGAAGCTGGTGATCTCACCGCGGAGGCCCGCTTCCGCGGTGCGCGAGACGACCTGCTTTAACGGAGGATCTGAGGTCAGGAAGCTCGAAATAAGACAGGGATTGTTGGGATCTGCGCAGGCAAGCTCAGCCGCGACCGGCGCGCGGTTGGCTTCTGAATATCCGCTGTAGAGCGACAACCCTGGAAGAAGTTGATAGGTACCTCCGGCCATCGGATTGAAACGCTGGTAGACGTTGTTGCCGTTAAGATCGGGAGCCAGCCCCGTGTTGTCCTTGAGACGAATATCGGCGTAATTGAAGCGGCCGCCGGCCGTCAGCGAGAGCCGGTCAGTTACATCAAAGGTGTCGGAAAAGAAGACGCCGTAATAGGTGTTGGTCGTCGTGATATCGACCGGCGCTATATCCGAGTTGGCGACGATCTGGCCGTCGCCGGTTACCGTGAAATTGGGACCGATACTTCCGATCTCGGCGCTGGTCTGATAGCCGACGCGGCCATGATCGATGCTGCCGCCCAACAAAAATTGATTCTTATGGCCGAAGATCTTCGCCTTCTGCACGCCCTGCAATGACGCCCCGTAACTTTCGGCCTGTTGCGATGTACGATCAATTTCGCCGACGTAATTGTCGCCGCCAGCCGGCGTTAACACCGGGTTGCCGTTTTGATCGACGAGCTGAACGGTCGTGCCGTCGAGATTGTCAAAGCAGAGCACGCTTGCATCGCCCGCGCAGGGCGCCGCTTCGGAACCGTTGGCATCGACATGATGCTGATTAAACCGACGATAGTAGCCGACGCCCGAGACCTTCAACGTATCCGTGACATTCACAGAGCCGTTGACCGATCCCATCGCCATGTCGTTCTGCGTCGTCTGCGGATTTGTGTAGACGGCGCTGTAGCTTTCATCCAGCAGCTGGACCGGGGAGGCTGTAACGGCCCCAACGAAGTTGTCGGCGCCAGTGAAGTTCGCATGGAACTCGGCGTCATGGTTCTTGAACCCGATATCGGCGAACGTGCGGCGGATATCGGAAGGCGAGAACTGCCGCCAACCGCCATCGTGAATATCTTCGACGGCGATGTAGGCTGCGTAGTTGCCGACTTGCTGACCAGCCTGTACCGACCCTTGTATGCGTCCGAACGAACCGCCGCGGATGTCGGTCTCGACGCCCTGGAAATTAAATCCATCCTTCATCGATATGCTGATCGAGCCACCGAGCGCATTGAGGCCGAACGCCGGATTGTTGCTCATCACCGCAATATCAGCGATGGCAATCGAGGGCAGGAAGTCCCAGTTGACGACGTCGCCGAATGCCTCGTTGATGCGGACGCCATTTTCGTACACCGCCAAGCCTTGAGGCACGCCATCGAGAGGCGAGGCTTCAAAGCCGTGGAATTGGACGTTCGTCTGGAATTCATTGCCCTGCAAGTCATTCACGATAACACCCGGAATGCGCGATTGGAGCACGTCCTGCACTGCCATCGTGCCACTGCGCGTCACGTCGGAAGATGAAACTGTACCGACCGAACCCGGAACCTTCGCGATCGGAAGTTCGCTGCCGCCCACGGGCGACATCTTCACCTGCGTGGGCTCAGCAACCGAGAAGTCCTTTTCAACCGGTGCCATCGGCGGCGTCACCGGGGCCTGGGCAACGGAAGCTTTCTTCGGCTTCGCAGTCTGCTGGACCTTTCGCGGTGGTGGAGCTTTTGCCTGCTGCTGGATGACCTCTACTTCCGGAAGCTGCTGCGTGTTCGCGGCCGGAGGCGTGGTCGTAGTCCCGCTCGCGGCGGGTGGGGGCTGCGTGGTGGGTGCTTGCGTCACCGTGGCGGGGGGTGGGGTTGGAGCTATATCCGTGCTGCCGCCGGTCTGCTGCGCGAAGACACTGTCGACGCCCCCCGTCAACAGAAGAGCAGCTGCGAGCGCGGCCAGGCGATAGATCGGCAGCATTCCAATTTCCCCCGGTGCGATCTCTTGGAGTCGGCTTTTTCCCGCCGATTCACCCCTCGTCGGAGGAAATCTTCCTTCCTGAAAGCGGTCAAACGATCTGGCAGCAATTGCATCTTTTTCCTGAAGGAGGTTGTAAGGACGCAACCGTTCGAGCGAGAAAAGGAAAATGTCGAATTCAAATTATCCCGATTTAAGCAGTGGTCTCGATATGAATTCGATATGCACCTGCGTGTTTCTTGACCGGCTTGTCGGACCGGGGCGCGCGGCGAACGAGAAAATAATCTGCTCCGAAACGGAGACGTTCCAACCTTAGAGCGGGGGAAACCGGCTATGCTGATCCGGTGGATGCTGACATCGAAGACCCCACTCCCTTCCGACACCCAGCGATACCACCTGAAAGCCGACAAGAGACTTTCGGCACGACGGCCTCGCAATTCCGGTCCGAAACCCGTCTCTCAGTCGCGCGCCGACGGCGTGCACGCGCTAAGTCTCCGACGGCGCCCAGGAATTTGCGACGACCGTAGAGATACGAATTTTCCTATTTGTATTCAATAATTTATGGCGGAGAGGGAGGGATTCGAACCCCCGGTACCCTTGCGAGTACTCCGCATTTCGAGTGCGGCGCGATCGACCACTCTGCCACCTCTCCGGAAGCCGTGGCGCCTGACGGCGAAGTGGGGCTTTTAGCGGCGCTCGCTTCCGGACGCAAGCGGCTCAGACCGCCGCATGCCATTCAAGGTCGAGGGATTGCGTCGCAGGGCCATCCGCCTCGTAGCCACGCGCGAGGAGACGGCCGGTCTTGGCATCAGCAACCATCGCCAACCGCGTCTTGGCGTTGAGCACCGGCGAGGCAAGCCACGCGAAGCCGTCATCGAATGTCGGCGGAACACTCTTAAGGGCTCGGCACCGCTCAAAGCTGCTGTCACCGCGCGGCCGTCCCCTCCAGCCCGCCTCGCTCCAATGGTTGGCGGCGACCGCATCGACACCGTTACGCACACGCGCCTCATGCTCCGTCCGTTCGATGACGACGGTCTCGTCAGGTGCCAGCCCCGCAAGCGTGAAGATGCCGGGCGTGGAAATCAGCGCATCCGTCAGCATCCGGCGCGCCTCGGCGAAGTCTCGTGCCTCTTCCGCAACCCGGCGCAGCAGGTGCGCAGGTGTTGGAAAGGGCATTTTCCACACGCGACGTCGATTGACGGCCCAATCGACGTAAAAAAGCCCCGTCGGATCACGCATCGGCGCCTGGTTCAGCGCCGCCGAGAACCGGCCCGGCGCCATCACCTGCAGCACGCCGGTGTATCCCGGCCAGGTGAGAACGGCGAACGGCCCGGCGGACGAACCCACGACTTTTGCGCAAACGAGGTTCGCGCCAAGCCCCGGCGTCTGCCAATCGAGCACTCGGATCAAACGCGCCGAACGGCCATCCGCCGACGACGCCGCTCGGCAGGTGCAGCCCCACTCATAGTTGATCGAAAAGAAATAGGCGCCTGGTCGGCCCAGCGCTTCGGCAATGGCGTCGATCTCGGACAAATGCACATTGTTCGCGCGAACGAGCCACGCCCGCGACACCCCGTCGAGGCCCGCCAATAGTCGCTTCGGATAGCGCCGCGTCGCCACATCGAGCAGCGCATGTGTTTTTTCTACTGAGGCACGCAGCGTTGCCAGCGGAAAATCCAGCCCGGTTTCGATCACAGGTATCGCCGGCAGGACATCGCTCTGCGGCCGCGTGCTGACAGACGAAGCAGGAACGGCCATCATCACCTCTGGTGACAATCCCAGGAGCCCCTAAAATGGGCGACTCGAGCGGCATTTACGATGTGTTATCAAAAAGAAATTGGCCGGCTGAAACGCCGCACGGCCGTTGACAATAGCCCTCACATCGACAATAAAGCCCGCCACCCGTGGGCCAGGAAAACTGCCCGCGTTGAACGCGCTGCCCGAGGCTCCTTGCTGGCTTTAGCTGGCAACATATTGAAAGTTCACCGTTTTCGGTGACGCCATAGGGCGCGGCAACAGGCCTGAAAGGCCGAAAGGACAAGAGCCATGTACGCTGTCATCAAGACAGGCGGCAAGCAATACCGCGTTTCCAAAGACGACGTCGTAACGATCGAACGTGTAGCTGGCGATGCCGGCACTACCGTTGAATTCGGTGAAGTTTTGATGGTCGGCTCGGGTGCCGATGTCACCATCGGCGCGCCGTTCGTATCGGGCGCCAAAGTGGTCGCCGAACTCGTGAAGCAGTCGCGCGGGCCGAAGCTGATTGCCTTCAAGAAGCGCCGCCGCAAGAACTCTCGCCGCAAGAAGGGCCACCGTCAGGACCTTTCTGTCGTGCGCATCACCGACATCGCAGGCGCGTAACGAACCGCCGCTCCATTCGAGGATTTTGAAATGGCACAAAAGAAAGCAGGCGGTTCGACACGTAACGGCCGCGATTCAGAAAGCAAACGCCTTGGCATCAAACGCTACGGCGGCGAATACGTGATTCCGGGTAACATCCTCTGCCGCCAGCGTGGCACGCAGTGGCATCCGGGTTCGGGTGTCGGCATGGGCACCGATCACACGATCTTTGCCGTCGAGGAAGGCACCGTCGAATTCGCCACCAAGCGCAACGGCCGCACCTATATTTCGGTGAAGCCGGTCAAAGCGATCGCCGCGGAATAATCCGCTTTCGATCGAAAAGCTCGGTTGTACGGACTACGGGGATGGCTCTGCCATCCCCTTTTGCCTTTTCAGAGCTCCCCTCATATCGTCAACGGATTGCCCCACAAGCCCAAGGCCCCTTCGCCTTTGATCGGACGTCATGAAAACCGCCCGTCTCACTCTCCGGACTGTTGTCCATGGTGATGCCGCCCGCATCGCCGTGCTGGCCGGTGACTGGGACGTCGCAAGTATGACAGGGCGCATTCCGTTTCCCTATTCCGAGGAAGCCGCCAATCACTGGGTCGATGGCGTCGCCGAGCATGAAGAAGTGTTCGGTATTGACCTCAACGGTGAGCTGATCGGCATCTGCGGCTTCACGCTCGACGACAACGGCGACGCCGAGCTCGGCTATTGGATCGGCAAGCCCTACTGGGGCCAAGGATACGCCACCGAAGCCGCACGCGCCGTGATGGCGCATGGCTTCGCGAAATCCGGCGTTCGCCGCTTCATCTGCAAACATCTAACCGGCAACGAGGCGTCGGCGCGCGTCATTCGCAAACTCGGCTTCCGCCCCACCGGCACCTCCACGGGCTGGTGCGAGGCGCGCCAATGTGAACTTCCGGCGCTGACGTATGAACGCCGGCGTCCGTGGACCATGGCCATTCGAGCGCGCGCATCATGAAATTTCTGGATCAGGCAAAAATCTACATTCGATCGGGCGCAGGCGGAAACGGCTGCATCGCCTTTCGTCGCGAGAAATTCATCGAGTTCGGTGGGCCGAACGGCGGTGATGGCGGCAAGGGCGGCGACGTCTGGGTCGAATGCGTGCAGAACCTCAATACGCTGATCGACTACCGCTACCAGCAGCATTTTTTCGCCCAGAACGGCACGCCCGGCATGGGTCAGAACCGCGCCGGACCGAACGGCAAGGACATGATCGTCAAGGTGCCACCCGGCACGCAGGTTTTCGCTGAGGACGGCGAAACGCTCCTTGCCGATCTCACCCATCCGGGCGAGCGCGTACGCTTGGCGAAGGGTGGTAACGGCGGCTTCGGGAACGCGCACTTCAAAAGCGCGACGAACCAAGCGCCGCGCCACGCCAATCCGGGCCAGCCGGGCGAAGAGCTGACGATCTGGCTCAAGCTGAAGCTCATCGCCGACGCCGGTCTCGTGGGCCTGCCGAATGCGGGCAAATCGACATTCCTCGCGGCTGTCTCGGCGGCCAAGCCGAAGATCGCCGACTATCCGTTCACAACGCTGCATCCCAACCTCGGCGTCGTCCGTGCGGGCGATACCGATTTCGTGCTCGCTGACATTCCAGGCTTGATCGAAGGCGCCCACGATGGCGCCGGATTGGGCGATCGCTTCCTTGGACACATCGAGCGCTGCCGCGTGCTTCTCCATTTGGTCGATGCGACCTCCGAAGACGTCGCGGCCGACTACAAAACCGTCCGCCGCGAGCTTAAGGCCTATGGCGAGGGCATCGAAAAAAAGAAAGAGATCGTCGCGCTGTCGAAGTGCGATGCGCTTGACGAAGCCACACTCGCAGAACGCCGCGAGATTTTGAAGAAGGCCGCCCGCAAGACGCCGCTGATGCTGTCGGCGGTCTCCGGCCAAGGTGTCAAAGATGCTCTCTATGCGCTCGTCCGCGAGATCACGCGCGCAAATGAGACAGACGATGAAGCTGACGGCGACGAGGCCGGTCCCTGGCAACCCTAATCGCCATGATGTCATCCTCGGCTTCAGGCCGAGGATGACATCATGCAGATCACTCGCTGATGAGTAGATCCTCAGACTGTCCGGAGGATAACATTCTGCGGCGTTCTCAGACATCGCAGAGGCTACAACGCAGCCCTTGAGCCAAAACGATCGCCTTGCCGCCCGCTGCCAACTCGCTCACAATAGCGGCCTCGCATCCAGCAATTCCCAACATCAGGAAGTCTCGAAATGACCCACTCCGCGCGCACACCGGTCTGGACATGGGTCGTGCCTGTGCTTGGGCTTCTACTTTTCATCGAAGCCACTGCTACGAGCTATGGCGAGGATTTCTCGACGCACACTCTCGGTATCGTCAACACAATCCTCCTCGTCCCGATGCTCATCGGCGTTGTGTTTGCGGCCGTCTACCACGCGGAGGAAGTCGCCCACATTATGGGTGAGCCAGTCGGCACACTCGTCCTGACAGTCGCCGTCACGATCATCGAGTTGGCGCTAATCATCTCATTGATGCTCACCGGCAAGGCGACGCCGACGCTCGTGCGAGAAACCGTCTTCGCCGTCATCATGATCGTCACGACCGGTCTCGTCGGGCTTTGCATCGTCGTTGGAGGTCTTCGCTTCCGAGAACAGACCTTCGACGTGACGTCGGCGAAGATCTACCTCGCCATGCTGATCGTTCTGGCGACGCTCACGCTCATCCTGCCGAACTACACGACGACGGTTCCAGGAGGGCTCTATTCGGAAAGCCAGCTTAGCTACATCAGCATCGTGACGATCGCGCTCTATCTGGTGTTCCTATATACGCAGACCGTTCTGCATCGTGGCTATTTCGTCGGCGAGCACCCCCATACCGCAACGGAGTCGTCGGGTCCGGCGGAGGGCAAGCTCGCGCTCTCGGCGTTCTTCCTTTGTGTTGCATTGGCGGCCGTCGTTCTCTTGGCGAAGCTCGTAGCGATCATCATCAACGTCGGCGTCTCGAAGCTCGACGCACCATCGAGCATCAGCGGCGTCATCATCGCACTGATTGTGCTCATGCCGGAATCGATTGCAGCCGTGAAGTCCGCCCGAAATAATCAGCTTCAGAAAAGCCTGAACCTGGCGCTCGGTTCGTCGCTGGCGACCATCGGCCTGACCATACCGGCTATTGCGGCCGCCAACCTCTTTCTGCACACGCCCCTGGTCCTCGGTCTCGAACCGGGGGATTTGGCGCTCATCGTCATGACGCTGGCGGCCAGCATCCTGACGTTTGGAACCGGCCGCACCAACGTCCTGTTCGGCTTTCTTCACCTTGTGATCTTTGGGACGTTCCTGTTTCTCGCCTTCGTGCCGTAAAGAGGCGTTTAGCGACGTTTTCGCGGCATATTTGGTAAAATTCCGCCCGGCATTGCCGATATGCGAGCCCTTCCCCTTGCCGGAATGGCGACATTTGCAGATAAGGCACGCCCAAGCTTACCTATTTTGACACCGTTTCCGAGATGACAATGGCCGGCATCACCGCTTCCAACGCTACGACGCCGACCGCACGGCCCGAATGGGCCGAGGCGCAGCGCATTGTCGTCAAGATCGGCTCCGCGCTGCTGACGGACCGGACAACCGGCGGCCTGAAAGCCGAGTGGCTCAATTCGTTAATGGATGACGTCGCCGCCCTTTCGCGCGCGGGCAAGGAAGTCATCCTGGTCTCGTCGGGCTCGATCGCACTCGGCCGCCATGCATTGGGCTTGCCGAAAGGCCCGTTGGCGCTCGAACAGAGCCAGGCGGCCGCCGCCGTCGGCCAGATCAGCCTCGCCCACGCCTATCGCGAGCTTGCCGGAGCCCGCGGCCTGACGGCTGCCCAAGTGTTGCTGACGCTCGGCGACACTGAAGAGCGCCGCCGCTATTTGAACGCCCGCAACACCATTGAAGTCCTGCTCAACCTAAAGGCCATTCCCGTCGTCAACGAGAACGACACCGTCGCCACCACAGAAATCCGCTACGGCGACAACGACCGGCTGTCCGCCCGCGTCGCGTCGATGGTATCCGCTGATTGCTTGGTGCTGCTGTCGGATATCGACGGCCTCTACACCGCACCGCCGAACGAAGATTCGGACGCCAAGCATATTCCGCTCGTCACCGAGATTACGCCGGAGATCGAAGCGATGGCGGGTGACGCCGGAACCGAGCTGTCGAAAGGCGGCATGAAGACCAAGATCACCGCCGGCAAGATCGCGCTCGCCGCGGGCACCAACATGGTCATCACGACAGGCAAGATTCATCATCCGCTGCGCGCCATTTCCGAAGGCGCGCGTGTGACGTGGTTTATTGCCAAATCCGATCCCGTGACGGCCCGTAAGCGCTGGATTTCCGGCCAGCTCGTGCCCAACGGCCAGATTTTCCTGGATCTCGGCGCCGAGAAAGCCTTGTTGACAGGCAAAAGCCTCCTGCCTGCTGGCGTAACGCGCATCGACGGCTCGTTCGACAGAGGCGATGCCGTTATTATACGGTCTGCCGACGGCCGTGAGCTTGGGCGCGGCCTGATTGCCTATGCGGCGGCCGATGCCCGGCGTATCATGGGCAAGCATTCGAGCGATATTGCCACGATCCTGGGCTACGAAGGGCGCACCACTCTCATCCATCGGGATGACATGGCGCTGACGAGGACTTGAGCGATGAACAAACCGGAGCGCATCGAAAACGAAACCGCAGCGATCATGCGCGGCATCGGCGAAGCTGCGAAAGCTGCGAGCCGCCGCCTCGCCATCGCCGCGCCGGAAGAAAAGAACACGGCTCTGAAGGCCGCGGCCAAAGCGTTGCGCGCTGCCGTTCCGAAAATCCTTGAGGCCAATGCCAAGGATGTCGAAGCCGCGAAAGCCGCCAACCGCCTCGCATCCTACATCGACCGCCTCGAACTCAACGAGAAGCGCATCGAAGGCGTCGCCAAGGGTATGGAAGAGATCGCGGAGTTGCCCGATCCCGTCGGCACCGTTCTGGCGGAATGGACTCGGCCGAACGGCCTGAAATTCCAGCGCGTGCGTGTTCCGCTTGGCACCATCGGCATCATTTATGAGAGCCGCCCGAACGTAACGGCTGACGCCGGTGCGCTTTCGCTCAAGGCGGGCAATGCCTCGATCCTGCGTGGCGGCTCCGACAGCCACCATTCGAGTATCGCCATTCACGCTTGCCTCGTCGAGGGCCTGCGCGCGGCCGGACTGCCCGAAGCCGCGATCCAACTCGTGCCGACGACCGACCGCGAAGCCGTCGGCATGATGCTGCGCGGCCTCGAAGGCGCCGTTGACGTCATCGTACCCCGCGGCGGCAAAAGCCTCGTCGAGCGCGTGCAGACGGAAGCGCGTGTGCCGGTCTTCGCGCATCTCGAAGGCATCTGCCACACCTACGTCGACAAGGCCGCGAACATGGACATTGCGGTACCGCTCGTCGTCAACGCCAAGATGCGCCGCATCGGCGTCTGCGGCGCGACTGAGTGTCTGCTGATCGACAAGAACGCGACGTCTGATATCGTCACGCCGCTGGTGAAAGCCTTGCTGGAAGCGGGCTGCGAAGTCCGCGGCGACGCTGCGATCCAGAAAACCGATGCGCGCGTGAAGCCCGTTGCGCCCGACGACTTCGGCAAAGAGTTTCTGGATGCGATCATCGCCGTGAAGCTGGTCGACGGGGTCGAAGGCGCCATCGACCATATCGCACGCTATAGCTCGCAGCATACCGACGCCATCATCACCGAAGATGCTGCCGCAGCCGAACGGTTCCTCAACGAGGTCGACTCGGCAATCGTTCTGGTCAACGCCTCGACCCAGTTCGCCGATGGCGGCGAGTTCGGCTTTGGCGGCGAGATCGGCATCGCGACCGGCAAGATGCACGCGCGCGGCCCGGTCGGCGTCGAACAGCTGACGAGCTTCAAGTACAAGGTGCGCGGCACCGGCCAGATCCGGCCGAAGTGACGTATGTGGAATGAGGCACGTCTGAGTTGACGCGAAAGATTCCGCCGCAAAGCTTTGGCTCCCTTCGCGTCCACACCCCTCTCTGCCTTCCCGGGCAGCGCATCGGGATCATGGGGGGAACGTTCAATCCGCCCCACGACGGTCACCGCATCGCTGCGGAGGCCGCCGTGAATCGGCTTGGCCTCGACCAGTTGTGGTGGCTGATCACGCCCGGCAATCCGCTCAAATCCCACGACGGCCTGTCGGGACTCGACAGCCGCATGGAACTCGTCGAGGTCTTCGCTCACGGCCCGCGCATGAAGATCACCGGTTTCGAGCGCGAACTCGGCACCCGCTACACGGCGGGCACCCTGTCGTTCCTCCGTCACCGCTTCCCGGCCGTTCGCTTCGTCTGGGTCATGGGCGCCGATAACCTAGCCTCGTTCCACCGATGGCAGCATTGGCGCGAGATCGCCCAGACCATGCCGATTGCCGTCGTCGACCGGCCCGGATGGCGACACGCTGGCCTCGCCTCCCCCGCCGCCCAGTGGCTGAAACGCTACCGGCTTCCGGAGTCCGAAGCCGCTTCTCTGGCCGACCGCCAGCCCCCCGCCTGGATGCTGCTGACCATCCGGCTTTCCGGGCTTTCCTCCACCGCCCTGCGCAGAGCCGCACCCCACTCTGCGCGTGAAAACGCCTAAGCCTATGACTTTTATGACACTTTTAAGACGGCCTAGAGCGCATTTCCAATTGCGGCTCAGGCCGACGCCCTTTAGTATCAGCGGTGTCCGGATTGTCCGGGCCGTAGTGACATGCGGGACCAACCAGCAAAGGACGCTCGCCGCTTGATCCGACCCACAACCGAGGCCGCTCGCAAGAGCTCCTCAATTGCCCCGTCCGCCGCCAAGGCGCCGGACACGGCAGCCCTGCTCGATGACATCGTCAATTGGCTTGACGAGGCTAAGGCAGAAGAAATCGTTTCCATCCCCCTCGAAGGCAAGTCAGCGCTCGGCGACTTCATGGTCGTCGCGTCGGGCCGTAACGACCGGCACGTCGGCGCCATTGCCGAGCAGCTGCGCGAGAAGCTGAAGGCGCGCGGCGAAGCCCGGGTTCGCGTCGAAGGCCTGAACGCCTGCGACTGGGTGCTGATCGACACGGGCGATATCATCGTCCACGTCTTCCGCCCCGAGGTCCGCGAATTCTACAACCTCGAAAAGATGTGGCAGGCGGAGATTCCGCCGGACGCATCGCGTGGCGATAGCTCGCAGCACTAAGCGCGAGACCCGAGAAGCATTTTGTTGAAACGCGGCTGAACCCTTCGGCCGCGGAGCCTCCCCTTGATGCGCATCGCCATTTCCGCGGTCGGCAAATTGAAAGACGCCGAGGAGCGCGCCATCGTCGAGCGCTATGCCAAACGGCTGAACGGCGCCGGTAAGCCGCTTGGTCTCGGCCCAATCGACATTCGCGAATATCCCGAAAGCCGCGCCGCCGACGTCGCCGAGCGCAAGCGTGACGAGGCTGCGAGATTGCTGCGCGATGTCGGACCAGGCGACATCACGGTCGCCCTTGAGCCGATCGGCAAATCGCTTACCAGCGAAGCCTTCGCTGCCTTCCTGCGTGAGACGCGCGACGGCGGTGCGAAGTCCTGCGTCTTCCTCATTGGCGGTCCGGACGGCCACGGCGAAGCTGTCCTAAGCGCAGCCACCCTGAAACTCTCCCTCGGCGCGTTGACGCTTCCCCACGGCCTTGCGCGTGTTGTATTGGCTGAGCAGCTTTATCGTGCCGCCACGATCCTCGCGGGTCATCCTTATCATCGCGCATGAGATCGATGTTCCGAAACGCCAGCTGTAGAGGTCCAGAATGGAAGTCCTATCGAAGTATAGTTTTCTTCCAATCGTCGGGCCGAATGCACGTCTTCTTGTTCTCGGTACTTTGCCAGGCGAGGTATCGCTGGAACTGCAGCAATACTACGGTCACGCCCGCAATCAGTTCTGGCCGATCATGGCAGAGATATGCGGAGAAAAGCTTCCATCAGCATACGCTGACCGAGTCGATATGGTGCGGCGGAGTAAAGTTGCTCTATGGGATGTTCTGCATAGTGCCGAGAGGAACGGAACTGCACTCGACTCCGCCATCAAAAACGAATGCGCCAACGATTTGGCGAGCTTCTTTCGTCAATATCCGATGATCCGAACCGTCGCTTTCAATGGAAATAACGCGAATAAATTCTTCAAGCGACACGTGCAGAAAAAGCAGGATCTTCCTGCCAATCTCGTTTTGTTGCCGGCGTTGCCGTCCACCAGTCCGGCCTTTGCGCGGGCGCCAGCGGCAAAAGCCGCCAAGTGGCAAGAGATACTCGCAGCCACCCTCTGACCTTCCGGCCCAAAATCAAAACCGCCGCGCGAAATAATCAATCGCAAACTGCGGTAGAAACCGGCGCATCGCCGCCGCCAAGTAAGTTGGCGTCGTCACATAGTAATGCCGCCGCGGCCTGGAACTTTCGACCGCATGGATCAGCTTCTTCGTTACCGCTTCTGGTTCGAGCTTGAACGTTTGCTGTCCGCCGGCCTGCATGGCTTCGAGCCGCGTACGATAAACGTCGCGATGGGGAGAATTGTCGATATCAACCGTCGCCAGCAATCGGTCCACCGAATGCTCGACAAAGCGCGTCCGGATCGGCCCCGGCTCGATCAGCGACACATGAATGCCTGCCCCCTCGAGTTCAAGCCGCAACGACGTCGTCAGCGCTTCAAGCGCAAATTTTGATGCGCAATAAGCGCCGCGATAAGGCGCGACGATCATGCCGAGCACCGACGAGCAATTGACGATCCGCCCCGCGCCGTTCTTGCGCATCGCCGGAATGAGCCGCCGCGTCAGATCGTGCGTGCCGACGACGTTTACTTCGAACTGCTCGCGCAGAAGCTTCGGCGTCAGATCTTCCACCGCGCCCGGCTGACCGAACGCAGCATTGTTGAACAGCGCATCGAGTTTGCCGCGCGTCATCTCCAAGGCACGAATGGCGCACGTTGCGATCGACTGTGAGTCGGCAAGTTCGAGCGGCAGCACTTCGACGTTCAGGAAGTTCTTCAAACGCGCGAGATCGTCTGCCTTTCGCGCCGTCGCGATAACACGCCACCCGCGCTCACGCATGGTCCGGGCTGCATCAAGCCCGATGCCGGACGAGCATCCGGTAATGAGAATAGACCGTGTCATTGGACTCCAGTGATCGAGGCCATTCGTTCGCGCCTTCCGGCCGGCTCTTCGGAGAAGAGTTGGAAGGCGCAAACAAAATACTGGAGGTTTGCCTTAGCACGAGCCGAAGCGCCGCGTCTTTCCCCGAGAGCCGGGTTATGCCGCATATGTTTTGAGCTTGATCCCGTGCGCGCGTGTCACCCGCCTCGAATCACTTCCGGAACTTCACGAGATCGTGGCCATCTTCGGCTTTGAGAGTCAGCGTATCACCCTGCACGGTGAAAGACCGCGCCGCTTCGAGCGCGGCGAAATACTGCGCCTCGATCTCCGATTTGCCCTCGCACATCATCTTCGTCGCAGCAAGCGGCCCGATCTGGATGGCATCGTCCTCAATAGTGATCGGGCCCTTGAAGCGATTGCAGCCGCCCGTGCCCGACACGCGGTCCGTCGTGTAGGCAAGCGTCGGTCCATCGACCGGCTTGCCACCAAGTTCCGTCGCGACCCACGTTGCGGTCAGCGGCCCATCATCGTCCTCTTGCGCCATGGCCTGCGCTCCGAGCGCAAACCAGAGCACACCGGCGAGGATTGTTATGATGTACCGCATACCGACGGCTTCCCTCGCTGCCCCACTCAGTTTGCGCCTTCGAGCAGACGCCGCGCGATAACCTGCGCCTGAATCTCGGCCGCACCTTCGAAGATGTTCAGAATGCGCGCATCGCAAAGCACGCGGCTGATCGGATATTCGAGAGCGAAACCGTTGCCGCCGTGAATCTGCAGCGCGTTATCCGCGTTGGCCCAAGCGACACGCGCGCCGAGCAGCTTCGCCATGCCCGCTTCAAGATCGCAGCGCCGGCCGGCATCCTTCTGGCGCGCCGAGAAATAGGTGAGCTGCCGCGCGATCATCGTTTCGACCGCCATCATCACGACCTTGTTGCGCACGCGCGGGAACGAATAGATCGGCTTACCGAACTGCACGCGTTCCAGCGCATACTTGAGGCCGAGGTCCATCGCGCACTGCGCCACGCCGACCGCACGCGCCGCCGTCTGGATGCGCGCACCCTCGAACGTGTTCATGAGCTGCTTGAAGCCCTGTCCCTCGACGCCACCGAGCAAGTTTTCCGCCGGGACCTCGAAGCTGTCGAAGGAGATGTCGTATTCCTTCATGCCGCGATAGCCGAGAACTTCGATCTCGCCACCCGTCATGCCCTTGGCGGGGAACGGCTCGTCGTCTGAACCGCGCGGCTTCTCGGCGAGGAACATCGACAGGCCCTTGTAACCCGCCTCATTCGGATTGGTGCGCGTCAGCACGGTCATGATGTCAGCGCGGACGGGATGCGTGATCCACGTCTTCTGGCCTGTGATCTTGTAAACGTCGCCGTCCTTCACAGCGCGCGTCTTGAGCGACGCGAGGTCGGAGCCCGTGTTCGGTTCGGTGAAAACGGCCGTCGGCAGCATTTCGCCGGACGCGATCTTCGGCAGATACTTCTCTTTCTGCTCTGGCGTGCCGTTGTGCAATATGAGCTCGCCCGCGATTTCTGCGCGCGTACCGAGCGAACCGACGCCGATGTAGCCGCGCGACAGCTCTTCCGAAGCGACGCACATCGATTCCTTGCCCAGCGCCATGCCGCCGAATTCTTCCGGTAGCGCCAGACCGAAAACGCCAAGCTCCGCCAGCTTCGCGATCACATCGAGCGGAATGTATTCGTTCTTGAGGTGCCACTCGTGTGCGTGCGGAATGACTTCCTCAAGGCTGAACTTGCGCATCAGATCCTGGATCTGCGCGTGCGTCTCATCGAGGCCCGTATCACCGAAGGTCATGGCTTCGGGCTGCGCCGCGATCAGCTCGGCAAGGCGGGCCTTCACACTTTCCGCACCACCTTCCGCGACGAGATCCGCAACCGAATCCTCGTAACGGCGAAGCTCTGCCTTCGGCACGCCCAGCGCATCAGCGCGGGCGATTTCGAGCTGGCTCATCGGGATGCCGTTCGCGATCTGCGCCGCGTATTCGCCAAAAGCTGCGATCAGCAATAGTTGCTCGAACTCGCCGAACCGTCCTTCCTCCTGGAGGCGGGCCGCCCAGTCGTGCATCTGGCGCAGACCTTCGACCGTCGTCGCCAGCCACGCCAGACCGTGCGCGGCATGTTGCGCCTGATCAACGCCGCCCTCTTCCTGAATTTTTATCCTGACACCGGCTTTGGCGGCCTGCAGGATCTTGTCCGCCGACGCCACGGCTTCGCCGCACCGCTCAATAAGCTTGACGGGACCGGCGGCGAGAAGATTTTCTCCAGCCTTCATGGGCGTCACGGACATTCGTTTCTCCTGAGGAATACCTATATGCCCGGGGCAATGCCGGGCCAAATCTGATGCGCTGCGCGACCAATTCACCGCTCGGGAATGATTAGTCAACTGGTCATCGACCGCAACAAATGCTCTCGCGACCTATCCGCGCGAAAATGCGTCGCGGCCCACCTCCCCGAAAGCATTACGAACCGCACCGGCCTTTCCGTGTTTACGATATCGAGCCCGTCCTTTGGACTGTGTCCGAATTGCCGACGTCTCGCTAGACCCGCACTCACAGCCGGAAATTGACCTGTGGACCGGAGTTGGCCGAAACACTAGGTTCCGCGCCACAAAATCAAGGCGTCCCGGGAGAAGAGACACCATATGAAGCGCATGCGCAGATTGGTCGAAGCCCTTTATCGGGTTTACGAGCATTCGGGCTTCGCGATGGCCGGCGCAGTCGCGTTCTCGTTCGTCGTCTCGATCTTTCCGTTCTGCATCTTTCTCGGCGCCTTATCAGGCTATTTCGGCGGCCGTGAGCTGGCACAGGACGCGATCAATCAGCTGTTTGCAATTCTGCCCGCCCCTGTCGCCCAGGGCATCGCCCCTCAGATCGAAGCCGTGATGGGCACGCGGCGTATCGATCTTGCCACCGTCAGCGGTTTCCTGGCGCTGTTTTTCGCAACAAGCGCCGTCGAAACGCTGCGCGCGGCTTTGAACGGCGCCTACCGGGTCCGCGAAAAACGCCCCTATCCGTTATGCCTGCTCATCAGCATGCTGTTCGTTTTCGTTAACGGCATCTCGACGCTGGTGCTTACCTGGGCGGTCGTCGTCGGCCCGAGCGTCTTCGGCCCGGCGATCGCGTCGCACCTGCCCGACAACTGGGTCCGAATTCTCGTCGATTCGAGCGACATCGGACCGGTCATTCGCTACGGCCTCTCAGGTGCCGTGATGGCCGCTCAGCTCTTTGCGTTGCATTTACTGCTGGCGGCAGGCCAGCGGCGGATGGCCGATGTCTGGCCCGGAATCGCGCTGACGATCGTACTCTGGCTGGCGCTGGCGGGACTATGGTCGAACTATCTCGAAATCACGAACTACTCTCTGTTCTACGCCGGTCTTTCCCAGCTCATGATCGCGCTGATCTTTTTCCAATTCACGGCCATCACGATCCTGCTCGGTGCCGAATTCAACCGTGGAATCATGGAAATGAAGCGCATGCGCCGGGAAGCTGCCGAACGCGCCGCCTTCCGCGCCGACGCCTCGCGACAAGCGCCAGCGCAACAAAAATCCTGATAGGGCACAAATGCAAAAGGGCCCCTCACCGGCAAGTCCGGTAAGGGGCCCTCGATATTAGATCGTGAGTAAAATCAGGCTGACTTCGGCCCGGCCTCGATGACATCTTCAAGCGTGCGAAGACCCGTCGTCGGCGCCTGGACAAGCACCGCCATATTGCCCGGCTTGTGCTCGTTCCTCATCATGCGCATGTGCGCCTTGGGGATCTGCTCCCACGAGAACACTTCCGACATGCACGGGTCGATGCGCCGCTCGATGACGAGACGGTTGGCCTGGCTTGCCTGCATCAGGTTGGCGAAGTGCGAACCTTGCACGCGCTTCTGGTGCATCCAGAGATAACGCGCATCCATCGTCAGATTATAACCGGTGGTGCCGGCGCAAATCACGACCATGCCGCCGCGCTTCACGACCTGCACCGAGACCGGAATCGTCGTCTCGCCGGGATGCTCGAACACGCAGTCGACGTTGACGCCTTTGCCCGTGATGTCCCAGATCGCCTTGCCGAACTTGCGCATCTCCTTCAGCCACTCGTGATACTCAGGCGAGTTCACTTTCGGCAGCTGTCCCCAGCACTTGAAGTCCTTGCGGTTGATGACGCCTTTTGCACCGAGCTGCATGACGAAGTCGCGCTTGTCGTCATCGGACACGACGCCGATGGCGTTGGCGCCCGACGTCGCACACAGCTGCACCGCGAATGCGCCAAGACCGCCGGCAGCACCCCACACCAGCACGTTATGGCCGGGCCGCAGGACATGCGGACGATGGCCGAACAGCATGCGGTAAGCGGTTGCGAGCGTCAGCGTGTAGCAGGCGCTTTCTTCCCACGTCAGATGCTTCGGACGTTCGAGAAGCTGGCGGTCCTGCACGCGGCAAAATTGCGCAAACGAACCGTCCGGCGTCTCGTAGCCCCAGATGCGCTGCGACGTCGAAAACATCGGATCGCCGCCGTTGCATTCTTCATCGTCGCCGTCGTCTTGGTTGCAGTGAACCACAACCTCGTCCCCGACCTTCCAGCGCTTCACCTTTGAGCCAACGGCCCAAACGATGCCCGAAGCATCCGATCCAGCAATGTGGTAAGGCTGCTTGTGGACGTCGAACATTGAGATCGGCACGCCCAGCGATGCCCACACGCCGTTGTAGTTGACGCCGGCCGCCATAACGAGGACGAGCACGTCGTGGCTATCGAGTTCCCACGTCGGCACCACCTCAACCTGCATCGCCTTGTCGGGCTCGCCCTGACGCTCCTTGCGGATCGTCCAGGCGTACATGTTTTTGGGAACATGTCCGAGCGGGGGAATTTCCCCTATTTCATATAGGTCTTTCTTAATTCCTGCCGTCACCGAAGCATCGGATACTTCGCTTTTGGCTGCCAAGTTCTGGCTCGACATTGGTGTTGCGTCTCCCGACCTTGTCCCCGCGACGAGGGCCGTTATGGCTCGTCTTCTTCGCGTTTGCCCCCTGCTCTCCGCGCGGGGATCGCAGTATGAAGCACGTTTTTGCGCTGCAATGAAGAGGGTTAGTCCGCAGTTAATATTCGCTCAATTCCTCTTTAACGGGAGAACGATATTTTAGCTGCCTAATCCGCCCTATATGGGCCTCTAGGACGCACGCAATGCAAGACTTTTGGTGGCAGCTCCAGGACGTCGATTCCATCACTGTCTATATTTCCCTCGCATTTGCGGGCGCCGTCTGTCTGTTTATTCACGAGATTGTCGGCTCGCCAACGCTCGCTTGGCTCTCCACGCCCATTCTAGCGGCTGGAGGCATCCTCGCCCCTACCCTTCTGGCCCAACAGTTGATTACCCTTTCGTACGATAAGACCGTCAACACCGCGATCTCGGTGGCGATCGGGACGCTGGCCGCATTGTTTCTTATTCTCATGGGCAACTGGCTTTGGGCGCTTTTCACCGAATACCGCGTGAGCCGGACGAAGCTCGTCGCCATCCCATCCAGGCCGCCGCGCATCCGCCGCTAGGCTGATTGCATCGCCGCCGACAAAACCGCCGCAACCCGAAAACGCGGCGAACTGCCGATTTTGCTGTATCGCCGCAATCGGTTACTTTAGGTCTTTTCCAGTGTCTTTGACCCGAGCCTAAGGGGCACCCTTTCGATGTCGGATAAAATCGTGCGCGACAAGCCGTGGCTGTTCCGGACCTACGCCGGACACTCGACCGCTGCGAAGTCGAACGCGCTCTATAAGAAAAACTTGGCAAAGGGCCAGACGGGCCTCTCGATTGCTTTCGATCTCCCGACTCAGACCGGCTACGATTCCGACCATGAGCTTGCCCGTGGCGAAGTCGGCAAGGTCGGCGTCCCGGTCTCGCATCTGGGAGATATGCGCACCCTGTTCGCCGATATCCCCATCGAGCAGATGAACACCTCGATGACGATCAACGCCACGGCGGCTTGGCTGCTGTCGCTCTACATCGCCACAGCCGACGAGCAGGGTGCCGACCGCAGGAAGCTGCAGGGCACCATTCAGAACGACATCATCAAGGAATACCTGTCGCGCGGCACCTACGTCTTCCCGCCGGAGCCGTCGCTGCGTCTCATCAAGGACACGATTGTTTACTCCTACCAGCACGTGCCGAAGTGGAACCCGACGAACGTCTGCTCTTACCATCTGCAGGAAGCAGGGGCCACGCCGGTGCAGGAACTCGCCTACGCGTTGGCGACCGGCATCGCTGTTCTCGACACCGTGAAGGCTTCCGGCGAGGTGCCCGAGAAAGACTTCGGCACCGTTGTCGGACGCGTCTCCTTCTTCGTGAATGCCGGCCTCAAGTTCATTACCGAAGTCTGCAAAATGCGGGCGTTTAACGAACTTTGGGATGAAATCACGCGAGACCGCTACGGCGTCACGGACCCCAAGAACCGCATGTTCCGTTATGGCGTGCAGGTGAACTCATTGGGCCTGACTGAGCCCCAAGCCGAAAACAACGTCTACCGCATTTTGATCGCTGCACTCGGCGTTACGCTCTCCAAGAACGCGCGCTGCCGCGCCCTTCAGCTTCCGGCATGGAACGAGGCGCTCGGCCTTCCGCGGCCATGGGATCAGCAGTGGTCACTGCGCATGCAGCAGGTCCTCGCCTACGAGACCGACCTGCTTGAATTCGGAGACATCTTCGATGGCTCGGCTGAGATCAAGCGCAAAGTCGACGCCTTAAAAGAAGAGGCGAAGAACGAACTCCAGACGATTGAACGCATGGGCGGCGCCATCGCCTCCATCGATTACATGAAGCGCAATCTCGTCGAGAGCAACACCGCTCGGCTGTCCGCCATCGAGTCAGGCGAACAGGTTTTGGTCGGCGTCAACAAGTGGACCGAGACAGAACCTTCTCCGCTTGGCGCAGGTGAGGGAGCGATCCTCGTCGTCGATCCAGCCGTCGAGATCGATCAGGTCGAACGCCTGAAGTCTTGGCGCGCGTCGCGCGACGACAAGGCCGTCGCCAAAGCACTCGCAGATCTCGAAGCCGCCGCGAAAGAGGGGCGCAACATCATGGAGCCCTCGATCGCTGCCGCCAAGGCCGGCGTGACGACGGGCGAATGGGGCGGCCTGTTGCGCAAAATATTTGGCGAGTACCGCGCTCCGACCGGCGTCTCGCAAGCTGCCGTCGCGCGCGATAGCGCCGCCTTGGAAGAGGTGCGAAAATCGGTCGATGCAGCCTCCGAGAAGCTGGGCCGCCGCCTGAAGTTCCTCGTCGGCAAGCCCGGCCTCGACGGCCACTCGAACGGCGCCGAGCAGATCGCCGTCCGCGCCCGCGACGTCGGTATGGAAGTCGTCTACGAGGGTATTCGCCTCACCCCAAGCCAGATTGTTCGCGCCGCAGTCGATGAGTCGGTTCACGTCGTCGGCCTGTCGATCCTCTCCGGCTCGCACGTCCCGCTCGTCAAAGACGTGATGGATCGCATGCGCAAGGAAGGCTTGGAAGACGTCCCGGTCGTTGTCGGCGGCATCATCCCGCCGGAAGACGAAAAGACGCTAAAGGCCTTTGGGGTCGCTGCCGTCTATACGCCCAAGGACTTCCAGCTGAACGACATCATGGCCGATATCGTGAAGCTCGTGGATCGCTACGCGAAGGCAGCCTGACGACGGAGGCTCATTGTCCTCTCCCGGATCCGGTCGCCCGCCGCGGCGACCGGCGCGGAACGCGTGTCGCCGCAGCCCCTGAAAAGAATCGATGAAGACCTGGGTCGTCCTCTTCCTGATCTTGCTTGCCGCAGGCATCGCCTGGGGCCTCGCCCGTGATCTGTTTTCGCGAGAGAAAGGGGCGCTCACCGGCACCGTCGTCGCCGTCGACCGAGGGAATCCGGTGCCGAAATGGTTCCCAGCCACCCCGCCGCGGTTCAAAGTGCGGCTGCCGGACGGCCGTATGATCGACGTGGCGACCAAAAATCCCCAAAGCTTTCCCGTCGGCGCGGACATATCCATCACGGAGTGGATGACACCCTGGGGCCAGGTCTGGTACACGCAGCGCGATTAAGGGAGGGGCCCTTGCGCGAAGAAACTAGAAAGCGTCTTGAACGAGCACTCTGGATTGACCGCGCCAAAATGGCCGCCATCGGCCTCGGCATCATCGCGGTGATCGGCTTGGCATTCAGCTACGAAGAGCTGGATCTCAAGGTCGACAACAAGGACATCGGTGGCACAGTCACGGACCTGGAGCCCCTGGTTTCCAAGCAGAATTCGGCTGACGGCGAAAATGTCATCGTCCGCCTGGACGACGGCCAGCTCGTCCGCGTGCTCGCCTATAAATCCCGTAACCTCAAGATCGGCGACAAAATCCAGGTCGTCGAGCACCACCACGCTACGGGCCGGGTGACGCATACCCTCAGATAACCGCTTGCCCTGCGTTGACGTGGCGACAACGGCCGTTATAAGTCGCCGCTTCGCCCCGTTTCCGGGGCGGCTTGCCTCAGTGGCGGAACGGTAGACGCGGCAGACTCAAAATCTGCTATCCGCAAGGGTGTGGGGGTTCGAGTCCCTCCTGGGGCACCATTTTTTGCTGGCACGCTGCCAGGCACCCCCTGCGCGCGAGACATTTCGCGGTGCTGAATTCCTTAAGCGATTGGACGCCCGCAGTCGGGCACCGCCGGCCTGGAAAAAGCCTACCCCTCACGCCGTAACAGCTGATCGACAATTGCTGTCGGAAAAGGTCGGGGTTGAAAACGCGCGGTAACGGCATCGCGATCGTAGCAGGTTGCGACCCACTGTCGAAAATCAAGCCCCCGCGCCTCGCCTTCGGCGCGATAGGCCTTGATGACCTCTCCGAGAATCCCGGCGCGCGAAGTGCGCAAATGGCCGAAGCGAAGCGACAGCTGACGCATCGCGTCATCGGCGCGGCGGCCCTCGCTCGCCATGAGATAAACGGCCGCGACGAAACCACTCCGATCCGCGCCCGATTTGCAGTGAACCAGCGCCGGATACTCGATTGATGAAAACAGATCTATCAGCGCGAGCAGATCGTTCCTGTAAGGCGCCTCTCGACCACGAATGCCGACCTTATAAAGTTCGAGACCGAACCGCTCACAGGCTTCTTGCTCAAGGGGCCAAGGCCGGAACGGGAACCCCCCGCGCACACACAGCACCGTGCGAATGCCGCGCCGTTTTTCCCGCCGTAAGTCACCGGGAGTCGGCTGTGCAGAGCGCCACAAGCGCTGATCGACCCGATGCCGGTTGCAATAGCAGAGCCGCAGCAGACCGTGATCGACAAAAACAAGATCGAACCAGGCACGCACCCGATCGGCAAGGGTCAACACCGGTCTGGGAGCAAAGCCCTTCGTTCCGACACCATTTGCTCTATCGACGACTTCGTCCATCAATCTCGCGCCGGGATTTCAGTCGGTTAGTACGTGTAAATCACAACAATGACGCGACGACGATGCCCCAAACTGCCCAAAGACAGGGCGCATCCGCCGGAGCCATGCATCTATGCCTTTAACCTGGACCAAAGGGCAATTGCAAATCTCCGACGCAGATGCGCGAAGATAAAAAGAGCATGCAATTTCAGCTACATAGATCCACGTCTCGAACGCGCTACTCTGCATCGAAATGCGCGTCGTCATACTCAGCTAGAACCCCTAGGCAAAAATGGCTATGTCGTCTGTTCACGCCGTAGCGTCACCGGCTCGTGGGCGCCGCTGACCCTCCCGAGACCCAAGAGGGCCAGGAACGTCAGTGTGGCGGCCGCGGTGAGATAAAGCCCGACGGCGTAAATCCCGTATTTCGTCGCCAGCGTCGTCGCGATATAGGGCGCCAGCGACGCACCGAAGATGCCCGCCAGATTGAAGGCCAAAGACGAGCCGGTATAGCGAACGCCCACTGGAAACGGCTCCGACAGCGCCGTCCCCAGCGGCCCATATGTGAATCCCATCAATGCCAAGCCGATGATCATGAACATGATCACGCTGAAGGTCTGCCCCGATCCGAACAGCGTCTCGAACGATAATCCGAAGACACCGATCAGCGCCGTTGTCCAAAGCAGCACGGTGCGGCGGCCAAAGCGATCTGCGAGCCATGCCGAAAGCGGAATGGTCACGGCAAAGAAAATCACACCGAGCATCTGAATGGGCATGAATTCGTCGCGTGTGAAGTGAAGCGCGCTGATGCCCCAGCTTAAAGCGAAGACGGTCATTAGATAGAACAGCACGAACGTCGCCAGCGCACCGAACGTCCCCATAATCAAAAGCCAGAAATGCTGTGTCAGCACCGTCGCCAGCGGCACGCGCACGCGCTCGTCTTTCTCGAGTGCGCGCTGGAAAGCCGGCGTCTCGGAAATGCGTAGCCGGACATACAGCCCGACAAAAACCAGCACGGCACTCGCGATAAAGGGGATGCGCCACCCGAACGCCTTGAACTGCTCGTCCGTCAGCGTTTCGGTGATCAGCAGAAAGATGCCAGTCGAGCAGAGAAAGCCGATCGGCGCGCCGAGCTGCGGAAACATGCCGAACCACGCCTTCTTCGAGTCCGGCGCATTCTCGGTGGCGAGCAGCACCGCACCGCCCCATTCACCGCCAAGCCCGAGCCCTTGAAAGAGGCGGCACGCAGCAAGCAGCAACGGTGCCCAGATACCAGCTTGTGCATAGGTCGGCAGCAAGCCCACCGCGACGGTCGAAAGACCCATGGTGAGAAGCGCCGCGACGAGCGTCGCCTTGCGTCCGATGCGATCGCCGAAATGCCCAAACAGCATGGCGCCGATCGGGCGCGCGAAGAACGCAATGGAAAACGTCGCGAACGATTGCAAGGTCGCGGTCGTCGGATCGGCGTTTGGAAAGAAGAGGTGCGGAAAAACCAGCACCGCCGCCGTGGCATAGATATAAAAGTCAAAAAACTCGATCGCCGTCCCGGCGAGACTGGCCATCAGCACGCGGCGCGTAGAAACCGGTTTCGATCCTGTCAAAGGGCTCACCTGGCGAAAAGCGATTCGGACTGACGGAATATTTCAGCCGACGCCGAGGTCCGCAAGCCGAAGACGCTTCATCTTGCAATAGATGAACGGCAAATTATGACAGCGCGTCCGCCGTGATAGGCTGCCGGTCACGGTCCTTCCGTAACTGGCATTCGAGCACGGCTTCCCGCTCAGCAAGGTGAAAATCTGTGTCCGCATTCGATATCGGCGCTATTATTCTCATCCTCGCCACCGTCGTCGGTATCATTAACGAGCGCTATTTCCGCATCCCGAGCGTGATCGCGCAATTGCTTGGCTCATTGCTGCTTTCGCTTCTCGTCCTGCTTGCCAGCCACACGATCGAAAATTTCCACATCGCCGCGCTGATCGAAGAACGCATCGGCGGCGCGCACCTGCCGCGCGTCTTGCTGGACGGTCTTCTCGCGTTGCTGCTTTTCGCGTCGAGCTTGCACGCGAACCTTCGCGATCTGCGCATTAACGCCGTTGCTGTATTCAGCCTCGCGACGTTGGGCGTGATGCTCTCGACGGCGATTTTCACATTCTCGTTCTGGGGCGTGTTGCATCTTTGGGGCATGGCAATTCCCCTTGCCTGGTGTTTCCTGCTCGGAGCGATCCTGGCTCCGACCGATGCCATCGCGGTCGAAGGCCTGCTCAAGTCTGCGCCGCTCCCGCCGTCTTTGAAATCGACCATCGTGGGCGAAAGCCTCTTCAATGACGGGACGGCGATCGTATTGTTTCTGTCGGCGCTGGCCGTAATCGCGGGCGACCGAAACGTCTTCGGTCACGGCCGGTTTCTGTCGGCGATGCTGGTCGAAGGAGGCGGCGGCATCTTGCTCGGTTTAGTGACTGGATTTCTCGTTTCGTGGCTGATGACCATCATCAAGGACGACGAGATCGCGATAATCGCCTCTCTCGCATTGGCACTTGGAACTTATCGGCTGGCAACGAGCATGGGATTATCCGGCCCGCTTGCCGTCGTCATTTGCGGCATCGTTCTCGCCAACCGGCCCATGTCGAAAATTGACGACGATGAAAGACAGCGGAAAATCCGCGTTTTCTGGTCACTGGTCGATAGCGTTCTCAACGTGCTCTTGTTTGTCCTGCTCGGCTTTGAGATTCTAGCGATGACCGTATCGCAATTCGCCATCGTCTCGGCGGCAACGGCGATCCCGCTTGCGTTTCTCTCTCGCTTCCTGAGCGTCGGACTTCCGCCGTGGCTCCTGCGACGGAATACGAAAGAGCCGCTGAAAACCCCATTCCTTTTGACCTGGATTGGACTGCGCGGCGCGATTTCAGTTGCGTTGGTTCAAATCGCGCCGCAAGGCCCCTACACCGATGACCTGATCGCTGCTTGCTACGCCGTCGTGATTTTCACCATCGTCGTGCAGGGACTTCTGGCGCCGCGCGTCATCGTAGCACTCTACGGAACTCCGTCCGACGGAAAAAGCGAAGCGGCAAAGACTTCGTGACTTGCGGCCTCAACGGATCATATAGACTTTGCGGACGGTCTCGTGGACGGTGCAGACGCCCTTCCAGTCCTGCGGAAAAAATGCAGCCGTTCCCGGCAAAATCTCGATCACTTCGCCATCGTCGCGAATGTACGTGCACCGGCCTGAGAGGAAATGGCAGAACTCATCGCGCGTCACATGGCATTCCCACTTTCCCGGCGTGCACACCCAGATTCCGCACTCCGACTCGCCATTCGCGTTCTTATGCAGCAGCTTGCCCGACGTCTGCGATTGCCCTTCGAGCATCGTCGGGATGACACCCCAATCCGCAAGATCGGTAACGTTTTCTGGGTTGCGTATAATCGGTGTGGTCACGGATTTGTCCTTGCTGGATGGATCGTTCAACCGTCGTAGCGGCCGCTTTGAAGCAATGCCTCGATGATCGCCGCGGCTTTCTCCGGGCCGTTTTGTGCGAGCATCTGAGCGCTTGTCTTGGCAAGCTTTGCCTGCATTGCCGGATCGTGCAGGCAGGCGTCAAGCTTGGTCGCCAGTTCTTCGTCGCTCCAATCGTAACGCGGCATCTTGAATCCGTGCCCCGTCTCCTCGACGCGCATGGCGTTATCGTGCCCGTCCCAAACATAGGGCATGATGATAGCGGGCTTCCCGAAATAGAGGCACTCTGTGAACGAGTTGTTGCCACCGTGATGAATGACGGCATCGACCTGCGGAATGACCGACGGCTGCGGAAACCACTTATCGATGACGACGTTCGGGGGTACGGACTCATATTGGTCCATGTAATCGCCGACGTTGACGAGCGCGCGGTATGGCAGCGTGCCCATCACCCCGATAATCCGCTTCAGGAGTTCGGTGTCGCCCGATCCGAGACTACCGAACGAAACATAAATGAGCGGCTTGTCGTTGTTCGCTGCAAACTCCGGAACCTCGTAGGGCTTCTCCTTACGTACACATCCTTCGAGATACTGAAACTGCGATGGCGTCAGAGGCTCGCTGCGGCTGAACTTTGCGGCTTCCGGATAAAGCAGCAGGTTCATGTAGGGCGAAGCCTCGAAGAACTGGCCAATCGGATACGGCGCTTCGTTGCAGTCCGCCAGAAATGCATTGAAATCGTCATGAATGGGTTTGATCACGTCGTTGAAGTGATCGCGATACCGCTGATGGCCTTCGGTATCGTTCTGCGCACATCCCGAAAGATGCGGAGGAATGGCCGGATCCTCGATCTCGTTTTCCGAGCACGAGATGATCCGCACCCACGGCTTGCCGAACTGCTTGATCGCGGGAAACAGGATCACGTTATCGACGGCGATGAGATCGGGGTTGAGCGTGCTCAAGACGCTGGGCAGATCCTTCTGCGCCCATTTCGCGCTATCGACGATCGCGGTCCAACAATCCTTCACATAGTTGTCGATCTGGTCGTACGGGGATTTGCGGAAATTCGGGATATGCCCGTTGATGAAATCGATCCAGAACTTGGCCATCTCTTCCGGCGGCATCGGCTCCGACAGATTGACAGGATGAGCTTCAAAACCATACGAGCGATAAACGTCGACGAAACCGGGATCCGACAGAAAAACCGCTTTATGTCCACGCGCCTCTATGGCCTGAGCAATACCCACCGAATTAAGCGCCGGCCCGTAGGCGGCCTCTGGAAAGAACGCCACCGTTTTCTGCTCGGCCATCCGCACCCCGCTCCCTACCAGCCCGATCACCGGTCGATATCATCAACCGGCGGACCAAGCTTCGGCAAGAGGGAACTGAGCGCTTACGCGCTCAACCGGTGATCGCAGGAATGCCGCGGGCAACGACGTAGACGCCGACCACGGCCACGATCGCGGCGAAACTTTGCGACAGCAGACGCTTCTCTTTCGCCAGCGCCGAGCTGGCTTGCCGTCCGATAAGACCACCAATGACACCGCCGGAAATGAAAAGTCCGACAAGCTGCCAATCGACAAATCCCGACAGCGCATAATTGCCGGCCGTCGTGAAACCGAAAGCTGCGACGCAGAACAGTGATGACCCGATGGCGAAAATCATCGGCATGTTCGTTGCAGCCATGAGCCCTGGAACGATAAGGAAGCCGCCGCCGATCCCAAAGAACCCCGAAACGGCGCCGACCAGGACGCCATAACCCAAAAGATAGGGCAACAGTTTCGGCGCGCTTTCAGCGGTCAATTCGACTGTTTCGTTGCCGCCGGAATGTTTCTTCATGAACATCATCCCGGCAATGACAAGCATGAGAATGCCGAAGAACAGCAGCAGCTTTTGGCCGTCGACCTGCTTTCCGAGTTCCGACCCAAGTGCGGCTCCGACGATACCGGCCGCGGCAAATACGATGGCGCACCGCCATTTGACATGATCGTGCCGCGCATGATCGACAAGGCTCGCGACGGCACTTAGGGCCACCGCAACGGCGCTGGTGCCGATCGCCACATGCGGGGACTGCACGCCGACAACGTAGACGAGCAAAGGAACGGCTAGAATCGATCCACCGCCACCGATCAATCCCAAAACGAATCCGACCAGCGAACCGGAGAAGACGGCTAGAAGATTGTGTTCCATGAATTCACGGCCTTCCCGTTAGGCCATGACTTTGGGCTTTGCCATCCACTCGCGGCCCTTCAGCATGGCCTGCCAGTAGATCGGCGGGAGAATGCGTTCCTTGAGAAGCCAAGCCGCTCGCGATGGTTTGCGACCATCAAGCAGCGCCGATGGGAATGACGGCGAAAGCTTGCCGCCATAAGTGAACTCGGCAAGCACGATCTTTCCGCGTTCTACCGTGAGCGGGCAAGAACCGTACCCATCATAGACGCACTGGCTTTGGCGATACCCCATGTCATGAAGAACGTTTTCGGCGACGACGGGCGCCTGTTTGCGCGCCGCGGCCGCAGTTTTCGCGTTCGGCGTATTGGTGGCGTCGCCGAGACCGAAGATGTTTTTGTACGTCTTATGTCTCAGTGTCGATGGATCGACATCCACCCATCCTGCAGCATCGGCCAGAACACTAGCACGAATGAAATCCGGCGCGATCTGCGGCGGACAGACGTGCATCATGTCGAATGACTTTTCGACTATCTCTTTCGTGCCATCCGGCAAAGCCTTCGCGAAACGCGCGCGCTTCGCCGGACCGTCGACCGAAACTAGATTGTGCCCGAAGTTGAGCTGCACATGGTAGCGCTCAATGTAGTTCATCAAGGCGGGTACATAGTCGGGCACGCCGAACAGCACCGCACCGGCGTTATCAAACTCGATGTTGATCTTGTTGAGGCATCCAGTCCGCAGCCAATGATCGGCCGACAGATACATCGCCTTCTGCGGCGCTCCTGCGCACTTGATCGGCATTGGCGGCTGGGTGAAGATCGCCCGCCCCGCCTTCAGCCCTTTGACCAGCTCCCATGTATAAGGAGCAAGGTCGTAGCGGTAGTTCGACGTTACGCCGTTCTTGCCGATCGTCTCCGTCAATCCTTCGATACCGCCCCAGTTGAGCTTCAACCCGGGACAAACGATGAGATGATCGTACCGGATTGCGCGGCAACCTTCGAGCACCACGCTATTGTTGTCCGGATCGAAACCGGCAACCGCGGCCTTGATCCACGTCGCCTTTCGCGGCAGCACGGAACCCATCTTCCGCACGGTTTGCTCAGGCGTAAATACGCCGCCACCAACGAGCGTCCAGCCCGGCTGATAATAGTGAACGTCGGCCGGATCGATGATCGCGATTTTCAGATTGCCCTTACGCGCGAACAAACTTCCCGCAACCGCAGCGCCTGCAGCGCCGCCGCCGACAATGACGATATCGTATTTTTCGACCGGGCCACTCGATGCGATCCGGCCGCCTGTAGCGATGCGACTGGCAACGCCGGACATGTCGTAACCTGCCGCACTCGCCTTCGACAGAATGTCGGCCATCGGCATGCGGCCGGCCTCGGCGAGCGCCCAAAGCGTGGTGCTGCGCGTGCCGGTCCGGCAGTAAGCAAGAATAGGTTTGGGCATATGCGCAAGGGCTGCGCCGAACTCCACGGCATCGGCATCGCTGACCTTGCCGCTTTCGACCGGCACATACCGTGCCGTCAGTCCACTCGCTTTCGCAGCCCGCTCGATTTCGGCAAATGAGGGCTGATCCGACCCTTCGCCATCAGGCCGATTATCAATGATCGACTTGAATCCCATGGCCGCCAGCTCGGCAACATCTCCGGGCAAAATCTGAGGCGAAACCGAGAGATCGTCGGTAAGCTTTTTAGGGGTCATCACGAGGTCCTATGGCGAAAATCGAAAAAGGCGGGGGATTAGAGTTCGTTGATCGGCACCTTGAGCTGTCGTTTGCCGTTGGCGTCGGCATCGGGAAGGTTGCCGCCGCGAATGTTGACCTGAATGGACGGAATGATCAGCTTGGGCAGCGCCAGAGTTTCATCGCGCGCCGTCCTCATCTGGACGAATTCGTCCTCGCTGACACCGTCGTGGACATGAATATTGTGCGCACGCTCTTCCGCGACCGTCGTTTCCCATTTGATGTCGCGGCCATTGGGGCCGTAGTCATGACACATAAACAGGCGCTCTTCCGGCGGCAGAGCCAGAACGCGTTTGATCGAGTGGTAAAGCACCCGTGCGTCACCACCCGGAAAATCAGCCCGCGCCGTGCCACCGTCTGGCATGAAAAGCGTGTCGCCAACGAACGCGGCGTCACCCACGACATGCGTCATGCATGCAGGCGTATGTCCCGGCGTCAGCATCGCGAACGCCACCATTCCGCCGATCGTATAGGTATCGCCGTCTTCGAAAAGGCGATCGAACTGGCTGCCATCACGCCGGAACTCGGTGCCGTCGTTGAAGATTTTACCAAATACTTCCTGCACGATCTTGATGTTCGCGCCGATCCCGAGCTTACCGCCAAGCTTGCCTTGAATGTACGGCGCCGCCGACAGGTGATCGGCATGTGCATGCGTCTCGATCAGCCATTCGACCTTCAGGTTATGATCCTGAACGAAGCGAATGATCTTATCGGCCGACTGATAGCTGATGCGGCCCGCCGCGTAGTCGATATCCATGACACTGTCGAAGATCGCGCAGGCGTCCGACTTCGGATCTTTGACGACATAGCTTACTGTGTTGGTCGCCTCGTCGAAAAAGGCGGTGACCTCCGGCTTGACTGAGAGATCGACGGGGTGGGGGATTTGATCCATCGCTGTGCTCCTCGAACGCCCCTCGCGGCGCTTTGTTATTTGTTCTTGCCGGCAGCCTTGGCGCAGCATCCGCAGGTGCTGACGCCGGCAAGCTGATAGGCCGGACAGAACCGTGCGAGACCGGTCAAAAACGGCACCAGCCCCACAAGGCCCCAAAGCGTTTTCGGTCCGACGAACACAAGGCTCAAAAGGATCAGACCGACGACAATCCTGAGCATCCGATCGAACATCCCGACATTTGGGCTCATAGTAGCCTCCGAAATGAAATTCCAGAGACTGGTCTAATGTTAAAAAAAAACTTCGTATGTGATCAAGTCACATAGCAAAATACTAATGCATAGTGGCGAGCTGACGCAGGCCCCCCGGATTGGTCAAGTCAATGCTACCTCTGGATGTGGTGACCCATCCGCGGCGCTGAAATTCGTTCAATTGCCGCCCGATCACCTCGCGCGCCGACCCAAGCTCGGCCGCGAGTTGCTGATGCGTGATTTCGATATGTCCAGCCGCGTCCGCAAGTTGCAGCAAGCGTTGCGCCAGCCGTTCGTCGATCCGTGAGAACGCCACCTCCTCGATGAGCTTGAAGAGCGTCGTGACGTTGACGCTGAAAGCCGTGAATACGAACTTCCGGAAAGCGGCAGAGCGCGCAATGGCTTCGTCAAACGTCGCTCTCGGAATGGCGACGGCCGTCACCGCTGTCTCAGCCACGCCTTCAGCCTGATAGTCCTCATATCCCATCAGGCAGGCCGTGGTCAGCGCACAGCTTTGCCCGGCGGCGACCCGATAGAGCACGATCTCGCGACCGTTCTCAGAGACTTGCTGCACGCGAACCGTCCCTTCGAGCAGCAGCAGATAATTTTCCGGCGATTGTCCCGGCCCGAAGATCCGCGTCCCGGCCGGCAAATCCACGACCATGCTGGTGCGAAGAAGTAAATTCGTGATCTCCGGTTCAAGGGACTTGAGACCCGGAAATTTTGATGTCCACTGATGATCTGCCATAACGAACTCTTCGCGCTGCGCAATAAACGCTGATCATCGGCATATGTCGCGATTGACCGGCGTTGAGCATGACGCACGATAACCAACAAAATTTCGAAAAAAGCCAGCAAGAATAACCGCCCGCTCACACCGAAACGTCTACAGGCGTAACAGTACTCAATTCCGCAGCGCAAACAGGAACCAGATAGGCCGCCCAGTCGTTCTTTCGACAGGTATTCGGAGGAAAAAACATGACATACGAAGATCCGCAATCCGGACGTGAACGCAATTTAGGTCAAGACGACGTTGGTAATTCGACGGGATCATTGATCGTCGGCATCGTCTTCCTTGCTGCGATCGTCTTTGGCGGTTGGTACTTCTATAACCAAAGCCAGAAAGTCGCCGATACGACCGCAACGCAGCCCGCTACCTCATCGACCGCAGAGAATTCCAACGCGACGATGTCGCCGCAAAGCTCAGGTCCGGGCGTTGAAGGCGCAGCCGGCAGCAAGAACGGCCCGGCAGCGCAGCCTGGAAACAGCAGCTCTTCGACGGGTGCCTCATCGGGTAACACAGGCGTCGGCGGCGACAACACCAACATCGACAAGTCGACCCTCCCTTCACAGGATGCAACCGGCGTAAAGGGTGACGAAGGTAGCAAGAACGGTCCGGCAGCGAATACGCCCGCTCCGTCAAACAACAGCAACAGCACGACAACTCCGCCAACCAATCCGTAACCGCGGATCAACATGCCGGCATGAGAAGCTCGCCCCGCCGGGGCGAGCTTTTTTCGTTCTAGAACTTCTGCGAAACGCCGACGAAATATCCGCGCCGCGGACCGTACTGCGGCGCGAACACGCCGATGCCTTCGCCATCGCGGATCGTGTAAACCTCATCGAACAAGTTGACGACATCGAAACGCACCGTCGTCGGGCGTCCGAACAAATTCGCAAACTCATGCGAGATCCCGAGGTTGACTTGCGTGTAGGCCGGAACGCTCGCACCGTTCGGAACGTCGTCAGTATCGGTACGCAGCCCACTGCCGTAAATCATGTCGATGCTGAGCCGCGTCCCATCCCACAGGTATGAAAACCCGGCCGACGCCGTAATCGTCTGCGAATGGTCGGTGAAGATGTAATGGTCGGCAATGAACGCCAGATCATCCGGATCGATCAGGAACTGGTTGGAGATGATATTCTTGCCCTTCTGCTGGCCGATTGCGACATTGCCATAAGCGCTGAAATTACCCCAATTGTATTTGGTCGTAATTTCGATGCCCTTATTGACGGCCTTTTCATAGTTGAAGGCATCGAGCACAAGAGCAGCGCCGAACTGCCCGTCATCGAGAAGATCATGCGCTAGCTTGTAGTAGGCATCGACGCCGACTTCGAGCCCGGGAAAAATCGTCTGCGTAATGCCGGCGTCGAAGTAGTGCGACCGCTCAGGCTGCACGAGCCCGCAGCCGCCTGCCGGACAACTGCTTGCCGCGACAGTCCCATCGAAGAGCGCAATGTTTGTCGGCCCGGACGCCACTTGCGGGGGCGGTGTGAAATACCGGGCATATCCCGCATGCAGTGTTGTTCCTTGGAACGGACGGTATTCCAAACTGACCCGCGGGCTCCACTGATTGGCATCCACGTATTCGTACATCTGGTCGAAACGCAGACCGGCATTGAGCGTCAACTTGTCGGTCAAACGAATTTCGTCTTGTGCATAGACGCCGATCAACCAGCCAAGTTTCGAAGTCTCGTCGAGCAGCCCATTCTCGACAGAGCCATCGTCGGTGATCACAGACGAATTGCTGATCGCTTTCGTCTGCTCGGCGCTGACGGTGAACCCGGCCCGCAATGTGTTGTACGCATTCAGCCGATACGAGCCGTCAGCTTGCACGCCATTGAGGAAACTGCGCCGCTGGACATCCGACGCGATGCCGTTGAAGAACAAGTCACCCGTATCGTCCGGCTTGAAATGCAGATCGCTGTAACGTGAGAAGTACGCGATTTGATAATCGCCGTTCTCGATCTTCTTCTGCAGCGCGATCACATCATAGTAGTTCTGCTCGAACTGGTTTTCGTTGAGCAGCGCCGAGTTGAAATAATTCGGAAGACCGCCATTACCTGCAAATGGCGTATCCGTCGGCAGCCCGGGCGTATTCGGAATCTGAAAATTTTGCACCGACACGCCGGATATCCAGCTCAACCGCGTCGAGTCATCGAGCACCGCGGAGACATAGCCGAACCCCTTCTCTTGATCGGTATGATCGTGAATGGCGTCCCGGCTCGACGTCGGGTTTTCAATCCCTTCATCGTTCATCAGATAGCGGCCGGTGAAAAAGTAATCGACCGCTCCGGTGCTGCCGCCATATTCGAGACTGGGCGTAAAGGTGCCGCGACTGCCGCCATAAAAGCCGATCGTGCCGCCCGGCTCCTGCGCGCCCGACCGCGTCGTGATGTCGACCAGCCCCGTGGTATGCAATCCGTACTGTGCCGGCAAAGCACCGGTCACCAGCGACAGATTGCTGATGAAGCTTGTTTCCAGCACATCGCTGAAGCCCGAAACGCCATCGGGAAGCAGAATGCCGTTGATCCGATATTGCACATTGGCGTGGTCGTTGCGCACATGGAGCTGCCCGCTCGCCGCCGAGTCCTGACTGACACCCGGCGCCTGCAGAAGCGCCTTGCTCACGGGCGTTTCCGTACCTTGCGGCAACGCGCGAAGCGCATCCTCACCGAACGAATACTGGTTCGTTCCGATCTGCGTGAAGATCTCGTTGCGCGCCGCGTTGAAGGCATTGTTCTGAAACACGAGCGGATTCTCGGCGCTTTGCGCTCCGCCAACGGACGGCTCTTGGCTCGGCGCCGATGGTCGCGCGTTTGCATGCGATGGCGGTGTTTTGGCGCGCCGAGCCGTTTTGACTTTTTTAGTCGCCGCCTTGGCGTTCGGCTCAGCCACGACGACGGCAGGAAGCTGCGCTTCCGTCGCATTGTCCGTCGTGCCCGGCGCAGGTGACGCCGTTCCCCCCGTCGTCTGCGCCGATGCGCTCGAAGCATGGATGACGCTCACACCCGAACACAGAGCGAGCATAAGCCCGCGCACTCTCGAAATAGCCATACCGGATCTTTCGTATTGTATGTTATAATATCCGATATAGAAAAGCGCGAGGCCAAACATGCAAGCGCGCGTGCCGTCGCGCCCTCCGAATCTGCGATTGCATGTTGTTGTGAAGCCACAAGCGGAGACGTGAGGCTTCAAGCAAAAAAATGCCGCCCGCTGAGACAGCAGGCGGCATAGAGACGATACAAAATCAGCGAGACGATAAGCGCGCGTGATTTACGGTTTCGCAGCGGGCGTTTCGACAGACGCTTGCGCCGGAGCAGCGGCGGGCACCTCGGATGCAAGGCCCAGCGCGTCGCGAACGCATTTCGTCGCTTCGGGCAACATGGTCCGGAACTGCGCATCGTCGGAAAACTCTTCTTCCGCCACGGCCATGCCGAGCAGCTTTCCAGCTTCGATGTCGCTGCGATAATGCACGCCCGCAATCATCCGGCTGTGACCGTAATCCGCAGCCCGCGCCAGAAAGACGGCACGCTTTTCCGGCACCATATATGCGAGGACTGCGCCGAGCGCCGTACCGGCCGTCGTGTGCCCCGACGGATAGGATGGGCTATACTTGTTGCTGGACTCCAACGGCTTCAGATCGTTGTTTGGAAGATTGAACGGCCGCGTCCGGCAGAATGAATTCTTGGCATGCTCAGCCGCGGATTTCGTCCGCTCCATCAGCCGATCAAAGATCGGATGGCAAGCCTCAAGTGCCGCACCATCGAACTTGATATCAGCGCCCTCGATAAAACGCGCGAGCGAAATTTTATAATCGGCGTGTGCATGGTCTGCCTGCGCCTCTGTTCGATTTTGCTGCAATGTCTGCAGTTCTTCGAGTTCCACTTTCGTCTGTGCGCAGCTATCACAGGGTGGCGGCGACAATAATTTGACGAGCGGATCTGTCGTCGGCTTGGGGCAGGATGCCTCCTCTGCCGAGAGCGCAATCGGCATCGAGATGCATGCGACAAGCACCGCGCAAAAAATCGTGGTTTTCCGAAACATCGTGCCGAGCCTCTTTAATTGTAAGCTACGCATGGTCGCGCATTGGAATACCCCCCAATGGGCCGCGAGCATTAAAGACCTATGACACCCATCCTTCACGAGTGCGAAGCGAGATAAAGTGTCCCAATCCCCGTTTCGCAATAGCCGTTGGATGACGGACGCCGATCCATCGCCCGCCCCGAGCAAGCCCGCGGCGTCCGATAGCAAGCCGAGCTCGGCCCCGCCTCCCTCGGTCGCACGCGCCCCGCGATTATCGTGAGCATCAATATCGCAGCGATCGTCGGTCTCTCGTTCCGGTATTTGGCTCAGCCGCAACCGGTCCTCGTGCAGGGCGAGGCTGCCGCTATTCTTCATGTCGGCGTCGCGTGGCCGCGCGAGGTGATCCCCGCGGCGCTCAAATCCTTCAGCTTCATCTTCCCGAGCACGTCGGCCATCGACGTCTAGTACGCGTCAACCAGATGGGTGCGACGCCGCATGAACTGTCCCATGACTGGCTACAGCTCTGGATTCTCGTCGCCGTTTACGCGGCACTGACGGCCCTGTCCGGTTGGCTTCCGGGCCGCCGCTCGGCTCGGCTTACGAACGGGCAACGATGATGAAAACCCGCATTCTCCTGCTCGGATTGGTCACGCTGTGCGCAGCGGGCGGCATCTATTATCTCCACCGCGAGCCACCGGCCGAGATCGCAATGCCCATCGGCATCGTGCGCGAAACCGAAATCAGGATCGCTCCCGAAGGCATTGCCCGGCTGGACTCGATCCTCGTGAAGCCCGGCCAGCAGATCCACAAGGGTGACGTGCTCGCGGAAGCTTCTACCTCTCGGTGAATTCGCCGTGTGGCGCGCGGCTCGGGCCGTCAACGATCACGACCCGAACAGCAACAGCTTCCTGGTACGGATCGACCCAATCAAACCAGCCGAAGGCATCGAGCCCGGCATGAGCGCCTGGATCGAGAGCGCTTCGCGCGCCGCGCAGCTAAATATCCGGCGCGCAAAATCCAAATGACCGCATGTGATGCAAATGAGCCGCGATTCCACCGAAATCGACCAACGTTCATTATTTGTCATGAACACCGTTTCTTGCGCTGTGGCACCCTCTCCGCTTGCTATTCACATTGAGGAGTGAAGCCGATGCGCAAGATCACTGTTTTGACATTTGCCGCTCTCGCCGCTGCGACGTTCTCCGCCGCTCCGGCCAGCGCTCATTCGCACTCATGCTTTAAAAAATATTCGATGGGCGAGGCGCTCACCGAAGACACAGCCAAGTTCCAGGCTGACGAAGCTCTTCTTCAAGCCACAGACTGGGGCGTTTGGGCAGTTTGGATGACGGGCGCGGGAACACCGGGTTACACGTTCAGCCCGCGCAAATACCATTGCTCGCAGGGCGGCTTTGGGTGGACCTGCCATGCACAGGCGACACTCTGCAAACTCTGAGATTTCGACGAAGCAAGGCGAAGGCGGCGGCAAGCGGGCGCCCCTTCGCGATCATTTCGATGCGTTAGTCCAAGTAGTGTCCACTTCGCCAATGGCGTTATTTGCGCTTCCGCCGCGCCGCATCCGTTTTGATGGGCTTATTGCGCAAAAATCCGGATAAACCCGAAGGGTCGTCAGAACTGGTTGAAACGGCGAAGATGATCGCGCCGACGACGACCAGTCCAAGCATTAGGGCGCCAAGGTCTACGAGCGAAAAAAAATCTGCCGTCATCACACGTCATCCGCAATCGCGATAAAGCGCGATGGTTCGCATGATGTCCCGCCCCCGGCTGTTCCTTGCGGAACAACCCGTCGGCATTGTCCGCCCAACGTCAGTGCGCCGAGATAAGCATTTGGCGATGCGCGCAATCTATGACAGTAAGGGAGATGGCCGACGGCCGACATTCTCAATAAGATCTTATTTGCACTCGACAATTCCGGAAGAACCGCATGTCATCCGCCCCCGTCGCATCGCCGCTGTCCAAACTCCGGGCCGCGGCCCTCGCCTGCCTCGTGCTGTCTGGAACCGCAGGACAGGCGCTCGCCCAGTGCGGCAACGGCCCCAGCGGTTTCAACGCGTGGCTACAAAAATTCCGCCAGCAAGCCGCCGCGCAAGGCATCAAATCCAGCACAGTGGTGTCGGCGTTATCGGGCGTGACGTACGATCCGACCGTAATCCACCTGGACCGCTCACAGCACTCATTCAAGCTGAGCTTCAAACAATTCTACGCCCGCCGCGTCAGCAACGCGATGATCCGGCACGGCCGCGCGCTGATGCAGCGCCATCGCGCCCTCTTCGATCGCATCGAAAAACGGTTCGGCGTGCCAGCGCCCGTTATCGTTGCGATCTGGGGACTGGAAACGAACTACGGCGCCAACCTTGGCGCCCGCTATTCGATCATCCGTTCGCTCGCAACGCTTGCCTATGATTGCCGCCGCACAGAATTCTTCACCGGCCAGTTGCTCGACGCCCTGCGGATCGTTGAAGAAGGCGACCTGACACCATCGCAATTGCGCGGCGGGTGGGCGGGCGAAATCGGCCAGACGCAATTCCTGCCGACGCCCTACATCCGCTACGCCGTCGATTTCGACGGCGACGGCCGCAAGGATCTGATCCACAGCGTACCGGACGTTCTGGCCTCGACCGCCAACTTCCTTGCCGGGCACGGCTGGCAGCGCGGCGCAGGCTGGCAGCCCGGATCGCCGAACTATGGCGTCATCGCCGAGTGGAACAAAGCCGACGTCTACGACCGCACGATCGCGGCCATGGCCGACCAGATCGCCGGCCGTTGAGACGCCGGATAACGTCACGTCGCCCAGCGGCGGAAGATCACCGAAGCGTTGACCCCGCCGAACCCGAAGCCGTTCGAGAGCACGTATTCAACGTCGCTCTTGCGCGCTTCCGGTCCAATCAGATCAAGGCCTTGCGCTTCCGGATCGGGATCGGTGAGGTTGAGCGTCGGCGGCAAGACGCCGTCACGTAGGGCCAGAACCGAGAAGACCGCTTCAAGTCCGCCCGCTGCCCCGAGTAAGTGCCCCGTCGCCGACTTCGTCGATGAAATCGCAGCGCCGGGACCATTTCCGAAAAGCGCACGCATAGCTGCGAGCTCCCCGCCGTCTCCCACCTGAGTCGACGTCGCATGCGCATTGAGATACCCGATGTCGCCTGGCGCGATACCCGCCATCGCCAGCGCCGCCCGCATGGCGCGCAGTGCGCCGTTTCCATCCGGCGGCCCGGACGTCAAATGGTAGGCATCGGCGCTTGTCCCATAACCCACCAGTTCGGCAAGCGGCTTGGCCCCGCGCGCCAGCGCATGCTCCTCTGTCTCGATCACGAGCATGCCTGCGCCTTCGCCCATGACGAAACCGTCGCGCGCCGCATCGAACGGCCGCGAGGCTTTCTCCGGCGTATCGTTGAAGCCGGTCGATAACGCCCGCGCCGCTGCAAACGCGCCCAGCGCCACACGATTGATGCATGCTTCCGCGCCACCGCACAGCGCGATATCGGCTTCGCCGCTGCGGATCATGCGCATGCCGTCGCCGATCGCCTGTACGCCCGCAGCGCATGCCGTGACAGGCGCACCGAGCGGCCCCTTCAAACCGAACATGATCGAAACGTTGCCAGCCGCGAGGTTGACGAGAAACGCCGGGACCGTGAACGGCGAGAGCTTTTTTGCGCCCCGTTGATCGACCGTATGAACCGCATCGGTGATGGTGAGAAACCCGCCGATGCCTGAGCCGATTACCGTCGCCGTCCGCTCGCGCGATGTTTCATTGTCCGGTGCCCACCCTGCCTGCGCCAACGCTTGGCGCGAGGCTTCAACGGCGAATTGAATGAAGCGATCCATCTTTCTCCGGTCTTTCACCGGCACGGCCTTCGCGACGTCGAAACCGTTGGGATCTTCGCTGATGTCAGGAACGACGCCCGCAACCTTGCAGTCGACATCGGGAACGATGGCATCGTCGAGCCGCCGGATTCCGGATTGGCCGGCGATGAGACGCTGCCACGTCGTCTCGACGGTCGCTCCAAGAGGCGAGACGACGCCCAAACCGGTCACGACGATCCGCGGACTTGTCTTCCGATCTGCCAAACTGCGTTCCCCTTCCGATCCAAATTTTGCTGGGCGGCCCTTCCGTGTTCGGGGCCGCCCGCGGCAACGCTCAGATACATGATATATGCAATTTAAAATGACAAGCGGACGATATGCATCGGCCACAGAAGAACGTCAAATTCGGACACGATTAGGCCCTCCAACTCCGCCCTGCCGTCAAGCCCCCTGTTGCAAGCTTGCAGCGCTATCCCAGTAGGCGTGCTGAACGCCAGCATTTTGCGCAACAAAGTGCGCTCCGGCACTATGCGGCCGCCGTCCCAAGCCCTAGAAAAAATCCAATCCGGTCACCGCAATTGCGCGCGTCCAGCTCGATTGCGGCTTTTACTATCTACCGCGCCCGCTGATGACCCTCATCGTCATAGTCGGGCCGGACACGTCGATATGTCAGCGTCTGTTTTGTAAGCAGAGTATCGTAAGAGTGGGTAGCGTTCGGACCATACTGGCCAGCCTGTTTACGGCTCTCGGCGGCTTTTTCCTCCTCGCCATGACGGTTGGGGTGGGCTTTGCCCTCTATCTCGCAACCGCGCCTGATAGCGTCTCGGCCCCGGCCGACGCTGATGCCGTCGCCGACCGCCCTCTCGTCCGCGCCCAGCTGTCACAATCGCCGAACCTTATCCGCGAAGCCGCGATGTCGGTGCCGCGCCCGGTCGGCCTTCCCGCCCCCGCGGTCGATCGCGCCGCCCTCATTCGCAAACTCCAGAAAGCCCTGGCCCGTGCCGAATGCTATGACGGCCCGATCAGTGGCGTCTGGAGCGATGCGTCGAAAGACGCTATGCGCGGCTTCCTCAAAACCGTGAACGCCGAACTGCCGGTCGGCGCACCGGACGCAGCGCTCGCCGCTTTGATCGACTCCAACGCGGCTGCGATCTGCCGTCCCGAACGCACAATCGAAACTGGTGCTCTGGGTTCGGCGTTGCAGGCATCTGCTGCTGAGGCCAACGCCGTGCTGCAAGGTTCAAAGATGCGTGCAGCTAATGGCGCCGCGGAAGATCGTCACACCACGCCCGCACCCTCTCTGCTCGGCCGCGCCTTGGCGCCGGCTGGAATGCTGACGCCAACGGCCATGGCTGCATCGGAAAATAAGCCAGCATCATCCAGCACGCCTCGCGCCTCCGCGCCGGAAGTGACCGCCAGCAACGATGTATCGCCGACCGATGATACGTCCGCTCCGGCTTCCACACTCCATTTCGAAGGCGACAGCCCGCTTCCGGCCGCGCAATCCGTCGATCCACAACCGTCCGAGATGACGCCGCAGCCCGAGCCTCGCAAGGCAACATCGGTAAAGACGAAAAAAACCAAGACAGCGCGGCGCCGTCCTGCCAAATATGAGGACGTCGAAACGACGATCAGCAAGGGCTTCAATTCCTTGCAGCAGTCGCTCTCGTCGATGTTCTAGCAATTCCCAACGGAGCAAAGAATGATGCCGAGACGCGCCATACTTCCGATGGTGACGGCGATAGCGCTTGCAAGTGCCTCAGGCGCGGCTTGGGCTGGTGATTACGCCCCTCTCAACTGTCACAAAGCCAGCTCCCCCGCAGAAAAAACGATCTGCAGCTCATATCCGCTCGGCCAAAGCGAAGCCCGCATGGCGACGCTGTTTTCGGTCGCGACATCGCTCGTCGCCATGGGCCAGCGTGGCGACATCCAGGATGCCCAGCGCAACTGGCTCGCGTCGCGAGACGCTTGCGGCAAAGACGTTGGTTGCCTCGACGCCGCCTACCAGCGGCGCATCGGCGCACTCAATAACGTAATTGCGAATATTGCTTCCCGCGGACCGTATTGAGCCTTCCCTAACGGCTCCCCATATGTTGGGCGGAACGTGACCGGCGGCCCAGCGTTCCGCCCTGGAAACCCGCTGCGTGCCCGCATGCACGTGCGCCGATTGGAGAAACTTCCATGTTGAAGTCCAATGCCGCACAGTTCGTCTTCCTCACAGGCTCATTCATGATCGCAGCCGCGACAAGCGCTAGCGCTATCGAATGTCGGGAAGACTATCAGATCGTGAACGGCCAACCGATCTCGACACCCTATTGCCGCGACGGCTACCTTGCTCAGGTGGCCCGCGAATACGGTTTCAAAGCCTCGGCCAGCGCCATTCGAAACAATCCATCGCGCAAGGAAGAAGTTTGCCGCTTCATCGGCAACGACATCCGCGTTCAGACCGCGTGCTCGGAGGTGCTGCCGACACCGAGGGACTCACGTTGAGGTAAACAAGCGCCGCGATCATTGGCTCGATAGAATTCGACCGGTTATCGCGACGCTTTGTTCATGCGTTGTGTCGAATGCCCTTGCCAACCAATTCTCATGCGCCCCGAAACAGGCGCAACCCTCCGACCTGAACCGCTCACTTAGAAACGAAAGGCAGGCAGCAATGTCATCGAGCACAATCGTCAAAAACCACTCCGGAGTCTTCAAGATCGGCGGCGACATGCCGGTCAATCGCCTAGGCTTCGGCGCAATGCGCATCACCGGCAACGGCATTTGGGGTGAACCCTCCGACAAGGACGAATGCCTGCGCACGCTTCGCAAGCTTCCTGAACTCGATATCGATTTCATCGACACCGCCGACAGCTACGGCCCCGAAGTCAGCGAGCGCCTGATCCGTGAAGCGCTCCATCCCTACAAGGGCATCAAGATCGCAACGAAGGCCGGCCTTGCCCGCACCGGTCCTAACATCTGGATCCCGCTAGGCCGCCCCGAATACCTTCGCCAACAGGTCGTTCTCAGCTTGCGCCGACTGGGAGTCGAACGCCTTGATCTCTGGCAGTTGCACCGTATCGACCCGAAGGTGCCGCAGAACGAACAGTTCGATGCGATCAAGGCCATGCAGGCTGAAGGTCTGATCTGGCATGTCGGCTTGAGTGAGGTCGGCGTGAAAGAGATCGAAGCGGCGCAGAAATTCTTCAAAGTTGCGACGGTGCAGAACCGCTATAACCTCGCCGACCGCGCCAGCGAAGACGTGCTGGACTTTTGCGAAAAGCATAGCATCGGCTTCATCCCGTGGTTTCCGCTTGCGGCCGGTGATCTCGCCAAGCCAGGCTCGCGCCTCGAAGCAATCGCGAAAAATCACGACGCCGGACCAAGCCAGATCGCACTCGCGTGGCTGCTGAAGCGCAGCCCTGTCATGCTTCCGATCCCCGGCACCTCGAAGGTCAAGCACCTTGAGGAAAACATGATAGGCGCCAACATCAAACTGAGTGACGCGGAATTCGCCGAACTCAGCGTGCTCTCTAAGCCGAAGTCATAACGCCCGGTTTCACTGGCGGAGAGCTGGCGAATGACGTTGCCAGCTCTTTCATCAAGGCGCGCACTTCCGGATGCTGATTGACGTCCCAATCCGCGAGCATCTTTTCTAGATTGTCCTGCCGCTGTCGCAGCAGCCGCGCGTAAAGTTGTTGCCCCGTCTCAGTTAACTCGACAAAGCCGCCCGGTGCCTCGCGGGCCATGCCGGCCTCTTCGAGACGGTGAAATACCCGCGGCTGCCGCGTTTCCTTAGGCCCCAGCCGCTGGCGAAGCTCGTCCTTGTCTGCCCGGCCGCCGATTTCGCCAAGCCGCGCCAAAAGCCAGAATTCATCCGGCTGCAGCGCGACATCGAACCGCTTCGCTGCCTGCTCATAGTAGCGCCAGCGGTTTTCCTTCGCCGTAATGCGTTCCACGATCCGTGCCAGTTCCTCAAGCGACGTCGCATCGCGCGGCATCTGCAGCGGATCGTTCTGCGGCTCGACTGCCAGCGTCGCCCTGAGCGGCACTTCCTTGATCAGAAACGACAGCAGAAACGCAACGAACGCCGTCGCGGCGGCCGTCCGGAAAACCGGATGCAGCGCTGCAACGAACAATTCGTTGTACGTCGCCTTCAATTCGGCGGAGAGCGCACCGATTGCAGTCGGGTCGCTCATCGTATCGGCAAGCTGCGGCGCCTGAGCTGCAATTTCCCTGTTCAACGCAAAACCGAAAATCGCACCAAAGAGCGCGGCTCCGACGGAGCCGCCAATCGATCGGAACAGCGTCGTCCCTGACGTCGCGACACCAAGCTGCTCGTAGGCGACAGCATTCTGCACCGCCATCACCAAGATCTGCATGACCATGCCGAGCCCTAGGCCGAGCAGCACCATATAGACCGACGCTGTCGACGCCGAGGTATCGACCGTAATGGACGATAGCAGCACCAGCGCCACCGTCATCACGCCCGTCCCCATGATCGGAAACATCTTGTAGCGGCCGATCCGGCTGATGATCTGCCCGCTCGTGATCGAACTGACGAATACGCCAAGCATCATCGGCGTCAGATGCAGGCCCGCGCTCGTCGGATCGAGCCCTTTGACGATCTGCAGGTAAAGCGGCAGCAGCGTGATCGAACCAAACAGCGCCAGTCCGACAATAAACCCGATCGCCGCGGCGACAACGAAAGCGCGATTGGCGAACAGGGTCAGCGGTAGCAATGGGTCCGCAACGCGCGTCTCAATGTAAATGAATGACGCCAGCGACACGAGACCGAGAAGCGAAAAGGCAACGAGACTGACCGGCGCTTCCGATGCCAGCGTCGCCCCGAGGCTCGTGACGATAACGATCGACGTCAACGTCAAGGCGAGCAGCATGGCGCCAGGATAATCGATCTGGATCTTCGACGGCTTCCGATGCGGCCGGAAAGTCCTATTGATCACGGCGAGTGCAAGGATGCCGAATGGCAAGTTGATCAGAAAGATCCAGCGCCACGACGCATTGCCGACGATGAACCCGCCAATCAGTGGACCGAGCACAGTCGACAACCCGAACACACCGCCGAAAAATCCTTGATAGCGCCCGCGCTCGCGCGGCGGCACGACGTCGCCGATGACCGCCATCGCCGTCACGATCAATCCGCCGCCGCCGAGGCCCTGCACAATGCGGAATGCGATCAGCTCGGGCAGGTTCTGCGCCACACCGCACGACGCCGAACCGACGAGGAAGATCAGGATCGCGACCTGCAGCACGATCCGCCGTCCGAACAGGTCGCCAAGCTTGCCATAGAGCGGCACGACGATCGTCGTCGCAAGCAGATAGGCCGTGACGATCCACGAAAGATGCGACAGCCCGCCGATCTCGCGCACGATCGTCGGCAGTGCCGTCGAAACGATGGTCTGATCGAGAGATGCGAGCAATAACACCAGCGCCAGAGCCGAAAAAATCGCGATCCGCTCGCGCGCGCCGGTGTCGGGCACAGACTGTTGTCCGGAATTGGAAATTGCCATGTGCCGAACATCACCCCCGCATTTTTCAGCGCATGCCATTGCGATGCACCGCGATCTCGCAGATTTAGCCCGACAAATTCAAAATGAGACCAAGCGTGTCATCACGCCTCACAGCCAACGAAAAAAGCCAGGGTATGTCCCACGAGGTGGGGAACGCGCCGATGCCGTGCTGGTATCCCACAAAAGGGCATATTAAACTTGGGGGCCGTGAATTGCTGAATCTCGATCACAGAGCAAGCTTTCCCTAAAGTAGCGCCGCATAAGCAACACAACTTGTCATAAGCTTCGCGCCGTCCGGGCCGTCGGTTGGCCCGTTCGTGCGAATATGTTAGCCCAGCCTAAGAAATATTGAGGACCGTATGCGCTCACTGACGACGGCCATCGTAGCAGCAGTGCTGATGTGGCTGGCGGCTTCACCCGCCGCAGCCGGCCCCGCTCTGCTGTTCGAGCCTTCGACGGGAAAGATTCTGTACGCCGAAGATATCGACGACATCTGGCATCCCGCGTCTCTCACAAAACTGATGACGGCCTACGTCGCGTTCGAAGCGGTCAAGAACGGCGAGATTCATCTCGACGACAAAATTCCCTGCTCATTGCCCGCAACGCTTCAACCACCGAGCAAAGTCGGCCTGCAAGTCGGCCAAACCTTAACCGTCAAGCAGGCATTGCAGGCGGTGATCATCAAGTCTGCCAATGACGTAACGGTGATGCTGGCGGAAGCAATCTCGGGCAGCGAAGCGAAATTCATCGACCGCATGAACGCGACGGCGAAACGCCTCGGCATGACGCACACGAGCTACGTCAACACCAATGGCTTGCCTGATCCCGGACAGCTAACCAGCGCCCGGGATATCGCCAAGATCGCGCGCGCCGTGACCAGCGAGTACCCTCAGTACGCCAGCTACTGGGCCATGCCTGCCATGCACATCGGCAAGCGCCGCCTCGGCAGCCATAACGCGTTGCTCAAAACATTCCCCGGCGCCGACGGGCTGAAAACCGGCTTCACCTGCGATTCCGGCTACAACGTCGTTGCCGCCGCGACCCGCGACGATCACCGGCTGATGGCCGTCCTTCTTGGCGAGTCCTCCGGCAACGAACGCGCCATCCGCGCCGCGGCCATGCTCGAATACGGTTTCCAGAACTACGACTGGAAGCAGCTCTTCAATACCTCGACCATCGACAACTACCCGATGGACCCGAACTATAAGACGGTGCAATCCGTCCGCGATTCGGTCGCGGCATGGGGCTGTCACCCCCAACGCAGCCATACCGCCGGACACAAGCACAAGTCGAAGCGCAAGCTTGCAGCCGCCAAGAAGAAAGCCACCGAAAAGGCCGCTGCCGCTGCGAATGCTGAACCTGCGGCGTTGAAGGGGCCGGTTGATCCAACGCCGGGCGCTCCCGCAGCGAGCGGCGATGCGCCGAGTGCTGCTGCGACGGCCGATTAACCGCAATAGCACTCGCGGAGTCTAGACCAGTAGCTCCAGCGGCCTGTCGTCAAAGGGGCATCCGGGAGGCTGAGCCGAATCCGGCGGCGATGCCTGATCGGAATTGTCGCCGTCGTCGCCATTCCCTCCATCGTCATCCGGCGACTGGGCGCTATCGTCTCCCGAAGAACCGTCGTCAGGCGAAGCTTGCGACGGTGGCTGCGCCGAATTGGCGTCCGGTGCGCCATCGTCTGGCGCAGCGTCTTGCGCGAGTTCCATTCCGGCACACCCGCGCAAAACAGGACACTCGCGGGCCATTACGGGCGAAGCGGTAACGAAAACAGCGATCGCAATTGCGACCAGCGCCGACGCCTCGGAAACGTTATTCATACGACTTTCGCCCTAGCTTTTCGGCCTACGCGCCCGAAATCAATCAAAAGCTGTTCAGTTTAACCTACCTTTAGGACGTACGGAAAGCATCCGCACGCAACATGGCTCCAAACTTGCTTTTCCCGAGTCGTCAGTTTTCCAACTACGACTTGAATAGGAATTTGCGATGACTTGGCCTGCCCGGGCGACCTTGAACAAAGAAATGGATTTCACGCCGCCGCCCCAGGACCTAGGCGCAATGGCCGAGGTCCTCGAAGGCAAACACGGATTGTATGCGGCGGGGATAGCCGAATTCTTCGCGCTGTATCACGGCCAGAAAGGCGATGTGGGACGCGCATGGGCCTGGACCGGCGTCGCCGAGCTTGTCCGCACGCGCGAACGCGAACGTCTCGACGAGATGTAACTCAATTTTCTGCGTCGGCGGCCGGCGCGCAGACGCGTATCGCCGACGCCAAAATAAAACTCCTACATCGGCGCGGCGATAACGAGGGTCCAGAACGACTTGAACTCGGTATGCGGATCCTGCACCAGCGCAATACCCATGCTGGTCGCATCCGGCGTCAGCAGGTTCTTGTTGTGGCCGGGGCTTTCTTCCCAACCCTTCATCACTTCGTTGAAGTTGATCTGGCCCGTGCCGACGTTCTCCGCCGTCAAGCGCGCTTTATAGCCCGTGCGCTTCACGCGGTCCCACGGATTGGAGCCGTCAGACCCGTAATGCGAAATGCGATCCCACTTCGCGAGATCGCGCGAATGCGCCTTCGCCGCCTCGGTGAGTTCCGCATTGAGTTTTAACGGCTTCAGCCCGTACTTCTTGCGATAGGCATTGATGACGTCGCGCGCCATCTCGGCGCTGAGCGCGGTGTGCGAATAGTCGCGATTGGAAAGAACGCCCGGCTCCGCCCGTTCGTAGGTTCCAGCCGGCGCCTTATCCAGCATCGCGACCTGCGTGCCGCGCGACGTCGAAGGCTCGCCGCCAAGTCCAACGCTCTTGGGCGCCGACAGATACGACGACGGCGACACCGAAGACGTCGTTTCGGGTTCCGTAAATCCTGACGAGATAGAAGACGAGCCGAGGCTACAACCGGCGAGTGCGGTTACAAGCCCGGCGGTGAGCGCAACGCGATACATTCTGGCAACTCCCGGCACGAAACGTGCGGCTGACGTCAGCATTGCCGGAAATCCGTTAACCGGGCGTTAACGCTAACGAAATGCGACTCGCAGCATTTGGCGCGCCGCCGCGACGCCTGAGAGCCAATCATGACACCGGAACCCTCAACGAAACTCTGTCCCGCCCCGCCTCAATGATCGCGCCAACAAGGTGTCGCGATTTTGACCGCCGCACGGCGAAAGGCTGGCGCAGCAAGCGCTTGTGAGTATTTGCGCCGACCTTCCCTCACTGTGGGTCTTTGTCGACCGGCTCTTGGAAGTGCTGGACCAATCATCAAAGTTGTCGCGACAGCGCATTTGATTCGCGCCAGGAGAGACCTTTCGATGACTGCAGCCATCGAACATTCCGAGCTGAAGACCGACGACGAGCCATCGCCGCTCCTCACGGTCCGAGATCTCTTGCTACTGCGCATCGCGGTCGGCAGTGCAACGCGCGCCGATCTGCAACGAGACGTTGCGCCATTGCTGGCATCGAAGATTTCCGGCCTGGAATTCCGCCGCTCCGCCGAACTGGCGCTCAGCACGCTCGCCGGCGCTCAGCTCGTCTCAGAGGCGAAGGGCGGCCGGCTGACCGCCACCGACAAGGGACGCCAGGTTGCAGAGGCGAGCTTCGCCGCATCCCGCATCTTCCCTGCGACCTGGAGCGACGCCAAGACGTCGCTCATCCTCGCTGCGCTCGCAGCCAGCGACACGCCATCGATCCGTAAGGGCTTGGCCCGGCCTGAGGGCCTCGCCGCGCTCATCGTGCAACGGCACTTCGGCAAGACGACAGCGCGCGTTCTCTCGCCCGCCGATCTCCGCTCCGAGCTGGCTATCATCGCGCTCGAACGCGCCTTCGGAAACAAGATCAAGACCGGCTTCGGCAAGAGCGCGGGCCTGCCCGCCAAAGCCGGACGCCTGCTCGCCGGTCAGCTTTTCCGCTCGCCACGCGAAATCTCGACCGACGGCAAGCTCGTCATCCAGCTTGCATGTGAAATTGTCAGCGCCCGCGAAGGCAGCCTTGCGGCGCTCGAACTTGCACTGCTTCGCACCCTTCTCGCGCCGAAGGAGGAAAATGCCCGCGCCGAGACGTCGCGTCCGCCGCAACAGCGTGCCGAACCGCCGAAACGTCCTCCCGTGCGCACGCCACCTCCGCTCCCCGCCAACGATCGTTTGCCGCTCGACGAAACCCGGCCGCCGCCTGCACCGCGAGTTGTCTCGCCACCCGACATGCAGGAATTTTGTCAGGCTGTTGTTGATGCGGCACGTCCTGTCGCGGAGGGCTGGCCAGGCAACCGGAAGGCGTTTATCTCTTTGGTATGGAAGGCGATTCGCAACGCACGACCCGACTGGGGTTTATCCGAGATTGCGTTCAAAGGAATGCTCGCGGAAGCCCATCGCTCTGGCCGGCTTGAACTAGCGACCGCTGATCTCAAAGACGGTCGCGATCTCAAATCGCTCGAGGATTCCAAGATCCTCTACAAGAACACCGTCTGGCACTTTGTGCGCGTTCAAGATTGAAGGCATTTCGATTAGATCAATGGGTGTTGAAGGCGCTTCCCTCAAACAGTCGACGTTCGCCCCCTCGCTCGCGCCTGACAAGCTGAGCGAGGCGTTCGAGCATTCGATCACCTGGGAAGACGATCTTTGGCGCGCTGACCCGGTCGACGTACCGGAAATTCACGCCAAGGCGCGCCAGAAATTCAACGATCTGCTGACGGCCGTCACCTCGGGCCGCGGCTATCACATGCAGGATCGCATCCTGTTGTTTCACGGCCAGTCGGGCGCCGGAAAAACCCATCTTCTGCGCGCACTCAGAACGGACTCGCATCGCACGGGCCAAAGCTATTTCGGCTACGCGCAGATGACGCCCGACGTGCAGAACTACGCCGATTTCTATCTGCGGCGCCTCGTGCACTCGCTGGAAAAACCCTACGATCCGGATCGCTTCGGCGAATCCGCCCTGTCGCGGCTGACGAACCGGATGGTGCTCGATTCCGAGGTGATCTCTTCCGAAGACCTCGACAAGCTCCGCGACGACACGCTCGACGACAAGCAACTCGCACAGCTCATTCTGCGTCTCGCCGACCAGATCGTCGCCTGCGAAAAGTTCCAAACCCAGGAACTCGACATCAACATCGTGCGCGCGCTTCTCTATCTGCAGCGCCGCGATCCGCGCATCGACCAGCGCGTGCGCCAATATCTCAACGGCCGTAATCTGACGGCGATTGCGCACGAAGCCGTCAGCGCGCTCGACCCGAACGACGGCGAAGATCGCGCTTTCGAGATCATCAAGGCGCTCGGCGCACTCGTCTGGACGGTCGATCGCGCCGCGCTCGTCTTCTGCATCGATCAGGTCGAAGACCTGCGCTTCTTCGATAACGCCGAAGATCGTTTTCAGCGCGCCGTGCGCGATCTCATCCAGATCGCCAATCGGCTGACGAACGCGATCATTATCATTTCGTGCCTTGAAGATTTCTACGGCCAGGTGCGCAGCCTGGTCGCGCAGTCCTACATCGACCGCATCGAGAAATCCGGTCCCATCCTGCTGCGCGAAAGCCGGACGCCGGAAGAAGCGCGCCTCATAATATCGAAGCGTCTTGCCTATCATTCCGAGGTCAACGGCGACGGCTTGAGCTTCCCGGATGCCTCGCAATTCTTCGGCCCGCAGTTCTTCGAAGAGTTCGGCGGCCTGTCGACGCGTCGCCTGTTGGAGCACGCCCAATCGCGCCTGCGCGAAGCGACCTCGACCGAAGGCGATGACCGCGAGCCGGAACCCGAGCGTCCGTCCTTCATCTCGACACTGGCGCAAGCGCTTGGCCAGGCAATCGGCTTCAACGACGAACCCGACCAGCCGGGCTCATTGTCGGCCGTCCAATTCCGCGAAATGTGGGAACGCTTCGCCAACGAGAGCGAAGCCGAAATGCCCGCCGATGAGGGTGAACTCGTCGATATATTGTCCGGCGCTCTGCAGCTCGCACGCGAAGAATGGAATAGGGCGATCGAGATCACGACTAAGAGACTGGAACTCGGCGACGAGCTGCCTGCGCTAGATCTCACCGTGCGTCACCGCACCGGATTTGCCAACGACGTGCGCATTTTCATCTGCAACGGGAAGACTCAGGGGGGCGCCTTGAAGCGCCAGCTCGACAAAGTGCTGACATCGATGCAGGGCAAGCCCTGCTTCATGCTCCGCGCGAGCGACTTCCCCCCGAACTCGAAAAACCAGACGGCCCAGGCGCTCCGGAAATTCCGCGAAAATGGCGGCCGTCAGCTTCTCGTGCCGATCCCCGAGTGGGAACGCATGATGACGGTACGAGAGTTCACCGCGCATCATCGCGGCGATGCGAGCATGACGCAATGGCTGGAAGGCGCAAAGCCATTGTCCAGCCTGATCTCGATCACGCACCTTTTGCGTCTCGATCTGCTCGGCCGCCCGGTGCCCCGCCTCGTCGCCAAAGAGATGGACGACCCGCAGTCGTCGCTCGACGGCTTCGACATGCTGTCCAACGAACAGGCGCGCGGCGCGAACCCGAACGGCAACGACTCTGGTCTTCCCGCCAACGATGACGACCTTCCGATGTCTGTCATCCTCGACGAAGACGGCAGCTACGGCGCGAGCATTCTCGCGGGCCGCGAAAACGGCATGCGCGGGCCGCGTCCCGTGACACTGAACAAGAGCGTTCTAAAGCGCCACGCGGCGTTCCTTGGTGGCTCCGGTTCCGGTAAGACGACCCTGGCGCTCTCAATCATCGAGCAGCTTTTGCTTCGCGGCATTCCCGCGGTCCTGATCGACCGCAAAGGCGACCTTGCGAGCTACGCCAACCCCGAAGTCTGGCGTTCGAGCGAAAACGAAACGCCGGACCGTCGCTCGGAGCGCGAGAAACTCGCCGACGCGATTGACGTCGCCGTTTACACTCCGGGTCGCGCATCCGGCCGGCCGATCTCGATTACATTGCTTCCGAACGGTATCAACGAGTTGCCCGATCACGAGCAGCAGTTGCTGGCAAACCTGTCGGCCGCCGCTCTCGGCGAAATGCTGCATCTGAAGAATTCCGCGACCCACCAGAAGCAGTCCGGCGTGCTCGCCGTGGCGCTGCGCATCTTAGGCTCGCTGTCGACCAACGAAGTGACGCTCGCCGACCTGATCCATCTGCTCGAAGACGAGCATCCGGAGTTAACCGACCAGACCCAGCGCATGGATCCGTCGGGCAAGCTGCGCCGCGATCTTGTCGCTCAGTTGGACTCGCTGCGCCTGCGCAACGCCGCGCTCTTCGAAGGCGGCGGCGAAAGCCTGCGCATGGAAAGCCTGCTTGGCCTCGGCCGTTATCAACGCCCGAACCGCACACGCCTGTCCGTCATTTACACGGGCTTCCTGGGCGACAACGAAAACATCCTGTTCTGGGTCTCGCAGTTCCTGTCGGAAGCGCTGCGCTTCTGTCAGCGCAACCCGAACGACGAACTGCAGGCCGTCGTCATGTTCGACGAAGCCGACCTTTACATTCCCGCCAACGCAAAGCCTGCGACCGCAGAGCCTCTGCAAAGCTTGCTGAAACGTGCCCGTTCCGCCGGTCTTGGTTTGATGCTCGCCACTCAGTCGCCGGGCGACCTCGATTATAAGAGCCGCGACCAGATCACGAGCTGGTTCATCGGCCGCGTTCGCGAAGACACCGCCCTTCGCAAGCTCAAGGCCGCCTTCCAGTCGGAATCGGGCCTCGACCCAGCCTTGGCGCTGCCGGGCCAAACCGTCGGTGAATTCCACCTTGTTCAGGAAGGTCTCGTCCGGCCGATCAAGGCCCAGCGTTCGCTGATCGGCGCCGAACAAGTGCCCTTCGACCGGATCGAGCAATTGGCCGCCGAAACCCGCGGCACGGACGAGCGGCAGCTACGCCTGTTCGACGTTAGATAAATTCAATTCGCGTTTCAAAACATGACACAGCGTGTGATGTTGCGCGGCCAGAGTTTGCCGCCGCGAGTGCGAACATGACCGCATGATGACCTGGCAAGACGCTGATATCTCAGCATAAAACAAAATTACCGCCGATTAGAAAACGATGCGCTGACCTATGGGTTAAGCATCAATCGCTATGTGATCTCTGATCTACTACGGCGACTGCAAAATCGAGGCAGGCCCTGTCAAGTTTTTTTGCAAGGCTGTATCCTGATAAAGCTGGGAAGAGGGGTTTATGCCCGGCAGCGCTGATCGGGGGCGGCTCCTTTCAGTGGAATGAGATGCGGCAACCGAGGGGGCAAACCGGTTGGATCATCGCTTAGGGCCGCGCGTAACAGTGGAGAGAACTTAAAAGTTCGAGTGCGGGGTAAAGAGTTATGGTGGCGAAACCATTCGTGATGATGGTCGTTGCGGCCCTCATCGGTCCGGCCGTTGGCGTCGGCCTTTTCATTCTTATGAACAACTTCTGATCCGGCGAGCCGTCAGGCTTGCCGATCAACAAGTCATATCACTCGCTTGCAGCTATCGGCTGCCAGCGCAGGCCACATATTTGCCGTCTCCGGGCACCGAAACCGCCCAGAGTCCGTTGAGTTGACGCCGCAAAGGTCAACTAACAATCCGTGCTGAGCCGCCGCCCGTCCCTGGCGACGGCATTAGCGCGGCTTTGCGACACCGATGTTACGTCTTCTGCGGCATCTGACCGCCCTCGCGGACTTCTGCCTCTGGGCACCGCGTTGGATTGCGCGTTGGCTGATGATGGCGGTGGCGTTCAACCCGAAGCTCGGGCCGCTCCGTCACGTCTTCACAGCCGCGATCGTCTACGTCTTCTTCGCGCTGATCCTAGTCTATATCGCAGCGCCCATCCGAGGCTACCTCGGAGATGTATCTATGCACGACAAACTCGGCTACGACGCCGAGCGCTGGCTCGCGACAGCGATCTATGACCCAAAGGGTAACTTCGTCGGCACCTTTGATCCGCGCCTCGATAGCCTGCGAGATGTGAACTATACCGACAGCGCCATCGCGCTCGGCGATTACGTCGCAAACCCCGATCACAAATCGATCCCCGTGCGCACAGTGCCGGAACAATACTGGCGCTGCCTCTCGTACCACGAAGATCGTTATCTCGGCGGTCCGCTCAATCCGTTCGGCATCGACCTTCTCGGCGTCCTGAAAATTCCGGTGACCGCCGTCACGCGAACGATCGCGTCTGGTCGCCCTTCTCTGGGCGTTGGCGGCTCGACGCTGCCTATGCAGTTCGCGCGCGTCATCTACAAAACCCCGCCAAGCGCCGACGAAAGCGGCATCGACAAGCTCAAACGCAAGTTCGGCGAATGGTGGCTCGCGCCCGTCATCTACCGCGACCTCACGCGCGGCGGTGACGACATGCTGCTGAAGCAATGGGCCGCGAACCACATCTGGCTCGCCCAGCGAACCGGCGGCCAACCTCTTCACGGCGTCGAAGTCACGAGCCAGGTCGTGTTTGGCAAGGAAGCAAAAGACCTCTCGACTGCCGAGCAGTTCGTGCTCGCCTCAGCCGTCAACAAGCCGATCATCCTGCTCGAAGGCAGCGACCGCCTGAATGCCGTCCGCCTCGACCGCTGGCGCTACATCACAGAGGTGCGTGCCCGCACCTGCGCCGAAAAGCTCATCACCGACGAAGCCGAACAGCGCAAAGTCGTCTTCGAGCTGATGGCCCTGGCGGGCGGGCCGCCCGATCCGAAAGTCAAACCAAAACTCGAAGCCGCCCTCGAACGCTTCGCGCCGCATGAAATGAAACGCGCCGAAGCCAACCCGATGATCCGCGCCAACCTGCTGCTGCCCGCCGCGCGCTTCGGCATCCGCGAAGAGATGAAGCAGCGTTACGGCTTCGCCTGGCGCGACTACATCCGCGGCGTGACGACGACTTTCGATATCGGCGACAACCTCGCTTTCCGCGACAAGATCAATGCGGAACTGAGCGCCCTGGACACGAAATGGGCCTCCCGCATCGACCCGGCCTTCACGCTCGATCCGAAAAAGGTAACCGCGGACAAGACGCTTCCGAACGTCATCGTCGTCGCGGCCGACGGCAACGGCAACATCGTCCGCTATTACGAATCCGGCGAGACCGCGGCCTACTTCGGCTCGCTCCCAGCCCGCCGCTCCGATACCGGCTTTTACGATCCATCACTCGAAAGCCGACAGGTCGCTTCGACCGGCAAGATGATCCTGGCCGTCGCGCTCGCCAACCAGGGCCGCGATGGACCCGGCAGTCTCTACACCGATCCGCAAGCGCCCGCGCAAGGACTTGATACATGCGCTAAAGGCGGGAGCACCGGCAGCCGCAAAGCTATCGTCGCGTTTGCATGCTCGCTTAATGCGCCGCTCATCACTCGCGGCGCGCAACTTGGGCAAACGCCGATCAAGCGGCTGATCGACGGCTTCGGTTTCACGATGCCGCCCGCCGCCGCGCAAGGCGGCACGCCGCCATCAACCGCCGTCGTCCTCGGGCAAGTGGCGGCCGCGCCGCGACGCGTCCACTTCATGTCGAGCCTCATTCTCGCGTCTCTCATCGGCCGCAGCACGCAGCCGATGCGCCCGCCAACGCTGATCGCTGCATACGACTACACGCAGAAAGGCCAAGGCGGCGCCGGCATAGCGGCCCAGGCGAGTCCTGCGATCATCCCGAAAGCCTTGATCCGCCCGGGCGCCACCGGCTTGATCCGCGCGCTTCTCGAAGCCCCGCTTTGCTATCAGACCGGCGGACAATCCTACGGCACACTGAGAAGCCTCAGCAAATGGTGCGCGCGACGCCGTGGCGACCTCCGAGTGCACTTCGCGAAAACCGGAACCTCCGTCACGCTGGACCCCGACGCGACGGTCGACACCTGGGCCTCGGGCGGATTGCAATTCACGAACGGCGCCGCTTATTCGTATGTCGTACTCGTCGGGACCGGAAACGCATCGCGCCCCTGGGCTCGCCATTTGCACGCGGCCCAGATCGCAGCACCCCTGCTCGACGTCTTGCTTCACGACCTCGAAGACGACGCCAAATCTCACCCGCGCCGCGACTTCCTCCCGCGACGGCGCGGAGTGCCGGTCGCAGCTACGCGAACACCGACAAAAAAAATAGCTGACGCTGCGCCGGCTCACGGCCCATGAAAACTTTCGCGCCTGATTGGCGGAACCAACTAGCGATATTCGACGCCGGTCAGCGCTTCAGAGAAGGCCCATAACCTCGATGCGACGACGCTATCTTTCGCGCGATCGGGCACGGCTGCCAGCCCCGGATAGCCCCGCAGTTCGTTCCAGCCATTGGGCCCATAGTAGGAGCCGCCTTCAGCCAATGGCGATGTCGCAGCATAGAGCGTCGGCAACGCACCTTGCGCCGCCGGCTGAAATAAAAACCAGGCAAGCGACCGTAGGAGGCCCGCGGCGCTGAATCTTCCCGCCCCGTTCGGCAACAGCTCGGTCCGCGAGATACCTGGATGCGCCGCGATGCTGGAGATCCCCCAACCCCGCGCTAGGCTGCGCCGTTCGAATTCAAATGCATACATAAGGCAGGCGAGCTTCGACTGGCTGTAGGCCGACATCGGCTTGTAGCGCCCCTTCGCCTGAAAGTCCTCGAAATCGATGCGGCCGTCGCGCGCTGCCAAACTCGAAAGCGAAACGACGCGCGGCTTGTTACCTTTTTTCAAGAGCGGCAGAAGATGGCCAGTAAGTGCGAAATGACCAATATAGTTGGTGCCAATCTGAAGTTCGAACCCGTCGGGGGTTTCGCGCCGTTGCGGTGGCATCATCACCCCGGCATTATTGATCAGTAGGTCGAGGCTGTCGCGTTGCGCCCGCAAGCGACTGCCGAAGTCGGCGATGGATCGCAGGTCGCCAAGATCCAAAAGTTCAAAACGAACGTTTGCAGCAGGAATGTCCTCGCGTATCCTTTTGACAGCCTGTTCGCCCTTCTCTGGGTTGCGTCCGGCGATGATCACCTCGCCGCTAGCTCCTGCGAGTGCTAGGGCATCCTCAAATCCGAGTCCGCCGGCACCCGTGACGATAGCTGAGCGACCTTGTTGAGAAGGCATATCGGTAACGGTCCAACGTTGCACTGATCTTTGCCTTTCTCGAAATCAAAACTGCACTGAGTGCAAAAGATATTGCACTGAGTGCAAATTTACAAGAAGGTTGGGAATTGTCCGACGACAAAAAAAAGGAAGCCGCTCCGCAGGATACTGGAATTCGAGAGCGCAAGCGGCTCGAGACGAGGCAGCGCATCGCAGAGACGGCGCTCGGGCTGTTCGTGAAAAACGGCTACGACGAGACCACCCTGGACGATATTGCGGAAGCGGCCGAGATTTCCCGGCGCACCGTTTTTTCGTATTTTTCGTCGAAAGAAGACATTCTTCTGGCGTGGCAGTCGGGCATTGCGGAAACGTTGCGGACCGCGGTGCTGACGGAAACCACGGATCAGGAACCATTCGACGCTGTTGCCAACGCGATGCTGAAGCTCGCGTCCGCTTACAACTCGGACGACAACATTGTCATTGATCGGCTTTTGCGTTCCACGGAAACCCTGCGCGCGAGCAAGCAGGTAAAATATATCAAACAGGAAGAAGCGATTTTCCAAGCTTTGATAACGCTATGGCCCCAGCCAGGAAGACAGCAGGCCCTCAGGCTCGTCGCAATGGCATCGGTCGGAGCTCTTCGGCTTGCGACCGAAGCTTGGGCTGCAGACAACGGTGCACACCCCGTCTCCAAATATCTTCGAAGAGCTTTCTCCAACTTGAAGGCCGAGATTTAGCGTTCGCGTCATATCAGCATGCAAACTCACTCTGCCATTCATCGACGCGCTGAAAAACGGCCGGAAGTCCGACATTGCTCAGCCGCAGTTTAACCATCAAAAACGCCGACTGGCCGCGGAGTCTTGACGCCTCTCTTGGGTAGGGTTGGCAGACATGAACCGGAAAGGCGCGGAACGCGGAGGCGAGGCAGGCTCACTGCGCCTCTATGCAGACGCACGCGCCGAAGCAGACACGCAGCAAAAGCCTCCCCGCGACTGGAAGCGCGCCATCCTCATTGTCGGACTCGGCGCGCTGTCCTGGGTCGCAACCTACGTCGGCATGCTCGAACTGATCGAAGCCAACATGGGCGATCTGCCGATCGTCCATCGCGTCATCGTCGGCTTCTCGGTGGCGATGCTGATGACGATGATCGTCTGGCTGCTCGACCAGCTTTTTCGCCCGCATCCCTTCGTCACGAAACTTTCCTATGCCGGCGGCTATATCTTCCTGTCGCTGATCTCGATCGGATTCGGCTTTGGGTTTTACTGGAAGGTTCTCGAAAGCCGCGGTGAGGCGACGCGCTCGGCCGAAAGCGCCGTCTCCGAAGTCCAGAACGCGCTGCACGGCGCCGAGACACGGCTCGAACAATTGCAGGCGACGCTGACCCAGCTCACCCAGGTCTCGACAGAGAAGGCACAACTCGAACAGACGAAAGGCACCTCATGTCCAAACTCGAAACCGGGCGACGGACCGCGCCGGAAGATGCGCGAAGACGATGCTCAGCGTTTCTCCTTCGCGTCCGACTTTGTGAAGGGTCGGATCGGCGCCGTGAAAACGGATATGGAAGCACTGAACGGCGACTTGACGAAAATCGTCTCGGCCGACGCCTCTACGTTCGATCCCAAGACGGGAACGCGTAATGAGTTCATGCGCGCGCTTGGACGCAAGCTTGACCTGACGGCGACGGGCTTCAACGCCTTCCGCACCGATCCGCAGCTTCGCCAGATCCGTTCCGATCTCGCCGACCGCGCCGAGCGCACAACCTTCAGCGACGGCCGGAACGGCACCGTCACCTGCCCCGATCCGCAATTGCAGATGGCGCTCCGCGGCGTTGTCAAAGCCATCGATCAACTGCCTGAACTGCGGAAGCCCGAGATCGCGACCGTCGAAGGCTCGGAAGCGACCATCGAAGCCTTCCGCCGGCTGACGACGACCTTCTACGGCCTGCTGTCGTTCAAGATGCCGCCGTCCGCCGACCAACTGCGCGAACTGCAAAAGAAGGCGATACAATCAGTCGAGAACCCTGCCGAAATGCGCAACGCCGACGATCAGGCGGCGGGCTTGTCGAAGCGCGACTATGTTCCGCTTGCAGTCGCGCTGTTCGTCGATCTTTGTCTCTTCCTCGTCTCGATGGGCAAGCGCCCCGGCGGCCGTCTCGACGGTCTCGTGCCGAAGATGCAAGCCGCCGAGCGCGGTCCGGTGATCGAAATCCTGTCGCGCTTCAACGACATTCACCGCGACAAGCAGATCCGCGAAAACTTCGAGCTGTTCCGCCATGTCGTCTTCGACATGAATGGCGATTACTACGTTGCCGTGCCGCTCGATGCGCCGCCGCGTCTCAATCCGGCCGAACGCGAGAACCTGCGCGTCGAAGCCCAGCTTCTGGCCAACTTGTTCGCGAGCTTCGAGCGCGAAAAGATTTTCAAGCGCACGCTGCTGCCGACGACCGGCAGCGTCCAGAGGCGGCTGGCGCGCCAGGGTTCGAAGTTTGCGAACTCGGACTCGTTCCGCGTCTATAAGTTCACGAACGGCGCTTGGTCCGACATCATCCTCGGCGCCGTCATGGGTGCCGCCCGCCGCGCCGAACGCAACGAGTTGCGCCGCCACGACATCGACGAGCACGATGCCGCGCCGTCATCGCCCGTGCCGTCGGCGCCATCGCCGGAAACAAAGCACACGCCCAACGCCGCCCAGCAAATTGAAACGGACGCGTTCAAACCGGACGAACCAGCGCCACGTCCAAAATTCGACGCCGACATTCGCAGCGCCAGACCCGACGGCGCCATCGACCCGGAGCACGCAGCGCGCTTCGGCCCCTACGCCGGTATCTACCGCCCGGAACCGGAATTCTCGCCGCCGCAAGCGCCGCGCGTCAGACGCCCTGTCGCCAAGCCCGAGCCGGAAGCCGACGTCACCGTCAAAGCCGCCAACAGCAACACCAGCCGCGCCACGCCGAGCGAGCCACCGCCGTTGCCCGAACCCCGCCCGGCGACCGTCGTGACAATTCCTCGGTCCGTCGAACCGCGTGCCAGCGTCACCCTCCAGCGCGAAACCGCAACATTTTCCGTTCCCGTCAGCGAGGCCGTTATGCCGGATTCGTTGAAAGCCGCTATGCATGCCTTCGATAAGCAAAGGCAGGTCGTGTTAACCGATGCCGACGACGATCAGCCCGATCGCGCCACCCCTCCGAATCACGGCCGGATCGTCGCATTTCATTCGGAAGATCAGCTCTCGGACGACGACCGCGCCTTTATTCGCCGCATCGCCCCACCCGCCGCCGAATGAAAAAGCGTTGGATAGAAAACGGGATAACGATGTTCGCCTTAAAAGGAACCGAGCCGCAACGCTTGTTTAACATTCTTCTTGGCTTAATGGGGTCGCCGGATGCCCAGCGGGGGGCAGTTCGATCTCCGAACATGACCGGCTCGAAATGGGAAAGAATAAATGCGCATCGCTTCACCTTCGCGGCCAATGATGATGTCTCGAACGGATAAGGAAGCACGGCTCAAGGACTTCATCGGCGAGGCCTTCACTGCCCGCGGTGGAGATCCGGCACGTGAAATTTGCCTGACGCTCTTTGTCCGCAACCCGGATAGCCCGGCCGCGCGCGCGCTTCATGCCGCCTGGTCCGATGGCCTGATCGCAGGCGCACGCATTCTCCTTGTCGTCGGAGACACGACCGTCGAAGAACCGTCGTCACCGTCACTCCTCGACGTCGCAGATGTGGAATATCGTGTTCTCGGCGAGGCGAGCTTCGCACCAGCCCACGAACAGCTGACCGTCGGATCGACGCGCGTCTGGATCGGCGATTGCCTCCGCCGCGATCCCACCAAGCGCGACGCCTTCGAGCTTTACCACGGCGATGATGCGACGAACGCCGTCTTCGCGCTCGCCTCGTTTGAGAAGCTCTGGAAGCGTGCCCGTCCGCGGAAACTGCCGCGCACCGAAGCGCTCTCGCCGGAAATCATCGCCGCCCAGTCGGACGACGCCAACGCGCTCCCGCTGCGCCCGCGTCATTAACGAAGCTGCCATCGGCGACACCGCAGATCTTTAATGCCATCTTCGGCTTCATGCCGAAGGTGGCATTTGCGTTTTTACGCCTTCGACTTCGCCCCCGAAGGGAGAAGTCGAACACCTTTCAAAAATTCCCCAAACCGAAACTTATCCCCGCCTCTCGGCGCGATGATAAATTGCTTGCCTGAGCCAACGCAGGAAAAAGGCCGCAAGAACGCGCAAGCACCGGAAATTCCTAATTATCGCCGCGCTTCGGCCTTTGGACCTTGTTGGTCTTTTGCTTGAAACGCCAACTGGCGATACTCCACCAGAGCTTCGTTGAGCGCGTGAGACCGCGTGCTCGCGCACTCGGACGTCGAGGCTTTCACACAGGATGCCACCCCCATGATTTTCCTCGCGCGCCTTGCAGCGGTTTTCACGCTCATGCTGGGGACCTTCGCAACCGCCAGCGCCGATCCCAAACCGTTCCTGCATCAGGGCATCGCCGCCGATGCCAAACGCTATGAGGCCTATCTCAAGGCCAACTGGAAACCGGACGGCAAAACGCCCGCCGCGCTGAAAGCTCAGGCCGAAAAAGACTTTGCGAGCGATCCGCGGGCCGCCTCTCGCGCGCTCGCCAATGTCGTCTCGGCAAACGCTCAGGACTCTGCTGCCTGGACGCGCCTCGCCGAAGCGCTTCTCGCCATTCCGCCTGATCCCAATAATACGAGCGAACGCTACGATCTCGCGATCTATGCCTCCGGCGCGGCTTACACCGGCTACCAGCGCGCAACCGATAAGAACGAGAAAGCCCACGCGCTTTACGTGCTCGGGCGCACGCTCGAGGCCCGCTCCTATTGGCGTCCCGCGATCGACGCGCTGAGCCTCAGCCTCGCGCTCGCCGACGACCAGACCACACGCGAAATGTATGACAAGCTGCGCGGCCAGTACGGCTTCCGCATGACCGATTACAAGACCGATAATGACGCGACGCCACCGCGCCTCTGCCTGCAGTTCTCTGAAGACCTGTCGCGCACGCAGACCGACGTCGCGAAATTCATTTCCGTCGGCGGCAAAGACCCGCAAAACCTCGTGCAGGACGGAAAACAGCTTTGCCTCGAAGGCCTGAAGTACGGCGAACGCTATCAGGTTCAGATCCGTGCCGGACTGCCGTCCGACATCGGCGAGAAACTGCTGAAAACCTCCGACATCGCCGTCTACATTCCCGACCGCACGCCGTACGTCCGCTTCGGCGGCAAAGCCTATGTGCTGCCCTCACGCGGCCAGCAGGGCATTCCGGTAACGACGACGAACACCAGCAAGATCGACGTCGAAGTTTATCGCATCGGCGACCGTAACCTCGCGACGACGCTGCAAAACGGCGACATGGCGCGCCAGCTTTCGAGCTACGACGTCGACAACATTCGCGATCGTTCGGGCATCAAGGTCTACGAAGGCCAGATGGACATTGCCTCCAAGCTCAACGAGGACGTGACGACCGCCGTGCCCGTGACCGACGCCACCGGCAAGCTCGAACCGGGTGTCTACGTCATGGTCGCCAAGCCCTCCGAAAAGCAAAAGCAGGAGAGCTATGAACGCGCGACGCAGTGGTTCATCGTTTCCGACCTCGGCCTCACCGCGTTCAGCGGCAATGACGGCGTGCACGCGTTCGTCCGTTCGCTGAGCGACGCCATCGCTGTCGGCGGCACGTCTGTGAAGCTGATTGCCAAAAACAACGAAGTGCTCGCGACTGCGACCACGGACGAACACGGATATGCGAAATTCGACGCCGCGATCACCAAAGGCGAAGGCGGCTCGGCGCCCGCAATCCTCGTCGCACAGAAAGGCGAAGGCGAATACGCTTTCCTCGATCTGACGCTCAACGCCTTCGATCTCTCCGACCGCGGCGTGCAGGGCCGCGATCCGTCCGGCCCCGTCGATGCCTACGTCTATACCGAGCGCGGTGTCTATCGCGGCGGCGAGGACGTGAACGTCACGGCGCTCGTGCGCGATCAGTTCGGCAAATCGTCATCCGTCCCGGCGACGCTGATGGTCTTCCGGCCCGATGGCGTTGAGCAGACGCGCTTCCTGATGAACGATCAGGGTCTCGGCGGCCGCGCGCACGTCGTGCATCTCGCCAAGACCGCAATGACCGGCACCTGGCGTGCGAAGCTCTATACCGATCCGAAATCAGAGCCGATCGCGGAGCGGTCATTCCTCGTCGAAGATTTCGTCCCCGAACGCCTCGACATGACGCTCTCATCGAAAATCAAGGCGCTCGCGCCGGATGAAAACCAAGCGATTGACGCCGATGGCCGCTATCTCTACGGCCCGCCCGCCGCTGGGCTCGGCCTCGAAGGCGAAGTCGTCGTCAAGGCATCGAACAGGGACGTTCCCGGTTATACCGGCTATATCTTCGGCCAAGCTGACGAGTTCGTAACGCCGGTACGCCAAGCGCTGCCGTCGAACCTCGCTATGGATCAGAACGGCAAGGCGTCGATCCCGATCACGCTGCCGCAGATGCCGAAAACGCCGAAGCCACTGGAAGCTTCGATCTCCGTGAAGCTGCGCGAAGACGGCGGCCGCACCATCGAGCGCAACATCACGCTGCCCGTCGATCTGAAACTCGAACGCGTCGGCATCAAGCCGCTGTTCGACAACCTCACCGCGCCAGAAGACCAGCCCGCCGAATTCAACGTCGTGCTGCTCGGCTCCGACGGTAAAGCCGAAGCGTCGAGCAACCTCACCTGGACACTGACGCGCCTCGATACGACGTGGCAGTGGTATCGCCGCGATGGCACGTGGACCTATGACGCCGTCACCGTAAAGCGCAAAATCGGCAGCGGCCCTCTCTCCGTCACCGCAGACGGCGCTGCCAAGATCTCGCAGCCGATCCAGTGGGGACGCTACCGCCTCGACGTCGCGTCAAACGATGCCGATGGCCCAGCCTCGAGCATCATCTTCAACGCCGGTTGGTACACATCGGGCGACTCAGTTGATTCACCCGAGCAGCTCGACGTCGCGCTGGATAAAGACAACTACAAAGCCGGCGACACCGCGAAGCTGCGCATCGCGTCGAAGCTGGGCGGCAAGGCGCTCGTCGCCGTGCTCGGCACCGGTCTCGACCTGATGAAAGAGGTCGATATCGCCAAGGGTGGCGGCGAAATCGACATTCCCGTCGATAGCAATTGGGGTCCGGGTGCCTACGCCACCGCGATCCTCTATCGCCCAATGGACGAAGCCGCAAAGCGTATGCCGAGCCGCGCCATCGGCATCCGCTGGCTGCCGATTGACCAGAGCAGCAAGCAGCTCAAAGTTGCCGTGACACTTCCCGACAAGGTGAAGTCCGGCGCACACGTCGACGTGCCGCTGAAGGTCGAAGGCCTGGCACCCGGCGAAGACGCCCGCGTCGTAGTTGCGGCTGTCGATCTCGGCATTCTAAACCTCACCCGCTTCGAAACGCCCGCCCCGGAGAAGTGGTTCGGTCAGCAGCAGAAGCTGTCATTCGAAATCCGCGACTTCTACGGCAAGCTGATCGACGGTATGCGCGCTGACCGTGGCAAGCTCCGCTCAGGCGGCGACGGCACCGCGGCGCTGCAAGGCAATCCGACGGTCGAAACGGTCGTCTCGCTCTATTCCGGCATCGTACAGGTGAAGGACGACGGCACTGCGAGCGTGTCGTTCGATCTGCCGGACTTCAACGGCACCGTCCGCTTCATGGCGGTTGCCTGGAGCAAGGATAAGGTCGGCCATGGCTCGGGCGATTTGATCGTCCGCGACGCCGTTGCGCTGACGGCCGCCGTGCCGCGCTTCATGACGCTTGGCGACGAGGTCGATCTCGGCTTCTCGATCCACAACGTCGATGGGCCGGCCGCGCCGTACAAACTCACGCTGTCGCAAAAAACCGGCGACGACCGCAACGAAACGCTCTCTCCCGTTGCCGACAAGACGGCCGACTTGAAGCAGCGCGAACGCATCATGCAGCGTGTTGTCTTCAAGCCGACCGAGCTTGGTGAGATTACGCTGAAGGCTGTCGTCACCGGCCCGAACGATATCGCCGTCAAGCGGGAGATGACGTTCAATGTCTTCCCGCCCGCAGGCGACATCAAGCGCACGACGATTTCGTCGCTGAAGCCCGGCGGCAAGCTCGTCGTCTCGTCCGACATCGCTTACGATCTGATCCCGTCACGCACGCGGATCAACATGTCGGTCGGACCGGCCGCGCGTCTCGACGTGCCGACGCTTCTCGCCCAGCTCGACCGCTATCCCTACGGCTGCGCCGAGCAGACGGTATCGCGTGCGATGCCGCTTGTCGTCGCCAATGCGGTCGCGGCTCAAATTGGGATCGCACAGGACAAAGAGCTGAAGGAGCGCGTCCAGAAAGCCATCGGCCGCGTCTTCGAAATGCAGGACTCGACAGGCGCGTTCGGCGTCTGGGGTCCATACAGCACCGACTTATGGCTGACGGCTTACGTCACCGACTTCCTGACCCGTGCGAAGGAAGCGAATTACGACGTGCCGCGCGAGAACTTCAATCGCGCGCTCGACCGGCTGCAAAACTTCATCGCTTATGCGTCCGACTTCGAGAAGGGCGGCGAAGACAGGGCCTATGCGCTCTATGTTCTCGCCCGCAACGCCCGCGCACCCATCGGCGATCTTCGCTACTACGCCGACGAACGCATCGACCGCTTCTCGACGCCGCTGGCAAAAGCGCAAATCGGCGCCGCGCTCGCGATGATGGGCGACAAGGAACGCGCCGAGCGCACGTTCTCGGCGGCTCTCGTCGCAATGCCCGATACGCCCGATAGCGGCTATCGCAGCGACTACGGCTCGACGCTTCGCGATGGCGCAGCTCTCGTCACGCTCGCCGCCGAAACCGGCATTGCGCGGGAAGAGCAGCCGAAGCTCGCCACCGTCATCGCCAAGGCCTACGAGACGCGCACGTACACATCCACGCAGGAACAAGCCTGGATGCTGCTCGCCGCGAAAGCTCTGAACGATGAGGTGAAAGCAACGACGCTCGCCGTGGACGGTAAACCGGTGAACGGCCCGTTGCTGAAGGGTCTGACGCCCGCCGAATTGAAGAATGGCGCGCTGACGATCACCAACAACGGCGACACCGCCGTCGATGCCGTCATCTCGGTTCTCGGCGCGGCACTCACGCCTGAGCCGCCGGTCTCGAAAGGCTTCAAGATCGAACGCGAGGCCTACACGGTCGATGGCAAGAAGATCGATCTCGCAAGCCTTACAGGCGGCAAGGCCAAGGTGAAGCAGAACGATCGCTTCGTCATGGTCGTGAAGGTCACGTCCGACGATCCGGCGGGCCGCGTCATGGTCGTCGATCGCTTGCCCGCGGGCTTCGAGATCGAAAACCCGCATCTCGTCGAAAGCGGAGCGATCGCGAACCTTTCCTGGTTGAAATCGACGGCCGCACCCGAGCATACCGAGTTCCGCGACGATCGCTTTGTTGCGGCCTTCAACTTCGGAGCCGTGGCTTCGTCTTCCGACAGCGAGAATGGCGACACCAGCGACAACACGGTCACGCAGCCCGACGGCACGTCGCAAGCGAAGCCCGCGCCGACAACGGCAATGCTTGCCTACATCGTTCGCGCCGTGACGCCCGGTACGTTCGTCTATCCGGCGGCAACCGTCGAAGACATGTATCGGCCGGAACGCTACGCCCGCTCCGCGGCCGGCACGCTGACCGTCTCGCTGAAGGAGTGACGCGACGTGCGGCTGGGGCTTCGTTTGACATCGCTTAGAAGCAAGATCTCCTCTCTCCATTTCTTGAATGGAGGGAGGAGCACGCTGAGACGCATCGCGATTGCGGGGATTGTGGTCCTCGCAGTCGCCTCGGGCGGCGCCTACGGGCTCTATCTCAAAGCCTTCGCCGATGCCGGACCGCTGCCGCTCGAAAACGCGAAGGCCGTCTCGACCACCGTCGTCGACCGCGATGACCGCTTGCTTCGCGCCTTCACCACGACCGACGGCATGTGGCGCCTGCCGCTCGACCCGAAAGACGTCGATCCGCACTATCTGAAAATGCTCTTCGCCTTCGAAGACAAGCGCTTCTATGTCCACCACGGCATCGACTCCAAAGCCGTCGTCCGCGCCGCGCTGCAGATGCTGCGTCACGGCCGGATTGTCTCCGGCGGCTCGACGCTAACAATGCAGGTCGCTCGCCTGCTTGACGGCCGCCACGAACGCACCGCCAGCGGCAAGCTTCGCCAGATGGCCCGCGCCATCGAACTCGAACGCGCGCTGTCAAAACGCGAAATTTTAAAACTCTATCTTCGTCTCGCGCCCTTCGGCGGCAATCTCGAAGGCGTCCGCGCAGCCTCGCTCGCTTACTTCGGCAAGGAACCGAAACATTTATCGTTGGGCGAATGCGCGCTGCTCGTCGCCCTGCCGCAGTCGCCCGAGGTCCGCCGTCTCGACCGCAACCCGAAAGCCGCATTGCACGCCCGCAATCGCGTGCTGAATCGCGCCGTTGCCGCACACGTCATCACTGCCGCAGAAGCCGAGCGCGCCAAGGCCGAACGCATCCCGTCAGCGCGTTACGCGTTCCCTCTGCTCGCGCCACATCTGTCGGAAAGCGAAGTCGCCGCGCATCCGACCGAAAGCGTCATCAAACTGACGCTTGACCGCAATCTGCAGGCAAGCCTCGAACAACTCGCGCAGGATCATGCCCGATTGATCGGCGACAACGTCTCAACCGCCATCATCGTCGCCAACCACCAGACCGGCGAAATTCTCGCCGAGGTCGGCTCCGCCGATTATTTCGACAAGGACCGCCACGGCGCAGTCGATATGGCGACCGCCGTACGCTCGCCCGGCTCGACGCTGAAGCCGTTCATCTACAGCCTCGCCTTCGAAGCCGGTCTCGCGCATCCCGAAACGCTCATCGAAGACCGGCCCGTCCGCTTCGGCTCCTACGCGCCGAAAAATTTCGACGAGGGTTATCACGGCACCGTTTCAATCCGCGAAGCGCTTGAACAATCGTTCAACGTCCCAGCCGTCCGCGTGCTCGCGCGCGTTGGACCGGGCAAGCTCGTCGGCCGCTTCCGCCGCGCCGGTGTCGAAGCCCGCTTTCCGGACAAATCCGAGCCGACGCTGGCGATGGCGCTCGGCGGCACGGGACTGACGCTCGAAGACATGACACAACTCTATGCGGCCCTCGCGCGCGGCGGTGACAGCATCATGCTGACGCATCGCTGGAGCGAGCGCGGCAAGGTCTGGGCAACGTCGCATCTGAAGCCGCTCGTCAATGCGCACCGCCTGATGTCGCCGCTCGCCGCCTGGTACGTCACCGATATTCTGAAGGACGCGCCGCCTCCGCTAAACGCCAAGGGCGGACGCTTCGCCTACAAGACCGGAACATCCTACGGTTATCGCGACGCCTGGGCGATCGGCTACGACGGCAAATATGTGATCGCAGCCTGGGTCGGCCGGCCGGACAATTCGAGCATTCCCGGCCTCGTCGGCCGCAGCGCCGCCGCGCCGATGTTGTTCGACGCGTTCGAGCGCGTTCCCGGCGGCCGCACGCCGTTGCGCGGCGCGCCTGCGAACGCCATCCGCGCGACGAACGCCGAGCTTCCCGCCCCGCTGAAACGCTGGCGCGATCCCGGCGACGATCCGGTCGCCGGAAAATTTCTCGAACCGCCGGTGCTGATCTCTTTCCCGCCCGATCAATCGGAAATCGCCGAATCCGATCTCGACGGCGATCCGCTGATCTTGAAAGCCGACGGCGGCGCGCTGCCGCTGACGTGGCTCATAGACGGCAAGCCCATTCCGTCCGATACCCACACGCGCGAAGCCACATGGCAACCCACCGAAGGCTTCGCCAAGCTGACCGTCATCGACGCAAACGGCCGCACCGACCGCTCCGCAATTCGTGTACGATGACGGCAACTAGCCCTGGTTTCTGCCGCCGCGAGCGGATTTGCACCCGCCGTTCACGCTCGCCCATCAACGAGGAGAGACGAGCTAAGTCAGAATTCGTGCGTAGATGAGCGACACGCACGAACGCTCGACGTGATGTTTAATGCGAGGCAGGTACCAAAAGTCCCATTTGGAACCGGAACGCCGATGGTGCAGAGTGTGCTGCGTATTCCATTTTTGACGCTTCGCGCATTCTGGATTTCAAACGCCCTATGATGTGTTGCCATTCCTTTTTCCGCAGCTTCGCGCTCGCCTTCACCCTGATCGCAGTCGCCATTGCAAACGGCGGCTGCAACGACGCGCAGCACGATGCGTCCTCGGCGCGACCGCTGCCCGCACTTGGCGCCAAGGTTGATGAAACATCCGTCTCGGGCATCTCATCGGGCGCCTATATGGCGGGTCAATTCCAGATGGCACACGCCAAGCGCGTCGTCGGCGCAGCCATCATCGCAGGCGGCCCTTACGGCTGCTCCGAGAGCATCTTCGCCAACACCATGCCAGGCACCGGCACGGCAATCTTGAATCTCAGCAAGGCCGTCAACGGCTGCATGCTGAACCTGCTCGGCATCTGGGGCGTCTCCGATCCCGAAGACCTCGCGAAGAAAGCCGAAGAACGCGCCGCCAAAGGCGAGATCGATCCGATCGCAGACGTCGTCCGCGACCGCATCTATCTCTTCACCGGCACGTCCGATCGCACCGTCGCCCCCGCGATCGTCAGGCACGCGTCGGAATTCTACGAAAAGCTCGGCGTGCCGAAAGCCAACATCGACCTTGTCTCCGATCTGCCTGCGGGTCACGCATTCGTCACCGACGATGAAGGCAGCGCCTGCAGCGTTTCCGGCGAACCCTACGTCGTCAACTGCGGTTATGATCAGGCTGGCGCGCTATTGAAATTCATCTACGGCGATCTCCGGCCCCGCGCGACGACGCTCTCCGGCAACTTCTTTGACTTCGATCAGCGTCCATTCGTAAGTGACGACAACAGCGCCGAGCTTGCGGAAACCGGCGTCGTCTACGTGCCGAAGTCCTGCACCGAGACGCCCGGCTGCCGCGTCCACATCGCCTTTCACGGCTGCGCCCAGAATCGCGAGGCGGTCGGCGACACGTTCATCAAGGAATCGGGCTTCGCGCGATGGGCCGACACCAACCGCTTCATCGTGCTTTTTCCACAGGTGGCGGATTCGGCCGCCAACCCCCAAGGCTGTTGGGATTGGTGGGGTTATACCGGGCCGCAGTATTTAACTCGTGACGCGCCGCAGATTGCCGCAGTGAATCGTATGCTAGATGCCTTGCAAGCGCCCGGCGGAGGCGCATAAAGCCTACCAGCAACAAACGTCGGGCAACCAATAAGATCGGCGCATCAGGGGCACGGCAAACGGGGGGATTTTCAATGCTCGCACGCGAACGCCTTTTGGCACCCTTGTGGCCAGCACCCGGATCGGTTCGCCGGCCTTCGACGTCCACCATCGCCCGCGCCGTCGAGCTGACGGCAGCCGCCGCAGCGATGGGACTGCTCGTGATGGCGGCAGCGCTCCCGAACGATTCCGATACGCGTGCCACCGCGACCAATCCTCCGGTCTCAACCGCCCAGCATCCCGGCCGCGAAAGCGACTTCGGCGCCTACCTCGGCGCGCCTTATCACTATCCGAGCGATTTTCATTATGTGAAGCCCGGCAACTCTGATCTGACGATCAAGAAGATCGACTGGTTCACGTTGCCGTTCGAGAACCCGCTTTACTACGGCGTGCGCATCCAGCGCTGGTTCAGCGGCCGCTTCGGCACGATGCTCGACTTCACGCACTCGAAAGTCCACGCGCCGTTCGACGACCAGCAGTTCGATATGGAAGGCACCTTTGACGGCAAGCCGGTGCCGCCAAAAGGGCGCGTTGGCGATTACTTCAAGAAACTCGAATGGACGCACGGCCACAACATGCTGACGCTCAACGGCCTGATGCGTCTGCCGTCGCTCGGCATCTTCTCGCCCTACTTCGGCGCGGGCGCGGGTCTGTCGTTCCCGCATTCGGAAATCTATCCGAAGAACGCACCATCGCGGACCTACGAATACCAGTACACCGGTCCCGTCGCCCAGGCGCTGTTCGGCATCGAGCTGCGGCTCAAGACCGGCTCCGTCTTCATCGAATACAAATTCACGAGCGCCGATTATTGGGGACCGCTAACGGGCCGCGACGGCACTTGGTTCCCGATCGACATGTGGCGCCAGTTCTCGCGCTGGTGGTCGGGCGAGCCGACGAAAGACGGCTGGGCGGGCGCCAAACTGACGAGCCATCAGGTGATCGGCGGTTTCCTCACGCGCTTCGTGCCGAAACCGGCAACGCCCTAAGACACGCGAACGCTGCGGGACCGGGGAGCAGCTTTGGCTTTCCCGGTCTTACGGCTTTTGATTGAAGTTACTGCCTGCATTGATTTGAGGGCCGCCTGGAACGTCTTGAGTTCGGCGGCAAGCCAAGTTTCGAATGCCATCGCCGCATCCGAAATCTTCGCACCGGATCGGCGCACGAGATAATAGCCGAACCGCGTCGCCCTGATATCGAGCGGCCGAACAAGCCGGCCGGCGATGAGCGCATCACCCGCCTGGATTTGATCGGCGAGCGCCAAACCTTGCCCGGCTTCGGCTGCAGCAATGATGAGGTCGCCATTAAGTGTCGGCCCGGACGGCGTTACCTCGTCCGCGACGCCTGCCGCCGAAAGCCACGCGTCCCAGCATTCCTTCGCCGTCTCCTGAATGAGAAGACTGCCGTCCAGATCGGAGGCGACAAACAATGGATTGTCGCGCAAGAATTGAGGACTGCAGACCAGCGTCAGTTCAGAGAGCGCGAGTGGCTTGCTTTCGAGTCCTTCCCAGGCACCGCCGCCCCAGCGGATGCCGAGGTCGACGTCCTCTCTGGAAAAATTGACGAGACGGGGCGTTGCATCAAGAACGATGTCGATATTTGGGTTCTGCGCCGTAAAGCCGCCGAGCCGCGGCACCAACCAGAGCGCGGCGAAAGCCGGATCGGATGTGACCATCAAACGCTTGCGCCGCCGCGACGGCCGCGCGAATTGGCTGACGGCTCCAGCAAGAAGATCGAACCCTTTTGTAAGTTCGAGCGCCAACGACCGGCCGACTTCCGTCAGCTCCACGCCGCGTCCCGTGCGTTCGAACAGTGGCGTGCGGAACTCGGCCTCGAGCGCGCGCACATGCCGGCTTATGGCGGCATGCGTAACATTGAGTTCATCGGCCGCACGCGAAAAGCTCGACAGCCGCGCGGCGGCCTCGAACGCTTTCAGTGCATTGAGCGGCGGTAATCGTCGGGCCATGGCTGATGTAACAAAAACTTACACGTTCTGTAAAGTAACGCCGTTTGTTCGAAGCGCTGAGGAAGCGCACCGTTCTCAGAGCAATTCGAGAACGGAGAACAAGATGATGCGTGTGATCGAGCACCTGATCGCAGCGATCGAAGCCCTGCTTTATCCCGACCGCCGCCCCTTCGATGACGAACCGCGATCCTGACAGAATGGAAGTCGGCGTGGGATGCCTTTCGTCAACCCTGCTCTATGCGGGCACAGCGTTGTCCGTCGTCCCCTTCTTCTGCGGCTCGGCCGCTGTCGTAGTAGCCGCTGCTCCGCTGGTCTCATCGGTGTAATCGGGATAGAGCTTTTTCGTGAGAATTGCATAAGCGGCTTTAGCGTCGGTGACACCTTGATCAACGTCCGCTGCTCCGTTCATCGTTAGTACGCTGACAGCTTGCTCCATCGCATCAAGCTTAGCGCCGTCTTTATCGGGCTGAACTTCGTCGGCTGCGGCGGCCGCATCATAATCGGCCTGCTTTTGCGCGATCTCTCCTTTAAAGATCTCGGCGGCCATGTTCGAAACGGACGCAATGGCCACCGGAGGCGGCGGGATATCGCCATACCGGGAAGGAGTAACGGAAAACGAAAACTCTTCCTCAGGAAAGAGTTTGCGATGCGCATTGACGACGTCGCGCAATGCGAGTTGCCTAGCGGCGTCCACCGATATCCTTTTGTGATCCTCATTCAGCGCTTTGGCGGTCTCCTCCTTGACCTTATCGCTGAACTCCTTTTGCAGGTCATGATCGGAAAAGACATCCATCAAGCTTTGCCAAACATCATCCGAGCTGGCGCTGAACCCTCCGCCGGCAAGAAATGCGAAGACTTCCTTATTCTGGGGCTGAGGTGCAAGGGACGCACCTAACGCGGCCTTCGCGGCCAACGCCACGCTGGATTTGATGTACGTGGACTTGTCATTGGAGGAAGACGGCGAGTCTGGCTTGCCCTGCAAAAGTTGCAGTGCCACTACGCGGGTGTTGTAGCTGGACGTGGGACCGATCGCTGTCACGGCAACCCTCCACCGAATCGCGAGGCATAGGACATTTGGCATAGACCGCGTTAACGCTCGCTTAATCACACGCGAGCGGCCCGCCAATCGTTCTTGCTACACAAACGCCTCGCCTCACGAAGCGCCGACGCTGAGAAAGCCGCTAAAACCGCTTCAGCAGCCGGTCGATGTATTCGAGTTCGTCCTCGGGACGCGTATTCTGACCGGCGCGCTTGCGCAGCTCTTCGAGGATCTCACGCGCCCGCTGGGCGTCGATCGCATCCGGCACCTTCACCGAATTGCCGAAGTCCGGACCTTGCGCCCGCTGCGGCCGTCCAAACGGATCGCGCGGTGAGGAACCGCCTCGGCCCAGCCGCTGCTGCGCGTTCTTCTGCATCTGCTCAGCCATCTGCTGCGCGCTCTGGCGCATCTGGTCGAGCGCTTGCCCTTGCTGGTTCGCGGCTTCGTCGAGATCGCCCTGCTTCAAGGCATCCTGAGCCTTGCCCATCGCATCCTGCGCATTGCCAAGCTTGTCGGGATCGCCGGCGCCCATCTGCTCAAGATCCTTCTTGAGCTGATCGAGTTCGTTGCGCAGTTGCGCCTGCCGGTCCTGCAAGCTGCCCTTGCCGCGCCGCTGTTGCTGCCCGCCAGACTGTCCCTGCTGGCCCTGCGGACCTTGCCCCTGGTCGGCGCCGCCTTCTTGATCGCCCTGCATGCCGTTGTCGCCGCGCTGCTGGCCCTGGCCCTGCTTGCCCTTGGAACCGGTCCGCGGTTGACCGTCCTGACCCTGCTGATCTTCCTGCGAGCCGCCCTGCCCTTCCTGGCGGCGACGCTCGCTGAACGTATCGTCCATCAGCTGCTGCTGCTTGCCGGTGAGATCGCTCAGCTGATTGAGCTTCTTCATCATCTGCTCGGCGCGCTGTTGCTGTGCGCGTGCTTCCGGCGTGTTGGCCGCCTGCAGCCGATCCATCAGTTCGCGCAGCTCTGAGAGCATCCGCTCGGCATCTTCGCGTGACCCTTCCCGCGCGCTCTTTTCAAGATCCTTCATCATCTGATCGAGATCTTGCTGGCCGAGTTGCTGGCTCTGATCGTCCGGAGGATTGCCTTGAGACGGATTGTCCTTTTCCGCCTGCTTCTGCATCTCGTTGAGATAGTCGTTGAGCCGCTTCCGCAGCTCCGCCATCGCGTCTTGAATTTCCTTATCGTCGCCTTTCTCGATGGCATCCGACAAGCGATCCTGCGCGTCTTTCAACGCCCGCTCGGCCTGCGAAAGATCGCCGTCTTCGATCTTCAGCGCGATCTGCCAAAGCTCCGAGACCGACGAATTGGTCGCCTCGCGCGAGTCCTCGCGGTCGAGCCGATGAAAGACCGACCGAAGCCCCAGATAGACGCCGTTGTCGGTAATGAATCCTTCAGGCTCCATCGTCAGCGCATCGAGCGCACGCACGACCATCGGCCGGTTGCGCGAATCGTCCATGAGTTTGCCGCGCTGCTCGACGACGGCGCGCGCCAGCGGATTTTTGAAACGGCGCGATGGCAGCACCACCTCGATCGCCTTGCTGCGCCCAATCTGGCCCCCGACATCCGTCGCTTCCAGCCACAGCTTGACGCGTTGCCCCGCAAGCGGGTTCTCAGCCACGTCGAGCAGCGTCGACGTATCGACCGTCTTGGCGCCGGGACGAGGAATGCGCAGGCTCAGCACCGGCGGCCGTTCGAGCGGCAGTCGCGGCCCGGTGAGCGCGGGCGGCTGCGCCCACGCCTTTGACGGATCGACGGGCTTGGGCGCAATTTTCTGCAGCTTCACCTCGGCACTTTGAATGCCGTAATCGTCGTCTGCCTTGTAGGTCACGCGCATCGAGCCACGCGGAGTGCCGCTAATCGGCTTCGTCATTGCGATCTTCGGCGGCGCATCGACGATGACGTCGAACGTCCACAACCCAAGCTCTTGTGACCCCGCAAGCGCCCGCACCCGCGCTGACTTGCGGATCTCGTAACGAACCTCGGCGACATTGGCCATGTCGCTGTTCTTCGGCGCGTCGGCCTTCGGCTTCTCTGGCTTGACGGTTAGCGGCTCGGTCGCGCCATCCGCGAGGACTTCGAGCGAGACGCCATTGGAATCGAAGCCGACGCCTCTCAGCGTCAGCAGGCTATGATCGGGCACCTCGAAAAACTTGCCCTGCTCCGGTGTTTGCTCATCGGCCTGCTTCGAACCATCAGCCAGCAACACCGGCGGTAAGCCGGTGTAGGGCGGCGGAGTGACCCAGGCATCGAGACGCGCAGGCGGACCATGCTCGTTCGTGCCGAAGCGGAACGCAGCCGCAAGCCGGTCTCCGAGGCTGCCGGTCGCCATCACCGCGACGGGGATCAGTAGCAGCAGCAATAGCCCGCGGACGGCCCACGGATCGAACCGATCCGTGCGCGGCGCAGGATTACCGACCTTCAGCCGTTGAATGGCTTTCGCCAGCCGCTGCCGGTGTGCCTGCCACAGCGCCGAGGTGTTGGCGTTTTCGGCACCCGAGGTCAGCGTATCTTCGTAAGAGGTCGCGGGCCGATGCGGCACGCCCGAACGGCGCTCGATGCGCCGGATCGCTTCATCGCGCGTCGGCCACGGAATGCGCACCGCGTAGATCACCGCGGCGACTGCAGCGACTGCGAAAGCGCCCAGCAAAATCTTATGCGGCAGAGGATCGAGGTTCGGCCACAACCCCAGGAACGACAGCATCGCGAACAGCATCGCAATGCCGAACACAAGCCATAGGCGCGGCCAAAGGCGTTCAAAGAACAACGCCAGCGCGCTGAGACGAACTTTACGCGCGAAAGAACGCGACATTTCGGGACCGGGGTCCCTGCTTTGGGGCTCTGGCATTAACTCAAGCTATCACGAGGACCAGTCTTGGCACGTTAACAAAATGCAACTTCCCTGATTTTGGAAGGGGCACGTGAGCCGGAAGAACAAGCTTGTGCCGACGTCGTTCCTGCGGCGGAAATAATCTCCACTCCACCACAAGTTGTCGCAGAGCGTCAATTCGCCTGCGCGAAAACTCCGTCGTCTGAGCAACCGCAGATTGACCCTGCCGACCAAAACTGTCAGCACTCCTACTAGGATGCCGGCGGACGATTCAATACGGGGCGCGTTCGGGCACCAAAGGATCGTTATGCTCTCTGAAGTGAATTCACAAGGTGCCGACGCCGTTAGCGCCCGCTTGGCGTTCGCCCTTCAAAATGGGCATATTTGGCCGGCATTTCAGCCAATTGTCGATATTCAATCAGGCGGCCTGCAAGGCTTCGAGGTTCTGGCGCGCTGGACCGATCCTCAAGCCGGCGAGATCAGCCCAGCAACGTTTATTCCCTTCCTGGAACAGCACGATCAGATCGATAAGCTTTTCAACCATCTCGTGTATTCGGCATGCCCTGCCGCCGCAGACTGGCCCGGCCAGTTCTTTCTGGCCTTCAACCTTTCGCCCAAGCAGTTGGTCGGCAAGGGTTTCCCGGTCGAGCTCGCCGAAACCGTCCAGTCGACCGGCTTCCCCCTTGCACGCTTCCAGGTAGAGGTCACGGAGAGTTCGCTCATTTCGGACGTGGAGGGTGCCTACGCCAATCTCAACGAACTCGACGACATGGGCATCAAAGTCGCGATCGACGATTTCGGAACTGGCTATTCGAGCTTGGCGCGCCTTGAGGCCTTCCCCTTTCGCAAGCTCAAGATCGACGCCTGTTTCGTCCGAGGTCTCGACCGCGACCGAAGCAAGCGGCGCATAGCGGCTGCCATTATCGGACTAGGCCAAAGTCTGGGGATTACGGTGGTGGCCGAAGGCGTCGAAACCTCGAGAGAGGAAGGCGTGTTGCGAGACTTAGGATGCAACCTAGGCCAGGGCTGGCTCTACGGCAGACCAACATCGAAAGATGAAGCTAGGCGGACGCTGCAAGTTCTCTCATCGACAAGCGAAGTCGACGTACCACTCGATGTCTCGCCGTTTCAGCAGCTTCACCAGTTAGCCACGCTCTACAAGCAAGCACCTGTTGGCCTTTGTTTCTTGGATCTAAGCTTCCGGCACGTGCGGGCCAACGATCGGTTCGCAAGCATCCATAACATGACGGGCAGCGAGCTTGAGGGGAAAACTATCTCGGACGTCATGAGCGGACCGACCTTGGCAACGGTGAAACGCATCCTCAATCAGTCTCTGCTCAGCGACGAACCGATCACAGAAAATTACGTCCACGGCGACAGGCACCTTCGCGTGATATGCACGAGGGTTGTTGATCTCACCGGCGAGGTTATCGGCTTTTCAGGCGTTTCCCTCGACACCGAAGCGCCTTTGGAGAGCTGCCAACGCGTGCTGGAAGGCGCAGTCGCGTTTAGAAAACATCCGCCCGTGCTTCGAAGGTGCCCAGGCTGCAGCTCGGGCTCGCAATCCCAATTCAATGCTGGGACTAGCTGATCGCCAGCCTTACCGGTCGGTCGAGAGCCAAGGCGGCAGGTGATCCGCGCCGATCAGATCGTCATAGCTCGGGCGAGGCCGGACGACCGCATACTTGTCGCCATCGACCAGCACTTCCGGAATGAGCAAGCGGCTGTTGTAGGTCGACGACATCACCGCGCCATAGGCCCCCGCGGTCATCACAGAAATCAGGTCGCCGGGCTCGAAAGGGGGCAGCGCGCGGTCTTCGGCGAGATAATCGCCTGTCTCGCATACCGGCCCGACGATATCCTGCTGGATGGGCGCAAGTTCGCTGCGGGCTTCGGCGACTGGCCAGATGTCGTGATAGGCTTCGTAAAGCGTAGGCCGGATCAGATCGTTCATCGCCGCATCGACGATCGTGAACGTCTTGTCGGTACCTTCCTTGACGTAGCTGACTTTCGTCACGAGCACGCCGGCGTTGCCGACAATCATGCGCCCCGGCTCCATCACGATCTTGAGGCCGAGCGGCCCAAGCGTCTCCTTGACGACAGCCGCGTATTCGTCGGGCGTCGGCGGAATGTCGTTGGCGCCGCGATAAGGCACGCCGAGGCCGCCGCCAATATCGAGATGCTCCAGGCCCAAGCCATCGCCCTTGAGATCGCGCGCCAGATCGGCCATCAGCCGGAACGCATCGCGGAACGGCGCAAGATCGGTGATCTGGCTGCCGATGTGCATATGAATGCCGGAAATCTTGATGCCCGGAAGCTTCGCCGCCTCGGCATAAAGCCGTCGCGCATCGGCATAGGGCACGCCGAATTTGTTCTCGGCCTTGCCCGTCGAAATCTTCGCATGCGTCTTGGCATCGACGTCCGGATTGACGCGAATGGCGATCGACGCCGTCCGGCCCATCGCCGTCGCAACCTCGCTCAGCGCCTTGAGTTCCGGCTCGCTCTCGACGTTGAAACCGAGAATGCCTTCTTCCAGCGCATAGGCCATCTCGCCCCGCGTCTTTCCGACGCCCGCGAAAATGATCTTCGACGCCGGAACACCCGCGGCGCGTGCGCGACGAAGCTCGCCTTCCGACACGACGTCCATACCCGCGCCGAGCCGTGCCATCGTCTTCAGCACGGCCTGGTTGGAATTGGCTTTGACCGCGAAACAGATCAGCGCGTTCTGCCCTTTGAACGCTTTCGACAAAACTTCGTAATGGCGCACCAGCGTCGCCGTCGAATAGCAGTAGAAGGGCGTGCCAACCTCGTCGGCGATGCGTGCGAGGCTCACATCCTCCGCGTGAAGGAGGCCGGATTTGTATTGAAAATGATGCATGGAAGCGCTTCTAGCGGATGAGAAACGTCCGCTTCACCGGAAAATGCAGGAAAGGTCAAGACGGCCCTAAAAAAAGCGCCTATCGCAGCAGCGGATCGAGGATGAAGTTTTCGTGCGGTTTCGGGGGCGCGTCCGAATTCTTGCCAGGGTCGGCGGCATCCGCCGATTTGGCCTCGCCCGAAGCCTTCGCGCCCGGAGGCGGCTCCAGCGGTCCCTTGACGCCGCAGCCAGCAAGACCTGCGGCCACAGCGCCAAGCAGCACCATGGTCCCCCAGGTCCTCATGCAGCGCAAAAGCGCGGCCATGCCCAAATTCACTCCAAAACCCCTCAGCCCGCAAAGCCTGCGGGCAACCCTTCCTGGTACTTAGCCCTTCTGCCGGGCCTTTTCCAACCGCCGAAGCCACTGGCGCGCCATTTTGGCGACGTTCTGTGGCGCGGTTCCCCCATAACTGGTCCGGCTTTTCACCGAGTTTTCCACAGACAGCACCGAGAATACGGCTTTTGTGATGCGCGGCTCGACCTTTTGCATCTCTTCGAGCGAAAGCTGTTCGAGATCAACGCCTTTGGTCTCAGCCGCCTTGACGATCGAGCCGGTGACGTGGTGCGCGTCCCGGAACGGCATCTTGAGTTCGCGAACGAGCCAATCGGCAAGATCGGTCGCCGTCGAATAGCCGCGACCGGCAGCCGCCCGCATGGCCTCTGCGTTTGGTTCGAGGTCGGAGATCATGCCCGCCATCGCCGCCATGACGAGACGCAGGCTCGACAGCGCGTCGAACGTCGTCTCCTTGTCTTCCTGCATGTCCTTCGAATAGGCGAGCGGCAGCCCCTTCATCACGATGACGAGGCCCTGGAACGCCGACGCGATGCGCCCAACCTTGGCGCGCGCCAGCTCGGCCGCATCCGGATTGCGCTTCTGCGGCATGATCGACGAGCCCGTCGTGAAGCGGTCGGAAAGCTTCACGAAGCCGAACTGCGGCGTCATCCAGATCACGATTTCTTCTGCAAGCCGCGAGAAATGCACCGCTGTAATGGTGGCGGCCGCCAGCGTCTCCATCGCGAAATCGCGGTCCGACACGCCGTCGAGCGAGTTGGCCATCGGCCGGTCGAAGCCCAGAGACTCGGCTGTCATTTCACGGTCGATGGGGAATGACGTTCCCGCCAGCGCCGCAGACCCAAGCGGACTTTCATTGAGACGTTTGCGCGCATCGGCAAAGCGGCCGCGATCGCGCGCGATCATTTCGACGTAGGCCAGAAGATGATGACCGAACGTCACAGGCTGCGCGGGTTGCAGATGCGTGAAGCCGGGCATGACGGTCGCCGCATGCGCTTCCGCCTTCTCCGCCAGCGCCTGCTGGACCGCGGCAAGCGCCACGTCGATGCCGTCAATCGCATCGCGCACAAAGAGCCGGAAATCGGTCGCAACCTGGTCGTTGCGCGAGCGCGCCGTGTGCAACCGCCCCGCCGCTGCGCCGATGAGATCCTTAAGACGGCTCTCGACGTTCATGTGCACGTCTTCGAGCGCACGCGAAAACGTGAACGTCCCGGCATCGATCTCCGCCTTGATCTTGTCCAGACCCTTTGCAATCTCGCGCGCGTCGGCCTTCGTGATGATGCCCGCTTCCGCTAGCATCTCCGCATGCGCCTTCGAGCCGCGAATGTCTTGCGGGGCGAGCGCCTTGTCGAAGCCGATCGAGGCATTTATCTCCTGCATGATCTCCGCGGGAGACATTGCAAAACGGCCACCCCACATGGCATTGGCGGGCTTGTCGGTCACGAACGGCTCCGTATCAGAGAAACGAACAAGGTTAGCAGATGGCAGCGAACAGCAAGGCACGGCCGCAGAAAGCACTTTGGATCGTGGCGCTGTCGGCGCTTGCCGGGTTCGGCGCCGTATACGTCATCGGGGGCTGGTTCGACAACAAAGCGACGGAGATTTCTAGTGCCGCAGCCCAGGATTCATCCGCTCCGGCCGTCGGTGCGTCGGGCAACTCGTCCTTCAAGCTCGGCGAGATGGCGGCATTTGTGACGAAGAAGCCGCCCGAAGCGCTCCCCGACATCACCTTCGAGGACGCCGCCGGGAAGGAAGTTCACCTGTCGAGCTTCAAGGGCAAGACGATCCTGTTGAACCTCTGGGCAACGTGGTGCGGGCCTTGCCGCGAAGAAATGCCCGCGCTGAACAAGCTGCAAAAGGAAATGGGCAGCGACAAATTCGAGGTCGTGACGCTCAGCCTCGACCGCGGCGGCTACGAAGCCTCCCGCAAATTCCTCGACGAGCTGAAAGCCACCGACGTGCACCTCTACGCCGATCCGACGGCGAAACAGGGCATGGCCCTGAAGCTGATCGGCATGCCGACGACGATCCTGATCAACAAAGACGGCTTGGAAGTCGGTCGCCTGGCGGGCTCGGCGAAATGGGATTCCGCGGACGCCAAGAAGCTCATCGAAACCGCGATCAATTAAGCCCGCACAGCTCGGGTTCATCCCACCGCTCTTGCAAACAGCGGCCTTACCGAAAGCAATTGTCATCCTCGGCTTTATGCCGAGGATTCATGTTCCCGCCCGGGCAATTGCTCAATCAATCCTCGGGACAAGCCCGAGGACGACGCCAGTTCCTTGAAGATTACTTCTTCTTCGCCGCCTTGACCTTCTGCGTCAGGGCCGAAGCCGCCGCCGACTTGGCTTCCTTGCTGGCCGTCTTGCTCTTCAAGATTTTAGCTGCCGACGAAGCCACCTTGGCGCTGGTCGTTTCCGTGCTGCCCTTCTGCGTCAGCGCCGAAGCCGCAACCGCCTTTTCCGCCTTCGTCGCCGTCTTGCTCTTCAAAACCTTCGAGGCAGCCGACGCGACTTTCTTGCTCGTGCTTTCCGATTTCGCCATGGACATCGCTTCCTTGTTGCAGCGGCCGCAGAGGCGCGGTCCGACGAGGGCGAACCATGCCAGATTCGATATGCGGGCGGAATCACACCGAAGCCCGAACGCAACCGATTTTCAGCACCTTTCGCACGGATGCTCCGTGAGCGGCCTCTCGGGTCAGCCAGGAATAGGCAAGCCGAGGGTCAGGCAGAAATTGACACCCCACGTCCAAGAGGCGACAAGGCGCGTCTCGAATGACGATAGCCAGCCCTTGGAGAAGACTTCCCATGACGAACGATGCGCTGAAATTCACCATTGAAGCGGCATGGGAGACCCGTGACGGCATTTCGTTCGACACAAAAGGCGAAGTCCGCGACGCCGTCGAAACGGCTCTGACCCTGCTGGATAACGGCCAGGCCCGCGTCGCCGAGAAGGTGAACGGCGCATGGACCGTCAACCAGTGGCTGAAAAAGGCCGTTCTTTTGTCCTTCCGCCTCAATGACATGGAAATGATCTCGGGCGGCCCGGCCGGCAGCTTCTTCTGGGACAAGGTGCCGCCGAAGTTCGCGGGCTGGACCGAAGCTGATTTCCGCAAGGGCGGTTTCCGCGTCCTGCCCGGCGCCGTCGTCCGCCGCTCGGCCTACATCGCGCCGGGCGCGGTCGTGCTGCCCGCCTTTATCAATCTCGGCGCCTACGTCGATAGCGGCACCATGGTCGACACCTGGGCGACGGTCGGAAGCTGCGCGCAGATCGGTAAGAACTGCCACATTTCAGGCGGCGCCGGCATCGGCGGTGTTCTGGAACCGCTCCAGGCCGGTCCGGTCGTGATCGAAGACAATTGCTTCATCGGCGCCCGCGCGGAGGTGGCCGAAGGCGTCGAAGTCGGCGAAGGGTCCGTGCTGTCGATGGGCGTCTATCTCGGCGCTTCGACGACGATCATCGACCGCGCCACGGGAGAAAAATTCTTCGGCAAGGTGCCCCCTTATTCCGTCGTCGTCTCGGGAACGATGCCGGGCAAGCCGCTGCCCAACGGCGCGCCGGGCCCGAACCTCTACTGCGCCGTCATCGTCAAGCGCGTCGATGCCAGGACCCGCTCGAAGACCAGCATCAACGAACTCTTGCGGGATTGATCGTGACGCCACGCAGCTATCGAGCCCTCGACCCCGCGAAAATCGTGGAAACGCTCGAAAGGCTCGAGCTGCGCATCTCGTCTCGATTTCCCGGATCGGGCCTGTCGCGGGTTTGCGACAGCCTGATCGACATTGCAAAACAAACATCGCAACGCATCGAATACGTCTCGCGTCCGAACTGGATGCTGCGCCTGCTTTTGATTGTCATGATCGGCGCAGCGCTGGCGATGCTGCTTTACTTCACATCGCAGATTTCTGCCCTCAAAGGCACCGACGAACTCTCAGAAGCGGTGCAGGGTCTGGACGCCCTGTTTAATCTCGTTGTGCTCTTGGGCGGCGGCGCCTTCTTCGTCTCGACGCTCGAAACCCGCTGGAAGCGCGCCCGCGCCTTGAGTGCACTGCACGAGCTTCGCTCCATCGTGCACGTCATCGACATGCACCAATTGACCAAAGACCCGAGCGCTATGGGCGCAGTACGAACAGAACCCTCGCCCGTCCGCAACCTGACGCCCATCGAACTTGTGCGCTATCTAGACTACTGTTCCGAGATGCTGTCGCTGACCGCGAAATGCTCCGCTCTCTATGCCGAACGGCTGAGTGACTCGGTCATCGTCGATACGGTAGGCGATCTGGAACGGCTGACATCGGAACTGTCGAATAAGATTTGGCAAAAAATTACGATCATCGAAACGCTCTACGGCCGCGACGTACCATTGCCATCGATCGAACAGACCTCTAGAAATCCCGGCTTATCATGACCCTCGTTCCGACAGATCCCGTAGCACTCGCGCAGGCTCTCATTCGCTGCGAAAGCGTCACGCCCGACGAAGCCGGCGCTTTGACGCTGCTGCAAAACGTGCTGGAGCCGGCCGGTTTCACGTGCCACCGTCTCGTGTTCTCGGAACCCGGCACGCCCGATGTCGATAACCTCTATGCGCGCCTGGGTACCGGCAGACCGCATCTTTCGTTTGCGGGCCATACCGACGTTGTCCCCGTCGGCAACGAAGCGGCCTGGACGGTCCCCCCATTCGCCGGAGAAGTGCGCGACGGTATTCTCTACGGCCGCGGCGCCGTCGATATGAAAGGCTGCGTGGCAGCGTTTCTCGCCGCGGCCATGAAGTACATCCATCACTATAACGGCCTGCCGCGCGGCTCGCTCTCGTTCATCATCACGGGCGACGAAGAAGGCCCGTCGATCAACGGCACGATGAAAATTCTCGACTGGCTGAAAGCACGTGACGAAGTCGTCGATGCCTGCCTCGTCGGCGAACCGTCAAACCCGAAAGCTTTAGGCGATGAAATCCGCATCGGTCGGCGCGGCTCGCTGACGATCGATCTCATCGTGCACGGCAAGCAGGGCCACTCGGCCTATCCGCAGCTCGCGGACAATCCGGTGCCGAAGCTCGCGCGCATCATCGACCGGCTGTCGACCACGAAACTCGACGACGGCACCGAAAACTTCCAACCGTCGAACTTGCAGGTAACGGTCATCTCCGTGCCGAACACGGCGACGAACGTCATCCCCGGCCGCGCGGTGGCACGCGCGAATATTCGCTATAACGACGCCTGGACGCGCCCCAAGATCGAAGACTGGGTCAGCAAGACGGTCGCCGCCGCTGCAAAAGAAGTCGACGCCAAATACGATCTTGAATTTTCCGGTACCGGCGACGTCTTCCTGACGAAGCCCGGCCCGCTCGTTTCCACGCTGAAGGACGCGGTGAAATCCGTCACCGGCCGGACGCCCGCGCTGACGACCGGCGGCGGCACATCGGATGCCCGCTTCATCAAAGATATTTGCCCCGTGGTCGAGTTCGGCCTCGTCAACGCCACGATCCATCAGGTCGACGAGCATACAAGCATCTCTGATCTAGAGACCCTGACGACGATCTACGAACGCTTCATTACAAATTATTTCCGCAACGGTTGAAGCTTTCTCTGCGCCCACGGCTCCCCTGCGGGGGGGCCGGTTGTGTGAAACACTCCCAACGTCATCCCGGCGCAGGCCGGGATCCAGTCAACTCGCAACGCTGGCCATTTTGTAACTTGTCTGGGTGCCGACCTTCGTCGGCATGACGGTGGTATACAGCGCGAAATGCGCGTCGGCACTGAACGCGCCACTACCTGACCGTGCCCGCGCCAACAAAACTTCCGTTTCGGGCGGCCGGCGCGCGGAACGCGTGTCGCTCGACCGCCGTCGACTGTTTCAACATGCCCGCGCCGGCGGCCGGCTCCGCGAAGCGGAGTCGTCGGCGCCAACAAAAAAGGCCGCCGTGGCTCCGGCGGCCTTTTCAAATTTCAACCCCGCTGAGGCCGAGTCTTAGATCGACTCTTTCAGCTCTTTCGCGGCGCGGAAAGCGATCTTCTTCGAAGCCTTGATCTTGATAGCTTCGCCCGTTGCCGGGTTGCGGCCCATACGTGCCGGGCGCTTGCGAACCTGGAGAACACCGAGGCCACCGATACGGATGCGCGCGCCCTTCTTGAGGTTCTTCGCGATCTGAGCAACGAGATCTTCGAGCAGCGCAACCGACTGCTTCTTCGGGATCTCATGCGTTTCCGCGAGCGTCGCGGCCATGTGCTTCAACGTGACGGTATCGATCTTAGCCTTAGCCGGCGCTTTGGCTGGTGCTTTCTTTGCTGGCGCTGCTGCCTTTGCCATTGTCATCCCTCTTGATGCGAATGCGAATCGCTTTCAGTTCGAACACTACATCGACAAAGTCCAAAAACACGCTGTTTTAGGGCCTTTTTCGAATGAGGTCGGCGAAAAGAGCAGCATTTGTTGCCCGAAAGCAAGCGCGACATAGCGCTTGGACGCAAAAAAAACGCCAAAATGCGGGATTTTGGCGTCTGAAGGGATGAACGACAGGGGAAAGTAGGGACGAAAGATCAGAAGGTCAGCACGCTTCCGCCGGTGACATCGACCGTCTGACCGGTGATCCAACGCGACTTCGGACTGGCCAGAAAGGCGACGACATCGGCGACGTCTTCGGGCTGACCGATACGTTTCAGTGCCTGCTTCCCGATTGCAAATGCCTGCCCCTCGGGATTGCTGACAAAGTCGGCGGCCATATCCGTATTGATGACGCCCGGCGCCACGGTATTGACGGTAATGCCTCGCGGTCCGAGTTCCACCGCCAAGGATTTCGCCAGATTGTCGAGAGGAGCTTTGAGCATCGAATAGGCTGCAACCGCCGGAAGCGGCGTGCGGACGACACCGGAAGATGTCGAGATGATGCGCCCGTTGTCTTTGAGACGTTTGACCGCTTCTTGCGTGATAAAGAACAGAGATTTGACGTTGACGTTGTAGATCTCATCGAAAACGTCTTCGGTCGTCTCGTTGAAACCGACGAACGGCGCAATGCCCGCATTGTTGACGAGGATATCGAACCTGGTGTCGCCCGTGCGCTGCTTCAACTCCTGATCGACGCCGGCGAACAACGCCTGCGCTGCGCCCTTCTTCGTCAGATCGGCGCCGACTGCGAAGGCATCCCCGCCGCTGGCCTTGATCTTTGCGACGACTTCATCGGCCCCAGCTTTGCTTTTTCCATAATGGACGGCAACCAGCGCGCCTTCGGCCGCGAGCGTTTCGGCAATGCTGCGCCCAATGCCACGGCTGGCGCCAGTGACGACTGCGATCTTTCCGGCAAGAGATTTGGACATGTTCTTCTCGCGTTTTTTCTCAAACGATCTGTCCTTCTAAGGTTGGCCGGCCCATTCGACTGGCGCCCCGGACGATGCAGGAGATAATGCCCTTATGCGGTAGTTCAAGATCTCCGAACTATTGAAATCTCACATTCTCGTGGTTATCTTTTTGATTATGCAGAGGCCCTTTGTTCATCCCGCAGTTGAAGACGTGACGCTTGAGAGCGTGCTCTATGCGCTCGCCGATCCGACACGCCTCGAAATCGTGAAAACGCTGGCGACCGGCGGTTGTGCCATGAACTGTTCCAAGGCCGCGCCGGCCGATTTGCCGAAATCGACGCAGTCGCATCATTTCCAGGTGCTGCGCGAAGCGGGCCTGATCCGCTCCGAGCGTCGCGGCACCGAAGTCGTCAATTCGCTGCGTTGCGCAGAACTCGACAAGCGTTTTCCGGGCGTTATCGCCTCGATCCTCAAAGCCAGCGAGAAATCAAAGAAGCGCTAAAACGGCCCGTCGTCTGACAGCAACTCTTTGGCGGACGCGCGGCGATACCTATCTCCAGAGCGGACATTACGGTCCGCTAGGGAGAGAAAGATGAGCTACGTCGACGGTTTTGTCGTGCCGGTCCCATTCGAGCGATTGAAAGACTATCGCAAACTGTCGAAACGAGCCGGCAAGGTTTGGCGCGAGCACGGCGCGCTCGCCTACGTCGAATGCGTCGGCGATGACGTCCCGCCCGGCAAGCACACGTCGTTTACGAAGGCCGTCAAACTGAAGGACGGCGAGGTCGTCGTCTTTTCCTGGATCGTCTTCAATTCGCGCGCGCACCGCGACGCCGTGAACAAGAAGGTGATGAGCGATCCGCGCTTCGCCACCCTGATGAAAGTCACACCCTTCGACGGCAAACGCATGATCTACGGCGGCTTCAAACCGATCATCGAGATGTAAGCGCTTTCGCCGACGCATCCGCGTCAACAAAGAACCTGCGATTGGCGGCCGGCTTGGCAAAGCCAAGTCGCCAATCGCAATCAACGAATCCTACTTAAAATGCTTCGAGAGCTTCAGGCCTTGGCCTTGATAGTTCGACTTGAGGCCCTGCCCGTAGAGCGTCGCGGGCGTCTCGATCATGCGCTCGTAGATCAGCCTGCCAATGATCTGCCCGTCTTCAAGAATGAACGGCACCTTGTGCGAACGTACTTCCAGCACGACGCGTGATCCGTTGCCGCCCGCCGCGGCATGCCCGAAGCCTGGGTCCATGAAACCCGCATAATGCACACGAAACTCGCCGACGAGCGGGTTGAACGGCACCATCTCGGCCGCGTGTGTCGGCGGCACATGCACAGCTTCTTTCGATGCCAGAATATAGAACTGATCTGGATCAAGGATCAGCCGGTGCTTATCCTTGACGTGGATCGGATCCCAATAGTCTTCGATCGGATAAGCGCCGACGCGATCGACATCGACGACACCCGTGTGCCGCCGCGCGCGAAACCCAACCAAACCGTCTCCGTGACCTGAAAGATCGACGGTCAGCGCGATGCCGCCTGCAATATCCGCGTCCTGCGCCGAAACCAATCGTTCCTTGGCGTGAAGCTCGCGCAGTACCTCGTCGCTGTCGGCGGCGGGCCCGTTGCGAAAGCGGATCTGAGACAGCCGCGATCCCTTGCGCACCACGATGGGAAACGTCTGCGGACAGATCTCGGCATAAAGCGGCCCGTGATACCCGCGCGGAATCTGATCGAACGCGCCGACGCCGTCGGCAATCACGCGAGTAAAAACATCAAGTCTTCCGGTCGAACTTTTGGGATTTGCCGAGGCTTCGATGTCGGCCGGCAACGCCAGCGTTTCGAGCAGCGGCACGATATAGACGCAGCCCGTTTCGAGAACCGCACCCTGGCTGAGGCTAATCGTGTGCAACGCCAATTCGTCGAGCTTGCCCTGCACCTTGCCGCCCGGACGCGGCAGAAAGCTCGCACGCACGCGATAGGCAACCGCGCCAAGCCGCAGATCGAGACTTGCAGGCTGTACCTGACCTTCCGCGGGCGGCTCCGCCAGCACGATCTCCCCGTCTGCGATCATGTGCGAAATCGCCTGCGACGGCAGAATACCGATCGCGCGCTCGCGCCGTTTATTCACTGACGTGGATTTTTCTGCTTTGGTCATTCGTTTCGGCTCAGCCCCTTCGCACCCCGTCTAGAGCAGCCGCAAGTCTTCGCCAAGGGCAGCAATCTTCACCATACACGCTTTGCGGGCCCCTCAAGGCCACCTCTTGACGCAACCAGCCACGAGCGGTAAGCCCGACGCCGATTTCGTGGTCCTTTGGCCGGCCGGCTTGCAGCCACGTTAAACAACTCGCTAAAGGGCCGAGTGCGCTCCCGGTTTCCCGCGCCCGGCTTTTGTCAGCCGGCAGCACGGAGCCGGGATTTTTATTGCGCGAAAGGCCAAGCCGATGGCGAATGACGAGAAGTTTCCGAACAACAATCCAGCTTGGCGGCCCGAAACGGCGCTCGTGCATGCGGGCATCACCCGCTCGCACTGGGGCGAGACGTCGGAAGGCCTGTTTCTGACCCAAGGCTTCGTCTACGACAGCGCCGAGCAGGCCGAAGCCCGCTTCAAGCAGGAAGATCCAGGCTACCAGTACACCCGCTTCGGCAATCCGACGATTTCGATGTTCGAAGATCGCCTGAAGATCTTCGAAGGCGCTGAGGAATGCCGCGCCACTGCGACCGGCATGGCCGCCGTTACCGCCGCGATTCTGTCCTACGTCAAAACCGGCGATCACATCGTCGCCGCCCGTGCGCTGTTCGGCTCCTGCCGCTACATCGTCGAGACGCTCTGTCCGCGTTTCGGCATCGAGGCGACGCTGATCGACGGCAAGGACCTCGACGCGTGGAAGGCAGCCATTCGCCCGAATACCAAGATGTTCTTCTTCGAGACGCCGTCGAACCCGACGCTCGAACTCGTCGATATCGCCGGCGTTTGCAAAATCGCCCGCGACAACGGCATCTTCACCATCGTGGACAACGTTTTTGCGACCCCGATGCTGCAACGGCCGCTGGCGCTCGGCGCCGATATCGTCGTCTACTCCACGACGAAGCACATCGACGGCCAGGGCCGCTGCCTCGGCGGCGCCGTGCTCGGCAAGACCGACTTTGTCGGCAAGTATGTCCAGGAATGGCTGCGCCAGACCGGCCCGTCAATGAGCCCGTTCAACGCCTGGGTCATGCTGAAAGGCCTTGAAACACTGCCGATCCGCGTGAAAGCCCAATGCGAAACGGCAGCCAAGATCGCCGACGTGCTGACTGGCCTCAAAGGCGTGACGCGTGTGATTTACCCTGGCCGCGCCGACCATCCGCAGGCGGCGCTTGCAGCCAAGCAGATGCCGGGCGGCGGCCAGATGGTCGCCTTCGAGGTCGAAGGCGGTAAAGCCGGTGCATTCCGGTGCCTTAACGCGCTCCGCATCATCCGCATTTCCAACAATCTCGGCGACGCCAAGAGCCTCGTTACGCATCCGGCCACAACGACGCATTTCCGCCTGACGCCCGACCAGCGCTCGGAACTCGGCATTAGTGATGGTATGATCCGTCTTTCGATCGGGCTTGAAGCCGCTGAAGATTTGGCGGACGATCTCGCCAACGCGATGAAGACGATGACGGGGTGACGGGAGCCATGAGTAAAAGTACGCCGACAACGCCGACAAAACGGCAGGCCGCTGACGACTTTCACGCCTACGAATCGACGACGCGCGGCATCCGCATCCGCGTCGAGCCGAAGTACATGGAAGAGCAGTCCTCTCCCGAGGACAGCCATTTCGTCTGGTCCTACGCCGTCGAAATCTCCAATGACGGCAACGAGACCGTGCAGCTTCGCTCGCGCATGTGGCGGATCACCGACGCGCACGGCCGCACCGAGGAAGTGCGCGGCGCCGGCGTCGTCGGCCAGACGCCCGTCATCGAGCCAGGCAAGGCATTTCACTACACGTCGGGTTGCCCGCTCAAGACGCCGCAAGGCATCATGGTCGGCAGCTATCAGATGACAGACGAGGCTGGCCAGCTTTTCGAAGTGGCCATTCCGGCATTCTCGCTCGATAGCCCCTATACCCGACGCAGCATGAACTGACCGGCCATCAGCCGATGAGAGCAGCAAAAGGCAAAAGCTTCACACCCGTCGAATTGCTCGCGCGCCTCGTGGCCTTCGATACGACGAGTTCGAAGAACAATCTCGGGCTGATCGCTTTCGTCGAAGATTATCTAGCAGGCCACGGCGTCGCCTCGCGTCGCATCGTCAGCGACGACGGACAGAAATCATCGCTCTACGCGACCATAGGACCGGACTACGAGGGCGGCGTTGCACTGTCGGGCCACACCGACGTCGTGCCGGTCGATGGCCAGACCTGGACCAGCGATCCGTTCACGCTGCGATCCGAAGGCGGCAAGCTCTACGGCCGCGGCTCCGCCGATATGAAGGGCTTTATAGCTTCCGCACTTGCCGCCGTTCCGAGCTACAAGGCGCGCAAGCTCAAAAAGCCGATCCACTTGGCATTTTCTTACGATGAAGAAATCGGTTGCATCGGCGTCCGCCCGATGATCGCCGAACTCGGCAAGGATCTTCCCAAGCCTCGCATGGTCATCGTCGGCGAACCGACGAGCATGCAGGTCGTCGATGCGCACAAAGGGCCGGTGCGCTGGCAGGTCGACGTCAAAGGCCGCGCTGCGCATTCGAGCATGGCGCATCTCGGCGTCAATGCCGTCACCTACGCCACGCGCCTCATCGGCGAACTCGAGCGCATGGAGCAAGAGCTGAAGCAGCGCGTGATCGACATCCGCTTTGAGCCGCCTTATTCGACGCTTCAAGTCACCAAGATCGACGGCGGCACCGCAACGAATATCGTGCCGGTCGGTTGCACGTTCGTTTTCGATATTCGCGCACTGCCGGGCCTCGACCCGGACGAGATCGAAACGCGCCTGCGCCGTTTCGCGGAAAAGCGCTGTCTTCCCGAAATGCACGAAATCGCACCGGAAGCCGACATCCGTATTGAACGCGTCAATGCCGTTCCCCCGTTCGGCGCCGAGCGAAAATCCGAGGTCGTCGCGCTCGCGTTGAAGCTCACCGGACAAAACGAAACCTACGGCGTCTCCTACGGCACCGAGGCCGGTCTCTTTCAGGAGGCAGGCGCTCCCGCCGTCGTCTGCGGCCCGGGCGACATCGCGCAGGCCCACACCGCCGACGAGTGGATTGCCGAAAGCCAGATTGCGAAATGCATGGATTTTCTCGACCGCCTCGGCGACTGGGCCGAGACGTGATCGCCCTCAAACCGTGCTTTTTCGCTCCAATTGAGGCATAAACCGAAAAGTACAAGCGTCTTCAAAGACTTACGATCCGCCAAGATGTGTGGCACACATGCGACAGCTCATGCGACAAGTTGAGCGAACACACGACTTTTTTCCGCTAGCGCCGTGCTTCCGACCCACTGTTCGGCGTACCAATCAGCCAAGCCGCCGAGCATCGCAATTTAAGAGACGCGCCCATGTCGAAACGCATCTACCTGCTCACCGCATCCGCGTGCGCGATTTCAGCGGCGATCGCCCTGGGCGGCTGTTCCACGGCCTCGCTCCCGAGTGTCGGCTCGATCAACCCGTTCGGCAGCGGCAACACGATTTCCGAAGTCGACCGCGCTTATCTTCAGGCGGCCGGAAGCTGGGACCAGAATCACGATAGCGTTGTCACCTGTGACGAGTGGAAGTCCTACGCCGAGGATCTGTTCAACGGCGCCGACGCCAACCACGACGATTTTCTCGACGTCACCGAATGGCAGAACCTGACGAACGTCGACAAGATGTTCGTGACGGCCGACCTCAAATACTTCGACGCCAACGGCGACGGCAAAGTTTCGCGCCAGGAATTCGTTGACAAGCCGAACCCGGCTTTCGTCCTGATGGACAAGTCTGGAACATGTAAGCTCGACGCCAACCAGATCGCCAGCGCCCGTTCGAAGACCGAGTACGACCTGTCTGGAACGAAGCCGCAAAACAGCGACCCGCGTGAACAGGGCGGCCAAGTCGGTCAGGCGGCGAACGGCGCTCTTCCGGGACAATAACGCCAGCGCGGATTGCGGCGGGGCAACGAGCTAGCCCCCGCTCTCCCGCAGCTCATCCGGCGAAAAGACGTAACGCCTCGTGCAGAATTCGCACGTGACGACGATCTTGCCGTTGTCATCCAGCATGTCCGACAGCTCGGCCGCACCGAACGCCGAGAGCACGTTCTCGACCTTGTCCCGGCTGCACCGGCAGAACGCCGAAAGCGGAATAACCCGCTCGACCGCCACGGCTTCTTCGTGGAACAGCCGCAACAACAGTCGCTCGACAGAAAGCCCAGGGTCGAGCAGCTCATGATCTTCAACCGTCGCCGCCAGCATTTCGACGCGCTTCCAGTCGTCGTCGCTCAGGCCCTCGCTCTCGTCCGATGCGCCGAGGCTCTGCACCATCAATCCGCCTGCCCGCCGATGCCAGCGCGACTGAGGATGTGCCTCCTGTCGCGATCCGACGTACTGCTCTGCGACAGCCGAGCGAATGAAAGTCGGCAGATTTTCGCGCTGCTGAAAGTAGGCCGCGACCGTACCCGACAGCGGCGCGTGCTCGAACGCCAGCACGCCCTGATAGCGCTCTTCGCCTGGCCCGGAATCGAGCGTGATCGCCAGATGTCCATCGCCGAACGCCGCCGCGATATCGGATCGCGTCGCACCTTGCGTGAAGGCCTTAAGTTTCTCGGCATCGTACCGCGCATAGCCGCGCAGCTTTCCGCTCGCTGCGTAATCCGCAACGAGAATGGACACCGCCCCGTCTGAGCGCATCATCAAATTGAGATTGCCGCCTTGCGGCAGCACAGATCCGCACAGTGCCGCAAGCGCCAGCGCTTCCGACAGCGCTCGTCCCGGCAGATCGGGCATCGCGTGCGGCGTGACGATCGCATCTAATGAGGCGCCGAGCCGAACGAGACGCCCGCGAATATTCGAATTCTGCGTGCGAAACGCGACGACGACATCATCTGCCGGAATGGAAGGCGGCGCTGGCGGTGCATCAACCGGCATCGGCAGAACCCTCCATCAGGCGCCGAAGCACCACGCCAGAATGGCCTTCTGAGCATGCAGACGGTTTTCGGCTTCGTCGAAAATCACCGACTGCGGACCCTCAAGCACCGCTTCCGAAACCTCATGGCCCCGATAGGCGGGCAGGCAATGCATGAAGATCGCGTTCTTCGCTGCCTTGCTCATCAGCTTTTCATCGACCGCGTAGGGCGCCAGCATCTTCTTGCGCTTCGCCGCATCCGACTGACCCATCGAAACCCAGGTATCGGTCACGACGCAATCGACGCCTTTCACAGCACGCTCCGGGTCCGTCCCGATCTCGACGTCACCCTTCTCGCGTGTGACCCACTCGACGGCTTCATCTTCCGGGAACAGCGCCTTCGGACACGCCAGCCGCAGCTTGAAGCCGAAGCGGACCGCCGCATGCATCCACGACACTGCAACGTTGTTGCCGTCGCCGACCCAGGCGACTGTCTTGCCCTTGATCGGCCCCAGGTGCTCCTCGAACGTCTGGATATCGGCCATCACCTGACACGGATGGCTCTTTTCCGTCAGACCATTGATGACCGGGATCGTCGCATATTTCGCAAGCTCCGCCAGCGTCGCGTGCGCGTTGGCGCGGATCATGATGCCGTCGACATACCGCGACAACACCCGCGCCGTGTCGGCGACCGACTCCCCGCGCCCAAGCTGCAAATCGGTGTGATTGAGAACCAGTCCGCCACCGCCGAGCTGACGCATAGCGACATCGAACGAAACGCGGGTCCGCGTCGATGGCTTCTCGAAGATCATCGCCAGCACGAGATCCTCGATGCCCTTCGGCCGCAGCTCCTTCGGAACGCGCTTGCCCGCTTTCTTCATCGCGTGCGCTGCGTCGATGATCTTACGCAGCGTCTTGCCGTCGAGATCTGAGATATCGAGGAAGTGCCGAGGAGACTGTTTGGAGGTCATGAATTCGGGAGCTTTCTCCAGCTCTTCTACCAAGCCGGACATCAGGACGTTTCACCAGCCACGCGGCCGAGCGCGCGGGAAAGAGCGAGCAACCCATCGGAAATATCCTGATCGGTCGCGATGAGAGGCGGCAGCACGCGCACGCAGTTGTCGCCCGCGCCGACGAGCAGCAGTTTTTCAGCGTTGGCGGCTTTCACCACTTGCGGCGGCGTGACGTGCGACTTGAGCTTCAGCCCCATGAGCAGACCGGCGCCACGCACCTCTTCGATAAGATCGGCGTGCTGATCCTTGAGCCCTTCAAGACCCTGTTTCAGCCGCAGCGTCTTATCACGCACGGCTTCGAGGAAAGCGGGTTCGGAGACAATGTCGATGACGGTCGAGGCGACCGCCATGCCGAGCGGATTGCCGCCGAAGGTCGAACCGTGTGTGCCGGGCGTCATGCCCTTTGCTGCTTCCGCCGTCGCCAGCACCGCGCCGACCGGAAAGCCACCGCCGAAGCCTTTGGCAACCGCCATCACGTCCGGCGTAATGCCTGCCCATTCGTGTGCGAAGAGCTTGCCAGTACGGCCCATGCCGGTCTGGACTTCGTCCAGCACGAGCAGCAGACCATGCTTGTCGCAAAGCTCGCGAACGGCTTTCAAAAATTCCGGCGTCGCCGTGCGAACTCCGCCCTCACCCTGGATCGGCTCCAGCATGATCGCGGCGGTTTCCGGCCCGATTACCGCTTCGACAGCCGCGATATCGCCGAGATCGACATGGTCGAAGCCCTCGACCATCGGCCCGAAACCTTCGAGATATTTTTCATTGCCCGCGGCAGCCAGCGTCGCCAGCGTCCGCCCATGGAAGGCGCCGCGGAACGCAATGATCCGCTGCCGTTCGGGCTGGCCGGAAACATAATGATAGCGGCGCGCCACCTTGATCGCGCCTTCGCACGCTTCCGCCCCGGAATTGCAGAAGAAAACCGTGTCGGCGAACGTCAGCCGCGTCAGCTTCTCGGCAACCGTCTCCTGGCCTTCGACGCGATAAAGGTTCGACGTATGCCAGAGCTTTTCCGCCTGGGCTTTCAGCGCCGCGACGAGTTGCGGATGCGCATGCCCCAGCGCGTTGACGGCGACGCCGGAGCCGAAATCGAGATAGCGCTCACCGGTGTCGGATGTCAGCCAACAGCCTTCGCCGCGAACGAAGATCACGTCCTGGCGAGCATATGTGCCCATTACAGCGGACGATGGGCCGCTGGAAACAGCTGTGTCTGAAGCGCTACGGGGAGCTTTCCCCAACGCAGCAGAGGAACTTCCCATGGCGCGTGGATAACCCTGAGCAGAAAATCAAAAAGCCGCCAAATTCGGCGGCTCGATCACAACCCCTGATACCTCCTGATGGCTTCGCTGTCAATAAAAGCTCTATCGCGCCGCCCGCGATCCCGAACCCAAAGTTCAACGCCAGATGCCTATGGTTGAATCGCCCCCCGCCATGCACGGAAATCTGACATATCCCCTGCTGCGAATCGTCTGTGGCCTCCTCGCAACTTTTCCCTGTCAATACCCCTAATGTGAAAGCTCCGGCTTGTAGGCGGGATTCAGCATGTTGTAATCTCACCTAGTCAGGCCACGAGATATGGCGGCGCCAGTCGCTAAATCATCGGTTGTGTATCGGCTCTGACCGCGCTTTGGGCAATCTGCCAGTTGGCGGCCGCCCGCGTCTCTCGCGCGTTTCTGTTCTGCGTCTTCTCAAGTTTTTGCGTTTGTAACCGGTTTGGGACCGTCGTCCTTCGCCGCGCGTCGCGTTCGTTTGCGCACGCTTGGCATGGGCTCGATTTCGGCCGGGGTAACCGCGGGCACCGGGGGGTGTTCCGCCGCTGATGCGGCTCGAGAGGGAGCAATCGACGCTATGTGGACTGATGAGCGCGTGGACCTTTTAAAAAGACTCTGGTCTGAAGGACTGAGCGCCAGCCAGATCGCCGGACGCCTCGGCAGCGTAACGCGCAACGCTGTCATCGGCAAAGTCCATCGCCTGGGCCTTTCCGGCCGCGCCACCACCTCGCGGATGAAATCACACCGCCCGCGCACGCGCTTGGCGAACGTGAAACGGCCCGTCAACAAACCGCGCTTCGCACAAGTCGGCAATCCGGCCGTGCGCGCCCTCTATGTAGACGCCGAAACTTACGTGGCGCCTGCGGAGGAGATCGAGATTCCGGTCGCCGAGCGTAAAACCATTCAGACGCTGAGCGAATGCAGCTGCCGCTGGCCGATCGGCGATCCTCAATCTGCCGATTTCCATTTCTGCGGCAAGCCGAAGGTGCCCGCGCTGCCCTATTGCGAGGTGCATGCTCGCCGCGCGTTCCAGCCGGTCGCTCCGCGTCGCCGCGAACGCACCGAGATCGAAGCGCCTGTTGCGGTCAGCCTTCCGGCGCCTGCCATCGCTGGTACCGATCCAAAACAGAGATCCTGACGGGATTGCCCGCCGGCCGGCTGGGGGGCAGGCTTGGCGGAAGAAGCGGAAAGCCAGCAGTCGCGGGGGTGGCTGCTGGCTTTCCCATTTTAGAAAGCGATTGACCATCGCAAGTCCCACGCGACACCGCCTTGAAGCGGCATGCTAGGCTCGCCATCGTTATGTGCCGGAGATGGTAAATGGCGAAGAACAAGCACAAAGACAAAAAACGCGAAAGACTAGAAGACGAGCCGTTGCCCGACGAGGCCGCCACCGCGATCTCCGTGCATAACGGCGGCATCGACGAGCCGTTGGAGCACGCGTCGCCTTTGCCGAAAGGCTTCTCGCTGTCCGATCCGAAGCTTCCAAAGGAAATCGAAGACGCCGCCATGCGTTCGGGCGGCTATCCCTATGACAAGCGCATGAAGCGCGAGGACTACGAAGAGCGGCTTCTTGCGCTCCAGATCGAGCTGATGAAGCTGCAAAGGTACAATCTCAAGGTCGGCAATCGCATTCTGTGCCTCTACGAAGGCCGCGACGGCTCCGGCAAAGGCTCGTGCATCAAAGCATTCAACGAGCACATGAACCCGCGCAACACGCGCACCGTCGCTCTGCCCAAGCCCACCGAAACCGAACGCGGACAACTCTACTTCCAACGCTATGCCGTGCATCTGCCGACGGCGGGCGAAGTCGTGCTGTTCGACCGCTCCTGGTACAATCGCGCCGGCGTCGAACGCGTGATGGGCTTCTGCACCGAAGACCAACTCGCCGTTTTCCTCCGCGAGGCGCCCGAATTCGAAGGCCTGCTCGTCCGCGACGGCATCAAGCTCTTCAAGTTTTATCTCACCATCGGCCGCGAAATGCAGATCGAGCGCTTCCACGACCGCGCGCAAGATCCATTGAAACAGTGGAAGCTGTCGCCGGTCGATATGGCCTCGCTCAACCGCTACGACGATTATACTCGCGCCGAGGTCGAGATGTTCCGCTTCACGCACACCGCGATTGCACCCTGGGTCGTCGTTCGCGCCAACGACCAGCGCCGCGCCCGCCTCGAAACCATCCGTCATGTGCTGCTGGCCATCGACTACGAAGACCGCGATCTCGACGCCATCGGCAAGCACGACCCGCAGATCATCGGCTCCGGCCCGGAGTTCTTCCACCCGCAAGTCGAGAAGGCATCAGATTGAAGTGTATTTGTGATCCTCGGCTTTACGCCGTGGACGATAGCTGTGCGCCTAGCGCACCAGCAGGATCGGCGCGCGCGCGACGACGGACACACGCGACAGCTCGCGTCCGTCCGCAATGGCCGCTCCCCCGAACACGGCGATGACGAGGCTCGGCCGCAGCCGCGCAACGACTTCCGTCAGCGCTTCGGGCACGCCGAACGTCGGCCCGACCTCTTCGAACACGACCGGCACATGGAATTCGAGCGCGATCAGCCGCGACTGCGCTTCGATCTCGGCATAAGACTCGGCCGTATCGGCGCCGATGACGACATGCACCGGCCCGCGCGGACCCGACAGCCGCTCGGCCGCCCGCAGCATCGACGTCAAACGTTCGGCATCTTCGACGATCACGACCACGCGCGGCTGTTTCGTTCGCTGCGGTCCGCAGAGCAGAAAGCCGGTCGCACCGCTGACGTTCGCAAGCAAAGTCCCGATGACGTTATCGCTGCCCGACACCGGCATCCGCCCCAGCGCAACGATATTCCAAGGGCCGCGTTCAACACACATTTCGGAAATCCGGTCGACGGCATCGCCGCTGGCCAAAGCATGCCGCACCCGAACGCCGTGCGCCGCGCCGACATTGTCGACCGCCCGGCGGCACCGCGTCACCAGAAGCTCGAAGCGGTGATCATGCTCGGAGAAATCGCGTCGACCTGAGGCACCGGAAGGCGCGATAACGCGGATCGGCACATCCTCGGTCAAGCCGCTGCTGGCATCCGCAATGACGACTGTCTCGATCTCGGCACCATAAGCTGCCGCGAGGCGCACCGGAGCCTCAAGCCGCGACGCCGGATATTCGGCTTCCGGATCGAGCCAGAGCACGACCCGCCCGCTCAGTTCCGATGCTTCGGCGACGTGGGCGATCACGGCGTATCGCCATCGGCGCGGCGGGCGAGCGCTGCGTTGAGATCGGCAACGCGAATTTGCGACGCCGAGTGATCTGCGGCAATGGCATCCGCCTCTTGCAGCAGATGCAGAAGCTGAATGCCGGCAAGCGACACACGCCCGCCGCCGCGGCGAACGGCATCCTTATAGATGAGCGGGGCAACACCGGCGTTAATCGGGCGAAGACCGTGATCGACCGCCAACCGCGCCGCGCCTTTCGCAAAATCGTCTTCGCTGAGCTCCGACATCGGCACCGTGTCTGCGAGCTTTGCGACGTGCGGAAAATATCGCGCAATACCGGGCTCAATGGCTTCGAGCTTCGACCACGACTGCGCATCCGAGACCAGCACGACGGTCGCAGCAAACGGCATCGGATCAATCTTTACGCCGACGCCCGGCGCACTGAGCGGAGAAATTTGCTTGCTGCGGATTGTGGCGCTGAGAGCCAGCCAAGCCGCCGGATCGGCAGCAAGCCGCCACGCCTCGACGATGACGATCCCCGACCCGGCACGCATCAAGTGGCCGGGAAGAAGAACGGGAAACCCCAGCGCATCGCGGCTGACTTCGCCGAGCAGATCGGTTGCTGACGCCTGCCGCGCAATGACGACTTTACTCGGCACCGTCGGATCTGCGAGTTGCACGTCCTCGGAATCGAGAAAAATGACCGGCGAGAAAGTCTCGGTTCCTGCATGGCGTGTGGCCGCCGAAAGAAACGCCTCTTCGATGGCATCGAGCGCCGCGCCGATGGAAAGCCCGTCGGCATAAGCGCGCCGAACGGCAGCCAATCCCGGACGCAATGTCCTCAGCGCCGCTTGACGAATGAGTACATCATGCTTCTCGCTGGCTTCGAATTCGGCGTCCGGCAACGTCGCGACAATCGACTGCAACTCATCTTCGAGCACCGTGATCTTCGCTTCGACGTTGCGTTTCAAAGCTTCCGGAAGCGCCCGAAAAACATCCGAGCGCACGACGCGCCCTTCATGCATCGGCGCCAGCACGTAACCGTCGAGAGATTTCACAACCGCAATATTCTGCGCTTCAGCGCGGCGACGAATGGATTCGACCGCGCGCTCGCTGCGATAGCGCATGTCTTCTTCGAGGAGATCGAGACTGATGCGGTGCTCTTCGCTTTTTAGATAACGTCCAAACGCCGCGCACGCTTTGTCCAGCGTAATTCTCGTATCACGCCGGAACCGCGCGCCTTCGCCCGGCGGCAACTCGAATCCTTTAGCTCGCGACGGCGCGTTGGGATCCACCACGAAGATCCAGTCGGCGGCAGGCGCACGGTCCACTTCGGTGCCGAGCGCTTCCGCGAGTTCCAATCGGCCGGTGCCCGGCTCACCCAGAATGAGAAGATGTTCGCCGCGACCGGCACCGAGCGCCGCGCGAATTTTGCCGATGGCTCGCTTCTGTCCGAAGAAATGCGTCTGCTCGACCGGCTTGATCTGCGCCAGATCGCGCGCGGGCATCTCAGAGACGGAGCGCTGTTCCTTTGCCGCGCCACGCTCGCCGGTGGGCGCAACATCCGCGAGGCGATCAGCAAGCCGACTGGTCACGAGCGTCACCACATTGGTTGATGCTTCGGCCTCGATAGCATCAACTGTGTCCACCGCGGCCTCCGCCGCGGGCTGCTCCGCTGCTGCCGGCTTGACGGTAGTGATCGGTGGCGGCGTTTCCGCTTCGATTGTAACCGGCGCCTCGGCCTTCTTCTCCGATCTGTTGCGCCAGAAGACCATTCGCACGCTCTCCCCCCTGGGACCCTAGCCCCTCGAACGACGTTTTGGACGACCAAGAGGCCGCCCCCGCTGCCAGCTTGTCTGCAACAGTCGCACGGTCATAATGGCGGGACCATGACCGACGGTTCCTCTTCCTCAACGAATCCTTTTCAGCCTGTCCCGAATACGGACAGCGCGGCTACCGAGGTCGTGCGCAACTACGAGCGGGCACGCGCAATCCTGCGCGGGACGCAGCGTCTGCTGCGCACACTCAACTTCGAAAGTTTGCACGAGATCACACTCGGCAACGGCCGTCGCGCCGACGTTCTCGCTATCGGACGCAACGGCGAGATTTGGATCGTAGAGATCAAGTCGAGCATTGCCGACTTCCGCGCCGATCAGAAATGGCCGGAGTACCGTGAGTACTGCGATGCGCTGCTCTTTGCGGTGGCGCCCGATTTTCCATCGGAGATCCTGCCGCCCGATACTGGGCTTATTCTCGCCGACGCCTATGCTGGAGATTTGGTACGTCCGCCGCCATCGCATCCGCTTACGGCCGCGCGGCGGAAGGCGTTAACGATAGCGATCGCGCGCACGGCGTCGATGCGTCTGCTGGCGCAGATCGACCCCGGCCTCGCGATCGAATAAGTCGTGTGAGGTAGCAGTTGCGAAAGCAGCGCGCTTACTTCGGCGCGCGCTTCGCCAAAATCCGCTGCAGCGTGCGGCGATGCATGTTGAGCCGGCGTGCCGTCTCCGAGACATTGCGATTGCAAAGCTCATAGACGCGCTGAATGTGTTCCCAGCGCACGCGATCAGCCGACATCGGGTTTTCCGGCGGCGGCGCTTTCGCGTCCGTCGGTGCCAGAAGTGCATCCGTCACGTCGTCAGCATCGGCAGGCTTCGCGAGATAGTCGACAGCGCCGAGTTTCACAGCCGAAACGGCCGTCGCGATGTTGCCGTAACCCGTCAGCACGATAGCGCGCGAGTCGGGACGAGCCTTCGCCAGTTCGGCAATGACGTCGAGGCCTGAACCATCCTCAAGGCGCATATCGACAACGGCGAAAGCCGGAGCCTTCTCGCGGATCAGATCGACGCCTTCCGCAACCGAGTGGCCAAAGCGGACTTCGAAGCCGCGAAGCTCCATTGCGCGCGCCAGACGTTGCAAGAAGGACCGGTCGTCATCGACGATGACCAACGAACGGTCGGCCGGCAATTCATCCTGCTTAAAAGACAGGTCTTCGGTAACCAAGGGAGCCTCCCGCATCACGGTTTATCCGTTAGCTTTTTTCATGACAGGCCATATTTCTTATGCGGCCTAAAGGGCTAACGTCCCTTAAGCAAGCAAAAAGCAACCCGAAAGGTTACTTCGCGGGCAATAAAAGATAGGGCTTTAGCGGCAAATTGCCAGTCTAGGCCGCATTTAGAGGCATACCACGCCGTCCCGGCCAATTGAAGGCCCCCGGCGGCAGCTCGAACGCCGTTCTTGGCCACGAAATCTGGATGTTAGCCCCCCGGCGGGGAGGCGACAGGTTCGAAAACGTCACCGTTGCCCCCGACCGCTCCAGCAACGTCTTGGCGATGAAAAGCCCAAGCCCGAGGCCTGAATGGCCGTGCTCGCCTTTATCCTCATAACGTCGAGAAGTGACGTAGGGCTCGCCGATCGAGTCCATCATTTCCGGCGCGAAGCCCGGACCGTCGTCGGTGATCGTGAAGTAAACGTGCGAGCCGTTCCAGCGCGCCGACAGTTGCACCTCCGACTGCGCAAAGCTCACGGCGTTCTCAATCAGGTTGCCGAGGCCGTAGATCACACCCGGTCGCCGGTGCGCGACAGGTTCGATCCGCACTTCGTCATCGAGTCCGGGCAGCGGATTGGCCGAGATGATGATGCGCTTGCCCGCGGACCGATGCGCCGCCGAAGCTTCTTCGAGAAGCTCGACAACGGTCAGGCTCGCATGCATCGGATCCTGCTCGTCGGGCTTGCGCGTCAGCTTCTGCAGAATTTCACGGCACCGCCGCGCCTGGCTGTGCAAGAGCTGAAGATCTTCGCGATATGGGCTGTCCTTGCCGAGCTCATATTCAAGCTCCTTCGAAACCAGAACGATCGTCGACAGCGGCGTACCCAGCTCGTGGGCCGCCGCAGCCGCCAGACCATCGAGCGCGTGCAGGCGCTGTTCGCTCGCGAGAACCATGTCAGTTGCGGCAAGCGCCACCGACATCTGCCGCGATTCCTTGTTCAATCGCCATGTGAAAAAGGCCATGAAGCCCATCGTCGAGATCAGCGCGATCAACGCACCGACCTTGTAATCTCGTGGCAGATCGAACCGCATGCCCTGGTACCACGGCAACGGATAGTGATGGCTGATGAGCAGCGTTCCGGCGGCGATCACCATCGCGCCGAGAAAAAGCGTGTAACGTGGCGGCAGCGTCGCCGATGCGACCGTGATCGGCGCAACCAACAAAACCGCGAAGGGATTCTGGATCCCGCCCGTCAGATACAAAAGCGCTGCGAGCTGCAACACATCGTAAACGAGCAGCGCAAAGGCGAAATGTGTCGTCAAACGATGGCGCGCCGGATAGCGAATGGACAGGAACACGTTGAGCCATGCCGACGCCGCAATCAGCACGAGACAACTGCCGATATTCAAAGGAAAACCGTAAAGCAGTGTCACGGCGGATATCGCGCCGAGCTGCCCCAGCACCGCCACCCATCTCAGGCGAACGCTAGTGACGAGCCGCAATTGACTCTCGCGCTCGTTGACGATGCCTTTCAGAAGCTGCCCCGCAGGAGGGCCATCCATTGACGTGCTCATAAACGCAATGATCCAATGTTGAATGTCGTGACTTCACGTCGCACGGTCGTCACGTATGCGCTCGCGCTATGAACGCAACTGCAGAATATTTAGCATTGCTAGAAGCGCGGTTGTAGCCCATGTCAGGGTTACCCCACTCGCCCGGATGGGGCTTGGCCCATCGTGAAACCATAAAGGTCCCGCGAAAAGTACCCGACCCGCGATGAGAGCGATGCCTGCCGCATGCAGCACTATCTTGTCGCCGCCGTTGAGTTCATAGAGAGCCATGAGCAGCGCACAGAGGGGAATGTTTTCGACGGTGTTGCCGTGTATGCGGACCATGCGCTTCAACACGTTCTGTGCACCGTCACCGAGCATCACGCCATATCGGAAACGATGCACCGTAACGTTGATCCCCATTGCAACGATAATGAGAGCCAGGATGCCGAAGTAGAGGGCTGTAATCGCAACGGGCATGTCGAGACCTTTGCTTGCGGGTTCCGAGCGAAGGGCCGCTCCATCGATGCGGCGACTTCGGCGCCCGACAACATTTCTAGCCAATGCGAGTTGGAGACATCAAGATTATGAATCGCACGACGATAGCTCTCGCCTTTGCCGGCTTGCTGACCGGCACGGCGCTCGGATTTATTGCACTCAGAAGTCCGAGTTCGACGATAGAAGGTCAGTCGACCGTCTCCGGGCGCCCCTCCGTCGGCGGACCGTTCAGCTTGATCGACAACACCGGCAAGCGCGTAACCGACAAGGACTACCTCGGCCGCTACATGCTGGTGTTCTTCGGTTACACAAACTGCCCGGACATCTGCCCCGCAGGCCTGCAAGTGATGTCCGCCGCACTCGACAAGCTCGGCAAGCGCGCCGACGACATCGTGCCGATCTTCATCACACTGGACCCTGCTCAGGATACGCCCGAGAAGATGGCGACATACGTTAAGGCGTTCAGTCCGCGTCTTGTTGGTCTCACCGGGACAGAAAGCGAAATCGCAGCGACTGCGAAGGCTTATCGCGTCTATTACCAGAAAGTCGCCGATGAAAAGGATCCCAAGAGCTACACCATCGATCACTCCGCGATCTTTTATTTGATGGGGAAAGATGGAAAACTGCTCGCGCCGATCCCGCATACGAACGATGTCGATCAGCTCGTTGCTTCGTTGGACAGGGCACTTCCGCAGTGAGCAAGCGGCGATTCGTTCCTGAGACCCGCGGGCCACACTTTCACATGCTGGAACATCCCTGTGACATTGCATCTGGAGCGACGACGAGAACCTTGATAGGTCATCATCGTGCTGTATTGATCGACCATTCGCGATCGGCACTTCGTTGCATCACTTGGATGCGCGTCGGCTTTAGGGGGCAGAGCGCATGAGGATCATGAACGGACGGCGCGCCATCGACTTGAGTTCCAAAACACGATCCGTCCGCCTCGAAGACATCGGTGCGCAGTTGGAAGTGCGTCGTCATCCCGGCGCCCGGCGTCTTACGCTCCGCGTAAGTCGCACGCGCCGCGCCGTGATCGTCACGCTGCCACTGCAATGCGATCTCGACGAAGCGGGCACCTTCCTCAATCGTCACATCGATTGGGTTCGCGCCCGCCTCGACAGCTTGCCGAACCATGTGCCGTTCGAACACGCCGCCGCCATGCCGCTGCGCGGCGTTCCGCACACGATTACCTTCTCAGGCCAGAAGCGCTCACGCGTCATCGCCATCGACAAGCGCGGCACACATCCATCGATCGTCGTTCCTGGCGACGAAGACTTGGCGCCCAACCGTTTGACGCGCTGGCTTTTCGAGGAAGCCAAACGCGATCTCGCAGCGAGCGTCGAAAAACACACGCGTCCGCTATCGCTCCAGGCCAAGCGCATTGCGATCCGCGATCAAACGAGCCGCTGGGGTTCCTGCTCGACGACTGGCGCGTTGTCTTTCTCGTGGCGCCTGATCCTCGCGCCCCCGTTCGTGCTCGATTACGTTGCCGCGCACGAGGTGGCCCATCTCATCGAGATGAATCACGGCCCGCGCTTCTGGGCGCTCGTCAAAAAGATCTGTCCGGATTTTGAAAGCGCCAAGCAATGGTTGCAGGTGCTCGGTCCCGATCTTCACCGCTATGGCCCTGCCCACTGTCGCGGACACTGACAGCGCATCCCGGCGTCACCACCAATTGCTGAATGGAAAGGCGCCGCTTTGCGGCGTCGACGAGTCCGGCGCTGCGACTTGCGCAGCGTGGCTGCTGCCATTCGCCGGCGATGACGCCAGAGCTTTCTCGATGAAGTCTTCGCCGATGCTGTTGGCCGGATGCGCTGCATTCGGCGCGGCGAGCGACACCGAAGTCGCCGAATAGGGCTGCTGTACCAGGGCGCCCGGACGACGCTGCCATGGCAGAATTTCCGGCGCTTCGACCACACGCGGCAGCCGGTTCGCAAGTCCGCCCCATGTCGCCGCCTCGACCTGGGGGTTCGCGACAACGGTTCCCGGCAACAACAGCGGCGGCAAGCCTTCGTCGGCAACCCGCATCACCTGCCGCCAAATCTCGGCAGGCAGACTGCCGCCCGTCGCGCGGTTCATCGACTTGCCGTTATCATTGCCAACCCAGACGCCTGCGGCAAACTGGGCCGTGTATCCCATGAACCAGGCATCGCGGAAATCCTGCGTCGTGCCGGTCTTGCCCGCCGCAGGCCGATCGGGAAGCGCGGCGCGCCGTCCGGTGCCGTAATCGACGGCCGCATTCAGGATGTCGTTCAGCGCGCCGATCCGGTCCGCCTCTGGGATGCGCGCGTTCTGCGGCGGCTCGTATTCGTAGAGCACACGGCCGCGGCTCGTCGTGATCCGCGTGATGACGTGCGGCGTGACCGCGTATCCGCCATTCGAGAACGCCGCGTAAGCACCTGCCATTTCAAGCAGCGTCACTTCCGACGTCCCGAGCGCGAGCGACGGTCCGTCATGCAGCTCCGATTTGATGCCGAGCCGCTGCGCCAGATCGACGGCCGTGCCGCGCCCGATCGCCTGATTGAGGCGCACCGCAACGGTGTTGATCGACTGCGCAATCGCGCGTCGGATCGGAACCGGCCCTGCGTACTTCCCGTCGTCGTTCTTCGGCGACCACCCGCCGATCGTGATCGGCGCATCATTGACGATCGTGTCCGGCGACATGCCCTTATTTAACGCAGCGAGATAGATGAACGGCTTGAACGCCGACCCCGGCTGTCGCTTGCCCCTGATGACGCGATTGAACTGGCTGCCGGCATAATCGCGGCCACCGACCATCACACGCACGCCGCCGCTGCCGTCGAGCAGCGTCATCGCCGCTTGGCTCGCGCCGTAGGCCTCGCCCTTCCGTGCCAGCGTATCCGCAACGATCTCTTGCGCGCGCCGCTGAAGCTTTTTATCGACGGTCGTCTCGACGATCAGATCAGCCTGCTCGTCCTCGCTGACCGCTGCTGGCAACTGATCGAGAACCCAATCGACGACATAGCCGGCGTCTGCCGCCGTCTGCTCGATCTTCTGTTCGTTGAACACCAGCGTCTGCGCCAGCGCCTGCGTCTCCTGCGCTTCAGAGATGAAGCCGGCATCAAACATCTTGGTAATGACAACGCGCGCCCGCGCGCGGGCAGCGCCAGGGCTCGCCGACGGCGAATATTTCGAAGGCGCCTTCAGCAGCCCGGCAATCATCGCCGCTTCCGGGATCGTCAGTTCGCTCGCAGGCTTATTGAAATAGCGTTCGCTTGCCGCCTCCACGCCATATGCGCCGCTGCCAAAATAGACTTGGTTTAGGTAGAGTTCCAAAATCTCCGGCTTCGTCAAACGAACCTCGAGCCACAGCGCCAGGCCAAGCTCGGCGATCTTGCGTGACAGCGTTCGGTCTTGCGTCAGAAACAAATTCTTCGCGAGCTGCTGCGTCAGCGTCGAACCGCCTTGCGCGAACCGCCCGGCGCGCAGGTTCGCAAACATCGCCCGCAGCATGCCAGCCGGATCGACGCCGTAATGATCGAAAAAGCGCCGGTCTTCTGTTGCAACGACTGCCGCAGGCAACGCTTTGGCCATTTTTTCGAGCGAGATGTATTCATGCGGCGCACCACGCACGGCGAGCACCGTTCCGTCGCGCGCCAGGATCCGGATGAGCGGTGCATGGCCGGAGGCGCGCAGCGCCAGCGGGTCCGGAAAAACAACGGTGTAATAGACCATCATAAACGCGAAGGTCAGCATCAACAGACCGGTGCCCAGAACCGCACCGCCGATTGCGACGCGATATTTCAGCGTCAGCCGAGGTGCGCGTTTCTGTTTCGGTCGCGAAGCCGCTTGCACAGCCTGAACAGGCTTGTCGGCCCCGCCCGCACCGAACGCCCGCGTCGCAACGGACTGAAAAGACGCCGGAAGCGTCGGCTCGGGAGCCGCAGCTGGCTTGCGCCGCGGTCCGAACAGAATCCTGCGGACCAGCCACAACACAAAACCCAGAGCTGCTGCGATGGCACGCAACACCGTCAATTCCTTTGAAGGCGGAGCCCCCTCCTGCACTGCGTCGGTGGCCCCAGTCCGACGCAGATCGTCTGTGAAACTGTTACAGAGGGTTGGCTAAAGCCGCGTTAAGTTCGCATTGCGAGCTCTCAGTGCCGAAACATCCGAACGCGGACGGCCAAGTTGTAGGCACGCAAAATTTCCGCATACGGACGAGCGAGCGAAATGCCCAGTGGCGCGTGGCGTTCCGGGCCGTCATACTCTTACGAACTGTTAAGGAGAGGTGATGTCGGCTGCGGGAAATCTGGCGAACTACAAAGATGCGCTTCTGGTTTTGGGCACGGCTGGTGTCGTCGTGCCGCTATTGCATCGCTATGGCGTCAGCACCGTTCTCGCTTTCCTCCTCTCAGGCGCGTTCCTCAGTCCCGGCGGCCTCGGCGCGCTGACACCCTACATCCCGCATCTCGATTGGCTGACGATCACCGACCCCGAACGACTCGCGAAATTTGCCGAGTGGGGCGTCGTCTTTCTGCTCTTCATCATCGGCCTTGAGCTGTCGTTTGAACGCCTTTCAACGATGCGTCGCCTGGTCTTCGGCCTCGGCGCATCACAAGTCGTTGTTTCGGCGGCCCTAATCGGCCTGGTCGCCTATCTGTTGGGTCAGCCGCCGGTCATCGCCCTCGTCATCGGCGCCGCGCTCTGCCTGTCGTCGACCGCGATCGTCATCGAAATGCTCGCGAACCAGAAGCGGCTCGCAACCTCCGTCGGCCGAACGAGCTTCTCGATCCTGTTGTTCCAAGACCTCGCTGTCGTTCCGATCCTGATCTTGATCAGCATATTGGAGCCCGGCAACAAAGGCTCGCTTCTCGCCGGCATCCTGATGGCCGTCGTGCAAGCTGCTGCAGCGCTCGTCGCGATCGTCGGCGTCGGCCGCTACGTTCTTCAGCCGCTATTCCGCGTCGTCGCGCAGACGCACAACGAAGACCTGTTCATCGCCACCACGCTCTTCGTTGCCGTCAGCACCGCATTCGTCACCGCCGCGGCAGGTTTGTCTCTTGCACTCGGCGCATTCGTCGCCGGCTTGCTGTTAGCCGAAACCGAATATCGCCGCGCCGTGCAGACGACAGTCGAACCGATCAAATCGCTACTGCTCGGCGTCTTCTTCTTTTCGGTCGGCTCGCAACTCGATCTGAAAGCCATGGTTGCTGCGCCCGGAGCTATTTTTGCAGCGACTGTAGGACTACTCACCCTACAAGCCGTGATCATCTACGGCCTCTCGCGCCTCTTTGGCGTTGCCCGCGGCGCAGCCCTCGAAACAGCGGCACTGCTGGCACCCGGCGGCGAATTCGCGTTCGTCATCCTGACGCTCGCGTTGGAATCGCACCTCGTCACCCGCGAATTGACGAGCATCCTGCTAACGTCCGTGTCGCTGACGATGGCGCTGATCCCGGCTTGCGCCAAGCTCGGCCGCTGGCTGGCGAAACGCAACGCCCCCCCTGCTGCCGTCGATCCAGCCCTCACCGTGACGCCCGCCGGCGAAGGTAACATCAAAGCGCTCGTCGTCGGCTACGGCCGCGTCGGTCAACTGATCGGCGACCTGCTGGCCGAGCACAAAATTCGCTATATCGCCGTCGACCGCGCGCCGAGCCTCGTCGCCAACGCCCGGCGCGAAGGTAAACCGGTCTATTTCGGCGACGTCCGCAACGTCGAATTTCTTGAACATTGCGGTCTCGACACCGCGAAGGCCGCGATTATCACCATCCACACGCAGCCGGAGATCGACGCCATCGTGAAGGCGCTGCGGACGCGCCACCCGAACCTGCTCATCGTCTCGCGCGCCAAGGACGCAAACCACGCTCGCCACCTCTACGAGATTGGCGTCAACGACGCCGTGCCCGAGACAATCGAAGCAAGTCTTCAGCTATCGGAATCGGCGCTCGTCGGCCTCGGCATTCCGACCGGACTCGTCATCGCATCGATCCACGAAAAACGCGACGAGTTCCGCGCCGAACTCCAAGGCGCCGCCAAGAAAGCAGGCACCGAAACTCACGCCCTTCCCGGCCGCAAAAGGGTCTAGCCGCATGTCATCCTCGGCCTTGTCACGAGGATCCATCAGGCACCCGCGCAGAATGAACGATCTAGCCCGTCACTGATTGAGCCAGTTCGCGGGCGTAGTCTCCCACCCCTCGAAGCGTTCGGCAACGTTTCGAATGATTGCGTGGTGGTCCTGACTATCTTCGATCGTAAACAGGCGAGATTTGCGATCAACTTTCTCGATATTGCCGCTGACATATTCGACGAAATCGTCGGTCAATGAAAACTCGCCCTCTTGAAAGGTTTGAGAAGAACACTGCCGCTTCCCTGGAAAGACAACTTGAATGCAGTTTTCGACGACCAGTTTCGAACCGTTCAGGGAAAGTGACGTTTCAAAACCCACGTAACTTTCCGCAACCCCGATACGGTAGAAAAAAGGCCCATAAGTCTCCGCCGACGCGGAAACACTGCAGATCAAAACCAGGAGTAAAAATCCGAGTGTCCCGGCCGATGCGAGTGAGCGACACCTCCACTCACACATCAAGGTTAGAAACGTTGAGCGCGTTTTCCTGGATGAAGTCGCGGCGCGGCTCGACGACATCGCCCATCAGCTTGGCGAAAATTTCGTCGGCTTCCGCCAGATCGCCGACCTTCACCTGCAAGAGCGTACGGACGTCCGGGTCGAGGGTCGTCTCCCAGAGTTGCTCCGGATTCATCTCGCCAAGGCCTTTGTAGCGCTGCAGATCGAGCCCCTTGCGGCCTGTCTCGTAAACGGCTTCGAGCAGCGAGCGCGGCCCAGTGATGACATCCGTCTTGTCCTTGCGCTTGAGCTTCGCAGGCGTCTCGTAAACTTCGACGAGATGCGCGTGCCGCTCGTTAATGCGTCGCGCATCGAGCGAGCCGAGCAACGCCCGGTCGAGGAAGTGCACTTCCGTCACGCCGCGCACTTCGCGCTTGAAGACATAGCCGTCGTTGCCGTAACGGCCTTCCCAGCCTGTTTCCATCTCTTCCGAAATCGCATCGAGCCGCTTCGCGACATGTTCCGCGATCGCGTTTGCCTTTTCGGCCGACGGCGTATTCAGGAGCGAGGCATCAAACGCGCCGCCGATCGCGCCCTGCTCGGCCACGTCGCGGTTATAGCGATGATGCAGCCCATTGATACCGCCCGCAATCTGCCGAGCTTGCTCGACGATATCGCGCAGATCGCGGCCTGCGCGCTCCGCGCCATCGCCCGTGACGAGAACCGCGTCGGCGAGGCCTTGATCGATCAGATAATCTTCCAGCGCGCGTTGATCCTTGAGATACGAATGCGACTTGCCCTTCGCCACTTTGTAGAGCGGCGGCTGCGCGATGTAGACATGCCCCTTGTCGACAAGCTCCGGCATCTGACGATAGAAGAACGTCAACAACAGCGTTCGGATGTGCGCGCCGTCAACGTCGGCGTCGGTCATGATGATGACCTTGTGATAGCGCAGCTTATCGAGCTTGAACTCGTCGCGTCCGATGCCGGTGCCCAGCGCCCCGATGATGTTCGTCACCTGCTCCGACGACAGCATCTTGTCGGTACGCGCGCGCTCGACGTTCAGGATTTTACCTCGGATCGGCAGCACCGCCTGGAACTCGCGCTTGCGGCCCTGTTTCGCAGAGCCACCGGCCGAGTCGCCCTCGACGATGAAAAGCTCGGTCTTGGACGCGTCGCGATCCTGGCATTCCGCGAGACCGCCCGGTAACCGCAAACCATCAAGCGCACCCTTTCGCCGCGTGAGATCGCGTGCCTTGCGCGCCGCTTCGCGTGCCAACGCTGCTTCGACGATCTTGCCGACGATGACCTTCGCTTCTTTCGGATGCTCTTCGAACCAGGCGCCGAGCTGATCGCCAACCGCCGCCTCAACGACCGGACGAACCTCCGATGAGACAAGCTTGTCTTTCGTCTGCGAAGAAAACTTCGGATCCGGCACCTTGACCGAGAGCACGCACGTCAAACCCTCTCGCGCATCGTCGCCCGAGAGGTTGACCTTCTCTTTCTTCGCAATGCCTGACTCTTCCGCGTATTTGTTGACGATACGCGTCAACGCTCCGCGGAAACCGGCGAGATGCGTGCCGCCGTCGCGCTGCGGGATGTTGTTCGTGAAGCAGAGCACGGTCTCGTGATAGCTGTCATTCCACCACAGCGCCGCCTCAACGGTAATCCCGTCTTTCTCGGCATTAATCAGGATTGGCTCACTGAGCGCCGACGTCTTCGAGCGGTCGAGATAGCGCACGAACGCAGCCGTGCCGCCGTCGTACATGAATTCCTCACGCTTCACGTCGGCGTGGCGCGCGTCGGTCAACACGATCTTCGCGCCGGAGTTGAGAAACGCCAGTTCGCGCAGGCGATGCTCCAGCGTCGCGAAATCGAATTCCGTCACGTTGTGGAACGTCTCGGTGCTCGGCAGGAACGAGACTTCCGTGCCGCGCTCCTCGCCCGCATCGCCGACGACCTTCAACGGCGCAACAGCGTTGCCGTTGTGAAATTCGATGAAGTGCTCTTTGCCGTCGCGCCAGACACGACACTTGAGCCACGTCGACAGCGCGTTGACGACCGACACGCCGACGCCGTGCAGACCGCCCGACACCTTGTAAGAGTTCTGGTCGAACTTGCCGCCCGCATGCAGCTCGGTGAAAACGATTTCCGTCGCCGAGCGCTTCGGATCGTGATCGTCGTCGCGCTTGATGCCGGTCGGAATACCGCGGCCATCGTCGCGCACCGTGCACGAGCCGTCGGGGTTCAGCGTCACCATGCACGACTTCGCATGACCGGCGAGAACCTCGTCGATCCCGTTGTCGACCACCTCGTAAATCATGTGATGCAGACCCGAACCGTCATCGGTGTCGCCGATGTACATGCCGGGGCGTTTTCTGACCGCGTCGAGCCCCTTCAGCATCTTGATGCTGTCTTCGCCGTAGTCGTCAGACTCAGGGGTTTTCTTGAGCGGTTGCGCGTTCATTTTTTGGCTTTCTCAGCAGGCGGATATTCGATCGTTTTGTATAGCACAAATCGCCTCGAAAATCCGCACGAAATCGACAGAATTTGAGACCAAAAAACCTTTGTTTTTCAGCATTTTGGATGTGGCTGTTTGTCCCTCTTGAAGTCGCTACGGAAGGGCTTCGATTTTTCCCTCGTTCACGCCCCAGAATCGGGCCTTTTCGGCAAGCGCTGAAAAGGCATCCGCGTCCGTGCCCGTCATCCAGGCTTGGGCTCCGAGCCTCAGGATTTCATCGAAAAGCGCTGCCCTGCGGTGAACGTCCAGATGCGCCGTGATTTCATCGAGCAGCAGGATCGGCGCCGCGCCTTCCTGTCGCTCCGTCAAAAGCTCAGCGTGCGCCAGAACGAGGCCGAGCAGCAGCGCTTTCTGCTCGCCCGTCGAGGAATGCCGCGCTTCGAGTGCCTTCGGCCCATGCTCGACGATAAGATCCGACCGGTGCGGCCCATCGAGCGTCCGCCCAGCGCCACGGTCGCGTTCGCGCGTGTCGCGCAATGTCTTGGCATACAAATCTTCCGCTTCGACGGCCGACATACCGCTCAGGTCGTCTTCGATCGTCCCTTCGAGCCGGAATGCCGACCAAGGAAACGCCGAGTTCGGATCACGCGCCCGCCGCTTCTCGACGATGGCGCGCATGGCAGCAACCGCTTCGAGCCGCGCCGCTGCCACCGCAATGCCCGTCTCGGCCATCACCTGCTCGAAGCCCGAAAGCTGTGCGTTGTCGCGCACGCCATCCGCGAGCAATCTGTTACGGCTCGTCATCGCGCGCTCGAAGCGCCCTGCAATCGTCCGGTAACCGTGATCGAAGCACAAAATCAACCGGTCGAGAAACCGCCGCCGCTCTGACGCCGCCCCCGTGAAGAGGCCGTCCATCGCCGGCGTCACCCACACGATTTCGAGATAATCGGCGAGAATACCCGAGCCCGACTGTGCCGTACCGTCGATCCGCACGATGCGGCCCGTGCGCTCTCCACGCGAGTTGGCGCCCGGCACCAGGCCTGTGCCGAGATCGGCAGGCCCAGCAAGCGTATGCGCTCGAGCAGCCACCGCAAACCCGCCGTCACCCGCCGCCCGCGCCAGATCGACGAACGGCACCCGCCTCAATCCTTGGCCCGGCGACAACAGCGATAATGCTTCGAGAAGATTGGTCTTGCCCGACCCGTTCGCGCCGACGATCACCTGCGGCCCAGCATCCGTCGTCACACTCGCCGACGCGTAGCTGCGAAAATTCGTGAGCTGCAGCCGCTCAACCCAGAGGGCGTTAGGGATGGATGCCATGTGCAGCGCTTATCATTGCCTGCGAGATTCTCAAATAAGCTCGATCATCCCCTCTCCCCGTCCTCACGGGGAGAGGGCTAGGGTGAGGGGCAGCACCGCTTCCGTCTGCATGTAGGAAAGTTATGCGCAGCACCCAACCATGGAAATTCAATCGCTCCCGCATCTTGCGATCGAATGCGACTTCCGCCGAAGCGAAATTGTGGTTTCACCTGCGCGATCGCCGTCTCGGCGGTTTTAAATTTGTGCGCCAGTTTCCGATTGGAGACTATTTTGCCGACTTTGCATGCCGTGAGATGCACGTAGTCGTGGAGATCGATGGCGGCACGCACGGAACTCCATCTGAGATCGCCAAGGATCGCACGCGCGAAGAAGAATTGGTGATGCTCGGTTACAAAATTGTTCGCATCAACAATGCCGACATCTACAAAAACATCGACGGCGTGCTGGATCAGCTCCTTGCAGCCTTGCAAGAGCGAAGCTAGGTCGGCCCCTCGCCCTGCACCCTCTCCCCATTGAGTGCAGAAATGGGGAGAGGGAATTCCCCTCAAACCCGCATCGGCATTAGCACGTAGAGCGCGCTGGCGTCGCTGCTGTCGCGCACCATCGTCGGCGAACCGGGATCGGCGAGCAGGAACCGCGCATCCTCGCCTTCGAGTTGATCGGCGATGTCGAGCAGATAGCGAGCGTTGAAACCGATCTCCAGCGGCCCAGCGCTGTAGCCGACCGGAATTTCTTCCGTCGCGCTGCCGCCTTCCGGATTGTTCACCGTCAGGATCAGCTTGTCCTTGCCGACATTGAGCTTCACCGCACGCCCGCGCTCGCTTGCAATTGTCGACACGCGATCGACGGCGCTCTTGAACGACGCGTTCGGGACCTTCATTTCCTTGTCGTTGTTGTGCGGAATGACGCGGCCGTAATCGGGGAACGTACCGTCGATCAGCTTCGACGTCAGCACGACCGAGCCAATCTCGAACCGCACCTTCGTCTGCGACACGCCGACCTTCACCTTCGCGCTCGAATCTTCGAGCAGGCGTGTCAACTCGTGCACCGTTTTGCGCGGAATGATGACGCCCGGCATCCCCTCCGCGCCTTTCGGCAGCGGCAATTCCACCTGCGCCAGGCGATGACCGTCGGTCGCGACAGCACGCAGCGTTTTCGTGCCGTCCGTCTCAGCCGGATGCAGATAGATGCCGTTGAGATAGTAGCGCGTCTCTTCCGTCGAAATCGCGAATTTCGTCTTGTCGATGAGCCGCTTCAAGTCGCCGGCTTCCATCGTGAACTCGTGCCCGATCTCACCGACCGCGAGATCCGGAAAATCATCGGCCGACAGCGTCTGCAAGCTGAAACGCGAATGCCCCGACGTGATCGTCAGACGTTCTTTATCGCCGTCGCGCTTGATCTCGATCTCGGCACCGTCCGGCAACTTGCGCACGATGTCGTGCAGCACATGCGCCGGAACCGTCAGCGTGCCGGGCGCCGAAACCTTGGCGCCGACGCTCTCGCTCACCTCGCGTTCGAGATCCGTCGCCTTGAACATCAGCGCGTCGCCCGCGGCCTTAAGCATAATGTTCGACAAGATCGGGATCGTCGTCCGCCGTTCGACGACGCTTGTGACGTGGCTGAGCGCCTTCAAGAGTTCCCCACGTTCGATCTCGAGACGCATATTTATCCTCAGCTATGGAAGTGTGCATGGAAGCGCGGTCGAAGCCCGCCGCAGCATCTCACGCAAAAGAACGAATTTGGCGCGGACCGCGCCGCTGGGCGGAATCGCCCGTGGAGCCGGATCAGACCCGAAAGAAGCTAGTTTTTCAAGTAAGATGTATGGGTCAGCGCACAATCTGCGTGATACCGCCAATTACGGGCTTATGCCACACGCGGCAAGGCCGGCACTCCAGGGGGATGAAATGCCGGCCCCGCGTCGCATCAGGCCGCAAGGGGTGAAGTTGCGGTCAGTGGTTGAGAAGCCGTTTCAGCTCCTCAAGCTCGTCTCCGAGGTTCGGATTCTTGCTGATTTCGCCCTCGATCTTGCGGATCGCGTGCAAAACGGTGGTGTGGTCGCGGCCGCCGAACCGCCGTCCGATTTCCGGCAGCGAACGCGCTGTCAGATGCTTGGCCAGGTACATGCCAATCTGGCGCGGCCAAACGACGGAACGATGACGGCGCTGCGACAGCAGATCGCCCTTCGACACGCCGTAATGTCGGGAAATAATCCGCAGGATATCCTCGATCTTGATCCGGCGCGGCTCAAGGTTCTGCACGAGGTCACGGATGACCGTCTCGGCAATGTCGAGCGTGATCGGCGTGCGCATGTACTGCCACGTCGCGTAAAGGCGCGTGACCGCCCCTTCGAGCTCGCGGCCGTTCTCCGTCAGGCGCAGCGCCAGGAGATCGACGACATCGCGCGACAGCGAGAATGACGGGTCGGCCGCTTTCTTCTCGGCCAGACGCTTGTCCAGCACCTTGAGGCGAAGCTCATGATCGAGAGACTGAAGCTCGGTGACGAGACCACGCTGCAGTCGCGACCGCATACGCTCGTTCAGCCGTTCGATCTGGTTCGGCGCCCGCGCCGAAGCAACGACGACCTGCTTACCGCCGTCGAGCAGTGCATTGATGATGTGATCGAACTCTTGCTCGGTCCGCTCGCCTTGCAGGAATTCGAGGTCGTCGATCAGCAACATGTTGATGTTGCGGAAGCGCTCCTTGAACGCCAGCGGATCAGACGACCGCAGCGCTTCGACGAACTGATAGCGGAAGCGTTCGGCCGTAAGATACAGCACCTGTGCATTCGGCGCCCGCTTCTTCACTTCCCAGGCGATGGCGTGAAGAAGGTGGCTCTTGCCGAGGCCGACCGCCGAATGGATGTAAAGCGGATTGTAGCCGGGCGCACCCGTCAGAACCGTTTCCGCAACCTGCGTGGCGCCCGCATGCGCCATCCGGTTCGACGCCCCGACGACGAAGCTTTCAAATGTATAGCGCGGATCGAGCGGCGAACCTTCAAGGCCGCCCGCAGACGTCCGCTGGACGGGCAGAACCGGAGCCCGCAGCGGCGCTGCCGGACGCGGCGTCTCGACGTGCGCGATGGGTGCTGGAATGGCAGCGCTGGTGTGCGCGGCGTCTCCGATACGAGCATCCGCCGGCCGCTGCGGAACCGCACCGGGCTGCCGCCAGACGACTTCGACGCGCTCGGCCGTTGCGAATTCAACGCGCGAGCAGCGCAGCAAGTGCTCGGAATAGTGTTCTTGAATCCAGTTGCGCACAAACTTGACCGGCACTGAAACCTTGACGATCCGTCCATCGAAGCTTTCGAATTCCAGGCTCTTGAACCAGCTCGAATAGACCTCATCTCCGAGCTGAACCTTGAGCATGGCGCGGACCTTGTGACCACGGCCCTCTACCGCAACCGTCGGCGTCTCGGCGCTGTGCTCATTACCTTGAGACTCTGCCTTTTGTGCTGCCTGCATAGTGATGTACTCCCGCTGATAACGCGGGACGCCTGAAAGCGTCCCCCCTCATCACCGTCCGGCATTACCCTCTGCCTTCCGGTGCCGTGCCTTCCGTGTGACGTCTTGCTACCCTTGCAGCCAGTTGAGACCGGCGAATTTCCAGCCTGCGATTTGGCTCCGGTGTTGGGCAGCGTCTAACGGTCCCTCAAAGCCCTCCATGACGTTTCGACACCTCGAATATCCCGCTCCGGCGATTGCCTCGGCAGCCATCCGGCTGCGCCCGCCCGAACGGCAGATAAAAAAAATCTCAGTATTCTTCTCGACTCCCTTGGCAGCCAACGCCGCCGTCAATCGTTCGATAAAGTGCGGAGCGATCCGGCTGTCAGGGAACGTCTGCCATTCGATCAGCATGACGTCCTTGTTGATCTTCGAAAGGTCGGGCACACCCACAAAAGCCCATTCGGCACGCGTCCGAACATCAACAAGAACAGTCTTCGGATCGCCTTCGAGACGCTTCCAAGTTTCGAGAACGGACACGTCCTCGACGCCAGAAGCCTCAACTTTTTCCACGAATTCCCCTCACGCCTTACACAAGTACTGATAAAGACCCGCGAGAATATCCCCAGCCAAAACCAGAGAATACCCAACTATTCTTGGGCTAGCCAAAGCAACGCCCAAGTTGAAACGCAGGTCTTTATCTATTTTGGCGATACAGTCCGGGTCATCAAAGCTTGAAAGACCCGAATGCTACGCTCGCCGAACTTACCAGTGCGAACGACCGCTTTACCCCGCTGCCATCCACTAGAAATTTACTATCCCTTAACCCTCTTTTCGACAAGCACCCCAGCGCAGCCATTGGGGCGATTGAGGCGTACCAAAAGTTGTCCACAGGTACTGGTGAAAACGCGAGTCACATCGCAACCTCTGTGCATAAACCATCTGACTCTATTCGCATTTTTTCCACTGACACACTCTGGGTTGCATCGCCGCCACGACCGTCACCCAGACGTCATTTTCTCTTGCCGTCCGACTCCGCCTCGAAAGAGCGCCAAACTTATCCGGCATCAGAACATCCCGTCCAATGGGCCGGATTCCGGGCGATTAATGACGATAAAAAAACAGCGGGCCCGTTGGCGGGCCCGCTCTTTACCGTAGCGAATATGCAACAGGGAGAAAAATTGGCTCCCCTTATTCACAAGTGCGTTATGCGCTCATGGCCTTGACACGCTGAGCAAGCCTGGAAACCTTCCGGGCTGTGGTCTTCTTGTGCATGACGCCCTTCTGTGCGGTGCGCACGAGAAGCGGTTCAGCGGCCGAAAGCGCAGCAAGTGCCTTGGCTTGGTCGCCCGACTTGATAGCTTCCTCGACCGAGCGAACCTCGGACTTGACGCGCGAACGGCGCGACTTGTTGACTTCGGTGCGGCGGATCATCTGGCGCGTGGCTTTCTTTGCCGACGACGTATTTGCCATTGGGTGTCCTTACGTTTGCTGCGAATGCGCCGTCGCATTCGCAAAATGCTAAGCGCGGCAATGGGTTGAAGATATTGATCGTCGGCCCGGGATTTTCGCTCCAGGCACGGTTTGCGGCGGATATACCCGCCTAACGGCCGCCGGTCAATGAAGCGCACCCGGAAAAGCACGAATCCGTCACAAAAGCCGCCACCGACGGCCGGTCGCAGCGCTTTGCGTCGCCATTTGCGCTAAGTCCATCCCGACTTACATGCTTTTGATCCAGAATTGGGAGACCGCCAGAGAATGTTGTCCATGACCGGTTGGCTGTTTTCTCTCGCGGCTACTGTTTGCGCGACTGTCCTGGCCGCCTCCGCAGAACAGCCGACCCTGCAGATGGCGGCCGTCGCGGTTATCTGCGTTGCCTTCGCCCTGATTGCCATCCGTGATCACCAGAAGCTGAGGAACACCGGCGCGCCGATGAGCGCCATCGCCAGTTCGACGGCGCGATATCTGGCTCTGGTCTGGGCTTGGGCCGCGCTCGCGATCCTGATCACGTACCTCTTCGTTATGGATAAGCACTGGGCCGAGTGGTGGCAGTTTTTCATCGGCTTTCTGTTTGCTGCCGTCGCCACCATCGGCTTCGCCGTCCTTCTCGATCGCGACCGCTCCGCCGGACGCGACGACGCCATGCTGGTGAAGATGGGACGTCTTCTGCTTCAGTTTCAGGTGATCGGCATGGCGGCCGGCGTCATCAGCCTGTTCGTCGATCACAAGTTTCCGCGCGCCGCGACCCACGCCGATTGGGCGGGATGCAACATCTTCTTCTTTGGTGCGCTCGCCATTGCAGCTATCAGCTTGGACGCCCTGCGCTCACGCATGTAGGTTCGAGAGCAGGCCACCGCGCCGTCCAAAAGGGGGAGCTTCCGACACCATGACCTTGCGCCCATCGCTGCCTTGGCTGGCAGTGACACTCGCCGCAGCTCTCATCGCCATGTATCTCGCCTGCCGTCTGATGAAGATCGCGGACTCGGCAGTCGCCGCCGCGGTTTTCTCAGCTGTCATGGTCATGGCCGCGCTGCGAACGAATGCTCCGATCTGGCAGCGCCCGGCAACCGGATCGGCCGTTGCCACGCAGCGCGAAGCGATGCGCGCGAACGTCTTTCTGATTGCCTTGGCATTCCTGTGGTGTGGCGTGGCGTTCTACGCCATCTATCTGGGTACGCACGTACGTTGGCAGCACGGCTGGGAATACGGTACGGCTTGCATGCTCTTTGCAGCCGCCTACGGCTATTACTTGAAGCGGCTTTCAAACCCGAATGACCCGCTCGCGCAAACATCGTCGCTCGACCGCATGGCGAAAATCGCAGGCTATCAGGCGATCTTGATTGCCATCGGCCTTGTCTGGCTGATAGCTGCCGGCAAACTCGCCATCACGCATAAAGGTGACTGGGCCGCGAACCAGCTTTTCCTCGGCGGCGGCTTCGCCGTGATGTGCATCAGTGTCATCCTGATCAAGACGAACGCCGCACTATGCGAGCGCTCAGCCACCTCAACGGCAAGCTGACACCACTTCAGCGCTGACACCGCCGGCAATAAAACGTCGCGCGCCCGGCATGCACCGCGCGACGGATTTCGCCGCCGCATCCAGGAGTCGGACACGTGCCGCCTTCCCGGTCGTAAACGGCAAACCGTTCTTGGAATGCTCCCTTCTTGCCGTCGGCACTGCGGTAATCGCGCAGCGTCGAACCGCCCGCTGCAATGGCACGTTGCAGAACATCCTTGATCGCGATGACGAGCTTCTCGGCCTTCTCTATACCTCCGCGACGGTTCGCCAACGTTGCCGCAACACGATCGGGCGATAGCACCGCTTGAAACAGCGCCTCGGACGCGTAGATGTTGCCGAGCCCCGCCACGACATGCTGATCCATCAGAAAGGCTTTGAGATTGACCTTCTTGCCCAGCGCTCGCCGCGCCAGATATTCGGCCGTCAATTCATCGCTCAGCGGCTCCGCCCCGAGCTTGCGAAACAGCGCATGCTCCGGCCGCTCCGCGTGCGGCATCATGACCATGAATCCGAACCGCCTGGGATCGTTGTAGATCACCTGCGTGCCGTCGGAGAGATGCAGCACAACGTGATCGTGCGCCGGATCAGGCCCCGTCTCGTGGATGTAGTCCCCCGGCCGGTCGATGAAGTCCTTATGGATGACGGAAAACCGCCCGGTCATGCCCAGATGCATGACGAGATCCTCACCGCTCGAAAGCGTCGCAATCAGATATTTCGCACGCCGCTCCAGCCCGACGATGTCTTGCCCCGCCAACCGCTCGCCGAACCGTTCCGGCAGCGGAAAACGCAAATCCGGCCGCCGCGCATCAATCCGCGCAACCCGGCTGCCGACCAGCACCGGCGCCAGCCCCCGCCTCACGGTTTCGACCTCGGGGAGTTCGGGCATAGGAGAAATGTCACCTGAAATTGACGATGAGATGCGCCGACGATAGCGCGGCCGCCCGCGAGCGGCTATGGTCCCGGATATGGATCAAAACTCAGAAACCGCAAGCCAGAGCACCGCGTCGTTCGGCTTCCGCACCGTGTCCGAGGCCGAACGCCAGGGACTCGTCAACAAGGTCTTCGCGTCGGTCGCCGATCGCTACGACCTGATGAACGACTTGATGTCCGGTGGCCTGCATCGCCTCTGGAAGCGCGAACTCATCACGATGCTGAACGCGCCGCGCAGTGCCACGCCGTTCAAGCTTTTGGACGTTGCCGGCGGCACCGGCGACATTTCCATCCGCTACGCTAAAGATTCAGGGCCGAACGCCACCGCCGTCATCTGCGACATCAGCCCCGAGATGCTCGACGTCGGCCGCCGCCGCATCTCTGACGCAGGACTTGAGAACCGCATCACCTGCGTCGAGGGCAACGCCGAAGAGTTGCCTTTCGAGAACGCGAGCTTCGACGCCTATACGATTGCGTTCGGCATTCGCAATGTGACCCACATCGACAAGGCGCTTGCCGAAGCCTACCGCGTGCTGAAGCCCGGCGGACGATTCCTGTGTCTCGAATTTTCCGAATGCCGCGTGCCGTTGCTTGATCGCGCCTACGACTTCCACTCGTTTGAGGTCATTCCGCGTCTCGGGCAGCTGGCTGCGGGCGATTCGGAATCCTATCGCTATCTCGTCGAAAGCATCCGCCGCTTCCCCAAGCAGGAAGCCTTCGCCGACATGATTCGTAACGCTGGTTTCTCGCGCGTCGCCTATCGCAACCTGACCGGCGGCATCGCCGCGATTCACGGCGGCTGGAAGATCTGATCGGCCACAGCGTGAACTACGTTTTTTGCCCTTCAGCGTAAGTTCAATTGACGCTGGCGGCAGCGATTCATAGCTTTCCCTCTCGGGGACGAAGGAATGACTTTCTTCTATTCGAGGAGGTGGGACTCATGAAATCGAAGCTATTGATCGGCGTCGCTGCTGCGGCGCTTGTTTCGCTGGGCGCCGGCGTCGCGAACGCTGGCTGCATGACGAAGGGCGCAGTCGCCACGTCAACGTCGGCCGATTCGGCGAAATGGTTCGCGATGGAGACGATGGTCCAGAACGTCAGCTGGGGTCTCTGGCCGGGTTTCCTGGCGAACGGCCAGGTCGCCGGCTACAAGGTCGTCAACAAAAAGTATCGCTGCAGCCCCAACGGCGGCATGGTCACCTGTCACGGCCGCGCAACGTTCTGCAAGCTATAGGTCGAGCTGAGCATTTGCTCGAAAGTAGCGCCCGCGGCAATCCGCCGGGCGCTATTTTTTTGTCCGCAAGTTGTATGGCGTCCCAGCCGCAATGGCCCTGGCTGCGGCAGTTACGAATGCCGTCCCGGCTTAACCGTTTTTACCCCTCCAAGCGGCTACACTTGACCCGACGAGGTTGCGGCGCAATGTGCCGAGGCCGAGCGAAACCACGGCCTGCGCCCCCAGAGAATTCAGGACGACGAAATCACCACCATGCCCGGAGCGCTTCTTAACTCCCTACGACTCGCGCGCGCCGGTTTTGTGCTTGCGCAATATGGCGTCCGCTTCGTTCCGAAGGGCATGCCGGTACCGCTGCCACTGAAACTTGCGCGCATCGCCACATTGCCGGTGACGCTCGTGGCATCGGCCTTCCGCAAAGGCGAGCCGCAATCCGCCCGCGTCGCAACGGCATTGGCGAAGCTCGGTCCGAGCTATGTGAAGCTCGGCCAGTTTCTCGCCACCCGCGCCGACGTCATCGGACCTGAGCTTTCCGAAGATCTGCGCCAGCTTCAAGACAAAGCCGAACCGTTCTCGATGGCGGAAGCTCGCGAAGCCGTTGAACGCGCGCTCGGCGGCAAGCTCGAAGATCATTTCGTCGAATTCGGACCGCCCGTCGCTGCCGCTTCAATCGCCCAGGTCCACAAAGCCTATGTCCTCGACAACGGCGTGAAGAAGGCCGTTGCCGTCAAGATTCTGCGGCCGAACATTGAGAAGCGTTTCTATCGCGACCTCGACAGCTATTATTTCGCCGCGCGGATGATCGAACGCATGTATCCGCCCGCGCGCCGCCTGAAACCGGTTGCCGTTGTCGATAATCTGAAGCACACGACCGACCTCGAGATGGATTTGCGCCTCGAAGCCGCAGCCATCTCCGAGATGGCGTCAAACATCAAAGAGGACGAAGGCTTCCGCGTTCCCGATATCGACTGGAAACGCACGGCCAAACGCGTTCTGACGATCGAATGGATCGACGGGACGCCGATCGCACAACGCGACGTTCTCAAGGCCAAGGGCTTCGACACTGCCGCTCTCGGCATGACCGTGCTGCGCTCATTTCTTCGTCACGCCATGCGCGACGGTTTCTTTCACGCCGATATGCATCAGGGGAATTTGTTCGTCGATGCCAACGGCAAGGTCGTCGCCGTCGACTTCGGCATCATGGGCCGCTTGGGTCTGCCCGAGCGCCGCTTCCTCGCAGAAATCCTGCACGGCCTCATCACGCGCGATTACTACCGCGCCGCCGCCATCCACTTCGAAGCGGGCTACGTGCCCCCGCATCACAGCGTCGAAGAATTCGCCCAGGCGATGCGCGCCATCGGCGAACCGATCCAAGGCCGCACGGCAGAAGAAATTTCGATGGCCGACCTTTTGGGCCAGCTCTTCGCCTACACCGAAGTCTTCGACATGCAGACACGTCCAGAGCTGATCTTGCTGCAAAAAAGCATGGTCATCGTCGAAGGCGTCGCGCGCGATCTCGATCCGTCGTTGAACGTCTGGGTTGCCGCCGAACCGGTGGCGAAGGAATGGATGGAATCCAATCTCTCGCCTCTCGGCCGCTTGCGCGAAGCGGGCCGTGGCGTTGAAACAATCGGCGATGTCTTGATGAAGACTCCGGCGCTTCTGCAGAATGTTGCGCAGGCTATCAACGGCATGTCCCAAATGGCCAATGCGGGACTTCGTCTCGACGATGAAACCGTCGATAAAATCGCATCGCGCTCGCGACGCAGCCGGACAGCCGACATCGCACTTTGGATCGCAGCCGTCAGCCTAGCGGTCATTATGATCAAAATGATCAGCGTATTGTAGGCCAGACAACAGTCTTCATTAGCGGCGCAGACATTATCGCGTTGCTTTGCGCGGCCCGACAAGATGGGTTCCGTGCGCGATAGCTGCCGTTGCTCGCATCGTCGCCGCGATATAAATGACTTCCGCAATTTCTGCTTCCGTCACACCGGCATTCTCTGCGTTGGTGCGATGGACTTCGAGGCTGTACGGACACTGAGTTGCGATGGCGACGCCAAGCGCGATCAATTCCTTATAGCGTCGTGGAATGGCACCCGCCGCCATGGCAGCGCGATCGAAGTTTTCGAACGCCGACATCGTCGTCGACGATAGATTTCTTAGATGAGGCAGATTCGAAAGATTGGCGATGTCGTACATGGTAGGTGCTCCCTCCCGCAGGTGTCGTCGAGCGATTTCGATCTGCCGCCGAGACTCGTGACGTTCGCGTCCAGGGTCAAGCAATCCCTCCACTGTCAAATTTGAAGGAGACGAAAATGTCTGAAAGCAGACCGCCGTTCCCGCCCTTCACGCGCGAAACCGCCATTCAGAAAGTCCGCGGCGCCGAAGACGGCTGGAATAGCCGCGATCCGCAGAAGGTCGCGCTGGCCTATTCGGTCGATAGCGTTTGGCGAAACCGCGCCGAGTTTCCGGTCGGCCGTCAGCAGATCATCGAATTCCTGACGCGGAAGTGGAACCGCGAACTCGACTATCGCCTCATCAAGGAACTCTGGGCATTTACCGGCGATCGCATCGCCGTACGCTTTGCTTATGAATATCGCGACGACAGCAACCAGTGGTACCGCGCCTACGGCAACGAAAACTGGGAATTCGGCCCCGACGGCCTGATGCACCATCGTTATGCTTGCATCAACGACCTGCGCATTTCCGAGAGCGAGAGAAAATTCCATTGGCCGCTCGGACGCCGCCCCGACGATCATCCGGGATTGTCGGATCTTGGTCTTTAGCCGATGAAATAAAAAAGGCGCCGCGAGGGGCGCCTTTTTTTCTATGCGCTCTGACTGACCGGTTTCGCCGGCGCTCGCCAGATGTAGCTCAAAGAGAAAATTGCAGCCGCCGTTGCGACATACGCGATGAGCTGCATTCCCGTCGGCCGGTCCATGTAACCAACCAGAATGCTCAAGACCCGCCCCGGCCAACTGTTTTCCGACAGAATGGACGAGCTGTCCCAGACCGTAGAATCGAACGCATTCAACAGGCCAGCATTCGACAGCTGCTTGACCGCGGAGGCTGCAAGCCCGGCAGCCAGCAATGTGATGAGAACGCCGGTAAACGCAAACATCTGCCGGATCGGAATGGCCGCGAGCCCAAAATAAAGCACCATCGACACGACAGCGCCAAGCAGCAGCCCGATACCCGATCCGATCAGAAGTTCGAAACCGGTATCCTTGCCCTGCATGATGATGCCGGTCATGAACAGCACGACCTCGCTGCCTTCACGCATGACCGCCACGGCAACAGCCGCGCCGAGCGCAAACAGCGATTGCCGTCCGGCAGAAACATCGCTGCCCAGCTGCCGCAACTGCTGCGTCATCTCGCGAGCATGATGCGCCATCCAGGCGACGTGCCACCCGAGCATGACGACCGCAAACAGCAGGATCGCCGCGACAAAAATTTCCTGCCCGCGGCCGTCGAAAGCGTCTGAGATCCGCGAGGCAAACATCGCAACGATGATTGAGCCTGCGATCCCTGCGAGGACTCCGAGCGATACCGCACCGTTACGGCTATGAACGCCGCGCGATGCCGCGAGCACCACGCCGATGATCAGGCCCGCTTCGAGAACTTCGCGAAAGACAATGATGAGAGCCGCAAGCATCGCCGCCTACTCCGCAACGACGTGACCGAGCGCGCTATCCTGGTGAAATTCACCGAAGAACATGTAGGTGCCAGGCTTTAGCGGCTTCACGCGAATGACCGCTGAGCTGTTGCCGGCAATGATCTTCTCGAAGCCGAGGTCGTGGCTTTCGAATTCTTCCGGCGTCGCGTCGAGGTTCTTCACCGTGATCTTGATCGGCTTGCCGATCGGCAGCTTCAGCGCATCCGGCTCGAACTTATGATCTTTGATTGAGATCTCGACCTCGTGCGTATCCTCCGCCTGGGCAGCGACGGCGCCCATCACGACACCGCCGACGGCGAGAACAGAACCAAGAAGAATGGAAGAAAATGACGAATGACGCACGGCACGTGCGAAACGTGAAATACTCATCTCTGCTCCTAATAGGTCAGGATTCAAGGTCCCGAGATCAGGTCCGCCGTCAACTGAGCGAACGCCACTAGAAGAGTCAAGAACATTGATCTCGGCTTGGGCAGAACTGGTTGGACGGACTGGAGAAAATGCCGAAAATTCCCTCATTTTTCGTCTTGCCATTTTTTGGCCAGGACAGTGCGGTGCATATGCAGCGCGGGAAACGACATTCTCTGGAAGATTTGAGGATCGGCCAATGTATGCCCGCGCGTCTTATTCCGCTGACGAATTTCCCTCGTTCATGATCGCCGAAAGCGATGCTGATTTCGCGTCGCAAGACTTCTACGCCGGTGAGCCGGTTTGCCCGCAACCGTCACGACGCCTGGAAATCGTTCCCTATACGTATCTTTTCCTTCTTATCGCCGCCACCGTTGGATGCGCCTTCGCCACCGATGCTGAGACGCGACAAGAATGGACTTCGAAATTTGAACGCATCGCATCGTCGTTGGCGACGTCAGAACAAGCGCCCTCAGTGCCATTGCCGACGAAAGAGATCGCATCCGCCGACACGCCACTTGCCCCTCCTACTCCCGTTCCGCCGCCTGCAGCGATCGCGCCGCCGAGTCTGCCCCTGCCTGAGGTCACCGTCGCCGCTGCACCAGGCGATACGAACGACGACGAAGCGGATGCAAAAACACCAGCAAAACCGCATCTATATGATGCCTATGCCCCGCCACGGCCATCGAACGATCCGTTACGCAAGAAGGCCGAAACCGCCGGCTTGCACCCTGATCTATCGCGCGCGGTTCTCGCACGTCTGACATCGACGGATTATCGCAACGCGGCTTACGCGATCGGCAAAGCGATCAAAACGGTGCCGAACAACGGCGAGTTCGTCTGGCCGCACAAACGCAAAGCCGGACTAGCGGTCTTCACCGTGCATTTCGTCCAGGGCGCGGGACGCGACTGCCGCCGCTATGTCGTAACGGTGACGAAGGATCGCTGGACATCGACCGCGCTCCCGATGGAGAAATGCGGTGTCAAAGTCGCAATCCGCGGCGGCAAAGAAAATGCGATCGAATGATCGCAAAACCGCACGCGACTACGGTCCCTGCAGGCCGAACGCGACGCGAAGCTTTTTCTGCAGCGTCGAATCTTTCGAGTTATCGCCCGCTTTGCCGCTCTTTGGGCCGTCATACGTCGCATAAACAAAATCGCGGACCGCAGGATTGCGATCGTATTGATGGATCGCGGCCGGCACACCGCCTTGCGCTGTCACCAGCAGTCCGTCTTTGACCGATAGAAAATTCGTGTTGTGTCCGGAGAGGGTTGCGACTGCTCCATCGTATGGCATTACGACAGACGACGGCACGAGATTGACGCGCGCAATGACGTTAGTCGTCGCCTGATCGACGCCTGAACGCATGTGATGACGCCGGCGAACCATTTGCCCAAGCAAAAGCTTCTCCCAGCAATACATCAGCGTGACGCCGTGCCGCCCCAGAACGGTGCCGCTGCAGATCACTTCGTGATGTTTGATTTGATCGTAGACCGGCAGCCCAAAAGTTCGCCGGATCGCATTGCCGTTCCAGCCAGCGGATTCGAGAGAAAAACCTTTGCCCTCTTCGAAAAAAATCATCGGGGCATCAGGCAGCGCTTCGAAAATATCGCCCTGGAAAACGACGTCGCGCGTGTCGGCCAAAAATACGCGTTCGACCTGCCCCGAGAGCGCTTGCAGCACGGCGACATAATCGGTCACGCGCGCAAAATTCATATGAGGCCGCCCGAGGCTCGATGAAACATCTTCGAGGACACAGTCGACGCCCTCCGCATCGAGCGCTTTTCCGAGCTCCGGATCGTTGTTGATGACCAGGACGATCCGGCAGTCATGAAACTTTCGCGCTGAACGGACAAACGGACGCAAGTCGGAAATGCTGTAGTTGCGCGCAATCCCGAGGATCAGGTTCGTGCCGATCCCGTGTTTCAGATCGATTTTAGGCAAACGTCTGACAAGCTGAGATCGGAGCCACTGCGCATAAAGCTTCGACCAGATGTATTGCAGCATATCGTGTGACGCCCCCCAATTTCGCAGGCGCCCCGAGACACCGCAAAAGCAAAGTCGAATTGCCCAAAAGCATATTCGTCGGATGCGGCGTGAATTAGTTTGTGAAGCTCAAACGCAAAAACGCGCCGCTGGCTCAAGGCACAGCGGCGCGTTCTTAAATTCGATAGAGGGCACTGATTGACTTCGTTATTCGAAAATTCACATGACGTCTCTGCAGACCTGGCAACGACCTACTCTCCCGCGTCTTAAGACGAAGTACCATCGGCGCAGGGGCGTTTCACGGCCGAGTTCGGAATGGGATCGGGTGCAGCCACCCCGCCATAATCACCAGGTCGGCGGAGACGTCATATGACTTCTGTTTCTGGTCTTTTTTCTGAGCCCTACGCTCATCGTTCGGCGCTCGTGAGAGCGCGCCTCTGCTTGAAACCGTTTCGCGGTTTCAGGCAAACGATGAGCATTGCTAAATGAGAGCAATCAAGCCAATCGAGTTATTAGTACCGGTAAGCTACACGCCTTGCAGCGCTTCCACACCCGGCCTATCAACGTGGTGGTCTTCCACGACTCTCGAGGGAGAACTCGTTTTGAGGTGGGTTTCCCGCTTAGATGCCTTCAGCGGTTATCCCTTCCACACATAGCTACCCTGCTGTGCCGTTGGCACGACAACAGGTCCACCAGAGGTGTGTCCAACCCGGTCCTCTCGTACTAAGGTCAGATCCTCTCAATTCTCCTACACCTACGGCAGATAGGGACCGAACTGTCTCGCGACGTTCTGAACCCAGCTCACGTACCACTTTAAATGGCGAACAGCCATACCCTTGGGACCTGCTCCAGCCCCAGGATGTGATGAGCCGACATCGAGGTGCCAAACGACGCCGTCGATATGGACTCTTGGGCGTCATCAGCCTGTTATCCCCGGCGTACCTTTTATCCGTTGAGCGATGGCCCTCTCACAAAGAACCACCGGATCACTATGGCCGTCTTTCGACTCTGCTCGACTTGTCAGTCTCGCAGTCAGGCGGGCTTATGCCATTGCACTCGACGGTTGATTTCCGACCAACCTGAGCCCACCTTCGCACGCCTCCGTTACGATTTAGGAGGCGACCGCCCCAGTCAAACTGCCCACCATGCGCTGTCCCGGATCCGGATAACGGACCGCGGTTAGACAACCATAATCACTAGGGTGGTATTTCACATTTCGGCTCCACCCGAGCTAGCGCCCAGGTTTCATAGCCTACCACCTATCCTACACAAGCAGTCACGATTGCCAGTGCAAAGTTGCAGTAAAGGTGCACGGGGTCTTTCCGTCTAACCGCAGGAACCCCGCATCTTCACGGGGAATTCAATTTCACTGAGTGTGTGCTGGAGACAGTGGGGAAGTCGTTACGCCATTCGTGCAGGTCGGAACTTACCCGACAAGGAATTTCGCTACCTTAGGACCGTTATAGTTACGGCCGCCGTTTACTGGGGCTTCGATTCAAGGCGTGAACCTCTCCTCTTAACCTTCCAGCACCGGGCAGGCGTCAGGCCATATACGTCGTCGTTGGACTTAGCATAGCCCTGTGTTTTAGGTAAACAGTCGCCACCCCCTAGTTTGTGCCCTACCCCTCCGGTTGCCCGAAGAGATAGCCTGCTTCTCCCGAAGTTACGCAGGTAATTTGCCGAGTTCCTTCAGCACACTTCGCTCAAGCTCCTTGGTATTCTCTACCAGTCCACCTGTGTCGGTTTCGGGTACGGTCTATGTGGGGGCTATTTCCAGGGACACATTCGCTGCCTCGGCAATCCAATAAGCCTCAACAACTTGCTGCATCCGTCACACACCCACTGGCCCACGAATATTAACGTGGTTCCCATCGACTACGGCTTTCGCCCTCGCCTTAGGGGCCGGCTAACCCTGCGCAGATTAACTTTACGCAGGAACCCTTGGACTTTCGGAGGAAGTGTTTCTCACACTTCTTTCGTTACTCATGTCTGCATTCGCACTTCCGATACCTCCAGGAGCCCTCACGGGTCTCCCTTCACAGGCTTACGGAACGCTCCGCTACCGCGTACATTGCTGTACACCCGCGTCTTCGGTACACTGCTTTAGCCCCGTTACATTTTCGGCGCATGAACCCTTGTTTAGACCAGTGAGCTGTTACGCTTTCTTTAAATGATGGCTGCTTCTAAGCCAACATCCTGGTTGTTATGGGGTTCGCACATCCTTTCACACTTAGCAGTGATTTGGGGACCTTAGACGGCGATCAGGGTTGTTTCCCTCTTCACGACGGACGTTAGCACCCGCCGTGTGTCTCCCGGATAGTACTTCGAGGTATTCGGAGTTTACTTAGGTTTGGTAACCCTGTAGGGGCCCCTAGCCCATGTAGTGCTCTACCCCCTCGAGTATTCGTCCGAGGCTCTACCTAAATAGATTTCGCGGAGAACCAGCTATTTCCTGCCTTGATTGGCCTTTCACCCCTATCCACAGTTCATCCGAGGCTTTTTCAACAGACACCGGTTCGGTCCTCCAGTGGGTGTTACCCCACTTTCAACCTGACCATGGATAGATCGACAGGTTTCGGGTCTAATCCGACGAACTGAACGCCCTGTTCAGACTCGCTTTCGCTACGCCTACAGCTATCGCCTTAAGCTTGCTCGTCAGACTAAGTCGCAGACCCATTATACAAAAGGTACGTCGTCACCCTTGCGGGCTCCGACTGTTTGTAGGCATCCGGTTTCAGGTACTATTTCACTCCCCTCGTCGGGGTGCTTTTCACCTTTCCCTCACGGTACTGGTGCACTATCGGTCGGTAAGGAGTACTTAGGCTTGGAGGGTGATCCCCCCATGTTCAAACAGGATTGCACGTGTCCCGTTCTACTCGAGGATAAAGCCTTGCATTACCTGTACGGGGCTGTCACCCGCTGAGGCCCAACTTTCCAGATGGTTCCAGTTGTCTTAGCTTTATCACTGGCCTAGTCCGCTTTCGCTCGCCACTACTCGCGGAGTCTCGGTTGATGTCCTTTCCTCCAGGTACTGAGATGTTTCAGTTCCCTGGGTTTGCTTTTAACCCCTATGTATTCAGGGCTAAATACCTTCTTGTGACACCCTGAAATCCGAACCCATTTGCATGGGTGCGAATTTCAAGATGTCGAAGGTGGGTTTCCCCATTCGGAAATCTTCGGATCAACGGCTGTTCGCGCCTTCCCGAAGCATATCGCAGCGTACCACGTCCTTCATCGCCTCTTACCGCCAAGGCATCCACCAGATGCCCTTAAGTCACTTGATCGCTCTCATTTGCAATGCTCACCAGGCGGCGGACCATCACTATTCCCTCGGCAAAGAAGGAGTGACAAATCCGAGCCCTTTGTATTGTGCGCATTGCCCAGAAAGACCAGGTTCGCATCACGCTCGCCACACACCGAAGTGCGCGGTCCGCGTGAACGAACCAGAAGTCAATCAGACTAAACCCGAACAAGCTGCTGAAGGCAGCAAGATCTGTGCAGATAGCGCGGGGTACGCGCCTCAGGCATTAGTCCCTCTATACGATGTCAATTAGTGTTCAATCGCTCGAGCCATGCTCAGAGCGAAACCTTTGTCTCTTCAAACATCACGAATGCATCAGCAGGTCTGTGCTGGGGGCCGGCTCCGCGAAGCGGAGTCGCCA